>NZ_JBLKNZ010000002.1:0-152708 GCF_051414115.1 Halovenus marina | reverse complement strand
TTCGGGCTGTAGATCGGTTTTGTAAAACCAATTATAGACGGTGGATCGTGCGCACTCGACACCAAATGCCAAAAATAATTACATATTTGAAAGATATAGTTTAGCAAGATGCAACTGAATACTCAGATTCATCAAAAAATCGATATCGATTCTCGTTCAACAAACTCTAAGTCGGTCTGGTCTACACATCCACTGAGGGTAGCGTTTTGCCGCATAGACACTGAAAAAGCGCTACGTCTCACTCTTTAATCCTTATCTTAACACTACCTGGTCAGATGGCCAAATTATTATATGCGCCGGTCTTATTGATAGGGTCATGACCGGTCGTGTCGCGGTTGTCACGGGTGCGAGTTCAGGTATCGGTCGAGGGATCGCAAAGCGACTTGCCGCGGACGGCGTAAATGTCGTTACTGCAGATGTTACCAAGACACCTCGGACCGGTGAGCACTATCAGACTGGCCTTACAACACCGACTAATGAAGTGATAGAATCCGAGTACGATGTCGAAAGTAGATTCATCGAAACGGACGTCAGCGACGAAGCATCGGTTCGGGGAATGATCGACGAAATTCTCGATGAATTCGGGAGCTTAGATCACCTCGTCAACAACGCAGGTATAGTCGAACCAGGTACCAGCCAGGAAACGAGCGTCGACGACTGGAACAACGTCGTAGATATTAACCTCACCGGATATTTTATGACCGCGAAGTTTGCAATCCCACATCTCGTCAAATCACCGCAAGGGCGTATCGTGAACGTGAGTAGTGTCAACGCGCATTTCGGCGGTGCAGGTCCATCGTATGCGTCTACGAAGGCTGCTATCGTGAATCTAACGCGGGATCTCGCGGTAGAACTGGGACCCGACAACGTGACGGTAAACGCAGTCCTCCCGGGGGTAATCAAAACACCGCTGCAGGACGTGAACGACGAGGAAACGCGGCGAGAACAACAGAAAAAAACAATCCTTCCTCGACTCGGAGAGCCGGAAGACTGTGCCAACGCCGTCTCGTTTTTTTGTAGCGAGGACGCCGAGTGGATTACGGGCGCGAACCTTGCCGTAGATGGTGGCTTTCTTGCCGGGGGGTACTGACCGATGACAACACCAAACCCCGATGCGGCTCTCGTTGAACTACACGACGCAGAAATTGTCGGCAGCGATACATGGCTCGAAACTCGTCTCGATCACCCCGAGGACGTCGCAATTGGCTCGGACGGCACACTGTACACGGGCGGTGAAAGCGGACAGATTTACCACGTCGATCCCGCGGACAACACCGTCGTCGAGCTTACCAGGACGAACGGATTCGTCCTGGGTGTCACTCTGGGACCGAACGGCGATCTGTACGGCTGTGATTTCCAGACACACCGGGTGTTCAGACTTCCACTGGACGGACACGAGGTTGACGGGGAGCTCAAAACGGTCGTCTCGGGAAGCGAGACCGTGCCACCGTGGCATCCAAATTACTGTGTTTTCGATGAAACTGGTCGTCTCTATCTCTCTGATTCTGGCGATCGTAGCGACATGGCGAACGCTGGCGGGTGTATTTATGTCCGCGAGGTAGACGGGACTGAACGGGTGCTTACAGAGACGTGCTCGGCCTTTCCCAACGGCCTCGCGCTCTCACCAGATGGAACCATCCTGTACGTCGCCGAGACTGGAACGCACAACATCTGGACAATCCACTTAGACGACGGTCACGCCGAAGAAGCCTCGGTCCTAACGGACGAGATGGGTATGATTGACGGTATCGCGGTCGATTCGTCGGGACGACTGTACGGGGCATCGATCGGCGACGACGCGATCTATCGTCTCGAAGACGGAACCGTGACCACGTACGCTGCGGATCCGAATGGTCTAACGATCGGTAACCCAACGAACGTCGCCATCGATGAGGAGCGTGATGTCCTCTACGTGGCAAATCTCGGTCTCAATCATGTCACCGCACTCCCGTTCGAGAACGGGAACTGACTGTTCGCAAACCTCTTTCATCACGACTTAAACGGTTGTTCGAGTGAACAATCCAGCGATCGTTCGATCTCGAGCAATCGGTTGTACTTCGCGAGTCGTTTCGAACGTGCGAGCGAACCGATCTTAATCCGTCCCGCATCAAGGCCGACCACCAGATCTACGATCGCGGTGTCGGGAGTTTCACCTGATCGAGCCGAGAAGACAGGGTCGATTCCAGCGCTCTTCCCTGCTTCCAAGACGCGTCTCGTCCGGCGACTCTGCTTGATCAAGTGCCTCGATCTCGGTGACGCAACAGAACTAGCCGATCGATGCGTCGGTGTCTTTCGTGACACCGGCGATCGATTGCTGGATAACTAGAATGAATACTCTATTGAAAATACAGTACGGAAGTAGGATCATAGCATTTCAGTAGCCTTTTTGATGTTATAGAGAGCGAACATCAGGACAATCTCACGGAACTGCCGATACCAGAACCGGAACGCAAGACTCCGCCTTGTGTTCGCTTCGTTGTTGAGTCAGGGGTTTCTGCCATCCACCGTTGCGTGTATCTGTTCGATCGATTGAGTGCGTTGTGCGCAACAGCCATCAGTTTCGATCCACGGTGATGGATTCGATAGTCGAGATCAAATGCAGACAACTGGTATTGAGTGTGCCAGTCTTGAAATCCGTTGTCGACGACCATGGTCCGCAGGTAATCCGTGTCTGGGGGAGGGGGGACTACCCGCGGACCAGCCTTCATATTTCGTTCATGGTCGATACATCAATAAACATCCAGCACTGCCAGCGACTATGTATCTGTCAGTATCTTCGCTTTGATTATTTTAACCAATCGGTCGCTTCGCTGGAGATAATACCGCGATGTTGCTTGCGTTCAAAGAACGTGCTGTCAAAGGTGACCTGGCTCGCCAGAGGTACATTACATAGCGAGCGAGAGAGTGGTAGAGCGTCGTTGGGTCGGGTAATACATCGGGATGGAGACCGAGAAGTTCACACACGTCTAGCATGAGTCCAAGCCGATCGAGGAGTTCGGTGTATGTGTAGCCCTCTTCCTTGCGAAGACAGTGAACGACGATATGGGTCTCGCGGGGAAGCCTGGATCAGGCGGGCTTCCCCGCGTGGTTTCCCAATGCTTGTTTCGCTGCACGTAGTACCTTCTCAATAAGGTCGAGGAGCGCGACTGCCATAATCGACTTCTCGACCACGTTCTCCCAAACTGTTACGGAATAGTCGCCCCACTGTCTGTCGTTTTCAATAGAGGACGATAAACGGGAAAGCAGTCATCCATTCAAGTTCGGTTCGTTCACTTACGGTTCAGAGAATCGACCTCGTTGAGAGCTTCTGTAGCAACATCACCTAATTCCCCAGCCTCGATATGTGAATACCGCTCACGGACCACCTCTTCCGAGTTGTCGAGATACCGGGCAGCGACTGTATAGCCGAACGCGCGAACAAGAACCTCCCCCATCCCGCGGCGACCGCCGTGGGGTGCAAGATAGTCGTGTTTCGGATGGTTGATTTCAATCTCCGCGGTCTCAGAGAGTCGCTGGAGAATCGAACGTGCCCCATCCGTCGTGATCGACGGCGGGCGGATGTCCTCGTCGAGCGCCAGCAGGAGGTCGCGAGCGTACTCATCGCGTCGCTCCTCAATTGTCTCCGATTGCTCTCCTCGGTCGGCTAACTCCTCGTGCACGAGCTCTGCAAGCGTCCGCTGGTCGAGTGTCGGGAACACGGGCCATCGCTCTGCTGGCGGATCCAGTAGTTTCCGATAGCTCTGCAACGGGGAGATAACGGGGTCGGGGAGGCTGGCGGCGTCCCACTGTTGTTTCTTCCGATAGACGTCCATACTCCCGTCTTCCAGTTGGATGTCCTCCCACCGCACGCCACGGCGTCGCGGGTCGTCGGGATCACGAAGGAGTTCTCCCACGCGGACAGCCGTGTACGCGAGGACGACCACGAGCGTCCGGTCGCGGGCCGCCTTTAGCGCCGCGTACCGGGCTCGGTGCTTGTCGAGTGAGTCCACATCATCGGGAAGGGTGGTGTATGCCTCGATGGCCTCACGCGCCTGCTCGTCGACGTGCCGGGTGAGAGCGTGGCGCTGCTCGGGTGTCCAGGCCTGCTGGTCGCCGGGTTTTCGGCCATCGTCTTCTGGAAGCGGTGCCATCGCGCTTGCCCGCTGTGCGTAGTGTGCTTCGAGATAGCCCTCGTTGACACACCAGCCACACCACGCCGAGACGTAGGCGTAGTAGGTCTGAACCGTGTTCTGCTTGAGTCCCCGATCGCCAGAAAGGTGCCGGGCATACTCACGGAAGACCCGCTCGTCGAGATCCCCGAAGGTGGGGTCGCGGTCAACATTCTCAGGGACGATCCCGACCCAGTTCTCGTCGCCGCGCTCGCCGGCGGCCCATTCCACGAATCGTTCGAGTTCGCGAGCGGCGTTCCGGCGGTAGTTCCCGCCCTCGCCACCGCGACCTTTTCCTTTGTCTTGGAGATACCGCTCGAAGGAACTTGCAAGCGGTGTCGAACCATCGCGTGTCGGGGAGATATTCTGATTCATATATGTTTCACGGGATCAGGTGGTCGTCGAGGATGTCGCTACAGTCGATGGGGATTCCTTCCCACGCAGCCTTCACGGCGTTATATCCGGTCCAGCCCTCACGTTCTAACAGCTCGCCACACGCTTCACAGAACTCACGACGCGAAATCAGTTCGTTGTCGTAGAGGATGTAGAACAGAAACGGTGGTGCCACAACACGGATATCTTCGTGATAGTCGTCGACGGCCCGACGAATCGAACGACGACCAGCCGCGTCCATCAGGATGACGTAGTCGACAGTCTCCGGATTCTGCGCCACCTCCTGTCGGAGTGATTCCTCAACGGCGTCTGCTCCGTGAGGTCGGGGCACGCTCGTCACCTGCGTAAGCGGCGTCTCATCGTCTTCAAGGGTATCGAGCGCGGCACGGCTCCCGTTATGAAGCCGGTATGGCCGGCTTCCCTCGGGCGCAGTCTCGCGCGTGTTCTCGACGTGCCGCTCGAGTTCTTGTTTGCAGACGTTTGTCGTCGTAAGGCCAACGTGTTCGGTGATCTGGGGCCACAAGGAACTGTTCGCAACGGCGATCAGCGCGTCGGTATCAACCAAAATCGGATACCGTGTGGTGCCGCTGGCCATCTAGACGAGATAGTCGCTGGTGTCGTCCTCAGTAGCCTCACGGAATGCGTCGATATCCTCTTTGAGGAGGTCGAGTTCGTCACCGAGAAGTACTCGAGCAGCGTCTTCCGAGAGGTTACCTGCCGAATAGCGTTCATAAATTGCGATTTTGTCATCGTCCGTCATCGATCGCCGAAGCATCTGGGTCAGCCCCTCGCGTGCGAGTTCGCTGATATTGATCCCGCCCAGGTGGACGGAGTCTAGTTCGGTTGCCGCTTCTTTGAGCGGACCAGCACGGAATTTGATCGTATCGTCGAGCGATTCCTGACTCATAACAGGGAATACACAGGCCCGCTTGATAAGTTGTTCCCCTTTGTGTGAACATATGTGAACGAACGGAATGACCACGACTTCACGCACCTATACCCGAGATCACGAGTCCTCAGTGCCTAAATCAGACTCCGATCCGATAGGATCGACTGCAGTCTCCATCCATACATCGACATCCTCATCAGAGAATCCGTCATCCATCTCATCGACTGTGGCGACGCCATGAAGACTAGCCGATGTGTCTGAATTGCTGGCCTCAGGAGACTCTGTCGTCGGGGCGAGGAAGTCCCATTCGCGGATGGCGAAGCCGACAATCTGGATACGCCGCTGAAGGTACTCCCACTTACGGGCAATCTCACGGCGACAGTCTTCCTCCTCAGCATCAAGGGACTCGTCAGCGAGCGTTCCACGAAGTTGGTTCGGTGACTCAACACCGAATTCGTCCTCCCAGTCCCGAATCTGCGTCTTCATGTCGGTGAGACGATCAGTGAGCTCTTCGACAGTGTGCCCGCTGTCCCGAAGACGCATCGCCTCCTGCATCGCTTGTCGGCGGTAATCAGGGTAGTACGTCGTATGGGTTCCGCTCTCGTCACGGTGGAGAATACCATCGTCGACGAGTCGTTCAAGGACGCGCTTGGTCGGCTCGTGTGACCAACCAGCTTCGGAGGCAATCCAGTTGGCTGTCCGCGGTTCCGACAGCTGTCGGGCGGTCATCCGAACTCGGTCTTCACCCGTGGTCTGGCGTTCCATCAGGTCCTCCGAATTCGTTCCGTCTTCGGTCATATAACATCGGTCGGGCTATATCTTAATATATGCTGAGGTTATTAGTCTTATATCGAAAAAACCTCTATGGTACTGCCCTCGAACTCAGCTGAGTAGACCAAAGAAAGTTCGAACTTCGTTCCTGGCGGCTCTACCCTGGGGAAGCGGCGTCGTGAGGCGGTTGCAGCATTCGTGCTTCACCGAGAGCGGCGGGGCACTTCAAAGTGGTCGTGATTATTGGTGTAATCATGACCAAGAGAGAATGAACCGTATTCCTAATATTCACGCCTCTTAGACACTCAAACACCCGATACCAGTATTATAAACTGTATGCCGCTATACAAAATCTTCGCCAGTGTCGCTACAAATGCGTCCGCTCATTTTAAGTCGTATCCCCAATCTCGAAGCTGTTCTCCGACTTCGTCCAGATTTTGTAACCCTACAAGATAGGCAGCTTCGCGAAGGTCTGCTTTATTCACCGTTTCATCTATCGGGACGTTGCTAAGAGATTCTTGTTCACGCTCGAATGTCTGCTGCTGAAGGTGTAGCTGCACTGTCTTAGGTCGCCCATCTGTGATGCTATTTCGTTGGTAAATCCATGGTAGCTCTGTCTTAGAGTTGCCGGTAGACGTATCGGAAGGTGATGTATCAGTCGAAGACTCCGTCTGAAGGTTTGGTTGGTCTTCATTCGAGTTTTGATCCACTGTATCGTCGGCTGCGAGCGGATCATCGTCACTCGCACCAGATTTGAATCCAGTCATGCTATCTCCTCCAAGGCTCCGGGTTCAGGAGGGTATGGAGCTTCAATATCAACCTCAGCTTCTAGAAACCGAGCTATTCGGTCAAATTGGGCAAGTGTTTCGACTTCATAATCCCGTCTCCGCGTTCGGTGTTCTCGGACATATTTGAACGCTGAACACTGTTGTTTCCAACATCCCTCCATCAACGAGGTTCGATCCCCAATTACTTCGGGAGTAGGGAACTCAATTTGATCGACCATCTCTTTTTGATCGCGTGTGTTTTTTACACCATTTGGAACCGCAGCTAAGACGCCGACATCAATATTCAATTGGTCAGCGAAGTTCGTTGCGAGATTCGCTAATCCCTCAATAGAAGCTTGACCTTTCCAGGACGGCTCGACCGGAATTACTAGGTTTCGTGTTGCGTAAATCGCGTTATAGAGGTGATCGGATTCAGTTGCGGGGGGATCACAAATTAAGACGTCGTAGTCATCACTCACATCAGAGTCGCGAAGAACACGTTGGAGTTGCGCATAGATGTTGTATGCATCCCCAAGATCTTCCGCTTTACTCTGTTCACGACTTAGGTGCGAAGACAGATCTGAGAGCATATTGTGTTCTGGAACGATATCAACACCCTCAGATGACTTAATTAGGTCATCGAAGGGGCCTTTTGGACTATTCACTAAATGTCGTACCAGGTTGTCGGCAGTCCCGTTAGCTCTGTCACTATCAACGCCCATTAACCGAGATAGGTCTCCGTCCTGAGGATCCAGAGGGACAACTAGGGGATTTAGCCCCGCTCGTGCATGAGCAACCGCTAAATTCGCTGCGAGTGATGTTTTGCCAACGCCACCTGCTTCGCTGTATATTGTGTATGAAAGCATGGTCACTGGTACAACACACTTCCATAAGTAAGTTCGTCAGACAACCTACCTAAGACACTTATCTAAGACAGCTATCTGACTTTGTTGTATAACTTTGATGGATAAGATGGTGGCATTCGAGATGTGGGTAAATATCAGGTCTGAGATTACTATCTAAGGGAGATAAATTAGTGAAGTAGGAAGGTAACAGACATCGATGAGACGGAGCGAAGCAAAAATACTGTGTTGTTGCTGGTCCCCAAACCAACCAACACCCAAAACTATCACGATGGTAAGTGGTCCCCTTACTTCAACTCATATAAACTATAGCAAGGCGCTGAGAAAGGTACATTAGAGGTCCGAACGAGTTCGTCGAGAATGGGCCCCGAGCTACGACTGAGATCGTGTTAAAAGAGTTTGACAGCATCCGATAGTGGAGGCTGACACACTACTGCAACCTAACTAGCACTGAGGTGTAGAATCAAGAGTTGGCCGGATCTAAGGAATTGAGCCAAAACAACAACTAGTCGATGGTTATATATGTAAACTCTGTTTACAGCCGTATAGTATACCTCTAAAGTTGATTTCTACTTGTATGATATACTATGGTTATGATATTTCCAAGGGGGGAGAGATGGTGAATAACAATACGGTAGTCGATCACATCAATTAGTGGGATACGTACCGGGGTTCCAGTTTGTAGTACAAAAGTTTGTGCGTATTATTTAACAATACGAACTTGTCGTTAGTTCGTATTAATGAGTGTCTCAGACGGTCTAGCATCAGTATCCCAATAAAAATATAATATATATTATATTTAAGTGATGGCCAGATTGCTTTCTATTAGACTAATTTAGTAACATAATGCAACTACGTGTGTCTGTTTACATCCCCAATATAACAATACTGACAAATATAATGTAATGTTTACTTAAAAACATATATGTCCATCCGGCCCCGGTAATACAATCCCCCGGAACAACCCGCAGAACCCATTTCCAACTCACCGCTCCGTTGTTCCTGAGGGAAATCCAGGCGAAACGATGACCATAAAATATCCGTCCCTGCGCGTGCCCCATGGGCGTCAAGCCCGAAGCTACAGCTCCAACAACATGGAGATGTCTCCATGTGATAAACCATTCACAGGGCTTCTAGCGGAGAAAGCTCTCACAGACAAACCACGCGATTTCCAGGGCCTGCCCGCGATGATCTCCAGTAGTATCTCGGTTGTCAAGACTACATACCCTCCTCAACAGGGATCGTTTTTATACGCTAAAGATCGGGTCTCCGGTAGCTTTTGTACAGATATCGCTCAAACGCGTGAATCGAACAGTGATACAACAACAGCAGGTGGGAACTAATGAGAAAACATATTGAACAAACAAGTAGCGAGTCGACTCTTGGAGAGGATCAAAGCGAACGCTCCCCAAGCGACGTAACGATTCCGAATGAACCCGCACACTCATGCTATCGGTGCAAAAGTGAGATAGCTATCGAGAAGTGGAGCTGTCCGCACTGTGGCGCACTGCAATTCACGAGTCGAGTTATTATTCTGTTGTATCTATTCGCTGGACTGCTTCTCCTTCCAATCACAGTATGGGCAGTGTTCGTCGCGATAAAGGCTGGGTTTTTCACATCCATCGAAGGGTATAGTGTCGGAGCTCTGACCCTCATTTTACTGGTTTTAAATACCACCGCATTTGTCCTGATATCATACGGATATCGAGAGCGACGCAAGGCGATTCATCGGCACGCTCAGAAAGAAAACCCATAACGCAACAAGAGATAGTGACGATACGTCTGTCACGAAGACAATAAACAAACCAGATACAATTCGCCCTATCTTGATTCAGATATGAGTCGAAGCACTAGAGAGGAACAATTGGAGAACATAGCTCGCGACTTATGGGGTGAGGAATGGACGATTGAGACGCGAAAGTGGGCAGATGGTTCAAGCCAGTCAATTGCATTCCACACAAAGAAGGTAGTCGATAGAGATGCGGACATACTTGAGCGGGAACTGTTGAAACTAACCGAAGATGGTTCCTACGTGGTTCGGAAAGAACATTATCGGACAGAAGCAATAACGGAGTGCAGAAAAATTAGAGAGGATAGTTTTGATGATCGAGTTGAGAAGAAGCCTCGAACTGCGGAAGATTAGATTCTGACCATCTGGTAGACAGTACACTTTTTACAACTTGCCTTATTGTTCTCTGGTAGAATGGATTGGAACCGGCAGTTTATTCTCCGAATCACCCTCATTATCGGTGGGTTCACGATAATTTTAACAGCTTGTTTTGTTGGGCTCATCGCATTAATGTCGGGAGAAGTAACTGAGTTCGATGACAGACTTCCCTGGTATCTGGTCACCGTAGCTATCGTGTTTGTCTCGACGATAATCTACTTAGAATTCAACATATCTGAAGGAAAGACAATAATTGTATCAGCCATCTTCACCGGGATACTATCCTTCATATTGACGTTCTTTAGTGTCGAAGGCGTTCTATTTGCTGCGAACAATCGCTCAACAGTGTTCGATTCGAGATTGATAATCTACTTTTTTGCAGCGGCGCTTGTAGCGACTGGGATCGGATACTGGGGCATACAACACTGGCGAGAATTCACAACAAGCGCAGGACCCTCTCGATAGTTGCAAGTTGACTAATCGCTGTATCGTATCCGATGCAAGAACGACCTGACTCGATATGTGATGGAACGGAGCAGATAGCCAAATAAGTGGACTAGCTCTACTAGATTTCCGGAAAAGCCGCTGCGTTGCGCAGGAGGGTCAGGTGGGACGGGTTTCTGGGGCGGCTTCGAAACTGTCTGTGGTGTCCGTTCATGGGGTTCTCGCGCTGAGGTCCGATTCGATGATTGTAATTCGGCAACCTGTGCCTCTAAATTCTGGTTCCGTCGACGAAGTGATTCTACCCGTTCACGGAGTTCATCATCACTCAACGAATTTAGATCTGCTGGGTCGCCCCCTGTTGTAGTGTCTCCATCCTCTGAGACCATCTCATCTAAATTGGAAGAATCAGGGGACTCGGTAGTTTCAATTGTAGATGACTCTCCCTCTGATTGAGCCGGGACTTCACTTGAAGCTTCAACAGCAGTATCTGGATCTGCCGAGACATCTCCTGTTTTAATATCACGGATGAGGTCCTTGCTTACTGAATTCAAATCTGGGCGGTCGTAGCTCTCCAATCCAGGTGTTGCTCCTGCATCATGAGTTTTCTTGCGTTTAAACTGGACGCATTCAACTGATTCGTCCCAGTCGGTCATTAGATATCCTTCACCAGTATCCAGATCTTCAATTTGGGATGCAATATCGGAGCCAAGGATGTTACGAACCACGTCAATATCGTTTTGCCAGGTCAATCGATGCCAGATCATCCAGTCACACTGGGTGATGAAATCCTTATCAACTGACGATGGTCGTTGTGAGATGCCGAGCATACCTAGTCCTCGCTTGCGGCCTCGCTTAGCAACTCGTTCGAGAAGTTCGCTGAGTTCATCAGTCCCTCCTGATTGAGGAAGATATTCCTGCATCTCTTCGACAACGAGTAAAAACGGTTTTTGTGCTTTCTTTTCTTTCCGGAATAACTCACGAACGGTACTCGCGATAAGTTCACGCGCAGCATCACCATCCAGATACCCCGATACGTCCAAGATGATCGGCATATTGCGCTCTAAAGCTATCGTCGCTAGTTCGTCAGCATGTTCCGCTGTTACTTGTACATCACAAATATCGTCATTCCCAACATGTAGAACTTCATATTTCTCTTTGAGTCCGTAATATTCCCCCTCTGGGTCGACTACCAAGAGGTTATAGCCGTTATCCAGTAATTCCTCCGCGATTACCCCCGCTGAATTAGACTTCCCACTGCCAGATTTCCCAGTAATGAATCCCCGACCAGTCAGGATCTCGATTACGGGCAGCGTAGTCGCACCCTTTGTTGGAACAATCCAGTGGGTCTTGTCCTTGTCAGCCATTCAGTAGGGATCGTTGCGCTTCAGCCGATATATGCTTTGTTGGAATGTGTATCGTATCCAGAAAAGTAGATGCACTCGTTCAAGAATTACTTTATAGATGGAGAATCTATGTATTCAGACCGAGATAACCCAGAAGTTATGGGGTAGATCGATATGCGCGATACGAAAACCAAAGACCGGGAGTTAGAGCAAATTGCGTTTGGGAAGAGTATCAATTGGGAAGAGGAATCGAAGTATGGCACAATATTTTTTGGGCCAGAAATGACCCGCACTTTCCCTCCGATGAATGTGGGGACTGCAGAAACTCTTCTTGAAAAAGGATACATCGATACTGAATATAGCCATAATAACGCTCCGAACTCAGCACGGTTGGTATCCTGGGCAGGAAAAGTCCAACATGAATACAAATCATATGACCTCAGAGTTGGGATGATTGGATATATGGTTTCACCGGATCGACCGGATTCCCGACTGGCGTTTACTGGAGTGACAATAGACAGCCCGACGAACATTCCAGAGTCACTCAAGCGTGAAGTCGGACGAGAATTTACTCCAGACCTGATCGCTGTCGACGATTTCAATATCGAAGTCCGGTGGGATTAAGAGAGTACAGAGGAGCAGTTCCGTACAAAAGAAAGGGTTTCAAGGATCTAATTCTTCTAAGTATACCATCTGTTGTGTAGCGGATTTTTCCGATTCGAGTTCCGATTCGAGATGGCTTACTTTTTGTTGGTACTCTGTAAGTTGCTCTCTGAGATGTTCACACTCTAACTCTAACTGTTCATGTTCTCTCACTACGCTTTTCGGTATCTCGACAGTGAGAGGAAACTCGTTTGAGGCTTGGCTTGCTGTGTTTCCAACCTCGTATTCAGGAACAACACTAACTCTCCCCTCATGGGCAGTGATTGTATCAACGTAGTCTCGGAAAATCGAGGATAATGAGAGATTCTGTTGAGTAGTGAGAGTCTGTAGCTTCTGGAATTTCTCTTCTTCAACCCGAAACGAGATCGTCTTGGCTTTATTTGACATAATTACGTAGCTCCTGCTGTGTGCTAGATGATAGCACCCACATATAATAGTTATCAATCTGCATCTAACTATAGTGTAGTTACCTGTTATATCTTAGTAGGTAATACGGCAAATCACAGAAAGTCATCAAAAGTTGTAGACGTGACATCACCACGACCGACAGCAAATTCCTCAAGTTGACCGAATTCCAGGTCATTATCACGAAGCGTTCGTCTCACTCTGTCGCTTGCATCTGGCGCAACAAGGATTCCTCTTGCATTCGGATTCGATTCCCGATATTGATCCATGTACCGTTTCAACTGATCGACGTGGGAGAGTGTGGCTTGACGTCGCTTCACCTCGATAACGACTGGGAGCCCCTCTGAGTCTGTCGCAAATATATCAATCGTCCCATATGGTGTTTCCCGCTCGTGCTCGAGGACCCGGAGTCCCTGTTCAACCTCGTCTGGATTATCCAAAATATACTCGTGCATCTCAGTTTCTGTCCCAGAAAGCTCCAGGGGTACAGAATCTTCCGCGGGGTATCTAACAATATGATATGTACCACGAAGGTGAACGTTGACGCGCTCAATCGGGTCTGATCGACGAGCTGTGATTGTACAGCCATCATCGTCGACGCTGGCAAAGATAGAGCTTCCAGGAGGTTGCCAATTAGCGGGGTCGTTTCCAGTTGGTCGATGAACTAGTAACGTGCCATCAGGCTTAGCGATAATCAGTCGTTCTCCAACTCCAAGATATCCAGAAGCGCGACCCTCGTATTCGACATCACAATTGGCGAAGATCGTAATGACGTCACCTTTCTGAAGACCTGTCTCGACTACCTCAGCAATAGTCTCGGTATCTGGCAAGGGATATGCGTCAAGATCCATTACCAATAGATTCGAGCCCGAGAAAAATAGAAGCAGGGGATGATACTCAATCAGTCAGAAACAAATCACAACAGGGACTCCTGCCAAAATCTTAATTGGAAGAGCACCTGTAATGCTACCAGTGAAAAACGAAGAAGCCTTAGTCTATATTCTGGTTGAAGCGCCGAGTCGAAAGATAGCAGTCCAACGAGCAAAAGCAGCGATGGAGGATGTTATTGATGCTGTATCTCGACCGTATGAGACGTTTCAAGAGTATAAGATGTTCCAAGGAGAAGACGCTCAGGATTTACGGGAAACTTTTGGAGAAAAGCCAGCCGCAGCGCCTCTTAAGACTAATCAAGGAAAACAGCTGTTGGATGAAGCATGGGAACAAACGGAGCAGAATTTCAACGAGAATTTAGAAGCTGTCCGAGAGCTGCTTGACCAATATTCTAATGAAGAACTTATGAAAGACGCGGAGCACGTCAGATTACGTTTCTTGCGGCTAGGAACAACGATTGGCCCTTCTGTTCCAATCTATACGGAAACAAGTTATCCGATACGCGATCGTGATGAATTAGAACATTTTATTGACGCGCACGGTGAGATCTGGATCGTTCCATTTGTGGGGGTTTCGTAGGTCTGGAAAGATATATTGATATATGATGTGGATCTTTGGCCATCAACAAATTTAGTTATGTTTCTTGCAAATCAGATAGTCGCGAATCCGATTCGATAACTGAAAGGGTTTCTTCCAGTGGTACTGACAAGTTGATTTCTTTGGAACGTCCATATCGTCCCTTACTCACAACGACAGCATTCACGATCCCAAGCATATCAAGTTCACTAATAAGGTCAGTAACTCGACGTTGAGTGAGTACCTCTATCCCAATTTCTCCACAAATCCGCTTGTATTCGTTGAAGACTTCTCCGGTATTAATATCACTCTCGCCTCGCTTTTCGAGCTTGATTATCGCTAACAGAATGAGTTTGGATTGTTGTGGGAGGGTTCTAACGGCCTCTACAATACGATTGAACTCGATCTTTTCTTGGGCCTTCCGAACGTGCTTTTCGCGCACTATATCGCTCTGCGAGCGTTCGGCGAGCTCACCGGCAGTACGAAGAAGGTCAATTGCGCGTCGTGCGTCCCCATGTTCTTGGGCTGCGAACGCTGAACAGAGGGGAATGACCTCTTCAGCTAATACATCATCTTTAAACGCAATTTCAGACCGTTGTTTAAGAATGTCTGTCAACTGTTGAGCGTTGTATGGTGGAAAAACGATCTCTTCCTCCCCCAGACTCGATTTTACTCGGGGATCGAGGAAGTCAGTGAATTTGAGATCGTTGCTGATGCCGATTATTGAAACACGAGTTCGTTCCAGATCAGAGTTTATACGGGAGAGATTATATAACGTATCGTCACCAGATTTCTCGACTAATTTATCGATTTCGTCGAGCATTATCACGATAACTCGCTGGTACAGGTCAATTGCTGAGAAGAATTCGTCGTAGACACGATCCGTGGGCCACCCCGTCATTGGTACTTGTTCATGGGAATCGCGATACATTTCGAGGGTCCTGACGCGTTGACTTGCCGCTTCCACAGAGTCATACCCCATCTCGCTCAGTTGACCCATATTTTGGTTTTCGATGTGTTGGTTCAGTGTCTCCACGTCATCTTCAATACGATCGAAGTTATCTTGGATGAATTTGTTCGCTAATCGCGCCAGAACGCGATACCGAGTATCTGTAACTTCACAATTTATGTATTCGACTTCGCATGGAACTGAATACTGTTGTGACGTTTGCTCTAACTCGTCGCTCACATATCGCGCACTAGCGGTTTTCCCCGTACCTGTTTTCCCATACACGAGAATGTTTGACGGTGTATTTCCTCGAAGCGCCGAAACTAAAATCGTCGCGATATTGTTGATCTGATCGTTCCTGTGTGGTAACTTCTGTGGGGTGTAGGACGGTCGAAGCACCTCCTTTTTCTTGAATATGGGTTCACCCTCGAGCAAATTGTCGAAAAGCCCCGCGTCTGAGTCAGATTGCGCGGATTCAAGATCGGGGATAGCTTGATCCGTAGCTCCATGTTCGACGCGTTGAGTATCATCTGAGTCTTGAGACTCATCGTCCGCAGGGCCAACCTCATCCAAGTTTGGATGCGGGATCTCGTCGTTATTTGGTTTGCTCTCCGTGTTATCGTCCATGGTCTGCTGTCACGTCATTCGTGAGTAGAAACTAAACCCGAGGGTCTAGGCTTCATACTGCTAGATTGTTTGGGATACGCGATGTGGTAGATGCTCTGGACATCGATTCAGTGCGTGCAACCCACCTCATGAGAGCAACCGTAATAAAATCTTCCGTATGCATTATTGACATATATAGAGGTATGAACCGTAGATCCCGTCTTTGTGTTATTTACTACAAGAAATACCATATATTGCTAAGGTTAGCAAAGAGATAGATATAGATACTATCTCTTAGTAACATCAACATTATATACACATAATGATATTTCACTTTTTGGAACAACAGATTTATAATACATACTTGTTATTGATCGGATAATAGCCATCAGCAAGAGTTAACGTGGTACACATGCGCAGGACTATCACCTCGGAATTCGATGAAAAAAGGAGTTTCTCCGGGTCCAAGTTCACGTGCTTCGGATCCAGAGAAGAAGCAAAATTCGGGGAGCCGCCTGCGATAATGGTAAGCCGTTCCATGAATCCCCCGGGATATGATGAGTTAGTTGAGTTCACGAAGTGGGGCATCAATCGAAAGAGCGAGTCAGCGAACTCGATACAGTCCCAAAAGCTGCTCAGTAAATCAGGTGTCCCATGATGCCAGATATCAAAAAATCGCTCACGTTGAACGGGCACAAAATCATCCCAAAGGTAAAACATCGAGGATCAGTGCGACGATGGCAATGTGTGGATTGTCGAGTTGAAGCAGACGACGCAGAGCAATATCTATCCAAAACTTGTACCCAACCGGCCGCTAGTGAGACGCAAAGAAGTTAGTGAATATTCCATGTGGGAGCTTTGAAGGGGAGAATGGGGGTTACTCTTCGGTTGTACCCCCGCGTACATGGAGCGCTGGCTGGCTTGCAGTAGCCTGCCAACTTGAACGAGAATCCATACGGTATTATAGGTAAGTAAACCATGGTGGAAGTATATCCCAGAAAAATGTTTGCCTGCCCTGAAAGGCAATCTAAGTAAGTCTAAAATATATTTAACTGTCCGATTAGTAAGGATTCCTTATAGCTATCCATGTCAATCTTCACGAATATGAATAGTATTATATATTCCCCCTATGTATCTACCACTCCACTAATACGAGACAAAGTAGAGTTATCCATGAATTGCATAGGATGTGAAGAGTCAGAAGTGTTCAATAGGGTCATAGTGAATCAGATCAATCACCAAGAGCTAGGCCTCTATTGCGAACAGTGTGAAACAGAGAAGTTTGGAAGTCTACTGAACGATTCATCCTGGCATCAAGATCGCGGCTGCGCGTTTTGTGAGAATGCTGGGACGTATCAGCTCCCGAAAGTTGATTGTCTAATTAAGGACGACGATGGGGAACCAAAGCATATCGATTTCGAGATGTACGACGATACAGTCGCTCTGTGTGAAGACCACCTGAAAGAGCTCATCCCTGAAAAGAAGATTTTCAAGGAACTTATGGACAAAGAAAAAGTGTATCAAGAGAAGCTCGAAGTTTGAGTTTCGGGGATGGGCTAAATGTGGAATACTAACGCCATTTGGGTAGTGTATTACTCGTAAAGTGAACGAACCTTCTTGATATTCCAGGCATATCCTTTGCTATCTTCAGGAGTTTCTAATACCATCGGTAATTCCCTGAACCCTGAATGATTGATGAAATTCCTGAATCCTTGCTCTCCGATCTCACCCTCCCCGATGTGTTCATGCTCGTCCTTTTCTGAACCCAGCGGGTGTTTAGAGTCATTTAAATGCAGATACTGGATATTCTCAATCCCGATTACTTCTGTTGCTTCGGACACCAACTGGTCCATATCATCCTCCGTTCTAAAATCATATCCTGCAGAAAACAGATGGCAGGTATCCAGACAGATACCCACTTCGTCATATGTGTAAGTAGAGAGTTCAACCATCTGATCTAATTGTTCAAAGGTTTTTCCGACGGTCGTCCCCTTCCCGGCGGTGTTCTCGAGGAGTAACATCGTATTGTTGGGGATATCGAGTTCTGAGAGTCGTTCTGCGACATTTTCGACCCCGGTTTCCTCACCTGCACCTGTATGAGAGCCAGGATGGAAAACATAATACGGGATCCCCAGTGTGCTACAGGCGTCTAACTCGCCCTGAACGGCCTGAATAGACTTTTCAGCGAGATCGTCTTTCGGCGTCGCAAAGTTGATCAGATAGGTCCCGTGGACTATCCAGGGGCCCATTTGTACCTCTTCAAGAGAGCTTTGGAAATCAGTTCGATCTGACTCGGTTATTTCTTTGACTTTCCATCCCCGGGGTGAGCCAACAAAAACTTGGCCAACGTTACCGCCGAGTTCCTCTTCGGTTGAAACTGCGGAGTCGAATCCGTCACTTATCGAAACGTGTGCACCGATCTGTAGCATGATTAGTTTGGTTAGGAGTGCGATGACAAATATTTGGCTGTTGTTAATAAAAAACCAAAAATACGTATAGGATAGTAGCTTGATAAATTCTAAGTTATAACTATTACAAAATATATAAATGCACAATAATTAGACAAAGACAATAATTATTTATTGCTCTATAATGATTAATGATTAATTGAATTCACAGACGGGTATTACAAATATAGAGCCGTAATGGCGGAAATATACCAGACGGGAGTAATATTTAGCTCTTTGAAGCTATGCCGTAGACTGGATTTCTGAGAATGATATAATCGATCTTATATTTCCCCGATACCTCAAGGTCTAAGAGTTGTATAGAGGTAGCCAATACCAGGAACTCCATCCGAAGGAATTTTGTCCGATTGCGTATTCTTACTCACTATGTGTGGTCGGACATCGCTTTTCATCCCACAGGATGTACTACAGGATCAATTTGATGCAAGGGTCGTAACTGACGGTGGGTATACGCCCAGATATAATATCAACCCGGGGCAGCCGCTTGAAGTCATAACGAATAAAGCGCCAGCAGAGATTGACCAATTCAACTGGGGATTGCTTCCACCATGGGCCAACGAACTCAGTGATAGGTACATTAACGCACGGTCTGAGACTGCACATGAAAAACGGTTATTCTCTGAAGCCTGGCAACACAGGCCGTGTCTGGTTCCATCATCCGGGTTTTACGAATGGAAGCACCTCAAAAGTGGCTCGAAACAACCGTACCGAATATTTCGCGAAGACGACCCGGCCTTTGCCATGGCTGGCCTCTGGCAAGAAACAACGATTAATGAGGAGTCGGTTCGATCGGTCACAATTCTCACGACGGATGCAAACGACGTTATCCAGCCGATACATGATCGCATGCCGGTCATATTGCCAGAAACCACAGAGGACGAATGGCTACATGGAGGTCCCGAAACCCGAACATCCTTGTGCAAACCGTATCCAGAAGATGATCTCGAAACATATCCAATATCGAATAAGGTAAACAATCCCAGGAACGATGCCCCTGAAATCATCGAACCGGAAAGTACCGAGCAAGCCGGTTTAGAAGATTTTTAGTCACACGGTTGTGAACCGCTCTGGGCCAAGCCCCGAGACACTCGGCCTGATCCGCCTATAGATTACAGGGTCTAGTTCTCTATCTGGAGCGACCGCCCACGGATTAACAGTTCTTCGTATGGTGGGACACACTCCAATTCTTCTATAGTATCCACCAAAAAATATCGATTTAGGTGAGAGCCCGTAACTCGATAATATCTGCCGAGGGTTCGTTCTTCCATTTCACTCACAACGATATTTCGGTCTATCTCGCTTTTCGCCATCTCGATGGCTTCCTCCAACGTGATCTCGGTCAGTGACTCAGTCAGTTCGCGGTCGAACAGTATCTCTTGTACAGACTCTCCATCGTCGAGAACACCCTTGATACGGAGATCAAACTCACCATCAATTTCCCCGTGTTCTGCACACAAACCTTCTCGGAGTACCCGTGAGCAACCATTCTGCCGACATCGTTTAATAAGCCCGCTGCCTGTTTGGATGTCCACCAACGCTCCCTCAACTTCAGTCGAACCAGTATTGACTGTTATCTCGACATCTGCTTCCTTGACAGTAGTAGAACTATTCAATTTCACTGAATAGGAGCCTTCGTATTCGTCAGTCACAATACTCTCAAGATAGTATACTTCCCCCTCCTGGAGTTCAGGAAGTCCCGATTTCTTCCATTTAACGAATCTGATTGTGCCAGTCTCGTCGCCGAGGAGTCCGACTTGTCCGATGGATTCACTCCGTGGCTCCCATAGATCAACTACTTTCGCAGTTACGTCGATCCATTCGTCAGGTTCGTCAATATCACCGATATTAGTCTGTTGGAGCCTGCTTTGAATTTCGTCTGAATCCACGTCCAAATCATCAATAATGTTATTCTGGACGGTTCGTTGTGCTTCATTTACTGGGACTTGATACTCGTTGACAAGTGAGTCAAGTCGTTCTTCGATTTCAGCAACGGTTATCGTAGCCTCTGCGGGGAGTTTCTCGTGGATGGTTTCGGCAAGGTTTTCTATATCTGTCATGGGTAATCCGGACCCGCATGTCCATGGGAATATACGTGATGTGCCCTATGCTCAAAATACTAGTGGGGATCCCTTCTTAGACACAGTGAAGACCCATTTTGGTCAGTGCCAACAAGATTTTCGCCTGTCGGTTTTGTCACGTTCACAACAGTCATTTTAAGCGTTCTAGCGTCGAGAGGCTACTGTTTCACCTGTTGGAGGAGTTAGTTTTGCGCGATGAAACTTGTCAAGCCGATCTCGTGTGTTTCGGCGAGTTCTCGTCTGATATCTGAACGATCCCAGCCGAGTGGAGACAGAATACTCTCTACAGCTCGGATGAGTTGTGTCTCGTAGTAGGCCGGATCGTACGTATCGATGTCTTCGTGAGCCAACGCAACACGCTCGCGAGATGATTTGTCGTCGTCAACGACCACGTATTCGATATCTTGTCCCGGATTGACTGCGAGACCGTGGTCGTTAGCTCGTTCGAGCGCCGCGACGTTATGCGTATACTGTGTATACTCATCCACGCCTTTGGAGACGCGGTTTCTCTCGACAAGTTTGTCAGCTGGGACACCCCCTGAATAGAGCTGCGCGATAGCCTGTTTAAGATAATCTAGAACAGCATCGGGAGAACGAGTATCGTCGAACCGGGAAAGACATTCGCGCTGGACGTTCTCTATGAACGACGGTGTGGAGCGCTGGCGCGCTTCGATACCTCTGAGTTTGAACGTTTCCTCGTCAGCCACTTTCCCGAAGTATTTCGTCAGTGCGCCAGCGTTACTCTCGCGTTGTGGGACAAATGCGACCCAGTCGTAGTGAGCTTCATGTTCGAGACGGATATCGATCGTCTCGGTGAGTTCCTTCGCGAGGGCGTCGAGGTCTTCCCGTTGACAGTCCTCGATTTCTGGATCCGGAGTCACCCAGATCGAATCAACGATGCCGTGGACGACACGCCATCCGCCGTCTTCGAGTCGTTGTTTTGCGGTCAACAGAATGTCGCGAGCGAACGCGTTGATTGCTTCATGACACTCGATCCGTCCGAACTTCGCGTTACTGAACCCCTGGTATCCGAAACAAGCAACAAGAATCCACTTCAGCGCATCTGACCGGCCCTGGAGTTCAGTGAGTCGGTCTTGATCTGGGTCGTCGCGCTGCTGTTCGCGACGAATGTCGGCTTTGATTTGGTCACGGTCGTCGATGATCGGCTGGAGGACATCGACGAGGTATCCTCGTTCGTCACAGATCGAGTAGTCGAGTTCTGGGACATCGGAGCGCTCGGAGTGACAGTCACATCGAATGACGTCCGGAGAGACGTTCCGTGTACAGATGATGTTCGGATACAGCGAAGAAAAATCGAGTTCGTGAACGTCTTCGTGAAGTCCAACATCTGGGGCGAAGATGAATCCGCCGCGGTCGGCGTCGTGGAGTGTCCCCATGGATTTATAGAATTCGTGGCGCCAGGAGTTCCACGGCACCAGTACCCCGCGGTCGTGGGCTTCACGGATCTGGATTGCGGTGAGGACATTCCCGATTGATGCCCACGAGAGTTCCTGTACTGGTTTTTTCGAGCGCGACACGAGGTCCAGCATTCCGTCGAGGTTGGTCTGGCCGTAGAAGAACGTGTTCGACTCGTCGATAATTGCTCGTCCGGGGACGTTATACCGAGCGGGCGAGTGACCGACCCGACCGTAACTCGTATACGTCGATTGGCCAGCGAGTTGTTGGTACGCAACATCGGATCTGCGACCGAGAGTGAACGTCTCAATTCCTGCCTCTGTCGCCATGTCGTGCAGCGTCGGGATGAGTTGACCTGCCGAGCAGATCAGGATATCCGGGTCGCGCCGCTCTAACGCGTCTTGGAGAGTATTGATGATATCAATCGGTTCGCCGGTGACTGTGTTCTCTCCGATGCGAAGGGCCGTGTACGTATCTTTCGCGGTTTCACCCACTGGGACACTCAGTCTAAGCGTCGATAATTCGCCAGCGGGTGTCGGGTCGATACCGTTCTCGAGACAATACCGGAACTCTCTGGAGAAGTCGACGTTGTAACAAACAAGATCGCCGACTGGATAGTCAGATAGCTGTCGTGCTTGACGTGCCACGGTAGTAATGTGGTCGATATGGTCGACATCGACGGCGAGTACTTCCTCGTTGTCGCGACGGAAGCCGGGACGTCTTTGGACGGTATCGGTCGCGACGACATCTGGATGGCGCTCGTAGAGGGCACGGAGGGCGGCATAATCGATATCGACGTCTGTCGACCGGGGACCCACGAAAAAACGCGGGGTGTATCTATCTTGTTCTGTTGTAGTGATGCTGTCCTCTGTCTTATGCCATTCGAGGACGCGTCCGTCGTCAAGAAAATCGATCTTGAATGGCATATTATTCGTCGCTCCCTTGGGTTTGTCTGCCCATCTCATCCAGTGGCGTCGACTCCAGTTTGTCTTCGAGTTCGTCAAGCTGGGTTTCAAGCTTGTCGAGACGTTCTTCCTGAGCATCGAGTCGTGCTTCCTGCTCAAGATCGATGCTGAAGAGAGCCGGGAGAATCGGGTTGGCATGATTCAGCAGTCCACTCGCGTCTGCGTGTTCCCGGGCATACTCGAATAACTGGTCAAACCGGGGTTGGTCACGGCTGCGGAGCGCACGCCGAAAGTCAGCCCAGCGCTCCCGGATCGCGCGAAGCGCGTCTCTGTATGTCGGGTTTGTTCGCCCCATCGTTACCACCCGGCTGCACTCGCTGACCCATCCCAGGCATCAAGCAGGGGGTTCGCGGTGAGGTTCGCCGATGAGCCATCGGATGTCACACCCGTCCCAACGTTGGTCGTACTGGACATCGACTGAGTGTTGTCTGGCGATTCAAGACCAACCTGGCGAGCTCGAATCCCGAGTACCTGCTGCCAATACGCGAACGTTGTTTGGTAGTATCCACTCTCGACTGGGTAGACGAGTGTCTCGAACTCCTCGCCGACGAACCGCGGGCCCATAGGCGTGCGTTCGCACGTGAGGTGATGGTCTGCAGCGGTTGCGAGCGATGCTGTGAATTCGTCTTTATCAGTCCGAGTCACAAGCACCGGGAGATCGTACCCGTTTGCATACGTCGCGAGCCGTGCAAGGACACGCGCTTGAAGCGTCTGGGCGTGGGTGTCCCCGAGCGTATCGGCATCGCGATAGTGGGCGTCAAGTTCCGGGATAACGAGTAAAGAGGGTGGATTTCGTTGACTCGTGGCGTTGCGCCCGTACACCTGGGAGGGGTCTGTGTCGTTGGAGACAGCGTCTCGGAGCGCTTCATTAATCACTGACGAGAGGTTGCAGACAGCGCCGTAGTGTTGGTACGGGGTGAAGCCTCGGGCAACGTGTATCCGGTCGATGAGACGTCTACTAGGCGCGATACGTGCAAGTTGTGTCGTGGTCGCGTGGCCATTTGTATCAACCCAAAACGCATCCCCATCGTGTTGGAGGAGGTGGTCGAGAACAACCGACTGGAGAACCGGCACGCCGCGGCCTGCTTCAATATCAAGCAGCGTGATTCCCTCGTCCAGCGATGGGAGAAGGTTCTCGTGGCTTACTGACTTCCTCCGACGGAGTAGATCGCGATTGTCATCTGCATCCCGTGTCGGAAGCCCCGTGGATTCTTGCGCGGGAGTGTCGTTGGTTGACGAGTTCTTTGACATATGTGATCGATCGAGGACCTATCGGATAAGCAGCGGAGCGAGGGTTCCAAGCTTCCGAGATAGCTATTGACCGCGGGATTACACCCCTCCCGTCCAGTAGATATCGCGGCGAGGTCGGTGTTTCCGGTTAGCTTCTGAGTGTCAGTCAGAGATTGCTCTCCAGTTGGCAAAACGAACAGCTAGAAGGGGAGATACGAGCGGGCCCAACTGAGAACACCACCAGTCTCGTTCGCGTTCTCAGAGCCCCCGGTTTGCTCCCCCTCGAGATCGACCCATTCAAATTCGGAAGAAGACTCAATTTCCTCTCGGACATCTTCAAGAATATAGTCCGAGCGGTTTGCAGGTAATGCAGGAGGACGCTCGTCTTCGATGAGTGATTCATCAGAAGTCTCCGTCGCTCCGTTTGATCGATCCGTCGACCCAGCATCTGGTGTCGTTCTGTCTGTGGATTCCGAGTCAGAGTCTGCGGATTCTTCCGGCTGGACGTCGTCTGTGGTCTGTTCTCCGTTCGGAGTAGACGCCGCAGTGGCTGTAGTCGATTCAGTGGTTGAAGTTTCGTCTCCCTGTAAATTATCCTCAGATTCCGCCCCGGTTTCGGAGACAGCAGACGTTCCGTTAGTCTCAGGGTCAGATGTCTCATCGTTGTCTTCTACCTGAATTTCCGGATCAAGGTCAGTCGACGTGCTAAGGACACGTCCTCCCTGAGTAGCAATAACCGACCCTGTGGAGATGAGATCCAGAAGATCCGGAATATCAACGCCACGAATTCCGTATACCGTCTCGACTTGCTCTCCACTTTCAAGGTCTGTACAGAACGCTACTGATGAAGCTTGCAATTCCCAGGACTCATCCATATATTTCTCTGAGAAACTGACCTGTGAGTTAGATAGATCCTCGGGCACGTTCTGGAGGTAGTCGACTGTAATTGTCCCGTCCCCCTGATTTGAAAACGTGAATTTGACCGCCAGATACGTATCCAACTGATAGACCGTTACCTGGTAGTCAAGAGCATCAACATCCTTGTCGCTCTGTGTTGTCTCTGTCATCGTTCGATTACGGGGTATCTCTGGCCCGCATGTTAGTCCTCCATGAACGTTTTGAGTCCACCAGTCACCTTCTTCCGCCAACGCTGGAGATCGTTGAGCTCTGATTGAAGATCCTCGACCTGTTCGTCGACGTCATCCAGATCCTCCGATTGTTCCTCAACTTCCTGTTCGACAGATTGGAGGCGTGGTTCGACTGTGTCGTCCCAATCTGGCGTGGATTCGACCTGGTCTTTCATGTCGTCAAGTTCTGCCTCCAATTCTTCGACGCGTTCTTCGAAGTCACCGAAGATTGTAGCGGGATCACCGTGCTCGTCGAAGACCTCCTCCATAGATTGGTGGTATGCCTCAATATCACTCATCCGGGATTGAAGATGAGAGATTTTGGCATCATGAGCCTGTTCGTTAGCGCTCACTCCGGTACTCAACGACGCAAGTCGCTGACGATGCTCTTCGGAGAGATTGTCAACTTCGATTCGGTGGTCTAATTCCTCGATCAATACTTCGGTTGAAAGAGATGCTAGCTCGATGGTGTCAGTGTCGCGATTCATCGTGTCCTCGCTGAATGGGTGTTTTGCCGGGTCCTCATCGGAAGTTTCGTTAGTTTGCGTTGCGCCATCATCGTTGGTCTGGGCTGAGTCAGTTGAAGAGTCGGGATCGTCTGTCAGTGATGACCCCGGCTCGATGTCGGTATCGAAATCGTCTGTATCGATTAGGATATCGTCAGGGCTGTCCCCAGTGTCGCTAGTGTCGTCTGCGACAACATCTTCGTTTTCGATATCTTGGGGGTCTGAGTTCCTGATGTCTACGAAGACATCCTCTGCTAACGGATCGGTGTTATCCGTTCCCTCAGCAACACTCACCTCTTTCGCAGCGCCAAGGTCTGACTGATTCTCAGGAGTATCAAGGGGAGTGATTTCGGTAATTTCTAATTCACGTATCGCCCGGCTGATCATCGATTTATCCGGAGAATCGACAGCATAGAGTGTGGTCAAATCTGTGTCCGGTTCCAGCTCCGCTTCGAATTCGAGTTTGTCAGAATGAAGTGTCCATGCGTCCTGACCGAAGTCGGGATGAAACCCGATGCGCTCTACATCGATGTCTGGGACTGTAAGCGTGACACGTACCGGTTCTTGGCGATTAGAAACAAGTTTGAGGACGACAGAGGGAACCTCGAATTCATCACTTGTATACAGCTGGTGGATTGTTATCCCATCAGTAGAAATCGTCGCTCCCTGTTCATACGAACTGTCTCCCATATCGGGGAGTGACAACACTAGACCAAAACAGTAACGCTATATTATCAATAGAGATAAATATTAGCCGTGTAGAAGCAGTGGCAGGTTGGATTAACTGCAGCTACGCAGTCGATTGAGAACCAGAAAGCAAATCGCTATTGAAACCTGCGATCAACTCTGTGGAAACCCCAGTAACTGAAAAGAGGCGGCACAACGACTATCGAGATCGGGAATTAGTGACGCATTAGTTTGAAAGCCTCTGGAAGAAGAGAAGGCGGTAAGTAACTATCTAGCAGAGTTCTGTCTAGTTATGTATGCTGAGGGATAGAAAAATCGGGGCAGATGAGCCGATTCTTGGTGTGTGCCCGGACTGTAACATACCGATTCCGTCTGCAAATCTCGTGATCAAGTACAAGACAGCAGGTGGGTGGCCCCGATTTCTTGCCGAATGCCCCCGTTGTAAGGAGTCAGTCTATCCCAAATGAGTGCGCTTTAAATCGGCCCCGTTGGCCTTACCGAAACGGGTTTTGAAGATCGGTGTCAGAGAGTCGTGTCGCTCCTTCGGAGACAGCCTCAGCGACGGCGTACTGGTCAGTGAGAAGAAAGCAATTATAGCCGTTGGCGCTCCGTTGTATCACCGAATCTTTGAAGATGTTCTCGGGGTGTGCGGTGTATTTTTCGACGACAACGACAAACTTTGCAATTGGCTCAACGACAACCAGGTCGTACCCGTGGTCGGTTAAAAACGAACGGAGTTCCTCGAACTCATCGGTGGGAACCTCGAACCGATACTGACTGTGGTTATAAAACGGTTTCAGTCGGCCGAAGACGTCCACGCCCTCAAAGTAGTGTTTGAAGAGGTAGATTTCGTCGATCTTGAAGATGTTAATTTGTTCTTTGGTCGTCCCACCGGACTCGGCCATACTGCGTGAGTATTTGTCACGCATCGTCTTGAATTTCAGTATTGCACGGCCCGGGTCATTTCAGCGGAAGTTTTTGGCTAATTAGGTGGCGGATATACGTTGTCTATTCAGTAATATTTATACAATTACCCAAATTTCCCCGATAGTCTGTGACCGAGACGGAGCGCGCACTCACAGAGATTGCAGTACAGATAATCAACGAAAGCAATATAAGTACGGACAAGATTGAATTCAGCCACCACACCTATATAAGTCCATAGTCAATCCGGTTATATTATGACTGTCGACACATTCACATCCGTTTCGGAACTTTCAGACCAAATCCGTCGTGGTTCACTTTCCCCTGTTGATGTAGTCCAAACATATCTCGAGCGAATCAGAGAGTATAATAATACACTTAATGCATACATCACCGTTCTAGAAGATAATGCAATACAGAAAGCAAAGGAGCGCGAGCGCGCTCTTGATTCAAAGAGAGACATCGGCCCACTGCATGGAGTTCCAGTTGCTGTGAAAGATCTCTATGCGTTCGTCGAGAATGAAAGACACACATTTGGAGCGAAACCGTTCTCTGGAAATGTGGCTGAGTCGAATGCAGTCCTTGTCGACCGACTTGAACAAGCAGGAGCAATTGTCATAGGAAAGACGAACACACCTGAATTCGGACATAAAGGGACGACAGACAACATGCTTGATAACGTCGGCACGACCGTAACACCCTTCGACGAAACTCGAACCTCTGGCGGCTCATCGGGTGGAAGTGCAGCGGCAGTTGCCGCTGGTCTCACAGGAATTGCGCAAGGATCGGATATTGCAGGTTCGGTTCGCATTCCAGCGGCATTCTGTGGTGTGTTTGGACTCAAGCCATCATATGGACGGGTACCTCAGGTTTTTCCATCAAATGCATTTGCCACTCACACTCCATTTCTCTCCAGTGGCCCACTCACTCGGACAGTTGAGGACGCAGCCCTCGCCATGGACGTGATGTCCGGACCGCATCCAGGTGACCCATTTAGCACTCCTGACGACGAGATCAACTATCGGGAGGTGATCGACCGCGAAATTAGTGGATTCAATATAGGTTACACAGCGGACTTCGGGGAACTTCCAGTAGATCCAGAAGTACGTGAAGCGTTTACCCAGGCTGTCGAAGTGTTTTCGACCACCGGAGCAACGGTGTCACCCATAACGCCAGACTTCTCGAACTCGTGGGATGCTATCCAGCAATCTATGAAGGTAGCACTAGAAGTTTTCTATGCTGACCTAGCAGAGATGTTGCAAGATAACTACGGCGTGGACTTACTTGATCACAAAAAGGACCTCCCTGTTAATGTGGTCAATCGAATTGAATCAGGACAGCAAACCCGTGCTGTCGAGTATAAGCGAACTGACGCTGTACGGACGGACGTTCTGAGGACATTTGAGAGTCTCTTTAATGAGTATGACCTCCTTCTCACACCGACTGCAACCGTACCCCCATTTCCACACGACACACACGGCCCTTCAGAAGTTGACGGTGTTGAGATAGACCCCCATCATGGCTGGGTTCTTACTTCACCATTCAATCTCACTGGTCACCCAGCTGCATCGGTGCCAGCAGGAATCACAGATGATGGGCTACCAGTTGGACTTCAGATCGTAGGGCAGCGCTTCGCTGATGACGATGTCCTTGCCGCTAGTGCTACGTTCGAGCGTAAACAGCCATGGGCCCATACTCTGAGTGGGTGAGCGTGTAACTCTAAGGATAATCGGATAACTCCCTGGGTTCCTAATTAGCTGAAAGGATTGCATCTGCTGCCTTCTCAGCGATCATGAACGTGGGTGCGTTCGGAGCACCACCAATAATCGTTGGCATGATCGAAGCGTCAACAACACGGAGATTCTCGACGCCTCGGACGTGGAGTTGCTCGTCGACAACAGCCATCGAATCAGTGCCCATTTTACAGGTTCCAACGGGGTGCCAGAATGTACCAGCGTTTGCCCGAATATACTTGGTAATCGCTTCATCAGAGGGGCTAGGAGACCATGACGCAAGTTCTGTGCCACGATGGTTTGAGAGGGGGTTAGCCTCAACGATCTCGAGGCTTTGTCTCACACCTTCTACCATCGCTTCGAAATCTTTCTCATGGTTAAAATAATTTGGCTCAATTACAGGATTATCTGATCGATCCGTCGATTGCAGAGTGATCCGTCCACGGCTCTTCGGACGGAGAAGGGCAACAGCAATAGCAAATCCATCCCCTTCGGGGGTAGATTGGCTCGGCACCTCTCGGTAGCCCGGAGCGACAGTAATTAACAGATCGGGTGCGGGGAGATCCGGATCACTTCTAACACAGGCTCCTGCCTCAGACATGGCTCGTGTCGAGGAACGACTATAGAGGTCTGAGGACTCATCTAACTCGTAATTCAACCACATGAGGACATGATCGTGGAGATTTCGTCCAACTCCAGGACTATCAGTGACGATTTCGATGTCGTGCTCACGTAGGTGATCGGCAGGCCCAACTCCAGACAGCATAAGCAACTGTGGTGAGTTTATTGCTCCACCACAGATTATCACTTCCGAGGTTGCATCTACTTGGTGGGTCGTCCCGTCCTGCTGGTAGGTCAAACCTCTAGCCTGTGTCCCGGTAAACTGAATTTGGGTTACTTCAGCACTGGTCTTAACGTCAAGATTCGGCCGATCCAGCACCGGTTTCAGATAGGCATCTGCTGCGCTATGTCGCTGCCCATCCTTCTTAGTCATCTCAAAGATGCTAACCCCCTCTTGTGTGAGTCCATTAAAATCGTCTAGATGGGGAAGACCCACAGAGGAACCCGCCTCGACAAACGTCTCAGCCAATTCATGAGGGGAATCCGAACGAGTGATATTGAGTTGTCCGTTCTGCCCTCGATACGCAGGATCCCCTGCTTCTGTATTTTCAACCTGCTTGAAATACTGAAGAACCGTGTCCCATTCCCAACCGTCGTTTCCGACTGACGCCCAGTGGTTGTAATCATATGGATGTCCACGGAGATAGATCATCGCGTTGATCGAACTGGTACCGCCCAGAGTCTTGCCTCGGGGCCAGTAGATTCGACGCCCGTTGAGTTCCTCTTGGGGTTCGGTGTAGTACTCCCAGTCGCGGTCTGTTTTGAACAGTTCCGTATATGCAGTTGGGTCAGAGATACGTTCATCGTCGTCCGGTCGACCCGCCTCCAGAACGAGAACTTGGTTATTGGGATCAGCGGAAAGCCGATTGGCCAACGTACAGCCTGCTGTACCTGCTCCGACAATAATGTAGTCGTATGTGGTGTGTTGAGCGTTCACTCATGGAGAATCAGAGCACTAAACCATAAATCCAAGGAGGAGTGAAAGTCGACTTTCATAAATATGTATTGTTGATCGAATGGGGAAGTTCAGATACGTCATCTTCCTTGTCTATTCAATTAACAGCCAGAAAACAGTGAGTTCGGTCGAGTTAGAATCGGTTCCGAAGCCAGCCACCTAGTCCCTCGGGGAGATAGATCAGTAACACCAACAGCGCCGTTCCGTATACGAACAGGCGAATGTCCGAGATGAATCGGAGGTATTCCGGGGGAAATGTGACAAATAACCCACCAATAAAACTCCCTGCAGGGATCGTAATCCCGCCAACAACACCGGCGAGAATGATATCGACCGTTGCTGAGAGGTCAAACATTGTCGGTGCAATATAGCCATTTAGCGGTGCATATAGACCGCCAGCAAGTCCGCAGAGAGCACCGGTGATGACGAACGTGTAAAGCCGGTAGCGGAAAACATTAATACCGATGGAACCAGCCACCTCTTCGTTCTCTTGAAGGGCGAATAGCGTTCCGCCAAAGTCTCCAGAGAGAGATCGTGACATAAGAACGAGCACACCCGCATACACGATTAAGATCAGGTAGTAGTATACCCCCTCAATAGGAATTGCATTTGTGAGAAACTCCGGAAAGGCCAGATTCTGGGCGGTAAATCCCTTACTTCCGCCGAAGATGTTAGGATAGAGATCAAGTGCGATCACGAAGATCTCGTTGAACGCCAACGTAATAATTCCAAGATAGATCCCATGAGCTCGTAGCGAGGGGCGACCAAGTATGTACGCAGCTACAGCACCGCCTGCTATTGCAAGAACAAGCGCTATCCAAGTGGGGACACCTCGCTGAACGGTCATCACATAAGTATATGCTCCGACACCGAATAATGCCCCCTGTGCGAGAATCAACTCTTCTGCGTAGCCGATTGGAATGATAGCGGAAAACGCAAGGATTCCGAATACAAGTGCCAGAGTCATAAGATAGAGCTGGCTGAGCGATACGAAAAATGGCAGAGCAACAAGTACTAAGCTGACAATAGCGATCCCCATCTTTTTATAGCCCAGACGCACAGGGACTCTGGACAGGAAGGACTCGTTTTGCTTACTCATAGTTCCCTCCCCTGAAAACCCGTAGGCTTCCAGATGAGAATTAGCATAAGTATCCCGAACATCACGATCAGTCGGTAACGACTCCCAATAAAGTAGGCTGTGTAACTCTGGATTAATCCGACAAGAATACTCGCGGCAATAGTGCCATAGAAACTTCCTACGCCACCGACGACAACAATTATGAACGCAAACGATGAGAATTCAAAACCCATGTTATATGAAGCTGAAAAAATCATCGCGTAGAGAATCCCCGTAACCCCCGTTATTACTGCTCCGAGACCAAATGTGAACATCGAAATCTTTGTTTTATTAATTCCGACAAGTGTCGCACCATCTTCGCTGCTAGCGATCGCTCTCATTGACATGCCGATATACGTCCGGTTCGTCAAGAGATAGAGCCCAACCAGAACCAAGATAGCGATGCCTGCTGCTGCCAATCTGAGTGTGGAAATTGAGGTCCCAAAAATGAAGAGAATTGGGAAATCAGGTGTCTCGATCTGGTAGAAGGACGAACCGTAGATATTCCGTAATAGATCAGAGAATAGCAGGGTGATCGCGAACGTGGCAAAGAACGAAAGGAGGAAAAACCGCTCACGTTCGTAAAAGTGCGAGATAACTGCCCGTTCCATAACTACACCGGCGACAAATGTGGCAGCTAGAGCCAGAAACACACTCAAGAGGAGGGGAGAACCTATCCCTGTCAGAGATATTGTTAGGAAGGCCGCTAACGCTGCGAACTCTCCCTGGGCGAAATTTGGAACTTCCAGAATACCAAAGATGAGTGTAAGGCCGACCGCTGTTAGGGCAATTAGGCTGCCAAAGATGAATCCCTCAAGGGTGGCGGCACCAAGTGTATTAAAAACCATATCAGCTCCCTCCTCCGAGGTACTTCTCAATTACTGCATCATCATTCAGGAGCCTATCTGCGGAACCCTTGAGGGTGATTTCCCCATTCTCCAGTAACGAACCTCGATCCGCAATCTTGAGAGCGTCTTTGGCGCGCTGTTCAACGAGAATAACGGATACTCCTTCGTTGTTTATTTCCATGATCTGATCGAAGACCTCGGGGATGAGCTTCGGTGCCAGACCAAGTGAGGGTTCATCCAGCAGTAGTACGTCTGGATCAGACATGAGACTCCGCCCAATCGTGAGCATCTGTGCTTCTCCTCCACTGAGAGTTCCTGCATCCTGTTCTTGACGCTCATCCAACCGAGGAAACAGATTGTAGACTCGTTTCAATCTCTCGTCACGCTTCCCATCGCGTTTTGTGTATGCACCGAGGAGCAGATTTTCGCGGACGGACATATCCCGGAAGAGGTGTCGTTCCTCCGGGACGAGCGTAAGTCCCATAGAGACTCGATCGGATGGTGATTGGCTGGTGATTTCTGTTCCATTAAATTCAATCGTTCCAGCGGAGGGAGTCAAGACTCCAATAATCGTGTTCATTAGTGTTGTCTTTCCTGCACCGTTTGGCCCGATGATCGAGAGAATTTCACCACTATTGAGCGCTATTGACAGGTTTTTTATCACCTTGATCTCGCCATATCCTGCCTCTAAGTCTGAACATCGTAGGAGTTCTGTCATCCAACATATGCCTCCTTGACGGAGCCAGTATCCAGGACTGTTTCTGGACTACCAGATGCTAACAATTCTCCCTGGTTTATCGCGATGAGTCGGTCTGAAACCTTCCGCATGACGCGGAGATCATGCTCAACAATAAAGAAATCAATACTGTATCGGTCATGGAGATCATGGATAACATCAATCATTTCATTCTTATCCGAAGCATTCAGCCCTGCCATAATTTCGTCGAGAAGCAGAAGATCCGGTTCTGTCATCAGTGCTCGGGCGATATCCAGATATTTACGCTCCATCAGCTGAAGTGTATCTGGGTTGCTATCACGTCGCTCATCAAGGTCAAAGGTTTCAAGAATGTTATCAATAGAGTATGTTGGAGAGTCCTCTTTGGTTCCGAACCGCTGCGCTAACTGGAGATTTCTTTCTACAGTGAGTTGTTGGAATGGTTGCGGTGTTTGAAAAGTTCGTCCGATACCATGATGACAGATCTCATGGCCAGATCGGCCGGTGATATCTGTCTCCCCAAACATAACTTGACCCTCATCCGGGGGCATACCGGTAATAACGTTGAAAAGTGTGGTTTTGCCTGCACCGTTTGGCCCGATTAGTCCTGTTATCTCCTCTTTTTGTACCTTAATCGAAAGTTTCCAGAGAGCGGTGATACCTCCGAATGTCTTGGTCAATTCGTTAGTATGTAGTAGCATAATTTTGAGTGCAAGTCATGGTAGGGACATCGCTATAGTCTGATCTTTTCCGACACAGTTACGAGAAAACCACGTCGTCGATGATCGGCTGCTTTGAATGCTATTCAATACCATGGTATGAGTGAACCATCGATGGTGGAAAAAAGGTTTCTATTATCTATACTTATTTATCACTTTTATGTCAATAAACGATACTCACACTTTCAAGCTGCATGAACTTCTGAGACCACAGAAACAGCCGTGATAACACCCATCTTTATATGGGTGACTGTGTTTAGCAATACCATGGTTGATGGTAATAGACAGGCTGTTGATAGTATTGACCGTCGAACAACTATAAAGATTGTCGGTGCAGCGAGTACAGCCGCTCTCACAGGACTTGCAGGATGTAGCGCTATTGGTGGTGGCGAATCAGATTGGGAGCGCTCTATTGGCGTAACGACATCACTAACGGGGCCAGTCTCAGAATGGGGCCAGCAAATAGATGAGATCTCAGGTACCTCAGAACAGATAATTAATGAAGAAATGGATCCAGACCTTTCGGGTATCTCTGTAGATGATACCGCTGGATCGATAGAAGAGGCCCGTAGCCTCATACAAGGGCTCATCGAAGATGGGGTTCCGGCGTTGACGGGAACACTGAATAGTCATGTTGTGCTTGGAATTAAGGAACGTATTGAAGATGAAGGAGTTCCACATATCGCACCGGTCGCAGGTGCACCCGAGATTACGGATGAGAACTCTGAGTACTCCTTCCGCTTGGTGGGAAGTAATGAACAAGTGAGTATCGGGGCACTACAGTTCCTCGAATCTAAAGATATATCTAATTTGGCTGTACTGACAGGTGACTACGCATATGGTCGTTCCGTGGCTAATGCTCTGCAAGAGCATGCTTCTGATTATGGTATTACAATCGATGATACGTTCTTAGTCCCCCATCCTGAAAACGACAATTTCCAGCCAGAATTGAATCAGATTGATACCGATACAACTGAGGCATTATTCTTCCCGTATCCCTCTGGGAGCGGTGTGTCGCTCATTAATCAGGCTCACGAACTCGGATTACCGGACGAATTGCTAATGATGGGAGACCTGTTCTATGCAAGCACTGGTCTGAGGCCAGCCCTAGGAGAGAACCTGGAAAATGTTTACCACTGGGGTGCAGACCTCTCCACTCCACTATCTCAACGCCTTCAAGAGTCCATCGATGGTACGCTTAGCGCACCTCATGTTATTGGCTTCGACTGTAACTATGCACTCGCTAGTGCGATGAACGAGGCAGATTCATTAGAGCCATCTGAGATTGCCTCTGCTCTCCGTGATTTGAACTTGGACGGCGCAAATGGCTTCAATATAAACTTTGGCGAACACGGGCATAACGAAGGTTTTCAAATGGTTGTCAATAACTGGGTTATGGAGGATGGGGAACTCCAAAGCCAGAATGAGTTTATCAGCGATCCAATCCCCTCACAATAGTCTGTACAACCATAAAATGCTGACTTGATTCAACCCCCTTGCTCAATTGATATTCGCTGAGACTGTGGTACTGAACGGCAATTTTCTATAGCAGTCACGTGACGATATTTCTGAAATTGCACGGGATGAAGATAGAATCTCAGAAAGGAAGAGATCAACGAGAATTGCGGCACAGGTTATATGGTGGCGCTTGAATATTGTTTCCTATGGACACACCGCTTGATCACTACGGTTCATTCATTAATGGCGAGTTCACTGACATCGGAATTGGAGAGATCGATGTCACCAATCCAGGGACTGGCGAAACTACCACTTCCCTCACCGAAGCTGGGCGCCCAGGTGTTGTTGCCGCAGTCAAGTCAGCCGAATCTGCTGCAGAGGACTGGGCTGACGTTGATCCTGCCGAGCGGGGAGAACTTCTCCGTTCAGTAGCTGAAATACTTCGAGAAAACAACGAACGTCTAGCGAAGTTGAAAACAGTAGAAAATGGGGCACCACACTCAGATGCGTTGCAACTTGTAGAGGGTGCCGCGAAATACTTTGAGTACTACGCTGGTTTGACCGACAAGATCGAAGGTGAAACCATTCCAGTTCCGGGGAATCGGTTAGACTACACACAGCGAGAGCCACTTGGTGTAACTGGCCACATTATTCCTTGGAACGCCCCATTAACACTCTGCGCACGGAGTATTGCACCAGCATTAGCCTGTGGAAACACCGTCGTTGCCAAACCGTCACCCCTTGCACCAATTACGGTTCTTGAAGCAGCTCGGTACGCCTCGATGGCTGGAATTCCGGACGGCGTATTTAATGTCGTCCCTGGTGAAGGCCAGCGAACCGGGGAACCACTCACCGAAGATAATCGAGTCGCTAAATATGTATTCACAGGCTCCGTTGACAGTGGAATCAAAGTGATGAAATCTGCAGCGGAGAATGTCGTTCCGGTCACGGCGGAACTCGGCGGAAAAAATCCTGCTATTGTATTCCAAGACGCTGACGTAGAAAAAGCAGCGGATGACCTCGCGAAGGCATTCTGGCTGGCTGGGCAGGTATGTTTTGCACCAACTAAAATATACATACATGATGATATTTATAGTGAGTTTCAACGAGCACTTATTGAACGGACCGAGGGACTTACCGTTGGTCCCGGCGAGGAAGACCCAGATGTCGGTCCAGTAATCTCAGCGAATGCGGTTGAACGGATCGAGGAATATGTTTCTGAAGCGGTGAAGAGCGGAGCAACCGTTCACACCGGAGGCGAACAAGTTCAGGGGAGTGGCCACTTTTTCGCACCAACGTTGATAGATGGAGTCTCCGACGATGCACCAATCTCTTGTGAAGAGGTGTTCGGACCTGTTGTGGCGACATACCGTTTCGAGAACGAGGCTGAGGCAGTAAAACGGGCGAACGATACCAAATATGGACTATATGGCGTGGTGTGGACAGATAATCTAGCTCGAGCACACCGCGTCGCTGGTGATCTTGAAGCAGGAAGTATCGCGGTCAACGAGTACCCAGCGACGTTTCCACAGGCTCCTTTCGGCGGCTACAAGAAGAGTGGGATAGGCCGAGAGAAAGGCCAGCAAGCAGTCGAACATTTCACTCAAATCAAAAATATCACTATCTCGCTTGAGTAGGGTCAAGTATTCAGAACAAAAGGCGATATTGGCCAAATATTGGACGTCACAGTAGCAGTGACTCTATGGGACTTATTTTTTTAAGTCAGTATCTGACTTGCGTCTCCAACCGTATCGGTGCGATTCAGTGGAAGTGTATATCGTAAGTTGGTCTATTAATTTGGAAATATCAATCTCGAATGATGTAACGTGACCGTCCTCATGTTCTATCTCTGCGATGGATGAAAGATTTTGTATAGAAACTGACTCAATTTGTTCTGGTTGGGCGACCGATATCGTTGTATTTTCGTCAAACTGGAGTTTGTCAGGCATGATTCTTCAGTTGGTTGCTGCCTCAAAACGGGCAGCCATTGCGGCATCGATTTTCTCGAACTTTTCATCAGTGATAGTTTGCATCATCTCTGTCTCATCATCACTACTAAACCGTTCGATGATCTGCCGACCGACGTGAAGGTGATCGCCCTCATCGGCAACGACGTGTTTCATTAATGTGTTTGCAACATTCGGGTACTCTTGTTCAATATATTCCGCGAGGTTCTGAACCATGAATGCTGCCCGAATTTCTGTCGAACACTGGAATCCAGCAGCAATATGGTGGGGTTCGTCGCGGTCGACCATTGTCCGACATGCCTGGATTATCTCCTCGCTTTCTTCATGAGTGGTCAGATCAACATCAACACCGAATTGACTGAGATAGTTTGTGAAAATCTTTGCATGTTTGAATTCATCCTTGATTTGTTTATTGAGACCGACGATCAAATCCCGATCTCGTCCAAACGGTTCTCCCCGTTCGTAGATGAGATATACTTGCTTGTTCGGAGGGAGACACCCTAGGTAGAGTTCTCGCCAGGCGATCGCGGGGAACTCGCTAAGGATCACATCAGTTGGATCGCCAATACTTGATAGAAATTCGTCATTATAGTACGAGTCGACTAATTCACGAGCCCGGTCGCGATTGTCATCGAGGAAATCCGAAGTGAAACCAGTTATTGAATTGGTGGATGCCATGTTATAACATGTGCCACTAGCTGTAATAACAGTTTTCCCTGTATTGTTGACTGTTAATTTGGAAGGCAGATCAAAGCTTCCAACCATAATTCAGCAGTGTTTGTTCAATAGTCAGGACGATTAATACTGGTCAGCTGTAGGGGATGCTGACTATACCCGGAGTATTCAGCACAACGGTTGGGGAGCGATATATTTTCAGAACTAACAAAAATGGCGTATATATCAATCATCGGATTCTGCATATCTCGTTGCAGAAGAACGTTGACTACCGTCATCTAGATGAATATCGCCGTTACTTTGGACAGAGACCTTATGGCCATTATACATGAAGATGACTTCTCCTCCAGACATTTCATTTATGAGTGAATCTAATGCGTCAGGATCGACATCATCATACAAGGGTGGTAACTCCAGAGTGGATGTGTTGGTCGCAGCCGCTACTTTCTGAATGACGCGCTCGGAGATCGGACCTTCGGCTTGTTCCATGGCCCGAATTTGGAGGGGTGTTTATTAATAGTTCGTCAGACATATGTAAAGAATATTAATTAACTGGTTCGAGCGTTCGCATCGAGAAGTGGGATGTCGAACAATATCTCTCGGCCACTTGTGCTAATTCTCGCGTTCGGCGAATATCTGTGAGATTATGTCGCAATAATGGTTCAAACTCACCGTCACGCCAACACACAACAGCCTGCTCGCTGTCATCGAATGGATCCAGTTCAGTGTATTCCCCACCGATTAACTCCTCGTATGTCGTTTCGAGGGTTTCACTAGTGACGTTAAATCGCGATCCAATCACCTCCATCACGTCGATATACGGCCCCTGAAGCGGCCAGTCTAAATCAAGTTCCGGGCAACGAGTCCTGATGAACGGTAAATCAAACCCTCCGTTCCAAGTCTCCCCGTTGTACGCCGCAAATTTGTACTCATCTCCGGAATCTGTCTTCGAGAACCGTCGTTCAGTGAAGGCCCGAAATGCGTCTAATGCCTCACGTTCGGAGCTGTGAGAACTGATATTGACAAACTTGGTGAAATCCGTCTCGATTCGTTTCGAGACAGTCTCAGAATACGTCCGTCCGTCAGTGTTCAGGAACACTCGCGACCCTGCAGGGATGTCTATCCCGATAACTGTGAGTTCATCATCCGGATTGAAGCCTGTTGTTTCGATGTCGATTGCTGCTGTCTTCATACTATCTAGTGGTCGCTGAGAGATGCTTAAGTTCGACCGCCACGCTTCCGGGTTTCCGGGTTTCCATCTTCTCGAAATCTGATACTCGGAAACTCGGAAGGTTGACCCTTCCGTTTATTTGGGTAGCGTTCAGTACCCAACGGTATGATCAAGGACGCGCGGGTGTTACAGGACGACCACCTCCCCCGAGAGATCGTCCACCGCCATAACGAGATTTCGCAGCTTGCTGGCGCCCTAGAGCCTGTCGTCGACGGCGATAAGCCCCAGCATGCACTGCTGACCGGGCCATCTGGAGCCGGGAAATCCTGTATCGCTCGGGCGACACTCGACCGACTCAAAGAACAAGTCTTCGATGTCCATACTGCACACGTCGACTGTTGGCTACACCCCAACGACTTCCGGATTCTATATAAACTGCTAGAGAGTATCGGAACAACATACGACATCCATAGGTCGACGCCAACAGACGAACTCTTGCAGCGACTCGGTGAGATCGAGAAGCCGTACCTGATAGTGTTAGACGAAGCCGACCAACTCGACGACCCTGATCTTCTCCGCAGGTTGTATGCGATACCCCAGGTCACGATGATTCTGATCACCAATCACGAGCGAGACTTGTTTACGCCGCTCGACGAACGTCTCCAGTCGCGACTACGAAGCAGCGAGACAATTACATTCGACAAATACACTCACGACGAACTCGTCGCGATACTCTCCGACCGAGTCTCTTGGGGGTTGGTGGACGGCGCAACGAGTGATCAACAGCTCCACAAAATGGCTAAAGCCTCTCAAGGAAACGCCCGAGACGCGATCAGTATCCTTCGATCGGCGGCTCGTCGAGCCGAACGGGAAGGTGTTGAGGAAATTCGAGAAGAGGATATTGATGAAGCGATTCCAAAGGCCCGGGCAGAGTTGCGAGAAAAAAGCCTTGACCGACTCAACGATCATCAATTAGCGATCTATGAGATATTACGCGAGAACGAGGAGTTGATGCCAAACGAGATCGTGTCACACTACTCCGAACAGGTCCAAGAGCCAAAATCAAAACGCACAGTCAGGAAGTATCTCCGGAAGCTCGAACAGTATAACCTGGTGAAAAGCGAAGGAAAAGGCCCGAGTCGGGTGTATAAATCAGCCAACTAGAATTTTTAGGCTCTGTTGAAATCCTCTGAAGATGATAGAACCTGCGTGCGAGGTACAGAGGATGAGTTTAGCAAACCGACTTCGTATCTTTCATCTACTCTTCGACGAATCAGCCGCTCAGTTTATGTGCGAATTGAGCAAATAGGCCCCGTTCCAATCCTGTTTTCTTGTAAATATTGTTACTCAGTTAATCAAACGTCTAGGTGGGATAAATAGAGAGGGTGTTATCAGTGCACAGACTTATGTAGAAATATGAAGAAAACGTTGGAAGCCATCTCATTTGATGATATGGTCGATGCGTTGGCTAACGTTCAGCGACGAAAACTGTTGATTTCGCTGTTAGAGCACAATCCGCAAGACGAAGCGCCAGTCGTTATTGCTGATTCTGACAGCGAAACAGATGCTGTTGAGCGCCTCATTACGATGCAGCACGTCCACTTACCGAAGTTGGCCGACTATGGGTTTATTGAGTGGAACAAGGAAACCCACGAAGTCATGAAGGGACCAAAATTCGATGAAATCAGGCCACTGCTGGAACTGTTGGACGACCACGAAGACGAACTTCCCGCTGACTGGTTGTAATTCAACTACCCATACTTCGGAATCCTGTATTCAGCAGGACTGATGAAACAAATTATCGGCAGAGAATGTCAACAAGGTCTTTGTAGTCAGTTACACAGCTAGTTTCGTATAGCTGTGAGAGCAGTCTAAAACGGCCGTATCAATTTAGATAGATGGTCAAATGGGACTACAAATCTGTCGGATTATCGTTAGGATTTGAGGAAACGTTATGTTTGAGCTACCCACCCGTTCACGGGTGGGATTCAGCGTGGACTCCCGTTCTAGCCTCATCTGAGGCAAGAGGTTCATACCCTCCATTCACGTTCAACGTCCCGCTGTTCAGGCGCACGCCCAAGGGTGCGCCTCCGTCGTCTCCAGTTTGGTTACGACGGAGATACCGCAATCCGATGTTCTTCGCGGCGTTGTAATCGGCGTGGTTCTCGTAGTCGCACTTCTGGCACTCGAACGACCCACTCTCACGGTTGTCTGGATGGGTAAATCCACAGTGTGAGCATCGACGTGACGTGTTTTCTGGATCAACCTGTTCTACGTTGATACCGTACTCTGCGGCCTTGTACTCGACGTATTCGTAGAGCCGGTTGAATGCCCACTTGTGTCCCCACGACGCGCCAGTACGGTCACGAATGTCAGTCAGGTCTTCGAACGCGATAACTGAACACATGTTGTCACGAGCTTCTGCAACGAGTTCGTTGCTGATGCGGTGGAGTGTCATCTTGAACCGGCCTTCTTCTTTGCGTCCGACAGCCTGCATATTCTCATGTGCCCACCGCGTGCCACACTCTTGTAGGTCGCCACGGCGTTTCTCGTACTCTCGTCGCCAGTGGTCGAACTCGTCGCCAGTCCAGAATGTGCCAGTTGAAGCAACTGCGAGGTTGTTCACGCCGAGGTCAACCCCGAGAACCGTTCCGTTCTCGGTGGTCGCCTGATCCAGCGTGTCGGGCTCCACGTCCTTCTTGCAGTGGATGTGAAGCATCCAGTTGCCGTTCGTATAGTGCAGTTCTGCACCTGTTGTCTCGTACTCGTCGGAAGAGAGGTATTCCGCGTGGGGCGTGTCACGGTTCTCGTCTGGCAGTACGTAGTCGGCTTCGATCCGATCGCTCGTGGTAGCAAGACTCACGTAGTCGTCGTGAAACGTCGCCGTGCGGTGGTCGTAGACGACATGTGGACTGGTGAAGTAGGGTTTCGATGCCTTCTTGCCTTGTTTCCACTTGGCGACGACGCTTTTGCAGGCTTCGGCAGCCTTGTTTCGAGCGGCTTGTACCAGTCCACCGTTGAAGCCATCTGTGGCTTCTCGCACGTCGTCGTAGGTTTCGTCGTCTAGCGTGGTTTTGCTGGTGGTGACGTATTCGCCCTCGAAAGCGTGGTCTGCGACGTACTGCGCCGACCAGAGAAACGTGTCTACGGTGTCTTCGAGGAGTACGGCGTCGTCACTGTCCGCATCAAGTTTAACCGGGACAGTACGCCGCACTTCCATATGTTATAAGCGAGGGTGTAGGTTCAAATACGTTGGGGAGTCGGCCGAGTGTTTGTCGGTGGTTTCCCCCAATAGTTTACGGATTCATCCAACCCCTGAAGGGGTTGGTTTTCTCCTGCTATTCTATAATCTGAATTTTGCCTCGGGAATTCGGCCGCGTGAGTTTCTACTAGTAGGCTCGGCGGGCGTAGAATCGAGAATTTGCGGCGCTGAATTAAGCGTTAAGTAGTCTATTCTCCCGGTTGGTCCCACACCACACCGAGTGCAACTCCGAGGGCCAGTCCAATATTATCTATCGCCACCCCGACCCCGGCACCGAGGGCGAGACCGATGGCAATACCAAGTGCAACTCCGTTCCCAGCTGATTCAGAACCGGGCACGGGTTGTAGTGGGGACGACTGAATGTTAATTTCTACCATTTCATCTGTATTAATCTCGCGCCTTGGGCCTTGTTTAGATGCGTGCAGACCGTTCGCAAACGGCCGCTAGTCGAAAGACAAGATGGGATAAGAGGAACTCTTGGACAGATATTGGCCAACCATAGCCCCTAATCCACCTACTTGGGGAGCGTCTAAACAAGGCTCGCGCCTTGTAATCAGCACTCACTGAATTACCTCCACGATTTCTGTTAGGAACCGCTTGGCCGACTCAGAGCGTGCAATCAGCATTAGTCAGCGATTGGATCCACTCTGTATTTTCTGAAGAGCCCATTACGACCGAGTCGGAACCGTGAAGCAGCTACCAGGAGAGTGACAAACGATGAGTCCGACTGTGCACGAGGTTCGGAGCGCAATTCGCGTGGCGACAGGGCGCTTCGAACGGGAGGTCGATGCGTCGTTCACGAAGGAGGAACTGCAGGCGATTTGTGAGGTGCTTGAGCTTGATATCAACGGGGCGGAGCGACCGTCGACACTGTGGATGCGCCGACTGATTCGGGCGCAGGTTGGCATCGCAGAGTCGCCGGATATGGCGGACGACTCCACGTTCCAGAAGGCCGATCTTCAAGCGATAGCTGCGGAAATCGGGGCGTCGGTTGACCCATAATTGTCACTCACCCAAACAGTGTACCGGCCATGATCCCCGAGTTGTTGACCGCGAATGAGCGGACCTCCGTCTGCCTGACGCGCGCGTGTCTGCAGCAGAGGTCACATCAACCATGAGAGAGTTTGAAATGCTCACTCATCGGTATCCGACGGAGGGCGCTGGGAAAGCCGGTCGAACCGGTTTTGGGCCGACTCCCGCCGTTCCTCAGTTTCGCTCGCTTCATAAGCCGCTGCAACCAACTCTCCATCTCGAATCTCGACGGAAAGAACCGCATCAGCGTGTTGTCCGTCTTCGGGTAATTCCGATGGCTCCACGACCAGTTCGTAGGCATCGGTCCCGTCTTTTTCAATCAACACGCTCGCGAGACCGTCTTCAATCCGATCCACCACTGCTGTATATTCTCCATCGGGAATCATGAGTAGGACTCCGTCATTACACGTTCTCCGTCACCGGCTGTCACAATAACGGTGTCCCCGCCGTTGTTCCAGACGGGACTTCCTGCGCCCCAGTAGAGATCCGTGTCGGTATCTGTCCCGGTCCCAGTTCGCACTGTCACCGTTGCCCCGGGTTCGAGCGTGAATCCGGCTGGGAATGTATAGATTTTCCCAGCTTCATCTTCGACTGTCCAGCCACCGAGCGCAAGCGACTCGTCACCGGTGTTCGCGAACACGATGTACTCGTCGTTGAGATTCTCCCGATCGTCGCCTTCTGCGTCGGCATGGATTGTCTCGATACTCAATTCGCCACTCGTGCTGTCGTCTGCGTCTCCGTCTGTCTCTCCGGCTGTGTCGCTCGAGTCTTCGATTGGACCAGTCCCAATTCGGTTACGCTCGCTGACGGAGCCTTCGTCCCCTGGTGCAATTGACTCGCCATCATAAAGCGATAAGGCGTTTGTTGGGGCTGCCTGCTGCGTCCGAATTGAAATCCCCTCACCGTTTGAGACGAAGACAACATCGCCATGCGTCGCCGTCCAGTAGGTTTCGATCGAGCGGTCTGCAAGCTTCTGCAGCACTTCATCGTGGGGATGGCCATACTGTGAGTCGTACGCACTCGAAATGACTGCGACCCGTGGGTCAACCGCGTCCAGTAACTCGCCACTGCTGGAACTGCTGCTGCCGTGGTGACCAGCCTTGTACACGGTCGAATTGAGGGCGGAGCCGTATTCCTCGACGAGGTACCCTTCCTGATTCTCCTCAGCATCGCCGGTATACAGGAAACTCGTCTGCCCGTACTCGAACTGAAGAACGATGCTGTTCTCATTTCGGTCTTCGCCATTAAGATAGGGGTCCGGCGGACCGAGCACCTCGACATCGACATCTTCGAATGGAATCGAATCACCTTCCCTGGTTTCATACAGCGTCACGTCGTATTGCTCGACTGCATCCAGGTACTCTCCGTAGGTGTTCGTACTGGCCGCGATCCCGGGGTCGTAGACTGCACCGACGCCGTCACCCTCTGTTTCGAGATACTCGATCACAGCAGCATTACCGCCGATGTGGTCGGCATCGTTGTGTGTGGTTACTAAGTAGTCGACCTGGTCGATATCGTGCTGCTGGAGATACGAAATGACGTGCTCCCCGTCGTCATTAAAGTGGCCGGTGTCGATCAACATCGTTTCACCTGTCGGGCCGACAACGAGGGTGCCGGCAGATTGCCCGACGTTGATATTGTGAACGGCTAATGTCCCATTCGCCTCGAACTCACTGGGAGTATCTGTCTCTGTGTCGACAGCAGGTGCCCCATCCCCAGTATCATCTGCCACCATGGAACAGCCAGCGAAGAGAATCATGGCGACCAGCACAATAACTGGGAGCAACTGTGAACGCTCCATAACTCATGCAGGACATCAGGATGTATAGATGCAGCGGGGCCGTCTAGCCAGCAACATTTCCACGCCAGTTGACGCTGATAGGCCTGCGCGACTGAATTGAACCCCTGATTGATTGAGGATCGATAGGGTAGTACGATGGACTCCATCTATCGATCAACATGAGTATATTCACCCGCAGGGTTCTCTCTCATAATGACTGACCCCTCCCGTTGTGCCGAGTGTGGCGACCCGATCTTTCGTGATCGTGAGTACTTCACGGTTGAGGCAGCCATCCAGGCCGACTATTCCGAGACAGAAAAGTACCAGTTCCACGCGGAGTGCTGGTATAAAGTCGCACGAGGCTGGGATTCCGATAACTGATTAACTAATTCCAGAGGATGGAGTTATTTGATATTGGATGGCGCCTTCTGTTTATAAATCATGCTCGTGTCTGGTAGTTGTGAAAATGAATTGATGGATACAGTCACAGAATCGAAGAACCATACCGGTAGAAACCTGTCGTAACATTCTTAGCCCCAATTTGATACGTACTTTGTAGACTCACATTGACTCTCATTTCTGAATCAGATGCAGTGCGCTATCTCAGAGAGTGTACAAACAACAACGCTGGATTCCGTCCCCAACAGTGGGAAGCCATCGATAGACTGGCTAATAACCAAGAGCGGCTACTTATTGTCCAGCGGACGGGATGGGGGAAGAGCATCGTCTATTTCATAGCGACGAAAGCACTCCGCGACCACGGTGCTGGTCCAACCATGGTGGTCAGTCCATTACTCTCGTTGATGCGGAATCAAATCAACGACGCTGAGGCAGACCTTGGACTCCATGCGGTCACAATCAACTCGAACAATACCGACGAGTGGGCCGATGCAAAGCGAGCGGTCAAGTCCGGTGAATGCGACCTGTTATTGGTGTCACCAGAGCGTCTCGCCAACCGTGAGTTCCGAGAGGAGGTCCTTGACGAGATGGAACAGGAGATTGGGATGCTCGTCATCGACGAAGCTCACTGCATCTCAGACTGGGGCCATGACTTCCGCCCGGACTATCGACGCATTCGAGATATGGTTGAGCGATTGCCCGATTACATACCGATTGCGGCCACAACCGCAACTGCCAACGACCGTGTTGTCAACGACATCACCGAGCAACTCCCTGGGATGATGTCGCTGCGAGGGCCACTGATGCGGGAGTCACTGAAGATTCAGACTCTGGAATTCGACGAACAAGAACAACGGCTGGCGTGGCTTGCGGAAAATGTCTCGGCAACGAGGTACTCGGGAATCATTTACTGCCTAACTCATGAAGACGTTCAGGACGTTGCTACCTGGCTCCAAGACCATGGCGTGGATGTTCTACCGTATCACGGTGGCATGCACGGTGAGCGTCGTGAGCAACTCGAAGCGAAGCTAATGGACAACGAAATTGATGCGCTCGTTGCGACTAATGCACTCGGAATGGGGTTCAACAAGCCTGATCTCGGGTACGTTATCCATTACCAACGGCCGCCGAATCTCATTCGCTACTATCAAGAGATCGGACGGGCGGGCCGTGATCTCAACGAGGCGTATGCGTTCGTCCTCTCTCATGATCGAGACGACGAAGTCGCGCGGTATTTTATCGAGAATTCGTTTCCGGACCCGGAGGATTTCGAGCAGATACTGGACACAATTGAAGCCAGCGACGAACCCCTACACAAGCGACAGTTGCTAAAGCTCCTCAACCTCTCGTACACAAAGATAGACAAGTGCCTTAGTATCCTCCGTGTCGATGGCGCACTTGATCGACTCGAAAATGGATTTGTTCGAACTGGTGAGGAATGGATCTACGATGATGAACGTTATCAAAAGGTAACAGAAGAGCGGTGGCGAGAACTGACCTGCATTCAGGAGTTCATCTCGACTGATGCCTGTCTTATGCAGTTTATTGCTACGGAGTTAGACGCCCCTCTCAACGAACCATGTGGACAGTGCGCGAACTGTGATCAGAACTTCCTTCCGGAGACGATCTTCGATGATGATTTGATTGAGAAGGCACGTGTATACTACCGCGACGATAGGTGGCAGATTATCGAGCCGCGTCGTCAACTCCCTGAAAAGCACGGCACATTTGGATGGATTCCTGATACCGAACAACTCGAACCCGGCCGTGCTCTGGCAAGGTATAACGATCCGGGCTGGGGGGAACTGGTTCAACACGGGAGAACCGAACGTGGGCGTTTTAATCAGGAACTCATCGAGTCTGCCGTCAATTTGATCGAGACAACATGGGATCCTTCTCCAGAGCCAGAATGGGTAACGGCGATCCCCTCAACTTCGGTTGAGGGGCTGGTCACCGATGCCGCCGAGCGCATCGCTACCAAATTAGAACTTCCATATGATCCTATTGTTGAACAGGTGGAGGAAACAGCTCCCCAAGCAGACCTAGCTAACTCATATCAACAGTGCTGGAACGTTCAGGGGGCGTTCGAGGTGACCGACTCTATTCGTGAAGGGCCGGTATTGCTCGTGGATGATGTGTTCGGGTCGCGCTGGACACTAACTGAAGTTGGTCGAACCCTGCAGCGGGCAGGTAGTGGTCCTGTACTCCCGTTTGCGTTCGCCGAGCGCCAGCAGTTCTGATTTGGCCATAATGCCTTAGCAGTATAACTGTTGAGTAGAGAGATCAACGCGGAGCGAGTTATAGGAGACTTTGCACTTTCCTTTCTGTATCAGAGTTTTTGTCGAGGTTCGCGTGCGCAACAAGCGTTATTGCGGTTCGTAGACTCCGAATCGATCTACCGTCGATCTGTTAAGTAGTTCGTGCTGCATTCAGCAGTTTCGAGGCCGGAGGCGACAGCGAGGCGCGGAGCGCCTCGGGCCGTACGAGCGGGCAAAGCCCGCGCGCAGGAGCCGACAACCCCGAAACACACCACGGACTGTTGCCGCCCTTTCTCCCTAATGTTGATAAACTACCAGCCATACATCTGACGTATGGAGGTGCGGCGTACTGTCCCGGTGAAACTCGACGTGGACAGCGACGACGCCGCACTTCTCCGCGAGACAGTCGATGAGTTTCTATGGGCTGCCAACTACGTCGTTGACCACGCTTGGCAAGGCAACTACAAGACCACGAGCAAGGCCCAGTTGCAGGAGGAAACCTACGACGACGTGCGTGACCGGACCCGGTTACACGCGAATCTCGTCCAGAACGCCCGCAACAAGGCCGCCGACGCCGTACAGGGCGTCGTTGCTCGTTGGAAGCAAGGTGAGTATGCTGGCAAACCACACTTCTCGAAGCCGACCGTTGTCTACGACAAGCGGTGTGCGACGTTCCACGACGACCACGTTTCCCTCGCCACGATAGACGAACGCATCGAAGTCGAGTACGTCCTACCAGACGGCGGCCGCGACACACCTCACAGCCGGTATCTCGACAACGACGACTACGAGGTGACGGGGGCAGAACTCCACAACAAGGACGGCGAGTGGTTTCTTCATCTCCGCACAAAGGCGGAGATGGAGTCGGACACGCCGGAGCAGGTAACGACCGAGCACAGCACAGTCCTCGGCGTTGACCTCGGCGTGAACCACCTCGCGGTCACGTCAACGGGCACGTTCTGGAGCGGGCACGAGTTCGACCACTGGCGGCGCGAGTACGAGAAACGCCGGGCCTCACTCCAGCAGTGTGGCTCACGTCACGCTCACGAGAACATCCAAGCGGTCGGTCGCAAGGAGACGGGTCGGTTCAAGATGATGCTCCACCGGATTGCCAACGGCATCATTGAGGAAGCCGTCGAGAACGGTTGTACGGTCATCGCTTTCGAGGAGTTGACCGGCATCCGCGACCGCCTCTCCGGTACCTCGTGGGGGCACAAGTGGGCGTTTGAGCGGTTGTACGAGTACGTCGAATACAGGGCCGAACTCCACGGTATCGACGTGGAGCAGGTGGACCCAGAGAATACATCACGCCGTTGTTCACACTGTGGGTTCACGCACCCAGACAACCGCGACGGCGAGGACTTCGAGTGCCTGAAATGCGGATACGAGAACCACGCCGACTACAACGCCGCCAAGAACATCGGCTTGCGGTATCTCCGCCGGAACCAAACTGGGGACGGCGGAGGCGCACCCGTAGGCGTGCGCTTGAATCGCGGGACGTTGAACGCGAACGGAGAGTATGAACCTCCTGCCGGGGATTCCGGCCAGAGCGGGAGTCCACGCGAAAGCCCCAGTGGAGGCTCACAGCCTCCACGTCGTCAGACTCTGTCTGACGGAACCCTCAACGAAGCGAACGGCGAAGCCGTGAGCGAGTAGGGTGGGGGTAGTTTACAGCGTGAACTTGGCGCACGGTCTTCTCTAATATCCCGATTCTACGACGTTAAACGAAATCTGAGTATGACAAAGACTCAATTATTACCTTCTCTGAGCGCCTTAATTGGAACCCATTCCTCTCCGTCATTCCACTCCCATTCTTCCCACGGATAGTCCCATGCGTACCCATCGTCCCCTCTAATTAGTTTATCAAAATCACGTGTCGTGCCTGAGGGCCTCCTTGGCTCGACTTGGAACTGAATCCGCCCATCTTGAACTTCCGCAAAAATCGTTATTGCGGAGTATTCCCCTTGCTCGAGGTACTGCCATCGAAGCGTCGTACCATCTGGAAGCATCGGTAGCTCTGGGTCTGGCATCGTTCTTGAAACAACAGTTGGCTCTATGTTAAAACGTACCACAGAATTTCAATCAGGCATCGGAGTCTGTACTAGTCACTAAGACGGAGCCTCATTTGATAATGAAATAGACCGCTGAGAGATACGCGCCCTGTATGCAACAGGCTCGTTGAAAATTATCACCGACTGAGGATTTCAACAAGGCCAATTTTACAGCCAATCAATTCGCTGGATGTTCTCCGGAAGTATCGTTGATTATCGCTGACTGTATTCCACGGTGGTATACGCGGTATGCTCAGTTATTCATCAGCGTTGACCGGCCCCTTGTATTTGGATTTTATTTTGTCTCCCTCCCGCCACTGCCAGTAATAGTATCGGTTCTCGTTGATTTCTTTTATGGTGATAGTTGCCTTTGCAGGAACATCATCTGGAGTGTCTTCGGGTACAGCATCATCACCGTTCTGTTCTTCTGATAATCGTTCTTCTCGTTCTCGGTACTCAGCAAGTTCTTCGGCGTACTTCGCGACCGAACGGAGTTGTGCCGGGGAACAATTATCGAGATCTCGGACGATGTCGTCTGGGATATCAGACGGAACTGGTGGTGGAGAGTATGACATGGATTGAGTCCTATTAACCAACAAAAGCCGTAAGTACATGAGATTGTTGGTTAACGCTTAATCCTCCATCGATAGCCCCCAACTAAGTGGTTTCAGAAGTGGGAGATCGAGAGTTATTGTATCTCACTTGTATCATCAGTTGTGGTTTTCGATAATATTCACCAGTATCATAAATTCTATATAAGTTGAGTTCAGACAGTAATCTAGAAGATGGGTTCCACAGACGTACTTTGTCCTGATTGTGGGTGGACGGGCCAAGAATCAAAGTTACTGAGTGCCGAGGAAGGCGGGAGGGGGAAGTGCCCAATCTGCTCTAAGATCGTCGAGATCATCGACTAACGTACCCAGCACAAACCTTTAGGGAGAAAAAGGGCATATGTGAAACGCCACCACTGCGTGGCGCCCCAAATCCCTCACGATTGGGCTGCACAGACCGGTTCGCTCTGGAGGTGATCGGTCATGTGTAAGGATGTGGACACCACCTCCTTTCCCGAAATTGTCGTAGAGTACGGTTTACGGACGGAGGTGACTGAGTTCCTCGAGATTGGCTCCGAGGCGGTTTACGTATCCTCTGAGAACTGTCCGAGAACTGCGTTGAGTAAGACAGAGGTGGCTGGACGGTGTAGTGGTTCGTTTTCATTCCCACATTGGCTACTCATAAGACAGGAGGGACATCCTTCTGGTCGGTCGCAGTCGCATTCCTCAACCCGTTCAATCGTCCGTTCAGCAACAGCAGTGAAATTATCATAGATGCTGTGGGAGAACCCAACCCCACCTTCTACGGCGTCGTGGATAAACCACACCGGGGAGTCGACTTCTGGATGCGTTAGTGTACTCAGTCCCCCCATGTCACTGTTATCGAGGCGGAGTTCGAGCGGCGACATTTTTATCATCCCGTGTTCGCCGCCGTGGAGACCACCGCCAAGTGTCCACTCCTCCGCACCCATCGGTGAATCTTCAGGGGGTGAGAGGAGTGTCTCTGACGGGATTTCTCTAATCACTCGGTCACCGATGGTGGGTGGGAATTCGACCCACATCAATTGCGTCCGTAGCGATATCGGATCAAGACCAGTCGATGTCGGCATTCCGACAGCTTTCCCGGTGTTGATATCGATCTCTTTGTACGAATGGTAGTGTACATCGACGTCGCCCATTCCGGCACAGAGACGATAGCCGTCGCCCAAGTCGCGTGACCGTTCGATTTCGAGGTTGTGGACGCGTTTGTCGCTCAACGTCTGTGTATACGTGTTGGTTTGAACCTGTTCAACTTCCACGTATGGCCGAGGTGTTTCTTCAACAACATCGACGACCTCGTACTGTGTTCCATCGTATAATGTGAGCGCTCCGGGATGGTACTCGCGGTAGACTCGTTCTTTATCCAACGGCTCCATGTCGATATCGCCGTCAACGCGTCGAACACGGTACTGTTCATCAGTGGTCGCATACATCGAAATAGTGCCCTGAGGGCGTGGAGGGCCATCGTACTGCGCTCCACGGTCAAGGTCGCCGGTCATTTGTCCGGCGTCTTTCCACATCTGGACGGCTCGTTCGAGGCGATCCTCGGAACCGAACCAGGTCGCATCGTCCCGGGTCAAGGGCCGTTCTGCACCCGCGCACAAGATGTGTTGCGCGTATACTGCATTATTCGAGAGGTCGACGACTGCGTCTTCAATATTGTCCCCCAAGAGGTACTCGGGGTGATCCAAGATATACTGGTCTATAGCGTCGCTCCGAGGGACAAACACCGAGAGCGCCTCAGATGAATTCCGGCCTGCTCGACCGATTTGTTGCCAGAACGATTGTCGAGTCCCGGGATAGCCAGCGAGAATGGTGGCGTCGACGGAGCCGATATCGATACCGAGTTCGAGAGCGCTTGTCGTGAGGACACCGTCGAGTGAGCCAGATTTGAGGTTGTTCTCCGTGGCTCGGCGTTTTGATTTACTCAACCCTGCGTGGTACGGATCCACATCGAGATACCCCTGCTGCGGATTGCGTTTGGCAGCAGCAATTGCTTGTTTCGCCCCGAATTCCGTCTCTTGCCGAGAGCGAGTGAACTGTAATGTCTGCACGTCGTTGAGACCGAGATGAGCCAGGAGCGATGCAGCTTCTTTGTTGGCGTTCACACGCATCGACGGAATGGCGTCCTGTGTGTCGATATCTGAGTGGGAATCGTCGGAATCTATCGGGGGTTGCCAGAACGCGATTTCTCGTTTTCCACGCGGGCTGCCGTCTGCATCGACGACAGAGAACTCCGAACCGGTGAGCGTCTCGGGGTGGGCTTTCGGATTCCCGATTGTCGCTGTGGAACAGACAATCTGTGGTGTTGCACCGTAATATTCCAGGATACGCCGTAGTCGTCGAACGATCCAGGAAACGTGCATTCCGTGGATCCCAGTATATGTATGGCTCTCGTCGATGACCAGGAGTTCACAGTTCGAGAAGATATCCCGCCATTTGACGTGCGTGTTGAGATAGGCGTTGATGCCAGCGAAATTTGAGATGACCACATCAGCCCGATCGCGGATGATCGGTCTCCGGTCACCGGGAGTATCGCCATCGTAGGTTTCCGCGGTCGCGTCAAGACCGATTTGTTTGAACAAGTTGTTCACAGCTTGTTCCTGATCGGCGCTTAGAGCTTTCGTCGGATACAGGAACAACGCTCGCGCGTCCGGGTTACGGTGCTTTCGAAGCGCGTAATAAAGTGTATACACCCAGGTTTTCCCTGACGAAGTCGACGTCGCGACCGAAACGTTCTCACCGTCAGTGAGTCGATCGAGAGCCTCCGCTTGATGAGAATAGAGATCGTTTTCGAGACAATTAGCTATCTCAGGAGGGAGAACAGTATCCGCTGCGACGGTGTCTGCGTGCTGCTCCGACTGCGTTCTTGTCGCGAGTAACTGCTGTTTATAATGTGGATACGTAGCCTTGAGCTTCGCTGTATGAAACGGCGTACTTTCCGTATCTGAGGGGTCGTTTGTGTTAGCCATGTGATTCAAAAGTCGGTGAGACGGCCTTGAGCCGTGTTGCTTGATTTTCTTGATTGTGATTCACCTGAACTCGTGGCCTCGGAATTCGCTCGAGTAGATGCGTCGTCGAGCGCATCATACACGTATGCAAGCGCCCGGACGTCGTCTTCGCAATATCGTTCGTGTCGTTCCCAATCCAATTCAGTCTCGGGTGAGGGATTCTCCATGTAGGCCTGAAATAATCGTGCGACTGTTTCGCCCGTGAGCCCAGTCTCTTCAGACGTCCAGCCGAGTGCCTGAGCAACATCATCTAATTTATTCGTTCGCCCTGGGAGGAGGGCTTTGCCCTCCGATACAGCCCACCGGTACGGGTCAAATTTCCAGGTATCCTCCCAGAGTTCGAGATGCTCCGGACAATAACGATTGACGTGTTCCTCAATTATCGGGAAATCAAACTCGTATCCATTATACGCGACAACAGGCCGGTTGTGACCGTATGCGTCTAGCCACGACATAAACGACTCAACAGCATCACCGGGATTGTTCGGGTCAGTATTCAGGAACGAGAGATACCGTTCATCGCCTTGTCTGTCCAACACACCGATAAGCCACACGATGGTTGGATTCAAACCGTCAGTTTCGATGTCGATGAATATCGGGTCGCCGCCTGGAAGTGTGCCGTCTCCAGTTCGACGAACTTCCCCTGCGACAAACGCCTCAGCAGCATCGACGATAGTCTTCGCAGTCGAGCGTCCAAACCCGGAGATGTCCATCAGGCGTGATAACTCTGCGTCGGCGATCTCTTCAGGAAATCGAAATCCTGCTTCCCGAAGCGTCTCACAGCGAGTCTGACCGACCTGGTTGAGTGCTCGAACTCCGAACTGAGAGGCCATCCGTGTGCGTGCCGAGACAACCCCGTCCGGGAGTAATGAGAGATGAGCGATTTGTGGTCCTGAGTTAGAGTGAGTGATATTTACGCCGGGCATCACTCCCTGTACATGGAGTGTACCCCACGTTTGACGATATCCCGGATTCGCATTTGGTGTCAGGTGTGTGAATGACCGCTCCAAATTATCATCAGCAAATCTGGTTTCGTACTGGTCGCATCCTACGAGTCGTGTTTCGAGGCGTGTTGGTTTGACATCGAGTTCGAGTATATCTGAGAGAAGATACGTGTCTGAAACCGTTTTTGCGGGGTGTTCACGTTCGTACTCCGAAAGGGATGAGAGAGCATCTATCGTCGGTGCTACCAATAACTCGACTCCACGAACCGTCGATATATGACGTAGCTTCGAATGATGGGAGTCCAGAGAAATTACTTCCGTAGAATTTGAAACAAGAGTCGTTAGCTCGTATCGAAACCGGTCTGACGGTACAAGAACAACATCAGGTGAAAAGTACTCGAGAGAGTCGGTAATCTGCATCGAAGTAGATCGTGAAATAGCTTCTTCAGAGTAGACGGTCAATTCCAACATGTTTCAAGATGGATCTGTTCTCAAATCATCTAAACCGGGTACCGCACAGCAGTCTCGACGATATCCTTCGCGACAGGATACTCGAGGTTGTATTTTATAAATCTCCCAGTTGGCCATATTTAGGATTAGTCGGTGGGTGTGATAAACATCTACCCCAGAACGAAACTGGTCCCCGTCACCTTATTTTCTCCTGGTACACGACACTCAATCCATCCAAACGTGAGAAATCTTGGCCCACGGTTTTCTAGGGACGGACTCCATCTCCACCCGTATCTCGCACGTGCTCAAGATTTAGCAATCGTTCAGCGTTGAGATGAGATATTTGTTGGAGTTCGTTATCAGGGAGGTTGAGCTGTCTGATAAATCGAACATGGCCAAGGAATTGCTGACGTAGATTCGCGGTTTGAACATCTCCGTGGAGGGCGCAGTCTGTCCCGAACAGAATCCTGTCGGACCAATTCATAACGAACTCCCGTACCCGATCTCGGTCTTGGGGATAGATGCGATCACCCCAGCGAATGAAAAATCCGGCACTGGTATCGATATAGAGGTTTGGATACAACTCGAATAACTTTGCGAGCCGATCGAATCCGAGATGCAACTGATGTGCTCCAATAAAGTCTGTGTCAGGATACTCTTCCACTATCTCGATGAAGGACTGGAGAAGATCTTCGTTTGTATAATTCGTGTCACTGTTTGATACTTGATTCCAGTTTTTATTCCGGCCCTGTCCGATATAGGGGGCGTCAGTAAGTCGTTGAGTTACGTGCCAGAAGACCGGGAGATCAGCCGTTTCCAGTCGATCGAAGACATCGTGCCACTCTGGGTCTTGCCACTTTGAAGGCGGTTCCCCTGCTTCGATCAGCGGTTTATTATGGAGTTTTAGGCCACAAGCGCCAGCCTCCAAACTGGAGCCGATAGCGTCCATGCTGGGGTTATCATAGTCGAGTCGCGACATCCACTGGAAATGATCAGTCTCTCTGTCTGCGATCTCGAATTCATCAATAACTGCGGGACGGCCATCAACTCCCACGGCCCCTGCAAACCGCCACGCGTTAAGGTAATCGGTCCAATCCTCAATTACGTCAACTACGCTGCCTGCTTCAGTCTCCAGCATATGGGTATGACAATCGATCCAATATCGCTCGGAGGGTTGATGATGTGCGCCCCAACCAGCAGAGAAGCCGTCTTCTAACAACTCCCGTTCCTCGACATCAGGTGAATGTGGGTACTCCATTACGGTCTCACTGCGGGTATCCCCGCCGATGAGAGATTGGTTCAGATGAGAACAATAAATAAGTTATTGCTATCAAAGAAAGACAAACACTGGAAACAGAGTGGAAGTTTAATATAGTAATAGAAATATCATAACGCACTCATAGATGTTTACCAGATCATATTGGGCAAATTTTGGAAAAGAACTATAGTCTATCGACGAATTACAAAGAGACGCCACCAATTGGTGGCACCCCAACCCCCACCCCCAACCCCCTCATCCCAACAGCGTTGGCGACTCTACTGCCAATCCAGTTCATCTCTGCCAACGCTGCTGGCTTTTCAGACTATTGAGAACCTAATATAATCGAGTTCTTTGATCAGAGTTACTGTAGCGAGACTTGTCACAGTGACCTTGTTGAAACCCTCAGAAGGTGACACAAGCCCCGTGCAAAATACAAAGACTGAGTTCAGCACTAATCGTCCTCTGTAGTCATGTCAGCTGATGATTCAGGTACGGCGGGCTGGATGCGGTTCCTAAAGATCAGCAAGAGACTGTGGAAGTATACTCATTAGTTATTTATCAGTCAAGTTCATTATTGTGGTTATGACTGCGGAAGACGGTAGGGACAAGTTTCTCTCTGATTCTCCGATAGAGGCTGTAGATGAGGATGAATTCCGCCACAAAGAGTATGTAGACACTTTGGAACAGATGGTGAAAAACGCCGATCCAGCTTGGAATATCGGTGTTTTCGGTGAATGGGGGTCCGGTAAAACTTCGATCATCCGGATGCTATATTCACGGCTGAGGGATTCTGAATCGGGTTATGTTTGTGTGGAGTTCGATGCTTGGAAACATGCTGAAGAGTCCATCAGAACGGATCTTCTTTTGAATTTGGACCGGGCCATAGGTGAGAAAACAGGGCAAACAGATGATGAAGGCAAGCCAGCTGTTCTAGGAGAGGAGAAGATTACAGACGAACTGTATGATGTTGAGGAAGCCTCAGAGCGGACAAAGGACGAACGCTCTACAAAGGAAGCTGTAAAACAGTTTTTCCACGAACAGAAGTACGTTGCTTACAGTATTGTCGGCATATCGGCAATAGCTCTTCTTGCAGGTATCTTCATCTCTCCACCTATAGGAGCTGGTATCTTCACCGTTGTACTCGCTCCTTTGTTCCTTCATATGGCTAAGCAACTTTCCGATGCCACTGATACCCTTCAGAGAAAATTTCTGTACCCACGGAGGGAGTGGTCTGGTGCCTATGAGAACCTATTCGAACGTATTCTTGATGAGACGGATGCTGACAAAGTCGTAATATCTATTGACAACCTGGACAGGTGCGAGAGCGAAACAGTATATGATGTCCTAGTTTCGCTGAAGACCTTCCTGGAGAAGGATCAGTGTGTCTATATTATTCCTTGTGATGACCAGGCGCTTAAGAGCCATATCGAATCGATTGATGATCGAGGAGAGTATTTCGAGAGTAAAAGAAATGGGCGTGAGTTTTTACGGAAATTCTTCCAAACACACATTCGTATTCCCCGTTTCATCCCTGAAGATATCGAGGAATACGCCAAAAGCAAGAACGACAATTTAGCAGAGCCGTTCGATCAAAACGTTATTGATGTTATCACAAGTGCCTATGTCAAAAATCCACGTAGAATCAAGCAGTCTCTGAATCAACTGACGACACTTCGAATACTTGCTGAGCAGATCGAAGAGGAGGATCACCTCGACGAAGGGGCTCTGACAGACCACCTTGATTTCTTAGCGAAGGTTATGGTGTTACAGGAGGACTTCCCGGAGTTTTATTCAGAGTTAGAGGACGATCCTCGACTCCTTGAAGACGTGAGAGAGTATTTCCGGGGCGACTTATCTGAGGGCGACCGTGAAAATAGGATTGAGGATCTTCTGAGGAAAGAGAACGGATCTACCGACAGTGAGTCACGTCTTGAGAAGTTCTTGCGGTCCACAATTCCTTACCGAGTGGATAACCCTCAACCGTTCCTGCGCCTTGGTGAACCGTCGTTCCTTAGTGATCTTAGCGATGCTGAGGCTTTCCTTCAGAATCTTAGAACCAGACAGGAGGGTGATGTCCGTAACAAGATAGAGTCGATCCGTGAGGATGATCAGTCGATTTCACCCTACCTCCAGGCAATTGATAGTACCCTGGATAGTTATGTTTCAGAGGCCCGGTTTAATCCCCTCTTTAGTACGGTTGGTACTCTTCTAACGGTATTTGATGAGTTCGAGGAAGAGTATCAAGGTGATGTGGCAGAAGTTCTCGGTAGATACCTTGTTCTTGAACCTGCTCAGGGTTATCTCTCGGACTTTGATCCGGAGGAGTTCTTCCCTGTTCTTCTTGAGATACCGGATGAGAACCAGCGAACTATCTTCACTAGGTACTCGCAGGAAGTGGATTCTGGAGGTCAGCTTCGAGAAAATGTTTTGCAGGCTTTCGTAGATCATGCTGATCAGGTGCCGGAGGAAGCGCAGACACAGCTCTGTGAGACGTTGCTTGATCTTGACAGCGGTTTCAACCGTTCTCTGGAGATTTTAAGTCAGACAGAGCAGTCTAAGAAGCTGGCAAATTCCGACCTGTTAGAACGGGCTGCTGAATCGGTTACGTGGGATAGTCAGCGGAATCAGTTTGAGGAAACTGAGTACTACATGCAGTTAGACAGCCAGGCAAGAGCTAATGGAAGACAGTACTTCGTGGAGCAGTTGCTAGATCTGGAGGATGAAGTCGATAACGAGCAAGGAAATCAGTATAACAATGAACTCCAGCAGTACTTGAGCCGGTTGAACGGCCAAGTCACGCGGGAGACTGGTGATCGACTGTTCGATATTCTGGAAGATAGGGTCTCGTCTGCTAACGGGCAACCTGTTGACTTAGCTAAGGTGGCTATCAGTTTCTACGAGTCTTATAGCCCGGGGACGAAAGAGGACTTCCAAGATTGGATTGCAAACTTGCTAGGCCGCTGGAACCAGGGCAGGATTCAACAAATCGCCCAACATGCAGAGGAGGAAGGTGTTCCAATCTTCGATGACGAGAACACGGTTGATAGTGTCTGTAGTCAGGTTCCGAATAAGCTGAATAACGATAGCTTCGTCATCAATTCATTAATACCTGCTATTCCGGATAAACACAATAAGCGTCTCTTTGAATTGGTTAAGATGCTCTGCGAGGATAATGATCACTCGAATAACCAGATAGGGGCCAAGATATTCACAGAATATCCTGATCGCTTCGGGCCTGTACGTGAACAGGTCTTAGACCGGTGCCGCACGCAGATTAGTAACTCGAATAACGCAGATCAGAAGAAAACATATCTTAGAGCAGGCTTCGCAGTATTCGACGATTTAGATGATTCTGAGCAGGAGAGTATGCTTACCCAATTGGATTCTCTCCTTTCCGGCAACCATCAGGACCACCGAGCCTTCAAAGATCTTTGGCAGGAAGTCAACCAGAAGTTGACTGAAGATCAGAAAAAGGCGGTGGCGAGGAATCTGGATAGCCAGTTACGTCGAGAGTTACGCAATAATATTCAGCAGAACCAACTGTTCCCTCTCGTTGAAGTCTTTAGCTCCATGTCTGGAAGCGGTATAATCGAACAAGGTGACGGCGAATGGGTTGCTGAGCGCCTTTCAGATCAATTCGAGGGCTCCAATCTCAACAATAGGCAGGTCGCAAACCTTATCGAGAAAATGGGAGATTTCGAAGAGTACTATGGAGAGGAAGAAACGGTTCTTACCCGTTTAGAGAGCCTAGTTAAGAACAATAGTAACAGCCAGATTCGGAGTAGTGCTAGAAAACTGGTTGATAGTATAGCAGAGGCAGGTGATGTTAAAGAAGATCGTATTGAGGAATTGAAACAGCAGCTAGCTGACTAGTTTCAGTGCTGTATATGCGCCCTCGGCCTTGTTTAGAGGCGCACAATCGAATGTTTCAGAGCCTCACGGATAGTTCGAGGTTTCGGACTGCGGCCTTTAGGACAACCTCTCGAAACTGCCCAAACCACGTTCTAGCCCGGTTTGGGATGCCGAACCGTTTGCGAAGTGAGAAGAAAATCGCCTCGACAATTGAGCGACGATGATACGTGTCATCGTCGATCCGTGCGTTGTGCGCTGCGTCCAGTGAGTAAAACTCACGATGTTTGATGACCGGTCTAATGCCCTCATCCCGTAGTTTGTGGCGGAGATCGTCCCAGTCGAAGCCTTTGTCCGCGACGACTGTCTCCAGCTGGTGAAGATTTCGCGTTAGAACTTGCCAGGCGATCTGGGTGTCGTGCGGCAGCGTCATCGCACAGTGAACGTCAAGGATCGCGCCGCTGTCACAATCGACGAGAAACGTGATTTTGACTGACTCGAAGGTGTCTTCGACGCGTTTTGCGTAATTATGGCTCGACTTTCGTTGGGCAAGACTCGTCGAGTCGATTGCCTGGACGTCACCGCGTTCGTGGAACGACCCAGACACCCGCAGCAGCGTCCGCCAGATCCGCATTTCGAGGTCTTGCTTGCGCGTACACACAGTGGTGAAGTCCGGTAGTTCATCCACCGTGAGGCCGAGTTTCCCAACGATTCCAGGCATCTCGTGAAGGACATCGAGCAACCGCCGATACGGATGATCAAGATACTCTCTGAGACAGTGAAGCGCGACAATCACCCAGTCGGCGTAGCCGGCGTCACCTTTCTTGACTGCTGGAGCAGGATTGCCAACGACAGCTTTTTGAGACAAATCGACGATTCGGTCAGTGAAGCGGGCGAGTTGAGATGGCATACTCCCCTCGTCCCGCTTCAGTTCCTCAAAACCACTGGAGAGATAGCGTCTCTCTTCCGTCTAAACACGGCCCGCGCCCTCTATTCAGCACGAGTTCTGTAGCCTATCACAAATTGAGGGTTTCAACAGAGCGGTCACAATTGAAGATCGGGTAGTGGGAGAACCCCCGATCTGCCATGGGATTGGTTTGACGAGTTCGAGGAGTCCCGTGGAAAGCCGCTCCCTTTGGCCTGACAGGATACAATCCTCCCATGCACGGGTCGGACACGAGCTTGTCGATGGGATCCGAGTTGCCGTTAGAGGTAGCTGCCTGAAAGGCAGCAAAACTATCATCAGAGTATAGTCTATTATTGTTTTCGCTTAATGTCAATATACTCATTAAAACTCATGATTGCCTACAGGTTATGAAAATAGTTAACCAACAATCTCTGCGGATCGGTCTATATGTTGGTTAACATATTGCGAATTGATGCCACACCCGCTGATCGCGCGAAAAATAATTCGACATCATACAAACGATTACCATTATGAAAGTAATATGGGTTTAATTATGGAATACACAACACAAATCGCTACACATCGATAGAGGGGTGTGTCCTCAATCATCGCTCAGAAGGTACACATCGATAGAGGGGTGTGTACTGATCGAGGCGTAAGATAATCGAGGAGATGCGTAGTCAGCCTCGATACTTCTTAGAGATCATCAGTTCTTATCTACAACCCCCAGGATCCGTTCTTCGAGATCAAAGTTGCTATGCGAACGGTTGATCTACACACTTCGATAGAGGGGTGTGCGTAGGGGGAAGAATGAACTTCCAGAAATAGTGGCTAATTCCGATTTCGCAGTTGAGCATGGACAACCGTCTCGACTTCATTGCTCGAAACCATCTCGAGTCGCGAATCCTCGCGAAGCGTCTCCAATATCGTATCCGGTCGTTCACCGAACTGGAATTCCAGAAACATCCCTGAACTTGGGCCGTGGCTTCTCCGCTCGAAGTCAACCAGTGAATACGTAGTTAGCTCCTTCATTTTGTTGACATACGTTTCTTGATGATATTGGTCCGTGTCGATCGTGTCAGTGAGGAATTGATAGACCCGATATCCGGTCGTACTCCGGGCAGAGCCATCTTCTGTTTCAGCAGCGACTGCTGCAGTCGCATAGAGACAGAGTTTTTTCTGCGTACTGATTCCTCTGACAACCTCGAGGACACGGTTCTTTTCGACTTTGTCTTGCGCTTCTCTCACGTGTTTTTCGCCCACATGGTCGTCTCCTTCACGTTCTGCAAGCTCGCCAGCCACTCGAATCAGATCAATAGCTTTCCGTGCATCACCGTGTGTCTGAGCCGCGAATGCAGCTGCAAGAGGGATGACATCTTCATTAACTACGCCGTCATGGAAGGCGTCTTTCCGCCGTCGAAGAATAGCCTTCAATTGGTTCGCATCGTAGTCATCGAAGTGAACATCCTCAGGGGTAAACGAGCTATGGGCACGACTTCCAACTGATTCCATCAATCGGGTGTCGTTCGAGATTGCTACTACCGAAAGATATGCGTTTAGGTCGTCATTCGCTCCTGACCGTGAAAGTTGATAGAGTAGGCGTGAAAACGCGGGTTCCTTTTTATCTCGTCGGCCCACGAGCATATCGAGTTCGTCGAGCACGAACACGACAGAATCGAAGTTTTCGTTGACGATTCGATAAAGCTCGTCCCATTTTTCTTTCGTCGCGACGCCGTGTTTGGGCACCTGGACGTCAACTCCAGCTTCATCAGCTGCCTGTTTCGTTAGTTCATACACCGCAACTCCGAGCGTATCGAGGTCTTGGCAGTTGACTTCAATTGTTCCGAACTGGATATCTCGGGATTCACAGATGCTACTGATATTTTTACAAACCGCTTTCGTAATCAGTGATTTACCCGTGCCAGACGGGCCATAGAGGAAGAGGTTCGGTGGTCGATTATCTCCGAGAGCCACTCGCAGCATTTTTGTGACTTTCTGGAGTTGTGTATCGCGACCAACGATTCGATCTTCTTCAACGACGTAATTAGGATCGAGAAGCGAGCGATCACGAATTAACCCCTCTTGCTGATCAAATTCGAGCAACATATCTTCGATTGATTGTGATTCTGTGCCTGAACTTTCCTCGGGTGTCGCTGTATCCGATTCGTCGCTCGAGTCAGGGAGATCACTTCCACTGCTATCTGTTGATATGGACTCAGACGAAAGTTCAGCTTGTTCCGGGGGATCGCTCTCTGAAGTTCTCGACTCTCGTTGAGAACTATCAGTGTCGTCAGTATCCATGAGGTGAATCATACAGGGAGATAATAAAAAGGTTCCCCACCTCTATCGATATGAATTCTATGAGTAGAACGATTCTATCTAGCTTTCCTGCTTTTAGATGCGGTACTCAGACTATCTTTTACGATACGTCTAACGATGTGTTCTGATGTCTCTCTTCGATACAGACACACCCCTCTATCGATGTGTTTTCCGTATTCAACGGGAGGGGTCTCGAAACACAACTTGAGATATTCGAGAGAGATAACTCTGTGTATATTCTCATGCTAAGGCCTTCTCAAGGACTATATCCGTACTTCCTGAATTGATCTCCATACGCTCTTCTTCCTTCTTCTAGTTTACTAGAACTAGCACTCACACACCCCTCTATCGATGTGTTCGATCTGTTTCAATCAACTCCTATTTGACCACTCCAAAACAACAAAATTGTTAATCACCTCTGCATTCTGGTCCAGTATACAAATCCGTATAGACTCGTCCTCTCTGTCCTCTAAAAGCCAAGTCGGTGATCTTTGAATCGTAATGCTACTCAAAGTTGGCTACAATCCAGGCCCAAAACACATCGATAGAGGGGTGTCTGTGTCTGAAAAACTTTCGAGCAGGATAGATATTCTCAGAAACGAACCTCGTGCATCCGGTCGAGCATCGCGAGTGCTGACTCGAAGGTCGCGTGGTGGTCACGCATTTACCAATAGAGGCACATTATTTTATTGCAGAGTCAACCCGTAGCTCCGCTTCCCTCATATATTCCAATTCTACCGATGTATTTATGACTATATCGGTGAGCGTGGAATACAGACTCTGGACGCTCAGGGTGGGTCGCCAATAGTGAGGCGTTTGTACAAACGTCGGAGAGACAATTCGATCTGCAAGTCTGAACTACTCGAGAGGTGACGTGAACAGGCGCCGATCCTCGTCAAGCCACTCGATTTCGTGGTAGGTCACGTCATTCTGAATGTCGTATTCAAGCGGGAGTGGATCCGAATCGTGGGTCGTGAACGTGAGGTTGATTTCGACACAGGGGCCGTGCTCTGAGACGCACTCGAATCCATCGTCAAAGGGGTATACAACGCTAAACCAGCGAATCTGGAACCCAAAGTGGTCACACACATCTCTGACGACTGCAGCATCGCAATAGGGAGTGTGAACCCACAGTTCCCCGCCAGCGTACGCCTGATCTTTGACGCACCAGACTGCATTAAGGGAGCGCAGAAACTCCGCAGCGCGATTGTAGTGCGCTTCAGTCAGGCGGTCCCACCAGTAGTACTCCTCGACGTCGTCAACGAGGAGCTGGAGGCAATCACCACACACATCATACGCCCGCTCACCAAGAGAGACTTCGTGGAGTTTGTCGTACTGGGTGGTGTCACACGCATCACACGGCGGGGAAGCACCACTACCCTGGCATCCGGTGGATGATCGCTGTTCGGTGTGGTTGGAACACCCGCTGTTTGCACTCCCTGGCTTCTGAGATTCGTTTGAGTCGGTATTCTCGGTCATTGATATCTAACCGAGAACCGTCAGTCACGCCGCGTGACTGGGCTCTCGGCTAGCACCGGATCGACGATCGGCCACTCATATACGCCACAGAGAGCAGGTTGTTGTAAATAGTTTCTGTGAGCCCAACCAAGGACACCGGCCAGCACCCGGCTATCGACGACAGCCGATATTGTAGTATTGACATCGTGTGCAACCGCATCTTGAAGTGAAACTACCGTGCCTGTGGGTAACATACCCTAACTAATTTTATGCATTTGTGAACTCGATGAACTTGACACAGTCGCAAGGACCAGATTCTACCGCCAAACTTAGATATTGAATCTGGTGATTCGTGCCATTTCGGCAGTGTCGATCCGTCGGTTTAACCATCATTTATCAGATTCCTTAGTGTGCTTGACGGTGTCGGTGAGTGGTTTCACCCGGAACTCTCCGAAACCGTACTTTCGATGGGTTCCGACGCGGAGCACCCCCTTCTTCGCGGTTCCTGCGTGAACTTCGATATCGACGTCAAAGGGATTGGGAGCAAGGGGAATACTCTAATGCTCTTTTCAATTTAACATATGATGCTATTGCAGGGTATGGAGAGCGAACATCCCGGGTGGTCATCTCATCATTGACATCCGTGGTTATATTTGCAGAGGTCTATGGTTTGCTGATTGCATCGACTGGTTCGGCTCTAGACCACATCCTATTGAGTTATACTACCAGTCTTCAAGCATTTGTCTCGTTAATTTTCGGTGGGGGATCAGAACTTGAATCGCCAATAATTAGACTACTTGCTGGCGTTGAGGGATTTATTGGAGCTTTCTTTATTGCTTTATTTGTGTATTTACTCACCCAATCAGCACGACGGTAACTAGACCGATCTTCTCACCGTTGACATTGGGAAAGACCCAATAATTTAAACAGTCCAGTTAGTTTCTGACACTATGACCGATAGTGATCCATATGAGAGACCGGATTATCTCGTGCAAGAGTTTCAGGAATCAAAGGGTACTGGAGATGAAGATACGTTTCCGTATGATCTGAATATAGTGATTAACGGCTTAGCTGAGCAAAATCAAACCATGGCAGAACGGGTGGAGAAAATCAAGAAAGCCGAAATTGACCACCCCGTGTTTGAAGCTCTTCCAAAATTGAAATCTTGGTACATTAATGATGATTTTAGAGGTGGGGCCAACCCCGCGAAAGACGATTTAGAAGATGCTATGAATGCTTTCGATAAATCGGGGTGGAGCACTTCTGCCTACATTTGTCTTCTGCAAAAATGTAAACTACTCGCCGATGTACCCGGGCAAGATCTTGAATCGGACCTTAACCGACTTCTCAATCTGGTTTTGGCCCACGAAAGCACTCTCAGCCACCCCGAATCAATTGAAATACCAAATTATCTGAATTCTAGCCATATATACCAATTATTTGATTTGATTGAAGATGAAATGGGGCAAGTATCTGACGAGAGCAAGCTTCACGCACTTGAACTTGCCTCGTTCGGTGCGTTCAAATTCGGTCATCAAGGGCGTTACATGGTTGAGCGTAACTGGCTGGAGCATTACATCAATTTGGCAAAGACTCAAAATCGAGATGAGGACACGCTAACTGGATATGATCGTCTGCTAGAATCGTATGAATCATCAGTCAAAGAAGCCGATCAGTACAATCTGAAAGCCACCTTCTTGCATGACGCTCTGCTTGATGCCCAAGAAATCCTCACCACCGAGGAGCAGAAACAGCTCACAGGACGCATCCAAGCATACGAAAAAGAGTCAGTTGACGCCGGTGAGTACGGGGTGCACGAAGAGACTATTGAAAGAGAACAACTTCAGGGCCTTATCGATACATTCGACGACCGCTTCAAAACTACTCGATCTCGAATCTCGGCTCAGGCAGCATTGTGGAATTCTGCGACTTGGAACGAATTTTTCCCATCACCAAACCACATTACCGAATCTGAACCGGGAATCTCAGACATCTTGAGTAGACGAATAACAGACTCCGAATACAATCCGATTTCAAAAACCGAAGGTGGTGTAGAGGGCATAAAAGACAACGTCCCATTCGCCTATACCGCTGAATTACAGTTGAATGATCAACTTCTGTCGGAGTGCCTTAGAACACGGGTTGATGACGGCACACTCGATACAGAGGACTTCTACGGAGTCATTCAATCTATACCTGGCCTCTCACAGGATGACATCAAATTTCTTGAATCCGCTGTTGACTACTACTATGAGGGAAAATACGACGCCAGCTATCACATAGCGATCACAAGATTTGAGGGAGTTACTAAACGAGCACTGCAATCCCGAGGTGAAGTAACGAACGCGTTGAAACCAGACGACAGTATTGAACAACGAGGCTTAGAGGGGCTCTTAGACGACATTCTAATTGATCGAGATCCTTTCCTCGGATATTATATAAAATATAAGTACAGCAATAAACAAGGCCAGAATCTTCGTAACCGATCTGCACACTCTCAAATGTTCTACGCCGAAATGAACCCATCCAACGCTATTCTTGTCCTTTACGACGTGCTAAGAACAGGAATACGAATCAAACACTCCTTCGGACAGTGAACATTGGCTAGGAAGCATTAGTTACAAGACTGCATTCGAACTGATGGTCGTCTGTTCATAGATAAGGTAAACTATAGTATATTTATTCACGGTTAGTGTGCAGTCTTCCACCGGCTGAAAAATTTCCGTCCTTTGAGAGTGCGTTGAATTGAATAACTTGGTCCAAATTGCCAACTACTGGTAAGCCCGCTGAACCCGTGACAGCTCTTCCGAACGATTGACGAATGATGACGGCATACACGAGTATCCACTCGCCAAATTCATAAATATTCCTATGGCTGAATACGATATGTCTGAACATGATATGTCTGAATACGATTTGCGTAGTTTGAGTTATTCTGAACCTCCAGTATCACCCTCGGCGGGCGATTGCTGTTGGTCGTCCCCAGCTTTCGAAAGCCGTTGCTCAAGCTCTGATAGGCGCCCCTCGTGTTCCTCGAGACGTACCTCCTGTTCTAGGTTGATGCTGAGCAGCGCCGGCAGCAGCGGGTTCTGGTGATTCAACAGCCCACTTGCGTCAGCGTGCTCGCGGGCGTACTCGAACAGCCGGTCGAATCGCGGCTGGTCGCGACGCCGCAGCGCTCGTCGGAACTCCGCCCACCGCTCTTCGATGGCCCGGAGCGCGTCCCGGTATGTCGGGTTCGTGCGCCCCATCGTTATTGACCCCCGGCGTCTGCCGTTGTCCACGCATCGAGCAACGGGTTCGCGGCGACAGACACCGTCTCTCCTTCGGCTGTGACTCCCGTCCCGACGCCCTCTGGAGTTGGCGTGGCTGTCGCTGGCGTCGTCGACTCCACACCAACCTGGCTGGCGCGGGTCGCGAGCAACTCTCGCCAGTACGCGAAGGTCGTCTGGTAGTAGGCACCGTCCTCGACGGGGTAGACGGTCGTCTCGAAGTCGTCTCCGACGACCCGTGGCCCCATCCGCGTCTGCTCACACTCCAGGTGGTGGTCAGCGGCCGTCGCGACCGGTTCGGTGAATTCGTTACGTTCGTTTCGCGTAACGAGCACTGGGATGTCGTACCCCTCGGCGTAGGTCGCTAACCGGGCAAGCGCTCGGGACTGGAGCGTTTCTGCGTGTGCATCCCCGAGTGTGTCGTCGCCGCGATACTGCGCATCGATGGCGGGTGCGACAATAAGTGACGGCGTATACGGAGCCCCATCGCCGCGATGGGGATCCCGTCGTGCATCTCGCCTGGCAACCGATCTTTGGATCGACTGATTCACCGCAGCTGGGAGATCACAGACGGCGCCGTAGTGTTGGTAGCCGGTGAACCCGCGTGCGACATGGATACGGTCAAGCAACCGCTGGCTGGGCGCGATTTGCGCGAGTGTGGTCGTTGTCGCATGTCCATTTGCGTCGACCCAGAAAGCTGGCCCGTCGTGTAGGAGGAGGTGATCGAGCACGAGCGATTGTAGGATCGGAACGCCACGACCCCCTTCTACGTCGAGTAGCGTAATGCCCGCGTCGAGAGAGGGTAGTAGCATCTCGTCCGTCGCTGGGTCTGCCTGGTTCGTGAGCGATTGATTGCGGTCAGCACCTCGCGTTGGTTGCACCACCGCCATCCGATTTGATGGTGAGTTCTCTTTCATGTGTGAATAGTTGGTCACACTCCCAATAAGCCGCGGCGTGTCGCTTCCGCGTTTCCGAGAAGATGCGAGATTGACAGCGATCCGGACTGTGTCTCTGCCTTTCTGTACTCGATCCGCTGTTTCCGAGATTGTTTCCAGAATCGACTCCCTCAGTGTTGGCGGTGTTAACCAACAATTTAGACTCTTCGGTCTTTGTGTTGGTTAATATTCCCCGATCAGTCCGGTGGTGTTTTGCTTGTGGTATGAGTGTGTCATAGAACTATTTTGATGGTGTTGATTTCGACTACATTTCGGTGAATCAAGCGATGCGTAGGGATACATACTAATTGACAAGATTACGCGGAAACACCCGGGAGTGTCGACCGCTATCACTTATTCTGAACTACCTGTAACAGCGAGAGAGTCATGCCGTTCACGGCGGGCGTGAATCGCATAAACTCCTGTGAGGAATCATCATGTTACAACTGGCCGTGAGTCTCCGACGATCACCGATAGTTTTAGTTTCACTTTGGGTGACTGGCATTTACTTTCCCACGGCTCCTACGGGTAGTTGGCAGATGAAGCGTACCAACACGTTCGCCGTGCGACCGCTCTCCGATACTGGTGAGCAACTGCTACGGGATCTATTGGACGCTTCTGCCGCTCTCTGGAACGAGGTCAACTACAAGCGCCTCATGCGGTACAACGACGAAGACGGCTTTGAGGGCGACGTCTGGGACGCCGATACAGGCCGACTCGAAGGGAAGTACAAAGGCATTCTCGGCGCGTCCACTGCCCAGCAGGTAATTCGGAAAAACACCGAAGCGTGGCGGGCGTTCTTCCGCTTGAAAGACCAGTACCACGACGAGTCAAACACGTCGGTCACGGAACACCCGGAACCGCCGGGCTTCCGTGGCAACGAGGACGATGGGCGTGACCTCAAAGGCGTCATTCGGAACACGTCGTACACCCTCGAATGGGGCGACCGCTCTCGACTTGAGATACTGGTCGGGAGCGAGTTGAAAGACCGATACGACCACACCGGACGGCTCCGACTTGAAATCGCTGGCGACCCGAATTGGCCCAACTACAAGAAACAAGGTCGGTTAGACCTGTGGTACGACGAGACTGACAGCACGTTCAGAGCCTCGCAACCTGTGACTGTTTCTGATGAGACACGGGATACTCCACTGGCCGACGAGAAGGCCGCTCTGGACATTGGTGCGAACAATCTTGTCGCCTGTACCACCACGACCGGCGAGCAATATCTGTACGAGGGCCGTGAGTTGTTCCAGCGGTTCCGCGACACGACGCGAGAGATTGCCCGGTTGCAGTCCAAGCTACCGGAAGGCCGATACAGTAGCGAGCGTATCCGGCGACTGTACCGGAAGCGAACCCGTCGCCGTGACCACGCGCAAGACGCACTGTGTCGTGACCTGCTTGAACGGCTGTACGCCGAAGGTGTCGATACTGTGTATATCGGTGGCTTGACCGACGTGTTAGAAACGCACTGGTCGGTCGAAACCAACGCCAAGACCCACAACTTTTGGGCGTTTAAGCAATTTACCGAGCGACTGGTCTGCACCGCCGAAGAATACGGGATTTCGGTCGAAGTCCAGTCCGAAGTGTGGACAAGCCAAGAGTGCCCACAGTGTGGTAGCACTGATCGGACGACACGGCATCAGGACACGCTCACCTGTCCGTGCGGATTCGAGGGCCACGCCGACCTTACTGCGTCAGAAACGTTCCTGAGACGACACATAGAGAAAGCAGTCAGGCCGATGGCACGGCCTGTGCGGTTCGAGTGGGACGACCACCAATGGTCGGAGTTGCCATGCTCTCACGAAAGTCCCAAAGAACAGCGCACAGACCCGAGTACCGTCCACCGTGACGGGAATGTTGCCTCCAGGGAATCGGCATAGTCCAGACTCCCACGGGGGAAACCGTGCCGTTCACGGCGCGGAGGATGTCATTACTGGGGACTGATTCCGTTCTGGGCGGACGAGCCCGAGGAGGGCATCATCAACGCTCGCTCCGAGACTGTCGACGAGAAGCGCGTCTTTGAGCGGCCGTGGGAGTCCCGCCCGTGTCTTGTCCTTTCGTCGGGATTTTACGAGTGGAAATCGCCGAACGGTGGGCCGAAACAACCCTACCGGATTTATCGCGAGGACGACCCCGCGTTCGCGATGGCCGGCCTCTGGGATGTCTGGGAGGGCGACGACGCGACTATCTCGTGTGTGACGATTCTCACCACGGAGCCGAACGATGTGATGCAACCCATCCACGATCGGATGCCAGTCATTCTGCCACAGAACGCAGAGTCCGACTGGCTCTCTGCGGGCCCGGACACTCGCACAGAGCTGTGCCAGCCGTATCCGAACGACGATCTGGACGCCTACGAGATTTCGACGCGGGTCAACAATCCAGGTAACGACGATCCACAGGTTATTGAGCCACTGGATCACGAGCAATCGGGGCTCGGTGAGTTCAGCTCGGGGTAGAGGACGGTGCCCGTTCAACTTTTTCGAGTGGAATCCCCGTCCTCAAGGAGCAACGCAACGAGCGGAGCGAGTGAGTAGCACAGGAGGGCGGGGAGGAAGGCACTGTTCAGATAAGATCTGAAGAACGAGGCGGACGGATTTGTTGGTGCCTATGCCAACAAGCGTCCGCCTCACCGGATTTAGCACTGACTTCGAGTTAGCACGAGAGTCTATCGGGTTGTACCACCATCGACGGCGTCGAGATCGGGCTCGTCGAACTCGAGTGCTTCCGCGACAGCGTCGGGAAGCTCCGGGCGAGGGGCCGATTCGTGGCGCTCGATTTTTTCGGTCTTCCGCGTGTTTTCGTAGAGAGCGCGTGCGACCGGGAGTCCACGGAGATACTTATAGTCGTGGAGGATCTCGACGCCCCGCTCCGTGAACCCGTAGAACTGAGAGGGGAGATCACGTGTTCCCTCACTTGGGTCGTACGTGTAGCGTGCGAGGAGCCCGGCGTCGATCAACGTCTCCAGCTGGTCTTTGATGGCCGCCTGACTCTTCCCAGTCATATACTCGAGTTCGGCGAGCGACATCAGATGGGCGGGGTGGCCCAGCAGCTCCTGGATGATGAGATGGCGCGTATCCTGGGACAGCAGCTTGAACAGCCGCTGCTGTTCCGCAAACGGCCCTGCATCGGCCGCGCCAATGTCGGTTTCGCTCATACTTGATGGTACGAGGGAGGGCGCTATAACAGTTAGGGTTGTCCAAGTTGGTTAAATCAGAAAAAACCAAAGTGATTCAGAAGGGATAAGGTGGTGTGGTTTGTATCGGCAACTAATGACCGATCCAAGCCCGCCGCCGGACGCTGGGGAGATTATGACCGTTGTTCACGAGGCCGTCGGGGGCATCGAACTTGAGCCTGCAGAGAAACGGGAGATTTGGCGGTTCACCCAGCGTGAATTGCCATATCTCTGGAGTCAGCGGACATCGTATTTCATCTTGGGGAGCTATCGCGACCCCTATATCCGCCGGCTTCGCGCCGTCCAGAACGAACTCGCGAAGCAGATCGGTGCCTATCCGTTCATCATGGGTGATCTCCTCGAACTCCCGACTGACCGGCTCAATACGTTCGATATCATGTTTTCGTTGCTCGCGACATACAGCGACTACATCGTCGGGGTCTTCGAGAAGGAAAGTGGTGGGGAGGCGCCTGAGTTGGGTGAGATCGATGACCCACCGTATTTTGACAAGTCGTACGTGTTCCCGCGTGATTACGCGTGGGTGACTGACGAGAACCTTGACTCGACACAGCACGTCATTCAGGCTGCCCTTGAGATAGCGTTCGCAGACGATTTGTCGGCGGATGAAGTCCAATCAAAAGTCGGGTCGTTCGTTGATCGCGCCCAAGAGAGCGGTCTTGACATCGACGAACAGGAGGTTTGGGATGTGATCGACGACCGGGCAGATGAAGGCGAAGAGCCGGCAACATACAGTTGGGTTCATCTCAACAAGTTCCGTAAATTCGAACTCCACGAACGGTGCTTCCCGTGGATCACAGAGGACGAACTCCGAACTGTGGTTGACGAACTCCCGTCCCCAACGCCACGTCCGGAGTGGGAAGAGAGTGGGGAACAGTGAATTATCCTGCCCTACTCGCTTGGCGGTACAGCAGTAGCGAGGCGAAAGCCACCCGTTCACGGGTGGGATAAAGTCGACAACTGGGTTCTCAACTGTTGCCAAATACAGTAAGATTTAGTATGATATTGTATGTAATGGGATATATGGATCAACCCTCAGATGAGCCTCAGTCGATCACATCGACAGCCGCATAATCTCGTTCAGTAGGCGCTGAATCTGTTGGTTCTGTGCTTGGACTGTCTCGAAGTAGGACTAACGGTGAGTTTCGGCGATGAGGGGTCGCTGTCGGCGGCGGGCTACCGCCGACGCGACAGTGTCGCCACTCAGGACCGCTGTCCGGATCGGTGGACAGTTACCGGAAGAACCGGTCGTCGAGCGGTTGATTCGCTGGAACAGCCCTGCGCACACCAAGCGCTGTCCAGGCTGCTCGCAGCATCATCTCACAGAACTCCGTGAACGGCCAGGTGCTGGTCGGTGGTGACCACCGGCAACTGCCGCCCGTCCAGAAACGAGACTGGAGTGAAGTCAGCCGTCGGGACATCCGGTCTACAGCAGCCTACCTGTCGACACTGGACTACATACGCTTCCTCCGGGGTGACGACGTCCTTAATGACGAGCAAGAGTCATGGGTCGGGTGCGAGCGTGATTCTGACGCAATGGAGATTCCACTGGTGCAGTTGGATACGACGTATCGGTTCGACAAATGGATCGCGCAGTTCATACAGCAAACGATCTACGAGAAAGACGGTATTCCATACTCGTCTGGGCGCGAGCCAGATCCAGTCCCGGCTGCGGACGACGACCTTGACGGGCCGTTCGCCACGCTTTTCGACGGAGAGGCGACGGTCGCGCTGCTCACGTATTCTGGCGAACGAGAGTACAGGCAATAGAATCTCATCGAGAGTGTCTTGACAGAAGCGTTGATTATGGCGGCTGCGTCTTCCGCGACCGTGGGTGTCGTCACGCCACATAACGCTCAGCGGGGACGTGTCCAGTCGTTGTTGCAGGAACGCGGATATACTGTCGGCAGCGATGAGGCTGACGCTGATCACGAGTCAGGACAGGACATCCAGGTCGAGACGGTAAACCGCTTCCAAGGTGGTGAGCGCGATCTGATGGCCATGAACGCCACCGTCTCAGATCCAAACTACATCGCGGCTGAAGACGAGTTCCTGCTGACAGAGAATCGTATCAACGTCTCGTTCACGCGCCATCGCAATTTGCTGATCGGCCTCGCTCCCGAAACGTTGCTTGGCTACCTTCCCGACGATCCGGAGCTGTATGACCAAACGACGCTCTGGGAATAACTGGCGATGGAAATCGGAGAAGCACCAGGAAATGGAGCGACGGAATATGATTGGCAAGGAGATCTTGGCGAAGTATTAGCAGCAGTGGGGATGGAGATCGTCGGATCAGTGATTCAACCAGAGTTGCCGACAACAATCACCCTCTATACGAATACCAAGCAGTAGCGGTTCTGCCACGCGCAAGTCAAAGGGAAACAAAAAGCGAGTTACACCAGTAGGGTAAATCTCTACGGTTTCACTCGGGCTGATGGTTAGCCGCAATCGTTTCGATGTGGGGCTCGACGATATCTCGAAGTTGGTGGAGTTCTTGCGCCGCCTCTCGCACTGATTCGTTCGGTGTCTCAAAATCGATGGGGATTGACTTGGCAAGGTAGCCGTAGCTACCATCAGTCACTTCCCAGTCGTTCGTTTCCAGTTCTTGGAGTCCATTCTCTCCGAGTAGATCGTGAAACTCCTCTCGGATTGCGTGCTTGTCGCCGTGTTCAATATCGAGGCGGAGCCGGATACGTGGATACTCGCGTTTCAGGTGGACGTGAGGTTCGTATTCGATGCTGGTTCCGGAGTCCAGATTCTGCCACGATTCTTTGTAGAAGTTGATATACCTCGTTGGGCTATTATTGACTTTCCAGTCCTCGAGGTCGACGTCACCCTCGGCGAAAAACGCTTGCTTGAGGTCGCGGAAGAGTTGCTTTCTGTCCGTTTCGTAGGCGTCTTTCAGCCGGTCGATCATGTCATGGTGTTCGATGTACAGTTCCGTCTCTTTGGAGATTTTGTCGACGTCGGTCATGTTGAGTTCCTGTTTGATTGTGTCGAGGTAATCGGAGAGCTGTGCGCTGCTCTTCGCTGGATACTGTCCGTGTCCGTCTCGGAGGACATCTTCGAGGTGGGTCACGATCCGATGCCAGGAGATCGCGACGAATTCTTCAGAAGTTGGTTCCGGGGCACTCTCTGGGGCGAGGTACAGATACTCTCCCGTTCCAGCATGTTGGCTCACCACGATGTCACCGAGACTCGTCGCAGTTGCGTAGCGAACCGTCTGGTCGCCTGTTTCTGGCGAGCCGACCTTGAGTTCGAGACAGATGAACCATTCGTCATCACACGAGAGCAGCAGATCAACTGGGCCATTTCCAGTGGGAACTTCCGTTTGGATATCGACCTGATCGAGATCCTGGAACCCACTCTCGAAGGTCGTCTCTGGATGTGACTCTACCGCGTCCAAGAATGCTGCCAGGACATCCGTTCCGAATCCATGAGGGGTCTCCCCGTTGAGAAAGTACGCTAACAATGACTGCCAGTGTGGCTCCCGTTGTTCTTCACCGATAATCTCCAGCGTTGGGACTGGGAGCCGGCCAGTGTCTCCAAGTTGTTGCTTGATCACCTCTAATTGTCGCTCTAGAGTCGATTCGCTCACATCTCGTCTGTTATCTCCTTTCTTCTAAAATATTCCCACGCTTATTGAAGCAGTCATCTACGAGGTTCGTAGGGGCAAAACAATAGAGAATTCACTCCTCATGCTTATTCACTGATTGGATTACGGCATCTATCGACTGCAAGAGTTCGACTGCGTTTTCGTAATTGGTGACTGTCTGGTACCCCTCCTCCACTCGCTCAACGACACCGAGACTCGGGTGGCTCAGCAGTTGGATCGCTTCGTTGATCGCGTTCTCGTCGGGGACATCACTCGGCTCTTCCATGCCGATTATGATCCAGCGTAGATCTGCTGCGCTTTCGACAGGGCTATCTGCTCGTTCAAGCGCTCGAATTACATTCAGTATCGTCTCGCCGGCATCGAGCCGTTCGTTAATGCGTTCGTCTAAGAGATCGAGGCGATCATCCTGGAACGGGCCAGGCCGAGTTAGCAGCTCAAGGACATCCTCTGGTGGGATCGCATATTGTCGCCGCCGATTGAGGAGCGCAATCAGATCATCAACAGCGAGCGTCGTTAGCTGGTTTGCCTCGGCATTTTCGATAACCTTCGGTGAAAAGGCCGGGGCGACAACGATGGCATGCTCGGCATCTTTCTGCCGGCGATGCTTGTCGACGTTAGTAGCTTCGAGCGTATTGAGCGTCCCCGGCCCGCGTGTCTTTGCCTCAATAACAATGTGTCGTGGGGCATGGATTTCGACGTCTGTATCGCCGCCGCCTTCAATCCAGTTTGTCGTACAGCCCAAGCGAGTGAACGCTTTTGCAACGAGCTGCTCGAACTCTTCGGCCCGACTTCCGTTCGTACTGGCGGCTTTGAGACGGTCGGCGAGATCCGTGGTTTCTTCGACCTCTGTCTCGTCGACGTGATGCACTTTTTCACCAGTCCCTGTGAGTTCTGCCAGAGCGGTTTCAACGGAGTCGTAGTCTTCTCGGAGCTGGTCTAATCGATGATCTGCAACTCGCGTGAACCCCTGTGGCCGATACGTTTCGTCATAGCCAACCAACTTATTGAACGCCTCTACGTCAACAGAAATCTCTTCGATATCAGAGAGGAAGGTCAGATATTTCCAGGGATTGTCTGGATCCCATCGGTCGTGGTCGACTGTGTCTTTCCAGAGATGCTCGGCCAACTCGTAGTTCTCACGGAGGAGCGTCACTTGGCCTCGAGCAACGAATTCACCGCCATGGTAGATGAGGGCGATGTCTCCGGCTTCCACATTATGCCATTTATCAGGGACAGAACTGCCCCACAGGTGTGCATTCCCGTCTTCGGATGTCACGCGCAACTCTTCGCAATCTTCCGGTGAAAGGTACGATTCGAGTTCCTCAATTGGGTGGCCGTCATCGACAGAGCGCTTGTAGTCCTCGTAGGCGTCCTGGCGACCGGCGGTGAATATCACGATCCCCGGCATTATCTTGTGTGGGTAATTCCCTGAGAAGTGGCAAATAACTGGCTATCACGTCGTTCGTATTAGACCGGTGTCTTCGTCACTATAGAGCTGGGTTGAAATTAGCTCGATAATCTTGACCATTTGGGTACAAATCGTGAGAAACAGTTAGTATTCACCCAGTTATTGTGGATTGATGAACCCAGCTGCAGCTGGATACCCAGCTTCATCACTGGCTCGGGTGTCGCCGCTCGCTCCACAAACCCCAACTCGAAGTCGGTACTACATCCAATAAGGCGGTCTGGTTTCGACATGGACACCTAAACCTCACACCGCCTCGTTCTTCAGACCTTATCTGAATAGTGCCGACGATCTACTTCAGAGTCCACGACAAACGGAACGTCTGCTACGACACGATCGAGAATCTGTTTTGGCATCACTGCATCGGCGACGCTGCTGCCGAATCGACAAGCGAGTACTCTCGATCCCGGCTCGTGCCCTCTGCCTTGAGGAGGTTGTACTGGGTCATCTTCGAGAGGTGGGTTCGGACAGTCCGTTTCGTCCGCGGGTCATCAACCTCTTCGGCATAGCGCTCGTGAATCTCACTTGGCCCGAGCGGGCCGTGGTCGCGCACGATGTCGTAGACGACGCGCTGGTGTGGTGTGAGTGAGTCGATGTTCTTCTGCTTGATTTGCGCGCGGGCGTCCTCGGCAGCGTCAAGGAGCATGTCGTCAGTGATCTGTTCGCGGTTTTCACGGTCAGCCGTGCTCGCGGATGTCCGAGGGATCCCGATGGCAAGCCGGGGTTGCCAGCAGCGACATCTACAATCCGGTAAAGCTGTTCGTCGGTAATCCCGTCTTCGTCAAGCCCCACTTCACGCGCGAATTCAGGATATCGTACAGCTGCTCGTTGTGATACTTGTCCATCCGGACGTGTTCACTCGAACGGAGACGACTCACGAGGCGGTCGTCGACGCGGCTGAACAGTTCCTCTTCCTCATTCGCGATACAAATGATCGCAAACTGAGGGAGGCTGTGCAGGTCGTATATCACGCTGGGATCCTCCAGTTGGTCGACCTCGTCGAGGATGACGACGGTTCGCGGACCGTCGTATTGCTGAAGGCGGTCGACGAGTTCGTCGTGCGGTGTGGACTGCCGGTGGATATCGATAGTCTCGCCGAGATTATCGAGAATCTGGCAGAGCGTTCGGAACCGGGTGTAGTTGCGCCAGCAGTTGACGTATGTGGTTTCGACGTCGAGAATCTCTTCCCGGAGTCGTTCGGTGACGAACTTCGAGATACAAGTCTTACCAGCGCCGCTGGGCCCAGTAACGATGGCCGTGTCGGCGGGTTCGCCGTTTGTGATGGGCTCGAGAACGCTGGAGAGGTGGTTGACTTCGGCGTCGCGATGCTCAACTTCCCGAGGGACGAATCCAGCGCGGAGGACGCGAGCATCGCGGATCATCTTTGCTTGTTAGACTGGTTATCTGGCTCGTAATAAAAACGTGATTGGGTTGTTTCTGGAATCATTCCATATGGGCCTTTGTCGACCTACTCAAACACCTAGCAATAGTGCGATTCTTGTTTGTGGTAAACGGGGAGTTCCGAGACTTTCCGGAATCGATTCCCCGGGGAGAATACATTATGATCCACAGCACCCAGAGGTATAGACCATATTGTCTTCCAAACCTTCGTCGTTCGCTTAATCTGCTTATCAGGGGGTGGGAGTTGCTCGGGTTCGGAAAAACCCATCACCTGTTTCCATTAATGCGACGTAATCGAACCCAGTCGTGTGCGACTCTCGACGGAGGATCCCGCAAGGAGGTGCGTTCGACGATACTGAAGAGTCACAATTGTCGGAGTCAAAAGCGTTGCTTCGTTCTGACGTAACTTGTTCCACCTTTCTTGAGAGATATTGTGGCGTCGCTTCTATCCATATTTTCCGTATCTCTGAACAATCTATGTAGCGTTACTCCGTCATCTGTTTCAAGCCGATCGTCTCTGGTGTGATGCTTTCTATAGATGCTCCCATGGTCAGAAAAGAGCACCATCAGGCCCGGTGAAGCACTTTCGAGATCTCGGAAATACTTGTCCTATAGTAGCGTTTGCAAGTCTAAACTTGGACGGTAGAGCGAGGTAATGTGCGATAGAACGCCACTCAATTAATCTCAATCGGGCCCTTGTAGGAATTCCTGGGCTGATTCACCAAAGCAAATGACGGACTGATGCTAGACGATGGAGCATCCCTATCAAATAAGTGCCGTGGATGGGACTGCATATAATATGCCTATTCGCAACGACGGACAAGGAACCTCTCTACCGTCGCTGGACTCGACATTTTCCAAGGATGAGGTTTCGATGGATCTCACGATGTGCGGCCTCCTCGTGGAGAATGCTGAGGAGATGGCAAGACTCTACGCGACACATAGGGACTGGACGACAGTCGAGGATCGTTGGTTCGAGGAGAGACGTGATGGTCGAAGCACTCGTGGGAGTTCGCGCAAGATCTATCGGGTATTGAGTTCCCGTTTCAAAACCGCAGACAGGTCACTGCCAGCGATTTCCCGACTGCCGTCGATCTTCGATCTCTGCGGAGGGAAGCGTGACAAGGCACAGGTGCTGTATTTTTATCTCATCGAGGATGACCCGCTCGTCAAATTCGTCGTTCACGAGTACGTCCGCCGACTGCAGGAACGTGGTGTGGAGGTGCTTGATTTTGAACAGGATATCGTCGAGTCGCTTCTCAACGAGTTCCATTATTCTGACGGGGAGCAGTTCGACTACGCAGATTCGACCACCGCTCGCTGGGGCGAAGGACTTCGAAGCGTGATGCGAGAGATCGGTGTTATCGAAACGCAGCAAACGCAACAAGGCCAAACTCCGAATGTCAGCGATATCCCACTCCTCGTCGCGGCAGGCTACTCTTGGGAGAATGCTGGAGACGAGTGGCTTTCCCAACCTCGCGGTTGGCTCTATCTCTTCCAGCCGGAGCAGTACTGGGAGTCGCTGGCTGAACGGGTCGGCAACCATCCCAGCTGGAAGGCAAGTGGCATCCACGGAGAATTGCGACTCGAGCCGGTTGACAACACGTACGGTTGGGCCGGACCGATGGAGGAGGATACATGACGAACGAATCGTGGTTCACCGCCGATGTCGGCGCCGACTTTGAGGAGTCCGTGCGTATCGACCGGGAAGACGATGGCCGCGACCATCGGCTGGACTCTATTGACACCTACCACGTGACCGACGAGGCCGAGGACTTCATGTCCGACTTCCTCGCACGGTTGCTCGGTCGTTCGGAGGACATGCGGTCGGGAGCAAACTACTGGCTTTACGGATACTACGGCAGCGGGAAGAGCCACCTCCTCAGCGTGCTTCGCGGCCTGATGGACAGCGAGTGGCTCCGCCAGCGAGACGACATCTGGGGACAACTGACTGACGGGCGCGATCTGTCGACGCTGCAGACAACGTGGGACTCAATTCACGACGAGTACGAGGTCATCCCGATCTCGGTGAATCTCCTGAAGCACCAAGGGCAGAAGGAACTCAGCTTCAGTGAAATCGTCCTGCAGGCCGCCCACACGTCGGAACGCCTCACCGGCGTCGAAGGCGGGCTCTCCCCCCAGCTAGACGTGGCTTACTTCGAGGACTGGTACCGGACGACCGATGCGTGGCCCGACCGTACGACCCACGCTCGGGCTGCGCTTCGCGATACCGTCGCCAACCCGGACAAGTACGACTGGGTGAACGTCCAGCAGTACAACGCGCTGGCCGACGTGGTTCTGCCGACGCTCTTCGAGAAGGAGACCGGAACGGCCGATGGATTGGACGACCTGACTCCCTCGGATCTCGATCCCGAGGCGATGGTCAGCCGGCTCGAACAGCTGCGAAGCGACCGGGAAGACGAACTCGGGCGGCCAGTCAAACTCGTCCTGTTGCTTGACGAGGTGAGTCTGTTCATCGGAACCGACTTCGACCGCCTGACCGAACTGCAGACGCTCGCGGAGAGTGTCGACGAGGTCGGCGACGGCGACATCCAGTTGGTGGCGACCGCACAGGCCAAGATCGAGGACGTCCAACCGCAGTTCGCGGCCCGCGGTGCCGACTTCAGCATCGTCAAGGATCGGTTCCCGCACCGGTTCGGACTCCCGAGCAGACACGTCGGGGAGATCTCGACCGAGCGGCTGCTCAAGAAGACCGAGGACGGCAGACGGGCGACGGAACGCATTCTCGAACGCACCAGCAACGAGCCGGAGACGCTACTCGTGTATTCGGGCATCGAGCAAAACACCGAACCGCCGCTGGACGACATCGACCACGAGCGACTCCTCGACTTCTACCCGTTCCTGCCATATCAGCCAGCGCTCTTCCTCGAGATTCTCTCGAACCTCCGGCAAGAGGCCCGCGATCCCGCCAAGTCGATCTTCTCGGGGACGGCACGTGCCATTCTGGCCCTCGTCCACGGCCTTCTGCAGGAGTGGATGGAGGCCGGCGAGGAGGCACACCTCGTTTCGCTGGTCGACTTCTACGACCTCATCGAACCGGAACTCGAAGACATAACGCCGCAGGACGTCGCGGTCATCGAGGAGATCGAGGAGCAACACCGGCAGGGCGAGCTGGAGAAGATCGACGTGGATGTTGCGAAGGCCGTCCTGCTTCTCCAGCACGTTCCCGAGACGATTCCGATGTCCGAGCGGAATCTCGCGGTGGCCATCCTAAGTGACCTCGACGGCCCGACCCAGTTCCAGATGGAGAACCGAGTCGAGGATTCTCTCCAGCGTCTCCGGAAGTTCATCCGGCCGACGCACGATGAAACCGGGCCGAAGTACGCCTTCACCCACCCGGAGGAGCGGGAAATCATCGAGGCCGCCGAACAGAACCTCGACGATCCCGACTGGGATGCCATCATCGAGTCCGTCGACAGCTACCTCTGGGACGATGTTGTCCGCGATCTCTCGCTCCCGACGTCTGTCGAGTACGCCGACACTGGGGAGCAGTACCCTGTTCGATACGAGTTCAGCGTTGACGGCAACGCGTTCGACACGACCGTCGAGGCCGGCGACGCACTCGATGTCGAGGTCGCCATCGAGGGGCTGTCACCCGAGGTATCGGAGGTCGACTATGATGGCAACCCACTCGAATGGACGATCAGCGAGGACGGTCTCGACGATCTCCGCGACAACCTCATCGAGTGGTGGTCGCTCAGGGCCGCCGTCGGCGATCACACACTCCCGAAGTCCGTGGAACGCGACCTCTCCGAGCGGGCGACTCGCGTCCGAAGCAAGCTCGTTGAGGCACTCAAGAGCGGCTCGTTTGCCGTCAAGGATCGGACTGACCTTCGTGGACTGGCCTCGGCGGTCGAAGAGTTCGTCGACGTTCGCTATCCCGACGACTTCCACCCCGTTATGCTGCAGATCGGTGATGAACACCTACAGGAACTCCGAGGACTCTCGGCCCAAGACCCGCTGCCCGCATGGGCCCAACAGATCGAGGTTGCCACCGAAGATCCGGAGACCCACGGCGGTTCCATCCAGAACAACGTGCGGGCATTCACCGGCCAGCAATTGAAGCAGAGCGACGGTAGTCTCGCGATGATCAAGATTCTTGACGGAATCGTAGAGAAAGAAGAACAGCAACGCGAAAAGACCTCCGAACTCGCAGTGTATGGCGATGCCCGGCCAGCGTTGTGCGCCATCATCTGGGGACTCTGTCGCAAGGGGGACTTCCTCCCCGTCGACGAGACGGGGGACTCGCTCGAACTCGATTCGGTTATTGATCTAAACGAGTTGACGACCACGCGCCTCAAGATTGCAGGAGGGAGTGGTGTCCGCGAGGCACTCGAGGCCGGTGGCTTCATCGACTCGACGGAGACGATCCCGGACGGGATGGTCAGGCTCCAGTCCGCGAACGACACGCTGGCCAGCCGCCTCGGAAGCCTCATCGAGGACGTGCAACTGGTCGCAGAAAGCGACGTCCAGACGCCGCACGTTCAGGGTCTGCTCGACTCGTTCGTCGACGCTCTCAAGGACAAACAACAGGACGCCAACGACCGCCACGAGGCCGTCAAGTCCCGCGATACCGACTGGCAGCGGGTCGTCGAAGCCACCAACGATGCCCAAGAGTGGTACGACGATGCCAAGGAGGTGTGGAACCTCCGCCTGCCGGCACTTGCACAACTCGACGCCCAGCTCACTCTCGCTCGACAGTCCTTCGACTGGCTGACCGACGAGTGCGAAACTGCCAGCCGGAAACTTCGAGACAATATCGCGGAGTACGACGACGAGTGGTGGACACACGACGGATGGGACAGGTTCAACGATGCCCGCACTGTCTCGCCGTCCTTGGACGACGCCATCGAGAACGCATGGCAGACGTTCCAGAACTCGACTGACGTGGACACACTCGTTCGCGAACTCGATGACCACCCGTGGATACGACCGCCGAGCGAATTCGGATCGAACGTCCGCCCTGCCTTCGAGAACGAATACATCACGCCGCTTCGCCGTGCTGTGTCGTGGTACGAGGACATCTCGGAGGCCGTCGGCACCGTGACTGGCGGTACAACGGGGACTGAAGCGGATGCCTTCATTCGCGCGACGGACACGCTGGTCGACACGGAGCCACTCCGCGTGGTCACGGGCAGTGAGATCAGCGAACTGCGGGCCACGTTCGAAGAGTTACAGACGGTCGTCGGCGACCAACGGCCGTCGGAGGTCACTGCAGTCGGCGTCCTCCCGTCGGATCGAGAGTCGCTGGACGCTGAACTCGAGCGATTAGCCGAACGGCGCGATCTCAGTATCGAGCGGACGGAGACGGGGGTGATCGTCCGATGACGAGCAAGCGACCGCTCCACGACTTCAAGGATCGGCTCGCCCGATTCGCGGACGGGCGTCGCGGCATTCGGAACCCGTTCGTGATCGTCCCCGTTCAGCCGAAATACGAGCGACGCGTCGCTGACCGCCTCGTCAAGTGGGCGGACAACCCACACGATACCGAGGGGTTCCCGGAGGACGGAACCGTGCAAGTCCTCCGACTTGACGAGTTGCTCGTGGAGACCGACGTGTTCGACCTCGCAGTTGACCTCGGTGAGGAAGCCGAGCCAGCGACGATCGAAGACACGATGCAAGACCGACTCGCTGAAGAGTTGGTCGAGGTCATGGTCGAAGAAATCGCCTCACCCGACCAGCAGCGACACGTGGTCATCCTGACCCATCTCGGCAGTCTCTATCCCTTCACGCGGGCCTCAGAGTTGCTCGACGAACTCGACCGCCGCAACGTCCAGTCGACGATCGGCATCCCGTTCCCCGGGGACATCGTCGGCGGGAAGCTGAGCTTCTTCGGCGAGGAATCACGCAACTACTACCCGGCCCACCAGATCGACGGCCGCATCGAGGAGGTGCATCTCCAATGAGCGACCACCGAATCCACGACATCTTCCAGCAGTCACCGACCCGCGAACTCGAGGAAGTCCAAAAGGTTAATGCCAGAGCGCAGGCCGAGAACGACGTCCGCGAGTTCTACGAGACCGACAGCGCACGGAGCGTCCTCACTACGCTCGGCAACCTCGTCGACAAGTACCCACAGGAGGAGCCACGCTTCCTCTACATCTCCGCCACGTTCGGGTCGGGAAAGACCCACCTCCTGAAGCTCGCCGGATTCGCCGCCGATACTGAGTCGGAGTTCGCTGACCTCGGTGAAGAGCTGGCAAGTCGGTGGCCGGGGTTCCAGTCGTTCAGACAGAGCATCGCCGACTCCCACGTCGACCGCCTGAAGCCGGTGTTCCTCAACCTCCTCAACAGAGACGCGTCACAGGAGCCGCCACTCCCCTACCTCATCTACGAGGCCATCGGCCGCGAACTCGGGTATCCGACCGATCCGAACTGGCTGCTCGAATGGGCGTGGCAGCTGGACATGAACCACGGCGACTGCTGGGAGCAACTGCAGGAGATCGAATACGACGGGCGAACGTTCGACGAAGTGTACGACGAGCGGGCCTCGCTGCGGAGCTGGCTCTACGGGGCCGTTCCCACACTCGACGACTCGCCGTATCGCTCCAGCGACGAGGTGAAGCAGTCGATCGATACTGCGATTGAGGAGGTCGACCCGGACGAATTCGACCCGGACGAACTCGTCGACCGGGTCGAAGCGGCACAAGCGGCCCTGAGTACGCCCGAGACAGAGACGGAGCTGCTGATCGGCCTCGACGAGGTGGCGCTGTTCATCGGCGACGGCCGCCACCGCTATCGGGAGTTCCAAGAGACGATGGAGGCCCTGACCAACCCCGCGACGGGGCCGAACCCACCCATCGTCGGGACGGGCCAGTATCCCTTCGATCGCATCCACGGGGAGTTCGAGGACTCCGACGTCACCGACGAACCGTGGTGGGGCGAGCAGGAGCCGCTGGAGGGGGCCGACACCGAAATCATCGTCCGCAAACGATGGCTCCAGAAGGACGGCAACGGCGAGCAGGCGGTCGACGCGGCGATTCAAGAGCTTCCCGACCTCACGCTCGATACGTACGCGGACATCACGGGCGCGGATCCCGATGCAATCGAGTCGTACCCGTTCCGCGAGTACGACCTCGGACTGTTGCGCACGGTTATCCAGCAGCTGATGCCGCGTGGCCGCGTGACCGAGGAGGAGTACGTGCAGGGGCGAGCCCTGCTCATCCTCGTTCGGTCGTTGTTCACGCGGTTCGAGTGGGGCGAGAAATCCGTCGGCGCCCTCGTCACATGGGACGAGTTGTACGACCTGCTGGTCGAGGAGACAACGTACGTCCCGCTGTGGGTGCAGGAGATGGTCGAGAACAAGCTCGTCCCATCCGCAGGCGGGGAGGAAGACGCGTTCTCGGTGCGGGTCGCGAAGGCGCTGTACCTCCTGAATCAGGTGCGCTCGGAGGTGCCATCCACGCCGGCGAACCTTGCCCGACTGATGGTGGAATCGACCGACGCATCACTCGAAGAAGTCCAAGACGATGTCGAGTCGGCACTGGCCGACCTCGTCGAGGACAGAAAGGTGCTGACCGAGACGAGCGACCGAGGTGACGAAGAGTACCTGCTCGTCTCCGAGGAGCAGGAGGACATCCTGACGCGGGCGAAGACACGTGCCCAACAGATTTCGTCGCATCGCCTGTCGGCCAAGCTGGAGACGTACCTGCAGGAGGGGAGTGACCACCTCCTCTCGGCTGGCAGTCGACACGAGGTCGACCTCGACGGCGAGCGCCGCGTGCCGCTCCGGTTCGATTACTCCGTTCTCGATCCGATCGAGCGGGCTCCCACGCCGAAGTTCGATGCTATTCGCGTCCGGCTGGTCGCCGACCGCCCCGACACGGTGGCCGATCAGTTGGATGCGTGGCAGTCGACCAACGGGGGACAGGACGGGGGCGAACACGTCCTCGTGGCCGTGGAGATCTCGGAGTCCACGGTCGAGCGTCTGCGGGACGTGATGGGGATGCAGGAAGTCCTCTCGGAGGAGACGGAGACCTATCCGGACTTGGAGTCCGACCACCGCGACGCTCAGCGTGCGCTCGAATCGACGGTGCGCGACCAGCTCGACGAGGCCGACGTCTACGTCCGAACCGGCGACACGAGGGGTCGTTACGGCGACGTGTTCGAGCAGGTCGTGACCAATCAGGTGCAGTCGGTGTTCGGCCGGACGAGGCACGCTTTGATGAACGGGATCACCGAGGTCGACGACGCCAAGCAGATGGCGCGGTTCTTCCGCGGTGTTGACGACTGGCCGCTGTCGAGCGAGGATGCCGTCACGCTCGGCGTGGATACCGACAGATCGGAACTCACGGACGGTTGGTGTCAGGAGTTCCTCGACGACTACGAGAACACGCAATCGCTCCGCGGTGAGGACTTGCTCGCTCAGACCGTCCAGCGCGGGGGCAAATACCGCGGGACGCCACGGGAGTCCATCGCGGCGCTGCTGATCACGCTCGCCACGGCCAACGAGATCGCTCTCCGCCGCGACGACGAGTACATCACCGAGCCCGAGGAGATCGGACGGGCGGTCAGGAACAAGACGAATCTGACCGGTCTACAGATTCGATTCGAGTCGCTGGACGGCATCGATCCCGACCAGATTCGGGAGACAGTCCGGATGCTTATGAGCGAATCACCGGAGGGTAGCGACCCGGATGCGTGGCTCTCGGAGCTAGCGGAGTGGGTCGACGAGAATAGCGTCCTCGTGAAACGCGTCCTTCGGGGTGTCAGCAGAGAGTTTGGTGAAGGTGCGTCGCTGGACGACCTTGAGGACGCCCTCGAACCGGCGCTCGGTGGTGAGGCGCTCGAGACCGAGGACTTCGCGACCGACGCGGTCGAGCGACAGGCCGAACGATTCGCTCGCGCGAGAGAGCTGTTCCGGCCGAACGAGGACGGCAAGACGCTGTGGGAACGGTTCAGCGAGCGGACGGCCGAGATGCAGCGCCTCCATCCCGGTGCTGACGTCACTGGCGACATGCAGGGCATTGCCAGCGGTAATGAGGTGCCCGACGCCGGGGAACTTCGGGCGAAGATAGACGAGGGTGACGCCCACAGGCAGCGCGTCGTTCGGGAGCAGTACGAGCGCATCACCGGTGAGACGCCAACTGACGAGGGGCCTGAGAACGTCGTCTCCAGTCTCGTTACGTGGCTCTACGCCCACGACGGGAGCAGCAAGGAAATCGCCGACCGCGTCTCCGTCGAATTCGGGGGTGTGACGATCGACGACCTGTACGATCTCTTCGAAACAGCGTGGGAGGGAGGCTCGTTCTCCGAGGAAGAACTCGTCAATCCAGCAGTTATCCAGCAGGCCGAACGGTACGCGGCGGCTCGACACCTGCTCGAATCGATCGAAGGGAGCGCGAGCCTGTGGTCACAGCTCCAGGACGCGTCGAAACGACTGGAAGAAGGGTATCCTACGCACCCGACGACGAGCGACGTACAGGAGACGCTTACTCGCTCACAGCCACCCAGTGTCGACGAAGTACAGCGGCTTCTCGAAGAGGCTGAAGACCCGTTCAGAGTCGACGAGCGGCTAGCAGATCTTGCGGACGAACTACAGGCCAAGTATCCCGACCACGAGACGACCGACGAGGTCTTGGCCGCAGTAAAGACTGAAAGTCCACCGAGCGACGAACGCGCGGGTGGACTGATCGAGGCGGCCGACCGGCTGCTAGAAGGGGTAGACGAGCAACTGCGACCGATCCAAGAGACGATAGACGAGCTTGAGGATGGATCGGTCGTGCTGGTCGAGAAACCTGATTAGATTACGCCAATCGTTTTTCGAATTCACTTCGAACCGATCCCGGTATTTGTAGGACGAATCATCCAATCAATCCTTCATCCATCAGGCAGTATATCGATACCCATGATCAGAGTTGGACGAAAGAAGAGATTTCCAAACCCAAGCTGCGCGACGGATTTTGAACGAACCAACAGACAAGGGAAAGGAACTAGCTTTATTCGAGGGAGCGCGTATGGAGACACGGTCTTCCGACTTGTTCTAACGAGACTCGCAACGGGTCAGCACCTATATTAAACTAGCATCAGTAACACTGGATACGAGATTAATGTCGGACTCAAGAGTATCGCCTGAAGAAAGTAACATTACTCGGTTCGAATTCATTCAGGAGCGAGCGAGTCACTTCGAATCAGCAGCTGAGGACGCCCGAAGCCTATTGCGAACCAACTTCTTCATTATCGGCTTCTTTCTGCCCATAATTGCTTCTTTTTTCAGCAATCAACTCTCTCCAGAGCGCGTCTTCAACAACGCCTACACACAAGTCGGACTGGTCATATGGCTTGTGTCCACAATGTTCCTCTCGTACACATATCATCGATCCCGTGTCGTCGCTAAGTGCCAGTTCGATCCTGTCGAAGCAGCAATGTTGGGTGATATCCCAGAAGACGAACGGCGCTACCGTATCCAAGATACAATCGATGAGTATAGCAGCACGGTTGAGACTCTTGACCTTCTCATCTCAGGATGCACAGGACTCACGATACTCGCAACGACGCTGTTTGCGCTCGGAGTTCTGCTACCCTTTGTCTCTATCATTCCGCAATTTGGGGCGCTTGCTATCGTTGGTGCTGTTCTCGGTATTGCTACCCTCGGCGCTGTTGTCTACAAGCTCAGGGGTTACATTCCGAGTATTGACGCCCTCCGATCTCGGAGCGAGAACGGATGGGATGATCTTAACCGACCGCGGCAAGACCTTTTGAAGAAAATCTATGTCGCTGTTGGGACAGACCCATTTCAGCTATCTGATCTGCACCTGAAACACAATAGACCATTACGTTCAGGAACGATATCACCGTCATCCATTGACGACTCACATGTCCTGATGCAGGGCGTACTTGACGAGAAAGTGAGCGAGTATCTACTTGAGCAAATGGTCGATGAGGGTTTTTTCGAGAAAACAGGCAACACCGATGAAACGACTTTGAGGCCGCCACACACTCACGAAGAGTTTACGATTAATGAAATGGAGGATGAAGTCGAAACAGCGATTGATAGGCTGGGCCGAGAGCTCGACAGCCATACGAGGGCTCGTAAGGCTACGGCAGATGAACTCAGCTTGCGACCTGACGAGGTTTTAGAAGAGCTCCGGAGCGGCGACACGCTTGAACAAATTCAACGATACAATCGTGTCGTTGACAGACTAAAGGAAGAGGATTTAGATATTTCCGCTCTCCCTTTTGAGTTTACATCAGAGAAAGTTACCTATGTTCCTACGGAGATTGCACAGCAGGCATACGAAAAAATCGAATTAGAAGAGCGAACACGAGAGCACAAGCGAAAAATGAGAAGGGAGCAGGAACAGGCTCGCAGAGCAGAGAACACACACCGGTGTGAGGTCATTGAACCACCCGACGAACACGGCGAATTTCAAGTCTATGTGAATGACGTATTCGGTCAAGATAGCGGACACGAACGATTGCGTATCGACGAAGCGGATGTTTCGGAGTCAGAGCGAGAGGATCTGGAAGAGCTTAAGAAAGGCGACGAGATCCAACTCCGCATTGAGCGCAACGCGCCGGGAAGTGGGAAGTATATTGCTTCTGTCGGCAGCCCGTGATCCTTCACGGCTTGTAGTCTGCAACAAGCGGATGCACTCATCCAATATCATCACCAGCCCGTCGGACAGGTGAAAATCTTCAAGACAGTGCCGTGGCTCTGCAACACACATCACTGAATCTCATATGGAAGGGAATTCTGCGACCCCGCGAAAGGCCCAGCTCGACAAGGAAGAACGCGAGCATCTCGAAGACATCGTCACCGAGATGCGGGAGCGCGTCGAAGCGAACGTTCGCTACCAACTCGAAGAGTATGACCTCGAAGAGCGTCCCGAGGAGGACTCGTCCCTGAGCGACGAAGAGGAAGACCTCGTCGAGGCCATCGAACTGGAAGCCGTCGACGGCAACGAGTGGGACGAGGGCTACGAACAGTACATCACCGGCGTCGGCTACACTATCGTCAATCGGCTCGCTGCTCTCCGCTGTATGGAAGTGCGGAACTTCATCGACGACGAGGTGACGCGATTCCGTGAGGATGGACTCACGCCGGCGGCCGACCGGCTGGTCACCGAGGAGTTCATGCTCGAAGAGGAGGCTGTCCTCGAAGCCTACCGGAACGCGTGCGACGCCCTCGCCGAGGAAATCGAGATTCTCTTCGACCGCTCATCTGCGTACAGTCTGATCGATCCCGACGACGACACCTACAAAGACCTCTGTGGAATGCTCGATGAGGTTTCCGACGAAGTCTGGCGGGCCGACGATGTGCTGGGCTGGGTGTACGAATACTATAATGTCAAACTCCTCGACGATCTTCGACGAAAGGGCGACCGTGAGGGGTTAGAACCCGAAGACGTACCGGCGGCGAACCAGTTCTACACGCCGCACTGGGTCGTGCGGATGCTCACCGACAACTCCCTCGGCAAACTCTATCTCGAATATCGGGGCGAGCTACAGGATACTGTCGAGAGACAGGACTCGATGTCTTCCGACGAGCGCAAGAACCGCCAGTTCTCCCCTGACGATTCTCCAGACATCGCGGACTTCTGTACCTATCTCGTTCCGTCTGAAGAGGAAGGTGAGCCACCGGAGTTCGACAGCCCCGAGGACATTCGCGTCATCGATCCGGCTTGTGGTAGCGGACACTTCCTACTGTACGCGTTCGACGTGTTGGAGCGCATCTACCGGGCCGAGACTGACCTCGACCACGCGGAGATTCCCCGGGAGATTCTGCGGAACAACCTCTACGGTGTCGACCTCGACATGCGGGCCTGCCAACTCGCCGCGTTCAACCTCTATCTGAAGGGCCGAACGCGTGCCGAGGCCGAGGGCGCAAGCGGGTTCGACATGCCGGAGGTCGGTATCGTCTGTGCCGACGCGAAAGTAGCCGACATCGAGGGCGTTGAGGAGGTGTTCGACGAGGTCGCAGAGGGCAAATCCGATGTCGAAAACGCCCTTCGACGAATCCTCGATGCGTTCGAGGAAGTCCACGGGCTTGGGAGTCTGCTGGATGTTCGTGGGACGCTTGGCGATCTCTTTGAAGACGAGGTTGACAAAGGGAGTGTTCAGATCAAGCTGGACGACGACCCCCGCGAAGATCACACGCTCGGACAGATTCTTCACAGTCTACGTGAGGCCGTTGACCACCACCGAGAGGACGACTCGTTCTTGGCACAGGACTTGCGGAGCTTCGTGCGACTGTTGGACGTGCTGGCGCAGGATTATGATGTGGCGCTAATGAATCCGCCGTACGGAACAGAGAACAAAATGCCGGATGTAGTTGAGGAGTATATCCGAGAGCATTATAGATACAAACCAGAGTTCTATGTGAATTTTTTCGAAGTTTGTAATAAGATTGTCAAGCCCCGGGGAAGAGTAGGTATGATTGTCCCTCGAACATTTATGTTCAAAAAGACATTTGAGGATTTCAGAAGTGAATTTATAGGCGATCGAGGGTCTTTTGATTTCTTGGCAGAGTATGGCATGGGGGTTCTTGATAACGCTACAGTTCGAACTGCTGGTACAGTTGTCAGAATTGAACAAGAGCAAAGCAAGGAGGCCGACTTCTATCGACTCCATGACGTCGGGAAAGAGTTGAAAGAGGAACGGTTTATTGCATCTGCATTTACTGAAGGCCGAGATAATGGAGTCAAGAGACATTATAACCGTGATATTTCCGAGTTTTCTATTATTCCCGGATCTCCACTCTCCTATTGGGTTCCATTAAAAATTAGAGAAATATACAAGTCAGATATATGTTTTGACGCGGAGAATTCCCCAGCGAAGAAAGAATCAATGGGGACTGTGAAAGTCGGTTTACAAACAGGAAATAACAGTCGGTTCCTTCGTCGGTTTTGGGAAATAGAGGATTATGATGAGTGGGTTCCTTTTGCGAAGGGGGGTTCTGATGCTTGGATTTTGCCGAGAGTTAATTATGTTACAAATTGGGGGGAAAGAGGACGTGAAATAAAAAGATATGAGGGATCATATCCAAGAAGTGAAAGATACTATTTCCGGGATGCTCTGACATATACAAATATAAAAGAAGGTGGACGGAGGTTTGGTTATCTTCATGATTCTTCGATCTTTGGCACTGCTGGACAAGCATTCCTCCCGGATACCGACATCTGGGAGGCACTTGCATATTCAAATAGCGACCTCGTCACATACCTGATGCTAGCATTGACAACAGGGCGCCACTGGCAGGCTGGCGAGGTTTCGCGGCTACCTTGGGATCCCAACTTGTCGGATTCAGAAGAATTAGAGACGTACGCCAAGGAGATCCTCGCTGAATTACTTCGTGAAAGACGACATGAATTCAATTCGGTGTATTATCAGAGCCCCATCCTACTCTCGTTGATAGGTTACGAAAACCCAACGTTTGTTGGTGACCACCCTCACCGAGAACTACTGGAGAATATTGACTCAATTGGATATATCGACAGTTATGACGCTACTGCGAGTCTCTATGAGTTAGGAATAACCGCTGCTAAATATCGAGCAACTATATCCAACCGTCTTGAAAATAAACAACAAAAAATAAACGATTATTTATTCCAGCATTTCGGGATTGAGGATTCGCTTGTCTCAGATATACTCTTGGAAATTGCACTACGCACTAATGAAGATCCTCGAAAAACCGAGGAATACGATCCTGAGGAGATCAGTGAGCCATCTGAAGACTTTCAGAGAGATGTTAAAGATCTCATTCAGCACTTCGCATTAGAAGCCATCCATGAAGAAGACGACGGCATCATCCCGATGGAAGGGACGGATGAGCAGGACGATATGCTTGACCGTATTATTGAACGCTTTGAGGAGGCATATGGGGAGAATGCTGATGATCGACTCGTCGAGGTTGACGACATCCTCGGGGCAAAGTCTGCCGCCGACGAAGCCTACCCTAACCTACGAACATTCATTGAGGATGATCTTTTCGCCTACCACGTCGATACGATGGAGAACAAGCCTATTTTCTGGAAGCTAAGCAGCGAACGACTCCTTGCCGATTCATCGGGGGAAGGATTCGCGTGTTTCGTTGATTACCATAAAATCGACGCTAGCCTATTTGATCGCTTGAGTAACCAATACCTCGAACCACGAAAAGCAGAACTCCGCGAACGTCGATCAGGAGCGAATCAGCGACGCAACGATGAGTCTCTCTCCACGAGTGAACGGGCTGAAGCGTCCGAGGAGTTTGAGTTCTGTTCGAGCGCTCTCGAACAGATTGCCGAATTTGAGGAGGTAATGCAAGCACTCGGTTCTACAAGCGATCGGGACTTCAATACCGACGATAGGGAACTAGTTAGTGATTTAGCCCCCAAGGTCGCTGCGTTCCGGGAGGAAACCGCCAATCGAATCGAGATACTCACCAAACTCTACGAGAGAAATGGCGAGGACTGGTTCCGAGAAACCTTTTCCGGGGGGTTCTGGAGCACCGTTGACGAATGGAGTGAAGAATGGCTGGAAGCTCTCAACGGACTTGAGCAAGCATGTGAGGCGTACGCTAGACCCAGCGACGAACCTGTTGAAGCCCATCTTGCCGATCTCTTCGAATACTTCAGCGGACGTATCAAAGGATCGGATCATTACTCCAGCACAGGTATCCTCTTCATGACCTACTACTTCGAGCGCGAGGGAGCGAACTTCCTGAACGAAGACGGAGAGCCCTTCGAGAACTTGACTGAGGACGAACGGATGCTCGCCTCGCTCGCGACAGGAGTAGACGACCCATCCATCATTAACGAGGAATATCTCGAACAGGTTGCGGACGACGAAGATGTCGATGATGTTGATGACCTACCGCCGCTAGCGGAGTTCAAGGCGTTAGCTGAGGAGATCGACGACCGCTGTCAGACCATCGATAAGCAGATTCCCTCTGATTGGTCTGATCGGGCGCTGTCGGAAATCACGACCGCTGGCTACCAGCCGAATCAGAAGCACGGCGTTGCAATCAATATCACTCCGCTTGCGGAGAAGAACATCGTCCCGGAAATAGTTGGGGACAAGGTGCTCTAACCTATGCAAGCGACCCAGACCCTCCCCGACGCTGCGAAAGACACCATCCGGCGGGAGTTCGACCGCGCAGAGTCGAACGACCCGATCGTTCTCTGGTGGGATGACGGCAATTACCTCGAAGACATCCTCCGTCAGGCGTGCGCCGAACTCGGCGTCCCGCTGAAGACCGCCGAAAAAACACCGCTGGAACTCCGCGCTGACCCAGTCGACGGCGAGCAGGTCTGGTACGTCCCACACGTCAAAGAACCAGCTGACAAAGAGGGCGACTACGACTGGTTCCGAGACGTCCAGCACACAGGGAGCGAGGTGGAGATGAGCATCGAGGATCTCACCGTCCACGTCTTCGGGAGCGAGCAACTCCAAGCGTGGGAACTGAAGAACGCCACCGAATCCAACGACCCACAACAGCGCCGAGAGATCGCTCGAATCCTCCACGACCAGCTCACCGGCGGCCAGCTCCCGACGCTCGAACAACTCCGCACCCAGATCGTCACCGGCGGGTACACCGACCCGGTAGCGTTCGTGCTGGAGAACGGTTGGGCGGACATCGACGACGACCCCCAGACCGTCGACCAGATGAAGGACTTGCTAACCAGCGAGGGCGTCGATGCGGTCGCCGACGAGAGCGATCCCACGGCCATCGAAACCCAGACGCGTCGGTGGGCGGTCGCAGAGTGGCTGATTCACGCCGGCGCTGATGCCGAGCAGTTCCCGAACGAATTCCGTGCCGAAACCGCCGGCGCTCACGACCTGCCCGAACTCAAGTCGCTGCTGAACAATACGACTTCACCTAACCTGATCGCCGACGACTACCTCGGTGAGACGATTTGGCCCGAGGTCATCGATACCATCGACGATCCGTGGGAACTGTCGAGCTGTATCGTCGACGCTGCGCTCGAACGCCGTCTCTGGGAGGAATGGCACGCGTCCTTCGAAGCCGGCGACTACGAGGAGTGTCTCGACCGAGCAGAGGAACGATACGAAGCCCTCCTCGGGAGCGAGGACATCCACGGAAACTACCGAGGCGCCTACGGCCCAGACAGTCCGTGGACGCAAACGTGGGAGCAGGCCGCCGAGGTGGCCCGTCTCGCACACCAGCTCGACACGTGGGACGAGAGCGTGAGCGACGATGTCGTCTCCCTGTACGCGGACGAGGACGACGGCACGTGGCAGATCGACAACGCCGTTCTCAACCTCGTCGTTTCCGGCGAACCGGAGACCGGCCTTCCCGGTGACCACCCAGCAACCGAGACACTCGATGACCTCCGCACCCAGCTCCAGTCGGAGTATGTCGACTACCTCGAAGACCTCGGAGACCTCGTCACCGAGACCATCGAGGCTGGCGCTCCCTTCGTCAATGAGGATCACGCCTATCAGTTTTTCACCAAGGAATCCGACGGCCTCGAAAGCGGGCAGACGGTCGCGTTGTTCGTCATCGACGCTCTTCGGCTCGATCTCGCCCGTCGCCTCGCGGACGAACTCCGCGAGTACGTCTCAACCCTGCCGGCCGACGCACCCGAATTCGCCGTCGAGGAGAGCGTCTGGCTCGGAACGCTTCCCTCGGAAACCGAGTTCGGAAAGGCCGCTCTCACGCCTGGGGAAGTCCAGATGTTCGATATCTCGATTGTCGATGGGGAACTACAGCCGCTCCGCAACAACCGTGAGGTCGACACGAACCGACGCAACTCGCTGCTGGATGGTGACGGCTGGACAGTCACTCGTGAGGAAGACGAGGGCTGGCAGTCGACGCGTGTGGCCTACTTCAAGAACGACCTCGACAATATGGGTGAGAAGGAACTCAGCGACCTCGAAGAGATGCTCGCCCAACGCGTCGACTCGCTTGCCGAATTCATCGGGACAAAGATCGAACAGGGCGAGTGGGATCAGGCCTACGTCTTGACCGACCACGGGTTCGTTCTCCTGCCCCACGACATGACCCCTGAGAAAATCTCACGACCGACGGAGTCGACAGACTCCGGTCGTCGGTGGATTGCCGGCGAGGACGTCGATGAGGATTCGCCCGGTGTGCTGCTTGATGCCAGCACACGATTGGGTTATCTCGATGCCAACGTCAGCGCCTTCGCGAGCCCGCTCAAGCGGTTCAGCAAGCAGGGTGTCGGCGACGCCCGTTTCTACCACGGTGGGCTCCTCCCGCAGGAGTTCGTACTCGACTTCATCAGCATCACGCAAGGGTGAATTCAGCTAATGACTCTGAAATCCGAAATTCACGACGATGTTAAGTCTGCTTGCAGAGACTACATATCCTCGATAAAACAAGGTGAAGACGAGATACCTACCGACACAGTCTTCAAACTGATCGGGTCTGGAGTGAGATTCCGAGAGGCTACAGAAATTAATCGTCCCTCACTTGCGCTGAGGCGAAATCCGGGGGAACATTATTCTGGGGAATTCGAGTCTGTTGCTGAACATATTGCTGATGAGCTCCCGTTTGAGATGGTTCCAGAAGTCGATATTGACGGGGAAGGGAATCAATTCGTAGTCAACGAAGAGCTGTCGGGGAAAATAGAGGATAGTCTTAGGGACTTCGCCGGACTTGTCTTGGATTACGCTGGCAGCTTTGATTTCGACGATGCAGCCTTTGAGGCTGCTTACGATCGCCAGTTTGAACCAGATTATGCAGATCGAGAGGAGTATCAAATACTTGTCCCGCTACGAGGCGTTAGAGCAGGATCCGATATAACTCTCGGGACAGGGCTTCAATTCGATAGCCAATTCGATGGCCCATATCACCTTTCTAACATAGAAATAACGGATGTCTCTGATACTGAGTGGAACGGAATAGCGACATTCGATGCTCCATTTGATGCGCCAACCAACACTCAACTCCCGGAACCCACTCAAGACTACTCTTACTCGAATGTACTGCGGGTGACTATCGAAAGAAGGCGGCAGAACATCCGAGAATATATTCTGAATAATCGAGGGGGGATCCTACTAAACTCAATGCTGAATCTGTTTCCGTACTAACAGTGGACAACTTTTCAGCTAAGATCCACGACCATCTGATGAGGGAATTAGCGGATACTCTCGAAAGAACCCTTCACCACTATAAACCACGCTGTGACCCCGGATTTGGAACGGGATATATACTGTCTCCGAGTTGGCTGGCATACCGTGGGATTGCTGTAGATATTGTTGATGAAGTAAATGTCGAGCGGGAGGCGGGTCACGGAGAAATAGTACTCGATGACGATCAAAAAGGGTTCAGCGCGTTTTGGGACAGATATTCATCTTACTTTACTGATCAGGATTCTCACTACGACAAGCCCCTTGTGAGATTTGAAGAGATGTTCCATAAGCGGAGAGACGAAGATGCAATCCTTGATTGTTTGATCGCATTAGAAGGTACGCTTCTAAGAGGGACACAAGGATCTTCCTACACATTCCGGATCGGGCTACGTGGGAGTTTCCTACTTGACGGGTCGAATCGGTTATCGTGGAACCGTGAGAAAATTAGGGATTTTCTTTCGGGGCTCTATGCCGTTCGAGGAGAGATTGTACATCAAGATAGATCGCTCGCGGATGCAATTGACGAGGTCAATAACAGTGAACTCGACAATTATAGCGCCTCCGCTCTTGCTGAAGAGGCTCGTGTGGTTTTTGCCAAAATTCTACTTCGATATATCGACCACGACATCGACCACGGGTTATCGATTAATGAGGTGAATCAAGATTTGGATCAGGCCGCACTTGACGCATCTTACTCACCGGGGCCATGATACCAAACCACGGCGACGGATGTGATTTAGTACCCACCGTGGGAGTAGGATCACCTATGACAAATAACATTCAAGATGTCGTGTTACATTTTAATCGAGGAATCACTCGATGACGGACACTACATTCTCTCCCGGCCAACAAGTGATTCTCAACGGCACGTCCGCGGAGGTCATCCAGACGCGGACAGTTGGTGACATCGAGTATCTCCGAGCATACATCGACGGCGAGGGCGTCAAGACTGTCTGTCTGGACGACGTCGATGTCCAGCCACACCAAACCGGGCTGGAGACCCTCTCCGGGCAGCAACTCGATGATCTTCATCCGGATCACGACTCCGTGTCTGCCCAGTGGTTCGACCTCCACACGCAGGCGACGAAGCTGAAGCTCGCTCACGAGCAGGGGCAGTTGCTGAGCATTTCCAACTCGCTCGTCCGGCTGGAACCCTACCAGCTGGCGTGCGTCAACTGGGTGATGAAAAAACTTCGACAGCGTGCGCTCATCGGGGACGACGTCGGTCTCGGGAAAACCATCGAGGCGGGGCTCATCCTCAAAGAATTGAGTGCCCGAAACCGGGCCGACCGCGTCCTCTTCGTCGTCCCTGCCCACCTCCAGAAGAAGTGGATCCGAGATATGGATCGCTTCTTCGATGTGGATCTCACCGTCGCTGACCGGGCGTGGGTCGAAGGCGAGCGTCGACGCCTCGGAGAGGAGGCAAACATTTGGAATCAAGACCAGCAGCAACTCGTCACCAGCATGGCCTTCCTGCGGCAAGACGAGTTCCGGCCCTCGCTCCGAGCCGCGTTCTGGGATGTCGTCGTGGTCGACGAGGCCCACAAGGCCGCGAAGCGGGGCGATTCCCCGAGCAAGACGGCGAACATGGTCGAGACCGTCGCGGGCAACTCCGACTCACTCCTGCTCCTCAGTGCGACGCCCCACGACGGGAAGGGGGAGGCATTCCGGTCGCTCGTCGAGTACATCGATCCCTTCCTTGTCGCCGAGAATCGCGAACTCTCGCAGGAGACAGTCGACCGTGTGATGATCCGACGCGGCAAGACGGACATCTACGACGACGACGGCGAGCGCATCTTCCCCGATCGGGAGGTCAACTCTGTCTCCGTCTCGATGACCCACGACGAACGGCAGTTCTACCGCGCCGTCACCGACTACGTCAAGAACGTCTACAATCGCTCTGAGAAGCTGAACGAGCCCGCGGTCGGGTTCGCGATGGCGCTTATGCAGAAGCGGCTGGTCAGCAGCGTCGGCGCGATTCACGCCACGCTCCGCCGGCGGCTGAACGATTTGCTCGACGAACAGACGGCGACGGACGAACTCTCCGAGGAGGCCGAGGCCTACCTCGACGGTGAGGATCTGGACGAGGACGACAAGCAGCGAGCGGAAGACGAGATTGCCGGACTGACCGTCGCCAGCAACGACGAACAACTCCAAGAGGAGATCGACACGCTCCGCGATCTCGTCTCACTCGCCGAAGACCTACCCGTCGACTCGAAGGCCCAGAAGGTACGGCGGTTCATCAGCCAACTCCTCGAAGAGCAACCAGACGAGAAACTCCTGCTGTTCACCGAGTACCGGGATACGCTCGACTACCTCCTCGACTTTGTGCAGGACGAGCCGTGGGCCGACGAGATTCTGGTCATCCACGGCGATGTCGACAAAGAGGAGCGGGCCCGCATCGAAGACGAGTTCAATCACGGCCAGTCGCGACTGCTGTTCGCGACCGACGCGGCGAGCGAGGGGATCGACCTCCAGCACAGCTGCCACATTATGGCGAACTACGAGTTGCCGTGGAATCCCAACCGGCTCGAACAACGAATAGGCCGCATCCACCGCTACGGGCAGGACAGGGAGGTCAAGGTCTGGAACTTCCTCTTTGATGACACTCGTGAGAGTGAAATCTTCGAGATGCTCCAGACCAAAGTCGAGGAGATTCGCTCGAAGCTCGGCAACACGGCGGACGTACTCGGAATCCTCGACGATATCGACGTGGACTCGCTCATTATGGAGTCCATCCAGAACGACGAGCCGCCAAGCGCAACCAAGGAGGAACTCGAGGAGCTGATCGAGGAGCGCCAGCGCACGCTCGAAGAGTGGTACGAGCGGAGTCTCGTCGATACCAGCACGTTCGACGCGGAGAGTCGCCGGCAGATTCAGGAGGTCGTCGACGAGTCCGAAGACGTCTACGGGAGCGCCGGTGACATTCGGGAGTTCTTCGAGCAGGCAGTCGAGGCCTTCGGCGGCGAGTTCGAGAAGCGCGGCACCAATCTCTATCAGGCCGAATTACCCGAGGACATCCGACCCCCGGACGTGGATGCGACCTTCGGCCCGTTCACGTTCGACCGCGAATTTGCGATGGAGCACGAGGATATCACGTTCGTAGCGCCCGACACGGATGTCCTCCAGCGACTCATGGCACGCGTGCTGGAGTCCGATCGGGGAGAGGTCGGCCTCAAACTCCTCCCGTTCGTCGACACGCCGGGAGTCACCTACAATTATCGCGTAGCGTTCGACGATGGCACGGGAGAGGTGATCCGGGAGGAGACAATCCCCGTCTTCGTCGACGCCGAGCAGCGAGATGCCCAACAGGCACTCGGTGAGCGGGTTGTTGAGGGTGAGACGGTATCTGCGAAACCAGAGGTGGATGACATCCGGACAGTAGTGGACGCCGAAGACGAACTTCGTGAAGCCGCCGACCGCTACGTGAGTGCTCGGGTGAACGAGATCAAGTCCGACCTCAGTTCAAAACGTCACGAGGAGACTGCCCGGGAACTCGAGAATCTCAACGAGTACGCACAGTCCGAACGCGAGCGCATCGAGTCCTTTATCGAGGAGTACGAACGCAAGTCCGAGGCTGGCTCGGATATGGACATCGCGATCCGGGGCCAGCGTGAGCGTCTCGAAAAACTCGAAGAGCGAATCGAGACGCGTCGCCAAGAGCTGAAACGTCGGGAACAGGTTATCTCGCTGGCGCCCGAGGTGGAGAACTACTGCCTCACGTTACCGCTGTGAGTACTGTGGTCAATCAGACTGAATACTGACACTATAAACGCTCTCTATCGTCTCGTAGTAGATGTCGTCGAGAACCGAAACCAGTGCCTCGTTCTCGACTACGAGGTCAACGAAGGCCTCATTCAGCGACTCGATGTACGCGTCAAAGAAGGACTGGTCGTCTTCCACCTCAATATCGTAGGCCGCTACCAGCATATCATCCTTTATGCCGGTGATTTCCGCCCTCGGCGGCAGAAGATCGCCGATTTCGGATGTCCGACTGTTGAAGGCGTCGACGAACTCGTCGATGAACTCCTGATCATTCGCCCCCATATTCCTGAAGTAGACGTTTAATGTTCGCTCGCCGAGTGCCAAATCACGGTTCCGGCCCAATCGATGGTGGAAGCCGATTCGTACGTCGTTTCGGTCGTCAGCCCTGCTGTGCAATACTTGACTCAGGTCATCGACGTGGCGCCACCAGCCGTCTTTGAAGATCATTCCCCAGTCCGAACTGCTCGTGCGAAACCGCCAATCTCCGCGCCTCGTGTCGTCCGTCGCAAGTACGAAGCTAGTCACATCGTCGTCGAAGTCGGACGCTGAACCGTGGCCATCGCGTTCGAGAGTCTCCCCTAACCGACGGCCCCAGCGATCGGAAAATGTCTCCCAACGGTCGTCGAACGTGTCAGTAACATCGCTAATTGCATCGTAGTGTTCGAGGTACAGTTCGATCTTCTCCTGTTCGTTCTGTTGTTGGTCGGTCATCCCTGAAATGCTCTCAATGTCGTCGTTGAACTCGCGCAGTTGGGTGACTGTCCGTTGAGGAAACCGCGCCGCGTTTTCGGACAGAAACGGTTCCAGTACGTCGCTCCTGAATGCCTGCCACGTCCAGTTCGCGAAGTTCGATTCGTTCGCGGAAGGCTGGTCGCTCTGGTGAAGATACAGGTAGTACTCCCCTGACTCGTAGTCGGCCTTTGGCCGACCGTCCACGTGTGTTGCCTTGCGGTAGTAGAACTCAGTCTGCGTATCCTTAGCCGAGAACTTCAGCTCGATCATCAGGAACCATTCGTTCGGCACCTCGATCAGGATATCGACGATACCGGGCGACTCAGTTGTTCCGTCGACCACCTTCTCAACTTGCGCCTGATCATCCACCACGACATCCGAGAGATCGTGGATGTCTTCCTGAAAGTCACACTCGTCCGGTAGCCCATCGAGAACCGCTCGAAGAAACTCCGCGTCCATCCCATGTGGCTCCTCTGGATCGAGAAAGTACGCCATCAGCCGGTTGACGTACACCTCGGCCTTCTTTTGACTGCCCAGCGAGTACTCGATCACGTCCATCAGCGAGCGAGGCGACTCGGGAACGTCCGTGATCTGCATCCACTTCCGTTCGAGTGTCTGTAAATCCGCCTTCTGCGTGCCGTTCGTGTCCATTTGTCAGTTCACATTTGTGAATGGCGCGGCAGGGAATAGAAACTTTCCTACCACCCACTGTCTTGGGCTAGTGTGAGAGTTTTGCTATCGAATGATGGGATCTTCCTCGCTGTCAGGCTGCGCTTCGGCATAGTCCCGATCGATCAAATCGGCAATCTCGTCCTTTGAGAGGGGGTCAATCTTGATGCGGTCACCATCAGCAGTGTAGAAGAGTGCCGTCGTGACGCGGTAGTCACGGAATGCGGCCCGAACGACGTGGTAATAGACGCTCAACTGCTTCCGGTACTCCGATTCGGCGTGGCGACCGATGTCTGTCTTGTAGTCCACGATGTCGATCCTGTCTTCAGCGACGTGGAGCAGGTCGATGATTCCCGAGATGGTTACCTGCTGTTCACCGACCGTCACCGGGAGGTAGGCGTTCTCCTCGGCTCGTAGCTCGCCGTCGAGGGAGTCCAAAAACTCGGCGACGTGTCGTTCGTCTTCGTTCGACGGTTCGACGACCGCTCCCTCGGCATACTGTTCTGCGAAGTCGTGAACCTGATTACCGAACTCGATCCCTCGCCCATCGTCGGCATCGCTGAACACGTGGTCGTCCATCAGCGAGTGTGGTGACTGACCGGCCGGTATGTCGGGGACTGGAACGGATACCTGCAACCGGGACTGTTCCGTCCGCGCTGTCCCTGCCTCCTCCACATCAGGTTCGACTGTCTCGGGCTCGAGCGGCAGGTTCTCGAAGAGCGGACTGGGCGATGGACCCGCAGAGAACAGGACGTGGCTCTCCGCACGGGTGATCGCGACGTACATCAACCGGCGCTCCTCGTCGTAGTCACGGTTGAGACACTTCGAGAGGATGCGATATCGCCAGTTATCATAGATGTGAGGGCGTCCGTGAGCATCCGCGTAGTCTTTCGTTTGCCGGAGCCCGACCGGATCCTCATAGCGAATTCTGTCGGCTCCGCCACCCGACGGCGGGAAGCTGTACTGGTTGATGTTCGCCAGAATGACGATCGGATGCTCGAGCCCCTTCGCGGCATGGATAGTCTGGACGGTTATCGAGTCGCCACCGGGGTTGTCGTCCACGTCGTGGGTCGCGTCGGCCTCCAGACTCTGCTCCATAAAGCGAATGATGGCCCCGCGGTTGTGGGTCGTGCTGTCGAACGTTCCCTGCAATACCGCCACCAGTGCATCCGCGTAGGCGTCCTCGAAGCCGTAGCGATCGAACACAAGCCGTGCGATGCCTCCAACAGTCTCGCCGCTGGCGAGTCGTTCCCGGAACGAGAGCATATTCGACGGATACGACTCGTTCTCGAGGATCGCCTTGACCTCGTCGAGTGTGTACCCCGCCTCTTCCAGCACGACCGCCCAACCACGCTCTGAATGCCGATCTTCGAGGAGGCGCAACCACGCCAGCAGAAGGATCGCCTGTTCGGTGCCGAACAGCTCGACACCGCCCTCGTAGGCGACCGGGATGTTGTACTCACGGGCGTCACTCTGCAACTCACGACCGAATCGGCGCGTCCGGGTCAAGACCGCGATATCCTCGTGGGAGGGAGGGCGCAATTCACCGTCTTCATCCTCGACGGCGTACGCACGATTGCCGACGATCTCCTGCACACGCGTCAGAATTGCCTCGCACTCGTCGTCGCTCGTGAACGCCTCGATGTTCGAGTGGTCGTGGTCGGTGGTGGCCGTCAGCGGTGTGATGTCGTCCTCGATATCGAGGTCGACTTCCTCGTTGCTCGTCGCAGGCAAGCCGAGACTGTGCCTCGAAAAGTCCAGTATCGACTGGGTCGAGCGGTAGTTCTTCTCCAGTTTGATCTCGGTCACGTCGTCGACGGGAAACGCGACCCGCTCGCTGTCGCTGTTGAGTTCCCGCTTGTAGTTCTCGAGGCGTTCCTCGAACTGACGGATGTTGTCAACCGAAGCGTACTGGAACCCGTAGATGCTCTGCTTCCAATCGCCCACCACGCAGAAGTTGTCCGTTCCCGCGAGCAACAGGGCAAGCTTGAACTGAATCTCGCTGGTGTCCTGAAACTCGTCGACCATCACGTGGTCGAACTGCACTGCCTCCCGCAACACGTGATCCTCACACAGCAACACGAAGGCGAACATCTGGAGGAAACTGAAGTTCAGATAGTTCTGGCGGAGCGCGAACTCGATGTACTCGAAATAGATGTCGTGGACGAACGCCTTCAGCGCGTCTCGCTCCTCGTCGAAGGCACGCTCGGCCCACTCGTGGTCGATACTCGGGTAGTTGTCCCGGAGTTCCGACTCAGCCGGAGCGTCGGGAAGGAAACAGCGGCCGCGCTCGAACCCACTCAGACCATCCCGCAAATCGGACTGCGTCGGCCCGTTCGCGCCCTCGTTTGGCTCGTTTGCCGCCTCGAATAGTTCCTCAAAAGCCTCGAAATCACCGTCGAGGTAGGATTCTCCGTTCCGGTACCAGCCATCGACAGTCGGGAAAATACCTTTCGCAGCCAGTTCGCGGATCACTTCCAGCAGCGACGTGTTCTCACGGAGGACACGGAGGAAGTCGTGATGTTCGGGATGCTCGTCGGCGAACTGCGACATGAACTCCCGGAACCGATCTTCTTCGACCACCTCGTTTTCGAGTAGGCGCGTCGAGGACGTGATCCGATCGTCGATCCCGAGGTGTGTCGGAGCCGAGAACCCATTCCGGAGCAGTAGTTCGTGACAGTGTCCGTGGAACGTGTTGATAGGCGCGTCCCGGAGCGCCGACATCGAGTAGTCGCAGTTCGCGACGACGCGTTCCTTCATTTCGGCTGCAGCGTTGTTCGTGAACGTGATCAGCAGGATATCGTCCGGTTCGGTCTCGTCCTGCTGCAGGAGGTTCGCATACCGACGCGTGATGGTGAACGTCTTGCCTGTTCCGGCACCGGCGTCGACGACGTGAATGCCGCTCGTGGCATCGATCAACTCCTGTTGCTGGTCGTTGGGTTCGAAGTCAGTCATCGGTTTGAATGAGGTCGCGGTGATCGACGCGGTCGACGTTCGGATCGCCGACAGGGAACCGGGAGCGACGATACTCGTTGATTCGATCGATCTGTTCCTGCAGGAATCGCTCGAAGGCATCCACCTCGTCCTCGAAGTAGTTCCGACCACGTAGCCTGTGGAGTTCTTTCAGCACCGAATCTGTTCCATCGTCCACGTACACGTAGTCACCTACCTCTGCCTTCGCGTGTTCGGTGAACTTAGCGGCGAGGTCGGTGTCGAGTAATGCGTCCGTGTCCTTGACATCCGGGAAGTCGTGGCGATCAAAGAACGCCTGGTAGACATCGTAGCCCATTCGTTCAAGCGTCTTGCGGCGGTCGTTGCTCTCGGCGACGCCTTCTCGAAGCGTGTCGAACGCTGCCCGTCGCTTGGCGAACTCGTGGAAGAGTTCGGGATAGTATGTGACCCGGATCAACGCGTCTTCGGGGGCAGCTTCCCCGACAACCTCCTCGTCGACCAGCTCGAGGAAGTGGAAGAACACGAATCGAATCCGCTCGTCGGGATGGACGCGCCTGTGGTGAGCAAGGTAGAGGAGAGCTTGGAAATTTGGTTCGTCACTGATCTCATCGATTGCCGACTTGTCGACGACCTTCGAGGCCGACGTGTGGCTACCGCTCTTGTAATCGACCAATTGCGATGGGGAGTGAATGAGATCAACTTTCCCTTTCCCGCCGAGAGCGGGGTTCTCGAACCACCGCTCCGTGATGGGTGAATCAATCGACTGGTCGAAGTGCTCAGCGAAGATGTTCGAGTCTTCGCGAAATCCATATCCCTCGTATTCACGTTCCGTCGGAGGTTCATCGGTAAGCAATCGCTGGATGAGTTCGATACCAATCTCGAACTCCGTACGCAATACTTCCAAGTCGACGTCGTCGACGTAGGGTCGCATCTCGGTCAGCATACGGTCGACCAATTCGTCTCCGGCAGTCGAGTCGATGATGTCTGGATGATTGACATAGAATTCGGCAAAGTCGTGAAAGAGATTACCTTTCTGGAAGTGATCGCGGTCGGGGCTGGTCACAACGCGATCAAAGAAATAATCGCGCGGACAGTTGGCGAAGGTGCTCAGACTCGATGGGCTGAGCGTCTCGATGGTCGTCGGCTCAGCGTTGACCGGTTCCTTCTCGAATCCGTCCCCATCACGACTGGCGAACCGAGTGTGGGACGTGCTCGGAAGGTCACCGAACGTGTCGAAGTCCGCGCCGAGGAGGTCGTGGAAGTAAAGGCACGGTGTTACTGGCTCGCCGGAACTCGTCTCCTGCACGAGGAAGTACCGCTCGTTGCCGTTCTGCAGGAGCAATTGGAATTGTCTGAGGTACTGGCGATCCTTGGCATCGGCATCGATCCACGGCCGGTCGGGGATACGGTGCGTCCAGTCGGCGTCCATCCCGAGATAGAAAACAGCCGGGCGATCCACGTAGGCGGCCGCGGTAGCGTCCGCAAGCAGGACGCCTGCGTCGTCCCGGTCGACGGGGACGTCGAACGACTGGAGGTAGAATTCGACACCGTCGAGCGTGTCTTCTCTGACAGTAGCGTGGCGAACGCCGAGCCGCTCTAATTCATCGCGGAAGGCGTCTAGCGACCGATCACACCACGTTTCGAACGTGGAGAGTGCCTCGTCGAACGATCGGTTGTGAACGGTTTCACAGAACTGCTGGAGCGATTCGATCTCCGGATGATCGAGTTCGTGCAGGCGTTTGTTATCGTCCTCGACTGACGGCCGGATACCGAGATGGTGAAGAATCGGTCGAACGTCGCCCAGCCGCGCGTGTCTATCGGCGTGGGCCGTCCGCAACAAGCGGATGAATGTCCGCAAACTCTCGTCGTCGGCGAAGCCGGGGCCGCCATAGAACGGGATGTCGTTCGCCTCGAGTGCAGACTCGACAAGCGCGGGGTACTCACTGCCCCGATCCATGATGATGGCCACGTCTTCAGCGTTCTCGGGCGTCACGTTGTCAACAACGGTATCGACGATGTCGGTCGTGGACTCGTAGAGATGAAACTTCGGCAATTCGAAGCTGCCGACACCGAATGGATCAACCGTCTCGTATTCGTCAGGGAGAACCGATCGGTCAAGCGCTGTGAATTGCTCTTCACCGATGACAGCCACAGACTGGTCCTCCGGGATCGTGTAATCGCCGAGGTCGTTGTGGGCGCTATCGGCGGTATCGATCACATCGATGGCGCGGCGCGTGGCGCGAGTATCGAACTGGTCGTATTCAAGGATGGCGCGGAGTTCTCCAGTTTCCTCCCAGCAGCCTAGTATATTCTCTACGAGGTACGCAGCGTGTTTCCAATCTATGTCAGTTACGTTGATGAGTTCGAGAAAAAGTTCTCGGTCGTCACGTGGACGAAACTCTCCTGAAGCCAATATTCGTGGTGTCGCGGCAAATATACCGAGTCGAGGATGATCGATTCTCCGGTTCAGCGCCAGAGTTAGTGGTGCGTCAGTTGTCAACACCAAGTCGTAATCGGCGACTTTCTCATAGAGTTCATCAATAGTGTGAGCCCGTCTTATTGACACATCCGAAATCCGCTTGTTACCCTCAAAAAGATTGGTGACTGCGTGTGGTGTGGCCTGTCACGGCGGTGTTCACTCTTCTGTGCCGACCTCTGCAGGATCGACACCCCAATAGTCGCCGAATCGACGGAAGTGTTCAATAAGAGTTTCTGCAGCGTCCTGGCGTTCTGTGGCGTCTTCGACAGGCATAAAGAAAAATCCGGGAGCGTTACTGAATTGATCGTCGTCGGCACGTACATCCAGTTCCGAATTCTCTGCTGCCTCCACGACCGTTCTGTGGTCATCGCTGTTCCCGTTAATGATTTTGTAGCAGGCTGCACAGAGTACTCCATCGACATCGTCTTTACTCACAATCGGTACGGGCTTGCTCGGTATCGCCAGTTGGCTCCTCATCCCCGAAGGCATTCTAATTCCGAGTCCCGATATTGGAATCGTGTTCGGACTGATTGAATTCCCTCTGTTTGAGTTGGTTCTCAGAGCATCCGCCTATTTAGCCCGAAGGAAACGCGGCGAGACAGCGAACAGAGCCGTATCGGATGATAATGTAGCACAATAAGGTGAGGCGACTACCAAAACTGGGCTGTGCAACCCAGACACGCTATTGCTGAAGATGGTGTTCCCACTCCCACCTTAGAAAACTTATTGGGGTCTCACTCATCAGGGTTTACTGGAGATTTATATTTGGACTTGATTTTATCGCCATCTCGCCACTGCCAGTAGTAGTAGCGATTGTCGTTGATTTCTTTGATGGTTTTGTTGGTTAATACAGGGTTGCTGATTCCTACGCCTGTGAACTGTGACACTACCCGAAATATCATTATTCCCCGGTGGGTGGTTCAAGATAGGATCCGAGAGCATCGACAACCGTCTGGACGAACGACTCTTCGAGGCGACCCTGACGCCGAACGATCGCGGCGTGCTTCGGTGATGCGACTGCCCACGGTGAGGCGTAGCTCTGTTTGGCATCCCACCCTCGATCCAGTTGGCGTCTTCGAGAGGAAGTCCTTCATCGTGGGCCGTCGTCGTTAGTGTGACCGTCATGTACTCCTCATCGCCGAACGGATGGCTGTCGTTGTTGAGGATCAGCCACGGCCGTGGATTTTCACCCGACTTGAACGGATCCGGGCCCCAGACGACATCGCCGCGCTGATAGCTCATTTAGTCTCCTCGTCGTCGACAGCGTGTTCCAGCCACTCGTCCATGTCTTCCTCACCGAAGCGGTCGTTTGCGGCGCGCGTGCTCTCGACTATACTCACATAGGCGGCCACCTCGTCAGCCTCACCCAGTGCCCAGTAGTTTCCCTTGTGGCGGACGAGCCCGCGATCTTCGAGGCGTGAGAGGACGACGCTAATGCTCCCGGCTTTCACATTAGTCGCGTCCCGAATCTCGCTCTGCGTGAACGCCTGTTCGGGATGGGCGGCGAGGAACTGCATCACGCGGTCGGCGTTTGTCTCCCCGCTGTGTTGGAGTCGGTCTTCAGGGGAGGACTCGAACGTCTCGATGTCGATGGGCATGTGTATTTGTTTGTCTGCAAGTGTATTAGGTATATCGACGTATGTTCGACGGATGCACTCGGGGAATATCGGCAGGGAAACGCAGTTAGCGACGCGAGGATCTCAAGGGGATGTCAAGTCTGGGTCACGTGCCGAGGGTGTGAGCGATTTGAGATTAAACTCGGACTTGCCACAGTATTGTTCTGCGAGTGATGCGAGCGCTTTTGTTCGGAGAATATCCGCGAGATTGTGTGCGAGGAGTTGCTCGAACGCTCCAGTCTCGAACGCTATTACGGCTTCTTCGCTCTCATCGAATGGGTCACACTTAGTGAGATTCCCACCAACGAGCGTGTCATATGCGCTGACGAGTCCGTTCTGTTCTTCCCCGTCGATACTCGTATTGAATCGATTCTGGATAACCGGGAGCAGATCTGCGTAGGGGAGACCATCGAACGGCCATTTGTGGTCTTGCAGCGTGTATCGTGTCCGGAGGAATGGGAGGTCAAAGCCGCCGTTGAACCGCTCGCCGTTGTACGCGATCAACAGATAATCACGCGGAGCCAGCTTTTCGGCAGCGAATTCAGCTACACCTTCCAACAGGCTTCTCTCAGTTTGATGGGCACTGAGCTGGATCTCCGTCTCGAACGTCGCGGTCAACTGGGCTTCGATGTTAGTGGGGTCGACTTCACGGCCACCAGTGTTCAGGAAGATTCGATTGCCGAGCGGTAATGTGAATCCAACGACGGTCACTTCCGCGGTTGTATCGAACCCAGCCGTTTCGATATCCAACGGCACATGCGTCAAGCGAGTACTCATCTGTCACCCGATGAACTGTACAGCGTTGGTTGTCGTCCCGGTTCAGTTGTCATATTGGTGGTTTTGCTTGCCTTCATGATAAGCCGTGGCGTGTCCTTTCCGCGTTTCTGGAAACCTCGATATCTCTGGTTTTCAAGGGCTTGAGATATTATACAGGTTGAGTCACTTTTCCGGAAACAGGTTCCAGGATTATCGGAGCATCCATTCTTTGTCCGAGCCACAGGGGCCCCGGTGGGTTTGTAGAGATCCTCTCTAACGCCCCGGTTCCGGTCTTGCTGCTTGTTGCGCTCCTACTAACTCGGGTTCGCCGGGCCAATGTATTCGGATCTCACAGAGTCACCATCACGCCACTGGAAGTAGTAGTACTCATTCCCTTTGATGGTCTTCTTGCTGAGGTAGACACGCGCTGGCACCTCCAACTCTGAGATCGTTTCTACCCACTCTTCTGAGTCCCAGTGCTCGGGCACTGGAATGCTGTATTTGTCTTGCAGGACTTCCGGTGAGTCGGGAGTGTTCATCTCCTCATCTTGAGCAACGTCCAAGATCCAGCACGACAATCCGTCGACTGCGCTCAGCCGATGAACAGCCTTGTGGCACCGTTCGCACAGCGTCACGAGATTGTCAGGGACATCCCGGCCCCCTTTACTAACCGGAAGGATATGATGAACCTCAAGTGCCGCGACTGGACTCCCTACCTCACAGTATTTGCACTGATGGTCATCACGTTCCAGGATGTTTTCTCGCATCGTGTCCGACAACGCATTCTTAGCTGTTTCTGTTGCCATCCTACACACCTCCTCCCTGGTGACTGATGGACGATGCCGTCCCTATTGAACCGTTCTCTGTTTGTTTGACTCTCTGTTCCCTCTGTCCCAGACTGCTCAATCCTGTCGGACTGAATCGTTCTGGGAACTCGGTATCTTGAAGTCGTTTGGGTTTGTTCGTAGTCATGCTTCGTTCACTTGCGAAGCGCGGGGTTGGTGCTACGACACCAGCCTCCACTTCTGAGGTATCCCACACTTCACATTACCCTCTATGGGTGGATAGTATATAAATATTTTGCTTAGCAAAATGCTGAGCAATTAGAAAAACAAAACATCAAGCAAAATGCTTTGTATTATATTTCGCGACTACAAATGCGAGAGTGGCTGATGGTCAACGAAAAATACGAACCTAATGAACGGGAGGAATCTGTCCTCGATCTATTCAAACAGGGTCGAGACTCAGGCGAGCCGTGGGGACGTGTAAACCCATTATATCTGCGAGAACACTCTTCTCTCGACAAAGGGCAAGTTGAGTACGCCCTCCGGAATCTCAGAAATGCTGGCTGGATCAAACAGGTAAACCAAGGTGGTCTTTACGAATTTGTCGATGATCCGCGAGAGGATTGATTACTGTCTTTGGGTTCTCGGTTTCACCTGTTCGGGTCAAATGATCAGGTAAGTGAAAAGGAGAAGACCTGCGAGAATCTGGCCGATGAGTAGTCCTTTATTCTCGAATTCATTACTGTTTTGTATGGCTGATCTTGGCATTATAGAGTCCTTGACCGCGGTTTGGGGTTCGTTCGATGTCGGAGTTCCGTGAACTACGGCTTGGCCACTGAAAGCGCCTGTACAACGTCAGTGACGGTGAATAGGCGGAGGTCATCTCGCTGGGCGGCTGTCTCTTCGACTGACGGCTTGAAACCGCTCCGTGAGAAGAGCGCATACTCTACAACACGATCACCCCCATCTCGTGGCGACCATCGAAGTTCATCGGTGTGATCTTGGAGGTTCGATAGCGACTTGTAGCTGAGTGGTGACTGCTGGAACTTGCACTCGCCAACAATCAGTGTCTCGCCAGCTGTAAGGCCGACAACATCGATCTCGTGTTCACCATACCACCATTGTCCAGTGTTCGTAATCGTATACTCCGGGTACAGCGTTCGAAGTGCGGAACAGCAGAGATCTTCAAACGACCGGCTCACGAAGTCAGCCAACTCCGGTTCAATCAGCGCGTCGTATGCATCGTCTCCTAACTCGTCATATTGCTCACTTGTCCCGTAGACGAAGTGGAACCAGAACCGGAAGAATGGGTCACGAATCCGATACCGACTGCGCTTACTCCGCTCTTTCTGTTCTGTGATCGGGACGTGCTGATCCACCAGACGCAATCGAGACAGTCGATTGAGGTACTTTGAAAGTTGGTTGTAGTCGATGCCGGTGGTTCCGGCAATTTCGTTTCGGCTAGTACTCCCGCCAGCGATGGCTTCCAGAATTGAGAAGTACCGCGTTGGCTCGGTGAGTTCCATTCGGAGGACGTAATCAGGCTCATCATGGAGTGTCCCATGTCGGGAAAGGATCGTCCGCAGAATATTCTCTGCGAGCGTCGCATCCGGGGAAACTTCTTCTAGATAGTACGGAACGCCACCAAAAACACCCCACGTGAGTATCTGCTCATCTGCACTATATCTGTCGTCGAAGAACTCCATCGCGGCATCGAACGGCAGTTGTCTAATATCGAGTTTGACGGATGAACGACCGTAGAGCGGACTATTTCCGAGTAAAGCTGCGTCTTCCATCATACTGATTGATGATCCAACGAGCACAAATGTCGCAGCTGACTCATCGAGTTCGTGGTCGAACATCGCCTGTAACACGGACGGGAGGCTCTCGTCTTGCGCAACAAGATAGGGGAACTCGTCAAGGACAATAATCGCATCCTGTTCGGCGAGATACCCGAGAATTTCATTCCAATCTTCTCGAATTCGTGTTACTCCATGGTGCGATTCTGCAGCTGTTTCGATGAACTGCTGGAGTTGTAACTCACTCGTTTTTTGCTTGGCTTGATATACGACAGCGTCATCGTACTCTTGCAGCGATTCTCGGACGAGCGCCGTTTTTCCGAGACGGCGACGCCCGAATATCACCGCAAGTTCCGCGTCGTCTGAGTCGTAGAGCTCGCGGAGACGAGCGAGCTCTTCCGTCCGGTTCACGAATTCGGACATACAATCCCTTCCCGCCGGACAGATAATAGTATTTTCGATAATCGTACTTTAGAGTATGGTACTTCAGAGTATTATATTGGTCTCTATCTTAATTTAGCGAGAGAATCCCAGCCTCCAGGCCGGGCGTGAATCGCGCAAGCCCGGTTTGACTGTCCCCAGAGACTCCCGGGCTGGATATTCCACTTTCGCTCTGGCTTGCACACCATTATCGATTAGAGCAGATGCGAGAAAAGGGCTCGTAGACACGAAGAAAACCGGCGCGCGTGGGGCTGGTTGGTGGTCGACGGTTGCCCCACAGCTTTCCCCGGAGACACTCGACCGCGTGGACTCGGCTGATCGAGAGAATGCAACGACTCTTGACGACCTGAAACAAGAATTTGAACTCACGTGGCTGATATGGCCGAGGTTGTCGTATCGGATAATGCGGCCGAGTGGCTACGTGACGCCGAACCGGACGTGAGAGACCGTATCGTGAATAAACCCAATGAAATTTCAGACTTTCCCAACCACTACCTGAAACGGTTGCGTAACTCGCCGCACTATTGGTTCCGGATTGGGGATCACCGCTTGACTGCTGACTGGCGTAATGACAAGGAGGAACTCTTTGTTCGGGACATCGGCTACAAGCGAAACATCTACGACTAAGTGACAATCTGAGAAAAATATTGAACCGCTTGCTCCAGTAGATTTAAGTTAAGAGTGAAGCCAAGGGCAGAGAAATTTGTGGTGTTACTGGTCTAATGATGGAGCATCTCAACAAAAATACCTAGGAGATCAACGAACCCAATTCCATAACACTTTGTCGGTTTGATCCCTCGTTAAGTTTATAAACAAAAAATCAAAGAAGGTTAATTATAATGGGACTGCCGTTTTGGCCCTCCTCGAGTGGTGATGACAACTGGCCGCTCGACTACAACACGTATCAACTCCAGAGCGACACACACCCCGGATCAAGTGAACTGCCAGGAAAGCTACTTAAGATCCGTCCGTACAAAGAAAACGATGGGATCGACGCGGGTGCGAACCTCCTACAGACGCTTCACGACGTCTACATCGAAGGCGGTGAGAACAAAAGCGACTCGCACGCCTTCGAGATCTGGTTCGACAGAGGCAAATTCAAATTCAGAATGTACGCTGCCAACCCCCGCGCTGAAAGCCGCTTCAAGCGACGTGTCGAAAGCGTTTACACTAACTCTGAGGTTGCGACACTCGACAACTGTGACGCGCTCCCGCAGATGGACGAAGGCTACTACATCTCCGGCGCGACTCTCGATGAGAACAGACACACGTTCGTCCCGATCCGACACCACGAAGGCGACGGCTTCCCGCATGGCGACCCCTACTCCGACATCCTCGGCGAGATGGCCACGCTCGATGATTCGATGGTCGTCCTCCAAGTCATCTTCAAGCCCGCTCGGCATGACTGGACAGAAAACGGGCCAAACGGCCAGTCTGTCGATGAAGTCGCCAACAGCCTTCTCGAAGGCGAAGTCGAGAGTCTCCGCAACATCTCCGCGTGGCTTCCCTGGCACGAAATTGAGGAATACGGCCCGAGCCACAAAGACAAGCAAGCCGCGAAGCTCGTCCGCGAGCAACGCGGCAAGCAGGGCTTCCACATCGACATCCGCGTCTTAGCGGCCTCACCAAACCGGCGAGAAGCCATCGAGCGGGCGCGCGGTGTCAGTCGACTCTTCACGAACGTCTACTCCGGTGAAGCCAAACAGCGACTCGTTGACCACCCTATGCCGACAGAAAAGCCCGAGGCGCTCGGATTCCTGAAAAACATGGTCTATCGGCGCTGGGTCGACCACGAGATGATCCTCAGTCTTGACGAACTCGCCGGGATCGCACACATCCCGAACACCCACATCGAGGTTCCGCAGATCCCCTGGAAGACCACGCAGACCGGTGAACCTGTGGCTTCTGACGCAGACAAAGGCGTTCATCTCAATTCCGAATCCGATAATGAGACGTCCTCAGACACACCTCAGCAGACCTCCGACGTAGACGCTCAAGAACACAACGAGAGGTCTGACGAGACGGCGACTACCAGCAACGACACGTCAGGAGATGGAGACACGGGCATGAGTTTTGGAGGGCGATAACATGGGGCTGTTTGGAATCGGTGGAGATGATGAACCGTCCGTTGAAGAGCTGGAAGAGGACATCTATGGGACCCATGAAGACACTGAAGATACTCTCGACCCAGAGACGTTACTTGGCGAGGAATACGCGATCGAGCACGAAGCGTATGAACGCGCCGGAGAAGACGAACCAATTGAATATACAGCCGAAGAAGGCCCTGTTGCTGGGCCGACCGTCCGACACATGTTCGAGCATCCAGCGGTCTCCGACGAGAACAAGGGCTTCTGGCTTGGCTACGACGACAACGCACGTGACGGCTTCCGCGAAGCTGGCGTCCCCTTCGACGCGCTCAAACGCCACCTCTGGATCTCTGGGACGACCGGCGCGGGCAAAAGCACCATCCTCCAGAACAAGGCCGTCCAACACGCTTACGCAGGCAACGGCTTCTGTAACATCGACCCGAAAGCCAGCGGTGACACCCTTGAACTCCTCCAGAAGATCCCGCAACACCGTCTGGATGATGTTGTCTTCCTCGAGCCGAGCTCAAGCCAGTTCTATCGCGAGGTCGGGATCAACATGCTCGATATGCCTGCCGAGACAGACGAGTCCCAACGTGAGAAAGAAATCGAGAGTCGGCTCGAAAACCTGATCGCGATCTTCGGCAGCGGCAAAAAAGGGCTTGACGGCGCTCGGATGCTCTCAATCATCGAGTCGATGGGTCGCGCGATGCTTCGACACAACTCCGAGGTCGCCCTCGATGACGACCGTGACCCTTCCGAGAAATACACCGTTATCGATCTGTATTTCATCTTGTTGAACGCTGAACGCCGCCTCGAATTTATCGATGAGGTTGACGACTACTACCTCAGACAAGGGCTCATCGAGATCGCGAAGATGGAGGACGACGAGGTGCGCCCGCTCGCCCGGCGTGTCAAATCCTGGGTCGAAAACGCGATCATCCGGAAGATCATCTCCAAGCGAGACTCTACCATCGACTGGGACGAGATTATTGATGACGACAAGATCCTGCTCGTTCGGATCCCAGTAGATTCGTCGGACATCCACCAGATGATCACGCTCACCGTGATCCGGAACCTCTGGAGTGCGAAGAAACGCCAGGATCGCGACCCGGATCGCGAGCTCAAGCCGTATTTCCTCCAACTGGACGAATTCGAGAAGATCGCGAACGACAACCTTGCCGTCGAGGACATGCTGGTTCGAGCCCGGTCGATGTGGCTCTCAGTCTGTCTCGGAACGCAGTACCCCAACCAGATCAAGAGCAAGCACGAACACGTCTACAACGCCGTCGAGAACAACGCCAACACGAAGATCGCGATGCGGACGCCAGGGGAGAAAGACGCCCGGATCCTGATGTCGAACTTTGAGGGCTACGACAAAAACGACTTGATGAACACGAATTTCTATCGCTGCTGGACGAAACTCCCGCTCCCCGATGGGGCAGACGAAACTGATCCACTCAACCTCCGGACGTTCGCGCCGTATCCACCGCTGCGGTCGGAGGAAGAAGCGAAGGAGATCATCGAGCGGACGCTCGAAGAGCACGGTGAAGCGCCACTCACCGACGACGAGATCCAGCGTGAATTGAAATTCGGGGATTTCACCGAGTTGGGCGACTCAGATGTTCCGGGTAGCAAGGCGTTCACTGAATCTGCGCGCGGTACAGAGATGTCGTTTGGCGGGGCGGCCAGTGAGATGACTGCCGAAGAAATGCCGAAACAGAAGATCCTCGAAGGCATCTACGCCGCGCAAGTGTTGCATGAAGACGCTGAGACGCCAGTCCCGACCGATTTCGCTATTGAAGTGATCGAGCAACGCTTCGGTGAAACCGGCTACCAGTCGATCATCAACAACTGCTTCGAGAAATACGAGGAAGTGGATCGGCATCGGGGGGAAGGAGACGTCGAGATCGAGTTGACTGACCACGGCAAATCGACCGTCTTCAGCGCGGATACGGGGTCGTCGGCGTCTGGTGGCGGTGACGACCACCGCTACATCCTCCAAGAGTCCTACAAAGCGTTCACGAAACTCGGCGCGATCACGTCACTGCCGACACAAGAGGGTGAGTCTCTGCCGGACGGAGTGGCGCGACTCCCGATCGACCCAACAGAGGAAGAGACACTGCCCGCGATCAAAGAAGCCGAGGAGGAGTTGAAGACGCAATACCCCCGGCTGTACGAGGTGAGCAACGGGAAACACATCTCGATTGAGGCAGAGACCTCAACGATCATGAAGCCGATGCAGACGTTAACGAATCTGCGGAAGGCAATCGAAGCGAACGAGACCTGCGTGTTCACCTGTAAGGACGCCACATTCGATGACACCGACAGCCACGAGATCGAGCACTGGCCGGAGCGGGGCGAGAAAGTCATCTACGACGCCAGCGGGAACGGTATCGACCACGACACGATTCTGTGTGCAGCGAGCGTCGACGCGCAGGGCAACCGGAAATTCTACAACAAAACATCGAAATTCGCGATCGACGCCGACGCCTACGCCGTCCGGCGAGCTACTGATCCATCCGACTCGCTGGAGTGGAAAGAAGACGGGGATGCAGTGATTGCCGAGACTGAAGACAGCAAGGAGGTAGTCGCGCAATTCGAGAGCCCGGAGGCTGTGGGCGACCCGGAGCGAACTGAGGTGCAAGCGTACCGCGAGATTGTTGACGACCAGTGGGTAGTCCAAGAAGGTTCAGAGACGCACTCCTATGGGTCGCTGGATGAGCTTCGCGAGGACTGGCAAGACCTCTACACGCCGTTCATCCCCGAGAATGAATTCCCACGGATGCCCCGTGACGATGATTTCCTGTTCGTGGTGTTCCCCGACAGCGCCAACGAGAACTACCACGAGCCGATGATTTACGAACAAGGCGAGATGGAGCCGTTGTTCACCGACGACGACGTGAACATGGGGACAGTCTCGTACTCAGACGAGGAGAGCGAAGAGGGAGATGAGCAGACCGACGACACCGACGAAGGCGCTGACGACGCCGCTGATGAAACCCCACCCGACCACGAAGCACCCAGCCAAGACCAGGAGCAGACGCCCGAAGGAAGTGGTGAAGACACGAGCGAACCCCCGGAGTCAGCGGGCGAACAACCCGACGAACCCGGTTCAAATCGTACTGAGGGTGGCGCGTCGAAGGCGACACAACGCGACAGTTCAGAGCAGGAACCATCCCCCGGTGAAAGCGACTCTGGAGGTGACTCTGGTGCGGGGTCAGCACAAGCGAGCGACGTGCGCGATAGTGAACTCCCTGATGTCTGTCCGAACTGTGGGGAGGAGACCAGCTACGAGAGAGCGCCGGAAAGCGATCTGCTTGCCTGTGAACACTGCGGCTACACCCCGTCTGAAGATGAGATGCAGTCACCAGAGCAGGCCACTAGACCCAGCAACGAGGCCAACGAACAGACACACTCCGAGGAACAGCCAACCACAGAAGACACAGAGCAGGACGACTCAGAACCCAGTGAAACGATGGATTTCCTCACCTGAAAGTGTGAAGATCCTCTTCTTTTTCTGCAAAGAGATCCGCGACCCTCTCCTCACCGTGCTCTTCTGCCAAGAGTTGTTTTGACACTGCCGACATAGTGATTGCAGCATCAAGTGTTCCTTGCATCTCCTCATCGAACACCGGGTATGACTCGATCGACTCGACTCGACTTTCGACCTCACCAACCCGCTGTTGAAGATTATTGACTGACTCGATCAGCGAGAGAATCTGGTCGTTCTCACCCGCTTCAGAGTCAGAGTTCACCCCCTGCTCCTCTAGTTCAGACAACGTTTCTTGAAGTGCTCCTAACCGATCTTCCACCCGTTCAACTCGGTCTGCAAGTCCACGAGGCTCTCCCGTTTCTTCATCGATCTCGTCCACAAGCTCCAATCCTTTCTCCGTCAGCGACCACTCCTGAGTGGGTCTTCCTCCCGACCGTTCACCCTCAGTCTGAGAAGTGTCGATCAGCCCAGCAGGCTCCAGATACTCATATTTCCGATAATTTATGAGGCGTGTACTGTCATGTCCAAGAACATTTTTTATCTCTGTTGAGGTAGCAACCCCATCATGTTCATCAAGCACCTGTAGTATCTTCACACTCATCGTGTCCAGTTCTATCTCAGCATGAACCTCTACCATGCAAAAGTATCAGAAACCAAGTACTAAAAAACTTTCCCTACAATTCCCTTACAAAGTTTTCCCTTACAATCTTTTCCCTTACAAATTTCCCTACAAATTTCCCTACAGTTCCTTTACAAACCACATCGGCGTCACCCCTATATTGGGGTGCCCTAGTAGCGATGTGAGAGTGGGATACAGAATTGAGTCGATGCTGGCCTCTCCGGCCTATATCATAAAGGTGAGAAGTGTGGGTGTGCTGAGCGAGCCTGGGAGTGGAATAGAGAGGAGAGAGTGTGGAGCGAGAAAGAGTCAAGACAGATCAGGGGGCACCCACAGAAAGCTGTGTGAGAGAATCCAGGTGGCGAAGCGAAAAGGGGAGTGGAGGAGTTCCAGAGAGTAGTACTATCAGAAAGAGTAGACATCGTTGGAAGAGTGTGGACTAGTCCAAAGAGTGGGACTAGTAGAACTATTTCTACGAGTGGAACTAGTGAGACTCCAGCAAGTGTGACCGGGAGTGGAACTCTTCCCAAGAGTAGCAAGAGTAGAAAGAGTAGAACTGTTTCTACGAGTAGGACTATCCAGACTCTTCCCAAGAGTGTGGACTCTCATCGAGAGTAGGACTGTCTCAACCAGGAGGGCTAGGTGGACTGTTTCCAAGCGAAGTGGACTCTCATCGAGAGTGGAGCTCTGAAGCAGCGTGCAGACAGTGGGACCACCCCGGTATCGAGAAGGGGGACATCCAAGATGAGTGGTGACTGGCTGGGACTCCACCTCGAGTCACTGGTGAGTATCCCCACCGGGTTCCGAGACCTGCACCCCCGGCGTGTCTCTGGGCGACACCAGCCACCGCAACAGCACCGGGGACAGCAACAGCAACAGCAACAGCAACAGAAACAGCACCGCAACAACACAGCAAACAGCATTCCAACAGCAACAGCGACAGCACCGTCCCGAATCAGCAGCGGCGTCGACAGCGTCGTGGACAGCGGCGGCGAGTGGAGACAGCGTGGACAGCGGCACCAGGAGGTAGACAGCGTGGGTGGACTAGCTGAGTCAGGTAGTTGAGCTAGGTGGCGAAGCGAGTCCAGTAGAGATCTCCGGTGAGCTGGTCACACCACTTCCACCCATCGAGTTTCTCCGTGGCTCCGGAGAAACTCTCTGCTGGCCGCGTGGCGCGCTCCAGACAGCGCCCCAGCACTCTCCCACCCAATCCATGTGGTTTCCCCTCTGTCAGCGTGCCACCGCTCTCAGCGCCCTCTCAGCGGCCTCTCTCTGAACACTGTGGACGAGTCACCCCGCGACACTGATCTGGTCCTCTGGTGTGCCGTGGCCGAGCTCCGTGAGATACCGCACCGCAGACAGCAGTGATAGCCACCGCCGACAGCACTACACAGCAGACCGCCCCGCTCCCCAGGTGAGTGTAGCACAGTGGATTCTCCCGTGTGCCTCAGTGTGGCCTGCCCCCCAGTGTCCGAGTCTCCTGCCCGACTCTCCACCGCTGTCCACAGCCCGCGACAGCACAGCCACCGCAGACAGCAGACAGCCCCGCTCCCCAGGTGGGCTCAGACTGTTGGATTCCTGGTGTGTGTCACCGCACCGCCGACAGCCACCGCACCGCTACAGCTCCCGCTCCAGAGGTGAGTGCAGATCTGCCGAGTCCCCAAGTGTGTCTCTCCCGGTGGAGAGTCCCACCTGCGACGAGCTTGCCCACTCCCCCACCTGTGTCTCGACCGCTCACTCCCCGATCTTCGACGCCCCGCTCACTTCTCCCCCTCTGTGTCTCTGGTGGTCAGGCCACCTCGAGACACTTCCCCCGATGTCCCCTGTGTTTCGACTCCCCTGTCCCACCACTACTGTCTCGATTGGCGGAAGTCGATGTTTGTTGTCTCGTTCATATTGCTATTACCCCAATATTTAAATATTGTAGAGGTCTACAATAGTGTCACTGGTGATAGTATGAGTGAGAACAAACACGAGGATCGAATTGGCAAGGGGTTGGAAGACGCAAACAGTCCGGAACGTGTCCGTGCCCGCTCCATGCTGGCGAAGACTCTCTCTGATGCAGGATATGACGATGTGCTTGTACTTTCGCATGAGACAGCCGAGGAAACCCTCACTCCGAATCGCCGCGAGATCATCCAGGCGCTCACTCGGACGAACGTAGAATCTGTTCGCGAGCTTGCCGACGTTCTTGAACGAGACTACGGGAATGTAAGCCGTGATCTGGGTGCGCTTGTGAGAAGTAACATCGTTGGATACGTCGAGACTGGAACAAGCAAACGTCCTGTACTGGAACACGAGACCGTCATCGTAGAACCGCTCGTTACGTCTGACCCTCCTCTCGATAGATGAGAAGAAGTCCATCGGATTGTACTTAACCAGAATGACGTCTGTTGACTGGACAGTGACATCGGTCCTGCTGATGACGATCTCAATATCGACCCGGGTTAATGCTGGCACATCCCTCCTGATATCTTCAGGTGGACTTGATTGATAATTTTACAAATTAATATTATCTAATACTGTTATCTTCTATCTTTTACCATCTCAAGAATTATTAGACATCGGTCTGCTCAAGTGACTAACTGGTGTCGAAGCATTCGAGCCAACCGTAGATGGTTTGCCGCTCCACGTCGTACTATACTGCTGACTCAGTTTACGTCCCGTCGAGCTTGTATGTTACTGCCGCGAAAAGTAGTCAAGTTGGCTACTATCCGTCTACGTTGTTGAGGACGTCTTGCAATTCCTTGTTAGAGATTGCGTCGAGATGACCTACTACCTATCGCGGTAACTTACGATAATCTGTTCTAATTGGAATATTATGTAATTGGCTGTGTACAGAGAAGGATAATTGGTGAGCCGTAGCACTTTCAAAGGATTTATGTCTGACAACGAGACTTTCGCAGTAGTATCGATCAGATTGTCTTAGATCTTGTGGCACGAGAAACGACACCGCAGATGCTGATGAAGCTGATTTTTAACTCATCTTGCCGGATTATCATCTCCAGGTGTATCTAATATATTTAATATATTTATCGATCGGACACTGTCTAGTTAGTGAGTTTGAGAAGGTGGGGAGTTCTTTGAGTAAGTGTCCATGCCACTCAAAGAACTCCTCGATGAGAGCTTAGAAGCAGAATATAATGAGGTTTGGGAACGGGAGCGGACGACGACGGTCGTCAGGGCGTTCGCCGTCCGCCTCCATTCAGCGGGGCTGTCGCTTCGGGAAACAGCTGCTATCTTGGAGTTGCTCGACATAGATCGGTCACATCAATCTGTGTGGCAGTGGAAGGAGCGACTGGCTGACAGCGCACCTGTCCCGCCGTCGGCACAGCCGACGCGGGTCGCGGTCGACGAGATCGCTGTCAAAATCGACGGTGAGTGGCAGTGGGTGTACGCTGCGATCGACGTTGAGACGAAGCTGTTGCTCGATGTCGCTGTATTTTGCCGCCATGGCACTGATCCAGCAGCGGCGTTTCTGCATGGTCTCACCGAGAAACACGCTGTCGAAGACGCAGAGTTTCTCGTCGAAGGCTTTGGCTACTCGACTGCCTTTTCTCGATTAGGGTTGAGCGGTCGGCTCGACTACTCGACTCGAAACCTCACCGAAAAATAATTTCACACCCTCAAAATGTGTACCGACCGCTTTCATACCTCATGGGTGGGCAGTCGGGCTGCCGTCCGGCGGTGGTTGCGACCATTCCAGTACTATTACAACCACCACAGACCGCACTAATCACTTGATGGAAAACACCCGCTGAGATTATCTATACAGTGCCGTTTGTAGCATTATACCAGCAAGCAAAGGCTTGGAGCCATGATTCGGCTGTTTCTGGTTCAACGTGGCTGAAGCAGTTCGAGAAAGACGATGTTCATCGCTTCACTTCTCGAAAAATCCCTTGGATGGCATTCCGATTTCCGTGGCGCGAGGATTGAAATCGGAGTCCAGATCGTTGGAGTGCAGTTTGGAGGTGTTGAGCGCCATCGACGAGGAAGACGGCGGTTTCGACGTCGTGTTTTTGTCGTAGTCCGCGGAGAAAGATCTCGGTGAGTCCGCTCGTTGTTGTCAAAAAGAGATGAACGTGAAGCAACTCGTTCGTGGGGGGATCGCCAGCGACGTACAGCCAGAACTGCTGGTCGTTGATCCGAATCACTGTTTCATTAAGCGCAACCTAATTCGGAGTTCGTCCGGATTCTGGCTGTAGATCGGCTTTTTCGACCCAATCATGGATTGCTTTTCGGCTGCTTTGGACACCCAGGCCCTCGAATAACTCGACGGTATTCGACAGTGAAAGTCTCGCAACGTGCGATTGAATACCTAGTTCCATCGCCGGCCCGGGTGTCCGCTCGCTCTCCACAAACTCTAATTCAATTCAGTCTCTAACTCCGATGAGGCGGGCGATTTCTGCCATAGATCAGTAAGAAATTCTCCTGCCTCACTCTTCACGCTTAACTAAACACGACCCCATTAATGAGGAATACTTTCATTATCATCGGTTCTAAACTTTGGATGATGCCAACCGAGACACTCTACGACTTCGAGATTGAGGATGCACCCCGAGAACTCGACATCGACGACATCGAACGCGTTGAGCGGTTCAAACGTGCTGGCTACGGCGGCAACGTCTCTGACGCACTCTGGGATCTTGGAATTACAAATACCGTACTCTCCCAGCAGTTCTTCTCCCTGAACGAGGATCAAATCCTCGCCGGACGCGCACTTCCCGTGAAACTTCACTCGTCCGTCCACCCGGAGGAGTTCGGGGAAGAGGTTGAAGGCGACGACGTACACCCGCAGAAACAGATGATGCGAACCGTCGAGGCCAAAGAGGACGGAAGCATACTCTGCTTCGATGTGGGAGGTGACAGCCAGCTGGCACATTTCGGAGAGATGAGTTGCCAACTGGCGTATTCCCACGGCGCTCGCGGGATGCTATGTGCTGGGAACGTCCGGGACACGCAGTATATCAAGGAAATGGACGAGTTTCCCATCTACACGCAGGGGACTGCACCGAATGCGTTCGGTGGCTGGGAGATCGTCGAAATAGACCAAGCAATTCATCTGCCCGGCCACCTGACCCACTACGTTACCGTACGACCCGGGGACTTCATCTTCGGAGATTTCGACGGTGTTCAACTCATTCCCAGAGAAGTAGTCGATGAAGTATTGCTCCGCGTCGAGTCGATCTACGAGAAGGAAAACGAGGAGCGGGAACAGATCGCCGACGGGATGCCGATCGACGAGGTCTATGAAGAATTTGGCGTCCTCTAAGGCGTTCCAATACCCCAAGTCGTCCGCTGACTGAAGCAGCGGTGATGGTGTTACGATCCAACCGCGAGAAATTATAATATTTCCGCAATACCCATACTTTTCTACCTCTGGTGTTCTTATAAAATATGGATCATAGTGTAATCCTGCCTGTAGAGCTGACCGAACGATGGGATCTCGCGCGACAAATGGGTCTCACGACCGCAGTCACGCGGTTTCCAGAGACGGACGACGAAACTGACCCGTGGGCGTTCGAACCGCTCCTCCATATGAATGAGCGCTTCTCGGACGCGGGGTTCGATGTTGATGTGCTCGAGGTCTGGCCGCCACTCGACGACGTGATTCTGGGTCGGGACGGACGCGACGAACAGATCGATTCGGTGCAGACGATGCTTCGGAACATGGGTCGCGTGGGAATCAATATCTGGTGTTACGCTTGGATGGCACCACTGACGGTATTGCGAACGAGTAATTCGGTTCGCGGTCGGGGCGGTTCGCTCGTTACACGATACGAACATGCGAAGATGGAACGAGGACCGGATCTGGTCGGCGTTAACCAGACGGAACTGTGGGAGAACTACGAGTACTTTCTCGACAAAGTGATCCCAGTCGCGGAGCAAGCGGATGTCAAACTGGCTCTGCATCCGGACGACCCGCCGATCAGTTCTGTCCGGGGCGTCGATCGGATCATGACTAGCGTCGAAAACTTCGATCGCGCCTTGGCGCTCAACGACAGTCGCCACCACGGTATCACGTTTTGCCAGGGCAACTTCACGGCGATGGGAGTGGATGTCCCCGAGGCGATCAGTCACTTCGGCGAGCGAATTCACTTTGCACACTTCCGGGACGTGGACGGAACCGCGGATTCCTTTACGGAAGTCTGGCAGGATGAGGGGCCGACGGATATGGGTGCCGCAATTCGCGCGTACGATGCAATCGGGTTCGATGGCCCAATCCGGCCAGATCACACTCCAACGATGGCTGGCGAACCGAACGACACCCCGGGCTACCAGGACAAGGGACGACTCTTCGCGATCGGCTACATGAAGGGACTCTTCGACCAGTACCGTTCGATGCAAGACGTCGTCTAGCTGTCTGGGCCGCGGGTTTGGGTGCTGCTTATACCGATACGTGAAACGAAACGGTGACGTGAGACTCCGAGACCTGTCTAGTTCTTACAGTCCCTGGTAGCGGATAAATCGTGGATAGTAGAAACTCGGGTACCGATCGTAGTCTTCGAAGAATGCCCGCGTGTTGACGTTGTAACTGATGAGGAGTGACCCGCGACCGGTGGACAAGTGCGGGTGTGCCTTTGCGTTGTAGACGTAGTGGTCGTCGTCCTCGTTCGGCTCCGCCGCAGCCCATATTTTCTCGACCGGCCCCCACGGACCGACGGGACTCTCGCCACGGCGCACGGCAGTATACTTCGAGTTCGTGTCGAGCTGGAATGTGAGCCGATACTCGCCGTTGGGAAGTGGCGTCACACTCAATTCGTTCGAGATGCGAGTGGTGACACCTGCTGCGGCGCCCGGTTGTGATACCCACGACGAGCCGTCCCAGTACTCCCACTGATCGAAGTTTTCGAAGTGTCGCGGCTTGACCCGAGCAACGAGTAGTTGTTTTGGCTTCACCAACTCTTCGATGCCGTAGACATAGACGTACCCGTCCGGATTCGGTGCGCCCGCGGCTTCCGTGTTTGGCATGACACAGGACGTAAACGCGCGCCGCCCCCGGTTCTCTGTTGCCGAGACTAACAGCGGGGTGCTCCGCCGATCGTAGTCTCGATATGGCGGGTCTTCGTCTGATCCGAGGATGAGGAGATCCGTTTCCACCTGAATAGGGAAGAACCCGTCCGGATCGTCGCGGAACTGCAGTCCAAAGACGTACCGTTGGCCGTCGAGTGTGTTGTTCACATACCCATCACCGAGCCAGTACCAGTCACCGGTATCGCTCTCCTCCGGAATGAAAACGGCCCGTGGATCACCAGCATCGTCCTCCCGCCAGTAAAAGTCCATCCCGCCTCTCTCGTCGGTGGGATCCATCATACCGAGGGTGTTGTTCACTATCGTGAATTCGCTCCATGAGTCGTCGGTTGGATCGCCGAGTTCTACGAGCGAATCACTAAACAGGAACAGCGTCTTCTGATCTGTCGGTGGAACACGCGCGTCGTACCCCTCCATCGGTAGTGAGTAGATGTCGGCGGCTCCCAACCACCCCGATTTTCGGTCGAACCTGTTCGTCCACTCAGATGCGACTTTCGTTCTCGGATAATTGTTTGCCGATGGGGATCCGTTCTTAGCGAGTACGGTCGGCGATGCACCGATCCCACCAAATGCAGTGCCGGCGACCACGACACTTGTAATCATCGACCGCCTCGATACTCGTGGCTCTTCTTTCTCGTCTGATGTGTCTCTCGTCTCCTCGCGGGTGGAGCTCTGTTGAGTTATATGATAACGTACCACTCATTATAACCTCCTTATTAATAATTTTTTATTAGAGTTGGCCGAGAAAACTCTCCGAGGGGTGAACAGTTTGATCCACGAACTACTGCCGCATTTTTCCGGTGTACGATCGAAGCCGGTGCAGTTCTCTTGCCCAATAGAGTGTTTCATGGGATGGCAACATACGAAATCCGAAGCATTCGATGTGAGATACAACTTGTACTATCAAACCTCCTGAGAAAGTCACCATCGTTCACTGGAACTGACTGGAAACCTGATCAGAACTCCGTTTTCGGTAACTCTCACTGCGTGCAGTCGAGTGCGACGGCGATCGTCTTCCTCGGTGCCAGTTTGAGGTCAACGCGGCCGCCCTGACTCTGGAGATCCCTGTCCATCGATCCACCCTGTGGCGTCCGGAATTCGGCATTTTTGATCGTTAGCTGCTCCGATTCGATCGACGTGGACTGCTTCGTATCCGAGGCATTATGAACTAGGACGAGCATGTCGAACTCGTCCGAAGGGTCGAAAACCGTGTAATCCGGCCACGACCGACCTGTTTGCTCTTCGAGGGGACGGATCTGGAGGACGAGATTTGGCGGTGCGGGCAAGTCGAGGAGCTGTCCCCGTGCATCGAGGGGCGGATCTGAGACGGTTCCCTCTCCGAGGGTCTGTGCGAGTGGGCGCCACACCTCAGCTTCAGAGCCGCGTCGGTGCGCGAAGGACTCGTCGAATGGTCCATCGTGTGGCGTGAGGTGATAGCGGGCCGTCACGGGTCCAGGCTGGTGCGCCCGGAAGTTCGTATCCCAGTAGTTGTTCGTGACCCACCCGAGAATCTGCGGAGAGGTGAGCGAAAATTCCCGGTCGTTGTTCGCGAATCCGAACTCGCCGAACTGGATCATCGGGTTCAGCGGGCAACTCACGACCATGCTGTGGCTCTCGTTCGAGAGGCTAGCCCACTTCTGTGCGGTGTAGTAGTCGTGCACCGAATCGGGCATCTGATCCGCTCCCGGTTGGATCGCGGTGCCGCCAACATCCAGGTGGGGAACGGCGTCGTCTATCGAAAAAGGGAACGCAAGGTAAGTTGACTCCGGATGAGTCGTCAGTCCCATCTGCCAGCGTGCCTCGACGACGACCTCGTCGCTGTAGGATGGGAAGAACAGCCGGAGTGCGACATCACTCTCAAGTTGGGGTACGACGAGTTCTTGACGCACGTCGTAGCCGAGCGGCGTATCGTAGACCACATGGCGACGAACTTGTTCGGGACCACGCCGCTGAGCGTGCCAGTCGGCCTGAAATCCGCGAGGGTTGTCGCCGAGCCCGATCGCCGCGTCGTGCCACTCGTCGGCTGGCCAGCGGAACAATCTCTGACGCGGCTGTGACCAGTCGTCGTTAGCGACTTGTTCGTGAACAAAACTGCCGACGGGGTACTCCGCGTCGTCGTCTACCCATTCGTGTTCGAGGTCTCTGTCGTACAAAGAGGCGATTCCACCGCGCTCACGGTCGAACCTCACGTCGTATCGATGAGTCTCGATGGTACCCTGCTCGGACTCTGAAATGTCCGATTGAGAGACGAGGTCATCGGGAGAAGCGACCGTATACCCGTACCCAGGAACCGTCGTCGGTTCGAGGAGCACTGACGAGCCATACAGCGAGGAGTCGCGATCCGCACCATCGTGGGTTGGCAGCGACGGTTGCTCAGGATCGCGATCCTGATAGTGCCGACCGGCTGTCTGGTCGTCATCCTCGCCGCGCGGACTGAGGACGTGCAGCGGCACTGGTCCCGCGATGTCGCGGTCCCACGGCAGCGGATTGAAGAGAAATACCCCCTCGTCGAACTTGCTCACGCCTCCTCACCTCCCTCATGATCGACGCGCCGGGAGAGTTCTGCCAGTCCATCGCGCTGAAGCATCTGACTGAGACTTCGCCCGTCGTGTGCGTAGTTCGCCTTGTGGTACCACTGACTCCGTGCGTCGTCGCCGTCAGGAACGCTGACAGCCGTGTCCGCACCCCAAGTGTGTTCGTCGAAGAGGTTGACGGCCCACCAAGCGTCTGACCGCGTTCCAGGTGCGCTCCGACGCGACGGCTCTCGGTCGGCTTGTCCGGCGTCTATTGCGGAGAGGCCAGCCTCTACCGCATCCGCACTGTGGAGACGGCGCCGACTTTTCCGGTTTACGGCGACCTCAGCGGCGCTGCTGATCGAACCGAAGTTCCAGAAGTCCGTCCAGTCCCCCTCGTACGTCGGAAGGTCGTCCGCGTGCGCTTCGACGGTGCTCCACCACTCGGCGGGAGTAATCATTTCAAGAGATGGAAGTTCGCCTGCTTCCACACCGTCTCGAGTGTTCCACGACCGGATGAAGTCCGAGAACTGCGCGTAGGCCGGACCGTTGTCCCCAAACGGGTGGTAGCTCTGGACCAATAACGAGGGGAGTTGATACCCAGACTCATCCGTGAGTCGCTCCAGTAGCGGCACGCCCGTCTCTTCGAGGTATTCTTCGTCGTGACCGATGCCGAGTTGCATCCCAGTCGAGTAGTGGAATCCGTTGAATGAGAGTAGTTCACGTCCGCTCGGTGCCTTCCATTTGAATGCTTTGGGACGCTCGAACGGAATGCCGCCGAAGTGTTCGTTGATTCCCATCGAGAACCCGCGGATGTCAGCGTCGAGAAGCGCGTCCGCAAACGGCCAATTCTGTCCGTTGACATCACAGTTCATTCCGTATTGAACATCGAAGTCGTATTCCTCACGGAGATACCGAACGGGCCGGAGGGATTCGACGGTTTGTGCGGGGCCGTAGTTGGGCGTGATGTTCGCGAATGTCGCCATGACTTCAATCCGCCCCATATTCTCCAACTCCTCGAACTTCCGGATTTGCTCTGACGAGGCCGTGTCCAACCAGAGCAGGAGGGGGGCAGTTGTTTCGACGGTCCACTTGAACGCGCCGGGGTCGTCTCGCTGCCGTTCGTTCCAAGTGATTGTTAGTGCCTGATCGATGAAACGGCGCTGGAGATCCCAGAGCACCGGTTGGTCGTGGGTATAACCGATGTCCGTATGACAGTGATGGACGAGTTTTATTGATTCAAGCTTCGACATCAATAATCGTTATGTAGTAACAAAACAGTAGGTAATAGTAGTTACGGTACTTGATGATGGAGAAGCCCCTGGTTCTCCCGATTTCATCCTGTTGCCATGAACTGCTGTGAGTTACTGACGGAATTGGATCGCGTCGCCGGTGACTGCTGAAACAAACATAAGCAATAAATGGTCGCCACGCTCGTATTGGAATGTGAGCCTGAATACCACACTTCGACCCGTGACAGCGCGTGATCTCGGTCCACAATTTGCCGATAATCCGAATCGAATGAGCGGCCAGGACGGAGCGTACTCGATTCCGATGGAGGGCGAAGCGCTCTGGTTCTTCGGCGACACTCTTATCGGCGATCGGGCCGTCGACGAGCGGATGCCCCACGGAGAGCAACTCAGGGAGTATGGGGGCTTCGAACGACTACCGTACAACTGTGGACTCATCTGCCGTGATTCCGATGGCACGGACGGCCTCAAGAACTTCGAGTACATCTTGGATGATGACGGCGAAATCCGCCAGCTCGTCGAGACCCACCCCGATGAAGACGAGACGGAAATCCGCCCTTGGTGTCTCGACGGCTGTTACGTCGACGGGACGCTCTATCTGTATTACGTGGTCGTCAGAATCGGTTCCGAAGTCGAGGACGACTTTGCTTCGGGATTCGAACTGATCGGCTCGGGCGTCGCGCGCGGGTCGGCCGATGATTATCAGTTCACACGGGTCGAACACGACAACTCCTCGATCCTCTGGGAGAAAGATCAGAAAGGGGATCGTCGCGATCCACACTTCGGAACGGCCGTGCTTGACCCGGATGATATGGACTACGTGTTCGTCTATGGTGCAGAGCACGCACCGGCTGGCGTCGACGATTGTTACGTCGCTCGAGTCCCCCACGACGCGATTGCCGACGTAACGGCTTATGAATACTTCGATGGTGAGGGATCATGGTCGGTTGATCTCCAAGACGCTCGTCCAGTCTTTCACGGGATGCCTAACGAGATGTCTGTCTCGTACAACGCCCATCTCGACGCGTACCTCACCGTCTATTCTCTCGACCAGACTGGTCAAGTCGTCGGTCGAACTGCACCGACCCCTTGGGGACCATGGGATGATCCGGTGATCCTCTGGTCAGTCGACCCGGAGCACGAACGATTAGCATCCCATACCCCAACTTACGCCGGAAAGGAACATCCTGAACTCGCGATCGAAGGCGGAAAGAAAATCTACATCACATACGTTGAGTTCGCTGAGTACTTCCCTCATCTGATCGAAGTCGAACTGGAATAATTGGGAGGGGATACCTCCTCTCCGGAATGCGGGCGAACACCGTTGTGGTCATTACTGTCGGCGCGTCGCTTCCTTTGAAATACCATCGAACGCACCGAAGGCCCACACCTCGGAGCCTCTAGGCTGGATGGGTTTCAAGTTCGATTGTGGACTGTTGCGACTCGCCACCGTCCAGTACTGCAGCCGTCTCGTTGTCGATGGCCCGGTCGAGACCGGAGTTCGGAATCGACGTACACGGTTCAAGTCCGATGTTGTAGTTTCGCCCGAAGAACGGGGGTTCGGTGAATCCACCCAACGGTTGCCAGTACCACAAGTACTCGTAGAGGTCCTCAGGGAATCGAACCGTCGCACCTAGGTCGATGTCCGGGTTCGTCACCGTATAACGCCCCTCATCGAATCCAGTAAGTGCGACGAGGTCGTGGACTCGTTCGTCGGGATCAGGCAAGCGTCGTAAGTCGATGTCACGGCCATTCTCACGCTGTGCGATTGGCCACTTGTACTCCTCGTCTGGCGGTAATCGTGCGGCCGCTGGATCGTGGTCGGGATCGGTGAGAATTGTTGTACAGGGAACATCCACGAGAGTGGAGGGAGAGACCAGCGGCGGTCCGAACGTAATGTGTTGGAGCCACGAGAACGACACCGCAATCGGCGCTTCGTTCGTAACGTGTTCGTCCACGCGCAAGACGGGATCCCCTGCTTCAAGCGCGAGGATTCGTTCCACGGTGAACGGGTAGCGCGTCAACGAGAGTGACAGCGTCACCGCGACTTTTTCCGGTTCGTCCCGAACCTTGATGACCTCCCACGGCGCAAGTGTTGTTTCACCGTGCACGCCGATCGGGACACCGGACGGTGCTGACGGGCCGCCAGCTGCCGGGAGAACATCTTGCCACCCGCCAGGATAGTAATCAAGGAACGTTGCGGCCTCATCAGTCGGATGTTCGTACCCGTCGTCAGGGGTGTGCCACTCGTGGGGCGCCTCGAACAGGACGTTGATGTCTGTTCGCTTGTCTCGTATTTCGGTCACGTCACCGCCTTTCCCTGCCAAGACTTCGACGCGCAACGATTCGTTTTCGAGGCGGACAACCTGACTCCCGCGGAACTCGTACTCTGCGCTGATTCGACAGCCAGCCATACGGGAAAATTCGGTCGACACCTAATAATAGTATGGTCGCAAACCGTCGCGTCACCCTCGCTCGATAACCATACGAGGCCGAACGAGAGTGATATCATTACCCCTCCAAGTACTGGCGCGTGATCTTTTCGGCGTGTTCCTCTCGTCCCGTGTCTTCGAGCCGCTGGACGTACTCCGACAGGCGACCGGAACGATTCGGATGATACGGGCCACCCTCGCAAATCACATCCCACAGCGGATCGACGAGTCCGTTCGGAGTGTTGGGATTGCCACCGTTTTCGCCCGTTGCAGACTCTTCCATCCGAGCCGCTTTCCACCGCTGTAGTTTCTCGAGTGCACTGGAGACGACTGACGGGTACTCTTCTGAGATGTCGTTTGTCTCGTGTGGATCTGCCGCTAGATCGAATAACATCGTCTCGTCCAACTGCTTCACGCCGTCGTGATACGTTCGAATACAGAGCCAATCGTCCCAGCGCACAGCTCGCTGGCAGGCCCAGGCTCCTTGACTTAGAACCAGGAAATCGCGGCCGCTCGTTCCATCATCGCGGACGGCAGTCGCGAACGACCGGCCGTCCCACCTATCGGCTGTCTCGCCACCGGCTAACTCGACCAGCGTGGGCCCGAGGTCGAGGTGGTAGTGGAGATTTGTGTCGACTCCCGACGCCACCTCAGGGCCGTGCATAATCAGTGGGATTCGTGCCGTCTTGTCATCCGCAGTTTCGTGATCACCGTACACGTTCAGTTCTCCCTGGTTCTCACCGTGATCGGCCGTAACGACGATAAGCGTCTCTTCGAAGACACCCTGTTTTTTCAGCCGATTGATGATCCGCCCGATGTACGAATCCATGTAGTGGATACCCACGTCGTACCCATCGATCCACTGTTTGAAGTCCTCACGCGTCGCAATTTCGTCTGGGGTTCGTTCCGTCCGCCGTGAGTCTGCGAACCAGAGCGTGTCTCTCGCACTAATGAAGCCGTATCCGTCACGATGCTCTTGGATTGTCTCCGCTGTCAGCCATTCGGGTGCCGGATCGTCCGCAAAGGGGTTGCCATACTCCACAGGCGTGTCGTACGGACAGTGCGGATCCCAGAAATTAACGTGTAAGTACCAGTCTTCTTCGCGTCCGTGTTCGGCCAACCAAGCGTCGGCCTCGTCGAAGACGACACCGGCCCGTTCGCCACCATACCCGCCAGTATCTGTCCACGTTTGAAATCCATCGAGAACGTGCCAGGCTGCGTGTCGACTCGGGAACGGGCTTATCATTACTGTTTGATGCCCAGCCTGACGGAGTGATTCGGCGAAGGTCCGGAACTCTCCGAAGTTTCGAAACTCGCGGTTCCGTCCTACCGGTCGCGAATCCGCGTTCAATCCACCGTGGTTGACGACACCGGTGTGTATCCCGAAGCGTCCGGTGAATAGTGCTGTCCTGGACGGGAGACACGGAGAATCCGATGTGTAGTAATTCGTAAACCGCCGTCCATTAGCCGCCAGTTCGTCAATATTTGAGGATGTATCCCTGTTATAACCGTAACAGCCCAAGTGGTCGGGTCGCAACGAATCGCAGTCGATAACCAGAATGCGCATAAGTTGGAAACTATCCACACATACATAAAAATTGTCCAGAATGATTAGCGAAACCGAGGGCCGGTTGGTTCAAGCCCCGTGACTGTGATACATTTTGTGCCGATACTGTCGCGGTACATATTGTCGGTACGCAATTCAATAATTCGATGAACCTGAAAACGAGCTTCGAGTACCCAAGAAAGAGCAATTACCAACGGAATCAGAATGAAAATACGCTTTGTTGCAAGAGAAACGGATAAAAATGGCTGCTGTAGCCTGACGTTACTCCTCGGCGGTGATTTTTCCTTTCTTCGGGAGCCAAGCGGGCGCTGGACGGACGGCAAGAGCGTCCGAATCAGAACTGGGCCAATTCCAACCGTCCCGGCTGATAAGGCTATTCCACAGGGCGTCGACGCCCTGGAGAAGCGGTGCGCTCTGATTGAAAATCCAGGCGAGTTCCTGGATGAGCGTCTGATATTCCTCTTCGTCAATCGTGGTGGCGAGCTGCTCCAGTTTTTCTCGGGGATTAACGGACTGCATCGATCCATCGGGGTCGCCGACCGGCATCGGAACCTCGATCGTTTCGGGATAGCCGATTGGACCGGCAATACTATCGAGTAAGTTAGAGAAATGGAAGTATGGATCGGGATTTCCGCCGCCCCAGAGCCAAATTGTCACTTGGAAGTTGCCAGTCTGGTAGGCGTCAAAGTATGTCGAGAAGTCGACCCCGCGAACGTTTGTGCTAATCCCGAAATCGTTCATCTGCTCCGCAACGTATCCAGCTTGGCCGGTGAGCGAGGGGTTCCCTTGGACGACGATAATTTCAAGGGACGTGTCGTCGCCGTTCGGGAGCTGCCAACTGCCGTTCGATTTCGAGAATCCGCCTTCGCGGAGCACTTCTGCTGCTCGCTCGGCACCACCGTTGTACTCGGTGAATCCATCGATCACTCCGTCCAAATACGTGTCCGCTTGATTCTCCATAATCCCGGTCTGTAGGGTGTGGGGTTCCCAAGTGAACCCTTGGGTATTTGGTGTCCGGACCGTTCTGTTCATTTTTACTTGATCGATGAGATGTTGATATGCCTTCCGGAAGTGGATATTCCCGGTCAGCGGGTCGTCGAACTGGAAGAAGTGGCCGTCCCCGTTGTAACCAGTATACGTGACAAATTCGTAGTGATCCGGAATCTGGTTTCGGTTCGTGACAGACGTGTTTGCCCCACTACCACCATCCAACTGACCGCTAATCGCCATCTGGGTCTTTTCTTGAAGGGTAACGTATTTGACGTGGTACTGATTGAAATTGATCTTATCTGCATTAGGGTGATCGGGGAACCGTGAGAGTTCGAACCGCTGTGTCACTGCTTCCTCTAACTGGAAAGGTCCATTACCGATTGGATCCTTCCAACCCCATTCCAGAATTTCGGATGTCAGAACCTGACTCTGTTCGTCGTCACTGGCATCTTGCACTGCGCTCAATTTTTCACCAAACACACTTTCTGGTGTACTGACATACGTGTCCAGAATGTGTGTTTTGAGGATGTTCTGATTGGTCGCTGAATCCATCCCGAACGTCACTTCGTAATCACCGGTTGCTTCGACAGAGGAGACGAAGTCCCACAGCGGATCGTCTGTGACCCTGGCGATCTTAAACTGAGTGACGAGGTCGGAAGCGGTCACTGAATCGCCGTTGTGCCAGGTGTATTGATCGCTAAGCGTGAGCGTCGCAGACGATTCTTGAACCGAGAGATCATCTGCAAGTAAATACTCCCACTCACCAGTTTGTTGGTTGTATCCAGCGAGTGGATCATAAATTATTTCGCTAACCCTGTCAGCAGCGTTGTTTGGATTGAACCGATTGAACTGGGCCACATCTGGATTGGTCTGTGTGAAATTATCAAATTTTCTATCTAATATAGCTACTCCGCCATCTCCGGTCTCAGTTTCAGTATTTGAGGAGTCACCAGAATCTCCCGACGAGTCACCATCACCAGAATCTCCCGACGAGTCATCATCACCAGAATCTCCCGACGAGTCACCATCACCTGAGCACCCTGCGAGTGCGGCGAGGGCTACCGATACTCCTCCAGCAAGATATTCACGCCGTCCAATCCGCCTGCTCTGTGATTCAGACTTCATAAATTTCTCATTATTGCTTATACATAAATAAGTTAGGGTGCATCGGGGTGTGACTGATTCACCGTTTCGTCTATCGCAACGTAATTCGGCGCTTTCCCGCTCGTTGGCTGTAAATCGGCTTTCTGCACCCAATTATGCACGGTCGACCGACACCGGCCGACACCCAAGCCATAACACCGAGAAGGTATCCGACAGAGAGAATCCTGCAGCATGCAGCTGGATACTCAGCTTCATCACTGGCTCGGGTGTCGCCTCTCGCTCCACAAATCCTAACTCGAAGTCAGTACTAAATCCAGTGAGGCGGACACTTCTTGGCATAGGCACCAACAAAACCGTCCGTCTCGCTCTTCAGATCTTATTTGAACAGTGCCGCGTCGGGGCTTACAGTCAGGGATCTTTAGCACCCAATCATATCAGAGGCCGCGGTTGGCCCGCACTAATGAAAGATAGGTTTCTGGGAAAACCAGCTTTAAACAGTGGCACTAACACGGGACCACTGCTGACGCAGGTGGACACTATTTGCAGCTCTTCTTTCATTCATTACAGCGGGCAACCGCGCCATCACTTGAGTACCTCTTTGAGAAACAGCTACGCATCGAGGCTTGATCGGCCAGGTGAGACACCAAATGTACACTTCGAGCGTGTCACAGCCGACTGCCGCCAACACGTAGAGTTATCTCGCCGTCGACTTCGATCGATTTTCGTGTCGTCGACAGCGACCTTCAGTCGTTTGTGCCAGTCAGTCTCAGACGTGATCCCTCAATCATAATACCCACTGGGTTGGGCAATTTGTCGCATAGACAAACACGGATGGTGAAGTACACGTCGATACGTTCATAGATCTTCCAATAATATTGGAAAGAGCATCAATATAGGATTACAACAGTATGACTGTAATGCACTAGTACAGCAAAACCTCACAAAGAAGCGGTAGGGTTAATCTGATGAATCTACGACCAGATTCGTCTTATCATATAAAGATACGGCCGAGCAGATTTTCAAAACACCAGACACTGAGATAATGACACTCTTCGAGGGTTTGCTCTCTCGTTTCCTATTGATCCCCGTGTTCGTCTTCGATCTAAAGAGGCCACAGGGCGTGAGTCATCAGAACTACTGAAAGGCGTTCTTCACTACTTCTATCAGGACATCTACTGCTCTCCACTAATAGCACAAGAATTCTACAAAGAGGATGTATGGCGACGATATAGGCTTAGAAATTTGCGTCTCAACAGAGACCCTCACAGTTTATCATTCTTATTGGACTAATCGCAGAGTCTGTTTTACTGACTTGGTTCACGATATTGCAGAATAGATTCCACTTGACAAGTTTATTGAATCGACAGGGGCAGACATCCCTGCCGATCACCGTGACAATAGTGTCATTATCCCTACCACCACGCTGTAAGAAAACTTCTGCACCACCGCCGTTTGAATCTAAAGTCTCAGCAGCGAACCGCCACGGGTCTTAGTAGTGTTTTACTTCGAGTTCGATAACATTAGCCCGATCCGTGAGCTCCTCGACGAGTTGGTTTTTGATCCGCGATTCGTCAAACCGCGTCTTTGGTCCGGAAACAGATATTGCTCCGACTACCTTCGTGTTTGTACGGATTGGCACGGCTACAGCACAAATATCTTTGTGATGTTCTTCGTTCTCAACTGCGTATCCACGCTCGCGGATTGATACGAGCTCGTCGAAGAGCTGATCCTCATCGGTAATTGTTGCATCAGTTGCACTCGGTAATCCATGTTTGTCAATAATGTCTTGCACGTCGGACTCCGGCATATGAGCGAGAATGGCTTTGCCGAGTGACACCCAGTGGAGATATGTGAACTCTCCTGTGACGGCGTTGTCGTACACTGCATCTCCTCCTTCGGACTTGTACAAAAGAACTCTTTTTCCTCCTTCTTCAACGCCTAGACTCGCCACCTCTCCAGTCGTCTGGGCAACCGATTTAACCTTATCTTGGGCGGTTTTGTAGATTTCGTGTCGACGCCTTATCTGCGCCCCGTGTTCGAGGAAGCGTAGACTCAGTTGATACTTACTACCAACTCGTCGGAGGTAGCCTGCTTCCGTCATCGTCTTCAAATGGATGTGAGCAGTACTCGTAGGCAAATTGAATTCGTTGGAGATCTCCGTCACGGAACTTGTGCCGCTTTTAGCGAGATAACGGACAATATCGAACGCAACTTGAACCCCTTGTAGTGTTTGCGTGCCTTGTTTGTTGGTCATTACCACAATATTCGATGCCTTGGTAAAAATTTTTTACGGATATTAAGTCTAATGATACGAACAACTCTCATTCTTCTGAGACCCTGTTAAATCGTCCTACCGAACGGAGCCTTGACATTCGGTGCCCCTGTTTCATTCTCTCTTATGAGTGTGATAATAACAATAAGAATATCCAATTATATTGGATTATGTTTTTATAGTCTTTACATATCCGTTATCTGGAAAAGTTCGACTGAATTCGGTAGATTCTCTTACAAATTACCTTGTTTATATATCACAGATTACATGGAGTGCCTTGCCCTTGGAAAAGCGATAAAATATGTTTGAACGGAAGAGACCTCTTCACTGAAATTCGTTGCGCTGTGTCGGCACGCATCCGAGACTATTTTCCTACTATCTTGGATAAACGATTGGTCTCTTTAGACGCATGGCCATAGTCAACTCGACACTTATTCGGGGTGAACGAAAACTTTGGCTACCCCCACCGCTACACACAACTCTCGTGGGTGTTGGTGTGGATGTCTCCATCAGCGTATACAACCCCGCCGTTGCCCAACGTACTGTCGGTTGACTATATCGCTCTCATCCAGTAACTCGTGGTTTCGAAAGCTGTTAGTATAGACAGATTGGGACGCTGGCAAGCCAGCAAAAGTCGAATCGTCGATTTGTCTGCAACTTTCGCCGGATGAACGTATGTCTCACCAGCCCTACGATCCCGACACCGAACACCGGTAGCTGAATCTGTAGCGGTTCAGTCAAAGAACGGACAGAGTACAGTCACCTACACAATAGCTCGATATGCCCGATCGGGTTTTATTGAGTTCAGGGAAAATGCTATAAAAGAGCGTCTGTGTAATTAAGTTGATCAGTCAAATTCAGTAAAAGGTTTACTCCCCCTCGAGGGCGTTACTCCGCTGAAATTACACACTGAAAGCTGTTTCGAGATTGTCGATCACGATGGTCCGTGCCTCAACGCTGCGATCGAATTCCATGCCGACGAACCCATGAACCATCCCCTCGAAGTTGACGTGCTTTACCGGAACATCGGCACGATCGAGGCGCTCTGCGTAGGCTATCCCCTCGTCCCGAAGTGGATCGAAGCCCGCCGTGACGATCGTGGCAGGCGGGAGGTTCTCTAGGTTCCTCGCTCGAAGGGGTGCCGCAAACTGGTTATGCCCGGCAATTTCGTGTGGGAGGTACTGCTCCCAGAACCACTTCATGTCCTTTTTGGTGAGACCATACCCTTCAGAGTTTTCCTCGTAGGAAGTCGTGTTGAAAGAGTGGTTGAGGACAGGATATAACAGCGACTGATGGCTGATAGAAACCGACCGCCTCTCCCGTGCCAAGAGCGCAACCGCTGCAGCGAGATTTCCGCCAGCACTGTCGCCGCCGACGGCGATCCGCTCTGGATCCCCACCGATCGATCTCCCATACTCTGTTGTCCATTCTATTGCGGTAAACGCATCGTCGAGTGCGGCAGGGAATGGATGCTCGGGCGCTAGTCGATAATCGACGGTGATCACGAGACAAGGAACCTGATTAGCGAGTGTTCGAAGGAGCGGTTCCGAACTTTCGATACCACCCGTTACCCACCCGCCGCCATGGAACCAGACGAGGATCGGCAATTGAGTGTCCAGCGTCGGCGTGAACGTCCTGATCTGGAGGTCTCCGTCCGGTCCCGCAACTAAGTAGTCAGAGATATCCTCGACCGATGCTTCTTCTGATTCGCCATCGAACAGTTCGTTCATGAACTGGCGTGCCCCGTCTGGCGAAAGGGAACTCATCGGGGGAGATCCCTCTGAAAGTCGGAGTAACTCCCGTGCCTCTGGGGCAGGTTCTGCGGCTCTCACTTTTGTAGATGAGTCGTTTACTGAAATAATAGTTTCGCTCGATACCAGCGAATCGGTCAGTGTTGCTAATTCCATGCAAGACGAGCTACTGGTTTCATCAGGCACTCTCGAAATGTATGAGGTCACTGAAACAGATAATTTTCCTAAAAGTCAAGTAATTTTAAAATTAACATATATCTTATATAATATAGGGGTTTGAATATTTCGGTGACATTCGACCGTCCCGCCAGTGGAACCTCTACAAGGGATAGGGAGTCGTCGCTTAAACGGCGGGTTTTTCACCAAGAAGTGATTTCGATGTCACGGAGCGGACGGCTCAGCGGAATGTCTACGTCCGCTCCCGTGTAATGAGAAACGTAAAATCCGATGATGATCTCAAGCGATTTTGTCGCTTCCTCCGGTGGGGATTTGTTTTTCGCGTCTCCTTTGACGACTGCGACGACGTGCTTTGCAGCGCGTTGAAACGCCTTCTGATAGTCGTCGTCCCACGACCACGTCCCGTCGATTCCTGGAAGGTTCTGCTCAACGTGAGTGTCATCCTCTAGCGTCCAGTATCGCCACTCTCCATCGTCGTTGTTGAGGTAGAGCTTTCCTTCGTCCCCGATGAAAATATAGGACATCGATGAGATGTCACGTGCCACCGTACAATCGATGGTAACGAAGGTTCCGTCGTCCATGACAACGATTCCACCACCGCCAGCGTCATCCACAGCCCGATCGCCGTCGAGAGCGTCGACGGCATCGTTCTCGCCATTAATGTAGCCACTAACGGTAGCGGCACGCTCCCCGAGGAAAAAAGCCAACGTATCGAGAAGGTGTGTTGAGTTCCGCAACAATTCTCGTCGGAACTGTGCGTTGACGGATTTGACATCACCGATGAGTCCGTCGCCGATGCGTTCACGAAGACTGTCGATGCGTTCGGTAAATCGGAATGAGTGATTGATAACGAGTTCAATCCCGGCAGATTCACAGATCTTCCGCATCTCTTCGGCGTCGGAAATGCTGGATGCGATGGGTTTTTCACACCAGATAGCATCGGGAGTGTTCTCGGTTTGTGCGACGTCCACGACGTGGTCGTGGTGTAGATACGTCGGAGTGCACACGGAGACGATGTCGAGGTTCATCTCTTCGACCATTTCGACGTGGTCATCAAAGCGCCCCTCGATGGGAATGTTCCATGCTTCACCGAACTTGTCCGCCTTCTTGGAGTCTATATCGGCGACTGCCACAAGTTCGATATCCTCGGTCGCGTTATATCCCCCGGCGTGACTCGCCTGAAATTTCTTTTGACCCATGTCTTTCTCGTTGTGCATCCCGAGAATTCCCATTCCGGCGATTCCGCCGGTACCGATAATCCCGGCTTTCAGATTCATGCGTTCGATCAACGTCTCGCCTCGTATTAGTTTTTTATGGTGGACGTTGCACCTAACATAGCGAAAAGGATGGAGAGATTTGACTCCTGCTAGAGGTGATTAAAATTTATCTTTCCGAGTTGACTGAAGTGTTGGTCGAACTCAAGATTTTAGAGATGTGTGAAGCCGACGAAATCTACGCAACAGTAATGAGAGCGGTCAAATAAGAAATAAAGACGAGAGTCGGCGCGAGCGTGGACTCGAAAATAGGATGAGAAGATTCTAATCGGACAAACCGCCAGTCGTAACACTTGTCCGTCGAAACGACTCTCAAGTTGGGTTTCAAGTCCGGGAGAATCTCCAAGACATACGCGGGGTAGTTCTGATGGAGGATGATGAAACGGTAATTCTGTGTACCGACAAGTATGACGCTTGTCTGGCAATCGCGGTATTGGCGCGTGCGGTGATGGGCGACGCCCACTTCAACAAAATCAAGAACCGCCATGGCCCCCTTCGCCGGTCACCGGTAATTTCAGAGAGCCTCTCATAACACCATATTCAGCGGTGAGAATGGAGATGACTATCTTGGAATCGCTGACCCCGAATATGCAGACAACTATGCGGACTATTCTATGGTACGCTGTGATGGCAGCGATCGACACCCAGCCAGTCTAAGACTGTCTCATCTTCATGCAACGACAACTCCATCAAGTGAAGTCGAACCGCGAAACAGTGCACGGGCGTCGCTGCACGCTTCTTCTCCCTAGCGTCTTAATTGCTATGTCAAAGTACTCTCTGAGGGAGTCTGCGAGTTCCATAAACAGTTCCCGCTATGACTCCTCGTTTCTCAAACTCCCTGGACTAGAAGTGCCCGATATAATGTCCGAACAGCTGGCTACTCATGGATGGTATCTTGGTGGCCACGGAGTAGGCGAGCCGCGGATGGACAATCTACCCTTCATGGGTATCGCTTCCTCCCACCATCAGAACCCAGCACTTCTTTTCGAGATACCTACTCCAGCAACCCCTTGATATAGCCGATAGCGAACAGTCGACCCATATCTGTGTATCCTGCCATCGCCTCATCGCGGTCGTCTTCCCCGACCATTCGCGGGACGTGGTCTGGCCGGAGCGGACCCTCAAATCCGATGTCCTGATACGCTTCGATCGCGGTTTTCATGTCGGTCGGCCCGTTGTCGTGCCAGGTTTCGACAAAGGAATCCGCATCCCCATCCACATCGCGAAAGTGGACGAAGTGGATGCGGTCACCAAATCTTCGTATCGCGGACGGAATATCGGCGTTCATCGCGGAAAAGTTACCTTGGCAGAACGTAATCCCGTGCCGGGCACTATCGTACATATCTAAAATTCTACGATAATCCTCAACCGAAGTCACAATTCGTGGGACACCTCGAATCGGGGTTCGCGGTGGATCGTCAGGATGTAGTGCAAGATTGACGCCTGCACTTTCAGCGACTGGGACGACTTCGTCGAGAAAGTACTGGAGATTCTTCCACGATTCTTCTTCGGTGATACCAGCAGCAGGATGATCGGGTAACCCTTTTATCCAGCGGTGGTCATACGCTGTTTTCTGTGAGTCGCCACGGCCAGGGACAGAGTCAGAGGTTCGGATCGCACCGAGTGGGTTTTCAGTCCAGACCCAGCAGTACGTATCGATATCGAGCCTTCCCATGTTCCGGATGAGGTTCTTGACTGTCTCGATTTCGGCGTCCCTACCGTCAGTCCCTCGGACAACGTTCTGCATGGGCGGACGATCTTCGACGACGTCGAGTGAGAATCCCTGATCCGCGAACCTATTTCTGGTTCGCATGAGCGTCTCGTATTCCCACCAGTCGTCGACGCCCCAGAACCGTACCACCGCCGAGTGGACGCCCAATTGCTTCGCAAGCGTCCAGCGGCGATCAGGATGCGGTGGGAGTATGAGTGCCGGGTCTATGCCGTCAGACGTTGCTTTGCTGTCCCGACGAGCAGTTCCACCGGTTAGTCGATCCTGTCCGTCATCAGACATTATCGAACACCATTGTGGTTGCTGCAATCATAGGATCCGTCCGTCTAGTCACCGGAAACGGTGACACTGTTGAGCGGTGAGTGTCGCGACGAGTCGAACTCCGGTCCCGTAGTCGCTGACCAACAGAACTCGTAGTCGGGTTATTGAGTGTCACCCGTGAGTCAGTAAGAAACCCCGGCCTTCTCGTGAGTCTGACGGTCCAACCAGTGTCGAAGAGATCGATAGAACGTTTCTCACGAATGTATCGGAGAGTTTGCGAACTGAGACAGTACCTGAACCGGAAGGATAGTGAGCGGCTGTTGCTATTCATCTTATCATAAGAATATATGATTAGATCGACTAAAATATACCGGTTAGCGAATATCAGTTCTAGTAATTACCATGATGAACTGTTCGAAAAACATGGATGTTGTCTCAGAGTACCATCACGACGGAGTAATTTTCAGCTCCTCACAGGCTCTTCCACTCCGAATAATAGTCACGTCTCGTCCAGCGGGTCGCTCGCCCAGTATTCGTGGCCGTCCTTAGATCGGAAGCAAGCAACGTAGTGGTCGTCTTCCGTTTCGTTAAGCGAGGGCGTTATTGATGTACAGGCCTCTCTGGCCTCGGGACATCGGGTGTGGAACCGACAGCCCGATGGGGGATTCACCGGATCAGGAATGTCGATGTCCCGGAGTGGCAACTCCCGTTCTGCTTCCGGGGTCGGCGAGAGACGCGGTGTCGCCCATTTTAATGCCTTCGTGTAGGGATGAGTCGGATCGTCGATTATTTGATCGACTGGGCCGATCTCGACGAGTTCGCCCAGATACATGACACCGATTCGTCCGTCAGCCCTGTCCGCTAAGTACTTCGCATTTGAGAGATTGTGGGAGATGAACAGGAACGATGTCCCAACACTTTCCTGGATCTCGATGAACAGATCCATCATGTCAACGCGCAACGAGACATCGAGGGCACTGATTGCCTCGTCAGCCAAAATCAGATCGGAGTCCATCAGTAACGCCCTGATGAGAGCGACCCGCTGTTTCTCGCCGCCGCTCAGCTGGTGGGGATACCGGCGTGCGTAATCGGCCGGTGGAGCCATCCCGACGAAGTTGAGTAGTTTATGAATAAGTTGTTCACGATCCTGATTAGATAATTCCGGATACCATTTCTCTAGTGGCTGCTTGAGCGTCGGCATCACGCGGTGATTCGGATCGAGTGCGCTTGATGGGTCTTGGTGGATGATCTGTAACGAACGACGGATCTCTTGGGACGAAATGGTGACCTCTCCACGTCCGTCCTTCGCATCCCAAATGTCTTGCCCTCGGTATCGGACGGATCCGTTCGTCGGTCGTTGCAGGCCGATCGCTGTTTTTCCAAGAGTCGTTTTTCCACAACCGCTCTCCCCGACAAGAACGACGACGTCACTCTCCTCAATATCTAGAGAGATGCCGTCGACTGCGTCGACTTTCACCGGGCCGCTAAACAATTCTCTGAGCCCTGCTGACTGTTCGAACGATACCTCGACGTTGTCCATCGAAAGGAGTGGTGGTGTCATAGATCCTCCAGCGTGTTTTCGAGCGGAATTTTCTCACTGGCAGCCTCTGAATAGAAGCACGCCGATTGGTGTCCCGGGGACACTTCATCTAGTGGTGGTTCCTCGGTTTCGCACTGGTCGTCTGCGAGCGGACATCGAGGGTGATACGAACACCCGGAGGGTGGGTTGACTGGATCCGGGCTCGATCCTCCAATAGCTTCCATCTCTTCGGTAACGGTTTCAAGACTCGGCGTGGACATAAGCAATTCCCGGGTGTATGGATGAGAAGGATTACTCAGAACGTCTATTGTCGAACCAATTTCTACGATATCGAACGCGTACATCACGGCTAGACGATCGGCGAGGTCGGTGACAAGTGGGAGGTCATGTGTGATAAAAATGATAGTCAGGTTGTATTTGTCCTTGAGGTTTTCGAGCAACGAGAGTATCGCCCGCTGCATGAGTAAATCTAGAGAGGCAGTCGGTTCGTCCATCACGACGACTTCTGGATTGAGTACCAAGCTGAGAGCGAGAAGAGTGCGTTGCCGCATCCCTCCACTCAATTCGTGGGCATAAGATCGCAAGACTCGCTCGGGATTCAGATGGAGGTCGGACAATAACTCGCGTGCGCGTTTCATTCCTGTTTCGACAGCCACGCCGTGACGAGTGATCGTTTCCCGAAAGTGTTCCTCAATCTTCATCGTCGGATTGAATGAGTTCATCGCCCCTTGGAAGACCATCGAAACTTCTTCCCATCTGTATGATTTCATTTCGTTACTGTTCAGGTTGAGGACATCATATGGTTCATTATCTTCGTGGTACAGAATCTCTCCTGTTGTTGTGCCGGGGGCGACAACCGCATCCAGAAGCGACGATGCAAGCATCGACTTCCCACTCCCACTTTCTCCAATAATACCGAGAATTTCGTTTTCGTAGACATCGAGGGTGACATCGTCTAATACTCGAGACGTGCCCCGTTCCATCCCGAACTCGACGGTGACGTTACGGATTTCGAAGATGGAATCAGTGGTGCCTCGTCTCGAGTGCTGGTCTCGCCCGTGGTCGGAAGCATCCCGATCCAACATGGGGTGAAAAAAACTGCACCACTATTTTAATCTATCGATGGTAGCAACAATTCACTCATGCATACGGAGGACGCGGTTCCCGATTTACGGAGAATTATAGTTTTGATCCGCGCCTTCCCAAAACACTTATTTTGGTTCCTTTACAAACCCTTCACTATCGTATGCACTACTACGTGAAACGGTTGACCCAGGCCATCGTCACCGTAGTTGCTGTCGTTTCTCTCACGTTCTTTTTGATCCGATTCATGCCTGGCGGACCGATGGACTACGTTCGGGCACAGCTCATCTCACGGAATCCGAACATGTCTCCACAAGAGCTTGAATCGCTGATAGATGTGTACATCAACATGCAGCCCGACACCCCGCTGTGGCAACAATATGTAGATTACATGGGGAGTATCCTCACGGGGGACTTGGGGAATCCGCTCACGATAGACAGATCTGTCAACGAAATAATCGCTAATGCACTCCCATGGACGATATTTTTGATGGGGACCGCTTTGATCGTCCAGTACATCCTTGGCCTCCTGCTGGGCGCATTCATGGCGTACTACGAGGGAACTCGATTCGACGCGGGAATGAGTGCGCTGTCAACTGTGTTGTACTCAGTCCCGTATTACCTCGTTGCACTGTTGCTCCTGATTCTGTTTGCGTACCAGTACCCTTTCTTCCCAACTGGCGGGAAGATGGATCCGAGCACGGTGGCAGGTTTCAATTTGCCATTCGTGGTCGGCGTTTTCAAACACGCTGCGTTACCGATACTGTCGCTCGTCATTACCGGGTTCGGCGTCGTCGCACTCCGCATGCGTAGTAACAGTATCAGCGCACTCGAATCCGATTACGTTCGAGTCGCCCGCCTTCGAGCACTATCGGGACCTCGCATCGCCTACCGATACGTTGCAAGAAACGCGATGCTCCCCCTGTACACGGACTTCTTGATCGGTCTCGGAGTCGTTTTCGGTGGGTCGGTCATCCTTGAAGAGATTTTCAAGTACACCGGTATCGGGTATTACATGCTCCAAGGCGTCTACAGCCGCGATTATCCACTTATGATGGGAACTTTCATCGTGCTCACACTAGCAGTGGTTCTCGGCGTGTTGCTCGCAGACCTGACCTACGGACTTGTCGATCCCCGTGCAGGAGGTGGTGACCGTGAGTCGTACTGATGACACTCCCGTCGAGACGTTCGAGTTTATTGATGATGTCGAAACGGATAGCGATAACCGCTCCGATCTTTACAAAACGTTCGACCAGTACGTTGCGGCGCCAGCAAGAGTCATTTGGAGTGACTGGCGGGGGAAATTAAGCATCGTTCTAATTGCGTTCTACGTCTTTATGGGTACTGTCGGCGTCGTATTGGTCCCCACGCCAGAATCGGACGTTGCACTGTCTTATCTCTCACCCTTCCAGATGCTGGAACATCCATTAGGAACAGATCTTCAGGGACGTGGCATCCTCCGCCTATTGGTACATTCGACGCCCGCGATGCTAAAAATGGTAGCTGCCGGGGCACTGTTCACGACGATTGTAGCGACAATCGTTGGCACCGTGTCCGGCTACAAGGGTGGCCGTGTCGATTCAGTCTTAATGACATTCACGGACATCGCTATGACGATTCCGGGCCTCCCGCTGGTTGTTGTCCTGTCGGCGATTTTTCAGCCGGAAAGCCCTGCACTCGTCGGGATCATCCTCGCGATCAACGCTTGGGCAGGGCTTGCTCGAGCGCTCCGGTCAGAGATACTCACCCTACGTGACGAAAGCTACGTCGAAGCCTCACGTGCCATGGGAATATCACCAAGAACCATTATTGAGTGGAATATCCTTCCTAATGTCATGCCATACATTATGATCCGATTCGCTAATGCTGTCCGCAACATTATGTTTAGCTCAGTTGCGCTCTATTTTATCGGTATCCTCCCAACAAGGAACCTCAACTGGGGTATCATGCTCAACGAAGCATACAATCAGGGTGCAATGTACAGCTTCGGCCGAATGCATACCATCGTTATTCCATTTATTGCGATTACTGCGTTCATCTACGCGTTCGTGCTCTTCGCCCAGGCTTCAGATAGCGTCTTCAATCCACGGATCCGTGTGAAAAGTGAAAAGACTGCATCGGAATCCGAGTCTGAGCTCTGAACCCAGTAACTCCCAGACACTATTTCTTGATGCCGCGCTTCTCCGCACGTTCGCAGGGCCTTAGAGTTGTGCTCTTCGGAAACAGCTGTAGGTTGAGGGGATTCGGCGTTGTCAAAGTGCAGCGGGCAGAGGTAAAACATTAGTAGAGGGCGTCAAAGATGAGTCCACATGGGTTGCTAAATCAACTCTAACGAAGTGATAACGCCATACACTTGATGCACACTGTTCTTAGCTTGTTGTAGCTATGCCTAAGAGAAGTTCGGAGTCGCTGTCGTCGAAGAAATCGTACGAGATGTGGATGAATTGGTCGCTGCGTGTGACAATCTCGGAGTCAGCCGCTCCGAGATCGTCGAAGCCATCCTCTCAGCATTCGTTCAAACCGAGACGAACCACGTTGAACGGGTTCGAGAAATAATCATTCGAAAACGAAAAAGCACTCTCTAACCAATTCTAAACATCGTGCACTTAGTGTACACACCTCTAAGATAATAATCCGCTATAATAGTACTCAACCTGACTGTAGTGTGTGAAGAGTTCTATGACACGCTAACGACCTTGCCAATTGGTAGTGGCCTGAGAGACGGCCGAAGATCAATCCCCGAATGAATACTGCTTGCAAGTGCCGTGGAGAACAGTCCACTCAATCGTTCGGATTCGTCGGCCGCGAGGGTAGCTTCTCTCTTCGTCGACAGACCACCAGAATGATTACACTAAGGACGAACACCGCCGAGAGTATCACGAGATCTATGACTAAAATGACGAAGGTCGCGGTCCCCCGATCTACCACCGGATATGCGAGAAGCGAGAGAAACAACAGCGTCGTCGATAGGGAAAAACCTACGACGAACAGTTCTTTGTTTCTGCAGACCCGAATCCAGAATCGATCAGAAAAATCAGATGACATTTTTAGAGTGACTATTTGGTTGGCTCTTAATCGTTGCCTCTTCCACGAGGCGGAGTTCAGATACGGGTTGATGGCTGAGGCGTAGCTTTTTCTGAGTATTCATGCCGGAAAACTTGTTTGCTTCAGGATTAGTATAGACTAGTTCAATTTAAATCTTTTGAATGTAAGCGACACTGGAATATTTGCTTAAACTCAGTATTCAACTGCGCCTTCCTGGTTATCGCCTTCCAATACTGTCTCTTTTAATAATACACCTGCGCTCGTGCGCGGGCGCGCCCTCGAGCGCAGACATGTCGAGGCCGCAGTCCTTGACTGCACTATTGGTTCGTTCGACTTCTAACTGGTGGTTGTACGTCCCGTCCAGCATCGATTGCTTCAGCTGAACTTCCTCGCTGTATTCCTCGATGCGGTCTCCGACCCTGTACTTGATATCTTTCGGGTCGTCAGTGTTTCGCCCCTTGTACGGAGCGACTGGCACGACCCCTGCGGCCAGCAGGAATTCGTGCCAGTCGAGCGTGTCGTAGGCGCTGTCATCGACCATTCAGATCGTCTCCTCTGGCGTTGCTTACTCTCTGTGAACGCCGCCGCAACCGGGATCTTTTGCCCGGTTGAGAGGATCGTACAGCTGAAGCCGTAGTAGGACTCCTCGGCTGTTGGATCGTGGCACTTCGGGGCGTCTTGATCGGCAGGCATCGTCCTCACGTCGACTGAATCGATACAGTAGGTCAAATCGAGCAGGTCGCCTGCCGCGGCCTGCTCGACGAGATGGTCGAAGGCCTCGTCAACGATGTGTTCAAAATCGGTGAGGAAGCGATCGACCGTCGTCCCGAGACGCGGTCAATCGAAGCCACAGCTCAGGCAAACAATCGCGTTCTGAAGCTCCCCCAACCGGACGAATGCCGTAGATGTCCTTGTTGTAGCAGTGCAGAAAATTCCGTAGCAGCTCTGGTAGTTCGTGCACTCGTGTTCGCCCGGCGGAGACGGGGCGCGTACGTCAAACTCTTCGAGAAACCCGGAAGAGAAATGCTCAAACAACTAGCGTCTCCGTCTCCGCGATATTCAAGAACGACCCTACCGAAGGATCATCTTGCAAAGTCGCTGAACTCATTCCACAGCAGCGTTCATGCTGCTCTTTGATGTGATAGCTGTTCTATAACACCCTCACAGCTACACACTACCTCGGGGTGAGCGAAAGATATTAGCGGTTAGCCCTGTCAATATCAGTAAAATGTCAGTATCAAAGGTAGCAGTGACTGGTGGCAACGGTAAGATTGGATCCGCAATCCTGAACCATCTAGCGGACGCCGGGTATGAAACCGTCAATATTGCTCGTGGAAGTCGCCGTGAAGAGGTGTCCGACGAGTATATCACGACAAACTTGTTGGATGCCGGAGAGACCTACGGTGCAATAGCGAAAACCGACATCGACGCGGTTATTCACATGGGGACAATCCCACACCCAAACAGCGATCCCGACTTTCGCGTGTATGAAAGCAACGTCATGTCGGCGGCACATGTCATTGAAGCGGGTGATGCACTCGATCTGGAAGCGATCTGTCTCCCCTCAAGCATCAACGCGATTGGGAGTGAGCATCAAGAACGGAACGCAAAGATTCAGTATCTCCCCGTGGACGAAGCACACGATAGAACGCCAGACGACTCGTACGGAATCGCCAAGCACGCCATGGAGGTGACAGCAGACGGGATTGCTAGACGGCCATCCGCAGATCTTACCATCTCATCGATTCGATATCCCTGGGTTCCGAACGACGACGAAGTAAGAGAAATGTTCGCCGACGCGGACCGATCGCTGGCTGCGCTCCCGGAGGCCCACACAGGGACGACGCGCGATGTCTTATTCTCGTATTTGCACATCGATGACGCAGCCTCGATCGCACGGCGTGCGATCGAGGCTGACCACGACGGTCACGAGGTGTTCTGGGCCGTCGCCGCAGATACGACCGCAGCCGTTCCGACAAGGACGTTGATCGACGAATACTTTCCAAATGTCGAAGTGCGAGAAGAATTGACCGGCACCACATCGTTGATCGATATCTCGAAGGCCAAGCGCATGCTTGGCTGGGAACCGCAGCGAAGTTGGCGAGACATCTGAGCACTAAACGAGGTAGTGGTCAGATAAGCTGATTCCATGCGAAATCTAAGGTTGTGAGCCAGTCGTCGGCGTCTGGTTCGATGTGACTGAAACAGTTTGAAAGATAAGAATGATATCATTTTATATCTCTAGAAACATGTCTGACAGCATCTCGATTTCCATGTTTTGCGTATCTGAAATCGAGGCCGTGCCGCGAACTGGCATTTTTCATCGAGTGCGAGCCATCGACGAGAAGCACGGCGTTAACGAGACGCATCGCGTCTCGTTTGCACACCAGAAACCGCCGATTTCTGGGGGCGTCGTCAACGTCGTGTTTCTCGTGGAGTTCGGCAAAGAATGCGTAATCAATAATATTGTTAGTGGTCGATTCAAGCTTTGTATGGAGCAATTCGTTTGTTTCAGGATCGACGGTAGCGTACAGCCAATACTGCTCGTCGCTGAGCCGGATCACAGGTTCATCAACCGCAACGTGATCCGGACTCTGTCCATCTTCGGGCTGTAGATCGGTTTTGTAAAACCAATTATAGACGGTGGATCGTGCGCACTCGACACCAAATGCCAAAAATAATTACATATTTGAAAGATATAGTTTAGCAAGATGCAACTGAA
>NZ_JBLKNZ010000001.1:0-3007656 GCF_051414115.1 Halovenus marina | reverse complement strand
TCCTCTTCTTCAGTCTCATCCTCTTCCTCCTCACTCTCCTCTTCTTCAGTCTCATCCTCTTCCTCCTCACTCTCCTCTTCTTCAGTCTCATCCTCTTCCTCCTCACTCTCCTCTTCTTCAGTCTCATCCTCTTCCTCCTCACTCTCCTCTTCTTCGCTTTCTTCTTCGTCACTCTCGTCATCCTCGCTTTCTTCGACGTCGTCACCGCCCGGTCCGGCGTGGGATGGCGGTCCCCGTTCGCCGTCATCTGGCGGCCCAGCATGATCCGGCGGGCCTTGCATGACGTTCTCCGGCGGCCCCTGCGTCACATTTTCGGGCGGTCCCTGTGTCGTGTTCTCCGGCGGGCCTTGCGTGACGTTTCCGAGCGGCCCCGCGCCGGGATTGTTCGCGGTCACGAACGCCGAGATGATCTGGCCGAAGGTCAGTTGCGTCTGGTTCGCCAGCGATATGTTCCCGCTCTGGAGGGCGTGGACGAACGAGGAGACGGTCACCCCGAACGGCTGGTCGCTCACGTTCCAGTCGATCTCGTCCCCGATGTCCGTCTCGTTCTCGCCAGCGTCTGTCTCGTTCTCGCCAGCGTCTGTCTCGTTCTCGCCAGCGTCCGTCTCATTATCGCCAGCGTCCGTCTCGTTGTCACCGGCGTCTGTCTCATCATCCTCGTCGCCCGCCGCGTCGAGTTCGTCGTCGGTCGTTCCGTCCTCGTGGTCGTCCGCGGCCGCGACGCCGACGCCGGCCATCGCAACCACGGAACCGACCATCAGGAGTGCCAACACGAGTGCAGTCAGTCTCTCTCGCATGAGAGTAAAATGTCCAACAGTAGGTATTAAACCCGCAAGTAATTCAATCGAATTCGGGGACGTTCGAACTGATTGAAACCGTTTGAGACCGGCTGATACGATTTATCGACGTTTTGTGTCGTTTAATTCTCAACTGTAGAGTGAAAATCAGTCGGCGGACCGCTCGAACAGCGCCGTCGCGTGCTCGTTCGCTTCGCGGGTGACGGCCTCGACATCGAGTGTCAGCAGTTCCCGGTCGCGCATGAGCACGGACCCGTCACAGACCGTGTGGCGAACGTCGCTCCCGCGGGCGGCGTACGCGAGGTGACTGACCGGGTCGTGGTCAGGGGTGAGATGAGGGGCGTCGAGGTCGACCACAGCGAGGTCGGCGTTCGCGCCGGGTTCGATCCGGCCACTGGCGAATCCGAGCGCGTCGGCGCTTCCCGCGGTCGCCATCCGAACCACCGCGGGTGCCGGAACGGCGCTTGCGTCGTCGGCCGCGAGTTTGCCGAGCATCGCCGCGTCGCGCATCTCGTCGAACAGGTCAAGATCGTTGTTCGAGGCCGCGCCGTCAGTCCCGAGACCGACCGGAACGCCTGCATCGAGGAGATCCTGCACGGGAGCCATCCCGCTCGCGAGTTTCATGTTCGAGGCCGGGCAGTGAACCACTGCTGTCTCGCGCGCCGCGAGCAGGTCGATCTCGGTCTCGTCGACGTGGACGCAGTGCGCGAGAAAGCTGTCCGCCCCGAGCACGCCGAGGTCGTCGGCGTATTCGAGCGGGCGCTCGTCGCGCTCGGCGACGATCGGATCGACCTCGTCGGTCGTCTCGTTTGCGTGGATGTGAACCGGGATCCCTGCCTCGCGCGCCTTTGGGACGTACTCGCGATAGAATTTCCCGTCGACGGTCGTCAGACTGTGCGGGGTGAACATCGTCCGGACGCGGCCGTCGGCGTAGTCGTCGTACTCGCGAGCGAAGTCGAGCGCCTCCGCGAAGTCCTCGTGGGCCGCCTCGTCGTCCTTACCGACGGAAATCGCGCCGTGGCCGAGACGCGCACGGAGACCAGCGCTGGCGACGGCGTCGGCAACCTCTGGCATGAAAAAATACATGTCGCCGAATGCAGTCGTCCCCGAGCGGATCATCTCGGCGATGCCCAGACGCGCACCGGCGCGAACGTCCTCGGCCCGGAGGTTCGCCTCGACGGGCCAGATGTCCTCTTGCAGCCACGCGTCGAGTGGCTTGTCGTCGGCCGCGCCGCGAAAGAGCGTCATCGCGACGTGCGTGTGTGCGTTGACGAGACCGGGAACGACGAGTCCGTCCGCCGCGTCGAGGGCTTCGTCGCCGTCGACGGTCCCCGAGTCGGCCACCGCTTCGATCGTTCCGTCGTCGCTGTCGACCAGTACGTCTGCCCGCTCAACGGACATATCCGGCCGGAGCACCCGGCCACCCGTGATCGCGAGTTCCATACCCCCACTCCGAGACACGGCGAGTTAACTCTTGGAGAATTACAGACCGAGCGGTGTCAGCAGTGCGGGAGCGAGCACGGCAGCTTCCTGTTCGAGTTCTGGCCCATAGAGCAAGACGATGAGGAGAATCGAGTTGTGCATAGCGTGCAGCAGCGTCGGCACGACGATGTTGCCGGTGTACTCGTAGACGAAGCCGAGGACGTTCGCGGTCACAAAGAGGATCCCTATCGTGACGATGGCACCGGCGACCGACCCCGCGAGCGCGATGACGTGGACGACTGCAAACACGGCAGAGGCAATCAAGATTGCAGGAACCGCGTCGAAGTGTTCGCGCAGACGCCCCTGGACGACCCCGCGGTAGAGAACCTCCTCACACGGGCCAACGACGAAAAACATGAGCGCGAGTGCCCCGACCGCGAGCAGTGGGGACGGGTTCTCGATGCCCGAGACCTGTCGTTCCGCACCCTCTGCGGTCTCCAAGCCGAGAAATTCGACGAACAGCCCGATGACGAGCGAGAGCAAGAGAATCGCAAGATAGCCCCCGATGACGATGCCGAGTTCGCGAAGCGTCGGCCAGCGAACGCCGAGATAGGACGTGATGTGGTCACGCGTGAACCCGCGGCGTCTGAAGTAGGTGACACTGAGACCGAGAAATCCGATGTACTGTCCGAACACCGAACCCACGATGAGTGCAACGCCGAGCGAGAAACCGAGCGTGACGCCGATCACCCCGACGATGGTGCTCACGATGAGCAGAATGACGATACCGAGGAGCCCCAGACCGACTGCGATTGCTGCGTTCCGTGCCTGTGGTCGGTCACCGAGAAAGACATCTGCGTTGTGGGACATAGGTCGATAGTACTCCCGCAGGGGTGCGATTTTCGCGCCACGAACGCAGACCCCCGCGTTGTGTCTATCTTTGGAAGGGCAGACAAAAGAGTGTTCGTGGTTCGCACGGTCGAAAGGCAATTGCCCGAGGCGGGAGAAGGTGCAGTATGCGTATTGCCGTCCCGAACAAGGGCCGCCTGCACGACCCGACGGTCGAGTTGCTCGAACGCGCCGGGTTGCATCTCGTCGACGGTGCTGACCGCAAACTGTACGCCGACACCGTCGACCCGGACGTGACCGTGCTCTTCGCCCGGGCGAGTGACATCCCCGAGTACGTTGCTGACGGGGCCGCCGATATCGGTATCACCGGCTACGACCAGGTCCAAGAATCTCCGGTCGATCTCGTCGAACTGCTCGATCTCGGGTACGGAACCTGTCGGATCGTGCTCGCCGCCCCGGAAGACGGCCCCATCGAGACAGTCGAGGACTTCGCCGGTGGCTCGGTCGCCACGGAGTTTCCCCAGATCACTCGCAACTACTTCGAGCGCGAGGGTGTCGACGTGGACATCGTGGAGGTCTCTGGCGCGACCGAACTCACGCCCCACGTCGACATCGCTGACGGCATCGTCGACATCACCTCGACGGGCACGACGCTGCGGATGAACCGGCTCGCGGTCGTCGACGAGGTGCTCGACTCCTCGGTTCGGCTGTTCGCCCGCCAGTCGACCGCCGACGACCCGAAGGTTCGGCAGGTCGCGACCGCGCTCGAATCGGTTCTGGCCGCCGAGGACCGCCGCTATCTGATGATGAACGTCCCCGAAGAGAGTATTGAGAAGGTCAAAGACGTGATTCCGGGAATGGGCGGCCCAACGGTGATGGATATCGCTGGCGGAGACCAGGTCGCCGTGCACGCCGTCGTCGCGGAGGACCGCGTCTTCGAGACGATTTCCGAACTCAAAACCGTGGGTGCAAGCGACATTCTCGTCACCGAGATCGAACGGCTGGTCGAGTAGCGTGGATCACTAGAAGGTGTCGTTATAAATTTTCCACTCGCCGTCTGTCCTTCAAAGCTCGATATTTAGTGTCTGGCTCTGTTCGTCCTCTGGTCCCTGGACGGTGATATCAGCCTCGACCATCGCCTGTGTCCCAGTCTCTTCGACGACCCGGATCGCGTCGATGGTGTACTCGACATTTTCGAGAAACGACAGGTCTCCCTCGCTGACTTCCTGCAGTTGCGGACTGTTTGGATGGATGATCCGGTTGTAGGTCTCGATATTTGTCGAATCGATCGCGTTGATGTAGGTTCGAACCGCCGCTTCCGGCGTCGAGGCGTCGTATCCGCCGCCGTCCCGGACGAAGAAGTACCAGCCACCGACAGCGGCGGCGACGGCCGCGCCACCGGCCAGAAGGAGATTGCGCCGACTCTGGTCGTTCGGCCCGCCAGCACCGGGCGCACCAGGTGCCTGTCCCGGCCCGCCGCCACCTGGTTGCTGCTGTCTGGTCCCTTGCTGTTGGCCGCGCTGGGGCTGTTGTCGGCCGCCCTGCTGCTGTCCACCCTGCACCTGTCGGCCGCCCTGCTGGGCACCGCCCTGTGGCTGCTGTCCCTGCCTGGGCTGCGCTCCCTGTCGCCCGCCCTGGGGCTGTTGGCCACCCTGATGCGGTTGCTGACCGCCGCCCTGGCGTTGTCTGCCCTGCTGTCTGTCCCGCTCGCTCGGTCGCTGTTGCCGCTCTGTTCTGGATGGCTGTTGTGGGTCTGTCTCCACCAGGTCTGCGCCACACTCACTACAGTAGCGGGCGCCATCACTAGTCTGTGCGCCACACTGTGGACACTGAGCCATACGTATCATGTCCGGGACTTGGGATATAAAACGCCCGCTTGCGTCACTGTCCCGCGATAAAAACGCGCCGAGGATGACGCTAGCCCGGCTATTCGAGGAGGTTCAGGTCTTCGAGCCGTGAGACGATCTTGTCGACCGCCTGTCGGGCATCCTCGGGCTGTTTCCCGCCGGTGATGACCAGTTTGCCCGAGCCAAACAGCAGCGCGACCACGTCGGGGTCGTCGAGCCGGTAGACGAGTCCCGGGAACTGTTCGGGTTCGTACTCGATGTTCTCGAGTCCGAGTCCGATGGCGATGGCGTTGAGGTTGAGGTTCTTCCCAAGATCCGCCGACGTGACGATGTTCTGGACGATGATCTCCGGGTCGTCCTCGACCTGAATGTTCAGGTCACGGAGTTTGTCGAAGACGATGCGCAGACTCTGGTGGACGTCGTCGGTGCTTTTCGCACCCGTGCAGACGATCTTGCCGGACCGGAAGATGAGCGCCGCCGATTTCGGGTCCTGCGTGCGGTAGACGAGTCCCGGGAACTGCTCGGGGTCGTAGTCGGCACCTTCGAGGTCCATCGCCACGCTCTGGAGATCGAGTTCCTGTCCGATTCCAGTCGAGGCGACGACGTTTTCGATATTGATGGTTTCCTTTGGATCGGCCATGTCTCGACTTAAATATCGTATTTAAGGTTTATAAAGGTTCGTGGGATGGGGACGAGAACCGTCAGAGCGACGAAGTGAGCGGAACGGTGTGAGCCAATTCGAGGGATAGAGCGGAGATATCTGTGCAGACGGGCGAGAGACCGATACGCTCATGTCGTTCGCCCGGTCAGTTCAGCCGTGTACGTTCTCGAACTCGCGGGGCAGGACGACGAGTTCGCGACCTACGAGGCGCGCCAGCGCGCGAGCGACGTGACCCACGTCGCGCCGGGACTCGCGACGGCGCGTGGGATCACCGACGCCTTTGCTGATCTCGCCTTTACGCACCGCGCGAGCGAATTGGTCGGTCAGGGCGACCCGACCGTGTCCGACGCGCGGGCGATTCTCGACGCCGCGACAATCGAGCGCGAGGGGACAGTCGCGGTTCGCGCGGTGGACGTTCGCGCGACAACGGGGGTCGACACCCAGCGCGTCGAGCGAGAACTGGGGGACGTGCTCGTCGAGCGGGGCTTCGCTGTCGATCTCGATGACCCCGACCACGAGGTGCGTGCGCTCTTTTCCGGCGGCGAGGACGGAACCTGTCTCGTGAGCTGGCTAGCCGCAGAGACGACGCGGGGATTCACCGCGCGCAAACCGACCGACCGCCCCTTCTTCCAGCCCGGGAGCATGGACCCGATGCTCGCCCGCGCGCTCGTCAACATCGCCGGTGCACGCCCCAGCGCGACGGTGCTCGATCCGATGTGTGGCACCGGCGGCATTCTGGTGGAGGCCGGACTGGTCGGAGCCGACATCGTTGGAATCGACGTACAGCGGGAGATGGTCGAAGGCACGCGAGCGAATCTCGACGATGCGCTCGACGGGGACTACGAGGTACTGCAGGGTACCGCTGGCGCGCTCCCACTCGCCGGGGACAGCGTCGATGCAGTCGTCTTCGACCTGCCCTACGGCAGACAGTCGAAAATCGCAGGCGACCTCCACCAGCTCGTCGCCGACACGCTCGGTGAGGTTCGCCGGGTCGCCCCTCGGTGTGTCATCGTCGGTGACCGCCCGTGGACGCGGACGGCGAGCGAGATGGGGTGGACGGCCGAAGCAGCCTTCACCCGACGCGTTCACAAGTCGCTGACCCGGTACATTCTGGTGTTGCGACGGTAGACAGAACCGACATGGAATTGCGCTCGAGTCACCGACGCTCGGCGTAACCCCGAAATTCTGTCACTACGAGCGTTTTGGCGGTTCAATCCACAACGACGGAACCTTTCATTCCGAGCGACAGGTGCGGCTCACAGTGATAAAGCGCAATACCAGACTCATCGAACGTGTAGGAGTACTCGTTATCAGCACCTTCAACTGGTTCCCCAGAGCTGAACTCGTAGTCGGATTCACCGATCTGGTCGTCCGGTTCTGCTTCGACGTTGTGTAGGCTCCCCTCGCCAGTCCAATCCCACAGAACCTCGGTTCCAGTCGAAACAGCCACTGCGGATGGCCCGTAGGCGTACCCATCCCCGTTTCCTTCTGCGCCGACGTCTATCGTCACGTCACTATCGTCGCGGAGATCCACAATTTCTCCCTCGTAAGTATCATCCGCATCCCCGATATCTGTCTCGGTCATCCACTCGTCGACGGCCGGATAGTCGCTTCCAGGAATTGTATCAGTGCCGTTTCCGTCACCGTTGTCATCGCCAGCACACCCTGCAAGACCAATCAACCCGGCGGTCGAGAGAGCGCCAACCGAGTGAAGAACTGTTCGTCTGTCTACGTCGGGAAGGCGTGAGCGGGCCATCTCAATAGAACAATAAGTCGCCCAATAAGATATAACAAACCATAATTATCCCCAAGTGATAACTAATGGTGTTTTTGAAACATTAGCCAAAATAGGCCTGATAGCACGCGTACTACCCTACTCCCGTTGACGAATATCGAGAGGTCGTCAATACGTCTTGTAGGGGTAAATAAAACAGGAGATGCTCCGATCCGAGTTCGCCCGGTATCGGTCGGTGAGAATCACCAGTATGGACTGCCTTTGCAACCAGGTAATTATATCCAAAATTGAGTTTGAAATAATCTTCGACGAGTCGGGGAAACATCGCAGACGACAGGTTGTCATAGATAGCGTGTCCCTGTAGCAGTGCAGTTTCACAGCCTGGGCTGGGGAAGAATTCGCGCGCAAAGAACGCATAGCGACCATCCCAATCGGCGAATTGAGACAGGCAATCATCGATCGAGACAGAGGCATCTTTCCCGAGAGGCTCGTCAGTAATCCGGTCAGCAAATGGATTGATCGACCGCCACTCTGGCGATGGAGTGTTCGACGAACGCTCGTGATAAAAGTCGATACAGCAGTCCGGGTAGCCGTGTAGTCGTCCCTGATACCGTTCGAATTTATAAAACGAGTCGCTCACGAGTGCATCGATATTTCGCTGGAGTATCTCTTCCGGCGTTATCGGATCGTCACTCTGAAAGAGATAGATGCGTGCCCCGTACTGAAGGAGGTTCCCGGTCTGTAGCCACTCCGGAACAACGAAACACCGACCTGGAAACTGATCTTTGAGATAATTTACTTCCGGAAGTTGCTGTAACTCTCGGCGAAACTTCGCCGACGCAGTCCGGAGACTTTCCTCGGTAAGTGACGAAACGTCGACCTCGATACGCTCGTATGTCCGTCTCGATTCGCGAATGTCTCGCAGTCGTTCTTTGTGATTTGCGTTCGAGGACCGCTCCGTATCGCCGTCAAATGCATCGATAGCGCGTAACTGTCCAGAAAAGTACGTCTCGTCTAATTGGATGCTCGTCCCCCGTCGCTGGTCAGCAAGCACGGTGTAACTATCTAGAGCAGTAAACGTTGGAAGGGACAAGATGTCTCGTTGTCGGTTCATTCTGTCGGGTGTTCGCTGAGCGTCAGCGTGTACGTGTCCGGGATCGGTATTATATCATATTGACACTCGAAGACAGTGGCGAGCAGTCATCAGTGTCAGATTCGTTGACTCCTCGCCGAACCTGACCGAGATGCATACTCATTTCCCTCTCTTGGTGGTGTCGATTCCGACGACTTTCTTATTCATAATACACTCAAGTGTTAGATTACAGCGAGGTGTTATTATATCTGGGATCGTTCTCAGTCACTGAGAAGTACTGTCGCGACTCGGCGAACCAGTCGGCTGTCAGGTCTGCAACCTCTTCGAGATGCCTGCTTCCTCGAAGCGGTGACCAGCATCGAGACAGCTCTTCATATAGCCGCTCGTCGAGTCGTTCCACCTGAAACGCAGCGCACGCGCGGCTGACGTGCGTCAGACACACCTACGGAGTTCGACAATTCCTACGCCGGGACGCCGAGCAGCGACCACAGCTGGGCAGCGTCGCCGTCCATCTGCGAGAGCAGGTCGCGAGCGCGCTCGCGTGACTGTCGGTCGACCGGAACGTGGACCATCCCTTCCCCGGGCTGGCCGTAGACGACGCTCGCACCCTCGGGTGCGGCGAGAATAGCCGGTAGCACCGCCAGGTCCTCCTCGCCGTCGACGACGAGCAGCGTCCGGCCGTCCCCGTTGAGCGCCTCCGCGAGCGCAGAGAGCAGGTCGGCGGTGAGCGTCGCCGGTGGGTTGGTCACTACCAGTTCGCGGTCGTAGTCGTGCCCGAAGACGACGCGTGCGACTGTCTCGTCGACGGCGGCGCGCTCGGTTCGCTCGTCCGCGACGGCGACGGTCGGCGTCCGCCCTGCTTCGAGCACGTGGTAGGTCACGACGTCGCCGACGGTGATAAGCGGCGACGACCCGACAGCGTCGAGCAGTTCGTCAGTGTCGGTGTAAATCGAGCCGAGTGGCTCTTTGAGGTCAGAGCGCAGCGATTCGGGGAGTTCGACGACAGTCTCGCTCACTTATCGCACCTTCAGCGCGTACGTGCCGGGTTCTGTCACTTCCATCTCGTCGGCAATCTCGCTTTGCTCGGGGTGGGCGATGACGACGTAGCCAGCCCAGTCCTCGGTCAGCGACGTCGAACCACAGGCGTCACAGGCTTCGGCCTCCTCGGTTTCCTGCACGCGGTGACACTCCCGGCAGACGAGTCGATCGGCCATCAGTTATCACCCGCTTCGGCCTGGGCCTGGCGCTTCTCGCGTTCCTCCTTGAGCCAGCCGTGCTTGCCCAGTCCGACCTGCTTTGCGGTCAGCCCAATCTTCGAGTCCCGCGGGTTGCGCTCGTCGATGCTCTTCGTGACGATGCGCGTGCGGACGGAGTCGCCAGTGCCGAGCGTGCGGTTGGACTCACTGGATGCGAGTTGCTGGCCCTCGCTGTCGAAGGCCAGATACTCGTCGGAGATCTGGGAAACGTGCAACAGTCCGTCGACTGGCCCGATGCCGACGAACGCGCCGAAGTTGACCACCTCGACGACTTCGCCGTCGACGACCTCCTGCATCTGTGGGTCGAAGGTGAGCGCGTCGAACTCGGCTTCGTAGTAGACGCCGGGTTCGTTCGGGAGCACCGCCCCGTCGCCGATATCGTGGACGTCGATGACGGACACGACCGAGCCCACGTCCTCGTCGACGCGTCCTTCGAGTTTGTCCTGCAGCAACTTCTTCACGAGATCCGGCGTGACGTCTGCCAGATGCTCCGGCGGTACCTCGACCGTATCGCGTAGTGTGACCCGTTTGTACATAGAGATGATCGACTCGATTATGATTGAGTGATAGCTAGTTTGTTCTTCCCGCGTAAACTAATTACTGATATGTCCCGAGCGAGCGCGCGCTCCTGGACGTCCCCGTCGTTGGTGACGACGTGTGTCGCGTCGACAGTCTCAGCGAGTTCGAGCACCGCGTCGTCTGCGTATGCTTCCGCGGTGTCGCGGACGGCACAGCGCTCGCGGGCCAGATCCAGCCCGACGCTCGCTGCCGTCGCCGCCGTGTTGCTGCCCGCAGAGAGTTTTTCGAGTTCGGCAACGACCGCCGACGGGATGAGATAGTCGACCCTGCCCAGCAGCCGCTCGATCTCCTCGAAGACGCGAACGTCACATTCGACGGGCATCATGAGTGCGTTGGTGTCGAGAACGACGGTCACTGTATCGTGCCGTAGCCGATGAGCCGCCAGCGCGCGCCGACGCGGCGGTTGATCGCTATCTTGACGCCCTCGCGGGCGCAGACCGGTCGCTTGAGTTGTACTTCACACTCGTCGCCCCGGGCGCTCGTGACCGATCCGACTGTCGTCGCCGTGCCCACAGTGAGCATCAGCGGCTCGCCGGTCGAAATCTGCTCGACGTCGCCGCCGTCCTCGCCGACGATGCGGTCGAGCAGGTTGACGCTCATCGTAAAGGACTCGTGAACAGGCGGGAGTGTCCCCGGCGGCCCGGCAACCTGTCCGGCGAGCGCGTCGCCTTTCGTGATCGCCGGGTCGAGTCCGGTCCCGACACCGAGCAGGCCGCCGGGCGTCGCTTTGTCGACGGTGTCGTCGCCAGCCTGCAGGGATCGGATGGTCGTCTCGACGGGCGTCCACTCGGTCTGGCCGCCCTCCTCGACCTCTCGGCCGGGGCGCAGTTCGATGTCGTCGCCGACTTCGAGTTCGCCAGCGGCGAGCGAGCCCCCGAGGACGCCGCCGGTCAGCCCCTCCCAGGTCGTCCCCGGGCGGTTGATGTCGAAGCTCCGGGCGACGAGCAGTTCTGCGTCCGCGTCGGGGTCGCGCTCGGGCGTCGGAATCTCCTCCTCGATGGCCTGGATGAGCAGGTCAATGTTGACCTCCTGCTGGGCGCTGACCGGAACGATCGGCGCGCCCTCCGCGACGGTGCCCTCGACGAAGGACTGGATCTGCTCGTAGCTCTCTTCGGCCCGCGCGCGGTCGACCAGATCGATCTTGTTCTGGGCGATCACGATGTTGTCGATGCCGATGAGATCGAGTGCCATCAGGTGTTCTTCAGTCTGTGCCTGGGGGACGTCCTCGCTCGCCGAGATGACGAGCACCGCCCCGTCCATGATCGACGCGCCGGAGAGCATCGTCGCCATCAGCGTCTCGTGGCCAGGTGCATCGACGAACGAGACCGTCCGAAGTGGCTCGCTCGTCGATCCGTCGGGACACTCCTCGTCGACGGTGTACCGCTCGGGTTCGTCCAGATCCGGACACGACCGGAACGTCGTGTCGGCATAGCCAAGTCGGATCGAGATCCCGCGTTTCATCTCTTCGGAGTGCTGATCCGTCCACTGTCCGCTCAACGCCTGGACCAGCGTCGTCTTTCCGTGGTCGACGTGGCCGACGAGTCCGATGTTCACCTCCGGTTGGTTGTTCGCTGTCATCTCGGGAGTAATATGCGTTGAGTTTGGCTCGCTGCGGGTGATAAAGCTACTGTTTGCGATTTCTGCCCCCGTCTCAACGCACGCGGCGTACCCTCGACGTGTCGCTGAGCATCGAATCGATGCAAACGACTGCATCAGAATATTCTTGTGGCCGCGAACGGAACACAGGGTATGGACGACGACTCACAACAGTCCCGTCGAAGATTCCTTGCGCTGGCCAGTAGTGCCTCGGTGCTTGGCCTCGCAGGCTGTCTTGGCCATCACAGCGAGCCACACCCGAGCGAGCGAACGAAAGAGTTCTTCAGCGCGGACATGAATCGCCCGCTCCCGGAAGGGAGAGAAGAATGTGTGAGTATCGACGGGTACGAGCGTGACCCGAACAGCCTTGCCGCGAAGGGCGATGTCCAGTATCAGTTCCACCCACACCACGGTAGCGGCGGTGTCAACGATACCGAGATGTGTGCGAACTGTCGGTTCTTCTGTCCTGCAACGGACGGCGACAGGATCGGTGCCTGTGCCAGAGTTGCGGGCGGCATCCGTTCTCAGGACTGGTGTGCGCTCTGGCAGCCAACAGAGGAACTGCAACAGCTCCGCGACGAGCGCGCGAGCGGATCGGAGTAGCTTATTTTCGTTCGTCCCATAGGACGTCTGTGCAGGAGTTCGGCTTCGAACTCGCGCTGTGTGCCCATCTCGAACGAGAACGAGAGTGGATTCTGAGCCGCCAGCTCGGCACGCACATTCACGGACGGCGGGTGATGGACATCGTCTGTGTCGAACCCGGTTCGGCGTTCGAGAAGCGCCAGCGACTCACGCCGGAGACGATCCCGCCGAAAGCGATCGAAAGCGAGGTCGGTGCCGGGACGGCGACCTACTGGAAGGACGCGTTCGACTGTCATCCCGAGCGCGCGAAATCGATCACCGAGCAGGCCGTCGAGTGTGGCTTTTTCGAGCGCGAGCGACGAAACGGTCGCACCTACGTCAGACAGACTGCCCGCTATCCGGCGTGGCACGACCGCATCGTCGGCATCGAGAACAAGCCAGACCTGGATCGACCGGGCGCACTCGAAACGCAACTGCTGACTGACGTGAAAGCGGGCGTCCTCGATGCAGTCGTGCTCGCGACGGCCTCGCACGTGACCGGCGCACACCGCAACCGCATCCCCGACGAGGTGGGCATCTGGCAGTTCGACCCCGCCACTGGCGAGCGGGAGGTACTCCGCGAACCCACGCCGCTGTCGCCGGACTCACCCGGTATCGAGATTCTCAACCGGGACCCGACGCGGACTGAGATCCGACCGGTCACGGCAGCGGAGAAGGCGCGGCGCCGCCGCACGCTCGCAGAGCGCGCCTACGGGAAGGGCTGGCGAACCTACGAACTCCCGGACTGTGTCCGCCTCGACCCCGACGAGACTGGGCTTCCCTACTGCCCGTTCCACGACCGGATCGTTCGGCCTGCGACGGACTGTGGGTCCGAGTGTGCGGGCTACGACACGAGTGGTGACCGAAAGCGGGGACTCGACGCCGAGCAGTTGCGCGCCGAGCGGTCGCCGTGGGAACCCGACCCGCCGGGCCCGAGCCAGCAGTCGGGGCTGAGTCGGTTTCGCGAGTGATACTGTCGGCTGTCCGTGCGGACAAATATTCGCCACCCGGAGTGGCGAAGTATGTTCGAGATGGGAAAGCCGACAGTATGAGGCTCCGGGAGGCTACAGCAGGTCAGTAGCATCACTCATCGTCTCGGCGAGTGGCTGTCCAGTCTCGTCGCGGGCAGCGAGTAACCCCTCGACGGCGGCACAGGCCGCCTCGATGGGTTCGTGGGTTTCGACGTAGACGGCGAGTGCGAACTCGGTTTCGCCGAGGCGAGAGAGCGTCAGCGCGTCAGTTCGAGAGAGGTCGCCAGCGATCCAGTCCCGGACGACATCACGCGCGGTCGGGCCCGCGGGCGAGACTGACTCGCCGAGCAGGTGAAGTGTCTTGGCGGTGGTCACAGGCGGAACCCCTGCTGCCCGGCCCGCCGCACCGACGGATCCGCCCGCAGCGTACCGTTCGAGGATGGTCGCGGCCGCCGACGCATTACAGGGAAGCGACTCCTCGAACTCAGCGAGTCGTTTCGAGAGCGTTGCGTCCGTGTCGTCGACGGTCGCAACGCCACGCTCCTGCTGGCGCTCCGTGACGGTCACCCCCGCCGCAATCTCCGACAACCCCATTAGCTGACAGTCCGCTCGGACTGGATAAAAAAGCTACGTGTTCGTCGACGGAATGTGTGGACCCGAGAGAGTGACGGAGACGTATCAGCACTGCCAGCCCCGAGCTACCTACCGGTTACCGGTAGGTACTGGCCGCGGGTTCCGACCGAATTCGACCAGTTCGTGGCCTCTTTAAAAGGCCATCCCGGGACAAGCTTCAATTGATGACGGCGACGACAGCAACAGTCTGTCCGGAGTGTGAGGGAACGGTACGCGCGAGCGAAACGGAGACGGTCTGCACGAGCTGTGGGCTGGTGGTCGACGAACACGCGATCGATCCCGGGCCAGAGTGGCGCTCGTTCGCCGATGACGATACGAACCCGGAGCGGACGGGTGCGCCCCTGACGCGGTCACGACACGACCGTGGCCTCTCGACAGAGATCGGCCGGTCGACCCGTCTCAAGGGTCGCAAACGGCGACAGATGGCTCGCCTGCGCACCCAGCACAAGCGCACGCAGATCCGCTCGAAGGCAGAGCGCAATCGGGTGTACGCCTTCACCGAAATCGACCGGCTGACGAGCGCGCTCGACCTGCCGGAACACATTCAGGAGCAGTCCTGCGTGCTCTTCGAGTCGGCACAGGATGAAGGGCTTCTCCAGGGGCGGTCCATCGAGGGCTTCGCCGCGGCCGCCGTGTACGCGACCTGTCGGGTGAGTTCGCTCTCGCGGACGCTGCCGGAGGTGACCGAGGAATCGAAAGCCTCGCGGGGGGAACTGGACGCCGCCTACGACGCGATGAACCGCGACCTGGGGCTGTCGACCGGGCCGATCGATCCGAGTGAGTATCTCGCCCGGTTCGCGAGCGAACTCGATGTGGAACAGACGGTCGAGCGACGCGCCCGGGAGTTCGCGGAGCAGGCACGCGAGCAGGGCATCGACAACGGTCGAAACCCCCGTGGCGTCGCGGCTGGCTGTCTGTACGCCGCAGCACAGCACGCAGACGAGAAGCTGACCCAGCAGGAGGCGGCCGACGTGGCCGACGTGACGCCAGTGACGCTCCGGGGGACCTACACAGCGCTTGCAGGCGAGGCGTCATCGTGACGGTGAACCCCGATTCAGCGTAGCGTTAATACGAACTCGTCCCGTATCGGTATCCAGTGAGCGATCGCACGGCCGCACTCGATTCGGTCATCTTCGGCGTCGACGTACAAAGCGGTGACGTCCGGGGGGACGCACCCTCGTACGCGCTCGTCGTCTTCGACGGCGAAGGGGTCGAACGGGACGTGGTCAGCTACCGAAAACTCCGCCGTCGCATCGAGAGCGAGGAGCCGTCGCTTGTCGGGACGGACAACATGTACGAACTTGCGGAGGACAAGGACAGCCTCGTCCACTTCCTCGGGACACTCCCGGCCGGGACGCGACTGGTGCAGGTGACCGGTGCCGAGCAGCCGGAACCGCTCTCGCGCGTCGCCTCCCGTCACGGCGTCCCCTACGGGAAAGACCCGATGCAGGAGGCCGAAGCGGCGGCGCGGCTGGCGGCCGCGAACGTCGGCCACGAGGTGACGGCTTTCACCGACCGAACCGAGGTGAAAGTCTCCCGGGGCCGCTCGACGGGAAGCGGAGGGTACAGCGAGGACCGATACACCCGGAAGATCCACGGCGCGGTCAAGCGCCGGGCCAGAGCGGTCGAGTCGACGCTCGACGACAACGCGCTGGAGTACGACCGCGACGTGACCGAGAAGTACGGCGGGTTCGCAAACGCCGTCTTCACCGTCGAGGCACGGCCCGAGGACATCCCGGTCACGACCGGCCGGTCAGGAGACGTTCGCGTCGAGATGGAGCGAAAGCGCCGCGACGGAATCGAGTTTCGCCCGCTCGCGAAGCGTCGCGACCCCGTCGTCGTCGGGATCGACCCGGGAACGACGACGGCCGCCGCCGTGGTCGGCCTCGACGGCGAGGTGCTCGACGTGATGAGCACGCGCACGGCAGACACCGCGGCGGTCATCGAGTGGGTGATCGAGCGCGGTCGGCCGGTCGTCGTCGCGGCCGACGTGGCGGGGATGCCCGAGACCGTCGAGAAGATCCGGCGGAGCTTCGAGGCGGCGGGCTGGACGCCCGACCGGGACCTGCCGGTCGACGTGAAGAAACACCGAACCCGGGAGACGGGCTACGACAACGACCACGAGCGCGACGCCATCGCGGCGGCGCTCGGGGCCTACGACGACCGAGCCGACCAGTTCGACCGCATCGCCGCCAAAGTCCCGCCGCGGGAGGACCTCGGGACGGTACTTGCGCGAGTGGTCACCGACGAGGAGTCCGTCGAGTCAGTGCTTGCAGACCTGCGTGACGACTCGGGAGACGACGAGGAGACCAGCGAACACGTCGAACAGGAGACCTCACCCGAGCAACGGCGCATCCGACAACTTGAGACGCAGGTGAACCAGCTACAGGACTACGTGGCGGATCTGGAATCGACCGTCGAGTCTCGTGACGACCGGATCGAGGAACTCGAATCTGAGCTATCGGAGGCCCGCCGCGAGGAGCGACGCGAGGCACGCGAGCGCCGACAGGTCACGCGTCTCGAACGGGAAACCGACCGACTGGAGCACGAACTCGACGAGAAGGAAGGACGGATTGCGGAGCTGGAGGGGAAACTGGAGCGGCTGAAGACGCTCTGGAAGCTCGACCACTCGAATTTCGCTGACGTGGCCGAGAAGAAGGCGGGACTGGTTCCGGTGAAGGTGATCGAGCAGTTCACCCGCGATGCGATCAGAGATGCCGACGAGCAGTTCGGCCTCGCGGAGGACGATATCGTCATGTTACGGGACGCGAGCGGTGCCGGGCAGTCGACAGCGGAGTTGCTCGCGGACGTGAACCCCAGAGTCGTGCTCCGGAACGGACAGCTCTCGGAGATGGCCGACGCCGTCCTGTTCGACGCCGACATCCCCGTCGCGCCCGCGGACAGCGTCACCGTCCAGGAGGTCGACGAACTCGCGGTCGCCCGCGAATCCGAGGTCGAGGAGGCCATCGACGCCTATTACGACCGCGCGGCCGAGCGAAAGCGCGAGCAGCGCGCCGAACTCGTCGACCAACTCATCAGCGAACACCGCGCCGACCGCCGCGAGCGGGGATGAAAACGTGAGACCGGAGCGACGTCGCAACCGTCATACTGTCGGCTGTAAGTACGTACAAATATTCGCCACCCCGGTGGCGAATTATTTTCGAGATGTTACAGCCGACAGTATCAGCAGGAGTGACACAGTCTTTATCACTTGACCGCCCCGATCACGACCATGGAATCGGATCTGATTGCGTCAGCAATCGACGAACTTGACGATATCTTCTACGTGTTCACGCCAGACGGTGAGTACATCGAATGGAACGACCAGCTTTCGACAGTGACGGGGTACAGCGACGGCGAACTCGACGACAAAGAGCCAAACGACCTGTTTACCGGTGACGACCGTGCGGCGGTCGAAGAGGCCATCGCGACAGTGATCGAAACCGAACAGCGAAACGCAGTGCAGGCCGAAATCGAGACGAAGCGAGGCACCGAAATCCCGTACGAACTTTCGTTTGCGCCCCTCGATCGGGAGGGGGAACTCGAAGCGATCGCCGGGATCGGGCGAGACATCTCGAAGCGACTGGAAAACGAGCGACGACTTCGCGAGTTGGCGGCGGAGATCCGGTCGAAGTCGATGCCAGTCGTCGAAATCTGGGACGGCGTTATCCTCACGACGATCGTGGGGTCGCTCGACACACAGCAGGCGGAGAATCTGACCGAAGACCTGCTCCAGTCGATAGTCGAAGTGGAGGCGTCGGTCGCGCTGATCGACATCACGGGCGTGGAGGCGCTGGACACGGCGACGGCACAGCACCTCATCGACACGGTAAACGCGGTCGACCTGCTCGGGTCTGACGTGATTATCACCGGTATCAGCCCGGAAATCGCCCAGACGCTCGTCCAGATCGGGATCCGACTGGAGGGGATCGAGACGCAGTCCTCACTGATGGAGGGGCTGCGCCAGGCGCTGACGTGGCGGGGGGTCGCGTTCAACTGATGGCCCCCAGATCGACTGCGATCAACGAAGTGTTCGGCGTGTTGCTCGCCACGTTTCCGGCCGAGCCGACAGACCGGGCGGTAAACGACCTCCAGGAGTCGCTTTTGCGGGAGGTCGATGACGTCCAGCCGGATGGGGTCGTCATCGACATCTCCCGGGTGACGACGCTCGACTCGTTTTTCGCCCGCGTCATCTCCGATACGGCCGACATGGTGTCGCTGATGGGCGGCGACGTCGTCATCGTCGGCACGCGCCCGAGCGTCGCGATCACTGCAGCAGAGCTTGGATACGGGTTCGAGGACATCGAGACGGCACGCGACATCGACCACGCGCTCTCGATGCTCGGTGTCGCGGAGACAGACGACATCCCGGACATCGATCAGGGAGAATCCGAGGCGACCAACCAGACTGGGAGTTCCGCTTCAGAGGGAGTACAGAACCGACATGAGTGAGAGCCGTGGGGACGAGCGGAGCCACGGCAGTTCGCCAGTCGATGATCTCGACGACGCGACAGTCACACGTTCGGGGGCGGTTTCGATCACGAGCGAGGACGACATCCTCGAAGCGCGTCAGACAGTCAGGACGGTGGCGGAAGAGTCCGGCTTCGGCCTCACGGACGTGACACGCATCGTGACCGCCGTGTCGGAACTCGCACGGAACATCTTCCTGTATGCCGAGGAGGGCCGGATGGAGTATCGGGTACTGACCGCGGCGGGCGAGGAGGGGATCGAACTGGTTTTCGACGACGACGGGCCGGGGGTCGAGAACGTGGATGCAGCACTGCAAGGCAATCACTCCACGTCGGATGGGATGGGACGCGGACTCGTGGGGACGCGGGAACTCATGGACGAGTTTCACATCGAGACGAGCGCGTCCGAGGGTACGACCATCACCATCCGGAAGTGGCACAGATGATCGACATCGAGACGACCAGACAGGAACACCACCAGTTGCAGGTCGACGCGGACACCGTCCTCGCCAGACAGACGGCGACGGCGTACGCGGAGGCGGTCGGCTTTCCCGAGCAGGCAGTTTCAGAGGTCGGTGTCGTCGCCTCGGAACTCGGTGAGAACATCATCAAACACGCAGACAGCGGCCAGCTCGTCGTCTCGCAGATCAGCGCAGACGACCGCGCGGGGATCCGTCTCGAATCGGTCGATGTCGGACCGGGGATCGACGACGTCGACGCGGCGTTTGCCGACGGCGTCTCGACGGCGGGAACTCTCGGGAGCGGTCTGGGCGCGGTCAATCGGCTGATGGACCGAGTGACGGTGTCGGGAGAGCCGATCGACGGCACGAGAGTCGTCGCAGACCGGTGGGTGAAACCGACCTACGAGCGGACGATGGACGCGCCGGTCGATGTCGGCGCGGCGACGCGGCCGAAGGTGCCAAACGAGCCAAACGGGGACAGCTTCGTGCTCAAGCGCTGGGACGACTCGGCGCTGTTCGGCGTGATAGACGGGCTGGGACACGGAAAGCAGGGGCAAAACGCGGCGACCGCGGCGCAGGCGTACGTCGAGCGACACTTCGACCGGCCGTTCGAGGAACTGTTCGAGGGAACCGACCGGGCCTGTCGCGGGACGCGCGGCGTGGTGATGGCGCTCGCACGGTTCGACTGGCGTGAGCGGACAGTCACCGTCGCCGGGGTCGGCAACGTCTCGATGCGACTCGACGGGGACGGGCACGACTCGATCCCGATGCGGCGGGGCGTCGTCGGCGGGAACAGCACGACACCGCTCGTCGAGACGGTCGACTGGCAGCCGGACGACCGACTGGTGATACACTCAGACGGTGTCAAGTCCCGCTGGGGCTGGGACGACTGGTCGGACATCGCCGGAGAGCCAGCGGCCGTGCAGGCCCGGACGCTGCTCGACCGCTACGGCAAGGACGACGACGCGACCGTGCTGGTCGTTGCAGGCACCGGGAGGTGACGGCGAACTGGCTCGACGCTGTTATCGCTGCCCGAAAACCGTCGACAAGATATAGGTGGTACCGTCCCTAGCGGGCACAGAATCGATGGAGACGGAGGAGCTACTCGAGCGACTGGAGGAACAGGCGAGGGGAGACGGGGAACACGGACCGCTGTTCGGCGCGGCGGCCGAACAGATCCGGGACCAGCAGTCTCGCATCGAGTCACTCACTGCGGAACTCGAAGAGACCAACGAGGGGATGGTAGCGCTAACCGTCGAGTTACAGGAGGCCGAACAGCGGTATCGGTCGCTGTTCGAGGAGGCCGTCGAGGGGATCTACAAGACGACGCCGGACGCCCGCCGGTACCGGATGGCGAACCAGTCACTCGCCGAGATACTCGGCTACGACGACCCCGAGCAGTTGCAACAGAGCGTCAGCGTCGAGGACGTGTTCGTCGACCCACAGCGGTACGAGACCTACCGGTCGACGCTCCAGCGCGAGGGTGAACTCGAAGACTTCGAGTACCGAGTGCGCCGAGCGGACGGCAGCATCAGGTGGGTCACGGACAACGTCCGGGCGATCACCGACCAGCGCGACCAGCCGAGCTACCGGGGTGGGGTGGTCGACATCACGGAGCGAAAGGAGTACGAGACGCGCCTCGAAGAGCGAAACGAGGCGCTCGAAGCGCTCAACCGGGTCGTCCGCCACGACATCGGCAACGACGTGCAGGCGGTCGCGACGTGGGCCCAACAGCTCACAGACCACGTCGAACCCGAGGGGCGGGATGCGCTCGAACGCGTCCGGCGGAAGGCCGACAGCATCGCACAGATAACCCGAGAGGCCGCCGCCGTGCTGGAGACGCTCACGGACGAGACGGTCGAACTTGACGCGGTCGCGCTCGAACCGGTGCTCACCGACGAGATCGAGCGACAGCGAACGTCCCATCCGAACGCGACGTTCGCGGTGACGACGGAGATCCCGTATGTGCAGGTCAGGGCAAACGAGATGCTCGGGTCGGTGTTCCGGAACGTCCTCACGAACGCAATCGTCCACAACGACTCCGCGGAGCCACGCGTCGAGATCACGTGTAAGATGCGGGACGAGACCGTTCTCGTCTCGATCGCAGACAACGGACCCGGGATCGACGACGACCAGGCGGGAGCGATCTTCGAGAAGGGCGTCCAGTCCATCGACAGTGACGGCACCGGGATCGGGCTCTTTCTGGTCGACTATCTACTCGATGCCTACGGCGGATCCGTCCAGATCGAGGACGCAGACGGCGTGGAGACGGCAGAGCCGACCGTCGACGGCGCGATGTTCGTGCTGGAGTTCGAGCGCGTGGAGTGACCGTCGCAACGCGTGCGGGGAGAGTGTCGTTTCAAAAACATAGTAGTGAACGAGAACGCTACCGTCGGTCGAAAATGAAAGAGACAGCACGTGACGGGAGGCTGCGCGGGAAGGTACGGTACTCGGTGTTACTGGTCGTCGTTACGGTGGTCGTCGCAGGGACAATCGGCTATCTCGACGGCAACCTCCGGATGGGCGTGGTAATTGGTCTCGGGGTGGGGGTGGGGTTTGTGATCGTGCACCTGTTGCGGCCCCTCAACGGATAGTGAGACGCCGACGGCAGTCAGACCATCCCGCCCATGCCGAGCGCAGAGAGGAGATTTCGAACCATGCCGAACACGACGAGTCCGAGGCCAGCGATGACGAGCGCGATGCCGCCACCGATGAGCAGGTTTTCCGAGGCGACGAGAGCGACACCGGCGAGCACAAAGAGGAGTCCGAGGACGCCAGCGATGCCGAGTTTGTTGAGCATACGAGTGTCTGGACGGGCGGGGATAAAAACTCGCCCGTTCGAGGTGAGTCCAGTCGATACAGTTGAAAAGGTTAAATCCCCACCCGGCCGAAAGGGGATGTATGAGCGACGACGAGGGGCGAACGGACCTTCGGATGCCCGACGACGACGAGGTGTTCGCCGTCGTCACGGACATGCTCGGCGCGAACCGCGTCCGAGTCCGATGTATGGACGGCGTCGAACGCACGGCTCGCATCCCCGGCAAGATGCAAAAGCGCATCTGGATCCGGGAGGACGACGTGGTACTGGTCGAGCCCTGGGACTGGCAAGACGAGAAGGCCGACATCACCTGGCGCTACGAGAAACAGGAGGCCGACCAGCTCCGCGAGGAAGGCCACATCCAGGCCTGAATCCCGGCCGCGAGGACTGGCGACGACGCTCTTCTGATACTGCTGGCTGTATGAGCTACAGTCTTTTGCATCTCGGGCGCGTACGGCCCACCAGATGGACACGGAGTACGGCCTACTCGACACAGACAGAGAGGAACCGCCAGGCGACGAGTGGGAGGAGATCGATTATTCCGACACAGAGGCCGACCGCATCGCACGCGAGCGCGACCGAGAGTTCAACAAGTTTCGGAAGCGACTGACCGACGCTGACCAGTTCAAACTCGAAGAGTCGGTGTTCGACGAAGCGACCTACGGGGCGCTGTACAAACTCGTTCAGGACGGGTACATCGACGCCTTCGGTGGACCGGTCTCGACCGGAAAGGAAGCGAACGTCTACACCGCACTCGCTGGCGACAAGGAGGTCGCAGTCAAGATTTACCGGATCAACGCCTCGGACTTTCGCGAGATGGGCGAGTATCTAGAGGGTGACCCGCGCTTCGAGAAGGTCGGCGACAAGTTGGCGGTCGTGCTCGCGTGGGTTCGCAAGGAGTTCGCCAATCTGCGTCGAGCGCGCGAGGCGAACGTTCGCGTCCCGGAGCCGATTGCCGTCGAGCGAAACGTGCTTGTCATGGAGTACATCGGCACCGAGACGGGGCGGGCGAAGCGACTCACTGAAGTCGAGATCGAAAATCCCGAAACTGCCTACGAGGTCGTCCGGGAGTACATGCGCAGACTCTATTCGGCTGGACTCGTCCACGGCGACCTCTCCGAGTTCAACATCGTCTTTCACGAGGGGCAGCTGGTCATCATCGACCTCGGGCAGGCGGTGACAGTCCATCACCCAAACAGCGACGAGTTTCTCGACCGGGATTGTGAGAACGTCGCGAACTTCTTCGCCAGACAGGGCATCGAAACCGACGGCAGCCAACTGCGCGAGTACATCGAGGCGAACGCGGATCCGACTCCATCGGGGTAGCGTACAGGGCGTCGTTGAGGGGAATCAACAGTGTACCACGTCTGATTGCTTCGACGATCCCTCGTCTATTTTTCAGCGCGGAGAAATGTCTGGTAGCCATCCACCACCCGCTCTTCGACCGAAAAACCGTGGCTCTCGAGCACGTCGGTAATATCCGAGACTGAGTGGCCTTGCGATTGAAGTCGCTCTTCGTGTACTTCACAGTAGACGAGTCGACAGTCAGGGGACGACAGCGTTGACTCGAGTCCCTCGATAACACCCATCTCTGCCCCTTCGACATCGATTTTCAGAACGGTCGGCGGGGGCACCTGTTCGCTTTCGACGAACTCGTCTCCCGGTCTCGTTTCGACAGTGATCGTTTCGGTGTCCTCCTCTTCGTGATCGACCAGACTATGGCCAGCCGAACCGAGTCGTTCGATGTCGAATCCGGGGGCGAGCCGTAGCTCGGCTGTGCCTTCTGATGCGGCGAGTGCGCAACGATACACGGAGATGTCGCTCTCGTTGAGTGTGGCGTTTTGTTCCAGTCGGTCGGCGTTTTTCGGATGTGGTTCGAAGGCCACGACAGGCGACGTGACGATATCTGCGGCAAGACACGAATACAACCCAACGTTTGCCCCGAGGTCGTAGAAGACATCGTCAGCCCGAAGATTTGAAAGGAAATCATCCAGTATCGGTCGCTCTTTCAGCTCCAGAAAGTCGAAGTATTCCTGTCTGGTCAGGACAGAAAACTCCGCCTCGGCATTCCCGACTGTGACTCGATAGGTGTCACGCCGCAGTCGATACTGCTTGTATCTGAGGTCTCGCAGGCGTTTTTGTATGCCCCGCCATCTCCAGTACAGCCATGCGGCAATCGGGCGAATACCAAGCTTTGTCGATAATCTGTCGACAGTCTGTATTAGTTCACTCATTACCGTCAAAGACAGGGCCGGGTGTAAGACTATAGAGTGCATACTAGTCAGGACTGCTGTCGAGGGGAACCGGGTCAAGCCGTTAGTGAGACTACTCTCTTAGTAAGCCCTACGTATTCACGCACCGGAGCTGGTATCAAGAGTGTCTATTGTCTCTATTACATCAAATTCTGACTATTTTGAGGGTGTGGGGCACGCGTTCCTCTTTGAGAAGCGACGGGGCCTCTCGAGTGACGAGCGATACACTTTAACGGGTCTGTCACGTAGTTGAGTGTATATTATGCAGCACGTGAAGGTGCCCGACGACCGTATCGGGGTGTTGATCGGTCAGGGCGGCGAGACGATGCGGGAGATAGAGGAGCGCACGGAAGTGCGACTCGATATCGACTCCGAATCCGGCAAGGTCAGCATCGAGACGGTCGGCGACCCGGTTCTCGGTCTCAAGGGGCCGGACATCGTCAAGGCGATCGGCCGCGGGTTCGCACCCGAGGAAGCGCTGCGCCTGCTCGACGACGACATGATGATGTTCGACGTGGTCGACATCGACGCAGCCGCGCGAAACAAAAACGACCTCCGGCGACAGAAGGGCCGACTGATCGGCGAGAACGGCCGCACGCGGGAGTTGATGGAGGAGTTGACCGGTGCCTCGGTCGCCATCTACGGCTCGACGCTTTCGATCATCGGCGGTCCCAAACAGGTTGCGGCCGTCCGCGAGGCCGCCGAGATGATCTTGGACGGCGCACCACACGGGGCCGTGTACTCGTTTCTCGAACGCAAGCGAAACGAACTCAAGCACAAGGGGATGGAGTACCACCCCTACCACGGCTAGTGTCGTGTGTCTGCTGAGTGTCAGTGGCTGAACGACTGTCGAGAACGGAAACGAAGTAGAATCAACAATAAAAATCGAACAACAATATTGAAGCGCGTTCGATCAAAGAGTCAGCCACTTGAGCGTGAATCTCTCGGCAACTCTGCTGTGGGCGACACAGGCGACCGGAGTGCAGACGAACGCCACGTATCTCGGCTACGTGCTCGGCTTCGGGATCGCTGGAGTCGTCTGTCTCGGCGCGGTCAGGCGTGCTGAACAGGTCGAAGACGACGACGTCCGGCGGGGGCTGGTCTGGTTGCTCGGAACGACGAGCGCGTGGGCGTTTCTCAAGGTTGCATACTTCACGTTTCCTGGACGCGCTGCCGAGCCAGTGTATATTGCGGGTCTCATCTTCGGCTTCGCGACCGTGTGGGCGTGGCTGTACTTCTGTTCGGCGTACACCGGGCGGAACTACCACCGGGATTCGACGCTACGACGACTCGGTTCCGGGGTGTTTCTGAGCGTAGTCGCCGTCAAGGTCACGAACCCAGTTCACGGGCTGTACTTCGGGACGGCACGGGTCGACGATCCGTTCGCCCACGTGGCGATCGAACACGGCGTCTTCCACTGGACCGTGACTGGGTTGTCCTACGCACTCGCTGCGATGGGGGTGTTCATGCTCTTTGAACTGTATCGCCAGTCCGGATACGACACTCGACCGCTCGCGGTGCTCACGGGGCTTATCGCGGTCCCGGTCGCGGTCGATATCGGAGTGCTGTTCACGCCGGTGCTGCTCGACGTCATCTACGCGCCGCTCGGCGTCGCGGTGTTTGTCGTCGGCGTCCTGTACGTCTACGAGCGGGAGTTCATCGCCGTCGACCGGGCCGACGGGGAGAGCGACGCCGCCATCGTACTGAACGACGAGGGGCGGATCCGGGATTACACACCCGCCGCCGGGGCGTTGTTTCCCGAGCTTGAGGGGGCCATCGGCGAACCGCTCGGAGCGGTGGTGCCGTCGGTGGCCGAGCTCATCGAGCGCGACGAGCAGATCCTCGAAGACGCGCAGGCGGGGGAGACCCGGTACTACCTGACCACGACAAACCGTGTCTCGCTCGGTGAGACAACAGAAACAGTCGTGTTGCTGTCGGACGTCACCCGCGCGGAGCGGCGGCGGCGCGAGCTCGCCAGACACAACCGACAGCTCGAGAGTCTCGCGAGTGCGATGACTCACGAACTGCGGAATCTGTTGCAGATAATCGACTGGCGGCTGGCGGCCGCAAGCGACAGAGTCGACGACGGAACAGTCGAACACGAGTCGATCGAGACTGCCGCCGACACCAACGAGCGGATGGCAGACCTGGTCGAGGACTTCACGGCGGTCGCGAAGTACGGGCAGACGGTCGAGCACGTCGAGTCGGTGGACCTCGGAACCGCAGCCCGGGACGCGTGGCGGAGCGCCCTGACCGACGGCATGACTCTCCGGATCGAAACCGACGTGACGGTCGAAGCCGACCCCAGCCGTCTGGGAGAACTGTTTACGAACGCCTTCGAGTTCGCGCGACACAACGGCGCGGAGACAGTCACCGTTTCACACACCGCAGACGGGTTCGCCATCGAAGACGACGGCCGGTCGCTCGCCGGGGATCCAGACCGGTATCTCGCGTACGGCGAAGCGGTTCCGGACGCAGAGTCGGGTATGAAGCTCCCGAACGTGGACACGTTCGCCCGCGTGCACGGCTGGTCAGTCGCGGTCGAGGACGGCAACGACGGGATTCGGATCGAAATCACTGGCGTCCGGATGGAGTGATCGTGGACGGAGTGATGAGCGTGGCTCTCGAAGCGGTTCGAACCGTCGGACACTTGCTGGATGCCGTCGTAATGAGCGTATGGTACTCGAACCGGGGACAGCGGTCAAGCCGATCGAGGCGACAACTCAGGACGGCGAGCGCGTGAGCGTCCCCCTCGCGGAGCCGACGGTACTGTACTTCTATCCGCGTGACGACACGCCGGGCTGTACGACCGAGAGCACCGAGTTCGACGACCACCTGACGGAGTTCCGGGACGCTGGCGTCGCAGTCTACGGCATCTCGACGGACGACGCCGAGTCACATCGGGCGTTCGCGGAGAAACACGACCTCGACGTGACCTTGCTTGCGGATCCGGACGCCGTCATCGCGGAGGCGTTCGACGTGCCCGTCGAGAACGGCGCGGCCGCCCGGACGACGTTCGTCTGCGCCCGACAGCAGGTGTGTGGGGTCTACGAGGGCGTCCAGCCTGAAGGACACGCGAGCGCGGTGCTCGAAGATATGCGACAGATGAGCCTGATCGAGTAGCCGAAGGCGGACCGTCAGGCCACGCCGAGCCAGGTCAGCACCGCAAAGAGCACGTCGCCGTAGGTGAAGGCGACGACGAGTCCGAGAAACATCGGCACCAGAAACGGGATCCCCGGTGAGATCCACACGCGGTCGCGTTCGACGAGCGCGTCGAGACCCGCTCGCAACACCTCCGGGGAGGTGCCGTAGGCAGACCCCTCGATGTCGTCGAGAAACGCCTCGGCACCCCACGGGTCGTCGTAGGCTTGGGCGGACATCTGGTCGTCAGACTGGGCTGTCGTGTGGTCTGAACCAGAGGGTGTCTCGACAGCTGTCGAGGAGGTGGCATCGGACTCACCGAGCGTCTCGTCGGGGACAGCGACCGGATCCGCGCCGGGTGGGAAGGAGCCATCGCCGGGCGGATGTGGCTCCGCAGGAAGTGAGTCGGGGTCGCGATACCGGTCGGCGTTCGCGCGCAACTCAGCGAGGGTGCAGCCACGCCACTGGAGATACATCCGGAGCGCGTCCAGATCAAGTCCCCGATAAGAAAAGTACGAGCGGAGACCAGCGAGCGAGCGAACCTCGGTGAGCGACCGGTCTGCAAATTTGAGCATCACGCCGTACTCGCTCGTGGTCTCGTCCCACCGCAACGGCCGGGCGAAGAACATCCCGAGGGAGAACTGCCCGGCGAACGCATTTCGACCGGCCAGCACGACCGGATACAGCGCACCCAGCAACACGGTGTTCGTGAGGATGGTCAGCGAGAAGACACCGACTGTCGTCTCGACGACCGGAAGCGTCGCGAGCGCGCCCTCGATACCCAGGTCCGAGAGCGCGTACTCGGGATAGGTCGGAAAGAGGACGGCGACGACGAAAAACGCCTTCGCGTCCGCGCCACCGAATCCGCCGATGAGCCAGAACAGGTACGTGAGCGGGATCAGAAAGCCAATCGAGATGAGCGTCCGGATCAGGAACCGCTGCTGTTGCACGTCGGTCGCGTCACCCACAAACACCGCGAGCAGTTCCCAGCCGAGCAAGACGACCGCGAGCGCTGCGAGCGGATACCAGGTCCGGTTTGGCACGCGACGGGTTCTGATATCGCGATAGGCCACGTAGCCAAAGACCGGGAGCACGAGCAGTCGAAGCAGGTCCGGGATGGTCCCCACCGGCGTCTCGACAAATGAGACAGAAGAAATCGGGAACGACGACAGAGCAGAAACCGACGTCAGCGAGAGCGACGTGAGCATAGCGAGTACTGCACGGCGCTCCCTGTTAGAGATTGGGACTTGCAGTTGCTGTCAACGACTGCAGCGTTGGGTGCGACAGCTGTCGAATGTGGAGCCGACACTCGCCGAGTCAGTTCGTCTTCGAGTCGAGTTCGTCGCCGTTCTCGGGCGGTTCGACACCTTCGGCGGCGGCGACGGCTTCGGTTTGCTTTTCGGTGTCGATGTGCCATCGGTCGACCTCAGTCTCGTAGTCTGCGAGTTTGTTCGAGACCCTGATTTTCAGGTCGTCGTCGTTGACGTTGACCTCGAAGACGTACTCGGGGCCGTTGTCGCCGTCGATTCGACGAATATTCGCGCTGATCAGTTCGTTGTCGAAGTAATAGGGCGACATCTGGGTCATCACGTTCTGGTAGACGGCATCCTCGACTTTCCGGACGGCCTTGCGGCCAGCGGAGTCGGCCGCACGGGCGACGTAGTCGATGCTCTCGCCCCACTTGCCGACAGCCTCGTCCGGGTCGTCTAGATTCTCGTAGGACTCTGCGAGCTTCTCGCCCGCCGTCTGGAGGTCCTCGTCGGGTGCTTTGCCCTCCTTTTCCCCTGCGCCCTCCTCGACGTAGGCTTGCTGGGCAGTCTTTTCGCTGACGTCCTCGTCGAGGCGTTCGTGGCTCTTCGGTCGCCAGTCGTCGAACTCCGCGAGCAGTTCCTCGTCGATTGTCGCGTCGGCCTCGGTGACGACATCGCGGATGGCCCGACTGATGCGCTCACCGTGTTCGACCACCTCGACCCAACTCCCACGGCGCTTGAACCCGGAGACGCTCTCTTCTATCTCGGACATACTCGGGGCCTGATACTGATCGGATACGTGACCGACCGGAATAAGCCTTGTCGCCCAGGGCGAGTCTTGCGGTATCGACAGGCGTCGAACCCCCTCATTTCGGGTGGAAACATCACCCACGATCGACGGACGCACGGCCGCTGGTCGCGCTCCAAATGCGGTCGCGGACCCGTGCCGATTCTGATTCGGGAACGCGGACAACGAACTCGACGGCGCTCGCGTAGTCGGCCTCGAAGTCGGCGTCGGCGCTTTCGAGAATCCCCCGGACAGTCCCCGAGTCGTCGTATTCGACGGTGACAGTGAACGAATCGTGTGGCTCTCTGGTGACGATAGATGCGTCGTCGAGGCCGTCCTTGACTGCACGACTGTACGCGCGTGCGAGGCCGCCGACGCCGAGGTTCGTCCCGCCGTAATAGCGCGTGACGACGGCGACGACGTTCTCGACGCCCTCCTGCTGGAGCACGTTCAGTGCGGGTTTCCCGGCGCTTCCGGCGGGTTCGCCCGCGTCGCTGGCCCACTCGCGGAGCGGGTCCGCCCGGACTCGGTACGCGGGGACGTTGTGTGTGGCGTCGTCGTACTCCGCGCTGATCTGCTCACAGACGGACTCGGCGGCTTCGACTGACTGGACAGGAGCGACGTGACCGATGAACTCGGATCCACGGACGGCAAACTCCGCCCGGCCGCGACCCGCGACAGTTCGGTACGGTTCAGTCACGCGAGTTCGATGCGTCGCACGAAGTCGAAGTCGCGAATTTCGGTCAGCAGATCGCCGGGGATATCTCCGTCGGTGATGACGTACAGGCGCGGCTCGTCGGTGAACTCGGGGTCCTCACTTATCGTCTGTCGAATGGAGATGTCGCGGTCGGCGATGGCTTCGGTCACGGTGGCGACGATGCCCGACTCCTCGGCATCGCGGACAGCGACGGTCAGAACAGTCATGTCGAGGACGGGAGCGAGATCCATCAGACTCGGGATGGCAGAGATGTTCTGAAAGATCGGTCGGAGTTGGTCGTCGGCCAGAATCGCGTCCGTGGTTGCGTCGACGACCCGGCGGTCGACATCGACCTCTCGGGCGATTCCGGTGTTGGGTATCTCGATGCCGCCGGAGACGACGCGACCTTCGTCGTTGACAGAAAAGCCGCGTTCGAGCAGAAGGCGAATGACTCGCTGCTGACTCGGTGAGTCAGCGAACTTCTCCATGATCTCTTCGAACATATCGGATCCAACTGCCCACTCGCTCATAGGTGTTGGGCACGAGCGTTCATCGTCGGACAGAAATGGGCAATTTTTGCCCAGAACGGGACGATGTGGCTAGTAGCCGAACTGTTCGCGGATGAGTACGACGGTGGTGCGGCCCTCCTCGAGTTCCTGTCGGAAGATAAGTTGCTTGGCGATAGCCGACTCCACGCCGTAGGCGTCCTGTGCACGTTCGTTTTCGAGCGGGTAGGCGACGGATTCGAGTCGGTCGAGTGCATCGTCGAGCGTCGGGACGATCTTGTTCACGCCGCTGACGATGACGACGTTTCCGGCGGCAAAGGGATAGGCACCGATGCGACTGCCCGAGCGGTCCGCCGCGACGAGTTCGCCGGTCTGTGCGATGGCGTTGACGCCGCCCAGAAAGTAATCGGCCGTCTGTGATTCGCGGCGGGCAGCCTGGCGCTCGGCGTCGTCCTCGATGCTCCAGATGTCGTCGGGGAGACTCTCCCAGTCGTGGTCCCCTTCGCTCAGATACTCGACGAAACCGATCTCTTCGAGTGTGGTCGAGTGGCCGTTCATCACGGACGCGCCTTCGGGAATGCGCGACCGTATCTCCGCGAGCGCGTCGGAAGCGTCGTCAGCGACGACGACATCGAACCCGTTTGCCTCCAGATTCTCGACAGTGGCTTCGACGGTCTCCGCGGCGGGCAGGTCGTCCAGCGATTCGTCAATCTCGGTTTCGTCGACGTAGTCTGATTTCTGTTGAGACATGGTGACAGCAGTAGTCGTATCGACAGCAGCTAGTAGCCCGAGAACGCCCATAAGTGCTCGCGGACACCGGTGTCAGGAGGTGACATCGGTGTTACTGCGGATTGCTGACCGCGTTCGGGGAAGCTAGAGTTCGCCTTTCGTGCTCGGCGGGTCGCCCCGTCGCTCGTCGATGCGGGTGGCGTCGTCGAACGCGCGTGCGAAGGCCTTGAACAGTGCCTCGATTTCGTGGTGTGCGTTCCGCCCGGAGACGCTCGCGTGCAGCGTGACGCTGGCGTTTGTCGCCAGCGAGCGCATGAAGTGTCTGGCCATGTAGCTGGTCATCCCGCCGACGGACTCCTGGGAGAACTCGCCGTCGAACTCGAAGTGGGGGCGGCCACTCACATCGAGTACGACCGTGGCGCTCGCCTCGTCCATCGGGACGGTGCGGTCGGCGAATCGACTGATCGCGCGCTTCTCGCCCAGCGCCTCGTCGATGGCCGTCCCGACTGCGATTCCCACGTCCTCGACGGTGTGGTGGTCGTCGACAGCGAGGTCACCGTCGCAGTGGACGGTCAGGTCCACCAGGGCGTGCGTGGCGAAGGCGTCGAGCATGTGGTCGAAAAAGCCGATCCCCGTCTCGACGGTCACGTCGCCGTCCCCGTCGATGTCGAGCGTGACCTCGATGTCGGTCTCGGCCGTCTCACGGGTGACGGCCGCGGTTCTCCCGGTCATACGTCGATACTGGACGCCCGGCTATTTGGCCGTTGTGTCCGAGGGGCGGAGTGACAAAAACAGGAGTACACCCATCAACGACTGTTGTCACTCGAGACAGGTGCGCTCGCGATGTACTCTGACACACTCCTCTTCCAATCGGTATTACAAAGTCCGTAATACCTATATCAAATTACACGCTAGTGAGAGTATGCCTCGCGTCACCACCAAAGGTCAGGTCACCATCCCGAAGGAGATCCGGGAGGCGCTCGGGATCGAGCCCGGTGACGAGATCGCCTTCGAGAAAGTCGAGTCCGGCTACAAGATCCAGAAGAAGGCACCGACCACCGCAGAGGGGTCGGACCCCTTCGAGAAACACCGTGGCAGCGCCGAACGCAACGACACGATGCCGGACCGGATGCGTCGACTCCGCGGCGAATACCCCCGCGAGACCGGCACCGAAGCGGAGCGTGACCCGGGGGACGAGTCGTGATCACGGCAGTCGATACGAACGCCCTGCTCGCACTTTTGTACGACGACGAACACGCAGACAGGAGTGAAGCGGAACTTCGGCGCGCGTACACAGAGGGGCGAGTCGTGATTACGCCGGTCGTGTACGCCGAACTCGCAGCGGATGGCCACTTCGAGACGCCGTCGGACCTCGACCAGTTTCTCGAAGACTTCAGCATCCAACTCGTCGAGCCATCACAGGAGGGACTGTTCCGGGCTGGAGAACAATTCCAGGAATACACCGTACAGCGCCCGGATGGGCTGCAGTGTCCGTCGTGTGGGACGAAACAGGCTGTCCAGTGCGAAGACTGTGGGGGGAGTCTCACGCCGCGGCAACATATTGCTGCGGACTTCCTCATCGGCGGTCACGCGGCGGTCGACGGAGATGCGCTGGTCAGCTTCGACACCGCCTTCTACGAGACGTACTTTCCGGACGTCGACGTGTATCCCGAGTGACCTAGTTCAGAGAAGTGGATTAAGAAGGGATCTCAGGCCCCGTTCAGCGAGATGTAGGTGGTCTTGATGATCCGGCCGTCCTCGTTCAGTCGGGTGAGCACCTCGTCGGGGACGGGGTCGTCGAGTGTGTACACCGAGAGCGCCTCGCCGCCGATGGTCTCGCGGCCGTTGAACATCCCCGCGATGTTGATGTCGGCCTCGCCGAGCACGGAGCCGATAAAGCCGATCACGCCGGGGGAGTCCTCGTTGCGGGCGACGAGCATGTGGCCGCGGGGCACCGCGTCGACGCGGTAGCCGTCGATGCGAACGATGCGCGGGTCGTTGCCAGCGAACTGCGTGCCACAGACGCTGATGCTGTCGTCGTCGTTGCTGACAGTCACCGTCACGAGCGACTGGAAGTCCTCCGCACTACGAGATTTGGATTCGATGACGTCGATGCCTCGATCCTCTGCGATTCGGGGCGCGTTGACGGCGTTGACCTGCCACTCCAGCGGTTCGAAGACGCCTTTGAGCGCGCTCGCAGTCACGAGTTCGACGTCCTCGTCGGCGATGTCGCCAGCGTAGGTGATCTCGACTTCCTCGACGCGGTCGTCGAACAGTTGGACGGCAATTTCACCGGCGGTGTCGGCAAGGTCGATGTACGGCTGGATGCGCGGGAACGCGCTCTTGTCGACGGAGGGCGCGTTGAGCGCGTTGAGCACGGGTTCGTCGTTGAACGCGGCGACGACCTGCTCGGCCGTCGAGACGGCGACGTTCTCCTGTGCGGCAGATGTCGAGGCACCGAGGTGGGGCGTCACGATGACGTCCTCAACGTCGAGCAGCGGGTTGTCGGGGTCGACCGGTTCCTCAGCGAAGACGTCGACCGCGGCCCCCTGCAGAATGCCGTCCTCGACGGCGCTGGCGAGCGCCGGTTCGTCGACGATGCCACCGCGCGCGCAGTTGATGACGTAGCCGTCTTCGAGTTGGGCGAGTTCGTCGTCGCTGATCATGTTCTCGGTTTCGCTGGTCAGCGGCGTGTGGATCGTCAGGAAATCAGCCCGGTCGAGACAGGCGTCGATGTCGTCGACGAGTTCCGCGCCGAGCTGGTCGGCCCGCTCCTCACTGATGTACGGGTCGAAAGCGACCAGATCCATCCCGAGGCTCCCAAGCCGTTTTGCGACTTCCTGCCCGACGCGACCGAAGCCGACGACGCCGAGCGTCTTGTCGTTGAGTTCCGTCCCGAGGAAATCGCCCTTGGCCCACTCGCCGTTGGAGAGGCGAGCGTGTGCCTGTGGGATCGACCGGGCCGTCGCGAAGGTCATCGCGACGGTGTGTTCCGCGGCCGCGCGGACGTTGCCCTGTGGCGCGTTCGCGACGATGACGCCGTGGTCGGTCGCGGCGTCGATGTCGATGTTGTCGACACCGATGCCCGCGCGGCCGACGATGATCAGCTCCGGCGCGGCGTCGAACACCTCGTCGGTCACCTCGGTTCCAGAGCGAACGATGAGTGCGTTTGCGTCCCCGACGGCGTCGAGAAGTTCGCTCTGGGTCAGATCGTAGGCGGTTTCGACCTCGTGACCCTGGTCGCGGAGATAGGCGAGACCAGCGTCCGCGATTGGATCCGTGACGAGTACCTTCATGCGCGGAGGGACGGAGGGAGTCGCAATAACGTTTGTTTTCTCCGGACGGACGGGCAAAAACCGGGATTGCTGGAAGCAACAGATGCGGTTTCTGTCGAGACAGTACGGGCCCGGGTTTTTCGGGGAGAGACGAGACAGTATCCGTCTCAGCGTAGATATAGACCTCGTACGTGGAGGGTATCGAGAAAGCTGGGTGTGTTGGCTGCGCGCAACACCGGAGCTACCGCCACGCAGGAAGGGATGCCGCGTCCTCGAGTGGTGTCGAGAGATAGGCCCCGTCCCGGGTTACATCGGCGATGATGAACTGGTCTGTCGGCCCTTCTTCGACTGCGGCCATCACTTCTGTGTCCGCTTCAACTGCCGCCGGGACTGCCGTTTCCGGCTCCATGCATGTGAATATGTAACACCCCAATATAAACCCTCCGGATTGATCCGGCAAGAATCGCCAGCGTGCGGGGACACAGCGTCAGACACATGTTGAAAATAGATAATAAACTCTGGCAGTGGGTTCGACGCTCGCCCAGACCGGTCACGGGGGGACTCCCGGAAAGTGTAAGGCCTTAGTGGATGGGGCGTGGAGTAGAGGCACATATGAACGTCAGCGACGTTATGACGCCCCGCGAGGAGGTCATCACGGTGGAGCTTCCCGGCTCCCGCGAGGACGCACTCGAATACCTGCAAGAGCGCGCGTTCTCGTCGGTTCCTGCGATCAAATACACCGACGACGGCGAAGTCTTTCGCGGTATTGTCTCCCGGAAATCACTCATCGAACGGCCCGACGAAGACCAGCTCGCCCTGCTCGCACAGGACGTTCCGACGACGGTGGCCGACGCGACGATTGCCGAGGTTGCCGACCTGATGGTCTCAGAGGGCGAGCGTCGGATCCCGGTCGTCTCGGGTGACGAACTCGTCGGCATCGTCACCGTGACCGACATCGTACACGCGATTGCTCGCGGCGAGGCCAACGGTGACAGACAACTCGAAACCGTCGCCAGCCGAGAGATCAACGCTGTCTACGAGGGCACACCACTTCCGACCGCCGAGCGCGAACTCTCCTTCGCAGGCGTTCCCTACGCTGTGGCGCTCGACGACCACGGCGAACTCGCTGGCATTCTCACCGAAGTCGACATTCTCGAAGTCGCACGCGTCGTCGAAGGGGAGGACGCGACCGGCGACTCGATCGCAAACCAGGACGACGAGTGGGCGTGGGAGGGGATCAAGGCTACCGGGAACCGCTACATGCCGACGCGAAACGTCGAACTTCCGACCGGCCCCGTCTCGGAGTTCATGACCGAGGACGTACTCACGCTGAGCCAGCGCCGTACCGTCCGTGACGCCGCGCAGGCGATGATCGAAGAGGACATCGAGCAGATCCCCGTGCTGAGCGGCGACGAACTCGTCGGCATCGTCCAGGATATGAACCTGCTGGAGGCGCTGCGATGACCGGCGAGGGCGAGCGTCTCGCGGAACTCGCGAAACGGCGTGGCTTCTTTCTCCAGAGCGCAGGCGCGTACGGCGGCGTCTCCGGCTTCTACACCTACGGCCCCGAGGGCGGCGCGCTCAAAGACAACCTCGAAGCCGCCTGGCGCGACCGCTACGTGACCCGAGAGGGCCACATGGAGATCAGTTCGCCGGACGTGATGCCCGAAGCCGTCTTCGAGGCGTCCGGCCATCTCGACACGTTCGACGACATGCTCGTCGAGTGCGGCGAGTGTGGACAGAGCCACCGCGCCGACCACCTCGTCGAGGACAACACCGATATCGAGGAAGCCGAATCGCTCTCGAACGAGCGGATCGCTGAGATCATCACCGAAGAGGACATCACCTGCCCATCGTGTGGAACTGCTCTCGCCGGGCAAGCAGTCGAGGACTTCAACCTCATGTTCGAGACCAACATCGGGCCGGGGTCGTCCTCGCCGGGCTATCTCCGCCCCGAAACCGCACAGGGCATCTTCGTCGAGTTCCCGCAGTGGGCCGAGTACGCCCGCAATCAACTTCCCTTCGGCGTCGCGCAGATCGGCAAGGCCTACCGCAACGAGATCAGCCCACGAAAGTCGATCATCCGCGTCCGGGAGTTCACACAGGCCGAACTCGAACACTTCATCGACCCGGAGGACGACCAGCCGCCGCTCGAACGGGTCGAGGACGTCGTGATCCCGCTGTACTCCATCGGGAGTCAGCAGGACGACGAGGGAGTCATCGAGGAGATGACCGTCCGAGAGGCCGTCGACGAGAGCGTCGTCGAGAGCCCGTGGATCGCCTACTATCTCGGTCTCTCGAAGGGCTGGTACGAGCGGGTCGGCGTCGACATGGAGCGGTTCCGGTACCGCCAGCATCTCCCCGACGAGCGCTCACACTACGCCTCGGATTGCTGGGACGCCGAGGCCGAACTCGGCGGCGACTGGATCGAGATCACGGGCTTTGCATACCGCAGCGACTACGACCTCCGGAAACACGACGAGCACTCCGACGAGGACTACACGGTGTTCAAGCAGTACGACGAGCCCGTCACCGTCGAGCGAGCGACGGTTGATCCTGAGATGAGTTATCTCGGACCGGAGTTCGGCGGCGACGCCGAGGGGGTCGCCGAGGCGCTCGACGCGCTTGCAGGACGTGACCCCGACGCGTTCGACGGGGACGAGGTGATTGTCGACGTGGACGGGTCGAAATACACGATTCCGGTCGAACAGACGGGCTTCGAGATGGAGGAGGTGACCGAATCCGGGGAACACATCATGCCTCACGTCGTCGAACCCTCTTTCGGCGTCGGTCGGCTGGTGTACACGGTGCTCGCGCACGCCTACTGGACCGAAACCGTCGATGGTGAGGAGCGAACCGTCCTCTCGCTGGAACCGAAGATAGCGCCGACGACGGTCGGCGTCTTCCCGCTGATGGACAAGGACGGCCTGGCCGAGCGCGCTCGGTCGGTCGCGGCCGACCTTCGGGCGGCAGGGCTCGCGGTCGAGTACGACGACTCCGGCGCCATCGGCAGACGCTACCGCCGTCAGGACGAGGTCGGGACGCCCTTCTGTGTTACGGTCGATTACGACACCATGGAGGACGACACCGTCACGATCCGCGACCGTGACTCACGATCCCAGGCGCGCGTGGCAATCGACGACCTCGCGGCGACGGTTGCCGACCTGCGGGACGGGGTTCAGTCGTTCGAGGACCTCTGAGCGATGGCGACCGCGTTCCGGGAGTGGGCAGTCGCGGTCGAACTGCCCCGACGACTCGTTCACGCGAGCGGGTCCGCGCTCCCGGGGCTGTACCTGCTCGACGTGCTCACGTGGTCGACCGTCGTGCTTCTGTTCGCGGTCGGCGCGGTCGGTGCGACGGCGCTCGAATTCGTTCGTCTCTCTGTGGGTCTGGACTGGGTTGTCTTCGACCGACTCACCAGAGAGTACGAACAGGCGGACGTTGCGGGCTACGCGCTGTATATGCTCTCGGCGGCGGGGGTCGCGCTCGCGTTCGCGCCACAGATCGCGGTTCCGGCCATTCTCATGCTCACCCTCGCAGACCCGATCAGCGGCGTCATCTCGACGGGCGGCTTTCGCCGCGTCAAACGACCCCGTTCGCTTGCCGCGATGTTCTGTCTCTGTACCGCTATCGCGTTCCCGTTCGCCTCCGAGATGCCACACGTCGCCGTTCTCGGCGGGATCGCCGGGATGAGCGCCGACGGCGTCAAGCCCGAACTACGCGGGTTCGTCGTCGACGACAACCTCACAATCGCGCCCGTGGCTGCTGGCGTCATGTGGCTGGGGATGCAGGTGAGCGGAATCGCGTGAGAATCGCCGTCGCTCAGTCGTCGGCCGCAACCGCCGGGTCGCCGTGGACGATTTCATCACCGAGCAGGTCGAGGAACTCGGCAAGCCATTCGGGGTGGTCCGGCCAGGCCTGTCCGGTCACGAGGTTTCGGTCGCGGACGACCCCGTCGACCCAGGAACAGCCAGCGGCCTCGACTTCGGCGCGAACCGCAGGATAGGCGGTCATCTCGTAGCCGTCGAGAACCCCCGCCGCGGCGAGAATCTGCGGGCCGTGGCAGATCGACGCGACGGGTTTGTTCGCCTCGAAGAAGTGCTGGACGGCCTCGATGACCTCGTCGTAGGTGCGGAGGTACTCGGGCGCGCGCCCGCCGGGGACACACAGCGCGTCGTACTCTGTCGGATCCACCTCGTCCATCGTCGCGGTCAACTCGAAGTTGTGGCCGCGCTCTTCGAGATAGGTCTGGTCGCCACGGAAGTCGTGAATCGCCGTCTTGATCGTCTCGCCTGCCTCCTTGTTCGGACACACCGCGTGGACGTTGTGCCCGACCATCTCCAGTGCCTGAAACGGCACCATTATCTCGTAGTCCTCTCCGAAATCTCCGACGATCATGAGAATGTCTTTGCTCATAGGTCCACGGTACCATACACCGTGAAGAACCATTATGTTTTCTGTCCGGTTCAGGAGCCCCAACGCGGCCACAACAGATGAGGAAAGCCGTTAATTCATAAGCCAATTCGTGAGTTGAATCGTATCGTTCCTGTTCACGTCTGTTGGGAGTTTGTCTACAATATCCACTTGTACCATTCCACAGAAATCACCTGGGTGAAGACGCCTGCAAGCAGTATATAGAGATCAACCTCAGAAAATTGTATTTCCCATGCTGTGTTTTCAAAAACAAATATCGAAGTAACCAAAAGAACAACTACCGCCCAAAGTCCGTTCCACCCCGCACGATGGTGGATCTTGACAAGCTGGTCGTCGCGATTCTCACGGTTTTTCCGAAGATCGCCGTACCATAACGCACCACAAAACGTCACTCCGCCAGCAATTGACAGTGCGACGATGATAGTCTCATCCAGGGTTTGTTTGAGTAGCATCGGAATGATGAGTCCGATGAGTAACCCCGATTGCGGCCAACACATAGGCAAAATATGGTCGTTCCCCCGTCATATGATTCAGTATGGATATACACACAACAAAATACCTTTTGCAATATAACCCGAGTCGTTGTCTTCACTGTTGCGGAACCACCAATCACTTTCACCCTGCTACACGAACGCTTAACCGCGGGGACGCGCAAGGAACAGTGAATGGCGACGACCGGAACGGACGACGAGACCATCGACCGGTCGCTGGTCACGACCGGGTTGCTCGAACGTCGGGAGTACCAGACCCAACTGGCCGAGTCGGCGCTGTCGGCACACACGCTCGTCTGTCTCCCGACCGGACTCGGCAAGACGGCGATTTCGCTGCTGGTGACAGCCCACCGACTGTACGAAACTGGCGGCAAAGCACTCCTGCTCGCGCCGACGAAGCCACTCGTCACCCAGCACGCCGACTTCTACCGTGAGGCACTTTCGATTCCCGACGACGAGATAGTGGTCTTCACCGGCGAGGTGCGCCCCGCCGAGCGCGGCGAACTCTGGGCGGACGCGCAGGTCGTGATCGCCACCCCACAGGTCGTCGAGAACGACCTGGTCGGCAACCGAATCTCGCTTGCGTCGGTGACACACTGCACGTTCGACGAGTGTCACCGCGCGACTGGCGAGTACGCCTACAACTACATCGCAGAGCGCTATCACGAGGACGCCGCCGACCCGCTCGTGACGGGGATGAGCGCTTCGCCCGGCGACGACGAGGAGGCAATCCTGCAAGTCTGTGCGAACCTCGGCATCGACAACGTCGAGGTGATGACCGAATCCGACGCCGACGTGAGCGAGTACACCCACGAGACGAGCGTCGAGTGGAAGCGCGTCGAGTTGCCCGAGACAGTCGAGGAAATTCGGGATTTGATTCAGGAGGTCATCACGGAGCGACTGACAAGTCTGAAGGAACTGGGCGTCACCGGTCGCACCGACCCCAGTCTCTCCGAGCGAGAGATCCAGAAGATTCAGGGCCGCGTCCGGGGGTTGATGGACGACGACCAGTCGGAGGGCTACCAGGGGATGAGTCTCCTCGCGGAGGTGCGAAAGCTCAGAACCGCGGTAACCTACGTCGAGACACAGAGCGTCGAGTCCTTCGAGCAGTACATGGACCGCCAGCGCGAGGCCGCCCGGTCGTCGGGAGCCTCGAAGGCCGACCAGCGCATGGTCTCGGACCCGAACGTACAGCGCGCGGTCAGACTCGCCGAGGAGTACGACGGTCTCCACCCGAAGTACCGGCGCGCGCGGATGCTCATCGCGGAGACGCTCGGGATCAACGACGGCGAGCGCGTCATCGTCTTCACTGAGTCCCGGGATACCGCCGAGGCGCTGACCGAGTTTTTGGGCGATCACTTCACCGTCGAGCGCTTCGTCGGGCAGTCGGACACTGACGGCAGCGAGGGGATGACCCAGACCGAACAGCAGGACACGCTGGAGCGGTTTCGGGCGGGCGAGTTCGAGGTACTCGTCTCCACGTCAGTCGCAGAGGAAGGGCTGGACGTGCCGGAGGTGGATCTGGTCCTCTTTTACGAACCCGTGCCGACTGCGATCCGGTCGATCCAGCGGAAGGGTCGAACCGGCCGTCAGACCGAGGGGCGGGTCGTCGTCTTGCTCGCGGAGGACACCCGCGACGAGGCGTACTTCTGGAAGGCCAGACAGGACGAAAAGAAGATGGAACAGCAACTCCGAGGGCTGAAAGACGCCGCCGGAACCATCGAGGGGAAACTTGGGGAGCAGGTCGCACTCGACGGTGTTCCAGAGGAGGCCGTGAGCGCCGACGGTGACGGAGGGGAAACCGGAGAGGGGTCGGCTCGGGAGGGGGAATCCACGGACGGAAAACCGGACGAATCCGATGGGCAGGCCGGACTCGATGCGTTCGCTGGCGGCGCGTCCTCCTCAGAGGAGGAGAGCGAATCAGGGGACGGCGATTCGGAACGGCAGAATGGAGAGAGCGGTTCCGAGCGACAGGATGGAGAGGCCGTCGTCGCGACGGCGGAGGGCGAGGACGAAGTCGAAATCGTCGTCGACCAGCGGGAACTCGACGCCGCGATTCCGCGGGATCTGTCGACGCGCTCGGGCGTCGAGACGCGTCTAGAGACGCTCGAAGTGGGCGATTACGTGCTCTCGGACCGGGTGGTCGTCGAGCGAAAGAGCGTCGAGGACTTTCTGGATACGCTGACCGGCGGCGACCGGTCGCTGTTCGAGCAGGTGGGCGACGCGGCCCGTCACTACGGCCGTCCGGTGGTGATCCTCGAAGGCGAGAACCTCTACGGGAAGCGAAACGTCCATCCAAAGGCAATCGGCGGCGCGCTCGCGTCGCTCGCGGTGGATTTCGGCGCGAGCGTGATGCAGACTGCGGGCGAGGAGGAGACAGCAGATCTGCTGGAAGTCATCGCGGAGCGCGAACAGGAACGCGACGACCGAGAAGTGAGCGTTCACGGTGAGAAGCAGTCGAAGACGCTCACCGAACAGCAGGAGTACGTCGTCGCCTCTATCGCCGAAGTCGGGCCGGTGACCGCTCGGGCGCTGCTCGAATCGCTCGGTAGCGTCGAGGCCGTGATGACCGCCGAGAAGGAGGAGTTACTCGCAGTGGAGGGCGTCGGCGAGGTGACCGCCGACCGCATCCGGGAGGTCGTTTCGAGTTCCTATTCGAGTTGAGTTGAAACGGTCGCGAGGATCAGTGCCGAAACCGGCCGGATTTTCCCCGCGCTTTAAGTATTTCAAACCCGACAAGAGAGATATACTCTCGATGGATCTTCGGCCAGATACCCGGGCGCAGTCGATACAGATCGGTGCAGTGCTACTGTTCGGGATGATCATCATCCTGTTTGCGGTGTATCAGGCATTCGTCGTTCCGGACCAAAATCAGGAGATCGAGTTCAATCACTATCAGGACGCCCAGCGTGACATGGTGCAACTCCGGAGCGAGACGCTGCAGGCGAAAACGACGGGCGAAGACCGGTTCACGACGGTGAAACTCGGCACGGAGTTTCCCAGTCGAGTGATCGCCGTCAATCCGCCCGATCCGTCGGGTACCTTACGGACGACGGACAACAAAACGATAGCGGCAGAGGTGACGGTCGATGGGCAGACACAGACCCTGCCGGACCTGTTCGAGCGGTTCGAGCCAGCGAATCGCTTCATCGAGTACACACCGGACTACACGGAGTTCGACGAGCACGGAACGGTCCGATACGAGAACACGGTCGTCTACAGCGACTACGGGGATGCAACGGTGCCACTCTCGAATCAGCGACTGCTGCAGGGCGACGTGATCAGTCTGATCCCGATACACAGGTCGTACTTCGAGAGCGGCGGACAGGCCGCCTCGATCGAACCGATCCCGGGCGTCCTCGAAACGCAGGAGGTAGACGACCCGACGATCACGCTCGGGACGGAACTCAGCGAGGCCGACTGGGAGGAGTTGCTGGCAGACGAAATCGAGCAAAACAACAACCTCGACGAGACGGACATCACGGTGCAAAACGGCGAACTCGAACTTGATCTACAGGGAACCTACGAACTGGAGTACGCTCCGGTTGGGATGGACAGAACGCCGATTGGCGGCGGCCGAGGCGACGACATTCTGGAGATCAACCCGGCAGCGCCGGGCGATATCGAACTCGTCGCGGCGGACTGGCAAGGAAACACCGTGACGGCGACGTTCAGAAACAACGCAGACGCGGGCCAGAACAACAGCTTCAGCCGCGGTCGGATCGCCTTCTACGACAGGATCGACCCGGAACTCGACCAGGTGCGAGTCAACGGACAGAACCGAGCGAGCAACAGCCCGTGGGTGATCCCGGGGTCGTTCGAGGACCTGAACCCGAACATCGAACTGCCCGGAGACGACACCCAGACAGTCGAACTCGTGTTCAGCGAGAACCTCAACGCACAGCAGCAGTGGTTCGTCCTCGAATTCCGGTTCGAGACCGGACAGACGGCGACGTACTTCATCGGGAGCGACTTCGACAACAGGTGAAAATGACCGGGACGACTGACTCACGGACCGAGGGCGCGTGACCATGACGGGCGCGAACCGGTCTCAATCGGAAGTGATCGGGATGATACTGCTCACGGCCGTCGTCGTCGTCCTCATGACGCTCGTCGGAGTCGTGCTGATCGGAAACGTGACGAGTGAGGAGCGAGAGCCCAGACTGACCGTCGACGCCGAGGTAACCTCACAGAACGTCACGATCAGGCACGCTGGCGGGGAAGCTATCGATATCACGGAGCTAGATGTGATTCTCCGGACCGATAGGAGAGAGCGCTACGGGCTCGAATCGTTCACGCAGCTTCGCGGGACAGACGACAGCCACTTCGAATCCGGGGACAAGTGGTACCGGAGTCACGGACTCGCCGGTGACCGAATGGAGATTCTGGTCGTTCACACGCCGTCGAACGCGATACTGGACCGGACGACAGTCGCCGTCGAAGAGACGCTCGCGGCGCGCTTCGAGACGAACGCGACGAACCCGACGACGCTGGATACGATCGAGTTCGACGCATCCGCAAGTGTCTCGCAGGAGGGCGAAATAACGAGTTACGAGTGGACTTTTGGCGACGGGACGACAGCAAGCGGTGAAGTCGTGACGCACAGCTACGACGACAACGGCACCTACGACGTGACGCTGACCATCGAGACGAGTGGCGGTCGCACCGCGAGCAGAACGAAGTTGATCACCGTGGCGAATCCCACACCAATCGCGTCGTTCACCACCAATCCGACGAACCCGGGAGTGGGCGAGTCGACAGCGTTCGACGCCTCCGGATCCGAGTCGCCACAGGGGAACATCGTGGAGTATCAGTGGGACTTCGACGACGGGAGCACCGAGACGACCACTGCCGAGACGGTCACGCACAGTTTCTCAGCGTTTGACACCTACGAGGTGACGCTGACGGTGACTGACGACAGGGGCGAGACGGCGACGACGACGCGTCAGGTGTCGGTCAGCCCACCGTTTTTCGCGGTCAACATTACGGGAACGAACTCGCCGGTCACCCGCGGCGACGAGGTCGTGGTCTCTGCGACGATCGAAAACACCGGAAGTAGCACGGACACACAGACGGTCGAGCTCGAGGACTTCGACGGGACGACCGTCGACAGCGAACAGATCACACTCGGCCGGGGGATGAGCGTCGACACGGACCTTCGCTGGCAGACGGGAGCGACTCCGGCAGGAACGGGAGAGATCACAGTGGCGAGCGCAAACGAGAGCAAAACGGCGACCGTGTCCATCGTCGAACCGGATATCAGGATATTCAACGGCCGTCCGGGGAGCAACGGGAATATCGTGCAGTTCGACGTCAAGAACACGCAAAGCAGCGACGTGACCGTGACTGGGATCGCGCTCAACGGGACGAGTTCGGGCGCGACAGTGGTTGAGAATAAAGGGAGCAGTGAACTCACATTCGGCGGCGGTGGTTCGATAAATAAGAAAGGGAACAAGAACGGACTCAATATCGACGGAACACAGTACTCGCTCGATACAAACGAAGTCGTCGCGAGCGGTGACGTCACCACGGGTACGCTGGCCGAATTCGACACCGGGATGATCGGCGAGACGGTCACGATAACGCTGTACTACGAGATCGACGGCGAGCAGAAGATGCGCACGGAGACGGTCACCGTCGAGTCGGGGCCGTACTTCGACGTCAGCGTGACCGGCACGAACAGCCCAGTCGAAGAAGACGGGACGGTCACAGTCCAGTACGAAGTGACGAACATCGGTGACCAGGCGGGAACACAGACTGTCGGACTGGAGTTCGACGGCAACAGCGGAGAGAGTACACAGTTGCAACTCGACCCCGGAGAGACGGGGTCGGGAGAACTCACCTACTCGCTCGATGGGTTCGGCGGAGGGCCGGGCGAGTACGGCGTGAGCGTGTTCACGGACGACGCAAGCGCCGCGACGACTGTCGATGTGATCGAATCCGGAGCGCCGTTCCTGGATGTCACCATCACGGGAACGAACGAACCCGTGGCCGAGGAAGAGACGCTCTCGGTGACGGCCGACATCACCAATACAGGAGGGACTGCCGTCCAGAACGCAGAGATAGCCCTCGATATCGGTGGCGTCGGCGAGACAGACACCACAACGGTCAGCGTCGCAGCGGGTGAGACCGAAACGGTCACGCTCGACTGGGGGACCGGAACTGGCGACGCTGGCGAGTACACGGCAACCGTCAGCAGTAACGACAGCAGTGACACCGCCAGCGTAACAGTGACCGAGGATGCGGAGCCACAGTTCGCAGACATCTCGGCGACAGTGACACAGAGCCAAGGGCAAAGCGGGAATATCGGTCAATTTGCGGTCAGCGGAGACGTGACTCAGCCAGACGGGGCCGGAACGATCGAATTCGTCCTGACCAGCGGCGGGAACGAACTCAGTGCGAGTCCGAGAACGATCACGATGGCTGGGACGTTCGACGAGACGTTCGACGGCGGGAACAACAAACAGATCGACGTCACTGTCCGGCTACTCGACGCACAGGGCACCGTATATCAGGAATGTGTGAGTCAGACGTCGCTGACAGCGGACAACGACCTCGCGTTCGGGGACTTCACGTGCGGATAGAATTGACTATGCCGTCGGGCTACCGCCGAAGCGCTGCGAGCGCCTCTGCGGCCTCGCGTGCGGCCGCGAGTTCGTCACGGGCCTGTCGCGGATCCTCTGTGGCTTCGGCCCGCTCGCTGAATCGAACGAGCGAGCGAACCAGCGACGCTTCTGCCGTCGCGACATCACCATCGGTCGGGGACTGTCGTGTCGCCCCACCAGTCGGAGACTCCCGTCGCGGAGCGCGGTCGTCGAGGTCACGATACGCGTCAGTATCATCGGCGCGCTCGCGAGTGCGTGAGTCGTCGCTCGCAGTCGAGTCGACCGGTGCAGTTCGGCCTGCATCTGTAGAGTCTGCGCCGGCAGTTTCCGGTGTATCCTGGTCAGCAGACGGCAGCCTCGCCCCGTTTCCACTCGAAGCGGCGTCGGCAGCACCGGCCTGTTCTGTGTCACCAGTACTGGGCTGGTCCTGTTCGGGAGACGCGCCGCCGAACTGAACCTGCGTGTCATCGGGGCTGGTCACTTCGATTCCCCCGCTGGACTGATCGGCTGCAGTCGATTCGTCTGCGTCATCTGACTCGCTCGTGTCGGCAGTATCGCGTTCGACCGCGCGCTCGCAGGTCGCACAGAACTCCTGTCCGTCGTACCGGAAGATGGGGTCGCCACACTCCGAACAGTGGGCGTTCGTCATCGTCGCCCCCTGCAGGAGTAGTTCGCTCATCCGCTCGGTCGCCTCACGCTCCTCACTGTCGCGCTCGTACTTCTCGCGAAGTTTCTCGCGCTCGGCTTCCTTGTCGAAGTCGCTCATACCCGAACAGAGCAGATGCGCGACAAAATGACTTGCGCCACAGAAATCAGTGGGGCAGGTCGGAGAGTCGTTATGTGAAGTGTAACTCCGTCCAGATGGGATCGCCATCAGAGAGAGACAGTGAGACGGTCGCGCTTACGATCGCGCTCATCGAAATGAGGGAGATATGTAACAACTCCAGATATCCTCCAATGAAGATATCGATATTCAGAATCTCAAGCGAGAATGTAAACGTCAGTGCGACCCAGAGGTACAGATACACCTGTCTCGTGTCGGGATGGAGCGTCCCGCCGATGATTGAGAGAAGCCACAAGACGGCAAATCCACCACCTCCGACGACAATTCCGGCGAAGACAGAGTGGACGATTCGTTGAGATAGTAGCAAAAATACGAAGTTCGATGGCATGCGACGAGTGTCCTCAGTACGGATCTGATCAGCCGAGATTGGATATAGATTCTGGATAGAGAGAGTATCGAAACAGCGGTGACAGTCGCGTTTCGGTATGTTTAACCCCGACCCGAGATGCGTTTCACGTATGGCAAAGGTAAGCATTATCGGTGCGGCAGGCACCGTCGGTGCGGCGGCGGGATACAGTATCGCGCTTCGGGACATCGCTGACGAACTCGTCTTCGTCGACATCCCCGAGCAGGAGGACGTAACGGTGGGACAGGCGGCAGACGCGAATCACGGCATCGCCTACGACTCGAACACTGAGGTTCGACAGGGCGGCTACGACGCCACGGAAGGATCGGACGTCGTCGTCATCACTGCGGGACTCCCCCGGTCGCCCGGCGACAGCCGACTCGATCTTGCCGACGACAACGCCCCGATCATGGAGGATATCCAGTCCTCGCTCGCGGAGTACAACGACGAGTTCATCACCGTGACGACCTCGAACCCGGTCGACCTGCTCAACCGGCACCTCTACGAGTCCGGCGACCGACCGCGCGAGCACGTCATCGGCTTCGGCGGCCGACTCGACTCGGCACGGTTCCGATACGTGCTCTCCCAGCGCTTCGACGTCCCCGTGCAGAACGTCGACGCGACTATCCTCGGCGAGCACGGCGACTCACAGGTCCCCGTGTTCTCGAAGGTCCGCGTCGACGGACAGGATCTTTCCTTCGACGAGGACGAAAAAGAGGAGATTCTGGCGGACCTGCAGGAGAGCGCGATGAACGTCATCGAGCGCAAGGGCGCTACGGAGTGGGGCCCGGCCCGCGGCGTCGCCCACACCGTCGAGGCAATTCTCGACGATACCGGTGAGGTGCTCCCGTGTTCGGTCGCGCTACAGGGCGAATTCGGTCACGAAGACGCCGCGTTTGGCGTCCCGGCGAAACTCGGCTCCGACGGCGTCGAGGAAATCGTCGAGTGGGACCTCAGCGAGTTCGAGACCGAGCAGATGCAGGAAGCCGCCGACAAACTCGGCGACCAGTACGAGAAAATCGCATAACGCCGCTGTTTCGCCTGGAAATTTCTCTGTGGTCAATCGTCTTCAGGGGGCCCGTCGTGTCCGTTCTGTGTGGATCAGATAGTCCGCCGTGTCCGGTCTGGGAGGATCAATCCTACCGCCAGTACTGGAACGGGATGGGTCAAACAGCGATTTGAGTTTACGGGAGACCCATTATACGTCGTGTCGAACGGATAGATATGAGCAGCCAGCGCGTGACAGTACGGCCCGGACGACTCCTCCAGCGCGGCCTGGGACAGATTGCGTTCTGGGGAGCCATTCTGGTGCCACTCGCGTATCTGCCCCTGCTGTATCGACTGGACAGCACGGACAGCTATCTCCTACTGGGCGGACTCATCCTCCTCAACGTCTGCTGTCTCGTCGTCGACCAGTTTGGCCTACTCGAACAGCACCAGACGGGAGGAGATCCATGAGTACGACACCTGAGGAGCGTTCCACCGACGAGAGTACGACGGCAGACGAGGACATCGGGACCGACGAAATCCCGCCGAAAGCGAACGTGGTCATCGAGTATCTGAAAGCTCGAGTAGAAAAGGAGGGGGTCTGTTACCTGAAGAGTCGAGATATCGCCAGCGACATCGAGCTGTCTCCAAAGGAAATCGGTGCGTACATGGAACGAATCGGCGAGCAGACGACGCTCTCAGTCGAACCGTGGGCCTACACGAAGGGAACGACGTGGCGTATTTCGGAGTGACGGGACGATGTGACGGATGTCGGAGTGGCAAAACGGCGTGGCGTATTTCGGAGTGGCAAAGGGGAGTCGAGCTACTCGTCTTTCCAGCGTTCGGGGACCTGAATCGTGTACTTACCGTCCTCCTGGAGAGCGATGATGTACTCCTCGCGGTTGTACAGTTCCATCAGGTTGAGTTCGTACTGGCCTGGTTCGAGCACGCGAATCGACTCAAACTGGTCGTTGAGTTCCTCGCGAAGTTGTTCGAGGCTCGGCCGCTCTGCAGCATCGTCGGTCTGGTCGTCCATCACCGGGGCCGGGCGTGACCTAGTCTGGTCGCTGGTGACCGGTGAGTCCGGTGCCGGAGGTAACTCGTCTGGTGAGACGACGTCCGAGCGCGCGCTCGCCTGCGCGTCGTTTTCGGTCTCGGCCGCGCTGGTTTCAGTTTCGGCCATGCTGGCACGGGCCGGTGTGTCGCTGTCCCTCTCGGGCGACCGGTCAGTTGAGGAGTCGGGCTGGACCGAGGAACTCGAAGCAGTGGCCGCTTTGCTGTTCGGATCCGTACCTACGGAACCAGCATCTGATCCAGCGCCGGAGCTACTGTCCGAGCCGACAAAATCCCGCACAGCCGTCGCAGCGTTGCCGACAGTCTGTGCCACCGAGCTATCGACGGCGGGCTCGGGAGGCTCTGGCGGCGTGTCTGGTTCGGACTCGTCAGGTGCCTCGGGATGATACTGGAAGGTGTTGCCGCCACAGTCGGGACAGCCCGACAGCATCTCCTTCGAGCCGTCCGAGAAGGTCCGGCCGCAGTCGGTACACTGGTGAGGCATTCGTTATTTCCGGGAGACGAGTGTCTGGATGAGCGTTTCGTCCTTGTGGAGTGTCTCGATCTGGTTTGCTGGCCCGATGACAGTCAGCTTCTTCGCCGACTCGCGACCCATCAGCCGGTCCAGAAAGCTCGCGTCCGCTGTCTCCGAGCGCGGGTACGTCTCGATTTCGATCCCGTTGAACTCCTCTGGGCTGATCTCGGTCATCGTCACCTCGATGAGGCGTGACTCCTCGTCAGGGGAAAGTCCCTCCTCGAGGATCACGATGTTCCCGTCGCGGACGCCGTCCAGGATCATGCGAATCTTCTCCATCGTCGTCTGCCCGGCCAGTCGCTGGCCGCTGATGAGGTCTATCTGAACGCCGTCACGTTGTTTGACTTCTGCCATGTTATCACCCGAAGTACTCCGCTATCTTGCCGTACACTTCGTCCATGTTGTCCCCTTCGAGCGCCGAGAGCGGAATCGTCTCGTGCTGTGGGAATGCGTTTCTGATACGCTGGACGCTCGCTTCCTCCAGGTCGATCTTGTTTGCGAGGATCAAGACCGGAAGATCCTGACTCTCGATGATGCCGATGAGCATCGTGTTGACCTGCGTGAACGGGTCGTTCGCCGCGTCAAGGACGTAGACGACGCCGTCGACGTCCTCACGGAGCCAGTGCATCGCCTCGGCGACCCCTTCGGTCGCCTCGCGAGAGCGACGAACTGCGTCGTCTTTCTCCATGTCGTGTTCGAGAAACTCCGTGTAGTCGACTTTCGTCGTCACACCCGGTGTATCCACGATGTCGATGGTGACGGTCTTGCCGTCCCGCTCTATTTCGACGTTCTCCTTGCGTCGGGCGCGCCGTGTCTCGTGGGGAACGTGACTCTCCGGCCCGACGGCGTCGCCGTGCTCGGTCCAGTCACGCGCGATCCGATTCGCCAGCGTTGTCTTCCCCGCGTTCGGCGGTCCGTAGATCCCGATCCGCTTGGGATCTTCCTCGGAGAACAGCGACGATACTGCACGCGAAATGCTCGATCTGAGGCCTGTAAGCAGTCCCATTCGATAATCCTCCCGGCCCCTTGCGGGGCTTGCATCAAAAACCCGACCGGACGTACTTAAGCCTACGTCAGACAATTGTCAACCAGAGGATGCGAATAAATCTGGAGGTGAAAAGAAGGGGTGTGGGAAGAAACTCGACAGTACAGAAGGAAATTCGGGAGTTTTTCTCCCGTTCCGACACCCCCCACCCCTTCGTTTCAAGTGGAAACAGGCAGACGACCGGGGAACGACGACGCTCTGGAAGCGACAGGCGTGTGTTTAGAGCAGAAAATCTAGTGAATCTAGAAGGATAGAACTGAGGGGATGTCGACCAAGACTCACGTCCTGTCGCTAGTTCGTTTTTTGTCTAGTTCTACTAGAGAATACACTAGTAGAAATAAACTATTGTAATATTGCAATAATAACTAGAGTGGTTTGTTGCTCTTTCACCCACTACGGATTTGGTTATAGTGTATCTATATTAAATCTTTCCTAGTCTAGAGCACATCTTTCTCTCTGCTGTTGTGGGGACTCCTCTCTTTCTGGTTCCACCTGAAACGAAGGGGTGGGGGGCACTCCCCGCTGCCGAAGCTATCGACTCTTTCCTGTTCTACTATTCTCGACTCACACGGTCACTCTTACACGGTCACTCTCACACGGTCACTCTCTCACAGGACGACAACACCCGATACAACAGATCCGGCTGTTCAAAGACCACTGCTCCCAATCGTTCAGACTTCACCTCTCAGCTGTCGCTCATCAGCTGTTACTACTTCCGATCAATCGATATCACTCACAACCAACTAATCACTCACAATTAACTGCTATCGACTCGAACTCTTCCTCCACCGTCTGATTCCTTACTCCGAGGCGACCATCGGGAACGGCAGAACGTCCTTGATCGACTGTGAATCGGTGAGGATCATCGCCAGTCGGTCGATACCGATTCCGAGTCCACCGGTCGGCGGCATTCCGTACCCGAGCGCCTCGACGAAGTCCTCGTCCATCTGGTGTGCTTCCTCGTCACCTTCTTCCCGGCGCTTCATCTGCTCGGCGAAGTGTTCGCCCTGCTGAATCGGGTCGTTGAGTTCGGTGTAGGCGTTTCCGACCTCTGCCCCGGCGACGAATAGCTCGAACCGCTCGATGCGCCCCTCCTTGTCCCGGTGATCCTTCGAGAGCGGCGTCGTTTCGACTGGATGGTCGACGATGAAGACTGGCCCCGTGAGCTTGTGTTCGACGAGCGCCTCGAACAGTTCCATGATCGCAAGCCCTCGAGAGAACCCGCCGGGGAACTCACCCCCCGCTTCGAGTGCACGCTCGCGAAGTTCCTCGTCGCTCAACTCCGACGGGTTGATGTCGGCGTATTCGACGAGAGCTTCTTCGACTGACAGCCGTGGCCACGGCGGCGAGAAATCCAGTTCGACGACCTCCGTCTCGATCGTTCCCTCCTCGTCACGGACGATATGACCGTCGTCAGTTCTGACCGGGTTGTGATACTCGATCGCGTACTCCCCGTCGTTCAGTTCGTCCAGAATCGCCACGACGAGGTCCTCGGTCAACGACATGATGTCCTCGTAGTCGGCGTAGGCCTGATACAGTTCCATCATGGTGAACTCCGGGTTGTGGGTCGTGTCGATATCCTCGTTGCGGAAGTCCTTCCCAATCTCGAAGATCCGCTCGAACCCACCGACGACGAGCCGTTTGTGGTACAGTTCCTTCGCGATCCGCAGGTACATCTCGCTGTCTTTCGCGTTCGCCTCCGTGCTGAACGGACGGGCGCTCGTCCCGCCGTAGATGTTCTGCAACACGGGCGTCTGCACTTCGGTGAAGTCCTGACTCGCGAGATACTCCCGGATCACACGGAGCATCTCGAAGCGATACTCCAGATTCGAGCGCAGCGAGTCGTCCCACATCGCGACGGCCCGGTTGCGGAGCGTTTGCTCCTCGTTCAGCCCTTCGTAGCCCGGTGGGTGCTTGAGCGCCTTCGAGAGCATCTCCATCTCGGAGACGTTGATCGACAGTTCCCCGTTCTGCGTTCGCATCGGCGTCCCCGTCACTCCGACGAAGTCCCCGCGGTCGACCGTATCGAGGATGTCGTAGTTGTCCATCGCGTCCTCGTTACAAAACAGCTGGACGCTGCCCCTCTCGTCGCTGATGTCGAGAAACGTGATGCTCCCCAGATCACGGATGTTGCCGGTGATGCGCCCGGCAAGCCGATAGGTGTCGTCGCTATCGATCTCGTCTTGCTCACTGAACTGATCCACGTACTCCCCGATCGATACCGTCCGATCGAACTCGTGAGGATAGGGGTCGATCCCCTCCTCTTCGAGTCGTTCGCGCTTTTCGAGTCTGTCGGGCGCGAAATACGCCTCGGGATCGAATTCCATTAGCGTCAGTTCGGCACACCGCGCACTTAACGCTGCTGTTCCGTGATAACGACGACTCTTTCAAACTCCGGTATTACGACCTCTCGATAGGGATTTCACTTTCACTCCGGGTGGCTGGCATATTTATTCCTGGGTGTCTAGCCTGTACACAGAGGGCGCGCCGCCCTCGATCGGAGTTTCACACGCTCTACCCCTTTCCCTTCGTGTTCGCCTGTGAGACGCATCTCCCCTTCCAGAGTACGAATCACCACACTCTCGTAATGCCCACCACGCTTTTTCCTGTTCGGTTACAATTGCGGCGCATGTCCTCTCTCGTCGATTCGGATATCTTGCTCGAATACGCGCAGGATAAGATCGTCGTCATCGACGAGGAGGGAGTGTTTCGGTACGTCAACCGTGCGGCAGAGCCAATCCTGGGCTACGACCCCGAGACGTTGATCGGCGAGAACACCTTCGAGTACATTCATCCAGAAGACAGAGCCCGCGTCCGTGACGTGTTCGAGAGCGTCATCGGGGAGGGGCGGTTCCGCGACGCGACCGGTGAATATCGCTTCCGACGGGCGGATGGGTCCTGGTGTTGGCTCGAAAGCCGCTTCTCGAATCTCACCGATTCGCAACTGGATGGCTACGTCGTCAGTTCGCGAGACGTCACCGACCGCGTCGAGGCCGAACAGCGACAGGCAGATACCGAGTCCCGACTCAAAGAAATCGCCCACACGACAGCCGACGTACTCTGGATGTTCTCGGGGGACTGGGACGAACTGTTGTTCGTGAACCCTGCGTACGAACACCTGTATGGCTCCTCCATCGAGGCCCTCAAAGCAAACCCCCGGAACTTTCTCGAGAGCATTCACCCCGAAGACCGCGAGGCAGTCGAGAAGGCCATGGAGGCACTCTCGAACGGCTCACCGGTCGACATGGAGTACCGTATCGGGTCTGGGGAGACGTGCGACCGATGGATGTGGGTGCAGTCAGAACCGATCACGGAGGACGGCGAGGTGGTTCGTATCGTGGGATTTACTAGAGACATCACCGACCGCCGTCGCAGAGAGCGCCAACTCGCGGTGATGGACAATCTCTTGCGACACAATCTCCGCAACGAACTGAACGTGATCATCTCCGCCGTCGATACGATCGAGCGGGAGACAGATGTCGACGATATCACCGAGCAGACGCGCGTGATCCGGAAGATCGGCTCGGAACTCGTCGAGACCGCGGAAAAACAACGGGATATCATCGACGTGCTCACCGACCCGACCGAGTGTTCGACTGTCGATCTCGTGATGGCGACCCACAGTGCGGTCGACCGGGTTCGGAGACACCACCCCGACGCCACAATCGACGTTGATCTCCCGGATATGATGTCGACGTGCGGTCTGCCAGAACTCGAACTCGCTATCGCTGAACTCATCGATAACGCCGCGAAGCACGCGACTCACAGTCCACGGGTACGCGTCACTGGCAAGAAACTGGACGGCGACAGGCTGCGGATCACAGTCGAGGACAACGGCCCGCCCATCCCGGAAGAGGAGTACCGGGTGTTGACTGGTGACCGGGAGATGAACGCGCTGTATCACTCCTCTGGTCTGGGTCTATGGCTCGTCTACTGGGTCGTCACGCTCTCCGATGGATCGATCTCCTTCCGTGAGCGACCGCGAGGCAACACGATCACGATAACGCTGTCGGCAACCGACTCGGACTAGCTGTCGTTTACCTTCCCTTCGAGCACTTTCGCCGCCGTCAGCACCGGATCCCACGTGGTGTTGAACGGCGGCGCGTAAGCCAGGTCGTAGTTCGCGAGTTCTGCCACCGCGACACCCTCGGTAACCGCTCCGACGAGCGCGTGACTCCGGTGGACTGCGCCCTCGCCGTACTCTGAGGTGAGACTCCCACCGAGGACGCGCCCCGTCTCTCGGTCTGCGGTCAGCGTCACCTCGACGGTTCCGCCCTCGGGGTAGTACCCGGCCCGCGATTTCGCCTCGATTGTCTCGGTGACTGGTTCGAATCCCGCCTCGCGTGCCTCCTCGGCATTAAGCAACCCCGTGCGTGCGGCCTCGATATCGAAGGCCTTGACCGCAGCGGTCCCCGCAACCGCCCCGCCCACCGACGGGGTGCCGGTGACAGTCTGTCCAACCGCGCGACCGTGTCGGTTCGCCGTCAGCGCGAGCGGAACGTACGCCGGTTCGCCCGTGACCACGTGTTCGACCTCGGCGCAGTCACCTGCCGCGTACACGTCTGGGGCGTTCGTCTCGCGGTAGGCGTCTGCCGCGATTGCTCCCGTCTCGCCGAGTTCGATCCCCGCATCCTCCGCGAGGTCGGTGCGGGGGCGTACGCCCGTCCCGACGAGTGCCATCTCTACGGGCACTCGCTGGCCCTCCGTTCTGACTGCCGTGGCGCGCTCGTCGCCCTCGATTTCGATGACACTCTCGCCGAGATACACCGCGACGTCCTGTGCTTCCAGATGGGCACAGACACTGTCGCTCGTCGCCTCGGAGAATCCCTTCAGGATCCGGTCGCCGCGCTGGAACAGGTGCACCTCGAACCCGTTTGCGGTGAGTGCTTCGGCCATCTCGACGCCGATGTAGCCGCCGCCGACGACTCCCACCGGCCCGGTACACTGTTCGAGAAACTGGCAGGCAGGGCCGCTGTCTGGCTGGTCAAGATTCTCCTCCGAGCGCGCACGCGAAACGTATTCTCGAAGTTCCTTACCGTCCGACATCGACCCCAGCGTGTAGACGCCTTCCAGATCCAGCCCGTCGATTGGCGGTAGTACTGGCTCCGCGCCGGTCGCGATCAACAGGTGGTCGTACGGCTGTTCGACCGTTTCGTCCTCGCTCTCGGCGGTGACCGTCCGCTCGTCGGGGTCGATGTCGACCACTTCGTGTCCCGTCCGCAGGTCGATATCGCGCTCCTCGCGGAACTCCTCGGGGGTGATCGAGACCAGTTCCTCCAGCGACTGTATCTCGCCTTTGATGTAGTAGGGGAGTCCGCAGGCCCCATACGAGACCCACTGGCCTTTCTCGAAGACGACCACCTCCATCTCGGGGTCGTCTCGCTTTGCCTTGCTCGCGGCGGACATCCCCGCCGCATCGCCACCGACGACGACGAACGTCTCCATACCCCCGGTTCGCCCGTCGCTGATATAAATGTCGGCTGGCTGTGTGCGGCCGCCGTCCCTTCGCGCTCGCTCGCTTCCCTCAGGTTCTGTCGGCGTCCCCGACACTGTTGTCTTCGATCCCCGTCTCGACGCCTGCATCTGCGTCGTTGTCCTTCCACTCACCGATCCCGGACGGGTCGAGATGCAGATGGACGTCTTCGATATCCTCGAGGTCGCGAACCGCACGGAGCAGTTCAGTCTCCAGGTCGTGGGCCTCCCGTAGCGTGAGGTTCCCGTCGGTTTCGATGTGGGCTTCGACCTCGATAACCGACCCGTCGTAAAACACCGCAAGGTCGTGGACGCCTCGCACGGCCGGATACGACAGCAGCGTCTCCCGAACCTCCTCGCGTCGTTCGTCGGGCGGGGCCTTGCCCGAGAGATACGAGAGATTCTCCCGGGCGATGTCGACTCCCTGATAGACGACGAGTCCGCTGACCAGCGCGCCAGCGAGCGGATCGAGAATCGGATAGCCTGCGGCGACGCCGAGAACGCCGACGATGGCCGCGACAGTCGTGTAGAGGTCGTTGAGACAGTCCGCAGCGAGCGCGCGGAGCGCGGGAGCGTCGATACCCTTGTTCATCCGCCGCGTGTACCAGTAGACGAGATACATATCCACCATCGCGAAGGCGAGCGCCCCGATCAGAATCGGGCTGAAGGTGACTGTGCTCTCACCGAGCAGTCCGTTCACCGACTCGTAGAGCAGATTCAGCCCGAGGATGATGATCACGGCACCGACAAACAGCGCGGTCAGCGGTTCGATTCGGGCGTGGCCGTGTGGGTGTTCCCTGTCGGGTGCGTCGAATCTGCTCCCGCCCCAGAGGATCACGACGAAACTCGCGATCAGGTCCGCCACGGAGTGGGCGGCGTCGGCGACGAGTGCGACGCTGCCGAAGGTCAGCCCGGCCGCCCCCTCGACGATGATCTTGACCGCGTTGCCGACGGCGTTCGCCCACGACGCGCGCCGGAATCGCCGTCGGTCGGTGTCCGCGGCCATAGACGTGTTAGACCGATCTGCGCCTTCAACGTTGGTATTAGCCCCGTCGAATCACAGAGTTGTCGGGGTCTATCTCGACTGTCTGACTCTCCCTCCGACCGACGGGCTTACCCTCCCGGAGTCCATACCACGAAGTGGCAGAGGGAGCCCGGTTCCCGTGTCCCGGCAGCCACTGGCCAAGGGACATGAGAAAAGTCCCCCCACCGTCCGGGCGGGCGACCGGGGGCAACCCCGGGGCGGGAGACCGTCGGCTCTGGAACAGAAACGAGACCCCTCCCCCCGACCGATGAGGTGCGCGAACCCGAAGCCAGGCCACACGGCCGAAGCGACGGGGAGTTAACCCACCGAGGACGCGAGGTCGACCAACGGGAGACCTCGATCGGGCGGCATCGCCGCACGAGACGGGGGAGAACGGCTGGAACGGCGAATCCTCGCCGGTGCAAGTCCGGACCGCAAGGTAGCCCGGACACACGGTTCGGACGCTTAGCTGAATACCGGGTAAACAGAAGGGGGCTTACTCCCCTCAGCCAGTTTCATTCCTGAGCCCTTGGTGGCTTGATCTCCGGTGATTCCGAATGCTCTGGTAAATACCCAGAATCTGATATATTGTCCTTGCCCGACTCAGATCAGAATGGGGACTTATTCACTCGTGGTATTCGGGTCAAAAGGGTAGGAGACGACAGCCATAGTGATCCCCATCGTCAGTCCTATTGCTATTGATTCAAAATTTCCCTGACCCGATAGTGGAATTCTAACAGCAACTACAGCCATGGCGGTGACGAGACCAAGGAGTAGTGAGTAGGAAACGCGAGACAGTTCACGAACTCGATCATCCAGTTGCCGGTACAGGCCCCGAAGAGTTTCCATACGCTGGAGGATTGGAGAGTAACTGCTGTGTAGTTTTTGATACTTCACTCTTCGGCAAACTCAACGGTGTGTCCGTTCCCCGCTGTATCGGTAGACTGCGTCCATTCTGGTACTGGTCACGACTGTTGGCTGGCTCGCATGGGACTTCTGACGGGCCACAGCACGGCGAGAACGCCCATTAATCGTCAGCGTACGCTGCCTCCGGTCGATACTCTTCGCTGATCGATTTCCACTTCCCGGTCTGGAACCGCCAGTAGTTGATCGCCGCGGGGACGGCAGTCTCAGCGAACAGGGCGAGATACAGCCCCCACATGCCAAGCCCCGTCGTCGCCCCGAGATACGTCAGCGGAATCGCCACACAGAACATCCCGATAAACTGGCTGAGGAAGGGCACACGGGTGTCGCCGCTCGCGTCGAGTGGCCCCGCCGCCGCGCCAGAGACCCCGCGCAGGAGCACCGCGACACAGGAGACGTAGACGAGATTGACAGCGATCGGCACCTCCGGACTCGTTGGGTCCTGCGCGAACAGCGCGACGATCTGGTCGGCAAAGAGCGCGACCAGCACCGCCGAGACCAGATACGTCGCGACGGCGAATCGGATGATATCCTGTCCGTAGGAGGTGGCCTTGCGCTCGTCGTTTTCGCCGAGCGCCTGCCCGACGAGACTCGACGACGCGAGTCCGAAGCCCCATCCGGGCGCGTTCATGATCCCGACGATCCGTCGGGCGATGACGAACCCGGCGACCGTCGCTTCACCGAAGAGATCGAGGATGCCGAGCATGGGAAACTCGGCGACCGTCCAGACGAGTCCCCGTGCGCCGATCGGGAGACCGATGTCGACGATGTCTCGCATCATCCCCACGTCGACGTACGATTTGGTCGCGGCGATCTGGACGGGAAACTCACCCGCGCCGGGCAGGCGACCGCGGGTGAGTCCAATCGCGAACGCGCTCGTCACGCCAGCGTTCGAGAGCACCGTTCCGAGTGCGGCCCCCGTGACGCCCAGCCCCAACCCGAAGATGAAGACGGCGTTCAACCCGATGTTCGCGACCGCACCGGCCCCGCGCAACTGCATCGCGGTGTAGGCGTCGTCGGCCCCGATGACGGCGCGGCTGCCGACGAGATTCAGCCCGGCGAAGGGAATCCCGAGGCCGACGATCTGGAGGTACGTCGCCCCCTGTTCGATCGCGTCCTCGTTGCTGCTCAGCACCGAGATGAGTTCGCCCGGGAACGTCCAGAATACGGCGGTGATCGGCACCGTCAACACGACGGTCATGAGGGTGCTCGTCCGGATGGTCAAGCCGAGTTCCTCGTAGGCATCTGCGCCAAAGCGCTGTGAGACCAGCGCGAGCGTCCCGCCAGCGACGCCGCCACCAACCGCGAAGGCAAGTCCCCAGTACGGAGTGGCAAAGCCGACACCGGCAACTGCCGACGTGCCGACTGCCACCCCGACCATCGCGACGTCGACCGCGTTTTTCGACATCCGGGCGATCCCGGTCACGATACGCGGCCACGCCAGATCCGTCGTCCGCACCACGTGCTCTCGGTCGACGAGACCGACCCGGGCGAGCCCGAAGCCGATCCACAGGATTGTCAGCCGGATTGGGTTTGGAAGACGCATTTGGGATGGTGCGGATCGTCTGCTGTGGCCAATTCGTGTCGTCTGTCTGCCGTGGGGCGAGCAGATTCGTGTCGTCTGTCTGCCGTGGGGCGAGCAGATTCGTGTCGTCTGTCTGCCGTGGGGCGAGCAGATTCGTGTCGTCTGTCTGCCGTGGGGCGAGCAGATTCGTGTCGTGAGTCCTGACTGAGCAACTCTCGTGGGAGGGCTGTATCGGCCGGTCTCGCTGGACCTATCGCTCGGCCCAGTCGGGCATGTCCGCGAGCGTATCCGCGAGCGTCGGCCGCTGGGTGTCTGCGGTGAGCAGCGGGTCCACGACCCGGGAGAGTGTCTCCTCGGCGACCGTTCGCGTGTACGGCTGGTCCGTCGGCGGATTGTTGCCGAGTGTCACTTGCCGGGTTCGTGCGCCGTCAAGGGTCGCGACGACGAACGCCGCTGTTCGGTCGACGTCGACTGCCTCGAACTCCCCGGCGTCGATACCTGCTTCGAGAATCTCGGCGACGGTCTCTCTGAGCAGTTCGTCAGCGCGAACCAGTTCGTCGCGGATCTGGTCGTCGAACGGCCCCTGCGCTCGCATCTCGAGCAAAGCGAGATGATACGACTCGCGCTCGTCGTCGTCCGGCCCGAACACGTATCGCGCGATGAAGGCACACAGTTGCTCGGTTGGCGTCCCCTCGGCCCGGTTCTCGACGCGACACTCGTACTCGTCGAGAATGTGGTCAAGAAATTCCCCGAGCAACTCCTCTTTCGTGTCGTAGTGGTAGTGCAGCAGCGACGTGCTCTTCGAGCACTCGTCGGCGATATTCTGCACCGTCAGGTCGGCGTAGCCGTGCGTACACAGCGCACGGTAGACGCCGTCCATGATCTCGTCCCGACACTCGATTTCGCTCACTGACTGAGTAGTCAGTCAGCAACGACATTAGGAATTGTGATCCCGGTCGGCCGTCACTCCTTCGACGGTCGCGATCTCGACCGCGCCGTCGGCATCCGCGCTGGCTGGTTCCGCCGTCCAGACGCATCGACCCGTCGACGAACTCGCAGAAGCATTTGCTTTCCGACAGTTCCCGCCCCGACTCCGATCGCCAACCCCGCGACCAGGGCGGGGTTTGCAAGCAGGGCCAGTAGCCCGCCGAGCGCGATCAGATATCCCACGAGACCGCCGACACTCCGTCTTTTGTCTGCCGATACCGCTGTTGCGCCGCCGCGTTCACGCGATTCGTTCGGGAAGTGTTCCCCGCTTGGGATGTAATTCATCGTGGTGATCACCACGGCCCCGTTCCCCATAAGTATAATCTGAAGAACATTTCTGTAAACGGCGTTACTGAAGATTTCTTCACTTACTGTGTGCGTGTTCTCACCCGCCGAGTCATTTACAAGCCATTCGTGAGATAGTGGGGGTATGACCACGCCGACGTTCGTCGAGCGCGACGACCCCGAGGCGGTGTTTTCGACGCTGTCGGACACCAACCGGGTCGACATCCTGCGTGCGCTGTGGGAGGCCGAGGGCCACGAGGCGACGTTTTCGGATCTTCGCGAGGCCGTCGGGATGCGCGACTCCGGACAGTTCAACTACCATCTCGACAAACTCGTCGGTCGCCTCGTCACCCGGACCGACGAGGGGTACGAACTCACCCGAACCGGGATGCAGGTCGTCGGCGCAGTCGAGGCAGGCACCTACACGACCAGCGCGGACGTCGATTCGATCCCGGTTTCGGCCCCGTGTGGAACCTGCGGCGGGACGCAGACGCTCTCCTACGAGAACCAGACGGTGCTGGTCGAGTGTGAGGACTGCGGGATCCACATGGCGGTGGGGGTTCCGCCGAGCGTCATCGCGGGCTACGACCGCGAGGAGATCCCTGCGGTCGCCAGCCGGTATCTCCAGAGCAAACTCCGGCAGATCTACGACGGCTTCTGTCTGTACTGCGACGGGGCCATCGAACCGACCGTCGACTCGCTATCCGCGATTATCGACGTCTCCGAGAACGTTCCCGAGGACATCGCCGCGGAGATCAAAGACAGCGCGTTCGTCCAGTTTGAGTGCTCTCGCTGTGGCGGACGCGTCCCGACGACCCCCCGGATCACCCTGCTTCACCACCCCGCCGTGATCGCCTTCTACTACGACCACGGGATTTCCCTCAGCGAGGAGTCGGTCTGGCAGTTCGCTGACCTCTCGGCCGACCGGCAGCGACTGGTCGAGACCGACCCGGTTCGGGTGCGTCTCACCTACACCGTCGATGGCGACACGCTCACGCTCGTCGTCGATGGCTCGCTCGACGTCGTCGAGATAGAGTCCTGAGGCGACGCGTCACAACTGCTCGGCGACAGCGGGGGCGGCGCTGACTTCGCTGACGGCACGCTCGATGGTGTCCGTGCCGTAGATAGCCTCGACGCCAGCGCGTTCGAGTTTGAGTCGCGCGTCGCGGGCGAACAGTGGGTGGACGCAGGTGACGAACACGCGGTCGGCACCGCCCTCGTCGAGTAAGGTCACGGCTTCGCTCATCGTCGACCCCGTGGCGATGATGTCGTCGACGACGACGACGTCCCGCCCCGCGACGCTCGTCTCGCTCGGTTCGATGTCGACTTCCGTCCCGGAGTGGCGCGTCTTCTCGAAGTAGTCCGTCTCGCCGCGGCCGTAGGCGTCTCTGACGCTCGTCGCGAGTTCGATTGCGCCGTCGTCGGGCGAGAGAAAGAGCGGGTCCGAGAGGTCAGCGAGCGGGGCGGCGAGACGGCCCGCCGCGTCGACGGGTGTCGCTGGCACGTCGAAGAAGTCACAGACCGCCGCTTCGTGGGGATTCACCGTCAGCACCCGATCACTTCCGGTGGAGATTGCCCGCGCCATCGCACGCGCGGAGACGCTCTCGCCCGACTCGAAGGCGTGGTCCTGGCGGGCGTATCCCATGTACGGGAGGACTGTAGTGACCTGCGTTGCGCCAGCCTCCCGTGCCCCATCCTGCAGTTGGAGCAGTTCCACCCACGCTTCATCCGAAACGGTGGACGCGACGACGACCGCTTCGTCGACGCTGTCCTCGACCCGGAGATATCGCTCGCCGTCGGGGAACCGCTCCGTCGTGACGGTGGCGATGTCGATGCCGGTCTGGGCTGCGAGTTCCGCAGCGAACGCCTGTGACGTGGCCCCGGCGAGTATCATACCCGAACGCTCGCCCCCCGCGGTAAACGACTTTTCGGTTCGACCTCTCTCCTGTCGCACACTCGAACCCGCTCAGTAGTGGATGCTCTCGCCGCCCGCGCCCAGTACTGCCTCGTGGACTGCCTCCGAGAGCGTCGGGTGGACGTGTACCGTCGCCGCCAGTTCTGCGAGCGTGAGTTCGTGCTCGACGGCGAGCGTGAGTTCGGCGATCAGCTCTGACGCTTCCGGTGCGACGATCTGCCCGCCGCGAATCACCCCGTCTTCGCTCGCGACTACGCGAACGAACCCCTCGCGCTCGTCGAGCGTGCTGGCACGCCCCGATGCGCGAAGCGGCATCTGCCCGACGACCGGTTCGAACCCGGCCTCCCGTGCCGCCGCCTCGGTCATGCCGACGGTCGCTATCTCGGGGTCGGTGAACACTGCCGCCGGGATCACCCGGTCGTCGAGCGTCGCAGGCTCACCTGCGGCCGCGCGTGCGGCGACCTCCCCCTCGTGGAACGCGGCGTGTGCGAGCATCGGTTCCCCGGCCACGTCACCGACCGCGAACACCGACTCCGCGCTCGTCGCCGTCCGGTCGTCCGTCTCGATGAAACCGTTGTCGTCGGTGTCCACCCCGAGCACGCCGAGATTTACTGTCTCTGTCACCGGCTCTCGGCCGACTGCGACGAGACACCGCTCGGCGTCGAATGCGCGCTCCTCGCCCGCTCCGTCCTCGGCCAGGACCCTCACGCCACTGTCGTGTTGCTTCCACCCCGTGGCGCCGTGCTCGAAGTGAAACTCGACGCCGACCGACTCCGCCCGCGAGACGACCACGTCTGTCACATCCTCTTCGTAGCCCGGGAGCGCGTTCGGAAGCTGTTCGAGTACGACCACGTCACAGCCGAGTTTGCCAAACACCGTCGCGAGTTCCATCCCGATGTAGCCCGCACCGACGACGACCAGTCGCTCCGGCACCGATTCGAGTTCGAACGCGTCTGCCGAGGAGAGCACTGACTCCCCGTCGAAGGCAAAGCCGGGGATTTCGACCGGTCGGCTCCCCGTCGCGATAATCGCGTTCTCGAAGCTGACCTCCGTCTCGGAGCTGTCCTGACCGACGACCCGAACGGCGTCGTCCGCAATAAACTCGGCCCGTCCCTCTCGGAGGGTGACTCCGGCCCCCTCACACAGCGACTCGACGCCTTTTGTGAGCCGACGGACGACGCCGTCTTTCCACCGGACCAGTCGGGTCATATCCACGGAGGGGTCGGCGTCGATTCCCATTCGGCTGGCCTCGCGCGCGCGGTGTGCGATATCAGTCGCAGAAATGAACGCCTTCGAGGGGATACAGCCGGTGTTCAGACAGGTCCCGCCGTAGGCCTCTTTCTCGACGAGCGTGACGTCAAGCCCCGTCTGACCGGCGCGGATCGCAGCGACGTAGCCGCCCGGCCCGCCGCCGACGATGAGTAGTTCCGTGTCCATACAGACCGGTCGGGGGCCACCGCCCTCAAACCATCGCTGCCCCCTGAACCTCGTCCACAGTCTCTAGTCACTTCCCCGGGCCAGCGCACGGGCCTGCCCCACGTCCTCACCGGCCTGCACTGCCTCGACGAACAGTTCGCCAGCGCGGTACGACGAGCGAACGAGCGGGCCGCTGGCGCAGTACTGGAAGTCGAGTTCGTCCTCGGCGACGCGTCGCCACGTCTCGAAGGCGTCCGGGTGGACGTACTCGCTGACCTCTAGATGGGAACGGGATGGCTGGAGATACTGCCCGAGGGTGACGATGTCGACGCCGACAGCGCGCAGGTCCCGGAGCGTCTCGTACACCTCGTGGTCGTACTCGCCGACGCCGAGCATCAGGCTCGTCTTCGCGTAGGCGTCGCTCTCCCTGGCGATCCGTCTGAGCACGGACAGCGACTGCTCGTAGCCCGCTCTGCGGTCGCGCACCGGCCACTGGAGACGGTCGACCGTCTCGACGTTGTGTGCGATCACGTCCGGCCCAGCCGCGATGATCCGGTCGACCAGTGCCGCGTCGCCCTGAAAGTCCGGGATCAGCGCCTCGACCAGAATATCCTCGTTCCGTTGCTTGATCGCCTCGATGGTTCGTGCGAACTGGCCCGCGCCCTGGTCGGACAGGTCGTCGCGGTCGACCGAAGTAAGCACGACGTAGTCGAGACCGATCGTCGCGACTGCGTCTGCGACGTTTTCGGGTTCCTCGGGGTCGAGCGGCTTCACCCCACCGGTTTCCACGTCACAGAAGTTACAGCCCCGTGAACACCGGTCCCCCAGCAGCATGAACGTGGCCGTCCCGGGACCGTGGCCTTCCTCGGTAGCGTCTGTCCTCTCCGTGCCCGGAGCGGCGTTTCGCCCTCCCGACCAGCACTCCCCGAGATTCGGGCAGTTCGCCTCTTCACAGACCGTGTTGAGGTCGTGTTCGCGGAGCGTCTCCTTGATCTCGGTGAACCGCTCTCCCGACGGCGGCGGCGTCTTCAACCACTCCGGCTTCCGGGCGCGACTCATTAGCGAGTGCTTTGCGCGAACGGACTAAAAGCTGGCCGCTCGCACGTTCACTTTCGAAACAATATTTCCCGCACGACCGATAATGGCAGTACCATGCTGTCTCGCCGCTGGCTGTCCCTCGCTGTGATACTTGCACTGGTCGCGAGCGTCCCGGCTGTCGGTCTCGGTGCCCAGTTCGGTTCGGGTGCCCAGCCCACGGACTCGGCGAACGCGACTGCACTCCAGCAGACGGACGCGCCGCCGGACCCCGAATCGGACCGGCTTGGCTGGGAGAACGGCTACTGGCACAACGAATCGGTCGACGTGACGCCCGACGACGGATTGAACGACGCCGAACTGGACGCGGTCGTCGCCCGCTCGATGGCCCGCGTCGAGTACGTCCGTGGTATCGAGTTCGCGGAGACGCCGCCAGTCGAAATCATCACTCGCTCGGCGTTTACAGCCCAACTCGAATCGCAGTACGCCAACCTCACCGAGTCAGACCGTCTCCTCCACAACACGAAGTACGAGGCGCTGTTCATGGTCGGCGAGAATGAGAGTTCGGTCGCCGCACAGCGTGCCAATCAAGGTGGCGGCGTGGCCGGATTCTACGACCCCGAATCTGAGGCGATCAAGATCATCTCGAACAACGGCACGACGCCGAAACTCGACGAGATCACTCTCTCACAGGAGCTGTTCCACGCGCTTCAGGACCAGCGGTACAACATCTCGGCGTACAACCAGACGACGCGAGAACTCCACAACGCCAGAGACGGGATCACCGAGGGTGACGGCAACTACGTGGACCACCTGTACAACATCGAGTGTACGCAGGGTGTCTGGGAGGGCAGTTGCCTGCTCTCGGAGAGCGGCGGTGCACCGGCGGGCTTTGACCCGCACCTCGGCCTGTATCAACTGTTCTTGCAACCCTACAGCAGCGGGCCCGCGTTCGTCCAGGAGATCCACCAGACGGAGGGTTGGGAGGCTGTCAACGAGATATACGAGGACCCGCCAGCGAGCACCGAGCAGACGATCCATCCCGAAACGTACGATTCTGACGAGCCGACGAACGTCAGCATCGAGGATACGAGTTCAGATCCGTGGCGCCAACTGGAACTGAACGGGTCGAACTCGGCAAACAGCGTCTCCTTCGCACAGTTCGGTGAAGCGGGGCTGTACACCGCGCTGTGGTACCCAAGTGTTGCAGGGAAAGAACCGATCATCCCTCGGAGAGATCACCTCAATATCGATGGGGGACAGCTCGACCAGATCGAACCGTACCTCTACGAGAACGAGGCGACTGCAGGCTGGGACGGCGACAAACTCGTCCCCTACGTCACCGACGACTCCGCCGAGACCAACGAGACCGGGTACGTCTACAAACTCGTCTGGGACTCAGAGGCAGACGCGACCGAGTTCCGCGAGGCGTGGCTCGAACTCCTCTCGGTCAACGGCGCGACGAGCGTGGACGGTTCACAGACAGTCTATCGCATCCCGGACGAGGAGGCATTTGGCGACGCGTTTTGGGTCACACAGAACGGCGACACCGTCCGAGTCGTCAACGCGCCGACCCTCGCTGCCCTGTCGGATATCGACACGGATGCTCCGTCATTATCGGCGGGTGACGACGGTTCGACTGACGACGACGCGGCCGACGATGGTGGTGCTGACGGGACGGCCGACGATAGCGGGACTGGCGATGCGACAGACTCTGCCGACGAAGATGGGGCTGGATTCACGCTCGGACTCGCCTTCGTTGCGCTCGTCGTCGGTGTCGTGCTTGCGGTTCGACGAGTGAACTGACGCCTGTCGGGTCGAGCTGATTTGTGGAACTCTCTCAGAACAGCGACCGCTCTGCGATCTGTTCGTCAGCGTCGGTATCTGGTTCGACGTCAGACCGGACGTACAGGACACAGCCAGCCAGCACGAACAGGAACGCCCACAGCGGCACGGACGTGAAGGCCATCCCGCCCCGGATGAGGTCAAGCACCACGGCCCCCGCGCCCGATGCGATGCCGAGCGTCTCGAACCCGGCCTCGACGTGCTGTGGGTAAATCGGGACGTGGATCAACACCAGCGCGGCGAGAAAGCACGCCTTCGTCCGGCGGTGGTCGACGAGGTAGACGAGCGACACGAGCGGGAAGAGCAGGTAGACCACGTACCCCGCTGTCAGCGGGATCACCGTGATCAGAAAGACCACCAGCGTCCCGAAGAAGGCGATAAGGCGATCGAGTTCGCTCTGGACGTTCTGATACAGGTACAGCACCACCGGCGAGAGCAGGATGACCGACACGACAGAGAGTTGATTGCCGGTCAGGGGAAGGATCTGCGAGAGCGGCCGTCGAACGGTGATGTACTGGAGTTCCGGATTGAGTCCACCGACGAACTCACCCTCGCGGCTCCGGTCCGAGAGGATGAACTCGACGAAGTCGATGTTGGTGTCGAGCCCAAAGACGAGGACGCTCAAGACCATCGCCCCGCCCCCGACGACGAGCGCGGACGCGACCGCCCGGTACTGCCGTCGGTACAGCAGCCAGACGCCGAGAAATGCGGGGAAGAACTTGAAGAGCGACGCGATCGCCCACAGCGCGCCGCCGGTTAGCTCCCGGCTGCGTTCGACCGTGAGAAAGCCCACCGCGATCAGCAACACGACTGCCGGGTCGACGTTGCCCCGATACAGCCCCAGTACGGAGGGCCCGGAGAACAGACAGAAGCCGATAATGAGCCACCGATCGACGCGTGCGACTTCGTGACCCTGACTCTCGATGTACCGGACGCTAATGTGTCCGATCAGGTAGAACACCCCGAGGAGGATGGCAGTGTGGATGACGAAGGGGATACGCCAGTCTCCGAAGAGCCCGTAGGGCACGAACAGCGGTGCCGTGATCGGTGCGTACACGTAGCCTTTCTCCACCAGAAAAGTCCCCTCCGTGATCGCCCACCCGACGAACGGCTCACCGGCGATGATCTTTCGCCCGGTAAAGTAGTAGGCGTGAAAGTCGATTTCGTGACCCTCTGGATACCAGAGGACGAGTGCGATGATCGTCCCGAACCCGACCAGCAACCCGAAGGCGAGCACGAACCGCTCGGGAGGGTGTCGACCGAGTCGGTCACGTAACTGCAATCCCATCGCGTTGGGGGATGGGGGCGTTCGGAATCAACGTTTCGACTGCCGTTCGGGTCGTGATACTGCTGGCTGTATGCGTCATCACCCACAGTGTCGTCACGCGATCGGAGTCAAAAAGGTATATCACGATGTCGGCCAAGATGCGCACGTTGTGGCACGTCAGACCAACCGCCGCCGATTTCTCGCGCTTACCGCAGCGGCGGCCACGGGCGGTCTAGCTGGCTGTACGATCGAGGCTGAACAGGAGAGTTCGCGTGGTACGGGTCCCGAAATCGCTCTCGAACCCGTCATCGAGGGACTCACCTTTCCGACCACGATGACCTTTCTCCCGACCGGTGATCGTCTCGTCTGTGAGCGAACTGGACAGATCCTTCGTCAGGCCGAAGCGGGCGCGTCGCCGGGGCTATTTGCCGATCTGAGCGACCGAATGGCCGAACTCGCCGGAGAGCGTGGGCTGCTCGGAATCGCACATCACCCGAACTTCACCGAGAACCGCAGGGTGTATCTCCGCTACAGCGCGCCGCTTCGCGACGGGATGCCCGAGGGCTACTCCCACACGGCCGTCCTGTCGTCGTTCGAGGTTGCCGAGGACGGGTTCGTCCCCGACTCGGAGCAGATCCTTCTCGAAATCCCGGAACCCGGCGCGGTTCACAACGCTGGCGACCTGGCGTTCGGTCCGGATGGCTACCTGTACGCATCGATGGGCGACGGTCGACGCACCGACCTCGGGGCCGAGGGCTGGTCGTGGTGGTACGACCAGGGACAGGAAGCTCAGAACACGGACAATCTGCTCGGTGGTATCCTCCGCCTCGATGTTGACAACCCCTCCGACGGTCGCCCCTACGGGATTCCCGATGACAACCCGCTCGTCGGACGGGAGGGACGCGACGAGTACTTCGCCTGGGGGTTGCGCAACCCCTACCGAATCTCCTTCGACGAGGGCCGTCTGTTCGTCGGTGATGTCGGCGAACACGTCCGCGAGTCGGTCTACATCGTCGAAAACGGCGACAACTGCGGCTGGCCGATCACTGAGGGGTCTTCCTGTTCGCCGCCGGTGCCGCTCGGGCAGACACTGGGAGACAACCCGCTGCAGTTTCTCAATCCGAAGACGTGGGTCGCACAGACCAATCGGCTCTCCCCGCGGAAGGTCTGTCCCACACCTGAGGGCGTCAGCGGCCCCTTCAACGATCCCATCGTCGAGTACCGCCGCACCGGCGCTCGCTTCGTCACCGGCGGCTACGTCTACCGCGGCACCGAAGCCCCCTCGCTCCAGGGCAAGTACATCTTCGGCGATGGGATCCCGCAAGTACCGATCTTCGCGACCGAGGATCCGGGCGACGCCTCGAAGCCGTGGCCGATCGTCGAACTCCCCGTCCCAGACCGGGAGAACGACCGGCTCAACGGACAACTGCTCTCCTTCGCCCGTGACCCCGACGGCGAGGTCTACACCCTCTCGACGCAGTTCGAGCAGGGCTCCGGTGTCGTCCAGAAGATCACCGAGCCAGCCTGACCACCGCAGTCTGGTGACCCAGACCGTTACGAACGCAGTGGAATCGATAGCTCGCCGTCACGCTTCGACCCGGCAAACAGCCCCAGCGCGAAGACGAGCGTCCAGACGAGCATCGCCAGAATCGTGACCGTCGGCGTCTGCACCGCCGTCGAGATTGGGCCGCCGAAAACGGCGAACATCAGCGTGGCGAAGACTACCGGGGCGATTCCGGCCGCAATCGCTGGCGCGATATCGAACCCGAGACGACGCCCCGCGAGAACGCCGACGACGAAGTGCGGGACGACGTACATCAGCGCGAGGCCCGCGACCTGTGTGACGATGTTCGTGAGCAAGAATCCTTCTGCGACGAAGATCAGCCCGGCGACGACACCGAATCCGACCCCCATCGCGACCAGCGCCGCGGCCGCCGGGGCGAGCACCTGTCTCCCCACATAGCGCCTGTCGATATCGTCCGCGTGTGGATACCAGTTCTCGGCCATCTGGGCTAGTGTTTGGCAGTTTCTACTTAACTCTACTGTCTGTCGCCCGTCCCCGTGTCTGCGTGCGCTCTGTGGCGGATTCGCTGTCACTCGGACAACGAAGGAAACGCCTATGTGCGTTGCACTCTGCCTCTCGGTCGTGCCACGCAGTGCCGATACGGAGACCGAACTTCCTGTCGCCGAGGTGCTTCCGGAATTCGCCGATGCGTTTCCCTTCGAGCGGTTCAACGCCATGCAGACGGCGACGCTCCCGGCGCTGCTCGACTCACAGGACAACGTCGTCGTGAGCGCGCCTACTGCGAGCGGCAAGACCGCAATTGCCGAGGTGGCTATCTGTCGAACGCTTGCCGCGGGCGGAACCGCGCTCTTTCTCGCCCCGCTTCGGGCGCTGACCACCGAGAAAGAACAGGAGTGGGAGCGCTTTGAGGATCTTGGCTACTCGGTGTATGTCGTCACCGGCGAACGCGACCTCAACCCCGCGCGAGCAGAGCGCGCCGACATTCTCGTGATGACTCCCGAGAAGGCCGACTCCGCGACGCGCAAACACGACACTCATCGCTATTCGTTCGTGACCGACGTGGACTGCTGTGTCATCGACGAGGTGCATCTACTCGACTCCGAACACCGCGGGAGCGTCCTTGAAGTGACCATCGCTCGTCTCCGGCGACTCTGTGATCCACGTGTGATCGCGCTCTCTGCCACGATGTCGAACGTCGACGACGTTGCGGCGTGGCTGGACGCGACCGACGAGACCACGTTTTCCTTCGACGACTCCGCTCGACCGGTGCCACTCGAAGCCTCCGTCGAGACCTACACCCACGGCGAGAACGCCTTCGCCGACAAGTACCGCCGCCTCTACCGAGCGCTGGATCTGGTCGAACCACACGTCCGCGAGGAAGGGCAGGCGCTCGTCTTCGTCGCCTCCCGGCAGGACACTGTGCAGGCCGCGAAGAAGGCTCGGGACGAACTCACCGAGCGTGACATTCCCATCGGTGCGCGAGGTGACTACGACTTTCACACCGCCGCGGAGCAACTCTCCGATGACACGCTCAGACAGTCCGTCCTCGACGGGGTGGGCTTCCATCACGCCGGACTCGCACGCGAGGATCGCAATCTGATCGAGGAGTGGTTCCGCGAGGGGAAGATCCAGATTCTCTTCTCGACGTCGACGCTCGCGTGGGGGGTCAACCTGCCCGCGCGGTGTGTCGTCATCCGCGATACCCGTCGCCACGACCCGCTCGAAGGCGAAGTCGAGATGAGTCCGCTCGACGTGCTCCAGATGCTCGGCCGCGCGGGCCGCCCGGGCTACGACGACCGCGGGTACGCGTGGATCGTCTGTGACGGCGAGACCCTCGACCGATACGAGCAACTCCTGCGGGACGGCAAGCCGATCGAATCTCGCCTCGCAGAGCAGACCCAGACCGAAACCGGCCCGCCGACCGGTGACCTCGCGGACCATCTCAACGCCGAAATCGCCTTGGGCACCGTCGGCGACGTGAGCGACGCGATGGACTGGCTCGAAGAGACTTTCTACTTCGTGCGCGCACAGCGTGCCGCCGACTACATCTCCGGTGACGAACTCCGCGACCGAGTCGGGGAGACGCTGGAGTGGCTACTCGACAACGGCTTCGTCGAGATGGACGGTCTCTCGGTCGACCCGACGCCGCTCGGCCGTCTCGCCTCCGAGTTCTATCTCCGGCTGGACACCGCACGACAGTTCGCAGACTGCGCCGAACGCGAACAACTCACGGCCGAGGATATTCTCGGTGCGGTCGCGACCGCCGGGGAGTTCGACAGCGTCACGACACGGTCTGACGAGGAAGACGCCGTCGAGGCAGTACTCGGTGACCGCGGGACTGACCTCGATTCCGGGTCCCGCAAGGTGCTCGCAATCTGTCGGTCGAGCATGGCCGGCACCACTCCAGCGGCCCTGCGGAGCGACGCGTGGGTCATCAGACAGAACGCTCTGCGACTGCTCGGTGCGCTGCGCGCCATCGTCGACCGCTTTGGGACCGCCGCGGAGGCGAATCTGGTCCGTCGCGTCATCGCCCGGGTCGAGACATCGATCAGCGCCGATGCCGTCGGACTGGCCGCAATCGACGGCGTCGGGCAGACCCGTGCGAGTTCGCTCGCGAGCGCTGGCTACCAGACGCCCGAGGATGTCGCACGAGCCACGGTCGACGAACTCGTTGCCGCAGGGCTCTCCGACGGCGTCGCCAGACAGGTCACCGAAAGCGCCGCCGAACTCCCGGTCGTCGAGGTCGACTGGGGCGCGTTTCCGGATTCGATCGGTCGCGACGAACGTGACCTCTGTGAGATCACGGTTCGGTCGAGCGCTGGCGACGCACGGGCGGGCCTGTGGGTGACGGTCAACGGCGTCGAGATGACCCGCAAGTCGACCTATCTTGGTGAAACCACCCTTCCCGTCGGCGTCTTTGGCGGCGATGCCGAGGAGTTGACCTACACTGTTCACGTTGCCTTCCCGGACCTGCCGCTGTCTCCGATCACCCACACGCGAACGGTCGGGGTGAGTGACTCCTGACGCCAGCGGTGGATTCGACGAAACGGACTTTGACGGCAGATTAAATTGTCTAGACGAACCTCAGAGCGTCGTAAAGAGTCGACCGATCCGAATAAAACGTCCCGGCAGTCGAGTTAAAATGTCCTCTGGATTGGCGACTATCAGAAAAATAACCCGAAATCGCGCTAGCGTTCACCCCTTTATATGGTCACCACAGTCCATGGTGTGAGTGAGGAGAACCCCCATGTCAAGCGCATCCCCCTTCAGAACTGATCCAGTTGCGTTCGACTCTCTCATCGAGTCCCTGGACCGAGCACTCAAGCCAGTACAGTTTCTGGGCTTCTGGACGGCAATCGTAGCTCCCTTTGTCATCTTGGCACTGGTCGCGGGCAACACGGCGCAGAGTTCTCCAGCACTGCTGGCGGGACTTCTGGCACTCAACGTCGTCGGGATCGTCCTCGGTCGGGGCTATAACACATAAGGGTGCGCTGGGGACTCCTCATTTTCGGCTACTAGCTGTCCTACAGAGCAACAGCGCGAGTCAAGCGGTCACTCTATCGCTCTGTTACACCCTGACAGCGCCGATGATGAAGGTCACAAGCGCCAGGGCTACGAGAAGATGATACCCAAGCAGAATGCCCTGCCCCGCTGTGGTTATCCCCTCCAGTGGAACGACGAAGACGGGAATGAGCATGAACACGAACACACCGGCCGCGATTGCGACGAAGTTTCTCACCGGTCGTGCTGTGTACCTGACGACGGCGGCGTACACGATAGCTGCGCCTACCCCAGCCGAAATTGATGTGACGATCAGCGGACCGGCTGTAAACGGGTTCATGGAGCCAGTTACCCCGACATCGACACTCAGCGCATCCACGAGTGCCTGAGCAATAAGTACCAATCCGACCGCGACGAACACGCCAAGAGCTGTGCGACGCGCGAGGTCACTGCCCGTCTCTGGAACTGGATATCGAGTGGTTTCGTTGGCCATACGCATCCTACGGCTAAAGATAAAAAAGAAAGAGCTGAATACTCGACAGTCACCCTTCCTTATCGCTTTTGTCTGGATCCTTGGATAGCCACTGGCAGTGCTGAGCGTCTAGTATCTCGCTCATACTGGGGTGTGGTGTCGACACGAACTAACCCCTGTCCGATCACGGGTCTCATGTCGACGACTGACACGCGTAAATCGGGGTACAGGAGCTACACCTATTGTCATCGGTTCGATGCCCGATATTCCTCGAACTGCCACAGCTTTATATCCGATCACGGAACCAATCGCCGTATGCCCGAGACGACCCGCGTCATCGCTGGCCGCTGTACGACCGTTTTCGAGGGGTCTCGCGAACAGGAACAGCAGGGAGAGATGCTCGTTCTCGTCAAGCCCGATGGAACCGTGCTGGTTCACGACGTGGACGGGTACCAGCCTGTTGCATGGTTGACCCGCGCCGAATCAGTGACCGTCACCGACCACACCGTCGTCGCACAGGATGGAGAGCAATCGCTGGAGGTCCGAATCGACGACGAATACGCGAGTCACGACCATCCAACCGGTGAGGCAGGCCACCCCGTCGGAACGTGCCCGAGTTGTCACGGGTCACTGCTCCGGAGCGACGGTCGCGTGTTCTGTCCCGACTGCGACCACAACTTCGGCCTGCCATCGCAGGCGACGGTGCTCGATACGACCTGTTCGGAGTGTGGTTTGCCGCGGATGCGCGTCGAGCGTGGCGACGAGTTCGAACTCTGTGTAGACCGACACTGCGAGTCACTCGACCGCGCGGTGGACGCACGATTCGACCGGGAGTGGCCGTGTCCCGCCTGTGACGGCGACCTGCGGGTGCTTCGCCGGGGCGGTCTCATTCTGGGATGTGAGGAATACCCCGACTGTGAGACGGGCTTTGCCGTTCCCAAGGGGATTCACGACGGTGACTGCGCCTGCGGTCTGCCAGCCTTCGAGACGCCGACAGGCAGGCGCTGTCTGGACAGCACCTGTTCGGAGATGTCGTCCGACCGCCGTTCGGAGGAGGTGTAGAGACGCAATCACAGGGGCTTTACTCGCGCCCGACACAGGCGGGATATGGAGTGTACGTTCGACGGCGACCGGGTCCGGGCCGGAACCGACGCCCGCGAGCAGTTCTACGATTCGCGCGGCTACGGCCGCCCCCACAACGGTGCCCTCGAACTCGCGCCGGTCGAGGCGGCCCACTTGCTCTATCGCGGCGACATCGAGCGCGTCCGCGACGAGCGACCCGAGACGGCTCAGTATCTCGATTTCGAGTCACTCCTCGACACGGTCGTCCGTGCGGTCGATTTCTTCGTCTACCGCGAACTCCGGGACCGGGGCTTTTACCTCTCGCCTGTTCGCGAGGGCTGGGTCGACGATATCGACCAGTTTGCCGAGGCCGATTTCGTCGTGTACCCTCGCGGCGAGGGGCCGTGGGACGACACAGTCGCGTACCGGGTGCGCGTCGCGAGCGAACGCGAGTCCATCCCGGCTGATTCGCTCCTGGCACTCGCCACGGGGGATCCGACCGGCGTCCTCGCAGTTGTCGACGAGGAAAGCGAGGTCACGTACTTCGAGTGTGACCGGCCGACGATGACTGGGTCGAGCCATCACGACCTGTCCGCAACTTCGGGAACGTTGCTCGAAGACCGAGTCCTCGTCGAGACGCCGCCGGACGCCCTCCACGAGCGGGCGTTCTACGGTCAGCCACTCGACCACGAGGACGACGCTCTGCAACTCTCGCTGATCGAGGCGACCCATCTCGCGGGCCGTGGGCTACTTTCTGTCGAGGGCGGCGAGCTCGCGCTGCTGGAACGTGGCCGTACAGTCGAGGGTGACCGATTCGACCGTAGGCTCGCGGTCTACGACGCGCTCCGGACGGCAGGGATCGTCCCGAAAACCGGCTTCAAGTTCGGCGCGGACTTTCGCACCTACGCACACGTCGAGTCGGTCGACGACCTCGGCCACTCAGAGCGCCTCGTTCGGGTCTGTCCCGCCGACCACGTCTTCGACCCGCGGGACCTGGCGCTCGACGTTCGCCTCGCTGGCGGCGTCCGCAAGCAACTCGTCTGTGCGCTCGTGGCGGACGACGACATCGACTGGCTCTCCGTGGGTCGGCTCACGCCCTGACGCTCGTCGCGTGTGACGACTCCGCGCTACCCGAACCCTTCGGATTCGATTCGCTCCGGTGGTACCCCGAGTCGCTCCACCGCACGGACGAGGCTGAATACCATCGCGTTGATGCCACAGGCGTAGACGTCCATGTTGGTCGGGTCGAGGCGGGCAGTCACGTCCGAGTCAGGACCCTCGCGGATCCAGCGTTCGAGGCGCTTGCCGATTGGCGCGGTCACGGCGCGCTCGTCCGTGTGTTTCAGGAGTGCGTGCTGGACGTAATCCGACTCCCCGTCCCAATCGGAGAGAATTGGTTCGCGGCTCAGACACGGGACGAAATGGAAGTTGTCGTGCTCGCGCTGGCGCTCGCGAAAGGCCTCGCGATAGGGCAGGTCGTCGAGCCACGCCGTGCCGAGAAAGAGCCAGATATCTCGCTTTTCACCGGCGAACTCGTCACGTCCAGTCTCGAAGAGGTAGTCGATCATCCCCTTGAACGGCGCGACACCGGTGCCCGTCGCGAGAAAGACCATATCGCGGGGCGACCGGTCCTGCAAGACGAGTTCACCGTAGGGCCCGCGAACCGTCAGCGTGTCCCCGACGTCGAGTTCGTCACAGAGCTGGGGCGAGAGCTTGCCGCCGGGCACTCGCCTGACGCAGATTTCGAGTTCGTCCTCGATCGGTGAGTTCGCAATCGAGTACGCGCGCGGAACGTCGTTGTAGGTCAGCCCGACGTACTGCCCGGCGAGAAAGTCGATGTCCGGTTCGAATCGCGCCCGGACGAGCATCGGCTTGGGGCGCTCGTAGCGCTCGGTCAGCGTCGCAATCTGGCGCCCGAGTTCGGGGTCCCCCGCCTCGGCAACCTGGGCGCTGAGTCCCGCCCAGTCGTCCGGACCAGACACCGGGCCGTAGTCGTCGTCCAGGTCCGTCGCTTCGAGCCAGTGGTTGATCACCCCTGTCACCTCCGGCCTCCGGTCCTCGTCCATTCGCTCGACGTCTGTCACTTCCGCCGACTGGGTGATGAGCGGCAACTCACCCATCGCGTCGTGCTGTGAGACGTACTCGCGAACCGATGTCTCGACCATATGTGCGCACATAGGGCTCGTGTCGTATAGTTCCGCGCCCGTCGAGTCGTCGGTCCGACAACGAATCGACCGGGTCGATGCTATCGGTGCTCGGCCACGTCGAAGCTGATGTCGAGTTCGTCGAGATGCTCCTCCCACTCCGCGCGTTTCTCCTGATGGTCTTCGAGAAACTCCTCCATCAGCCGTGCGGCCTGCTCCTTGCAGTCGCCACAGAGGCGCTCGCCGCCGACGCACTCGTCGTAGACCTCCTTCGCGAACTCGTCGTCGTCGCCCGCGAGCAGGTACGCGTACAGTTCGTACACCGGACACTCGTCGGCCTCGCCGCCGAGTTCGCGCTGTTCCTCCGCGGTTTCGCGCCCGCCGGTGGTCGCGCTCTTGACCTTGTCGTAGCCGTCCTCTGGGTCGTCGAGCAGGCTGATGTGCGAGGCGGGGATCGACGAGGACATCTTCCCGCCGGTGAGGCCCGTCATGAAGCGATGATAGATCGACGTGGGCGCGAGAAAGCCGTAGCCGCCGTGGTCGATAGCGACCTCCCGGGACAGCGCCTCCGCCTCCTCGCGGGAGAGATCGAAGGTGTCGATGTGCTCGTCGTAGACGCGCTTCTCGCCGTCGACCGCTTCGATGAACGCCTCGAAGGCCTCCTCGGTCGCGTTGCGGTCGACGATCCGAACCCGCGGGCGAAGCGGTTCCTTGCCCGCCTCCTTGAGCATCGTGATCGTCGAATCGAGCGTCGTCGCCGCGACGTCGGTCGCGCCGGGTTCGCGCTCGCCTTCGAGCAGGTTCGCCGCGTCGCTACACCGGATGGTCTCGTCTGGATGGCGCTCTGCGAGGCGGTCGTAGGCGTCTGCGATGAGCGCGCGCTCGGCGTCGTCGGCCTCGAAACTCGCGTAGGCTTCGGTGACGCCGAAGTACTGTACTCGCGCGGCGAGATCACGCGAGAGGCGGATGTGCGGGTCCTGGTCGGGGCCGACCGGGATCACCGTCGGCTTCGGCCCGTCGAGTTGCGGGTAGAGGATGTCGGCCATCTGGGTGACCACCGACTGCATATGCGAGACGTCGGTCTCGCCGTCGAAGTCGTAGATCGCCTGCAGTTCCGAGAAGTTCGCCTCGATGCCGAGTTCGAAGGCCAGGTCCTGCACCTCGCGGTTGGTGGACTGGCGGTACAGCCGTCCATCCTCGGGGTCGAATCCGAGCGCGAGCAACGAGAGGATGTAATCGCGGGCGTGTTCGTCGATCTCTTCCCACGTCAGCCCGCGGGCGCTGTGGGCTTCCAGATCTGCGATGAGGGCGTACGCATCACCACCCTGCTGTTGATGCCAGATGATCTCGTCGAAGACGAGTTTGTGTCCGATGTGTGGGTCGCCGGTCGGCATGAACCCCGACAGGGCGGCGAAGGGTTCGCCTTCGGCCATCGCGGCCGCCACGTCGCGGTAGTTGCGGTGGCCGAAGATGACGCCACGGCGCATGAGGTAGTGCGGGTCGTCGAGTCTGTCGACCATCTGGTCGAACGCCTCGATGCCGAACTGCTCGAAGAGCTTGCGGTAATCGGAGACGGTCGAAGACCCCCACGGGTCGAGCGCCACGTCGTCGACGGCTCCGCCGTCTGTTCGATACCCGGCGCTCTCCGCGTTCGGTTCCCCCGACCCGTCCGGCGTGTCCCCCGCTGTCGAGTCTGACGATTCGTCGGTCATTACCACAGTATCGCGCCGACGCGCGCAAAAAGCGTTCGCTTTGGCTAGGACGGGTTGCAGGTGTCTTTGCTAATTTTATTGAGGGAAACCCAAGACCAAGAAAGCCCCGAGCCGTTGGACTCGGGCGACTCGCTGCGCTCCTCACCCTTTGGGTTGCGGTGCTTGCATCGTCGTCCGTCGACCAACGGCTCGCCCCTTTCAGTCCCGCCCGATTCGGCTGATTGGCCTTTGTACGTGGGTGGGACTGAAAGAGGCCATCTGTTCGAGGAAGGCGGACGAAGCAAGCACTGAACCGAGCGAAGCGAGGGAAGCGCGCAGCAAGTCCCCCGACTCGAACAGACGGGGGCTTTCTTGGTGTTCATAAGATCAATCTCTACTCTTCTTCCTAGTCGATGCGAGTGAGAACCGTTAACTGGCCGACCAGCGGTGTATGTGATAACAACCGATGCGATTACCACAGGCACAGGTCGCGGTCCTCGAAGCCGCGACTGACCGAACCGACCGACCGATCGCTGACATCGCGACCGACACAGACCTGAAACCCGAAACCGCGACCCGGGCGGCGTTCGAACTCGCTGAGGAGGGGCTGGTCGAACTCACCGAGGAAACCGTCGAGGACATCTCCTTGACTGACGAGGGCCGAACCTATCTCGATGCCGGGCTTCCCGAAATCAGGCTGTACGAGGCCGCAGTCGCCGCCGGTGGCGAGAGCGTTCAGATGGGTGAGGTGCTTGGACGGGCCGAACTCGACGGCGAGGCCGTCGATATCGCGCTCGCGAACTTCGCTCGCAAAGGATACGGCGAGGTCGAGAGCGGCAACGTTCGACCCGACCCGGATGCCGACCCCGATAGCGACGAGGAACTGACCGCGCTCGCGGCGCTCGACGCCGACGAATCGGTCGCCGACGAGGACGTTCTGGACCAACTCGCAAGTCGGGGGCTGATCGAGAGGACCGACCGGACGGTTCGACGCGTGCGACTGACCGACGAGGGCGTCGACGCCCTCGACGCTGGCGTCGAAGCCGCCGAAACAGTCGACCAACTCACACCGGAACTGCTCACCAGCGGCGAGTGGCAGGACGTGGAGTTCACCGAGTACAACGTCGCCGCCGAGGCCGAGACGACCCCCTCCGGCCGGAAACACTCGCTTCGGCAGATGGCAGACCGCGTGAAGGACGTTCTCGTCGGGATGGGCTTTCAGGAGATGCAGGGGCCGACCGTCGACGCCGACTTCTGGATCAACGACTGCCTGTTCATGCCACAGGACCACCCGGCGCGCAACCACTGGGACCGATTCGCGCTCGAACAACCGGAAGAGATAGACGAACTCCCGCCGGATCTGGTCGAGCGCGTCGAGTCTGCCCATCGCGAGGGCGTCGGCGCGGACGGCGACGGCTATCACTCGCCGTGGGAGGAATCGTTCGCCCGGAAACTCGCGCTCCGCGGACACACGACCTCACTCACGGCTCGCCATCTCTCCGGGGAGGCGCTCGGTGAACTAGAGCCACCCCAGCGATTCTTCAGCGTCGAGAAGGCCTACCGCAACGACACGCTCGACGCCACGCACCTGCTCGAGTTCTTCCAGATCGAGGGGTGGGTCATGGCCGAGGAACTCTCCGTTCGGGACCTGTTTGGCACCTTCACTGAGTTCTACGAGCAGTTCGGCATCACCGACATCGAGTTCAAACCCCACTACAACCCCTACACGGAGCCGAGTTTCGAGCTGTTCGGTCGCCATCCGGAGACTGACGAACTCATCGAAATCGGCAACTCCGGCATCTTCCGTCAGGAGATGCTCGAACCGCTCGGCGTCGACTGTGACGTGATGGCGTGGGGACTCGCGCTGGAACGGCTCATGATGCTCGCGACTGGTGCGGAGGACATCCGCGACGTGCACGGCACGCTCGTCGATCTGGACTACCTGCGAACCGAGGAGGTGATCTACTGATGCCAGTCGTCGAAGCTGACCCCGACGAACTCCGTAGACTGACCGGCCACGAAGAGATCTCCGACGACCAGCTCCGCGAGGACCTGTTCGGGCTCGGACTCGAATTCGAGGGGCTGACCGACGACGGCGAGTTCCAGCTCGAATTCGCTCCTGACCGACTCGACCGACTCTCGATCGAAGGGATCGCCCGCTCGCTGCGGTATCAGTACGGCGATGCCCGGGGCGTGTACGTCCCCTCGACCAACGACGCCGAGTGGACGATAGAAGTCGACAGCCCACCAGAAGAGCGACCGTATGTGACCGGCGCAGTCGTCCGCGGGCTGGATCTGGACGAGGCGGCCTTCGAGTCGCTCATCCAGTTACAGGAGAAGCTCCACGCGACGATGGGACGACAGCGCGCGAAGGGCGCAATCGGCGTCCACGACCTGACGATGCTGAAAGGCGCGCCGGGAACCGGCGGCGAGAAGTCGATCCGCTACACGAGTGTTGACCCCGACGACGAGCGTCTGGTTCCGCTCGAAAGCGACGAGGAGATGACGCTCCGGGAAGTCACCGAACGCCACCACATCGGCACCGAATACGCGGACCTCGTCGCCGACATGGGGCGGTATCCCGCCATCTACGACGCTCTCGGGTTGTTCTCGTTCCCACCGGTGATAAACGGACAGCGGACGGAAGTGACCGAGTCCTCGCGGGACCTGCTCATCGAGATGACCGGCACCGACCAGTGGACGATAGACCGGATGTGTGCGATCGTCTGTTATTCGCTTGCGGCACGCGGCGCACAGGTCGAGCGAGTCACAGTCGAGTACGAGGCCGACACGCCAGGCGAGTACGCTGGCCAGCGACTCGACCGCCCGGACTTCGAGATCCGGACGAAGACGGTCACGCACGACCGCATCGAATCGATCCTCGGGATCGATCTCGCCACCGACACGGTCGTCGACTGTCTCGAACGCGCGGGACTCGACGTCGAGACCGACGGCACGGACTATCGGGTCGAGATTCCGCCCTATCGCGTCGACGTGCTCCATCCCCTCGATCTGATCGACGACATCGGACGCGCGTACGGATTCAACGAACTCGAACCGCGATACCCCGACGTGTCGACGGTCGGGGGCCGCCACGAACGCTCCCGACTCGAAGACGCCGCCCGCGAGACGCTCGTCGGACTGGGCTTCGAGGACCTGTTGAACTTCTACATGACGAGCGAGGCCGACAACTTCGAGCGGATGAACGTCGACCCCGGCGACGACGTCGTCGGCGCTGGCCGTCCGGTCACGATTCAGGAACCGTACAGCGAGGAGTACACCATCCTGCGAACGTGGGCGCTCTCCTCGATACTGCTCGTGCTCGAAAACAACACCCACCGCGCATATCCGCAGGACCTCGCGGAGATTGGACTCGCTGCCCGCGTCGACGAGAGCGAGAACACCAACGTCGCCGAACACCGCACGGTCGCCGGGGCGCTGGCCCGTACGGACGCCTCCTACGAGGACGCCCGCGCTCGCCTGCAGACGCTCGCCCGTGCGTTCGACAAGAATCTGGAGACGCCCCCGACAGAACACCCCAGTTTCATCTCCGGCCGAACCGCCGATATCCGCCTCGACGGCGAGTCAGTCGGTGTCATCGGCGAGATTCATCCCGAAGTGCTGGTCGAACACGACCTCGAACTGCCAGTGGCGGCCTTCGAGTTCCGGCTGGATGGCCTGCAGTAGTCTTTGTCTGGTCTCCCATCAGAGCTATTTGCGCTCCACGACAACAGCGATCCGAGGAACAGGGCGTGAAACGTGACCAGACCCGCCCGAGCGAACCGACGCGTCGGTCGAGTGCATCCGGCCGCGGTTCAGCACCGGTCATCGGTGACGTGTTGTTAGTCGGTGTTGCGCTTCTGTTCGCTGTGATAGCGACGATTACCGTGCTCAACCTTACCGGTCTCCTCGTGGAGGACGCTCCGGTCGCGAACATCGAGTTCGAGTACGAGTCGGACGTGAAATCGACGTATGCCGACAGCTTCAACACGACGAACGAGGCTGGCCAGTACGACGGGCTGTTGACGATTACACACACGCATGGCCGGACGATTCCGGCGAAGGAACTTTTCGTCGACAACGTGTCGAGTCTCGCTGGCAAGACCTCGTGGGCCGTGACCGTGGCGACGGGCGACGGTCCGAGTTACACGCGCACGCAGCGGGTCGGGGCCAGTGACCAGCTCGAAGTCTGGGTCCGCACGACCGATCCGGTACAGATCATCTGGCTGTTCGAGCAGGATCGTGAGGGGCTGGTGCTCGCGGAGTGGGAGCACTAGTCCGCCCGATCTCGCCATCTGACAAATCGCCAGTCAGGTCAGTCTGGTCGTTGTACTGTGTCGTAAACGCCTCGTTAGAAATCGTGTTGCACGTCGTCCTGGTCGGCTTTCTGGATGATTATCTTGTTGTCCCGAACCCGGACGAACACCTCGTCACCGATCTCCATCCCGGCTACGGCAAGTTCGTCCTCGTGGAGGTTGAGATGTACGTTGTGATACTCGCCGTCCTCGTCTTTCGCCCCGCTGGGGCTGAGCTTCTTTTTTCGCACCATCGCGGCTATCTAGTCCGTCCTTCACCCCACCAAATACTTAAGCTTACCGCGCTGGTCTACTGCGCGCGAGCGTTTTGGTCCCGAACTACGCCCGGAATTCACCCCGCAACGAGCGGTTTTGGCGCCGATCCTCCCGCTCCATTTATAAACTACCCGCAGAAGGCGGTCGATTCAGGGGGTATATTTATATTGGGTCGTGTGCTGAATTGACATGGAGCGGTGAAACCATGGCACCCGACAACGATAAGCGCAACTTTGCGCTCCGAACGAACGATGGTGAAGAGACAAGCGTATTCTCCGGCGGGACGCCCCGTCAGGCAGCACTGAAAGCGGCGCGACGGCTCGACCCCGCGGACTCGGAAGCGGATGCCGACCCCGAGGAGATCCGTCTCCGCGAGAAAGGCACCGAGAAGGTCCACGTGTACGAAGGCTGGGCATGGGAAGAAGATGCACCGGACGACAAACCTGACTGGATGCCAGGCGAAATCACGAAGGGCAACGTATCGAAGGAAGGCGTCGAACACCTCGACGAGATCTGAGGCGATCTCGTCGATCTTCTCAGCGATGATACGGCCGATGAGCGACGTGGCTGGCTACAGGTCAGCGTGGACGCGCAGCTCTGTGTCCGTGACCGTTTCGACGCTGTCTGCAGGTACTGTGATGTCGTCGGCGTCCGCGTCACCGAACCCAAACCCCTGTACGACGGACTCGGCAAGTCCCGGCTCTGGCTCGACGTACGCCTCCTGTGCGTCTGGGTCGACTTCGGTGACGATCCCGATCTGTTCACCCTCGACGTCCATGAGGAACTTCCCCTCGTCCTCAGTTGACAGTACAGTCACAGTTACGTGTTCCCGTTCGGCTTGTATATATATTCGGAACTCAGACAGAGCGCAGGACTGATAGGCGTCAACTCCGTTTCGTGAGGTGCGTGGCTCTCACCCGCCGGGACTGTACGCACGCGCGTGGGATGACCGGCAGGCCTCCGGCCACGCGACAGTTTCGCTGACCGACACGCTTCTACAGCACTTGCTCTCTGCGCCCCAGCACTCGACCGGTCGGTAGTGCTCGCTCGACCGCTGATCGGGACAACAACCCGACACGAATCCGTGGCGTGAGAGCGCATGGCGAACAGGGATTGCTTCGACGGGCTTAATACCAGCCTGCCTCTGAGAACGTAATGCGATGGTCGGTCGGGTCACGCTGGCCCGCCAGGCCGGATCGCATCCGATGCCCTTAAGTATAACAGGGCATTCGGAACGGATGCGAAAAACCGCTCACGCTGGTCGGTTCCGACGCCGTTCGGAATCGGAGCCCTTAAGTGTAATAGGGCGTTTCGGTGTGATGCGAAGGAGGTCTGGTTCGGGTCGAGGAAACCCGGCCGACGCTGGACCACGACGATGCCAACTCGAAGGGTTTAAGACCCTATCTGGCATACGATCTGGTCCGAACGATATGAGGATTCCACCCCTGCGGTCCGCCGTATAGATGGGATCTGATGTTAGCTCTGGTAGTTCGGTGACACCTGGTCGATCGACCGAGTGTGCCGAACTTTCGATAGCAACACACGTCATGTGTGTTCAACACACAATACGTGTGTTTCCCGCCTACCGCCCACTTCACGTGGGCACATTCCGGTTGATCCTGCCGGAGGCCATTGCTATCGGAGTCCGATTTAGCCATGCTAGTCGCACGGGTTTAGACCCGTGGCGTATAGCTCAGTAACACGTGGCCAAACTACCCTGTGGACGAGGATAACCTCGGGAAACTGAGGCTAATCCTCGATACAGCTTCCGTCCTGGAATGGTGGAAGCTGGAAACGTTCCGGCGCCACAGGATGTGGCTGCGGCCGATTAGGTAGACGGTGGGGTAACGGCCCACCGTGCCAGTAATCGGTACGGGTGATGAGAGTCAGAGCCCGGAGACGGTATCTGAGACAAGATACCGGGCCCTACGGGGCGCAGCAGGCGCGAAACCTTTACACTGCACGACAGTGCGATAGGGGGACTCCGAGTGCGAGGGCATACAGTCCTCGCTTTTCTGTACCGTAAGGAGGTACAGGAATAAGTGCTGGGCAAGACCGGTGCCAGCCGCCGCGGTAATACCGGCAGCACGAGTGATGGCCGATCTTATTGGGCCTAAAGCGTCCGTAGCTGGCCAGACAAGTCCGTTGGGAAATCTGCGCGCTTAACGCGCAGGCGTCCAGCGGAAACTGTCTGGCTTGGGGCCGGAAGACTCGAGGGGTACGTCCGGGGTAGGAGTGAAATCCTATAATCCTGGACGGACCGCCGGTGGCGAAAGCGCCTCGAGAGGACGGACCCGACAGTGAGGGACGAAAGCCAGGGTCTCGAACCGGATTAGATACCCGGGTAGTCCTGGCCGTAAACGATGTCCGCTAGGTGTGGCGCAGGCTACGAGCCTGCGCTGTGCCGCAGGGAAGCCGTGAAGCGGACCGCCTGGGAAGTACGTCTGCAAGGATGAAACTTAAAGGAATTGGCGGGGGAGCACTACAACCGGAGGAGCCTGCGGTTTAATTGGACTCAACGCCGGACATCTCACCGGCACCGACAGTGTGCAGTGAAGGTCAGTTTGATGAGCTTACTGGAGCCACTGAGAGGAGGTGCATGGCCGCCGTCAGCTCGTACCGTGAGGCGTCCTGTTAAGTCAGGCAACGAGCGAGACCCGCATCCCTAGTTGCCAGCAACACCATTGGTGGTTGGGTACACTAGGGAGACTGCCGCTGCTAAAGCGGAGGAAGGAACGGGCAACGGTAGGTCAGTATGCCCCGAATGTGCCGGGCAACACGCGGGCTACAATGGCCGAGACAGTGGGATGCGACTCCGAGAGGAGGAGCTAATCCCCGAAACTCGGTCGTAGTTCGGATTGAGGGCTGGAACTCGCCCTCATGAAGCTGGATTCGGTAGTAGTCGCGTGTCACTAGCGCGCGGCGAATACGTCCCTGCTCCTTGCACACACCGCCCGTCAAAGCACCCGAGTGAGGTCCGGATGAGGCCACCGCACGGTGGTCGAATCTGGGCTTCGCAAGGGGGCTTAAGTCGTAACAAGGTAGCCGTAGGGGAATCTGCGGCTGGATCACCTCCTACTGACCGGGACTGAGGCGTTGACCTCAGCCCACATTCGTTTGGGAGACCTCGTGTCTCCAGGAGGCGTCGACACACTCGCTCGGGCGACCGGGCACCTATGAACTACCAGAGCTAACACTGTACGGCGGACGGGCCCATAGCTCAGCGGCAGAGCGCCGCCTTTGCAAGGCGGAGGCCCTGGGTTCAAATCCCAGTGGGTCCATATCCCGTCCCTCGATGGAAGTCGTGCCCCTTAAGTGGGGCAGGACACGATTCGAGGTACGGAGGACCGATGCACCATCTCGGGCAACCGCGGATGGGAAGGGTCGATGCACGCACCGTGACCACCGGGCGTGCAAATGACACTGTGTGTACGTGCGATCCAGGCGTCCACTGGACTCGTTTCACCGAGTCACAAGTGGCTGCTATGCCGCCTGGTGAATGGCTCGGCTCGGAAGCCGACGAAGGACGTGCCAAGCTGCGATAAGCTCTGGGGAGCCGCACGGAGGTGAAGAACCAGAGATTTCCGAATGGGAATCCCCACCGCAATTGCTTCGCGCAATGGGGAACGCCCCGAACTGAAACATCTTAGTAGGGGCAGGAAGAGAAAGCGCAACGCGATGTCGTTAGTAACCGCGGGTGAACACGATACAGCTCAAACCGAAGCCTACGCCCTCGCGAGAGCGAGGGCACGGGCAATGTGGTGTGTGGGCTGACACTCAGCGTCCGACCGCCGTCGAGAAGTCTCCTGGAACGGAGCGTGAAACAGGGTGACAACCCCGTATCGACGGTCAGTACGACGTGCGTCAGTTCCGGAGTAGCGGGGATTGGAAATTCCTCGTGAATATGGCAGGCATCGACTGTCAAAGCTAAACACTCTCCGAGACCGATAGCGAACAAGTAGCGTGAGCGAACGCTGAAAAGTACCCTCCGAAGGGAGGTGCAATAGGGCCTGAAATCAGGTGGCGATGGAGCGACGGGGCATACAAGGTCTCGTGCAAAACGACCGTAGCGTGAGCTACCAGTAGAACGCACGAGAAGCCGATGTTCCGTCGTACGTTTTGAAAAACGAACCAGAGAGTGTGTCTGTCTGGCGAGCCTAACCCGTCTACCGGGGAAGGCACAGGGAAACCAACATGGCCGCAGTGCTTTGCACGAGGGCCGCCGTATTCAAGTGCGGGGAGTCAGACGGACACGACCCGAATCCGGACGATCTACGCGTGGGTAAGGTGAAGCATGACGAAAGTCATGTGGAAGCCTGCTAGGGTTGGTGTCCTACAATACCCTCCCGTAACCTACGTGTAGGGGTGAAAGGCCCATCGAGTCCGGCAACAGCTGGTTCCGACCGAAACATGTCGAAGCATGACCTCCGCCGAGGTAGTTCGTGAGGTAGAGAGACTGATTGCCGTGACCGCCCTCGAGAGAGGTCGGCGCGGCTGTCAAACTCCGAACTCACGAACGCTGTCGACGCGGGGAGTCCGGTGCGCGGGGTAAGCCTGTGTACCATAAGGGAGACAACCCAGCGTTAGGTTAAGGTCCCAAAGTGTGGATTAAGTGCGATCGAAGGTGGTCCCGAGCCCCAGACAGCCGGGAGGTGAGCTTAGAAGCAGCTACCCTCTAAGAATAGCGTAACAGCTTACCGGCCGAGGTTCGGGGCGCCCAAAATGATCGGGGCTCAAATCCACCACCGAGACCTAACCACACCTGTCACAGGGTGGTTGCGTAGGTCGGCGCTCCGCGCGGGTGGAAGTATGGGCGAGAGCTCGTATGGACCGCGTGGTGACGAAAATTCTGGTCGCAGTAGCAGCGAAAGTCGGGTGTGAATCCTGACGGCCGAAAGGGCAAGGGTTCCTCGGCACTGTTCGTCAGCCGAGGGTTAGCCGATCCTAAGAGGCGTCGCAACTCGAGCGTCTCAAAAGGGAAACTGGTTAATATTCCAGTGCCATCATACACTGAAAGCCGACGCCCCGGGGTCGACCGAACTGGGCTTTGCCCAGTCGAACTGTCCAACTTCGTGGAAGCCGTAATGGCACGAAGCGAACGAACGGCAGGATAGCGAAAGTCGGTTCAACCTGGGGCCCGTGAAAAGGCGAGTATGATGTCCGTACCGAGATCCGACACAGGTGCCCATGGCGGTGAAAGCCAAGGCCTGTCGGGAGCAACCGACGTTAGGGAATTCGGCAAGTTAGTCCCGTAAGTTCGCGATAAGGGATGCCTGCTTGGGAAACAAGCAGGTCTCAGTGACTCGGACGCTCCGACTGTCTAATAACAACATAGGTGACCGCAAATCCGCAAGGACTCGTACGGTCACTGAATCCTGCCCAGTGCGGGTATCTGAACACCTCGTACAAGAGGACGAAGGACCCGTTAACGGCGGGGGTAACTATGACCCTCTTAAGGTAGCGTAGTACCTTGCCGCTTCAGTAGCGGCTTGCATGAATGGATGAACGAGAGCGTCACTGTCCCAACGTTGGGCCCGGTGAACCGTACATTCCAGTGCGGAGTCTGGAGACTCCCAGGGGGAAGCGAAGACCCTATGGAGCTTTACTGCAAGCTGTCGCTGGGACGTGGTCGCTGATGTGCAGAGTAGGTAGGAGCCGTTACCGAGGCCCGTGCGCTAGCACGGCGCCCAGGCACCCATGAAACACTACCCGTCAGTGACTGCGACCCTCACTCCGGGAGGAGGACACCGGTAGCTGGGCAGTTTGACTGGGGCGGTACGCGCTTGAAAAGATATCGAGCGCGCCCCAAGGCCACCTCAGCCGGGACGGAGACCCGGCAGAGAGCGTAAGAGCAAAAGGTGGCTTGACAGTGTTCTTCACAACGAGGAACGCTGACGCGAAAGCGTGGTCTAGCGAACTTTTGCGCCTGCTTGATGCGGGCCAAAAATGACAGAAAAGCTACCCTAGGGATAACAGAGTCGTCACCCGCAAGAGCACATATCGACCGGGTGGCTTGCTACCTCGATGTCGGTTCCCTCCATCCTGCCCGTGCAGGAGCGGGCAAGGGTGAGGTTGTTCGCCTATTAAAGGAGGTCGTGAGCTGGGTTTAGACCGTCGTGAGACAGGTCGGCTGCTATCTACTGGGAGTGTTTTGGTACCTGACGGGAACGACCGTATAGTACGAGAGGAACTACGGTTGGTGGCCACTGGTGTACCGGTCGTTCAACAGAGCGTTGCCGGGCAGCTACGCCACACGGGGTAACGGCTGAACGCATCTAAGCCGGAAACCCACCTGGAAAAGAGGTACCGTTGAGGCCACTCGTAGAAGACGAGATCGATAGACTCGGGGTGTACGCATCGAGGCAACGAGATGTTCAGCCCGCGAGCACTAATCGGCCGAAGCCACCATTCTTACCGCATTGACTCGCTGAAACGAGTCCAGGCGCAAACTGGATCGCACGAACACACAGTCTCTATGACCGACCGATGTTGGACGTATCGCGGTTCGATTCCGCGGATCGGCGTTAAGGCGGCCACAGCGGCGGGGTTACACCCGTACCCATCCCGAACACGGAAGTTAAGCCCGCCAGCGTTCCGGGGAGTACTGGAGTACGAGAGTCTCTGGGAAATCCGGTTCGCCGCCTCCATTCTTACCACTTTCATCCCCGACCAGCGACGGCTGGCGGGGATGGTTTCATTTCGAACGCGGTGGACACCGGTCGCTACTGCACAGGTCGGGCTGTGCCGATCTGTTCCGTGCCCGGTGCAGTTTCGAGTCGAGATGTGACCTCGGCGTCAAGTGCTGTTCGGACCGTAACGTCACACTCGACGACGGTTGCGCCGAGCGTGGGTTCGATATCGGTGACGGCACGGATCTCGATGTCGTCGATGGCTGCGGGGCGTTCGAGCCGTCGTCGTGCGGCCTCGACGAGACCGTCGCTGTCACCGTCGGGGACGCGAACCGTCGCACGGACGTGCCAGTCGTTCATAGGCGCGAGAGGCGAGTCGAACGCCTCGACGTGGCCACCCCACTCGCGCTATCGGCGGCGGTGCGCTCGTTCGATGCGTCGCCGCTTGCTTGCGTGTTCTCTACACCGCTTGTGGATCGGTATCGCTCTCATAACGGCGACAGCCGGGGCGAACCGGAGACAGCGCTGTCGCTACAGGTGTGAGCGTGTACCCGGAGACCGACTACACCGGCATCCGGGGCTGGAAGGTGTCGTCAGCGAGAACGTGCCCGCGTTCCCCACCCCGGTCGGGTACTCCGGATCCGGGTGACGGTTATTCGGGCGCAGTCGGCACGAAGACGGTCAGTGCCTGAATTAGCGTCCGATGGTGACCATCGGTCCGGGTGACCGTCTCCGAGAAAAGCCGGCTGGCGCGGGCGCGCCGCTATTGCCCGGCCAGCGTCGAGTGGAGACGAGTTCCATCCGATGTCACCTCGTGTGTCAGCCTGATGATGGGGTTTGTATTAAAAGTACTCGGAGTGTGTGTCACACACCCAGGCCAAAATTCGACTCCGATGGGCTTAAGCGACCAAATGCGGTAGTATTGACTGCGCCAGGGTGGCAGAGTTCGGCCGAACGCGTCCGCCTGCAGAGCGGATCATCGCCGGTTCAAATCCGGCCCCTGGCTCTTCTCGCCGAGCATGTGCGAGGCGTGAGAGCCTTCGCCGTGATTTGAATCCGAGAAGACGAACGAAGTGAGTCTTCGCCCGGTTCAAATCCGGCTCTATGCTCTCGGTTCACTGCCATGGCCTTTGCCCGCTTTCAGTCTTCCCCTTCGAGTAACCAACCGAATCGTTTCTCCCAGAACTCCTCGCTTCGTGGTTTTTTGCTTTTGCCGCGAGTTTTCTCGTCACGGATCTGTCGTTCGAGGATATCTCTGGCTTCGTGGAGTGCGTGACTCGCTCCGTAGCCCTCTCCGGAGGCGATGAACAGCCCTCGATCGGTATGGAGACGGATCCGGGCGAGCAACAGCGCCCGTCCACGGTGTTTCTCCTCGTGCTTGTGGAGATGGATCTTCGCGTCTAGAACGCTCATGTCGTGGTTCCTGTCGTCGAACTTCTCGACCATCGTGACGATTTCGTCTGAGCCCATGTCGTCTACCAGTTCGATCCCGTAGATCTGCACTGCCCGGTTACCGCCGGTCTCCCACGTGAGTGAGTCGAGAACGTCGGTCTTGGTGAGGATCCCGTACGGGCTGTCCCCGTCGACGACGACAAGTGACGACCCGTCGATCGCAAACATCTCTTCGACGGCCGTTTCGAGTGTGTCGTCGGGCTGGATCACTCGAACTGGCGACGCCATGACATCACGGATCGGGAGATCCAACAGTCGCGCGAGTTCCCCTTCGCGAGCGCCGAACCCTCCACGGCGCGTGCTCCCTGCACTGTCGGAGATATTGCCCCCGAACGCATCTGTTCCACTGGCGTCACCGCCTTGACTCTGATCTACCGTTCGAACCGTAAAGTCTGTGACGTCATAGAGGCTCAGAATACCGACAGCGGCGTCGTTCTCGACCACCGGTAGGTGGGCGATCTTCTCCTCCCGGAAGAGATGGAGAACATCCCCGAAACTCGAGCCCGGATCGACCGTGACGAGGTCGGTCGTGGCAGCTTCGGCGACCGTCGCCGCGTCGAGAAACGGCTGTACCTTTTTCAAGACCCCGTCGACCGTAACCACACCGACCATCTCCTGTCCGTCGAACACCGGGAGAATCTGCGAACCGCTCTCGATCATGAGCCGGGCGACTTTGCGGACGTCTTCGCCGGGAGACAGATGCGGGACGTGCCAGACGAGTGATTTGAGCTTTTCGTTCGGTGGATGTTTGGATGCAATAAGTTGTCGCCTCGTGACAACTCCCTCGAATACGTCACCGTGTACGATGACTCCTTTCACTGCAGGATCGTCGAACACGCTTGCGAGCTTCGAGACACGCGTTTCCGGAGAAAGTTCCTCGTAGTCGTTGGTAACGATATCGGTGATGTTCATGAGTCTGTGTTGCTCTCCGTTGTTTCCGGTTTGGAAAGGTACGGTTCCACTCGTCCCATTCAACCGTGTTAGCAAAACTATCCGGAGCTTATTTGCTCGGACACATCGATAAGGGTTCCCAACTGATACTGTTGCTATCACATTTCAAAACTATTTAACGGACGTACAGCCAGCAGTACGCGAACTCCGTCCGTTCGCTGATTGCAGGTGGTTGCCGCCAGCGCGCCGACTGTCATGGGGCGTACTGCTCTCCTCACACAATTCTCATACGATGAGAACTAACTATCTACTTATATGAATTTCTCTCGAATAGCTACCCGTATGGATTTCGACGAGTTCACCGGCACGGTACAGAATCGACTCGAACTGCCCGGCACCGGCGAGGCGGTGCGGGCGTCCCGGGCGACGCTTCTGACGCTCGGGCAACGGCTCCCGGAAGGCAACGCGGCAGACCTCGCGGCTTCACTCCCGATGGAGATCAAGTGGTACATGACCGGCGCAGTTCACGACCACGGACAGCGCTTCGACTGGTCGGAGTTTGTCGACCGCGTGACAGCGATCGAACAGACCGACCCGGCCGAGGCGGCGTATCACGCTCGCGTTATCATCGACCTCGTGCACACGCTCGTTCCGGAGTCCGACTTCCAGCAACTGCGAGACTCGCTGCCCGAAGACGACGACTGGGGAAACCTCTTCGAGGTTGTCGACGCCTGATACTGTCGACTATACCATCTCGAACGCAATTCGCCGCCTGGGTGCGAATATTTGTCCGTACAGTCGACAGTATGCGTTACTCGTCTCCGAAGTTCCGCTCGGCGAACAGGAGGGCAACCAGCGCGAAGATGATGAGTGCGTATGCGCCAGCGGCGAGCAGGGCGTCCTGCAGCGTTGCGTACTCGCCCGTTCGAAAGATGATGGCCTTTCTGACCATCGCGATGACGCCGGTGTAGATCACTAGCCGAACGATCCGTCGGGTGTTGCTCTCTTCGACGTACGCGAGTACCGTCTGGTACACCTCGACGATGATCAACAGGAGCAGTCCGGTGTCGATGAAGCCGATAACGACAAGCGGATCGGTGATACGACCAGACCGGACGGCCCCGAGTATCTGGAGCGTCAAATCGATCACACCCACCGCGAAGAGAATCGCGAAGATGGTCGCAGCGGCTAGCTCGGTTCCCTGAACGAACCGGCCCAACATGTCGGAGTATCGTTCTGTTACCGCTGCTGAAGACCCGGTCCCGACCGCTTCGGGCGGATTCTCCGAGGCGGGCTGGTCATCGTCGCTCATGTCTCTCACACAGGATTCGGTGCATGGTAACTCGTTTCAATACACAGTATGGCTTCTGCCACATATACCATCGGGTGCGCTCACCGCTGTGGCCGTGCCCGTCGTGCTTCTCGGATGTCGCGACGCGAACGGCGGTCGTACACGGGGCCGACTCCGATGGGCTTAAGCCGATAACCCATGGAAGTCCGTCATGTTCGAGATGGTCGCGTGGATCCGCTCGCCCGGCGGTCGTGCCGCTCCGTCCTGATTCATCGGTCGCTACCGTCTCGGTACTGACGAGGAAACCATGGCAACGTACGTCAACTGGCGGCAAAGTGTCGCGCTGACGGGTACCGTCATCAAGTGGCTGGCAGTCGCGATGGTGGTACCGCTCGTGACGAGTCTCGTCTACGGCGAAGACACGGTCGTCTTCCTGGCATCGATGGGGATTTTCGTCCTCATCGGGTTCGCGCTCGAACAGGCTGACACCGACGGCGACCTCGGGCCGCCGGAGGCACTCCTGCTCGTCGCGCTCGCGTGGCTCGGCGCTGCGTTCGTCGGTTCGATCCCATATCTACTCGCCGGGATGGGGACCGAGTCGACGCTCGCTCACCCCGTCAACGCACTCTTCGAATCGATGAGTGGCTTCACGACGACTGGCGCGACCGTCATGGGCGACATTTCGACCGAGCAGCACTCACACGCGCTGTTGATCTGGCGACAGCTCACCCAGTGGCTCGGCGGGATGGGAATCATCGTCCTGATGATCGCCATCCTCCCCGAGATCGCGATCAACGGGGCACAGTTGATGGAACAGGAGGCACCAGGCCCAGAACTGCAGCGACTCACCCCACGGATCGCCGAGACTGCGCGAGTGCTCTGGCTCGTCTATCTCGGCTTCACGCTGCTTTTCGTCTTCCTGATGACTGCGCTGCATTACAGCCATCTGGTGCTCGACAGCAGCCTCGCGCCGGACATGACCCTCTACAACGCGGTCGCACACGGCCTCTCGACGCTGCCGACGGGGGGGTTCTCCCCGGAGGCCGACAGCATCGCCGCCTTCGACCCCGCCGTGCAGTGGCTCGTGATCCCGTTTATGGTCGTCGCGGGGACGAACTTCGCGCTCTTCTGGTATCTGTTGAACCGCGACACCACCACAGTACTGAACGACGCCGAGTTCCGGGGGTATCTCGGCGCGCTCGCGCTGTTGATGCTCGTGCTCGCCGGTGTGCTGTACGCGGGGGCGGCCCCGTCCCTGCGACTGGGCGGGACGACCGCGGGACACCTCGAAAACGCCGCACGGCAGGCCGCCTTCCAGATCGGCTCGCTGATGAACTCGACGGGCTTTGCGACCAGCGACTTCGCGCAGTGGGACACTGCCGCACAGATGGTTATCCTCTTTGCGATGTTCATCGGCGGCTCCGCCGGATCGACCGGTGGCGGAATCAAGATCGTCCGGTGGCTAATCGTCCTCAAGGCTGGCAAGCGCGAACTCGACACGGCCTCGCATCCGGACGTCGTCGAGCCGATCCGACTCGGCCATCACGTCGTCGACGAGGGCGCGGTGCGTGGCGTGATCGGGTTCACGCTCCTGTATCTCGTGTTGCTCGGACTCGGCGCAGTCATCATCGCCGTCGACGCCAGCCGCACGACCGACATCGCCCTCACTCCCATCGACGCGCTCAGCGCCAGCCTCGCGACGATCGGAAACATCGGCCCCGGATTTGGCCCGCTCGGCCCGTTCGGGAGCTATCTCGACTTCCCGAACACCTCGAAGCTGTTTATGGTCTTTCTGATGTGGGCCGGTCGGCTCGAGATCATTCCCGTGCTGGTGGTGTTCACCGGCGCATTCTGGCGTCGGTAGCGGTTGGGCCGCTCGTTTGCTCAAGGTCTATCTGCTTGTAGCCCGTCGCTCCGCGTATGCAGGCTCCACCATCTGATGACCGACTCGTCGAGACGCTCTCCGGACTGGTCGTCGAGAGCCTCGCGATCAAACAGAATTTCACTGACGGGACCGTCGGCTGCCGGGCCTGCGATGGGACACGGCTGCGCGAGGGTGACTCCGTGACGGTCGCAGTCTCGTGTTACGAGGGGCACAGCTGGGAGATTCAGGGGGTGTACTGTGCGGAACACGACATCGACGACGTCGAAGACGTGATGGAGACGCGCGCCGAGACGCAGGCCGTCGTCGCGGCGGTGCTGCAACGGGACCGGTACCAGTCCGCACGCGGCGACGTCGAACCCGACGCACTCGTACTCGCTGCCGTCGAGGTACTCGACGTCAGTCCAGCGGGTGACGCCTACTGACGGGCCGCCCGCCGAGTTCGCCCTGTTGTGTCGTTCGCCAATACGTACCCTTTTGTATCAACTGGACGAAATAGAACTATGGGACTCAAACTGGCGCTCAGTCGCGCACGGTACGCAGCGATCGGTGCGGCAATCGGCGCAGCGATTGGCGGATTGATCAGTCGCAACGCGGCGAGCACCGGCGGCGCAGTCGGCGCGCTCGTCGGCGCGACCATCGGCGAGACGCGCATCTCGGTCGGTGACAAGATCGAAAACGTCCGCTCGTCGGCGAGCGGGCGCGTGCCCGGTGTGAAGACTACAGACGAGAGCTAAATTCGAGACGCGGTTGCCGTCATCTGACCCGTCGCGCATCGGGTAGCCGCGGGTTTCATTCGGCTGGAGACAAATCGATCGGCAGTGCCCGAGACGGACCGCCAGCGCGTCGACATGACGGCGGGGGCGATAGCGCCGAGTCTCCTCACGCTGGCGTGGCCGCTCGTGCTCGGCAACCTGCTTCAGACGGTGTACAACCTCGCGGATATGTTCTGGGTGGGTCGGGTCGACTCGGAGGCGGTCGCAGCGGTATCGCTGATGTTTCCCCTCTCGTGGCTCTTTGTCTCGACGGCGATGGGTATCACTGCCTCGACGATCGCCGTCGTCTCCCAGCACGTCGGAGCGGGCAACGATCGGCAGGCCGACCAGGTCGTCGCACAGACGATGTTGCTCGCAGTTGCTGTCTCGGGGCTTCTCGCGGCCGTCGGCTGGCGATTTCGCACGACGGTCCTGACGCTGATGGGTGCGGAGGGCGCGGTGTTTACCGACGCACTCGCGTACATCGAGGTCATCTTTCTCGCGCTTCCCTTTACCTTCCTGTTCATGGGCTTTCGCGCCTCCCTGCAGGGGGCCGGGGATACGAAAACTGCGATGTGGCTGATGGTCGCCTCTGCTGGCGGCAACGTCGTTCTCGACCCGTTTCTGATCCTCGGCTGGGGACCGTTCCCGGCGATGGGTACTCGCGGCGCGGCGGTGGCGACGCTCATCGCCCGGGCGGGTGCGACTGCGGCGGGGATCTACTTTCTGCTGCGTGGCGGCTTCGGCGTGCGCCTGTATCTCCGTGACCTCCGACCGGACCTCAGCGTGCTGGGGAGGCTACTGTCGATCGGCTATCCGGCGACGATCGACGGCTGGGCGCGGAGTTTCGCTGCGGTCGTCATGGCCGCCTTCGTCACGCCCTTTGGCACGGCGGCGGTCGCTGCCTACGGGATCGGTGTTCGGCTGATGTCGGTCACGTGGTCGGTCGCTGGCGCGGTCGGACAGGCGACTGCGACCGGCGTGGGACAGAACCTGGGTGCGAACACGCCCGACCGTGCTTGGCGTGTCACCTACGTCGCGACCGCCGGAACGATGGGACTGCTCGGGGCCGCGGCGGCGGTCTGTCTGCTCTTCCCCCGGTTCATGCTGGGGATTTTCGTCGACGACCCGGCAGTCATCACCGAGGGCGTCGGATTCCTGTACATCATCGCGCCGTTCTGGGCGGCCTTCGGCGGGACGATGGTCATTCAGGGAGCCTTTCGCGGTGCCGGACAGACGAAAGTCGCGATGGCGCTGTCCTTTCTCTCGCGGTGGGTCTTTCGCGTCCCGGTCGCGATAGTCGTCGCCTTCTCCGCGATCACGGTCCCCGGAACCGACCTCGCGATCCCGACGCTCGGCGTCGGTGTCGAGGGGATCTGGATCGCCTTCGCTGTCGGTGCTGCCCTCTCCTTCGTGATCGCAGTTGTCTGGTTTCGCCTCGGCCGGTGGCAGGACACCGTCATCGACGAATCACGACCGGACCCGGCCGTGAAGAGAGAATCGGTCGACGACGACGCTGCCGTCCGTGACGTGGACTGACTGCGCCCGGTCTCCGTGCGCTCATTTAAATATCCTCCTTCTCGATCTGGTCTACTCACGACCGAAATCTTTAATATAGTATCAACCGCCGTTTCTGGTGGTTCAACTGGACGCGACTGGCACTCGCAGTACCCCCTATGTGTCGGCGTTACCCGGGGATGCGGGCAAATTCGCGTCGGCGCGCGAGACTTCCACCCGAAACAGAGGGCACGAAACCGCATGACAGAGAGGAATAAATCATCCGAGGGCGGTGGCGAGAGCGATATCGATCCCAGCGAATCGGCTGGAGTAGCCGACCTGGATACTGCGACTGCTGACGATGAGATGTCCGATTCTGCGGTCCCCGACGATGGCGACGACACACCGGAGGCTGACGACGCCACCCCAGAAACCACCGACGGTGACGAGCCGGACGATGTGGGCTTCGAGTCGACCCCGTCCGGCGATGGTAGTTTATCCGACGAGGACGGACTCGACGATATCTTGCTCGACGATATCGAGGGTGGTGACGATGAGGCCTCGCAGGGGCTGTTCGATAACTTGCTCGACGGCGAACCGATCTTCGAGAACAAGGAGGTGCTTCGTCCGTCGTACACGCCCCGGAAACTCCCCCATCGCGAGGAGCAGATCAACAACATGGCCACTATTCTCGTCTCGGCGCTCCGGGGCGATACGCCGTCGAACATCCTCATCTACGGCAAGACGGGGACGGGCAAGACTGCGAGCGCGAAGTTCGTCAGCGACGAACTCGAATCGACCTCCGAGAAGTACGAGGTGCCCTGCGAGGTGCAGTACATCAACTGCGAGGTGACCGACACCCAGTATCGCGTGCTCGCCCAACTCGCAAACACCTTCATCGAGCGGAACCGCGAGGCCATCGAGGCCGACATCGAGGCCGCCGAGTCGCTGGCCGAGCGGGCCGAGTCGGACCCGAGCGCCCTCACCGACACCGAGTTTTCCTCCCGCGATCAACTGACAGAACAGATCGAATCACTTCGCGACGAGCGCGACGAGTTCGACGAGGTGCCGATGACTGGCTGGCCGACCGACCGCGTCTACAGTTCGTTTTTCGACGCCGTCGACTACCGGGAGCGCGTGGTCGTGATCATGCTCGACGAGATCGACAAACTCGTCGAGAAGTCGGGCGACGACACGCTCTACAACCTCTCGCGGATGAACAACGAACTCGAACGCTCTCGCGTCTCGATCATCGGCATCTCGAACGACCTGAAGTTCACTGACTTTCTGGACCCGCGCGTCAAGTCGAGTCTCGGCGAGGAGGAAATCGTCTTCCCGCCCTACGACGCGAATCAACTCCGGGACATCCTCGAACACCGCGCCGAGGCCGCGTTCAAACCGAGCGCGCTCACCGACGACGTGATCCCGCTGTGTGCTGCATTCGCGGCACAGGAACACGGCGACGCCCGGCGCGCGCTCGACCTGCTGCGGACGGCGGGTGAACTCGCCGAGCGCGACCAGACTGACAACGTCGAGGAGGACCACGTCCGACAGGCCCAGGAGAAGATCGAACTCGACCGCGTCGTCGAAGTCGTCCGAACCCTCCCCCAGCAGTCCAAACTCGTCCTGTTTGCGATCATCCTGCTCGAAAAGCAGGGCGTCCACAACATCAACACGGGCGAGGTGTACAACATCTACAAGCGCCTCTGTGAGGAGATCGACGCCGACGTGCTCACCCAGCGTCGCGTCACGGACCTCATCAGCGAACTCGACATGCTCGGGATCGTCAACGCCGTCGTCGTCTCGAAGGGGCGGTACGGCCGCACCAAGGAGATCAGCCTCTCGGTCCCGGTCGAGGAGACCGAGACGGTCCTGCTTTCGGACTCCCGACTCGGCGACATCGAGGAGGTTCAGCCGTTCGTCCAGGCCCGCTTCGACAACTGATCCGTCCCGGAAGTTGGGTGAACGGATCACGCACCTGTTTTGCTGTCTCGACTGTGCGTGTCGGCAGTACTTACAGCGTTCATGCCATTTAGTACGGGGGGACAGATGGATCGCAACATGGCTGATTCTTCGGGAGATTCCCCCGAACTGCTCGGTGCTGTCGAGAACAGACTCACAGACGAGGGCTGGCGCATCGACCGAACCGAGGTGTCACCCGGCGTGTACCAGATTGCGGCACTCGACCCGGAGACTGACCAGCGCCGCGTCCTCGCTGTTCTGCCCAATCCCGAAGCGACCGTGCGGGCCGAGCACTGCACGTGGCTCGCAGAGCAGGCCGACGAGACAGAGGCCGACGCCGCGGAACTGGTCACAGCGGGGAGGGTCCCCGACGACGTGGCCGACACCGCCCGTGAGCACGACGTTTCGATTCTCGATCCGGCGACGTTCTTTCACTCGGCTGACCAGCCGTCCGCGGCGACGGACGACCCCGGCGCGGAGTCACCACCTGGCAGCAAACAGGCAGGCGGCGGGGCGCAGACTGGAGCGGGGCAGCCACCAGCTGAACAGCCCCCCGGTCAGCCAGCGCGCGGTCACGGACAGTCCGACCCACGACAGCGTACCGAACCGCCACAGCAGGGAACTGCACCGCCCCGAAACTCCCGGCAGGAACCCACACAGCCACAGAACCAACAACCGCCACAGGGGACCGCACCGCAGAACCAGCAGACACCACCGCAGAACGCACAGCAGGGATCTGCACAGCCACGGGACCAGCAACAGCATGCCGCACCACCGCAGAACCAGCACCAGAACACCGCACCGCCGCAGAACGCACAGCAGGGTGGAATCTCGAACTGGAGTTCGAGCAGACTTCTCGCGCTCGGCGGCGGGGTTCTCGCTGGCGTCTCGCTGTTTCTGCCGTGGGTTGTCTCAATCGAAGGCAGTCAGAGCTGGAACGGGATGGCACTCGAAATTTCGGTGCTCGTGCTGATCCCCGTGTTGCTCGGTGTACTCCTCCCCGCCCTCTCGTGGGGTACCGGGCTGGGACGGCTCTCGGCGCTCGTCACACTGATACTCGGTGGTCTCATGGTCGCTGGTGGATTCTTCCTCCGGACCATGCTGGCCGAAACCGTCACGACCGGAACCATCGAAATCGACGGGCAAACGATCCCGATTGCCGTCGTCGAGAGCGCCGTGGGGCTGGACGTGTTCATGCTGGCCGGGGTGCTGGTCGCAATCGGCGGCCTCGGAGGACTGTTCGGGTCGTTCCAGAAGTGAACTACCCCACCCTGCTCGCACTGACGCGCTCGCTGAGGGTGGGGCTTCCTGTTTCCAAGACGCGCTTTGCAGGAACAACCGCAGTTCCCGCAGGGAGCGCAGTCTCCACAGGCGTGCCTTCGGAGTGACCCACTCCTAGTTTGGTGAGTCCGCGAAAAAGAATGTTCCACGCTGCGTTTGCGTCTCTGTCCGCCTCGAAACCACAAGCCGGACAAGAATGTTCACGCACCCACAGCGGTTTGTCGGTTTCGACGCCACACTGAGCGCACTCTTTGGTGGTTCCTTCGGGGTCAACTTCCACGAAGTGCGTGCCTTCCTGCTCACACTTCGTTTCGAGCATATCAGTGAAGGTATTCCACGCCGCCGATACCATGTTGCGGCTGTTGCGCGGCTGTTTGAGCATCCCTTTCACGCCAAGGTCTTCGACCGCGACTAGCTCGTACTCCCGAGCGTAGTAGTTCGAGAGTTTATGCAAGAAATCACGCCGCTTGCGCTTGATGTCGAAATGGCACTCAGCGACACGCTGACGTTGCTTCTCCCAGTTGTTCGACTCGTACTCTTTGCGTGAGAGCTTTCGCTGCTCTCGTTCGAGTCTGTCGCGTTCTTCCGAGAGGTCGAGTGATTCGACCGCCGTGCCGTCTGTGTCGTGGGCGTACTTCAGAATACCCACATCGATGCCGACCATCTCGTCAGTGTCAATATCCGCTATGGACGGCTTGGTTGGCGGTTTCGTGTCCATCTCGATGCCGAAAATGGCGAACCACTCGCCAGTCTTCTCTTTTTTGAGCGTGACTTCTTTGACTGTGGCGTCCTCGGGCAGTGGTCGGTGGAGTTGGATGGGAATGTCTGCGAGTTTCGACAGCGACAACACGGTCTGACCACTCTTCTTGTCGAGTTCGAAGCCAGACTGGTTGTAGGTGAAACTGCGAAACTCCCGAGGTGATTTCCACCGAAGTTTACCAACCTTGTAGCCCTGTTCTTTGAGCTTCCCCAGTGTGTTGATGTTTTTCGCAATCCGCATGACAGTGGGCTGAAGCACTTTCGAGTACACGTCGGTAAGTGCGTCCCACCAGTCTTTGAGGTCGGGAAGCTCGTCACGGATTGTCCGCACACGCTGTTTGACAGTGCCCTCATCTTCGGGAATTTGGTTGAAGCGGTACAGGGCGTGATTATAGAGTTGTCTACAGATATCGCGGTGGTAGTCCAGTGTCTCACGCTGGCTTTTGGTCGGCTTGAGGCGATACCTGTAGTTGTAGTTCATGTTCGCTGGTTTTCGACGTACTCTTTCAACACATCCAGTGAGACTTGTCCTGTCGAGATGAGACAGTACGAATCGTTCCAGAACGAATCGCCCCACAGGTCGGTTTTGAGTTCATCTTCGTACTCGTTTCGGATGCGTCGAGCAGTTGCACCTTTGACAGTGCTGATGAACTTCACGAGGTCTGTGGTTGGCTCGGCCCGGAACAGGATATGAACGTGGTCGTCCTCACCGTCGAGGTTGGTCAGTGTGACACCATAGTTATCTGCGAACCCCTCGATGACCCCGCGAATGAATTGGGTTCGCTCCTCGGTGAGCACACCACGTCGATACTTGGTGGTGAGTATCAGGTGGTAATGGAGCGAATACACCGAGTGCGCTCCCGTGTCGAGGTCGTATTCTATTGGGTTCAGTTAATATCTGTAGAGTCTAGTCGAAAGAAGTTACGACTGCGTGGGCCTGTGGGTCGAGAATAGAACAGTGTATGAAAGACGATGACGGCGCTGTATCTCCTCCCTACTGCGCTCCTTGTCCGCTGGCACGGACTGCGGTGTCGTCCGGAAATCGGAGATTTCCGTGATCACGAGAATCTTCAATTCTCGAACGACTCCTTGAAGGAGGGGGCTTAGCGCCTGCATTCAGCTAATCGGCACCCGATTGCGTACCGGTGAAACACCACGCTCATGCGCATTCGCACTCGTCTCTCAGGTACACGCTATGAACTGGCGGTATCGACACACGGTGTTGGTTCTGTGTATGCTGGCGTTTTTCGTCACCTACTTCGCACGGCTGGCTATCAGCCCGCTCGTCCCCTTTATTGTCGATGACTTTGCCATCTCGAATACGCTGATCGGGGTTGCCCTGACGGGGATGTGGCTGGCGTACGGGGTCGCCCAGTTCCCGAGCGGGATTCTCGCAGACAGATACGGTGAGAAAACCATCATCCTCGTCGCTGTCGGCGGAACGACGGTGATGAGCGTTCTACTCGCGCTGGCTCCCCTGTATGTCGTCTTCGCCCTCGCGGCGATCGCTCTCGGCGGAGTCGCTGGCCTCCACTACGCCGTCGCGACGACGCTGCTCTCGAAGACGTTCGACAACCTCGGCACTGCAGTCGGCTTTCACTCGCTTGGCGGCCCACTGGCCGGACTCGTCGCGCCGGGGATGGCCGCCTGGGTCGGCGTCAGATTCGGCTGGCGTCCCGCAGTCGTGTTGACTGTGGCCGTCGGCCTTCCGATTTTCGTCCTCTTTCTCGTTTGGATCCGACCGACCGAACCGGCGCGACCGGACATCTCGCTGCGAGAGGGAGTCGACCGGGACGCGATCCGAACGGTGCTTTCCCGGTCGACCATCGCCTTTCCGCTGCTGATCGCGATTGCGGGCACCTACGCCGTGCAGGGCCTGCTGTCCTTTTTCCCTGCCTTTCTCGTCGCCTTTCACGGCTACACGCCGACCACGGCTGGAATCGCGTTTTCCGCGTTTTTCGTCCTCCGGGCTGGCGGTCAGGTCGCGCTTGGACGCGCCTCCGACGCGTACGGCCGGGATCTCTCGCTCGCTGTCTCGATGCTCGCTGGCGCGTCCGGGATCGTTCTGGTTCTTCTGGGCGCGTGGCTCCCAGCGATGATTGCTGGTATCGTGCTGACGGGTATCGGGTCGAGTTTCTTTTCGGCGCTCGACCCGCGATTCATGGACGCACTCTCCGATGCGGAGCGTGGCACGGCCTTCGGACTCGTCAGAACAGTCTACACCGTCTTCGGCGCGACCGGATCGTTTGGCGTTGGCCTCACTGCCGACCTGTTCGGCTGGGGCGTGGCCTTCGGGACGCTGTCTGGGCTGTTTTCGTGTGCCACTCTCGGACTGGTCGTGAACTACGTTCTCGGTCTCGGATACTAGCTTCGTGCGCGCCCACGCTTCTCTGTCCGTCGCCTAGCTATTCGGCGAACGCACGCTGTAGTGCGTTCATTCGAACCGTCCACGTTTCCTCGGATAGCTGGGCATCAGGGACGAAGGTTGTGTAGCCGTGGCAGGCCCCAGGCCAGAGGTGGTATTCAGTCTGCACGCCGTCTTTGGCGAGCCGACCTGCATATGCCGCTGTTTCGTCGCGGAAGACATCGTGTGTCCCAATATCCAAGAAGGCTGGCGGGAGACCGGATAGATCCTCGACTCTCCCGGGTGCGGCATACGGCGGAATGTTATCCTCACCCCGCTGGTCGCCGAGATACGCCTCCCAGGCACGGATGTTCATCTCGCGGTCCCACATGCCGATATCGGTGACCTGCTTGCTCGACTCGGTGGTGTTACGGTCGTCTAACATCGGAGAAAGCAGCATCTGCAAACACGTGTCTGGCCCCCCTTCGTCGCGGACGCGGAGCGCAACAGCGGCTGCGAGTCCGCCGCCAGCACTCGATCCGGCAATCGCTATCCGCGTGTCGTCAACGCTTAACTCTTCGGCGTTGTTTCCGAGCCACTTCAACCCGGTGTAGCAGTCGTTCACGGGTGCGGGATAGGGATGTTCGGGCACAAGTCGATATTCGACTACAACCACCACACAGTTGAGGTTCTCGACGAGTCGATGCGCGGTAGCGTCTTCCTTCTGTACTCCCCCGACGACCATACCGCCGCCGTGAAGCCAGTACACACAGGGAAGGGGCCCCGTCGAATCAACGGGGCGGTGGATGCGGAGCCGGATCGTCTGATTCTCCGTGGGTCCGGGTATCGTGACCTCTTCGGATTCGACTCGTTTGCTTTCCGGCGGCTCGTCGAACACAGCCTCGTAAATCTCTGTGACCCGTTTCCGAGTCCCTGGTATATCGTCGAAATCGAACAGATTTTTCGGGAGATAGTGGTCCGGTATCTCCTCCAGGGCAGTGGCGAGTTCTGGATCGAGTGGCGGCAGATCTGCTGTCACATCGTTCTCCTACGCCCGTCGCGGGTATAGTTATTCACTGCAACTGGAGGCGGAACCAGCCGAGATACGGCACCTGCACTTCAGCCGTACCGACGACCCACTCTGGCTTGACCGGTTCGCTGATCCCCCGCACCTGGTCGTATTGGCCGTTCGCGTCGCCTTTCGTGATGAACCCCGCGTGTGGTGCTTCTTCGCACGCGTTCGAGTTGCCGAGATACTCCTCGTTTGCACGATCACACCAGTTTTCGCCTTCCTCGACCCAGAGTTTCGCCCGGTGGATCACCGGCGTCCGATTCGGGTCCCCGTCCGGTGTGAAGACGATCACGTCGCCGTAGCCGCCGAACTGGGAGTACCCCGTCTCTCTCCCGGTCTGGGCCGTGACGACGCCCGTCTCACCGGTTGCCTCTGCCGGGGTGAACCGCTCGTTTTCCATGACAAAGACCAGGTCTTCTCGCTCCATGTTCGGGTTCATGCTCCCGCTCTCGACGGCGACCAGCGGCGGCCAGACGCCGCTTATCGCAAACAGGTACGAACCGAACAGTGCCACTGCGAGGAGACTCACCACCAGGTCGCGCACGAACGGCATCCACCCCTCGCCGTCGCCGCTGTCCGTGGCTCGGCGTGGCGGCGGCCCGTCGGGGGTAGAACGTGGCTGTCTCTCTGCTGTGTCCCGCTGGGGTTCACCCGTGTCCTGTCGGCGCGTCCCCCCCGACTCCGCCGCGGGCGATCCGTCCGCGCTGTCCTCGCCGGGCGCTGTCATCACTCGCCTTTGTTCGTATCCCCGCTTGAATGTTCTGTTCGTCTCGCTCGGCGGTATTCAGATAAGCGGTATCAAACATGTGAACAGCATGAAAGCCCCGAGCCTCTGAACTTCTGCTCACGGCTTCGCCGTTCGCACGGCCCGAGGCGCTTTGCGCCTCGCTGCCCGCGACTCGCTGTCTCAGAAAATCGAAGATTTTCAGGATCGGGCGAACGCAACGCGTTCGCAGACCTCGCGAATCTTCGATTCGCTCAGTGACGAGAGAGCTCCGCTCTCTCGAACCACGCGCGCTCCTTCCAGTCGCGTGCTTACGTCACCGGGAGAGCAAGCTCTCCCGAGCCCGCGGCGAAGCCGCGGATGCCGGGGTTCGTTCAGAGGCTTGCCCCTTTCAGTCCCGCCCCGTAGACAGGCCAATCAGTCAGATTGGTGGGACTGTGGGGGCTTTCTTGGTGGTTTCAGCACCTCGAACAGCTATTCACTACGCAACTCGACAATACTACCCCAGTACTCGTAGTCGACTCCGCTACCTTTTTGCTTGCAGTAGTAAAAATCGGGGTATGGTTACCGTCCGGGCACCGGCGACGAGTGCGAACCTCGGGAGCGGCTTCGACGTGTTCGGGGTGGCGCTCTCGCGTCCGGCGGATATCGTCCGCGTCGAGAAAGCCAGCGAGACGACGATCGACGTGACGGGGGCGGGCAGCCAGTACATCCCCGAGGACCCGAAGAAAAACACCGTCGGTGCGGTCGCCGAGGCGCTCGACGCGCCAGCGCACATCCGCATCGACAAGGGTGTCAGACCGGCGTCGGGACTCGGCTCCTCGGCCGCGAGCGCCGCGGCGGCGGCCGTCGCGCTCAACGAACTGTACGACCGGGGAAAGACTCGCGAGGAACTCGTCCCCGTCGCGGCGAAAGGCGAGGCCGTCGTCTCCGGCGACGCCCACGACGACAACGTCGCTCCGGCGATCATGGGCGGGTTCACTATCGCAACCGACGACGGCGTCACCCGCGTCGACGCCGACATCCCCTTCGTGGCGTGTCTCCCTGACATCGTGGTCTCGACGCGGGATGCCCGCGAGGTGGTCCCCAAGCGCACGGACGTCTCACAACTCGTCGAAACGGTCGGAAACGCGGCGACGCTGACGACCGGCATGCACCGCGACGACCCGGAACTCGTCGGGAGCGGGATGTACGACTCCGTCGTGACGCCCGCCCGTGCGAAACTCATCGACGGCTACGACGCTGTCCGGGAAGCGGCCTTCGATGCTGGCGCGACCGGCGTCACGATAAGCGGTGCTGGCCCGACGGTCATCGCCGCCTGTCCCGACGAGGTGCAACGCGACGTGGGGGTGGCGATGCTCGACGGCTTCGCCGACCACGGCGTCGAGGCCAGCGTCTACCAGGCCCGGATCGGCGAGGGCGCGCAACTGCTCTGACTGCGAGCGGTGCATACGAGTCTCGTTTTCACAGAAAACCGACCGCTATCGCTGTGGCGGCTGGCCGTCGCTCTCGGTGTCCGACTCGGGTTCTTCTGTCGGCGATTGACCGCCGCCCCGTAATTGCTGTCCGCTGTCTTCTGCGGGTGGCGGACTGCTTCCCTGTGATTGCTGTCCACGTTCCTCCGCTGGCGGATTTCCGCCAGGCTGTGTCGACTGTCCGCCAGCGGGTGGTGGGCTGCCACCCTGTGGAGGCTGACCGCCCGATCCGGCCGGGGGTCGACTGCCGCCCTGCTGTCCGCCTGGGCCTGTCGGTGGCGGACTGGTACCCTGCTGTGCACCCGGTCCCATAGCCGCACCCTGTCGCGATCCGGTTGACTGCGTCGCGTATACCTTCGCCCCGATTGCGCCGCCGATTGCCGCGAACGCGACGGGATAGACGACACCGGCGAGAATGATCTGGGCAGAGAGACCCGAAATCGTGGCGTTTACCTGCGCGACGATAGCCTCCGGCCAGGTGTCGTACTCCATCGCGTCGGAGAGTCTGGTGAAGGCTGCGCCGAATGCGATCAGCGTGGCGAGGATAAAGTAACCGACCCCGACGTGTGCGCCCTTGCCCATGCCAGCGAGCGGGTCTCTGACCTTGAGATAGTACGCCAGCGCCCCACCACCAACGAGCGCCGCAACCACGATGTACCACTCGGGGAAGAATCGCTCTGCACCGAGCGCGTGGTTGCTGAGGTACTCGGCGAGGAAGTCGAACTGCGCGGTCGACCCCGGAAGGTCACCCCAGCCATCTACACCGGACATATCCGCGAACGGGTCGACGATGAAATACCAGATACCGAAGCCGAGCACGAAGGACCCGACCCCAGCGATCAACCCGTTTATCGACGTGACCGCCGCTCTGGTCCGCATCGCGGCTCCAATCGACGCGAACACGAGCGGATACGCAAGCCCCATGAGCAGAAGCGAGACGATGTCATAGGAGATGTTGTCGTGCGTGAAGATGAATGAACCGAGAAGCAACATGACGACGAACGGCACCGCGAGTGCAGCGCTCACGACCACCGTATCGACCGCCGTCGCGTTCGGTCGGTTCCGGAGGAAGTGTCCCGCCACCGCGCGACCAGCGAGGAGCAACACGATAGCCGGAATGAGATAATGCAAGATCGGACCGACACCCCAGTAGTTCGAGTCGAGTTGTGCGTAGAGTTGAAACACGCTGAACGCAGTGCCCTGACTCTCGAAGCCGCCACCGATCCCCCCGGTCAGCATCCAGTGGGACATGTCGATCCCCGACAGATCGCCGCCGAGTTTCTCCGCGAGTGAGAAAAACGTCACGACGAAAAACGAGAGGACGAGCGCCCCCGCCCACGCGCCCACGCCAGCGACCGCCGTCACTTTCGGATCGATCAGATTCTTGTAATAGTCGATTCGTGACTGCTGGGCCATCCCGGGCGGTGCCCCCCCTGGAGCCCCGCTGCCCGGCGGGCCCTGTCCTGGTGGCTCCTGCCCCGGCTGTCCTGGTGGTTGTTGCTGTCCTGCCATGTGTGTCGACTCGTAGCAATATAGTAAAATGGTTTCGATGACCTGTTTGCCTGTTTACTGGTCAGGAACAGTCGGAAACCGTCGTCTCGGCGGCCGCAGACAGCGCTAAGCGTAGAGCCTGTCAACTATTCTCCGGACCCCTTCGAGGTCAGGCACACCTGACAGTTACTCGTCGGCAGTCGATCCAGCCTCATCAGCGTCCTGTGCCGTGTTGCCGGTCTGCTGACTCGTCCCGGCCGTGCGCTGGCTAGCACCCATCTCGTCCGTGCCCGGTGGGGCCTCACCGCGAATCCGGAACCCTTCCGTCTCCGCCCGGCCCGAGAGTTCGCGCTGCGGGAAGGGGATCTTGATGCCTTCGGACTCGAAGGCCGCCTTGACGTTGTGAACGACTGCGCGTGTCGCCCGCCACTTGCGCGGCGGCGTCGGCCTGTCGATCCAGACTCTGAGTTCGAGGATGACGGCCGAATCGTCGAATCCGGTCGGGACGACATCCGGGGGTGGCGAATCGGAGACGATGTCGATGTCGTCGAGCGTCTGCAGGGCAACGTCCTGTGCGTGCTCGGTGTCCGTGCTGTAGTCGACACCGACATCGATCCGGAGGCGCAGATGGCCCTGCTTGCTCCGATTGGTGATGGGCTTGTTGCTGACGATGTCGTTTGGCATCACGATCGATTCGCCGTCGAAGTTGCGCATGTGGGTGTTGACGATGGTGATGTCGGTGACGATTCCCTCGTCGCCTCCGATCTCGATCCAGTCGCCGATGGTGAACGGGCGGGAGAACATCAGCACGAACCCCGCGATGATCGACCCGAGCGTCTGCCGTGCGGCGAAGCCGACGACAATGCCGAGAAAGCCCGCCCCGACGAGCAGCCCCGAGAGGTCGACCCCCCACAGCGTCAGCAACGCCCCGAACCCGAAGACGAGAATGGTGACGTGACCGAGCCGGAGTGCGATCTCCTGCTGGTGTTCGGTGATCCGGTCTGCGCCCTGACTGTACTGTCTGATCGCGTCGCCAAACAGGTCGAGCGCGACGTAGGTGAAAAAGAGCACGAGGAAGGTGACGCCGATCTGTCCGAAAAGCGGCGCGGACACACCAGCGAACTGCACGACGCCGAGCGCGACGTCGACCAGCCCCCAGACGATGAGCATGGCGATGACCGCACTCACGAGAAGGGCAAGCTGGATGACTCGGATCGCCAGCCCGCCAAACGTCGTCGGAATGTAGGCCGTGAGGACGTCGAGGACCCCACGAGAGGTGTCAGAGAGCATCCGGTCAGCGATGAAGGCGTTCACCCGCCGGAGGATGTACGGGACGAGTACGACAACACAGAGAAGCGTCAGGAACACAATCGCGGCGCTGACGGCCAGACGCCCCTCGGTCGTCGCGAGGTCCTCGAGAAACTGCCGGAGTTCCGTCGGCAGTTCCGTCGAGACCAGCCGAAACAAGCGCATGTCCCGAGTATATTTCCCAGCCAACTTGTGTGTTGTTTCCTGTCCCGAGGAGAGTGTTCACTAAAGCGGGGTGTGCTCAGAGGTGCGACTCGAAAGACGGATTTATATCGGGCTACCCGTGAATACGGATATATGGACACCTACACGCGACGCGGAGTGCTCAAGGCTGGTGCGGCCGGTGTCGCGACACTCGGCCTGAGCAGTGCCGCGAGTGGACAGCAATCGAGCGCATACGGCGGCTATCTCGCCGAAGAAGGCACCTGGGACGGGCTGACCGCTGACGCGACCGGTCTCGACGAGGTCACGGTCGAGGTCGGCGCGTCGGGCAACAACGGCAACTTCGCGTTCGCTCCCCCCGTCGTGCTGGTCGAACCGGGAACGACAGTACAGTGGCAGTGGACCGGCGCTGGCGGCGGCCACAACGTCGTTCACTTCCCACAGGATGTCGACGCCAGCAATCTGACCAACGAGGACTTTTTCGACCAGTTCGCGTTCAACAGCCAGACGGAAACGGAGGGGACGACGATCAACGAGGAAGGGTTCGTCTACGAGTACACCGCCGAGGAGACGGGCGTGTTCCCCTACGTCTGTACGCCCCACCGCACGCTCCAGATGAAAGGCGTGCTCGTCGTCGGCGAAGACAACGCCGAGACGGAACTCAGTCCGTTCGGGTCCGGCGGGGGCGACGGCGGAACTGCCCTCTCGACGGTCGTCGGCGGCGCTGCGGTCTTCGGCGGCGTCACGCTCGCTGGCGTCGCGGCGTATCGCGAACTCGTCGGCGCAGACACCGAGTAACCGTCGTCGACGCGCACAGTCAGCAGTACCCGAGAAACTGTCGCAGACCTAGACGCCCCGGTCCTGGAGCTTCTCTTCTTCTGGCAGGTCGACGTTTGCGTCTCCGGACATCCCCTTCCCGACGTTCGCGGCAATCTCGACCAGTCGCTCAGGGTCGTCCCAGTTGTTGACCGCTTCGACGATTGCAGTCCCCATCGCCTCGGGGTCCTCTGCGCCGAAGATGCCCGACCCGACGAAGATGCCGTCACACCCGTGGTGCATCATCAGGGCGGCGTCGGCGGGCGTCGCAATCCCGCCCGCTGCGAAGTTGACCACGGGTAGCCGACCGCGGTCTGCGGTCTCGTGAACCAGGTCGACCGGGGCCTCGTGTTCGCGCGCCCAGCGTTCACGCTCCTCGTGGTTCATCCCTTCGAGTTTGCGGATGGCCGATTTGATCGCGCGCTGGTGGTGTACCGCCTGATTGACGTCGCCCGTTCCGGCCTCGCCCTTTGTTCGGATCATCGCCGCGCCCTCGCGGATGCGTCGCAGCGCCTCGGGAAGGTTGCGCGCGCCACAGACGAATGGAGCCGTAAACTCGCGCTTGTCGATGTGGTACTCGTCGTCGGCCGGGGTGAGCACCTCGGACTCGTCGAGCATGTCCGCGCCCGCGGCTTCGAGAATCTGGGCTTCAGTTCGGTGGCCGATCCGGCACTTGCCCATCACGGGGATCGAGACTTCGTCGATGACCGCCTGCAGCGAGGCGGGATCCGCCATGCGGGCGACGCCGCCGCGCTTGCGGATGTCCGCGGGCACCGCTTCGAGGTTCATCACCGCGACCGCACCCACGTCCTCGGCGATTCGGGCCTGCTCCGGCGTGACGACGTCCATGATGACGCCGCCTTTCTGCATCTTCGCGAAGCCGCGTTTGACCAGTTCGGTGCCGCGCTGTAACTCCTCCAGATCGGTGGGGTCGCTCATATCTCGGATTAGGTGTGCATCCACTTAACCGGTTGCGTTTCCAGGGGGATCGGTCTCCGACTGGGTTTCGGTGATCGCTTTCCGATCGCTACCGTTTTGCGGAACCGCCCGTACATCCGTGTATGAGTGGCGTCGGCGCTCGCCTCGATGGATTTCTCGCCCGATACGTCGACGAGCCGATTCCCGAGTCTCGTGACCTGCCGTGGTGGCTCGCGCCGCTGCCCGAGTGGCTCGAAAACGTCGGCTTTCGGCTGCTCTGGCCCATCGTCTTCGTCAACCTCGCCGGGACTGCCTTCGGCTTCTGGTTTTACTGGGTGCAACTGCAGGAGACGCCGATCATCATGTGGATCATCGTCCCGGTCAGCCCGCTGGCGACGATGTACATGGCGCTGTCTCTGGCGAGTTGGCGGCTGGGCTGGGACGCCGAATGGCTCCATATGCTCGCTTTCTTCGGCTGTCTGAAGTACGGCGCGTGGGTGCCCTTCGTGCAACTCTACGTCAACGGGCCGGGCGTGATCGAGCCGTGGCTGTACCAGTTTCTCATCTGGAGTCACGCCGCGATGGTCGTGCAGGCGTTTCTCATCACCCGCTACGCCGAGTTTCCGGTCTGGGCCGTCGGCGTCGCAACTGGCTGGTACGTGCTCAACGACGTGCTGGATTACTTCGTGGCGATCTTCGACGGCCCACACCACACGTGGGTGACCGGCCTGCGCGTGAACGGCGAGATCGACCGCACGCTCGCTGTCTTCGACCACACCGCCGCCTTCGCCGTCTGTACCACCATTCTGGCGGTCTTTCTCGCGCTCGCGCTCCGGGTCGAACTCGTGAAGCGACGGGATGGAGGCTGACCGAGCCAACGGAGCCAGTTACTCCCAGTTGTACAGCGCGTCGAGAAAGATGTCGCGCACGTCGTCTTCCGTCACCGGCCGGGGGTTACACCGCAGGAGTCGTTCCTGCGTGCCGACCGTCTGCGTTGCGAGCCAGTCGACATCGTCCTCGGTGATCCCGGCGAGTTCGGCGAGGCCGCTCGGCAGGACGTTCAGATCCCGCTGAAGCTGGATGTACTCCGCTTTGAGCGCGTCCGCGGCCGCGCGGTCGGTCATGCCCGCGGTGTCGACGCCGAACAGGTCCGCGAGGTGAGCGAAGCGGGCCGGGTCGCTAGCGGCGTTGTAGTCGATGGTGCTCGCAGGCGTCAGGACGGCGATGGTCTCGCCGTGGTAGGTGTGATACCGGTTCCCGACCGGGTACGCCATAGCGTGACAGAGGCTCGCGCCCGCGGTCAGCCCGGAGATAGCGCCAAAGAGCGCGCCGAGCAGCACGTTCTCGCGGGCGTCGAGGTCGTCGCCGTTGTGGACTGCCCGCCGGACGTTCGACGACAGGAGCCGAATCGCCTTCTCGGAGAACAGTTCCGTGAGCGGCGACCGACCGGCGTAGACGGGTCGCTCCGCTGGATCGGTCGGGCGGAGCAGCGAGTCGTACTTGTGGGTGGTGTAGCCCTCGATGGCGTGGCCCAGCGCGTCCATCGCCGTCTTCGCGGTGAGGTCCGGGGGAAGCGTCGTCGTCAGCGTCGGGTCGAGAACGGCGGCGTCGGCGCGGACGTGATTGCTGGAAATCCCCTCCTTGGTCTCCTCGTCGGGTACCGAGAGGATGGCGACGGGTGAGATTTCGGCACCAGTTCCGGCCGTCGTTGGGAGCAACACCAGCGGGTCGCCGGAGTCGGTGAGTGGTTCACCGTTCCCCGTGGGTTCGGCGACGTAGTCGAGCGGGTCACCGCCGTTTGCGAGAACCGCCCGCGTGACCTTCGCCGTGTCCATGCTGCTGCCGCCGCCGAGTCCGAGATAGAAGTTGTAGCCGCTCTCGGTCGCGTCGCGGACGAACGCGATGCAGTCCTCGACGGCCGCGACGGTGGGTTCGCGCTCGACCCCGTCGTAGATGTCCACGTCGAATCCGGCGTCCGTGAGGTGGTCGCGCACACGACCCGGATGGCCGACGTCGACGAGGTTTTCGTCAGTGACGAGGAGGCCGCGAGCGGTCTCCTCGACGCCCAGATCACGCAACTGGGCGGCGAGTTCTTCGATGGCGTGTCGCCCGAACCGGATTGCTGGCATCTCGATGTGCCAGACTGTCTCCGGGTTGAGTTCGTGAGCGTCAGCGGAGACGGAGCGTCGGTCACTCACGGGCAGCCACCTCGGCGCAGGGAAGTGTGATGGCTTCTGGCGAAACCGCCGCGTTCGATGGGATTCGATTGCACGATACGCCCACCTCGTCGCTCTATTCAATAAAGGTACACCACCGTTCAGGGCAGCGGCCGGAGTGAGAATTTATATGAGATGATACGAAATGGTTGTCTATCGAGTCGAGCGCTTCCGTTGACCTGAAACATGCACGACGCAAACGCCGACCCGCGCTGTCCGGAGTGTGGCGAACCGGTCGGACAGACAGCCACGTACTGTATGCACTGTTCGGCGGAATTCCCCGACGGACTGGACGAGGACGGTGGGATAGACCAGTCAGACGAGAGTGGATTTTCCGCCGCGTCTGACGGGATCGACGGCGACAGCGTCGCCAGCACCGTCACAGCGCAGGCCGACAGCGTCGTCGACGCCGCGGGGGTCGGAACGGAGGACGGGCGACTGCTCGACCCCGACGGGTTCGTCGACAACACGCTGACGGTCGTCGTCGGCATCGGTGGTGGGATCGTCGTCGGTCTGGTCGGAACCTTCGTGTTACTCGCGATGACGAACAGCCTCTGGGCGCTCCTGCTCGGGTTTTTCCTCTGGCTCGGCGCGACGGCCTACCTCGTGCGGCGACGGACCGTACAGGGTGCAGTCGCCGCGACTGGCTACGCCGTCGCGCTCGTCTTGCTCGCGATGCCATTCATCACACTCAGCCCGTTTGTCGCCGTCGAGGGCGGGTTGCAGGAACGCATCGTCTCATTTCTCGTATTTTTCCTGACCGTACTGATCCCCGCCGGAATCGCGGCCGGGATCGGTCTGGTCGCCGCGCAGTTCGTCCCCGATGGGGCTGCGGGAAGCGAGGGCTGATACCTCTTCACCCACGCCAGCGCGCCCAGCACAGCAGGAAACTCGGCAGGACGAAGACACTCACAAGGAAGGAGAGAAAGAGCGACAGCACCACGATTGCCCCGAACGACTGGAAGACGGCGGAGGGGTGAACGAGCAGCGTGGCGAAGGCGGCACAGGAGGTGAGCGCGCTGCCGAGCAGTGCCCCGCCGGTGCCCCGAACCGTCGTGTACAGCGCGTCGATCGGATCGGCCCCGTCGTCGAGTTCCTGCATGAACCGGTCGCTGACGTGGATGTTGTAGTCGATGCCCAGCCCGATGGTGATGCTCACCAGAAACGCAGTGATGAAGGTCAGTGGGACGCCAAACAAGTACATTCCGCCGAAGACGAACCCGGTCACGAGCACGATGGGTACGACGGTCACCACGCCGAGGGTCAGCCGTCGCCGTTCGAGGTGGTAGGTGGCGGCAAGTACGAGCGTGACGCCGCCGAAGGCCAGCACCATCGTCCAGAGGATGCTGTCGGCTATCGTCCCGAGTCCGGCGTTGGAGACGGTCGCGAAGTCGACCGGGTCGACGCGCAGGTCCGTCTCGCCTTCGATTTCGTCCGCGAGTGCGTGCATCGCTGCACCGCGCTCGTCGATGTCGACGCCCTGCTCGACGGGGACGATGAGCCGCATCGACTCGTACTCGCCGTCGACGCGACTGAGGACGGCGGCGGCATCCTCGGGCGCGATATCGTGGAGGGTGTCGTACACCGCTTCGATGTCGGTCGCGTCGGCAGAGTCGGATAGCTCCGAGGCGGAGTCAGCGTCGACAGCAGCGAGGGCAGCGGCAAAGGCCTCGTCGTCCGCGCGCAGGTCTGTGAGCAGTGCCTCGAGCTCGTCGTTGTGATCTCCAGCACGTGCGACGAGCGTGGCAAACTCTTCGTTTCCGATAGCGTAGGCCCGGATGAGCGACAGGGGCGAGACGACCGGCACCTGTCCGCCCTGTCTGAACGCGAGTTCGTGGCTGGCGGCCCGGGTTGTGCCGACGTGAATCCGTTCGAGTGCGGTCACGTCGGTCACGTCCCCGCGAACGAGAAACGTGGTCGTCCGGGCGCGCTCGTCAGTCGACTGGAACTGCGCCTGAACGTAGTCGAGGTTCTGTCGGTACTCGGTCTCGTGAGCACTCCAGCCGACCGGGTCCGGCAGGTCCGTCTGCCAGTCGTCCGCGTCGGCGAAGTCCTGCTGGAAGCCCTGTCTGTCGAGGTCAGTGTAGGAAACCAGCCCCAGTCCGCCCACCACGAGCGACAGCACGACAACGGCGACTGCACCCGAGCGGGCGAGCGTGACGCCCGAGGAGAGGACTGGCTTCAGAACGCCGCTCGTTCCGAGCGCCTGCTTCCGTCGGTCGAATCCGTGCCCTTCGAGCCGGGAGTCGATCACGAGTTTCAGCGCCGGGACGAGCGTCACGAAGACGAACACGGACGCGAACACGCCGAGCGTGATGACGACGCCGAACGCGCGGATGAACCCGATTGGGTTCGTCACGTTCGCCAGAAAGCCGACGCCAGCGGTGAGCGCGACGAGGACGAACGCGACCAGCACCGACGAGCCAGACCGGGCGAGCGGCGGGCGAATCCCCTCCGCGGGGCCGCGCTGTTCCCGGTATCGCATGATCACGTGCAACCCGAAGTCGATAGACAGCGCCACGATCAGTATCGGGCCGACGATGCTGGCGAATCCGGCGGGGATCCCGAGCCAGCCCAGAATGCCGAAAAACCAGAGGACGGAGACACAGACCCCGACAAAGCCGACGAGGATGTCGACCAGGTCGCGGTAGGCAAACGCCAGGACGGCGACGACGAGCAACAGTGCTGGCGGGACGATGAGCCAGAAGACGTCCATGATCTGCTGGGAACTCCACTCGGCCTGCGCGAGCGTCCCCATCGTGAACAGGTCGTCGCTCTCCTCGGCCGCGTCGAACAGCACCTGCTGGGCGCGTTCGTCGGGCAGTGGCTCCTGCTGTTGCGTGTAGCCAGCCTGCTCGAACTCGAAGAGCAGACGAACGCTCTCGGCCTCGGCCGTTCCGGGTTCGTACCCACGCGGGAGGTACTGCCCGGCACGCGTCCCGTCGCTGAGTGTCTGCTCGATCGCCTCGTCGAGTCGCTCGTCGCTGGCATCCTCAATAGCCGCCTGCATCTCCGCCGGGCTTGCGTCTTCGCTAGCTAACTCCGTCCCCACGAACGTCGCAGGCCCGGTGATCGACCGTCCGTCGACCAGTTCCGCGGCGACCGTCTCGTTGTCGAGAACGGTCTGCTGATATTCGAGGGCGCGAATCAGCGACTCTCGGGAGAGTGCGTTGCCGTCCGCTGGTCTGAGATACACGCTCGAAAGTGCGGTCTCCTCGTCGTCGCCGTAGTGGGCGTTCGTGTATTCGAGCGCGTCACCGACAGCGGTTCGCTCGAAGACTTCGTCGTCGATATTCGTCTGATTTGCCATATCGAGTTGTGGCAGCCCAGCACCGACGCCGACAGTCAGAAGGAGAACGGCGACGATAACCAGCAGCGGATGGTCCGTGACCGTCGTCGAGACGCGATCAGCGATAGATCCGAACATCTCAGACACACCCGGATCGATTCCGTCCGTCTCCTGTGATGTCTCTCCGACTGTCGCTCGGCCCGTCTGTGCTGTGTGTCCAGTTTGCGAATCGGGTCGTCTGGTTCATCGCGTACCTTGATGTGGGTGGCGAGTGTCCGTACATATTAGGCCAACATGTTGGGGACAGAGAAACGTATCGAACGCGCAACTGTTCGCACGGGATGTTCGAGACAGACGAGTCACGGATGATCAGCGCACGATTTCGGATCCGACTACCGGACGGCATCTGGGTGACGGACGTGTCGACGGCGTTTCCGCGGGCGACGTTTCGGTTGCTGTCGGGGTACAAGACGGGGGACAGCGCGCTCGAACTCGGGGAGACGATCACCGACACGCCCGACGATGTGGTCGACTCGATGCGGTCGCATTCGTCGATCCACGACTACGAACTGCTCGAAAGCGACGAGCGGCGGGTCCTCGGGCGATACGAGACGACGGACACGAACCTCTACGAGTTCGTCGAGAGCGCCTCGCTGACTATCGAGTTTCCCGTCGACGTGCAGAACGGCTTCTACGAGTTCGACCTGACGGCGACCCGTGAGGAACTGGAGGGACTGCGGGCGACGCTCGACGCGTCGGGACTCTCCTACGAACTCCTTTCGCTGACCGAATCGACCGATCCAGAGAACACGCTGACCGACCGCCAGCGAGAGGTGCTCGAAACGGCAGTGCGGGAAGGCTACTTCGAGGTGCCCAGAGAGTGTACGCTCGCCGAACTCGCCGAGACGCTCGATATCGACAAGTCGACAGCGAGTACCATCCTCCGCCGCGGGGAGGCAGAACTGCTGAAATCCGTGCTCGGGGGGCCGACTGACCGGACGGGGTAGTCTGGTTCGAGAGGGTGCTCGCTCGTGGAGCGGACTGCCGCCACTCGCTCTCGACCCATCATTCGACGGTGTTTCACGCGAATCGCCGTCAGGGAGAAGGGGCCGTTTAAGTACAGTGACACCCACCGACTACGTATGAGTGAACGTCCGAGCCGTATCGACGGCGAGCGAACGTACGACAAGGATCCGGATCTGCCGAGCAACGAGGTCACGCAGGGTCCCGAGCGCGCACCCCACCGTGCGATGTTTCGCGCGATGGGCTACGACGACGAGGACATGGCCGCACCGATGGTCGGCATCGCGAACCCGGCCGCCGACATCACTCCCTGTAACGTCCACCTCGACGACGTGGCCGCCTCGACCTACGAGGCAATCGACGAGTCGGACGGGATGCCAATCGAGTTCGGCACGATCACTATCTCCGATGCCATCTCGATGGGCACCGAGGGAATGCGCGCCTCGCTCATCTCCCGTGAGATCATCGCCGACTCGGTGGAACTGGTCGCCTTCGGCGAGCGCATGGACGGGCTCGTGACCATCGGCGGATGTGACAAGAACATGCCCGGGATGATGATGGCCGCCATTCGCACGGATCTGCCGAGCGTCTTTCTCTACGGCGGTTCCATCATGCCCGGCGAACACGACGGCCGAGAGATCACCATCCAGAACGTCTTCGAGGGCGTCGGCGCGGTCGCACAGGGCGAGATGTCCGAGGACGAACTCTCCGAGATGGAACACGAGGCCTGCCCCGGCGCTGGCTCCTGTGGCGGGATGTTCACCGCGAACACCATGGCCTCGGTCGCAGAGGCGCTTGGCTTCTCGCCACTCGGGGCCGCTTCCCCGCCCGCGGAGGCCGAATCTCGTTACGAGGAGGCCCGACGAGCGGGCGAACTTGCCGTCGAAGTGGTCGAAGAAGGACGACGACCATCTGACTTCCTCACGAAGGAGTCCTTCGAGAACGCCATCGCACTGCAGGTCGCCATCGGCGGGTCGACAAACGGCGTGCTCCACCTGCTCGCGATGGCCGCCGAGGCCGGGATCGACCTCGCTATCGAGGAGTTCGACGAGATCAGCCGTCGGACGCCAAAGATTGCCGACCTGCAACCGGGCGGCGAGCGCGTGATGAACGACCTGCACGAACTCGGCGGCGTCCCGGTCGTGCTCCGCCGACTGCTCGAAGCGGACCTGCTCCACGGCGACGCGATGACCGTCACCGGACGCACGCTCGCCGAGGAGATCGAACATCTCGAATCCGAGGGACGGCTCCCCGACGATTCGGAACTCGACGCCGACTGGCTGTACACCGTCGACGACCCCAAACAGGAGGAGGGCGCGATCAAGATCCTCACTGGGAATCTCGCGCCCGACGGCGGCGTCCTGAAGGTCACCGGCGACGACGCCTTCCACCACGAGGGTCCCGCCCGCGTCTTCGAGAGCGAGGAAGCGGCGATGGAGTACGTCCAGGAAGGCCACATCGAGAGCGGCGACGTCATCGTCATCCGCAACGAAGGGCCACAGGGCGGCCCGGGCATGCGAGAGATGCTCGGCGTCACCGCCGCCGTCGTCGGACAGGGCCACGAGGACGACGTGGCGCTGTTGACCGACGGCCGCTTCTCGGGTGCGACCAGAGGGCCGATGATCGGCCACGTCGCCCCAGAAGCCTACGTCGGCGGCCCCATCGGCGCGCTCGAAGACGGCGACACCGTCACCGTCGACATCCCAGACCGAACGCTCGCAGTTGACCTCTCAGAAGAGGAACTCCAGGCACGACTGGACGAGCGCGACGACCCGGAGCCAGCCTACGACACCGGCGTCCTCGCGAAGTACATTCGCGATTTCGGCTCGGCCGCTAACGGTGCTGTCACCAACCCCGGCGTGCAGTGGGATTGATCGGACGGGTTTTCGTTTTTCAGGCGATCCAGAGAACGTCTGTTGAAATTCCTATCTCAGCTGGTGATACATCCACTCCCTGGCGGACTGAAAGGGCGAGGCTGTCTCGGGGAACCCGGACGAAGTAAGGACTGCAGGCCGTGTACGGCCGAAGCCCGCAACGAGTCCCGGGACTCGAGACAGCCGAGGGCTTTCTGTGGCTCACTTGCATCAGCGGAGGTATCCGTATTTCTCGTCAGGTCGATCCAAACGGCTTAGTGTTCGTGCGACGCAATCGTGTTTTGAGGGCACGTAGCTCAGCCAGGATAGAGCGTCGGACTTCTAACCTCGTGACGCCAGTCGCGGGGGGAGACATCCGACGGTCGTGGGTTCGAATCCCACCGTGTCCGTGCGCAGTCCTGCGGTTTCGTACTTCTCCCCGAAACTACTACTAACGGCCAGTACAGACGCTTAGCGGTAGCTTTTCAAAACTCAAATTTTTCTCAGATTTTGGATTCCATTCGACTGGTGAACGGCCCCCTCCGCCGTCTTGCGATATCAATTGTCGGAGGTGTCAGATGACGGCCGGTGTGAGGACGACGCTGCTGTGTCGTCGAGTGCTGGCAGACCGTCGGTGCCGTGAGGTTCACTTCAGCCCGCGGGTCGCGATGTGGTACTCGTAGACGGTTTCCATGCCGTCGATCAGGCGGTCGAGGTCGACGGTATCGGCGTCGAACTGCCGTTCCCTGACTGCCCTGTACCGGTTCGCCCAGCGCTGGCGGAACAGTTCCTCGACGTCGTTGGACTTGATCCGGTCGACGACATCCTCGTCGGCGTCGAGTTCGTCGGGCGTGACGATGCCTTCCTCCAGAGCGAAGACGACAATACCGGCAGTGAAATCGCCCTCGTCGACTTCGCGCTCCCAGGTCGTCAGCCAGTTGCCGATACGCGCCATCTCCTGGAGGTCCCAGAGTAGATCCCTGACCGCACCGAACTCGCTTGTCTCGAACTCCGGCGCGTACATCAGGTCGACGTCGGCGTACGGGAACATCACCATATTGTGTGATTCGTACCGTCTCGCGCCCCTGAGATTCGCGATTTCGGGGTTCTCGTTGACCATCGCGCTGTACTCCATGGCGTTCATCGTCTGTTCGAGGTCGTACTCGAATACGTCTGCGAACTCGTCGTACCGCGGTGCGTCGACGATGCCGTCCTCGAAAGTGCGCCAGACGCGTTCGATGAACTCGAACGACTCTTGGTCGACGCGCGCGCGGCCTGGGTCGGCCGTTTGCCCCTCTGTTCGGAGGCGACACACTTCGTCGAAGGTCCGTCTGTCCCCACGCTGCTCGACGATGTCGTCGAGGATGGTGACGTACATCGTCAGTATCGTCTTCTGTGTCCGTACGTGTGCGGCGTACTCGTCAGCGACCGTCGAGAGCGTAAACGAGGGGAATAGCGAATGGATCCACTTCCAGAGGAACCGGTCGCGTTCCTCGAACAACCTGTCGTACTCGTCGGCCAACTCCTGAACCCGCGGTGGCAGGCTTACTGTTCGTATCTCGTTTATGCACTCGTGTGGCTCGTCTTGCGCTGTTGATTCTGTCGTCGACATAGTTTCATCCAGTTTCGATCGTCGCAACCGCTCGACTGGATCGTCGCCGACTGCTCGGCTGGTATCCATCGCTTACCCCGAGACGGGCGACCGATCGGCTGCGCACGTGGGTCGGAACGCGACGGCGCGAACCATCCGTGCCCGCTCGAAGGTAACTCGTCACAACCACGATTCGATACGGTAACACGAAGTTAATAACCGTTATCGCGTGTAGGATGTTTCTAAGCGACGTTTGGACTGTTTTCCCTGCCAACCAGCACCGAGTAGCATGAGAATACGTACATCTACTTGCGATAGTAGGACCAAATTACCAGCATATCGGCGGTGGACAAAGAAACCGTACGCCTGATAAGAACGTATTACTGCAAGAAAACAACTCGAACTGGTCGAACGATCACAGCGTCTGCAACACACGATGCAAGGATGACTCGGAACCACGCAACATCGTCTGGTCCCTCTCCTCTCGGGCGGTGTTCGTGTGGTCGGGTTCCTGCTCGGTGACGAACACGAACCCAGAGGCTTCGACTGTGACGCGGTGGCCAGCGAAGACGAACGACACACTCGTGTCACTGCCGTTGCTCGCTTTGTCACAGAGGTTCTCGATCGCTCCCGGGTCGACAGCGTCTCCGAGCCGACTGTCCATCTGCAACGGATCCACGTCCTGCACGTCGGCAACGGCACGAACCACAGTCTCGGTGACCGATTCATCGTCGCTTCGTCTGTACACCGCTGGTGTTGTTGTCATGGTTTGCTGCGTCATGCTATCTGTACAGACACAACCCTATATCGGTCATCACTAACTAGATAAACACTCGCTCGCGCCGATTTATACACATAAATCGTGGCTGCCGTGCCGGTCAGGCGTCGTCGAAAAGCAGTTCCAGACACTTTCGCTGTCCGATGCGCAGGTGCCGGTTGATGGTCGGTTGCGTCACGTCGAAGGACTCCGCAATCTCCGCCCCAGTCGTCTTGCGCGGCCAGTCGAAGAAGCCGGTCAGGTACGCAGTCCTGAGTATCTGCTGTTGTCGCTCCGTGAGTCGGTCTCTGAGCGTCGCCCGGAACCCCTCGGGCCGTCGGGCCGGGTTGGACTCCTCGCGCCGTGCGAGCAGTTGCGTCGTGTCGTGGGCCGACTCGATTCGTTCGACGAACGAGCGGACGTCTGTCGTGTACGGCACCTCGACGGTCACGCTCGCGGACTCACCGGTGAGAACCAGCGAACGGATACGACCGCCGTACTCGGCGATGTCCACTGCGAGCGTGGGTGCCGTCACGGAGACTTCGTAGAACTGAGAGTCCTCGTCTCCCAGGACTCTCACCGAGTCGATGCCCGTGATCCGGTCGGCGACACGGGTCACCTGTTTCGCTGTCGCGTCCGGGACGCGGACGAAGGCGCTGTGGCGTTCCTCGCGAGCGACGACACCTTCGAGTTCGAGCGGGTGACCCGTGTTGCTGGCGATCCGTGAGAGCGGGTCTGTCGGGTTGTCCACCTCCAGTGCAAGTCGCACCACCCGCTCGGCGGAGAGCCACTGCTTGGTCTCGACGACACGGAGTGCGTTTGCGATCGTCTCCGCCAACTCGGTGAACACGGTCTGGAGCTGCTCGTCGAACCCGGACTGTTCCGTCGAGTAGACCGTCAGAACGCCGTACGTGACGCCGTCACAGGACAGCGGAGTGCTAATAGCGGACTGGAACTCCCGGGTTATCGCCTCGGTTCGCCACCGCTCGCTCCGGAGGTCGGTGGCGATCTCTGATTCGATTGCCAGTTCACCGGTCGTGGCTGCGCGAACGCTCGGCGGGCTGTCGGTCCCGTTCAGTGAGAGGTCGACCGCATCGACGTACCCGGCGGTATCGCCAGCCCACGACCGGGGAACCAGTTCGTCGCCGTCGGTCTGTCCGATCCAGGCCGCCGCGAACAGTGAGGACTCGATAAGGTTCTCACAGACCGCGGCTTCGACCTCCCCGCGCGAATCCGCATCGACGATCGCCGCGTCGATGCGCCTGATTATCTCGTTGGTCTGTTTGAGTCGCCGCAATTGGTGGTTGCGTTCCCGGAGTTCACGGTCACGGGACCGGAGCGTCGTCTCCCTGTCGACACGTTCGAGCGCGGTCTCGGCACTGGCCGCCAGCAGGTCGATCAGCTCCAGCGTGTCCGTGTCCACGCTGTCACGGTCCCGCATCGCGACGAAGAACACGCCGTGGTCATCGAGCGGGATGAACGTGCCGTTCTCCGTCGGGACGGTCACGTCGTCAGTGAGCCGTATCGGCGCACCACTCCGGTCGATTTCTCGCGTCCCATCGATGAATACGTCCCAGAGGGATCCGTCGTCCGAACCGACCTCTGGTAGCGTGTCGAGCGGCCCATCGGACGTTGCCACGGGGTGGAGGGCGTTCGTCTCGCCGTCGAAGAGGTAGACGGCGGCGGCTGTGAGGTCGAGCACGTCGATGGCGGTGTCGACGATGCGGTTCGCGACGTCCGATTTCGTCTCTGCGTGCAGGAGTTCCCGTGTGGAGTCGTGGAGCGCCGTCAGAGTCTCCTGATACCAGATGCGCTCGGAGATGTCCCGGATGACCCCGACCTGTCCGTAGCTCCCGTCCGGGAACCAGTAGACCGAGAACCGCGTCTCGATGGGGAGCGTCTCACCGTCTGCGGTCTCTATCGTGGCCGTGATCGTCATGGCGTCGTTCTCGCTCATCGTGAGAAGCTGGCTGATCGTGGCCGCCTTCTGGATGGTCTGCTCGTCGGTGAGCATCGTCGCGTTCGAGCCGACGAGTTCCGACCGCGAGTAGCCGGTCATCGACTCGACGGCATCGTTCACCATCATGATGTTGAACGAATCGTCGAGGACGTACACGCCGTCGTCGATGGTCTGAACGACGCGCTTGAACTGGGTGACGTCCTCGTTGCGTTCGTAGTACTCGCTCACGTCGTTGACGACCAACACGTACCGACGCTTCCCGCCGATCGACGAGGTGCCGATGCTGACCTCGACGAGAATTTGGGACCCATCCGCTCGCCTCGCACGCCCGGTCAGGGCGCTGTCACCGCCGTCAACTGAACTCCGTGCTTCGATCTCGGCAAACTCGAACATCGGACAGAACTCCGTCACTGGCGTCCCGATGACGTCCTCCTCGGCGTATCCGAACGTCGATTCCACGCGCTCGTTGGCGTGGACGATTCGCCCCTCGTCGTCGAGGACGATCACTGGCGACGGGATCGCCGTCCAACACGACGCAAAATCGGTCGGAGCCGTCGAGTCCGCTTCGGTGTCTTCGGCATCGGTGGCCGACGCTTCCGTCGACTCCTTCATGGGTCGACTATCCGATAGATAGGGATAACTCTGCTTTCGGGGTGGTTTCCCGATAGTAGCACGATAACAGTCCGCTGCCAGCGATTTCCTCCACCAATTGAGCGACGGTACCCGAACGGTTCCGTCGGATCAGATGATCTCGCCGTCGAGTCCAAGATGGACGAGAATTCCGAGGAAGAACGTCCAGACGACGGCGACGGCGGCGACTTGCTGTTCGAGGATAAGGTCACTCGTCCCGGCCCAGACGGAGCCAGCGATGAGGCCGGTCAACACGAAGGTCACGGCGACACTGTGGGTCCAGGCGCGGTGGCTCTGTGTCGCAAGTCCGATGAGCGGGTCGACGAGACCAGCACAGAAGATGGCAGCGAGCGTCCCGGCGACGGCGACGACGACTTCCGGCGGAACGGGCAGGTCGACGCCGAAATCGGAACTCGCCGTCTCGACGGCGGAGACGAGCCCCTCGAAGGTCAACGCGACGAGGGAGACGACGCCGAGAACGACGAGCGCACGGAGCGCTCGATTCGCTTTCCGTCTGGGGATCGACTTGTGATGGTCGATGTCCGGAAAGATCGCACCGACGAAGGTCGCTCCGGCGGCCCCGACGGCCGCACCGGTCGCGAGCAGCGCCGTCTCGAACGCATAGAAGATCGCTCCGCCGACGAGCAGGGCTGCGGCTACTGCCCCGATGCGGCCCCATCGTGCGTGTGTCGGATAGTTCGGCATACAGAGTGATTGGTTGCAGAGTATATGTATCGTGGGTTCACAGAGCGTGGCGACGGGATGCCGATTACGCGGTGGCGCTCTCCGCGATGCCGACAGCGGCGTCGACATCCTCGTCGTCGATGTCGAGATGCGTACAGAACCGGATCGTGTACTCGCCGAAGGGTGAGCCAAGTAGCCCCGCGGATTCGTAGGCTTCGAGTACCGCCTCTGCGGGCCGGTCTGTCTCGACGAGGACGATGTTCGTCTCGGGTTCGGCGGCCGAGAGTCCATCGACGGCGTCGAGGCCAGCAGCCAGTCGCGTCGCGCGACGATGGTCCTCGGCAAGTCGGTCGCGGTTGTCAAGCGCTGTCAGTCCGGGTCCGGCGACGATACCCGCCTGTCGCATCCCGCCGCCCAGCAGTTTCCGGACACGGCGAGCGCGCTCGATGAACGACTCGGACCCGGCGATGATCGATCCGACGGGCGCACCAAGCCCTTTCGAGAGACAGCACAACACCGAATCGACCGGATCGACGAACGACGACGGATCGCAGTCGTGTGTGACCGCGGCGTTGAACAGGCGCGCGCCGTCGAGGTGGACGGGAACGTCCCGGTCGTGTGCTGCCTCGGCCGCCGCTGCGATCCGGTGGGGCGCGAGTGCGGTACCGCCCTTGCTGTTGTGCGTGTTTTCGAGTGTCAGGAGGCCCGTTCCCGGTCGATGGCCATCGGCCTCGACGTAGCCGTCTCGAACCTGCTCTGGGGTGATGACGCCACGTTCGCCGCCGTCAAGCGTTCGCGGCTGGAGGTCGGCGTGCTGGACGAGACCGCCCAGTTCCCACTTGTAGATGTGGCTCTCGCGCTCACAGAGTACCTCCTGCCCGCGGTCGGTGTGGGTTCGGGCGGCGACCTGATTGCCCATCGTTCCGGTCGGGACGAACAGGGCCGCCTCCGCGCCGAGAACGTCCGCGGCGCGGGCCTGCAGTTCGTTCACTGTCGGGTCCTCGCCGTACACGTCGTCACCGACGGCCGCGTCGTGGGCGCGCTCGCGCATCGCGTCGCTCGGCCGGGTGACGGTGTCGCTCCGCATGTCGATCATGGCCCGTGCTACCCGCTCCCGCCTCAAAACTCCGACGGCGGTTCTTAGGAGTAGAAGAGAAACGGCACGTCAGCGGACGCGGTACGGTTCCGACCCGGGGAGAAAGCGGCCGAGGTCCGACTCGCGCCGGTAGTCGCTCGCCTGAATCGCCTGCATTCGCTGGACGAACCGCTCGCTGTCGTCGTCGGTCCACGTTGCGGGGTCCTTGACCGGGACGATGAGCCAGCCCGACCCGCGGATCTCGGTCGCGTGCAGCGCGTCCATGTCGAGTTCGTCGTCGACGGGCCGCGCGGTGTAGGTCTCGAGCACGTGTCGCGTCGCCCGCTCCCCGACCGGCAACAGGACGTGTGCGACGATGGCCCGGAGTTCGGCGTCGAAAAATGGCTCGAAGCGCTCGTACTCCGGGTCGCCCTCCGGGAGACAGAGATGGAGATAGGAGAGGAAGGTTCGGTCCGTGACGACTGTCTCGATGGCCCGAGAGCCGTCGGTCCGAGCGCGTTCGCCGTCCGCCGAGTCGAGAGCGTGTGCGTCAGCGTCGGGGTCCGCCCACGCGATCCGCTCGACTAGCCCGCAGGCTTCGAGCGCCTCGAAGAACGCCGCCGACCACGGGCGACCGGTGAATGGGATGCTCGTTTCGAGGCCGCCGTGCACCCCCGGATGGTCACCGATCACGTGAAAGTGCGCATCGGTGTCACCAAAACCCGCGACGAACTCCTCGCAGGGCGGCGACTGGTCGAAAGGGTTCCGGACGCGGTGTGTGACGAATTCCACACCCGAGAGTACGAGGGGACTGGTATGAAAGTCACTATTCCAGTCGAGCGGTTGCCAGCGACGCGGCCAGCAGTATCACAGCGCGTTCGAGACGGCGTCCGCAACTGATCGGGCCTTCTCGGCGAGCGGTTCGGAGACGTGCCCCGCCTCGACGGCCGCGTTGAGTTCGTCGTCGTCGACGCGTTCGACCGTTCCGTCGGGGTGTTTGACCACGTCGACGTGCAGGTCGACGTACCGGGCTTCCCGGGGGAACAACTCGACGGGCGTGCAGATATTGACGTACGTCCCGCGACGGTCACCGTCCGCGCCGCGATAGACCGTCGGATACCACCACCGACCCTCCTTGAACTTCGTGATGGCAACGTCGCCCTCCTGTATCTCAGTGCCAATCGCGTCGTAAGTGCCGCCGGGCGTGAGGTCACGGCAGAGCGTGACTTCGCCCTCAGCCGTCCGATTTTCCACCTCGCCGGGGCCGAGTTCGATCCGGCGACCGTCGGGTTTGCCGTGGCCGATGGTGAGCGTCTCACCGACGCGCGGGCCGAACTGCCGCGTCACGGCCTCGAAGGGAAAGGATCCCCCGCCCGCATCCGGACAAACGTCTTCGACGAAATCGACGGCGGCGCTCGCCGACTCGCTCCCGGCCTTGATCCGGTGGTGGCCGTCCATCGTCGCCGTGACCGACCGGCGGCGGTCGTCAAGCGCGCCCCGCGACTCGCGACCGAACCAGACCCACTTCGTCGTCTCCCCCGGCCAGTAGCAGTGGGGCGCAACGTCGGTCGGTGCGTCCGCATCCCCGAAGGCCTCGTCGAACTCGATCGCACGCGCTCGAAGCCGGTCGAGCGTGTCACCGAGCGCGTCCAGGTCGGCCTCGTCGGCGTCGCGCGTCCAGTCGACCGCCCAGCCCTCGGGCGGGTCGGTCGGGAGCACGTCCGCGAGTTCCGGCCCGCCGGTGTCTGTGGTTCCGCCGCGGACGAGCGTGGCGAGCGACCCCCGGATCCGGATCGTCGTGTCTAGCACGGGTCGGCGGTCGCTCCAGGGCGGGTACGGCTCGTCGACCTGCACCCGGAGACGGTCGCCGGTCTCGACGCGTCTGGCGGTCTTCGAGTAGGGCAGAAAGCCCACGCGGCCGCCGGACTGACAGGTGACGAGGGCACCGCTGTCGAGTGTCTCGGTCACTTCTGCAGCGTAGATCGCCCCCCTGGGGAGATCAGCTTCCCAGACGAAGGTGTCCCGGCCGAGCGTCGAGAGCGTCTCGGTGACCGTGGACGCGTCTCCGGGACCGAAGACGCCGACGCCCTGCCGGTTCTCAGTCGTCTCGACGACGACATCTGCCGGTTCGAAGGGAAACGACTCCTCGAAGCGCTCCTGGATCGGCGGCGATGCCTGCACGACGGACTCGAACAGCGACGTGAGCGCAGTTGTGTAGATTCCGCGAACCCGAACGGTCATCGCCCGAAACTGGGTGACCGAGCGGCAAAGCTTCTGCGGGTCGCGGTTGACGGGGAAGGATCCGTCCGCGGTAACAGTGGAGGGCGTCCGCTATCCTTAATTCGCCCCCGCACGTTGTCGGGATGTGCCACTCGAAACGCCCGCTCGCGTCGTCCGCGAACTCGCACAGCGGGGGTACAACGCCGAGCGCGAGGCTGTCACGGTACTCGCAGGTGCTGCGGATCCACAGCGGGCGATCGAACGCGCAATCGAACTCGCACCCGACGAGACGCCCGTCCTCGCGACCGAACACGCCCGCGAGGCCGTCGAAGCGGCCGAGTCCGGCGATTCTAGCTCCGACGATCCGGAGTCGCAAGCGTCCGAATCATCGTCAGCGCCCGATCCAGACCCCTCTGTTTCAACTGGAACCAGGCCCGAAAATCCGACCGAAAGTGGTGGGGAAGTTCCACCTGAAACGAAGGGGTCTTCGGATGGGGGAGCAGCAGGCCAAGCGACGGGTGTCACTGTCGAGACGGGGGGGACGACCGTTGCAGATAAGTCCGAACCGGGAGGATCAACGACTGCAGCGGGCGAGCGGACTCGCACAGAGCGCGACCGACCTGCCTCCGACCGCGATATCGAAGTCAGCGGCGATATCCAGAGCACAGGGACCGGTGACTACGGGGACTTCGTGACCGTCTTTCGCGACCGCTACGAGAAACTCGCCGGACACCTCCGCGGGCGCGTGACCCACCGGCCGACCGACGCCGTCTCCCAGATGAGCGGCGGCAGCGAGGCGGCAGTCATCGGGATGGTCTCAGACGTTCGCTCGACGTCCGGCGGCCACGTCCGGATCGAACTCGAAGACACCAACGGCACCTACCCGTGTCTGGTGATGAAAGACCGCGACCTGGCCGACGAGGCCCGGGAACTGCTCCACGACGAAATCGTCGCTATCGAGGGACGGCTCTCCGACGACAACTCCGACGGCGACGGCATCCTCTTTGCCGACGATATCCACTTCCCGGACGTCCCCCGGACGTACTCGCCGTCGACAGCCGACCGGCCGGTGCAGGCCGCACTCATCTCCGATATCCACGTTGGCAGCGACGAGTTCCGCCCCGACGCGTGGAACCGCTTTGCCGACTGGCTTCACACCGACGAGGCCGAACGGGTGGAGTATCTCCTCATCGCCGGTGACATGGTCGAGGGCGTCGGCGTCTACCCCGGTCAAGACGACGAACTCGACATCGTGGACATCTACGAGCAGTACGAGGCCTTCAGCGAACACCTCAAATCGGTGCCCGGGGACATGGAGGTCATCATGATCCCCGGCAACCACGACGCAGTTCGACTCGCGGAGCCACAGCCAGCCTTCGACGAGGAACTGCGCGAGATCATGTCCGCACACGATGCACGGATCTCGGCGAACCCCTCCACGGTCACCGTCGAGGGCGTTTCGGTCCTGATGTACCACGGCGTCTCGCTGGACGAACTCATCGCCCAGTTGCCCGACGAGCACGCGACCTACGACCGCCCGCAGGATGCGATGGCGCAACTCCTCAAGAAACGGCACGTCGCGCCACCCTACGGCGGCATGATCCGACTCGCACCCGAGGCCGAGGACCATCTCGTCATCGAGGACGTTCCGGACATCTTCCACACCGGTCACATCCACAAACTCGGCTACGGCACCTACCACAACGTTCTCACCATCAACTCCAGTTGCTGGCAGTCCCAGACCGACTTTCAGAAGAGCGTCAATCTCGAACCAGACGTGGGCTATGCGCCTATCGTCGACCTCGATACGCTCGATCTGACGATCCGACAGTTCCTCTGATCGAACCCAATAGATCGTACCGTACTGACCCATCTGGCAGTAAGTTCGCCGAAATATCCGGAAATGTCGGATACAGAATTTTTCGAGAAAGTAAAGCCACAGTAACAAATAGTGATAGGTTCGAACAGAGAAAGGCCCGCAAATATCGAATAAACGCTTTTCAACGATGAAAATCGGGAGGAAGAATATATATAACGATCTGTGTATTGGCAAGATATGGCATACTACAACGAAGACCATTTGAAAGTGCGGTATGAGGAAGACCTCGACGCTGTGATGATGAAGTGGAAAAGCTTTGCACAGGGCGATGAGTTTCGCGATGGACTCGACACCGGGTTAGAACTGGTGCAAAACAAGAAGGCGAAGAACTGGCTCGCGGACCTCCGGGAGATGGGGACTATCAACGAAGACGATCAGGAGTGGTCAAACACCGATTGGTTTCCCCGCGCGCTTGAAACGAGTCTGACAAATATGGCGATTGTCCAACCTGAAAGTGTTGTCGCAAATATGAGCGTCGAAAACATCATGGAGGAAGTCGGTGACGGCGACTTGACGACACACTATTTCGATAATCGCTCGGAAGCAAAGCAATGGCTTCGAGACCAGAGAGCAACGCTGTGAACGGAGCGATCAGGTCAGGTTTTCGCGTTCGAGCAGGTCCAGCAGTTTCGGCATCGAGGAGACGACACTATCGCAGGCGGGTTCGACGTTCGGTTTCGGCTCGAAGCCGATAGCCAGCCCCGCGGCTTCGAGCATCGGGAGGTCGTTCGCCCCGTCGCCGACAGCGATGGTGTCTGCACGGTCGGCCCCGACGACGGCCGTCAGCACCTCCAGCGCGTCGTCTTTGGTCCCCTCGATGAGCGGCCCCTCGACCTCGCCGGTGAGTTTGCCGTCCGCGACGGGCAACCGATTCGCGACGATTGCGTCGACGGTGACGCCCTCGCGGTCGAGTGCGGCCGCGACGCCGCGCTCGAAGCCGCCGGTGAGGATGGCGACGTAGACGCCTGCATCTCGGAGCGATTCGATAACGTCGGCCGCGCCGGGGCGCAGTCGTACCTCGTCGAAGGCGGCCTGTGCCTTCTCGTCGGCAAGCCCCTCCAGGAGCGCACATCGCTCGCGGAGGCTCTCGGGGTATTCGAGTTCGTCGTTCATCGCCCGCTCGGTGATCTCTTCCATCTCGTCTGCGACGCCACACTGCTCGCCCAGCAATACGGTCATCTCTGAGTCCGAGAGCGTCCCGTCGAAATCGAAGGCAACGACTGTCATTAGTCGGTCTTCGATGCGCGGGCTTTCAAACCCCGCGATCTGTCTCTCGGGTGAACTCGCCGTGGGCTGGTTACCGAACGCTCAGGGTTTCGGCGGCTTCCCGTCGTAGGCGTCCATGTCCGAGAAGAAGTTCAGCAGGCCGAACTTGAGTTTTGCCGGGTCGACGTCGGTCATCTCGGCGCGCTCCTCGGGCGGAAAGGTGCCGCGCACGGCGTACTCGGACATCTCGATTTCGGCGCGCTCGGTGTAGCGACCGTCGAGCAGAATGCGCGCGCCGAAATCGTCCGGCGAGCGAACGACCCGACCGAGCGCCTGCCGAGTCTTTCGGATCGTCGGAATCTCGACGGCGTAGCGCCAGCCAGCCTCGTCGTCCCCATCCTCGCCAAAGGCTGTCTGGTAGGACTGCTGGACGGCCTCCATCCGGTCGTCAAGTTTCGGGTAGGGCACGCCGACCACGACGACGGTGCGAGCGTCGTCGCCGTCGTAGCTGACCCCTTCACCGAGGGTCCCCCACAGCGACGTAAAGAGGACGCCGTCGTCGTCGTCGGTGAACCGCTCGCGCAGGTCGTGGGCTGGCGTCCCCGGTTCGTCGAGATACCGAGTCCCGTTCTCGACTCGGCCGTGATACCGACTCGCCTCGGCGTAGCTCGGGAAGAACACGAGCGTGTTGCCGGGCGTGAATCGGATGACGTCTTCGAGGGTGTCGGTTATCGTCGCCTGCACCCCGGAGTCGTCGCGCTTGCTCGCGAACAGCGCGGGGCCGTCGACTGCGTACGTGCGCCGCCGCTTCTCGGGAAACTGCGGACCGTACGCGAGCGTCTCCGGGTCGTCGAGTCCGAGTACGTCCTCGGTCACGTCGAACGGACGGAGCGTGGCACTCATCAGCACGCTTGCGTGGAGATCGGAAAACAGCGACCGGGTCACCGACTCGGGGATACAGGTGTACAGTTCCGCTCGGCCGTAGATGTCGCCTCTGGCGCTCGCCGGGCCGCCGTCAGTATTTCCCAGGCCACCGCTGGCAGCACTCCCCCGGCCACCGTCAGCATTCTCCGGGTCGCCCCCGGTACGCTCGCGGCGGACGCTCACGACGGGATAGGTTCCCGTCGCGTCCCCTTCGTCGAGCCACGCCTGGACGAACTCCGCGGCCTGCAGGGTCTGACACTCCTTGCGGACGCTCGTCTCGCCGTTCTTGTAGGCCGTCTCGTACTGGCTGTCGAGTTCGCGGCCGAGTTCGACGGCGTGCTGGAGTTCCGACTCGTAGCCCGGCCCCGTGTACGCCCGCAGGAAGCGAAGCGTCAGTTCGTCCCGGCGGTCGTCGTTCGCGATGGCAAGGTCGTGCCACTCCTCACCGACACCCTCGCGTTCGCCAAAGGCGAGTTCCTCCCCGTAGGTGTCCCGAAGCGCTCGGAGAAAGGTCGAGAGCACGTTGTAGGCGCTATCGGCCCGTGATGGGTCCCCGGTCGGGTCCGCGCCGCTGGACGCAGTCGTCTCGCTTTCGAGTTCGTCGAGCGCGCTCTCGACGGTGGTCTCGGTGAGCGTCCGTCGGGCGTGGTCACGGGCGGACGATTCGACGTTGTGGGCCTCGTCGAAGACGGCGATCACGTCCTCGGGGTCCCGGCCCAGCCACCGGACGAACTGCTCGCGGATGAGCGGGTCGAGCAGGTGATGATAGTTGCAGATGACGAGATCGACCCCGTCGACGCCCTCCTTGAGGAGTTCGTAGCCACAGAACCCGCGCTGGTCAGCGAAGTCATATATCTCGTCGGGCGTGCGGACGTCGTCGTACAGCCACGCGAAGAAGTCCTCGGTCCCCGCGGTGAGGTTCCGGTAGTAGTGGTCGCAGGTCTCGCGCTCTTCGAGTTCCGCGAGCGTCGTTTCGACCTCGTCGAGTTCGTCCATCACCGAGGAGCGCGCTGCAGTCGCCTGGTCCGATCCCGCCTGACTGTCCGCCAGCAGTTCGCGCTGGTCGCGTTCGAGTTGGGCCTGTTCGCGCTCCGTCTCGACGAGTTCCCGCGTCGTGTCTCGCAGCGCCTGACACTCTTCGTAGCCCACGTCGATGTGACACATCGAGTCCTTGCCGCGAAAGACGACCGCCCGGATGTCCTCGCTCTCGGCGATTGCACTGGCTTCCCGTCGGAACTGGCGCATCTGCTGGTGGACGTTCGTCGTAATGACGACCGTCTTGTCCTCGGCCTGGGCGTATTCGAGCGCTGGCGCGAGCGCGGCGAGCGTTTTTCCCGTCCCCGTTGCACCCTCGAAGAGAATGTCCGTCCCGTCTTCGAGCGCCCCCCGGATCTGGTCCATCGCCTCCTGCTGGTGGTCGTAGGGGCGCTCGTAGGGGAAGTATCGAAGATACGAGGGCGCTGACACAGGTAAGGGTAGACCCCATTCAGATATAAATGACGGCCCCAGAGCGGATGTGGACACGGTCGTCAGAGTGGCTGTTATAGGGACACGGCACGTAGCCACCACCATGCTCGTCGTGCTCTCCGACACGCACGCGGAGACGGACCCGTCGCTGAACCGCCATCTCGAACGCGTCGTCGGGGAGGCCGACGCACTCCTGCACGCTGGCGATTTCACCACGCCAGCAGTCCTCGACGCGTTTCGGGCCCGCGCTGACACGCTCGTGGCCGTCGCCGGAAACCGGGACGGGCGCGCCGTCACCGAACAGCTTCCAGAAACGACGTGCTTCGAGTGGGAGGGGTTTCGGATCGCACTCGCGCATGGACACCGCCACGACCGGACGAGTCTCTCATTATTTGGACGAGAAAACGCTGCCGACGCCGTCGTGGTGGGGCACACCCATCGGCCAGGCGTCGACTCCCTCGACGACATCCCGGTCGTGAACCCAGGGAGTCACGCCGACCCGCGCGGAGCGCGCGCGGGCTATGCCGTGTTCCAGCGGAGCGGTGGACGGCTCCGCTGTGAGCTCCGCACCCTCACCGGGAAGCCAGGCAGGACGGTTCGGCTGTAAGGGGTGGCTGGAGGGCCACGTCGGGGAGGGGGCAGGCATCGAAGGCTACTCGGGGGGACACAAAATAGGCGGCGAAGGCTCAAACAGCGGTTTTAGCTATCACAACCTCTCGACGCCCCTTCGAGAGGATTCACCGATAGTACTGGACGACACCGACGATACCCAGCACGAATAGGCCGCCAGCGAAAAACAACAGCCCGGGTGGGAGCGACGCCGCGGCCTCGGACGCTGTCTCGACAGCCTCGGGCGTCGGCGTGTCGATGACGTCCGGGGTCGGCGTCCCAGAGGGTTCCGGCGTCTCGGTGACCGCCTCCAGTCCGACGTCGCCGCCTTCCTCGGGCGTCGACGCGGCGTCAGCCCCGTCGCCGCTGGCCGCGCCCCCCGCTGGCGTCGGGTCAGACGCCGCTCCGGGATCGGAGCCGCCATCCCCGTCACCGAACGGCAGCAGTGATCCGCCAAACGTCGACTGGATCGCGAGACTCGCAATTCCGAGCAGGCTGACGGGGCCGAGCAGGCGGGACAGCGCCGTCCGCAGCGTCGACTCCTCCTCCTGGTCGCCCGCGTAGATGACCAGCGGCTTGTCCGCGGCCGCGTAGACGTTCATCTCCCTGCCTTTCTCCGAGTAGGCGGTGTCGACGACTTCGATCGCGCCCGCGTCTTCGAGGTTTCCGAGATGGTACTGGACGTTCTGGACCGAGGTTTCGACGCGATCGGCGAGTTCCGAGGGGGTCGCTGGCTCGCCGTGGATCTCCTGCAAGAGATTGCGTGCAGTATCCGAAGAAAGCGCCGCGAGAACGTCGTCGGCGTCCTCGCTGTCGACGCCGATCACCCGAGGGTCCGCATCGGCCGACTCGGATGTGTCGGGTCGGGAGGGCAACAGCGACATACGGGCGGATATGTCAGCGGTGACATTAGTGTTGTCGCTGTGGAATCAGCCACCGACGCCATTTTCACGGTCGCTTGCAAAGTCCGGGTGTGACAGCAGTCGACGAGTGGGAACAGGCGCTCGCCGCCGAGGGGTCGCTCACCCCGGAGTTGGTCGACCGGATCGTCTCGCTGCACGGCGACCGCGGCCACCGCGCAATCGAGGCCGTCGGAGAGGAGCGCGTCAAGTCCTACCGCGATTTCACCGTCGTCGTCGGCCACAGCGAGGAGTACGTCGTCGAGGACGACGGCTGTAGCTGCCGGGACGCCGAGTACAACCTCGACGTGGACGACCCCGAGCAACTCTGCTGGCACGCGATTGCGGTACGCGTCGCGCGTGCCATCGACGAACTCGACAAACACGACATGTGGTACTCCGACGTCCACGATTTCATCTAGTGTCGGCGTGTCTCGTCAGCCAGTGACAAATCCCACCCACCGTCGATACCCCAAGCAGTACGCTTATGTGTAACAGGCGGGCATCTCATGGCAATGAGTCTCAAGTGTTCGATACTCGGCCACAGATACGGGGAGTCCGACATCGAACGCTCCCGCGAGGAAGACGGGAGCGAGGTGGTCACGACGATCCGGGAGATCGAGACGTGCCAGCGCTGTGGCGAACAGCGCGTCGTCTCCGAGAACAAGGAAGTGACGACGCTGGAGACGGCCGCCGACATCGTCTCGGAGGATCTCGGCGAGTCGACTGCTGACGAGCCATCGGAGACGGCGTCCGACACGGGCGACCCGTCACCAGCCGAACAGACTGACGCAAGCGCACAGGAGGCGAATCAAACCGAGATGGACGGAGCGGAATCGACAGCCCAGTCGGGGCCGAGCGGCGCGGAGATACAGGACGCGGAGACTGACGACGCGGAGATTCTGGACGCCGAGACGAGCGAGCCAGCAGCCCAGCCCGAGCAGTCGGTCGCCCCGGAGACAGCGCCGACCGACGCTGGAACCGACGCCCAGCCCGACGACACGGTACCCGATGCCGAAGACGACGACGGGGTCATTCTCGGTGAAGACAGCGACGACGACACCGACGAGCGCGAACCTGGCGAGTGGCCCGAAGAAGACGACGAAGGCGAGGACGACTGGCAACCGGAGACGACTCCCGTCTCCGAGGACGCCGACATCGAGCCGACGGGATCAGCAGTGACCGTTCCCGAAGGCGAATTTTACTGTCCGGAGTGTGACTTCACCACGCCCGTCGAGGACTCCTCACTCCGGGAAGGTGATTTCTGTCCGGAGTGTCACCGCGGGTCGCTCAAACACAGAACAGGGTAAACAAAGCGCGACGGCACCGCGCGAACGGAGACACGACCGAGCCTCGAAAGAGGTAAACCGTCACCTGCCAAACCTGGGAGCATGCGAGAGTACAAGATGCGTCGGGGCGAGCATCTCGACGAGCGCGTTGCGGATATGGAGGCGTTTGTCGAGGAGTATTTCGGGCCAGTCACTGACACCGAGGCGTACAAGGACAGCGAACTGCTTATCGTCGAGGAACCGGACAATCCGGTCTTCTCACGGGTGACGGCGGGGACAGTCGAGTATTCGGGCAAGAAGGACAAAATCGCGCTGGACATCGAGGAACGCCCGGCCGAGGAGGTCATCGCCGAAGGCCACGTCGACGCCGCCGAGGACGCGGTCACCGTGAAAAACGACTTTCTGGAGGAAGCGACCGGCCGGGACGCCAAGTCCCGCCGGGACTCGATGAAACGCGACGTCGAAGACGACGAAGTGCCCGACGACGTCTGATACGGAGACGGCCCTGTCGTCGCCCGAGACGCTCACAGATATGCGTCGAATCTCAGCGGTATGCGTCGAATTCTCTCCCAAAGAACAGGAAGTACGCGACACCACCTAGCCCGATTGCTGTCGCGATGGTAAAGGCCGCCACGGGGCTACCCGGGTAGTCGATGCCGACGCGCTGGAGAGTGACGCCACCGTAGAGAGCGCCACCGACCGCCGCGCTCGGGATGACGATCGCATTTCTGACCAGATAATACGAGCCAGCGACCCGGCCGCCGGTGTCGCGCTCGGCGGGGCCGACGATGAGCGCCTTGTGGGCCGGGAGTCCGGCAAATCGCAGTCCGGAGAACGCAAAGAGCAGCGCAAACACGGCCGCGTTCGCGGGCGCGGTGATGAGCACGACCGGGAAGACGGCATAGACGACGAAGCCGAGTGCGACGACCGGCTTGAGACCGACCGACTCGGCGAGTCGAGCGGCAGCAGGCATCGAGACCAGCGCGACGCTCATCTCGACTGCGAGCAACACGCCGAAAAACACCTCCGGCGAGAGGGCGATGCCGCCGAGTTCGAGCCCGACTGCCCGGAACTCCGTGACGACGAGGACGAAGAACACGTACACCATCCCGTTGGCAAAGCGCACGAGCGTGTCCGCGACCAAAAGCGGCCGCAGTTCCGGTGGCATCGTCCGCAGGTCCGCGCGAATCTCAGCGAGCCCCTCGAAGGATGAGCCGATGGTCGTGTCCTCCGCGCGATAGAGGACGTGTTGCATGGCCGTCGCGACGACGGCGGTGACGAAGGCAACGGCGAGGATGAGCTGGAATCCAGCCGTGAAATCAACAGTGAGAAAGAGCAAGCCAGCGGCGAGCAGCGGGCCGACCAGAAAGGCGGTGCGTCGAAACACCTCCGTACTCGCGAACCCCCGGGCGAGCTGTGCGGGCGGCACTGACTGCTTGACGATGGCGAAGGTCGCACCGAGACCGAAGGACTTCCAGGCCTGTGCAAAGAGGAGACCCACGAACACCCACACCCACGGTTCGACGACGAGCGCCCCAACCGAAAGGGTCCCGAGCACCGGCGCGAGAAACCAGACCAGAAAGCCGAGGCTGGAGACCAGCCCGAACAGCGTCAGCGCCCGCCGTGACCCGATCCGGTCCGAGATCGCGCCGCCGGGATAGGGATAGCCCGCGCTGATGATATTCTGGAGGGTTCCAAAGAGGCCGATCACGAACGCGCTCGCCCCGAGTACGCTCAGATACTGCGGGATGTATCGGCTCGTCATCTGAAACCCGAGGCTGAACGCGAACATCGCCACCGAGAGCACGAGCACGTCGCGCCGAAGCGAGAAAAACTGTCGGAACGGGTCGAGCACGCCGGGCGTCTCGTCGCCGTCCGTTCCCATGATCCACGTCTCGGTGGAGAACCCAATCAAGCTACGCATCCCGGCGATTCTGACTTCCTTCCGGGCGGCAGTTCCTGCTCGCGTTACTCCCGAAGGACGCCGATGATAGCAAATCGCGCGCCGCCGTCTGCGCCGTCCTCGATGTCGACCTCCCAGCCGTGTGCGTTGGCGACTCGCCTGACGATTGTGAGACCAAAGCCCGTGCCGTCCTCGGCTGTCGTGTGTCCCTTCTCGAAGACTGACTCGCGCTCTGACTCGGGGATCCCGGGACCGTCGTCCTCGACGTAGAAGCCGTCAGGCAGGTTGCCGACGGTGATCGTGACCGACGGGCCAGCGTGGTCGATGCTGTTCCGAAAGAGGTTCTCGAAGATCTGCTGGAGACGGCTCCTGTCGGCGGTGATGCTGCCGCTGGTCTCGTTTTCGAGCGTCGCCTCGGTCGTCTCGACGCCCTCCCAGCAGTCCTCGACGAGCGCCGTCATGTCGATGGATTCGGTCTCGCTGACCGGTTCGCCCTGTCTGGCGAGTGTCAGTACGTCGTCGATGAGCGCCTCCATGCGTTCGTGCGCCTCCGCGACAGCCTCCAGGTCCTCGCTGTCGAACTCCCCTCGTGCGGCGTCGAGGCGCAGTTCAGCGACGTTCAAGGGATTGCGCAGGTCGTGCGAAATGAGGCTCGTGAACTCCTCGAGGCGCTCGTTTCGCTCTTCGAGTTGCGCTTGGTATCGCTGGCCGGATATCTCGTAAGCCAGCCACCGACTCGTCAGTTCGACGAAGGTCTGCTCGAAATCAGTGAACTCGGGTCGCGGGTCGCTGTCGGCAAAGCAGAGCGTGCCGTACAGTTCGCCGTCCACGCGAACCTTCGCCCCGACGTAACTTTCTAGCCCGAACACGTCGTACGCACTGTCGTCTTCCCAGCCTTCCTCCCCGGCGTGTGTGACGGTCAGACTTCCCTCGGTTCTGATCGTCTTGCGGCAGTACGAATCCGAGAGCGGGCAGGACTCGCCCGCCTGCAGTAACTCGTGGTCACCGACGCTTTTGATGATGTGCTGTCTGTCGTTTGTGATCCGTGTCAAGAACCCGTATGGAAGGTCGAGATGAGCGACGCCGAGGTTGAGGATCCGGTCGAGTTTCGTCTCGAAGGCCATCTCGATGTCGGAGGCGAGTTCGTACAGCGCGCTGAGGCTGTTGACGCTTTTCTGCAGTTGGTCCCGGAGTTGCTGGTGTTCGGTGATGTCTCGGAAGTAGACAGTCAGCCCCGACTCCGAGGGGTACACCTGCACGAAAAAGTGCGTCGCGAGCGGGTCGTACCAGATATCGAATGACAGTGACTCCTGATTGTTCATCGCCTCGTGGAACTTGTCGGAGATGACCGTCTCGCTGGCCTCAGGAAAGGCCTCCCAGAGCGACTCCCCGACCAGCGCCTCAGGATCGCTGTCGAGTAACTCCGCGGCCCGGTCGTTGAGATACGTGAACTGCCACTCGGAATCGAGTGCGTAGAACGCGTCGGTCATCCGGTCGAGGATGGCCCGCTGCTGGGCCTCGGCTTCCTTTCGTCCGGTGATATCCCGCGAGTTGATGACGTACCCGCCCAGCCGCCGGTCCTGTTCCGTACTTGCGACCGCTTCCAGCCAGACCCAGGATCCGCTGGCGTGACGGATCCGAAATTCGATAGCATCCGGTCCGGCGGTCGGGTCGATGAGGGCCTCGACGACTCGGTCGCGGTCGTCGTCGTGCACATACTCGAATACGTTCACACCGACCAGCATGCTGGGGTCGTATCCCAGTAGCCGCTCTATTGACTGGCTCCCGTACTGGAGTCTGCCGTCCTCGTCGACGACAGTGATGATGTCCTGCGAGTGTTCGAGCAGGGTTTCGAGGTCAGCCTCTGGGAGTTCAGCGGTCATACTTGCAACGTGGTCAGGGTGGAGACGCCCCTCGTACGGTGAAACACACTCCCCCTACCGTCGCTCGGAAGATAAACCTCGTGGCTGTCAGCCGACATCATGTGGCCGACCATGTCGTGATCGTTCGCGGTCAGTGGCCGAGTCGCTCCCGACTGATGTTGATCCCAGCGGGCGTGATGAGGAGTTGGTCGTCGTCCTTCTGGACGATGTCGCCGCCGACTTCGCGGGCGACCTGCTTGAGTTCGTCCGTGATGTGTTCCATCGTTCGGTCTTTCGTGCTGTGACGCGTGATGTCAGCGACGACGATGTCACCGTCGTACACGGCGTCTTTGATCTCGATGACGTCAGTCTTGTCGCTGATGTTTGCGATCCGGAGTGTCGTTCCCGTCTGGATGTCCTCCTCGGCCAGGTCCTCGGCAGTCAGTTCCACGTAGTCGCCGGTCTCCCGGGCAGGCCCCGACGTGCCGAATATCTTGCTCATTAGTCCCATACGACCTACCGGGACCGCTGGCCGCTTAGGCTTTACGTCAGACACAGAACGTCGTCCGGGTGACCAGCGGGTGCTGTACAAGCAGGGCAGTTCGGTTCAGTCTCGGGAGGTTACGAGTTGGCCGCCTCCAGCGCATCGAGTCGTGACTCGACGGTCTCCAGTCGGTCACGCAACTGGTCGCCCGACCGTCGGTCGGTGTTGTCTGCTATGCTGGAAGCTCCCGCACCTTTCGTCAGGCCGGGTTGATCGACACCATCTCGCCAGCGCCACGTGAAACGGTACGAACTGACAGAAAAAATTCAGTAAAACATAATAAAGGCCATGATAACAGAAATTACCCGGGATGTGGGTGAGTTCGCGTGCGACACAGCCGCGACGGGAAATCGGTAAGTGAACGATATTTTCGTGAGAGAAATTCCGTCGTGCGATATTCGACGAGTAACAATTAGCCACACGCCCGATGGTGAGTCGGTATGGCAAACCAATACAGCTGTAGTGCCTGTGGATTTCAGGTTCAGGCGGACGACGAACAGGAAGTGATCGACCACGTACAGAAACACGCCGACGAAGCACACGATATGGACGTGTCGTCGGACGATATCCGCAGTGGGATGGAAGAGGTAAACATCGCGAACTGACAGACGGCAGTCACACCGTGAGTTCGTAGAGTTCGTCACCGACGTGGTGGAGTGACTCGACGACGCGCCCCTCGTCGCCAGTCATCTCCGCGCCGTCGACCTTCGCTCGTCCGACTGCGAGCGCCTTGTCGTGAGTCTCCTCGACGATGACGACGAGGTCACCAGCATCTATCGACTCGTCGGCCGCGACGATTCCCGGTCGCATCACGTCGGCTCCGTTCGAGACGAACTCGATCGCACCGGCGTCGACGGTGACGACGTTGCTCTCTGGTGGATATTCGTTTGCGCCGCGGACGGTCAGAAACGGCTGGCCGTCCAGATATAGGACGAGCGGTTCGCCGTCGACCAGCACGACGTCCCAGTCGCCGCCGGTCAACTCGACCTTCTCGAAGGACTCGGCGTCGACCTCGACACCGAGTTGTGTGGCGAGTGTCTCGCTGATCTCGTCGATCGCGTCCGACCGCAGGTGATGCCGGGATTTGACCTCCATACTCCACCGTCATCGGCCCGAGAGATAAAACGCATCGACTCGGGTCGCGACAGCGACACCACTAATTAGCGCCTCCTCGTATCGGGGGTATGAGCGACTCAGAGCAGGCCGATGCCGGCACCGCCGAAGAGCAGGGGCCGGTCGAAATCGACGAGGAGATGGCTCGCCATCTGGCGAACAAACGCGAGGAGCTGTTCGAGAAGTTCGAGATCCCCGATGGCTTCCCGCCGGAAGTGCTCGAAGAGGCCGAGGCGCGAACCGAGGACGTCGAGGCGGAGATTCAAGCGGAACTCGACGAGCGCCGCGACCTGCGTGACCTGACGACGTGGACGACCGACCCCATCGACGCACAGGACTTCGACGACGCGCTCTCGGTCGAGGAACGCGACGACGAGTACGTGCTGTGGGTCCACATCGCTGACGTAACACACTACGTCTCTCCGGACACCGAGATGTGGACCGAGGCGGTGACTCGCGCGAACACAGTGTATCTCCCGGCCTACACCGTGCATATGCTCCCGCCAATCCTGGCCGAGACGGTCTGTTCGCTCGTCGAGGGGGAGGACCGACTCGCCCACACCGTCGAGATGCACCTCGACAAGGAGACGCTCGGCTACGAGGAGATAGACATCTACAAGTCAGTCATCCACAGCGACGAGCGACTCACCTACACCGAAACCGAGGACAGACTCGACTCCGACGGCGAACCGCTCCACGACGACCTGTCGCTGGTCTGGGAACTCGCAGACCGGATGCACGAGCAGCGCAAGGAAGACGGTTCGCTCGTCCTCAACCCTCGCCGTGACCGTGCTCACACCATCATCGAGGAGTGCATGCTAAAGGCGAACAAGGCAGTCACCCACGAGTTGATGTGGGACCGGGGCGTCGAGGCGATGTATCGCGTCCACCCCCAGCCAAGCCCCGACGAGTGGGGCGAAGCGCTCCAGGAAATTCAGGAACTCGACGGCGTCTCCGTCCCCGGCGACAAGTGGGACGAACCCCGAAAGGCGGTCAACGCCACGCTCGAATCAGCCCCGAAGCGACAACTCGACAAGATCCAGTGGGCAGTGATGAAGGTCATGCCCCGCGCGAAGTACATGAACGACCCCTTCGGGGGCCACCACGCGCTGAACTTCGAGATTTACGGGCACTTCACCTCACCGATCCGGCGGCTCTCGGATCTGATCAACCACTGGATCGTCGCAACGAACGACGTACCTGAGGATCTGGTCGCGCTCTGTGACCGGGCCTCGGACCGACAGAAAGACGCCGAGCAGTGCGAACGCGAGTACAGGGACTTCCTCGAAGAGGTCGGGCTGAGTCCCGACGCCGTCAACAACCGCGGGATCGAAGTCGTCGAAGACTAAGCACTCTCACAGTTGGGAGTCGCGTGAGAAGTGACTGCCGGGCGTCGCTATGCGCCAGCTTCCTGCAGGGCGTCCTCGATGTCGCCCGCCTGCGTGACACCGACGAAGCGCTCAACGATGCCGTCCTCGTTTTCGACGATGAGCGTGGGCAGCGAGCGAACCTGGTACTCGTTTGCGATCTCCTGCTGTTCGTCGACGTCGATCTTCTCGAACTCGACGCCGTCGTATTCGGCTTCGAGGTCGTCGAGGATCGGGTCTTGGGTCTTACAGGGGCCACACCAGTCGGCGTAGAAATCCTTGAGCGTCACGGACATACGTCTACGATCGTATGCCAGTAATTCGGATAAGCGTTTCGTCAGCGGTGACGCGGTGACAACTGTTTTATTCGAGAGCGAAAGAGATCCGGACATGTCCCCGCAGACGTCGCGTGAACAGATAGACGTCAGTCCCGCCTCGAAACTTGGTGGAACCGTCATCGTGTTCGGAGCGCTTTCTGTTCTCTTCGAGGTGGCGTTCGTCGCAGTCGCGCTCGCGTACGCGTCGGTTCCGACGGAGGTCACAGCCGTGGTTACGCTGTTCGCAGCGGTGCTGCTCGGCGGCCCGTTTGGGCTGACCGTCTGGCGGTGGTGGCGGGGCCGGTTGAGCGAGGAGAAATCCCGACTCATTCGGGTCTCGGAGGCCATCGTCTCGGTCACGGTGCTGGCTGGTCTGGCCCCCGTGCTCGGCTACGGCGGGGCGACGATGCTCGCGCTTCGGGCGAAGGTTGACGAGGGCGCGGACAGCGAGGCGTTCAGACAACGACTCTGGCAGTGGCCCGACCGAAACAGAGCGTTCATGGCCCGCGGCGAGGGGACGATTCCGATCGTTCCCTGACGGTGGAGAAAAGGCGTCCGGTGTCGATGTCGAAACGCTTAGTACGGTCCCAGACAGAGACAGGAGTATGAGTTCAAGCGACGGCGGCGGACTGATGTCGAGTGCGGGTCTCGTCCGGTACTTCGATTCGGAGGAGAATAAGGGGATCCGCATCGACCCCAAGACCGTCATCGCCTTCAGTACCATGCTGGGCGTCCTCGTGTTGTTGCTCAACGCGTTCGCCTGAGAGCCGCTTTTTGCATTCTGGCGTCCGCGCTCGGGGTTAATGAGGGTGATACGTAGTGTTCAGATGAGAGATTGAGACAGCATGAAAGCCCCCGCGCTCTCGGGTCGGGGGACTTGCTGTGCGCGCTCCCGTTGGTCGCGTGCTTGCTGCGTCCGCCTTCCCCGAGAGCGCCGCCCCTTTCAGTCCCGGCCCGTAGACAGGCTATTCAGTCGAAATAGGTGGGACTGAAAGGGGCGAGTCTCGACGACGTAAGCACGCAACTGGAAAGAACGCGCGTGGTTCGAGAGAGCGGAGCTCTCTCGTCACTGAGCGAATCGAAGATTCGCGAGGTCTGCGAACGCGTTGCGTTCGCCCGATCCTGAAAATCTTCGATTTTCTGAGACAGCGAGTCGCGGGCAGCGAGGCGCAAAGCGCCTCGGGCCGTGCGAACGGCGAAGCCGTGAGCAGAAGTTCAGAGGCTTGGGGCTTTCTTGGTGTCTACATCCATCCCAAAGTCAGCAACTCCATCGGCACAGCTACCTCGAAGACACAAGGACTATTCGCCCGAGCGGAAAATGGAGCGTATGATCGGTATCGTCGGGGGCGGAATCGCCGGACTCGCCGCCGCCCACCGTCTGCAGGGCCACGGCCACGACGTGCAAATTTTCGAGGCGAGCGACCAGGTCGGCGGCCTCGCGGCGACCTACGAGACGGCGGGCGACCCCATCGAGCGATTCTACCACCACCTCTCGAAGTCCGAAGAGGAGATCGTCGAGTTGGCCGCCGATCTGGGACTCGGCGACGCCGTCGACTGGCGGGTCGGTGAGAACGCCTACTACGTCGACGGCGTCGTCCACCCGATGGACACCCCGTGGGAAATTCTCGCGTATCCACACCTGAGCTTCTACGACAAGTTTCGACTCGGGATGCTCGTGCTCGGCATCGACGTTCGCGGAGTGCCAACCCGCGAGACTTTTCAGGACTTTACTGACTTCGACGACGTGCCCATCGAGGACTTTCTGCTCGACCACACCACCCGATCAGTGCTGGAGAACTTCTTTCGCCCCCTGCTGGAGGCGAAGTTCGGCGACCGCTGGCGGGACGTGAGCGCCGCGTGGCTCCTGGGCAGAATACAGTTTCGCGGCGAGCGCGACATCCTCCGGGGCGAGATTCTGGGGTATCTCGACGGCGGCTTCGGCCGCCTACTTGACGCACTCGTCGACGCCGTCGGCCGCGAGTCGATCCACACCGGCGCGCGCGTGACCGATATCCATCGAGACAACGGCCGCGTCACCGGTCTCTCCTACGAGACGAACAGGGCTGGCGATGCCGACGGCCCAGCACAGGAGACAGTCGACGTGGACGGCGTCGTCGTGGCGACGATGCCGAACGTCCTCGAAGCGCTCACGGGCTACACCTGCGAGATAACCTTTCAGGGGACGGTCTGTTCGCTCTTTAGCTTCGACCAGCCAGTCACCGGCACCTACTGGCTGAACATCGCTGACGACGCGCCCTTCGGCGCGCTCATCGAGCACACGAACTTCATTCCGCCCGAACGCTACGGCGGCGAACATCTGGTGTACGCCGCGACGTACGTGCAGGATCTGGCCGCAGACCTGTGGCAACTCGACGACGAGGCGGTCGAGCGGCGGTATCTCGACGGTATCGTCGACCTGTTTCCCGACACCGACCGGGACGCGCTCAACTGGGTGCAGACGGCGCGCAACCCCCGGACTGCGCCGGTCTACGAGCAGGGCTATCTGGATATGGTGATCCCCTACGACCTCGAATCAGTCGCGGATGGACTGTACTACGCTGGCATGGCCAGTCGAGCGCAGTACCCCGAGCGCTCGCTGAACGGCGGTATCGTCGCCGGGTTCGAGTGCGCAGACCGGATCGCAGAGTAGAACGAACCGACAGAACCGCCGGTCTCAGTCGTCGGCGGCGTGCGTGTTCCGCGCGAGGTCGTCGACCAGTTCGTCCACTGCCCGGTTGATGTCGCTGATCTGGTTCGTCTGCGTGGCGACTTCCTCGGAGATTTCAGTCGTCTCGTCGGCGATTCCTTCGGCACTGACGACCGTCTGGTCGACCATGCTCGCGACTTCCTCGGTCGAGGCGGCCTGCTCGTCGGTCGCGTCTGCGATCTCGGCAATTCCGTTAGAGACCTCCTGCACCGCCTCGTGGATGTCTTCGAGGATCTCGACGGCCTGATTGACCGACTCGATGCCCTCCTCGATACGCTCGTTGTTGCGTTCCAGACTCTCGACGGCGGTGGCGGTGTTTTGCTGAATTTCGCCGATCATCGCTTCGATCTCGCTCGCGTTGTCCTGTGACTCCTCGGCGAGTCCTTTGACCTCGTCGGCGACGACCGAGAACCCCTCGCCTGCCTCGCCAGCGCGTGCAGCCTCGATCGAGGCGTTCAGCGCGAGCATGTTCGTCTGGTCGGCGATGTCGTTGATGACCTCGACGATTTCGTCTATCTCGCCGACGCTCGACTGGATCGCCTGCACGTCGTCGGCGACGTCCGTCGCGGCGGTCTGAATGTCGCTCATCGCCGTTTCCACCTCGACTGCCGACTCTTGTCCCTGTTCGGCAAGATCGCTGGCCTTTCGCCCCGCCGCGGAGACTTGCTCTGAGGAGGAGGCGATCTCCTCGACCGACGCCGAGAGGTTCGACACTTCGTTCGCGACGTTCGAGACGGCCTCGTACTGCTCTGCCGCTTCCCCCCGAACTGCGTCGATGCGCTCTGCTATCTCGACAGAACTGTCCTCGAGTTCAGCCAGCGAGGACTGGAGTTCGCTCGCCGCCGCGTGGTCGTAGCCAGCGTCTGCGTCGATGTCTTCCTCGACCTGCTCGTCGATATCGACGTCGATGTCCTCGTCGATATCTCCAGTTGTTGCACCGATATCGGCAGATGACTCGTCCATGTGCGACCAGACGGTTGGCGCAAATCACCTTAAAAATTGTGTGCGAGTTTACTTCACTGAGACTCACGGGTGAGCGTCAGCAACCGCCATCGCATGGCAAACCCAGCAGCATTATAGGGACCCGATACACCTATCCACTGTGACCGAAACGTCGCTACGACGGAGCACGCGACTGCTGCTCGGCGTCGGGATTCTGATCGGTCTCCAGGGAAGTATCGCGATGCTCGTGAGCGGTTCCGACCAGTACCTGCTCGCGTCAGACGTGTACTTTCACGCCGCCGACACGGCGCTTTCGGGCGGCGATATCTACGAGGTGACACCGCCCGGCAGAGAGGACTATCACTACCTCTATCCGCCGGTCGTGACGCTGCTCTTTCTCCCGCACGCCCTGCTCGGGAGCGAACTCGCCGCCTACGCGCTCCAGACGCTGTTGAACGTCGGTGTCGGCATCGCCACCGCGGCCGTCATCTGGCGAGCGCTGGCGCGTCGGGGTATCGTTCTGCCGCGACTCGACCGCATCCTGCTCGGCGTCTTCGTGCTCTGTTCCTCCTACGGGGCGATCACGGTGGTGAACGGGCAGGTGACGCTCTGGCTCGGACTCGCGCTCGCGGTGGGCTTCGACGCGCTCGACCGGCAGCGAGAGACGGTCGCTGGCGTCGCCTTCGCGCTCGCGGCACTCGTCAAGGTCTTTCCCGCCGCGCTCGGCCTGCTTCTCCTCCGATTCCGTGCCTCTCGGGGCGTGGTCGCGGCCGTCGCGACCGGACTGCTTGGGATGCTCGTCGGCCTCGTCGTCTTCGGTCCAGACGTGACCGTCACCTACGTCGAGGACGTACTACTCGCCCGCTTCGAGAACGAGACGTTCGACGGCGTGCCCGACCCGAGCGACTCACCCGGCGGGATCCACCGCCAACTCGCCGCACTCCGCGTTCCCTCGGTGCTCGTGACGCCGCTCGCGCTGGTCGCCGTCGCCGCTCCGCTCGCCGTCGTCTACCGGCGACTCGACACCGACCTGCGACGACAGGCCGCGGCGCTCGCGACTGTCGCGGCCGTGTTGCTGTTCGTCCCGCTCCAGCCGCTGTACTTCCCGCTCGTTGTCTTCCCCCTCGTCCTGTTGCTCGTGATGCTCCCCTCTGGACCGGTCAGAGCGATCCTCGCTGCGGGCACGCTGGTGTCGTACTTTCGAACCAGCTACGAGCAACTCGTCAGCGATATCGAGGCAATCGGACTGCCCTCGGGCATCGAATCCGCGCTCGTTGACGCGACGGGCGCCCTGCTCACCTTCATTCTGCCAGCGCATATCGGTCTCTGGGTCATGTTCGGAGCCTGTGTGCTAGTCGCCCTCTCGTCTGTGGAGGCGCGACCGGCCGTTCGCACGACCGATGATTGACACTCATACTGTCGGCTGTACGTGTGTAAAAATATTCGCCACCCCGGGTGGCGAATTATGTTCGAGATGTTACAGCCGACCGTATCAGGACTCACCGAGACAGGCGGCGACGGCCCGCAACAGCCGTTCGCCGTGTACCTCCTCGGCGAACAGCGGGACGCGCCGAACGGTGTAGGAGCGAAAGATGTCCTGTGACTGGGCGAGTGCCTGTTGTTGGACCTGCCAGCGTCGCTTACAGAAGGCACAGTCGGTGTGATTTGGCGAGACGTACAGGTCCGGATCGATGTCGGCTACCTCCGAGGGATCCTGCATCACTCGGTTGACGACGACAGTCCTGACGGGGATCTCGAACTCCGCAAGTCGGTCAAGCAACCGCTCTGACTCGCGGACGCTCAATTCCTCGGGCACGAGCACGACCCGGAAGTCCGTTCGCTCGGGGTCGCGCAACAGTTCGCGCAGTCGCTCGATTCTCTCGGAAAATTCCTGCAGGCCGCCCAGGTCGTCCGCGTCGTCGTCATCGCCAAACATCCCATCGAACAGCCCACCCATGCGCTCGCGCAGGCTGAGCAGGCGTCCGGCCATCGAGTCGAGCATCTCGGGGAGTTCGAGCAACCGAAGCGTGTGCCCCGTCGGCGCGGTGTCGACCACGACGCGGTCGAAGCGGGGGTCGTCGAGATACTCGATCAGCAGTCGGACTGCGGCGGCCTCGTCCGCACCGGGCATCGCCCCCGAAAGCGGGTCTGGACCGTCACCGAGGACACTCGACAGCGTGCCCTCGTCCAACCCGAACGGCCCGTCGTCGAGCGCGCTCTCGGGGTCAATTTCGGCGGCGTACAGCGGGATGTCCTCCCGGATCCGCCCCGGTTCGTCGGGCACCTCGGTTTCGAGTGTGTCCGACAGCGAGTGTGCCGGGTCAGTCGAGACGACGAGCGTCGAGACGTCGCCGCGCGCGCTCGTGAGTGCCGTCGCTGCGGCCATCGTCGTCTTGCCGACGCCGCCCTTGCCACCGTACAGCACGTACTCCGGCGCGTCGATACCGGCCGGGACCGCCGATTCGTCGACTTCCTCGACGGGTTCGACCTCGAGATCCATACCCTCGCTTCGAGCGGGGTCGTTGTGTACCCGTCGAACACGTCACGCCCACGCGAGAGCAACCGCTGTATGCGCGAAACTCTCCTCTATTCGCGCTTGGCGTCGACGAGCGTCGAGACACGGGCATTTTCCTTGAGCAACAGGCCGCCGTCGCTGACACTGAGCGGAACGGGCGGCAGTTCGGTCACGTCGAGCGTCGGATGAAAGGCCCCGCGGACGAGGAGTTCGTCGCGCGTCTGGAGTTGGAAGCACAGATCCCCGTCGCGCAGTGATTCGTTGTACTCGATCAGGTACTGCCCCGGTTCGAGGTGCCACCACTCGTAGTCGTCGTCGGGGTTGCGCTTCTCGGTCGGATGCGGGTCCGTCGCCGCGGGTTCGAGTTCGCCGCCGCCGAAGTCGACGCGGCCGGGATCGGTCACCTCGTACACCTCCGCGACCGTCAAGTCGAGACCACGCCCCTCAGTCTGCGTCGGTTCGTGTACGATGTCCTCAACGAAGGCTGTGTAGTCCACCATACCGACCGATTGGGGGAGCGACGTGTAAAACCCGTTGCAGGATCTGAACGCGTTCGATGGCTGGATCCGTGGGTTCAAACCCGAGGGCGACTCACTCCCGGGCACATGGCCGACGCCGACGCGTGGCGGTCGTATTTTGGCTTCGATGAGCCGTACGACAACCAGCGAAACGCCATCGAGACGGCAATCGACGCTGGCGAGCGCGGCGGCTATCTCGCGATGGAAGGCCCGTGTGGCACGGGCAAGACGATGGCCGCGCTGACCGCCGGCGCGACGCTCGTACGCGAGGGGGAGTATGAGCGCATCGTCGTCGTCACGCCGGTCAAACAGCAGCGCGCGCAGTTCGTCGAGGATCTGCGAACGATGAACGCAAGCCTCGACGACCCGCTCGCTGGTATCGCACTCGTCGGCAAGCGCGACCTGTGTCCGTACGGCCGCGAGGAGGTTTTCCCCGACAGCGTCGGCACCCACGACCGGTGTGAGGACCTGCGGGAGAACACGGCCGGTCTGGTCGAAAGCGAGGGGGGCGACGACCGGGCGGTTGCATCGAGCGCCGACGGCACGGCAGTCGACGCGAGCGGGGACGAGGACATCTGGTGGGACCCACAGCGAGCCAGCGACCTCGCAAAGGCCGCCCGCCCAGACGCGGCCGGACAGCGAACGCTCGGAACTGGCGGCCTCGAAACTGCTGGCGTGGAGACGCCCTACCGCCCGGAACAGCCAGCGGCGCCGGAATCGATGACCGAGAGCGACGACCCGCCGCTGTACTGTCCGTTCGAGGCCGACTGGTACGCCCGGAACAAGGGATCGCCGGTCGGGTTCGCGGACGGCGACCGGAACGTCCTCACCGCCGATGAGTACCTGCCCGGCGCGGCCGAGCGGGGCACCTGTCCCCATCGCGCGATGAGCGCCCTGCTCGACTCGGCGGACGTAGTCGTCGGCAACTACAACCACCTGTTCGACCCGAACGCGCGGCCGCTTCTGGAACCGATCCTCGACGAGGACACCTTTCTCGTCGTCGACGAGGCCCACCGTCTCGAAGAGCGGGTGCGGGACCTGCTCTCGGACCGGGTCGGGCGGGCGACGCTCAAGCGGGCGCGCAACGACTGCGAGCAACTGCTCGCGCGGGCCAGACAGGGAACCGACCACAAGGCACAGGTGCGAGACCGACTCGCGAGCCACGAGGTACCACTCGAAGCGGTCGACCGGGCGCGGGCGTTCTACGACGACGTGCTCGGCTGGCTCGACGACCAGATCGCGGCGGAACTCACCGCGGAGTACGGGCCGGAGTGGCGAACGGACGCGGAGCGACTGCCCGACCGACTGGTCGAACTGCCGCTTCGCGACCCGGAGACCGTCGAACCCGACGAGTTGACGACGTGGGCGCAGTCAGAGGGCTACACCGGCGAGTTGTGGCGCTCGCTCTCGGCGGTCGGCGGGGCCGTCGAGGATACGCTCGATGCGCTCGGAGTGACCCGCACGCCGGTCTGTACCGCCGTCGGCGCGTTGCTGGGACGGTGGTGGGAGCGAGATCACGCCAGTTCGCTCCGGGAGATTGCGCTGGAGCACTCGCCGCGGAAGGACAGTTCGCTCGAACAGCCCTGGCAGGCGACCCACACCGCCGGACTCGTCCGCTTCGAGTGCATGCCGGGTGAGCGCCTCCGCGAGACGTTCGACGAACTCGGCGGCGGCGTGTTGATGAGCGCCACGCTCGAACCGATGGACGTCTTCGAGGAGGTGTCGGGCCTCGCGGCGCTTGCGGCTGACCGGCCGATTCGCACCCGCGCGTACGACCTGCCATTTCTCGAGCAGAACCGGGCGAGTTGGCTCGTCGACGCCGACCCGTTCACCGCGCGCAACCGCGGCGACCCGGCCGAGAATCGCGACCCGGAGACGTGGAACCGCACCCGAGACGAGTATGCCCACGTCCTGCGGACGCTCGCGCGCTCGCCGGGCAACGTCCTGCTCGCCCTGCCGAACTACCGCGAGGCCGAGTGGGCCGCGGCCTACCTGACCGAGGCAGTCGACAAGCCCGTTCTCTGTGACGAGAGTTCATCGAACGAGGAGACAGAGCGCCTCAAGAGTCGGTTTTTCACGGGAGACGGAAAGGTGCTGGTGACGAGCACGCGCGGGACGCTGACCGAGGGCGTCGATTACGACGGCGCGAAACTCCGCTGTTGTGGAGTGGTCGGCGTTCCGCTCGTGAACATCGGATCACCGCGAGTCCGGGCCGTCAAGCGGGCCTACGCCGACGCCTTCGGCGACGAACACGCCTTCGAGTACTCGCTGACGGTGCCAGCGGTCAGGCGCGCACGCCAGACCATCGGGCGGGTAATCCGCGGCACCGACGAGGTTGGCGTTCGCGCGCTCGTCGGTCATCGCTACACGCCCGACGCACGCCACAGCGTCTATCCGTATCTCTCTGCGGACGAACAGGCGGAGTTCGTCCAGTTGACTCCGGAGTTTCTCCCGGGGCAACTCGACGCGTTCTGGGCCGAGCGAGACCTGCCCGATGACTGACTACTCCGGGTACTCGTGAAGTCGTTCGTTGACCGTATCGAGCAGTACCTCGTTTTTGTCGCCGTAGTGTTCCCAGAACATCACGCCGCCAAGGTCGTTGTCGACGGCGTATTCCGTCTTGTAGGCGATCGATTCGGAGTCGTCGTAGGTGATAAACACCTCTTCCTCCGCGGAGTACAGCCAGGGAACCTTCGCCTCGTCGTGCCAGTGTTTCTCGTATGTATCGCTGGTCTCGTAATTCTGGGCCAGGTCCCAGTAGTCGTGCACGCCGGGTGACCACGTTCCCTGTGGCGTCCCGTCGAACGATTGATAGAGACCGTCGTTGTCGGCGGGAACGTCGTCGAAGCTCCGCCCGTAGAATGCCAGACCGAGCACCAACTTTTCGTTGGGGATGGGCTGGTCTTGCCACCACGTGATCGACGCATCGACGTTCAACTGCGCGGCCTCCTGTTCGTCCCGCGGGTCGTTTTCGAGTTCGTACATCGGTGTCTGGAAGTTCGTCAACTCCCCCCACGACCCGTGATAGTCGTAACACATGACGAGGATGTGGTCGAGATACGGTTCGATCTCTTCGATCAGTAGATTGCCAGCGATCTCCGGATTTGCCGATGACGCCATCGTGAGGCTGTACTCGGCGTCGTCTTCGTTCTCCGCGGCGTCGAGCTGGTCTCGACACTCCTCGAGCAGCAACACGAAGTTCTCCGGGTCTTCCTCACGAACCGTATTGTCTGGGTGTCCGCCACCACCGGGGTACTCCCAGTCGATATCCAGCCCGTCGAAGTCGTATCTCTGCATGATCTTGATCGCCGAGGACGCGAACCGCTCGCGGTTTTCCTCGGTCATTGCCGCATCCGAGAAGTTACCCGAGAACGTCCAGCCGCCGATCGACAGCAGAAACTCCGTCTCGGGATAGTCCTCCTTGTAGGACTGAAATGCGCTGAGGTTTTCCGGGTCGCCGCCGGCATCACCGAGGATCACTTGCCCGTCCTTCTCGACGTCGAGAAACGCGTAGTTCATCGTCGTGATCTTCCCTTTCGGAACGTCGTACGGCACGTAATCACGCGCGTACCGCGCCCAACTCGTGTAGTACCCGACGACCTCGTAGTCGTCTGGCGCGTCGTACGCTTCTGACTCTTCGGGCGTCGGCGTCTCCTCCGGGGTTGGCGTCTCCTCTGGTGTCGGTGTCTCTTCGGCTGGCGTCCCCTCCGGCGTGGTCGTCGGTGTCTCGTTTGCCGGTGTCTCCTCGGGCGCTTCTCCGTCGCCCCCGTCGCCGCCGGTACAGCCAGCCAGCCCGACGAGCCCGCCGACACCAGTCGTTCTGAGAAACCACCGCCTCGATTGTCTTGATACTGTTCGTCCCCCGTCCGTCCGTCTTTCGTTCGACATCGCTATTTGGAATACTGCCTACCGCCTCAAAATTGTTTATCTCTCTGCGAATCTCTCCGTTCACGTGCTGTCGTCGGAGTGACTGAAACTGCTGTCCTGTCGCCGCCGACACAACCGGGCACTGGTCGTGTCGCTTCCGGGGAGAAGGGTTAAACCGAAACCGCCCGGAGTCGGATCTGAACGACCACACACGCCACCAAACGATGAGTGATGCATCTGACCCACACGGCCGGAGTACGAATCGTCACGAGGGAGACGGACAGCGTCCGAACCACCTCGACGGCCGAAACCACCCCGAGACAGCGCCCAGAAGCAACTACGACTACCGAAGCCCACAGATCGAACGCCCCGACCTGCTCGCGGACCTCGACAGCCGCGTCGAGGGGGAGGTTCGCTTCGACTCCTACACGAGACAGCTCTATGCGACCGACGCGAGCGCGTACCAGCAACTCCCCATCGGCGTCGTCGCGCCTGTCTCGACCGACGACGTGCAGGCGGTCGTGGAATACTGCGCGGACCACGAGGTTCCGGTGTTGCCCCGCGGCGGCGGGACGAGCCTCGCCGGACAGGCCGTCAACGAGGCGGTCGTCCTCGATTTCAAAAAGGAGATGGACGCAGTCCTCGATATCGACCCCGAAAGCCAGACCGTCCGCGCAGAGCCGGGGATCACGCTCGCACGCCTGAACGACCGGCTGGAACCGCACGGCCTGAAGTACGCACCCGACCCGGCGTGGGGCGACAAGAGCGTCCTCGGCGGCTGTATCGGCAACAACTCCACGGGCGCACACTCGCTGAAATACGAGAAGGCCGACGGCTACATCGAGTCCGTCGAGGCGGTGCTCGCGGACGGAACGGTCACGACCTTCGGCTGGATCGACGTCGAGGAACTGCACGACCGAGCGGACGCTGTCTCCACCGATGACGGGGACAAGACCGACATCGAAGACCGCATCTACGCAGAAGTCTCGCGGATTCTCCGGGAGGACGGCGACGAAATCGAATCCCGGTACCCGGACATCACCAGAAACGTCTCGGGGTACAACCTCGACAAACTCGTCGAAGACGCGGACGAGCGCGGCGCGGTGAACATCGGCCGCTTGCTCGCGGGGAGCGAGGGCACCCTCGCTATCGTGACCGAAGCGACAGTCTCGCTGGAACCGATCCCCGAGACGAAGTCGGTCGTGTTGTTGACCTACGACGACATCATCGACGCGGTGACCGACGTTGCCCCGATTCTCGAACACGACCCCGCAGCGGTCGAGGTGATGGACGACGTGTTTCTCGACCTGGCCGCGGAGCGCCCGGAGTTCGCCCCGGTCGTCGAGATGCTCCCGGAGGGGACCGAATCGACGCTGCTGGTGGAGTTTTACGCCGAGTCGACTGACGACGGCAAACAGAAAGTCGCCGACCTCCTCGCCGACCGACTGCCCGGCTACGAGGCGACTGTCCAACCGGCCGAGGGGGCAGTCGACACCGACGCTCCGACCACCGCCGTCGACGCGCTGGAGGCCTACGACGCCGACCGGCAGGCCAAGTTCTGGAAGATGCGCAAGGCTGGATTGCCAATCTTGCTCTCTCGCACCGGCGACGAGAAACACTGGGCGTTCGTCGAGGACACTGCGGTTCCGGCCGAGAACCTTCCCGAGTACGTCGCCGACCTGCAGGAGTTGTTCGACGACCACGACACCTTCGCCTCCTACTACGCCCACGCCGGACCCGGTGTGCTCCACATTCGCCCACTGCTGAACCTCAAAACCGAGGCGGGCATCGAGACGATGTCGGCGATTCTCGACGGCGTGACCGACCGCGTCATCGAGTACGGCGGGTCGGTGTCGGGCGAACACGGCGACGGGCGGGCGCGCACGAAGTACAACCGGAAACTCTACGGCGACGACCTCTGGGAGACGTTCCGCGAGTTGAAGACCGCCTTCGACCCCGACTGGCTGTTGAATCCCGGCAACGTCTGTGGTGACTTCGACCCCACCGAGAACCTCCGCTTCGACCCCGAGTATCAGTTCGACGCTGGCTTCGAGCCAGCCATGGAGTGGGACAACGAGAACGGCTTTCAGGGGATGGCGGAACTCTGTCACGGCTGTGGCGGCTGTACCGGCCATCAGGAGACGACCGGCGGCGTGATGTGTCCGACCTACCGCGCGGTCGAAAACGAGGAGATCCTCTCGACGCGCGGCCGTGCGAACGCCCTCCGGCGGGCGATGAGCGGCGAACTCCCCGAGGACCCAACCGACGAGGAGTTCGTTCACGAGGTGCTCGACCTGTGTATCGGCTGCAAGGGCTGTCGGAAGGACTGCCCCAGCGGCGTCGACATGGCGAAACTCAAAGCCGAACTGAAACACGAGCACCACCAGCGGGAGGGGGTCCCGCTACGCGACCGGTTTTTCGCCAACGTCGAACGGCTGTACGGCCTCGGGAGCGCCTTCGCGCCGCTTTCGAACTGGGCGACGAGCGCTCCCGGGAGCGGTCTGATCGCCGAGAAACTGCTGGGTATCGCTCGAGAGCGGGACCTCCCGACTTTCAAGCGCGAGACACTCCAGAAGTGGAACGACACGCGCACACCCGCCGTCTCCGAAGCCGAGGCCGACCGGAAGGTACTGCTCGTCGCAGACCCCTACACGAACTACACGCAACCGGCGGTTGGGAAGGCGGCGGTCCGGACGCTCGAAACCGCAGGCGTCCACGTCGAAATTCCGGACGAGGTGACCGACAGCGGGCGGCCCGCTCACTCGAAGAGCATGCTCGACAAGGCCCGCGACATCGCACGGGAGAACGTCGACACACTCGCGCCGAAGGTTCGAGACGGCTGGGATGTCGTCTCTGTCGAACCCTCCGACGCCGTGATGTACCAACTGGACTATCTCGACCTGCTGACCGGCGACGATGCCGAGGCAGTCGCGGCGAACGCCTACGGCGTCATGGAGTACATCGATACGTTCGGCCTCGACGAACGCGTCTCGCTCGACGGGGCGAACAACCCGCTCACCTATCACGGCCACTGCCAGCAGAAGGCGACCTCGAAGGACCACCACGCGGCGAACGTCCTCTCGCGGGCGGGCTACGACGTGGACGAACTCGACTCGACCTGCTGTGGGATGGCCGGTTCCTTCGGCTACGAGGCCGAACACTACTCGATGAGCAAAGCCATCGCGAGCATCCTCTTCGACCAGGTCGACGACTCACCCGGCGAGACTGTCGTCGCGCCGGGCACGTCCTGCCAGTCACAGCTACTCGAATACGACGGCGTGGACGGGAAACCCTCACACCCCATACAGGCGCTCGAAGGTGCACTTGAGTGAGACAGATACCCCACCAGTCGCTGTCACCGCTCGAAAACGTCGGGAAGCAACGCAGATAGCATCGTTTCTGTCGATTCTCCGCTCGCTTGGGACTCTAATTTCCGGTTTTTCTCTGCCAGCAGTCGTTCGTAGCGTTCGATCATGGTCTGTCGTTCACACTTCCTACGGGCAAGTTCGGCTTCGAGTTCGCGTATCTCCGCTTTCAGCGAACGGACGCGCTCGTGACAGTCGGTCTGTGAATGGGGAGGGGATCGCCGTGTGTCCGTCCGGCCCGACGAGGGGTCCGTCGACGAACGCCGCGCGTCGCGGGCCGCCTGCAGGCGATTCCACTCCCATCCCCCGCTACCTTTGACGCTCGCAGTGGGGCAGTTTGGTGGCATGAGAGTGCATACCAAGTATTCCATCGGTACACAAAAACCCGCGTCAGACGACTGACAGACGTCGGTTCCGGGGCGTGTTCGACGACTGCGCTCGAGCGTTATTGTCCCGGAGCGCACTCGACACGATCCAGCGTTATTATACCGGAGAGCGCCCAACACGATGGTATGTCCGCCCAATCAGACGAGACCTACGAGACGTTTCTCGAACAGGTGAATCGGATCGAGTATCTCGACGACGCGAGCGGCTACCTCTCCTGGGACCAGCAGGTGATGATGCCCGAGGGTGGCACACCGGCCCGGTCGAAACAGCAGTCGGTGCTGTCCTCGCTCAAACACGAGGTGCTCACCGACGAGACGGTCGCAGACGCGCTCGACGAACTCGACGCGGCCGACCTGGACGAGCGCCAGCAAGCTATCGTTCGGGAGGTCCGACGCGAACACGAGCGCGCCGTTCGCGTGCCCCGTGATCTGGTCGAACAGCTCTCTGAGGCGTCCTCGAACGCCATCCCCGTCTGGGAACAGGCCAAAGAAGAGGACGACTTCGACCACTTTGCGGGGACGCTCGCGGAACTGGTCGAGTTGCGCCGGGAGTACGCGGCGGAAATCGACCCCGACCGGGATCCCTACGCGGTGCTCGTCGAGGACTACGAGCCGTATCTCGACATCGAGACCATCGAGTCCGTGCTCGAACAGCTCCGCGAGGAACTTCCGCCGCTAATCGAGGCGGTCGGCGAGAGCGACGTGGAACTGACCGACCCCTTCACGGGCACCTACGACGAACGCGACCAGGAGGCGCTCGTCCGCGACGCGCTCGACGCGCTCGGCTACGACTGGGACCGGGGACGCCTCGACACCGCGCCCCATCCGTTCTCGCTCGGAACGCAGTTCGACGCTCGCGTCACGACGCGGTTTGCCTCCGACGACCCGATGAAAGCGCTGGGGTCGACAATCCACGAGTTCGGCCACGCACGGTACACGCTCGGCCTGCCCGACGAGGAGTACGGAACGCCGCTCGGGTCCAGTCGCGACCTGTCGGTCCACGAATCGCAGTCCCGCCTCTGGGAGAACCACGTCGGGCGCTCGCGCCCATTCTGGGAGTTTTTCACCCCGACAGTCGAGGACCGTCTCGGCATCGACACCACGCCCCAGGCGCTGTACGAGGCCGCAAACGAGGTGTACGACGACAACCTCATCCGCGTGCAGGCTGACGAGTTGACCTACCACATGCACATTCTCGTCCGCTTCGAGATCGAGCGCGACCTCGTTCGCGGCGACCTCGAAGTCGACGAGATTCCGGGCGTCTGGAACGACAAGATGGAGTCCTATCTCGGCGTTCGACCCGAAACGGACGCCGAGGGCTGTCTGCAGGACATCCACTGGTCGTACGGCAACTTCGGCTACTTCCCGACCTATTCGCTGGGGTCGATGCTCGCCGCCCAGTTGTTCGACGCCGCGGAGGACGAACTCGGGAGTCTGGACGAGGACATCGCCGCGGGCGAGTTCGACCGACTCGCGGAGTGGCTGACCGAGAACGTCCACAGCCACGGCTGCCGGTACACGACGCCGGACCTGATCCGCGAGGCGACCGGCCAGAACATCTCTGCCGATCCATTCCTCGACTACGCCCGCGAAAAGTACGGCGCGCTGTACGACCTGTAGCGGGAGTCACACACCCGTCGGCTTTTGTCCGCTCGGGACGAATCCAGTGTATGAGCGGTCTCACGCCCGAACAACTCGACCGGTACTCGCGTCACGTCATCATGGACGACGTGGGGCCGGACGGACAGGAAGCCCTTGTCGAGGCGTCGGTGCTGGTCGTCGGTGCCGGTGGCCTCGGCTCGCCCGTGTTGCAGTATCTCGGCGCTGCGGGCGTCGGGCAGATCGGCGTCGTCGACGACGACGTCGTCGAGCGGAGCAATCTCCAGCGACAGGTCATCCACGAGACCGACGACATCGGCGAGCCGAAAGTCGAGAGCGCCGCCGCGTTTCTCGACGCGATAAACCCGAATGTCACCGTCGACACCTATCAGGAACGAGTGGTCGTCGACACCGTCGAGGAACTCGTCGCTGACTACGATATCGTGGTCGACGCCTCTGACAACTTCCCCACGCGGTTTTTGCTCAACGACGCCTGCACGCTCGCTGATATTCCGCTCGTCCACGGCTCGATCTATCGGTTCGACGGACAGGCGACGACCTTCACCGGCGGCGAACCCTGTTATCGGTGTCTGTTCCCCGAAGCGCCGCCAGCGGGTGCCGTTCCGGACTGTGCGACTGCGGGCGTCCTCGGCGTGTTGCCGGGGACTATTGGTGCGATTCAGGCCACGGAGACGGTGAAACTCCTGCTCGACCACGGCGAACCGCTCGATGGCCGTCTACTGGTCTACGACGCGGCGGGCATGAACTTCGAGACGGTAACCCTCGCCGCGAACCCGGACTGCCCGGTCTGTGGCTCCGACCCGTCGATCGAGAGCGTTCACGACGTGGAGTACGTCGATTCCTGTACCGTCGCTGATTCGGCATAGGGCGTCTGTTGCGCATTTCTTCGGGTCCGACCTCGATCAGAGCCGACATCACCAAGGCCGATGCGGCCGTGGCCTCGCTATGCGCGTCGTGACCTACATCTACGACTCGGCGGACACACCCGAACACGTCGAGCAGGTGCTCGACCTGCTTGCCCAGCGCGACGAAGAGATAGCTATCCAGGACGTTGCGGCGGGCGACCGCGAGGACACCCTTAGGGACGCGTTGCTGGAGATCCGGAGTGCCGTTCGCATCGGAACCACTCCGGAGGAACTCTACGATGACGGTGGGAATCCAGACCTCTCGACCGGCGCACTCATCACGGAAGCGCCGACGGGTCGGCGGACGCTCTCGGTCGGGCCGGAGGCGCTGGAGACGCTCCGCGAGGAAGCGTAACTACTGTCTCGGCCGCGAGTCTCGCGGCAGATCCGGCCACGGTCGAACGACTTCGTCGGACGTCTCGACCGTCTCGGGGTGAACAATCCCGGCGAGCAGTTCGAGGCTGTCGACGAGTCGCGGCCCCGGGCGGTTCATGTAGTGGTGGCCGTCGATGATCTGTACTCGCCCGTTCCTGACTGCGCGCAACTGTTCCCACCCTTCGCGCCCGATCAGGTCGGCGGTGTTGTCCAGCGTCTGATCGACGCCGAAGCCACAGGGCGCGACGACGAGCAGGTCCGGATCCTCGGCTCTGATGTCGCTCCATTCGTGCGGGCGGGAGGGGTCGCCGGGCTCGGCAAGCCCGTAGGTGCCACCCGCGAGTTCGACCATCTCGGGCACCCAGTGGCCCGCGACCATCACCGGGTCGAGCCAGTCGAGAACAACGACGCTCGGGCCGCTCTCGGGTGTCTCGCGCCCGACGGCGTCGACGCGTGCTTCGAGGTTCGCCAGAACTGTCCGGGCGCGCTCCTCGCGACCCAGCACTCGCCCGAGGCGTTCGACGTCCGCGAGCAGGTCGTCGAGGCTGTGGGGATCGGTGGCGACGACCTCACAGTCGAGTTCCAGGTCAGCGACGGCCTCGCGGACGAGCGAGTCGTCGACGGCACACACGTCACAGATGCCCTGCGAGACGATCACGTCCGGGTCGAGTTCGGCCAGACGCTCCCGGTCGAGTTCGTAGACGCCGCCCTCGTCGACTGCCGCCTGCACTTGGTCGTCGATCTCTCCGCTCGTCGCTGAGGCGTCGACGCGAGAGTGAATGACAGTCGGCAGATCCGTCGCGGCGGGCGGGTGGTCGCACTCGTGAGAGACGCCGACCGGTTCGACGCCGAGTGCGTAACACAGTTCGGTCGCTGACGGGAGCAGCGAGACGACGCGCATACCAGTGCTACAGAGACAGGACGGTAAAAGGGCGCGGTCGATACCACGAGTCCGACTTGCTTAGAACGGCAACCGTCGTCGGATGTCGTCGATGAGATTCGACTCAGTTTCCTCTCCGTTGTCTTCGGGGCCGATGACGTGGTCTTCGACGACGATCACGGTGCGCTCGGATTCGGTGGTGGCCTCGATGAGGTCGTCGGCTTTCAGCGCGGCCAGCGCTCCTTCGAGCGTGTCGATGTCGGTCTCGACGTGTGCGCGCAACTCGAAGACCGTCATGCCGTCCTCGGGACGGTCGGCAAGCGCGTCGAGCACCTCGACTTCGGTGTCGTCGCGGTCACGGTAGGACGGCTTCGCTCGCATCGATCGTAGCTATGTGTGGCCCTGTCTTATAGATTGGCGACTGTCAGACGACGGTGCAAAGACAATACTGGCTCATATACACAAGAGCACCGAGGCGTTACTCGGCTGTGTCCGACTGTGACTCATACTGCTGGCTGTCCGTTCGTACAGATATTCGCCACCCCGGGGCGGCGAATTCATTCAAAATGGTACAGCCAGCAGTATCAGCAGTCCCCGATCTTCTCCCACGGGCCCCACTGGCCGCTGGATCCGGGCTCGTCGCCCTGCGTCCACCAGCTGGCCTCCCAGACGGCACCGTTGTAAACCGCGCGGTCGCCACCCGTGTAGGTTGCTCCCGAGTCCCAGGCGTCGGTCTCTGAACAGTTACCGTCGCCGTCGTCGCCGCCGTCACCGCCGTCACACGATCCGACTTCCTCCCACGGACCCCACTGGGACGAGCCTGGCTCGTCGCCACGTGACCACCACGACACCTCCCAGACAGAGCCGTCGTAGCTCGCACGGTCACCGCTCCGGTAGACCTCGCTTGAGTCCCATGCTGGCGCGTCGCAGTCGCCGCCACCGCCGCCGTCGCTGACGGAGAGGCTCACGGAGGCACTGGCGGTTCTCTCTGCCTCGTCGACGACGGTCACTCGCGGCGAATAGCTGCCCGAGTCGTAACTCTGCGTCGTCGTCGCTGATTGGGTCGTGCGCGTTGTTCCGTTGTCGAAGTCCCACTGATACTCGACGATGGCGCCGTTTGGCGAACTTGACCCCGACGCGTCGAAGGTCACCTGCTCTCCCGGTGATGGGTCACTCGGGCTGACCATCAGGTCAGCGCTGGGGTTCCCGGGATCCGGATCCGGATCCGGATCGGGATTGGAGCCGCCACCGCTGTACTGGCTGAATATCTTCGTGTATTGACCGTCTTCCTCGCCGAGTCGCCATGGGGCGATACTGTACAGCCCCTTTTCTTCAGCGAGTTCGAGTAGTCCCTCGGCGGAGCTTTGAGAGAGTTCGACGTAGCGGGGCACGACGCCGATCATCCCGTAGATTTCGTCCATGGACTTGCCGGGATACTGGCTCGAGATAAACTCCGCCGTCGAGTCGACCGCGGACTCGAAGGTTTGCTTGGTCGGATCCGAACCAAGATGCATGACCATGAGCTGGACGTAATCGAGTTCGAGGTCGGTTTCAGCGATCTCTTCTATCCAGTGCTCGCCCGGCGAGTGTGTGCCGGTATTCGAGTTCATCCCTCGAGCGTCCGCAGCGACGGTGTAGCCGACGGTAAGATCTGGGCGCTCGTCTTGTAGTTGTGAGAGGGCCTTGGCCCGGAGCATGTTCAGGTTCTCCGGTCGACTCCAATCGTCGGCGTTCTCGTCGTCGATGTCGATATGCGAGATGCCAAGGGTATCCAGCACGGTCTCGTAGCCCTGCTTGAGTTCAGATACACTATCGGCATCGCGGGCGATCACCCGGCCTTGATAGCCACCGACCATCAGCCCGACGCTGATGCCGTTGTCCTGCATCCGCTGGACGTCGGGAAGGTGCCTGTCGAGCGGTTGTTCACTGCACCCGCCTTTACATTGGGAGAGCCAGGCGGGATTGACCTCCCCGTCGTCGGTCGCGTCGCCTGCTGGGCCGAAAACGACGTGGTCGACGTCGCGGCTGATCGCATTATCCACCCCAGGTCCCCACGTTCCCACGTACGGGGAATAGATTCCACCTGTGGCTGCTGCTGTCGTCCCTGTCAGGCCGGTCACGCCAGTCACGGCGGCTGCCGCAGCGGCGGATGATTTCAGCACTGTCCGTCGAGTCGGTGTGATGTCTTCGTCCATTGGTTATCCCCCACCCAGATGTGGATGTGACCCTCTATTTGCCCTCTACGTGTATATAATTGCACCCTTTTCCCATTATTGTAACTGATATAGGGTGGACACAGTCCCGTGCAGTTGGCCAGACCGCGAGCCTTTTACTCCCCTGTCATCTACGCCTCGGGTATGCAGGTGCTCACGCTGGGACCGGAAGGGACGTACTCACATCGAGCGGCCAGCGCGGTCGCAAACGACGAGGAGATCTCCTTTACCGAGTCAGTGACGGCAATCGTCGAGGCCGTCGCAAACGGGGAGTACGACCGCGGCGTCGTCCCGGTGGAAAACAGCATCGAGGGGTCGGTGACGGAGTCGCTCGACGCCTTCGCTGAGTACGAGATTGCGGTCGTCAAGGAGGTCATCACGCCGATCCGTCACGCCCTGCTCGCACAGTCGGAGACGTTCGACACCGTCGCCAGCCACGCGCAGGCGCTCGCGCAGTGTCGATCCTATCTTGAGGAGAACTACCCGGACGCCACGCTGGAGGCCGTCGCGAGTACGGCCCGGGGTGTTCAACACGCCCGCGAGGACCCGTCCGTGGCGGCGATCGGACATCCCGCAAACGCCGACGATGACGAGTCGCTTCTCGTACTCGCCGAGGACATTCAGGACCAGACGTCGAACGCGACGCGGTTTCTGGTCGTCGCCCCGGTCTCGGAGCGAAGCGAGGCTGGCGCGAAGACCTCTTTCATCGTGTACCCGGACGTCGACTACCCCGGACTGTTGCTGGAGATGCTCGAACCCTTTGCCGAGCGCGACATCAACCTCACGCGCGTCGAATCCCGGCCAAGCGGGGAGCGACTCGGGGATTACGTCTTCCACATCGACATCGCCGCTGGTCTCTACGAGGAGCGAACGCAGGACGCGCTCGCGGTTATCGAATCCATCGCCGAGGAGGGGTGGGTTCGCCGCCTCGGCTCCTACGACAGCGAGACTGTCATCTACTGACGGTTGGTCTGCCGAGACCAACCGTCAGAGTTCCCGCTGGATGTACCGCGCAATCCGCGTAACTTTGTCGGGTTCGAACGTCCAGTAGCCGTCCCAGACGCGGGGCTCGGTCTCTAATGCAACGAGTGCTGCGTGCGGGTCCGCGGCGGAGTCTGGAACGAACGTGACGAACCACGAGTCGCGGTACTCCTGTGACCGGCCACCGTGGATCGTCACGCCGAACTCGTCGGGAGGTGTCCAGTTCGGGATACCGTACACGTGAGTGTCGACAGGCGACTCCCCGAGTTGCTCGTACACGCGCCGCGTGCCTTTCTCGTCGTTGATGCGGGAGAGTCGCTGGAAGGACGCACGATGTGTTCCGCCCTCGCTCGCGAGCGCGACCCCCTCGATGTATCGTGAGATAGTGATGAGCAGCAGCTTTTCCTTGTTCGATTCCGGATAGCCCCGGAGCCGAAACTGCACGCCGTCGAGTTCCCGAAGCACCGCGGGCAGGTCGAGTTCCTCGGGGCTGCGTGCGCCAGTGATGTACAGGTCCGAGTTGACAAGCAGTATCGTCTTCTCGAGTTCCGTCAGCGTCGAGGACGCGAGCACTGCCTCGTCCTCGACCAGATAGACCATCTCCCCTTCCTCGTCGGGGATCTCCCGTTCGTCGACGTCGACTGGCTGGCCCGCGAACAGCTCCTCCAGCAGATTCTGGACCGGATCGACAGCGTCCCGGTTCACGACGACGAGCGAGAGCGACCCTCGCTCTGCCGAATCGAGGAACTGCCGAAGTGACACGTTCGAAAGAACGGGAAGGACTTACAAGAAGGTGGTGCTCCCTCGAACTGGCGCAGAATATCGGTGACAGCGGTGTTATCTCCTACTTAAATGGTGTCGTATGACAACTATTACCGCGGTAATACCCGGCGACGAACGGGCTTCGATGATAGTCTTCCGCCACTTTTATATAGAATCACATTCAATCTTTCTTTGACTATGGCTCAGCAGATGGGTAACCAGCCCCTTATTGTACTTTCCGAGGACAGCCAGCGGACATCTGGCAAGGACGCACAGTCGATGAACATCACGGCCGGAAAGGCCGTTGCCGAGTCCGTTCGGACGACGCTCGGTCCGAAAGGGATGGACAAGATGCTCGTCGACAACTCGGGCAGCGTCGTCGTGACCAACGATGGTGTCACCATCCTCGACGAGATGGATATCGAGCATCCGGCCGCCAACATGGTGGTCGAAGTCGCCCAGACTCAGGAGGACGAGGTCGGTGACGGCACGACCACCGCTGTCGTCATCGCTGGCGAACTCCTCTCGAAGGCCGAGGAACTCCTCGACCAGGACATTCACGCGACGATTCTCGCACAGGGATACCGACAGGCCGCCGAGAAGGCCACCGAGGTCGTCGAGGACCTGGCCGTCGACGTCGACGCCGACGACACCGAGACGCTCGAAAGCGTCGCGGCGACGGCGATGACCGGCAAAGGTGCAGAGAGCGCACGAGACACCCTCGCCGCGCTCGTCGTCGAGGCCGTCCAGTCCGTCGCGGACGAGGACGGTATCGACACGGAGAACATCAAAGTCGAGACCGCAGTCGGCGGCTCCATCGACCAGTCACAGCTCGTCGACGGCGTCATCATCGACAAGGAGCGGGTCCACGACAACATGCCCCCGCTCAAGGAGGACGCCAACATCGCCCTGCTCGACACCGCCATCGAAGTGCCCGAGACCGAACTCGACACGGAAGTCAACGTCTCCGACCCCGAGCAGCTACAGGAGTTCCTCGACCAGGAGGAACAGCAGCTCAAGGAGATGGTCGACAAGATTGCCGATTCGGGTGCTGACGTCGTCGTCGCCCAGAAGGGCATCGACGACATGGCCCAGCACTACCTCGCACAGGAGGACATCCTCGCAGTCCGCCGCGCGAAGAAGTCCACCGTCGGCGCGCTCTCACGAGCGACCGGCGCACGCGTCGTCTCGAACATCGACGACATCAGCGAAGACGACCTCGGATTCGCTGGCTCCGTCGCAGAGCAGGCGCTCGGCGACGACGACCAGAACATCTACGTCGAGGACGTCGAGGACGCCAAAGCAGTCACGCTCATCCTGCGTGGCAGCACCGAGCACGTCGTCGACGAAGTCGAGCGAGCCATCGAGGACGCGCTCGGCGTCGTCGCGGCGACGCTCGAAGACGGCAAGGTGCTCACCGGCGCTGGCGCACCCGAGGCCGCACTCTCGCTCGAACTCCGTGACTTCGCAGACAGCGTCGGCGGCCGCGAACAGCTCGCCATCGAGGCCTTCGCTGACGCCATCGACGTCGTCCCGCGCACGCTCGCGGAGAACGCCGGACTCGACCCCATCGACTCGCTGGTCGAACTCCGAAGCGAACACGACGCAGGCAACTCCACGTACGGTCTCAACGCCGAGACCGGCGAGGTCTCGGACATGACCGACGTCGCTGTCGAACCACTGCGCGTCAAGACCCAGGCCATCGAGAGCGCGACCGAAGCGGCCGTCATGCTGCTTCGCATCGATGACGTCATCGCGGCTGGCGAACTCAAAGGCGGCAGCGGCGACGACGACGACGAGGCGGGCGGCCCAGGCGGCGCACCCGGCGGCATGGGTGGCGGCATGGGCGGCATGGGCGGCATGGGTGGCATGGGCGGCGCGATGTAGGTTAGCTAACCACCACCCGCCCGGAAGTCTGAGAATCTACACACCTTTTGCGCGCGGATAGTCTCACAGTATCGGGGTGGTGACTGCTGGCGGTGCCAAACCGTCGTTGTGGCAGTAGAGTCGCGGGTATTGCCTTGCTCTTTGAGCAGTCGGCACGGACCCACTCTTCTGGAATTCCGTTCACTTTCTCACGCGAGCGTGTAGCGGTCGATCCGCCGGACTGCGAACAGATACGCGAGCACGGTAGCGACGAGGACGACGACCAGCAGGAGTTGTGCAATCGTTTCGAGCGGCCCCGGATCGACAGCGATTCCGTAGGGGAGATGCGTCGAGAGCAGGTCGCTCATGATGACCGCGTAGATGTCGTCGGCAAGGACGCTCACGGACGACACCGCAAGTGAGACAGCGAGCGAAAAGAGGCCAAAGGCAGTCTTCGAGGGGAGCAACGCCTTCGTTGTCGCGGTGAGGTCGATCCCCTCGAATCGAGGGAATGCAACGCCGAGTCCCGCCGCGAGAACCGCGCCAGCGACCACGACGACTGGGGCGGCCGCACCGACTGCGACGAGCGTCGCCGTCGACCGACCGGCGGCGTGTGCCGTCGCGACGCCGAGTACCGAACTGGCCGGGACGAAGACCAGTGCGGTGGCGAGGACGTAGCCGTGGACGACCTGTCGGCCGCGAACGCGTGCGGAGAGCAGGGTCGGCAGCGTCGCCCCCTGGTCGCCGAGGATGTTGAGCGGGAAGGCGGCCCCGGCGGCCCAGGCACCGTACAGGAGGATGACCCACGGGAGCCACTCGGGAACGAATCCGGTTCGGATCGTCGTCTCGATGGAGGGGAGCACGAACAGCAGGGGGAGGACGACGTAGACGAGTTGCAGCGGCGACCGATAGCCCCGGAGAAGGACGGTCGTCGCGACACCGCGCGTCTCGGGACGAACGCCGACCGCTCGCAACGCGCCGTCGAGCCAGCCAATCAGTGACCGCGAGCCGATCGTCTCATCCGCGGCGGACGCCGCAGTCTCCTCGTCACTCGATCCGGCCGGTCGGACCGCGTCCACGTACCACGCGTATTCGGCGGCACGGATGACGGCGAACACCCCGACAGGGATGAGCGCACCGTACAGGACGACCGCTCCAGCGGCATTCATCGGAGCGGCACCCGTATTCTGCGTCGTCAGGAAGGCGAGATCCGCGAGCCAGCCAAACGGGGATTCGTTCAGCCGTGTTCCGACCGCCGTGAGAATCGTCGCCAGCCGACCGGTCGTGCTGAGCCAGAAGTACCCGACGACGACGCCGACACCGAGCGCTGGCTTGAGGCGCGCAAGCCACGGCGAGCGCCGAAACTGTCCTTTCAGCGCGAGCCCAGTTGCGAAGCCGACCGTCACCGCCGTCACGGTCAGCAGCACTGCCGCAGGCAACATTCCGAGAAGCGGCAGGGGCGTTCCGAGACCGATCGAGATACCGACACCGCCGACGAGTGCTGGTGGAACCACGAAGATTCCGTAGCCGATCACCTGTGCGAGCAGCAACCCCCCGGCCACGTCTTTCGGCGGACGGATAGTCAACATCGTGTCCTGTCCGTCGATCTCACCCTCGGATCCGACGCCACCCATGATCCCGAACGCGACCATCCCGATCCAGCCGACCACGACCAGCGCGAACGGAATCGACGTCGAGGCCGTATCGGCGGCCAGTTCCCGGCCGAATTCGCGCCCGAAGCCAAATATCAGAGGCATCGACACGAGGAGAACGAGCAGGCCGAGCGCGGCCATCGCGAGCCAGAGGTCCTGATTGCGAACCTTCCGCCAGGAGCGGCGGGATTCGACTTTGGCGATCAGATAACTCAGCGAGGGGGATGGAACGATCCCCTCCCGCGATGTGGTAAGCAGCCTGCTCATGTGTCTGAACGTGGCGCAGTCGCGGTCGTCTCCTCTGTCTGGTCGTCCCGCGTGACTTCGAGAAAGACCGTTTCGAGATCCGCGTCGTCGGCCCGCTGTGCGCGGGCTTTCAGTTTGTCGGGCGAGCCCTCTGCGACGAGTCGCCCGTCGTGGATCACGCCGACGGTGTCTGCCAGTTCGTCGGCAACCGGAAGGATGTGCGTCGAGAGGAAGACGGTCATCTCGCGCTGGGCGAGTTCGGCAATCGTCTCGCGCATCGTCCGGGCGGCGCGAGGGTCCAGCCCGCTCGTCGGTTCGTCCAGAAAGAGTACGTCCGGGTCATGCATCATCGCGCCGATGACGCCGAGTTTCTTTTTCATCCCCGTCGAGTAGCCGTCGATCCGCCGGTCGGCATCCGACAGGTCGAACCGGTCGAGATACGCCGCTGTCTGTTCCTCGGCGCGGTCGTCGTCGAGTTCGCGCAACCGAGCGACGTAGCGGAGATACTCCCGGCCGGTCAACTCGTCGAAGACGGGTGGCTCCGCGGGGAGATAGCCGATTCGCTCTGTTAGCGTCGCACGGTCCGTGGTCTGTACGCCCGCGACCGAGGCCGTTCCCTCGGTCGGAGTGGTCAGCGAGGTCAACATCCGCATTGTCGTCGTCTTGCCTGCGCCGTTCGGGCCCAGAAACCCGTACACTGTGCCGCGATCGATCGAGAGATCGAGACCGTCGACGGCGACGATGTCACGTCCGTAGCGCTTCGTGAGTCCATCCGCGAGGATTGCGGAGCCAGTAGTTGTCATTGTCGGTCACACTCTGTGTAAAGCTTCCTTTACAGTAAAGTCTTCTTTACACCCTCACTTAATTGTGTCGGCTCACAGTCAGATGACTAGTCGTCCGAGGTGTCAGGGTGGAACAGGTCTTCGATCCGGCAGTCGAAAAAGTCCGCAAGGGCGAAGGCGAGTTCGAGCGAGGGATCGTAGCGTTCGCGCTCAATGGCGTTTATCGTCTGTCGGGAGACCTCGACTGCCGCGGCCAGGTCGCCCTGGCTGAGGTCGTGTCGGTCGCGGTACTGTTTGAGGTTGTTGTTCATCGGTCAGGAGTACTGCCGTTTCATGTAGCCGTGTGCGAGCGCGTAGATGCCAAACAGGAGCGCATACCCCCACATCATGCCGCTGAACCACGACGGTGCGGTGTACACGCCCGTCTGTTCGAGTGTCACCGACCCGGGCGCGCCGAGGATCAGGACGAACCCGACTGCCATCACGGACACCATCGCGGCCTTCTCACCGACCTCCCGCTGGCGCTCGTCTTCCAGTTCGACCGGGCCGAGATGATGGATCCCGAGCGCAATCACGAACGCGAGCCAGTAGATACCGACTGCCGCAACCGCAATCACGTCGCTTTCGACGCTGTTCCACACGAAGATGAGGACGAGATACCCGACGATGCCAGCGGCCATCACGCCGAAGTAGAGCCGTCTGTATCGCTTCCGCCTGGCGAGGTGGTTCTGCCCGTTCGCGAGGTTCTCTGGTGGCATGGGAATGCTCTGTAAAGCCTCCTTTACAGTAAAGGATGCTTTACACACTTACTTATATTTTCCCGTTCGTCCGTCCGGTAGGAGACTGCTGTCGATGACTCAAATCGCTCTTTGTGTCTCAAACAGGGCTTTATCTTGGGGGGAGATAGAGACAGGTATGAATCGACGGAAATTCCTGGCCGGTGCCAGCGCGGCAGTCGTCGGGCTGGCTGGCTGTGTCTCGAACGGCGGTACAGACAACGACGACGGAACTGGGAACGACAGCAACGGTGGAGACGACGGCGGTAACCAGGACGATAACTCGGGAGACGGGGACAACGGCAGCGGTGACGGTGGGAACGGAGATGACGGCAGTGGTGACGATGGAAACGGAGACGACGGGACGGGAGATGGAGACAACGGGAACGGGGACGATGGCAATAGTGACGACGGAAGCGGAGACGGGATCGACTTGCCGGATGGTGTCTCCACGGCGTCGATTCCCACTGTCAACACTGACTGTGGCACGTCCGACGCCGACCGGTTCGACGCCGAACTCGGCGAGACGGTCACGATCAACGGAACGCTCTCGGCTCCGAACCCGTGCCACGAAGCGGTGTTCAGCGAAATAACGCTCGACGGCGACGAACTCGGCGTGACAGTCGACGTGGAGGATACGTCGGGGGACACGGGGTGTGTCGAGTGTATTGGCGAAGTCTCCTACGAGGCGACGATCGAACTCGACGACGTGGAGGTCACGAAAGCGACGCTTACCCACGCGACGGGCGGCACCTACACCATCGAAGGGTCGCGGACGTACCCCAATCCGACCGTGACCGATACCGCCATCGAGATGGTCGGTGCAGAGTGTGGCACAGAGGACGACGCGACGGCGAACATCGAACCGGGAGAGGAAGCGGTCACAATCACAGGGACCGTCATCGCCAGCAACCCGTGCCACCGGGCAGTCCTCTCCGACGTGACCATCGACGGGTCAAAACTGGCTGTCGAGGTCGGACTCGAGGAGACAGAGACGGACGTGTGTGAGTCCTGTACCGGCGCGATCAGCTACGAGGCGACAGTCACCGTCGCGGAGATCAAGGGCCTCAACACAGTTTCATTGTCACATCCCGACGGGTCGAGCTACGGGGCGAGCTGGCGGAGTGCGAGTTCGGGTGCGCGCGACCCGGAATCCAACTAATCAGGCTGTTGCCGCCGTCGGCCGCCGAACGGGCCTTTCAAGTCTCACCCGCCAGTACTCCTGGCCATGAACGAAGGCGACAGGGTTCGCGTCGAGCGAGCGGGACAGTCCTACGAAGGGGTACTGTTGCCCTCCTCGACGCGGGATCAACTGGTCGTGAAGCTCGAAAGTGGCTACAACGTGGGTCTCGACCGCGAGGAGACCACAGTCGAAGTGCTCGAATCCGACGTGTACGACATCGACTCGACGGGAACAGAGGGCGAGTCAGAGATCGAATTCGACGAGAATCTACCGACGATATCGCTCATCTCGACCGGCGGCACCATCGCGTCGACGGTCGATTATCGGACCGGCGCGGTCACCGCACAGTTCGACGCCGAGGACGTCCTCCGGGCAGTGCCCGAACTCGCTGGCCTCGCGAACTACCGCGGGCGCGTGGTCGCGAACATCCTCTCGGAGAACATGACGCCCGACGTCTGGCAGGAACTCGCTGTCGCCATCCACGAGGAAATCGAGGCTGGCGCGGACGGCGTCGTCGTGATGCACGGCACCGACACGATGCAGTTTTCCGCGAGCGCGATGGCCTTCATGCTCGATACGCCAGTTCCAATCGTCTTCACCGGCAGCCAGCGCTCCGCTGACCGGCCGTCCTCGGACAACGTGATGAACGCTGTCTGTGCTGTCGAAGCCGCAAAAAGTGATTGCGCGGAGGTACTCGTCTGTATGCACGAGAGCGAATCCGACCAACGGTGCGCCCTCCACCGCGGAACGCGCGTCCGGAAAAATCACACCTCGCGACGGGACGCCTTCGAGACTGTCGGCGCGAAGCCGCTCGGAACGGTCGAGTACGAGAGCCGCGACGTGTCCTTCCGCCGCGAGCACACCGCCCGTGGCGAGCAGGAACTCGGACTCTCCGAAGAACTCGAAACCGACGTCGAACTCGTCAAGTTCACGCCCGGAACCGACGCCTCCCGACTCGATGCCGTCGCCGACAGCGCGGGCGTCGTCATCGAGGGGACCGGGCTGGGACACGTCCACACCGACTGGATCGAACCGATCGAGAAACTGACCGCAGCGGGGACGCCGGTCGTGATGACCAGTCAGTGCCTCGACGGGCGGGTCTGTGACCGGGTCTACGACACCGGCCGGGACCTGCTCGACGCTGGCGTGATCGAGGGTGAAGATATGCTTCCCGGGACTGCGAAGGTCAAACTGATGTGGACGCTCGCACACAGCGAGTCAGTCCCGGAAACGATGCGAACGCCGCTCGCCGGTGAAATCCAGGAGCGCTCGACGCCCTGGACGTAGGTGTCGTCTAGCCGCCGCTGACCGGGGGGAACAGCGCGAGTTCCGCGTCTGTGACGACCGTGTCCCAGCCATCGCGCTCGCGGAACGGGTCCGTCCCGTCACACAGAAGCCGAATGTGGTCGTACAGGTCGCCGTCCTCGTCGAACAGTTCCGCCTCCAGTTCTGGATGCGTCTCCAGCAGCGCATCCAGAGCGGACCGGAGGCTCGGCTCCTCGCCCTCGACCGAAACCGTGACGCTGTCTGTGCCCGCTGTCTCGGCAAGTGTCGCGAACAGCTTCCACCGCATATCCCGCGATTCGCGCTCGCGCTGTATGAGCGTTCCGTCTGTCGGTCGGATCACCCCTCGTCGTGGCTGTCTTCGAGTCGTTTGAACGCGTCGAGGATGGCCTGTTTCGCGACTGCACCCTGCGTGCTCCAGTGGTGGGCGTAATCGAGCATGTCCTCGTAGATGTCGGGCTTGCAGCCCGCAGCCTTCGGGTGGCCGCCGCCGTTGACCTGCGCGGCCACCTCGTGACACCGCTCGAAGGAGTCGGTCCCGCGGATCGACGCCGACCCGGCGGGTTTGACGATGACGGCGGCGTCGGCTCCCTGCTCGCGGAGCTGTTCGGCGACCTCGTTCTGTGAGCACCGGCCGTAGGTGACGCCGACCGTCCACGGACCAACCTCGCGAAGGCTTGCGCGTGCGACTGCCTTCTCGATCAGCGCTTCCTTCTCGACGCGTCGCTCGGCAAGCAGGTCCTGTGCCGTCTCCGGAAGGTTTGGCCCGTGATCGACGATGGTCTGGATGTACTCCCCGGGGTCGACCCAGTAGGCGAAATCCGCCAGGTCGTCGGATCGCTCGTCCTCGCGGATCCACAGGTCGTGGTCGCGCGTGGCCGCCGCCAGTTCGACGTACTGCTCCGGAAAGTCGTATTCGAGCGCTTCGAGTGTCACGTCGGCGGTACAGACCTCGTCGGACGGCCCGACCACGAGTGTGACGTCAGCAGCTCGCACCCGGTCTGCGAGTTCCTCGTCCCACTGGTGGTGGTCGTACCAGGTCACGGCGGCTGCCGTCTCGACAACGCTGTCCAGGTCGGCCAGGTCGTCGGCGTGGTCTGGGCACAGGTCACAGATGTACACGTCCGCACCATCTGTGTGCTCGGCGACCCACGAGAGCGCCCGGTCGATTTCGTGTGGTCCAGCAGGCAACAGTGTCGCCGTCCCGCGCGCAATCTGGATCAAGGCGGTCGCGGCCAGCCCATCGGCGTCCGGGTCTGCCACGACAACCACCTCAGCGCCGTCGAGACGCTCCTGTGCCTCGCGTTCGGCCTGCTCGTCGGCCAGCGAGTCCGGCTGAAAGAACCCCTCCCCCGGGAGCACGGACTTGCGCTCCAGCGACAGCCGGTCGTCGTCGATGAGTCTATCGTCCATATCGCTCACTGCACAGCGAGGGGCAAAAAGCCGCGGGTTCGACCGCTACCGCTCGGCTGTGGCTTCCTGTCCGTCGAGTTGACGGACGGTCAAGACGGGCGTCGACGCCTGCCGGACGATCCGTTCGGCGACGCTGCCGAGCAGGAACGCGTGTTCACCGTGTCGGCCGCGCGTCCCCATCGCGATGAGGTCAGCGTCAACCTCCACCGCGTAGTCCATGATCTCCGTGGCGGGTTGTCCTGCCCGCGTTGCGGTCACGACGGGACACTCCCCGGCCTCCCGCTCGACAACCGACAGCGCCTCGTCACCGGCAGACTGGAGCGCCGATTCGAGGTCATCGCGAACCTCTTCGGGTGAACTCTCGATGTCGTGTTCGTCGACGACATACAGCGCGTGTACGGTCGCGTCGAACCGATCGGCGATATCGAGTGCGGCCACGACGGCCCGTTTCGCGCTTGCAGAGCCGTCAGTGGCGATGACAACCGTCTCGAACATACCTGGGATCGGACGGGCAGACAGTAAAGCACCCCGTTTTGGAACAGCACTGCCGTTCACAGACCGGCGGGTTTTTGCCCCTACCACTCCCACCGTCGCACGATGGCCCTCGCGATCGATCTCGTCCTCGCGCCGGTCGACAGCAGCGACGACAGCCACGAAGCTGTCGAGTACGCCGTCGCCGTCGCCAAGCGTTACGACGCAGACCTGCATCTGCTTCACTTGCTCGACGAGCGCGTCTTGCAGGGGCTCGAAACGGACGATATCTCGGCCGATACTGTCGCGGCACAGCAGCGCTCATTTACGGCTGACGTTCGTGACGACCTCGCAGTCGAATCGGTTTCGTTGTCCCACTCGTCGGCGGTCGGCTTCTCGTCGAGTCGGCTCGCACAGACGCCCGGGTCCGTCACGCTCGATGCAGCCGACCAGCTCGACGCCGACTTTCTGGTCGTCCCCCGCGTCACCACGAGCAGCGAAACACACGTCCTCGGGAAGGCGGCGCTGTACATCCTCGAATACGCGAGTCAACCGGTGCTCTCAGTTTAGGTCGTCGAGACGGAGCGCCATCTCGAGTTCGAAGGAGTCGTCTTCGGTCGTCTCGAATCCGATCTTTTCATAGAGGTTCACCGCGGCCCTGTTCCAGCGCTCGACGGTGAGCCAGACGCGTTCGACCCCCTCGGTGTGAGCCACGCCGAGTACGGTTCTGACGAGTTCCGTCCCGATTCCCGCACCCTGGTAGCGCTGGAGGACGAAAATCGCAAGCTCGTAGCCGCCGGTGCGGTCGGGAACTAACATGGCGTGGCCGACTGGTTCGTCACCGTACCAGCCAACGACGTCGAGACACTCCGGGTCCGTGACGACATCGAGCCACTCGCGAATCGTCTCCTCTCCGACCGGTGGAATCCCCTGTGCCCGGTCTTCCGGGTCGAACTCGTCGTACATCGTGACGAGTGGTTCGTACTCGTCAGGCTCCAGTCGCCTGACAGTGATGGTTCTGCCCTCGCGGTCGGTGAACTCACGCGGCGGTGTCGGCAGTGAGTCAAGATCGGATTCAGTCATCGTACTAGAGTCACCGTACTCTGTGCGTTCAACAGGACGAATTCGACGACACTACCAAGCTGGATCTTGCCGAGCGGGCTTCGCTCCCCGCCAGCGAGGACGATTCGGTCGTAGCCGTCGCGTTCGGCCAACTCGACGAGGGTACTCCCCGGATCGCCGGTCACTCGCCTGAGTTCGGCGAACTTCTCTGTCTCATCGAGATGGTCCCGAACCTGTGATTCGATCGCATCGAGATCGTCGTCGGTCGCGTAGACAGCAACGGTGACCTCGTCGCCGTCCTGCAGCCGTTCGAGTGTCTCCGTGATAGCCTGCAGCGAGCGGTCGCTTCCGTCGGCCCCAACGAGAAACCGCATAGTACAACGACGACGCCCGACTACAAAAGAACGGCGAACTCGCGGGGGTCTCCGGTAGTCTTTTTCACATCGCCCGCCCATCTCTGCCCATGACAGACGAACACGACCGGGAGACAGCCGAGGGCGACCCGGCCGAGTCGGGGATGCCCGCGACTGACGAGCCAGCGACGGAGGAAGTCCCTGCCGAACCAGAGACTGAGCGGTCGGAGCCAGTCACTGAGGCAGAACCCGAACCAGACACCGACGCCGCGACAGATGGGCCCGAATCTGCCCGCTCCGATGAGAATGCCGGTTCAGCACCTGAAACAGCCACGGCGACAGACGACCCTATACCCGAAGACGTCCGGAAGTACGACCGTTTTCAGAAGATCGACGGCGGCACCTACGGCCGGGCGAACGACTTTCTCCGCGAGCGGACCTACATCACCGCCCGCGAGTGGGCCATCGCCCGTCTCTGTGCGGACTTCCGAACAGAAACTGGCGTCGAGATGACCAAAATCGGCGAGAATCTCCCCGAACTCGTCCCCTTCATGACTGACACCTACTCCCCGCAGGCAGTCAATCAGGCGCGGTCGTCCTTCGAGGAGAAGGTCCGGAAGGCGGGCGCAACCTTCCTGTACGGGGCGATGTGTGACTTTTTCACCGCAGAGGAACTCGACGACGTGATGTACGAGGCCACGGAGGTTGCGAAGTTTCTGCTGGAAGTCGAAGGCGTCGACCTGTCCGTCGAGGAGGAACTCGAAGCCGAAGACCGCATCTCCGAGGTGATGCGGGACGTCCGCGAACACAGCGTCGCCCTGCGACACGACGAGGTGACCTGTCCCGAGTGTGGCCACCAGTTCGACGCTGACCGATAGCGAGCAGGCGACACGAGCGGCCCGCGACGCGGTGTGTCGCACTATCGCGTGACGCGTCGCGGCATGCGCTACAGCACAGCGGCGATGGTTCCGTTTTCGGATAAAAAGTCAGGGTGTGACGGACAGCCTACGAGAAAGAGATCTCTTCGAGTGTCGTCACCTCACCGAACAGCCAGCCAGCGTGGTCGAGCGCGTACTCGCGGTCGTCCTCCTCGATGTAGCCAATAGCGTCTTCGACCAGCAGCGGTCGGTAGTCGCGGAGACCAGCGCTCCCCGCTGTGTGGAGTACGCAGACGTTCGCGAGCGTCCCCCCGAAGACGAGGTTGTCCACGTTGTGTGCGTCGAGCCATCCCTCCAACTCGGTCTGGTGGAAGGCGTCGTAGGTGTGTTTGACGACGACGAGGTCGTCCTCGTTCGGGTCGGGTTCGTCGACGAGTTCGGCCTCCCAGGACCCTTCGAGGACGTGTTCGCCCCAGCGCTCGAACTCGTCGTAGTAGTGGGCGTCGTCGAACTGCTCGGGCGGGTGGACGTCCCGCGTGTAGACGACGTGTGCGCCCGCGTCGCGCCCGCGTTCGACGAGGTCGGCACAGCCCTCGATTGCCGCCTCGCTTCCGGGCGCGTAGAGACTCCCGTCGGGATGACAGAAGCCGTTTTGCATGTCGACGATGACGACCGCCGTCCTGTCTGCGTTCAGTTGCATGCGTTCAGGTTCGGGCCGTGCGCACTGAAAATTTGCGCTCGCCCGGGCGAACATAGCGATATATACTGCTCGTGGGACGGCTGACCGATACATAGCCCTCCTAGCAAGAGACATGGACGAGTCGCCCCTTCGCTATCGTACCTGTATGTCTCTGGATACGTCGACACAACTGCCCGCGGAATACGAGACGCTCCACACCGGGATCGCACTCTACAACGCGGCGACGGCACGCATCGTGGCTGCGAACGAACGGCTCGAATCGCTGTTCGGCTATCCCACGCAGGAGTTGCGCAGGCTGTCGATCGAACAGTACACCGCGAACACCTACAAGTTCTCGGAACCCGATTTCGTCAGGCGGCTACAGGTGGCCAGCGACGGCGACCCCCAGCAGTTTCTGTGGCGGATCAAGCGGTCTGACGGGGAGCTAGTCTGGGTGCGCGTCCACCTCGCACAGCAGACTGTCGGCGGCCGGGAGTACGTCCTCGCGGAGATAAGAGACCTCACCGACCACTACACTGCCAGCCGACGGGAGATGCTGTTCTGGCGCATCCTTCGCCACAATCTGCGAAACGAGACGACGACGATCGCTGGCCGCGCTGGCGAGATCAAGACGCTCACAGACAGCGACGACGTCACGGCCGCCGCCGAGACGATCCGGTCGACGGCGATGGAACTCGGCGGGGTAGCCACCTCCGTCAAGGAGATCCAGCAGGCGGTACTGCAGTCCGAAACGAATCGGTCACACAGACAGGCGGCAGCCGCGATCCGCGATGTCGTCTCCGATATCGAGCGGGAGTACCCGGACGCCGAGGTCACTGTCGAGGAACGAGAGCGGATGTGGATTCACGTCGACAGCGCTTTCGACCACGCCCTGTCTCACGCCATCGAAAACGCTATCGTTCACAGCGAGCAGGACCGACCGACAGTCACGGTCGCGGTTCGGGCCTCACCAAATACCGGGCGCGTCGAGATCCGCATCACCGATACGAACCCGGTGATCCCCGACGTCGAAGTCGACGCTCTCGACGAGTTCGCAGACCTGACGAGCACCTACCACGGGACCGGCGTCGGCCTGTTCGTGATGAAGTGGTGTATCGAATCGCTGGGCGGCGAACTCGAATTCGAGGAGCGCGACCCGCGCGGAAACGTCGTTCGCCTCTATCTGCCACCGAAATCACCGTCCGGGCCGCGCTGACTCGGACAGCGAAGGAGTGTCCACAACAGACAGCTTTTGCGTACGCAGTTCGTATCGCAGCTAATGCGTCGGCTTCTGCTCGTGGTTGCGCTCGTCGCGTTGGCGGGCTGTGCGGGAATCGCACCGACAGCGGACGCGCCAGCGGAGATGCCAGCCTCGGGGGATTCCACAGACTCATCAGGACCGGAGCCGACACCTGTCGAAAACGGAACGGCGAACGATGCGCCAATCGAACACGAACTGAGTCCCGATCCGGAGGAGGATACGCTCGGCTGGCACGACGGCTACTGGCACGACGACCCGGTGTCGGTCAACGCGACCGACGGTCTCAACGAGACCGAACTCGACGTCGTCACAGCGCGCGCGATGGCCCGCATCGAGGTACTCCGAAACCGCTCCTTCGAGGAGACGGTCGCGGTGTCGCTGATCAACCGGACGGAGTTCGGGAATCGGCAGGCTGGCACCCCCTCTGGCGGGGACAGCGGGTTCGAGGAAGCGCGCTACCGCGCGACATTTCTGGTTGGTGGCGACGAGAGCGCGACCGAACGGCAACGAGAGACGACCCAGCAGTCAGTCGCCGGGTACTACTCGCCCGGTACCGGCGAAATCGTGATCGTCTCCGACTCGAAGACGCCACGGATATCGATCGACACGCTCGTCCACGAACTCACCCACGCGTTGCAGGACCAGCACTTCGACCTCTCGGAAGTCACCGCCGTCTCGACACAGGACCGGACGCACGGCCGTCTCGGACTCGTCGAGGGTGACGCCGAGACGGTCAGAGCGGAGTACGAGGAGCGCTGTGGCGAGGTCTGGCGGTGTGTCACCGTAGCTGGTGGTGAGAACAGTGAAGAGAACAGCGAGACGGCGGACGGAGCAGGGTCGGACATCCACCTCGGCCTGTACATCACTTCGTGGTTCCCGTACGACGACGGCCCGGGCTTCATCGAACACCTCAGGGACGGGTCGGGATGGGACGGGGTCGACGAGGCCTACGAACACCCGCCGAATTCGAGCCGCGAGATACTCGATCCGGCTATCTACGGCACCTTCGAACCGACCGCCGTCGAACTCGACGACCGCAGCACCGACGAGTGGACGCGGCTGGAATCCGGCGGCACGGACCACCAGCGCATCGGACAGGCCGGACTGACGGCGATGTTCGCCTACACGCTCTACGACGACAGCTCCGCTGGCGGCGTCATCGACCCGCGCGCGTTTCTCGACACCGACAGCGAGTCCCAGCGAACCGATCTGCTGAACTACGACCTGCCAGCGACGAGCGGGCTGGTCGGTGACCGACTACACCTCTACGAGCGAACCGACGAGTACGCCCACGTCTGGCGGTTGGAATGGAACTCTGCGGCGAACGCAACGGAGTTCGCAGACACCTACGAGCGACTGCTCTCGTACTGGGGCGGGCAGGCTGATGGCGCTGTCTGGACGATTGGCGAGGACAGTCCGTTCACGGGCGTCTACGACCTGCGAGTCGATGGCTCGACGGTGACAATCACGAACGCGCCGACCGAAGAGGCGATTGAGAATGTCCATCCGTAAGAGGCGACTCGCAGTCACGCTCGTCGCGCTCGTCGCCGTTGCACTGCTCGCGGGCTGTACCTTCATCTCCGGTGGGGGAGATGACCTCCAGACCGATGGGACGCTTGGCGAGGTAGATGGAATTGCCCACGACGATGCGATTGCGGTGGACGCTTCGGATGGGCTCAACGCCACCGAACAGGACCTGCTCGTGGCCCGCGCGATGGCCCGCATTGAATCGATTCGTGGCCTGGAGTTCGAGCGAAGCGTCGATGTCGAGGTGATCACACGCGAGCAGTACCGCGAGAACCGGACCGTCGGGGGGAACGTGACACACGCCGCGTGGAACAATCAGGTCTGGGAGGGGCTCTTTCTCGTCGGTGAGAACCGCGACATCGAGGCGGTGTTCAACGAGACGTTCGGCGCGAGCGTGCTCGGGTACTATCGGATCGGAGAAGACGAGATCGTGATCGTCAGCGACGACGACCAGCCGACGATCAGCAAGGACACGCTCGTCCACGAACTCGTCCACGCGCTGCAGGACCAGCACTTCGACCTGTCCGGCAGCCCCGACACCCAGGACAGACAGCTAGCCAGAAACGGTCTGGTCGAGGGTGAGGCCGAACTGATTCCGGAGCTGTATCTGGACCGATGTAGCAACGGCTGGTCGTGTGTTCGACCACCGACAACACCTGGCGGCACCAGCAACGCCGACATCGGCGTGTTGCGCGTGCTCTCACAGCCGTACACGAGCGGCCCTGATTTCGTCGCTGCGCTCCGCGGCAGGGGTGGCTGGGACGCAGTCGACGCAGCCCACGACCAGATGCCCACGAGTACGACACAGATCATTCATCCCGAGCGGTATCCGGACGAACAGCCGCTGAACGTGACAGTTTCCGACCGGTCGGCTGCGGCGTGGTCGCGCTTCGACCACGACCCCGTCGGGGACACGCTGGGTGAGGCGTCGATCAACGTGATGCTGCGCGAAAGCGGCGTCATCGATCCGCGGGGCAACGACCCGTACAGTCACCCCGTGTCGGAGGGCTGGCGCGGCGATACGCTCGTGCCGTATCACAACGACGGCGAGTACGGGTACGTCTGGGAACTCGAATGGGACAGCGAATCCGACGCGTCTTCGTTTTACAGCCACTACCAGGAGTTGCTCGACAGCCGGGGCGCTGTCGAGCGCGGCGCGAATAGCCTCTTGATCGCTTCGGGACCGTTCGCGGACGCATTCCGGGTTACGCAGGCGGGAACGACCGTTCGCATCGTCAACGGGCCAACTATCGACTCGCTTTCCCAGATCCACGCACCCTGACGAACACTCGAACGCGTCGCGCTCCCGGCCCTTTTTTACGTTCGCTGCCGACGAACAGGTATGACGGAGTTCGACATCGTTTCGCCGGATGCAATTGCGTCCGGCAAGGCGACGGATGCATACTTCGACCGGACGGTGGAGACGCTCGAACACGCAGACCGGAATCCGACCGTCGTTGCGGAAGTGACCGCGACGCAGTTCCCTACCGGGGACTGGAACCTGCTCGCTGGCGTGAAAGACGCTGCGCACCTGCTCGCCGGACACGACATCGACGTCAACGCAATCCGCGAGGGACGGCTGTTCGACGGCGGGCCGGTCCTGCAGATCGAAGGGCAGTATCTCGAATTCTGTCGGCTGGAGACGCCGCTACTGGGCTTTCTCTCACACGCCACCGGCGTCGCAACCGCGGCGCTCGAAGCCCGACAGGCCGCACCCGAGACGACACTTTTGAGCTTTGGGACCCGGCACGTCCATCCCTCGATCGCCGCGATGGTCGAGCGAAGCGCACTCGTCGGAGGACTCGACGGCATCTCGAACGTGGCCGCCGGTGAGGTCATCGACCGCGAGGCAGGCGGGACGATGCCCCACGCACTCGTCATCTGCTTTGGCGCTGGCAATCAGGAAGCGGCGTGGCAGGCCTTCGACGAGGCAGTGGCCGAGGACGTGCCCCGAATCGCACTCTGTGACACCTACTCCGACGAAGTCGACGAAGTCCTCCGTGCTGTCGAGGCAGTCGAGGATCTGGACAGCGTTCGCATCGACACCACCGGGTCGCGCCGCGGTGACTTCCGGCATATCCTCCGCGAACTCCGGTTCAAACTCGACGCCCGTGGACACACGGATATTGGTATCTTCGCGAGCGGCGGCATCACGCCTGAATCGATCGCACAGTTGCACGACGTCGCCGACGGCTTCGGCGTCGGCTCACACGTGAGCAACGCCGACCCGATCGATTTCGCACTCGACATCGTGGAAGTGGAGGGTGAACCCGCCGCGAAGCGGGGGAAACTCGACGGCAAAAAACAGGTCTACCGGACACAGGAGGGCGGCCACCACATCCAACTCGCCGACAGACAGCCACCTGACGACGGGGAGGCGCTGCTGGAACCGCTCATCAGAGATGGGGAACTCGTCCGGGAGTTCGACATCGACACCGCCGCGGCACGCGCCATGCAGGACGCCGACGTCGTCGGATTCGAGCCGCCGCTGTGAGCGGGGCGTTCGCGGCTACGTACCGGAGAGCACGCCGAACCGCTCGGAGGTGGACGTGACGGCGATCAGCAACACGCCAATCCCGAGCGCGAGCGCGATCCCAAGCAGCTGTAGTCCGGCGACGACGCCGCTCTTGGCCGTCGTCCACGGCGTCCCGGCGAGCGTTCCGAGTGCCACGAGGACGATGAACCCTCCGGCCAGCACTCCGAGCAGTTCGAGCCGGTCCTCGTAGGTCAGGATGTCCATACGTCACGTCTCGTGACACCCGATAGTAAATGGCGTGGTTTCGGCTCTCCGGCCCGACAGTCACGCGAGCGCCCCCTCAGATTTATTTCCTGAGCCAGTGAACGGTCGGAGCAGATGAGTGAAACGCTACTGTTCAGGCTCGGCTGGTCGGGGTTCAGTCTGATTTTTGTCGTTCTCGGCCTCTACACGGCGAATCGAGGACGGGCCGAGCGTGCACGGAGCAAACAGATCGCCACGACCGAGACGACGCCGATTCGCAATCTCGAACCTGGCACGGTGGAGATCAAGGGAGCTGCCCACCCCACAGACGAGGGCGCTGTCCTGAACTCGCCTATTGAGCGAGCGAGCGCGCTGGCGACCTACGTGAAAATCGAGGAGTGGGAACACAGCAATCAGAGCGGCGGAAACTGGAAGACGAAACACGAGAAGACGCACGTGGTGCCGATGACTGTCGACGACGGCACCGGGGAGGTGCGCGTCAACCTCCCGCGGGACGGCGACCTGATCGTCGAAGAGACACAGACCGAGGTCGCAGGCGGTGAGGAACCACCGGAAGCAGTTCGACGGTACGTCGAACGCGAGCGCTCCGTCGACGAGCGCGACCAGTACGACCTCGGGCCGATCAGCCTCGGAGACCGTCGACGCTACTCGGAGGGGTGGATCGAACCGGGCGAGGAGGTCTACGTTCTCGGGAACGCCCACGAGAAGGAGGCTGACTGGGGCGAGCGAGCGTTCGTGATTGACGAACCGGACGACTCCGATACGTTCGTCCTCTCGGACAAATCCGAGGACGACCTGATTCAGGAGGGGAAGTGGGGCGGACGCATCCTACTCGCAATCGGCGGATTTATTATCGTCATCGGTGCGCTGTTTACCGTGATTCCGTGGGTAGTGTTTTGACGGGGTGCGCTCATTCTGTGAGTATCGGGCGGTTGGTCTATGAGGGAAGCATACGGCGAGCGGAGCGAGCCGTTTCGCTGCTGACGAGCGAAGCGAGTCAGCAGGGTGTTTTTCCCCACGTTTTTGCGAGTTGCGAGGGAACGAAGTTCCCTCGAACCATGCGAACGGGCCTACGGCCCGTGAGCAGAGAGTGGTTCGCCGGAGGCGAACCCGACGAAGTAAAAAGTGGTAGCGGGCCGGGAGGGAGTTGAACCCCCGACCGTCTGGTTAAAAGCCAGACGCTCTCCCTAACTGAGCTACCGGCCCACACTCGTGATTGGGATGGTTATCGGCTAAGTCCTTACGATCACTCGCGTTGGAAGTGATCCGATAGCACGTCGCCAGCGACCTCGCCGGGTTCGCGGTCGGACAGCGAGGCGCGGCGACGCAACTCGCGGTACACGTCGGGGGGCAACCGAAGCGTGATTTCGCCGAGCGTGATCCCCCGCCGGGCGAGCGCGCTCTCGATGGGTTCGCCGTCGTTGATGTCGCTTGCGACGGCACGCACCTGCCGAACCGTCAGGTCGTGATCGAGTACGGCAAAGGCGAGTGCGAGACGCGCCTCGCCGGGGACTCTAGCGATGTGCTTCGCTGCAGAGGGGGCAATTTCGCCGCGGGCAACGTGTCTGCGGATCGACTGGGGAAGGTCGTGGACCCGTGCCCACTTGCGGATAAAGGACACCGTGACGCCGTCGCCAGCCCGCTCGGCCGCCGCCTTGTACGAGCCTTCACCGCGAACCAGCGCCGCACACGCCGCCGCGCCCCGAAGCATGAACACGTTGTCCTCGGCCCCTGCCGTGTTGTTCGAGAACGCGGTAACAGTTTCGGCGGCGAGTTCCAGACTCTCCGGGTCGTCGGGGTCGAACTGCACCGCCTCCTTGGCGCGCTCGCCGGTCAGCGACGGGTCGCCTCGAATAACCGGTTCGCCGACAGGAGATTCTCTGTCGGTCGGAATGAACTCACTGTCCGCGTCGTCACTCATCTTGTTCTGATACGAGTGGCCCGAATAAAAACGTCCCGCAGTCAGTCCTCACGGTTCTCTGAGAGGTGCTCCCAGATCTCCGTACAGCCGCATCCATCTTCGACATCTTCGAGGTGTTCTCTTGCCTGCCCGTCCTCGTCTTCAGTGGTTAGTGTTGTTCCCGTCATGATTCACGCCAAAGCTGCCACGATCCGACAGCCAGTACACGCTGGTATGCACCCCACATATTAAGGCCCGACTACACCTGTAAACACTACCATTACTCCCGTCTACCAGCAACACCTCCCGGTATCTCCGACATGTCCGTCCGCCGCCAATAAACACGAACAATCGGGATAAAACCGCGTGACCGATCCCTGAGAAGCGTCCAGAAATACCGCCTCACGGTGTAGTTCGGGGATATTCCTCGAACGGGCGGGATTATGGGTGTCACTGGTCCGAATCCGTGAGCACATCCAGTCGGACTGGCTGCTCGTCACTGTGTCTCCCGTCCTCGAAAGTCGACAGAAACAAGATACTGTTGCCGGTACTCTTGTACCGTAGATCGCCACCGGATGGCGGATTCCGTCGTGACAGCGGTTCACTTAGCCCTCGACGATGACTTGCTCGCCGATATCCGGCGCTGTCGCATCGTATCCATCTGCCCGGAGTTGTTCGGCGAACCGTTCGCACGTGTCGCCGTGATTGACGAGAATCTGGGCGTCACGATACGAATCGAGAAGAGAGCGAAGCCCGTTGCTGTCGGCGTGTGCCGAGAAGTCGTACTGTTCGACCCGGGCGCTGACCGGCATCATTCGGCCGTCGATTTCGGCGCTTCCCGTCTCGACCAGATCCCGCCCCGGCGTCCCCGCGACCTGATAGCCTGTCATCGTTATCTTGTTCGTCGGATTCGCCCGGATTTCGGGGATGTACGTCATCGCGGGGCCGCCAGAGAGCATCCCACTGGTGGTGACGATTGCCGCCTTCTGATCCGTGATACGCTTTCGCTGTCCATCGTCGCCGGTGACGAATCGGGCGTGAGATTTCGCTCGCCTGAACGCGGCTTCGTCACGCAAAAAGCCGGGGTACTGTCGTAACATCTCGGTGACCTGCTTTCCCATGCCGTCGACGTAACAGGGGACGTCGTGCGCTTCGCAGATCATGAGCATCTCCTGGGTGCGTCCGATGGCAAACGCCGGAACGACGACCGTTCCGCCCTCCCAGAGCGTCGTCTTCACACTCTCGGCGAATCGCTCCTCGACTGTCGTTCGGTCCTCGTGCTCGACATCGGCGTACGTGCTCTCACAGATGACGACGTCCGCGTCGGGCCGGGCGGTCGTTCCCGCGACGAGACGCTGGTCGTCGGTGTGAAAGTCGCCCGTGTAGAGCAGGCGGGTCTCGCCGTCGTCGACGAGGACGTGCGCGCTCCCGGGGATGTGTCCGGCGTTGTAGAACGTAATCTCGAATCCCGCGGCCTCGAATGGCTCTCGATACCCGTGCGTCTCGGAGACTCCCGTGACGCGTTTGACGTTGTGCTCGGTGAACGGGCAGTTGTAGCTGCCACCATGGAGTTTCAGCGTGTCGCGGGCGAGCGTGAGCGCGAGTTCTCGCGTCGGCGGCGTCCAGTGGATCGGTGGCCGAGAATCGCCAGAAAGGAGTGCGGGAACCGCACCCGCGTGGTCGAGATGGCCGTGGCTGACGACGACCGCGTCCGGGTCGACCGACCCGACGGGATACTGCGGCGGCGTCGACGGTTCCAGCCCGTAATCGAGCAAGAGGCGCTCGTCGACGAGGATGGCACTCCGACCAACCTCGCGTGCGCCCCCGAGAAACTCGACGTCCATTACGCACCACTCGGTCGGCAGGCGGTTTGTCTCTCTCGATGTTCCGCTGCCGGGAGCAGTAGCAGACAGAGCCACTCGTCACTGCTCGTCGATATCGGGCCTGACGCGAAATTGGTCGTACCCCCCGTGAGAGAGTTCGAGCGATCCGATCCACCAGTTCCATCGCTCTGCGAGCGAGTACTCGTCTGGCGCGTCGTCCAGATTCGAGATGACGGCGTCGACGGTGAGTTCGTAGCCCAGGTCCCGCTCGATCCAGCCCACGTCGTCCAGATCCCGGGCCTGTCTGGTGACGGCGCGCCGGATGCTGTCGCTCCCGTCGAAGGAGGACGCCAGTGCATCTGCGAGCCGTGCTCGGTCCACACTCGGTGGTCGGCCCCCAACTCGCTTGTATCTTTCTGCGAGTGGCCCGTTCGGCCATCGCCAACCGGTCTCGTCACAATCGTCCCACTTTTGACTGCCCGGAACCTGACTCGAATAATGGCACATCTGGACTTGCAGACTGAGCAGCCGTCGTGTGCGACCGACGGCGTCTGGCTCGCCTGTATCGAGTGTGGGGAGCAGTTCGCGCCGTTCGAGTCGGTCCGATACACCTGTGACGAGTGTGATGGCCTGCTCGAAGCGCGCTACGCCGACCTGCCGACGTGGGACGACTTCGCGGGTAGCGGTGTCTGGCGCTACGCCGCCGCGTTGCCCTTCGACGAGGGTGTCTCGCTCCCGGAGGGGAACACACCGCTACACGAGGTTCCAGGGATCGAGGCTGAACTCGGTCTCGACCGGGTGCGGGTCAAACACGAGGGGATGAACCCGACGGGGAGTTTCAAAGACCGGGGGATGACCGTCGGCGTCCGCGTCGCTGAACGGGTCGGCGTCGACCGACTCGCCTGCGCGTCGACGGGCAACACGAGCGCGGCGCTTGCGGCCTACGGGGCGCGAGCGAATCTGGAGACGCTCGTCTTGCTCCCGGCGGGGAAAGTCGCCGCGGGCAAGGTCGCTCAGGCCAGCCTCCACGGCGCTCGCATCCTCGAAGTCGACGGCAACTTCGACACCTGCCTCGACATCGTGCAGGATCTGGCGACAAGCGGCGAGGCGTACCTGCTCAACTCGCTGAACCCCTTCCGACTGGAGGGACAGAAGACTATCGGCCTCGAAATCATGGAGCAGTTCCGCGATGAGGAAGGCGACTATCCCGACCGGATCGTCCTCCCGGTCGGCAACGCGGGAAACACCGCCGCGCTGTACAAGTGCTTCCGCGAACTCGAAGCAAGCGGCGCAATCGACAGCGACGACGTTCCGGCGCTGACGGGCGTGCAGGCCGAGGGCGCAGCGCCGATGGTCGAAGCCATCGAGAACGGCTGGGACCACATCGAGCGATGGGACGAGGTGGAGACGCGCGCCACCGCAATCCGCATCGGCAACCCCGTCAACGCGCCGAAGGCCCTGCCGGGGATCAGATCGACCGGCGGCACCGCAGTCGCAGTCTCGGACGAGGAGATTACGGCGGCACAGCGTGCGCTCGCCGAGGAGGGCGTCGGCGTCGAACCCGCCTCCGCTGCATCGATTGCTGGTCTCCGCAAACTCCGCGAGTCCGGCGACGTCGACGACGACGAACGCGTCGTCTGCCTGACGACTGGCCATCTCCTGAAAGACCCCGAGGCGGCCGCGGAGGCTGGCGTCGACCCCGAACCGGTCCCCGGGACCACCGAAGGCGTCGTCGAGCACCTCGAAGCGAACTGACCGCGGAGAAACTGCAGGCAGTTTATCGGATCAGCGGACGTAACCGAGCGTATGGACGAAGGGAGACAGCCATCGCTTGGAACGGTGCTTGGCGCGCTCGTCGCTGGCGTTGCAGTCGTCGGCACACAGTTTCTGGGCTGGGAGTGGGGGTCAGAACAGGTCGTTCCGACGCTCGTCGGCGTCACCGCCGCCGTGGTCGCCGCGGGACTCGTCGCGAAACAGGTTGTGTGAGTCAGGCTCGCGAGCAGATGGCTGGGACGGCCGTTAGTTCTCGCGTTCGTTCTCGTCTTCGTCGTCTGTGTCCCCAGTCGAGATACGCTCAGTAGCATCCGCCTCCTCGTCAGGGAGTTGCTCGAAGAAGTCCTCGTCTTCGCGGGGGAGTTCCTCCTCCGGAGCGCCGCCGATGCCGGTGGTCATCAGCATTCGCATCCCCTTTCGGACGGAGAGGTCGACCTCGTGGATCTGGTCTTCGGGCACGAGCACCAGACGGCCGCTCGTTGGGTTGGGGCTGCTCGGCAGGTAGATGCTCTGGGTGTCCTTTCCGACGACATCCCTGATCGGCCGTGGGCTCTTGTCAGTGACGAGACCGATAGAGTACACCCCCTCGCGGGGAAATTCGATAAGCACTAGCTTGTCGAAGGAACTCTCCTTGGTAGTAAACGACGTCGAGAGCTGTCTGACTGTGCCGTAGATGGTCCGAAAGAGCGGGATGATCGTCACGGCCTTTCCGAGTCCCCCAAAGAGCTGTCGGAACAGCCGCAACTGTGCGAGATAGCCGATGACAGCGATGGTCGTGACGATCAACACGACGGCGATCACCTGTGCAACCGCCTCGACGTTGGCTGTGTACGACGAGAGATTCATCGTCTCGACGACGGGGTCGATGAATCCCAGCGCGAGATTCATCAGGAAGTAGAGAACGTACACAGTGACCAGCAGCGGGAGGAGCAGAATGAGGCCAGTGATGAAGCTGTTTTTGATCTTCCCGAAGAGTCCCATGACCGGGCTATCGAATGGGACCGTTAAATAACTCGGTGACCGACGAATCTCTGTCTCCTACTGCGGTGTGACCGGTCAGCGACACGCGGCATCGTCGTCAGCGGCCTCGTCGGTCTGTTCCCCGGGACGCCACTCTTGGTCGCCCGTGAGGCCCCCGTTCGCTGGATGGTCCGGAATCGACGCAAACAAAACACCGCTGAGGATGCCCTTCAGACGACGTGTCACCGATTCCCCCTCGTCCGATTTGTCCATACACATCGATTCGCTGGTTGATAGATAAGCGTTCCTCCACGTCGTGACTGACTCACCCGGATTGCGAGAGACGGTCCCGAAGCCCAGTCAGGAGGCCGGGCCGTCGCTTGGGGTCACTCGCTGCAGTCAGTGATTTGTGCATCTCGACGACCGGGAGTTCGGCCGAGTCGTATGTTATCGTGCGGTCTGCGCCGCGCTGGTAGCCACACGAGCGGTAGAACGGAACGGCGTTCAGCGAGGCCCACAGGCCGACTCGCGTACAGCCCTGGTCGCGCGCGGCCGCCTCTAGACGGTTACAGAGGTGCGTGCCGACCCCCTCACGGCTGGCCGATGGCGCGACGTAGAGGCCGCCGAGTTCGCTGTCGACGTCGAGTCCGTCGAGATACGTGTCGGGCGAGAATCGGACCCACCCGACGCCGACGAGCGAGTCACATTCGGCGGACGACTGGGACCGGTCGTCGACGGGAGAGACTCGTTCCGCGACGAGCACGGTTGCAGTATCGTCGTTCACTGGATACAGTCTCGGCCCGACCGTTCCCTTCCACGCTGTCACCTGCTGGTCGTCGTACACCGCCCCGGTGAGCGCCTCGATTGAGCCGCGGTGGAGCCGCTGGATAGCCACAAGATCCGTAGGCGTTGCCGCTCGGACGACGACCATACCGGGAGAAACACCCCAGACATGATATATGTTTGGGCAAGACATACGACGCGCTCGCTGCATCGAACGGTATCACGAACGCGACACGCAAGAACAGACGACGCCGACGGCGGCGGTTCGGTCTTCGCTACTCCTCGAGAGCGTCGTCGTCTTCCGGTTCCGATCCGCGATTTCGTAGTGCTTTCAGTGTCAGTACACCGACGACCAGCGCGGCTGCAGCAGCCAGCCCCTTCTTGACTTTGCTCATACAGTTGAAACGAGGGCTGGAATAAGTATATGCTTTTTGATTAGATGCTGAGCGAACACTTGTGTGTCGTCGGAGCGGTGGTTTCCGGGGAGACGGGGTGCCGAGTGACGGTGGGCAGCGACAGTCACAGCGGGATGACCAGTACAGTTTTGAACGTGCCAACCCTGTTCGGGAACATGGATTCTATCGAAGTCGCGGGCGGCCGGGAGTTTCTCGCCCGACTCGAACACGGCAAGGACTGGCGTGCCCAGATCGAGACGTTCGCCGAGCGCGAGGGGGTCGACTCGGCGGTGTTTTTCGGACTCGGGGCCGCACAGGACGCCCGGATCATGTTCTACGACCAGGACGAGAAGGAGTACGAGCCGGTCGAATTCGACGAACCGCTCGAAGTCGCCTCGCTCGTCGGGAACATCTCGTGGCTCGACGGTGAGCGATTCGCCCACACGCACGCGACGTTCTCCCGACCGGACGGGAGCACGGCCGCTGGCCATCTCGACCGGGCGACGGTCTTTGCTGGAGAGCTGTACGTGCGGACGTTCGAGACGACACTCGAACGCACACACGACGAGGTGACGGAACTCGACCTCTGGCCGCTTTCATGAGACCCGACGACGAGCGCTACTTCGCGGAACTCGAAGCCGAACTCGACGAGGCGCTGTCGGTCGCAAACGCCGCCCGCGAGCGCGGGGGTGACCCCGAGCCCGAAGTGGAGATTCCCGTCGCACAGGACATGGCCGACCGCGTCGAGAACATCCTCGGCATCGACGGCGTCGCTGAGCGGGTGCGCGAACTCGAAGGGGAGATGTCCCGCGAGGAAGCCGCGCTCGAACTCGTCGAAGACTTCGTCTCGGGGGCGGTCGGCGACTACGACACGCGCGCTGGCAAGATCGAGGGGGCGGTTCGGACGGCTGTTGCACTGCTGACCGAGGGGGTCGTGGCAGCACCGATCGAGGGGATCGACCGCGTCGAACTGCTCGAAAACGACGACGGGACGGAGTTTATCAACGTTTACTACGCCGGGCCAATCCGCTCTGCGGGCGGCACGGCACAGGCGCTCTCGGTACTCGTTGCCGACTACGCGCGGGCACTGCTCGGCATCGACGAGTACCACGCCAGAGACGACGAGATCGGCCGGTACGCCGCTGAGGTCGCACTCTACGACGAGGAGACCGGCCTGCAGTACGCCCCAAAGGAAAGTGAGGCCAAATTCATCGCCGAGCACATCCCGATCATGCTCGACGGCGAGGCGACTGGCGACGAGGAGGTCTCCGGATACCGCGACCTCGACCGGGTTGACACCAACGCCTCACGCGGCGGGATGTGTCTGGTCTTCGGGGAGGGTATCGCCCTGAAAGCGCCGAAGATCCAGCGCTACACCCGCGAACTCGACGAGGTGGACTGGCCGTGGCTGCAGGACCTCATCGACGGGACGTACAAGGGCGGTGCACACGAGGATGACGACTCAGAGAGCGATGGCGACGCAGACGGAGACGACTCGGCGGACGACACGGAGGGAGACCAGCCCGCCGACGAACCAGCGGCGGGTCCGCTACGGCCCGACCCCTCGAAGAAGTTCCTCCAGGATTTGATCGCCGGACGGCCGGTCTTCTCGCATCCGAGCGAACCCGGCGGCTTCCGACTCCGGTACGGCCGGGCGCGCAATCACGGTCACGCGACCGCCGGGATTCACCCGGCGACGATGCACCTGCTCGATGACTTTCTCGCGCCCGGAACGCAGATCAAAACCGAGCGACCGGGCAAGGCCGCGGGCATCGTCCCCGTCGACAGCATCGAGGGGCCGACGGTTCGACTCGCAAACGGCGACGTGCGCCGGATCGACGACGTGAGCGAGGCAAAGCGGGTCAGAAACGGCGTCGAACGCATCCTCGACGCCGGGGAGTATCTGGTCAACTACGGCGAGTTCGTCGAGAACAACCACCCGCTCGCGCCCGCCTCCTACGTCTTCGAGTGGTGGGTCAAGGAGTTCGAGGCCGCGGGCGCGCCCGTCCAGGCGCTTGCGGACGACCCGTCGTTCGACCTCGAGTCGCCGGACTCCGCGCAGGCGCTCGACTGGGCCGAGTCCTACGACGCACCCCTCCACCCCGAGTGGACGTATCTCTGGCACGACGTGAGCGTCGAGGACGTCGAAACTCTTGCTGACGCCATCGCTGAGGCCGACGTCGCCACCGCCGACGGGGCGTCGCTCGCGCCCTCCGCAGAGAGCGGCCAGCAACTGGTCGTGCAAAACACCGACGCCGTGCGCGAGACGCTGGAGACGCTGCTGGTCGAGCACACCCAGACCGAAACGCGACTGCAGATCCCCGACTGGGAACCGCTGGTTCGGACGCTCGGATTCGCCGAATCGCTCGAACGGGTGCGAATGCTCGATTCGGTGAGCGAGCGAGCACGAACGTACGACGACGGGGACAACGCCATCCGCGTCGTGAACGAACTCGCGCCGTTTCTGGTGCGCGAGCGCGCGCCGACTCGCATCGGCAACCGCATGGGCCGCCCCGAAAAGTCAGAACAGCGCGAACTCTCGCCTGCCGTCCACACGCTCTTTCCGATCGGTGAGGCGGGCGGCAGTCAGCGCTCGGTCACCGAGGCCGCCTCGCAGGGCGATTCCGTCGAGGGGACGAAAGGCGAGGTCAGCGTCGAGGTCGGACGGCGCGAATGTGCGTCCTGTGGCACGCGCACCTACCATTCGCGGTGTCCGGACTGCGGCGACGTAGCCCAGCCCGTGTATCTCTGCCCGGACTGTGACCGGGAAGTTCAGCCAGACGAGTCCGGCCGCGCGGAGTGTCCCCGGTGTGAGGTGCTCGCCGAACCGACCCAGTACGCGACCGTCGACATCGACCGCGAACTCAAGGACGCGCTCGCGACCGTCGGAGAACGCCCCTCGGCCTTCGATATTCTGAAAGGCGTCAAGGGGCTGTCCTCCGAGACGAAAGCGATCGAACCGCTGGAGAAGGGCATCCTGCGGGCGAAACACGACGTGTCCGCGTTCAAGGACGGCACCGTTCGCTACGACATGACCGACCTCCCGGTGACGGCAGTCACACCCGCCGAACTCGACGTGACCGTCGACGACTTCCGTGAACTGGGCTACGAACGGGACATCAACGGCGACCCGCTCGAACACGACGACCAGGTGGTCGAACTCAAAGTACAGGACATCGTCCTCTCCGATGGCGCGGCCGAACACCTCCTCCAGACCGCCGACTTCGTCGACGATCTCCTCTCGCAGTACTACGGCCTCGAGTCCTACTACGACTTTGAGACCCGCGAGGATCTGGTCGGTGAACTCGTCTTCGGGATGGCTCCGCACACGAGCGCAGCGACGGTCGGGCGAGTCGTCGGCTTTACGAGTGCCGCTGTGGGATATGCGCATCCGTACTTTCACGCAGCGAAGCGTCGGAACTGCTTCCACCCGGAGACGAAAATCTGGTATCAGCGAGACAGTGGAGACTGGCGATACGAAGACATCGAGTCGTTCGTGGAGGCGCAAATTAAAACACCCAGAGAAGACGACTTCGGGACACTCGTCGAAGACATCGATACGGAGATTCTCGTACCATCCCTCGATAGCGACGGGGATATCGTCCCAAAGCCTGTCGAAACAGTCTCGAAACATCCGGCACCCGATCATTTACTCTCGATCGAGACTCGAAGTGGTCGGGAGGTGACGGTGACGCCCGATCACGAGATGCAAGTCCTCAAACACGAGACACTCACGACGAAGCGTGCATCCGAGATTACAGATGAGGATACCCTCGTGAAACCGCTCAATCTCGATAGTGTGGCCGAAGACGCCGAAACGCGGCGGTTCGATCTGCTGGCCGAGTTTCTCGACTGTGAAACGGTAGCAAACGATCGGCTGATGATCAAAGGCCTCGAAAAGGACCGATTGTACGACCTCTTCGAGGACGTTCTCCGAGACCAGTGGAGCGGTCAGTTCTATCCGCTGAAAAGCACTGCCGAACATTTCGACATGTCTCACAAGACGCTGAGTAACTATCTCTATCGCGGCAGTTTTCCTGCTGACTTGCTGTGTGACCTGATCGGCTCAGTTGAGCGCGTACTCGACTGGGTTCCAGCAGATGTTTCACTAGGAATGAAACGCGACCGTACAGAGATATCCCGGTTCGTAACCATCAACGAGCAAGTAGCGACAGTGCTAGGATACTACGCGGCGGAAGGGTTTTCTCGGGAACAGGAAACAAAAAAGGGGTGTATCCATCAAACGACGATCTGCGGGACAGAACAAGAATCCAGGGAGTTCTTCGTGAACGTTCTGGAACAGGATTTCGGTGTCGATCCGTATCGTGAGAACGCAGCGAAGGTTACGACCTCCGGTCGATTACTGCGCACACTATTCGATACGGTGTTGGACATGGGCAAGTATGCCCACACAAAGCGCGTACCACAGTGCGTGTTCGACGCGCCGGACAGAGTCGTTGCCGCGTTTTTGCGCGGCTATTTCAGCGGAGACGGTCATGCTGATGGGAACGCGCTCGCAATCCACGCAACGACTGTTAGTCGAGAACTCAAAGAGGATCTTCTGGCGCTGTTGACGAGACTGGGTATCTCAGCGCAGGTCAAACGGACGGATCCGGTGCCACTGTCCGAAAAATTCCCCGAGTTCTACGACGAGACTGGCGACGAGATGTCCGCGGTGTCGTACATCGTTACCGTCACCTCAGAAGATGCAGCTACCTTTGCGGAGACTGTCGGGTTTCATCTCTCGCGAAAGGATCAAAAGCTTCAGTCACAGCTCGCAGAAACGACGACAACGGCGAAGCGAATTTTCGACGGAGGACACTCGGAATATCTCGGTGACGAAGTGAAACGCACAGAGATTGTCGAAACGGAGAGCGATTGGGTCTACTGTCTCACGGTATCCGAAACTCACAATCTCGTTACGAACGATTTAGTAGAGAAGCAGTGCGACGGCGACGAAGACTGCGTCATGCTGTTGCTCGATGGACTGCTCAACTTCAGCAAATCCTACCTCCCCAACCAGCGGGGCGGCAGAATGGACGCGCCCTTGGTGATGTCCTCGCGCATCGACCCGTCCGAAATCGACGACGAAGCCCACAACATCGACATCATGCGGGAGTACCCGCTCGAATTCTACGAGGCGACTCGCGAGTTGGCCGAGACGGGCGAGGTCGAAGATATCATGCGGATTGCGGAGGAGACGCTGGACACCGACGACCAGTATCGGGGCTTCGTCCACACTCACGAGACGAGCGACATCGCGGCCGGGCCGGACCTGTCGGCGTACAAGACGCTGGGCGACATGCAGGAGAAGATGGACGCCCAACTCGCGCTCTCGCGGAAACTCCGCGCCGTCGACGAGACTGACGTGGCAGAGCGCATCATCGAGTACCACTTTCTCCCGGATCTGCTGGGGAATCTCAAGGCGTTCTCGACACAGGAGTTTCGGTGTCGTGGCTGTGGGCGCTCGTACCGGCGCGCGCCGCTGTCGGGAACCTGCCGGGAGTGTGGCGGCGACGTGAGCCTCACTGTCTACGAGGGCGCGGTTAACAAGTACATGGACACCGCGATCCGCGTCGCAGAGGAGTTCGGCGCACGCGAGTACACGAAACAGCGCCTGGAGATCCTCGAAACCCGAATCGAGCGACTCTTCGAGGACGACACCAACAAACAGTCCGGCATCGCTGATTTCATGTGACGAGCGACCCCCACGACTGAACGCTCCCAACCTCGATCCGGATGAGCGGTCGGTCGTCCAGCGCGTGAGTGGCGTACTGGTCGTACTTCGCTCTGAGCGCACGGATCCCGTCGGCGTGGCCGTCGTCCTCGGGCGACTTGATGGTGGCAGTGCCGCGGACCTGTACCCAGCCGAGTCGATCCCACTCTTCGGTGTAGTGGTCGACGACGAGACAGACGCGGTCGTTGGTGCGTACGTTTTGCGCCCGGCGAAGACCCTCCGGCGGGGCGCGCTGTGGCTTCTCGTCGATGGGGGTGACGATGGAATCATCCATGAGAGCAAAGCACACGGGGACAGCGTGGGGACGACCCTCGGCGTCGGCGGTAGCGAGGCGGCCGACACGTGCTCGCTCGACGTACTGGCGTTCCTCGGTCCGGAACATACGCGCACTACGGACCGGTCGAGAAAAGCGGTTACTCCACGTTCGAGAGCCTGACTGATTCGATCTGTGCGTTTCCGTAGGTGGATCTAGACCCGTCCGCGTCCGTCAGAGCGATCATATCTCCCTCCCGATTGATTTCGGTCACGTTCGACCGCGTGTAGCGTCGCCCCTCGTCGTGGGTGAGTGTGACGACCATCGTGGCCTGTTCGCGTTGCACCTCGGCAGGGCGACGACCGGTCGACTCCGGAGCAGTCGCCCCCTCGGATCCCGGCTCTCGTGGCGCAGTGGATCCAGTTTTTTGCGCCGATTCGGCCCATCCGTCGCCGCCTGCGTCAGTGTCGACATCGCGTGCGACCTGCCGCCACTGGTTGCCGTCGTCCGCTGTCGACTGTTGTGTGGCAGTCCCATCTCGTGTCGCGGTGTCTGCGACGGATTCGGCCTCCGGGTCGGTCACCCGGTCGCCAAACTCGGGGGAGTCACCCATCTCTGCGCGTGGTTCGAGTTGGTCCCGTTGCTCGGACGGTTCGGAAGAGATCACGACGTAGAGCACGTAGACGACAGCCGCAAGAATACTGAAGAAGAATCCGAGAAGACCCCAGACAAACGGATTTCTGCCGGTGGTGTACGCGTGATATCCCAGTCCAGCGCCCACGAGGACGCCAAGGACGAGCGATATCAGAAGCTCCTCGGTCGTTGGTTCGTAGATCGGACTCGTCTCCAAGACGATATCAGTCACGCCGAAGAGCGTGCTGACCGCCAACCCGAGACCATCAAGCAGGGGAACGACGCCGGATGTCATCGCTGTGTTTGGGGCGTATCGTCGGTGTACTCGGTGGGACCTGTCATGCCAGAGCGTACGCGCGCAGGGGGAAAAAGACCGGTGGCTGCAGTCGAACGGACGGTCGCTGGTACTCAGGGCTCTTCGATGCGGTATCGCGTCGTCGACTGCCCCTCGAATCGGGGGCCGCTCCCGGTGTGCTCGAAGCCAGCCGCTTTGGCTGCGGCACTCGCAGTCGTCTCCGAGTCCGGCACGAGGAATTCGACAGCCATCTCCTCGGCGCGGGCGAATCCGATAGGTTCGGCGAGTAGCTCCTCGAAGCTGTCTGAATCGCCCTCTAGCTGGGTAACGTGTACCGTGCGGTCGCGGGCGTCGTAGCTGACGAAGCCGACGATTTCGTCGGACGCCTCTGCGACGCGCACCGTGCGGTCGTGGACGAGATTGCGCATCACGTCACGGGGCGTGTCGGTCAACTCGGCGAGCCGGTCGGCGTCGGCCTCGACCGCGTCTCGTAGCTCCATGCCTCTCGTTGGAGTGCTCGATAGGTAAAACACCCGGCGTGCTGGCAGTGATTTCGACCAGCCCGTCGCTATACCATTCTGCCGCTGCCGGTTCTCAGATGGCAGTCTCGGGAGCCGTATCGTTCGATGGTCGATGAAAGCAGTTATGCAAGGTGACTACAAACACCGTGCAAATGCACCAATCAGGGCAGGTGATCTCATGCGTATAGTCGCCAAATTTGGCGGAACGAGCGTCGCGAACGGCGACCGGATCAACCGCGCCGCAGACTCGATCGCTGCGGCGGTCGAAGACGGTCACCAGGTCGCGGTCGTCGTCAGCGCCATGGGGGGAACGACCGACGAACTGCTCGACGAGATGAAATTCGAGGCCAGCGAGGAGGACCGGGCGGAGATCGTCAGCATGGGCGAGCGTACCTCCGTCAGGATGCTCAAGGGCGCACTCGAAGCCCGCGGGATCGAGTCGAACTTCCTCGAACCCGGCCGCCCCGAGTGGCCGATCATCACCGACGAGTACGGTGAGGTCGACGTTGAGGAGACGCGCCGCCGGGCCGAGAAGTGCGCAAAACAGATGGAAGACGGCGTCGTGCCAGTCATCACTGGCTTTCTGGCACAGGACCACGAGGGGACGATCACGACGCTCGGGCGCGGGGGCAGCGACACGACTGCGGTCATGCTCGGCAACTACATGGACGCCGACGAGGTCGTCATCGTCACGGACGTCGAAGGCGTCATGACCGGTGACCCGAACGTCGTCGAGGGCGCACGCAACGTCGCGGAGATTACTGTCGACGAACTCCGCAATCTCTCCTTTCGCGGGGCCGAGGTCGTCGCACCCTCTGCGCTCACCTACAAATCGAACAACCTCAAGGTCAGGGTCGTCCACCACCAGCACGGCGACCTGCTGACTGGCGGGACGAACATCGAGGGGCAGTTCAAGAACATCATCGACTTGCACGAGCGGGAACTGGTCTGTCTGACCGTCGCGGGGCGAGCGATCCGGAACCAGCCCGGGATCCTCTCGACGCTCTCGACGGCGCTCGCAGACGAGGGGATCAACATCGAGACAGTCTCCAGCGGCCTGGACTCGATCAGTTTCTATCTCGACAAGGGACGTGCGAGCGAGGCAGAGGCCCTGCTCCACGATGCCGTCGTCGAGGACGACGTGATGTCGAGTGTCACGCTCGAAGAGGAAATCGCCGCGCTTCGGATCGCGGGCGCTGGCATCCAGAACCAGCGCGGCGCGGTGAATGATCTGCTCTCGCCGCTCGCCGAGGAACACGTGTATCTGCACGACGTGATCACCAGCGCGACCTCAGTCTCGATTTTCGTTCCGTGGGACGACCGGGAGCGCGCCCTCGATCTCGTCCGCGACGTGATGTGAGCGGTGAGTGAGTAGCGGCGTCGACGTACGCCCTCAGCGGTTCCGGTTCATTCCTTCCTTGAACCCCTGTGCAGTCCGGCGAAGAAGGAGATAGACAAAGAAGATAAAGAGGAGAATGAGCGTGAGGACAGTGAACGTGATCGGATCGAGTCCGAAAACGAAGGCGACCGAGGTCATGCGCCCGATTCGTCAGGCGAGATAAAAGAGGTTTCGACCCAGTCAGCGCATCTCCGACCGATCTCCTGAGGTGGTTTCCTGTCGCTTTTATCAGTCGCCACCGGAATTCGGGTATGAACGTCCGGGAGGGAGCCGTCGAGATCGATGCCCCCGAGCAGGGGGAGGGAGCGGGTGAGGAGGTGTTTTACAACCCGACCCAGGAACTTAATCGGGACTTGACGATTGCAACGCTGCGGGCCTACAGCGACCGAGAACCTCGCGCAGAGACGTATCTCGACGCGATGGCGGCAAGCGGGATCCGCGGCGTCCGGGCCGCGAGCGACGGCTGGGACGTGACCTGCACCGACACCGACGCCGACGCCGTCTCGCTGTGCCGAGACAACTTCGAGCGAAACGACCTCGCTGGCGACGTCAGACAGCGCGACTGTCGACCGCTGCTGTACGAGGAGTACTTCGACGTGGTCGATCTGGACCCGTTCGGGACGCCGATCCCCTTCGTCGACGCCGCAGTCCAGGGGACGCGAAACCTGCTCTGTGTCACCGCGACCGACACCGCGCCGCTGTGTGGCGCACACTTTGAGAGCGGCGTCAGAAGTTACAGCGCAGTCCCGCGAAACACCGAGTATCACGCCGAGATGGGCGTCCGGATCCTCCTGTCGGCGCTCGTTCGGACAGGGGCGCGCTACGACGTCGCTTTCCGGCCACTTCTCACTCACGCCACCAAACACTACGTCCGCACGTATCTGGAACTCGACCGGGGTGCGACCGTCGCCAACGACGCGGTCGACTCGCTCGGCTATATCCATCACTGTGAGCACTGTCTGCGCCGCGAGACCGAGTATGGACTCATCGCAGATCCGCCCGAGTGCTGTCCGAACTGCGGACACGGGATCCAGACTGCAGGGCCGGTCTGGCTGGATTCGACGTGTGACCGTGAGTTTCTTCCAGATGTCGACGCCGCGCTCTCGGCAGAACTCGACACGATGGACAAACTCGAACGGCTGCTCGACCGACTCGACGCTGAGCTGTCGGAGCCAACACACTACGACCAGCACCGCCTGTGCAAGCGCTGGAATCGACCGGCACCGTCGATGGACGAGTTCCTCGACCAGATCAGAGCATCCGGATACGACGCCTCTCGGACGCACTACGGCGGGACGACGTTCAAGACGACTGCATCCGTCGAGGAGATCCGCGCCGTGACAGGGTCGGACGCGTGACTCGGTTGCCGGTGCTCCGCTCGGCGATCAGCTAAGTGCTCGTCGAGCTATTGCGATGAGCGTGAGATACACCGGTCGGAGGAAGTAATTCGCCATCCCGACCGCACCGGCGATCCCACCGATCGACTGCAGTTCTGCGGGCGAGGCACCGAGCACGGCGAGCGCGCCGACGGCCCCGACCAGCGGGCCGATCCAGAGGTCCTGCTGGTAGCGGCGCAGGTCGTGTCCGGCCACCGTCGGAAACGCCGGAAGCGAGTCACGAACCGCAAATAGCCCACCCGAGAGGAGGAGTAAGACCCCGACCAGCGGCGGCGTCGCACCGATGTCGACGAGCGACGGACCGATGAGCACGACACTCGCGACGAGACACACCCCCGTCAGACGCACTGTCCCTTCCTGCAACGTGGCCATTATCGACTCGGAGGACCCCACATCCCTAATGGCTTTCGAGGGAGTCCCGTGTCGTCGGGGGAGAGCTATATGCGACTGCCGCGAGAGGATCACGTGTGACCAGTTCGATCGACCACGCCAGGACGGTCATCGCACACGCGAAATCAGCCCAGTTGCCCTTTCTCGCGGCCGCAATCGCCTACTACGCGTTCGTCTCGCTGGTGCCGCTCGTGATCGTCGCGGTCGCAGTCACCTCCGCACTGGCGGGAGAATCGATGACACAGGCAGTCACGACCCGAATCGGGCAGTTTCTCACGCCGGAGGGGACGGCTCTGATCGAGGATGCGCTGCAGGGCGGCGCGGGTCGCGAGAGCGCCACTGTACTCGGCGTGCTGGTGTTTGGCTGGAGTGGCCTTCGTCTGCTTCGGGGCCTTGATGTGGCGTTCGCTCAGGTGTACGGGGTCGAGATGGTGAAGTCGCTCCCGGAACAGATACGCGACGTGCTGCTCACGGCCACCGCGATGACCGTCGCCGTGGCCGTGACCGGACTCGTGACTGCGGCCATCCCGACCAACCGTCTTCCGTTCAGCGGGGTCGTCGCCAGCCTCTTGCTCGCCGTGGCGCTCGCTGCCGTCTTCTTCCCGCTGTACTACCTGCTTCCGGACCGACCGGTCTCGGCACGGGAGGCGGTGCCGGGGGCTGTTCTCGTCGGACTGGGCTGGACGGGACTCGGAATTGGGTTCGGAATCTACGCCGCACAGGCGACGACCCTGCAGGTGTACGGCGTGCTCGCTGGCGTTTTGCTGTTGTTGCTGTGGTTTTACTTCGGCGGTCTTTTCGTCCTCGTCGGTGCCTTCCTGAACGCGGAACTGGCAGGATACACCGGAGACCGGCAACTACAACAGGCGTCCCGCCGAGATGCAAATCAACGGACTATGACAGCTGAGCGGCCACCGGACGACGAATCGGAGCGAGCCGACGCCGAAGCGCCCGACGAGAGCGAGTCTACGGGGGCGTCCGCGGAGTCGGAGCGCGAGTCAGCGGGGCCAGAGCGCGAGCGACAGCCACGCGCGGACGCGGTGACACAGGAGGAGATAGACGAACTCCGGCGGGAACTCGACCAGTTCGAGGAGGAAATCGAACAGCGAACGGTCCACCGCGAGGAACTCGAAGGTGACCTGAAACAGTACGTTCGCCGCCGCGTCCGCCGCGGGCACGCCCGCGGCTGGGGCCCGTATCTCGTCTTGCTGTATGGCACCGCTATGACGCTCGGCGCGTTCTACTATCTCGGCGGCGGCTGGGCGATTCTCGCGATGTTCGTCATCTGGCTGTCGACGCTCGGGCTGTATACGCTGATGGTCGTCGTCGGGCTGACCAGCGCGGCGCTCGGCCTCCCGGGGCGGGTGCTCGACCGGCTCAGAAACCTCCGATAGTGCCCAGGAGCCGAGTTATTTGAGGCTGGGCGGGAACTCCCGAACATGGACAGACCCAGCGATTCGACACGGCGGACGACACTCCTGTCCGTTGCCGCTGGGAACTTTGTACAACTCGGCTGTCGGTTGCTCGTCGGCGCTGTCGTGCCGCTGTTGCTCGTTCACTTCGAGACGACCCGGTCGGCGATCGGTCTCGCGCTCACCGGGATGTGGAGCGTCTACGCGCTCGCGCAGTTCCCAAGTGGCGTGCTCGCGGACCGGTTCGGGGAGCATCTCGTTTTGATGGGCGCGCTCGCGGCGACGGCTGGCAGCATCGCTCTCCTCGCGCTCGCGCCCTCCGTCGTGGTGTTTGCCGTGTTCGCGCTCGCCCTCGGGATGGGCGCGGGGCTGTACTTTGCGCCTGCGTCCACGCTCGCCACCCGCCTCTACGACGCCCAAGGGGAGGCACTCGGAGTGCTGACGGCGAGCGGTGCCGTCGCTGGCGTCGTCTTTCCGGCCGTCGGCGGCGTCGTCGGGGTGCGCTACGGCTGGCGGATCGCGATTGCGCTCGGCGCGGCAACCGCACTCGGCGCGCTCGCGTTGACAGCGGTCACCGTGCCCAGACTCCCGCCCGAGAACCCCGACCGAAGCCTGCACTCGGTCGTGGATTTCGACCGACACCGCCGCCTGTTGACCCGCCCGAGCGTGGCGTACTCGGTCGCGCTGGGCGCGCTCGTGGGGTTTACCTTCCAGGCGGTCAGCTCGTTTTTCCCCACCTTTCTTGTCGAGTATCGCGGTCTGACCACAGGGACAGCCGGTATCGCATTCGGGGCAGTCTGGGCGCTCTCGGCGGTCGCACAGTTCGGCGCTGGTCGTCTCTCGGACCGGTACTCCAGAGACACTGCAATCGCGCTCAGTGCCAGCATCTCTCTGGCCGGGGTGGTGACGCTCCTTGCAGTCCCCTCGACTGTCGGACTGCTCGCTGGCGTCGTGCTCCTCGGCATCGGCATCTCGTGGCCCGGCCCCATTCAGGCTCGATTTTTCGACCAGCTTCGGGACACGGAACGCGGCTACGGGTTCGGCCTGCTTCGAACCGTGTACATGCTGCTTGCATCCTCGGGCAGTGTCGTCGTCGGCGTGCTCGCAGACCAGGGCGGCTGGACCGCGGGAATGGGGAGCGTCCTCGTGGTCCTCTCGGCGTGTCTCGTGTTACTGGGCGCGAATCGGTGGTACTCGCTGGGTCTGTGAAAGAGAGCAACACACCATTCGAGTATCAGGAGTGATATTTTGAGCCGATCACTTACATAGAGAACCCGGCAACGGACAGATATGGACAGCGTGCTGGAGGACCAACCGGCGACCACATCCCCCGATTCGGCGTCGGATGTCGAGCACACAGCCGACGCACACGTCTCTCCAGCGGTCGACTTTCTGCTCCTGTTCGGCGTCGTACTGGTCGGGGCCGTGCTGCTGGTCGTGCTGCTGTAGACGGAACGCTATAGTGGCCTCCCTCTGATCACTCGTTTGTGTCTGCTGACTCCGCGTGGCTGGCAGCGCTCGCCGACAGACAGACGCAGCTCTGGGTCCTCGCCGTGCTGCTGTACGGCGTCGGTGACAGCGTCACGACTGTGATCGGTCTCCAGAGTGAAGACGTGACCGAGGGTGGACCACTCGCGCTTCTCGCCATCGAACAGGCGGGTGTCGGTGGCTTTCTGCTGTTCAAGCTTGCCTTTCTCGGAATCTGTTGTGTCACCTGGTATCTCCTGCGAACGCCGGGCAGACTTGCGATTCCGCTCGCACTCGCCCTCGTCGGGGGCGTCGTGACTGTCTGGAACGCGCTGGTGTTGCTGTGAGTCAGTAGCGACGCGGCCGCGTGCCAGAAAGAGCAGGGTCGTCAGATCACTGTCGTCGCAGATGGGTCAAAGCGCCGTTCAGAACTTCTCGAGGTAGCGGTCGAGTTCCCAGTCGGAGACGTCGACGCGGAATTCGTCGTACTCCTGGGTCTTTGCCTCGACGAAGTTCTCGTAGACGTGCTCGCCCAGTGCGTCCTCGATGACGTCGTCGGCTTCGAGGGCATCGATAGCCTCACCGAGGTTCGACGGCAGCGTGGTGATGCCGTACTCCTCGCGTTTCTGTTCGTCGAACTCGTAGATGTTCTCGCGGATCGGGTCGTCGCACTCAAGCCCGTTTTCGATGCCGTCGAGCCCAGCGTGGATGAGTGCTGCGAAGGCGAGATACGGGTTACACGACGGGTCCGGGAAGCGGGCCTCGATCCGGCTTGCTGCGGGTGTGCGGGCCGCAGGCTTGCGGATGAGCGCCGAGCGGTTTCGGTCGGACCAAGCGACGTAGACGGGTGCCTCGTAGCCGGGAACGAGTCGCTTGTAGGAGTTGACCGTCGGGTTCGAGACGGCCGCGATGGCCGGGGCGTGTTCGAGAATGCCTGCGAGGTAGCTCTTGGCCGTGTCGCTCAGGTTGAACTCGTCGTCCTCGTCGTGGAAGGCGTTCTCACCGTCCTCGGTGAACAGCGACATGTGGGTGTGCATGCCCGACCCGTTGATGCGCGGGATGGGCTTTGGCATGAACGTCGCGTGCAGGTCGTGTTCGGCCGCGATGGCACGGACGACGGCGCGGAAGGTCGCGACGTTGTCCGCCGTCGAGAGCGCGTCGTCGTAGGTGAAGTTGATCTCGTGTTGCCCTCGTGCGACCTCGTGGTGGGAGGCCTCGATGTCAAAGCCCATCTCCTCGAGGCCGAAGATGATGTCACGACGCACGTCGGACGCGAGGTCTTTGGGTGCGAGATCGAAGTAGCCACCAGCGTCGCTGGTCTTGGTCGTCGCACGGCCGTCCTCGTCTTCCTCGAACAGGAAAAACTCGGGTTCGGGAGCCACGTTGACTGTGTAGCCCATCTCCTCTGCACGAGCGATGGCTCGCTTGAGGACACCACGCGGGTCGCCCGAGAACGGCTCGCCCGTGGACGTGTCGATGACGTCACAGATCAGACGGCCAGCCGCGCTGTCCGAATCGGTGCGCCACGGCAAAACGGCGAACGTCGAGGGGTCGGGGTCGAGACGCATGTCCGACTCCTGAATCCTGACGAAGCCGTTGATCGAAGAGCCATCGAAGTAGATCCCCTCCGTAAACGCCTTCCTGGCCTGGTCGGCCGGAACGGAGACGTTCTTGACAGTGCCGAGAATGTCCGTAAACTGGAGTCGCAGGAAATCTACGTTCTCCTCGTCAATCGCTTCGAGTACCGCGCTCGCTTCCTCTGATAGATTTTCGGTTGTCATCTTTCGACAGGTGATTAGTTTCTCCCACGGAGTAAAAGCCCTTCTATATTCCGCAAACATTGCCATCTGCGAGTAGAACTGGATATTCGTAAAATTATAGTGGGTGGGCATCCTCTACACAGTTGATGACGTACGAAAATCTGGACCGAAAGTTGGTGAATGAACTTCTCGGGGACGGTCGCGCCAGTCTCCGGAGTCTGGCCGAGGACCTCGACGTCTCGGTCACGACCGTCTCGAATCATCTCTCTGATCTCGAAGCGGCGGGGATCATCGACGGCTACACACCCAGGGTCGACTACGACGCGCTCGGCTACGACGTGACCGCGATTCTCCAGTTGAAGGTGGAGGGAGACTCGCTGACTGAGGTGACTGAGACCCTCGCACAGCACGAGCAGGTGATGAGCGTCTACGAGGTGACCGGCGACCACGACATCATCGCCATCGGCAAGTTCCACGACACCGACGACATGAACGACAGCATCAAGGAACTGCTCACCGACCCCGAGATCAAGGAATCGAACACGAGCGTCGTGCTCAACCCCGAGAAGGAACACGAGCAGTTCGAACTCGAACTCAGATAACGCACTTTCTTTTTCGCTCAGTGCGGTTCGGTAGGGACAGATGCGTCCCCGGAACGGCGAGTGTCCGTAGCGACGTAACAATCGTGCTTACCCTCGGCATTCTGACTGGTGGAGCAGCAGCGGATGACAGTGTCACCCGAACCGAGAGTAACATCACCGTCGAAGACTCGGTCGTCGAGAGCGACAGACCTGACCCACTCACGGACACGCTGGGGCGGCCAGGAACAGACACCACGCCAAGAAACGACGATGTGGCGACGACTGACGACGAGGGTCCCGGGTTCGGTATCGTAGCGGTGGGTATCGGTTTCGTGCTCGTGGTACTCCTGCTGGTGTCGAAGTCGCGGAGGTAACACAGTGAGATTCACTCGCGGACGATGCTGAGCCACACGAGAGAACGCCGGAATTTTCTCGCTGAGTGGAACGGGCTGACAGTCTCAGCCCCGTGCAGGAAACACTTGTTCGTCGAGACGTTCGACGGTTCGTTCGAGCACTGGCTTCATGTTCTCGGTGTCCTCGCGGTTGTACTCGATCAGTCGGTCGAGCGCGCCGTCGACGCCGCGTTCGTGCTCGTGCCAGAGCCGAACGGCCTCGCGACCGTCCACGTCCGGGAGTTCTCGACCGATCCCGAGCGCGTCCTCGACGGCCGAGAGACCGCCGGAGAGACCAACCTTTCGGCAGGTCGGCATCAGGTCGAGATGGGGCTGGTCGAGCGTGATGTCGAAGTTGTGTTCGAGAAAGGGGACGTCGAAGCGCGCGCCGTTGAACGTGACGAGCAGGCCCGCGTCCGCAAAGGCCGCACGTAGCCGTTCGTCAGTCAGGTCGTCGCCGCGAACGAGCGTCTGTGTCTCGCCGTCCTGATGGAGCGAGACGGTGGTGACAACGCTCGTCCGCTCGTCGAGACCGGTCGTCTCGATGTCGAAAAAGCAGGCCCGGTCGCGAAACGACTCGTAGAGTCGCCAGCGCGCCCCCGACGGAAAGGCTTCGTCGAAGTAGGCGATATCATCGGCCGCGAGCGCCTCACGCCCCTCCGCGATGAACGATTCGATGCGACTGGCCCGCGTGGACCCGACCCCGTCACAGGACGGCTCGAACGCGTCCCATTCGGTGATTCCCTGCTCCCAGAGGCGGCGCTCGATGGTCTCGCCGATCCCCTCTGCGCCACAGAAACTGTTCTCGACTCGCACACTGCAACAGAGTGGATTGGATAGTTCTAACTGTTTCGGTTGTTCGAGACGCTAAACGACCGGCGAGAAAGCGACGACTTCAGGCGTACCGTTCGAGCGCGGGGTCGTCGAGGTCCTCGAGCACGTCTTCGGCGATATCGTCGAGCAGGCTGTGGCCCTCCGAGGTAACCTGTCGCCCTTCGCCCTCTGCGACTTCGACGTAGCCAGCGTCTTCGAGTTGCTGGAGCGCGGTGCGGATGATGTTGCCCGAGCCAGTCGTCTTGTGTCGCGGTCGGACCTTGTAGCGGTTCGTCCCCTGTTTCGCGTCGCCGTAGGTCGTTTCGAGGCTGCCGACGCCGACCGGGCCCTTGACAGCGACTTTTCGGAGCAGGCTGGCGCTACGGCGCACCCAGAAGTCCTCCTGCTCGGGCGGGAGTTCGCGGTCGTGGCCGGTCTTGACGAACTCGATCCAATCGGGCTGTTCGATAGACTCCTCCTCGGCGAGGTGCTCTGCGAGCGCCTCGATGAGTTCCTCCGCCGGAACGTCGTGCAGGGTTGTCATTGGAACTGTCTTCCCGTTTGCGTCATTTAAGGGCGTCGTTATCACCTCTCCGTCGGGGACGTGTCGCGCGACGGTCGGAGCGCTGTTGTCACAACTTGCGGCGGTCGGGGCGCTTTTGTCGTCGCTTGCCGTAGCCCGCCCATGGACGAACGGGCGCTGCTCGACAGACTCGACGAGTATCTCGAGGCTGCTGGCGACGACACCGCCGTCGTTGATGGGTTCCTGTTGACGACGGACATGCTCCACGAGTCGACCGACTTCCCCGACGGTACGACTCGCTACACCGCTGGCTGGCGCTCCGTGGGGGCGTCGCTGTCGGACGTGGCGGCGATGGGCGGCGAGGCGCTCGCGGCTGTCGCCGTCTACGGCGCACCGCAACTGAAGTGGGACGAACTCAGGTCCTTCGTCGACGGTGCCAGCGATGTCTGTGAGGTCACGGGCGCGTCCTACGTCGGCGGCGACCTGGACACTCACGAGGAGTTCACCGTCGCGACGACCGTTCTCGGGCGGGCGGACGCCCCCGTCCGCCGCGACGGCGCGCGCCCGGGCGATGCCGTCTGTGTCACAGGGACGCTCGGACGAAGTGCGGCCGCACTCCGGCTGTTTGCGGCGGGCGACCACGAGCGCGCGAACGACCTGTTCCGATTCGAGCCACGAGTCGCCGCCGGTCGAGCGCTCGCGCCCTACGCGAGTGCGATGATGGATTCGAGCGATGGTCTCGCCCGATCGCTGCATCAACTCGCCGACGCGAGCGACTGTGGCTTCGCGGTCGAATCGCCGCTCCCGGTGGCCGACGCCGTCGACGCCGTCTCTGAGGGCGACGACGACCGACGGGAGTTGAGTGTCTTCTTCGGCGAGGACTTCGAACTCGTCTGTACCATCCCCGAAAGCGACCTCGCACACGTGCAGTCGGAAACAGATGACCTCCTCACTCCGATCGGCCGGATCACCGAGTCAGGGCGAACGCTGGACGGGGAGTCGCTTCCGGACCGCGGATACACCCACTGATAGATTCGTTGTCAGGTCATCTCGATGACTTCGATCGGGACGGGGGTGAAACACAGTGCAGCGAGAACGAATGTGACACTCACTTCCAAATAGTACCAACTGTTTTAGGTTCGGTTCTCGTATCTACACCAAGCTTCTCTGAGTCGGACGGACGAGGGTTCTTTAGTCACTGGCCCGTCCATAGGCCATGGAGCATGTCGAGTACGTCTACACCGGAGGGATCAACGAGGAGGAGATCGGCCAGTTGCTCGAAGAGCGTGGCCACGGTGTCCTCGCATTGGCCCGGGACGACGACGCCTACGCGGTGCCACTGAACTACCTGTATGACGGCTCCCGGCTCCTCGTTCGCATGAGCGACGAGCCCGAAAGCACCAAGCTGGCGTACGCGGAGTCGACGGAGACGGCCACGTTTATTGTCTACGAGATGGACGAGGCGGGCAACTCGTGGAGCGTGATGATCCGGGGCGAGATACGTCCCCTCTCCGCGGAGGAGCAGGCTCGGTTTACCGACACCGAAATCAACGAGCAGTTCCCGCCGTTTCGCCTCTTTGACGAGGCCGTCCCCGAAGTCGAGATGCTGATCTACGAACTCAACCCCTACGAGATAACCGGCCGGAAGACGACCGATTGAACCGGCGGCGCGGTCGTCGCCTCGTCGCACCGTTCGGAGATCTGTGTCCTTTGCCGAACACAGTAACTGGTGACTGCGTGCTGACTACAGCCTCTGTATTCAGCACGTGACTCCTATCAGTATTTGAGGGTTTCAACAGAGCCACTGTCGGCTGTACCATCTCGAACATAATTCGCCACCGAGGTGGCGAAAATTTGTCCGTACGTACAGCCGACAGTATCAAGCCATCTCGATGACTTCGATCGGGACGGGTGTGAAACACAGCGCGGCAAAGACAAACGTGACGACGCCAAGCGCCATCCGCTTGCGGTCGAGCGGTGTCTCGCGGATCGGTGATGCGGGACCAGCAGAGACGAGCAACACGGCGAATACGCCCCAGATCGTCCAGATGAGCACGGAATCGAAGCCGCTCCGGAAAAAGAGCAGGTAGCCGGCCAGCGCAAACAGCGCACCGGGGACGGCCGCCGCGATTCGCTCTTGACTCTGCCCGAACATCGCACGGAGAATGTGTCCGCCGTCGAGTTGGCCGACTGGAAGCATGTTCAAGAGTGTGACCAACATTCCGACCCACCCGCCGAACACGACCGGATGCATTCGGCCGTCGTCGATACGCTCTGTCGTCCCGGTCGCCTCGGCAATAAGATCCAGCAACGGCGGGTGACTGAATCGGATCAGCGTCTCACCGGGTTCGGGTGGCGTCTGCTGAACGGCGAGCGGATCCAACTGTAGTCCGATGGCGGTGACCAGTATTGTGGCGGCCAGTCCGGCGAGCGGTCCGGCCACGCCGATGTCAAACAGCGCCCGTCTGTCCGGGATCTGTCCGCGCATCTTGATAACCGCACCCATCGACCCGATGATCGTCGGCACTGGGATGAAGTAAGGCAGCGAGGCGTTCACCCCGTGATAGCGGCTCATCACGTAGTGGCCGAGTTCGTGAACGCCGAGTACGCCCATCACGGCGAGCACGAACGGCCAGGCTTCGACGATTCGCCATGGATTCTCGCCCAGCGGGATCTGGTACCACCAGACTGCGCCAGCGACGAGTGTCGACAGGACGGTGAGCGAAAACAGCGCGAGATTGACCCAGGGGATCCCGTCGATACCGCCGGACCACGGCTCTGCCACAAGGACGTACTCCCCGTGCAGATCGATCCCGTCTGCTTCCTCGTAGCCGCGCTGTAAGGAGAGTTCGTAGCCGCGCTCGCGAAAGAGCGGCCAGAGCTTCCGCTCGATAGACTCGCCGGGGGCGACCGGATTCCCGACGTACAGCACTGTCTCACCGTCTGTCCGTACCTCGTAGACCTCGAAGACGGATGCGATTTCAGAAACTGCGGGCGGATCCGACCGCTCACTACCGGCCATCGTCGGCGGCTAGCGGTCGTGCGTATTTAAATCCCAACACAGCCGTGCCGACAGCGCGACACTGTCTCTCACTGAACGTCCGACGGCAAAAGAGGTGATGTGCAAGACGCCGGTCGATTCTGACCTGCCTGCGACCCAGCGCGATAGCTGGCTCCCGTCAGGCCGGTTCGACTCGCCACGTTGTCGCGCTCGTGTACGACCACTTTTCGATCTCCAGTTCGCCTGCGGACTTGCGGAGCTTGACCATCAGCGCGCCGATCTCTTTCGGTGAGAGTCCGACCTCGTCCGCGATGAACTTGCTTTTGAAATACATCTCTCCATCCTCCGCCTTCTGCCGGAGATAGGAACGGAGGCGGTCTTCTTTCGAGCGGTCGTCTTGGGAGGGCTCTGTCACACTCATGTTTGCCTCACTTCCACGTATCCCCTGTATGGGTATATAAAGGGAGGATGCTTTGTGTCGGTTTGTCCGCTTTCAGGGATTTTTGGGTGCGATGGACAATTTACAGAGCGACTAGATTCGTTTAGACCTTTTATTCTTTGCTCTAATCCCGTCTCAGGAATTCAGACACTCAATAAAATTCTATAACTATTACTGGAAATAAATGCTGAAATTGCCGTCTATCGTCGTTTGATATCGGGGCTACGACCAGTCAGGTCGGGGTCGAACGGCAGGTGACAACCTTTAGGTTTCGACACCGTGACTCGCGGATATGAAGGTGGTCGTCTCCGTCGGTGGGAGCGTTCTCGTCCCCGCCGTCGAATCCGAGCGAGTTGCAGCGTACGCGTCGGTACTCGAACGGCTCGATGCGGCGGGTCACGAACTCGGCGTCGTCGTCGGTGGCGGACCGACCGCACGCGAGTACATCGAGACTGCACGGGAACTGGGGGCAAACGAGATCGAACTCGACCAACTCGGCGTGGCAGCCACGCGGATGAACGCGCGACTCCTTATCGCCGCCCTCGACGACCGGGCCGCGCCGACGCCGCCAGACGACCACGAGACGGCGCGGGAGGCGCTCCGCCGAGGGGATATTCCCATCATGGGCGGTACCGTCGCCGGACACACCACCGATGCGGTCGGAACCGCGCTCGCGGAGTACGTCGATGCGGATCTGTTGATCTACGCGACGAGTGTCCCGGGCGTGTACGACGCAGACCCACAGACGACCCCGGAAGCGACCAAATTCGACCAGATGACGCCGGGTGAACTCGTCGATGTCGTCGTCGACATCGAAATGGAAGCCGGGAGCAACGCACCGGTCGATCTCCTCGCAGCGAAACTCCTCCAGCGCTCTGGCCTGCAGGCGGCCGTCATCGACGGGACGGATCCCGAGGCCGTCGCGCGCGCGGTCGATGGAACGCACGACGGGACCGACATCGCACGACGGGACTGACATCGCTGACGAACAGTGACGACCCGGGAACCAAACCCTCTTTGCCGACTCCCTCTACACATCCAGTAATGCCGGATCTGCTGACGTGGATTCTCGTCGGGATCTTGCTGTATACGGTTCTCGTCATGGCGCTCGATAGGCAGGGCTATCTCCCGGGCTACGTCAACGTCTCTGGCCCCTTTCATACGATAAAGACAAAGCGTGGTCGCATCCTGCTCGACAGACTTGCCCGACCGAAGCGATTCTGGCGAGCGTGGGGAAACGTCGGCGTTGGCCTCACGCTGATGATCATGGTGCTGATGGGGCTGTTCATGGCGCTCGTGGTGGCGATTACGCTCACCCAGCCGGATGCCTCGGGCATCGAGAACCCCCAGAATGCGCTCATCATCCCCGGCGTGAACGAGTTTCTGCCGCCGTCTGCTGCCCCGGAGATCATCTTCGGACTCGTCGTGGGTCTGGTCGTCCACGAGGGCGGTCACGGATTGCTGTGTCGGGTCGAGGACATCGACATCGACTCGATGGGCATCGCGATGTTTGCGTTCATCCCTCTCGGCGCGTTCGTCGAACCAGATGCGAACGACCAACTTGCGGCCGACCGCGGCGCACAGACCCGCATGTTCGCCGCGGGCATCATGAACAATCTCGTCGTCACGGTCGTTGCACTCCTCCTGTTGATGGCAGTCGCGAGTACGGTTGTGGTCGTTCCGGGTGCGCCGGTGGGCGATACGTTCTCCGGGTCGGGAGCGGCCGATGGGGACCTCGAATACGGTGACGTGATCACGGCGATAAACGGCACAGCCGTCGAGGATGCAGAGGAACTGGAGTCGGTCCTCGCTGACACCCGATCCGACCGCGTCCGTGTGAATCTCCGTGATGGGGATCCAGTTGTCGTCGACCGGCGACTCCTCGTCGTCCGGGCTGTCACCGGCATCGCTGATGGACTGTTCGCTGGGGACGAACCGATACGGATACAGGCCGTCGACGGCACTCCCGTCCAGACCGGGCAGGACTTTGCCCGTGCCGTCGAGGGCGCGGAGCGGCCAGAACTGACCACGACGAACGGGACTGCCCGCGTGCCGATTGGCGCGTTCGTCGCGGAAGTCGACCCCGATGGGGCGTTCGCGGACGCCGGTGCGCCGACTGACGGAACGCCGCTCGTGATCACACGCATCGACGGCGAACGCGTCTCCAATACCACCGACCTCCAGCGAGTTGCCGACCGACTCGAACCGGGTGAGACCGTCTCCGTGACCGCCTACGTCGAGGACGATGCTGACCCGACACAGTTCGACAATGTCACGCTCGGCGGTGACGACGAGGCGGTCTTCGGCGTCGTGTTACAGGAAGGCTTCGGCGGACTCGTGCTCGACGATTTCGGCGTCGACACGTACCCTGCCGAGAATATCCTCTCGACGCTCGACGGCACCAACGCCTGGGCAGAGAATGGGCTCATTCTCGGGGCAATCGCCTACCTCGGAAGTCTGCTCTTCCTGCCGTTGCGCTCGCTCGCGGACCCGTCGATCCACTACAACTTCGCTGGCTTCACCCCTGACGTCGTCGGCTTTTTCGCCATCGACGGCTCGCTCGCGGGGATTGGCGGTGCCGTGTTCCTCCTCGCCAACCTCCTCTTTTGGACATGGTGGATCAACTTCAACCTCGCGCTGTTCAACTGCATCCCGGCGTTTCCCCTCGACGGCGGGCACATCCTCCGCACGAGCACCGAGGCGGTCGTCTCTCGACTGCCGATCGGACATCAGCGGACGGTCGTGACGATTATCACCATCGGCGTCACGCTCGCGATGGGCGGTGCGCTGGTGTTGATGCTCGTCGGCCCCGTCTTCCTCTGATCGGGCTATTCACACTCACGACCGCCGAACGGAACTTTCGTAACCAGCGCAGGCCAACCCTCTGGTATGCCAGAACGACGTGACCCGCCGCCGACCGACGAGGGCTGGTACGCCCTGCACGACTTTCGGAGCCTCGACTGGGACGAGTGGCGAGACTCCCCGGAACGTGACCAGGACCGCGCGTTGTCCGAAGTGATCGACCAGCTCGAATCCATGATCGCAGTCGAGGACAGCGACGAGGGCGCGACGGCGCTGTACTCGATTCTGAGTCACAAGGCCGACCTGCTCCTCGTTCACCTGCGGCCGACCAGCGCGGACATCGGTGCGCTCGAACGGCAGTTCGAGACGACCGCATTCGCCGAGTACACCGAACGCGAGACGTCGTTCGTCTCTGTCACCGAAGCGTCGGGATACTCCGAACGCGCCCGCGAGTACTTCGAGGGGGAACTCGACGAGGGCGATGGCCTCTACAACTACATGCAGACGCGACTCTACCCGGAGATTCCCGACGCCACGCACGTCTGCTTCTACCCGATGGACAAGCGCCGCGACCCGGAACAGAACTGGTACGACCTGTCCTTCGAGGAGCGTGCCGACCACATGGACGCACACGGCGATATCGGCCGCGACTACGCTGGCAAGGTCGTTCAGATGATCACTGGCGCGGTTGCGCTCGACGACCACGAGTGGGGCGTCACGCTCTGGGGTGACGACTTGGTCGACATGAAGGACCTGCTCTACGAGATGCGATTCGACCCCTCCACCTCGAAGTACGCCGAGTTTGGTTCCTTCTACATCGGGCGACGCATCCCGCCGTCGGATCTGTCGGCGCTGCTCGCTGGCGAGCGCGTTCCGACTGACGCAGCGTACGAGAACGAAACCACAGCGGCGGTCCATCCAGACGAAGCAGTCGAGTCAGCGGATCACGGCGGTGACGGTCATGACCACTCCGGAGATGCAGAAGAGAGCGGCGACTCCGCCACGTCCGGCGGGCGGCCGGAACCGGACGTAACCGATGTCGAGCAGGTCACAGACGAACAGATGGAACAGCGACTCGCGCCGCTCGGCCTGCACCCTGGCGACGACTACAGCGACGGCGACTTCGCGCTGGCGCTGTACTCCGACGCCGACGCTCAGGAACTCGCGGAGGAGGTCGACGGCCTCCGGGGGAACTTCGAGCACTACGACTCCCATGTCATGACCGCCGTACGCGCCGACGGCGGCGAGTCGGTCATCGTCAGCATCTGGGACGCCGAACGGGCAGCCGACACCGCCGAGGGGTTCCTGACGGATCTCCCCGGCGTGAGCCGAAGTGTCCGTGGTCCGCTGACGGTGGAGGGAACGTCGAGCGACGAGGACGCCGAAACACAGGACGCGGACGACGGCGCGACGGACGACACAGCGGCGATCCGTGAGGAGTTGGCGGATCTGGACGTCTACGCGGGCAAACCCCACGGCGAGGACATCTACGCGCTGGTGTTGTACTCCAACGCAGACCACGACGAACTCGTTGAGGAGGTGGAGTCCCTGAGCGACGGATTCGACCGGTACGACACCCACGAAGGAACGTCGGTGTACGAGGACCCAGACGGGGAGACTGCGGCAGTCGTCAGCCTCTGGGAAACGCAGGACGCGGCCGATACAGCGAGCGGCTACCTGACCGATCTGCCGGATATCGTCGGGTGGGCCGACGAGGGCGAGGGATTCGGCACGATGGGAATGTTCTACACGGTCAAACCACAACACCGCGAGGACTTCACCCAGAAGTTCGGGACGGTCGGCGGACTGCTCGCGGAGATGGACGGTCACCGTGAAACCAGACTGCTCGTCAACACCGACGACGAAAACGACATGTTCATCGCCAGCCAGTGGGACTCGAAAGCGGACGCGATGGCGTTTTTCCGCTCGGACGCGTTCACCGACACCGTCGACTGGGGACGTGACGTGCTCGCCGACCGGCCGCGGCACGTCTTTCTGGCCTGAGAGCATCGACTCAGACGAGACTCTCGGCGCTCTGCCTCGCAAGGCTTTTATTCGCACCGACACTCGATGGAACCACGATGGCAGGTGTCTACTTTACAGGCCGGGCCTGTGCCCGCTAATTACTCACTGCCAATCGTTTTCGCCGCGTTCGAGTTGACCTAGCCATGTCACAACAGGACTCAGACCAGATTGCAGTCGTACTGCCGGACGGATCGACGCTCTCCGTACCGCGGGGGTCGTCGATCGAAGCAATAGCCTACGAAATCGGCCCAGGGCTCGGTGACGATACCGTCGGTGGCCGCATCGACGGCGAGACCGTCGGCAAGGAGATGCCCGTTCGCGAGAACGGCGCGGAAATCGAGATCATCACCGCCGACAGCGACGAGGCCCTGCAGGTGATGCGCCACACTGCCGCTCATTGTCTCGCACAGGCCGTACAGCGCCTGTACGACGGCGTGGACCTGGCGATCGGTCCGCCCATCGATGACGGCTTTTACTACGACTTCGACGGTCTCGACATCGACGAGGAGGATCTGGAGCCGATCCGCGAGGAGATGAAAACGATCATCGAGGAAGATCACGAGGTCGAGTTCGAGGAAGTCGCTATCGAGGAGGCCCGCGAGCGCCTTCAGGGCCAACCGTACAAACTCGAACTGCTGGAGGAGTTCGCCGAGGAGAGCGACACGGTCACCTTCTACAGTCAGGGCGAGTTCGAGGACCTGTGCAAGGGGCCACACGTCGACTCGACGGGCGATATCGAGGCACTCGACCTGACCGAAATCGCTGGTGCGTACTGGCGCGGTGACGAGGAAAACGCGATGCTGACCCGCATCTACGGGACGGCCTTCGAGTCTGAGGCAGATCTGGAAGCGTACCGCGAGCGCATGCGCGAGGCCGAACAGCGGGACCACCGCCGCATCGGGTCGGAGATGAACCTCTTTTCGATTCAGGACCGGACCGGGCCGGGGCTGCCGCTGTATCACCCGCCCGGCAAGACCGTGCTACGAGAACTCGAAGGCTTCGTCGAGGACCTCAACACCGACGCCGACTACGAGTACGTCGAGACCCCCCACGTCTTCAAGACTGACCTCTGGAAGGAGTCGGGCCACTACGACAACTACGCCGACGACATGTTCCTGTTCGAGGTCGGTGACGACGAGTTCGGTCTCAAGCCGATGAACTGTCCGGGCCACGCGAGCATCTTCGACGACAGTTCGTGGTCGTACCGCGACCTCCCAATCAGGTACGCCGAGAACGGCAAAGTCTACCGCAAGGAACAGCGCGGCGAACTCTCGGGCCTCTCGCGCGTGTGGGCGTTCACGATCGACGACGGCCACCTGTTCATCGAACCCGACAGCATCGAGCGCGAGGTCGAGGCGATCATGGACATGATCCAAGAGGTGCTCGAAACCTTCGAGCTGGACTACGAAATCGCACTCGCCACCCAGCCCGAGAAATCGGTCGGCAGCGACGAAATCTGGGAGCGAGCCGAGTCCCAGCTCCGGGACGTGCTCGACGACCGCGAGATGGACTACGAGCTAGAGGAGGGCGACGGTGCCTTCTACGGCCCGAAGATCGACTACGCGTTCGAGGACGCTATTGGCCGGGAGTGGGACGGCCCGACCGTTCAACTGGATTTCAACATGCCCGAGCGGTTCGACCTCTCTTACACCGGCGAGGACAACGAGGAGCATCGCCCGGTGTTGATCCACCGCGCGCTCTACGGGAGCTACGAGCGCTTCTTCATGATGCTCATCGAGCACTTCGAGGGGAAGTTCCCAACGTGGCTCGCTCCCGAGCAGGTCCGTGTGCTCCCGATTTCGGATGCAAATCACGAGTACGCCCATTCGGTCGCCGCCGACCTCGAAAATCGGGGCATGCGCGTCGATGTCGATGCCCGCGACGGCACCATCGAGCGGAAGATCCGCGCGGCACACGACGACCGGGTGCCCTACCAACTCATCGTCGGTGACGACGAACAGCGCGACGGGACGATTTCGGTCCGCGACCGGAAGGAACGACAGCAGTACGACGTTGACCCCGACGACTTCCACGCGCATCTGGACGCGGAAATCACAGAGAAGCGAATCGAACCTGACTTTCTCGACTGATTGGGGCTGTGTCTCTCTGTAGAACGCTCGACTGCCCAACAGCCACGCGCGTCTTTCTGGTCAATCGTCCAGATCCGTGATATCAGCCGTCGTCCAGATCCGTGATATCCTCGTCGGGGAAGGAGATCAGGTTCTCACGGCCGATCCGGAGTTTGTCGATTTCGCCCTCCTCTTCCATAGCGGAGAGCAACTGCGAGACCTTCGCGTTCGACCAGTCGGTCTCCTTGACGATGTCGGCCTGTTTCATCCGCCCGCCGTTTGCTTCGATTAGCTGGACGACACGCTCTTCATCGCTGAGTAACTCCTCGGCGGTCTCGTCAGGTTGGTCTGGCTCCGCTGGTTCGGTGTTGTCCGTCTCGTCGGATGTCGTCTCTCCGGCACTGTCGTCGCCCCCCGTTGGGAGTGTAATTTGGTCCCGGTCGTGGAGCACATACGCGAAAAAGAGCCCGGTAATTCCGACCACCACGATCACCAGCAACCACAGTATCGTGTCGTTCGTTCCGCCCGCGTTATCTGGCGTCGGCGAGGGGGTGTCCGTGACGGTCCCGCTGTTTCCGACGAACGTGACGGCGAGCGATTCCTCGTCGAACGTCGCCGGGCCCGTCCAGCGAATTGTGCCCCCTTCTCCGATAGCGACGTACTCCTCGTCGACGTTCGCAGTCGAGACACCGAACCCGGACGGGGGACGCATCACCAACGTCTGGTTTTCGTTGAGACCGTCGTACCAGATGCCGGTCTCGGTTCGCAGGGCGTCGTCGATGTGGAGCAGATCACCGTCGGGCCGTGCGAAGTTCGTCCAGGTGAACGAGACGGCGAGCCGACCGGTTCCGTTCGCCACCAGCGCGTCGGATGCTGTCGACTGTGTAACGTTTTGGATCTCCATCTCGCGGTCCGTTCGCCCGTTCACGTGTTCGGCTGCACGCTCGAACGCATCGAGTCCAAGCATGGCTGTCTCCTCTGAGAGAAACTCAGATTCGAGGGTCCGATAGGCCTCGCTGTCGGCGTCCGATTCGAGGTCGAACGTCGTCTGGACAGTGATCCGAGCGTCGCCGTCAGCTTCGAGTTCGATGACCGTCGACGTATTCATATCGAGTTGGACAGCGTCGTCAGTCTGGGCTACTGCGGTCCCAGCACCGACGAACACGGCCACCACCGCACCCGAACAAAAGAGGGCAAGGAGGACAGTCAGGGCGGCACGTGACGGCAATGACATATTCGCACGTGCGCCCTCTCCCGGCAAAACATTTTCTATGACACCTTCTCAGTGGCGTGATTGGGAAACTGGCCAGTCGTCGTCGCGTACTCGACGACCGATTGGTCGTGGAATCTGTCCTCGAAAGTTCTTTTAGCGACGGCGACACAAATCAGGTCGAGATGGTTGGTTCCCGTACAGTCGTTTCCCTCCTCGCCGTCTGTCTTCTCTGTGTGGCTGTCGGCGCCGTCGCGAGCGCTGCGACGGGACAGGGGGAGAGTTCCGAGATCAGACATCCGGAGAACACAACCGGGTATCTCTCACCGACGAACGTGACTGCTGACGGATACGCGCAGACGGACATCGATGTTGGCAGTGCGATAACGGACGACGCGCAGTCACTGCATGCGCGTCAGGACCGGTTACGATTCGACGAGCGATTCGAGCGCGCGTCAGATAACGCACAGCGCCGCGCGGTCGTCGAGTCCGCCGTCAGGGAAATAAATGCGAGCGTCACGGAACTCAGACAGCGTCAGGAACAGCTGTTCGCGGCTTACGGTGCCGATGAAATCGGTGAACGGGCACTTATCCGAAAGCTGATCACAGTCACCGCCGTTGCAGACCGGCAGCGGCAATTTATCGACCACGTCGAACAGACCGTAAGCGAGGCGTCGGGCGTACCGCTGCCAAGCAACATCCAGGACCAGATCGAGCAACTCGGGAGTGAACCGCTGCTTCAGCCGGGGCCAGTCGACGAACAGTTACGCACGGAAGTGACCACGACAGGGGCCGAAACGACGTACGTACAGGGCAGTGAGACCGCGCTCGTACTGGTGACCGTCGTCGACGGAACCCAGTACCGTCAGGCCACGATGCTCGACGAACGGGTCGGCACCGGCGAGGACACGTTCGCTTCGAGTGAGAACGGCTGGTTCGACGCGGCCACCCAGCGCGCTGAACAGCTGTACCCGTGGGCCTGGGCGAACTTCGAGGGCGGTGGCGGGGATATCCTCGCCGGGTTGCCCTACTACTTTGTCGACGTGAGCCATCCCCACGGAACGCTCGAACTGTACTTCGATGGGACCTCCGCGAACGTCTTCCGGGAACATCAGCGAAACAGTCCTGGAGCCATTCCGGTCTCGGAGACACACCGCACTACAACCAGTACACTCGAACTTACCGTCGAGACGACCCATCCGACCGGTCCGATGTTGATCACCGTCTCAGAGCCGGGTTCGGCAGAGCCGATCCAGACGACCCTCGAAATCAACGGTCAGCCAATCGGCACCACCGACTGGGAGTACTGGGCGGTCCAGCCTGAGGGGAACTTCACTGTGAGCGCGACAACCGCGAACAACGAGACAGCGGTCGTCTCTGGTCCCTAGTTCGGCATTTCCGTCCGTACGCTTTTATCCTATACCGCGACAGACAGACTGTGTCCAGTGTCCGTGCCGTGTCCAGCCTCGACCTGAACCGCGGCGTAACGCCAGTGATCGGCGTGCTCCTGCTGGTTGGGCTGACGGTGGTGCTGTCGCTTTCGGTCGGCGCGATGGTTTCGCTCTCGAGTCCCGACCCCCCGCCGAACGCGGGACTCGAACTCACCGTCGAGGACGGGGCCGACCGGATCGCACTCACACACACTGGGGGTGACGTGCTCGCGGTCACCGAACTGCGTGTCTCGATCCGGATCGACGGCGAGGCACTCGACCATCAGCCGCCCGTCCCGTTTTTCGCGGCGCGTGGCTTCGAATCGGGGCCGACAGGCCCGTTCAACGTCGGCGGTGACACCACGTGGCGTGCCGGTGAGACCGCGAGCGTTCGACTCGCTGGCACGAACGCACCCCAGTTGCGAGCGGGTTCGACTGTCTCAGTTACCGTCGCGACCGAAACGGCGACGATTGCGCGACTCACCGGAACCGCAGACTAACAGCGGCGACTCACGGAACGTCTGCGACGGTCGTAATCGCCCGAGGGCTCTTTGGGCTGGCCTGCTGGATGTGATGCTCGAACTCGGTAAAGCCAGCCTCTGTAAACATCCGGTCGGCCTCTTCCTCGTCGTAAAACAGCATGATCGCGTCGGCGAGTTTCTGAAACACCGTCGCATTCGGGTAGTCCGGGCCGACGACGAGCACCTGACCGCCGGGGACACAGACTCGCCGGAGCTCGCGGAGGGTGGCGACCGGGTTGGGCCAGTACTCGATCGACCCCGACGACCAGACGACGTCGAAGGTGTCGTCGGCAAACGGGAGGCGTTCGGCGTCGCCGAGATGGAAGCGAACCGGGCCGCGTCGACCGAACTTCTCGTAAGCGCGCTCGAGTTGGTGCGGGCTCTGGTCGAGCCCGTAGACGTGTTCGGTCCGTTCGAGGAGTGCGGTGGTTGCAAAGCCGGTGCCACAGCCCACATCGAGTACCCTGTCGTCTGGGCCGATGTCGAGCATCGCCACCGCCTCGTCGCGCATCTGTTCGTTCCAGACGAACGGGTTGATGCGGTCGTACACCCGCGAGAGATACCGGTAGAACAGACGCGCCCTGGCCTTGTCTTCGAGAACGCCCATACACGTTCTTTGACTGACCGATAATAATCCTCCCGGTCGGATCCGGCACGACTTGCGCACGCTCGCCGGAGACACAGAACTGGGGCCGAAATCCGGACTCAATTTCGCAACGCCCAAATAGGCCTTGACAGTAGATGCAGACGACAGAAATGCCCAGACAAGAAGTACTCGAGCGCATCAAAGACGCCGAGAACGAGGCCGACGAAATCGTCGCGGCGGCCGAACGAGAGGCCGACGAGCGGGTCGCCGAGGCGCGAGAGGAAGCCGCGGAGATCCGGGAGGAGGCCAACGCGGAGGCCGAGGAGGTGGCACAGCGCCGTCTCGAAGAGGCCCGCGAGGAGATCGAAGGCGAGGCCGCGGAGATCCGGGAGGAGGGAACGCAGGCCCGTGACGAACTCGAGCAGGCGGCGGACGAACAGATCGACGAGGTGACCGAGTACGTCCTCGAGACGTTCACGGAGGCGGTACATGCTCAGACCTGAGCGAATGTCGAAGATCTCGGTGACCGGCGCTCAGTCCGTCATGAGCGAGGTCATCGAGACGATGCACGAGTTGAATCTGGTTCACATCACCGACTACGACGGCTCGTGGGATGGGTTCGAGCCGGGCGATTCACTCGAAGGAGCCGACGAGGTGTCGAGCCAACTCGTGACCGTCCGGGCCATCGAGAGTACGCTTGATGTCGACGAGAGCGACGTCTCCCCGGCGGAGACGGTCGATCTCGACGACCCGGACAGTCGTCTCGAAGAGATCCGGACGTCGGTCAACGAACTCGACGACCGGCGTGACGAACTCCGGTCTCGACTGCGCGATATCGACGAACAGCTCGACCAGATGGAACTGTTCGCAGATCTGGGGATCGATCTGGACCTGCTGTGGGGTTATGACTCCCTCGACGTTATTGTCGGCGAGGGCGACCCGGACGCGATCGAATCCACTCTCGCAGACAGCGACTCGGTCGAGGCCTTCGACGTGTTCAGCGGGGAAGGCAGCGTCGCCGTCTTCGCGAAACTCGACGGGTCACTCGAAGACGAACTCGTCGGCGTCCCCATCACAACCTATCAGGTTCCAGAGGAGTCCGGCGACCCCGAGTCGAACGTCGAATCGCTCGAACGCGAGCGCCAGCAGGTCGAGGCGGAACTCGACACCGTCGAGAGCGAACTGGAGGCGCTGAAACACGATTCGGCGGCGTTCCTGCTCGCGCTCGAAGAGCAGCTCACGATCGAGGCCCAGAAGTCTGAGGCACCGCTTCGCTTCGCGACGACCGAACACTCCTTCATCGTCGAGGGCTGGGTGCCATCGAATCGGTACGACGAACTCGCGTCGACGCTCGACGCCGAAATCGGCGACCAACTCGAAGTCGCCGAACTGAAACGGGCGTCGTACACGAACCACGGCGGCCTCCACGAGGACCACGATACTGAGGACCACGCGGAAGCGACAGACGGCGGCCACGCCGACGAGACAGCCGTGACCGACGGCGGGCCAGCCACGACCGACGACGCCGACGAACAGGTTGCCACGGACGGCGGCCGAACGGGCGACGAGATTGTGACGCTCGACGACGACCCGCCGGTCATCCAGCGAAATTCGAAGATAACCAACCCCTTCGAGTTGCTCGTGACGGCGGTCAACCGACCCAAGTACTCCGAGTTCGACCCGACGATCATCCTCTTTCTGACGTTCCCGCTCTTTTTCGGGTTCATGATCGGGGATATCGGGTACGGGCTGCTGTACGTTCTGCTCGGCTACGGTATCTGGAAGAAAGTCGACTCCGAGGCGATTGCGAACTTCGGTGCTATCGTCGCGTGGCTCGGCCTGTGGACGATTCTGTTCGGGTTCCTCTACGGTGAGGTACTCGGACTGCACTTCCTCGAATGGTACCACATCGAGCCGGTGTTCCACAAGGGCATCTCCGACACCGAGTGGGCGATCACGTGGCTCGTCGTCGCGGTGATCGTCGGTTGGGTTCATCTCAACGTCGGCTATATCCTCAACTTCGTCGAGGAGTTCCAACTCCACGGCGCGAAAACGGCCGTTGTCGAGGTCGGCTCGTGGCTCCTGATGCTCAACGGGCTGTGGGTCTTCATCTTCAGCAAGGCATTCAGCCTGAGCAAGCCAACATTCCTCGTCAGAGCCAGTGGACAGGAAGGGATGATGGTACTCGACAACGGGCCTCTCGGGTTCGGGTTCACTGGCTTCCCAGAACTTGTCGGTCTCATCGGTCTCGGCGCATTCGTGCTCGGAATCGCCATACTGATCATGGGGCCGTGGTACGAGGCCGTCGAGTTCCTCGTGCCACTTGCACACACGCTCTCGTACACGCGGTTGACTGCGGTGTTGCTCGCGAAGGCGGGCATGGCACTGGCGGTCAACCTCCTGTATTTCGGTGCGTACACCGACGAAGAAGGGTTCCACTTCATGCACACGAGCACGCCGGGACACAAGGAAGAGGCCGGGAAGGAGATAATCTTCGGCGGCCTCTCCAACATGGGTTCGGACATCTCAGTGTGGACGCTCGAACTCGGACTCGAGGGTGCGCTGCTGGGAATCCCAGTCTACATCGTGGGTCACATTGTCGTACTCGCGATCGGTGGAACCGCCGCAATACAGGCTATCAGGCTCGAATACTTCGAGTTCTTTGAGAAGTTTTATGAGGGCGGTGGCAAGACATACGAATCGTTCGGACACGAAACACGCTACACGGAGACCTAAATAAAATCAAACAATGATTGAAGCACTACCTGCGTTCCTGAGTGTTGTACTGGACACCGGCGGAGCAACCACTGACCTGTTCCTCGAGAACACCGGCGCGGCGGCCATCGCGGTCGGACTGGCCGCACTCGCAACCGGATACGCACAGCGTGGTATCGGTTCTGCCGCGGTCGGGGCCGTCGCGGAGGACAGCGACAACCTGATCTCGGCACTGATTTTCACAGCTATCCCGGAAACACTCATCATTATCGCGTTCGTCACCATCTTCGTGGTGTAACGCGGCCCATCTACTTACAATGAGTTTAGAGACAGTAGCCGAAGACATCAGAGAGCAAGCCCGCGCGCGTGCGGAAGAGATCCGCGAACAGGCAGAGTCGGAAGCCGACGAGATCATCGCCGAGGCGGAGGCAGACGCAGACCAGATCCGCGAACAGCGCCTCGACGAGGTCGAGCGGACGATCGAGCAGGAGCGCGACCAGCGCCGGTCGAGCGCCAAACTCGAAGCCAAGCAGGCCCGACTGGAAGCACGACGCGAAGTGCTCCAGTCGGTTCGCGAGGACGTCGAGAGCGAAATCGCTGCCATTGAGGGCGAGCAACGCGAGGAACTGACTCGCGCACTGCTCGAAGCGGCCATGACTGAGTTCGAAGGCGAGGCGGAGGTGTACGGTCGGCCGGACGACCGCGAGTTGCTCGAAGGGCTGGCCGACGAGTACGACGACCTCTCGTATGGCGGTGAGTACGACTGTCTCGGTGGCGTCGTCGTCGAGAGCGAGCAGTCCCGTGTCAGGGTGAAAAACACGTTCGACTCGATTCTCGCGGACGTCTGGGAGGAGAATCTCCGCGAGATATCGACGAAACTCTTCGACCAATGAGCGCGACAGGCAGTTCAAATCCGGAGTACGTCAACAGCCGCGTTCGATCCCGTCGGACTGTGCTGTTCGACGAGGAGGACTACCGAAAGCTCGTTCGCATGGGCACCGGCGAGATTGCCCGCTACATGGAGGAAACCGAGTACGAGACCGAGATGAACGAACTCGGGACGCGTCACAGCGGCGTCGACCTCATCGAATACGCGCTGAACCGAAATCTCGCAAAGCACTTCCACGACCTGCTCGACTGGGCTGAGGGCGAACTCTACGACCTCATCGCCAACTACCTCCGGAAGTTCGACGCGTGGAACGCAAAGACTGCGCTCCGTGGCGTCTACTCCGGTGCGAGCGCCGAGGAGATACAGACTGACTACATCCGTGCAGGCGAGTTCGACGAGCAACTGCTCGACCAGCTCGCCGCCGCCGGATCGGTCGAAGAAGTCGTCGAACTGCTCGAAACGACCATCTTCGCAGAGGGGCTCGACGCCGCCTTCGACGAGTACGAGCAGCGAGACGTGCTGGTTCCACTGGAAAACGCCATCGACAAGACGTTCTACGAGCACCTGCTCGAAGATGTCGACACGACCCGCGTCAACCGGAACACGCCGCGAGGGCTGTACACGGAGGTGCTGCAGGCCGAAATCGACTTCCGGAACGTCCGGAACGCGCTTCGTCTCTCACGGACCGGGACCGACCTGGACCCGACGGAGTTCTACATCGCAGGCGGCAAGCTCTTCGACGAGTCGGAGCTTCGACAGCTTGTCGGGAACCTCGACGAACTCGTCGACCACATCCGCGAGAGCACCTACGGCGACGAGCTGTCGAGCGCGCTCGCAGACCTGGAAGACGCAGACAGCCTCATTCAGTTCGAGCACGCACTCGACGCGGCGCTTCTGGAGTACTCCGATGCGCTGTCGTACACGTACCCGATCTCGATCTGTTCGGCGCTGTCGTACATTCTCGCGAAGGAACGGGAGATAGAGAACATCCGGGCGATCGCCCGCGGCCGGGAGGTCGGTCTCTCGGTCGAGGAGATAGAACGGGAGCTCGTGGTAACATGAGTCAGGAAATCGCAGTCGTCGGCAGTCCGGAGTTCACGACTGGCTTTCGGCTGGCTGGCGTCCGCAAGTTCGCGAACGTACCGGACGAGCAGAAGGACGAACAGCTCGACGAGGCCGTCGAGGAGACGTTCGCTGACGAGGATGTCGGTATCGTCGTCATGCACGACGAGGACCTGTCGCATCTCTCTCGTGACGTGCGAAGCGACGTCGAAACGAGTGTCGAACCGGTGCTCGTAACGCTCGGTGGCGGGGCTGGAAGTGGCGGTCTCCGCGACCAAATCAAGCGAGCGATCGGTATCGACCTGATGGAGGAAGACTAAATGAGTCAAGCAACAGAATCTGACGTCCGTGAAGACGGCGTCATCGAAAGCGTAAGCGGCCCCGTCGTGACCGCGGTCGACCTGGACGCGCGGATGAACGACGTTGTGTACGTCGGTCACGAGGGGCTGATGGGAGAGGTTATCGAAATCGAAGGGAACCTGACCACAATTCAGGTGTACGAGGAGACCTCCGCGGTCGCTCCGGGTGAACCGGTCGAATCGACCGGATCGCCCCTGTCGGTCGACCTCGGGCCGGGGATGCTGGACGCTATCTACGACGGCGTTCAGCGCCCGCTCGACGTCCTCGAATCGAAGATGGGGTCGGCATTCCTCGACCGCGGCGTCGACGCTCCGGGGATCGACCTGGAGAAGACCTGGGAGTTCACCCCAGAAGTCGAGGAAGGCGACGCGGTCGAAGCCGGTGACATCGTCGGCACGGTGCCGGAGACGCCGAGCATCGACCACAAGGTGATGGTGCCGCCCGACTCCGACGGCGGCGAAGTCGTCGCCATCGAGAGCGGCAACTTCACCGTCGAGGACGCTGTCGTCGAACTCGACACGGGCGAAGAGATCCAGATGCACCAGGAGTGGCCGGTGCGTGAGGCCCGCCCGACGGCGGAGAAGCGCAGTCCGGAGACGCCGCTGGTCTCTGGACAGCGCATCCTCGATGGTCTGTTCCCCATCGCGAAGGGCGGGACGGCAGCCATCCCCGGTCCGTTCGGGTCGGGTAAGACCGTCACCCAGCACCAACTCGCCAAGTGGGCCGACGCGGACATCGTCGTCTACGTCGGCTGTGGCGAGCGGGGCAACGAGATGACCGAGGTCATCGAGGACTTCCCGGAACTGGAAGACCCGACGACGGGCAACGCGCTGATGGACCGGACCTGTCTCATCGCGAACACGTCGAACATGCCCGTCGCAGCGCGGGAATCCTGCGTGTACACCGGGATCACCATCGCGGAGTACTTCCGTGACATGGGCTACGACGTTGCGCTGATGGCCGACTCCACCTCGCGGTGGGCCGAGGCGATGCGGGAAATCTCCTCCCGGCTGGAGGAGATGCCCGGCGAGGAGGGGTATCCCGCCTACCTCGCAGCGCGACTGGCGCAGTTCTACGAGCGGGCTGGCTCCTTCGAGAACATCAACGACACCGAGGGCAGCGTGACCGTCATCGGGGCGGTCAGCCCGCCGGGCGGGGACTTCTCGGAACCGGTCACGCAGAACACGCTTCGTATCGTCAAGACGTTCTGGGCGCTGGACGCGGATCTGGCCGAACGGCGGCACTTCCCGGCGATCAACTGGAACGAATCGTACTCGCTGTACCGGGACCAACTCGACCCGTGGTTCTCGGAGAACGTCGCAGAGGACTGGCCCGAGCGCCGACAGTGGGCAATTGACATCCTCGACGAGGAAACCGAACTGCAGGAGATCGTTCAACTGGTCGGTAAGGACGCACTCCCGGAAGACCAGCAACTCACGCTGGAGGTCGCCCGATATCTCCGCGAGGCGTATCTGCAGCAAAACGCCCTGCACGAGGTGGACACCTTCTGTGAGCCGGACAAGACCCACCGAATCCTCGGTGCGATCAAGACGTTCCACGACGAGGCGTTCGACGCACTCGACGCGGGCGTGCCGGTCGAGGAGATCACCGACATCGACGCCGCGCCACAGCTGAACCGCATCGGTGTGCAGGAGGACTACGAGGCGTACGTCGACGACCTCGAATCGGATCTCGAATCGGAGATCAGGGAGCTGTACTAACAATGAAGGAATATCAAACAATTTCGGAAATCAGCGGCCCGCTGGTCTTTGTCGAGACCGACGAGCCGATCGGCTACGACGAGATCGTCGAGATCGAGACCGCAGACGGCGAAGTCCGTCGCGGACAGGTGCTCGAATCGGCCAGCGACCACGTCGCAATCCAGGTGTTCGAGGGAACCGAGGGGATCGACCGACAGGCGTCGGTTCGCTTCCTCGGTGAGACGATGAAGATGCCGGTCACCGAGGATCTGCTCGGTCGGGTCTTCGACGGGACGGGCGAACCGATCGACGGCGGCCCCGATATCGTCCCCGACGAGCGACGGGACATCGTCGGTGCCGCGATCAACCCCTACTCCCGCGAGTACCCAGAGGAGTTCATCCAGACGGGGATCTCCGGTATCGACGGGATGAACACGCTCGTTCGCGGACAGAAGCTCCCGATCTTCTCGGGATCGGGGCTTCCCCACAACGACCTTGCACTCCAGATCGCCCGACAGGCGACTGTGCCAGAGGAGGAGGAAGCGGGCGACGAAGGAAGCGAGTTCGCAGTTATCTTCGGCGCGATGGGTATCACCGCCGAGGAGGCAAACGAGTTCATGGACGACTTCGAGCGAACCGGCGCACTCGAACGTTCGGTCGTGTTCATGAACCTCGCAGACGACCCCGCAGTCGAGCGGACGCTCACGCCGCGACTGGTGTTGACCACCGCCGAGTATCTCGCCTTCGAGAAGGACTATCACGTGCTGGTCATCCTGACGGACATGACCAACTACTGTGAGGCGCTGCGAGAGATCGGCGCGGCACGCGAAGAAGTGCCCGGACGGCGTGGCTATCCGGGATACATGTACACCGACCTGGCCAACCTCTACGAGCGGGCCGGTCGGATCAAGGGTCGCGAGGGCTCTGTCACACAGATCCCCATCCTGACGATGCCCGGCGACGACGACACCCACCCGATCCCGGACCTGACGGGATACATCACGGAGGGGCAGATCTACGTCGACCGCGACCTCAATTCGCAGGGTATCGAACCGCCGATCAACGTCCTGCCGAGCCTCTCACGGCTGATGGACGACGGTATCGGCGAGGGGCTAACCCGCGAAGACCACGGTGACGTCTCCGACCAGATGTACGCCGCCTACGCGGAGGGTGAGGACCTGCGGGACCTGGTGAACATCGTCGGCCGCGAGGCGCTGTCGGATCGGGACAACCGATTCCTCGACTTCGCCGACCGGTTCGAGCAGGAGTTCGTCCAGCAGGGCTACGACACCAACCGCTCGATTGACGAGACCCTCGACCTGGGCTGGGAACTGCTCTCGATGATCCCGAAAGAGGAACTCAACCGCATCGACGAGGAGTTCATCGAAGAGTACTACGTCGAAGACGAGCAGGAAGCCGTCACCGCCGACGACTAATCGGCGAGCATCACAGCTGTTTCTCTGTACCGGTTCCGCTCACACTGACGACACCGTCTCGAGACCCAGACTGGACAGACTGGTATCCGACCGGACAGCCAGCAGTATCAGTCCCCCAAATAATGTAGGCCTGTGTATTAATACACTATGTAGCATATTAATACATGTATGGCATTAACTAACGAAGTCGGCACACTGGTTGAACAGTCGCTGTGGGTCGGCACAGCGGGAATGTTCCTCGGCATGCTGTTCTTTATCGCCAAAGGCTGGGGCGAAAAGAACGAACGCATGCAGGAGTTTTTCATCGTGACGATATTCATCGCCGCGATAGCGTTCGTAAACTATCTGGCGATGGCGCTGGGCTTTGGCGTGACGGAGATAACCATCGATGGTGAAGTGCGAACCATCTACTGGGCCAGATACACTGACTGGCTCATCACGACACCGCTACTGTTGCTCGACCTTGGGTTGCTCGCTGGGGCGACACGCAACGAACTGGCGTCGCTCATCGGTCTCGACGTCGCGATGATCGGGACTGGTGCGCTCGCGACGCTGACCAGCGCCGGTGTCGGTGCGGTCGCAATGTCGGAGGTCGGCGTGGAAGTCCAGCGCCTCATCTGGTGGGGCGTCTCCACAGCCTTCCTGCTCGTGTTGCTGTACATGCTGTTTGGCAGCCTCACCGACAAGGCGCAGGCGCTTGGCGGTCAAGCGACATCGACGTTCAAAACGCTCCGGAACCTCATCGTGGTGATCTGGCTGGTGTATCCGGCCTGGTGGCTCATCGGAACCGAGGGGCTGGAGGTTGTCGGACTCGGTGTCGAGACGGCCGGGTTCGCGGTGCTCGACCTGACGGCGAAGATCGGCTTCGGCCTCATCCTGTTGCTCTCCGGTCGTGAGGTGCTCGGCGCGGCGGCGGCCGATTCGGCGACGGCCGACTGATCGCACGGGAACCGACCGACCACACATAACCGTACAGACTACAACCATCGCCGTTCTCGTGTACTCACACTCCAGATTTGATGCTTTCACAGCTCACGTATCTGTCCTTTCTGGCGGTGTTTGCAGGGATCCCACTGTCGATACTCGTCATGGGGAGTGTCATCTCCCGTCGAGGCGACCACCAGCCCGTTCGCGTTCAGGTCGGCGGGGTCGCACTCATGATCACACTCGCGCTCGGCTACACGATCCCGTGGGACAGTTACCTCATCGCGCGGGGCGTCTGGTGGTACGGCGAGGGCGTGGTCACGACGCGTCTCTGGTGGATGCCCCTCGGCGAGTATCTGTTTATCGTCGCCCAGACCGTTCTGGTCAGTGTCTGGACGTTCCAGTACGCTAGCGTCGCCGACCCGACTGTCGGGCACAGCTGGCGTGACCGACTGCTCGGAGTCGTTGCTGGCGTGGCTGTCGGGGCCGTCGGCGTTGGATTGCTCCTCGGACCTGCTGAGACGTTCTATCTCGGTGCGATCCTCGCGTGGGCCGGGCCAGTCTTTGCCCTCCAGTGGGGCGTCGGCTTGCGGTATCTGCTCGCGATTCGGCGGCGAATCGTCGTGCTGGTCGGCGTGCCGGTCGTGTACCTGTCGAGTATCGACCGCATCGCCATCGCGCAGGGGCTGTGGACCATCTCGCCGACGTACTCGACGGGGCTGACCGTCGGTGGCCTGCCGATAGAGGAGGGGCTTTTCTTCCTGGTCACGTCACTGTTTATCGTGCAAGCGCTCGTGTTGCTCCGGTGGGTGATCGCCCGATGGGGATAGACGGCGTCACGGCTCGAACGCTCCTGGGCAACGCCGTCACTGCGCTCGGGTGGCTGCCACTCGCCGCGTTCGCTGTGCTCTCACTGCTCGTCGGTGAACTCCCGACAACCGCCCAGTACGCCCCGCTGGTCGCGAGCGTCGTCGTCTTCGGGTTACCCCACGGCGCCGTCGATTACGTGGCGTTGCCGCGCGCTCGAGAAGGCCGTGTTTCCCTCCGCGGCGTGGCTGAGGTGTCGGCGCTCTATCTCGTCGCCGGCGCTGCGTATCTCGCGCTGTGGTTCGTGCGTCCGTTGCTTGCGGCAGCCGTCTTCATCGCCCTGACGTGGTTTCACTGGGGGCAGGGTGACCTCTACGCCCTGCGTGACCTCTTTGGCACCGACCACGTCGACGACTTCACGCAGCAAGCCCTGACAGTTATTGTCCGTGGCGGTCTGCCGATGCTCGTCCCGCTGTTTGGCTTTCCGGAGACGTATCGCGCTGTCGTGGATACGTTCGTTGAACCGTTCGGTGGCGCTGCAGGTGCGTGGTGGCTGTTCGACACGCGGCCCCGACTCGCACTCGCTGGGCTCTTCGGACTGCTTACACTCGGTACACTCGCGCGCGGGTTCGCGCACGCGAGCGACCGGCGCTCCTGGCGACTCGACGCCGCTGAGACGGTGTTTCTCTGGCTATTCTTTCTGCTCGTTCCCCCGATTCTCGCCGTCGGTGTGTACTTCTGTTTCTGGCACTCGGTACGCCATATCGCCCGGGTCGTGTTACTCGACGAGCGCTCGGTCGAGTACCTCGCGGGACACCGGTGGCTCTGGCCACTCGGTCGGTTCGCACTGGAGGCGGCCGTTCCGACGGTGCTGGCGCTCGGTTTCGTCGGCGTGCTATGGCAGGTAACCAGCAGCCCCGAGACGCTCGCGGGCGCAACTGGGCTGTACCTCGTTGCAATCGCCGTGTTGACGCTCCCGCATACGGCTGTCGTCGCGTTACTCGACCGCGAACAGGGGATCTGGACGTGGCCTGTGGTGTGAGACCGGAATACACAAGCCACAGAGCGCCGAACGTGCGATTCATGCCCTCCGGTCCCTTCGTCGACCGCGACACACGAGAGTTGGACCTCGAACAGATCTTCGCGGAAGCGGTCCCGCTGCTCGGACTCATCGTACTCTTTGGCGCGCTGGCGCTCGTTCCGGCGCTGCTTGCGATGTTGTTTCCGGGTGCATCCGTCCTCACGTTCGGACTGCTCTTGGTGACACAACTCATCCTCGCCGTGGGTCTGGGCGTCATCCTGCTGTACGTCGTCGCCCGTGGCAACCAACTTGCCAGCGCCGAGTGAGGATCGTCTGAGATGGGAACGCGTATACGCCCGGTGAGCGTATCGGTAGCCGATGGTCGAAGCCGACGACACGATGCGTGCCGGGCGCAACGCCTTTCTCGTTCTCGTCCTCGCCTTGCTCGGCGCGTGGGCCGGACGGCTCCTGATCGGGAGCGAAAACGACCCCGTACTCTTTGGTCTCTGGGCGCTCGGCGCGGCCGCGTTCTACGCCTCGAAGTACTACTATCGGCAGGAGCGTGCCAGCCACGACCGCGAGGCCGACGAGAGCGACTGAAAACGGTTAACTGGCTACACGCCAAAGCACCCCCTAATGGCCGAAGACGTCAAACCCACGCGGAAGAATCTGATGCAGATCGAAGACCGCATCGAACTCTCAGAGCGTGGGCACGACACGCTGGAGAAAAAGCGCGACGGCCTCATCATGGAGTTTATGGACATTCTCGACCAGGCCCAGGACGTTCGCTCGGGCATGGAGGACAACTACGAGGAGGCCCAGCGCGCCATCGACATGGCGCGAGCGATGGAGGGCGACGTCGCCGTTCGCGGGGCCGCCGCCGCGCTCAAGGAACACCCCGAGATCACCACCCAGTCGAAAAACATCATGGGCGTCGTCGTCCCACAGATCGAATCCACCAAGGTTCGCAAGGACCTGTCCGAGCGTGGCTACGGCGTGCTCGGGACGAGCGCACGGATCGACGAGGCCGCCGACGCCTACGAGGAACTGCTGGAATCGATCATCCTCGCCGCCGAGGTCGAAACCGCGATGAAGAAGATGCTCGACGAGATCGAAACCACGAAACGGCGCGTCAACGCCCTGGAGTTCAAACTCCTTCCCGACCTGTACGAGAACAAGGAGTACATTGAGCAGAAACTCGAAGAGCAGGAACGCGAAGAGATCTTCCGCATGAAGAAGATCAAAGCCAAGAAAGAGGAAGAGGAGAAAGCAGAGCGGGAAGCCGAGGAGCAAGCGGCCGAGGAGCCAGTTACTGCCGACGACTGAGCTGCGTCGGACTATTCGTCAACCACGGCCGTCTTGGCGCGAACTGTTCATCTGCTGTCTGACTCGCCAGCAGCGCCATCTCCGACGCGCCTCGCCAGATCACGCATCGCCTCGGCGCGCACCTGGGCAAACATCGGACAGCAGTCGGACTCGCCCCGCAACTCCTGTACGATCGCCTGCCGCGAGGGATGCGAACAGGTGCTGTGAAACTGGTCGAAGTGGGCGCACTGAGTGCAGGATTCGGGAACGGACAGCCGTGTGCTCATCAGTATCGTGTTACGCTGTACCACTGATTAAAACCTGTCGGCACGTCCGGTGAGCAGTCACGACGTGGGACAGAAACTGGACGCTCCCAAAGCGGTATCATGCTGGCCGCGGAAGTCAGCGTATGACCTGCCCCGACTGTGGATCCAAGACCGTGCTGGTGCCCGTCCCGGACGCGGTGACGGATGCAGTGGGCGCGCCGACCGTCCGGATGTGCACCCGTTGTCTGTCGATGGATCCGACGGAGGAACCAGTCGACACGCCGCCGAACCTCTCACAGATAAGCGAGGCGTTTCCCGAGGAACACGACGCGGCCGTTCCCATGGCCGTCCTCGTGGGGTTGCTCGACAGTCTGGCGCTTCACCGCGCGGCGATCACGACGCTGTACGAACAGGTCGAGCGAGCGGGCGTCGACCCGCTTCTGGTGCTCGACCGACTCGCACGAGACGCGACCATCGAGACGGAGATCGATCTTGCGGGTCGTCGTCGTCACCTCGAACAGTTGATCTAGCTGCCTTGTTGAAACCACCAATCGGTGATACTTTCAGCAGTCCTGCTGAATACAGGGCGCGAGTCGGTCAGGAACCAGTTCTCTCACTCGAGGTGATCAAGTCGGAAATGCCAGCAGGAAAACTAGTCAAGCGGCTGGCGACTACGGCTCGACTGACGCCCCAACCGCCTCAGCAATCGCTTGGAGGTCAGCCTTCCGGAATTGGACGTCGTCTGCCGTCTCCAGCGACTCTGCGATCCCGACCTGCGTCCGGATTCGTCGGCGCATCCGCGTTGTCGCCGACCGCTCCGCTTCGTCGATATCGATCCCGAGCGCTTCACAAATTGCCTGAAGCTCTTCCTTCGTGAACGACGCATCGACCTCCCGTTCGAAGCGACCTGTCGTAACTCGAATCGCGTTCCTGATCTCGTGGACGGTCGGACTCATTACGTATCCACTCTCCTGTCGCGCTCCCTTAAGCTTCCTACTCGGTAGCAAGAAAACGGTCAGCAGATGCGGAGTGGATCCGATCTCTGACCCGTGCTGGACTCAACCGCTATACTCAGCAGTCCGTCTCTCTCGGAATTACGGACAATCGCACCCCTCGTGTGACATAGCGTGGCTTCACTCGATATTGTGACCAATACATTTGATAACTAGCTTGAGGTTCGTTCGCTTGGTGTAGGTATTTCAACAGAGCCGATTTAGACCACTTAGACCCCAGTCGAGTACCGCAGCAGGCCTGCGACGCCGCCGAAGGCGTTCAGCAGTTGTTCGCCTTTCTCGAAGTCAGTCGAGACGAAGACCGTATCGGTGCCGCGCTGGTCTGCAATCTCCATGAGATGGTCGATCGCATCTTCGCGCTCGCCCGCTGAGACTGTCTCGCCACAGCGCGAGCAGGTGTGTTCGGGCGTGTCCTCGGGTCGGTCGAGATACTCGCGTTCCTCGTGGCCGTTCGAGCACTCGTAGGTGACCACGTCCTTCCGGAGGTCCTCGCTGATGAGCAGTTGGTCGACAGCGCCCATGATGAGGTTCTCGCGGGTCGGCTCGAACCCGTAGGTGGCCTTCTCGCCGTCGTGGAGTTGCTCGAAGAACTCCTCCATGACCTGCTTGTCTTCGAGAATCTCGTGTTCGGCGAGCACCTCGCTCGCCGAGTCGACGAGATCAGAGAGGCCGGACTCGTCGGTGTAGGCGACGTCGAACTTGCCGAGCACCATGTCCTGCAGTTCGTGGTGGAGGTAGTCGCCGTCCAGAAACTCGTCTTTGGTCGGTGACGGGCCGCCGACGAGGATGCCGTTCATCTCGTGGCGCTTGGGAACGAACAGTTCGTTCGCCATCCCGGCGACCTCCTGATAGAAGTTGTCGATGGCTTCGAGTCGCAGACGGGCGAATCGCTGTGCGGACTGACCACCTTTTCGCTGTTTGCCGGGGACGAGCGAACTCGCGGACTTGACGGGTTCGACACGCTTGCCCCGGAGCCAGCCGACGTTCGACTCGCGCCGGTCGAGGACGATCAGGCCAAAGAGGCCCTTGTCCGTGAGCATCTCCGCGAGCGGTTCGGTGAGAAACTCGGAGTCGCAGTGATAGCGAAAGGACTCGATTGGCTGGGGCGGACTCTCCAGTACGCGGGTTATCATCTCGGTCTGGCCGCCGCCGGAGTCGACTGCGCCGGAAAAGAGCACCATTCCGTTTTCGGGCGGCTTGGTGTCGTAGTATTTCAGCCGGTCCTTGATGCTCTTGAGGGCGTCCTGGACGTTCGTGCGGGTGTCCTTTGACTTGATGTTGCTCGCTTCGGAGTGTTCCTGGGTGACGTGGGCGACGACGTCGCTGATGAGTCTGTCGGGCGGGACGTAGATAGTCACAAGCTGTGTCCCGGAGCCGTGGTAGTCTTTGAGTTCCTCTATTACCTTTCGGAACTCGTATTTTTGTTTATCTTGGTATTGTTCTGTGTCGCTCGTGTCGTCGGAGGCCATTGTCTCGTATGGGACACAAAACGGTGAAGACGGTTAAGCCGTCCGAAGAGCGGTTTCCCCGAACGGCCCGCTCGAAACGCGGTCTGTGGAACCGGGGTGAAACTGCTTGCTGTCCTTCGGCTATCCGCACTACATGCTCTGACAGTTGAGATCCGGGGCCTCGATCGTACCGACCTCGCCCCAGGAGTGATACTCGATGGTTCCCTGGGGCGTCTCGACGCGCCGGATGTAGCCCGACTGGGTGCTGATGTATATCGTCACGTCGGTGCCGTTGGAACTCGTCTCGTAGACGTACATCTCTTCGCCGTCGATTGTCTCGCGACCGGCCGGTGTGAGGTCGGGGTTGCCCCCCGTCACCGCCGACTCATCCTGTATATCCACGCCCGTCTCCGGGTCTGGAACCATGTCCCCTGGGTTCAGGAAGCACTGTTCTCCCTGAACGAAGTAGATATCCCCGTCGATCTGATAGATCTCCATCGCTCCCTGTTGGGTCTCGATGGTCTGGTGGTAGTTGCCCTCACTACTGCGAATCGTCATCGATCCGGTCTGCCCGTCGACGTCGAAGCTCATCTCTGCGACGAACGAATTCGCCCACTGGGTGTGTTCCCCGACTGCCGGTCCGTCCGTTGTCCCTCCCCCGTCTGTGGTTCCATCGTCGCTGCCGCCGTCTGATCCACCGTCACCGCTACTTCCATCGCCGTCTGTCATCCCATCGTCGCCCGATCCACTGTCACCGCTCCCGTCGTCTGTCGTCCCATCGTCTGACCCGCTGTCATCGCTACTTCCGCCGTCAGTCGTCCCATCATCTGACCCGCCGTCTGCCGTTCCGTCGCTCGCATCGTCGCTTCCCGTTCCGTCCTCGCTGTCGCTGCCACCGTCGTCGCCTCCTGAACAGCCTGCCAGTCCCAGCGTACCTGCACTTACTGCCGTCAATACGAACGTTCGGCGTCTCATGGTCAGTAGTGACTTTCTCCTCGTATAAACTTTAGTATGTAGGGACATCTACTGTGGCGCCTTTCCAGTGGTGTTCTGTGCCCGTCCGCCGAGCGGGCAGGAGCGACTGACGGGTTTTATATCCGTCGGCCCCAAGCGTATGCACAGTTGACGATGGCAGGGTATGTCTGTACGATCGCTGGTGGCAAGGGCGGTGTCGGGAAGACGACGACAGCGGTCAATCTCGGCGTCGCACTCGAAGACCGGGGGTACGATACGGTCGTCATCGACGCCGACCTGGGGATGGCGAACCTCGGGGAGATGCTCGAACTCGACCACGACAGGAGTCTCCACGAGATTCTCGCGGGCGACTCGACTGTCAGCGAGGCACTGACTGATGCACAGGGCGGACTCACGACAGTCCCCGGCGAACAGAGCCTCGAAGCGTTCGCCGAGGCCGACCCGGCAAAACTCCGAAAGGTCACGAAGACGCTCAAAAACGCCTACGACATCGTGCTCATCGACACCGGTGCAGGGCTGAGCCACGAAACGACGGTGCCGCTCGGTCTTGCCGACGGTATCGTTCTGGTGACGACGCCCGACGACGTGGCGATAAACGACACGAAAAAGACTGCCGACCTCGCCGAGCGCGTCGATGGAACCGTACTCGGTGCGATCATCTCGCGAGTCACAGCGGACACGGACGTTGCTGCGGTCACAGAGCGACTCGACATGCCGATGCTCGGAATCGTTCCCGAGGACGTGGACGCGACCAGAGACGAACCACTCGTCCTCAACAGCCCCGAGAGCAACGCTACCGCCGCGTACACGCAACTCGCCGAGTCACTCGAACGTATCTTCTTCGAGGGAGCGACGGGTGTGGATCTCGATCCTGTCTTCGAGGAGGAGTGGTTCCTTAATGAGGACGAAGACAGCGAGGACGAGGAAGACGACGGTGGCGTCTTCGGCGGCCTGTTTGGATAACCGTTACATCGAGTCGGGCGCTTCCACGCCCAGAATGTCGAGCGCATTCGCGACTGTCGTTCGCGCGGCGACGACGAGCGCGAGTCGGGCCGCTCTGATTTCCTCGGGTGCATCCAGTACCGGGCACTCGCGGTAGAAGGCGTTGAACGCCTCCGCGATGTCGCGGGTGTAGGTGGCGACGACGTGGGGATGCAGGTCGTCTGCCGCCGCCTCGACCACCGCCGGGAAACGGGCAATCTCCCGGATCAGTTCCCGCTCGGCATCCGAATCGAGTACTGACGGATCGGGTTCGAGCGCGTCCGTCTCGGCACCGTCGACCTCGGCGAGGATCCCGCTCGCGCGGGCGTGGACGTACTGAACGTAGGGTGCGCTCTGCGCTTCGAAATCGAGCGCGCGCTCCCACTCGAAGGTGATCCCCTTGGTGGGTTGTTTGGCGACGATGTCGTAACGGACGGCGCCGATACCGACCTGCCGGGCGATGCGCTCGATGTCAGCCTCGTCCAGTTCGTCGTCGCGGATGCGGTCGTCGAGGCGCGTCTCGACCTCCTCGCGAGCGCGGGCGATGGCCTCGTCGAGCAGGTCGTCCAGGTCGATCCCGGTCCCCTCGCGCGTACTCATCCCGCCCTCGGGGAGGTTCACCCACGAGTAATGTACCGTCCGAATCCGGCCGGTGTCGTGACCGAGGATGTCGAGAGTCTCGCGGAGTTGTTTCGCCTGGAGGCGGTGGTCCTCACCGAGGACGGTCACCGCCTCGTCGAAGTTGTCCAGCTTCCACTCGTGGTGAGCGAGGTCCCGGGTGGTGTATAGTGAGGTACCGTCGGCGCGCAGAAAGACGAGGTTCTTGTCGATATCGGGAAACGCCAGTTGCCAGGCATCGTCCTCGTAGACGGCGTACTCGGTTTCCTTGAGTCGCCCGACCACGTCGTCGGTCGAGCCATCCCGCATGAAGCGGGTCTCCTTGACGAACTCGTCGAACTCGGCGGGAAGCCGTGCGAGCGTCTTGCGCATCCCCCCGAGTACCGTGTCGACGACTTCGCCCACGCGCTCGTAGGTCTCTTCGTCCCCGTCTTCGAGACCCTGCAGGATGGCTTGAATTGCCGCCTCCGCCGCTGCTTTCTCGTCCTCGTCCGCGTTTTCGAGATAGGTGTTTGCCTTCCGGTAGTACCGGACCATGTCGTACTCGGGCGAGTCCCGCTCGGGGTCGGGCAGGTCGGCCTCGTCGAAGGTTTCGTAGGCCCACGTGAACGTCGCGATCTGTCGGCCAGCGTCGTTGACGTAGTAGTGGCGCTCGACGTCGTAGCCCGCGTATTCGAGCAGGCGGGCGAGTGCGTCGCCGATGATCGGGTTGCGGGCACGCCCGACGTGGACGGGTCCGGTGGGGTTCGCGCTCGTGTGCTCGACGACGACGCTCGTCTCCCGGTCGGGTCGCGTTCCGAACTCGTCGTCTCTCGCGGCCGCGAGCGTGTCAGCGAAGTACTGCTCGTTCGGGAAGACGTTCACGTACGGTCCGGCCGCCTCGACGTGGTCGACGTACTCGCAGGCTTCGGCGTCGAACGTCTCGGCAATCTCGGCCGCGACCGCCGGTGGCGGCGCGCCAGCCACCTCCGCGAGTCGGTAGGCCACACTCGTCGCAATCACTGCATCGACGTCCTCCGGCGGACGCTCGATGCCCAGGTCGTCAGTGGGGTAATCGAGGTCAGCGAGCGCGTCAGTAAGCGCCGCCTCGACTGCCGCACGCATCGCAGGGAACATATCTCCCGGTACTTTGGCGCGATGTATCAGGCTAACGGGTTGGAGTAGCGACGTGGGCTGCCGTCTCGTGTCACCGTCCGGTGTCGACCGCGCTCACTGCACAGACCGAACGGCTTTTCATTCCAAACCTGTAGTATGAAGGTGATGAGTGACTCGCAGGGGCCAAAACAGGTCGATGACCCGAGCTACCACAGCGAGAATCACACGGCCGTCCAGACCTGTGGGTGGACGAAAAACTCGCTCCGGGGGGAGGGAAAATGCTACAAGAACATCTTCTACGGCATCGAGTCACACCGCTGTATTCAGATGACGCCGGTCGTGAAGTGCAACGAGCGCTGTGTGTTCTGCTGGCGGGATCATGCAGGCCACGCCTACGAACTCGGTGACGTGGAGTGGGACGACCCCGCGGCAGTCGCAGATGCCTCCATCGAGTTGCAGACGAAACTGCTCTCGGGCTTTGGCGGCAACGAGGACGTGCCCCGCGAGCGCTTCGACGACGCCATGGAGCCTCGACACGTCGCCATCTCGCTCGACGGCGAACCGACGCTGTACCCCCATCTGCCGGAGTTGATCGAGGAGTTCCACGACCGCGACATCACCACCTTTCTGGTCTCGAACGGGACCAAACCCGAGGTGCTGGACGCGTGTGACCCCACGCAACTGTACGTCTCCGTCGACGCGCCCGACCGACAGACCTTCGAGCGGACGGTCAAGGCCGTCGAGGACGACGCGTGGGAGAACCTCGTCGACACGCTCGACGTGCTCGCGGACAAGGAGGACACCCGGACGGTCATCCGGACGACGCTGGTGAATGGGCACAACATGCACCACCCCGAGTGGTACGCGGCCATGTGTACCCGCGCCCGGGCGGACTACGTGGAACTGAAAGCCTACATGCACGTCGGCCACTCCCGGGGGCGACTGGACCGGGACTCGATGCCCGACCACGAGGACGTCGTCGACTTCGCCGACCGGATGGCTGAGTACCTCCCCCACGACGAGCAGAAGGAGGTTCCCGCCTCCCGGGTCGCGCTGCTGGCAAACGAGTCCGACACGTGGATCCCCAAACTGAACAAGGACAGCGAGTTCTGGAACTGATACTGTCGGCTGTACGTACGTACAAATATTCGCCACCTCGAATAGCGAATTATTTTCGAGATGGTACAGCCGACAGTATGACCGGGCGAATTCTCTGTCCTGCAGTTATTCCCGAGCGTGCGGATTCTCCCGCGCATACGTCGCCGCCATCCGACCGAGTTTTCGAACTCGCTGTTCCAGTTCCGGGTCGACGAACGCCCCGTTCTCGAATTCGTCCGATGCGTCGCGGATCCCGACTTCGTGCGGAAGTGCCCAGCCGTGTACCGTTCGAACGCCGGTGCGCAGATGTTCGAGCGTAGCGGCGTAGGAGCCACCGCCAGCGGTCGCCAGCAGACCGACAATTGTTCCCTCGAACTCCGCTTTCCCGAGGTAGTCGAATGCGTTTTTCAGCGCCGACGAGACCATCCCGTGATAGACGGGTGTGCCGAGCAACACCGCGTCGGCGTCGCGAACCAGTCGCTTGAGACGACTTGCGTCACCCCGCTCTCTGTCGTCCGGGTCGAACAGCGGCAGATCCCACTCCCGGAGGTCGACCAGTTCTGTTCGCGCGCCTGACGCCGTGGCACCCGCGAGAGCGCCTTCGAGCGCAAGCCGGGTGTAACTCGTCTCACGAAGACTCCCACAGATAGCGACGACTAGCGGCTCTGCTGCCATCACCCATCATACGACAGTCCACCAGTTCAACATTCCGACTGGGTCCGTCAGCGTGTCGTTGTCCTGCGATTCGGGCGAAACGGCCATCATCTTTTTCACTATCGATAATTATTTCCTTGGAAGTCAGTAACTCACACCACGCGTCGGTCGCGGGTGGGATATAATGTCAGATACATTAGATGACGTCCGGACGCAACTTGCAGCGCAGCTATCGGGAGCGCCGGGGCTGCTCACGGCGCTCGAACAGGTGCTCGGGGAGACAGAGTCCACCGAGTACAGCCTCCCAAGCGACCGGAATCTCGTGTGTGACGACGAAACGGTGATGCAGATTGCGAACGACGGGACGGGCGTCGTAGTTGCGACCGACAGGCGACTGCTGTTTGGCTTCGAGACGCCAACGAGCGCAGAGACTCGCGGCGTCCCCTACACCGATCTGCGGGATATACGGGCCGCAGACAGTCTGTTTCGCTCCACCCTGGTCGTCGACGTGTGGGCCGAGGGTGTCTACGAGTTCACACCGTCGGATGCGGGGTCGATGGACGAACTGGCGTCGTTCGTCGACGAGGTGAGCGGAGACTGGCAGCGCGTCGTCGCGACGCTCGAAGACTGTCACGAACTCACAGCGCAACTGTGCGCGGATCTGGCGGCTGGCCGCGGACAGGCCGCCCGGAACCGGGGCGACGAACTGGAGCGGACACTCGCGAAGGCGACCGCTCGGGCCGAGCGCGCAGACGAGCGGATCCGGGACGCGCTGGACGAGCGGATCCGGGTCGCCGAGGCCGACTGTCACCGGGAGTGGACGGACGGCCGCATCGAGCGTGCCGAAACGCTGATCGCCGAGGCAGCACGCCAGGCAGAGACGAATGCCTATGCCGAGGCATATCGGCGGTACGAACGCGCTCGGGCACACCTCGAACGGGCGCTGACCGCCGATATCGAGTACGGATTCGAGCGGACGCGAACGATCCAGACGAAGATTGACACCGTCGACGCCCGACTCTCTGACCTGTCGGTGCGCCCGATGGCGATGGCTCACCAGGCCCGCGAGCGGGCGATGGCGACAGACAAACACGCCGTCGCGGTGGAGCACTGGCAGGACGCATTCGAGCAGTACCGACGTGCGCTCACCGCAGGCTGGGGAACTGATATCGACTTTGCCGACACCGAGCAACTGCGCGAGCGAATCGAAGAGACCGTCGTCGACCTGATCGACGCCCGCCGTGCGTACGCGGAGGCACTTGAAGCAACAGGGGATCGGGACCTCGACTCGGAAGGAGACACCGAGTCAGCCCGCGACAGGTATCGACAGGCCCGCGATCAGGTCGACGACGCTCTCGGCCTCGCTCGCGAGTTCCGAAGCGGTGATCTGGATTCCCTGCATGCGTTTCGGGACCGTCTCGACGAGAAGCTAACCCAGATTGGCGACGACGCGTGACTGCCGACGGACAGACCGCCATCGTTTTCCAGTCGCCCGCCCACTCTCCAGTTATGAGTGACCTGACCGCGACGCTGCACACCTCGAAAGGGGACATCGAAATCGACCTGTTCGACGAGCGCGCACCGCGAACCGTCGAGAACTTCGTCGGCCTGGCCGAACACGACCCCGCCGCAAACGACGACCCGGCACCGGACACGACGACGTGGGCAGACCCCGAATCCGGCGAAATTCGCGGCGATGCGCTGTACAACGACGTCGAGTTCCACCGCGTCATCGAGGATTTCATGATCCAGACCGGTGACCCGACCGGAACCGGCCGCGGCGGACCGGGCTACGAGTTCGAAGACGAGTTCCACTCGGAACTTCGCCACGACGGTGCCGGTGTCGTCTCGATGGCAAACAGCGGCCCCGACACCAACGGCTCGCAGTTTTTCATCACGCTCGCCGCACAGCCACACCTCGACGACAATCACGCCGTCTTCGGTGAAGTTATCGACGGGATGGACGTCGTCGAAGCAATCGGGAATGTTGACACCGACATGCACGACGGCCCGACGACGCCGGTCTACATCGAATCCGTCGAGATCAACGAGTGACCGCTGGGGCGACATACTACTGAGATGCCAGACGAACCGATCGATCCGACCGAAATTGGGGAGACCGACGCGCCGCCGGTGGCGGAGAAACCCTACAAGATCATCTTCGAGGCGAACGCCTGCATCGGCGCAGGCAAGTGCGCGGAAGTCTCTGACAACTGGGAACTGAGCCTCGAAACCGGAATCGCACAGCCACGGGCTTACTTCATCGACGAGTCTCAGCTACAGGAGAACGTCCGCGCTGCCGAGGTCTGTCCGGCGAAGAAGGACCGCGGCGTCATCCACGTCATCGACCGCGAGACTGGCGCTGAACTCGCTCCCGACCCCGAGGGGGACGGCACTCTCTCTGTCGAGTGGTGAACTCGCGTTCGCGGACGCCGTCCCGCGTCACGCCGCGCCGTCAGCCCAGAGTCCGGCACGCGGCGTCCATGTATCGGCGCTCGGGTCGCGTTCGAGCAGTTGCTGGCCGCAGTCCTGACAGCGAAGCGCCTTCACTTTGCGCGAGCGACAGCAGGACTCGACCCGGTCTTTGGTCACTTCGGGCGTTCCATCACAGGCCGGACAGGTCTCGAAAAACACTCTGAGTCCCTCGCGGATCTCCTGCCGTTGCGTGAGCGGCACCGCCTCCCACCGGTCGGTGTGTTCCCGAAGTGTCCGTTCGATCGCCACGTCTGCGACCAGTGCCGCTGTTCCCGGCCACTTCCGAATACGGTGGCCGACCTTGACCGCCGGATACTCCCGGTCCTCCTCAGAGATATCTTCTGGGTCGGCATCGAACAGGCCGCCGAGCGTCTCCCAGTCGAAACTGTCGACGCTCATGTCCTCGGTGCGCAGCGTCTCGACGTGTTCGCGAACGCGGTCGGTGAACGACGCCGTCGGCTGGATGCCGCCATCGGTTCGTTCGGTCACGCCCGCCTCGACGAGAAACTCGTCGGGGTCGACCGTGTTCTCCCGGCGATACTGAAGCTGTTCCAGCGCTTCGTAGGTCTCCTCCTCGTCCTCGCTCTCCCCCTTCTCGAAGAACGCGAGCACGCGGTTGGGGAAATATCGCTTCGTCAGCGTCGGCGTGTAGGGGACCAGATAGCCACGGACGGCGATGGCGAGCACGGACCCGAGCAAGACGACGACTGCGAGTTCGAGTGCGACGAGTGCGGCGAGCGCGCTCGCGAGGAGTGCGAGCACGAGATTGACGACAGTACAGGGGAGACAGCGGTTCTCGCCGGTGTACTCCGGCTGTCGAACCCTGTCGAGCACCGCCTGCACGCGGTCTGTGAGCGCCGCAGTCGACATCAGTTCGACCCCCCGTCGAGTCGCACGGTCGTCTCGTCAGCGAGACCGAGACTGCTCGCGCCATCGACGTTGAGTCGAACGCCAAGCGTGTACTCTCCCGGGTCGGCGGGCTCCCACTCCGAGTCCGACAGCCGAAACCGCCCGTCCCAGCGCTTGGTGAACTGCTTTTGCTCGCCCCGGTCGAAGTGAAACGCGTGTTGTTCCTCGGGCGGGTCCCGCGTCGGCACGTGTGATGCTTCGGTGTGACCGTCGACACTCCAGCACCACAGCACCGGCGAGACTGTCGGCACGTCGACAGGGATGGGCAGCGCGTTTTTCATCGTGACCCGGAAGGGGATCGACGTCTCGGTCGGATAGACGGACTGCTCGGTGGTGATGTCGACAGAAATCGCCCGATAACGAAGCCAGTTGGGAACGAGCCGACGGCTCAGCCAGTTGCCCGGCAGCGACCGCAGTGCCCGCGGTGTCGTCTCCCGGTCGCGCTCGTTCGGGGTGAATTGGTCGTCGTCGTCGCGCCTGACCGCACTCGACTCGTACAGGCGGCGCATCACACGTACCTCCGTGTTTCTCGGTGAAAACGCTGTCTGCCAGGACTCTGTTCGAACCGCGTCGGATCAGTCATCTGCGAAAGCATCGCTCTCGATTTCGGCTGTCCACTCCTCGGTGTACTCGTCGTCGTACAGCAGACAGGCGATCCGGTGGGTGTCGCCGGTCTGGACCTCGGGGGGGTCGACCTGCTCACACGGCGACTCGAACGCGTCGGAGAGTTCCGTTGCAGCCTCGGCAATCTCGTCGTCGTGGAGGTGCGTGATCGCCTCCCCGAGCACCGTTTCGGCCTCGGTATCCGAGAGTCGGTCCGGCAGGTCGAACTCGTCGCGGACGAGTTCGTCGAACTCGGCGTGTGCTTCCGCTGTCGCGTTCTCCTCGCCGGTCACGGTCACCACGTTCTCGATCGATTCTGCGTCCCGGAGCCTGACTTTCAGATCGAGTAGATTTCGCCAGACGCTCTGGTCGAACTCGTACTCTTCGGGCGGAATCACCCGCGGACAGCGGGTGTGGAACCGACAGCCGGATGGAGGGTTCAGCGGCGACGGAACGGTCCCCGGCAGGAAGATGCGGTCGGCCTCCCAGCCCGGGTCTGGCTCCGGAATCGCAGAGAGCAGCGCCTCCGTGTAGGGGTGGTGTGGCGGGTCGAACACCTCCGCGGTGGTTCCCACCTCGGCAAACTGGCCGAGATACATCACCGCGATGCGGTCGGAGATGTGCTCGACCACGCTGAGGTCGTGTGCGATGAAGACGTAGGCGATGCCGAACTCCTCTTGCAGGTCTTCGAGGAGGTTCAGGATCTGCGCCTGGACGCTCACGTCGAGCGCGCTGACGGGTTCGTCGCAGACGATGACCTCCGGGTCGACTGCGAGGGCGCGTGCGATGCCGATGCGCTGGCGCTGGCCGCCGGAGAACTCGTGTGGATACCGGTCGGTGTGACTGGGATTCAACCCGACGATATCGAGCAGTTCGTGGATGCGGTTCATGCGCTCTTGCCCGCTCGCGATGTCGTGGATGTCGAGCGGTTCACCGATGATGTCACCGACGGTGAGTCGGGGGTTCAGACTTGCGAAGGGGTCCTGAAAGATGTACTGCAGGTCCTTGCGCAGGTCCCGGAGTTGCGAGCTCGACACGTCCATCAGGTCGATTTCCTCGATAGAGCCGTCGTCGTGTTCCTTGCGGTAGGTGATCGAACCGTCGGTCGGTTCGATCAGGCGCAACACGGCCCGGCCGAGCGTCGTCTTGCCACAGCCACTTTCCCCGACGATGCCGAGCGTTTCCCCCGCTTCGACCGAGAAATCCACCCCGTCGACCGCCTTGACGTACTGCTGTCGGCCGAACAGGCTGTCGAGAAATCCCTGACTCGAATCGTAGTACTTCGTGAGATTTTCGGCTTCGAGGACTGGCTTGTCGCGAGCCATCAGTCATCACCCTCCGTGCTCGCAGACATCTCATCGCGAACCGACACCTCGTAGGTGAGCCCCTCCATCAGGTCGCCGGTGTATTCGAGACAGGCCGCGGAGTGTTCGGTGCTGGCTGTCGCCTCCGCCCCGGTTTCGGTGTCGACCAGCGACGGCTCCGTGCGCGTACACGCCTCTTCCGCGTAGGGACACCGGGGATGGAAGCTACAGCCGGACGGGACGTCGATCATGTCGGGCATCGTCCCCGGGATGGTCTGGAGGCGGTCGCGCGTGTCGCCGATCCGGGGGATCGAACTCATCAGCCCGACCGTGTAGGGGTGTTTCGGATCGTAGTACAGGTCGTCGACGGGCGCTTTCTCGACGGGTTTGCCCGCGTACATCACCATGACCCGATCACAGATTTCGGCAATAACGCCGAGGTCGTGAGTGATGAGCTGGATCGCGGTGTCGAACTCGTCTGCGAGCTCTTCGAGCTGTTCGAGGATCTTCGCCTCGATGGTCACGTCGAGCGCCGTCGTCGGCTCGTCTGCGATGATCAGGTCGGGGTCACAGGACAGCGCCATCGCGATGACCGCGCGCTGTTGCATTCCACCCGAGAACTGGTGTGGGTAGTCGTCGTACCGCGCTTCCGCTTCGGGGATACCGACCTCGTCGAGCAGGTGAATGGTTCGCTCCCGTGCCTCTTCGTCGCTGTAATCGAGATGGTGTCTGATCGCCTCGGAGATCTGTTCGCCGACCGTGTACACGGGGTTGAGCGCGGTCTGGGCCTCCTGGAAGATCATCGCGATCTCGTTGCCCCGGATGTCCCGCACCTCCGATTCGGACATCTCGAGCAGGTTCTCCCCCTTGAATCGGATCTCGCCGCTCTCGATCCGGCCGGGGTTCTCGATGAGGCGCAACAGCGAGAAGGCGGTGACGCTCTTTCCGGCTCCGCTCTCACCGACGACGCCGAACTTCTCGCCGCGCTCGACCTGATAGGAGAGGCCGTCGATGGCGTTGACGACACCCTCCTCGGTGTAGAAGTTCACCGACAGGTCCTCGACTTCGAGCAGCGCCATCAGCCGCCACCTCCGACGACCGTGTCGCCTTCCTGTGCGTCGAGTGCGTCGTTGAGGCCGTCACCGATGAGGTTCATCGCCATCACGTACAGGAAGATGGCCGCCCCGGGGAACAGCGTCTGCCACCAGTTAATCGTCGCGCCGGGCCCCTGGATGAGGCTCTGTCGGACGTTGTTGAGCATCGTGCCCCACTCGGGCGTTCCGGCCTCGAAGCCAACACCGAGAAAGCCCAGCGCGGCGACGCCGATGACGGTCGTCCCGACCGAGAGCGACGCCTGCACGATGATCGGCGCTATCGAGTTCGGCACGATGTGTCTGAAGATCACAGACCGATCCCGTGCGCCGAGTGCTTTCGCGGCGGTCGCGTACTCGGTCTCTTTGACCTTCAGCACTTCACCCCGGATGATACGGGCGTACGTCGCCCAGCCGGGGATGACGAACGCGGCGACGAGTTGGAGGTAGCCACCGCCGAGCTGAAAGACGATGACAAGCGCCAGCAGGAGTGCCGGGAACGCGAAGAAGACGTCGACGATTCGCATCATGATCTCGTCGAGCCAGCCCCCGTAGTACGCGGCGATACTCCCGTAGATGGTGCCAATAGACGCGGCAAAGGCGACCACGACGAATCCGATCGAGACGCTCCAGCGACTTCCGATCAGCACACGCGAGAACAGGTCACGCCCCTCCTGGTCGGTGCCGAAGGGGTGGTCGAGCAACCCCGCCTGGAACGGTGACTCGTCGGACCCGACACCCTTGCCGGGGAATTCCAGAAAGAGGATCTGATTCTGGTCGTAGGGCGCAAGCTGGAACGGCTGGATCGGGACCCCGCCGATGGTGATCGGACGGGCGAAGAAGGCGATCACCGCCATGAACGCGACGATTGCGAGCCCGAGCATCGCGCTCCGGTTCGACCGGAACCGTCGGTAGGCGCGTTGCCAGCGGCTCTTCGATTCCTGTTCGCCCCCGGACTGTGGTGACATCAGTTCCTCGCGGTCGGTCACCGCGTCCGGGTCGAAACCACGTATCTCGATTCGGCCTCGCTGTGTACTCATAGTTAGTATCGTATTCGTGGGTCAAGCAGCGCGTAGACGATATCGGCGACGAGGTTCATGATGATGATCACGGCGCCGAGAAACAGCGTGATCGCCATCACGACGTTTATCTCGTCGGTCAGGATTGCCTGGAAGAACTCGTTGCCGATGCCGGGCCAGCTAAAGACGACCTCGACGACGACCGACCCCGAGAGGATGCTCGCGGTCAGGAACGCGGCGATGGTCGCAACCGAGATGAGCGAGTTCCGCAGGACGTGTTTCAGGATGACTGTCCGTTCGGGAAGCCCCTTGGCACGGGCGGCGGTCACGTACTCCTTGTTCATCTCCTCGGCCATCGACGAGCGCATGATCCGCATCAGGTTCGCCGACGCCGCAGTTCCGATTGTGAGTCCCGGCAGGATGAGATAGTACAGCATGTCAGGGTGCCACAGCGGTTCACGCGGCGGGATAACCGGCCACCAGTTGAGCGTGACGGCGAAAATCGAGATGAGCATCAGCCCGAGCCAGAAGTTCGGGATCGAGATGCCCGAGAGGGCGATGACGCGGCTCACGTCGTCACCCAGTTGATCCTTCTTGACCGCAGCGTAGATCCCTGTCGGGATTGCGATGAGAAGCGCCATCACCCAGCCGAACAGGCCGAGCGCGATCGTTTCTGGGAGCCGTCGGACGATCAGCGGCAACACGTTACGTCCGCTCGCGTAGACTGTTCCGAGATCCCCCTGCAGGACGTTGCTCATCCAGATGAAATACCGTCGCCAGGCCGGTTTGTCGAGCCCGTACTGGCGACGCAGTGCGGCTTCCTGTGCTGGCGTGATGTTCGGGTTTCCGTCCACAACCACCGAGAGCGGGTCACCGGGGGTCAGATTGATCAGCGCGAACGTTATCACTGACACCCCGATCATGATGGGGAAGAACGTCAGAATGCGCTTGAATATGAAGCGTCTGAGACTCATTTGAGATAATGTTTTGAGATTGGTTGGCGTGAGTCAGTGATTGGCCGTGACCGATGGTTACGACTGATTGACACTCGCTGCAACGCCGTCGTAGGGCGCGTAGGTCATGTAGCTTAGCGTCCCCGACTGGCTGAAGTACTTCCGGAAGCCAGAGACGACGTTGGAGTTGACGATACCTGTCTCTTCCTCGAAGTCGATGAGGCAGTTCGCCGAGAGTTCCAGCACCGATGGGTGGATGTCGTCCATCCAGACCTGTCGTCTGTAGTCGGGGTCTTCGACGGCGTCGAGGCTGGTGCTGGCCTCGTTGAGCGCCTCGGCCAGATCCGGGAAGTCTAGGTTCTGGTACTGACAGCAGGTCTGGAAGAAGGCAGGGTTGTGGATGACCTGCATGTACAGTTCCGGGACGACGCCCCCGCCGATGCCGATGAGGACCGTCTCGTTCGTCTGCCAGAACCCGTCGGCCTCGATCCGGTCGGACAGCGCATCCAGCGTCGGTTCGGTCTCGAGCGAGATGTCCCAGAAGTCCCGCTGGTTCATCGCCTGGATGGTGAGGTTCGCGAGTGAGACGCGCGGATCGTCGTTCCCGTTCGTGACGATGGTCGTCTCGATCGGCGTCTCGACGCCAGCCTCCTCGATGAGTTCGCCCGCCCGGTCGAGGTCGTACGCGACCATGTCCTCGAACTCGTCGACGGCCTCGTCGTAGCCGAACGTACAGGAACTCCCGGCCACGCGTGGCACCGGCACCACACCCGGCTCGGAGAGGCCGTTTCGGATCTCGTCGACGATAAGTCCACGCGGAATCGAGTGGTTGAACGCTTTCCGAACCTCCTGGTGGTGCCACGGCCCCTCGGCTTCCTCACGGGCTGGTAACTGGAAGTAGACGAACGAGCCAGCGGGCGTCCCGTCGACGGTGTAGCCGTCCGCGTTGGCGAAGTTCCCACGCTGGTCGGGGGTCAGATTGAACGTGCCGTCGATTTCGCCGCTTTCGAGCGCGCCCGCTCGGGTTGACGTCTCCGTGATGATGGATAGGTCGAGCGTTTGAATCGGCGGACGATCCGGAACGTCACCCGCGCCGTCTGACCACCCTTTGTTGTCGACGCCGACATTCTGCATCCAGTAGTTGTCGTGTCGTTCGAGGATCCAGTACTGGCCGCCCTCCATCTCCGAGAACTGGTACGGTCCGGTGCCGATCGGTGCGGCTTCCGACCGGGGGTCCATCGCTCCCGGTTCGAGGTCCATCTGTTCGTTCGAGAAGATGTACGGTACCGGGAGCCGACGGCTGGCTTCGACGTCGGGCACCTGTCCGTAGATCCGAAGCGAGTAGTCACCGTCAGCTACTGAGTAGAGGACGTCGTCGAAGACCTGCGTCCCGAACGATGTGTTCTCGTGTCGTTCGTACGAATCGACGACGTGCTGGGCGGTCAGTTCCTCGCCGTTGTGGAACTCGACGCCCTCGTGGAGTTCGGCGGTCAGTTCGACACCGTAGGTGCCGTCCTCGACTGCGGCCTGGGCCTCCTCGACAGTCAGCGCGAGTCCGGTGTCGCCCTCATTGTCGGGGTGTTCGACGAGCACCTGCGCGCCGTCCTCGGGGGCGGCGAACCCGTCATCGTCGAGTGGCACCTCTCGCATGTACGGTTCGTAGTCGGCGGGGCCGATCCCCTGCACGTCCGTAATCTCGTAGCTGCTCGCGAGCCAGTTGTACAGTTGGCCGTCGTTTCCGGTCGCGACCAGCGTCTCGAAGATGTTGTTGAAGATGATGCTCTCTTCGGCACTCGAACTGATTACCGGGTCAACCGTATCGGTCGGCCCCGTCAGGCCGTAGTTGAGCGTTCCACCTTCGCTACCGGTGCCGTCGCCGTCACCGTCGCCGGTTCCATCGCCATCACCGTCGCCGGTGCCGTCACCGTCACCATCGCCAGTGCTATCGCCGTCACCATCACCAGTGCTATCGCCGTCACCATCGCCGGTGCCGTCTCCGTCACTGTCGCCGTCATCGTCGCCGCTACAGCCGGCCAGTGCGATAACCGATCCAGTGCCGAGTACGGAGAGCAGTTTGCGTCGGGTACTGTTCAGGGGGGATTGATCTGTCGAATCCGGCATAATACCCGATTTAACATGCACATATTAAAAACCAGCGGCAACTATTGAAAATGAGAGAAAGGTTTATGCGTGTTTAACGCCACTAGTGGTCTTCTTTGTTCAGAGCGGACAGATTCATCGCACAGGGGCGGATCCGTAACCACTTTTCGGCTCCCCAACAGAGACGGACACGCGCGAGGGTGGCTGAGCTAGGCCAAAGGCGGCGGGCTTAAGACCCGCTCCCGAAGGGGTCCCTGGGTTCGAATCCCAGCCCTCGCATAGCGAGAGACGAACGAACGTGAGTCTCTCGAATAGTGAACGGTGAGCGAAGCGAACCGTGAACAACCGACTCGAGCGAACGTGAGAGTCGTGAAAATCGAGAATGGGACTCGAAGTAGAGAAGTCACAGCCCGGGAAGCGAACGGTGTGAGCGACCCGGAATGTCTTCGCGTGGTTCGAATCCCAGCCCTCGCATTTTGTCGCGAACATCTCGTGAGCGACAAATGCGTTCCTGGGTTCGAGCAGACGAGTCGCCGCATCCGAGCGAAGCGAGGATGATCGTCTCGGCGAGTTCGAATCCCAGCCCTCGCATAGCGAGGCGTGAGCATCGCGAGCGCCTCAGAGGCGAGCGGCGTAGCCGCGAGCAATAGCGAGAGACGAACGAATGTGAGTCTCTCGAAAAGCGAGCGGGGAGCGTAGCGACCCGCGAGCAGCGAGACGTGAACGAAGTGAACGTCTCGAACAATAAACGGCGAGCGAAGCGAGCCGTGAACCTCGAACGTAGAGCGTCGTCGCGCATCGGCTGTCGTCGTCTCGGCGTGCTTTTGTGTTTCAGGCCCTGAGAGGGAGTAATGACCGATAGTTCAGTCGAGGCGTTCGAGCGCCACGACGACTTCGAGCGGCGCGGCGACGAGTTCGCGTTGCAGACGATTCCCTTCGAGAACGCTGTCACGGTTCACGAACGCGAAACCAGCACCGAGTACGCGCTGACCGTTCGAGTCCCCACGCTCGACGGGACGACAGCAGACGACGTCGGACCGACAGTCGAGCGCGACTGGTTCGAGACGCTGCAGCGTCGACTCGAAGATGCCCCGAAGGCGACGCGTGCAGCGGTCGAACTCGCCGACTTTACCGTCACAAAAGCGGGCGAGACTGTCGACATCGAGTATCGGTTCACGTGGCCCAATCCAACACAGGCGGCCGATATTGTCAAGACGCTCGCGGAGTACGTCGAGGGAACCTACGTCGAGGGTGTCATCCCCGGCTACGAGTACGAACCGCCCGTCGCTGACCTGCTGGAATCGGCCAGCCAGTCCGGGGAGGGGACGCCGCTTTGAGTCTGACGGCTGCGAGTGACAGACGGGTCAGCCCATGGCGATGTAGGTCTGGGTTTCGCTGACACCGTCGACAGCCTGGATCTGGGTGGCGGCGATGTCTTTGACTGCTGTGGGTGAGTCGACATCGACGACGGCGATGAGGTCGACGTCGCCAGCGACGATGTGTGCTCGCTCGACGCCGTCGAACGATTCGATGGTCTCGCGCAACCGGTCGGCCTCGCCCGTGTGGGCCTTGACCATGATGTAGGCTCGGACCATTCTTACGCCCCTCCCAGTGCTTTCGCGCCGGTTTCACCGACGATCAGATTCCGGACGTCGTCGAGTTTCTCGAAGGCGACGAGAATCACCAGTCGGTCGTTCGCATCGAGAGTCTCGTCGGCGTCGGGAATACGGAGCGTGCCGCCGTCCTTGCCCAGCGCCAGCAGGCGCGCGTTCGCGGGCAGTTCGAGTTCGCTCAGGCTGTAGCCACACATCGGTGCCGACTCCGTGATGGTAAATTCGACGAGTTGCAGGTCGTGTTCGAGGTCGGCGATCGCTCGAATCGAGCCACCGACGAGCGCGTTTTTCGCGGCAATCGCGCCGAGTCGCTCGGGAAAGACGATTTCGTCGACCTCGTCTGCGTACTTGCGGTAGATCCCTTCGCGGTAGTCCTCGTCGATCCGCATGACCGTGCGGCAGTCGTACTGTCCGGCGATCAGACAGGCGATGTAGTTGTCGTTGAGGTCACCGGTGAGTGCCCCGAAGGCGTCTGCGCGCTCGATTCCAGCGGCTTCGAGTGTCTCCTCTGTCGTTCCGTCGCCCTCGACGACCTCGAACCCCTCGTCACGCGCTCGATTGGCGATCTCCGGCTCGGATTCGATGAGGACGACATCGTGTCCGCTCTCGACCAGCGAGCGTGCAGTTCGCAGTCCGACACGCCCTGCGCCGACGATGACGAATCTCATATGCTACCGTATCACAGGGAGGCGCATAAAGCTATCCACCGAACTGGTCGCTGGGGAATCCTTTTCTCGCCGCCCGGCGTACCGATCGATATGGTACGAGCGTTCATCATGGTGAAAACGGAAGCGGGTTCGTCGGCAGAGTTGCAACAGCGGATCCGGAAGGTCGAGGATGTCGTCGAGGCACACGTCGTCGCTGGCCAGTACGATATCATCGTCGAGGTGGAAGGTGAGGGCGTCAACTCGGTGATACAGGCAGTTGCGACGGAACTCCGGAGCCTCGATGGCGTCACGGATACACGAACGTACATCTGTCTCGATTGATCACAGAGTGTCATCTGCCTCGATTGACCACGATAGCCGGTGACTTCTTGTTTTTCCCGCGGCAACTGTGACTATGCCGACACGCCGGGCGTCGCTCGGACTGGGCCTTTCGGTACTGTGTGGACTCGCTGGCTGTATCGGGCGGACGGACGTCGACTCGCAAACGCCGTCGGACACGCTAACGGAGGGACTTCCGGTTCGACTGGAGACGGTCACGGATCGGCCTGTCTCCCCGCTCGCGTTCGCCGAAACGCCCGATGGACAGTACTACGTCGCTGACCGCCCCGGCCAGATCTACTTGCTCGACGGGAATTCGATCGAACCGGCACTCGACCTCTCGGATGTGATCGTCACGGGAGGTGAACGTGGCCTGCTGGGACTGGCACTCCACCCCGAATTCGACTCGAACGGCCGTCTCTACGTCCGCTACAGCGCGTCGCCACGCTCGAACACCCCCGACTCGTACAGCCACACATTCGTTCTCGCAGAGTTTCGAGTCGAGTCCGACGGGCGCATCGACCGCGACTCCGAGCAGACGCTGCTCGAAATTCCCGAACCACAGAGCAATCACAACTCGGGGCCAATCGCGTTCGGGCCGGACGGCTATCTCTACGTCGGTGTCGGCGACGGCGGCGCTGGCGGCGACAGAGGGGAGGGACACGTCGAAGACTGGTACGACGCAAACGAGGGCGGCAACGGGCAGGACGTGACCGAGAACCTGCTGGGGAGTCTGCTCCGCATCGACGTGGACGACCAGCCCAGCGGGCGGCCGTACGGTACCCCCGATGACAATCCACTCGTCGGACGGGAGGGACTCGACGAACACTACGCCTGGGGGTTGCGCAACCCCTGGGGCATCTCCTTCGACGGGACGGACCTGTACGTCGCCGACGTAGGGCAGAGCCAGTTCGAGGAGGTAAACCGTATCGAACGGGGCGGTAACTACGGGTGGAACGTGCGGGAAGGTTCCCACTGCTATGATGCCGAGGAGTGCCCCGAAACGACACCCGACGGCGAACCGCTCCGGGACCCCGTCGTCGAGTACCCACACGACGGCGAGGAGATAACCGGCGACGCCGTGGTCGGCGGATACGTCTACCGGGGCAGTGAAATTCCTGTGCTCTCGGGTCGCTACGTCTTCGGCGACCTGAGCGCGAACGGGCGGCTGTTCGTCGCCACACCGACTGACGACGGGCGCTGGCCGGTCGACGCCCTCGAACTTGCCGAGTCGAGCAGGGACAAACTAAACACCCTCCTGATGATGGAGCGGGACCGCGACGGCGAACTCTACGCGCTGTCACCGAGCGGCGTCCATCGACTCGTCCCCTCCGAGTGAACTCACAACACCGGGTCGTGTTCGCTCTCTAAGTCACGCTCCTGTCGGTACTGTTCGACGAACTCCTCGACCTCGAACTCGTCGAGTTGTCGCTGGAACTCCTCGACCGTCGGGCCGTCGTCGGCGTGTTCGATCGCGTGTTCCATCAACTCGACGACTAGTTCGATGATCCGCTCGTGGAGTCGTCGGGCGTCGAATGAACTGGCCCACACGAGACCGAAGCCGACCTCGCCGTCGCCCGAGCAGTCGGCGCTGGTCACGTCCTCGGGATGTTCCTCGCGGACCATCGCGAGCACGTGGGGTATGCCGAACTCGTCGTAGTCGTCGTCGGTGGCGATGGTCTCACGGAGCGTGTCGCCGAGAAATTCCGGGACGAACCGGCCGAGCGGGTGGACGTCCATCACGACGGCGTGGGAGTCGCCGCAGGAACAGTCGTACTCGCGCATCCCTAGGTCCAGGTCGTGGGTGTGAACGCTCTCCCCACAGGCGAGTTCGAGCGTCGAATCGGCCGTTCCCGGGACACGTGGCTCTGCCATCAGCGAGGATTGACTCGCGGCGGACATAAACGCCGCGAAGAATCTCGTGTCAGACGACTCGACGATTCAGGGCCAGTCGTCGCGGGTGTCTTCCTCGACCGGTTCGGCGGGTTCGTCAGGCGCGAGTTCCCAGCCAGCGGCGTCGGCCGCTGTTTCGAGGTCGACGTACTCCCAGCCAGTCTGTTCGGCTAGCCGTTCGTCCTCTTCGGTCGTGCCGACGAAGACGTGTCGGTCGCTCTGGAACTGCGTCTTGATGTTTTCGAGACTTTCGGTGCGCGAGCGGGGGCCGGAGAAAAAGTCCTGTCTGATCCGGTGTTTTCGCGTGAAGTTCGTCACCACATAGGTCGGTTTCTCTGAGATGACGCCCACGTACTCGGACCACTGGCGGGCGTCGCCAAACACGGTATCGGGTGCCCGCAACTGTTTGAGCGCCTCCAGTTCGAACGCGAGTGTCATCTCGCCGCTGCCGCCATCCATGTCCACGGAGAGGGCGAGCGCGGAGAAAAGGCCTGCGAATCGGCCGGTGATCGTGGGTCGCGAACAGATGGTCACCGGCAGTGTGCGCTGTCGACAGTATCAGTTCGCTTCCGGCGGGTCTTCGAGCATATCCAGGTCGACCTCTTCTTCCAGCAGCACTTCCTTCTGGTCTGCGACCTGTCGTTGCTCGCGGATCAGCTGTTTGAACTTCGACTGCTGGGACAGATCACCGATCAACACACCGCCGACGAGTTGTCCGTCCTCGAAGGCGAGCCGTCGCCACTCGGTGTCTGAGTACTTGCGTTCGGCCTCGTCGTCGCCGCGGGTCGGGTGTCCGAACGAGAGGAAGGGGAACTCGAAGTGCGTGATCGAATAGGAGGAGACCCACTCGAAGCGCTCGGCCTCGTCGTCCGCGACCATGTTCTCGGCGGCGACTGCGCCCTGTTCCTTGGCCGACCCCCACGCGCCGTTCTGAGCTTGCGCGCCGATGAGCACGTCCTGAAACTTGGTGATGTCGCCCGCCGCGTAGATGTCCTCGACGTTGGTCTGCATGTACTCGTCGACGACGACGCCGCCGTCACGCTCGACGCCGGAGCCGTGCAGCCACTCCGTGTTGAAGGTGAGTCCGATTGCGACGCCACAGAACTCCCCATCGTAGCGCTCGCCGTTGGGATCGACCGCGGCCTCGACTGCGCCCGAGTCGTCGACCTCGAAGCGGTCGACGCCGGAATCGAAGACGGGCGTGACGCCGTTCTCTTCGAGCGCGTCGTGGATGATCCCTGCGCCGTCTTCCGAGAGCGCGTACCGCCACCAGCGATTCCCACGCATCAGATAGTTCGCGTCGATGCCCTGTGCGCCACAGACTGCCGCCAGATCGATACCGAGCAGACCGGCGCCGACGATGATCCCTCGTTCGGCTTCCGCTGCGTGCTCCTTGATCGCGCGGGCGTCCTGAAACGTCCAGAAGTGATGAATGCCATCGGCGTCGCTATTCTCCACGGGAAGCTGAGTCGGCGTGCCGCCCGTTGCGACGAGCAGCTTGTCGTACTCGTAGACATCGCCCGTATGCGTGTGAATCTCGTGTCCGTCGCTGTCGACGCGGGTCACGTGCGTGTTCAACTCCAGATCGATATCGCGTTCGTCGTACCACTCGGGTTCGTGGATCGAGATGGGCGCTTCCGGGAGCTTGCCCTTCGCGAACTCTTTTATGAGAATGCGGTTGTACAGCGCTTCCCCCTCGTCGGTGATGACGGTAATATCTGCATCCGGATCGCGTTCTCGTAAGGTCTCGGCCGCGGAACTCCCCGCGATCCCGTCGCCGACGATCACATGCGATGTGGTCATATACGTGGTCGTTGCGGGTCATCCCTAATGTGGATTGCCATCGCAGTCTGCTGTGGCAATATTTGACAGCTTCCGTGGTCGTTGCGTGATTCGCGCGACTTGATTGTCTCTTTCTTGCGAGGTGACTGCGATGACATCCAGAAATTCATGCCGCTATCAAAACAGTTTGCGAATCATTCGGAAGCCGGTCTGTCGGACGCTGTCGGGCAGGAATCGCGTATACAGTGCGTACTTCGTGAACGAGTTGACGACGTACCGCGGGTCCGGGTCAGAGACCGTCGCCGCGTCGAAGATGGTCGTCGCGACGGCGTCGGGGTCGTCGGCAATCGGCAGGTTCTCTGTCGTCAGCGTGGCGTCCTCGATGGCGTCGTAGACCCACTCGTACTCTCGCGTCGCGGCCAGTGCCTCGGCTTCTGTCTCTGCGCGGTCGTTGAAGTTCGTCTTCGTCGGGCCGGGAACGACGGTCACCACGTCGATGCCGAGGCCGTCGAGTTCGGCCCGGAGCGCGTCGGTCATCGCCTCCAGCGCGAACTTCGACCCGGCGTAGGGGCCTGCGCCGGGTGCCGAGATGCGTCCGTTGATGCTGGAGACGTTGATGATCCTCCCGTCCTCCCGGCGGCGCATGTTCGGCAACACGGCGCGAGTCAGGCGATGTGGGCCGTAGACGTTCACGTCGAACTGTTCGTGCAGTCGTTCGACGGGCACGTCTTCGAGCGGGCCGTACTGTCCGAATCCGGCGTTGTTGACCAGACAGTCCACGCCGCCCTCCTCGGCGCCGATCTCGTCGACGACGCGCTCGACGTCCTCGTCTTCGGTCACGTCGAGCGTGGCCGTCTCACAGCCTGCGTCGGCCAGATCCGCGATGTTCCTTTCGTCGCGGCTGGTCGCGTACACCGTCCAGTCGTTGTCGAGAAATCGCTCTGCGCTCGCCCGGCCGATGCCGGACGAACAGCCCGTGATCAGTGCCGTCTTCTCGGTCATATCTGTGTCCACGCGGGCCGGGCAGTTAACTGTCTGCGATCCAGACCAATCTGTGTGCTGCAGCACCGCGTTGTGCTGGTATCGACGTACAGTGCGCGGACCGACAGGAATGGAAGGACCTGACTGAACTCGGTTCAGGCGACGTAATACAAACTGTACCCCCCTGCTACGACGCATATGCGCGGTGAACACCACGGGAGACTCAGCGAGTGTGAGACGTGCGGCCGACTCTATGACCGGTCAGTCAACACCGAGTGTCCGCGATGTGCCGTTCGCGGTAATCCTGACCACGGACAGTGCTCCGAGCATCCTACCGGCCCTGATTGACCCCAGACAATCTCATCGAGGAGTACAGCGAGCGAGGCGACTGCCGACCGGCTTTGGCTGTTTGCACACGCGCCCTTCTTCTAGATTATTTTATATATGTCTGACTAGTATTTATATGGGATACGGATGTTGTGTACACATGGCACAGCAAACAGAGGCGACCTCCGTGCAAGTCGTCCACAGCGTCGCGGATACGACGACAACTGAGGTGTCGGATCTGCCCCCGTTGTACGACGCCATCGATCCGGACGCGCTGGATGCGTTCGTCGCAGGCATGACAGACGGGAGCGTTTCGTTCACCTACGCAGGCTGTGAGGTGACAGTCGACAGCGACGAGACGATTACCGTCGCGGAACCCGTCGACCGTACGACTGCCGAAGTCGCCGTGAGCGACGACTGAACCGTCGGTTCCGACTCTGGTTACCACTCTGGCCGTCTGTTACCTTGCTGTCTCTCTCTACTCACCAAGTGACACACTCATCCAGTCAACTCGGCCGCGTACGCGTCGGCACGACGGATCGGTTCGGGGAGTTTGTACTCGTCGACGGTCACCTCGGCCAGCGCGGCAGCGGTTTCGGCGTCGACGCGATGGCCGGGGCTGACGTACACCGGATTGATGTACCGGTTCCCGGAGGAGAACTGGCGAGTCTGGACGGCGTAGCCGATGACTGTCCCATCGGGGGCAGTCACGTCCTCGTCGGCCTCGATGGGGACGCGCTCACCCTCGGGAAGCGGGTCGTCGAGCGACTCTCGTGGCTGACCACAGAGGAGGTTCTTCGCGACGCCGACGGCAGGCACATCGAGCATAACCCCGATGTGCGTCGCGAGTCCCGCCTCGCGGTAGTGGATGCGGCCACTGCCGTCGACGAGCAACACGTCCGGGTCGCGGTCGAGTTTGCCGAGCGCGGCGAGAATCGAGGGGCCTTCGCGGAAACTCAGGAGTCCGGGAATGTAGGGAATCTCCGTTCGCTCGGTCGCGTGGACGCGCTCGACTGTCTCGCCGTTCCGGACGAGCACGACCGCGCTGGTCGCGTCCTCGCCGTCGAAGGCCTGGTCGACACCGGCGACGAGCAGGTCAGTCTCGTCTGTGCGCGTGTCCGTCCACTCGTGAGGATCCGATGGGTCGGTCCCGTTTTCGGGCGTCCCCACCGCCGAGAGCGCGGCGTCTGTGGTATCGAACTGCGCGGCCGCCGCAATATCGCGCTGGAGCGACTCCATCTCCCCGCGAGACAGCGACGGGTCGGGGACGAAGTTGGGGCGAACGACCTCCATCAGAACGGGCCTCGACCGGGGCCACCGGGGCCGCTCGGCCCGCCCGGACCGCCGGGGCCACCGCCGAACCGGACCTGCTTCGGAATCCGGATCTGGTCGCGGACGTAGTAGCCGTACGCGAAGCCGATGAGCAGGCCGACCAGGTGGGCGACGTGGGCGATACCGCCCGCGCCGGGCGTTCCCTGCACGATGAGAAAGAGGCTGATGATGGCGGTGCCGCCGGTGATGACCCAGATCGGCATCGGGAGGATGAAGTACAGATAGACGGTGAGGTTGGGGTTGAGTACCGTCAGTACGCCCATCAGCGCGAGCGCAGCGCCGCTGGCTCCGACGACGCCACCGCCGACGCCCTCGACCAGCTGGAAGCCGACCTGTCCGACCCCGGCAAGGACGCCACTTGCGAGAAAGAGGACGGCGAACTTCTTCCAGCCGATGTACTGTTCGACCAGACGGCCGAAGAAGTAGACGACGATGCTGTTGAACACGATATGCAGGAAGCTCCCGTGTGCGAAAATCGACGTGACCCACGTCCAGACGAACAGCGGGTTGTCAGCCGAGAAGACGAAAATCGCCTCCCACGCCGGGTCGGCGCTGAAAATCCGCGAGTCAAACGTGCCGGTGATCGCGTAGCCGACGACAAACTGCAGGAGGAAGGTGACCCACATCAGCATGAGGAAGATGTAGGTCATGTTCCCCCGGAAGTACGCGAGCGGGCCGCCGGGACCGGTGTCGACGCCGAGTCGGTCGAGCAGGCCCGACCCCGAGGCGTCGTCGACGACGCTGTCGTCGAACCCGCTGTCGAAGACTGCGCTGGTCCCCTCCCAGTTGTCGAGGCCGGGACAGTCGTGAGATTCGGGCAATCGGTGACTGCTGCAGTATGTCCCACCACAGTGCTTGCAGTGATAGGGCATGTTCACCTCCTCGCCACAGACGTCACACTCTGCCATTAGCCGGTATTGGAACGGCCCCCGCAAAGAGATTGTGCTTGCGGATGACGGGCACTCACTCGCGAGTCAGATCTCCGTCCGCTGGAACGAGAGCAAAACCCAGCGTCCGGAAGTCGCTGTCGAATGCGAAGATATGGGAAATGTCACGCTCGTCGGCAAGGACACTGCTTGTGTGATCCACGAACGAAATCTGCTGGTCATCGTAGGACTCGAACTGCTCCGCTGCGGCCCGAAACGTGGATCTCTCGACGGGGGCGGTATTGATGCTTTCTGACTCCCGGATGGTTCGCAGCGCTCTGGCGGCAGTGTCGTGACCGAGTTTGTAGAGAGCCAGCGTCGCAAACTCCGAGAGAACTGCCTGAGACGTGTAGATTGGCCGATAGGGGACGTCACCCGATCGGATCTCTCTGAGAAGACAAACCGCATCCTCGTGGTGCTTGTCGTCTGTATCGGCCCATGCGTAGAACGCCCCAGTGTCAATAAAGATGGGTGTTGGGCCCACAGCGCTCATGCCGATTCCGTGCCATACAGGATTTCGCCGACGTTTTCAGAGACTTCTGACTCACCCGACGCGCCCGGTTCGAACTCCCAGAACGGGTCGTCTGGGTCGATCTCTCGTGCAGGCTGTCCGTCAGCGACCCACCACACGACACGTCCTGCAGTCGTTCGACTGGCGACTCGCCCCCGTTCTTCGAGTTTGCGAAGTTTCCGGCGGGCAGTCTCCCGGGAGCAGTCGAGCGCTTCAGCGACATCTCCAGAGGTGACTACCGGGCCGTCCACAGTTTCGAACACACCGAGTACGTCATCGGGTGTGACTGTCTCGGTGTATCGGCCGGTGTCTTCGCGTTCGCGGGACATATACACGTGTCCGTGCTCTTCCGATATATCCCTGTTGGTGAACGCCTTGTGGTGTACACAATATGCGGCGCACGTGGCGTACGACACGTCGCAGATACCTGACCTCGGGAGGCGTGACCGCGTAGACACACTGGACGCTGCCATCGGGAAACAGTTCTTGTATCGGGAGTGCCAAACCGAAGTGTGGCAGACGTTCGTCTGGTCTACGAGGGCGGAACCATCCGCGTCGAGGGAGTCGAGCGACTTACCGATGCCGCGCCCGACGGCGCGTTTTCCGACATCGAGTTCGACCCGCGCTCGGAGACGGGTCGGGTTCCGGCCGTCCAGTACGCTGCGCTCCGGGACCGATTGGCCGAACTCGACATCGACGTGGACGACGCTGTCTTCGAGTCAGCCTCTCTCAACCTCTCCTCGGACTATCAACTCCGCGAGTACCAGCGGGACGCGCTCGGTGCGTGGGAGGGGAACGGACGCCGGGGCGTGCTCGAACTACCGACCGGGAGCGGCAAGACCGTCATCGGCATCGCCGCGATGGAACGACTGGACGTGCCGACGCTCGTCGTCGTGCCGACAATCGACCTGCTCGAACAGTGGGAGAAGGAACTCGACAGGGAGTTTTCGGTGCCGATCGGCCGACTCGGCGGCGGCGAGCAGCGCGTCGAGGACGTGACGGTCGCGACCTACGACTCGGCGTATCTCCGGGCCGACGAACTCGGAAACCGGTTCGAGCTGCTGGTCTTCGACGAGGTACATCATCTCGGCGGTGAGGGGTATCGCGACATCGCACGTCTCTCCGCCGCATCCGCACGCCTCGGGCTGACCGCGACCTTCGAGCGCTCCGACGACGCTCACCGCGCGGTCGAGGAGCTACTAGGTCCGGTCGTCTACCGCATCGATGCCGAGGAACTCGCTGGCGAGCATCTCGCGCCCTACGACATCAAGCGTATCGAGGTGGAACTGACTCCCGACGAACGGGAGGAGTACGACCGTCATCAGGAGCAGTTCACGGACTATCTCGCCAAGTCGTCGATCACCCTCACCAGCGGCAGCGACTATCAGAAATTGGTCAAGCGCTCGGGCACGGACCCGCGAGCACGAGAGGCGCTGCTGGCCAAGCAACGTGCACGCGAGGTGATGATGAACGCACAGCGCAAGGTCGACCGACTCGCGGACCTGCTCGACAGACACCGCGACGACCGGGTCATCGTCTTCACCGCGCACACGGAACTGGTCTATCGGCTCTCCGAGCGATTTCTGATCCCGGCGCTCACCCACGAAACCGCCGCCAGCGAGCGCCGGGCAATCCTCGACCGCTTCCGAGCGGGCGAGTACTCCCGGGTCGTCACGGCGAACGTCCTCGACGAGGGCGTCGACGTACCCGACGCGAACGTCGCAGTCGTCCTCTCCGGGTCAGGCAGCGAACGCGAGTTCACCCAGCGACTCGGTCGAATCCTTCGGCCGGGCGCAGGGAAGCGAGCGATTCTCTACGAACTCGTCACGGAGAAGACCGCCGAGGAGCGCGTCGCTCGACGGCGGCGGTAATTCGTTCCGTTCGGAGACTGGAGATGGTCAGACCGACGAGGAGTCGAAGCCCCCGTCGACGGTGAGAATCTCGCCGGTCGTGAAGGAGGCGGCGTCGCTGGCGAGATAGATGGCTGCGCCGGTGATCTCCTCGGGGTCGGCGGCCCGAGCGATGGGTGACCGTCGCGCTATCGCCTCGCTTTTCTCCGTGCCTGGTTCGTATGCGCCCTCGGTTGCGGGCGTCCTGACAAAGCCCGGCGAGATAGCGTTGACGCGCACGTCCGGCGCCATGTCCGCGGCCGCCGCGCGGGTGAAGCCGTTGACCCCCGCCTTGGCCGAACAGTAGGAGATGCGCTCTTTGCGTGACTGCTCTGCCGACATCGAGGAGACGTTGATGATCGACCCCGACTCCATCTCGCGGGCGAACAGTTGACTCGCCCGGAAGACGCCGGTGAGAAACACGTCGATGTCCCGGTCCCAGTCTGCCTCGTCGAGGTCGGTCAGCGACCCCATCGCGGCGATGCCCGCCGAGTTGACCAACACGTCGACGTGGCCGAACGTCTCGAAGGCGGTGTCACGGAGGTTCACGAGCGACTCGCGGTCGCGGACGTTCGCCGTAACCTCGGCCGTCTCGACGCCTATCTCGGCGATTTCGGCGGTCGTCTCCGCGACCTTCGATTCGCTTGTGCTCGTCGCGATGACGTCCGCGCCCTCCTCGGCGAACCCGAGCGCGATTGCCTTGCCGATACCGCTCGTGCCGCCGATGACGACGGCGGACTTGTCCGCGACGGTCACTGGGGAATGCTCGCTCATATCGCTACGTCGCAAGCAGCGCGGATAACAATACCGACCGTTCCGATCCGAGCGGTCGTCCCGAGAAACGACAACAGCAGGAGTCAGGTACAAGCGAGCGCAGGGCGTACTGGCGACAACTGCGACTGATGCTCACGAAGGATCTGCTGCGCGTCTCGCGCCGGGGCGGCGGCTACCAGCCCCAGTTCGCCGACGAGCGCCACGAGGAACTCGCCGCCCGTGTCATCGGTTGCTATCAGGGCCACCGCGGCGAGACGCGGGCGGAACTGCAGGACTCGCTGACGGACATCGAACGTGACAGCGACGACTTCAAATTGGTTCGCGGGCTGGCGAAACTGCTCGAACGAGAGACGACGTGGGCTGTTCGGTCGCCGCTCGACCCGGAGACGACCCGCCGCCGGGTCTTCACCGAGGCGGAGCGAGTGGGCGTCGTCACCGCGGACGAACGCGAGCGGGCACTCGCCCGTGTGGCCGACCGACTCGAAACCACTGCGGAGGCAATCGAGCAGTCGCTGTACGCCGACCGCGAGACGGAGATGCGACTCGCGTCGGTCGACGTTCGCTGGAGTCCCGCTGAACTGATCGACCGGTACAATCTCTCGCTCGCGCAGACGGCGCTGTTCGACGCCACTGAGGTTCGCCTCCGTAGCGACGATCCCCGTGCGCTCGTCGCTGCGATCAAACGGCTCGGCCTCATGTACGAAATCTACGACGGCGACGACTGGGAATTCGTCGTCACCGGCCCCGACGCTCTGTTCCGGTCGAGTCGGCGCTACGGAACCCAGTTCGCCCGTCTGCTCCGAACGGTCGCGAAAAGCGACGTCTGGCAGTTGACCGCGACGATCGACGACCGGGGCACCGAGCGCGAGATGTCCCTCTCCGATGCGGACCCGATACGCGTCCCCGACAGCGAACCGCTCGTCGAGGACAGCTACGACAGCGAGGTCGAGCGCGATTTCGCGACGCGCTTTCAGTCGCTTGACCTCGCCTGGAACCTCGAACGAGAGCCTGCGCCGCTTGCCGCGGGCGAACGAGTGATGATCCCCGACTTTGCGTTCGACTGGAAACACGGGGACTTCCGCGTCTTTTTCGAGATTATGGGCTTCTGGACGCCCGAGTACGTCTCGAAGAAACTCGACCAACTCGATGCCGTCGACGACGTGGAGTTGCTTGTCGCCGTCGACGAGAGCCTTGGCGTCAGCGAGGACATCGAGACCCGTGACCACCGCGCAATCGCCTACTCCGGCCGGGTTCGGATCAAAGACGTTCGCAACGCCTTGAGCCGATACGAAGACGACCTGGTCGCCAAGTCAGCAGCCGACCTCCCGGCCGAACTACGACCCGAGGACGCCGTCGTGACGCTCGCACAGTTGGCCGAGCGACACGCTGTCAGCGAGCAGGCACTCGCGGAGGTGGCCTTCCCAGAACACGAACGGGTCGGGCGAACGCTGGTTCGTCCGGCGGTGCTCGACGAACTCGACGAACAGATCGAGACGGGGATGACACTCGACGAAGCAGAAGCCGTCTTCGACGACGTGGGCCTCGACGACGCGAGCGCAACGTTGTCGGCGCTCGGCTATCGCGTCGAGTGGGAGGGGTTGAGTGGCGGGACTGTTCGAGAGCAGTCACTGGAGTCGTGACGGTGGTGACCCACCGTCGCACTGCCCGCGATGCGCTCAGTCGAGGTTCCGTCGCCGCCCCTTCGGCACCATCGACTGTAGTTCGCCGTGGACGTACAGGCCGACGCCGAGCGGTTCCGACTCGCCCGCAATCTCGTGGGTGACGACCAGATATCCCCAGTCGCCGTCCCAGTCGAGCGACTGGTCCTCGCCCGCGAAAAACGTCCGCGCCTGCGACCGTGTGAGCTGAATCTGGTTTTTACTCGCGTGTTCACCAAAGCGTTGGACGGCTTCGAGTGTTGGCTTCCAGTGTTCCTGTCTGGTTCGCAGCGCGGTCAGGCCGAGCGCTTCTATCTCCGCAGGGCTGTCGATATCCCCCTGAAACACCCAGATCTTTCCCTTGCCGCGCTCCCAGAACGTGTGCTCGGCGAACACCTCAGGGTCGACCCCGAACCGCTCGTCCCACCAGTCGAGGACTTCCGTGCGAGTCGGCCGCCCCTCGACGACTCGCTCGTCGGCGGTTTCGGGCAGTCGGTCGAACCGGTCGCTGACGTTTTCCTGACTGTTTGGGGACATTAGCCAGTCACCTCCAGTTTCGCACAGAAAAAGCCACCCGTGTCGTTGTGATGGGGATAGATGCGCTTTGCTCTCTGAACTGATTTGTCGTAGGTCCGCCCCTGCCACTCTGTGACCCCCTCCGCGTGCGTGAGTGGCAGATCGAACTCGACCAGCCGACAGGGTTCCGCGGAGAGCGCGTGGTCGAGGACAGCCTCGTTCTCTTCCGACGCGAACGTACATGTCGAGTAGACGACTGTTCCGCCCTCCCGGGTCGCCTGAATTGCGCGGGTGAGGATCCCCTTCTGGACGCCCGCGGTCCCCTCCACGTGGTCGAGACTCCACTCGTCGAGCACGTCGGGGTTCTTCCGGACGGTTCCCTCACAGGAGCAGGGCACGTCGACTAACGCCCGGTCGTACGGCTCTGAGTCGAATGGCTTCAGCGAGTGGTTGCGCGCGTCCTCGACGGTGACGGCAGCGCTGGTCACGCCGAGGCGTTCGGTGTTCGAGCGAAGCGCGGAGATGCGCCCGAGGTTGTTGTCGGTGGCGACGACCAGCCCCGAATCGTCCATCAGCGCCGCGAGTTGGGTGGTCTTGCTGCCCGGCGCGGCACAGGCGTCCCAGACGCGCTCGCCCGGCTTTGGGTCGAGGACGCGAGCGGGTACGGCCGACACCTCTTCCTGCCCGTGGAGCCAGCCGTGGCTGTACGGCCAGTTGTTGCCAGCACTTCCCTCGACGATCCGAAAGAGGCCGGGATGCCAGTCGGTGACCTCGAAGTCGATGTCTGCCTCCCGGAGCGCCAGTTTTGCTCGCTCGACGGTGGTCTTGATCGTGTTGACCCGGACGACGGCCGGAAGCGGACGCTCGCAGGCCGCACGGAAGGCCGCGACGTCCTCGATCAGCGGTTCGTACCGGGAGAGGACACTCATCGCCTTGGCCTCTGTCGGGCCGGTGCTTGTCGGTTTCGACTCCCGTGTCGATTTTGCCATCTGAATTAAGACACCGGAGTTCATTAGATCGTGTATGGCACATATCGACATCAAGTCCGACATCGAACTCGACGAGCCGATGCTGGTCGAGGGGCTGCCCGGCGTCGGACTCGTCGGCAAAATTGCGGCCGACCATCTCGTTGAGCACTTCGAGATGGAATATTACGCGGCCTGTTACTGTGAGGGGCTTCCGCGCGGCGCGACCTACGAAGTCGGGAAGCGAGCGATCCGGCCACCGGTTCGGTTCTACGCCGACGAGGACCGGGACCTGCTGGTACTCCAGAGCGACGTGCCGGTCTCACCCCGTGCTGCGCCGGAGTTCGCTGGCTGTCTCACGGGCTGGTTTGCCGAGAAGAACGCCACGCCGATCTGTCTGAGCGGCCGCCCCGAAAAGAAAGAGGGCGTCCCGGAATTGTACGGGATCGGCAGCGACGCGATGGAGGCTCGCCTCGACGAACTCGGCATCCAGCCACCGGACGAGCACGGGATGGTGAGCGGCCCGACCGGTGCGATTCTCTCCGAGGCGACGCAGGCTGGCATCGACGCTGTCGGCCTGATCGTGCAGGCGAATCCGCAGTTCCCCGACCCCGAAGCCGCCCGAATTTTGCTGACCGAGGGGATCGAACCGCTCGCCGAAATCGAAGTCGACACGGAACAGCTCGTCGAACAGGCCGAACAGATCGCCGAAGCGCGCGAGAAACTCGCCGAGCGCATGCAACAGGCAACCGAGGAGAGTTCGCAGGCGCAACCGGTCGGCATGTATCAGTGACCGACGCCGTGACGTCACGCTGCTAGTCAGGGCACGACTGCAAGCCCGCGTCCGGCCTGGTCGGTGTAGCGCTCGGGCCAGGGGATATCCAGTTCGTGCCACCTCGCCGCGCCGTCGTGACTCCGGTAGATGCCGCGATTGGTGAGCGCGACGAACTCCCCCGCGCCGCTCCCGGCGGCGAGCACCGCACGCGTGGTTCCCTCCGGCTCTGGTAGGCCCTCCATCGCCCGCGCCCAGCGGTCGCTGTCCCCCGTTTTCCGGTAGACGTACGAGTCAGCAGTCGCGGCCGAGTGGGCGCGTCTGGCTCCGCTCGCGGCCGAGACGACCACCCGGTCGGGGTCGTCGCGGTCGACCGCCAGCCCCCAGACGTAGCCGTGGTCGAGTCCAGCGTCCGGGTACGTCCAGTTATCGCCACAGTCCGGCGATTCGGCGTAGCCATCCCCGGCGGCGACGTAGACCCGGCAGGGGTCGTCGGGATGGGTCGCGATGGTGTGGTTGTCTCTGCGCCCGCCTTCGGGATGGGGCTGCCAGGTCTGTCCGCCGTCGACCGACCGGATAAAGGCTCCGGCCTCGATTGCCACGTAGATGTGGGCGGGATCGTGGGGATTGACCGCCAGCCACCGCACGTGATGGGTGTCCGGTCGGGGCGGGAACGACCACCGCTCGGCCGAGGGCAGGTCGGTCAGGTCGCCACGCTCCTCCCAGGACCGGCCGCCGTCGGCCGAGCGATACACCGCGCTCGGTTCCGTGCCGACCCAGACCACGTCGGGGTCGTGGGGACTCACCGTGACGGCCGTCACGCGGTCGGAGAAACCGCCGACGGCCTCGAAGGTCTCTCCGCCGTCTTCGCTCCGCCTGAGTCCGTCGACGGTGCCGACGAACACACGCTCGGGCCGGTCCGGAGACGCGTCGACACAGTCGATGTTGGCCCCTGAGAGACGCTCAGTGACGTCCCACTGCGTGTTCCCAGCGCAGTGACTGCGCCGCTCGCCCCGCACCACGAGCACCCGGTCGTCGAGCCCCGCGTACAGCGTTACCATGCTTGAGGGTTACACGTCACGCGTCTTGACGTTTCGCGTGTTTATCCTGTTCGGGCACCCCATATTAATACTGTCCCGGTGATAGTGCGGACAAATGGGATACATGCTCGCCCGTCGACGAACCTCTGCCCGTCCGAACTGGCGTCGTCGACCCACCCCCGATGACCGGAGGTGGCGTCGCTGATGCCCGCCGAGACGACCGACCGATTCCGCCCGAGAGAGATGGTCGGAACGGCCGTCCAGCGCCGAGAGGACCGCAGTCTCGTGACCGGAACAGCGCGGTACACCGACGACATCGAGTATCCGCGAACCGCTCATCTCGCGATACTCGGGAGCCAGTACGCCCACGCCCGGATCGAGTCGATAGACACCAGCGACGCCGCGGCCGCCGACGGCGTACTCGCGGTGTACACGTACGAGGATCTCGTCGAGAGCGGAATCGACCCGACGATGCCGTCGCCGTCGCTCGATACCGAGGACGTCAGCGGCGACGATGACGAGAACACGGACGACACGGACGACGATGATCTCTCGGTCGACCGGCCGCTACTCGCTGACGAGACAGTTCGCTATCAGGGGCAACCGGTTGCGGCCGTGGTTGCCGACGAGCGTTACGCCGCCTACGACGCGCTCGACCTGGTCGAGGTCACCTACGACCGCCTCGAATCTGCCGTTGATATCGACACGGCGCTCACCGAGGACGCGCCAGCAATCCACGAGACGGTTCCGGACAACGTCGGGACGCGAACGGACGCTGGCGACGAGGCGGCGACGAATACGGCCTTCGAGCGTGCGGCAAACACCGTCTCGGTCGAAGTCGAGAACAACCGGATCATCCCGACGGCGATGGAACCCAGGGCCGCAGTCGCGCGGTATCAGGCGGCAGACGACGAACTCGTCGTCGAACTGTCGAGTCAGAACCCCCATTCGGTGCAGTCCTGGCTCTCCGAGGTGTTCGAACGCCCTCGTCACCGGATCACCGTCCGCGTCCCCGATGTCGGCGGCGGATTCGGAGCCAAGTTACAGCCCTACTCGGGGTATTTTCTCACCGCCTGGGCCGCGATGGAACAGGGCCGCCCGGTCACGTGGCAGGCCCGCCGGAGCGAGGATTTCCAGTCGATGGTCCACGGCCGTCGCCAGCGAACGGAAATCGAGGCCGCGCTGGACGACGACGGCACCATCACCGCGCTGCGCGGTCACATCGACGCCGACCTGGGTGGCTATCCGACCACCGGTGGCCTGCTCATCCCCGAAGGTACTGCTTCGATGCTCTGTGGCCCCTACGACGTTCCGACCGGGTACATCACCGTTCGCGGGGCGATAACGAACACGGCACCCATCTCGGCGTACCGCGGTGCCGGACGGCCGGAGGCGACCTACATCATCGAGCGACTGCTGAACGCCTGCGCCCGCGAACTCGACATCGACCCCGTCGCAATCCGGCGACGGAACTTCATCCCATCCGACTCCTTCCCGGTCGAGACAGCGCTTGACGCTGACTACGACAGCGGCGAGTACGAGAAGGCGCTGGACGCCGCGCTCGAGATGATCGACTACGACCAGTTCCGCGAGCGCCAGCAGCGCGCCCGCGAGGAGGGGCGCTATCTCGGAATCGGCTTCTCCTCGTACGTCGAGGTCTGTGGCGGCAATTCGGGGGACACCGAGAGCGGGTCGGTCAGGGTCAACGCCGACGGGCAGGTGATCGCGCACACCGGTACGCAGGACACAGGGCAGGGCCACGAGACGAGTTACGCGCAGGTGCTCGCTGACGAACTCGGCGTCCCGTTCGACGATATCCGGATCGTCGAGGGCGACACCGACGCGGTCACCGAAGGCAACGGCACCGGCGGGAGTCGGAGCCTCGCGATGGCGGGCAACGCCCTCCGGACGGCGGCCCAGGAGGTCGTCGAGAAGGCCCACCGGATCGCGGCCCACCGGCTGGAGGCTTCCGTCGCAGACGTGGAGTTCGACGACGGCGAGTTCCACGTGACGGGCGCTCCCAATCGGACGATTTCCTTTACCGAGATCGCCGACATCGCCTACGACCCCGACGACCTGCCAGCCGAAATCGACCCCGGTCTGGAGGCGTCGACGTACTTCCGGCCGGAGGGGTCGACCGCACCCTTCGGCACGCACGCGGCGGTCGTCGAGGTCGACGTCGAGACCGGCGAGATCACCATCGAGCGGTACGTCGCCGTCGACGACGTCGGCCCGCAGGTCAACCCGAAACTCGTCGAGGGACAGATCCACGGCGGGGTCGCGCAGGGGATCGGGCAGGCGCGCTTCGAGGACGGCCGCTACGACGAGAGCGGAAACCTTGCCACCGGGTCGCTCCAGGACTACGCCGTCCCGAAGGCCCACCACCTCCCCGACATCGAGTGGGACAGCACGGTGACGCCCTCGCCGAACAACCCGATGGGGGTCAAGGGCGTTGGCGAGGCCGGAACGATCGGTTCCACGCCGACAGTCGTCAACGCGGCGCTCGACGCGCTGGCACCACTCGGGGTGGATCACCTGGATATGCCGCTGACGGACGAATCGGTCTGGACTGCGATTCAGAACGCGAGCCAGTAGTCACGACGCTTGCTGTCGGTTCACGGGTCGGTAATTCGTTGACTGGCTCTCTTGAGGTTTGTGTAGCTATCCTCCGAAATCCGCGACGGAGAAAATACTCTGGGGCGTATTGATTAGCAGAATAATAAATTCTACCGGAAGTTTGTCGAGCGTGAGAACGTGCGGGTGGGTTCTTGTCGACGATGGTCGATACTCCGATATGCACTATCTGGTTGCGACAGATGGTTCCGAGCAATCCGACAACGCGGTTCGGTACGCTGTGACACACGCGCAGGCAGTCGACGCAACACTCGAACTCGTGCACGTGCTGGAACCCAAAGCCGAACTGATCGACGGTGAGATCGTCCTTCCTGGTGGCGATTCAGCTATCGACCGCGGTGAACAGATCCTCGAACGGGCACGACAGCTAGCCGTCGACCACGCGAACGAGGACGCTGTTCGCATCGAGACGCATCTCCTGACCGGTCGGCCCGCACACGCGATCACCGACTATGCGCGAGACAGTGACGTCGACGCCATCTACATCGGACACCGCGGGCTTTCCGAGGAGCGCGAGCAGGTGGTCGGAAGCGTCGCAAAAAGTGCTATCGACAGGGCGTCGATACCGGTGACTGTCGTCAGGTGAGAGCGGCACGCAGTAGCGGTTTACACTGCCCGTATCGCTTCGTGCGTTGGCTCCGTGGGTCTCACTCATCGCTTGTCGACCGGCGCTAGTCGTCGCCAGCGCCGGTCGCCTGCTCGCTGTCGGCCTGGATCGGCAGTTCACGGTCCGAACGCGGTCCTTCGATGTCGACGCCCGGGAGCAGATCCCGGAGGTAACGGCCGGTGTGTGAGGACTCGTCGCGGGCGAGCGATTCGGGCGTGCCGGTGGCGACGACTTCGCCGCCGTTCTCGCCGCCCTCTGGCCCCAGGTCGATGATGTGGTCTGCGTTTTTCACGAGATCCAGTTCGTGTTCGATCACGACCACCGTGTTGCCCTCGTCGGTGAGTCGGTGCAACACGTCGATGAGCTTCCGCTCGTCCTCGGGGTGAAGCCCAGTGGTCGGTTCGTCGAGCAGATACAGCGTGTCGCCGGTATCTTTTTTGCCGAGTTCCTCGGCAAGTTTCACCCGCTGGGCCTCGCCACCCGAGAGGGTCGTCGAGGGCTGACCGAGGCGCATGTAGCCGAGTCCGACGTCCTTGAGGAGTTTGAGCCGACGGCGCAGTTGGCTGTGACTCTCGAAGAAGTCGTGGGCCTCGTCGACGGTCATGTCCAGTACGTCGGCGATGGTCTTCTCGCGGTAGGTCACCTCCAGCGTCTCGTCGTTGTACCGCGCGCCGTGACACTCCTCGCAGGGCACGGTCACGTCCGAGAGGAAGTTCATATCGATGGTGACGGTGCCCTGTCCGCCACACTCCTCGCAGCGGCCGCCCTTGACGTTGAAGGAAAACCGCCCCTTCTCGTAGCCCCGGCGGTTCGCCAGGTCGGTCTCGGCAAAGAGTTCCCGCACGTAATCGAAGACGTTGGTGTAGGTGGCCGGGTTCGACCGCGGCGTGCGACCGATGGGTGACTGGTCGATGAGTCTGACCGTTTCGATCTGGTCGAGACCGACCAGCGCGTCGTGGTCGCCGGGGTCGACGCTCGTGTTGTCGTTCATCTCGCGGGCCAGCCCTTTGTACAGCACCTCGTGCATCAGCGTGGACTTGCCCGACCCGGAGACGCCCGTGATCGCGGTGAACGAGCCAAGCGGCACGTCCACGTCGAGGTCTTTGAGGTTGTGCTGGCGCGCCCCTTCGATGGTGAGCGCCCCGTCCGACTCCCGGCGTGAGTCGGGGACGGGAACGGCGCGGTCGCCCGAGAGGTACTCGCCCGTGACACTCTCTTCACTCGCGATTACGTCGTCCATGTCGCCGTTGACGACGACTTCGCCGCCGCGCTTGCCCGGCCCCGGTCCCATGTCGACGATGTTGTCCGCCCGCCGCATCGTCTCCATGTCGTGTTCGACGACGATCAGCGTGTTGCCCAGGTCACGCAACTCCGCGAGCGTATTGAGCAGGCGGTCGTTGTCGCGCTGATGGAGACCGATGGATGGTTCGTCGAGGACGTACAGCACGCCGACGAGTCCCGACCCGATCTGGGTCGCGAGTCTGATGCGCTGGCTCTCCCCACCCGAGAGCGTCGAGGCCTCCCGGTCGAGAGTGAGATACTCGAGACCGACCTCGGACATGAACCCGAGGCGAGCGCGGATCTCCTTGAGAATCTCCTCGGCAATCTTCCGGTCGCGGTCGTCGAGACGTTCCTCCATCTCCTCGAAGTGCGCCAGCGCGTCGCCGATAGAGAGTTCGTTGACCTCGGTGATCGAGACACCGTCGACGAGGACGGCGCGGGACTCGGCGTTCAGCCGCGTCCCCTCGCAGTCGGGGCAGGTTGTGACGGCCATGAACTCCTCGATGCGCTCGCGGGACCGGTCGCTGTCGGTCTCGACGTGGCGGCGTTCGAGGTTCGGGATGACGCCCTCGAACGGCTCAGTCTTCTCGCGCGTACCGTTTTTCGTCGACCACTCGAAGTGGACGATGTCGTCGGTGCCGTACAGGAACTGCCTGCGGATCTCCGGGTCGACCTCCTCGAAGGGTGTCTCCAGCGAGATGTCGAAGTGTTCGGCGACGTTATCCAGCAAGCGTGAATAGTAGGTGCGGTTGTAGCTCCAGGGCTCGAAGACGTGCTTGAGCGGCTTCGAGCGGTCCTGCACGACCAGATCCTCGCTCACTTCCTTCGTGGACCCAAGGCCCTCACACGACGGACACGCCCCGTGTGGGCTGTTGAACGAAAACGAGCGGGTTTCGATCTCGCTGATGTCGATCCCACAGTGGTTACACGAGAGGTCTTCGGAGAACTCGACTTCGAGTCGATCGGTCGCCGTGTCCTCGTCGCCGTCGGTGTCGTCCCCCGAGAGGTCGCCGGTCGAGCGCGCGCTCGACCCGCCGATATCGAGTTCCTCCGGCGGGTCGGGGAAGATGACCTTGAGGATGCCACCCGCCTTTTCGAGAGCCGTCTCGACGGAGTCGGTGATCCGCGAGCGGTCGCCGTCGCGCAACACCACGCGGTCGACCACGACGTCGACGGTGTGGTCGTAGTTTTCGTCCAGATCCGGCGTGTCCGTCGTCAGGTCGTACTCCTCGCCGTCCACCTCGACGCGGGCGTAGCCCTCGCTGACGAGTTCGTCGAAGCGGTCCTCGAAGGCCCCCTTCTGGTCGCGAACCACCGGGGCACAGATCTTCGCTTTCGTCCCTTCGGGGGCAGAGAGCAGTCGTCGAACCATCTGCTGGGCGCTCTGTTCGTCGACCTCGCGGCCACACTCCGGGCAGTGTGGCGTGCCGACGCGAGCGTACAGGAGGCGGAGATAGTCGTGGAGTTCGGTGACGGTGCCGACCGTCGAGCGGGGGTTGTTGGCCGCGCTTTTCTGGTCGATGGAGATGGCGGGCGAGAGCCCCTCGACGTTCTCGACCTGTGGCTTGTCCATCTGTCCCAGAAAGTTTCGGGCGTAGGCAGAGAGTGACTCGATGTAGCGACGCTGTCCCTCGGCGTAGATCGTCTCGAAGGCCAGCGAGGACTTACCGGATCCGGACAGTCCGGTCACCACCGTCAGTTCCTCGCGCGGGATCGTCACATCGACGTCTTTGAGGTTGTGCTCCGTTGCCCCACGGACCTCGATAGATTCACGGCTCATCCGTTATCCCTACCAGGGAATACAGTCGTGAAACCCTGTCGGTTCAGGTCAATCGAACCGGGCCGGTAAAACAGCGAACTCAACCGACGATCTCGACGCCCGTGACCTCGAATTTCGCGCCGCCATCGTCGCTTTCGGTCACGCTGATCGCCCAGTCGTGTCCGTCGACCACCTGCTGTACGATCGCGAGTCCGAACCCTGTTCCACTCTCTCTGGTCGAGTAGCCGAACTCGAACACCTGTTTTCGCTCCTCTTCCGGGATTCCGGGGCCGTCGTCAGCGATGGAGAATCCATCTTCGAGCGTGCCGACGGTGATGGTCACGTTCGACCCCCCGTGTTCGATCGCGTTACGAAAGAGGTTCTCGAACAGTTGCTGCAGTCGCTCGGGGTCGGCCATGACGGTCAGGTCGGTCTCGACGACGAGCTCCGCGTCCGCAGTGTCGACCCCCTCCCAGCACCGATCGGCGACATCTGCGAGGTTGGTCTGTTGGAGTTCGTCGATCGCTTCGCCCTCGCGGGCGAGCGTCAGCAGGTCGTCGATCAGTGTCTCCATCCGGGACAGCGACCGCTCGACGTCGTCCAGGTGTTCGCTGTCGCACTCGTCTCTGACAAGATCGAGCCGTAGCTGGGCGACGTTCAGCGGATTTCGCAGGTCGTGGGAGACGACGCTCGCGAACTGTTCGAGCGTTTCGGTCTTTTCTTCGAGCTCCCGTCGGTACTGTTCGGCCTCGGTCACGTCAGAGAGCGTGAGCAGATAGCCGGTGTTCGTATCGCCTGCCGTAAAGGGTGTGACCGAGACGACCGAGTAGCGCTCGTTTTCACCCGACAGGTCCGTCACGATGTGCCCTTCGGTGATGGTTCCCTCGGCGAGGTCTTCCGACACCTCCGAGATCGGTCGCCCGATTGAGCCGTGAAGTGCCGGGAACTGCTCTTGGGCACGTCGGTTGTAGTCCCGAACGCGATACTCCCTGTCGAGAAAGATCACGGGAACGTCCGCCCCACCGGCGAGATGCACCGCCTGAAACCGCTCGAAGTACACGAAAAACACACCGACGGCGAACAAGGCGACGCCGATCGGCTCGTAGGTCATATCGACGAGCGCGGGGCTGGCGAGTCCGAGCACGTCGAAGACGATGGGGAGCGCGGTGACCCCGACCAGCACGGTCAGTGGTCTGGTGTCGAGACCGACCGAAACAAAGCGCTCGAAGAGCATGAAAAACCCGACAAATGCGAGCCCGTACGCGAGTGCCATCGCGACCCAGTGAAGCAGCCCGTGCGTGACCGCGAGATGGTGAAACGGCGAGGAGACTATCTCCGTCGTGTAGTACAGCGAGTGAATCGGGTTCGTCAGCTTCAGGAGTACGACCGCGATGTACCCCCCGAGGGCCAGACGACGGTACAGCCGCTGTCGGTGATAGGTTCGCCCCGAGTACGCAGAACAGAAGTACAGCCACGCCCCGATCGTCGCGAAGCCGACGATCAGCCCGATAACGTAAAAGGAGAGCTTGAGCAGTTCCGAGGGGGCGAGCAGATAGCCGACGTGTGTCGCTGCCCAGCTACCACTTGTAACGAGGAGTGAAATAAGACCGATACGAATGTCCGGGTCCTGTATCTCGGAGACTCGCCGGAGACTCAGGAAACACGCGACTGCAGATAGCCCGAAGACGAGAACGTACCCGAGTAAAATATATGAACTCATGACAGATACCAGAGCAGGTACTCTACTGGACGGGTTACACTCTGTTAACCTTTCCCATTACTGAACAACTCGTGTGTGGTCGCACACATTCTTAACCGACCGGTGGCTACTGGTAGATATGACAGACCACGATGACGAGAGCGACCAGAACCTGCTCGCTCACGTGCTGCTCCCCGTCGCGAACGAGAAAGACGCGCTGGCGACAGCAAGGGTGCTCGAACCCTATGGGCCTGATCGGGTCACGGCGCTTCACGTCGTCGAGAAGGGCGGTGGCGTCCCCGACAAGACGCCCGTCGAGCAGTCGGAGGAGTTGGCCGCGGAATCGTACGCTGCCGTCCGGACGGTGTTTCCCGACGCCGAGGAACACACGGCGTACGCCCGGGATATTGTCGATGCGATTTTCGATGCCGCAGCGGAGGTTGACGCGAGTGCAATCGCGTATCGCTCCCGCGGCGGTAACCGCCTCCTGCAGTTTCTCTCCGGCGACCACTCGTTGAAACTGGTCACACACGCCGACCGGCCAGTGATCGCGCTTCCACGGGCAGACGAGGAGGAATGAACACCTCGGTGCCGTCGGACCAGACTGCTGGCACGACCGATTCCGAAACCGATAGCGAAGAAGGGCCGGTCCGCTCTGGCGACGAGGGGCCGACGATCATGGTCGCCCTCGCGAACCCGCGAACCGAACGGGACCTCATCACGCTCGCCTCGGTGCTCGCAGAACACGAGGGCGGGCGCGTCCTCGCGGTCCACATCGTCGAGGTGCCCGACCAGACGTCGCTCGAAGCCGCCGCCGAGAACCGCGAACAGATCGACGCCGAATCGGAGCACCTCCTCGCGGACGCGAAGGCAGACGCGGCGGCGTTCGGCGTTCCTGTCGAGACGAAGACAATCCTCTCACACCGCGGCTTCGAGGAGGTGTTCGACGCCGCCCGGTCGAACGACGCCGACGCCGTCGTGATGGGCTACGGCGGCGTGCGGTTCGCTGGCGGCCGCGCGGAAGGCAAACTCGACGAACTGACCCACGACTTGCCCTGTGATTTCCTCGTTCTCGACGGACAGGACCTTGCCCTCTCTGACGTGCTCGTGCCGACCGCGGGCGGCCCCTCGTCTGGTCTCTCCGCAGAGGTCGCCCGCGCGCTCCGGGAGACCATCGGCGTGGACATCTCTCTGCTGCACGTCGTCGATGCGGGCGAGGAGGAGTCCGGCCGGGAGTTTCTGTCTGACTGGGCCGAGCACCACCAGCTAGCGGATTCGGATCTCCGCGTCGAGACGGGCGACGTCGAGACGATACTCGGTTCGGTCGGGTCCGAGTACAGCCTCGTGATCGTCGGCGCGACCGAGCGGGGACTCCTCTCTCGCATCGTTCGTGGCTCGCTCGCCTTCGAGACCATTCGGACTCTCGACACGCCGGTGTTGCTGGCTGAACGGCCGACCTCGCGGTCGCTCCGGGAGCGCCTGTTCGGCCGTCGCTGAATGTCGTGTGACTCTCGAGATGGGCGGATTCGCGCGCTCAGTCCTCGTCTGCCGGATCGACCGCTGGCGTCGTCGCGTCGTGCTCGACGCCGGTGTCGGTCTCCCCGACTGTCTTGGTGTGTTTGTCGCCAAAGAGGCGCTCGCGCAGCGTTCGTTCGTGTCGTTTCTCGGCCAGCATCACCGAACACTCCACCTCGTCGAGTACGTCCAGTACGAGCGACCCTCGGACGAGTCGCGACAGCACGCCCCGTTCGGTTGCACCGATTATCAGCAGCGTCGCGTCCCCTGCCGCCGCTGCGATCTGTTTCTGTACGTCGCCAGTTTCGACCCGAAGCTGTGCGTCCGGGAGGTCGTTCTCGACTGCCCACGACTCCAGGAATGCCTGTCCCTCCTCGCGGTCTTCGGCGACGTGCAGCAGCGTCACGCTCGCGTCGAACTGGTCTTGGAACGTCTTGGCGATCGCTGCCGCGAGGTCCGAGTCCGGGCCACCGGCGGTCGGCACGAGCACCCGCGAGGGGTCGAAGCCACGGTCTTTGAACATGAGGAAATCACACGGCAGCGAGTGGGCGAGTTCGTCGACGGTCGTCTCTGCGTGGCCCGGAGCGCCGTGTGAGTCCGGCCCCCAGCCCATCACACAGATGTCGGCCCCGTAGCGCCGGGTCGCGTTGAATATCTCCTCGAATGGCTCGTGTGAGAGGACGATGTGGGTCTCGATGTCCGCTCCGTAGGTCTCGGCGTCGTTCTGTGCCTGTTCGAGGAGGTGATGTGCGGCTTCGTACTCGCGCTGGTCTCGGGCGGCCTCCAGCGATGTCTGGTCGGGCACCTCGACAATGTTGACGGCGACGACCGTCCCGTCGTGCTGGTTTGCGATCGCCGACCCGAGCGTGATCAGGTCTTTCTCGCTGGCTGGATTCGCAAGCGGCACCATCACGCGGTAGTCGCTCTGGTCGGGCTGGACGCTCGTCGTCGCAGACACCGCCGCGTCCGGGAGTTCCTCGGAGCGTTCGAGGACGTACCCTGCGAGCAGCCCCGATTCCTCGATCTGGGCGCGTGCGTAGAACAGATACCACAGCGCCGCGAAGACGGCGATTCCCGCCGCCAGCAACACGACGATCCGGGGTTCGATGAAGGCGATCAGCGCAAACGAGAACACGGCTCCGAGAATCGGCACGATCGGGTACAGCGGCACCGTGAAGTCGGGGTCGTAGCCGTCGGGGTCGACCACCCGGAAGACGATAAGCGAGATGTTCAGGAGTCCGTACACGATGAGATGCAACACGCTGCCCGCTGTCGCCAGAATTTCCAGGTTGCCGAGCAACAGGAAGAGCAGAATCAGCCCGCCGGTGATCGCGATAGCGCGATACGGCGTCGAAAAGCGCGGATGCACCTCGTTGATCGAGGGCGCGACCAGTTTGTCCCGACCCATCGCGAAGTTGATCCGCGAGGAGGCGAGAATCGACGCGTTCGCCGACGAGGCTGTTGCGAGCAGGCCGCCAAGCAGGAGTGCAGCCGCGCCCACCGGCCCGATCAGCATCCGCGCGACGTCTACCACTGCCGTGTCGTTCCCGGCGACGACCTCCGTTTCGACTGCGGCAAGCACCGCGAGCAGAATCAGCGCGTACATCACCGTCACGATGACGACGCTCCCGATGACCGCCCGCGGGAGGTTCTTCCCCGGTTCCTGGATCTCCTCTGCGACGGACGTGATCTGGACGAAGCCGAGATACGAGACAAAAACCAGCCCCGTCACCGGCAACAGCGGCGCCCAGCCGAAGGGGTCGATCGGCTTCAGCGTCTGGAGGTCGGCGTTGAGCAGGCCAAAGAGCGTAAACACCGAAAGGATCGCGACGAGCGTGATGACGATGATGTTCTGCAGTCGGCCAGTCTCTTTCGCACCGACGTAGTTGACCGTGATGAAAAACAGGGCGCCGAAAAAGCCGATGATTTGTGCGGGCGCGAGTTCGACGGGCCCGAGCGCCAGCCCCGAGATGGAGACGAAGCTGTTGACGTACTCGCCGAAGCCGTACATGTAAAACGAGGAGGCAAAGGCCAGCCCAAGCCAGTTCCCCCATCCGGCGACCGAGCCAAACAGCGGCCCGAGCGCCTGATTGATGTAGTAGTACGCGCCGCCTGAGACCGGCATGGCCGTGCCGAGTTCGGACGCCGAGAGCGCCGTCAACAGCGCGAGCGCGCCGCCGATCACGAAGGCAAGGGCCGTCAGCGGCCCGAGTCGTGCGACTGCAGCACCCGGCAACACGAAGATGCCAGCGCCGATCATCGTCCCGACGCCGATGGTCAATGCAGCGAGCGGTCCCAGGTCCTTCGCGAGTTCTTCATCAGCACTCATGGTGATATGTGGACAATGTCCGGACGAGTCCGGCAGGGCGCAAGTCGACTTGTCGTTCTCGTGGCTCGCGGATGTATCTTTCTCTTGGCTATGAGACAACTCGATGGCGCACTTTGCTTGGCCATGCCGCCAGTGTGGCCGTCTTCTGACTGTCCTCCGTTGATCGCTCGCCTGTCTGTGTCTGCCCGAATGTGTGATGGGGTTTCACGACCTAGCCTGTCTCATGCAGATCCAGCCAGCCAGTCCGGACCACGCCGACGGGATCCATTCGGTACTCGTAGCGTCCTGCCGTGACGCGTACGCGGATGTTCTCGACGACCACACGTTGATCGATGAGGTCGACACGCCTTCCCGGTGCGAGGCGATTCGTCGTCGACTCGCCACCACTGACGCTGAGCGCCAGTATCTCGTCGCGCTCGTCGACGACCACGTTGTCGGCTTTGCCGGGCTTCAATGGGGGTCGCTCGTCCCCGACCACATTCGCGCCGATGTGTATCTCCGCTCGCTGTACGTTCTTCCGGCACACCAGAGCGAAGGTATCGGCAGTGAATTACTCGACCGCGCTATCGAGGCCGTTCCCGAGACTGTCGACCGACTGGCGCTGTCGGTCATCTCCCGCAACGAAGCCGGAATCCGATTTTACGAGTCTCACGGCTTCGAGTACGTCGACGACGGAACCTACGAAATTGGCGGGACAGTCTACGAGACAGACATCTATCGCACCGATCTCGACGACTAACGCGTGACGCGATGTTTCAAACCCGGCTCGTTCGAGCGACTCAATACAATCTAACTTGTTCTAAAACAACGAAGGTGGAAAGACTTATGGGGAGTCGACCGGACAGGACACAGTACAGCGAGTCGGCGCGACTCCCCCGGGAGACTCCCAGACGGGTAGTGACAACTATCGCCCGAGGGAGCGCCGACGGACACACAAACCATGAGTCAGACGACACCACAACTGCAAGCGCGAGTACGGGCGATTCTCGACCGGGCGCGAGACCGAAGTAACGAGGCAATTGACGAGGGGACGCTCGACCAGTTACAGACTGAGATCGAGCGGAATCTCTACGAGGGCGTCTCTCGTGAGGAGTTGTACGAAGGCGTCGTGCAGGCGCTCACGGCACGCATCGAGCGGGAACCGACGTACAAGCGCGTCGCGGCCGCAGTGGTGCGCGAACGCTACTGCGGGGCGGTATTCGATGCCGTTCTCGACGGCGACTGGGACGATGGTCCCGACGACAGCCGTGACGCGTGGGACCTCGACGGCTACGAGTTCGACCGAACCTACCGGGAGACGTTCGCGGCGAATATTGAACGCGGCGTGGACCTCGGACTGCTCGACGAGCGCATGACCGAGCGATTCGACCTGTCGGCGCTCGCGGATGCGCTCGTTCTCGACCGGGACAGAAACCTCGACTACATGGCGATGGAGACGCTGACCCAGCGGTATTTCTTGCACACGAACGGCGGTGAGCCACTCGAACTCCCGCAGGCGTTCTGGATGCGCGTGGCGATGGGGCTTGCGCTCGAAGAGGACGACCCCCAAGCGCGAGCAGTAGAGTTCTACGAGGTGCTCTCGAAACTGGAGTTCACCCCGTCGACGCCGACGCTGTTTCACAGCGGCACCGCCCACCCGCAACTGTCCTCGTGTTATCTCACCACCGTGCAGGACGATCTAGAAGACATCTTCGACGCGTACAAACACCACGCGGTGCTCTCGAAGTGGAGCGGCGGCCTCGGCAACGACTGGACGAACCTGCGGGCGTCGGGCGCGCTGATCGAATCGACCGGTGTCGAGTCGACCGGTGTCGTTCCGTTCCTGCGGATCAGCAACGACGTCACCTCTGCGATCAATCGGTCGGGTAAGCGTCGCGGCGCGGCGTGTGCGTATCTCGAATGCTGGCATCTCGACTTTCCGGATTTCATCGACCTGAAGCGCAACACGGGCGACGAGCGCCGTCGGACGCCCGACATGAACACCGCGGCGTGGGTGCCCGATCTGTTCTTGAAACGCGTCGAGGCCGACGAGCAGTGGACGCTCTTTTCCCCTGACGAGGTGCCGGAACTGCACGGTACGTACGGCGAGGAGTTCGAGGCTCTGTACGAGGAGTACGAGCAGCAGGCCCGGGACGGCGAACTGCGGCAGTACGAGACGGTCGACGCCGCGGACCTCTGGCGGGAGACGCTCACCCGTCTGTTCGAGACCGGCCATCCGTGGATCACGTTCAAGGACTCCTGTAACGTGCGGAGTCCACAGGACCACGAGGGCGTGATCAACTCCTCCAATCTCTGTACGGAGATTACGCTGAACACCAGTGAGGACGAGCACGCCGTCTGCAACCTCGGCAGCGTCAACCTCGCGACGCACATGGACGACGGACGCCTCGACCGCGAGTATCTCGAATCGACCATCGAGACGGCGATGCGGATGCTCGACAACGTCGTCGACCTGTGCTTCTACCCCACTGACGAGGCCCAGGCCAGCAACCTCCGGAATCGTCCGGTCGGACTCGGCGTGATGGGCTTTCACGACGCGCTCATGCAGGCGGAGATTTCGATGGACTCGGAGCAGGCCATCGAGACGGCGAACCGCTGGCAGGAGTTCGTCTCCTATCACGCCCTGCTCAACTCCTCGAAACTCGCCGCGGAGCGCGGTGCGTACCCCTCCTACGAGGGGTCGAAGTGGGACCGCGGTCTCCTCCCACAGGACACGGTTGATCGCCTCGAAGCCGAACGCGGCAAGGAGATCCCCACCGACCGGGAGGAGACGCTCGACTGGTTCGTCGTCCGCGAGCACATCGAGGAACACGGGATGCGGAACTCGAACACGATGGCCGTCGCACCGACCGCGACCATCTCGACCATCAACGGGACGACACCCTCCATCGAACCGCTGTACTCGAACCTCTACGTGAAATCGAACATGAGCGGCGAGTTCACCGTGGTCAACGACCACCTCGTCTCGGATCTGCGCGAGCGCGGACTGTGGGACGAGGAGATGGTCGACCGGATCAAGTACCACGACGGCTCGATACAGGCGATCGACCGGATCCCCCAGGCGTGCAAGTCACTGTACTGCACCGCCTTCGAGATCGATCCGCGACACCAGATCCGCCTGACTGCACACCGACAGACGTGGATCGACCAGTCAGTCTCGCACAACGTCTTCTTCCCGTCGACCGACGGGTCCCTGCTCGACGACGTGTATCGGACGGCGTGGGAACTCGGCCTCAAGACGACCTACTACCTCCGGACACTCGGGGCCTCGCAGATAGAGAAGTCCACGCTCGACATGGACGAGTACGGCAAGACTCAGCACCGCGACAGCGAACACGAGCGACGAGCGGACGGCGGGAGTGCGGTCGAATCCGCGCGAACAGACGATACCGACACAACTGATTCGGATGAACTCTGCACCGTCGAAGACCCGACCTGTGACGCCTGTCAGTAGCGAAATCGCCAGCCAACCACCCGACTCACGACCACTACCCATGCCAATCCTCAACGACGACCAGCAACACGACCCGAACAAGATTCTGCCAATCGAGTACGACTGGGCCCGCGAGTACTACGAGGCGGGCGTCAACAACAACTGGGTGCCAGCCGAAATCCCCATGCAGGACGACGTCTCCCAGTGGAACGGCGACGCCCTCTCTCCGGCCGAACGGCAACTCATCGAGTGGAACCTCGGCTTCTTCTCGACGGCCGAATCCCTGACCGCGAACAATCTCGTGCTCGCGCTGTACGAGTACGTCACCGCCCCCGAGTGTCGACAGTACCTCCTGCGGCAGGTCTACGAGGAAGCCATCCACACGGATACGTTCATCTACTGCTGTGACACGCTCGGATTCGAGCCGGAGTACCTCTATGGAATGTACGACCGCGTCCCGGCAATCGAACAGAAAGACGACTTCGTTGTCGATCTGACGCGCGTCCTCGACGACGAGGAGTTCACTATCGAGACCGACGCCGACATCAGGGAGTTGCTCCGGGACCTCGTCGGCTTCTACGTCATCATGGAGGGCATCTTCTTCTACGCCGGATTCGCGATGATGCTCGGCCTGAAACGGCAGGGGAAGATGGTAGGCGTCGGCGAGCAGTTCGAGTACATCATGCGCGACGAGTCACTGCACCTGGGCTTCGGTGTCGACCTGATCGACCAGATCCGGACGGAGAATCCGGGCGTCTGGACCGACGAGTTCGACGAGGAGGTCCGTGACCTCGTGCTCGAAGCCGTCGACCTCGAATCGCAGTACGCACACGAGGCCTGTCCCGGCGAAATTCTCGGGATGGGCAGCGACCAGTTCGTCGACTACGTCGAGTACATCGCCGACCGACGGCTCGGACAACTCGACCAAGCCGAGGCCTTCGGCACCGACAACCCGTTCCCGTGGATGAGCGAGCAGGTCGACCTGAACAAGGAGAAAAACTTCTTCGAGACGCAGGTCACCGAGTATCAAAGCGGCGCGTCACTCGACTGGTAGTGCTGGCTGGCGCAGTCACACGAGTTTCGCAAAGGCGAGGTTTCCGCTCGTGCTCTCGATGATGGCCCGAACGACCTGTCCTTCCTGTGCGCCAGGGACGAAGATAGTGTACGACCCTCGTTCTGCGACGCCGTCGCCCTTGCGACCGGTACCGACGATTTCCAGGTCGTAGGTTTCGCCTTCCTCGATTGCGTCTTCGGCGCTCGCGACGGTCTGTGTCGTGTTCTTCTCGACGGGGCGGAATGCGCCACATGCCTGACAGCGGAGCATCTCGATGCCGTCCTCGCGGGTCAGCAGGGTGTCGGGCAGGCCACACTCCGAGCAGGTGACGAACTCGGCGACGTAGCCGTCGATGGCGGCCTCGAAATCTGCGACGTCGAAGGAGCCGTTGTACCGGGCGCGCTCACCGTCGAACTGCCCGCTCGTCCCGAACGCACGCTGGATGTGCCGGTGGAGGTGTTCGGTCTCCCGGTCGAGCGCGTCCGCAATCTCCCCGACGTTCGTCAGTCGCGTGAACGCACCGTCGGTTTCGCCTGCCGGATCTGGAATCGAGAGGCGACTCCCCTCTGTTCCCTCGCTGTCGGGTAACTCATCCTGTGCTCTGTCGAGTGCAGCAGTATAATCCATACCATCTAGAGAGCAAGCACCGGCAAAACGCTGGCGCGGGAGGTGGTGACACACCACGACCGCTTTCTGTCGTTCGAGAGAACTCCGCTCTTGCAGGACCACGAGAGACTTCGTCTCTCGAACGACGGTCCTTGCGCCGTCCGCCATCGTTCAGCAGTCGGGGCTTTCTGGTCGTTTGAGAAGGTCCGATCGTCCTTCTCCTAAAGTAAACACTACCTACGGTACCCTGTTAATACTTAACACACCTGGTGCTCAATCGAGAAGTATGCGTTCGCTCCGCCGAGAGAGACTGGTTTCGGAGACTGACTACACGGAACGCCGGAGGGGGACGCTCATAGATGTAACGACAACAGGAAGGAAATCAATCACGCCTCGAAAGTCGACGCACTGACCAAAAATACCCGATACAATCTAATGACGTTAGAAAGCGTCCCAGCATATGACTCAGAACGGATCAGTGGCGTTGGAAACCACGCGGTCGTCGTCGGAGCGAGTATTTCAGGCCTGCTGGCAGCTCGTGTCCTTGCGGACGGATTTGACAAGGTGACTGTGGTTGAACGTGATGAATTACCCGACGAACCGAAAACACGTGACGGGGCCCCGCACGCGCGGCAGCCGCACTTGCTACAGGAAGCGGGGCGGGTGATAATTGAGGACCTCTTTCCCGGGTACGGCGACGATTTAGTCTCCGAAGGCGGCTTGATAATTGATATCGCCTCGGATTTCAATTTCTACGACGAAGGCGGATACGTCGCTTCCCCCTCGACACAGATACCGGGGTATGCTGGAAGTCGGCCATTACTGGAGCACGTGATTCGCAAGCGGGTCTCAGAGATCGACGAGGTACAATTGCGCGACAGCACTCGCGTTGTCGGCTATCGTACAGATGAGCGCGGAACGACCGTGACGGGCGCAGAGATTTCGGGAACCGATGACAACAACACGTCCATGTCGGCTGACCTGATCGTTGACGCGACCGGCCGGACGAGTCGAACGCCGAAGTGGTTAGAAACCCGAGGGTACGAGTCACCCGAGGTTGCCGAAGTCAACGTTGATCTGGCCTACAGTACCACGACCGTCGAGCGTGATCCCGACGATCAGCGGGCATTCTGGGCGCCAGCATCACCACCATATACTCGAGGTGGCGGCGCATTGCCCATCGAAAATGAACGGAGACAGGTGGTCTTGCACGGCGTGCACGGTGATGACCCGCCACGGAACGTTGACGAGTTCCACGATTTCGCGTCGAGCTTGCAAATCACCGAAGTCGAAGAGATTTTAGATAGCCACGATATGCTCTCCGAGGATATCGACTACTATCCATTCCCCTCGAGTCGTCGGCGCTACTACGAAGAACTCGACTGCTTCCCCAGTGGGTTCCTCGTCGTCGGTGATGCGATTGCAAGTTACAATCCGATATATGGCCAAGGGATGTCAGTAGCAGCACTTCACGCACTCGTGTTGCATCATACGCTCGCAGAGAACGGCCTCGGCAATCTTGGGCTCGAATTCTTCGACGAAGTCGAACAGATCGTCGACGTCGCGTGGATGATGGCGGTCGGGGCGGATTTTCAGTTCCCCGAAACGACTGGCCCCAAGCCTCGCGGAACCGGTCTTATGGGCTGGTACCTGTCTCGCCTCACCAGGAAAGCCCATACTGACAGAGACCTATCCGAGCGCTTCATCCGCGTCATCATGATGGAGAAACCGCCTAAAACGTTATTTCGTCCTGGCGTGGTGTGGCGAGTACTCAAGCCAGCCATCTGATCCCCTTCGGATCCAGAGACTTCGGTAGTTCGTGCTGAAGACTGTCCGATATCTTGCACTGCCTTCCGTAACCATCTCTCTCAACAGTTCGTCGCTCGGCGTGTCCCGCGGTACATCGGCTGTCGCTGTTTCTATGCCACGCTATTCCGATCACTTTCGTGTGCCCCCGCTCGCTCTTCGAGATGCTCACGCCCGTTCGCATCTCGCTAGCCCTCGAACCCGTCCTCGAACCGGAAGGTGCCGTCCCGTTGGACGATTTCGCCGTCGACTTCGATGTAGGAGTCCTCGCTCATGTCGACGATCATATCGACGTGGACGGCGCTGTCGTTTTGCTCGTTGCCCTCGCCGACGGTGTCCTCGTAGGCGCGGCCGACCGCCATGTGGACGGTATCGCCCATCTTCTCGTCGAAGAGCATGTTGTAGGTGAATCGGTCGATGTCGCGGTTCATCCCGATGCCGAGTTCGCCGAGTCTGCGCGCGCCGTCGTCAGTTTCGAGCACTTCGGTCAGCACGTCCTCGTTTTTCGCCGCCTCGTGGTCGACGACTTCGCCGCCCTCGAATGTGAGATACACGTCGGTCACTTCCCGGCCCTGGTGGTACAGCGGCTTGTCGAACAGGACTTCCCCCTCGACGCTGTCGGGCACGGGCGCGGTGAAGACTTCGCCGCCGGGGAGGTTGTGCTCGCCGTAGTCGTTCAGCGTCGGGTTCCCGTCGAGTGACATCCGCACGTCAGTGGTGTCGCCGGAGACGATGCGGATCTCGTCGGCGGGGTCGAGAATTTCGACCATCTGGGCCTGATGCTCGCGCACGGCGTCCCAGTCCTTGTTGACCGCGTCCCAGACGAAGTTCTCGTAGGCCTCGGTGCTCATCTCGGCCAGTTGGGCGTTCGCTGGCGCGGGATACTGCGTGAGACACCATCGCTTCGAGAGTCGCTCGTTGAGAATCGGCTGGTTCGCCTGCGAGTACTCGGCGTTTACCTCGGGGTCGACGTCGCTCGTCTCGGTGACGTTCGTGTCCGCCCGGATGGCGACGTAGACATCGGTTTCCTCGATGAGTGCGAGCGTGTGCTCCGGCGTCTCGAACTCGTCGCTTGCGCGCAGGTACGCTCGTTGGGCGCGAGCGTCGCGGGTGAGCGCGACCGGATTTGCGCCTCTGTCACCGACGACTTCGTGGAGGGCGACCGCCAGGTCCTGACCCGCTGGCGGGGCGGAGATGACGACGTTGTCCCCCTCCTGCAGGTCGACCGAGTGATTCGCGATGATCTCTGCGTGCTCGCGGATGCGTGGATCCATATTCCGATCACGGAGGGGCGGGAACCAAACGGTTTTGGTCTGCTCGCTACCCGAGCTATCGCTCGTCGAGCGGTGGAACAGGACGGTCCTCGGGGCCGATGTACCGTGCTCGCGGACGGATCAGTCGGTTGTCCTCCTGGTATTCGAGGACGTGTCCGAGCCAGCCACCGGAGCGAGCCATCGCGAAGATGGGGGTGTACATGTCGATGGGGATGCCAAGCTTGTAGTACACCGCACCGGAGTAGAAGTCGACATTAGGAGCGATTCCCTTGTCGGGAAGCCCCTTCTCCTCGGTGAGATACTGCTCGATGGTCGTCGTGTAGTCGAGCCACTTGCCCTCGCCGTCGGCCGCCGAGAGGTCCTCGAGTTTCTCCTGCAGGATGCGCGCACGCGGGTCCTTGACGTTGTAGACGCGATGTCCCCAGCCAGGGACGCGCTCGCCAGCCTCGGTCTGGGCCGTCACCCATTCGAGCGCGTCCATGTCGCTCTCGTCGAGATTCAACAGCGCCTCGATGACGTCCTGGTTGGCCCCGCCGTGTAGCGGCCCCGACAGCGCGCCGATCCCGCCGGTGATTGCGCTGTAGACGTCCGCGAACGTCGAGCCGATCACCATCGCGGTGAACGTGGAGGCGTTGAGGCCGTGGTCGGCGTGGAGAATGAGCGCCATGTCCATCGTCTCCTCCGCGACCTCGTGTGGCTCCTCGCCGGTCAGCATGTACAGGAAGTTTCCGGCATACGAGAGTTCGTCTCGAGGGGCGAGCGGTTCCTCGCCGCGACGAAGGCGGTCGTAGGCCCCGAGTAGTGTTGGAATCTTCGCCGTGATTCGGCGTCCCTTCCGGAGCGAGGCCAGGCGGTCTCTCGGGTCCGAGTCAGATTCGGGCTCGTCGATAGACAGCATCGAGACGCCGGTTCGGAGCGCGGCCATCGGCGTTTCGTCGGCGTCGGCCATCGCTGCGAGCGTATCGATGACGGCGTCGTTGACCTGCATCTCCTCGGTCAGCGATTCGCTGAACGTCGTCAACTGTGACTGTGTCGGCAACTCCCCGTGCCAGAGCAGATGAAGAACTTCCTCGTAGCTCGTTTCTCGGGCCAGATCCGAAATATCGTACCCCCGGTAGACGAGCTTTCCGGCGTCGCCGTCGATGCTGCTCAACTCCGACTCGGCGACGAGTACACCTTCGAGCCCTTTCCTGAGTTCCTCGGACATACGTTGGAACTCCCCGCGCGTCGGGAAAAAGCATTATCATTTCCTGCAGACTTTGCTTTCAACAATTGAGATTTCTGTTTCCCAGACATTCGCTGTCGAGAGATGCTGCTTGGCAGATCGGTCCCGATCCACTCACTCGGGGGCCATCACCCGGTCAGTCAGAGGCGGTCTGACGGAGAGATCGAACTGCTAAAGAGCGTCGGCCCGTCCACTAGGGACAATGACGAGTCTGGGCACAGCGAGTGCCGCTCCCGGTGAGAGCGATACCGGCTCCCTCACGGTCGGCGAGAACAGAGCTGGCGACAGCGTCGGCCTTCCGGTAGCGGTCATCAACGGCGCACAGGAGGGCAAAACGCTGTATCTGCAGGCCGTGAGCGACGGCGACGAACTCAACGGACTCGGCGTCATCAGACGGGTCGTCCCGCAGATCGACCCCGCGGAGCTGTCCGGCACAGTCCTTGTCGTCGGCATCGCGAACCACTTCGGCTTTCAGGTCGCCGAACACCGCAACCCTATCGACGACACGAAGCTCAACCGAACCTATCCCGGCGACGAAAGCGGGACCTCGACCGAGCGCATCGCCGCGGCGACCTTCGACGTGGCATCCCGTGCTGACCTCGTCCTCGACCTCCATCAGGGGTCGACCTCCCGGATGATAAACGAGGTTCGCGTTCGCTGTGGGCGGCGCCACCGCCTTCACGACGACTGTCTCGAACTCGCGAAGGTCTTTGGCTGTGGACGGGTGCTCGACCAGAAGGGGCCGGAGGGCCAACTCGCTCGCGTCGGCCCCGACGAGGGTATCCCGACTGTCGACCCGGAACTGGGTGGCGCTGTCGGCTGGGACGAACACAGCATCGAGGTCGGCGTCGAGGGCGTGTTCAACGTGCTCAACTACTATGACTTTCTGTCCGAGACAGTCGAGACACAGTCCCAGACACGGGCACAGGGCTTCGACCAGTACGGCGCGCCCGCGGGCGGACTCGTCGACCTGCAGGTCGAACTCGGCGAGCGCGTCTCACGAAACACGACGCTGTTTACGATCACCGACGCATTCGGGCAGACGAAGGCGACCGTGACCGCCGATTCCGAGGGTATCTTCTGGCGAACCCGACGACTCCCGCAGGTCGCGACCGGGGAGTACGTCTGCTCTGTCGGCACTGATATCGACTCGTACTAAGGGATGCGAAACTGGCGTCGAGAACGGTACGCTGGCTACCAGAACTTCACGCCCAGGTCGTGCATCCCGTCGTTGTTCGTGGCGAGATTGATCAAAAGCGGCGTCACCGCCTCCACTTCGGCGGCGTTCGCGAGCCCGCCAGCGTCGAGCGCGCGCAGGCCGTCGATGTCGGCGATCAGTTGTCTCACCGTCCGCTTCGGGCCGCTCTCGTCTCCCACGACCGGCACGTCCCAGTCGATGTCCGCGTCGAGATTCGAGAGTCTCCCCGCCGCGAGATTGTGAAAGGCGCCGACGACCGGGACCGAATCGGGGGCCGCGTTCGCCGCCAGTTCGGTGACGCTCCCGACGCCGGGCGGATTGTAGTGGACGCTGTCGTCTTCTCGTTTCATTCCGACTGCAGGCGAGACCAGCACCGACCCCTCCAGTTCGTCGGCGACCGACTCGATGGTGTCCGAGAGATAGTACGCGGGAACGGAGAGAACGACCACGTCGCCCCGTGCGGCGGCCTCGGGGTTTTCTGCCCGTCCGATGGAGACTTCGTGGCCACGGTCTGCGAGCCGCGATTCGTACTCGTCGGCCGCGTCGGTCGCCTTCTCGGCCGTTCGCGACCCGACGATGACGTCGTGATCGGTGTCACGGGCGATTCGGAGGGCCAGTCCCTCGCCGATGTCGCCGGTGCCACCGAGTAGTGCTATCTGCATATCTGATGGTTGGACGAACGGCGAATAAACATTATGCGTTCGAATCGAGGTGTCTGGAATCAGGAGAGCAGATCCGGCAGGTCGTTGACCGAGTCGACGACGGCGCTCGCTCCCGCGCGCTCGTACTTGACTTTTCCCGCTTCGCCCGTCAGCCCACCGGTGAGGACGCCGATTCCGTAGTAGGTACGGGCGTCCGTCTCGTCGGCGTTGACTGCAGTTCGGATGTCGTCGAGCGTGTCTCCAGCGAAGGCGACGGCCTCGGCGTCGAAGCGCTCTGCGAGCGTGACGAGCGCGCCCGGGTCGGGCTTTCCCGCCTCCCAGTCGTCCATCGTGAATCGGTGGCTGTCAGGGATGTCGAGTCCGACGCGGTCGAGCGCGAGTGTCGCCTCGTCGGCCGGGCGACCGGTCACGACGCCGACGTCGTACCGTTCCGTGAGCGCGTCGAGCGTCTCCGAGTCGACCAGTACCGGTTCGTCGTGGACGAACCCACGCGTGTCGATGTCTGGCTCTTTGTCCTCGAACTCCCGGTAGCGCTCGCTCCCGAGATACAGTTGCTGGAACACGTCGCGGAGTCGCTCGGGGTCGTACTCGGCGCGGACGCGCTCGTAGGCATCCGGGTCGAGTCGGTCCTGCACGACCGTCTCGGCGGCCACGAGCCCTCCGCCACCCGCCTCGATTGCGTCGGTGAACTCGGTCATCGAGAGAGAGAACCCCTCGCGACTGGCGAGGACGTACAGCGCGCCAGCGTACGTGAGTTCCCAGTCGTTGTTGAACCCGCCAGCGTCCTTGAACTGCTGGATGTCCTCGTCGTCTATCCGTTCGCCGTACACCCGGCCGATGGACTCGACTATCGCGCGGCGGTAGGAGTCTGCCACGTCGACGAGCACGCCATCGATGTCGAGTACGACCGCATCGACGTTCATCACGCGGAGGAAGGCGACGGAGGTTCAAGGGGGTTGTGTCTCGGCGCGCCCGCTGGCACCGGTCAGCCCTGCGGTCGTGTCTCGACGCGATACAGCGTCCCGCTGGGGAGCGGGTCACGCGAGACGGGGACCAGCGGCGGGTCGCCACCGAGCGTCGTAAACAGACAGTCCGCCCCCACCTGGCGGGCGACCGCGCTGGTCGGGCGGTGGAGTTCCGGCGGAAGGTTGCGCGCGTAGACAACATCTGCGTCGGCGTAGACAGCTATCTCGGGGTCGGTCACGTCGTCGCGAACGAACTCGACGCCGTCGGGAACCGACCGCTCGTGAATATCTGTCGCAGTGACAGACGCGCCAGCGTCTGCCAGTTCTCGGGTGAGACCGGGGCGGTTCCCCACCCCGATTTCGACTGCGCTGTCGTAGTCAGACAGTCGGCTGACGAGTGTGTCACGCTGGCGCTCTCGCACGTAGGTTTTTACTACCGGGCGGCGTTTATAGATTTGTATGCACGTCGATATCGTGCCGGTGGGCGACGTCGATGCAGCCGTCAAACGGGAAGCCTCAGAGGGGCTTCGGTCCGTGTACGACTGCGAGGTGACCGTCCACGACACCGAACAGATCCCGACGGGGTCGTACGACTCCTCGCGCGAGCAGTACCGGGCCGAGGAGTTCATCGACCTCGCGAAGCGGGTCGGCGGCGGCGACAAGAACATCGCCATCACTGGAAAGGACCTGTTTTACCACCGGCGCAACTACGTCTTCGGACTCGCGTATCTCGGGGGCAGCGGCAGCGTCATCTCCACGTACCGCCTGCGAACGTCCTCGGACGGCGGGTTCTCGAATCGCTCCGCCGAGAGTATCTTCGCCGACCGCGTCCGCAAGGAGGTCATCCACGAGATCGGCCACACCGTCGGCCTCGAACACTGTGACAACAAGCGCTGCGTGATGAACTTCTCGCCCACCGTCAGCGAAGTCGACATCAAAGAGCAGACCCTCTGTGGCTCCTGCCAGCGCGACGCACTCTAGCGTCTGCCCTTTCGTACTTCCTCGTCTCTTCCTTCCCTCACCGTTCTGCCCACTAGAACCACCCCGGCGCGACGCCCCCCTTGCGGTTGTGCGCGTACCAAACACGTTTGGTGTACCGCTTATACTTGAGGAGTCTCTACCTATGTTTGTAATGAGTCAGACACAACAGGCGGACAAGACGGACGAACTCACGGAAATTTTCGTCTCCGTTACGGGAGACGAGGAAGTTGTCGAACAGCAGGACGAGGATACGGCCGACCGCGAACTTCCCGGCGAGAGCCGGATCGACGAGGCCGTCGAGGACGGCCTCAGCGATGCCATCGCGGGTGCGGAAGCAGACACTGGTGACCCCGGCGACCCCGGCGGCTGATACTGTCGGGACGTGACAGCATCCGTCGACGTAGCCGCGGATAGACCCATCCATCTCATTCTCATCGTGTCTGTTGGCCCCAGCCCAACGCTTATTCGCGCTGGCGGCCAGTCATGTGTAATGGGCCTCTTCGAGAAAGCAGGTGAGGCATTCGAGGAAACGAAACAGTCCGTGCTGGGCGGATCCGGGGCGGAGTACGTCTGCATGGCCTGCGAGAAACCAGTCGATGACGACTACGAGTACTGTCCTCACTGCGGCGAAGCGGCAGTCGAGCCAGTCGCGTAACGCCTTTGAACTTGGGACTCACTCGTCGATGTTCACCGGCGCAGTCTCGAACGCACCTTCGTCGTGTTCGGGGTCGTACTCGTCGATGGCCGCACGGACGATCTCGAAGACGCTTCGCTTGCTCCAGCGTGCGGTGTTCAGATGCAGGTCGTAGAAGTCCACGCTCTCGCTGTCGATTTCGTAGTAGGACTCGTAGCGCCCGGCTTCGCCCACCTCTCTGACGCCCATCTCTGCAGCGGTTTCCTCGCGGTCGCTGACTCGGCTCTTTCTAACCTCCTCGGGGGCGTCGAGATAGATCCGCAGGTCGGCGCGGTCGCCAGCGATCCAGCCAGCCAGTCTCGATTCGAGGATGAAGGGCTTGTTCGCCATCCCCCACTGTTCGGCGATCTCGCGGAGGTGTCGGTCGAGCGCACGGTCTATCTCGTCTGACTCCTGTGCCTTCGCGCTCAACTGCGTGAGTGACATTCCTCGCTCCTCGGCGATGTCCCGGAAGATGTCTCCGCCCGAGACGTAGGGGCAACTCATCGCCGCTGCCAGTTGGGTACACAGCGTCGTCGCGCCACAGCCCGGCGGGCCGGACACCGTGATGAACAGATTCGTGTCGATAGACGGGACCGAGTCGGTGGTCTCACTCATACGCGATCATCGTCCCCAGCAGTGAAAGAAGACGGGGTTCCAGTCAACGACCGAAAAAACTGACGCCGCCGCGTTACGGGGCGTAGTAGTACTCGCCTTCGCGTTTCTGTTCGCGGTCGAGTTGACTGTCGGGCTTGTTGATGCGCGGTCGGGAGGTGCGCTCGTCCCGGCGGAAGGTGATGTCGAGATTCGAGAGGAAGTCGTTCATCCCCTCGCGCATCCCCTGCGGTGGCGCTGCATGCCCACGGACTGCGGGTTCGCCGTCGAACACCAGCAACCGGTCCGAGAGCAGATCGATCATGTATATGTCGTGGTCGATGACCATCGCCGTCGCGTCGTGGTTCTCAGCGTACCGACGGATCGCGGAGGTGGCGAGCACGCGCTGTTCCACGTCCAGATGTGCCGAGGGCTCGTCGAGCAGGTACAGGTCGGCGTCCTCGGAGAGACAGGCCGCGATGGCGACGCGCTGGCGCTCCCCGCCCGACAGATCCGTCAGGTCTCGCTCCATCACGCTCTCGATCTGGAGTGGCTGTGCGATCTCCGTGTTCCAGTAGGACGATCCCACGTCGCTCGTGATCGACGAGAGGAAGGCGTCGACGCGCATCGGCTGGTCGATTTCGATGTACTGGGGCTTGTAGGCGATGTCGAGCGTGCTGGCGACGCTGCCCTCGTCGGGGTCCAGCCGTCCGGCGAGCATCTTCGCGAACGTCGACTTTCCGATCCCGTTGGGACCGACGACGCCGAGCACCTCGTTTTCGCGGATCGTTCCGGCCTCGACTGACAGCGAGAACTCGCCCTCGCCGTAGTCCTTCTCGAGTTTGGGGTACTCGATGACCACTTCGCCCGTCGCCGTGTTGCGCGGGGCGTGTTCCTCGAACTCGATTTCAGTCTCGCGGATGCGGACGTTCTCGGTTTCGAGATAGCCCGAGAGGTACTCGTTGATGCCAGCCTTGACCGACTTGGGGGGCGTGATGATCCCGAACGCGCCGGGTTCGCCGTATCCGACGTGGATGGCGTCGGCGAGCAGATCCAGAATCGCCAGGTCGTGCTCGACGACGAGCATCGAGCGGTCCCCGTCCGCTGCGAGTTCGCGGATGAGTCGTGCGACGGTCATCCGCTGGCTGATGTCCAGATACGGGGTGATCTCGTCCAGAAAGTAAAAGTCCGCGTCGCGGGCGAGCGCCGCAGCGATGGCGACGCGCTGGAGTTCACCGCCCGAGAGCGTATCGATTGGCTGGTCGAGGACCGGTTCGATCCCCAGGCGGTCGACCAGCGAGTCGAGCGCGTCGCGCTCGTCAGTTCGGTCGAGCAACTCGTGGGTCGCCCCGTCGAACTGGTCTGGGATCTTGTCCACGTACTGTGGCTTCCGGGCGACCGTCACCGACCCCTCGCGCATCGCTTCGAGGTACTCCTGCAGGGCCGTCCCGCGGTAGGCGTCGAGAATTGCGTCCCAGTCGGGGTCCGTATCGACCTGTCCGAGATTCGGCGAGAGTTCGTCGGCGAGGATGCGGACCGCGGTCGTCTTTCCGATCCCGTTGGGACCGAGAATGCCCGTGACGCGGCCTTCCTCGGGCGCAGGAAGCCCATAGAGGGCGAAGGCGTTGTCGCCGTAGCGATGCACGGGGTCCTCGTCGAGTTCCTGCGGGAGATTGAGGATCTGGATCGCGTCGAAGGGACACTTCTCGACGCAGATGCCACACGACGCGCCGAGACAGATCTCCTCGGAGATCCAGACCTGGTCGTCGGACCCGCTGTAGACGTCGCCCTCGTCGTAGCGCTCCTCGCGGGTGATGATGCACTCCTTGCCGGTTCGGTTCGGCGGACAGAAGTTCGCACACTCGTAGTTGCACCTGTCCGGTTGGCACTTCTCCAGGTCGACGACGGCGATGCTGTCTTCGGCCATGTTACTGGAGTGAACCCGCGGTCATCAGAATCGACCAGGTGACAAACCACAACGAGAACGTCATAAAGGCGACGTACAGTTTGTCCTTCGTTCCGAAGTCTCGCACGTCGATGCCGACGAGATAGTAGAGGGGGAACTGGACGAGAATCGTCACGCCGAGCACCCCAAGCGCGACGTTGTCGTTCGGCCCTGCGGCGAGAACGGTCGAGAGCACGCCTGCCACGACGCCAGCGAGCGTCGCGGTCGTGGTGACGATGATCGACCGCATGAAATCGGAGATTCCGCCACCGGGTTCGGCGGCGCTGTCGCTCGTCTCAACAGCGCCGTTCCCGGCCTCCGTCTCGGCAGCGCCGGTTTCCGTCTCGGTAGCCATGTGTCTGGATCCGCTAGCCGGGCTAAAAAGGGCGTTGTTCTCCGGGTCTGTGTCGGATCTACCTGTCTCGCTATCCCGTCGCGGCCGTCGTCTCCTGTTTGCTGGCGAACCCTTCGATTTATTCGCCCGGATGCGTTGCATCCACTATGTCCGACGACGACCCTCCGGGAGCGACCGAGCGAACACCACGGGGACGAGTGACTCCGTGGCTGTTTCTCGTCGGCCTGCTCGCGGTGTTCGCCTCGGCACTTCTGTTCGTTCTCGCCCTCGTTCGCGATACTGGCATCGTCCGTCCAGTCGCGCTCAACGCCGTCGGCGCGGCACTCCTGGTCGCAGTGGCCGCCTACGACACGCGACAGGATCCTGATTCTGTCGTGACCGAGACGACCGGCGCGGTCGGCACCGCGTTGCTCCTGTACGGCCTGTACCTGTTCGCCAGCGGTCTCGTCGTCACCACGACGAGCGTCATTCACGGCCGTCTCGTGGTCGGGATCTGGTCCATCGGACTCGCAATCGTCTCGGTCGGCGGCGGCGTTCTCTCCTTTCCGACGCGGACGCTGCTCGAATCCCAGCAGCAGAGTGCGCGCGAACAGTACGAGACGGCAGTTGAGGCCTGTGAAGCCGCCGCCGAACACGTCGGCGCGGGCGAGTACGACAGGGCACGGACGCGGTACGGCGAAATCGAAAGTGCAATCGACGAGGCTGTTCGGGCCGAGGATGCGATTCCGGACGACGCAGAACGAACCGACGCTGAACCCAACGATGTCGAACTCGACGACTCCGGACGCGGAACGGAACCGGTCGCAGCGATACTTACGGGGTTAGATGAGCAGGGAGCGGAGGCAGTCGAGGCGGGCAAATCCCATCTCGATGCCGACGAGTTCGGGGCGGCCACGGCCGCCTTCACCGCCGCACAGCAGGCGTCTGCGACTGCGCGGTCCGTCGCTGCTGCGACTGACCACGAACGAACCGAATCCGACGACGAGATCATCGCCTGGGTCGAGGTGACCGACGGGCTGGCGACGGCGGCGGGTGCGGCCGATGCCGGTGCCGTCGCGAGTGCGCTCCAGGCGCTGGACGAGGCTGGTGAGGCCGTCACCGACCGACAGCACCCGCTGTTCGACCGCAAGCGCGTCGCCATCCTCGCTGACGCCGAAACCACGCGGCGTGAGACGGCGGCCCAGCGACTGGCCGACGCCGAGTCGATTCTCGACGGCGAAGCCTTCACGGCCGTCGAGTGCGCACAAGCGGCGATTCGTGGCGCACGGGCAGCGCTTGAATCATCCGAACACGATGTCGCTGGGGGAACTGCCGAACAGGATGGCGCTGGGGGAACTGCCGAGCACGACGTCGCTGCGGACGAGGCCGCCGAGATCGCGTCGACGCTCCGTGAGCGGATCCAGGCGTGGACGACGGTAACTGACCGAGTCACCGTCGGTGAAGCCAAACTGGAGGAGGGAGACCACACGGGCGTACTCGAACTGCTCGAAGCGGCCCTCGTCGCGGCGAACGCGCTCGACGGCGGGACCGACCCGGACCCACGACAGATGACGGCGTGGCTGCGTGGCTGTGAACGGATCATGGACGCGTACGGCGAGGCGACGGCGGCAGTCGAGGCTGCTGACGAGCACCGTGCGGACGGCGACGAATCGAGCGCACGTGAGGAACTCGAACGTGCGCTTGCGGCGTTTGACACCGCCCGAGCGGCCGCGACGCGGGCCGGAATCGACACCGACTACATCGACCGCGAAGCACAGACGGTCACGGAACGTCTCGAATCGGTCGACCACCCCGAGTGACAGTCAGGTCACTCGGCCACTCGCTGTGCGAGGACGATCAGCGCGGTGCTGTCCTCGACAGCGTGCGGGGAGATATCTTGTTCGCCCTCGAAGCGGGCGATATCCCCAGCCGTCAGGTCGTGTGTCTCGTCGCCAAGTTGCAGTTCGACCGCGCCGTCGACGAGATAGAGGACGATATCGCGGTCGGGGTGGGTGTGTGCCGGGATCTGTTCGCCCGCGTCGAGTGAGAGCCGGATCGTCTTTGGCTCTGACCCGGGGAAGACGTTCGCGTGCGGTTCGTCCTCCAGGGCTGTCAGCGTCCGAATCGTCGTCACGACTCGTCACCCCGCGGGTCGAACTCGCCCCGCTCGATGCCCTCCCGAACCGGGTCGTGTTCCGCGTCGGTCGGCGGTGGTGCGGTGACGAGTAGCGCCTCAAGCCGTTCCTCCTCGGCCCTGACACCGCGGTCCGTCTCGGCTTCGACAACTACCACGTCGCCGGGTTCGACGCGCCGGGTCGTTTCGCCGTCGCGGACGCGGCCGGTCCCTGACTGGACACAGACCGCGACGTCGCTCTCCGGGGCGTGTACTGGGATGAACTGACCGGGCTCGAAGTACCCGCAGACGACTTTCATCCGGTCGCTTCGGAACACCTCGACCGCCGAGAATCGCTCTTGGTTATAGACCCGCTCCGCGTCGAAGTCCGTCGCAGTCATTCTGCCCCCTCCGCGTTCCGTACTGACCACCCGGCGACGAACGCGACCGCCGGAACGTGTGCGAGCGCTGCGCCCCGTTGGCATCTTTTAGGGTTGCCTAAAGTCATCGGTCGGATCTGACCGGAGCACGGCAAAAAGGGTTCGGGCGAATATCTTCAGGGGCCGACTCCGTCGACTGTGTCGGCGTCGCAATCGTTCGGATCGAACACGTTCCCTCAATCTTTATACAGCCGGCGACCCTGCACTAAACCGATGACAGAATCCGACGAGGAGGGGATCGCAGACCTCCCTCCGAGCGCGAAGCTCGTCTACAAGGTTCTCGAATACGACGGCCCGCTGACACAGAAGGGGATCGTCGAGGAATCGATGCTTTCCGCCCGGACAGTCCGCTATGCGCTCGAACGACTCGACGAGGCCGAAGTCATCGAGGAGGATGTCTACTTTGCCGACGCGCGACAGAACCTCTACGAGATTACCGACGAGGCGACCCAGGCCGAAGCGACACCGTAGCGGCGATTCTCTCTTCTCCCCCTGAGCGATGGTCGTCCCTCAGGATGGAACGACCGTGATCTCCTTCCCGCGGTCGATCGCTTTTTCGAGTTCCTCGGCGATGGCGGAGCCACGCGAGACCTGAATCTCGCCGCCCCGCGAGACCGTCGCGGTGAAGAGGTACTCGCCGTTTGCCTGCACCTCGACGGTGTCGCCCTCGTGGCCACCGAGTGGGAGGATGACGTGCTGACTCGTCACCTCGGGCGTGACTGTCTTGCCGCCCGTCGCGGTCGGACTCTCGCTCCCGGGTCCGTCGTCTGGCCGTTCGGCGAACGTTCGCACGTCGATGCTGATGCCGAGTCGGTCCTCGATGTCGGAGATCTGTCCCCCGCCCGTGCCGATGACCGAGGAGATGTCGCCTTCCTCGACCCAGACGACAGCGGTGTTCGATCCGCGAATGTCGACTTCGACGTGGCCGTGTGCGACCGAGCGGATCTCTCGCTCGATCTCCTTCTTCGCGATGCGGTCGACGCCCGAATCGTCGCCGTCGCTTTCGTCGAGCGGAACGGTGACGACCTGTCGATTGAAGGTGTAGATCTCGTACTCTGCCTTGCCGGTCTCGAAGTCTCTAATGAGGATCACTGGCCGCGCGAGGTCGTCTTCCATCAGGCCCTCGGGAACCTTGACCTCCGTGGTCACGTCGTACACCTTGGTTACCTCGCCAGCCTCGATGTAGACGACGGTGTCGACGACCTGCGGGATGAGTCCCAACTCCACTCGCCCGATGAGTCGCTGGAGGGCGTCGATGGCGCGAGTCGCGTGGACGACGCCGATCATCCCGACGCCAGCCAGACGCATGTCCGCGAAGACCTCGAAGTCGTCAGTCTTTCGCACCTCGTCGTAGATGGTGTAATCGGGTCGCACCATCAGCAGCGAGTCGGCGGTTTTGGCCATCTCGCCGCCGAGTTCGGTGTACTGTGTCACCTCGGGACCGACCTGCAGGTCCCGTGGCTTTTCCATTGTCTTGACCGCCTGACCCGCGTCCACGAGAAACTCCGCGACCGCCTGTGCGAACGTCGACTTGCCTGCGCCGGGCGACCCCGCGATGAGGACGCCGCGGTGCTGTTCGCGCAGTCGGTCGCGCAACTCGTCTGCGTGTTCGTAGTCGTCGAGATCCGTCTTGACGATTGGTCGGACGGCGGTGATCTCGACCCCGTCGCTGAAGGGCGGTCGGGCGATTGCGATCCGGTAGGTTCGGAACTGGACGATCGTCATCCCGGGTTCGTCGAGTTCGACGAAGCCCTCGGCGCTGTGTCTGACTGCCTCCTCGATGTCGGCGGCGTACTCCCGGACGTCGGCCTCGGTCAGTACGTCCTCGCCGATCTCCTGATAGGCCATCTCGCCGATAGCCCCTCGCTTTGCCATCGGGCGCACTCCCACCTTCAGGTGGACGCTCATCGTCTGTTCGTCGAAGTACTCCTCGATTGCCAGTTCCGTGACGTCACGAACCTCGGGTTCGATGAAGGTGACTGCAAACCCCTTCGAGCGGGCGACTTCGGCCTGCACCTCATCGCTGGTCACCAGTGTTGCGTCGCGCTCTGCTGCGACATCGCGGATGAGCGCGTCGATTTCGCCTTCGCCCGCCTCGCGCTTTTCGAGTGCGTCGGGGCGGCGGCCAACGTACTCGACGGTGAGTGTGCCCCCCTCGTCGAGTTCGACGAGTCGCTGGAGTTCTTCGAGCCCCTCCCACCCAGTTTCGCGGCCGTCGTTTGCCTGTGCCTCGAGTTCGCCCACGACCGCCTCCGGAATGAGAACAGTGACGCCTGCAAATTCGTCGCCTGCACGTTCGGAGACCCGGCCGTCGATGATGACGCTCGTATCCGGGACGATTTCCATACACAGGGTATGCGTGCCACGCTTATATGGGACAGGAAATCAACCCGCGTCGGTGCTGTTACCGGCTACTCCGCCTCGGGCGACAGACCTATCTGACCGCTTGCCGACCCTTCGGATATGCGAATCCTGGTCTCTCGTGGAACGATCCACGGCATGGGTTTCGAGGAGTACGCCGAACTGCTGCGCGAGCGTCTGCCCGATTGTGAGGTGACGTTCGCACGAACGCCCGCCGAACAGCGCGAGGCGCTCGAACGCGCCGAGGTGGCCACCGCACGTGACTTCGACGCCGACCAGTTGGAGGACGCTCCGAACCTGCAGCTGTTTGCCACCCTGTTTGCCGGAACCGACCATCTCGACTTGGACGCCTTCGAGCGCCACGGCGTCGCCGTGACGAACTCTTCGGGCGTTCACGGGCCGAACATCGCCGAGTACGTCGTCGGCTGGCTGGTCGGGATTGCCCGTCAGTTCCCGACCGTGATCGAACAGAACCAGCGCGGGGTCTGGCAGAGCTATCCTGTGCGGGAACTCCACGGCTCGCGCGCTGCCGTCGTCGGTCTCGGCGCAATCGGTGAAGCGGTCGTCGACCGACTGGACGCCTTCGGCGTGGAGACTGTTGGCGTCAGATACACCCCCGATAAGGGCGGCCCCGCCGACGAAATCTACGGCTTCGAAGAGATCCACGAGGCGGTCGCCGATGCCGACCACGTCGTCTTGGCCTGCCCGCTGTCCGACGCAACTCGCGGGCTGATCGACGACGACGTGCTCACGACGATGCGCACCGACGCCACGCTCGTCAACGTCGCCCGCGGCCCGGTCGTCGACACCGACGCGCTCATCTCGACGCTTCAGTCGAACGAACTCCGCGGCGCAGTGCTCGACGTGACCGACCCCGAACCGCTGCCACAGGACTCCCCGCTCTGGCAGATGGACGACGTCGTGATCACGCCACACAACGCTGGCAACACGCCCAACTACTTCGAGCGCAGCGCCGACATCCTCGTCCGGAACGTCGAGAAGCTCAGAACCGGCGAGGCGGACCTGGTCAATCGAGTCGTGTGACAGTGCGGACCCAGCAGCATCGATAGCAGCGCGAACGCCACCTTAGCCTCCCGGAGTAAACCGCGGCGTGTACTTCTGTGTCCCGTAGACGATGAGCGGGACGCCGACGGCCGTCGGGCCGAGCCAGCGAACCAGCGGCGGCACAATCGTGAGATTGACCGTCACCGTCGCGGTCACCGTGGCGATGTACGCACCACCCATGAACCCGATGTGGGCCTGAACCCACGGGGATTGCTCGGCAGGCGGCACCTGCAACCGCCGCAACATCCCGACGGCAAAGCCCGCTCCGATCGCGCCGAACACCGCGAGTGCGGGTGCGAGTCCTGGGGACCCGGTGACGGTCTGCCACGCGCCCACGCCGACCATCGCCGCGCCAGCGACGATCATCGTCCCGTGTCCGAGATAGTCGAGTGGCGTGGCTTCCGTCAGCCCCGCCCGTCGCCGCCAGATGATCCGGTAGCCGCCGAAGACCAGATACCCGCTGAACACGGCGATGGCGAACAGAAACCAGTCCTCGGTCCAGACTGCGAGCGGAACCGCCGTGAGGACGACCGCACCCATCGACAGGGCGTAGGCCTTCCCGGCGGTATTGTGTCGATAGCCGCCTTTTTTCGTCGTGATCGCGCCAACTCCGGCGAGCAGTGCGACCACGCCGAAGAGGATGTGAACGGAAAGCAATACGTCCACTCCCGGTACGTCTGCTCCCGATTCGATCATCGTGTGCTCACCGTGCTCGACCTGATCGGCTGTCTCATCGTTCTATCGTTGCACGTGACTCGCTCGAAGGAATAGGTTTCCCCAAGATGTTGGGGACTACTCTAGCCGATAGGTCGGTCCCTCGTCGGTGTCCTGTACCTCGACCCCAAGAGCCTCTAGATCGTCGCGGAGTTCGTCCGCCCGCTCGTAGTTGCCCGCCTCCCGCTCCCGCTCGCGAATCTCCAGAACGAGTTCGACCAGATCCTCTGCGACCGTCGCCTCGCCCGGCGTCGTCTCCTCGAACTGTAACCCCAACACGCCCGTTCCGAACTCCTCGAACGTCTCGACGGCACGACGAAGTCCCCGGTAGTCGTACTCGTCGCCTTCGAGATGCGTGTTGACTGCTCCGACTAACTCCGATAGCGCGGCGAGCGCCCGTCTGGTGTTGAAATCGTCGTTCATTGCCGCCTCGAACGCCTCGCGGGTCTCCGTCACTGCCGCACGGAGGTCGCCGTCCTCGATTTTCGTCCGGGCGTCGATGCTGTCGACCGCTTCGACCGCTCGGTCGTACCCTCGCTCCAAGCGGTCGTAGCGCTCTGCGGCCTCCGCGACCGTCTCGCTGTTGTAGGTGGCCGCGCTGTGATACGCCGTCGAGAGCAGAAAGGTGCGGACGACGTTCGGGCCGTACCGCTCGATTGCCTCGCTCACGCTCTCGAAGTTCCCCAGTGAGGAGGACATCTTCTCCTCGTCGGGCGCATCGAGCAGGCGGACGTGCAGCCAGTACCGGGCGAAGGTCTGGCCCGTCGCGGCCTCGCTCTGGGCAATCTCGTTTTCGTGATGCGGGAAGACGAGATCCTGCCCGCCGACGTGGATGTCGATGGTCTCGTCGAGGTGGGTCATGCTCATCGCCGAGCACTCGATGTGCCAGCCCGGCCGTCCCTCGCTCCAGGGCGACTCCCAGGTCTGTGCCGTCTCGACGGCTTCCTCGGCCGGGGCGGCCCCTTCGTGCTGGTGGTCTGCAATTTCCTCGGGGTCCGGGCGGCCCGCCTTCCAGAGCGCGAAGTCGGCCGGGTGGCGCTTTTCGGCGCGCTCGTCGGGGTCGCCCTGCGATTCGATTGCCTCGATATCCTGATTCGAGAGTTTGCCGTATCCCTCGAAACTGGTCACGTCGAAGTACACCGACCCGTTCGACTCGTAGGCGTAGCCCCGGTCGACGAGGCGCTCCACGAGGTCGATGATCTCGGGGACGTGCTCGGAGACGCGCGGGTACACCTCCGCGCGCAGGAGGTTCAGCGACCGCATGTTCCCGAGAATCTCCGCGATATACGACCGGGCGACCTCCTCCTCGCTGTCCCCACCTTCACCGACGCGCGCGACAATCTTCTCGTTCACGTCGGTGAAATTCTCCACGTGGCGCACATCGTAGCCCAGATGCTCCAGCCACCGGTGCATCACGTCGACGTGTACCCACCCGCGAGCGTGGCCGAGATGCGCCGGATCCGATGTCGTCAGGCCACAGTAATACAGCAGCACCGACTCGGGGTCCCGCGGCTCGAAAGCCTCTCGCTCCCCGGTCAGCGAGTTTCGCACGTGCAGTGTCATTAGCGGTATCTGTGCGGGCGTGTCGCTTCAACGCTGTGGTCTGGCCGTCGTGACTCGACAACTCCGAAACCGCGACGACTGCTCACGCGAACGCGCGCTCGACGATCCGGAGCACGTCCGGCCCGTCGCGGCGCTCGACGACCACGACGAGCGTCTCCCCGTCGAATCCCACTGCTGTCAGGTTGATGTCGGCGACGTCACACCGTCCGACGACCTGCCGTAGCCCGGCCACAGAGAGCGTTCCCGTCGCCAGTATCGCGGTCAGCGACCCCCCGCCGGAGGAAAGCGCCGTGTCGCCCACGACGAGCAGTGCCGCTGTCTCGTCCTCTGTTTCGCTTGCGCCCCGTTCCGCCAGTCCACTTTCCATCCGAACACGCGCGTCACCGAGCGTGCCGGGGTTGTCGAGTTCCTCGGCGTAGCGCCGGAGGGCGGCTGCGACGGCGCTCTCTTCGCCTACGTCGAGATACGACGCGGCGGCGCTGTAGTTGACCACGCCCGCTCGCAGTCCCTCGTGGAGAAAGGGGCGCTCCTGAACTGCCTCCCGAGCGCGCTCGGCCAGTGACATACCCCGTTCCATGCCCGGTGTGGGCTTGAATCGTTCGGCATCGACCGACCCGTAGTTTGATAGGATCTGGCGGCAGAGTGATACGTATGAACACCACGCAGCGATTCGGCCTCGCGGCCGGGTTCGTCGTCCTGTCCGGAGTGGTGAGCGTCCTCGCCGCGCCGTCGCTTCCCGACCAACTCGTCACCAACTGGGGTGCTGACGGTGATCCGCGGGGACGGATGGGCAAGACGTTTGGACTCGCGCTCATGCCACTCCTGATGGCTGGACTGCTTGGCCTCTTTGCGCTCATCCCGCGCATCGACCCGCTCCGAGAGAACATCGTCTCCTTTCGCCGGTACTACGACTGGTTCGTCGTCATCATCACGGGCTATCTGGGGCTGATCCACGCCGGGATCATCGCCTTCAATCTCGGCCACGAGTTCCCCTTCACGTCGCTCGTGCTCTCGGGAACTGCCATCCTGCTGTACTACGCGGGGGTCCTCGTCACTGAGGCCGACCGCAACTGGTTCGTCGGTATCCGAACGCCGTGGACGCTCAGCAGCGAGGAGGTCTGGGACCGAACCCACAGACTCGGCGGCCGACTGTTCAAACTGACCGCCATCATCACCGCAATCGGACTGCCCTTTGGCGAGTACGCCATCTACTTCCTGCTCGTTCCTGTTCTGCTCACGTCGGCCATCACCGTCGTCTACTCGTACTATCTCTACGAACAGATCGAGGGAGAGCCTGATCTGGGGTAGTTTTGGGGGATCTGTGACTGAGACGGGTCTGGTACCACTCGATGTTTCGAGTCACTCCGAGCCCCCTGTTCCGTGGATTTTTATACGCTGGTCGCGTCAGCGCCGATAATGACACAGTGGGAATGTGCGATCGAGGGCGACGAGGTCGAGGCCTTCGACCGCGTCGAGGACCTGATGGTCCATCAGGCCGCAGAGCACGAACGCGTCGAGTGCAAGGTCTGTGGGGCGGTCGTTCCGGACGGCTACTTCGCCATCCGCCACGCGTTCGACGAACACTCTCGCGCCGAGTACGTCCGCGCCTACGACGCCTCCGCCGCCGAAGTGCGCCGCCGCGAGAAGATCCGCGAAACCATCGAAGACGTCGCCGATATCCGCGAAGTCGTCGACCGACTCGACGAATAGTCCGGGACTTCATACTGTCGGCTGTCCCATCTCGAACATACGTCACCACCCGGAGTGGCGAATATGTGTACGTACAGCCGACAGTATCAGTAACCGCCTGCTTCAGGAAAGCACCGACCACATCTGTTCGTTCGCTTGCTGGTGACCACCTCCGTGATGAGCACCCGCTGTAGAGTCCTCGATTCGACGTGACGTGTAAGACCACACTCAGTCTCGAACTCGCCAGCCCCCGTTTTGTGCTTGTGTACCGTGTTCGTTGTTTCGTTCAACACGCCACTCGGGGCATCACTCAGTGCTGGTGCCATCTTTGGCAATCTCTCACACGATATGCTTATTATTGTTCTGCCTATATCGCGAGGGTGTCAAAAACAGCGAGCTAGCTACCGCTCTTCGCTATCGAGGACACGGATCTGGTCGCCACGGACGGTGACCGGGATGGGAACCGTCGCCTCGTACAGTTCGACCGTAACCTGGTCTTTCCCTTCGTCGATGCGCTGTACCTGTGCCTTCTCGCCTTTGAACGGTCCGGCGATGAGTTCGACGATGTCGCCCTCTGCGATCCCTTCGACGTCGGGGGTCGGTGAGAGGAAGTGCTCGACTTCGGCCATCGAGGTCTGTCCCTGCACGATCCCCTGTGCGTGAGGGATCTCGTCGAGGATCCGCTCGAAGACTGATTCGTCGTCGGCTTCGACCATCACGTAGGAGGTCACCGAATCCGGCGCGAGCGCGGCGTGAATCGACGGCTCCTCGCGGTTGATGATCATCTCCGCGACCGTCTGTTCCTGACTCGCGGTCGTCTTGACTGCGTAGATACCCATCACGGACCACCCGGGACGAAACTCATGAAGACGAAGATGGTAAAGCCGATCAGGCCGACGAGCAAGATCCCCGCGCCAGCAATCTTCGCGACCTGACTGAACTCTTCCCAGGACGGCGTACTCGCCAGTTTCAGCACGCGAATGTACGAACTGAGATCCGTTGGCGTGTTCATGTCGATGGCTTGCTCCTGCGTGCATTTCTATCTATTGATGCGATATCAGCACTCTGCACGGAACAGCCAGCGCTATCTCGGCAGGATCGACCACCAAAATGTCCGCCCGCTGTGACTCGGTTACTCGACGTAGTCGATGTCTTCGCCCATCTGCTTTGCCGCCTGTTCCTCTGCTGCCTCGCTCTGGCCGTAGATCTGTGGGCTCTCGACGCCCGTGACGACGATCATCGTCTCCATCTTGCCCTCGAACTCGCGGTCGACGGATGCGCCCCAGATGATGCGCGCGTCGGGATCGATGCGGTCGTAGATTTCCTCGACGACGCCCTCGGCCTCCTCGATGCTCATGTCGGGGCCGCCGACGACGTTGACCAGCGCGCTGCTCGCGCCGTCGAACTCCACATCCAGCAGCGGCGAGCGAAGCGCCGAGCGGATCGAGTCCTGTGCCTTGTTCTCGCTGTCGGACTCGCCCAGTCCGATCATGGCGACGCCGCCGTTTTCCATGATCGTCCGCACGTCTGCGAAGTCGACGTTGACGAGGCCGGGCTTCGTGATCAGTTCGGTCATCCCCTTCACGGAGCGCATCAGCACGCGGTCGCAGATCTTGAACGCGTCCTGGAGTGGCATCGACGGGGCGTAATCGAGCAGGCGGTCGTTGGGGACGACGATCACGGTATCCGAGACGGAGCGAAGCCGTTCGAGGCCTGCGTCGGCGTTCGCTCGTCGGCGCTCACCCTCCGCGGTGAAGGGAATCGTCACGATCGAGATGGTGAGCGCGCCAGCGTCCTGTGCGGCCTGCGCGACCACGGGGGCCGCGCCGGTTCCGGTACCGCCGCCGAGACCAGCAGTGACAAACACCATGTCCGAGCCGTCGATCGACTGCTGGATGTCCTCGATGTTCTCCTGCGCGGCTTCCTCACCGATCTTGGGGACCGAGCCAGCTCCGCGCCCGCCCGTCCGCTTGCGGCCGATGAGGATCTTGGTGTCGGCCTCGACCTCGTCTGCGAGATGCTGTGCGTCGGTGTTCGCGGCGACGAGTTTCGCACCGTGGATCCCTTCCTCCATCATCCGTGTGACTGTGTTTCCGCCCGCACCGCCACAGCCGACCACGGTGATCTGGGTTTCCAGGTCCTTGACGACATCTGCGAGTTCGTCGTCGGTCATCTGTCCAGATGTCGCAGGGTTGTCCGTCGTCGTCCCACCAGCTTCGTCCGGCTCGGCCTCGGCGGAGGCGTCGGCCTCCTCCTCGGCCTCGTCGATCGCCTCGTCGATTATCGAGTCCATGATTTAAATGGTAGTTAACCTAGGGCCTCTTATAGTCTTTCCCCATCGTCAGACGTGTGTCTGACACGATCGTTGATGACATTTCCCGTCCGGGTAGGCAACGATTAGCGAGCTGAGGGGCTTCCGTCTGGGTAGGCAACGAGTAGTGGATTGGGGTGTTTCTGGAACAACAACTAAGCAGTCACGAATCCAACGGTTCGACGTGGCAAGCAGCCTCCTGCCCATCGTCGCAATCGTCCTCATTCTCGGCCTCGTCGCGCAGTTGCTCGCAAGCCGACTCCAGATCCCGAGTATCGTCTTCTACCTGGCACTTGGAATCGTCCTCGGTCCGGAAGTGCTCGGTCTCGTTACTCTCGATACGTTCGGCGAGGGGCTGGAGACGATTGTCGGACTCAGCGTCGCGATTATCGTCTTCGACGGGGCGTTTGCGCTCAAGCTCCGCCGGATTCGGGAAGCGGAGACGACCGCCCTCCGTCTGGTGACTGTCGGTGCAGTCGTGACCTTTCTTGGAACCACCGTTGCGATCCGGGTGCTCGAAGGTGCCGAGTGGGAGATTGCGATGGTCGCAGGGGCCTTGCTCGTCGCGACGGGTCCGACGGTCATCACCCCGATTCTCGACGTCGTCCGGGTCAGAGACCACGTCGCAATCGCGCTGGAAACTGAGGGCATCGTCAACGACGTCACGGCGGCAATCGCGGCGGTCGTGATCTTCGATACGCTGTTGCTCGATGATCTCGGCATCCACGTGACGCTGCTCTCGTTTATCGAGCGGTTCGGGGTCGGCGTGGCTGCTGGAGTGCTCGCCACGGGCATCATCTACGGTCTACTGGAGACCGATATCACACCCGAACACCAGATACGGTCCGCACAGTTTCTGGTCCTGTCTGCGGCGATCGGGTCGTTTGCGGCCGCCGAGGCGGTCGCCGCCGAGGCCGGGGTCGCTGCCGCGGCCACCGCCGGTGTCCTGCTCGGCAATCTCCATCTCGACCACGAACAGGAGATCGAGGAGTTCGCACGCAACGCGACCATCATCGTCCTCTCCTTTGTGTTCGTCTCGCTTGCCGCCCTGATCGACCTCAATGCGATCCGCAGACTCGGCGTCGGGGCCATCGTTCTCGTACTCTTTCTCATGCTGGTGCTTCGCCCGCTCGTGGCGATCATCTCGACGCTGGGTGTCGACCAGTTCACCTGGCCCGAACGACTCTTTCTGGCTGGCGTCGGCCCACGCGGCATCATTCCAGCGAGCGTCGCCACGCTGTTTGCCATCGAACTCGAACTCGCTGGCAACGTCGAGGCGGGCCAACTGCTACTCGGGACGGTGTTTGCCGTCATCCTGGCGACTGCCGCAATCGAGGGCGGACTCGCCAGACAGATCGGTAGCTTCCTCGGAGTGAGTCCAATGCGAACCATCATCGTCGGGGGCGGCCGGGTCGGCCGGGCGCTCGCGCAACGACTGGAGAACAGAGGCGAATTCGTCGTCATCGTCGAAGACGACGATGAGCAGACTGAACAGGCGCGATCTGCCGGATTTACGGTGTATCAGGGCGATGGAACCGACGGCGACGTGTTACGTGAGGCTGGCGTCGACGACGCCAAGATCGTCGTTGCGGCGACACAAGCGGATGACAAGAACCTCCTCATCTGCCAACTCGCGCGGACGAAATTCGGCGTCGAATCGGTGATCGCACGGGTCAACGACCCCGCGAACGTCGATGCGTTCGAGACGATCGACGTCACGGCCATCGACTCACCGACGGCGACGGCGGTCGCCATCGACGACGAGATCGAACGCCCGGAACTCACCCACTGGATGAACGAACTCGGGGACAGCCACGACGTACAGGAGATCGAAGTCACGGCCGACGACCTGGTTGGCAAGTCCATCGAGGAAGTCAACAGCGAGATTCCGGACGGCTGTATCGTCGCCACTATTGGCCGAGACGGGGACGCACGTGTTCCCTCGTCCGACGACAGACTCGAGCGAAACGACCGGCTCACGTTCATCGGTGACGAAGACGCCGTCAGGCGGGCGGTGAATCGCTTTCATCCACGCGATTGATCCGAGCTTTTCTGCAGAATTGATCTACCATACTAGCCGGTAGAACCCACGTAATTATTTATCCGATCCGTCTGGATATACATCATGGAATCGACAGACACTGCAAACGAGTCGGGCGTGGACCACTCTGACTCCGGCTCGCTGAGTCAGATCGTCGACTGGGTGACTGCGGCCCTGTGTGCGCTGGCAGGGCTGTTTTTCGCGGCTGTCGGCGCTGGTCTGTACGCGCTCGCAGACCGCGAGGACGTCACGGATTTTGTCATCGAGGAGGACATCCAGGTCGACGAACTCACGCAGGAGGAACTGGTCGATCTGATCCTGGCAGTGCTGACCTGGGGCGGGATCGGAACGATCCTGCTCGGCTTGCTGCTGGTCGCTGGCGGGGTCGCCTTCCTCGTCTACCGCCGTCGACAGGAACGGACGAGCGATTCCCCCGATACGATCACGCTTGCCATCGTCGGCGGCGTCGTGACTGTCGTCGTCTCTGCGATCCCCTTCTCGCCGATTCTCGGCGGACTCGTCTCCGGATATCTTCGGGACGGCACCACGTCCGAGGGAACGAGAGTGGGCGCGTATGCTGGTGTCGTCGCATCGATCCCAGTTCTCCTGCTCGGCGCGCTGGTGCTCGTCGTGTTCGCAGTCGCAGCGGCGGAACTCGGCTACCTCTCTGTCGCTATCGCTGGCGGATTCGCGATCCTGTTCGGGTTACTCGTCACCCTCGTGTACACGGTCGGATTGAGCGCTCTCGGTGGGTTTCTCGGGACGAAACTCGCCAACCGAAACGGCGACTCGGCCGAGTGATTGGGAGGACGGGTCCTACTCTGCCTCGCTCGTTTCATCCTCGTCGAGCGGAAACTCCCGCGTCCGGATCTCGTGAACCACGTCGGGAGGGATCGTCTCTCCGTCGACGTCCACCGGTGTCCCCGATGCCAACCGCCCGAACTTCGGCCCCTCGGGGACGCCGAGTGTCGCCGCTCGCTCGGGGTCGAACACCTGCTCGCGGGCGACGGCGCGTCCGCCCGCTCGCTCGACGCTGTCGTATCGCTTCGCCAATATGTCGAGCAGTCGGTCGACGACCGTCTCGCGGTCGTTCTCTGCGCCGAGGACTGCGGTTCCGGTCACACGCGTGCCGCCCTGGTCTGTCAGAAACGCACGGGTCGTCTCCCGTAGCGCGGCGGTCGTCGCCTCGCGGTCGATGCCCCGCGCGGCATCGACCAACTCGTCGGGGAACTCCGTCACTGCAATCGGTCTGTCGCCTTCGTCCTCGCCCGGCGCAGGGGCGTTTGCCCCGAATCGGAGCCCCTCGTCGACGGACGCGACTGCCGACTCTGCCCGCCCGACGAACCCCAGATCGACCCCGTCCGTCTCGCGGATCCACGTCTCGCTGACCACTCGATATCCCAACGTTTCGATGGTGGCGACGAGCTCCGGCCGGTCCCCCTCGACGAGCGCGTGCGTCGCGTGACTCTGCTCGAAGGCGTCCGCGATGAGTTGCTCGGCCTCCGGCGTGTCGAACGCGCCCATCGCGTCGAGCCCCCAGTCTGCAGCGACGTGGCCCACCGCCCATCCCGTCTCGCGGACGATCCGCTCGAATCGGGGTGTGTAGTGGCCGCCGCCGAAGCCGACGAGGTGTCGCCGCGTTCCGTCCGCTTCCGGCGCTCGGTCGGGTGAGACGCCGCGCAGACCGAGGATTGCACGGGCGACGGCCCGCGCTGCCTCGGGGTCGTTCCACTGGGGTTCGTCGCTTCCCACCTCGACGAACATCGACGGCGCGCCGACCTGCGAGGGGCCGTGATGGGTACACTCCATGCCGACGTCGTACCGCTCGGATGCGTGCGTTTCGAGTGCGTCGAGCACTCGGTCGTGGGCGTTCGGCGGCGCGCGTGCGAGTTCGTTGTCCCGTCCCCCATGATCTGCGGGCCCGAAGTTACCGGTCACGTGCGCGGTCAGCAGTTTCCCCGTCTCGCCTGCGTGCTTGGAGGCGAAGACGATCAGTTCCGGATCGTCGAAGGCCGCCGCGACCCCCTCCATGTCGAGGTGGCGCTGCTCGAACTCGCGGAGTGTGGCACCCTCCGTTCGATAGGCCACTTCGCCGCCGTCGCTGGTCGGCGCTCTCTGCTCCCATTCGGTCAGCGACCGCAACTGCTCACCGATGTGGACGGAGGCGCTATCGGCCCGCGAGACGACGATGCCGAGCATCTGCGGAATGTCCGCGACAGGGCCTTGAAAAGATTATCAATCGCCGTCCCAGATGACACACAGACAACCCGGCTCGCCCTCGTACTGGATCTGGCCGCCGCGTGCCTGAATGGTGATCTTGTCGCCGCCGCTCGTGGTTCCGGTGAACTCGAATTTGGTTCGCTCGGAGTCGCCGTTTTCGACCTCGGTGAGTCGCTCCAGCACGTCGACGGTGTCGGCGTCGTCGACGATGGTCAGCGGCGAGGCGTCGATGAGGTCACTCTGGCAGTACCCGAACATCTCTGCGAGCCGTCTGTTGACGTAGACGAGTTCGCGCTCCTGCGTGATGAACACGCCAGTCAGATTCTGCTCGACGAGTTGCTGATACCACGTCAGTGCGTCCCAGAACCGCTGCTGAGCGCGATACTGGTCGACGGCGTTTTTCACTCTGTTTGCGAGCACGTCGTACTGGTCGGTGCCCATCCGCTTTTGCATGTAGTCGGTCGCGCCGGACGCGATGGCGTCGCTCGCGACCTCCTCCGACCCCTTGCCGGTGAACAGAATGAACGGAAGATCCGGGTACTGCTCGCGAACGAGTTCCAGAAACTCGATGCCGTTGGTGTTTGGCATCTCGTAGTCCGAGATGACGCAGTCGAAAGCGCCCTTGTCGAGCAGATCCAGCCCTTCGACGGCGCTCGTTGCCGTCGTGACGGCGAACTCCTCGTCGACCCGTTCGAGAAACGTCTTCGTCGCCTCGCCCAGGTCCGGGTCGTCGTCGACGTGCAAGATTTCGACGCTGTCCTTGCTGGCGATTGCAGACACCGGAATCTCGATAACGTCGTCCTCGGCTGATCCCGGTATCTCACCGCGGAACAGCGGTTCACTCTCCTCCTGTACTCGTCGACTCCCCTGGAGCGCAGCACGGTGAATACGAACGCCGTGCTCTGTGTTGTCTGTCACCATTTTTCTCTCTCGATAGCGGCAGCACGGATCCGACCGGTCTGGGCTGGAACTGGCTTCTGCATGTCGTCGTCGCTCCGTTCACTCGCGGACGGAGTTCCATCCCAGCAGTTTCTCATATTCCGCCGTATGGCCCATGTCGGTATAACGTTTTCTTCCCCATTTTCAAAATGTGATACTGTTGATCCGATATCCAATTGTAGTAACTATTATAGTGTTTCCTACACCATGTGAAACTGTCCCGCGCCTCCACTTTCGCATCGATTACTCTTCTCATGGTGTATATTTACTAAATTTATTCTTGATATTATTAGTATTATATAGTTAACTATAAAATACATTCATTACCCATCCAGCCGATGATGTAATTGAATCATGTCCGATTCAAAAACTGCAGACTACCTGCGTGAGCATCCGAAAGTACTGGGCGTCCTGTTCGCACTGACCGTCCTGCTGAGCCAGACCGGCGGTGCCGTCGCTGCGAACGGTCACACGATCAGTTAAACCGGCCTGTTCTCTCCGTACCGAGTACACTGAAGCAATTCCGACAGCGAGTCACATCTTGGAGATGAGTCCACTCAGAGGTCGTCAGTCGTGACTGATGCACTCCAGTGCAGGGTGTCGTCTGTTCGTACTGGCACGTTCTCCAGCGACAGGAACTCCCCGAGTTCGCTTTCACTGGCCGAAAACGAGGAGATCGGCCCCGAACTCAGGAAATACTGCTCGTTTTCACCGATGTGGGGCATATAGAGACTCCCGATCCCGGCGTCGTCGGTCGTGTACGTCTCGATTTCGACCTCGAACTGGTCGCCGTCCCGGTCGATATCGAGCAGGTTCGGCGTTCGACTGGGTGCCTGGGTAACGGTGAGACCGCCGTCGCCGACGACGATGTACTGTCCGCCGAGGATGCTCTGCTCTCGTGTGACACTCAACGCAGCACGAAGCGGGAAGCCGACGTTGAGCAGTCGTGCGAGCGTCTCGCCGATGCCGACGGCGCGGTCGTTCGGGATGTCGTTGAGCGTCACGATGCCGCCGATCGAACCGGCTTCGATCAGGTCGAGCCCCTGTCGATACGAATCACACGCGTTCAACAGGAACGACTCGACACCGGTCTCGTCGAGCGTTTCGATGTCGAGTTTGCCGTCGGCGCACTCGAACCCGTCGTCGTCGGCGTGGCCGATGTAGTGGAGGAACTCGGTATCGGCGCGCAACTGCTCGCGCAACTGGTCGACAGTGAGACCGCGCCGGAGCGTCACGTCGAAGGGCAGGTCGTCGCGCTCCCCGTAGATCTGACTCACCAGATCCCGCTCTTCGTCCATTCGGCTATCGTTCAACACGACGGTGATCGAGATGTCCCCCTCCGACCTCGTCCGGTCGAGGCGGTTCTCGAACGCGTCGCGCGTGAGCTTGCTCGCGCCGATCGGGACGCCGTCCCCGATCCACGCTTGCTCCATCGATCCGTCCGACTGCGGTTCGACGTACGACCGTTCAGTGCTGCTGTTTCCAGCGGCCGACCGTGTCATCACGTCACCGCCCGTTCCGCCTGCCGTCGGCGCAGCAGGTTCCGCATCCTGTTTGTCGGTTGCCGTGCGGACGATCGCCAGATCGTCGATCACGTACGGGAGCTGTTCGATCGTGTCGCGCTGTGCTTCGACGTGTGTCGTCAGCCGCCACTTCGGCATGTGCGAGTCGAGCGTCGCGTACGGCACCTGCAGATACTCCCGCACCTGCGCCGCGAGCGGTCGGTCGTACAGCCGCTCGTAGTCGAGACCGATCTGGTCTTCGAGCGCCGCCCGCTCGTGGAGGTCTATCTGGTAGATCCCCTCCGTTCGAACGAGACAGTCGAGGAAGAAAATCTGCTTGAGCGTCCGCTCGATGCCGTGCTGGAGGCTTCCTCGACTATCGAGCGCGTGCTCGAATCCCGCGTCCGTGACGAGACGGGGCTGCTGGGCAGGGACGACATCGGCCCCGAGATAGTACGCGAGCGGCGACGCCGCGTACACGGCCTCGTAGGTCGGCGGCAGTTCGAGCGTGATCCCCGTCTCGGGAGAGTGGATCGAATCCGGCACGTCGAGACGGTCGCCGATCTGGACCGCGGGCGGATGGCCGCGGTTCGACGGATACGACCGCTCTGGGGTGGTCGTCTTCAGCGCCGACCCGAACGCGCTCACCGCGTCCATCATCGCGATGGGCTCTGCCGTGGTCGTTATCGTCCCGGCAGGTCTGTCGTGCCACGAAACCGCACCGACCTGTATCGCCTGTTCCTCGCCGAAGTCGAGTCGCATCTCGATCAGATTCGCCGAAATGTCGATCTGGCTCTCCACCCTGATGTAGGTCTGGATCTGCCCTGCCAGTTCGATGCTGTATCGCCCTGGCGGGATCGAGGCGCTGTCGAGATAGCCGACCTCCTGCACCACCGCCCCCTGTTCGTCTCGAACGTAGACGCTCACCGGTTCCGGGAGGACGATTTCCGACGTCGTCACTTCGACCGCGCGGTCGACGGGAAAGAGAAACGGCTCCTCGTCGACCCGCGTCGGTGAGACGCTCCCGTCGGTCTGAAGCCTGTACCGAAGCCGTTCGACCCGGTCGACGATCTCGATGCCCGACTCGTCGACCGTCTCGAACGCGAGCGGCACGTGGTTCTCGCTCATCAGCGTTTGCCTTTATTTATACGGCACGTACCACAAAAAGCTACTGGCAGTAGTATCAACGCAGATAACCGCGTCTGAGGATTCACTCGGAGTCGAGTCACTGATACAGCCAGCAGTATGCCAAAGCGTGGCGATTATACAGCGTCGCTCGGAGCATAGGGCATGGACGTGTACGGTCTCATCGGGAATCCGGTCGAGCACTCCCTGTCACCGCCGATGCACGAGGCAGGCTACGACCACCTTGGCATCGACGCGAAGTACGTCACCTTCGAACCGCCGAGAGGCGCTGCTGTCGAGGCCGTCGAGAGCGCGGCCACGCTGGGCGTCGCCGGACTCAACGTGACGATCCCGTTCAAGCAGGCCGTCCTCGACGCGGTCGACCCCGACCCGCTCGCGGCACAGATCGGCGCGGTCAACACCATCGACTTCGCGACGGACCCGCCGACGGGCTACAACACCGACGCGAGCGGCGTCGTTCGCGCACTCGAACACCACGGCGTGACCTGTGAGGGCGTCGCAGTTGTCGTCGGCGCTGGCGGTGCGGGTCGTGCCGCCGCCTTCGCACTGGCCACCGAGGGGATGACCGTCCACGTCGCCAATCGAACTGCCGAGAAAGCGACGACACTCGCGGCCGCCGTCGACGAGACGGCTGGATCGGCCGCGGGCCACCCGCTCTCGGCCGTTCCCAGTTTGCTCGACGACGCCGACCTGCTCGTCAACGCGACGAGCGTCGGGATGGACGAGGACCGTTCGCCCGTGTCTGCGGATGCGCTTCACGCCGACCTGGCTGTGCTCGATGCCGTCTACTCCCCCATCGAGACGCGCTTGCTTCGGGACGCGGCCGCCGCCGGTGCGACCACGATAGACGGCGCGTGGATGCTCCTCTATCAGGGTGTCGAGGCCTTCGAGCGCTGGACTGGCCGGGACGCGCCAGTCGCCGAGATGAACGCCGCTCTTCGAAGCCGACTTTAAGTATCGGGGATGGTAACTGGTCAGTATGAGCGAACAAAAAGGGCTGTTGGAGCGGCTGAAGAGTTTTCTCGGTCTCTCCCGGACCTCGCGACCGGAATCGACTGACGACGCGGATGTCACCGTCGAGCGCGAGCCGAATACGACGACCGAAGATGCGGTGAAGGGAACTGGATCTGCGACAGCCGACACCCCCTCGGAGACAGTCGAATCGGACACGTCGGCGGAGTCGGATAGCTCGGTTGTTTCGGAGTCGGATAGCTCGGTTGTTTCGGAGTCGGATACTTCGGCTGTCTCGGAGTCTGATACTTCGGCTGTCTCGGCGGAGTCCGACGAGGTCGAGACCCCCTCCGAGTCGGGAGAATCCGAGGAGGCCGATGAGCCTGCGCCTACGGACTCCTCCGAGGACTCTCCTCCGGTCGACGAAATAAAGGGGATCGGACCGACCTACGCCGACAGACTCGGCACGATTGGCATCGAGACGGTCGCTGACCTGGCCGATGCAGACGCGGCCGACGTCGCTGAGGCCGCGCAGGCCTCCGAGTCACGCGCGACCGACTGGATCGAGCGTGCAACTGACTTCGAGTAACTGACGTCGAGTGACGGTTCACACTCGACTGGGCGTGTTGATCGAGCGTCCACTCGATGTGAGTGATCCGCAAGACGGTTAGGCTCCCCCCGCCTTTCGTTTGGTAATGAACCCGGAGGTAGCGACCGAACCGGGAGCGTTCGCGGCGACGGCGCGCGCTGCCCCCGCAGGCGCACGCGTCCCGGTCGAAGTCCGAATACGGGTCGCCGATCCGTTTCTCGCGTACCGACGGGCACGAGACGAGACTGGGGGTGTGTATCTGGAGACGACTGGCGGGCAGTCGGGCCGGGGGTATTTTGGTGTCGACCCCGTCGAGATGCTCTCTGTCGACCCTCCCGAAACGCGGTCTGGCGACGACAGCGATACGCTTGCGACACTCGCCGCCGCGCTCGACGGCGAAACCCTTGCCCGTGGTGACTGTACGGTCCCCTATCCCTGTGGGCTGATCGGCTGGCTCTCGTATGATATCGCCCGGGAACTCGAAGCACTCCCCAACAGCGCGCTCCGGGACCGGGACCTGCCCCGGCTTCAGATTGGCAAATACGACACGCTCGCGTCCTGGGAGGAACCCACCGAGGGGGAGACTGTCCTCCGAATCACCGCCTGTCCGGTCGTCGCTGACCCCGACGACGAGTCGGCCGTTCGGGCGGCCTACGACCGCGGCAGAGAGCGGGCACTGGACCTCGCAAACCGAGCACTGTCCGGCGACCCGGAAACGACGGATCCGCCCGTCAGGACCGACACCGCCAACTTCGAGAGCGACTGCGGACGGGCGGCGTTTACCGACCGTGTCCGGACGATCAAGGCCGCGATCAGGGAGGGGGATACCTTTCAGGCGAACATCTCACACCGACTCCGCGCGCCCGCCGCGGTCCATCCCGTCGAGGCCTTTGGCGCGCTCCGGACGGTCAATCCCGCGCCGTACTCGGCGCTGCTCGAATTTCCAGGCGTGGATCTCGTCAGCGCGAGTCCGGAACTGCTGCTCGAACGCGACGGCGACCGTCTGGTCACCGAACCCATCGCCGGGACGCGCCCGCGCGGGGCCACGGACGCTGACGACGCCGACCTCGAAGCGGACCTGCGAACCGACGAGAAAGAGCGGGCCGAACACGCGATGCTCGTCGACCTGGAGCGCAACGACCTGGGGAAAGTCTCCCGGTTCGGGACTGTCGACGTCACCGAGTACCGCCGGGTCGACCGCTACGCGGAGGTGATGCATCTCGTTTCGGAAGTCGAAGGCCGACTCCGCGAGGGTGCGAATCTCGCTGACGCCATCGCCGCCGTCTTCCCCGGCGGGACGATAACCGGCGCGCCAAAGCCCAAGACGATGGAACTCATCGACGAAGCCGAGGCCACGCGGCGCGGTCCCTACACCGGCTCTGTCGGTCTCTTCGGCTTCGACGAGCGCGCGACGCTGTCGATCATCATCCGGACGCTCGTTCGCTACGACGACGAGTACCACCTGCGCGTCGGTGCTGGCATCGTTCACGACTCCGACCCGGACCGAGAGTACGCCGAAACGCTCGACAAGGCGCGAGCGCTGATTACTGCCGTCGACGAGGCGCTCGGCAATCGTGCTGACCTACAGGTGCAAGAGCCATGACCGGGGACGAATCATGAGAGTGCTCGTCGTCGACAACTACGACTCCTTTGCGTACAATCTCGTCCAGTACGTGGGCGAACTCGTCACTACAGACGAGTGGATTGTGGGAGATGGCGAGGTGATCGTCAGGCGCAACGACGCAATCTCCCTCGACGGCGTCGACGAACTCGACCCCGACGCAATCGTGGTCTCGCCGGGGCCGGGAACGCCCGCCGGGGCTGGCATCTCTCAGCCACTCTTCGCCGAGCGCACCTATCCGACCCTCGGGGTCTGTCTCGGCCATCAGGCGCTGTGTGCCGCCCACGGCGCTCGGGTCGGCCACGCCGATGCAGTCGTTCACGGCAAAGCCTCGCCGGTTACCCACGACGGGCGTGGCGTGTTCGTTGGCCTTCCCGACCAGTTCGCCGTCGGTCGCTATCACTCGCTGGCCGTTCGACACGAGGACGTTCCCGACGCTCTCGAAACGACTGCGAGAACCGACGACGAGCGCTCGGTCGTGATGGGTGTTCGGCACCGACAGCGACCCCACGTCGGCGTCCAGTTTCACCCCGAGAGCATCCTCACCGACCGGGGCAAGCAACTCGTGGCGAACTTTCTCGAACTCGCCCGGGGGGACCGATGACGAAGTACTTCGTCGACGGCGAGATACTCCCCGCCGACGAGGCGACCGTTGACGTTCGTGACCGCGGATTCCGCTACGGCGACGCGGCCTTCGAGACGCTCCGGGTCTACGGCGGCCACCCCTTCGAGTGGACGGCACACGCTGACCGACTCTGCCGGACCTGCGAGACGCTCGGCTTTGCGGACGCACTGCCCGCTCTGGAGACGCTCCGGAGCAATCTCGACCGAACGCTCGCCGCGAACGATGTCTCGGATGCGTACGCCCGTCTCTCAGTCACACGGGGGGTTCAGTCCGGCAAACTCACACCCGATGAATCGGTCGATCCGACAGTTGTCATCATCGTCAAACCCCTGTCTAGGGGTGGTATCGACGGCGAGCGCGTCTGGGACCGCCCCGCTCGCCTCATGACTGTCGAGACCCGGCGGATCCCCGACAGCGCGGTTCCGGCGGAAGCGAAGACCCACAACTACCTCAACGGGATCCTCGCGCGCCTCGAACTCCGGGAGTCTGCCGAGGCGTACGACGAAGCGATCCTCCCCTCGACCGGGGGATATCTCACCGAGGGCGCGACGAGCAACCTGTTTTTCGTGGCCGACGACCGTCTGCAGACGCCGACGACGGACCTGCCGCTGCTGCCCGGCGTGACCCGCTCGGTCGTGCTCGATATCGCCGACGAACTCGGCGTTTCGGTCGAGACGGGCCGATACGAGCCAGATGCCCTGCGGGACGCAGACGAGGTGTTCTGCACCAACTCGACGTGGGAGGTCAGACCGGTCTCGCGGGTGGACGGGGTGGACTATTCGACGGGGCCGGTGACCGCTCGCCTGCAGGAGCGATTCGACGAACGCGTCGAACGGCTGTACACTGACTAGCGCGTCGAACGGCTGTACTCCCGATAAACCCGATTCCGAGTCGGTGCCGTTAGGTAGCTGGCTCGCAGATCCGCAGATGATGGACGAGTCGGAACGCATCGCCGCGCTCGACGAGATTCCCGAGGACAGCTCCTTGCTCATCACCGTCAGAGACGGCTTCGACCGCGAGGAGGCGATTCTCGTCCGGCACGACGAGGGGGTGCTCGCGGTCAAGAACTCCTGTCCGCACTGGACTGACGTGCGACTCGACTCCGGGAGTGGAGCGACCGTCCGCGATGACGAACTCGTCTGTGCAAAACACGGCGCGACCTTCGAAGTCGACTCGGGCGTCTGTACCTACGGCCCCTGTGAGGGCGCACAGATCGAACCGCTCTCGGTCACCGTCAGCGACGACGACGTGTATCTCACCGACGACACCTACACCTTCGAGGAGCGTGGCCCGTCGGGCGAACACGACCTGTCCTCGCGCGGTCGGATCGGCTTTTCGGGGAACTAGTTGTATCCGGGCAACTCGTCGCGTCTCACGACTGTTCAGTCGATCCGGAACGCCGGTTCTTCGACGCTTTCGCTTTTGCACTCCGGACAGCGACTGGGTCGGTTCGCCACGTCGTCGAACTCGTCGAAGCCACACTCCCGACACTCCGGCGGCACCGCGAGCAGTTGCTCTCCTGTGCCATCCAGCGAACGAGCGATGTGCTCGACGTGGTCGAGTGCAATTCCCGTTTTCACCTCGAACTCGCTTGCCAGCGCGCTCGCAGCGAGTGTTTCCTCCCGAAGTCGGTCGGCCATTCGTTCCCGCGTCGTCCGACTCGCTTCGCGCATACTGGATCTTGGGGTGGATCACACATAGCTTTTTGCGGGCGTCGCACCGTCTCTCTCTGTCGGTGATTCAACTGATCTGAGACACGCGTGCCGTCGACTGCTGTCTGTTTGCGTCTCGCTAGAGGCCGATGCCGAAACCCAGCGTCCAACTCTGCGTCGCGAGCGCTGCGACAGCGAGCGTGCCGCCAGCCATGACGACGTTCTTCAGGAAGTGGGTGAGTTCGTCCTGCTGTTGTTCCTCGTCGACGGCCCAGAAGTCGTGCATCGCCAGTCCGGAGACGACGAGGAACCCGGCGATTGCGACGGCACTCACCAGCGGGAACACGTCCACGACGATTCCGACCCCGCCCAGAACGAGCATCGCCCCCGACGCCAGCACCGACAGCCTCGGTGCCGGGATGCCCTTGTGCTGTGCGTAGCCCGTCATCTCCTCGGTCTGAAGGAAGTGATTCAGTCCCATGAAGGCGATCACCGCACCGACGAGCACTCGCGCGGTCAGCAGGAGTGCACTCTCGACTCCGCTTCCGACCATTATGCGCTCACCTCCGAAGCGTTCGTGAATGCGTCCACAGCGTTCGGGACTGCACTCACCTCCGAAGCGTTCGTGCATCGTTCGCTGCCTGCGACGGTTCTACCTGCGTTCGATCGGATCTGCACTTTCATTACGTTACTTACTTCGAACTCGAACCTATATGTATGATTTGTAACACAATAGATAGTAGATAACACCGATGTCACTGCTGTCACAGACTGGGGAACCGCACTACTGGACCGACGGGTGCGTGTTCGTTCATGACGTGCAGAGATCACTCGTCGTTTTACCGTCTCGAGACGGTCCCGTCGCTTCTCGCTGTGAGGGTGCCCGCTGTTTCGTTTCCAAAGGAATATAGTACGGCGCAGGCAGAGGGCACATATGAAGGCAGTCGTCCTGGCTGGCGGCTACGCGACACGGCTCTGGCCGGTGACCCGTAACCGTCCGAAGATGCTGCTTCCGGTCGACGGACAGCCTGTCATCGACCGTATCCTCGCGGAACTCGAAGCAGACGACCGCGTGAGTGAGGTCTTTCTCAGCACGAACGAGCGATTCGCCGACGACTTCGAGGCACACCTCGGCGACTCGTCGTTCGAGAAGCCGACGCTGAGCATCGAGGAGACTATCGAGGAAGACGAGAAGTTCGGCGTCATCGGCGCGCTCGCACAACTCGTCGAGCGTGAAGGGATCGCCGACGAGGACCTGCTCGTCATCGCCGGAGACAACGTCATCAGTTTCGACATCGCCTCGTTTCTCGACTTCTTCGAGTCACAGGAAACCGCAACACTCGCGGCCTACGACGTCGGCTCACGGGAACTTGCTAAATCCTACGGCCTCGTCGAACTCGACGGCGACCGCGTCGTCGACTTCGAGGAGAAACCCGACGACCCGTCGAGTACGCTCGTCTCCATCGCCTGCTACGCTTTCCCCGCCGAGGACGTCCGCTTCGAGGAGTATCTCGCGGGCGACAACAACCCCGACGAACCCGGCTGGTTCATCCAGTGGCTCCAGGAGCGCTGTCCCGTCTCCGCCTTTACCTTCGAGGAGGCGTGGTTCGACATCGGGACCCCCGAGAGCTATCTCGACGCCGTCGAGTGGGCGCTCGACGGCGAGTCGGTCGTCGCTGACAGCGCCACCATCGAGAACGCTACGATCGGTGACAACGTCTACGTGATGGGCGACGCGACCATCCGGAACACGATCCTCGACCGCGCTGTGGTCTTTCCCGGCGCGACTATCGAGGACTGCGAACTGCACGACTCCATCGTCGACTGCGAGGCACACCTCCGCGATCTAGAGCACACCGGTGCGCTTGTCGGTGCACACAGCCGTCTTCCCTGATTTCTCAAAACCGTTTGATGCTACTCCCGTTTCACGTCGTGTCGCCCGAAGCCGTAGCGCAGTCGATTCGCGAGTCGGCGCGAGAACCGGTCTGACCGACTGCCAAAGCGCTCTGCGAGCGCGCCGTAGATGAGCGGCAGCGGCACCTCCTGTTCCAGTGCCTCCTGTACCGTCCACGTCCCGGTCGACCCGCCAGCGACGTGGTCGGCCACGTCTCCCAGATCACCGCCCTCCTCGCTGAACGCCTCCTCGCAGAGTTCGAGCAGCCACGAGCGGATGACCGCGCCGTTGTTCCACGTGCGCGCGACCGCCTCCAGGTCCAGATCGTACCGCCCCTCGTGGAGCAACTCGAAGCCCTCGCCGTAGGCCTGCATCAGCGCGTACTCGACGCCGTTATGTACCATCTTCACGTAGTGACCCGACCCGCTCTCTCCCATCCGGTCGTGGCCCGCAGGCCCCGTCGCGACGGCGTCGAAGACCGGCACCATCCGCTCGTAGGCCCACTCGGGGCCGCCGATCATCAGCGAGAAGCCGAGTTCTGCGCCCGCCGGGCCGCCGCTCGTTCCGCAGTCGAGATACGCGGCCGCCGTCCGCTCTGCGCGGCGCACGGACTCCTCGAAGTGTGAGTTCCCGCCGTCGACGACGATGTCGTCGCCGTCGACGTGGCCGTCGAGTTCGTCGAGCGCGGCGTCGACGGCCTCGCCTGCGGGCACCATCAGCCAGATCTGCTGTTTTTCGCCAAGCTGGTCACAGACCGCCTCGATGGAGTCTGCCGGTCGCGCCCCGTCAGCTGCCGCCTGCTCGACCGCCTCGTCGTCGATGTCGAAGGCCACCACGTCGTGGCCCGCATCCAGACACCGGTCGACGACGATCTGTCCCATCCTGCCGAGACCGATAACGCCGAGTTCCATATCCGTCACTCTCGTGGCTCGCACCTATCGGTTGTGGTTCGGACTGTCTCATCGACCCGCTGGGTCTCTCTGATCGCTCGGCCCGGTTGCCGAAGTCCGCTCGAGGTGGGACAGCCAGAATACGGTGAAACGACCGGCGCAGTATCACCACGCCCGCAGCGCGCCCCGGCCGTGTGCAGAGCCGAGGATGACGAGAAAGGAGAGCACGCCGGTCAACGCGAAGGCACCGCCGACCAGAAACACAGCGGCCATGCTGACTTCGACCATGAGCCAGCCACCGACGAGCGGGCCGACCACCGACCCGGGCCGCCAGACGAGTTCGCGGATGCCGAAGCTGGAGGCGACGCCGCCCTCGTCCGTCCCCTCGTCGGCAAACAGCGCCATGCTCGCCGGTTCGCGAAACGAGTCCGCGACGCCGAGCAGTCCGGAGAAGACCACGAGCGGGAGATACGCGGGCGGGATATCGCCCAGGAGAGGAAGCGACATCTCCGTTCCGAGCGCGGTCCCGAGCGCCGGAGATAGCGGGATGGCGATGGCGACAACTCCGTAGGCGGCCCCGCCCGCACAGACGAACATCGCCCGCCCGTGAACGTCCGAGAGCCGTCCGGTGAACATCTGTCCCACCATATTCGTCGCCTTCTCCGCGCTGACGGTCACTGCGACGGCAGTCGCGGCGACGCCGAGGCCGCCCGCCGCCATCTCCGTCCCCGCGTAGATGGGCACCCACGTCCGAACCATCGTCACCGCGAGCGCGTACTGCGCCCGAAAGCTCGTCATCGTGAGAATGCGGCGATTGACGGCCAGATCCGTGAACGGAAAGCCGCGGATGCGCGTCTCGTCGGGGTCGAGCAGGGCGAACAGGCCGACCCACGTGACGACCATCAGCGCGACGATGATCGTGAAAATTACGCCGAAGCCGAGTACGTCGTAGAGCCAGCCAGCGGACAGCGACCCGAGAATCGACGCCGCGAACGCGGCGGCGTTTGCCTTGCCGATGCGGTCGGCACGGGTCCCCGCCGTCGCGAGCTCGCCCACCAGCGAGAGCGTCATCAGCCCCGACCCGGTGACTGCGACGCCCTGTAGCGCTCGAACGAGGATGAACGATGCCGACGAATCCACCAGCGGGAACAGGGCGTACACGCCCGCTCCGAGTCCAATAGCCACCAACAGCACCGTCCGCTTGTCGAACCGGTCGCCCGCCCACGCCAGCGGCACGACTGCGAGCGTCTGTGCGAGCGTGAACCCGGTCGTGTACATCCCGATGATGAACCCGGCGCTGATGGTGATCCCCAGTATCGTCGTCGACTGGGGATCGAGCGTGTTGATGTACGTCGGCAAAAGGGTAACCAGTGTGATAAAACCGAAGCCCTGCGCAAAGCGTGTCAGATACAGCACCCAGAACTGGAGATCATTTGCCTCCTCGTCAGGCCCGCGCCCGTTTGTGGCTCCAGACCTGTCGCTGTCTCTCGAATTGCATCCATCCTTCTCGTCGTCAGCAACGTCCACACTGATGCTACCCGAAGATTCTCAAAAGAATTTCGATGCCTGCTAAACTATCGATAACTGATCTATAGTTTAACAAATACTCGCACTGCTCGTCCGTCTCGTGACTCGAATCGTTCGCTCTCGTCCGACTACTGTGTGTTACTGCTATAGAATGGTTTATATATGAGAAGCACTTACGTGATGTAAATAGAGACGACACTAATGCAGCAAAATCAACAGCAAGCGTACGACAGGGGTATCACGATCTTCTCGCCGGACGGACGGCTCTACCAGGTGGAGTACGCCCGCGAGGCGGTCAAGCGCGGAAGCGCGAGCGTCGGCGTGCGAACGGCAGACGGCGTCGTGCTGGCCGCGGACCGACAGGTCCGCTCGCCGCTCATCGAGACCGAAAGTATCGAGAAGATCCACGCGGTCGACGACCACGTCGGCATCGCGAGCGCCGGTCACGTCGCCGATGCCAGACAACTGATCGACTTCGCGCGCCAGCGGGCGCAGATCGACCAACTCCGCTACGACGAACCGGTCGGAACCGAGACACTCTCCAAGGAGGTGACTGACCACATTCAGCAGTACACTCAGACTGGTGGCGCGCGACCGTTCGGTGTCGCGCTCCTGATCGGGGGTATTGAGGACGGGCAGCCACGTCTGTTCGAGACGGATCCATCGGGAACGCCCTACGAGTGGCAGGCCGCCGCAATCGGCGGGAGCCGAGACGAGATTCAGGCCTATCTCGAAGACGAGTACACGGCCGAGATGGATCTCGCCGGTGGCGTCACGCTCGCGCTCGAAGCGCTGGCCGTCCAGAACGACGAACTCGAAGCGGAAAGCGTCGACATCGCGACCATCGACACCGAAGACGAACGGTTCCGTTCGCTGTCGACCGACGAAACCGAACAGTATCTCGCCGAGGCTGACATCGGTGAGGAATACGATGACTGACGATATTGAGATGACTGACACACACCACACACACACCGGCACGCAGAGTCCGTACGAACCCGAACTGGCCTCGTTCGAGTACGAACGGGGCGCAGAGGACAGCGCGGTCGCAAAGACCGGAACGACGACGGTCGGGATCAGCACCGACGACGGCGTCGTCATCGGGACCGACCGGCGGGCCAGCCTCGGCGGCCGCTTCGTCTCGAACAAGAACGTCGTCAAGGTCGAACAGGTGCACCCGACGGCGGCACTGACGCTCGTCGGATCCGTCGGCGGCGCACAGTCCTTTATTCGGACGCTCCGCTCGGAGGCGAGCCTCTACGAGACGCGCCGCGACCAGCCGATGTCGATCCACGCGCTGGCGACGCTCGCAGGAAACTTCGCCCGCGGTGGCCCCTTCATCGCCATCAACCCAATCCTCGGCGGTGTCGACGAGGAGGGCAGTCACGTCTACAGTATCGACCCCGCTGGCGGCGTGATGGAGGACGACTACACCGTCACGGGAAGTGGGATGCAACTCGCACACGGTGCGCTCGAAGGCGAGTACGACCCCACGCTCTCACTGGAGGCTGCCGCCTCGCTCGCCGCACGCGCCGTGCAGGCGGCCAGCGAACGCGACACCGGGTCGGGCAACGGGCTGGTCGTCGCCACCGTCACCGAGGATGGCGTCGACGTCGACGAGTACGACGACGCGGCCGAGTTGCTGTAGGACTCTGCGAACCGCACATTCCTCTGGCGTTGCTGACCCGCGAAAACGAAAATTTATACGAGCAAGACTCAATTCCCCGTGTATGGACGTGCGTTCGTCGGTAGTACGATAGCCGGGCTGTCGCCACGAGGCGGACAGCCCCGCGTCTTTTCGAAGCGTTATTCGACCAGCCGACGCGCACGGAATCCGCGACTGCAGGACCCATACGCATGACTGAGATACCAGACACCTACGACCCCGACAGCGTCGAGCCGAAGTGGCGCGACCAGTGGGCCGACACCGACCTGTACAGCTACGACGGCGACACCGATGGTGCGACCGACTACGTCATCGACACGCCGCCGCCGTACCCGACCGGCAACCTCCACATCGGGAACGCGCTCGGCTGGTGTTACATGGATTACGCCGCCCGCTTTCATCGGCTACTCGGTGAGAACGTCCTCTTCCCACAGGGGTGGGACTGTCACGGTCTCCCGACGGAGGTGAAAGTCGAGGAAAACGAGGGCATCCACCGGACCGACGTCCCCCGCGGGGAGTTCCGCGAGATGTGCATCGAGCACACCGAATCGCAGATCGACGCCATGCGCGAGACGATGGGAACGCTCGGCTTCTCGCAGGACTGGGACCACGAGTACCGCACCATGGACGACGAGTACTGGGGCCAGACTCAGCGTTCGTTCGTCCGCATGGCCGACGACGAGTACGTCTACCGTGACGAACACCCCGTCAACTGGTGTCCGCGCTGTGAGACGGCTATTGCTGACGCCGAAGTCGAGACCGAGGAGGGCGTCGAGGGGACGCTCTACTACATCACGTTCCCCGGCGTGGGAAACGACGACATCGAAATCGCGACCACGCGCCCGGAACTGCTCGCCGCGTGTGTCTCGATGGCGGTCGACCCCGAGGACGAGCGCTACGCCGACCGGGTCGGAGACTCCTTCGAGGTGCCACTCTTCGGTCAGGAGGTCGAACTCATCGCAGACGACGACGTCGACGGCGACTTCGGGACCGGTGCGGTGATGATCTGTACGTTCGGGGACAAACAGGACGTCGACTGGTGGGCCGAGTACGACCTCGACCTGCGGATGGTCTTTTCGGGTGACGGTAAACTCACCGGCCCGGTCGGCGAGTACGAGGGGCTGGAAATCGACGAGGCGAAGGAGACAATCGTCGAGGACTTGCACCGTGAAGGCTACTTGAACAGCTCCGAACCCACCGAGCAGAACGTCGGGCAGTGCTGGCGGTGTGACACGCCCATCGAGATTCTCTCGAAAGAGCAGTGGTTCATCGAGGTGCGACAGCAGGAAATCCTCGACGCCGCTGAAGACGTCGAGTGGATCCCCGACCACATGCACGAGCGACTCATCGAGTGGACGGAGGGGATGGACTGGGACTGGGTCATCTCCCGCCAGCGCGTGTTCGCCACCCCCATTCCGGCGTGGTTCTGTGCGAACGAGGACTGCGACCACATCCACATCGCAGATGAATCTGAACTGCCCGTCCATCCGACTGAGGACGACCCCGCACTCGACGCCTGCCCCGAGTGTGGACACGCTGCCTGGGAGGGCGAGACGGACGTGATGGACACGTGGATGGACTCGTCTATCACGCCGCTGTTCGTCCAGGGCTGGCCCGACGCGGAGTTCGAGCCGACCACGCTTCGCCCGCAAGGCCACGACATCATCCGGACGTGGGCGTTCTACACGATTCTCCGGACGGTCGGCCTCGAAGACGAACTCCCGTGGGAGGAGATTCTCATCAACGGGATGGTCTTCGGCGACGACGGCAACAAGATGTCCAAATCCCGCGGGAACTTCGTCCAGCCAGAGGAGGTCGTCGAGGAGTACTCCGCCGACGCCTTCCGGCAGGCGATGGCACTCGGCGGCCAACCCGGCAGCGACATCCAGTTCCAGTGGAAGGAGGTCACCTCGGCGTCGCGGTTCCAGACGAAGGTGTGGAACATCACCCGATTCGCGGCCCAGCACCTCGACGACGACCGGGAACCGCTCGACGACCCGGCCTATCGGGACGTGGACCGCTGGATTCTCTCGCGGTGCTCCCGGGTCGCCGACGAGGTGCGCGAAGACATGGAGGCCTATCGGTTCGATTCCGCCCTGCAGACGCTGCGGGAGTTCGTCTGGCACGACCTGGCTGACGACTATCTCGAACTCATCAAGGGTCGCCTCTACGAGGGTCGCCCCGGCGAGCGCGACGCGGCCCGGCAGGCTCTGTTCAAGACCCTCTCGGCCTCCATCCGGATGCTCTCGCCCTTTGCGCCGTTCCTGACTGCCGAGGCGTGGGACGTGCTCCCGGGCACGGAGGGCAGCGTCCACGAGAGTACCTGGCCCGAGATGGCGATGGTCGACGAGGAAAGCGAGGCCGCCGGAAATCTTATCACCGACGCTGCGTCGACGGTTCGCGGCTTCAAGTCCGACGCCGGGATGGCGCTGAACGCCGATCTGGACAAGGTCGAAGTCTATCCCAACGAGACGCCGGAGCGCGCGCTCGACACCTACGACCTGAGCGAGGCCGTCAACGCGCCCGTCCACGTCCGCGAGGGCGAACCGAACGTCGAACTCGTCCCCGTCGAGGTCGACCCCGACCACTCGGTTATCGGGCCGGAGTTCCGCGACCAGGCGGGCGAGGTCGTCGCCGCACTCGAATCGATGGATCCGAGCGAAGTGAAAGCGCAGCAAGCGACCGATGCGATCGAGATCGACCTCGGCAGCGAGGTGGTCGTACTCGACGGTGACGCCGTCGACATCGTCGAGGAACACCGCGCCGAATCCGGCGCAGAGGTGGCCGTCCTCGACGGCGAGCTGTCGACTGTGCTCGTCTATCTCTAGACCGATGTGAGTTGGCCGGATTCTACGAATCGGATTGGAAATCGGTCTGTATCCGCGAACGAACCGGATTTTACGAACGGACTGAAATCTCCTCGGATCCGACTTTGCCGCTCTGTCTGCTACTGGCTTTGACTGTCAAAGATCGACGGTTGCGACGATTTCGTGTTCTGCACCCGCAGTCGGCGGTCGAGTGATCGCGATAGTGTCGACGGTAACGTCCCATTCGAGGTCGCACTCAAGCAGGAACGAGACAATTTCTCCGGCTAACTTGTCGTCGACGTTGAGGGCGAGCCCGACGTGTGGAAACCAGCGACTGGGTTCGTAGAACGGCACTGGCGCCGATCCCAGATCCGCCACCGCTTGGACGACATCCTCGTGGAGCGCCGTGAGTTGCGGAGACTTCGCGACCGGAAGCCAGACGTGGTTTCCGGGGAAGATTCCGAGTCCATCCGTGTGTACAGTGCAGGGCGCGTGATCTCTCACACCCTCCTCGACGGCGGCTTTGACCGCTGGGATATCGACAGCATCGTCCAGCGCGTACAGCGTGAAGTGTGGGAACGGGTTGACGTAGCGTTCGATGCCGAACTCGGCGACTAACTCGTCCCAGATCGATTCAACTCTGCCGAAATACGGCTCAGGGAGTGTCGGTCCGATGATCGTTGTCACACCGCTATCCCCGCAGGCGCTCACAAAAACAGTTTCTGTGTCGTCTTGGCACCGCTCGACAGCCTCGTTGATCTAGCGGCGACTACGGACGACTATTGTCATTTTGTACTGCAAAAAGTGTGTTTCGCACGTGCGAAACACGGACGGTGGGGGTGGGGGGGGGGGGGGTGGCACCCAAAATGGGTGCATCACCAAGTATGACCGGGGGCATTAAAACCCTTCTGCTACAGGGGTACTCGAATGCGAGTTTCCATCTGGTCCTGACACCATTTTTGTGCTCCCGGACCGTACGTTCGAGCGTGACGACGGCCTCGCAGTCGCATCGGTCGCGGCGCATCCGACAGGCAGAGCGGGCGGACCTGCTCGCGGTGCATCGCATCGAGCGTGCGGTGTTCCCACAGCCGTGGCCATTCGGCGCATTCGAGCGCTATCTCGGTGAACCGGGATTTCTCGTCGCAGAGGGGTCCTCGCTGCTTGGCTACGTGGTCGCGGATACGGTGACCGCACACGGCCGCGCGCTCGGCCACGTCAAGGATCTGGCCGTCCATCCCGACTGCCGCCGCGAGGGGATCGCTTCACACCTGCTCACGCGGGCGTTCTCCGTCCTCGACGGGCAGGGCGCTCGCTCGGTGAAACTCGAAGTCAGGGAGACCAACGACCAGGCACAGCACCTGTATCGTGAGCACGGCTTCTCCTATCGCCGGACAGTCCCCGAGTACTACGACGACGACGAGGACGCGCTGATTTTCGTCCGCTCGCTTTGACGAACCGACACGCGCTTTTGGATTCGGGCCGAACACCCCGACAGTGAACGCGACCGACCGCGACAGGCTCGTGCTCGCGAGTGTGGTCTTTGCCGTCCTGTTCGGACAGGTGCTTCTCTATCCGGGGATCCCGGCGCTCGTCGATGCGCTCGGCGCGACGCCTGCGGGCTGGGGCGGCGATGTCGATACGATCCTCTCTGCGGGCAAGTGGTTTCTGACCGCCGAGTTCCTCGGCTTCGTCCTCTTTGCGGGACTGTGGGGCGCACTCAGCGACGCCGTCGGTCGGCGGGTCCCGCTCATCGTCGCCGGGGCTGCCGTCGGCGGGGCTGGCTATCTCGTGCTTGCACTCCTCCCCGCGCTCGAAGCGTACCCCTACGAGGTCGTCCTCATCGTTCGCTTTCTGCAGGGCGCGGCCACGATCGGTGCGTTCTCGCTCGCGATCACGACCCTGATGGATCTGAGTGGTGGACACGGCCGCAACATGGGCGCGGCTGGACTCGCGATCGGTTTCGGCACAGCGCTCGGTGCACCAATCGGTGGTCAGCTGTACGGACTCGGCGCGCTCGCCCCGCTGTACGGTGCGAGTATCGTCCTGTTCGCCGCGGGGGTGCTCGCGGCTCTCGCGACCGACCGAACCCCCGACCACGGCCGGAGCCTCCGGGCCGCGCTGTCCGGACTCTCCGCTCGCCCCTCGCTCGCGGTCCCCTTTGCCTTCGGCTTCGTCGACCGCCTCACCGCTGGCTTTTTTGCCCTCGTGGGTACCGTCTACTTCCAGACGGCGTTCGGCCTCGGTGAGGCTCAGACGGGGCTGTTGCTCGGGGCATTTTTCGTCCCCTTCGCGCTGCTACAGTACCCGCTGGGTCGGCTCTCGGACCGCATCGGGCGCGTGCTGCCCGTCGCCGCTGGCTCTGCCGCCTACGGCGTCGTCATCGTCGCAGTCGTGTATGCACCCACCGTTTCGACCGTCGCAGCGACGATGGCCCTCGTCGGCGTGACCGGTGCCCTGGTCGCACCCGCGACGATGGCGCTGGTGACCGATCTGGCCGAGGAGAGCGAGCGCGGCGCGGCCATGGGCGGGTTCAACGTCGCCGGAAGCCTCGGCTTTCTCTCGGGCATCGTCGGCGGTGCGACGCTCGCGGCGACCGCCGGATTCGAGACGGCCTTTCTCGCCGTCGGCCTCGCCGAGGTGTTGATCGCCATCGTCGCCGTCCCCGTGCTCTTTCGACTCGACGTACCCGTCACGCCGTGGCGCGACGGGTCGGACTCCGCTCGTTGAACCGCCTTCGTCGTTCGGCCGACCGTCCACGCGGCCGGAAGACGTGTATCAAAACTCCCATACTCCCTCCCGTCTCAGTACGGCGTACGAAGGTGACCCCGTGTGACCAAAAAACAGGAGTACACCGACGACTACCCCGACAAGACGCTGTATCTGCCCGGCCCGACCGAGGTTCGTGAGGACGTCATCGACGCGATGGCCCAACCGATGTTCGGCCACCGCATGGACCGGATGACCGACCTCTATACGACCATCGTCGAGGACACCAAGGAGTTTCTCGACACCGAGCAGGACGTGATCGTTCTGACGGCCTCCGGCACCGAGTTCTGGGAAGCGACGACGCTCAACCTCGTCGACGAGAAGATGCTCGTGCCCACCTCGGGCGCGTTCAGCGAACGCCAGGCCAACGTCGCTGACCGACTCGGTAAAACGGTCGACCGGATCGAGTACGACTGGGGCGAGGCCGTCAAGCCCGACGACATCCGCGATGCGCTCGAAGCCGACGACTACGACGCGGTCGGCGTCGTGATGAACGAAACCTCGACCGGCGTCCGCAACCCGGTCGAGGAGATCGGCGACCTGCTCGGCGAGTACCCGGACACCTACTTCGTCGTCGACGCTATCTCCTGTCTGGGTGGCGACTACATCGACATCGAGGCGCACAACATCGACGCCATCTTCACCTCCACCCAGAAGGCCTTCGCGATGCCGCCCGGACTCGCCGTCTGTACGGTCAGCGAGGCGGCCTACGAGCGCGAACTCGCCTCCGAGTCGTCGTCGTGGTACGGCGGCTTCCAGCGCTGTCTCGATTACTACGACCGCAAGGGGCAGACCCACTCAACGCCAGCCATCCCAGTGATGCTCGCCTACCGCACGCAGATGAAACACATGCTCGACGAAGGCCACCACGAGCGCGACCAGCGCCACCAGGAGATGGCCGAGTACACCCGTGACTGGGCGCGCGAGCACTTCGGTCTCTTCCCCGAGGAAGGCTACGAGTCCCAGACGGTCACCTGCGTCGAGAACACCCGCGGTATCGACGTTGCCGACACCGTCGAACAGGTCAACGAACAGTACGACATGGTCTTTTCCAGCGGCTACGGTGACCTCTCCGAGGAGTCGTTCCGCATCGGTCACATGGGCGAACACGACGTCGAGAGCATCGAGGCGCTCACCGACGCCATCGAGGACGTCGCCGGGTTGTAACTCGGACACGCCCAGTTCACCGCGCCGCTACTGATTCACACGAGCTTGAGTCACAGCCCATCTCGGAGGATCCGCGTCCCGATGAATCCGCCGAGTGCGCTGACACCGGCACCGTAGGCAGCGACGAACAACGTCACGAACAGCATGACTGCGGCGGTCAACAGCCCGTATCCCGCGTCTCCGACGCCAGCCAGTCCCGTGTAGAGACCGATGCCGAGACAGACGAGCAGAATCAGGACGGGGGCCATCGCTAGCACTCCGGCGAGTCCGGCGGCGCTTATCGCCCGGTTCGACCGCTGGCCTTCGAGATAGCCGGTCACGCCGCCGCCGATGATCGGCGAGAACGGGACGAAAAACAGCACCGTCGTCGTGACGGCTCCGAGGACCGCGTTCGAAAGGAACGTCCCGGCCGATTCCCCTTCTGGGGCCTGACTGTGTGCGCGACGGCGGGCGATCACGTACCAGACCGCGAACGCGACGAGTCCGACGCCGCTTATCAGCAGGCCGATCCCGGTCCAGTTGACGACATCCAGCGTGAACGAGAGCATCTCCGGTTCGGACAGTTCCCGCTCGAAGACGACCACCGTGATCCGCCCGGCTTCGATCTCCTCCTCGATCAGGTCCCGATCCACGACGAAGGTCAGCACACTCCCGCCGACGAGCAGTGCCAGTCCGCCAAGCGCGATGACGGCCGCGGCGAGCCAGTCGACGAACTCGGGGAGCGGACGGCCGAACTCGCGTGTCGATTCGCTCTCGTTTTCGACGTCGTCTGACGTGGACATGTTCTCGATTGTTCATCTCTCGGGGCGACCTTAATGGTACGTCCGTAGCGACCGATACTTGCGCTGAACGGCTCTCACACGCCATCATTTTGTATCTCTCTGCTAGTTTTGATAGTTTGGATATCTTGCGCCGTCCCCCGTGTATCGCGCTCCGCCACGCTCCCGGCACCGCCGAGCGCACCCGCCACAGTCCCGGCCACTCCGCCGGGATTTTTATCCGCGGGCGCAAACTCTCCGCCGATGGACTCCTCCGAGCAGGTCTCTGCGGACAACCCCTACGTCTGGAATCCGGACACGGACTTCGAGTCGGTCGACGGTCTCGACGAGTCTGTGGCCCGCGAGCAGGCCGAGCGACTGCGCGAGGCGATCCGATATCACGACCACCGCTACTACGTGAAAGCCGACCCCGTGATCGACGACCGCACCTACGACGCACTCTTTACGCGACTCGAACGGCTTGAGGAGACGTTCGACCTCGATCGAACCGATAGCCCAACCCAGCGCGTCGGCGGCGAACCGGTCGACGAACTCGAAACGGTCGAGCACGTCGCGCCGATGCGCTCGCTCGACCAGAGCGGTGAGGCTGGCGAGGTGCGGGCCTTCGACGAGCGCGTCCGGCGTAACCTTGCCGATGCGGGCTACGACGGCCCTGTCGAGTACCTCTGTGAGCCGAAATTCGACGGGCTCTCCGTCGAAGTGGTCTACGAGGACGGCGTCTACGAGCGGGCGGCCACCCGCGGCGACGGCGAGCAGGGTGACGACGTGACCGAGCAGGTGCGGACGATTCCGAGCGTCCCACAGCGCCTTCGTGGCGACCATCCCGACTTTCTCGCTGTCCGGGGCGAGGTGTACATGCCCCGCGAGGCGTTTCAGGCGTACAACCGCGAGCGCGTCGAGCGGGACGAGGAACCGTTTGCGAACCCGCGAAACGCCGCCGCAGGGACGCTCCGTCAACTCGACCCCTCTGTTGTCGCCGAGCGCCCGCTCGATATCTTCTTTTTCTCACTGCTCGACGGCGGCGACCGCTTTCTCGACGCCAACTCGGACATCTACGACCTGTTTCCCGACTGGGGACTTCGCGTCACCGACCGGGTCGAACGCGTCACGGACATCGAGGAGGCCATCGCGTACCGCGACCGACTGCTCGACGGGCGCGAGGCGTTCGACTACGAAATCGACGGTGCTGTCATCACGCTCGACGACCGCGAGGCCTGTGACCTGCTCGGACACACCGCACGCGCCCCGCGGTGGGCCTTCGCCTACAAGTTCCCCGCGCGCAGCGGCGAGACGACAGTACGGGATATCGTCGTGCAGGTCGGCCGGACTGGACGGCTCACGCCGGTTGCCCTGCTCGACCCAGTCGAAGTCGGCGGTGTCACCGTCTCGCGGGCGAGCCTGCACAACCCCGAGGAGATAGCGCGGCTATCGGTCGGTGTCGGCGACACGGTTCGCGTCAAACGTGCTGGCGATGTCATCCCCGACGTCGCTGAAGTCGTCGACGCGAACGCCGAAACGCCGTATTCGTTCCCCGAGACCTGTCCGGTCTGTGGGACGCCCATCGAACGGGACGGCCCGCTCGCGTTCTGTCCGGCCGGTCTCTCCTGTCCGGCACAGCTTGCAGAGACCATCCAGCACTACGCCAGCCGTGAGGCACTCGACATCGAGGGGCTTGGTGAACAGCGCGTCCAGCAACTGCTCGATGCGGGACTGGTCACGGAACTCGCAGACCTGTACGAGTTGACCGTCGACGACCTGGCCGAACTGGAGGGGTGGGGCGAACGGAGCGCCCGAAAGCTCGTCGACGAACTCGACGCGACGCGCGACCCGCCGCTGGCTGACTTCCTGACCGCGCTCGGCATCCCGGACGTGGGTGCGACGACGGCGCGACAACTCTCCGAACATTTCGGCACCTTCGAGGCGGTGCGGTCGGCGAGCGAGACGGAACTGCAGTCGGTCCCCGACGTCGGGCCGACGGTCGCCGCCTCCATCCGCGGCTTTTTCGATGCCGACGACCTCGTCCGGGCGCTCGACCGACTGCTCGACCACGTCGACCCACAGGCCGCCGAGGCGACCGGCGGCGACGAACTCGACGGCGAGACGTTCGTGTTCACCGGGTCACTGGACTCGTTCACCCGAACCGAGGCACAGGAATTGGTCGAACGACACGGCGGCAGCGCCACGTCGAGCGTCTCCGGCAACACTGACTATCTCGTCGTCGGTGAGAACCCCGGTCAGCGAAAGCGATCGGATGCGGACGAACACGGCGTCACGACACTCGACGAGACGGACTTTCTCGCCCTGCTCGACGAGCGTGGACTCCGGTAGCCGCGCGTTGCTGTGGCCGACCGCGCTAGAGGTCGGCCCGCTGGAAGCGCCGGTAGCCGAGGGCGACCGAGATGAGGATCCAGAACGCCAGCGCGACGAAGGCGAGCCACGGCGTCGCGAAGAACGCGTCGAACTCCTCCGCGCCGGGGCCGGTGCCGCCGTTGATGTCTGGCGGATCCGGCATCACGGCGACCAGCGCGTTCACGAACGCCGTACTCGGCTGGAGCTGACTGACCGGAAAGATCCACGCGGGGAAGTCGGCTGTCGTCTGCGGGAACGAGAAGTCGTTTGCCACGTACGCGAGTCCGAGCACGACGACGTCCCAGAGAAACTCGACGACGATGAAAAAGCCAATCGAGAGCGCGGCGGCGCGCGTCGTCGACTCGCTGACCGCCGAGAACCCGACCATGATGCTCACGTACGTCAGCGCAAACAGCAACGCGACGAGACAGAACAGTATCGTCGCGACCGGCGCGATGTCGCCGAGCATGAGACCGCCAGCGACGAGACCGATGACGAGCGACACGACGACCGGGACGGCGATCACGGCGGTTCGACCCACGAGTTTCCCGAGCACGACGTCACGCCGGGTGTGTGGGAGCGCGAGCAACAGCTTGATGCTCCCCGACTCGCGCTCGCCCGCTATCGCCCGATAACAGACGACGATTGCCACGATAGAGACGAAGAGACCGAGCGAACTCGCGATGAAAAAGACCAGATCGAGTGCGGTCGGGTCCTCGCCGCTGATCTCCTCGACTACGCCAAACAGCGCCGTCATCCCGACGATCAACAGCAGGAAGAGCCCGGAGATGGCGAGAAACGCCCGCGAGCGGACCGCGTCCTGAAAGTCCTTCTTTGCGATGACGCGCCAGCTCATCGGTCACCCTCCGTGTAGCTGATGAAGATGTCTTCGAGCGAGGACTCCTCGGTGCTGAAGTCCGTGACCGTCACGCCCGCCGATTCGAGCGCATCGAGCACGCGCGTTTTCGACCCGTCACCGACGCTGACGACGAGTTCGGTCCCCTCGACTGTTGCCGAGGTCACGTCATCGAGCGCTCGTACCGCATCGACGGCGGACTCGGGCAGTTCCGCGGCGGTCACTCGCAGTTGCGTCTTCGTCCCAGCGGCTTCGCGCAGCCCCGAGACGGTGTCGACGGCGATGAGTTTCCCCGCCCGGAGAATCCCGACACGGTCACAGACTGCTTCGACCTGACTCAGCACGTGCGAGGAGAAAAACACCGTCGTCCCTCGATCGCTCTCCTCGCGGATGATCTCTCTGATCTCGCGGGCCCCCGATGGGTCGAGGCCCGTCGATGGCTCGTCGAGAATGAGCAGGTCGGGGTCACCGACAAGTGCCATCGCGAGCGTGAGTCGCTGTTTCATCCCCTTCGAGTAGCCCCCTGCCTTGCGGTCTATCGCGTCCTCGATTCCGACCCGCGCGGCGAGTTGGCCCGGGTCCTCGTTGACGCCTTTCGAGTCGACGACGAATTCGAGGTGCTGTCGACCCGTCAACCGGTCGTAGACGTGATACCCCTCCGGGAGGACGCCGGTTCGCTTTCGCACTGCGAGTGAGTCCCCCTGTGCGTCTAGCCCGAACACCCGTGCGCTTCCGTCAGTCGGCCGGGAGAAATCGAGCAGGATGTCGATCGTCGTCGACTTGCCCGCCCCGTTCGGCCCGAGAAAGCCGAATATCTCGCCTTCCTCGACTTCGAGGTCGACCCCGTCGAGTGCGGTGACGGGGCCGTACTCCTTCGTCAGCCCATCGAGTTCGATCGCAGTCATGTCAGCTATGACATATGGGCGGGTGTTAAAAAATCCGATCTGGCTGTCTCTGTGCGTGAAACGATGGACTTGATCTCGAATGGTGGACGCCGTGTCGTGGCTACACTGCCTCGTCTGGGTCGTGACGTTCGGCCATCCGACTGGCTTCGTCTGCGAACTCGTCTTGCTCGTCGTCGGGGACCGATTCGAGTCTGTCTACGGGTACGTCGCGTGCGGCCGTTATCTCCGTCCCGTAGAGCATGTTGTGTGAAAGCTGTTTTTTCAGCTGTCTCCGTCCGTCGGGCGTGGCGTAGACGAGCGTGACCAGGTCCTCGTCTGCGCCGTAACTCCGCCTGACCAGCCAGACCCGCTCGGTGTCCGCAGTCATACCCTTCGTTGTAGAGCGCTCCTCATGTATCCTCCGGGACGGATCCCGTCGCACGTCTGTGTGTTCGTCACTCGACCCTGTTTGTCTTCCCCGAAGGAGTCACCGTGGACCGCGACGGGACCGAGTTGGCCGGAGCACTCTTTGTCTCCCCCCATCTACCCCCGTGTATGTCGGGGTGGCAAGCGCGTGTCGACGAGTTGCTGTACGACGGCGAGTCCGTCCGCGACAGTCTGGAACTCGACAGCGCACAAGTCGTCGTCACGAGCCATCGCGTGATCGCCTTCACGCCAGACCTGGACGGCGAGAACTTCCAGCAGGTCGACCGGCCGAACGTCACCGGCGTTGAGGCGAGCGCGAGCGCGAACGATTCGCTGCTCTCGCGGGTGATCAGCACCGGTGCCATCGGACTCCTGCTCGTCGCCGTCGGCTACGCCGTCGACTTCGAGTCGATTCTGGGTGACGCCGCAATCGATGGGCAGACGAGCACCGGGACGGGGCTGGGCAGCGTCATCCAGACCACCCGCAGTATGCTCGATATCGTCGCGCAACTCGACGAGATGATGCGCCTGCTCGGCGCGCTCGCGCTGCTTTTCGCTGTCGCGCTGTTTGGCGTCTACTGGCTGGGCCGTGACCCGACGCTGCTCATCACTACCGCCGGTGACACCGACGACATCCGCCTTCCCCGCCCCGAGAACGTCGCGGCCGCCCGCAGTCGCCTCGAAGCCGCCATCTTCCCGGACGACGTGGATCGTTCGGCGGGGTCTGAGGGTCTGCTCGGCGACCATCTCCCGTGAGACTCAAACGCGTCGACGACCAACTGTCGTCCGATGGACGACGATGCGGTCAGGGAACGTGCAGGCGACCTGCCCCGGGACCCGGGCGTCTACCAGTTTCTCGACGGGGACGCCGTTCTCTACGTCGGCAAGGCGGTTGACCTGCGCGACCGCGTTCGCTCCTACGCCGACCCGCGAAGCGAGCGCATCCGGCGGATGGTCGCTCGCGCCGAGGACATCGAAACCGCCGTCACCGACACCGAATCGCAGGCGCTGTTGCTCGAAGCCAACCTCATCAAGCGCCACCAACCGAGGTACAACGTTCGACTGAAAGACGACAAGTCCTACCCGCTCGTCGCGCTCTCGGCCCATCCCGTCCCACGCATCCAGATCACTCGCTCGCCCGAGGACGGCGCGACGGCCTTCGGCCCGTTCACCGACAAGGGGCTGCTCGAAACGGTCGTGAAGGCCGTTCGGTCGGTGTACGGGCTGCGAGGCTGTTCCGACCACAAGTACGCAAACCGTGACAGGCCGTGTCTGGACTACGACATCGGCATCTGCTCGGCCCCCTGCACAGAAGAGATCGACCGCGAGTCCTATCTCGGCGACGTGGAGGCTGTCGAGCGATTCTTCCGCGGAGAGACGGGCATTCTCGCCGACCCGCTTCGGCGCGAGATGGAGGCGGCCGCCCAGTCCCAGGAGTACGAGCGCGCAGCGAACTGCCGGGACATGCTCGACGCCGTCGAGCGCCTCCACGAGAGCGGCGACGCCGCGGTTCACGACGCCGAGGGTGAGCGCCGCCGAACGGACGTGCTTGGCGTCTCGCTGGCCGAGACGCCGACCGTCGCCGTGTTGCACGCGGAGGGCGGACAGCTGCTCGACCGGGAGCGCCACACGCTCGACGCGCCCGACAACACCGACGACCCCGAACAGGTGCTCGGGGCCTTTATTCCACAATACTACGCCGACCGGGAGCGCCCGGACGTGCTCCTCTGCTCGGACCGGCCCGCAGGCGAGACGCTCGAGACGTGGCTCGAGACCGTCGGGGTGGACCTGCGCGTGCCCGGCACCGGCAGGGAGGCGACGCTGGTCGACCTCGCACTGAAAAACGCGAGTCGAGCGACCCCCGCGGACGACCCGATGGGCGCGCTCGCGGCGGAACTCGGTCTGGAGTCCGCCGACCGCATCGAGGGCTTCGACGTGAGTCACGCACAGGGGCGGGCGACGGTCGGAAGCAACGTCTGCTTCGTCGACGGCGACCCCGAGAAGTCCGGCTACCGGCGCAAGCGCCTCTCCGACCGCAACGACGACTACGAGAGCATGCGCGAACTGGTTCGCTGGCGCGCCGAGCGCGCAGTCGCAGGCCGTGACGACCGTCCCGCGCCCGACCTGCTACTCATCGACGGCGGCGAGGGCCAGCGAGAGGCGGCCACCGACGCGCTCTCGGCGGTCGGGTGGGAGGTACCCGTGGTGGCGCTCGCGAAAGCCGAGGAGCGTGTCATCGCCGCGGATGGCATCCACGACTGGCCGTCCGACGCCACTCACCTCCACCTGCTCCAGCGAGTGCGTGACGAGGCCCACCGCTTCGCTCGGACCTATCACGAGACGGTTCGCGACGAGGTGTCGACGCCCCTGGATTCGATCCCCGGTGTCGGCCCGGAGACACGAAAGCACCTGCTCGGGCGCTTTGGCAGCGTCTCTGGCGTGCGAAACGCCTCGCGCGAGGAACTCCGCGCCGTCCCTGGCGTTGGCGAACAGACCGCCGAGCGCATCGACACCAATCTCTCGTGACTACCTCGCTGACCCCGACCGGATTTTTAGGTGACGCGAAAAATATTTTCATATTGATAAATTATAAGTGGTCAGCGGTACTACGTTGAACTGTAATGAGCACCCAGAAGGAAACCCGTCAGCAAGCGGGCACAGTCGAGGAGAACGCGCTCAGGCTCGACACCGAGAAGGCCGAACAGATCGTCGACGCGCTGAACGCCGACCTCGCGAACGCGTACGCACTCTACCATCAGCTTCACAAGCACCACTGGAACGTCGAGGGCGCAGAATTCCTCGACATCCACGTGTTCCTGCAGGAGGTCTACGAGGACGTTGAGGCCGCCGCCGACGAACTCGCAGAGCGACTGCAGGCGCTCGGTGGCGTCCCCCACGCGAGCATGACGACGCTCGCGGAGAACGCAACGGTCGAACCGGAAGACGAGGACGTCTACGACGTTCGGACGTCACTCGCGAACGACCTGGACATGATGGGCGATATCATCGAGAGTTACCGCGAGCACATCGAACTCGCCGAGGGGCTCGGCGACCACGCGACGGCCCAGATGCTCCGTGAACAGCTCGAAACGCTCGAAGAACACACCCACCACGTCGAGCACTACCTCGAAGACGACACGCTCGTTCTCGACTCCGCGACTCACTGATCGGCGTCTGAATGGGCAGCGCTGGCGTCGCGTTCTCTGTTACTACCGACTCATTCGACGTCGGGGGCCGTCTCGTCCGTTCGTCCCGGAATCTGGAGTTCGATTTCGAGTTCCGGTTCGTCGACCCCTTCGTACTCGATTTCGAGTTCGACCGGTTCACCGAAGGCAAAGGGTAGTTCCCACTCGTCGGTGACGAGCCGCAGGTCGTCGCTGTCCTGTAGCTGTTCGCCCAGGTCGACGAGAAACGCTCCCACCACATCTGCGCTGAGACGATACTCCTCCTCGAAGTTCCGTCCAGTCCGGATCGTGGTTCGGTCGGGTTCGGACGACGATTCAGTGTCAGGAGTGTCTTCGTCGTCAGCGTCGTTCGTGTCTGCCAGTTCGGTCTCAGGCGTGTCGTCCGTGTCTGCCAGTTCGGCGTCAGGAGCGTCGTTCGTGTCTGTCATGGGATTATTGTCTGATATCGACGGTGTGGTCACTCGCTATCCATCCGTCCGTATTTTCAGCCTCGATGAAGACGAACCTGTCGGGACAGCTTTCGCAGATGGTTATTTGCGGGCGCTCCCCCGACTCGAAGCCAGCGTGGCTGTCAGTGCGTGACTGCGCGTCGGCGATCATCACGGCTCTTTAGGCATGCCTAAAAGAAAAATGATGCGGTTGCGGCTCGGGTGTCACTGGAGCGTGACGGCAGGCTGTCCGTTCGCCTCGCCGTCCTCGACGAGCAGGTTCACGAGCCGGTCGGCGACCGAGGGACTCACGAGGTCGGCCATCTCCATCGCCTCTCGTTCGTACGTCTCCAAGTCGAGCACCTCCCGGAAAAACCACGAGAGCGCGACGTAAGTCTCGTGTAGCTCCGCCGCCCGTCGTCGCCCCGAGTCGGTCAGCGTCGCCCCCTTGTAGGGTTCATACGCCACAAGGCCTTCGTCGTCGAGACGCTGGATGGTCTCCGTCACTGTCGACGCAGACCGGCCCAGCATCTCTGCGATCTGACCGGTCGGAATCGGCGGTGACAACTGATGCTCCGCGATGTACAGCGTGAGCAGGTACTGTGCAGTCTGTGTCATCGCTTCCCTTCTTGTGTGTGCTCCCCACCGTCGGCGCGCGGGCTGTCGGTCGTATCCCCGAACAGCGTCAGATACACTCGCATCCAGGAGTGAGCGCGCCTCCGCCGAGGGGTGTCAGTTCGGTCCTGCACGTTAGACCCTCCGAACCAGATGGTTGCGGACGATTCGCTGGCACTCCGCCAGGACGTTATCGAGTCGCGTCACGGTCACCAGCACCGGGTACGATGCGGACTGATTCCGATACAGGTACTCCACCAGCGAGCGCTGCGTCAGCCCGACCTGTCCGCCCTGACTGGTCGTACTGTCGAGCAGGTCCTGGCGGTCCACCACCAGCGTCTCGCAGGTTTCTCGGTGTGTAGCAAGCGTCTCGTGGCGCTCGGCGAGTGCGGAGAACCCACACTCCGACAGCGGCTGCTCGTTCGCCGCGACGAGCCAGTCGGTGACCGACTCCACGTCCGCGCGCGTCGACCCCAGTGAACTGGCCTCCCGACCGAGCGCTCCCTTCATCGCGTCGAGTTCGTGCAGGCGATCGGTCGTTGTCGAACAGATCGCTCTCTGCACCTGCGGCGTGAGTCGGTGGTCCGTCTCGGGAGAGAGGACGAGTGCGACGGAGTCGCCGAGCGTCTCCCGGATCGTTTCGAGTGGCGTCTCTTCGTCGCCCACGTCCGCGACGCTGTGGGGGTACACCGTCTCGACGAACGCGTCCCGAACGGACTGGCAGTGGTCTACGGTGTGGCGCTGCGGTGGGGTTGCAGTCGAGACGACGCCAGCGGTCGTCGCGGTTCCCGCGGCCGGTGGGTCGTTGGCAGTGACCGAGAGTGACTCCACCTCGGAGCAAAACTGCTCGTAGGCCCGTTTCTCCTGTGTGAGGTGCTCTCGCTCGGCGTCGACTCGTTCGCTGGCGCGGTCGATCGGTGTTTCGAGAGCCACTTAGACCACCTCGGGCGCGACGGGAGACGCCGACGCGCGAGTCGGGACCGTCTCGTCGACTGCCACGAATTCGACGTGCCAGTCGTCGTCCCCGTTCGATTGGCTGGCCGAGACGGGCGTCCACTGCTGTCCACACCGGTACAGTTCGGTCAGGACCGGGAGCAGCGGCAGTCGCTCGTCGGACGGCGACAGCGCGTAGTCGCTCATCTCGATACTGGTCGTGTTCCGGTCGCCGTCCGTCTGTTCGTAGCTCCCGACGAGTCCGAGGTCACCCAGCCGTGAGAGCGCAGCGTCGACGGAACCGCTCTCGACGGGCTTCCCGCTGTGTAGCCGGTCTGCGTTCACGCGGGCCGTCGCGTCCGCGATGATCTTCACCTGTTCGGACGCCGAGAGCCGCGTCGCAATCTCCGTTGCCATCCCCTCTAGCAGACAGAGACAGAGCCCGTCCGGGTCCGAGAGCTGTTCTGCGAACTCGAAGTAGGCGTCCATCACTGCGGATTCGACCGCATCGCGCTCGTATGCCGAGAGCGTCTCGAAGACGGCCGCTGCGACGCGGTGACAGAACTCGACGAGGTCGTGGTCCGTCCGCACTTGTCCCACGAGCACGGGGTCGGAAAGCGTCCACGACGTGTCGGTACACCGGTGTCGTTCCTGCTGTGTGACCGCTTCGGGGTGGTCATCCTGACAGACAATCACGTCGTAGTGGGGCAGTTGCGGGTCGTACCGACGGAGCGCAGCGCGGTACTGCTCGGTCGCTCGGGCGGCAGCGCGGGCGACCGACCGGCTCTCGAATCGCAGCCCCGACGCCGGAACGGGCCGGTCGCCGTAGCGCGCACAGACGAGGTAGTACGCCCCGGCCTCGCTCGCGAGCGTGGTGATGTGCGCCCGAATGTCCTGCAGTGTGGTGCCGATCATCTCTGATTCTCCAATTGGTGCAGGTCAGCTAGTCCCCGTGATGATCGCAGAGAGGTGCTGGCGGTCGAATAGCTGCTCTTCGGTGAACTCCTCGGGGAAGTACCCCTTCGCGTACCGCTCGATCATAAAGAGGTTGTGCAGCGGCCCGGTGTAGATCGGACCGCCACGGAACACCCGGTCGTTTTGCACCGCCGTCAGCTGACTCCCTATCTCGTCGTCTTTCAGGTACGAGACAACGGAGTTCTCGAACTCCTCGCGAGTCTTGCCCTGCCGGTGATACCGGAGTAACAGCGAATCAGGATCGATTTCGAGCAGCGCCTCGTAATCGAGGGACTGGCTGCCGGAGTACCCCTCAATCCCCGTTCCCGCGAAGGCATCGGAGATACCGAGCGTCTGGAAGTGTTCCTTGTTTGCGCCGTTCCCGTCGATACGATACGGGGTGAACTCCTCGGGTTCCTCACCGGCGAACAGCAGGGCGGCGTTCGGTCGTTCCGCTTCCGGCGGCAGCCGCGATTGGACCTCCGTGACCAGGTCGTCGTGTACCGACTTGATCGCCTCGAACCGCTCTTCCTCCTGGACGGTCTGAGCGACTTTCTCGAAAGCCTCGTACAGCGAGTAGTACCGGTAGTCGTGCCAGTCGTCGGTTCGCCGGAAGATGAGGTTCCCGAGAAACGGCGCGACGTTCGTTCGGATCTCGTCGACGTCGCTCTCTTTCCAGTTGTCGAGCCAGTCTGTCACCGCGTTCGGGTCCAGCAGGTGGAGGTCGGCGTCCATCTCGTAGAACTGCTCCTTGGGGATGCCGTCGTTCCAGAGCTGAGTGAGTTCGTCCAGATCGATCGAGACGCCGTCGAGTTCCTCGTAGTGGATCGTCTTGTACCGCCCCCGGTACCAGATGGACTCGACGGCATCTGCGTGGCCGAGTGCGACCAACATGTCGATGTAGTCGGCGGTGAACGGAGCGATCGACTCGGGAACCGAGTCGAACTCGACTGTGCCGACCGGCTCCATCGTCACCGAGTAGCTGGTGTCCTCGGGCGTGTCCGTCCCCGTGTCCTCCGGGGTGTCAGTCGGCGTGGCGGTCGGCTCCGCGTCCGTCGGCGTCTGGTCGTCGCTCGTCTCGGTCGGCGTTTCCTCCGAGTCGCTGCTTCCGGCGCAGCCTGCCAGTATCCCGCTGACAGCGACCGTCGTGCCGTACTTGATCATCGCTCGTCGCGTCGTTTCCGTCTGCTCTCCAGCATCGTCTGCCATGTTATTTAGGCCAGCCTAAAACAACATAACCGTTTCGATTTTTAGGCTGGCCAAAAATAGGTGCGAGCGCTCAGTGTTTCGCCGCCAGATTGTCTCGTTGCTCCGGTGCGTCGTCGGGGTCAGCGTCGCCGTCGCCCGGTTCGTCGTCGTGACGGGGACGAAGCGGCTCGACGCGGGGTCCGCGGTCCGTCTGGTTCACCTCGGCGTCTATCTCGAACACCTCGGCGAGCAGGTCCTCGGTGACGACCTCCTCGGGGGTCCCCTTCGCCTGGACTGTGCCGTCTTTGAGCGCGACCATGCGGTCTGCGATCCGGGCCGCCTGCTCGATGTCGTGCAGCACGACGACGATCGTGACCTCGCTGTCTGTCCGCATTCGCTCGATGATCTCCATCACTTCGAGTTGGTGGTGCAGGTCGAGAAACGTCGTCGGCTCGTCGAGCAACAGCACCTCCGTCTCCTGGGCGAGTACCATCGCGATCCACGCGAGCTGTCGCTGGCCACCGCTGAGGCTGCCGACTTGCCGGTCGCGGAGGTGCTCACAGCCCGCCAGTTCGATCGCGCGCTCGACCGCCTCCCGGTCCGCGTCGGTGACTGGCTCGAAGAAGCCACGGTGGGGGTATCGTCCGTGGAAGACGAGTTCCTCGACGGTGATGCTGTCCGGCGACGTGCTCTCCTGTGAGAGCAGTCCCAGATTCCGGGCGAGTTCCTTCCCGTCCATCTGGTAGATGTCACGGCCGTCGAGCAACACCGAGCCGTCGTCGGGTGCGAGCTGATTGCCGATCCCCTTCAGCATCGTGCTCTTTCCGGAGCCGTTCGGCCCGATCAGTGCCGTCACCGCGCCGGGTTCGGCGACGAGCGACTCCCCGTCGATCACGGGCTGTTCGGAACTGGCGTACTGGATGACGAGTTCCTCGCCCGCGAGTTCGCTCGCGCCCATCGACTCTTCTTCGATTCCGCGTGTTCCGTCTCCGTTTGTTATTGTCATCTATATCTCACCGATGTTCTCCTGTTTGCGCATCAGGTACAGGAAATACGGCCCGCCGATGAGGCCGGTCACGATACCGACCGGGATCTGTACGTCCGTGCCGGTGATCACGCTCATCCCCAGCCGTGCGCCCACGTCGGCACTGACCATCAGTGCTGGCCCGACGAACAGACAGCCGACGATCAGCTTCTTGTAGTCGCTGCCGACGACGTTTCGCACGACGTGGGGCACGATCAACCCGACGAAGCCGACGATGCCCGCGACTGCGATACTCGCCGCCGCAGCGAGCACCGCGACCCCCGAGAGCGCGAACCGCACCTTCTCGATCGACATCCCCAGCGACCGCGCCGTCTGCTCGCCGAGCAACAGGACGTTCAACTGTCGCGCACCCGCAATCGCGAGTCCAACCGCGATAACCGTCCACGGGAGCACGATGCGCACCTGCTCCCAGTCAGCGCCGGTGAGCGACCCGGTCGTCCACGCGATGGCCGACTGGACGACGCCGATGTCGTCCGCGAAGAAAAACAGCGCCGTCTGCAGGCTCTCGAACACCGTTCCAACGATGACCCCCGCCAGCACGAGTCTGACCGGTGACGTCCCGTTCTTCCAGGCGATCATGTAGACGATCAGGAACGCGACGATCCCACCGAGTGCCGCCAGCAGCGGCAGCAACGACGTGATCCCGAAGGATCCTTCGATCAGGTTGAGCGGCGCGCCCACGCTGGGCACCACGAAGACTATCGCCCCGACGAGCAGCGCGAGAGTGACGGCGGCGCTGACCACCCATCTTGTCGAGACGCCGCGTTTCCACGCGACTGCGAGGGACCCAGCGGCCCCGAGCAGCAGGGCCATCTCGGCGATGCCGACCGATGGAACCAGCAGCGGCAGCGCGAGCGTCACGCCCGGGAACGCGATAAGGACGAGCAGGATTGCCAGCCCTGCACCCGAGGACACGCCGAGGATGAACGGGCTCGCAAGCTCGTTGCGGGTCACCGCCTGAAAGATCGCTCCCGACACCGCGAGGTTCATGCCGACGAAGGTGGCGACGAGCACCCGCGGCAGCCGGATGTTCCAGACGACCAGCTGTTCGCGGCTCATCTCGGGCATCTCGCCGCCGAGCAGGAACGCGTTCCACGTCTGGAGGTCGAACAGTAAGGCGGGGTCGAACACGGACCCCCAGGCCTGCTGATACGTCATGGAAAACGCGCCGTGGCTCACCTGTATCAACCCGGAGACGAACACCACCAGCAGACTGCCGAGGACGACGTTTCTGAGGTTCGGGTCGAACAGCCACGCGATCCGGCTTCGGTCCGCCTGCGCGGCCGACGCCATCGTGTCCCGAGTCGCTGAATCTCCACTCATGATGGCTTTGCTGTCTCCGAGTCGAGGTACTCGCGTATCTGTTCGTCCTCAAGGGCGTCGAGGAGCGTCTCGGCGTCGAACTGGGCTGTCACGGCCGCCGGGTCGAGGTGGTCCGCAACCGCTCGATGGGCGCGCTCGGCCCGCGACTGACGCTCCGCTGGCTCGATGTACGTCGAGCGCGACTCGTCGATAGCTGCCTTGCGTACGCGCTCGTAGCGCCCCGAGTCAGGATCGACCGGCGCGTCCGCGCCGTAGTGGTCGTCGAACCACTCGACCCACTGCTCTCGGTCGTGCCACTCCTCGTCGAGTTGTGCCTCGCGGCGCACCCAGTCGACGCCGTCTGCGACCGCTTCCCACCAGCCCGAATCGACGCGAGCGTCCGTGATGACCTGCCAGGCGACGCGCGCGCCGCGCCCAGCGGCCATGACCGCCTGCGTGTCGGCAGCCGTCGACGGAGAGGCGACGTACAGGCCGTCGACCGGCGTCGTCCCGTCGTCGTCGGCGTACTCGCGGTCGAACCGTTCGTGGGTCTCCGAGCCGTGCTCGTGGGTCTCGAACATCGCTTCTGTGTCGTCCAGCCCGCGCAGGTACTCGCCGTCGTATCGCGTCGCGGCGACGACGCGTCTCGCGGTGACGCGCTCTCCCTCTTGCAACTCCAGCGCGAACCCGTCTCCGCCCTCGGTGCGCTCGACGGACTCGACGAGACCAGACACAATCTCACAGCCAGCGGCGTCGGCGTGGTCGTGTATCAGGTCGTAGAAGGTCTCGATGTCGATCCCTGCCGGGAATCCGAGGTAGTTTTCGAGATGTGCACACTGCTTCAGTGAGGAACGTCCCCGGTCGAAGATGACCGTCTCGAGCCCCTCGCGAGCGATGAACACGCCAGCCGAACACCCGGCAGGTCCGCCGCCGACGATTGCGACGTCGTGGTCGGCTCCGCGCTCCATTCAGATCTCCCCGTTGATTGCGTCTGCGACTCGCTGTCGGTCGAACAGCTGTTCGTCTTCGGGTATCTCCGGGTAGGGGCCGGACTCGTAGCTCGGCCACTCGCCGAACTGGTCGGGATAGAGCTGTTTGGCGGTCATCTCGAGCTGGAAGAGGTTGAGGATCGGCCCCTGATATCTGGCACCCTGCGGATACATCTGGTCGTTTTGGACGGCGGTGATCTTGGAGGCGACCGGGTCAGACCGGAACGCCTCGCGCCGCTTCCCCAGATCCGTCCCCGGTTCGAAGCCGCCGAGAAACAGGATCACGTCGGGGTCTGCTTCCAGCAGCGTCTCGAAGTCGACGACGGTGTTTGTCGGAACCTCCCCGTCGAAGGCATCCTTTGCGCCGAAGGGCTGCGTGTGCGAGGTGAGAAAGCCCGGATTGCTCAGGGTGTAGGCGTAGATTTCGTCGAGATCAGCCGAGGCGAGCATCACGGCCGATGGGCGCTTCGATTCGGCGGGCAGCTTCTCGTCGATGGTCGACAACAGCCCCTCGTGGACCGCTGCGAGTTCGCTGTATCGCTCCTGCTCCTGAAACGCCTCTGCGACTATCTCGAACTGCTCCCAGAGAGTGTAGTACTCGTAGTCGCCCGCGTAGGCCTCGGACGGCTCGGCGTGCCGGTCGCTGAGGGAGTTACCGAACCACGGCGAGACGTTGGTTCCGATCTCTTCGATGTCGTCTTTCCCCCACTTGTCCTGTTTCGTTATCCACGCCGGGTCTGCGAGGTGGATGTCGCTGTCGAGGCTGTACAGTTTCTCCTTGCTCGGTTGCCACGAGGAGTACAGCCCCGTCCAGTCGAGTGAGACGCCCGGCAGTCGCTCGACGAACTGGTTCCACAGCCCGTCGTAGTACTCCGGCGCGTGCATCGCAGTGATCGTGTCACCGCGGCCGAGTGCGAACGCCATGTCGGCGTGATGCGTGAGTCGCGTGAACACCGTCTCCGGCGGCGACTCGAACTCGACAGTCCCGGTCGGCGACATCGTCACCGAGTAGGTTTCCGCCGACTCTGTCGGTGTCCCCTCTGGTGTTTCGGACCCGTCTCTCGTCCCGGAGCCGTCTTCCGACTCCGCCGGGGTTTCGGTTCCGTCCGCCGATTCATCCGGTGTCGACGAGTCCGTACTGTCTCCACCACTGAGACAACCAGCCAGCAGACCACTCACCGCGGCCCCGCTGCCGTATACGATTGCTTCCCGTCGCGTTATCGCGTCCGTCTCCTCGTCGTTCGACATACGAATTAGGCTCGCCTAAACAAATAAAACCGTTTCGAACTTTTGGTCTACCTAAATCTAGTTTCGGAAACGGGTTCCTTACTGTACTTCTGCCCCGGTCGAGCGGCGCAGGAGGCGCACAGCAACGGTACCGAGGACGAGGTTGAACCCGACGAGAACGACGACTGCGGGGACGAGCGTGTTCCACACCCCGCCGAAGGCCGTCACGTCGACGACTGTCATCACGTCTTGCCCGAGCATGAGCGCACGGATTGCGTCGACGCCGTAGGTGATCGGATTGATCACGGCGACAGTCTCGATCCATCCCGGCAGTACCTCAAGCGGCAGGAACGCGCTCGAAACGAACACCAGCGGGAAGGTCAGCAGGTTCGCGAACAGGATGGTCGCCTCCTGGTCGCGCGAGACCAGCGCGACGATGTTCGAGTAGGCCATGAACACACCACCGAACAGCACCGCGATCAGCACGATACCGGCCCCGCCGAGCACGCCCGTGGTGAGGTACTGGTCGACCGACGCTCCCGTTTTGAGCGCCACCAGGAGATACCCCAGCAGGAGAATGATAACCGTCTGGACGACGATCCGCGCCACCTCGGAGAGGGCCTTGCCGAGGAACATCGCGGACCGGTTCATCGGCGAGACGAGGGTCTTCGCGAACATCCCCGATTCCATGTCGTCGACGAGTCCGATCCCGGACGTGGCGGCCGAGGAAACCGTCGACATGACGATAATCGCCGGGGCAAGATACGTGACGTAACTGATGTCCGCGGCGACGCCGTCGAGCGCGCCCCCGGCGACTGCGCCGAACACTTCGACGAACAGAATAAAGAAGATCACGGGCTGGACGAGCGACGTGAACACCACGTAGGGGTTTCGCAGGTTCTTCACGAGCCATCGCTTGAAGCTGATACCGATTTCTGTTCCGATGCTGTTTCCCGCTGTTTCCTGTGGTTCGCCCGCAACTGTGCTGTCTGCGTGGTCGCTCATTCTGCCACCTCCGGAGCGGCGACCGTCGCCTCCGTCTCTCCTGTCCCGTCCGCGTCGGCCGCGTCATCTGTCAGCGCGAGGAAGACGTCGTCGAGTGTGGGCGACCGAACGTCGAAACTCTCGACGGCGACGCCAGCCTCACCGAGCGCAGCGAAGAGTTCGCTCGTCGCCGCGCGGGCACGCTCGGCCGTGACGGTGAAGCCCTCGTCTGTCTCCTCGACTGTCCCAGCAGCGAGCGGTTCGATACGCCGAACCGCTGCCATCGCCCGCTCGATCCGTTCGGCTGTTGGGTCTTCGAGCGTGACGGTGCAGGTGTCCGCACCGACCTCTGACTTGAGCGTCTCCGGGGATCCCGTCGCGGTAATCTGGCCGCTCTGGAGCAGCGACAGCCGATCACAGAGACGGTCCGCCTCCTTCAGGTACTGGGTTGTGAGAAACACCGTCGTTCCCCGGTCGTTGATCCGCTCGAAGTATTCCCAGAGCCGGAGCCGTGCCTCCGGGTCCAGACCGGTCGTGGGTTCGTCGAGAAAGACCACCGGCGGCTGATGGACCAGCACGGTCGCGGCGTCGAGCCGTTTTTTCATCCCGCCCGAGAACTTCTCTGATCGCGTGTCTGCCACGTCCTGCAGGTCGACCAGTCCGAGCAGTTCGTCGATCCTGTCCTCCCGCTCACGCTCGGGCACGCCGTACAGCTTACACGCCAGTCGAAGGTTCTCTCGGGGGGTCAGTTCTCTGTCGATGCTCGTCTCCTGTGCCATGTAGCCGATGGATCTGCGAACCCCGTCCGGGTCCGCCGCCGTGTCGTATCCGTTGATCCGTACCGATCCCTGTGTCGGTCGTAACAGCGTTACGAGTGTCTTGATAGTGGTCGTCTTTCCGGCCCCATTCGGCCCGAGAAAGCCGAAAAACTCCCCGCGCTCGACGCTGAGCGAGACGCCCCGAACGGCCTCAGTCCCGTCCGCGTAGGTCACGTGGACGTTCTGGGCATCGATTGCTGACTCTGCTTCGGTTCGGTTGGGTCGTGACTGGTACGCTGACATCGCATCTATTCGTTTGTGACCACCTCGGGTAGCCGCTTCTCGAAGTGATACGGCCGTTTATAAGCGAGCGGGGTTGCCCGGCGAACCGGACACTGTCTCGACTCACCGCTCGCTCGTATCGATCGTGTGGGGAACGCTCGTCTTGATGAGATGCGACTGCGCGCGACGAAGTCGTTCGGAGAGTGACGACGCCGCGATGTCGAGTTCGGCGGCGACGTCGTCGAGCGACGCCCGTCGCGGGATGTCGAAGTATCCCATCTCGTGGGCGGTGAGGATGGCATCTCGCTGGCGGTCGGTGAGACCCGTGCCTGCGTCGTCGGCTTCGCCGTCCGGGACGAGTCGCCGCAGCGTGAACTCGCCGTTGCGCTGCCAGAACGACTGAAACCGTTCGAGCGTGGCTCTGCTGGCGAACCACCCGCGCTGGATCCATCCCGTCGCTGTCACGCGCATGTACGTGATTTCGGCATCGGCGGCCGCGAGGGCTTTGAGCGTCGAGACCTCGTCGACGTGCGCTCCGAGTCGCGCGTCCATCCCGACGGCTGGTTCGACTCGATACCACGGTCGTTCGTCGGATTGTTGCATCGGGATGTACTCGTCGACGAACGGACTTTCATCGAACGCCTGTTCGACCGCTTTCCGGTTCCCCTCGACCACCTGCACGATGAACGCCGTGTACCAGTCCTCACTGGGCTGAAATTCGAGTTCGAGCGTCGCGTCGGGCACGGCGGCCGCAACCTCGACGAACGGTAGGGCGTCGCAGGTAATTTCAAACTCAGCGAGGTACCCCATAGCAACTTTGTGTCGATTGCCGATACTGTGAGTTTCGATCTTCTCGAACAGCCCGCGTGAGCGGCGATTTCGAGGGATGGGTGGCGAACTGTGGCCGCTGTGTCCGGCGGTCTTCACTGAAACCCCGTCCCTCACGCGTTCGCCGCCTGTCTGCTCTCCCAGTTCGCCCGGCGCACCGATTTGATATCGCGACATATAGTTTATACCCTCTGCTCACTCGACCCGCTGCAAGGCTTGGGCTGGGGGCTAGTTCTGGCCGTGAATCACCTGCCGGTGCGCGATTTCTACTGTCGTATTCCCCAGACCACCTTCGGGATCCTGTCCTTCGCCGTCCAATCCAGCCAGACGAATGACGTGTGGAAGCTTGGTCTCAGCAGTCGCGGGACTGACCGATCGACACGACTCTCGCTGACGGCCTCACCGAAGGGAATTGGATCCAACGCTACGAGCGGGTTCGATGACCATCGACACGAGGCGCGGGGGATCCTGCCGATTCAGCGTCGATGTCCCTACTAACTTGGTTCGGTTCCCGCGCGCTTCTCTGACGGCCACCGTGTGAACCGCGCGTGTGAACACTGATCGCGTGTCGTTCGTTCCGAACCGCGTGCTCTCGAACTGGCCCCGAAGGCAGTCTCCACCCCGTGATACCCCTTAACCCTGCTGTTGCGGACTGTCCGCGTTCCTGCCGGTGGTTTTCTGTATTACGCGTTGCAGCCAATAAACTCTATACTGCTATATCAAACGATGATGTTGAAGCCAGTCGATCCGTTCGCTGTTCTACTCGTACACGTCGGGTCGAACGTGTTCGAGTGTCTGGAGGTTCGTCCGAACCTCGTCGAGATAGTCCAGATCCACCGTGGCAGTGATCATCTCCGGTCGGTCGCTGGCCTTTGCGATCACGGTACCCCACGGGTCGACGACGAGCGATTTCCCGTAGGTTTCCATCGAGTCGGGTTTGTCGCCGATCTGACCTGGAGCGACGACGTACGCCTGATTCTCGATGGCCCGCGCCCGGAGCAGTGACTCCCAGTGGTCCTTGCCGGTGTGCAGTGAAAACGCCGCCGGGACAAAGAGCACCTCCGCGCCAAGGGCCGCGAGCGCCCGATAGAGTTGCGGGAATCGCAGGTCGTAGCAGATGCTCAGCCCGACGGTTCCGAGTTCGGTGTCGACAGTCGTGACGTCCTCCCCCGGTGCCACGTTGTCCGATTCCTGATACTCCACGTCTCCGTGGATATCGAACAGGTGGATCTTCCGGTAGGTGTCGAGAAGATTTCCGTCCGGGTCGATGACCCCCGACGTGTTGTAGACACGATCCGAATCGGGAATCGACTCGAAGAAACTCCCCGTATGCACGTACAGGCCGTGTTCTCGGGCTTTTTCTGCAAGAGCGTTCGTCGTCGGGCCGGGAAACGACTCGGCAACAGCCGTGTATCGATTTGGGTCTCCCATGTATGTCGCCATCTCGGGAAACGCGACCAGGTCCGCGTCACGGTTCGCCGCCTCGTCGACGGACGAGCACATCCGCTGGACGTTCTGCGCTTTGTCGGCCCGGGAGTCGAGCTGTGCGACCGCGACCGTGAACTGCGTCATAGCGAACGTTCACGTGAGCGAACCTAAATATTGTCCACACGACACGCCGCACTCCGTGACACTTTTTGCGCCTCCGAATCGACGTGTCGACCACCGATGCGGTATCTGAGCGTCGTGCTGTATCTGGACTGGGCGTCCTTCCATCCGCTCGAACACCAGCTCGCACAGGAGTCGAACCTGCGCCGGAAGGCGCTTCACTCGCTCAAGTTGCTCGACGACGGGACCATCGCGTTGCTCGCCGAGGCGGAGGGTGACCTCGACCGCTACCGGGAGCTCATGCGCGAGTCGCCCGCAGTCAAACGGTTTACCGTCGCGGGCGACGAGTCGGGCTTCTGTTACTCACAGACCGAGGCCACTCCGGCCAGCCGTGATCTGCTCGAACGGCGTGAGACGGGCGATTTCATCATCGAGATGCCAATCGAATACACCGACGACGGCGGTTTGCACATGACGATCATCGGTGAAGAGGACACCCTGATGACCGTCTCTGATCTGTTCGACGACGTCGAGGTCGAACTCCAGTCGACCGGCCCGTACTTTCCGGAGGCCGGTGGCGTCTTCGCGGACCTGACGGAGCGACAGAGCGAGGTCCTCAAGACGGCAATCGGGATGGGCTACTACGAGAACCCACGGGAGGCGACGCTGTCGGATCTTGCCGAGACGCTCGACGTCGACCCGGCGACTGTCGGCAAGCACCTCCGGACTATTGAGTCCAAGGTGCTCAAGCAGTACATCCCCTGAACTGCTTCGGCCTGACCGCTCCATCGAGCGAGCGCATATAAACCCGGTTCAGATGTGGCACGTCAGGCCGATTGATCGGCCAGTCGTAGCTGTCACTGATGGCTACGATGATCGGTATTTGCTCTCTCGCCGGTGTCGTCACAGTTGCACAGCCAACCGCTGTCACTCACGGGGGTGAGACCGATGTCGCTGGGTGAGCGACTCGCCGGTCTCGTCACCAACCGAAGTAAAACCGTGATCGCTGTCCTCCTCGTGCTGACGCTACTCGTCGGCGCTGGGGGCGCACACGTCGAGGAGTCCCAGCAGATGGACATGTTCGACGAGGACCCACCCGAGGTGACTGCACAGCAGACCATCCAACAGCAGTTCACCGGTAGTGAGGCGAACACGACTCATCTGAACGTCGTCGTGCGCAACGAATCGGGGAACGTCCTCGACCGCGACTCGCTGCTCGCGTCGCTGCGGTATCAACAGGCCCTGCGGACGAACGCGACGGTCAATCAGACGCTGCTGCCAAACGGACTCGTGGGCATCGAGAACGTCGTCGCGACTGCCGCCATCCAGTCTGAACGCAACTCGACTGGAAACAGCTCAGCAGCGTCGCCCTTCGGTGGGGCCTTCGACCCTGCGTCGGCCCCGCCGCTCGCCGCACAGATCGACCAACTCGAATCGATGAGCGACGCACAGGTCCAGCGACTGGTCGCAGATCTGCTCGCCGAGGGGTCGTCGAACGGGCGCATCTACGACCTGCTGCCCAGCGGGTATCAGCCGGCGTCGACCGACGCCGAGAGTCGACTGCTGCTCGTTACTCAGAAAACTGACGGGCAGGTGTTGTCTCCGCCGGAACTCTCAGAGCGGGTCAGAACCGCACAGGTGACCGCGGCCGATATCGCCGAAGAGGTCGACGAGGACGAGTACCTGCTCGTCGGCGACGGCCTGATGGTCGTCGAGGAGGGCGAATCGACGAACGACAGCCTCGCGCTGGTCGGCCCCGTCGCGTTGCTGTTTGTCCTCGTCACGCTGTCGGTCGCCTACCGTGACTTGCTCGATCTGTTGCTCGGCCTCGTCGGCATCGTTCTGGTGCTCGTCTGGACGTTTGGCGCGATGGGCTGGCTCGGAATCGACTTCAACACGCTGATGATCGCGACGCCGGTGTTGCTCATCGGGCTCTCGATCGACTACTGCATCCACGTTGTCATGCGGTATCGCGAGCAACGAGCCGAGACCGACGGCGAGCAACCGTTCGCGAAGACTGCCCGCGAGGCCATGCACGAGGGACTGGCCGGACTCGGCCCCGCCCTGCTGTTGGTGACGGTGACGGCGATGATCGGCTTCCTCTCGATTCTGACCAGCGGCGTTCCGACGCTCGGTGAGTTCGGCATCGCGACCGCCGCTGGAATCGCTGCCTCGCTGGTCGTCTTCGGCGCGCTCGTCCCTGCACTGAAGGTCGAACTGGCGTCGCTGCTGGCCAGCCGCGACCGGACATCCCGCGCGTTCGGCACGACCGGCAGAGTACGGGGACTGCTCGCCGGGATTGCCCGCGTCAGCTATCGCCGTCCACGGACGATTCTGCTGGTCGCGCTGGTCGTGAGTTCGCTCGGCGTCGCCGCTGGGACGCAACTCGATTCGGACTTTGCCAGCGACGACTACATCGCCGAGGAGCCGCCGGACTGGACGCAGGACCTCCCGGAACCGTTTGCGCCCGGCGAGTACGACGTTCGCCAGTCGATCGACTACCTCTTCTCGAACTTCCAGTCGCCCGACCAGCAAGTGCACTACCTGGTCGAGAGTGACGGAATCGATCCGGCGACGCTGGAGCGTGTCGCCGCTATCGAGCGTGCGGCCGCGAATACGTCTGTCACCTTCACTCGACCAACTGGTGACTCTGCGGTGCGCGGCCCAGTCTCGCTGATGCAGCGTGTGGCCGCCACCAACGAGACGTTCGCGGCCCAGCTTGCGACTGCTGATACGACCGGCGACGGCGTTCCCGACCGCAACGTAACGGCCGTGCTCGACAGTCTCGTCGACGCCGCACCCGACCGCGCCGAACGCTTCCTCCACCGAACCGAGAGCGGTCGCTACGACTCGCTTCAGGTCGTCCTCGTCGTCGACGGAACGGCGGGGCCGACGGCGGTCGCAGACGAGGCCCGCGCCGTCGTCGACCAGACCGAGGAAGTTGGAATCGACGAGAGCGACGACGAAGCTGCCAACGCGGCGGAGATAACCGTCACCGGCGACCTGGTCGTCAACGAACTCGTCCAGCGACAGCTCTCGACGACGCTCGTCACGGGACTGGTCGCCGCGCTCGCGGCCGTGCTCGCGGTGTTGCTCGTCGCTTTCCGGTACACGAACGGAAGCGCGAGTCTCGGTGCCGTGACGCTCGCCCCGGTGTTGCTCGGGCTGAGCTGGATCCTCGGCGTGATGTACCTCCTCGACATTCCGTTCAGCTTCGCGACAGCGACGATCGGATCCATCGCAATCGGCCTCGGTGTCGACTACGCGATTCACATGAGCGAACGCTACCGATACGAACTCGACCGACTCGGGGACGTTCCGGCGGCGCTTGAAGCGAGCGTCGTCGGCACCGGCGGCGCGCTGCTCGGCAGTGCCGTCACGACCGCGGGCGGGTTCGGCGTGCTCGCGTTCTCGCTCGTGCCGGTCATGCAGCAGTTCGGCCTCGTCATCGCCGTCGCCATCTCCTTTGCGTTCCTGGCGAGCGTCCTCGTCCTGCCGAGTCTGCTGGTCGTCTGGACGCGCTCTGTCCACGACTCGGGGCGGATTGACTCGACCGAATAGACGCTCCTCTCACCACTCCGACTCGGGGGCCGGAACGCCCTCGTCGTCGTCGAGTTCGAAGTCCTCGCGGAGGTCCCGGATCCGGTCGCGGATGTCGGCCGCCAACTCGAATTCGAGGTTGTCCGCAGCCTCCTGCATGCGGTCTTCTAACTGTGCGATCGCTTCCTGGGCCTCCTGCTCGTCGCTCGCGTCCAGCCCCGAGACGCCGTCGGTGTCGGTCTTGCTCCCGGGGAGGTTCGTCTCGCCAACGGCCTTCTGGATCGTCGCCGGTTCGTGGCCGTGCGTCTCGTTGTACTCCTGCTGGATCTGGCGACGCCGCCGTGTCTCCTCGATTGCCGACTCCATCGCCCCGCTCACTTCGTCGGCGTAGAGGACGACCGTCCCGTTGACGTTTCGCGCCGCCCGCCCCATCGTCTGGATGAGCGTCGTCTCGGAGCGCAGAAAGCCCTCCTGGTCCGCGTCGAGAATCGCCACGAGCGACACCTCCGGGATGTCGAGTCCCTCCCGGAGCAGATTGATCCCGACGATCACGTCGAGTTCGCCGAGACGGAGTTGTCTGATGAGTTCGTGCCGTTCGAGCGTGTCCGTCTCGTCGTGCATGTACTCCACGTCGACTCCTGCCTCCGCGAGATACTCGGTGAGGTCCTCGGCCATCCGCTTTGTCAGCGTCGTCACCAGCGCGCGCTCCTCGTCGGGCAGGGCCTGCAACCGCTCGATCAGGTCCGCGACCTGCCCCTCCGCGTCGGCAACTTCGACCGCGGGATCGACGAGATACGTGGGTCGAACGATCTGCTCAACGACCTGCTCCGAGTGCTCGCGTTCGTAGTCGCCGGGCGTCGCCGAGACGTACAGCGTCTGATTCGTCCGTTTCTCGAACTCCTCGAAGGTGAGCGGGCGGTTGTCGAAGGCCGTCGGCAGGCGAAAGCCGTTCTCGACCAGCGACTCCTTTCGGGAGCGGTCCCCCTCGAACTGCCCCCGGATCTGCGGCAGCGTCTGGTGGGACTCGTCGACGACGGTGAGGAAGTCGTCGGGGAAGTAATCCAGCAGCGTGAAGGGCGCGTCGCCTGGGTCGCGGTCGGAGAGATGCACGGAGTAGTTCTCGATGCCCGAGCAGTAGCCTGTCTCCTTGAGCATCTCAAGGTCGAAGGTCGTCCGCTCCTCGATGCGCTGGGCCGCGACCAGGTCACCCTGTCGCTCGAAGTAGCCGACACGCTCGTCCATTAGCTCCTCGATTTCCCCGATGGCCCGTTCGAGTCGCTCGTCGGGGATCGAGTAGTGCTCTGCCGGATGCAGGAGCACCGCTGGTTCCTCGCGTTTCACCTCGCCTTCCAGCGGGTCGAGTTTCCGCAGTCGCTCGATTTCGTCGCCCCACATCTCGACTCTGACCGCGTACCGGCCGTACATCGGATAGATCTCGACGGTGTCGCCGCGCACGCGGAACGTGCCCTGCGTGAAGTCCACGTCGTTGCGCTCGTAGTTCAGGTCGACCAGCCGCGCCAGCAACTCTTCGCGGTCGATCCGCTGGCCTTGCTCCAGTCGCAGCGACATGTCGACGTAGTTCTGTGGGTCGCCCAACCCGTAGATGGCAGAGACTGACGCGACCACGATCACGTCGTCTCTGGTCAGCAACGAGCGCGTCGCGGAGTGGCGCAGTCGGTCGATCTCGTCGTTGATCGAGGCGTCCTTGTCGATGAAGGTGTCGGTCTGTTCGACGTAGGCCTCGGGCTGGTAGTAGTCATAGTAGGAGACAAAATACTCGACGGCGTTGTCCGGAAACAGCTCTCGGAACTCCTCGTACAGTTGCGCTGCGAGTGTCTTGTTGTGCGCGATGACGAGCGTCGGTCTCTGAATCTCCTCGATCACCCACGAGACGGTGTTGGTCTTGCCCGACCCGGTCACGCCGAGCAGGGTCTGTCTGTCCATCCCCTGCCTGAATCCCGATGCGAGCTTCTCGATTGCCTCGGGCTGGTCGCCCGCCGGGTCGAAGGGTGCGTCGACGCGGAAGTCACTCTCCGCATCTGGACGGTCGGGGGCGAGTGGACCGGAAGCGTCACTCATCGTCTATCACTACGCCTCCATGGACTTGACCGATGCGGTTGCCCGTCGATGCTGACTGCTGTCCGTACCTTTATATACGAACGGGCGGCCAGCCCGTCCCATGAGTTTCAGCGAACTGCCACGTGGCGCGAAGATTACGCTGGGGGGTGCGCTCGCTCTGATTGTGGGGGCGTTCCTGCCGTGGGCGAGTATCGACTCTCGATTACGGAGCGCGACAGTCTCAGGAGTCGACGGCGACGGCGTGTTGACCCTGCTTGCTGGAGTCGCAGTCGTCGCTATCGTCGTTCTCGGGGCGTGGCGCAAACGCGAGATTCTCGCGAGTGCAGTTGCGGGTGGGCTCTCCGTTCTCGTCGCATTCAACATCTATACCAACATCTCTTCGTATGGCGGACTCAGTGGGAGTGTCTCGGTCGAGATGGGGCTGTATCTGACCATCCTCGGGGCCGCGTTGCTCGTCGCTGGCTCCGTCGACACGTATCGATCACGCGATGGCTTCGCACCGACACCTGCCACTCGGAGGCGAATGAATGTACCGCACAGCGACCCGACTGACAGTAGGGGAGCCAGTGCTCCCCAAGCACAATCGGCGGGACACGCCCAGCACACGCACCAGGGACAGCGAGAACATGCTGGGGTATCCCAGCGCGGACACACCGGACAGCCCAACCACGATGGTGGACAGCCCCGACAGCAAGCGGGCAAGACTGGTCGCAGGACGTGATCGAGGGTGAACTCTCGGGACGCAACCGACTTTGTGCTCCCCCTCGAACGTACTCCATGACCGACCTGCACGATGGGGAGTGGCGATTCATCCCCGAACAGGCCCGCTCCGGTCCGATGCAGATGGCGCTGGAAGAGGCCGCCGCCGAGACCGCGGCCGCGGGCGGCCCCCGAACCGTTCGGGTCTTCCAGTGGGAGCCGTCGACGCTCTCGCTGGGCTACCGACAGGCCGCCGAGACCGTCGACTGGGAGTATTGCAGACAGGAGGGGATCGACGTCACCCGCCGACAGACCGGCGGCGGCGGCATCTACCACGACCACGACGGCGACATCTCCTACAGCATCGTCGCCCCGGAGTCGGCGGTTCCCGGCGACCTGCTGGAGAGTTACGAACTGCTCTGTGGACCCCTGTTCGACGCGCTCGACCGGATGGGGATCGACGCCTCCTTTGCTGGTGAATCGCAACGGGGACTGTACGAGCCTGCTTGCTTTCTGCGGGAGATCAACCCCGCCCACGACGTGGTCGTCGACGGCGCGAAAATAAGTGGCAACGCCCAGTATCGCCAGCGCGACGCGGTCATCCAGCACGGCTCCTTGCTGTACGCTCACGCCGCGGATCGGCATCTCGGCGTCTTCGCCGACCCCGAAACCGCGCCCGATCGCTTTCGCGATTGCGTCACGACCGTCCGGGAGCAAGCGAATATCGACCGCGAGGAGGCAGTCGAGGCACTCGAAACCACTCTCGGGGAATGGGCGGACGCGACCGTCGGCGAGTGGACAGCGGCCGAACTGGATCGCGCCCGTGAGATTGCCGAGGAGAAATACGAAAGCGACGCGTGGACGCGCGAACGGACCGATCCGCTCGATGGATCGGACGACGCGCTCGAGCCAGCAGACCGATGAAAGCCATCATTCTCGCCGCTGGCGAGGGCACGCGTCTCCGCCCACGAACTGAGACCAAGCCGAAGCCCATGGTCGAGGTGGCCGGGAAACCCATCCTCGAACACTGCTTCGAGACCGTCCTCGATTGCGGAATCACCGAGGCGGTCGTCGTCGTCGGTTACGAGAAGGGGCAGATCATCGATCGATACGGCGATTCTCACCGTTCGCTGGCGCTCACCTACGCGGAACAACCCGAACGGAAGGGACTGGCACACGCAGTGTCCATGGCCGAACCGTACGTCGACGCTGACTGTCTCATCCTCAACGGCGACAACATCTATCGGGGGAACCTCTCGGAAGTACTCTCTCGGCACCGGGAGACAGATGCGGACATCACGTTTCCGGTCGAGGAGGTCTCTCCCGAGCGCGCAAAACAGGGTGCCGTGTGTGAACTCGACGCCCACGGAAACGTGGTCGGCCTGGTCGAAAAGCCCGAGACGCCGCCCTCGACGCTCGTCCCCGCTGCTGCCTACGTGGTGCCACCAGAAATATTTCCTTCGTGTGAAATCGTTCGCCCCTCCGAGCGCGGCGAGTACGAACTGCCCGACGCCATCGACACGCTCATCAACAGCGGCTACACGGTCGAGACGGTTCCGTTCCGCGGCTGGAAGGCGAACATCAACACGGAGACGGATCTCGAACGCGTCCACGAGCGACTGAGCGAACGCGATCGTTGATCTGTGCCGCAGACCACGTGGGGACAACGAAGTGCCTAAGCACGCCCGCGCAAACACACGCTCATGACACTTCGAGTCGGTGCGCACGCGTCGATTGCGGGCGGCGTGGACAACGCCGTCGAGAACCAGCGCGAGTACAGCGGCAACTGCGGGCAGATATTCTCACACTCCCCGCAGGTCTGGCAGGACCCCAATATCGGCGACGAGGAGGCACAGGCCTTCCGCGAGGAAACGGAGACACACGGCATCGGCCCGTGGGTGATCCACACCTCGTATCTGGTCAACCTCTGTACGCCCAAGGATGACCTCCGCGAGAAGTCACTCGACTCGATGCAACAGGAGGTCGACGCCGCCGACACACTCGGCATCGAGTACGTCAACGTTCATCTCGGCGCTCACACCGGTGCAGGCGTCGAGGGCGGACTCGACAACGCTGCGAGCGTCCTGGACGAACTCGACGTGCCCGAGGGCGTGACGGTACTCGTCGAATCCGACGCTGGCAGCGGGACGAAACTCGGCGGCGAGTTCGAGCACCTCGCGGAGGTACTCGCTCGCTCGAAACAGGACCTCGACATCTGTCTCGACACCGCACACATGTTCGCGGCCGGGTACGACCTTTCGACGCCCGACGCCGTCGAGGAAACCCTCGCCGAGTTCGACGACGTCGTCGGGTTCGAGAACCTCGCCTGCGTCCACCTCAACGACTCGAAACACGCCTGCGGAACCAACAAGGACGAACACGCCCACATCGGCGAGGGTGAAATCGGCGAGGACGGCATGCGCGCGTTCGTCAACCACGACGCAATCCGGGCGGTACCGATCGTTCTGGAGACGCCAACCGAAGACGGCCGCGGCTTCGCGTGGAACATCGACCGCGTTCGGGAACTGCGGCGGTGAAAGGCGGGTCGCTTTTGTACGGCTAGACGCTGGTTCCGACGTGCGCGAGTTCACGGCCGAGTATCTGGAGACGACCCGCACGGGGATGTGGGCGGATTCGCGAGCGGCGCTGTCGATACTGGACCTCGACGAGCGCGAGCGAGTGCTCGACGCTGGCGCTGGCACCGGCGAACTCACCCGCGTGCTCCGCGAGGAGTCGCCCGGAACTGTCGTCGCGCTCGACGCGGATAGATCCCTTTTGGAACACGTCGACCCGCCGACCGTCGCGGGGGATACGCTCGCGCTCCCCTTTGCCGACGACAGTTTCGACCTGGTGGTCTGTCAGGCCCTGCTGGTCAATCTCGTCGAACCCGACCAAGCACTCGCGGAGTTCGCTCGCGTCTCGGCTGACGCCGTCGCCGTCATCGAACCCGACAACAGTGCGGTCACCGTCGAGTCGACTGTCGACGCCGAACCGACGCTGGCGCGGCGGGCGCGACGACTGTATCTGGAGGGCGCTGACACCGACCCGGCGCTCGGGGCGGTTCGGGACCTGTTCGAGGGGGCTGGCCTGTCCGACATCCGCGTTCGTCGCTACGACCACGAGCGAACCGTCGAACCGCCCTACACCGAGGACGCACTCGAAAGCGCTCGACGCAAGGCGACCGGCGCGGGGCTCGCGACCGACCGCGCGACGATTCTCGCTGGCGAGACGACCAGCGAGGAGTTCGACAGCCTTCGAGCGGAGTGGCGAGCGATGGGTCGCTCTGCCATCGAACAGATCCAGAACAACCAGTATCGTCGCCGCGAAGTCGTTCCCTTCTTCGTCACCGTCGGCACCGTCCCGCCGTGACGGGACCGACACGTCTGCCCTGCTGTCACGCAGTCATCGAATACAAAAAGAATAATATACTGATACAAGAACACTGGCGATGCAGTACACGATCAACGAGGGGCCAAGTTATGCCATGGTGGACGTGGAACTGGACGAGGGGGAGATGATTCAGACGAAACCGGGAGCGATGATGACCCGCGACGGGAGCGTCTCGGTACAGTCAGATGTCGGCGGCGACGGAGGGATCGGAGATTCGGTCAAGCGGGCGATCAGCGACGAACGAACGCTGGTCGACAACACCTACACCGCAACCAACGGCGTCGGGAGCGTCACGCTCGTCCCAGAGCATCCAGGCGATGTGATTGCTGTGAACATGAGTGACCGACGCTCGCTTCGGGTCCAATCGGGCTCACTGCTCGGCTGGGAACCGCTCGTCGAGCGCTCGACGGAGCTAAACAACCTCTCGAATATGTTCAACTCCGGTGAACTCACCGTTCTGGGACTCTCCGGTCAGGGAACAGCCTTTCTCTCGGCGTTCGGGTCGATGGTCGAACGGGAGGTCACCCCACAGGAGTCGCTGATCGTCGACGAGGACCATCTCGTCGCCTGGACGCCGGAACTCTCGCTCAACCGGCAGAAAGACGGGGGACTCAAATCGACCGTCCTCGGCGGTGAAGGGCTGGTGACGGAGTTCACGGGACAGGGACATGTCTGGCTTCAGACTCGGGACCCGATGCTGTTCAGCACCGGCACCGAACATCAGGACGACGAGACGAGCGGCGGCATCGGCGTCGACGACTTCATCTAACCGTTCAGTCACACCGCTTGCAACGTTCTCAGACTACGTCGCCCCGAACCGAGACGCCCTCCTGTCGGTCCCGAAACGTCCGGAGGTCGTCCGCGGCGCGGTCGGCGGTCTCTCCCTCCAGACCGAGCATCTCCAGTGCCTCTGATAGCGGCGGGAAGGCAAACTCCCCGGCGCGGAGTTTCTTGAATGCCGTCTCGGAGCGCTGGCCGTCGATCCACAGACAGACGCCGCGCGGATCGAGCAGTTGCTCGTAGTTGTCACGGGCGCGAGCGCCTGCCAGTCGCTGGGTGACGTTGTCCTCGAAGCCGGTGTTGCAGACTTCGAGGTGGATCGGTTCGTCCTCCTCGAGTAGATGGGCGGCAAGACACCGTTCGGGGGCGGCGTATCCGCCAGCGTTCGTCCGGAGATACTCCGGATACTGCTGTGCCCACTCGGCACGGATGGTCTGTCCGACACCGTCGACGGGCGAATCGACCTCTGCCGTGTCTGTATCGTCCGAGAGCAGTAGATCCTTCGTGAGATATACGTCGATGCGCTCGACTGGGTCGAGTCCGAGCGCGATGTCCCCGAAGACCCACACCTCCCGCACAGGCACCGGAAGCAGATCAGTTTCGACAGTCTCCACCAGTGCTTCGACTCGCTCGACCGCCCGGGATCGGTCCCACTCGGTCATCGACTTCACTACTGGCCACGCCCTGAAAACGATATCGCAGTCGACAGTACACTCGAAGCGTGTTTCGGCCGCAGTCGAAAGCGTCATTCGCCCCGGTCGGATAGCTGTACGTAATGGAGTGTGACAAGTGCGGCGACGAGGCTGTGATGCACGCCGCCTACTCGGGGCTTCATCTCTGTGACGACCACTTCTGTGCCACCGTCGAGAAGCGCGCCCGACGGCGCGTCCGCGAGGACAATCTCCTCCCCGACGACGCCACTCCCGAGAACCCCGAGACGTGGGTCATCGGTCTCTCTGGCGGGAAAGACAGCGTCGCGCTGACGTACATTCTGCACGAGACGTTCGCGAAGGACCCGCGGGTCGAACTCGTCGCCCTCTCGATTCACGAGGGCATCGACGGCTACCGGGACAAGAGCCTCGACGCCTGCGAGCAACTCACCGCTGATCTGGACATCCGCCACGAAGTCGTCAGCTACGAGGAAGAGTTCGGTGTCCAGATGGACGACGTTGTCGAGGACGACCCCGAGAACATGTCAGCGTGCGCATACTGTGGAGTGTTCCGCCGGGACGTACTCTCCCGGTACGCAGAACAGCTCGACGCTGACAAGTTACTGACTGGTCATAATCTCGATGATGAAGCCGAAACGGCGTTGATGAATTTCCTCGAGGGTGATATCACGAAGATGTCACGACAGTTCGACGCCAGCCTCGGCCCGTTCGATGGGAGCGACAGCACACAGACTCGGACCGAACCCGAGGCGTTCATCCCACGCGCGAAGCCACTTCGGGACGTACCAGAGAAGGAGGTTGCGCTGTACGTGCACTTGCGTGACCTGCCCTCGCACATGCGCGAGTGCCCCCACTCCGATGAATCGTTCCGGGGGGAGATTCAGGAACTGCTGTACGAACTCGAGGACCGCCACCCCGGGACGCGCCACTCGATCATGGCCGGGTACGAGCGACTTGCGGCGCTTGCTGCCAGCGCAACTGACGATTCGGATGGGATGGTCGAGTGTCAGGAGTGTGGGCAGCCAACGACCGGCGACCGCTGTCGCGCGTGCAGTCTGCTCGACGCACTCGAAGCGGTCTGACTGATTGGTCTCTTCGTTGCTGACTGCGCTCCAAAAGTAGTGTGTGTCGCGCTGAACCCCGGTGATTCAGTCGAACTAGTCCGTCCGGATGACGTCCAGTCCGTTCTGCGTATCGACTTCGCTGCGGCCGCCGTCGGTTTCGCCGAACTCCTGATTCTGGAAGTTGCTCGCGGCGTCGAAGCTCTCGTCGTCGACGTCCTTGATGGCCTGTCGGGACTTGTCGGCCTGCTTCTGGGTGGTCGGTCCGAGCACCTGCGCGCTCTGGACGCCGGTCATGATCGCCATGACTCGCACCTTGCCCTTGTACTCCTCCTGGATCCGTGCGCCCCAGATGACGTTGGCGCTCGCTTCCAGACGGTCGGTGATGTTCTGAGCGATCCCTTCCGCTTCGGAGAGGGTCAGGTCTGGGCCGCCCGTGATGTGGACAAGTCCGCCGGACGCGCCGCGGTAGTCGACGTCCAACAGTGGATGGTTCATCGCGTCCTTGACGACCTCCTCGGTCTTGTTTTTGTCCTGGGTCTCACCGACGAGCATCACCGCGACGCCGCCCTGATTCATGATCGAGGTCATGTCGGCGTAGTCGAGGTTGATCAGCGAGGGCTGGGTGATCGTCTCGGAGATACCCTTGACCGTCTCGGCGATGATCTGGTCCATCACGGAGAAGGCCTTGCCGATGGGCAGGTTCGGGACGTAATCCAGCAGCCGGTTGTTGTCGAGCACGATGATGGAGTCCGCTTCGTCGCGAAGCTCTTCGAGCCCTTCCTCGGCCTTGAGCGTCCGGGCGCGCTCGACGTTGAACGGGGTCGAAACCATCCCGACGACGATGGCTCCCTGTTCCTTGGCGATCTTCGAGACGACCGGCGCTGCGCCGGTGCCGGTGCCGCCGCCCATGCCCGCGGTCACGAAGACCAGGTCGGCGTCGCCGAGCACCTCTTTGATCGTTCCCTGTGCCATCTCGGTTGCGCGCTCGCCCATCGAGGGGTCGCCGCCCGCGCCGAGGCCGTTGGTCAGGGACTTGCCGACGAGAATCTTCGTGTCGGCTTCGATCATCTTCAGGTGCTGTTTGTCCGTGTTGATGGCGATAGTTTCCGCGCCGTCGACGCCGATGTTGTACAGCCGGTTGACCGTGTTGTTCCCGGCACCGCCAGCGCCGACGATGACGATGCGGGGGTCACCGAACCCTTCGACATCGTCCATCTGCTTCTGTTCCTGTTCGTCGCGTTCGAGGGCCTCGTTGACAATATCCTGCATCGTTTACACCTTGGCCCACGAGCGGTCTTTGCGCCGCTGGCGTTTCTCTGACGGGCGCTCCTGCCCGGTGTCCTGTTCGGCGAGCATCTCCCGCACCGCCGACCGGATCGCCTCGCTCCGGTTCGGGTACTCACCGGTGTCGACCATCTGTTCAACCTCTTCGATCTGCTCTTTCGGAATCCGTAGTGTCACACGCTCCATGTTTGTATTCCCCTTTGTGGGTAAGACGGGGGCAGGTTTACACCCGGCCCGATCGTCTTACACCGGTGAACCGCATCATTGCGGCGTGGTGCGCACCGCGCGCCACCCTGTGTAAGACGACCGTCTTACGCATACAGTACCACAGACTAAGGGATAATAAAAGTACCGGCCGCCGTAAGACACGAGTGCGTTTACCGGTGTAAACTCTCTGTACTTGTTGTTTTCGGCGTTTTACGGTTGGTCGAGAACGTCCGCTGCGGGGGTGCGACGGCCACAGCCGGGGCAGAATGCCCAGTCCGAGCGGAGTTCGTCGCCGCATTCGCAGAACACTCTGTGTGACGCTTTCTCGCCGCAGTTCGGACAGTAAACGTGGGACGGCGACACGGTTTCGCCACACTGTGTACACGTCTTACGCTCGTGTGTGTCCCCAGATTCGTCGTCCTCCGCCTCTGTCTTACGCGCCTGCGGTGCGTGTGACGATTCGTTTGACGCAGTGTGTGACGCGTCCGACTCTTCGGCACTCTGTTCACGCTGTACCGACGCTGAACGGGATTGATCGCCATCAAGCGAGATGTTTACGTTCACGTCCTGCGGCCGTCGTGGTGTAAACGCGTCGTCTAACCGGTCGGCGATGATCGAATCGACACGCTCCGTGATCAGGCTGTCGAGGGTTTCCTCCTCGTCAGGCGACGGTGACGGTTCCGATGGCCGCGCTGGCGGCTCCCCGAGATACTCTCGGAGCGCGTCCCGCATCACCTCGCTTTTCGAGGCGTCGAACTCCTCGAGTCGGTCGATGAGTTCGTCGTCCGCACGGAACGTTATCTTGCTCATTCAGTCGTCATACACGTTGTCTCCCATCCTATTTGAATCTTCCTTGCTGTCTGACGACCGTCAGTCACGTGACCGACAGCGCGAATGCATAATGGTTAAGTCCGACACCAGCCCTACTCCGAGATGCCCGCCCTTAGCTCAGACTGGTAGAGCAGTCGACTGTAGATCGACTTGCCCCCCGTTCAAATCGGGGAGGGCGGACTGCTTTTCCGCGAACCGATCGGTGAGCGGAAAGCACGTCCAACCGACACTATTTGAACACGCCAGTCGCAACCAGGGTGCGCAGTGAAGCGAGCACCCCGAAACGTCTCTCATCTGTTCACATTGTCCTGCCTCGCCGATGGCACGGTACGACCTCCCGAACGTCTCCTTCTTGCGCGTCTCGACATGCTACTGGCTGGGTTCTCGACGCCTTCGCTGTCACCACGGATTCTCACCGCCCGCTACTACCGAACTGTACACCGATCTTTATCAGTCTGTGTCCTGATAATTCACCATGGCCGTAAATTCGGATTCGTTCGTTGACAGTGTCTCCGACACAGTAATCGCCGGTATCGCGCTGTTGCTCACGGGCGGGATCTCGCTTCTCGGGATCATCACCGCTGAGGCGTACCACCCCGACTACGCCACGACCCAGGAGATCAGCGACCTGGGCTCGACAGCGCCGCCAGACCCGGTGAGCTACGAGCCAACCGCGACGATCTTCAACAGCACTATGCTGATCAGCGGCGCGCTGGTTCTCGTTGCGGCGTACTTCCTCTATCGTGCTGGACGGCCGCGCGTACTCTGGCTCCCGCTCGGCATCTTTGGGTTCGGCGTCTTCGGCGTCGGCGTGTTTCCCGGAAACGTGACGCCCTGGCACGGCCTCTTTGCACTCCTGACATTCACGAGTGGCGGTCTCGCGGCGGTGCTGGCCGCACGAGCGACGTCGAAGCCGTTCTCCTACCTCTGTGTCCTCTTTGGTGGGTTCTCGCTGGCGTCGCTGGTGTACGCACTGGTGTTCGGGGACTCCGGGCCGCTCGGCGGGCTAGAGTTCGGCGGCATCGAACGCTGGGTGGTGTACCCGCTGCTGGTGTGGGTGACAGGGCTGGGTGGGTTTCTTCTAGGGGAAGACGACGTGACCGAGGCGAACTAGCCGCTGGCCCGGAGTCCGTGACCATCGGCGTATCGGTTCGCGAACCCACGACGCCCGTCGGAACTGTGCTTGCGCCGCTCTGCCGTTCAGACTGCGAATCCGACGACTGTGAGGCCGAGCGCGGCGACGACAACGACTTCCCGCCACGGAACGGACCCGCGCTCGCGTACAATCACGAGTCCGACCAGAAACCCACCTGCCGGTTGCAGTAGATGGATCGTCAGCGTGTGCGGAAGGCCGAGACGGACGTAGAGTGACGCGCCGGTCGCAAACAGCACCAGATTGCTCAGCCCGCTCAGTCCCATCGAGGTGATGATGGTGCTGCCGACGGCAGTCGAGAGCCACCCCAACGAGAGCCAGGCGACAACGAGCAGGCCGAGCGCGTATCCGGTAAACACCGCGAGCGCGAGCGCGGAGTCGATGTCGGCCAGACGAGCGAGCAGAAGGTTCCCCTCCCAGTAGTTCGGCGAGTAGAGGATGTGGGTGGTCGTTACCACGTCGACGAGTACTGAGAGAGTCGCAAGTATCACGACGGCGTCGACTGACCGCTCGCGCCACGCCCCGCTTCGGAGCGCCATGCTGGCGCTTTGTTTCATACGCCGTCTCGGGGCCGCGGCAGTTGTATCTGTATCGGAACAGCCTGCGCGTTTTCATGGTCTCGCTCCGGGCGTAGGTGCCCCCACGCGTACGCGATGAGGAAAAAGCGCGGGTTCCCACGCACTACCGACATCTTTTACTCGGAACTGTTCTGTGGGTGAAATATGGAGTCTGACGAGAGTTCGCTGTCGAGACGCCAATTGCTCGGAGCGGCCGGAACCGTGTTCATCGCTGGCTGTCTCAACGATGGGAGCGGCGTCACGAACGAGGACCGGGTGGAGGACAGCTACGACCATCCACGCCCCGGCGTAGAGCCCTCCTTGGAGCCACCAACGGACTCACCGCTCACGGCGGATCTGCGGGTCGAGACGCTCGTCGAGAATTTGGAGATTCCCTGGGATATTACGTTCACTGACGAGGAGGAACTGTTTCTCACGGAGCGAACTGGGACGGTGCTTCGCTTCGACTCCGGGTCGGTCTCGGAGGTGGCCCGCCCACAGGATGCCATCGATGCAGGGGCTCTCGAACCCGGTTCCGACGAGCGGCCGTGGTGGGTCGAGGGCGGCGAAGGGGGGACGCTCGGTATCGCCGCGCATCCAACAGAGCAGTACGTCTACGTCTACTACACGGCCGCGAACGGAGACCAGCGCAACCGCGTCGTGCGGTACGATATCGACGCATCGAATCCAGCTGAAACAGAGGAGATCATCGTCGACGACATCCCTGCGAACAACAGACACAACGGGGGCCGGATCGCATTCGGGCCGGACGACAACCTCTGGATCTGCACTGGCGATGCTGGCAAACCCGACGCGGCACAGGACACCGACTCGCTGGCGGGCAAAATTCTCCGCGTGTCGCCGGACGGCGACCCGCTGACGACCAATCCCGACCTTGGCGGCGACCCTCGCGTGTTCACCTACGGGCACCGAAATTCACAGGGAATCGACTGGTTGCCCAACGGCGTGCCGGTTGTGACCGAACACGGCCCCTCGAACCGCGACGAGATACAGGTGCTCCGCCCGGGTGACAACTACGGCTGGCCCGACGTTCGCAGTCCGCCGGGTGACGACGAATATGGCTCCTACCCGAACCACGACGACGTTCGCCCACCCGTCGTCAACACCGGACCATCGAGCGGGTGGGCACCGACGGGTGTGACCTTCTATACTGGCGACAGCGTCCCGGCGTTCCAGAACCGATACATCGTCGGCGGCCTCATCAGTCAATCAGTGTACGTCGTCACGCTGACGCCGCCGGACGTCGAACTCCCGTCTCTCGATGGAGAGTCTCGACGTTTCGATGGCGACTGGACCGACGACGCCTACACCGCTACTGCCCATCGTATTCTCGAAGACGAACTCGGCCGCGTCCGTCACGTCACCCAGAGTCCGAGCGGGGACCTGTACGCGATCACCTCGAACCGCGACGGTCGCGCCGAAGCCCCGTTCCCCCGCGAACGCGACGACGTTCTCGTCCGACTAACTGCTGAGTGACTGCGAATGTATATAATATATGATACCTGTCTCGCTCGATATTCTGTTCCTCGCTCGGCTCTACATCTTTCTTTCCTGATTGGTCGTGTTTTCGTTCTCACTTCCGAACAGACGCGGCCGACAGAGTCCTCTATCTGAATATCACCATCCATACATTTATTTTCCAACGGGGCCGTCCACGGCTCTCACCACTGATGGACTCCACTCCACAACTGGACCGGACTGTGTTCGGTCACTGCGTCGTTCCGACTCTGGGACACGATCCCCAAAACCGCACGACGGAAGGCGGAAAAAATGACGTAAACGATCGGCCCCCTTTTTGGGGATCTGTTGCCTTCGTTCATCTGTGGTTGCGATGGGTGTCATAGACAGGGCCAAAGCGGTATCCGGCTTCTCGGAGACGCAGGAGGAGACACGTCCGTACGTCTGTCTCGCCTGTGAGACGACCTTCGAGATACAGCATCACCGCTGTCCTGTCTGTGGGAGTTTCGACGTCCGCTGCGCGAAGTGGGTTCAGGACTGAGACACCCGACTGCACCACCGTACTCGCACGGGTCGGCTACGGTCGCGGGTGCGTCTCACCGGTGATCTTTTCGGTGCTGTCGATCAACGAGGCTTTTTAACCGATCGGGCGAGACGACAGGATATGGTCGAGGTGTTTGCCGTCGCCAGCGGCAAGGGGGGGACGGGAAAGACGACGAGCACGCTGGCGCTGGGGATGGGGCTGTCCGAACAGTACGATGTCACCATCGTCGATGCGGACATGGGGATGGCGAATCTGCTCTTTCACGCTGGATTGGGAACCGTCGAAACGACGCTGCACGACGTGCTGGCAGGCAACGCAGCAGTCGAGCACGCAGTCTACGACCGGTTCGGGATGGACGTCGTCCCCTGTGGGACGTCGCTCGGGGGATTTCGGGAGGCGGATCCGCAGCAACTCCGCGATGTCGTGGCGACGCTTGCGGAGGAAACTGACGTCCTCCTGCTCGACTCTCCGGCGGCCCTCGATAGCCGAAGTGCCGTGCTTCCAATCGTCCTCGCAGACCGCATTGTGGTGGTTCTGCAACCGACCGTTCCGTCGCTGTCGGACGGGCTGAAGGTACAGGAGTACGCGACCACCTACGGAACTGGCGTGGCGGGTATCCTGTTCAATCGCGTCGCAGAGGACACAGCAATCGAGACGATTGCGCCGAAAGCCGAGCGATACTTCGAGGGGGAGACACTCGCCACGGTTCCGGAATGCGACCGCGTTCGGGCGAGTCGCCGGGCGAGCGAGCCACTGCTTGCACACGCGCCCGAGTGTGCTGCTGCCGATGCCTACCGCGAGGCCGCGTCGGCGCTCACCGTGCAGTCGAATCCGCTGGACGCAGTCGCTGACCGGTTCAGCAGCACCGTCGTTCCAGACCAGTCATGAAACTTCCGCACGGCCGTCTGCTCCGCAGTCGCGTCGTCAGCGATCCCGGCACCGTACTGTCGAGCGCGCTCGACGCTGAGCTGACCGGATACGCGCGGCTACAGCCACAGGACGCGCTGCTCCTCGACGCTGATGGTGTCGGGGTGCTCACGTTCGAGGAGGGGGTTCCGGTCGCAGCGTATCACACTGCCTCCGACAGCAGCGGTTCTGATGCCGTCTCTGCCATCGCCGTCTCCGGTCCGTTTCGGGTCGAACTGTACGAACTCGACGGTGACGTCCTCACAGAGCTACACGACACGGAGTCGTTCACCGTACCGCCCGGACTGCCAGCCGAGCAACTCGCCGGTGATCCGTCCCTCGTCGAACGGACCCGCGAGGCTGCGCCTGACAGCCGTGTCGACGCATCTTCAGATTCGTCGCAATCCGAAGTTGTCGAGTCATTTCTCGACGACCAAACAGCGGTCGAGGCCGTTCAGGACCGCGCTCGCACGGAGGCGCTCGAACGGGCAGATTCCTGGGGGTTCGACGTGTCCCGTTGACCAGACCGCCATCTGACTCCTGATACGCTCCAGCCCGTATCGCACTAGCACGCAGAATCAGACATGGACCGGAATCCACCAGACGCGACTTCGCCCGCCGACTTTCTTGCTCGTGAGGTCTGTCTGTGATTCGAGTTCGTGGAGCTTGTTCAGCGCCGTTCGCCGCGAACAGTCCAGTTCCGCGGCAATCTCTGTTGCGGTGAGTGGCTCTGCGTAATCCTCCCGGGACTCGAACACCGCGGTGACCCGTTCGAGGTCGAACTCCGTCTCGCGTCCCCGTTCTCCCATGCTTTCGCAAACAGTAGCGCGATACTTAACCGTTCCTCCGAAGCGAGGTTAATTCACGCTGTTTCGACCCGAATAACCGTTGCAGTCAGTTCCTCGCGCGTTGGCGTGGTCGTCTCGATATCGAGGGCGACAGCGAGTACGTAGGTCCGCCCCTGTCGTTCCTGTACGACGACGCCCTTCGTGGTCTGACAGGGGCCAAACTCCCGACTCGGTCCGTGCGGACAGTTGTCGCTGGCCCAGTGCTGCCCGCGGGTCTGATTGTACGTAATCTCGTATGTGATTCCGCTCTCGAGCCGTGCAGTCGTGACTGTGGTGATCACTGGCCGCAGTTCGTCTCGAACCGCATCTACCGCCTGCTCGCGCTCGGTCCAGCGAAACTTGCCGTCGACGGTTGCGACGGCGTCGTGGACGCCACGTTCGAGTGTTCGCTCTCCGTTCGCGGTGGGCTGTGTATCCCCCGAGACGATGTCGTCGTGATAGCCAAGTTGCAGGTAGGCAAACACCAGCGGCACCAGCGCCATCGCGAGCAGTGCGGCTGCGAGCAACACCACCTGCGCTCGCTCGCCCGCTCGTGAGCGATCCCCAGTCACGCGTACCACACTCGCAACGTGAGTGCGCCGTTTGCAGTCAACACTGTTGCCTCGCCAGTCGGAACTCCTCCCGGAAGTGGCTGTCCGACGGTTCCGTGTGGCGTCTCGACGCGAAACAGCACGTTCTCCGGTAGTATCCTGTCGACACGCCGTTCGAGTTCCCCGCGCTGTCGCTTGAAAGACTCGGCAGAACTGGTCACTTCCGTGAGCCGCGTCTGGTCGCCGTGTCTCGGCGACTCCTCTGACAGCAGCGTCGCCGCATCCGACGCGTAGGTGTCGAGTTGGGCCTGTGCGCGCCGGTCGTCGGAACTCGGGACACCGAGCCCAAATGCAAGTGTCACACTCGTCACGAGCAACACACCAAGTGCTGCCTCGACCGCCGTTATCGACGCCTGTCCTCTACTCATCGACTGTCACCGAAAGCGTTGCCTTCTGGGTTTCTCGTGGGTAGTACTCGATGGTGGTGCTTCCCGCTGGCGATGCATCGATCGACTCGAACGCGAACGTCGCAGTCTGATACGGAGAGACTGTCAGCTGATACGCTCCGTCGAGTCCGCTACGTTTGGCGAGAACGACTCGCTCGTTGACTGTGACCGTGCGGATAGTCGTCCCGTTTTTCGGCGCTATCGAAACTGTCGCGTTCGCCGTCCGCCGCGGGAGCGTTATCCGCGTGTTCGCAGTCAACGGTGCATCGATCGTGCGGGTCTGTCCCCGCTCGACGAGCACGATTCGCTCTATCGTTGTGCCTCTCTCTGGATCGCCAGCGACTGCGACTGGCTCACCGCCGAGCTGTATCTCCGCGTCTGCCCCGTCCGGAACTCCGTACCGGTTTCGGAGCGTCTCTCCGTCGAGATCCGACAGTTCAGTGGCGTTGATGACGTTTTGCCGATTGGTCAGCGGCGACTGCTCACCGACCAACTGGTCGGACAACCCCATAGCGGTCTGGCGCTCGACAGCCGACCGTTCGGCCGAGGTGAAGGCGTTGTCTGCGATGGCCACACCCAGCACGACCGTCACCGTCAGCAGGAGTAGTGCGATGCCGACAGCCGGGAGTTCGACTTGCCCTCTCATCTGTTCTCACGCACCGTGAGCCGTCGGTCGCCGCTCGATCCGCGTATCTCGACGACGAGGTCGCCACCGCTCTCCCATCGACTCTCCTGTACCGTGATGTCGGACGGAACAGCGAGTCGCGTCTCGACACCGATCCCCCGGTCTGGATGGACGAGTTCGATAGACTGTCCCGAGACGAGAATGGTGTAGCTGCTGTCCCCGATGGTTGCCGGAAGGTCGACGGTCGTTTGGCTCTCGACGTAGCCATCTGTCGCTGGCACAGCGTCTTCTATCCCTGCCGTGGCCGTGGCCAGCACTCGCTCGCTCATCTCCGCACTCGTCTCCGCCTCGTAACTGGGGAGGACGCCACCGAACAGGAGCGTTCCCATCCCGCCGACGTACAGCACCACAATTCCAGCCACGAGCAACTTCTCGACGACCGGGCTGACGGCGCGGTCGTCCTCTCGCAGTGGTGCTCTCGACCGGTCGTTCACGGCTCGGCTTCCGGTCATGATCCGACCTCCAGCCCGAGATTGTGCCGAACCAGATACCCGTCCCGCGTGCCAGGATACGTCGCAACGACGCTCTCGAACTCATCTCCGGCAAATGTTCGCCGCGTGGTCGTCGCACCCTGGTCCTCGAAGTACCGCTCGAACGGTTCCGGGGTTTTCGTCTCGATAGCGACAGCGAACTCGCCTCTTCCGAGTTCCCGTTCGGTGTGGGTCACGTTCGTCCGGAGTGTCGTGCTGACACCGCTCTCGCCGGAGACGCTCACGTCTTCTGCATCGAGAATCGGCGCGCCGATGACGAGTACCTCGGTTCGCTCTGAACTCGTGATCGGCGGTTCTGCGACTGTCCAGGCCTGTGCGTCCTGTCCGCGGATGACCGCACCTGCGAGTGCTGCGACGCGCCGGTCGCCCGTCTCGTAGATGAGCGCATCCACCTGTATCTTCTCGATGACTGTTCCGTCCTGAATCACGCGGAGGGTCCGCTCTGTCGTCCCGAGATGCCCTTCAGAAAACGTGATCTGTTGACTGTGAACGCCCGTCTGCTCGACGCCCTGCAGTGTCTCGGTCATTCCGTCCGCGACTCGATTCGCGTCTGCGTGCGACGCCTGTGAGTCGACGACGGTGCCGACGCCGACCGTCAACGTGCCGAGCGCGATGACAGCGAGTCCGGCCATGAGCGCGACGCCGACCACGTGTGACTGCGCGCGCATCATGCCACCCCCAACCCGGTGAACACGACGTAGGTCACGACGACGAGCAGACCGGAGTGCAACAGCGCCTCGTATCTACCGCGACTGGCCATGCCAGCGAACCAGCCACAGGCGATCACGGTCGCCTGTGTCACCAGATAGAACCGCTCGCGGTCGCGCGCCGGGTCGACTGCACCTGGGTCCAGCGCGATGCCAGTCGAGGCATCAGACACGGTCGAGAGTTGTGCGAAACCATCCAGGACGGTCGCGTTCACCGCGACGACGATGCCGACGACGAGCAACCCGGTCGTCCACCCGACCGCGACGTAGACGAGCAGCCGCGAGCGAAGTGCCTTGCGCTCGTGATAGAGCCGTCCGATCTCTGTTTCGAGTGTCTCGAATACGTGTTCGGTGTCGCTTCCTGCCTCGATTGCACCGACGACTAGCCCGACGGTCTGGGAGGCAAGCGGCGTTCCGACCCGGTCGACGAATCTGTCCAGTGCTGCGGCCTGAACGTCCTCGTCTGGTTCTGCGCTTCCCGTCAGCGTGAGATTGAAGGCGAGCGCGTCGACGTCTGACTGGAGCGGTCCCAGATCAACGTCGTCTGCGACCCGGGACACGGCCTCGGGAAACGGCCGCCCCAGACTCACGTGCCCGGAAACTGCGTGCACGAAGTCCCTGATCTCGCGGTCTTTCGCGTCGTCGCGTCGCTTTCGTCGGACTGCAACGAGGCCGACTGGGATCCCATACACTGCGTAGGTCAACAGGACGACGTTCACTGGCCCGTAGCCGAGCAGCCACAGTCCCACGCCCGTAGCGACTGTCGTCGGGGCAAACGCGACAGCAGCGCTTGCCGGGTTCGTTCGTGCGGTTGCAAGGACTGATTGAACTCCCGCTGGACGCCGATAGCTTGGTGTCGCGTGGTCAGTCGGACGGATCGCGGCGACTGCCCACGCTGCGCCCGCCCCGACGAACAGGACGAAGGCCACGCTCGCGTATACGAGCAGTTCCCTGTGCGTGACCGCTCCCAGCGGCGTCGCTATCTCTTCGGAGAGGGCTGGTGAGAGCACGCTCGCGACGGTCAGAATGAGAACGCCGAGCGCCGGAAAGACGAGTAACACGACGAACAACTCCGCGACGAGTTCGAGATAGCCGCCTGCTCGCTGGTGGACTCGCTTCTGTCTGTGCGAGAGCAGTCGTCCCTCCATCCGGAGATAGCTTTCGAGTGAATCGCGCCCCTGTGCTGCGTGCTCGCGGAACTTGAGCAGAAACGGTGAGAGCAGATCACGCGATGGTGTTTCGCGTGCGACCATCTCCAGCCCCTCGTCGAGACTGCCGGTCAGCGATGCCTTGTTCAGTGCCGCTCGGAACGATTCGGCGGTCGCACCGTATGCGTCCTGTCGGGCCACCCGTTCGAGCATCTCGCGCTGGTCGTTGCTCCCCGATGCAAGCACCCGCAGGTATCGGACTGCGCCGGGGAGGGTCCGCTCGATGTTCTCCCGTCGCGCCGACGCCACTTGTCCCAGATACACCCGACTTCCACGGAGCAGCGTCCACCGCACGGCCACGCCTGTCATCGTTGCGAGACCAACCGCTACGTACAGTCGCGGAATCGCTGGCAGCGTGACCTGGTTGAGAACGGGAAGTCCATTCTTGAGTACATCGCCAAGCAGTCTTGCGGCTGTCGTCGAGAACACGACGACGCTCACGAAGGTGAGCAGTCCCGCGCCGACTGCACACAGCCACGCAATCCCGTACACGCGGGCGATGAACACGTCGAAGTTCGTCTCAAGGCTCGCCTCGCGATACAGCCGTCGCTCTCTGTCGTGGTCCGTACTGTCTGCGTTCCTGGCAAACAGCGCGTACAGCCCCTTATCGACCGGACCGAGTTCGTCACCCGTCGCTGTACTCATCTCTCTCCCCCATCTCGACTCGCTCTGCCGACGGTGGTTCCCCCGTCTGTCGGCTGAGTCGCTCGACTGTCGCCGCCTCGTTGGTCTGTAAATCTGCAAGCAGATCGAACAGCCGGTCGAAGTCGTCGATTCCCTCCTTGACCATGTGTTTTACGTACCGATGCTTGCGATGGAACTCGTCCGCGACCGCCGATGTCCGCCTGTCGGTCATCGTCGCGATACCGTCGAACGTCTGGACGTGGTCTGCACTCTCGTCGTCTGTCAGCGGACTCTCGGCGAACTCGAACTCCCCCTCTGGTGTTCGCCACGCAACTGTATTCCAGTAGACCGGCGTTCCTTGTTTCTGGATGACACCACAGCGCTTCTCCCGGTCGAGCGCTCTGAACGACTGTTCGTCGAGCAGTTCGACCACCTCGCCAACGTAGCGCTCGCCGTCGACTCGTCGGGGAAAGACCACGATGTCGAGTTCGCGCAGCAGATACGGCGGCAACCCCTGCTCCACGACGCGGTTGACCAGCGTCTCGATGTCCGACGCGTGGGTCGTCCCGATGAGGCCGTGGCCCGTATTCAGGCTCTCGGCGAAGGTCTCGAAACTTGCGGTCGTGTTCACCTCTGCGATCACCTCCACGTCGGGATTGAGGTAGTTGCACTCGGTCATGAGGTCGGCCATCGTCACGCGCTTGTACTCGCTCTCGTGGTCTCGCGTGGTCAGCGAGACGCCCGTCTCGTGAGGGAGACGCACCTCTCGTGACCCCTCGTCGATGCTGATCGGGCGATCCTCGAAGGGGATGAAGGGCATGTGGGCGTTCATCAGCGTCGTCTTCCCTACCCCTGTCGGCCCCGAGAAGAGGACGACACCGTGATGTTCGTAACAGAGCCACAGCAACGCGACCAGTTCCGTCGGGAGGCTTCCTGTCTCGACCAGGTCGACTGGCGTCATGACGTCTTCTGACTGCTTGCGGATCGAGACGTGGGGACCGTCTTCGCTGATCGTCGGGAGCGCGACCGCACACCGAATCGTCTCCTCGACGCCGGGTGGGCTGAGATTTACCTTCGCGCTCGGCGTGCTCGCGTTCAACTCGGTTCCGTCCGCGGCAGCGATCTGTGTGACGACGTTGACGAAGGCCTGCTCGTCCTCGAAGGCCAGATTCGTCGGGATGCGTTCCGATCCTGTCATGTCTCTCGGAATGACCTTGATCCGCTCACCGACGCGGTTTACCTCGATATCTTCGAGGCGCGGATCCCGTATCGGGATGGTCAGTTTTCCGTGGCCGACGTAGTCCCGGAGAACGTAGTAGACGAGATCCGAGAGCCGGTCGCCGTCGTAGCGTCTGTCGACCGGCGGCACGGTCAGTCCGTACTCGCCGAGCGCCGACCGGATCCGGTACTGCGTGGCTTCCAACCACGCACGCGTGTTCTGGATATGTAATCGACGGGAGAGCAGTGTTTCCGCGCGCTCGCGAACGAACGCCACCTCGTCTTCGATCGCTCCGTCGACTGCAGTCTCCCAGATCCGCTCTTTGCACTCCTCGATGAGTTGTTCGTCGCCCGGAAGCAGGTCGGGTTCGCGAACCGCGTACTTCGTCGTGAACGGGTCCGTCCCCAGCAGGTTTTCCCGATATCGAACGACTGGGATCTCGAAGTCGTGAAAGGAGACGGTGTAACTCGCGAGTCGCTCGCTGGCGAATCGCTCGATGTACGCCGGGTCGTCTGGAAGCCCTGTCACCGCTGGCGCGTAATCGCTCGTGTGAACGACGATTCCGGCGTCGTCGGTGTCGGCCACTTCGATCGTCTCGTCGAGTGCGTACGGCGTCAGATCCCCCAGACACGCGACCGACGCGAGCGCGTGATACCGGATCCGCCGCGTCGCTGGGGGTGTCGCATCGATCAGTCGGTCCAGTGCTCGCTCGTATTTCGGGTCGAGTCCCTCTTCCATCACCTCGACCGCGCTCTCTCTCGTCTTCGGGCGCTTCAGGTGTGCCTCTGCAAAGTGTGACTGGACCGTCTCGACGGCCTCCTCGTCGGCCGCTGTCAGTGCTGGCTCCCGAACGTCGTATCGAAACTGCTCCCCGTCCCGTGAGATCGTCACCACCACGTTCGGGTACACCTCGTACTGGCTCTGTATGTCTGGTGCATACCATGCCTCCGGATCGTCCGGCGGCAACGGCGGCGGCACTGTTCCTTTGTCCCCGGTTTCCTCCATCGGTGTGTCCACGAGTTCGAGCCGTGTCTCCCCCATAGACACACGTTGGCTACCCCATCTCTCTTAAACTCTTGTAAATAGGATAGAGTATTCAGGGGGGACTAATGTCGATCTCAGAGAAAAATTCCCCTTGCAAGACGAAGTCGATCAGATACATGTGGTGAGTGTCCCGGAGAAACGCATATGACAGATGCCGTCATAACTTTCAGTATGGTGTCAACGACCACGCGTGACGATATGACGTGGTACGAGTGTGATAGCTGTGGGTTGCTGTTCGACAACAAGGACGACGCCAAACAGCACGAACAGAACTGCGACGCGGAGGACCCGTCCTACATTCAGTGAGCTACTCGTCGACGATTTCGAAGGAGCGCTCCTCGAACTGGTCTTCCTCGAAGACGAACACGCGCCCGTCGACGGCCGCGTGGTCGACTTGCACTGTGACCCGGTACTGTCCCCCGTCGACCGTGACGCCGGGAAACACCATCGCCTCCTCCTCGCGCCCGACGAGGACGCGACCGACGCCCGATTCGTCGAGGATGTCGTCGCCGGTCTTGCGCTCGTTGACATACACCAGTACACCACGTGTCCCCTCCTCGTCGACGACGAGGACGTGAACGTCCTTGCCGGGTGCGGTGGTGTGTGGCGTCTCGACTGCCGTCGGGACGCCGTGATAGAACACCTCGCGCCCATCAGTGTACTCGACTGCGATCCCCCGGTCGGTCAGCGCGACGGTGAGCGTATCCGGGGAGACCTCCGAATGGTCGGCCATACCGTCGTCTCCGCCTCAGTGCGTATAACCCATTCTTTCTGGACCGGAGACAACTCTCCTCCCGTCTGAGCCCCGGGTCAGCGTTCACTGCACAGCGGCCGACTCCGACAGCAACGCGGCAACTTCGTCGAGTCCGCTCACCTCGTGAGTCGGCTGGGTGGACAGAGTGGCGTCGCGGTTGTGGTCGCGCCGGAGGAAGGCGGTGTCCATCCCAGCGCGTTGTCCGGCGATGATGTCTGTCTCCTTGTCCCCGACATACAGTGGGTTATCGACGCCGAGGTCAGCTTTCGCCGCTTCGAGAAAGACTGGCTCCGGTTTCTTCCGTTCGAGACTCGACAGATGTGGCTCCCGTGCGTGAACCGTCTCGACATAGTCTGTCATCTCGTAGTGGTCCAGCACAAACTCGACGAACCGGGTCTGGTTGTTGCTCGCGACCCCGACAGGATGATCGAGATTTGCGATCGCCGTCGTGTCGTCGAAGGCGATTTTCTCCCCGGCGTGAACCGCTTCGGTCAGCACGTCGGCCATACAGTCGTCGCGATACTGCCAGAGCTGTTCGGGATCGATTCCGAGCTGGTCTCCGAGCGAATGCACTTCGTCGTGGGTGATGCTGTTTGCGAGCGGCGTTATCTGTTCGCGTGTGGGCTGATCGAAGCCATCAGGTTCGACCGTCGCTTCGAACTTTTGCTGGAAGGCTGGCACCCGGATGTCGCTCCCGAGAACATTCACGAGAACGCCGTCGTGGTCGAGGAGGAGACTGTCGTAGCCGGTCATCAGAGTGATTCGCCGCCGATATCGGGGTCGTCTCCGAAGTCCGGTTCGTCGTCACCTTCGGTCTCGAACGCTTCCGGTGGCCGCCCGGCCTCGTCGATCACTTCGTCACTGACGATCAGCGGGCAGTCCACACGCAGCGACAGCGCGATGCCGTCGGAGGGGCGCGCGTCGAACACCGCCTGCTTGCGCTCGCCGCCGTGATACTGTTCGGTGTCGATTTTCGCGTAGAAGGTTCCGTCGGCCAGGTCGTCGATCCGAACGCGGTCGATCGCTGCGCCGAACTCGGCGACCATCTCCACGAACAGGTCGTGGGTCAGCGGTCGCTCGAACGGCTCCCCCTCGATCGCGAGTTGCATCGACTGCGCCTGATCAGAGCTAACGAAAATCGGGATCAGTTGCTCGCGAGCCCGCAGAATGACGACCGGCGCACCTGGTCCCTCCTCGCTCATCCCGACACCGACACCCTCGACCGTGGCCTCGTGTTCCATATGCTCCGGTACGTGTGCTGGCGTGAAAAGGCTGTTCCGCCCGATCACGCAAAGAGGTCGTCGACGGCCCCACGGGCCGCGAGTGCGGCGTCGTCTGCGACCTGCGCCGCGTCGCCGGGTGCGTCGAGGTAGATGTCGACCTCGAGCTGTCCGTCCTCGAACGTGACCGTCACGTCCAGATCCTGGACTTCAGACCGCGAGTAGCGGGAAAACACGACTGATTCTGCCGCGTTGGCTGCTGTCTCGACGACGGTCGTTTCGTCTGGTTGGTCGACACTCTCGTCCGACCTGTTAGACCCCTGATCCCCGCCCTCAGACGAGTCCTCTCCGCCGTTTCCTTCGGGTGGCCTCATGCGCCGCCGGGACCGCCCATGCCGCCGGGACCGCCGCCAGGTCCGCCGCCGAGCATCTGCTGGAGTTCCTCCTGCAGTTCCTCGAACTGCTCCTGGACGCGCTCTTCCTGTTTTTCGAGGGTCTCGACGCGAACTTCGAGGCTGTTGACCTTCTCGTCCAGATCTTCCTGTGCCTCGTCGTACTCTGTCTTGACGAGCAACTCGCCGAGCTGTCGGTACATCGTGGTGTCCGCACCGACGTCTTCGAGTTGCTCAAGCGCGTTCTGGGACTCGGTGAGTTCCGTTTCGGCCTGCTGTTTCTGTGCGGCGACCTGTTGTGCGGTCTCCTGCAGATCCTGTAGCTCCTCGAGCTTCTCCTGTGCTTCCGGTGGAAGATTGCCCTGCATACCAATCACCTCGGGGCCCGACGTGTTAAACCCACGCTTATCGAACGACACCCCCATCTGGACGAATTTCCGCCGCTTACCGACTCACGCCGCGCTCGATCCGGTCTCATCTCATTTGACTGCTCGCCGACGCCGCCCCGATTCGCTCTGCGACGCCGACAAGCGAGAGCCAGGTGTTCAGCCCGGCCCGTAGTGCCACAATATCGCGTGCTTCGATCCGCACGTCGAGACTGTTGCCATCCCGCGCGAGTTGTGTGTGGCTCCGCTCGTCGGCGATGTCTGCGACTTCCGGCGCAAGCGCACGCTCGATTCGCCGCGCGGCTTCGGGAGAGTCGTACTCGAAGGAGAGAACTGTTTCGTGGCGCACGCGCGTCGACTACTCGACGTTGATCTCTTTGATGTCGCGGCTGCGCTCCTTGAGGAGCACGCGGTGCCCGCAGTACGGACAGCGCACGCCGCCGTACTCGTCGAGCGTCACGTCACGTTTGCAGCGCGAACACTTGTAGCTCATTCGTCGTCCTCGGAGAGCGCAGCGCGGATAGAGCGCGTGACCGTCTTTCCGGCCGGCGTTTCCGGTCTGTATGCGCCACCGGTGAACTTCTCGCCAGTCTCTTCGTTGACCCAGATGCCGGTCCCGACCCGTTTGACGTCGTCGCCGTCGACTGTCGCCGACCGCATCTCCTCTTCGATCTCGGCGACCCGTCGGCGGGAGACCCGGCCGTAGCGGGCACCGAACCGACCGGCACTCCCGGTTCTGTTCTCGTTGTCGCTCATAGTACACCATCTTCAGCCGAGCGGCCAAATAAACCCTGCGAGTTTCACACGACCGAATTGGACGAACCGCCCCCGAGCTTGAAATACGATCCCGAGACGATCCGCGGCCATGCTCTGATCCCGCACTCCGACGGGGTCGCGATTGCGTGACACGACTCGTCGGTTGCCCGATGGCTGTTGCCGCCGTAGTGTCATCTGCTGGCTGTTGCCATCATAGTGTCACCTGTTCGCCTCCTTCAACTCGGCGTCGACCAGCGCGTCGTTGATGTCGGCCCGGACGTGTTCCCCGAGTTCCCGGTCACTCGCTGTCGTCACGACCCGGTTTTCCTGAACGCTCGACCCGTCTCTGACGAGCAGACGGACGTTCCCGTTCTCGTCGGCCCGCGTCGCCTTCGCGTGCAGACCGGATTGGGATCCGGACCCGCCTGCATCGATGGGGCCGGGAATAATCTTCTTGACGTGTGGGTGATCCGCCACGACTTCGAGCGCCTGTCTGCCGGTTCGGCCGCCGATGAGCGTCGAGTGAGTGCCACCGAGTTTCTCCGCGACCGACGCCTCAACGACTTCAAGTGCCGGTTCTCCGCGGCGCTCGATCACCGTCTCTACGGGGTCGTCACCTTCGATGCGGTAGAACTCGTACCGGAGCTGTGCCCGAACCGCGCGAAGCACCTCCCGATTCCCGGTCGCGTACACCGACTCCGGCCGCTTTCGGCGCACGTCGTCTGCGATCTGTCCGGCGAAAAACCGGACCTCGGACCGAACCCGCTCGCCGTCGGTCTCCGGCGTCGTCGTGACCGTCCGGCGACCGAGCACGCGCTCGCCCGACAGCGTGTGGACGGTTGCCCGCTCGCGCCCGAGTTCGAGCACGACCGTGTCGGCGTTTGCGCTCCGACAGACCAGACAGTAGTCGCCCGGTCTGTCGAGTTCCGACCCGCAGTGCCGACAGTGCACGTGTTAGATTTCGCGTCAGCGTCGATAAGTTCGGCGTTCTACAGATCCGCCGGATCAGCCTTCAGAAACTCCCGCAGGACGACCGTGGCGTAGGACCCGCGGGGTAGACTGAACGAGAGCGTCAGCGGATCCGTCTCCAGTCCGAGATCGGTCCTGATAGCGACCGCCCGACGGGTGCCACTGGAGTCGAATTCACCAGGAAGCGAGAAATCGTCCGGTTCGACACCTACTGCGTCCAGCACCTCGCGTTCGATTTCGCCAGGCTTCCCGTCGGCCAGTTCAGTCTCCGTTCCGACCAGCGGCGCGGTCACAAACGCGCGCCCGCGCTCGCAGTGGCGCGTGACCGACGCGATTCGATCCTTGTCGACGCGCTGCGTTCGTGACTGGTCAGGCACGACCAGATCGGCAGGTGCGTCGCTGTCGGCAAAGCAGACCACGTCCCCGGCAACCGGTCGGTCGAAGGGCAGTCCCCGCTCTAACCGCGCCGAGACGATTCGGTTGAACAGATAGGACTGCGCGGCGTTGACAAACAGTTGCTGGAGATTCGTCGGAACCGTCTCCAGCGCCGCCTGGAAATCGGCTTCCGTCTCGTCGCCTTCGACGAGACGATGTAGCATCGCCCGCTCGTAGCCGAGATGCCGCGGAAACCGTTCGAGTGCTTCCGCCCAATCGTGGGTTCGGTCGACGAATGCGCGTTCCTGACGGGTTCGCTCTGGTTCGCGTTCAGATGGATTTCCTACGTAGGTGAGAACTGCCTGCTCCCAGTCGCCACGGACGATCGCCAGTCCGACTTCGTGTGTCACCGGGCGATGGCTCCCGAACCGCTGCTGTCCAAAGTAGTTCGGAACCGCAATCGCGTCGTCGTTCCCTCCGGCGAAGTCACGGAGTTGTTCGGCTATCGGCGCTGCCTGCTCTGGCCGGTCGGCGTCACGAATGACGATCTCGAAGGCGTTCCCGGCAAGATCACCGAACAGGATCGGCCGCCCTGCTCGCCCGACGACTTCGATAGTTGCGTCTGAGATGTCAGGCACTTCCTCGGGATTGATTCCGTCGAAGGTAAACAATTGCGTGGTCACCGCGTGCTTGTCCTTCGTCCCGGCCCAGGAGACGCGCTCGCGGGAGATGCCGAGTCGATCGGAGACCGATCCGGCGAAGTCGTTCGTGTCCCAACTCCGGAGCGTGACTCGGACGACAAGATGCGGGTAGGCGTCCGAGTTGGCGTCGACGGGAGCAGTCTCGAATTGTTCGAGTTCCCGGACCCGGAAATCTTCGGGCGTCGCTCTGAGTCGGCCGCTGGTGCCGTCGGCGTCGCTCACGTACTGTCGGATGCCGACCGATCGTTCGACTGGATGGGCGTCTCGCATCGCAACTATCCCGTGGTCTGACCCGCCGACATAAATCGGCACCGACCGCCATTCTTAAACGCGTGATCGCCGTATGGATCGATATGAGTACAACGCCGTCCGAGGAGGACCTCTCGGAGGACGAACGCCGCGGACTCGAACTCGTCCGGGAGTCCGGTGGGATCCATCAGAGCGATTTCTGGAAGGAACTCGACGTGTCGTCGAGAAAGGGGAGCCGAATCGTCGATTCCCTCTCCGAGAAGGGGCTCATCGACCGAGACGAGACGGTCTACAACGGACACAACACGTACTATCTGTCGCCAACGGCAGCGGATCTCGACTTCTCCTTGCTCATGGCTGGTGATATGCTCTCGCCCTTTGTCGGTGACGAGGAAATCGACCCCCAGAGCGACGCCTTCTCGCAGTTCGTGATGAATCTGGCCTACGAGGAGTAATCGAGCCGCCAATTTTCGCGTCCGTCGGTCGCGCAATACAGCTCCGTTCGCGCCGCCAATCGTTTCAGTCTTCCAGTGCCTCGGCGATTCGGTCGAGCGATCGCCGCACGTCGTGGACTTCGTCACGGAGTTTCTGGATCTCACGGACGAGTTCCTCGCTGTCGCCTTCCGATCCGCCGGGGCCGCCTCTGCCACCGGGACCGCCGCCCATGCCGCCGGGGCCGCCACCGCCGCCCATCATGCCGCCCATCATCTGTGCGAAGGGGTTGCCGCCGCCCATGCCGCCGGGGCCGCCGCCACCCATCATCTCTTCGGGTGGTTCGCGGCCACCTTCTTCGTCGCCTTCCTCTGCGCGCTTCTGTCGAATCTCCTCGACGCGCTCTCGGAAGGATTTTTCCTCGCTGTCTCCTTCGGACTCTGTCGGTTCACTTTCTGGGTCTGCCGAATCGTCGTTTTCCTCAGGTTCGTCTGCCATATGTTCGCTTTTTGTGCTTGCCGGAAAAGCGTTCCGTCCCGACAAAACCACAGCAGCGTCCACGAACCGTCAGCGGACGGCGCGGCGACCGAACCCCTTTAGTTTCGCCCCGAGAATTCCCGAGTGATGAACGCGCTCGTGGTCGGTTCCGGGGCGATGGGCCGCTGGTTCGGTGAGGTACTCGTGGACCTCGACAGTTCGATCTCCTTTCTCGATGCCGACACAGTCGTCGCACGCGAGGCCGCCGATGCCGTCGGCGGGAACGCCGTCGAAACCTCCGTCGACGAAACGTTCGATCTCGTCGTCATCGCCGTTCCGATCCCGACGGCACCGACGGCAATCGAGACGTACGCCGACAGCGCACGACAGGCCATCGTCGACCTGACCGGGACGATGACCGACCCCGTCGAGGCGATGCGAGCACACGCCGCTGACCTCGAACGCGCCAGCCTGCATCCGCTCTTTGCACCCGAAAACGAACCGGGCAACATCCCGGTGGTCGTCGACAGCGCAGGCCCACTCACCGACCGCGTCTGTGACCAGTTGGTCGCCCGCGATAACACCGTCTTCGAGACGGACGCCGCGACACACGACGAGGCGATGGAGACCGTACAGGCCCGAACCCACGCGGCCGTCCTCGCGTTCGCACTCGCCGCCGAGAACGTTCCCGACCGATATCACACCCCCATCTCGGCCGAACTGACAGCACTCGCTGACCAGGTGACTGATGGGGACGCCAGGGTGTACGCTGACATTCAGGCCGCCTTCGACGGTGCCGAGTCGGTCGCCGATGCGGCCAGACAGATCGCCGAGACGGACGAGGAGGGCTTCAAACGACTCTACGAGCGCGCCGGTGACAGATGAACGCAGACCAGCGCACCCGGATACGTGATACCGCCAAGTATCTCCGCGAGGTCCGCCCGGTAGACCCCGAGGAGGTCTACGAGTACGTCGAGGGACAGCCACACCCGGCAGCGGTCAGGCAGGTGCTCAGAGAGAGTGCGACCGACCTCGGACTGGTCGAGCGCCCCGACGGGGCCTTCGAACCGGTCTCCGAGTCGCCACTCACGCCCGACTTCCACGGTGTCGAGCGGGTGCCCGAGATAGTGACGTCGGTTCTCGACGACAGACTCGTCGAGACGTTCGGCCCGGAGTGGCCCCACGATACTTCGGGGGACCGACTCCGGTCGCTCGTTCGCGATTTCAAGCACCGGTATCTCCGCGGTGAGACGGTCACCTACGACGTGGAGACGGCGCTTGGATACGCTATCTATCATCTGCCGTCGTACTTCGCGGCCACGCAGTACGTGCTGGCGGAACTTGCCGACGCGGCGTTGCTCCCCTCGGACCTCCGAGTGCTTGATGTCGGCGCTGGCGTCGGCGGGCCAGCGCTCGGACTCGACGCCTTCGTCCCTGACGACGCGCTCGTCGAGTATCACGCCGTCGAGCCAAGCGACGCTGTCTCCGTCCTGAACCCCCTGCTCGAAACCACCGGCCGGAACGTCCACACACACGTTCACGAGACGACCATCGAGACCTTCGAACCGGAGGGGAGCTACGACCTGATCCTCTGTGCGAACGTCCTCTCGGAACTCGACGAGCCATCCGCCGTACTCGCTGACCTGTTCGAGTCGCTCGACCCAGCAGGCACAGTCCTCGCACTCGCGCCAGCGGATCGACAGACTGCGACCCATCTGCGGACGGTCGAACGGCGCGTGGAGCACGACGCTGGCGCGACGGTGTACGCGCCGACGGTTCGACTGTGGCCGAACCATCGCCCCGAAAGCGAGTGCTGGTCGTTCGACCGCAAGCCCGACCTCGTGGTACCTGACTTCCAGCGCCGACTCGACGAGGGCAGACGCGACGACGACGCGCAGGCCGACCGAGAACCCGGCGACGGCGAGTTCGTCAACGTCGACGTGCAGTACGCCTACTCACTGCTCCGGGCGGACGACCGCGTGGCAATCGACTTCACGCCCACGCGCGATCGATATGCGATGTTTGCGAGTTCCGACGAGCGGGTCACCGAGCGAATCGACTGTGTCGCAGTCAAACTGAGTCACGACCTCTCCGACGGCGGCAACCCCCTGTTTCTGGTCGGCGACGGGAGCGAACGCCGGGACCACTTCGCCGTTTGCACGAAGGAATCGGCGCTCAATCGCGACCTGCGCGAGGCCGGATACGGTGACCTGCTCGCCTTCGAGAACGTCCTGCTTCTGTACAACGACGACGAGGCGGCGTACAATCTGGTCGTCGACGGCGAGACTGTCGTCGACCGAATTCCGGTGTGAAACCGGTGGGGTGAGATCGATGCGCTGGTGCACGACTGTGTCTGAGAGCGCCAGCTTGAAGCGTCGACTCCACTCACAGTGTCTATGGACGAGCCTTCGATCCTTCTGACCAACGACGACGGCATCGACGCCGCTGGGTTGCACGCCGTCTACGACGCGCTGTCGACGGTCGGAACGGTCACGGTCGTCGCGCCCGCCGAGGACCAGAGCGCCGTCGGGCGGACCGTCTCGAACACTGTCTCTGTTCGCGACCACGAACTCGGCTACGTCATCGAGGGCACGCCAGCCGACAGCGTGATCGCTGGCGTCTCATCGCTGTGTCCCGACATCGACCTGGTCGTCGCTGGCTGCAACCGCGGCGCGAATCTCGGTGCGGCGACGCTCGGGCGCTCCGGTACGGTCAGCGCCGCCGTCGAGGCCGCGTTGCTCGACGTTCCGGCCATCGCCGTCTCGATGTACATCCCCGTCGACGAGTACGCGACCGGCGATGCCCTGTCCGTTCCGGACGACCAGTACGCCGAGGCGGTCCGGGCGACGAAATATCTCGTCGAGCACACCCTCGACGTTGGCGTATTCGAGGTAGCCGATTACCTGAATCTCAACGCCCCGGTTGCGGACCGAGCGACGGGGAAACTCACAGTCACGCGCCCCTCCGAGGTCTACCGGATGGACGCCAGTCGGTCTGGTACCACGGTCGAACTCAACGACGCCATCTGGGAACTGATGGCAAACGGCGACATCCCGGACGCGGAGGGGACCGACCGTCGTGCCATCCTTGACGGACACGTGAGCGTCTCGCCGCTCACCGCTCCTCACACCACCGAACACCACCGTGCGCTCGACGCGCTCGCGGACACGTATCCCGACGAGTGATACTGTCGGCTTCGTAGCTGGCATATCTTTAATTGCTTCTTCCTCGAAGTGATCGTATGGCCACACAGTCCCCTCGACGCGTTCTCACGAGCCAACTGCTGTTTGGCGTTCTGATCATCGCTATCGGCGTACTGCTGTTGCTCGATACGACCGGAATGCTCCCGACCGAGGACCTGCTCGTGTATGCGCCGTCGCTGTTCGTCGTCGTCGGTCTCTGGGCGCTGATACAGAGCCGGTTCCGGAATCTCGTCGGGCCGGTCCTGTTGATCGGTGTCGCGGGCGCGTGGCAACTCGTCGCGCTCGATTACGCGACCGCCGATGAGGTCGCACAGCTCTGGCCGCTACTTCTGGTCGCCTTCGGTCTCTCCGTCGTCCTCGGGCAGATGCGTTCTCGGTCACGCGTCCGCGATACCGAGCAGACGTTCACGTCCGCGTTTGCCGCCTTCGGCGGGGTCGAGAAGCAAAACCGCTCGAAACAGTTCACGGGTGCCGACCTGACCGCGATATTCGGCGGGACGGAACTCGACCTCCGGGACGCTGACGTGACAGACCCGCCCGCAGAGATCAACGCCGTCGCGATGTTCGGCGGGGTCGAGATCATCGTCCCACGCGAGTGGAACGTTCAGATGGACGTGCTGCCGATACTGGGCGGGGCTTCGGATGACCGACCCCGTCGTGAGGAACAGCACGACGACATCGATCTGGTCGTCACCGGATTCGCCGCCTTTGGCGGCGTCGCCGTCACCGACTGACGCTGTCGTCCGGTAGCGGCTACAGTTCCACGTCGAACACCCACTTCCAGATGAAAAACCCCATCCAGCCGACGTAGATAGTGGCCACAGTGAGCCAGCCAGCGACCCGCACGATGTGCGACGTTATCGGCGGCGCGTACACCACCGCGAGAATGAGAATCGAGACCGTCAGTACAGCCAGGTCGTAGCGGTCTACCGGTGGACGTGCCATTTCCTGGGGGTAGACAATACGGGAATAAATGCGTGCTGACACGGAACGCCCCTACTCTCCGCTCGAAACGACGATTTCGACGTTGCGGTGCTGTCCCTGGAAGAGTTGATGCATGTGCTTTCGTGCGATCTCTTCGCCGTCTTGTTCGACGATGAGACGGAACTCCATCACCGAGTCTAGATCGACGTTACTGTTGGCGTTGGTTACCACTTCCTCGTCGAAGCGGAATCGCCCCTCACTGTCGGTCGTGGTCGAGATGGTCTGGCTGACTGCGCCAAAGGAGAGCGTTCGGAGCGTGATATCGGCGTTTGCGACCGGCTGTCCGTCCTCGGTCACCACCTCCCCTTCGACGACGCCGGTCGAGTTCGCAGAGACGTACCAGACGCCACCCGAGAGGACGACCAGGATGACGACAAACACGACCGTGATCCGGTTGAACAGGAGCTTTCGCCAGGTGACGACCTCGAAGAGCAGCTTCACCAGGTCGGGCACCCCGATTTTCGATCTGAGCCAGTTGATGAGTCTGTTGTCGCTCATGATTTGAGTGAACTCCGTGCGACGCTTCTGATGAAGTACTTCTGGAGCAGGAGGAAGACGATGAGCAAGGGGAGCAACGCGAGGAACGTGAACGCGTACTGCATCGCTGGCGTGCTCGCGAAGCCACCGCTGAGTTCGACGAGCGCGAGCGGAAGCGTCCGAAGCCCGTCGCTTTGCACTACCAGTAGCGGCCAGAGGTACATGTTCCACGAGAACACACCAGTCAGAATCGTCACGGTCGCAAGTGCTGGCTTCGAGATTGGCCAGTAGATCCCAAAGAGGATGTACAGCTCCGAGGCTCCGTCCATCCGGGCCGCGTCAGCCAGCGCTGTCGGCACCTGCGAGAACGCGTCGTGCAGGATGAGGATGTTGACGATGCTGACTGCGACCACGATCACCAGTCCGGTGTAGGTGTCGATCAGGCCGAGTTCCCACGTGATCAGGAAGTCGGTCAGGAAGATGGTCTCGAACGGGATCACCATCGCCGTTACGATGAACGCCATCACGTACTTCTTCCCGATGAAGGCCTTCGTCAGCGCGTATGCGGCCAGCGAACAGACGAGTAACTGTGTGACGATCGCCATCGCTGAGACGATCACGCTGTTCATCGTGTACTGCGCCAGGTCGACCTCGGCTATCACCCGGGCGAAGTTGTACGGGCTCAGGTCGTCGATGATGAGACTCGGCGCTTCACCGAGTACGGCGCCGGTCGGCCAGACGCCCGCGATACGGATCAGCCAGTAAAACGGGAAGATGAAGATGAACGCGAGTATCGTCGTGAACACGAACAGACCGCCCTTGTACAGCAGTTCGCTCGTCCGCTTTTTCTGGAGCGAGCGTTTCAGCCGCCGCGGGTCTCCCTTCTGAACGTACTCGTTGATGCCCGTCATCGCTGCCCTCCTGTCGCGTTTCTATCAGTCATGAGTAGTTCTCCTGCTGGAGTTTGATTCCGATCCCGGCGACGATCAGCGTCAGCGCGACCATCACGACACTCATCGCAGCGCCGTATCCGAAGTTACTGCGGTTGAACGACTGTTTGTAGATCCACGTGAGGAGGATCTCAGTGGACTGTGCGGGGCCGCCGCCGGTCATCACGAACACGAGATCGAACAGGCGGAAAGAGACGACCAGCCCCACGAGCGCACAGACCCCGATGGTCGGGCGCAACAGCGGGAGCGTGATGTGACGGAATCGCTGCCACCGGCTGGCTCCGTCGATCCGCGCGACCTCGTAGACTTGCTCCGGGATCGTCTGGAGCCCAGCAAGCAGGATGATCAGGAAAAAGCCGGTCGTCTTCCAGACCTGCACGGTAAACAGCGACACCATCGCCCACGTTCCGTCTCCGAGCCAGCTAATCCCCTCGTTGATGATCCCAATCGAGAGCAGGAACTCGTTTATTACCCCTGCCTCGGTATTGAACATGTACTCCCAGATGACTGCGACCGCGACGGTCATCGTGATGTACGGGAGGAAAAACACCGCCCGGTAGAGGTTCCGTCCCGGGAACTTCTGGTTGAGAAGCACCGCCAGTCCTAACGCGACGGCGATCCCGGCTGGGATCGTCAAAAAGAGGATGATGGTGTTCCAGAACACTTCCCAGAAGATCCCCTGGTTGAGAAACTCCCGGTAGATCTGTTCCCAGTGGTCGAGTCCGACGATGGTGATCTCGCCCGTGAAACTCCGGTCCCCGAACGAGAGGAAGATGTTGTACAGCAACGCGATGTACTTGTACGCGACCAGCCAGAGCAACACTGGCGAGAGCATGACCCACGCGACAAGCGTGTTGCGTTGTTTCTTCGTCAGATAGTACTCTCTACGATACACAGCCAGCCACGTCGACGGGTATCGAAGCTTCCTTGTAGCAGACATTCTGGCACTGTAAGTCGCCCACTACGGGCGAGACCGTTTATGAACTCAGTTCGCTGTTGACCTGACTCTCTGCGTCGTCGACGGCCTGTTGTGCGCTTTTCTCACCGAGCGCCGCCGCAGAGAATTCGGTGTCGAGGATCGATGCAATTGTCGGGCTTGCGGGAATCGTCGGCGGCCGGGCGAAGTCCTCTTCGAGCGCCGTGAACTGGTCGTACAACTGCATCAACAGCGGGTTGTTGTTCGCGAACTCCTCGTCGTTTCGCACCGCTTCGACTGCGTCCTGATTCGGAACGAGCACCGTCGTCGAGCGGAGGAAGTTCTCCTGCCACTCCTGGTTGGTTGCAACGCTCGTGAAGTCGAAGGACGCGTCGAGCGTCGTGTCGGAGATGCCGTCCGTCTCGACGATACCGAACCCGTGATAGGACATGTACATCTCGCCGCCTTCTGGCGGTGGGCCGATGTAGACGGTGTCCTCGTTGACCCAGTCGTCACCGAAGACGCTGCGGACGAGTCGAAGCGCGGATCCGGACCCGAAGTACATCCCGGTGTTCTGGGTACCGAACTGTTCCGCGGGTGGTTGCCATTCGCCAGTCCAGGCGACTTCCGGCATGTAGCCGTTCTGGGTGAGTTCCCGGAACCGTTCGAGGATTTCGACGGTCGTGTCTGTGTTGAACGCGGCTTCCGTGCCGTCCTCGTTGACGACGTTGACGCCCTCGGCCTGCCAGTACGGCCAGAAGTTGTAGTCGAACCGGATGTGGGTGAGGCCGAACTCGGCCTCGGAGTTGTCGACGACCTCTTCGGCGGCGTCGAGGTAGTCGAACGTTCCCCACGGGTTGTCGAGTGTCGGCGGTTCGATCCCTGCCTCGTCGAAGTGTTCCGCGTTACAGCAGGTGAAACTCGTGTCCAGATAGAACGGCACCTGCACGAGCGTGTCGTCGTATCGGAGCAGATCCAGCGACGGGTCGCTGAACCGGTCGAGCACTCCGTCGTCGTCGAGTTCCTCGATATCTGCGAACAGGCCTTCCTCCGCATACCGGGCGAAGGCCGTCGTCTGCGTGTCGAAGACGTTCGGCGGGTCACCGGCCTGCAACCGTCCCTCGAAGAATGCGAGGATGTCTGCAGTCGATGGTCCGCGGTCCACCCACGACGTACTCAGGTCGGTGTACTCGTCACCGAACTCTGACTCGAAGTCGTCCTGCCAGCCAGTGATGCTGTCTTCGAGCCAGCCGAGATTCCACGTGTAGAGTTCGACGTTCACGCTCTCGCCGTCGTCTCCATCGCCGCTGCCATCCCCATCATCGTCACCGCCGCCGAGACAGCCCGCAAGTCCAGCAAGCATTGCGGCGCCGGACGCGCCGAGATACTGTCTTCGAGTCGGTCTGGATATGTCACTCCGTTCCATACCACCTACCACCGCACCCGAGAGATATATATATTATCATTTCTCGGAAATCAATCATTATTATTGTCTCTCTAGACATGCGACTTACCAGTCTTTGCCTTCACCGACGTACTCGAAACGCGCCCCTCAGTCCTCGACGACCACAGCCTCCGCGGCAGCCTCGTCCTCTTCGATCGCCTCCCGGTTTTTGATCGCCTGTTCCGTCTCCGCATCGAACAGGTGCATCCGGTGTTCCGGGAACCGAAGCAGGATGCGATTGCCCTCTGCGATCTGGTGATAGCCCTCGACTTCGGCGGTGAACGTCTTGCCGCCAAGCTCGAAGTACAACATCTGGTTGCTCCCGAGTGGTTCGACGACGTCGACCGTCACCTCGATCGACTCTCGAGTGCGCTCATCTTGCAGTTCGATGTCCTCGGGCCGGATCCCCATGATGACGCGCTCGGGAAGGTCACCGAGCGCTGCGACGGACTCTCTGGCCTGATACTCGAAGTCGCCCGTACTGAATGTGATCTCGTCCCCGTCCGCTTCGACGTCGACAGTGAGGAAGTTCATCGACGGGCTTCCGATGAACCCCGCGACGAAGACGTTTGTCGGCTCGTAGTAGGTTTCGAGCGGCGTCCCCATCTGCTGCAGTTCCCCGTCGTGGAGGATAGCGATCCGGTCGCCCATCGTCATCGCCTCGGTCTGGTCGTGGGTGACGTACAGCGTCGTCACGTCGAGCCGTGACTGTAACTGCTGGAGTTCCGTCCGCATCGTCGTTCTGAGCTTCGCGTCCAGATTCGAGAGCGGTTCGTCCATCAGGAACACCTCCGGATCCCGAACGATCGCCCGTCCCAGCGCGACGCGCTGTTGCTGACCGCCCGAGAGTTCGTTCGGCATCTTCTCGAGGAGGTCCTCGATCTCCATAATGTTTGCCGCCTCCTCGACCCGACTGTCGATCTCCTCTTTGCTGTACTCTCCGGCCATCTTCAGGCCGAAGGACATGTTTCCGCGCGCAGTCAGGTGCGGATACAGCGCGTAGTTCTGAAAGACCATCGCGAGGTCTCTGTCCTTCGGCTTCTCGCGGCCGATCTCCTCGTCGTTGAGGTATAACTCCCCGTCCGTGATCGTTTCGAGCCCTGCAATCAGGCGCAGCAGCGTCGATTTGCCACTCCCTGACGGCCCGACGAAGACGACGAACTCGCCGTCTTCGATTTCCATCGAAACGTCCTTTACGGCCTCTATCTCTCCTTCCGGCCCGTCGAAGACCTTCGTCACGTCCGAAAGCCGTAGCGATCCCATAGATCCAGTAGAAATTCACCTCATATAAAATTCCGGTTGATCATTATGATCCTGCGTCTTCACTTTTCGCCCTGTATGTTGCCCACTCTCGGAAGGAATCACTCCGTACAGCGTGCTCATGCCTCGATATCGTACATCCACTTCGTGCCGAAGTAAATGAACCATGCCATCCAGATAGTGAATACGAGCAGCCACGCGGTGTAGCGGACGATGGCATCCGAGACCAGCCCGTACGCGAACACGAGCGCCGAGACTGCGGCGAGCACCGCGACTAGGTCCAGCCGATCCACCGTTGGCCGTTCGACCATTACCCGTCGATACGCAGTCTGTCTCAAAAAAGTATCCGACTGCCGGATCCGGGCCGTCCGGTGCATCACGCCGTGGGCCAATTCGTTCGACGGTTCCACCGCCCAGACTTGGTGTCTAAACTCCATCTGTGAAAGCCGAGACCGAACGCGTTTTAAACGACGCTGTCCAATCTGGCCGCAAGGTCGATATCTATGGAGATGCCACGACGCATGAACACGTACTGTCCGCACTGCAACGAGCACTTCGAGCACGAAGTCGAGAAAGTTCGACGCGGCCGCGAGACCGGAATGAAGTGGATCGATCGACAGCGAAAGCGCAACTCGGGCATCGGGAACGACGGCAAGTTCTCGAAGGTACCCGGTGGCGACAAGCCGACCAAGAAGACCCAGCTCACCTACCGCTGCAGCGAGTGTGGCAAAGCACACCAGCGCGAGGGCTGGCGCGCGGGCAAACTGGAGTTCCAGGAGTAAGCATGGCGGGAAGCTTCTACCGCGTCAGCTGTCCGGACTGTGAGAACGAACAGGTCGTCTTCGGCAAGGCCGCCACAGAGGTGTCCTGTATCGTCTGTGGGCACACGCTCGTCCGGCCGACGGGCGGCGAGGCGGCCATCGAGGGCGACGTCACCGAAACTGTGGAAGCGCGATGAAATACAGCGGCTGGCCCGAAGCAAACGAACTCGTCGTCGGTCGCATCGACGAGATAGAGGACTTCGGCGTGTTCGTCGACCTGCTCGAATACGAGGACAAGCGCGGCCTCTGTCACATCAGCGAGGTCGCATCGGGCTGGATCAAGAACGTCCGCGACCACGTCAACGTCGACCAGCGGGTCGTCGCGAAGGTGCTCGACGTCGACGAGGAGAGCCAGCAGATCGACCTGTCGCTCAAGGACGTCAACGACCACCAGCGCACCGAGAAGATCCAGGAGTGGAAAAACGAGCAGAAGGCCGACAACTGGATGGAACTGGCCTTCGGCGAGGACATCGACGACGAAACCTACACGGTGGTCGCAAACGCCCTGCTCGCAGAGTTCCCGACGCTCTACGACGCCTTCGAGGACGCGGCTATCCACGGGGAGGAGGCGATCGCGGACGTCGACCTCGACGAGTCGGATATCACCGCCATCGTCGAGACGGCCCGCGAGAACGTCTCGGTCCCATACGTCGAGGTCACCGGCTACGTCGACCTCGAATGCCCGTCGAGTGCGGGCGTCGACGTCATCAAGGAGGCGCTGCAGGCCGCGGAAGGAAACGGCGAAGTCCCAGAGGAGGTCGATCTGGAAGTCACCTACGTCGGCGCGCCGGAGTACCGAATCGAGGTGCAGGCGCCGGACTACAAGACCGCCGAATCGCAACTCGAAGCGAGCGCGGACCGGGCGATTGCGGTCGTGCGCGACCACGACGGCGTCGCCGAGTTCCACCGCGAACGGCGCGAAGACGACGAGTAACTTCTTTTGAGACCCGATGAAATCAGCCATTCACGTCTGCGCAGGGTGGGAGGGCGCCCACGACCGGCCGGTGTACACGCTCGGGGAAACCTGTCCGAAATGCGGCGGCCCGGCGGTCAACAGCGCACCGGCCCCGTTCTCGCCGACCGACCGCTACGGCGAGTATCGACGCGCACTTAAGCGCCGCAACCGGCAATAGGCCGTATGGACGATTTCGAAATCGAAGAAACCGCGACAGTCGACCTCGAGTCGCCGGTACTCGTCGAGGGGTTGCCGGGCGTCGGGCACGTCGGCAAACTCGCCGCAGAGCACCTGCTCGAAGAACTCGACGGCGAACTCATCAGGCGGGTGTACTCGACGCATCTCCCCCCGCAGGTCAGCGTCGACGAGGGACGGACCCAGTTGGCCTGCGTCGAGATACACGCACTCGACGCGGACGGCACCGACCTGCTCGTGTTGACGGGCGACCATCAGGCACAGGACACCGCGGGTCACTACGGACTCACGGACACGGTCCTCGACATCGCCGAGGCGTTCGACACCGAACAACTGTACGCGCTCGGTGGCGTCCCGACCGGGGAACTCATCGAGGAGTACGACGTGGTCGGCGCGGTCAACACCGACACACAGCGGGAGGAACTCGAAGACGCAGGCGTCGAGTTCCGCGGCGACGAACCGGCGGGGGGCATCGTCGGCGTCAGCGGTCTCCTGCTCGGACTGGGCGAGCGCCGCGACCTGCCCGGGGCCTGTCTGATGGGCGAGACGAGCGGCTATCTCGTCGACCCGAAAAGCGCGCAGGCGACGCTCGAAGTCCTGCAGGAACTGCTCGGCTTCGAGGTGGATTTCAGCTCGCTCGAAGACCGCGCTGACGAGATGGAAGACGTCGTCCGGAAGATTCAGGAGATGGAACAGGGCCAGCCCGCTCCCTCCGAGGAAGACCTTCGATACATCGGCTAGAGACCGCTTGAATGCAGGCCAAACGGTCGCTTGCGTGCAGGCCAGATCCTTTAATGGGCGCGAGAATCGTCACTACGTAATGGTCTCGAAGCGAGTCAAGTACGCCGGAGTCGCGATTGGCGCTCTGGTCGGACTCATCATTCTCGGATTCGTGCTTGGATTTCTCGGCACGCCCTCCGTCGATGGTGTCGAAAACCGGTTCGCCGGTGTCAACGACACGACGACAACAGTCGAGACGAACGTCACCGTCAAAAACCCCAACCCGATCGACATCACGTTCGGCGGTGTCGACCTCGACTACGATATTGCGATGAACGACGTTCACATGGCCGACGGACAGCGGGACGCCGTCTCTGCCGGGCCGGGGACCTCGACAGTCCAACTCCAGACCTTGCTGCAGAACGAACAGATTCCCGAGTGGTGGTACACCCACGTCGACCGTGGCGAGCGGACGAACGTCACGATCGACGTGGACCTCTCACACGGGTTGCTGGGTGGCAACGCCATCTCGATCGAACAGGACAAACAGATCCAGACGGACATCCTCAGCGCGTTCAACAGCACGGAACCGCGCCCGATCAACGTCAACCAACCGCTCGTCGAGGACCCCGTGCTCTATCTCAACGAGACGACGGGCACCTACGGATCGAACCTGACCCGCGAGCGGACGCCGCTCGATATGGCATTTGACTTCTACAACCCGAAGCCGTGGCCGTACACGATCACCGAAGTCGGCTACGAAATCGACATGAACGACATCCAGGTCGGTGAGGGGGCGACCGAGCGATCGGCGACCATCCCCGGCGGGGCGTCCGAACGGATCAACGCGTCGACCGTCATCGCGAACCAACACCTCGACGAGTGGTGGGTGTCTCACCTCGAACGGAACGAGGTCACCGACCTGCGCGTCGACTTTTACATCCTCGTCGACCCGGATCCGACCGGGATCACCGACGCGGAGCCGTTCCGCATCGACGCGCCCGAACTCGACTACGAGACCACTATCGAGACGGATATCTTCGGGACGAAATCAGCCACTGACAACGGAACTGACGATGGGACTGACGACGGTACAGGATCAGACGGTGAGACCACGCCCGATGACAGCGACGGGACGACTGACGACGGCACCGACGGTGATGCGACACCGACACCCGACGGCAGCGACGGAACGACTGACGACAGCACCGACGATGGTGATGCGACTCCGACGCCTGATGACAGTGACACAACGCCGACGCCAACACCCGATGGAGACGAAACACCGACACCCGACGACGGGATCATCGACGGCGGATCAGACGACGAGGACGACGGACTGCTGTCGATCGGCCGCCTCCCCGTTCCGTTCTGACGCTGTTTTCCTTCCAAATTGTAACTCGACAGGTCACTCTCCGACGTCGATCCAGAGGTTCAGTGTCCGATAGGCGTTCTCCGCTGTCGGGTTCGCGGGCGCGTACTGGACCGAAAGCGTCGTCGTGTTCAGCGTCTGTTTGACTGGGTCGGATCCACAGAGTGTAGTCTACCGGCTGCTCGACACAGCCCCGATCAGGGGAGCAGGGAGACGCCGATCACGTATTTCGCGCCGATATCGAGCGTAAACAGGAAAAACAGCGCCGCCGCGAGGCGGTGAAACCACGCCTGATTGAGGCGATGTGCAGTCCTGTGAAAGAACAGCGCAGTGACCAGACTGACCGGGACGATAGCGAGTATTTCACCGACCCAGATCGCCGCAGTTGCTCCGTACTGGGCCGCCAGCCCGATCGTGATTATCTGCGTCTTGTCGCCGAACTCGCCGAAGACCATCAGCGAGAACGCCGCCAGAAATCCGTGTAGCCGTTCCGGGACCGACCCGTGAAATCGGCGAACTATCTGACTGCCGCCGTCGGCCGGTGGAGTCTCCGGCGGGGTGTGGTCGTTCGGGGTCGTATACAGGATCCAGACGCCGAAGGTGAGAAACAGTCCGGCAGTGATGGCGTCGAGATACACCTCCGGGAGCGCGCCCTTGAGCGCGTTGCCCAACAGGATTTCGAGCACCGTCCACCCCCCGAACGCCGTCGACGCGCCCGCAACGACCATGTAGGGGTTGTACTTCGTCGCGAGCCCCGCGATGATCAGTTGTCCCTTCTCGCCCGGGAGTGCAAGCAACTGGAGCACGAAGGCGGTGATCGCCACATCGATAAAGCCACTCATCGTGTGGGATCAATTACGGCGACGCTTCGCTGCGGGTCGGTTCTCGCCAGCGACAGACGCGTGCGCCCACACTCGTCTGAGGCAATCCATTCTGATACCCGTATTTCGCAGGACTCACACGTAGACTCTTCGCATCGACTATCGATAGACGGTCTGTCACGACCGGCCCTGTCGCCGTCAGCGTTTACAGGCGTGGTTACCGTTGATCTCCGTTTGAATATCTTCTTTGCTCAGCAGTGAAAACCGCAGATATGGACGCTGTCGGGAATCTCGTCTTCGTCTTTCTCGCCGGGCTTGTCACCGCGCTGGCGACCGGTCTCGGTGCGCTCCCGTTCTTTTTCGTCGACGACTTCAGCGACCGCTGGAACGTGGCGCTCTGGGGAATCGCGTCGGGGATCATGGTCTCGGCGTCGCTGTTTGGACTGGTCAACGAGGGGCTAGCGTACTCCGATGATGGGGTTCCCGTCCTGCTCGTCGGTGGCCTGCTCGCAGGGGTTGTGCTGGTCGAGGCGTCCGACAGAGTGCTCAGCGCCGTCGATGTTGGAACGGGACACACCCACGGTGACGGAACGGACGTCGGTGCGGACGACGAACCCAGCGCCGGGGATTCTGACCACGACCACGAACCGATCGAGGCGCAGGTGTTCGCGGACGGGGACGTGAAGACGTTCGTACTCATTCTCGGCATTCTGACCGTTCACAGCTTCCCCGAGGGAGTCGCAGTCGGCGTCTCGTTTGCCGAACTCGGGCTGGAGAATGGACTCTCGTTGCTCGGCTTTTCGGTGCCCCTGCTCGCGGTGTTTATGACAATCGCTATCTCCATTCACAACGTCCCCGAGGGGACTGCCATCGCCATCCCGATGCGGTCGATGGGGCTGTCGAACCGGCAGATGGTCGGCGCGGCGGTGTTCTCCAGTCTCCCCCAGCCAATCGGTGCCGTACTCGCCTTCGTCTTCGTCAGATGGGCAGAGACGTTTCTCCCCTTTGGCTTCGGCTTTGCGGGCGGGGCGATGGTGTATCTCGTCCTCACGGAGTTCATTCCAGAGGCACTGTCGACCGGCGCTGACCTCCCCAACCGCGGCCGCCAGGAACTCGTGCTCGGACTCACGGCTGGCGTCGTCTTCATGATCCCCCTGCTGTACGTGTGATCTGCATTTCCGCCCTGTGACACTAGAGATACGCGGCGTCCCACCGGGTCGGACTCCGCTGGTTGCCACACTCGTCACACTGGATGCGGCCCATCGCGTCCATCGCGTTGGCGAACACGTCACACCGTGAACACCAGTAGCCGTATATCTCTCCACCGCCGTCCTCCGTGTAGACGACGTGGAAGGGGGCGATCGACCCCGTCTCCGCGCTCTGGTGGTCCACGTAAACCGTCCCCTCGTCAGTTTCGACCGCCTCGATCCCTTCCCCGCCGGTGTCGGCGTAGACGTTCTCGACGTAGGTCGTCCCGTCGATAGTCACGGACTCCTCACCGATTTTCGTCAGCCCCTGCCCCCTGTAGAAGTCGTTCCCGTCCGGATTCTCAGCGAGGACGCGCCCCTGCAGATTCGTCGCGCCGCGGTCTGCGAGTTCCTCGCGGGTCGCCTCGAAGAGTTGCTCACCGATGTCTGCGCCCCGGTAATCCGGGTCGACGTGCAACCAGAGAACCTCTCCCGTCTGTTCACCCGAGAGAATGCTATCCGAGAAGGCGACCATCTGTCCGTCCTTCTCGACGACCAGCAGCAGTTTCTCGTCGTCGTCGATCAACTCCCGGAGGCGCGTCTCGTCGTACCACTCCTCGATGGCCCCGATGATCGCTTTCGGTTCGAGCGGGTACGACGTCTGGAGCGACCGCCGTGCGACGTCTCTGATCGCGGGCCGGTCCCGGAGGGTCGGTTCTCGAATCTCCATACTGCTAGTATGCACGTTGCACTGTGATAAGTCTACAGCCTGTCACGTGTTTTTGGACATTCACGCAGGAATGCCGTCGAACAGACACAGATTGTGGGCGATTCACCGCCGTGCGGCAGGAACACTCTTAGACTGGGTGTGGCCCGTCGTTACCTGTTCGTACAGTTGTCGTAACGCTAAAGAGTCGAACTGCTCTAGATAGCGGCAAGATGATCAACGTACGTCGCATTCGGAGGTGGTGGTGTGGGTGTTGAGATACGCGAGTCGCCAGTCTCGGACGAGGAATTTGCGGAGATGGAAGCGTTCGTCCACGACTATCTGACCGCGAGCGTCGAAACCGAAGACGAGGGCGGGCGCATGCGGTGGTACCCCTGGCACTCCGCCGAGTACCGCTTCAATCACATCCGCAACGTCGTCGACCTCGCAGTCGAGATCGCTCGCAAGGAGGGCGCGAACGTCGACGTCACGCGCGTCGCGGCGCTGTTTCACGACATCGCCAAACTCGAGGTCGAACAGGACGTTCACGCCGAGGCGGGCGCTCGCATCGCGCGGGAGTATCTGACGACCCACTGTGACTACCCGCAGTCCTTCGTCGACTCCGTGTGTGATGCGATCCGCGACCACTCGTATCAGGGTGACCTCGGTGATCTGACGCGGGAAACGCGTTCGCTCATCGAAGCCGACATCCTCGACAAAGTCGGCGCACACGGCGCGGCACTCATGGTCTTGCGGATGGGATACGAGTCGCGAACGCACACCGACACCGCCGAGATGGTCGAGCGTGTGATCGAACGCGGTCAGGACGCACGCGAACGGGTCCACAGCCAGACCGCTCAGGACATCGCCCACCGGCGACTGACACGCGTCCGGTGGTTCCGCGAGTGGCTCACCGCCGAGATGGCGGCGGTCGACGAACGGCCCAAGTAGTCCGTCAGCCGAGCGTCGAGAGCCCGTCGACCAGAAACCAGACACCGAACCCGGCGAGGACGACTGCGCTGAGTGCCGCGACGGCCGGTGCGAAGGCGTCGGTGCGACGACGGCCAGCGACCAGCAGCGCGGGAAACGCGACGATCCAGCAGGCGATACCGCCGAACAGCCCGACCACTAACGCGGCGCTTCCAGTCTGGACGACCACGATGTCGGCGAGTCGGTCCCCGAGGACCGGAACCACGGCGAACACGTCGAGTTCGCCCGGCGTGAGTAACCCAGCGCCGACCGTTATCCAGAAGAGAATCTGATACGGGTTCGACAGTCCGAGCACGAGCGCCTTGCGAAATCCCCGTCCCGTTTCGGTCGGATCGGGCGTTTGCACCGCCTGCACGTTCCGGACTGTCTCGCGGGCGAAATACAGCATCAGGACGCCCCCGACGGTGACCATCCCGGCCCGCACTCCGGGGTACTGTTCGACGACAGTGACGGCACCGCCCAGCGCGAGCACGAAAAAGAGCAGGTCGGCGGTCATCGCGCCGAGACCGGCACTGAACCCGGCGCGCCAGCCCCGGACGACGCTCTCCTCGGCGATGATGGCGTTCATCGGGCCGGGCGGTGCCGCAAGCGCAAGCCCGAAGGCTGCGCCCGCGAGCATCGTCGTCACTGTCTGGACGACCATATCCACCCTTGACCACCCCGGCCCGATAAACTGTCCGGACGAACCCACGACACGCTCGAATCGACCGAACCCGACGCAGCCGATAGCCCGGTCAGGTCGGACGTCGGCTCACGACGTACTCCTCGTCGTCGATGCCGATGATCGCCCAGTCGTAGCCGGGATTCGCCCGTCGGATCTCCCGTTCGAGCGTGCCGACCTGTTCGGCCCACGTGACAAAACAGCGCATCCCACCGGAGGCGGGCACCTCCCCGGGTTCGGGCATGGCCGTAACCTCCACGACGCGCCACTTTCGCTCGGCTCGAAAGCCCTGTTCGTCTGTCGTCACCGCGTATCCCAACTCGTCGAATATCGACTCGGCCTCGCGTTCGAGTTGTGTGCTAACGCTTCCCATCCAGTCCCCTCTATTCCGCCATCGGTAATAAGCGTACTCACGTGTAATATGAGGGATACTAGCGTGCGCTCACTCGTGGGCCGCGTCCCACTCCTCGGCTTTCGTCCGGTTGCTACACTGGTTGCACTGGATGCGACCCATCGCGTCGACGGCGTTGTCAACGGTTTCGCAGTTCGTGCAGAAAAACCCCCAGCGCTCGCTCGCCTGTTCGTCCGTGTAGACGACATAGAAGGGGCCTTTCTGCCCGCGCGTGCCCTCCTGACGGTCGATGTACAGCGTGGCGCCATCAGGCCCAGTGATCTGTCTCATAGATTCACTTGGGCGGGCCCGCCTGTAAGTGTCCCCCTCTTCATTCTTCGGATACGGACGTCAGATCGAGACGCGGCGCGATGTCGTCGTAGGAATCGTCACTGGAGACGATGGTATCGCCGTCAGATTCGACGAGATGGAGTGCATCGAAGGGCGTAAATCCGTGGTCTTTGACATAGGTCGCGGCGGAGACGACCGTCTCCACGTCGCCGCGAACGTCGACGAGGGCGGCGGCGTTCGTGACGACGCGTTCGACATCGCGATTCTCGCGGTAGGCGACCAACAGAAGTTCGATGAGCGTAAACTGTGACGTCCACAGCGCGTCCTGGTGTGTCCGATAGACGGTTTCGGAAGCCTCTCCGAGCCAGTCTTCGTCCTTGATCAGGGCGAGCAGAAAGTCCGTTTCCGCGTACATTTATTCTCCAGCCTCTTCCAGAGCCGCCTTGCGTGCGCGTTCGCGAAGCTCATCGGCCGACTCGTCGACATTCTCGAACTCGTCTCTGAGCGCAGCGAGCGGGTCCTCGGCAACTGGAACGAGCTTGATGCCATCGTCAAGCTGAACGAGATGATACCGGTCACCGTATCGTTCTCGCACTTCCTTCGGAAGCGTGAGACGACCGCGGTCGTCTAACGACGTATCAGCCATACCACAGTGTAGAATGGGCAAAAATAAAAATATTCCCCGAATATGCTATACTCCCATCAAAGAAAATGAGCTTGTGGCAGCGCAGAGCGGGCCGCGGCCGCTCGCTTCATTCGGAAGGGTCAGGTTACTCCCCATCCAAACGTCAGTATGACGCAGGTTGTGGTACCGGTCCGGTACCCGCTGACCGACCACTCGCGAGCGACGCTGGCCGAGGCGATTTCGATCGCCGACGAGCACGACGCGTCGCTGACGATCCTTCACGTGAATCTGTACCAGTCCGGCAAACGCGTGACGCGAAGCCAACTCAAAGCGGCAGTCGAGCGCGAGTTCGACGAACTCGACTCGGTCCGGTACGCCGTTCGGAGCGGACTGCTCGTCGAGGAGTCGATCCTCGAGGAAGTACTCGCAGAGGACGCAGACATCGTCGTCATCGGGACGAAGCAGGTCGGCCGGTGGCGGCAGATGATGCGCCGACTCGTCGACGGTCCCGACATCGAGCGGTTTCTCCAGGACGAACTGGACTGTGAACTCGTCACCGTCTCTGCTGTGTGACTCGCTGGCGTGACTGTCTCTGCTACTTGTCTCCCGAGTTCGGTCGGGTGTCGTCGCTGTTATCGCCCTCCTGCGTGTGCTGGTTCCCGTCGACAGCCTCGGGACCGTTTGAAGATGTTCGATGGTCGCCGTCGGCCGACACTTCGAGTTGTCCGCTCGTCTCGTCGAAGACGAGATGCGAGTGCGGGTAGGCGATTTCGACGTCCGCGTCCTCGAAGGCGTCCCAGATTGCAGTCTGAATCTGTGACTGAACGGTCGGGAGGCGGTACGGTTCCTGCACCCAGTAGCGCAGACGGAGGAGGATACCGCTGTCTGCGAACGAACCGATCAGACACTGCGGCGCTGCCGGATACCGCGCACCGCCGACGCGGATGTTCGGGCCACCAGAGATGACGCCCTCGACGCCTCTCGCGCTCGACTCCATCAGGTCTCTGGCCGCTTCGAGGTCGCTTTCGTAGGTGATGAGCACGTTGAGTGACTCCCGGAGGCGGGTATCCTCTGCGGAGTAGTTGACCACGTCGCGGTCCCGGATGTTCCCGTTGGGGATCACCAGAAACGAATTGTCGAGCGTGAATATCTTCGTGTAGCGGAGCGTGATGTCGTCGACGAAGCCACGCTGTCCCCGTTCGGTGAGTTCGATCATGTCACCGATCTCGTAGGGCTGGTCGGCAAGCAGGAAGACGCCGCTGATGATGCTCCCGACGATGGGTGCGAGAATGACACCGATCACGGCCGAAAACACCGTCACAGAGAGGGCGATGTTGCCCAGATCGAGTCCGTTGATCCGCAACAGCACGAGCAGTGCGAAGATGTAGACGCCGACCTTGATCCCGCCGAGCGCGACGCCGGTCAGACTCGGCCGCTCGATGTGGCGGGCGATCCGTCGGCCGAACAGCCGAACGAGCAGTCGAGCGACCAGCCACGCCAGACCGATGACGACGAGCGATGCGACAAGTTCGAGGCTCCACCCCGGAACCCACTCCGGCAGCCACTCGGCGCGCGGAATTGGGGATTCCCCGGTCACGTTTTCTGCGGTTTCCGTACTCGCCACCAGTACGGCTGTGAGGGGATCCATGGGGAGAGGAGTTGCGGCCGGAAAAAAAGCGTTGTGTCCTTGGCCGGTTGTGCTGGATTCGGTCTATGCGCTCGTCTCGTACTCGTCGAACAGCGTCGAGAGCTGTGTCGCTCGCGTCGAGAGCATCTTCGCCTCGACGTACATCTCCCCGAGTGCGAGGCTCTGTTCTTCTGCGATCGAGGCGATGTGCTGGGCCTCGTCGACGCTTTCTGCGCTCGTCTCTGCAGTTCCTTCTGCGATCGATGCCACCTGCTCGATACTGGACGCCTGTGCGTCCGCGGCGTCGCTTATCTCTGCGACGCCCTGTGCCGTCTCCTGTGCGAGTTCGTTGATCGCTTCGAGTGCGTCGACGCTCTCCTCGACGGTTCCGATCCCCTGGTCCGTGGCTGATTTCATCTGCTCGACTTCTGTGACCGTCGTTTCGGTCTGTTCTCGCGCCCGCTCGACGACCTGTTCGATCTCGTCGGTCGCGTCCTGTGTCTCCTCGGCGAGCTGTTTGACCTCGTCCGCGACGACTGCGAATCCCGCGCCGCTCTCCCCGGCGTTTGCCGCCTCGATCGACGCGTTCAGCGCGAGAATGTTCGTCTGGTCTGCGATGTCGTCGATCAGGTCGACGATGCGACCGATCTCGTCCATCTGTTCGCTGAGCGCGTCGATGGCCTCGACGACCTCGTCGATCTGACTCTCGATCTCTCGCATCGCGACCTGTGCGTCCGTCCCGGCCTCGATCCCCTCCTGCGTTCGCTCTTCGGTTCGCTGTGCGGTTTCGGACACCTGATCCGTCGAGGCTGCGACTTCCTCGATCGCACCGGAGATCTCGCTTGCCTCGGCCGTGATCGTCTCCACCTGCTCGTGCTGTTTGTGGAAGACCTCGACGATCCCCTGAACGGTCTCGGCGACACTCTCGCTCGCGTCCTTGACTGTCTCGATAGCGGTCGTGACCTGCTCTGCTGATCCCTCGACGCCGTCGCTGAAATCCGTCGCAGTCGTGATCGTTCGCTCGAACTCCGCGACTGTCTCGTTGTACGACTCGGCGAGTGCTCCGCCCGAGTCAGTCGGTGAGTCGATGTCGAGTCGGTAGGTCAGGTCACCGCTTCCGGTCGCGCTGACTGCGGTCTGGAACTCGCCCATGAACTGTTCGTACTCCTCGGGTGTCGCTGCCCCGACCGCCTCTGTCTCCGTGCTCTCGACTCCCCCGTCCGGAACGGTAACTGTCCCGTCGGGCGTGTCCGCTCCGGATTCGCTCGCTCGCCGTGTGTCTGCCCCCTGATTTCGGCTGGCACGCAGCGTCTGCGTGGCCGCCCAGAGCCGCTCGCGGTCGTGTTCGAGCTGGTCGACGACCGCTGCACTGGTCGATTCGCCCTCGGTCGGTGCCACCTGCGTGTTCGCTTCCTGGATCGTGGTTGCGAGCGTCTCGTAGCTGTAGGCGAGTGCACCGAGCGCAACAGCGAAGCCGACTGGGCTTGCAACTGACCAGACTGCAAACGGCGCAAGAGCGAACAGCAACGCCTGATACATCGCGTGCGCGAACTGTACTCCGAGTGCAACAGCGACACCGCTCGTTGGTGATATGGTATCTGTCAGACCCCCGCGAGACCGGAACATACTCGACACGATGCAGTATGCCTAAAAAACGTTTGCGGGGGATTATCAGATTACAGAATGGCCGCGCTACGAACTCGCCTCACTCTCTGATTCGCGCTCGCTCGCCCGTCGGTCGCGTTCGAGTTCGCGGTCGATTTCGTCGCTGAGGCTCTCGTAGGATTCGACCGTCAGCACGTTGCCGCCGCCGGGATCTATCACGATCACTTCCGTCCCTTCGGCTATCTCGCCGTCGACGCTTCGGGCCTGGTAGTATGGGTTGAATCCCCCCTCGTCAATCTTGACCTGCCCCTCTGTCGGCGTGACTCGTTCGGTGACGCGGCCGGATTTCCCGCGGAGTGAACTCGAATCGCTGGTCTTGCCCTCGCCTTCGCCCCCGTAGAGATCAGCCTTCCGATAGCCATACAGCGTCCCGACGGCCGTCACGAGGACGACGGCGGTCATGATGATGAGGCTGAGCGTCCCGCCGACGGGCAGAAAAAACCCGACAAGTCCGGCGGCAAAGAGCGCGACGCCGACGACGAAAAAGTGCGCCCCCGGTGCGAACGCCTCGGCGATAATGAGGCCTGCACCGGCCAGCAGCAACACCAGCGGTAGCTCCGACAGCAGCGCCTCGAGTACCATACCTGTCCTTACGTTGCCATCCAGATAACAGTTCTGTCTCCCGTGATCTGCCGTGTGTATATCGCTTTTGCACTCACGTGTGACGCCCGAGCGGGTCGACCGGACTCATGCCCGAAACGGCGCGACTGACTCTCGCTCTGCCAGCCGGATCAGTTCGTCAGTGACAGCGGGGTCGACCGACCAGTATCCCTCGTAGGACCCGTCGTCTCGATCGCGGGCAACGAGTACCGCTTTTCGGTCTGGCTCACCGTCGCCGTCGTACAGCATGAACCAGTACTGTCCGTACTGTTCTGCCCCGTCGTGGCTCGTCTCGACTGGGAGGGAATCGACTGACGCGTCGGGGACGCCATGTACTGTCACGTCGACTCCTGCGGCGGCGAGGCGCTCGTACACCGCCCGTGTGCGCTCGGAGTTGGCGAGCGTCGAGAGGTACTGGAACCCGACGGCGAGACGGCCGCCACCACACCGCATCGCGCGCTGTTCGAACTCCCGGGACACCGCGATGAGACGTAATTTCGAGGCTTCCGGCAACACGGTGACCGCCGCCGCAACTGCGTCCGGAATTTCGGGCGGGTTCACGGCCCGACCGTCGAGCACCCCCTCGATGGACAGCGATTCGGGCCACCACTCGTCGATTGCGATCACGTCTATCACGCGCTCGCCCGAGACGAACACGGCGACGTTCGTCGGACTCGATTCTGACTCTCTGGTCTCGACGCCGATACCAGACCCCGCGAGACGGCTTCGGATCGCATCGAGACGTTCGGCGGTTCCCTCGTAGTTGAAGACGAGACACCGACAGGTGTGTGCAGCAAGCGCGTCGAAGAGTATCTCGATCTCGAATTCGCTCGAACTCATTGTTCCTCCCGTGGCGGCTCGAACTGGTGCCACGTCTGGGCGTCGTCCACTGAATACTCGTGACCGTGACGCTCGGTCGTTCGCACCGCGATATGCTGGTCGAACAGTCCGAGGATCGTCTGCCGCTCGGCGGCCGATACCCCGTCGGTGTCGAGTGTCGCGATGACGATGCCGCCGTGTTCCTCGACGTGTCTGATGACGGGATGCAGAAACCGGGTCACTCGCTCGATGTTCGTATGGAGTAACATCGTCGCGAGGTTGTCGAGCAGGACGCGAGACCCGACCTGCTCGCTCCGCTCGAGGTCGCTGTACAGGGTTGCGAGTGCGTCTGCAATCTCGAAGAGGTTCGCTGGCGACCCGACCGGGATCGTCCGGTCGTTCTCTGTCTCCGTCGTCAGGCAGTCGACGATGACTGCCCCGTCGCTGTTTGCCGTCACCGACCCGAGTACGTTCCGCGCGCGCCAGGCCCGCTCGGTCGTCGTCACGTAGATCTGCTGTCCGGTCTCGTCACCGCGTGCGAGCAACTCGACGCCGAGGCGTCGCTGTCCGCTCATCGCTGGGCCGTATATCAGCACGCTGTCGGTGATCTCCTCGTGCGGGAACCGCTCGACCACCGGCGGGCTGTCTGTCTCCCGTGCGGATTCGGACACGTCCTCGACACTAACTTGCTGACGGACACTAAACGGTCGTGTTCCGGCAAACCGGACCGACGATTCGTGGCGCGCGGTACCTCTGTCACACAGCCTCGCTCCTGTCGCCTCTCGCTGGACTCATAACGCGTGGGTCACTACAGGCGATATGACCACGGTCGCAGTGCTCGCTGACCCGCCCGTTCCAGAGGTTGTGCTTCCGGAACTGGCTGACCGACTCCCGCCGGAATCGCGCGTTCGGCTGTATCGGGCGATGCTGACGGACGTCTGCACGGCCATCCAGCGCGGCGGCGGCGACCTGCTCGTCAACTATCGCCCCACGGACCAGCTATCGGTCGATGTCGACTCCGAAGAACTGCTTCGAGACCACCTCGCTGATGCTCTCCCCGAGCCAGCCCGATACGAGGTGCAGGTCGGTGAGACCTACGCCGGACGCGTCGGGAACACGCTCACACACCTGCTCGACGCCGAGGACGAACTGACAGTTGCAGTGGCCGAACCGACGGCACCGCTTCTCGCCCGCGAGCATATCGGACGCGTCGCGATGAAACTCCGGTCGAGCGCCGTCGTTCTCGCCCCCTCGCCGGGCGGCGGCGTCTCCGTCGCTGGCTTTTCCGAACCGATCAACTTCACCGACGCGTACGCGACGCCCGCCATCGAGACGCTGACCGCACGAGCACGCGACGCGGGGCTTGCGGTCGACTTCCTGCCGCTGATCCCGACTGTCGAGACGCCCGCCGATCTGGCGACGCTCGTCTCAACCGTTCGTGCACGAGCGCGCGCCGACAGAAACCGACCCGACCGAACCGCGGCGCTGATCGAGGAGTTCGGACTCGCTGTCGACGAGCAGGGCCAGCTTTCGACAAACTTCGATAGCTAGCGGTCGATCACGCGTTCGCCGCGCGATGCTGGCCGTGCATCACTCCGATGACGAAGACGATCGCCGCGAACACAGCCATCGACGGCAGTACCATCATCAAGATTGTCTCAGTCGTCATCCCGATCGGTGCGGTGATCAGGCCGACCGTTCCCGCAGCGATGATCGCAACCACGATACCGACTGCCACCGGCAGAGAGAACTGTGTCTCCATAGACCACACTCGGGCTGACGAGCCAAAAAAGTTCAAACTCTATCGACGGATGTCCCAGTCGAGCTAACTCCGAACGCCCTGCTAGTCTGATTGCGTCTCCCGAGACCCCCAGATGCGTTTGTCCTCGACCAGCCGAACGGTCATGTCGCGGTCGACTGTCACCTGACACGACAGGCGCGGATAGCCGAAGCGGTCGGCCAGCCGGTCGTGCCAGTGGTCCGGCGCGGGGCCGTCAGAGAGCCTGACGCCACACGTCGCACAGATGCCCCGACCGCCGCAGTTCAGCGACCCAGTCAGACGCGTGTAGGGTGACAGCCCCCGTTCCAGCAGGACGTCCCTGAGTGTCCGACCGCGCCGAACTGACAGGTCGAACCGGTCGTCCCTGTCGTAGACAGTTACTGTCACCGTTTCCCCGGTGACGGGTCCCTGGTCGGCTGGGTCGTCACTCATCTGGACTGTCGATTGGCTGGCTATCGGTGTGCTGGCCCCAGAAGCCGGGATATTTCTGGACGACGAGGTCGCCGCGCACCTGTACCTGACAGGCGAGTCGAAGCCCGTCAGTTCTGGCGTGCGGTGGGACTGTGAGCCGCGCCTTCTCTCTCGCAGTCGGTTCGGTGACGCGCCCCTCGATTTCCACAGCACAGGTGCCACAGGAACCGTGGCCGCGACAGTTGATCGTCGTTGCGCGTCCGTTGTGTGGGGACTGACCCGCTTCGTTCAGCACGTCACGCAGGGTTGCCCCGTCCGGACACTCGATTGTCTGGCCCCGAAACTCGACGGTTGGCATACCACCAGTACAGAACTGGATCCACAAACGCGTTTGGCTGGAGACGGAGCCATCGAACGGAATGGCAGATCCCTCCTGTTCGAACACCGTCGTTACGCATCTCTCTCGTGAGAACTGGGAGAATCCAAAGAACTTTGTCCGTCAGAGACCTGTTTTCAGTACCATTTGGGATGACCGAATGACACTACTGGATTTCATCGAAGAGACGGAAACACGGGACCGATCGATGGTCGTATTCAAACCGAACGACGAGGTCGGAACTGAGATCCTCGACCGGATCGATCGGTTTTTCGACGACGCTGTTCTGTCTCAGGAATCGGAACCGAGGTTACTGACACAGTTCGCTTCGTTTCTGCCTGCGGAGAATCTGGTCGCTGTCTCGACGCTCGAGGAGTTTGCCGGTGACTTTCTGCTGATAGACAGCAGCTTCGAGGTTGTCGGCACTCGCTCCCGCGACCGTATCGATACCCCGGAGCTGTTGGTTCAGTTCGAGGAGGCGACGTTCCTGGTCGCTGCCGGGAACACGCCACTTCTGACAGAGATCTCACACCACATCGAGGAGCTTGCCCTCCACTGCAACGAGGGGGTTGTCACAACCGGGATGCAGGAACTGTCTCGACTGGCCGAGCCTCGCACGCGTTCGATCTACGAGCGACTGGCCGATAGCGACGTCGAGACTCACGTATTCGGCCGCGACACCGGTTCGAGTCCCGAGTTGGGAATCGAAACCCACGCGCTGGACGACAGCGAAATCGCCGACTCTTGGTTCGTCGTGTACCAGTCCGAGTCTGCAAGTGCCGCTCTGGTCGCAACCGAGGTTGAACCGGAGACGTACCGCGGCTTCTGGACGTTCGAATCGGAGTTGACCGACCGTATCGACGACTACATTCGACACACCTACCTGTAGCCCGCTTTGCCGTCCCCGATATCACCGCTGTGGTCGCTCTTTTCGGCTGACTCGTAGGTCAGAACGACACCTTCAACTTTTTCCCGCTCAGATATCGGTACACGCCCTGTGAACTGCGATTTCGAGGGTTGCATCCCGGTTCAACGGAGCCGGAATGGAGCGAGGCACTCGCGTGGCCTTGCTCCGGAATGCCCAACTAATCGCCAGAGGGCAACAAACACCTCAGATTTCTGATGGTGGGGTGGCAGAGCGGCCCAACGCGCCTGCCTTGAGAGCAGGTGTCCGCAAGGACTCATGGGTTCAAATCCCATCCCCACCGCATTTTGCCGCGAACAATCCGTGAGCGGCAAATGCGACATGTTGGGATTTGAGGTAGACCAGACGCGCGCAGCGAAGCGAGCACGTCTGGGCGTGGTTCAAATCCCATCCCCACCGCTTGTGAGCGAACGAACGTGAGTGAACAGCGGTGAAACTGGGATTTGAACTACGCGAGACGAACGAAGTGAGTCTCGCCATCGAGTTCAAATCCCATCCCCACCGCTTCACCTGCCCCAGCTGAATCTATTCCCGGTAGGCGTCGGTGATGCGTTCGGTCTGAGCATCCGAAAGCGACAGGTCGGCCGCGCCGAGGTTCTCCTCCAGTTGGTCGACGGTTCGTGCGCCGATGATGGGCACACAGGTGAATCGGTCGCGCTCGATCAGCCAGCGGATCGCCACCTGTGCTGGCGTCGCATCGGCCTCGGCTGCAACCGCCTGCACAGCCTCCAGCGTTGCCCACTGTCTGTCGGTGTAGCTCTCGGGGTCGAACCACGTCCCGATGTCGCCGCGCGAACCCTCGGGGATATCGCCGTCGCGCTCGTACTTGCCGGTGAGAAAGCCCGCCTCCAGCGGCGAGTACGGACAGACAGCGAGGTCCTGGTCAGCACACACGTCGAGATAGTCCGCAACTTCGTCCCGATAGACTGCGTTGTGCTGAGGCTGTGTCACGGTGAACGATTCGAGCCCTTCGGCGTCAGCCGTCCAGAGGGCCTTCGTCAGCTTCCAGGCCGCCATCGTCGACGCGCCGAGGTAGTGGACTTTCCCTTCCTTGACGAGGCGGGTGAGCGTCCGAAGCGTCTCTTCGATTGGGGTGTCGTCGTCCCAGCGGTGGATGTAGTAGAGATCGAGATAGTCGGTGTTCAGCCGGTCGAGCGTCCCCTCGATTTCGGCGCGGATGTTCTTTCGAGAGAGGTTCTGGTCGAAGCGACTCTCTTCGGCCCAGTACACCTTGCTCGCGATGACGTAGTCCTCGCGGTCGCGCTCTGTGAGCCACTCGCCGATCCAGCGCTCGCTGTCGCCGTCGCCGTAGGCGTTTGCCGTGTCGATGAAGTTGCCGCCAGCCTCTGCAAAGCGGTCGAGCAACGCGTGGGCCGTCTCCCGGTCAGTTTCGAGGACACCCTCCGATTCCATCCCGAACCGCCACGTGCCGAGACAGATCTCCGAGACGTCGACCCCAGTCGAACCGAGTTTCGTGTACTCCATGCCCGAGTATTTCCGCCGACGGTCAAAGACTGTGTTCATCTGTCCGTCTTCGAAGTCATTCATCGACGTCACTCGCTGGCGTTTCTGGACAGTTCGCCAGCACGACAGCGTTATGCTGTTGAGCGATCTCCTATTATGTGATTTAGATAACATGACTCGGGTTCCGGTCTGCAAGCGGTGTAATCGTTCGGTCAGTGTCGAGGAGGTGGTCGTTCGACACTCCCAGTCGGACCCGTTACAGGTCTCTGAATGTCCACAATGCGGAGCGGTCGTCACGATTGGTGGTCACAGGTGGTAGTCGAGACTGCCGTCTCACGGCGACGTGACCGGCCGTCTTGACAACGCTCAAGAGGGCGCCGACGCTACCGGAGGACATGCAGAACGGAATCCAACTGTACACGCTCCGTGAACTCGACGTACCCATGCCGGACCTGCTCGAACGCGTCGCAGACGCTGGCTTCGAGGGTGTCGAGTTCGCCTATCGTGTGCTTGAGGAGGACCCGGAGACGGTCGCAACTGCACTTGATGCCAACGACCTCTCCGTTCCGGGTGCACACGTCCGGATGGAGGACCTCGAAGACGATCTCGAGGGAACCGTACAGCTGTACCGCGATCTGGGGTGTGAACGACTCATCGTCCCCTATCTCGACAGCGACAACTTCCAGTCCGCCGAGCGCATCGAAGGGGTCGCGCGCAAGCTCGACGCGCTCGCCGAGGAACTGGCGAAATACGACTATCCGCTCCTGTATCACAATCACGACGCCGAGTTCACCCAACTCGGCGACCAGACTGCCTTCGACCTGCTCGTCGAGCAGACCGATGTCGTCGGTTTCGAACTCGACGTGGGGCTTGCGACCTATGCGGGGGCCGACGCCGCCTCGGTCATCGAGACGCACGGCGACCGGATCGACCTGCTTCACTGTACTGACGCTCACCTCGACGCCGACGGGCCGGTCCACGCCTCATTCGGCATCGGTGACGTCGACTACGAGGCGGTGTTCGAGGCTGCCGACGCTGCTGACATCGACTGGTACCTCTACGAGAACGGCTCGCATGACGACCCCGAGGGCGAACTCGCCCACGCGAAGGCCTCTTTTATCGGACGGGACTTCTAGGTCTCCGCTATCGGACCTGACTTCTGAAATCCCGTTGTCGAGCGCGACTTCTAGAAGCTGACTTCCTGTCCCTGCTCGCTTGACCGATACGTGCCGTCGATGATCCGCTGGACCGTAAGCCCGTCTTCGGCGGTGTTTTTTGCGTGCTCGCACTCGCCGCGCACCACGCCGAGGAAGTACGACCACTCCTTCTGGATCGGATCGTCGTCCTGGACCTGCAGTTCGGTGTCGGTCAGTTCGTCGCGCTCGGTGCTGTAGATGGTCGGGTTGCCGCCGTGGACCGGAATCGTCGCGCCCGCCTCGTCACCGAGGACGTGGACGCGGCGCTCGGGTTCGCGGTTGCTCGCCCACGTCACGTCGAGCGCGAGCGTCGTGCCGTCAGCGAAGCGAACTAGCCCGCGGACGCTGTCGTCCACGTCGAAGGTCGGGTCCTCGACCGGGTCGCCAGCCCACATATCGAGATAGGTGTACTCCTCGGGGTCGCTCCCGAAGTGTGCGCCAGTCCGGGCGCTGACCGATTCTACATCCGGCGAATCGAGCATGTCGACTGTCACGCCGAGCAAGTGAACGCCCGCGTCGATCAGTGCGCCGCCGCCGGAGAGGTCCTTCTGTGTGAACCACGAGCCGAGTTGTGGGATCCCCCGGCGGCGGACCAGTCGGCAGTCCACCTCGAAGACATCACCGAGTTCGCCGTCGTGGACGCGCTCGGTCACTGCTTCGACGGCCGGTGAGAACGTCATCGTGAAGCCGACCATGACCGTCCCCTCGCTCTCCCGCTCGGCGTCGGCGATGGATTCGGCTTCGTCGAGCGTTCGCGCCATCGGCTTCTCGACCAGAACGTTACAGTCGCGTTCGAGCGCCGCAATCGTACACTCGGCGTGGAGGGCGTTCGGCACTGCAACGAGGACGATATCTAGATCAGCGTCGGCCAGCATCGCCTCGTACCCCTCGTAGGTCGCTGGAACGTCGTAAGTCGCGGCGAACGATTCCCGTGCCTCGCCGTCGATGTCTGCGACGGCGTCGACCGTCTCACCGAGTTCCGCCAACTGTGTCGCGTGTTGCTGTGAGATTGCCCCTGCGCCGATGATACCGATCGTTGGGTCTGTCATAGTTTCTGTTGTGTTGTCCCCGCCCGAACCGGAAACAGCTACCCCGACCGCGAGCGTCGACACTCCCGAGCGAACGGAGACGCCACTCGCTGTTCCGCGTGGTCCCTGAACTATCTTTGGACGGAGGCAACGTTTTGTCCCTCGCTGCGGAGATTCGACTATGGACGACTGGTCCCGTGGCGTCTGTTCCGTCGACGGCGTCGAGCTGCACTATCTGCGAACCGGCGGCGACGGGCCGCCGCTCGTCGTCGCCCACGGACTGTACGACGACAGCGCCTGTCGGTCGCCCCTGATCCGGGAACTCGACGGCCGCTACGACGTCGTCGCCTACGATGCTCGCGGTCACGGTCGCTCCGATGCGCCGGAGACGGGCTACGAGGTTGCTGACCGCGTGGCTGACCTCGTCGGCCTTCTCGACGCGCTTGATATCGAGGCTCCGATCGTCTGGGGGCACTCGATGGGCGCACATACGGCCGTAGTGACGGCCGCGACCCACCCTGAACGCGTTCGCGCCCTCGTTCTCGTCGATCCTGCCGGGATGCTCGATTTCGCGCGGACGCCCGCGGAACGCGCCGAAGACACTCGCGAGCAGATTCGCTTCTGGCACGGTCACGACGCCGACGAATTGCCCGACGTCGACGACGGCATCCGACAGTACGCGGAGGCTGGCGAGACCGAACTGGCGACCCTGCTCGCCGAGGCCCGACTGCGCGTGAGTCCGACCGCCGCCGAAATCCAGCGAGCGGGCTACCGGGACCCCCGCACGTTCTACTCGGAAATTGACGCGCCGACGCTGATACTCCGGGCGGATGTCGACGCCGCGACGCGGGCCCGCGACCACGAATTTGCAGACCACCTTCAAAACGGGCGTCTCGTTCACGTCGAGGGCACTGGACACACAGTTTTGCGTGACGCACGAGCGGAGGCGACCCGACACATGTGGGACTTTCTGGACTCCGTCGACGCGTAGGCCGTCTGGATCGACCCCGCTGTGACTCGTGTGACGGGTAGGGTTTTGTATCGGCCCTGCAAATCAGCTGATGGGTATGATTGGAACTTCCCCCATCCCGAGTGAGCGCCAGGAGGTATCGGACGATGCTGTATGAATCCATCGGCGAGAAACCCCACGAGTGGGCGGGCAAGACCGCTGGCGAGGTTCAGTCTATCGGCCAGCAGGATGGGTCGGTGCTCGTCGTCCCCGTCGGGAGCATCGAGCAACACGGGAACCATCTTCCCGTCGCGACGGACACGATTCTCGTCGAGGCCATCATCGACGCCGCGCTCGGCCGACTCGACGACGAACCCGTGCTGGTCACGCCGACGGTCTGGAGCGGCTTCTCGCCCCATCATCTCGGCTTCGGCGGGACGCTCACGCTGGAGTTCGACCACATGCGGTCCGCCCTCGAAGACATCGCACACACCGGCCTCCAGAACGGCTTCGACGCCATCATCTTCGTGAACGGACACGGCGGCAACATCGCGATGATCAGCACGGTCACGAGCACCGTCGGCGTCGACGCCGACGCGGAGGTGCTCGGATTGACGTACTTCCAGCTTGCAACCGAGGAAATCCAGAACCTGCGCGACAGCGACACCGGCGGGATGGCCCACGGCGGCGAGTTCGAAACTTCGCTGATGCTCGCCGTCCGGCCGGATCTGGTCGCAGAGGACGGCTGGGACGCGACCATGTGGGACGAACACTACGAATGGGGCGGCAGCGACCTGATCGAGGGCGGCCCGCTGTCGGTGTATCGCCCCTTCGAGGCGTACTCGGAGTCCGGAGCGATCGGAGCCCCGGCCGAGGCAAGCGCCGAGAAGGGCGATCGCATCCGCGATATCATCGGTACGGAACTCGCCGCTATCTTCGTCGCTATTCACGAAGCGAATCGGAACTGACACGCAGAGCGCAATCGCGGCGCTGCGACGAACGGTTCAGTGAGAGCGCGAGCAACACCAGATTCTTTGCCTCGCTCTACGCACCGCAGTACATGGAGATCGAATCAATCACCGCGAGGACGGTCGATATGCCAGTCATCGGGCTGGACGAGCATCTGGGGATCAGCCCCTACGTCACGAACCACGGGCAAGTCGAGAGCATGAAGCGTGTGATCGTCCGGGTCGACACCGACGCAGGGGTCTCGGGCTACGGCGAGATGCGAACCTTCCTCTCTCCGACTGCGACCGAGTCGATCATCGAGGACGGCATCGCTCCGCTCGTCGAGGGCCAGTCGCCGTACGAGGTCGAACGCCTCCGCCGACAGGTCTTCATCGAGTACACCAACGTCGAACTCTTCTTCGCCGCCGTCGAGACTGCCTGCTGGGACATCGTCGGCAAGGATCTGGGCAAGCCAATCTACGAACTGCTCGGTGGCTGGACGGCTCCCTCGCAGGGCAATCGCAGCCACCACATGGAGAGCGACGGCATCGACGCCTCCGAGGCGGGCGACGTGGAGGTGGCGTTCTGTCTCGGCATCCTCCCGCCCGAGGAATCCCGCGTGAAAGCCCGCGAGGCAGTCGAGGAGGGCTTCTCGGTGCTCAAGACCAAGGCGGGCAGAGACTGGAAGCAGGACGCCGACCGTATCATCGCCATGCACGACGAGGTCGACGGCCAACTCGAGTTCAGACTCGACCCCAATCAGGGCTGGACGCTCGACGAGGCGGTCCGCGTCGGCGCTCGCATCGAGGACGAGAACATCCGCCTCCAGTACATGGAACAGCCGATTCGCGTCGACGCCCACCGCTCGCTCGCCCGCCTCCGCCAGCGCCTGCGTCATCCGATCGCACCGAACGAGGACACCTACATCCCGCACAACCTCCAGTCGCTGATCGAGGCCGGTGCGATGGACGTCGCTGTCGTCGACCTGACGCCCGCAGGTGGCATCGCCGGACTCCGCCAGCAGACGTCCATCCTCGAAGACGCTGGCATCCCGTTCACCCACCACTGTGCGTTCGATCTCGGCATCCGTACGGCTGCGATTCTCCACGCAGTCTCCGGAATCCCCGGCTTCTCCTTGCCGCCGGACTCGACGTACTACGCGTGGGAGGACGACGTCATCGCAGACCCCTTCGAGGTCGAAGACGGGAAACTCTCGGTGCCAGAAAAGCCGGGTCTCGGTATCGAAGTCGACGAGGACAAGATCGAGGAGTACCGGGTCTGATCGGAGCGGTCTCGGTCGGTTCCTTTCTGTTCTATCGCTGCTCGATCCCCGAACATATTCGACACACGACTTTCACAGTCTGCGCTCGGACTCTCTCGTATGAGCACGATAGTTCGGGTCGACAGAAGTCGTTCGGGGACAGCGACTCGGTCGTACCGTGTCGGCAACCGTCCCTCGCACTCACTCGACGAATGAACACCGACATCGACACCGACCGGCGGCCCTTCGTCCTGATCTGGGAACTGACGCAGGCGTGTGAACTGGCCTGCGAACACTGCCGTGCGGACGCTCAACCGAACCGCCACCCCGACGAGTTGACCACGAGCGAGGGCAAGGAACTGCTCCGGGCGGCCCGCGAGTTCGGAGAAGGACAACTCGTCGTGCTATCTGGCGGCGACCCGCTCGTCCGGCCGGACGTGACGGAACTGGTCGCCTTCGGGGCAGAGCAGGGACTGCAGATGACGATGACGCCGAGCGGAACGGCCTCGCTCACGGCCGACCGGGTTGACGAACTCGCTTCCGCGGGATTGCGCCGGATGGCGCTGAGTCTCGACGGTGCCTCGCCGCAGACCCACGACCGATTTCGTGGCGAACAGGGGAGTTTCGCGGCGACGATGGAGGCGGCAGCGGACGCCCGGAACGCAGGGCTTCCGCTCCAGATCAACACCACCGTCTGTGCGTCGACTGTCGACGAACTCCCCGACATCGCAGACCTGGTCGCCGACCTCGGTGCGGTGCTGTGGTCGGTGTTCTTTCTCGTCCCCGTCGGCCGCGGGCGAGTACTCGATCCGGTTTCGCCAGAGCGCGCCGAGCGAGTCATGGAATGGCTCACACAGAAACAGACTGAGGCCCCCTTCGGGATCAAGACGACCGAGGCACCCCACTACCGGCGCGTGCTACTTGACCAGAAACGAAGCGACGGGGAATCGCGTGCAACGGACGGGAGCGGGTCTGACGGCGCGGCAGGGAACGCGCCGACGGATTCGCCGGACGACGCGGCGGGATCACCGCTGGCGACGGGTTCGCGTTCGTAAGTCACACAGGCGAACTGTACCCATCGGGCTTTCTGCCCGAGAGTGCAGGCAACGTCACTGACGACCATCTGGTTGACCTGTACCGGAACACGGATCTCTTCGAGTCACTCCGTGACAAGAATGCGCTCCGCGGGAAGTGTGGGGCCTGCGAGTACCGACACGTCTGCGGGGGGAGCAGGTCACGGGCCTACGCCTACACAGGCGACCCGCTGGCGAGCGACCCGCTCTGTGCGTACATTCCCGAGGGGTACGACGGCGAACCACCGACTCAACAACTCACAGGCGACTGACCGCAGACCTGTCCCGCCTGCGGGACTGACTCAGGACGGCTGGCCCTGGTAGGTGTAGTTCCCGAATCCGAAGAGCGGCCAGAAGATGAATCCCAGGAACCACAGTCCGAGCGCGTGTCCGATCCCCTTGCCGAACGCCTTCGAGACGCCAGCGAATATCTTGTACATCGCGTAGAGGTTCACGAGTGGGACAAACAGCACTAGCAGCCACCACCACTCGTTGTTACCGATCTTGAGCATGATATAGAAGTTGTAAAATGGTATCAGCGCCGCCCATCCCGGCTGATTTGCCTTGGTGAACGTTTTCCAGACGCCTGCGATGATGATGACGACAGCCGCCAACCAGACGAGAAAGAAGGCGATCACTGTGGTCTGTTGCAGTACGATACTTGAGGATACTGAAAGTACCATGATAGCGATCAACAAACACATATCATATAAATGTGGTGCTGATCTGAGGTGTCTCTGTGGCTCGTGACCCTTACCGAGACGCCAGCACGCCGTAGAGCACCGCCGCGTACAGCACAATCCCGAGCAGCGTCACGAGTTCCCCGACCAGAAGTATCGGTTCGTGGCCGACGATGCGTGCGACTGTCTCGATGGACAGCCCTGTGGCCATTCCAGCGATCGATGCCGCGGCAGTCCTGTCCGTTCCGCCGGGGTACTGACTGACCGCTGGCGGATAGAACTGATAGGTCGCGCCGACGATCGTCAGTCCGAGAAAGCCGAGCAGGTTCACGCGCAGATGGGCGGCCACGTGCGTGGAATCGATACCGGAGACGGCGAACCACACCCCCAGCCCGACGCCGACGACGCCAGCGAACGCGCCGCACAGCACCCCGTAGGCCCCGATGCGTGGGCTGTCAGCACGATAGAATAGTATCGCGATAGCGACGGCGTAGCCGACGACCGCACCCGCCTGCGCGAGCGCGAAGACGACGAACCACTCGCCCGATGGAAGCGTCGCCGCGAGTCCGGCCGGTGCGACTGCGCCCAGCGGCAAGACCACGGCGACGAGCGCTTTTGGTGGCGTGGCTCGAAGCAGTCGCGGAAAGAGGCGAACGCCGATGGCGAAGACGAACAGCGTCGCCGTCCCGACGGCGAGCAGATGGGTCGACCGCGGTCGGTAGCCGTCGAGAAGGAGGGGAAGGCCGGTCGCGGCCGCGAGTACCTCGTAGCTCCCGGCGACCAGATACGCGAGCGCGATGGGCATGAACAGGTTCGCGAGTCTGTCGACCCCGCGTCTGTGGCTGTTGTGCTCGCCGGTTCCGGTCTCGGTGCCCGTCAGGTTTCCCCGGACTGACAGGGCCAGTCCGCCGACGAAGACGACGACGCCGCCGAACCAGAGGAGTGCGCCCGCGTTCGTGAGCGGTCCCGTCGCGCCCTCTGTTATCGACGCGGCAGCGAGCGCGACTGTCCCGCCGACCGACAGGGGAAACTGGACCATCGGGAGCCACGGCGGTTCGAGGTCGCGGTCGAAGTACGTCGGGACGAGCGCGTACCCTTTGCCGAAGATCATGTGAAAGACGAATCCAAAGAGGCCAACCACGATCTGACTGTTCCGCGAGATGTCGGCAATCGTTCCGACCCCCCACAGCAGCGCGAAGGCGACGCTCACGACCGTGAACCGCTTCGACCAGCGCGAGACCTGCGCTGCTGCCGTACTCATCTGTCGGCGCTTGCTGTTTGTCTCATTAGTCGATCCACTCGGTCCGTCTCATCGGTCGATCCGTCCGGTTTGTCTCATCAGTCGATCCACTCGGTCCGTCTCGTCAATCAGCATTTGTCCGAAGACGTTCGCCACTCACTCGGTGGCGTTCGCTTCGGCGGCGACCTCCTCCAGATAGTCGAACTGCCGCGTCAACTCCTTCTTTCGCTGTCGTGCGATGATCGTCGCATCGAGAATCGGACCGACGATGCTCGCGTCGAGTTCGAACTCGGTCGTGGCCGTGACTGTCGTCGTCTCCTCGCCTTCTTCGAGCGTGTACCGCGTCTCCATCGACTCGAAGATCCCGTCGATCTGCTCGTAGGCGAGGTCCGCGTCCCGGTCGACGAGTTGCAGGTCGAGGCTGATCGACAACAGTCCGACGTTGTTCTCGATCGTGAACTGGTCGCTGTCCACGGTGACAGTGTCGAACCCCGCGCTCTTCATGAACGGTTCGAGGTCGTGCATCGCCTCGTGCAGCGGTGCCGTCGGCCCGGGGATCGCCCGACTGATCGAGACACTCTCCATACCTAGACGTGTGTGTTTGCCTGTTTCAACATTTGGGCCAGTCCCGATAACCGAACACGACACCGAATATGTTCGCATCAGTGCTTTTCCGACCGGGGCCGATCAGCTAGTGTATGCCGGAGACGCGACTCGAACTGACGATCCCCGGGGACGTCTGGATCGGGGACCTGTCGCGACAGTATCCCGACGCAACCTTTCGGATCCTCGCGGCGGTCTCCGACGAGCGTTCTGGGGTCGGTCTCGCCGAGATCGAAAGCGAAGATCTATCCGAACTCCTCCAGGAGATGGCTGGCTACGAGGACGTGAGCAAAGTGCAGGTGCTGAACGAGCCAGAAGACCGGGGACTCGTCCAGTTCGAGACGACGCTTCCTCTACTCTTGCTTCCGGCGCGTGACTCTGGGGTTCCACTGGAGATGCCCTTCGAGCTTTCGGATGGCGCTGCAGTCTGGGAACTGACCGCACCGAGCGACAGCATCTCCCAGTTAGGCGAACAACTCAGACAGTTCGACATCTCCTTTACGATCGATTATCTGCAACAGCACGTCGGCGAGGAACATCTGCTGACCGATTCGCAGGCGGAGATCGTCCAGACCGCAATCGAGCAGGGGTACTACGACACCCCCCGGACCTGCTCGCTAACCGAACTCGCAGCGGAAGTCGGGCGTGCGAAATCGACCGTCAGCGAAACGCTCCACCGCGCCGAGGGGAAGATCATCAAGCAGTTTTTCGAGAGTCCGCAGTCGGGCCGATAGACCGGCCGCTGTTCACACCCGGCGCGTACCTATCCCGGAACGATTCTGACGAACCGTCGAACCCGGTCGCCGTTTTCGTCCTGGAGCGACACCCGGTACTCTCTACCCGTCCGTGTCTCGACGAGCACGTCCTGCTCGAACTCGAAGGTGTAGGGTGGTTCGTCGACGGTCACGATAGTCTCGCCGCCGGACGTGACGACCACCCTGTCGAATCCGCTTGGGTCCGTTATCTCGCAGGTGACGACTGTCTCGCCCACCTCACACGAGAGGTCACCGGTGACGTCGGTGCCGCCGTCGCTGGAGAGGGAGAATTCGAGCAACATGAACCCGGGCGTGACCGTCCCGAGAACCACCACTAGCGCGAAGAAGATGGTGAGATTGATCGTCCCGGAGTTACGCGAGAACGCGCGCGTGACGGGATGATCGGCCGTTCGTCGGAGTCGGATCGTCAGCGGGACGACGACGAAGTGGGTGAACGGTCCCCAGGCGACGACCAGCATCCCGTAGGCCATCACGTAGTGCAGGAACGTCCACCCGGGCTGGACCGAGAGCAGGACCGACCCGCCCATCCAGGCGAAAAAGCCCAGGAAGACGAGTGCAGCACTTTTCAGCCAGCGCCAGACGGGCGTGTTCGCGTAGTAGACGCTCAACAGGTCCCGCCAGTACTGTCGACCAACGCGACCGAGCGTCGAGAGTGGATTCGATGACATTAGTTTGCTGAATGCTGCGACTCAGACACCGATCTCCCACAGTTGCGTGAGCAGGAACCAGTTCAACACGTAGAGCGCGACGAACGTCGCCATGAAGACCAGACAGAGGACGAAGGTGCCGCGCATCTCCACGGCGTGTACCGACTCGCCGCCGTCGGTTCGGAGGCCGCCGCTCGGGAGCATCCCGCCGTCGTCGCCAGCGTCGAGTCGGCTCCCGCCGAGCAGCGACCCGACGGCGACGACCACGAAGAAGACCCCCGCGAGGATGGCGAGCACGGCGAAGATGCCGAATGGGATGAACAGCGGTTCGGCAGCCGAGAGGCTGAAGTTCGCACCGGGGATGTTCGAGACGACTTCGGAGGTCCGGCGCGGCACACCATAGAGGATGCCGACGTACATCATCATCAGGGTCACGAGGCCCATCGCCCCGGCGTAGAAGTAGGGGACGAGCGTCGCTAGCGTCCCCGAGATGAAGTCCCGGCGGAACATCGTCTTGATGAGGAAAAAGACCAGTCCCATGAACGCGAGCGTCGTCCCGACGGCGACGGTGCCGTGGAAGTGCCCGACCGTCGCGAAGGTGTTGTGCCAGGTCATGTTGAGCTGGAGCTGTCCCATCAACACGCCCGTGATGCCCCCGACGAAGCCAAAGAGGATAATGCTGAATATCGTCGCCGAGAACGCGGGGTTCTTCCAGGGCGCGGAGGTGAGCCAGCCGAAGAGGCCGCCGCCCTGGCCGCGCTGTCGCCGCCCCGCTTCGAGTCCCGCCGGGATGGCGAAGGCGTGGATCATGCTCGCGAAGGCCGCCCCGTAGAACGCATACGAGGTGTTGAAGATTCGCCAGCCGACCGACGCGCCCGGATCGACCATCAGGTGGTGGGCCGCACCGAGGTTGATGAAGAAGATGTAGAGGATAAACGCCGACCGCGACACCTTCTCCGAGACGACCTTCGCGCCGCCCACGAAGTGCGTCAGGAAGTACCACACGGTGATCATCGCGAGCAGGTTTATCTGCTGTGAACCGTGGCCGATGATCCAGTACAGTTGCCGGTAGATCCCGGCGTCGATCGTCTCGATGAACCCTTCCGTCCAGGCGAGGGCGTATCCGAAGGCCGCAAGCCCGCCAAGAATCGCCTGCACGGCGATGACGCCGGTGGCGAAGGCCCCGAAGGTGATAAGCGGCAGCGTCGTGTTCGTGGCCTCCCGCTTTTCGAGCCACAGGGACACGAAAAACGGCAGCGCAGCGACCGTCGCGCCGAGCAGGAAGACGATCGCAAAGGCATAGAACGCACTCGGAATGTCGAGCGGGACGTACGCGGTCAACAGGGGTGCCACCTCGGTTCCCGACACTGTCCAGATGGACCAGTTGACCCCGAGCGCGCCGACCAGCATGACCACCCAGCCTCCGGTCGCGAGTCGCTTCAGTGGGAGCCGCCGACCGAGCACCATCGGCCCGCCTACGTAGAGGATGGCAATCTCCATGAAGACCATCCAGAAGATGAGCAGGTTCCACGCGTGCATGCTGAGATGCTTGTAGTAGTTTTGCTCGCCGATCAGCCCGACCACTTCCCACCGCGTGAGCGCAACCGAGAACGCGAACAGGCCACCGACCACGAGCGCGACGACTGCCGTCAGGCCGTAGAGCTTGACGTGGCGTTCGACCGACCGATGGATGTCGAGGCCGGTCACCGAACACTCCCGGAAGCCGTCGTCGTCGTAGTCGTTGTCGAAGAGGCGTGTGATTGCGTTCATCGTATCACTCCACGAAGAATTTCCCGTGCATGCCGTTGTGGCCGTTGCCACAGAACTCGTTGCAGATGACGTGATACGTGCCGGGTTCGTCGAACGTCATCGGAACGATCCACTCGGTGTCGGGGAATATCTGCAGGTTGATCTGCTTGCTGAGGTTCCCCTCCGGCCGAACCGAAAAGCCGTGTTGTACGTCGTAGGAGCCGAGGTGGAACTCGTACTCTGTGCCCGCTTCGAGCACCGCCGGTAGACCATCCCAGTTGAAGCGGATGCCGCCGATGTACACCTGGTCGTCCGGCGGGATGAGGTATCCCTCCTCGGTCTGCTCCGCTCGCTCCTTGTACGCCTGCACTTTCTCCAGATACTCCTGCGGTTCGACCTCGTAGGTCTCCCCGATCGGGTTCTGCTCACCAAATCGGGTGAAGCCGCTCATCCAGCCGAAGATGGCAAGTGACCACGCCCCGGCGATGCCGAGCCAGATCGTCTCGCGGCGGTTTACTGGTTGGTCCCACCAGTTTCCTTCCGGCGGTTCTGTTGGGTCGGACATCTGGATCACCTCGGCCCCGCTGGGAGCGTCAACGCGTCGAACAGCCCCCAGCCGACATACACGACGATGAAAAAGACCATCGCCAACGCCGCGATGAGCCAGATGCGGTCGTACAGCCGTTGCATAACGGGAACGTCGTCTGTCGAATGCGAACTCATGGCGCGCTCACAGTGACAGGTTCTCCGACTGCCTCCCTCAGAATTGTCGCGCACATGTTCGCATCCATATAAACTCCCCCAGAAGGACGGGACGGTCGTTCCCGTGGGGCACCCCGACGTGTTCCCGTTCACAGTACCATCGTTTCGACGAGAATGGACAGAAGGACGGTTCCCAGAAACGCGTTCGAGGCGTGAAAGCTCCGGTAGGTGACAGCCTCGGTGTCGATCCGATACTGCTGGACGACAGTCCAGAGAAAGGCACCACCGACGAGTGTCGCTGCGCCGATGTAGAGTCGACCGAAGCCGACGACAGCCCCGAGCACGGCGGTGGCGACGAGCGTCGTCCCCAGCCAGTAGCAAATCCGCCGTCTCGTCGCGGCGACGCCGTTCACGACCGGTAACATCGGATAGCCCCCGGCGGCGTACTCCTCCCGGTAGACGATGGCGAGATTGTAGAAGTGCGCTGGCGTCCAGCAGAACACGACGGCGGCGAGCACCAGCGCCGGAAGACCGACCCGTCCGGTCACGGCGGCCCAGCCGATGACTGCAGGCAGCGCCCCCGCGCCGCCACCGATGACCGTGTTGTATGTCGTCGTGGGCTTGAGCAAAACAGTGTAGACGACCGCGTAGTAGACTGCGGCGACGAGCGTCAACAGCGCCGCGAGTGTGTTCACGAACAGGAGCAGCGTCCCCATCGACCCGACGAGCAGCGCCGCGCCGAACGTCAGCGCTCGCGCTGGCTCGACCGTCTGGGTGGCGACGGGCCGGTCAGCCGTTCGCTCCATCTGACTGTCGCGCTCGCGCTCGTAGACGTGATTGAACGTCGCGCTCGCGCCGATGGCGAGGACACCGCCCGCAAGCGTCGCCACGACTGTCACGCCCGACAGCGCCGCACCCGTCGTCGTGGCCAGCCCCATCCCGCCGAGTGCGAGCAGGCAGAGCAACCACATCAAGCGTGGCTTCGTGAGCGAGACGTAGGCTGTCACCCGGGCGCGAAGCCGCCCGACTTTTGACGAATCGCTCTCCTGTGGTCTGTTGGTCCCTGCTGGTGTCGCGTCAGTTTGCTGTCTGCCGTCACTGGTCGGTTGTTCGTTTGCCGCCGTGGGCGATAGCTCGTCGGCGTTCGCGTTCTCCGTGGCGTACTCGCATTCGAGGTGGCGAACGAGCGTGAGCAAGAGCACGCCGAAGACGACGACGCCGCCGGGCAGATGGAGTCGCTGGACGAACGCCGCATTTCCTCCAAAGCCTGCCATCCCGACCAACGCCTGCGAGAGATACAATAGTGTTGCCGCTCCCAGCCCCGCCTGGACGAACGCGTCTCTCTGGGTCCGGAGTGCCTGTATTGTGACGCCGACGACCACTCCCCCGACGACCACCGCGACGGCGTAATGGCCCAGCGCGAACGACGCCGCTCCCGTCGCCGCCGTCGTCGCGCCGAGGCCAAAGAGGAGATACGTCCCGACGACGCCCGCGACCAGCGAGTGGGTGAACCGACTCATCTCGTGGACGTACTGACGCCGCGTGCCCGATACTTTCGCCGAAGATATTCGGCCCCGCTGAACTGCTGTCCAGCCCCGAACTCCTATATAAATATTCCGCTGAACATGTTCAACCAGTTTTCTTATGCTTCGGGAAGGCACTCGCCGGTCTATATATGTCTATCACAAACTCACGCCTGTGAAAGCAAATGACTGACTCCAACACTCGACGACGGACGGTCCTCAAAGGGGCAGCAGCGAGTAGCGTGGCCGCACTGGCGGGATGTCTCGGCGGCGGTTCCAGCAACGACGGGCAGGAGAGTCCCGCACCGACTCAGACCCAGCAGGCACAGGACGGACTCGACGAGGCGAAGGAGGTCGACACCGACCGCATCGCCGCAGACCCGACGGACATCCCGGACCCGGTCGACTGGGACGAACCGAAACACCACGACATCGAACTGGTGACAACCGAGGAGACTGCGGAGATCGAACCCGGCGTCACGTTCGACTACATGACCTTCGGCGGGCAGGTTCCGGGTCCGATGATCCGCGTCCGCCGCGGCGACACGATCAATCTCACCCTCACGAACGAGGAGGGCAACTCCAAGCCGCACAACATCGACTTCCACGCGGTGTACGGGCCGGGCGGCGGCGCGGAGGACACGATGGTCGCTCCGGGCGAGAGCGCAACCATCGAGTTCCGGGCGATGTACCCCGGCGTCCACATCTATCACTGTGCGGTGCCGAACCTGGACCAGCACATCAGCGCCGGGATGTTCGGGTCCATCCTAGTCGAACCCGAGGAGGGACTGCCGGAGGTCGACCGCGAACTCTACTTCGGCCAGCACGAGATATACACGAAGGGCGAACCGGGCGAGCAGGGCCACCACGCCTTCGACTACGAGGCGATGGCGAACGAGGAGCCGACCTACGTGGTCGCCAACGGTGAGGCCTACGGGTTCACCCCCGACGGGCCGTACGACCCCATCAATATCCAACAGAGCGAGCGCGTTCGGGTCTTCTTCACGAACGGCGGCCCGAACCTCACGTGCTCCTGGCACGCCATCGGCAACAACTGGACGAAACTCTACCGCGACGGAGACGTGGTCTCCCCGCCCGCGCGGTACGTCGAGACCACGCCGGTCGCACCCGGGACGGTCACCGCCGCGGAGATGGACACGCCGGTTCCCGGCCCGATCAAACTGGTCGACCACGCACTCAGCCGAGTCGCCCGCCGTGGCCGGATGGCGGTGCTCAACGTCCAGGGCGAACCGAACACCGACGTCTTCAACCCGGACCCGTAGCTGAGACGACCCGCCTCCTGTTGCTTTCGGCGATTGTGAGATACCACTCGGAGACGTTCACGAACATGTTCGCGGGCACGGTTTCGGGTCGCGGGCGCAAACGATCGACTGATGAGCACGTGCCATCTCTGTGACCTCCCGACGCCTGACCCGCCAGTCACAGACGAGAGCGTCGCGGGCATCTTCTGCTGTCGGGGCTGTCTGGAGGTGGCGCGGACGCTCGACGACACCGACGAGGTCGATTCGCTCGACCCCGACCGCTCGATCGATCGGGAAATTCCCGACGGTGCGGCAGAGACGTACGTCGCCGTCGAGGGGATGCACTGTACGACCTGCGAGACGTTCCTGGGCATTCGCGGCGAGGAAGTCGCGGGCGTCAACGCCGTCGAGGCAAACTACGCGATGGAGACTGCCCGCGTCGTCTACGACCCCGACGCGATTTCCGAGACTGCACTCCCCGAGGCACTCTCCGGCCGGGGCTACGAGGTTCGGCTCCGCGATGTCGATGCAACGACGGGGCTGGACAGCGATGGCCGGTCACAAGCGGACAGGACCGTCGAGCGTCTGGTCGTCGGCGGCTTCTTTTCGATGCTCGTGATGCCGTGGTACTTCTTCTATCTCTATCCCGGTTACGTCGGTCTCGACACGGGACTGCTCGACGCCAGTTCGACGAGTTCTGTTGGGTTCTACCTCCCGATGGCGGTCGTCGGCGTCTTTGCGGCCGTCGTCGTCTTCTACGCGGGGTATCCCGTTCTCCGGGGTGCGTGGGTGAGCGTCAGGACGCGCCAGCCGAACATGGATCTGCTCATCACGGTCGCGGCGCTCGCAGCCTACGGGTACAGCACAGTCGCGCTCGCGACGGGAAGCACCCACCTCTACTACGACGTGAGCGTCGCTGTCATCATGGTCGTCACGCTCGGGCGCTACTACGAGGGACAGATCCGCTCGCAGGCGACCGAACGGCTCTCAGCGATCACCGCCGCGAGCGTCAGCGAAGCCACCGTCGAAACCGAGAACGGCCACGAGACGGTCGCAGTCGGGAATCTTCAGCCCGGCGACAGGGTGGTCGTCTCGCCCGGCGAGCGCGTCCCGCTCGACGGAACCGTCGTGGATGGCGTCGCGGCCGTGGACGAGTCCGTGCTCACCGGCGAGTCGCTGCCAGTGACGAAAGCACCCGGTGACGAGGTCGTCGGCGGGTCGGTCGTGACCGACGACGCGCTGGTCGTGGCGGTCGGTCCTGAAGCCGAGAGTACCGCAGACCGGATCGCGACTGCGCTGTGGGAGATCCAGACCAGTTCCGCCGGAATCCAGCGACTCGCTGACGGGCTGGCAACCGTGTTCGTCCCGCTCGTGTTGACACTCGGGGTCCTCGTGGCCCTGTGGCAGTTCGTCGCCGGGGCCGCGGTCGGTACCGCACTGCTCGCGGGACTCGTGGTGCTGGTCGTGTCCTGTCCCTGTTCGCTCGGGCTGGCGACGCCGCTTGCCATCTCAGCGGGGTTGCGCGACGCGCTCGCTCGCGGCGTCGTCGTCGCGAACGAGTCCGTCTTCGAGGTTGCTCCAGAGGCAGACGTGGTCGTCTTCGACAAGACGGGCACGCTCACGACCGGCGAGATGGCACTCGAGGACGTGACCGGCCACGACGACACGCTCGAACTCGCCGCCGCGGTCGAACGACTCGCCAGCCACCCGGTCGCGGACGCGGTCGTCGACGCCGCAATCGACGGACCCGACGGGACGGAACTCACCACGGACGGCGGCGTGAGAAGCGACGGATGCGCCACGCAGGCGTCGGACGACGCCCCGACGGAGTCACCTGCTTCGCGACACCTGCCCACTGTCCAGGACTTCACGAGACATCCCGGACAGGGCGTTTCGGGGACCATCGAGGGCACTCGAGTCGTCGTCGGGACGCCGCAACTGGTCACCGAACACTTCGGCGACCTTCCGGAACCGCTCGCACGGCGAGCCGAAACCGTCGACGAGCGCGGGGGGTTGCCGGTCGTCGTCGGGTGGGAGGGCAAAGCCCGGGGCGTGATCACAGTTGCCGACACCGAGCGCGCGGAGTGGGAGACGGCAATCGAGGCCTTCGCGGATCGGGAGGTGGCGGTGCTCACTGGCGACGAGAGCGCGAGCGCCGACCGGTTTCGCGACCACGAGGCGGTCGATTCGGTGTTCGCTGGCGTCCCGCCCGAGGGCAAGGTGGAGACGGTTCGTCGACTCGCTGACTCGGGGACGACCGTGATGGTCGGTGACGGAACCAACGATGCGCCCGCGCTGGCGGCGGCTGATCTCGGCATCGCGATGGGCGATTGCACCGCTCGCGCCGCCGACGCCGCCGACGTCGTCATCACCGACGCCGACCTGACCGCCGTCCCGGACGTGTTCGATCTGGCCGCGAACACGCGACGGCGGATCCGCGAGAACGTCGGCTGGGCGTTTTGCTACAACGGCGTCGCGGTGCCGCTTGCCGTGGCTGGCCTGATCAACCCCCTCTTTGCGGCACTCGCGATGGCCGCGAGCAGTCTCATCGTCGTCACGAACTCGCGACGAGCAGTTCTGTAGAGCCGTCTCGACTCACTCCGCTCTGACCCACTCCTGGAGCGTGTACTCGTCGTACTCCGTTTCCGATTCGAGCGTCCACTCGGATTCGTCGAACTCGGGGTAGTGGGCGTCCCCCTCGTACTCGCCGGGGACGCGCGAGAGGACCATCCGGTCGAGATGGGGTTGAAACAGGTCGTAGACGACGCTGCCGCCGATGACGTAGCCCCGGTCTGCGTCGAGCGATTCGAGAATTTCGATGGCCTCCTCGACGCTTCCGGCCCGATACGCGGTCGGTTCCTCGAATGCAGCCTTCGAGCGACTGAGGACGATCTGAACCCGGCCCGGCAGGTCGTCGCGCATCGACTCGAACGTGCGTCGACCGAGTAGCACCGGGTCGTCGGCGATGCGCGCGCGATACTGCCGTCTGTCCGCGGGGATGCTGGGCCATGGGAGTTCTCCGTCCTCGCCGATGACCCAGTTGTCAGCGACTGCCGCGACGGAGACGAGTTCGACCGACCGGTCGTTCATTCTGTTCTGTCTATTCGTGCACCGACGGCTTTTATTTTCCTCCTGCGCGTTCGGTCGGTATGGAGACGGGCGAGGTTCGGATCGGCGTCGACGTCGGGGGCACGTTCACCGACGTCGTGTTGCTCGCGGGCGAGACGTTGACGACGGCGAAGGTGTCGACGACCGACGACCAGAGCGTCGGCGTCATCGAGGGGATCGAGACCGCCTGTGACCACGCTGGCGTCGACCCGGACAACGTCGACGAGTTCAGACACGCGATGACCGTCGCAACCAACGCCCTGCTCGAAGAAACTGGGGCGACGACTGCGCTCGTCACGACCGCAGGCTTCGAGGACGTTCTCGAAATCGGCCGACAGGACCGACCGAACCTGTACGACCCCTCGGTTCGGGGTCCCGACCCGCTGGTTCCGAGCGAGCGCCGCTACGGGGTCGAGGAACGGGCGACGCCCGAGGGCGTCGAACGGGCCGTCGACACCGACGAGATACGGGCGCTCGCAGAGCGTCTCGACGACGACATCGAGGCGGTCGCGGTGTCGCTGTTGCACGCCTACGCCGTGCCCGACACCGAAAAACAGGTGGCTGCCACCCTCCGCGCGGAACTCGACGCGACGGTGGTCGCCTCCCACGAGACACTCCCGACGTTTCGGGAGTACGAGCGTACGGCGACGACGGTTGCAGAGGCGTTCGTGACCCCGCTGATCGGGCGCTATCTCGGCCGACTGTCAGACCGCGCGAGCGAGCGCGGGTTGCCCGAACCGCGCGTGATGCAGTCGAACGGCGGGATCACGGACGTGAGCGTCCTCCGCGATGGCGCAGTCGAGACGGCACTGTCCGGCCCCGCCGCGGGCGTCGTCGGGGCCGCGCTGTTCGAGGACGACCACGAGGGCGTCATTTCCTTCGACATGGGCGGCACCTCCTCCGACGTGGGACTCGTCCGGGACGGCGAGGTGGAACGAACCACCACCGCCTCGGTCGGAGGGCACCCGGTTCACGTCCCGATGGTCGACATCGAGACGGTCGGTGCTGGCGGCGGGTCCATCACGTGGGTCGACGCTGGCGGCGCACTCAGAGTCGGTCCCGAATCCGCTGGCGCACAACCGGGACCGGTCTGCTACGGTCGAGGCGGAACCCGGCCGACGGTCACCGACGCGAACCTCGTCGCGGGCTATCTCGGTGCGGAACTCGGCAACAGCCTCGAACTCGACGCCGAGGCGGCACACGACGCGCTCTCCGACCTCGCGGCCGAGGCAGACCTCGACGATGCGACGGCGGCGGCACGCGGCGTCATCGACGTCGCGAACGAGCGGATGGCACGAGCGATCCGAACAGTGACGGTCGAACGCGGACACGACCCCCGGGAGTTTGCGCTCGTCGCCTTCGGCGGCGCTGGTCCGATGCACGCCGCCTCGCTGGCCGACAGCCTCGACATCGACACCATCCTCGTTCCGCGCGCGAACGGCGTCCTCTCGGCGCTTGGATTGCTCACTGCTGACGAGCGACACGACGCGGTGCAGACCCACCGCGCCCTCCTGTCGACGCTCGCCACCGAGACAGTCATGCGGCGCTACGACACCCTCTCCGAGCGAGTTCTCGAGGACCTGACGACTCCAGACCGGGCGAGGATTTCCAGAGAGGCGGCGCTTCGTTATCGGGGACAGAGCCACGAACTGACTGTCGCGGCCCCCGACCCCTTCGAGCGCGGTGCCGTCGCCGAACGGTTCCACGCCGCACACGAACGCGAACGCGGCTACCGACTCGACGATCCGGTCGAACTCGTCACACTCCGCGTCACTGCGACCGTTCCCGGGCGCGATCCGACTCTTTCCCACGAAGGAACTACTTCCGATCCGGTCGAGCACCGCGAGGCGTACTTCGACGGGGCGTTTCGCGACACGCCGGTGTACGACCGCGACCGACTTCCGGTCGGGGCGGAGTTTGTCGGGCCAGTGGTCTTCGAGGGCGGGGAGAGTACGGTGGTGGTTCCGCCAGCGTGGCGCGTCGATGTCGACGACCAGGGGACGCTTCGCGTGGAGGTGGACCGATGACTGAGGACGCACAACCGACCGATACGGACGGCGAGTTCGACGCCGTCGAACTGGAGATCATCCGCAACCAACTCGAAAGCGTCGCAGAGGAGATGGGGCAGGTGCTGATCCGGGGCGCGTACTCGCCGAACATCACGGAGCGCCGTGACTGCTCGACGGCGCTCTTTGATGCCCGTGGTCGCATGGTCGCACAGGCCGAACACATCCCGGTGCATCTCGGCGCGATGCCCGAGGCTGTCGATGCGGTTCTGGCGTGTGACCCTCACCCCGGCGATGTGTTTATTCTCAACGACCCGTTCCGCGGTGGGACGCACCTCCCCGACATCACGCTCGTGGCGCCAGTCGCTATCGACGGTGACATCGCTGGCTACGCCGTCTCCCGCGCACATCACGCCGATGTCGGGGGGATGGCACCGGGAAGCATGCCCGCGGGAGCGACCGAAATCCAGCAGGAGGGCGTCCGGATCCCGCCGACTCGACTCGTCTCCGAGGGGGAGTCGGTCGAGGACGTGGAGTCGCTGATCCTCGCGAACGTTCGCAACCGGGCCGAACGAGAGGCTGATCTGCGCGCCCAGCGCGGCGCAAACGAACGGGGACGGCGGCGTCTCGACGAACTGCACGACGAGCACGGCGACCGCTTGTTCGACGCGTTCGACGCCGTCATCGAGTACTCGCGAGAGCGCTTTCGCGCACAGATCGAATCGATCCCGGATGGCGAGTACCACGCGCGGGACGTACTGGAAGGCGACGGCGTCACAGACGAGGATATCCCAATCGAGACGACAGTCAGCATCGACGGCGGCGAGATTACCGTCGACTTCTCGGGGACCGCACCACAGGTTTCGGGCAACGTCAACGCCCCACTTGCCGTCGCAAAGAGCGCGGTGTACTTCGTCTTGCGCTGTGTCACCGACCCCGATATCCCGCCAAACGAGGGCTGTTATCAGCCAGTGACAGTGCATGCCCCCGAGGGATCGCTGTTGAATCCGCGGCCGCCCGCTGCCGTCGTCGGCGGTAATGTCGAGACGAGTCAACGGGTCACCGATGTCGTCTTCGGGGCACTCTCCGATGCCGCGCCTGAGCGCGTTCCGGCACAGGGACAGGGGACGATGAACAACCTCGTCATCGGATCGGACGCGTTCACGTACTACGAGACCATCGGCGGCGGCGCTGGCGCGAATCCTGACTCGGACGGCCGGTCGGCAGCGCAGGTCGGGATGACCAACACCCGAAACACCCCCGTCGAAGCGCTCGAACGCGAGTACCCACTCCGCGTTGAGGCGTACTCGATCCGACGCGGAAGTGGCGGTGACGGCCGCTTCCGCGGTGGCGACGGGCTCGTTCGCTCCATAACGCTCGAAACCGACGCGACCGTCTCGCTGTTGACCGAACGCCGTCGTCATCCGCCCAGCGGCGTCGCTGGCGGGTCGGACGGAACGGTCGGGGAGAACTGGATCGACGACGAATCTGTTCCTTCGAAGGTAACAAGGGCTGTGACCGCCAGGACGACGGTGACTATCGAAACGCCCGGTGGCGGGGGCTACGGTGAACCGAACGAGGACGAAGAGTGACGGCGTTTCTCGCTCGAACGACTGCCGCGTCCGTACTCACAGGTCACGCGAGCGACTGAGGTTGATGAGTTCGCTCCCACACTCATCACAGACTGCCGTCTCGGGGTCCTCGATCCGACCACCGCATTCTGGACATTCGTACAATTCTACGCCTGTCTCGTTGTTGTTTGGTCTCACAGTATCCAATTGCGAAGGATACAGATAAGCTTGCGCCTAAAACACATTAAATGATATAGTTTCAAGGATACCGCAGGGACCGCACAGCTCGGTTCAGTCGTCGCTGTTCGCGTGTTCCGCGTCCGGGTCGGTCCGTGCAGGCTGGTCCGGATCGGAATCGTGCGTTCCGACCGGCGGTCGGTTCACCTCGGCTGCCGCCGTGGTTTCGATATCGGTTTCGTCTGCGATCTCGTTCATCTCGCCGCCGTCGCGCGCGTCCTGGTCGATGCGCATCGAACAGAATTCCGCACCGCACATCGAACAGAAGCGCGCTTCTTTGTAGTTGTCTCCGGGAAGCGTCTGGTCGTGGTACTCCCGTGCCCGTTCGGGGTCGAGCGCGAGTTCGAACTGCTCTGTCCAGTCGAAGGCGTATCGCGCTTCCGAGAGCGCGTTGTCCCAGTTGCGTGCGCCCTCGCGGCCGTTTCCGACGTCGGCGGCGTGGGCGGCGATTCGGTAGGCGGCAAGCCCATCTCGAACGTCCTCGCGCTCGGGCAACCCGAGATGTTCTTTCGGGGTCACGTAACACAGCATGGCCGCCCCGGCCTGTGCCGCAAGCGCCGCCCCGATTGCCGAGGTGATGTGGTCGTACCCCGGCGCGATGTCGGTCACGAGCGGTCCCAGCACGTAGAACGGTGCGCCGTCACAGACATCCTGCTGTCGGCGGACGTTCTCGGCAACCTTGTCCATCGGAACGTGGCCGGGGCCTTCGACCATCACCTGCACGCCCTGACGTTGCCCGACGTCGGTCAATTCCCCAAGTGTGTCCAGTTCCGCGTACTGGGCTTCGTCGCAGGCGTCGGCCAGCGACCCCGGACGCAGCGAATCGCCCAGCGAGACGGTGACGTCGTGTTCGGCGAATATCTCACAGATCCGGTCGAACTCGGTGTACAGCGGATTCTGCTCGCCGTGTTCTTCCATCCACTGCGCGAGGATCGATCCGCCCCGGGAGACGATGCCCGTCTTCCGGCCATCGGTCAGCGGGAGGTGTTCGAGCAGGATGCCCGCGTGGATGGTCATGTAGTCGACGCCCTGCTCGGCTTGCTTTTCGATCACATCGAGCAACAGTTCCGGGGTAAGATCCGCGACAGCATCGACTTGCTTGCGCGCCTCGTAGATTGGCACCGTTCCGACCGGAACCGGAGAGTGGTTAATGTTGGCCTGTCGGATCTCGTCTAGGTCGCCGCCACCTGTCGACAGGTCCATCACTGTGTCAGCGCCGTAGTGAACCGCAGTGTGGAGTTTCTCCAGTTCCTCGTCGATGTCACTCGTCGTCTCGCTCGCTCCGATGTTGGCGTTGACCTTCGTCGAGAACTCCCGGCCGATGATCATCTGGTCGAGCCGGTCGTGACTGTGATTCGCCGGGATCACTGCTTGTCCCGCTGCGACCTGCTCGCGGACGAAGTCGGGATCGACGTTCTCGCGCTCTGCCACGCGCTCCATCGCCTCCGTCACCTGTCCGTCGCGTGCTCGTTGTAGTTGTGTTTCCGACATAATAACTAGGTTGTATAACTAGATTATAAACGTTCCGTCCCGGACAGTGCGTGCGCAGTTTGGACTGGCGGTGGGACGCTCTGACGCCGGCTCTCGGGGCAACGTTTCAGCGCACGCTCGGTGGGTTGCGATCCGAAACGGATAAACGCGGCACCGCGGTACGCACGTATGAGCCGAGGTAGCCTAGCCTGGCCAAGGCGCCTGCCTCGAGAGCAGGTGTCCGAGAGGACTCGTGAGTTCAAATCTCACCCTCGGCGCTTCTCACGAACAGATCGGGAGCGACCGCTGTGCGTGTCGCTCCACTCGTGAGTGAGAACGCCATCGAGATTTGAATGAGAGGAGTCGCAGCCGAGAGCGAAGCGAGCGGATCGTCTTGACGTAGTTCAAATCTCACCCTCGGCGCTTCTGCCCGAACGAGAGTGAGGGCTGTACGTAGAACGTGAATTTGAACGAGACAAGACGCACGCTCGATCAACGGGAGAGACCGTCTCCGCGTAGTTCAAATCTCACCCTCGGCACTTCTGCCCGAACGAGAGTGAGGGCTGTACTCTCTTTCTTGAGAGTCTGAGGAATCGACGCAGATTCAGATGAGCTGTGCCGCGATGATGAACACGAGGACACTCACCAGCAGGACGGCGAGCGTGAAGGTGAGCGCCAGCGCGGTTCCCATCGAGACCAGGGCGTTGGCGTGACTCGCGAGCGTCTCAGTTCGGTCGTTTCCGAACACGGTCACTTCGGTCAGCGTCGACCCGCTGCCGACGTCGACCGGTTCGAGGTCGTCGATCGCTTCGTCGACGAGTTCTCTGATGAGGTCGATGCACTCGTGGGCCGGTATCGCCTCGCCGACCTTGTTCTCGGCATCCACCGTGTTGACGACGTGGGTGTCCGTCGTCATCACTTCGACCAGGTCGACGCGCTCGACGGCTTCGATGATTCGCTCGCGCAGGCCACCCTGGAGGTTGTTGCCGTCGATGAGGATGTACGCGGTGCGGTGGTCGCCGCTCTCGAACACCGCGACGCGAATGCCGAGCGAGCCAAAGCCCTCTTCGATCCCCCAGGGCGTCTCGTCTTCGGCGATACCTAAGGAGAGTTGCTGTTGGTCGGCTTCGGCCAGTCTCGTCCCGAGTTTGCCCGCCCCTTCGATGAGGTCGAACGAGGCCTGGCTTCCGGGTTCGACCAGCCCGATCTCTGCCCTGTCGTACCCGTTGTTGCAGTTGTGCGCGTCGGCCACGAGCACGTCTTCGAGCCCGGCACTGCTCGCTTCCGACCGCGCCGAGAGTCCGACCGAGTACTCGATGTCGTCCGCGCTGTGGGGCGCGTAGGAGTTGACGACCAGCCCCGTCTCGCCGAAGGCAATTCCCGTGAGCGTCGCAGAGCCTTCCAGTTCGCGGATCCCCCGCGTTGCTGTATCAGCGTAGGTTATCTGCTCTTGGACGCTGTTGACGGCGTCACAGATGACGTCGGTCTGTCGCTCGGTGACCGGATTGAAATCGTGACTCGCCGTCGCGTGGGGCGTGAACGCGAGCCCTTCTGTCTGTTCGGCCAGCCGTTCCGGCAGTGCGCCGCCGCCGATTTCACCCATCGGACCAGGGTGAACCATCGGCAGCACGAACTGTGCCTTCTCGGCTCCGTCCTGTGTCTGAAAGGAGACGACGTCGATCGGAACGAGCGCGTCTTCGCCGAGTTTCTCGAAGAACTGTTCGAGCTTCGCCGTATCCTCGGTGAGATGTCCGATGAACCCCCCGATAAAGCTCAACAGCGAGACGCCCATCCCTCGCCGCCAGGGCTGGTCGATACTGCGGATGAACGCGAGCACAGCCACCGCATGGATCACACAGAGGATAGCGAGCAACACGAAGTCAAAGGGGAAGATGCTGTTTCTGAGTTCCGGCGCGGCCGTCTCCGGCCGGGCCAGATACGTCTGGATGAGCGGGCCACCGACTTCCAGATAGTACAGCGTCCCGCTGTAGACAAACAGCATGAACGCCGTCGCCACCGTCTGGACGCTGGCGGGGATGATCGCTCGAACGAGCGACTGCTGTGAGACGGCGAGCAGGACCAGCAACCTGAAGCCGAAAATCGTCGCGAGCGCGATGAGCAACGCGTCGAAGATCAACTGCTGGGTCAGTCCGAACAGAAGCCCCACGATGTTCGCGCCGACCAGCAAGACGATGATGAATATCTCACAGGAGAGCGCGAGCAGTGAGGACCGGTCGCGGGTGAACTGCCCGCCGAGGCGCTGGTCGAGATAGGGGGTGAGAAAGGCGGCAGCGACAGTTGGAATACCGATGTAGAACACGCCCCGATACAGGTCGTCCAGCAGGAACGACGAGTCGAACACGAAGATGCCAGCAAACGCCGCAAATACCAGTGACAGCGTATCGCTCGCGTACCAGCGCGGGGTCACGAAGATGAACCGTGAGAGCCCTGCAAGGGTGCTCCGAGTTGCTGTCATCTATCAAAAGAATACAGTGACCGATATTAAAGATACCCGATCCTCCTTCCCGTCCACGTCTATCGATTCGAATCCAGATCGGAGATATTCGTCTCTCAGTTTGGGTCCGAGACTGGGCATCGCGTTGATCGTTTGATCGTTGAAAGAAGCCGAATTCAGTGCGCGTTGCAGTATTCGATGAAGTTCTCGAACACTTCCTCACCCTCCTCCGTGTGGGCGACTTCGGGGTGCCACTGAACGCCGAACAGGGCACGGTCAGTGTCGCTCATCGCCTCGACGCCACAGACGTCGCTGCGCGCCGTTCGGGTAAAGCCCGAGGGGACTTCCTTGACTTCGTCGGCGTGGCTGGCCCACACGCGGGTTTCGGGTGCGAGCGACCCCACGAGTGGGTCTGTCTCGTCAGTTATCTGGACGGTAACGTCGGCATATCCGCCGTACTCGCCCGGGCCGACTCGCCCGTCGAGTTCCGCTGCGATGATCTGCATCCCGAGACAGATCCCGAAGACGGGGATGTCCAGATCGAGATACGCGGGGCAGTTGCCGATATCCGAAATGTCCGGGCCCCCGGAGAGGACGAGTCCGTCGGCGTCGATGTCGCCAGGCGGCGTCTCGTTGTCGATCAGTTCGACGTCCACGCCCATGTCCCGCAGCGCCCGCTGCTCCAGATGGGTGAACTGGCCGTGGTTGTCCACCACGTCGATGTGTGTCATTAGCCGCTGTATGCGATCCGGAGGTAAATGCTCCCCGTTCTTCGGCAACTGGTCGTGCTCGACGACTCACTCGGTGGTCAGTAGCCCGAGACCTGTCCATCCTTCCGGGGTTCGGTCGCCCCCGAGAGCGTTCCGCCGTCGTTTCGGACTGCCTGCGCGCCGCCGAACTGCGGTGGCGGGTCGATCCGGATGTCGTGGCCCCGGCGCGCGAGTTTCGAGGCGATTCCGTCGGGCATCCGCTCTTCGACTGCGAGCATGCCGCTCTCCCGGTATCGCCACCGCGGTGCGTCGAGCGCGGCCTGTAGCGGCATGTCGTAATCGACGAGATTCGAGATGACTTGCACGTGGCCCTGTGGCTGCATGTACCCGCCCATGACGCCGAAGGCCATCCAGTCGTCCGGGCCGAAGCGCGCAAGCGCCGGGACGAGCGTGTGGAAGGGGCGCTTTTCCGGTTCCAGCCGGTTTGGTCGGTCCGGGTCGAGCGAGAACGACGAGCCGCGACTCTGGAGAGCAATCCCGGTGTCGCCAGCCACGACCCCGCTCCCGAAGCCGGTAAACCGGGAGTTGATAAAGGAGACGAGATTCCCCGCGTCGTCGGCGACTGTCAACAGCACGGTGTCCGCGTCTTCGCCGACCGCTCCCGGCGTCCCGACGGAGACGTCCTGCAGCGGTTCCTCGCCGACCAATTCGGCGCGCTCGCGTGCGTACGGTTTCGTGTGGAGCTTCCTGACCGGTTCTGCTTCGGGGTCGGTGATGTAGTAGTGCCCGTCGACGAAGGCGAGTTTCATCGCCTCAGCGAAGGCGTGGACGCGCTCGGGCGAGTCGTATGGATGCGACCCGGCGTCGATCGCTTCGGCGATGTTGAGTGCTTCGAGAGCGATCTGCCCCTGATTGTTCGGACCGAGCTCGAATATCTTACAGCCGTTGTACGTCGTCGAGAGCGGGTCGACCCACTCGACTTCGAGCTTTTGCAGGTCGTCGACCGTCAGAAATCCGCCCTGCTCTTGCACTTCGGTTGCGATTGCTTCGGCGATGTCGCCCTCGTAGACCACGTCAGCGCCGTCCTCGGCGATGCGGGTGAGCGATTCTCCGAGTTGGGGGAGTCGAACCGTCTCACCGACGCGGGGTGAACGTCCGTCGAACAGGTACGCCTCACGAGCGTTGTCATCGGTGAACAGATCCTCCCCGTGTGTCCACTGGTCAGCGACGACTTCCGTGACGGGATAGCCCTCGGTGGCGTACTCGATTGCCGGTTCGAGCACCGCCGCGAGCGTGAGTCGGCCATGTTTCTCGACGGTCGCTTCCCAGCCTCGCGCGGTACCCGGGACGGTCACGGTGTGCGGGCCTGCTTCCGGCATCGAGACGTCCTCGGGCGCGGCGTCTCGTTCACTCGCGACTGCGTCTCTGACGCGCTCTCTCGTCGCGCCCTTCGGCGAGTGGCCCGTCGCACGCATCGCTCCGACGTCGCCATCTGCTGTCCGATAGCAGGCGAAGGCGTCGCCGCCGATTCCGGTGCTCGTCGGTTCGACGACGTTGAGTGCGGCGGCGGTTGCAACGGCAGCGTCGAAGGCGTTGCCGCCCGCCCGCAGGATAGAAACGCCCGCCTGCGCGGCGAGTGGTTGACTCGTCGCGACAGCGCCGTTCGGCGCGTACACAGTCGACCGGCGTGAACTGAATCTGTCGAGGTCTGGGTCCATAGCCCCCCTTGGATGGACTTGCTCAAACAATTTGCCCCACGTGACAACCTGACGAAAATGTGCTCAGCGTTCACTCTATTCTTCGTAACTATCTCTCGTGTGGCGATTACGCTATGTTTTCTCCGATATCAGATCCGATACTTCGGCCACAACCTCTAAATCAACGATGGGATCAGTATTAGCTGTGGAGATGAGTCTGCGACGGTCTACCTGGAACTCGCTCTCGAAGCGAACGTTGGGTGAGGGATATCTGCTGGTTCTTATCGTCACCATGTTTGTAATTCTTGCAGGGCTGGTTACGCTGGAGGGGCCGTCTTTTGCACTGTGGACACTCCCCGGATTTCTCGCCATTATGGTCCTCTGTGCGGTCGTCTATTTGCTTCGAAGGAGCGAACTCGACAGCAATCAGGTCTGGCGGATCGCTCAGTACGGGGCGGTCGGAACTGGTCTCGTAACGCTCGTTCTCGTTGGTGGACACCTCACGGCTGAACTGTTTCTCCCGTCGCCGGAACTGACCGTCGCGCTGATCGTGATTATTGCTGCAACGACCGGCGCGGGTGCGCTCGTCGGCCTGACCTACGAACTCCACCGGACGACCGAGCGACTCCGCCTCCGCAAGTCAGTGCTCTACCGGGTGCTTCAGCACAACCTCCGAAACGATATGACTGTCGTGCTTGCGCATCTCGACAACGTGCGCGACAGCGTCGACGACCCACAGCGAGCGGAACTCGACAAGGCCGAACAGAAGATACAGGCGCTCGTCGACCTCACCGAGAAGGTCCGTCGGATCAACATCGCCGCGGAGGCGCGCGATTCACAGGCGACGCCGACCGATCTCGTCCCGGTGATCGAAGAACGGATCGAACTGCTCCGCTCGCGGTATCCGGACATCGACGTCACCGTCTCGCTCCCCGACGCCGCGTGGGTGTACGCCGACAGGCAGTTCGGCATCGTCATCGACAACATCGTCGAGAGCGCGCTCATGTACAGCAGAGCGTCGCCGACGCTCCGCGTCGAGGTGACTGCCGAGGACGACACCGTCTGTGTCTGTGTCGTCGATCAGAACCAGACGATTCCGAACGCCGACCTCTCTGCGCTCGAACAGCGAACTGAGGACGTGTTCAACCACGGCTACGGCGTCGAACTCTGGCTTGTGTACTGGCTGACCGAACAGAATGGTGGAACGGTATCGATCGAAGACGATCACGAGACGCGCGCACTCGAAATCGACTTGGACCGTGCGGAGTCGGTCCCCAGATAGCGGTTCACGCACGGGGGTCGAACGGTGCGTTGGTCCCGTCCCACTCGTGGATGTCGTTTTCCGCTCTGGTGTCGAGATACACTTCGAGACCGTTCCCGCTCGGGTCGTCGAAGTACAGCGCCTTGCTGATCCCGTGGTCGACTGGCGAGACAGCCACGTCTCGATCCTGCAGTCGGTCGTAGGTTCGCTCCAGCGCCATCTCGTCTGGAACCTCGAAGGCGGCGTGATAGAGGCCCACACCCGGGCCCGGGTCGGGCGCCGAATCGGGGACGGCCTGCAGCGCAACGTCGTGGTGGTGGTCGCCGTAGGTCAGAAAGGCAAAGGACCCAATCCGCTCCTCGACGGCGAGTCCGAGCACGTCCGTGTAGAACGCAATCGACCGGTCGAGACCCTTGACTTTCAGGTGGACGTGCCCGAGATCAGTCGGATGATTCGTCTCCTGAGACATACCGTTGATCGGTGCTGCCAGCAAAAGGATGTTCGTATCTCACAGACGGTGTTTGCGTTCTCAGCGGTCAGCGCTCCGCTGTGACGCCGACTCGAAGCCCAGTTCCCGCTGTTCCTGGGACCGACGCTGCTCGCGTTCGGCGATTGCCTCCGCATCTGGCGTGGCGTCGTCGTCGATCCGTGCCCACGAATCGTGGACCTTCGCGTGACACCACCGACAGAGATAGACGGTTATCTCGTGGTCGGTGTCGCCCGACCCCTGCGATGATCTGTCCGCATACGAGAGATGGTGCTCCTCTAACAGCGGGCGTGTCTCCTCGTGTGCCAGTCGTACCTCTTCGAGGCCACAGCGCCGACACGCTCGTTCGCGGTTCCGACACCGAAAGTGCGGACAGTCGGCCCACTCCCACGGCCCGGTCGGCCCCGTCTCGTCCGGGTCGCCCGCGACCGGACAGCGAAACTCCTCGGCGCGGCGCTCGTTCGCGAACTGTGGGTCGCGGTCGCTGTGTTCGACCGCGAAGCGACAGCGGCCGTCGTCGGTGAGAAAGTCACACGTCTCGACGACGCTGTATGGGTCCTCGACGCCGACCGAACGCGGGGTGTCTGTCCCCGAACTCGTGGATCTGTCCCCATCTGATCCCGAGCCTGACCCGTCCGACTCGTCCATACGTCCTCTTCGCCCGGACTGACCTTCAGTCTGGCCCCACCTTCAAATACGAGGGCGTGTCCATCCCGGGCCATGACCTTCGTCATCGGTCGTGCGACCGACGACGACCGCCCGACGGGACTGCTCGGGACCTACCGCGCGCTCGACGGCAGCGAGGGCGCACCGCTACGGGTCGACCTCGACGGTCCGCACGCGGTCTGTGTGGTCGGAAAGCGCGGCTACGGCAAGTCCTACACGATCGGCGTCATCGCCGAGGAACTCGCCCGAACCGACGGCGTCGCGCCCGTCGTCGTCGACCCGATGGGTATCTTCGACACGCTCACCGAACCCGCCGAGGGTGATCCCGTTCCCGCTGACGTGATCGACGACCCCTGGGTCACTCCCGACACGCTCGACCCGCGGTCGTGGTGTGACCTGCTCGGACTCTCTCCCGAAAGCGGGCCCGGGAGTCTGCTCTGGCAGGCCACAGCGGAGGCCTCGACGCTGTCGACCATGCGCGCACACGTCGAGGCTGCCGACGCACCCGAAACACACAGTCGTGGCGCGCTCAATCACATCCAACTGGCCGACTCGTGGAACGTATTTGACAAGGATGGACTCGACGCTTCGGCGCTCGCGACCGACCGCATCACTGTTCTCGACCTGTCTGGCCTCGACAGCGCGCCGATGAACGCTGTCTGCAGAGCCGTCGGGGAGACGCTGTACCGCGCTCGTGTGACCGGAGCAGTCGACCGCCTGCCGTGGCTGCTCGTCGACGAAGCGCACACGTTTTTCGCTGGCGTTGCCCAGCACGCGCTCGAACGGATCCTGACTCGCGGGCGCGCCCCGGGTGTCAGTCTCGTCGTGGCCACGCAACAACCCAGTGCGATCCCTCCGGTCGGAGTCGCCCAGTCGGACATTCTCGTCTCGCATCGCCTGACCGCACGCGCCGACATCACGGCGCTTCGCGAGGCCCGACCGACCTACGCACGCCGTTCACTCGACGAACGGATGCCGGAGCGTCCGGGGGCTGCATCGGTCGTCGACGACGCGACCGAGACGGTTCACGCCGTGCAGATCCGCACCAGGGACACTCCTCACGGTGGCGGGAGTCCGAGCGTGAGCGTCGACAGGTGTGCGGACTCCTCGGCTGGAGACGAACGAATCTGACCGAACATCGGCGCGGCGTTCCGTTGGAGCGCTGACGACTTCGGCAGCGCCGTCTGGCAAACAGACTTTTGCCGATGCTCTGCGAGATGGAGGTATGGCAGAGTTGCGCATCGTTCACGAGCAAGACGACACGATCGGGGACTCGACGCCGAACCGTGAGATACTCGCACGAAACGTCGACGTGGCCGAATCGTCTCTCTCACAGGCCAAGGGGCTGATGGGTCGGTCGTCGCTTCCCGACGACTACGCGCTGGTGCTCGAGGTCGGTGGCGGGGATAGCTGGCTCCCCTTCACGGGTGGCCCGTCCCGACAGATCGTTCACATGCTGTTCGTTCGCGTTCCGATCGACGTCATCTGGCTTGCCGACGACGAGGTGACAAAGACCGCCCGCATGCATCCCTGGCGGAGCATCGCCGTCGGCAAAGCGGACCGCATTCTCGAACTCCCGGCTGGCGCTGCCGAGAACGTCTCTCGCGGTGACCGGGTTCGACTCGACGACGCCGACGAGACGGACGAATAACTCACCCGTCGACTTCGCCGACCGCTCGCTCGCGGAGTCGACCGGTCATCTGCAGGCCGTGGTGGTCGGTTCGGCGGATCACGCGCTTTGCCTGTGTCGTCGGGAAGTACTTGTCCTCCATCGACGCCCGAACGACGACCCCGAACGTGCCCGTGACAGTCGCGCCAAGCCCGTCAGCGACCGCTCGAAGCCGCCGGTCGTCTGAGACGAAGGCCACCTGTTTCTCTCGGTCGCGAGCGGCCAGCAGTCCCGCGACGAGGGAGCTGTCGCTCGTCCCCGATTCCCCGAGCAACTGCTCGGCCTGTTCGACGAACTCGTCGGTATCCGGGTCGGTCTCGACTGGCTTTTCGTCGAGAAACCGGTCGAGGTTCGTCGCGGCTGGCTCGACTGTGATTTCGTCAGCGACTGCCGATGGAACCACCAGATCACCATCGAACGCTTCGAGCAACCCGAGTTCGCCCACCTGTCCGAGGTTGTACAGCACCGTCGCGTCGACGTAGCTGTCCATCGTCACAGCTCCCGCGCCCGGTCGGCGTCGAAGGTGAGGTCCGATTCGGAAAGCTGCGTCGTCAGCCCCCGCTCGCCCGCGAGTTCGAGCCACTCGGCGATGGAGACGCCCGCAAGCCGTGCGGCCTCGTTGACCGACACGTCCCCGCTCTGATATCGCTCGACGGCGTGGCGGGTCCGGAGCGTCTCGACGCCCTCGCTGAGCGCCTGCCGCATCGTCGTACTCCTGTCCTGTTCGAGCAACTCCGCGACGTGGTCGAGTTGCGCTTTCTCCTCCTCGGCTAACCGAACGCTCACTGTCGGCATATACGTTGCATTCAAATGCATACGCCTTAATCGTCGGGGGTATGGCTCACTCGTATCGACAGCGGTGATCAGATTCAAACCTGCCACACACGTACTGACAGCTATCCCCTGACTGTATGCTGCCTCGTATTCATTCATACCTCGGCTGGCGTACGCTCGCCAGGTCACGATTTGCGCTCGTCGCGCTTGCGACCATCCCGGTCGTCGCGGTCGGATGGACGGCGTGGCCGCCGCCGTATCAACTCGACGAGCGCGTGCTCCGGGACGCGACACTGTATCTACTCGTTCCGGGCGTGTTGCTAGTGCTTGCACCGCGCAGAGTCGGCTTCACTGTCGACCGGGACACCCTCTGGGCGACCGCTCTTCTCACGCTCGTAGTAGCTCCGCTGTACGTCGTCGCGGCCTCGATCCCCTCGGTGCGAGCGATCTATCCGCTCTGGGACACCTCACTTGCAGTGCCTGACTTTCTGGTGCACACCCTCGGAATCGTCGCCGTCGTCACCGCCGTCGAGACGTACTTTCGGGGGGTGCTCTGTGTCGGCGTTCGACAGTTCGGCCCGGCCAGTGTGCTCGTTCACCTCCCGCTGTACGTGTACGTCCACCTCCCACACGGTCTCCTCGAAACGGCCGTCTCGGCACTCACAGGGCTGTTTTTCGGCACCGTCGCGTACCGGACGAACTCGGTCGTGCCGACGATAACGGCACACGCCGTCGGCCTGGCGACGCTCGACCTGTTCGTGTTGCTCCCGCCCGTCGTTCCGTGGCTGTGAGACGCGTTCACCAGCCTGAGCGCCAACGGACGGCCTTTTAGGGGCTGACCGTCTACGACCGCTAATGAGCCATCCGTTCGAGGAGTTGCCGAACACGCCGTTCGGTGACGAACTCATCGACCAGGCGTTCTCGCGGGCGGCCCGCGCCGGACGCGCCAAGTCCGGGATCGACGCCCAGCAGTCGATGCTTTTGACCGCGGCAAACATCATCTCCGACAACCTCGAAAACGTCGTGACTGGCTGGCCGGATTTCGACGCCCTCGACCCGTTCTATCGTGACCTCGCTGACGCCATCGTCAGCGTCGACGAGATGCGAAAGCACCTCAACGAGATTAGCTGGGCGAGCGAGAAGGCCACCGACATCCGCCACGAGTACGAGGGGCGACTGTACGACAGCGACACCGATACCGCGCGAAAGCTCCGCAAGCAGGCGTTTGCCCGCCTCGCTGATGTCGTCGAGGAGGTCGAATCGGACCTCGAAGCGGTCATGGACGCCCGCCAGGAACTCCGGGACCTGCCCGATATCCGCCCGGACGAACCCACAATCGTCGTCGCTGGCTACCCCAACGTCGGCAAGTCCTCATTCGTCAACAGCGTCACTCGCGCGACGAACGAGGAAGCCTCATATCCGTTCACCACGACCGGGATACAGATCGGTCACATAACCCACGAACACATCCGCTATCAACTGGTCGATACGCCGGGGCTACTCGACCGCCCGCCGGAAGACCGCTCTGAGATCGAAGCACAGGCCGTCAGCGCACTCACTCACGCCGCCGATGCGGTGCTTGTCGTGCTCGACCCGACCGGTGAGTGTGGCTATCCGCTCGATGTACAGCGCGAACTCCGCGACGACATCGAAGGCCGGTTCGACGCTCCTGTCATCACCGTCTACAACAAACTGGACCGCTTCGCAGAGACTCCGTCGGTCGACCGCTCGGACGTCGACGCCGACGCTGACTTCCTGATGAGCGTCGTCGAGGGCGAACATGTCGACGAAGTCTTGCAGGCCGCCATCGACGCCGTTGGCTACGAGCCGGAACTTCCGATCGACGATAGATAATGTCCGGTCAACTCCGCTCGGTCTGGACGTACTCGACGCGCGTTTCTACGTCGGCACCGATCCGATCGCTGACGTTTTGACGTATTTCGGTCGCCAGCCCGGAGACTGTCTCGCCGGGCGGAACGCCGACTGTGACGACGACCAGTTCCGGATCCTGGAACGGCGTCGCCCCCGGATAGTCGACGGTCACACCGAGCAACCGCAGGTCGTGTTCTTCCTCGAAGTCCTCGATGGTCGCGGCGGCCTCCTCCTGAATGCGTTCCTCGGTTGTCGCGCGCTGGAACGAATCCAGCGTGACGCCGCCGAGAAACGCCGACAGAACGGCAATCGAGACGATGAGGATGCCGACGCGCTTTATCGTCGCACGGCGAGCATCATCTTCCCGGAACCAGTGTTCTGGCCGGTAGCCGCTGTACCACAGGGCGATCAGCGCCGACAGATTGATCGAGAGGACGTTCACGAGCAGCAACACCGCGGAGCCGAAACTCACGAATGGCTGGCCCCACGCGAGACCGATCCCAACCGTCGCCGCTGGCGGGATGAGCGCAACGGCGATCATGACGCCCACGAGCGCGGCCGAGACGCCGGTCATGAGGCTGACGATGCCAGCGACACCTGCGCCGACGGCGATGATGAGCGAGAGAAAATCAGGCGAGACGCGCTCGCGTATCTCGGGTATCGTCGTGACATCGGCGAGTGGTGGCACGAGATGGATATGTCTGACGACAAATGCAAAGAGAAATGCAGCCCCGACAGCCAGCAACAGACCGAGCACCTGGAGTCGGACCCCCCGACGGAACATCTCCCGTTCGTTGACCACCGTTCCGACGCTCGCGGCCATCGCCGGACCCACAAGCGGCGCGATGACCATCGACCCGACGACGACCGCTGGCGAATCGAGGAGCAGACCGGCGGTGGCGACCACCGCGCTCACGACAGTCATGATCACGTAGGTTCGCGTCGAAGGGGCAAGATCGGCGGCGGCCGCGGTCAGTTCGTCGCGGGCGATTCGGTCCTCGTCTCGCTCTTCGGCGTAGCGGTCCTCGAGTGCTTCGAACCGCCGAGAGATGACGGTGTTCGCTTCGAGGACGACAGTGAAGGTGTCGTCGTCCAGTCCGACTTCTCGCAGGCGGTCGAGGGTCGGTTCGACCGCGTTCGTCGGGAGCGGGACGTACACGACCGCCGATGTCTCGCGATTGCTCGTCTCGTCGGTGACGACGTAGTCTATCTCCTCGTCGTCGAGTGCGCTGAGAATCGTCTCTCGCTTTCCCGAGGGAATGGTGATCTGGACGAGGCGCACGTCTGTGCCCTCGCCGCGAACGGTCAAATAGACCGGGGATTTGCGTGATGTCCGAAAACGAGTTACTGGATGGTCAGCGACTTCGTCGTGTCGACGGTGCTCTCCCCGTCGGACGCAGCGAGTGAGACAACGTACGCACCGCTGATGTCCGGGCGATTGGTCGTGGTTAGTTTGAGTATTGTGCCAGCGAGCGAAACAACGCAGCACTAGCCGGGTCTTCGTTCACAGCCAGAGCAACTGGGCGTGGCGTGTCCCGTCGAATTCGAGGACGTTCTCCTCGTCGACGAAGCCGTGTTCGATGGCGATGCCGACGGCTCGGGTGCCGACGATGTTGGCGACGCTGCAGCGTGCGAGACTCTCGACGACGCCCGCCTCGTCGACCTCCTCGCCGTCGTAGAAGTCGGCGTCGACCGACAGCGACACTTCGCCGTCCTCGAACTGCTCACCGACGACGTCGGCGTCACAGACCGAGACGAGCCGTCCCTTGTCGGTTTCGCGTTCGTTGAGCAACAGCGCGGGCATCACTCTCTGAGTCGGTCGTCGTCAGCCAGACCGGGTCCATCGGCGGCCCCCTGCTGGCTGTCGACGAGTTCCTGCTCGTTCTCCGAGCGGAGCTGTTCGGCCTCCTCGGCGACCTCCTCGGCGCGTTCGTCTTCACCGAGCTGTTCGAGCGCGATGGCCTTCTCTTCGAGCAGGTCGGCACTCCGATAGCCGAGTCGGATGGCGTTGTCGAATGCGTTGACGGCGTCCTCGGGGAGGCCGCGTTCGTTGAGGAAAAAGCCCCGGTTGTACCACGCCTGGCCGAAGCGCGGGTCGAGTTCGACGGCGCGCTCTGCGTGTTCGAGCGCCTCCTCGGTGCGGCCGAACTCCCAGAGGGCGTAGGCGAGGTTGGTCTCTGCCGTGGCGGCGTGCTCGGAGTCCCCGTCGACGTCGAGTGCCTCCTGATACGCGCCGATTGCAGCGTCGTACTCTTCGAGTTCGGCGTGCGCAAGGCCCTTGTTCACCCACGCCTCCTGTGCGATGGAGTCGTCGTCGGCGTAGCGAGCGACGCGTTCGAGTGCGCCCGTCGCCTGCTCGTGGCGGTTGATCCGGATGTATTCGAGACCGACCTCGAGCAGTTGCTCCGTGTCGACCTCCTCGGGGGTGATCTGACTGTCGTCGAGGCTGTCAGTGAGCACCCGCGAGTCGACCGGGTCGACGGTCGTCGGGTCGGCGTCGAACTCCTGGTCTTCGAGGTCGAAGGGGTCGTAGGGGTCGCCAAAGCCCTGTCCCTCCGAGAACTGGTGCCTGCGAGCGCCCGACGACCGCGAATCGTCGTCCTCCGAGAACTGGTGATCCTCGGGTTCGTCGTCCATACCTCCGTTTGGCGGGGAAGGGCATTAAGGCCTGCGTCACCGATCTGTGGCTATGCGGCTGTTCGTGAGCGTCGACCCCGATGGGCTCGAATCGGAGATCGAGGCGGTACAGGAACTGCTGTCGGACGCTGGGGGGATCCGACTGACCGACCCAGAACAGGTTCACGTCACGCTGAAGTTCCTCGGCGAGACCGACCCCGACCGACTGTCGGAACTCCGCGAGGCGCTCGCCGGGGCCGTCGAAGAAAGCGGCGTCGAGCCATTCGAGGTCGAGTTTGGCGGGTTGGGTGTCTTCCCGCATCTCGATTACATCAGCGTCGTCTGGCTCGGGGCCCGCGAAGGCGGTGACGAATTGACCCGGCTCCATGAGGCAATCGAGCGACAGACCGTCGAACTGGGATTCGAGCCGGAGGAACACGACTTCACGCCGCATGCGACCGTCGCCCGGATGGACCACGCCGGGGGCAAGGAACTCGTGCAAGACGTCGTGACCGAGCGCGACCCGGACGTCGGCCGGATGCGAGTCGAGCAGATCCGTCTGACGAAAAGTGAGTTGACCCCGGACGGACCAGCGTACTCGACCGTCGAACGGTTTCCCCTATAGTGGTTCGACGCAGCCTCTCGATGTCGCTGTTCAGAGAAACGATGTTTCGACGATTTCCAGGTTGACTGTCGCCCGCAGCGTGTCGTCGTGTTCGTCGACGGTGGGGCCGAGACCGTAGTTCGAGTAATCGACGACGAAGTAGTGGGTCTCCTCGATGGTCACGTCCATGCGACCGCCGCCCTGTGGGACGGTCGCTTCGTAGATCCCACGCTGCTCGTCGGACACCGCGATACCGCTGAGGTCTGGGTGTCCCTCGGGCTGATTCTCCGGCATCTCGCCCTGACGAAACTGTTCGTACTGGTCGTAATCGGACTGATTGTGGAAATAAAACACCTGAAACCGCTGGTTCTCCGACCGGACGGTGTAGGATATCTCGCCGGTCCCGCCGACCGACTCGATCTGTTCGACCCAGCCCTGCTGTGGCTCGACCCGGATCGTCTTCCCGTTTATTTCCTGTAAGACCGTCTCACCGAGACAGCCACTGACCGTGGCTGTCCCGACAGTACCGACCGTTGCCAGAAACGACCGCCGTCTCATTACATCGATGATCCGATCAGACCGTATAGAAACCACCGGCCCAGCTATCACGGTCGATAATATCGTGCGGCGGAATCCACCAGCATCGGGGCGCACCCATAGGCTATTACTGAATGATTGCATATCACAACTGAATGTCCAAAATAGACGCCAATTCGGCTGAATCGTCATCCGGAGACACGACGCCCGTTCACGAGCGCCCAGCGTATCTCCGCCTCCGCCGGTGGAACGCCGTCATGGCGGTACTCCATGGCGTGCAGGCGGTGTTGATGATACTGCTCGCGGAGAGCGTCCGCTGGCCGCTGACCCGGACGCGATACGAGTTCTACCCGGATACCGAGACGATCGCCCCCGTGACCGTCTCGTGGGTCGACCTCGAACTCCCACTGCTCGTCGCGGGGTTTCTGTTGCTCTCAGCGCTTGCACACACCGTCGTTGCCACCGTGCGCTACAAGCAGTACGTTCGGTATCTCGAACGTGGGATGAACCCATACCGGTGGTACGAGTACGCGGTCAGTGCCTCGCTGATGATCGTCGTAATCGGCATGCTCGCGGGGGTCTGGGACGGAGGAACGTTGCTCGCGCTGTTTGCGCTGGTCGCCGTGATGAACCTCAGTGGCCTGTTGATGGAACAGCGAAACGAGGGAGCCGAACGGATCGACTGGACGCCGTACTATGTCGGAACATTCGCTGGAATCATTCCGTGGGCGGTCATCGCGATTACCTTTATCGGGTCTGTGACCGCAAGCGGCGGTGACTTCCCCGAGTTCGTGATCTACATCTACGTCTCGATTTTCGTCTTTTTCAACCTCTTTGCGATCAATATGATCCTCCAGTACCGCGAGTGGTGGCGCTGGACGGACTACCTCTTCGGGGAGCGCGTCTACATCCTGTTGAGTCTCGTGGCGAAGTCCCTACTCGCCTGGCAGGTGTATTTCGGAACGCTGAACTCGCCCATCTGAGTCCGAACGCTGAACGCACGTCTCTGAGACGGGACGGTGAACAAACTGCTCTGAGACCGTCGCTGGCAGGACACACGTGATTCGGGGAAAGGGACACACATTTAAGCGCCGACAGGGAAGACGGATGTACTATGAGCAAGAAGACGAAGTCGAAGAAAAAGCGGCTGGGAAAGCTCAACGACCAGAATAGCCGGGTTCCGGCGTGGGTCATCGTCAAGACCGACCGCGAGACGATCCGTAACCCGAAGCGGCGCAACTGGCGACGGAGTGACACCGACGAATGAGTTCCAGTGACTTCGAAGAGCGGGTCGTTACCGTCCCGCTCCGCGACGCCAAGGCCGAAGCGAAGGGCAAACGAGCAGACAAGGCGCTGTCGATCATCCGAACCCATCTGGCGACGAACTTCTCGGTGCCCGAGGACGCGGTTCGACTCGACCCGTCGATCAACGAGGCAATCTGGTCGAACGGGCGAGCGAACCCGCCGAGCAAGATCCGGATCCGTGCGGCCCGGTTCGAGGAAGAGGGCGAGGGTATCGTCGAAGCGGAAACGGCTGAATAACGGTGCTCCGCGCGGCTCTCTCCGGTTCGCCGTATATCGGTATCTTCGCCCGGGCGACCGACCAGTGTCTTCTCATTCGCCCGGACATCGAGAGTGATCTGCGCGATGCCTGCGGTGCAGAACTCGACGTTCCGGTCGTCCCGACGACAGTCGGCGGGTCCGGAACTGTCGGCGCACTCGCGGTCGGGAACTCGAACGGCCTACTCGTCACCAGTCGGATCCGCGAGCGCGAACGCAACCAGATCACCGACGAAATCGACCTGCCGGTGGCGGAGTTGCCGGGTCGGATCAACGCCGCTGGCAACGTCGTGCTCGCGAACGACACGGGCGCGTACGTCCACCCGGACCTGTCTCGCGAGGCCGTTCAGGCGGTCGCTGACTGTCTGGACGTGCCGGTCGAGCGGGGCGAACTGGGCAGCGTGCAGACGGTGGGAACCGCGGGCGTCGCGACCAATCGCGGCGTGCTCTGTCACCCGAAATCGACCGACGAACAGCTCGACCGACTCGAAGACGTACTCGGCGTTCCGGCCGATATCGGGACGATCAACTACGGCGGCCCGCTGGTCGGCTCCGGACTGATCGCAAACGACACCGGATACATCGTCGGTGAACGGACGACCGGGCCGGAACTGGGCCGGATCGACTCGGCGCTTGGCTATGCGGCCGACTGACGCGAGCGATCGCTGACCGACACCTACATAGTAAACCTCTGGTTTTAATGTGAAACCACCACGATATAGTGGTGTGAACGAGTCTCATACCGATCGGGGGAAGGCCATCCATCGGGAGACTGGACAGACCTTCTACTACGCGACCCGCTTGCTACCCGAGCGCATCCGCGAGCAGACCTACGTTCTCTATGGCTTTTTCCGAATCGCAGACGAGGTGGTCGACGGTGACCACGACCGCTCGCCCGAGACACAGCGACAGGAGTTAGAGGCGATCCGAGCGGCCGCACTGGGCGAGCGCGCGGCCGAGGAACCAGTCGTCGAGGCCTTTGACGAGATTCGAGCGCGCGCGGGGATACCGGACGAGGAGATCGACGCATTCATCGACGCGATGGTCGCCGACATCGACACCGAGGAGTACGAGACCTACGAGGACCTGGAAGGCTACATGCGCGGGTCCGCGGCGGCGGTGGGGAACATGATGCTCGCGGTGATGGACCCTGACCGTCACGAGCGGGCACGACCGCACGCCATGGCGCTCGGAAACGCCTTCCAACTCACTAACTTCATCCGGGACGTGCGCGAGGACATCCGTGACCTCGACCGGGTGTATCTCCCGCAGGAGACGCTCGACCGATACGACGTCACGGTCGACCAACTCAGGCGCGAGGAGTGTACGCCAGAGCTGCGACAGGCGGTCCGGTTCGAGGTCCGCCGCGCCGAACAGCTGTATCGAACCGGCGTCCGCGGGATCGAGTACCTCCCGAAAGACTGTCAGTTCGCGGTGGTTCTGGCCGCGGTGCTGTACGCGGAGCATCACCGACTCATCCGCGACCGGGAGTTCGACGTGCTGACAGCGCCGCCGGAACTCTCACGGACACGAAAGGTCTGGGTCGTCGCCAAGACGTGGTACAACTGGCAGCGGTTCAAGGACCCAGTATCGGTGTTCCGTCACGCGAGCGCCGTCCCGAGCGAAGAGCGGACGACAGAGGAGCGGGACCACTCGCTCGTGACCACGGACTGAGGACGGGAGTAAACACGGACAGAGAGCGAACGCGTCTCGGTCTACCGAGCGAGCGAGAACGGAACGGAGAGCGGAAAGTCGAACCGGTCGACGAAGACGAGCGCACCAGCGAAGAGGGCGGCGATGACGACCGGAATCCACGCCCCGTATGCGGCGTTGATAACACCCCACAGCAGGACGAAACTCACCATGTCGTCGAGGATGTACGGACAGCCCCCGAGGCGTTCGAGGAGGGCAGTTCGCGAGAAGGCGCTGTCGATGAGGAGCGTCGCGACTGTCGCGCTCAGCGCCCAGCCAGCGTAGTTCAGCCACGGCACGCCGTAGTATCCGGACGCGGTGTACTCCCAGAAGCCAAGTGCGACGGCGGCCGGGTCGAGTACCAGATCCACCGCGACCACCGTCGCAGCGACCACAGGAACGCGAACGAACACCGACCGCGACCGCTCGCCGAGCGCGAGCAGACAGAGCAGGTAGCTGTTGAGTACGAGCGGGATAAAGAAGAGTGGCAGCGCGAGCGGAATCGTCTCGCGGATCATCGGCCCGAGCGACACGCCGTACTCGAACTCCCCGTAGGGGAGTCCGGTCGTCGCGCCGACGTACTCGACGGCGTAGGTGTACGCAGTCAGCCCTGCGAGCGCGAGTCCGGCACGCCGGTCGACGAGCGGTGCGAGTCCGGAGACGAGCGGGAGTCGCATGACTGCGACGCCAAAGAGGACGAACCACGGATTAAACGCGAGCGGGTCCGGAAGTAGCCCTTCGGCGCTCGCAAGAAGTGTGACCGCACCGACCAGCGGGAAGACGATTGCGATAGTGACGCGGTTGTCCCTGACGATGCCATCGAGCGTGAGTTCCGCCGCTCGGCGGTCCGAGAGGATCCGCCGGACGGTCTCGCGGTCGGGAACGGGGGTGCCATCAGCCATGATGGACCACCTGCTGTCTCGCAACAGATCCAGATAGCGCGCTTCGAGTCATCCAAAGCGCACCTCCCAGATTCCACCCATCGTCAGGATGGCACCGACGAGCGTGTTGAGTATCGGGAACCACCAGTACGCGCGAGCCACGTCGACGTCGGTGGATGCGACCACACCGATAAAGAGCGGATAGACTGCGAGCGGAGCGCCGAGCAGTGGATGGACCACGGCAAGGCAGGCGGCGGCGAGGAGCCAACAGCCCGCACAGTAGGTGAGTGTCGCGCGCTCCCTGAGGATGGTTGCCGTCGTCTGAATCCCGGCCTCGCGGTCCGGTTCGATGTCGGGAATCGCCGAGAACGTGTGCATCCCCATCGACCAGACCCAGCCACCAGCGACCGCAAGCAGGGGCGGTGCCGCCCCCGAAAGCGCGGCGTAGCCAACGACGCCGGGCAGGATGTACAGCCCGTTTGAGAACGAGTCCAGAAACGGCGTCGTCTTCAGGCGAAGCGGCGGGGCGCTGTAAGCAGTCCCGAGCAGATAGAAGCCACCGAAGGCGAGAAGCGCCGGTCTCGACAGGGCAGGCACGAACACGAGGCCAGCGGCGGCGGCCACGACGACGGCGGCTATCACCGGCCGGTCGCCGGTGAATCGGACCTCCCTGCCGTCCTCTGCCTTCTTGGGATTGAGACTGTCGATGTCGGCGTCGAAGATGTCGTTGACGCCGTACAGAAAGACGTTCGCCGGGATCAGAAAGTACGCGAACAGTGAGACGGTAAGTGGCGTCACGAAGTCCGCGACCGAACTCGCGCCGTAGACGACGCCCACAACGAGCGGGCCAGCGAGATAGAGCCAGAACCGGGGACGCGAGAGCCAGAACAGATACCCTACGAACGTCTGGTCGGATGGGAGTATCGACGCCAGACCTGCGCGCAGTTCCGACACGTTCGATCGTATTCGTTCATTCCTCTTACTTCATGTGCTTGGCGTCGTCGACATCCACAGGCCCGATGGAGTTCTCTATCGGTGGTTACGCTGGTCCTCGATGAGTGCGTTCGCAGTGTGTTCGCCGCTTATCAGACACATCGGAACGCCGATGCCGGGCGTGGTGAACCCGCCGGTGAAGTACAGGCCGTCGACGGCCGAGGACCGGTTCGAGGGGCGCAACAGCGCGGTCTGTCGGAGCGTGTGCGCGAGGCCGCCCAGCGCGTTCCCCTTCGTAGCGTTGTACCGACTGGCGAAATCTGAGACCGAGAACTGCTCCTCGACGACGATGCGGTCCCGCAGGTCGACGCCGGTGTGTTCGGCGATGTCGGCGAGGATCTTCTCGCGATACGAGTCACGGAGTTCGTCCCCGTCGGCCAGTCCCGGCGCAATAGGAACGAGCGCAAAGAGATTGCTGTGGCCCTCGGGCGCGACGCTATCGTCAGTTTTCGAGGGGACACAGAGGTAGTACGCGGGGTCGTCGGGCCAGGCAGGGGAGTCGAATATCTGCTCGAAGTGTGGGTCCCAGTCGGTGGGGAGTACGAGCGTGTGGTGAGCGAGCGGTTCCACGTCACCCTCGACGCCGAGATACAGGAGATACGCCGACGGCGAGTAGGTTCGCGAGTCCCAGTAGTCGTCGTCGTACTGGCGCTCGTGGTCGGGCAACAGGTCCCGTTCGACATGTGCGTAGTCGGCGTTCGCGACGACCGTATCCGGGCGGTACTGCTCGGCGTCGGTTTCGACCAGAAATCCATCGCGCGTTCGAGTGATGCCTGTCACCTCGCGGTCTGTCTCGTAGGTGACACCGAGTTCCGCGCCGAGGTCGACCACGCCGTCGACGACGGCACCGAGTCCGCCTTCGGGGTAGTAGACACCGAGGTTGAAATCGACGTGACTCATGATGTTGTACAGCGCTGGCGTGTTGTGTGGCGCGCCGCCGAGAAAGACCAGCGAGTACTGCATGATCTGCTGGAGTTTGGGGTGGTCGAAGTACTTGCCGACGTGGCGGTCCATCGACCCGACAAGTCGCATCCCGATGGGCGCGGCGGTCATCACGTCAGTGTCGACCCAGTCGCGCAGGCGGGAGCGGTCCTCGTAGACGAACTTCTCCATCGCCGTCTCGTAGTGGCGCTGACTCGTTTCGAGATAGGCGTCGAACTGCTCGCCTGCGCCAGTCTCGTAGGACTCGAACACCGCTCGCATCTGCTCGTGGTCGCCGCTGGTGTCGACCTGGTCGCCGTCCTTGAAGAAGATGCGATAGTGCGGGTCCAGCCGCTGGAGATCGTAGTACTCTGACGGCGTTCGGTCGAAGTGGCCGAAAAACCGCTCGAAGACATCGGGCATCAGATACCACGACGGTCCCATGTCGAAGCGAAACCCGTCGCGTTCGAGGCGACTTGCCCGCCCGCCCATCTGGTCGTTTTTCTCCAGTACGCGCACGTCAGCCCCGCTGTCGGCGAGATGGCACGCGGCGGAGAGTCCGCCGAAGCCGCCGCCGACGACGGTCACCGTCTGTCCGGACAGCGCTGTCATCGACGGATCATTTGGCCGAACGGGTATAAACTGCTGGACTGTCCCGATGGGAAGCAGAACGCGAACAGAACCGAGTCGTCATTCGGTAGAGACGATCACACGACAGTTCGGGCAGGTGGCGAAGGTGGCGCGCTCGCCGTCGGGTGCGACGTAATCCACGAAGAGTTCCTCAGCCGGGACTGCACAGTCACAGCGCGGGCACCGGCCGAGTTCTGAATCGTGAACCTTCATCGCGGTTGGGTCTGTTGTCGGAGTGTCAGCATTCCAGCCACTAAACGGTTGGTCAGACGGGCGTCAGACGGGATGGCTGAACCGCCCGCGGATGCGCCGCTATCCCTGCACACCCTCGGGAACCCAGTTCGAGGTGTCGCTCTCGGCGTCTTCGGGCGCGCTGACGAGCACGAAGGAACTCTCGCCGTCCGCATTTCGGATCTGTCGCGTCGCGTCCGGGGGGATCCAGACTGCGTCGCCGCTTTCCATCTCGACGTCCTCGCCGTCGATGCGGACGGTCGCCTCGCCGGAGACGAGGATGTACACTTCCTCGTGTCCGTCGTCGGTGTGGTCGTGAGGTCTGCCCTTCCAGCCCGGTTCGCAGCGCGCCATCGTCACGCCGACCTGTCGACACTCCAGTGGCTCCCCGAGAAAGTGCATCGCGTCGGAGACCTGCTCGACGTCGTCGACGTTCACTTTCGTGTGAGTCATAGCATCCTCTACACTCCTCGGGATAATAATCACCCGTGTTCGGACCGCCAAGCAGAATTGTTCAGATACCAAACTGCCGTACAATATATTGGTCCCCATCCCGTACTGTCACGATATGGTCGAAACGATCACCGCAACACAGCTCCGGGACTGGATCGACGGCGATCGGTCGTTCGCGCTGCTCGATACCCGCCCCGAGGAGAGTTACGACTCCTGGCACATCGAGGGGGCGATCCAGTACACTTACAAGCCAGCCTTCGCGTTCGACGCCGCGGACTTTCGGGCACAGACCGGCCTCGCTCCCGACGACGATATCGTCACGATCTGTGCGAAAGGCGTCTCCTCGTTCGACATCGCGAAGCAACTTCAGGACGCCGAATACGAGAACGTGACCGTCGTCGAAGACGGGATGGAGGGCTGGAGTGAGGTGTACGACATCGTCGAGGTTCCGACAGTGAGTGACGTCGATATCGTCCAGTTGCAGCGCCGCGCGAAGGGCTGTTTGAGCTATCTGGTCGCCGATCCCGAACGCGAGGTGGCTGCGGTCGTCGACCCGACACGACACGTCGAGCGGTTCGCGTCGCTCGCCTCCGACCGCGGCTACTCGATCGAGTTCGTCCTCGATACGCACGTTCACGCAGACCACATCTCCGGCGGCCGCGAACTCGCCGGACACGTCGGAGCGACGTACTGTCTCAGCGCCGACGCGGCCGACCGCGGCGTTACTGAGGACTATCGCGCCCTCGACCGAAACGAGGTCGTCTCGGTCGGCGAGGTCGACGTCAAGGCCGTGCCGACGCCGGGACACACCTCTGAAATCGTGAGCTATCTCGTCGATAGAGAGGCGGTGCTGACCGGCGACACACTGTTTGTCGACTCCGTGGGGCGCACGGAACTGCAGTTCGGCGACGGTGAGGCCGACGCCGGGGCAGAACTGCTCTACGAATCGCTCCATCGGACGCTGCTTGCCGAACCTGACGCGGTGACGGTGCTCCCGGGACACTTTTCGGTCGGCGCTGACGGGACGACGGACGTGATTCCCGGCGAACCCGTCCAGACGACGGTCGGAGCGGCGCGCACTGGGCTGGACTTGCTGACCGTCGACCGGGAGGCGTTCGTCCGACGGCTGACCGAATCACTGCCCGAAAAGCCAGCCAACTACGAGACGATCATCGCGATCAACGCCGGGCGTGAGTCACCCGACGACGAGGAGACGTCGACCGAACTCGAACTCGGCCCCAACAACTGCGCTGCGACGAGTGACTGACCGCGGGCGTGGAGCGAATTCTTTTCACGAGTCCGGCCGGAGCGGATACATGGTCTCTGAACTGTTCGACGAGACGGAGTGGGAGCCCGTCGACGGGTTCGACTTCACGGATCTGACCTACCATCGCGGGACGGACGTTCCGGCGGTCAGAATCGCCTTCGACAGACCCGAAGTGCGAAACGCCTTCCGCCCCGAGACGATAGACGAACTCTACACCGCACTCGACCACGCCCGCAGACAGGTCGACGTGGGCTGTGTCATCCTGACCGGAAACGGCCCGTCACCGAAAGACGGCGGCTGGGCGTTCTGCGCTGGCGGCGACCAGCAGAGTCGCGGCGAGTCGGGCTACGAGTACGAAGACGACGCGGCGGAGGCGGCCGAGCAGGGCGTCGGTCGGCTTCACATTCTGGAGGTGCAGCGACTCATTCGCTTCATGCCGAAGCCGGTCATCTGTGCCGTTCCGGGCTGGGCGGTCGGCGGCGGGCACTCGCTGCACGTCATCTGTGACCTGACGGTCGCAAGCGAGAACGCGACGTTCAAACAGACCGACGCCGACGTGGCCTCCTTCGACGCTGGCTTTGGCTCTGCGTATCTGGCCAAACAGGTCGGACAGAAGAAGGCACGCGAGATTTTCTTCCTCGGGAAGGACTACGATGCCGACGCGGCCGCGGAGATGGGGATGGTGAACGAAGTCACCGACCACGAGAATCTGGAGACGGTCGCGCTGGAGTGGGCCGACGCCATCACGCGCAAGTCACCGATGGCTATCCGGATGCTCAAGTACGCCTTCAATCTCACCGACGACGGGATGGTCGGCCAGCAGGTGTTCGCGGGCGAGGCGACCCGACTCGGCTACATGACCGAGGAAGCCTCTGAGGGGCGGGACGCGTTCAACGAGAACCGCGACCCCAACTTCCAGCAGTTTCCGTGGCACTATTAGTTTGAGTATAAACAACGCAAACACTAAGTGCGTGGCATAGAGTTTTCAAAGAGAGAGAGATGGAAGAAACGACAACTGTAGCATTCCGAGTTGATGCGTCGGTTAAAGAGGAATGGGAAGAAGCCGCCGAGGGGCCAGAGTATGACAGTCTGAGCCACTTGATACGGTTATCCGTTCAACGAGAAATAACCGATGCAGAAAGAGCGGATAATCCACCGCAGGCGGAGAATAATCTGGATAGTAACGGAGAGGTGATGAAATCAATAACACGGATTGAGAGGTCGATGGAGAGGCTATCTGATGAGGTGGAAGCTATTGGACGAGAAAATAGAGATGAAGAGCTATATGATCTTGAGCAAGTATTGCTCGAAATCTTGCCAGAATATAACCCAAGCAAACATGATTTAGAAAATCCGATAGAGGCCGATATAGAGGCCCTCACAGCGGAAGAGGCCGCCGCTAAAATCGGTGCGGACGAAGAAAAAGTATCAAATGCTCTTCTCCGGTTATCTGAGAATACAGGACAAGTCAAAAGGTTAGATCCGGGGCCGGATTCGGTTTCTGAGAGTCCGTCACGCTATACGAAGGTGAAATAATGGACTCAGACACCATTATCACCGAATTTCGAGGGCGACAGGAAACAAAAAAGAGTGACGCAACAGCCAAGAGTTACGAACAAGCGATTATTGCACTCTCAAGCTGGCTACAGAATCCCGGAAGTGCTGGATACGACCCAAACGAACGGGATCGTGACAGTAAGGAACTGTGGGAAGCTACAACAGCCGACTTACGAACTCACCTTCGCCACCTCTTGAGTAACGGAGATTATGCAGGCGGAACGGTCAATAATCGAGTTATTGCATTTAATGTATTCTATCAGGAACTCAAAGAAATGGCGGAGGAAGGATACAAAATTCCCAATATAGAGAATCCCACAGAAGATTTAGATGTTTCTGGTTGGTCACAGCTTAAAAATGATACACGGAAAGAGCAAGAACTGAAAGAACTTCACTATTTGAAACCAGAGGAGGTGAAAACATTAGCCAATAATGTGACATCTCCCACACTCCGTAATGAACTTATTATTAGGTTATTATACCAAACGGGACTTCGGCGTGAAGAATTAGCAGAAACCCGAGTCAAAGATGTGGATACTGACAAAAGGACGATCAAAGTTCGAGCAACTAAAACACACCTCAATAGAACTGTTCGGTATCAATCTTCTCTTGATACTCTAATGTCACGCTGGATCAGAGTAGAACGGTCTGCCTTAGCTACCGCAGGTAGCGAATATCTGTTTCCAACCAGCCATTCTGAGCGTATTGGCTCAAATTACGTGACACAGATAGTGAAAGACGCCGCAAGTGCCGCTGGTCTACAAGAAACGGTCTTCACCGACGCAGGTGGACGACAACGCGCCAAAGTTACCGCTCACACTCTACGCCACAGCTACGCCGTACAGTCACTCAAAAATGGGATGGATACCCGAACACTCCAGAAACTCATGGGTCACGCACAAATCGAGACAACCGAAAAATATCTCCGTCTCTCGAAAGATGACGTTTTGGAAGCCGCCCGTAAGTACGGAGCGGGGACAGAATAGCCGGTTAGACACGAGAGAACACGTCTTTCGACCGCTACCGCCTCAAGTCCTTTCCAGCCACCTCCACGTTCCGGCTCGCTTCGCTCGCGGGCTTTCGCCACCGCAACCGCATATTATCTGGCCTGCTATTTCTAATACAGGTTGCCTTTCGAGAAGGGCGGCAGACAGCAACCAGACCGCAACCGCTCGGTTGAGCCAAATAGTACACACCAAATATGTTAAAGAAATTGTGTATTGGGCTACATTTACCACCGGAGACTGGCTAAATAATGTTCGGTAGTATTATATGTTTGGGCTAAGATAGATGAATTAGAGATTTAATGGAAAGTAAATCTACACAAAAACTCGCTATCGCAAGTGTGGCACTTACAACTATCTCCCTATTTTTACCATATTGGACATCTAACGAGGCTGTATTCTGGATTGCTGGGGAGTGGCAAACCAACTGTCCCCGGATACGAGGTAGACGGCGTGGCTCTGGTTTTTGGGCCGGTTCTTGTGGGTGGGATTATCGCATTAATTTATACATGGAACAAGATCAGCATAGCTATTGTTGGTCTATCTGGGATATGGACTCTGTTAACCACTTTTGAGAGTATTAATAATCCACTGGATGGGAACTCAATAATAACCGGATATAGAGTGAGAATCTCAGCGGGAGAGGCCGTGGATCCCGGATTTGGTTTGTTTTTGTTACTAATTGCCAGTTTGTTGCTACTTGCGGCTACGTACAGAGGATATGAACAATTCTCAGGCCAAAAGGGGAAGCAACAAATAAAAAGTAATTGATAAAATTTACGATTATTACCTGTTAATCGGATAGACAGTTGAGTGGGGCTACAATAGTATTATACATCCCACATTTGAGATGGATGTGGGAGTTAGCGCATACGTGGTCTTAGGTCAGACAGGGAATCCCTCACCTGTCCGTAGCCAGTTATACGGACTGGCCCACGCAAGCGCCGCGCCCTCGAACAGCGTTTTTGGTGGATTCTCCCGTTCAGTCTCGTAATAATCTCGAACTGGGAGGTGCGCCAGTTGAGATGCGAGATACTGCGCTCCAGTAGTACTCGGCCTGTTGGGAGTCTCATCTTCCAGTATGTCCATGAGTTTCTCAGGTTTGTCACCGATAAGGGGCGGGGAGTGATAGACTGTGATAGCTCCGTCTGTCCCATCAGGTCGGTGTCTATGATGCTTCCGGTACGCGTTGTCACAATAGTTCAAGTGTTTTTCAAGTGCAGGCTTCAGATGATCTACGGTGAACTCGTTCTCTGGGTCGTCTACCCATAGGTAGATGTGTTCATGAGGCGTTCCAGTACTTCGAGTTGGAGCTGTTACCGCTACCCAGACAAACTCAAACTCACCGAGATGGTACCTCAGCGCACGGTTCACCGATCTATGAATTTGTCCACCGTGGAGCATTTCGTTACACTCCCATGGTGTCATCCAATTGTCTCTTTCGTCCGTAGGAGACAACCGCCGTGTCAGCATGGCCGTGGTTAGATTGCCAGCGTACCGCTCCTGTAGCAATCGGTCGGCCTTATGGATTCGAGGATACGTCTCGAACCTGTGTCGTTCGTACTTCGATGGGTCGTCTCTCTCCTTCCAGTTGTGCCATTGCGTTCTCAAGTACGTCTCTATGGCGTCAGCCACAGTTACCACTCGCCCCTCTGAGACGAGCGGATCAGGTAATGGCTCTGTTTTTACTGAATCTGGGGCAAGAGGTAGATTACGACGAGCGGCATCGTCGCAATTACTTGGATCAGCAGGTTCGGTATCGTTAGAAGCGGCAAATCTATCAGGTATTGTGTGAGATGGCGCATAGTCGTCTTGGGTTCCGCTCATGAGTCCGGTCGGAGTACCGGGAAACCATCCACTTGAACAGGTTGAGGGTTCTGTCCGTGGTATCTGGTATGATTCTCCCGTGAGAGCGCATCAATAAATCTCGGTGCATCCACTTTCAGTATCGGGATTTCGTGATGAGCATCCCGTTTATGAATTTTCTCACCATATTCAGCGTATGCGGTCAAGCGTGAGACATTAACAGACTGTCCACTCTCCGGATCCTTCAGGAAATACCGCCCATCCTGCTGAAAATGGGGTTTAAGAGGTTTAGCTGATTGATTAGAACAATCAGATTTCTCAGAATTGTTAGATTTACTATTCTCTCTATCGAGGTTTGAAATGTCTATAGACATAAGAATTGAAATGATCGAGGAACCGCACCGCAATTGATTGGTAATCGCTACGCTACACGTCGAGTGTTGTTTCTACAAGTTGCGATATTACTTCGCCATATGGGACTTCCGTAGTCCCGCAGAGTTCTTCAGCCGCTTCGTCTAATTGCCGTTTCTCCTCGTAACTGACGCTAATTGTCGTTGTTCGAGACATGAGTGGTTCATCAAGAATGGAGCGGCATTCTTCGCCGTCCCCCGCACTACAATGAAAGGTATCGCCCTTATATACCGTGGGGGGTGGGGTCGTTATATCTCCCCCACAGTATAATGAAAGGACACGCCTTAATATAGGTATGGGGGCGGGGGCCGACAAACAGGAGTTAGAGCGCCTATAGCGGCATAATTCCCGATCATTAATTCCTATGAGGGAATGAAATTTTTGCCGGTTCTTTCAGGAGAACCACCGAGACACAACGAAAATTGGCCTAAAAATCAGGCTGAGACGACTCTATCACGCGATGGGGGTTACTAAAGTCATGTAGATTTTTTAACACTTATGTTCCAACCGGGTTGGAAAACTCAGTTGTCTGGGATCCACCAAACTGTATTTCGACCGCCAATATCTTTGCCCGTTAATTCTCCGTCATCACGAAGTGCCGATAAGCGTTTGTAGGTCGCAGATCTCTTGATCGGTAGTTGATTTGTCACTTCCGCAGTTGAAAGGACTGGATCATCAGTATCTCGAAAGAGTTGCAGAATTTCGTCATCCGTTACTCGTGGTTTTCGTCCGGTTGTTGTATCATTTCCCATGTGTAATGTCTCAATTTCTACGATGTTAAGTTTTTACCTTAGAAGTTACTAACTGCTGTTGGTGTACGTATATAGGCATTTCCGGTAGTTTTATTACTTTACCGTCTAAGGTAGAAATACGAAGGTCGTCGCCTCTCGGGGCTCTGATTCAGAGAAAGCCTGAGTGTTCCAGCACTCAGGCGATGGCCTTCGTTTGGAGTCGGAAAGGCCATGCAAACCAACGATTCGGCGGCACTTGAATATGCCGTCACGGACGACAGTATAGACCTTCAGAAACGAGACGTAAGCGCACTCACGGAGTACATGACGGTTCTTTCACTCGGGGGAGAGGTCTACTCTGTAACCACAGAAAGCGGCTCTGAGTACCGTGTGGACGTTCTCAAAGGCCGCTGTACCTGTCCCGACAAACAGTATAATCTCGAAGACAGCGAGTTGTGCAAACACGAAAGACGCGTTCGATTCGCCACAGGCGAGTGGACAATCCCCGGATGGGCCGACACCGATGCAGTTGATTCCCAACTCGGAGAACACGTTACTGGCTCACCACAGATAGCCACGACAGACGGGGGCTTAATGGAAGATACTGTCGATAGGGAAGGAGAGAAACAACGGCCCGATGATTGTCTCTGTGGGGATGGGAATCAAAGATCAGAGCTTCCCTGTTGGCCCTGCTATCGTAACAACTTCAAAAACCCGAATCGAGAAGGGGGTGTTAACGAATAGTCAGTTAGGAATCAAGAATAGATTTTCTCCCGGTTTTTATTCAACGGATATACTATTATTCTCCAGAACAGTCACCACATGATTCGGAGTCTCAAACTGAAGTTCCCATGAATTATTCTCCTGCTCTGCTAAGGCCTGTATTGCATCTGTGTCGATATGATTGTGAAGGGACATCTCAAGATCTTCTGGTTCAACCCCTTCTACATCGGCAATATGCCCGATAATCCGCTCAAGAAGACTCAAATCTCTCTTTTCCACAGCAAATATAGATGCTCAACACGGAAAGGCTTGTTTATAACTCGAAAAGATACACAATATGTTTCGAGAGGGAAAGACAAGTTGTGCTTTCTATGACACGCTCTTCATAGAATTATCTACTCCTATTCTTGACGGGGCAAAGCAGTGTGTATAATATATTCAAAGATACAGCACATACGCCGCCCCAACCAGAAATATTAGTAGGAGAATCGCCACAATCCAATCTGGCAAGTCTACTTCATCAGGGATTGAATCAGGTTCATTCGACATTCACATCCACCCCTCGAAGGCTGGATGGGTCTGTGAAGATCGTGACTTCTGTGCTGGTTCAGAGTAGCTATTCCCACCCTTCCAAAACTGCATGAAATGCACGCTTGGGTATGAGTCAATCATGTGTTCCCACCGACTGTGTACGTCGCCGAAGACAGCTACAATCACCGTGTCAAACCCACTAATGTAACGGTCAATCTGTCCATTTAGCCGGTCAATTTCATTTGCACTTGGTGAGTGTTTGAGTTCAATTCCTACCTGATTGCCCACAGCAATATCAATCTGTAACTTACCTTCTGTTTTTATCTGATAGCCTGTTGAGGGCAAAGTGCGTTTCAGATATTCAGCCATTGAATCATGAAACGTACTTTCTTTCTGGAATCTCGTCTCTGGCTCCCAAGCTTCTAACCGATCCAGTACGAGTTTGCTTGCATGCATACCTTCTACTTGGAAGTCATCTATTATAATATTGGTTGTAGAAATATATAGGATGTACTGGATAAACTCTATCAACTGATTAGAAATCCCGCTAACTACAGTTTTCCCGATGCGGAGTCAATTATTGCTCCTTTTATTCGACCCCTGACAGAGCTTGGATAGAGAGGAATTGGCATGTTTTCTAAGACACACTCGAACAGGTAAGACGACAACACTAATAATATTACTGTTATGCATACCGCCCAAACGCCCCGTTCGTAAATAGCAGAGAAGTTGTTTAAAATTGCGACATAGGTAACTTTGAGTAAGCATAGTAGTAGATACTGTTATACGTTGTTTATACTGCAAAATTGTGTTTCCGTGGCACTACTGACGGCAGTTTGGGAACAGGCGCGAAGGAGAGTGGTCACTCTGGGCCGTAGCTGACAGGGGAATTATTCGGGGTCGTAGCTGACCAACTCGGGCGCGCGCTCTGCGAAGGCCGCGGCGTCGTCGCCGAAGGATTCGGCGTACCGGACGAGCAAGAACAACACCGTCTCGGGGCGTTCGAGCGCGTAGCCGTTCGTGCGCGAGAGCAGGCCAGCCTCCTCCAGTTGCGCGGCGTACTTGCTCACGGTCGGTCGCGAGACGTCGAGTTCGCGCGCGAGCGCACCGGCGGTGGGGTCTATCCCATCGAGCAAGGCGATACACATCCCGCGCGGGGTGTCGCGCCGGAGATAGCCAAGCGCCACCTGCTCGAACTCCGTGAACAGCCCTGCGGGGAAGTATCGCCGGTAGTCCCCGTCCTTGCGACTCTCGACAATTCCCTCCGATTCGAGCTGTCGGAGGTGGTGCTGTGTCTCGCCGGTGCCGAGTTTGAGGTCGTCTCGAATCTTCGAGAAGTGCGCTCCGGGTGTGGTGGTCAGATAGCCCGCGAGCGCATCGGGTGCTTCGCTCTCGCTCGCGCTCGCGAACTGTACGAGCTGGCTCGCGGCACCGAGCGCGGCAAAGCGTCGCAAAGTCGCACGTTTTGATTGATCAACCCCGTCCCCACTCATTACACAGAATGAATGCAGTTAGGACATAAAACCGCTTCGCTCGACACGACCCGTCATAGTGTTTGTTGCGGTAATTTTCGTGACCACGTCACAGATATCGGTGTTTCACGCCGTGTAAGTGATGTCTTGTTGCACGACAGCGGTAAAGACTCGCAACAAACACTATCAGTCCGTGAACTCGACGTTCGTAATCTCGAATCGCGCCCCACCCTCCGTGCCAGCGGTCACACGAATATCCCAGCCGTGTGCAGTGGCCACTTCGTCGACGATACTCAGTCCGAATCCGGTACCGCCTTCGGCGGTCGAGTAGCCCGCCTCGAAAACCTCGTCACGCTCTGCTTCGGGGATGCCTGGCCCGTCGTCTTCGACGTAGAACCCATGAGCCAGGTTCCCGACGGTGACCGTCGCGTTCTGGCCAGCGTGGTCGACAGCGTTCCGGATCAGATTCTCGAACAGTTGCGCGAGTCGGCTTCGGTTCGCCTGGATCGACTGATCGACACGGATATCGATTGTCGCGTCGGCTGTCTCGACGTTTCGCCAGCAGCTCTGGACGAGGTCTGGGAGGGCGACAGCCTCCACATCGCTGACCTGATTACCTTCACGTGCGAGCGTCAGCAGGTCGTCGATCAGCGCGTTCATCCGGTCGTGTGCCTCTGCGATGCTCTCCAGATGCGGGCTATCACACTCCTCGGCGGCCAGTTCGAGTCGAAGGTCGGCGACGTTGAGCGGATTCCGCAGGTCGTGACTGATCACGCTGGCGAACGCTTCGAGCCGTTCGTTCTGTCGTTCGAGTCGTCGCTCTGTCGCTTTCTGGTCCGTGATATCAATATAGATGCCGAAGTACTCCTCTGTCTCGTCGGAACTGCTGATCGGAACCGACCGGAACAGAAAGTCGCCGGTTCCGTCTGCCGTCTGTCGGCGAACCTCCTGAGTGAGGATCCCGTCCGTGCGAACCTGCTCGTCGATAGTTTCGGCCTCATCTTGCCGGTCGGGCGGGACGATCAGGTCGTTTGACGACGCCCCGATGACGTCGTCGATACGCGCACCGAAGGTGTCCTCGAAGGCCGTGTTGGCTCCGACAAGAATGGGCTCGTCGTTCTCGAACCGGACGTGTGTGATCGGGTCTGGCACCATCTCGAACAGCGCGTTCAACCGGTCACGCTCGGTTTGCACGCGCTGTTCACGATCACGGAGACGTGTTTCACGGTCGACCCGTTCGAGGGCCGCCGTGAGTGCCGTCGCCAGAATATCGAGAAGGGTTTTGTCAGTCGTGTCGAACGCCGCCGGTTCGGTTGCCGAGGCGATAAACACGCCGTACTCCCCGAGCGGATGAACGACCCCACTTCGCACTGGTGTGACTTCGGCTAGACGGCCGTGGTCACGCGTATCGTCGATGGCGAGTGGTTCACCGCTCTCGAAGACACCCCAGACGATCTGTGACCGCGGATCGGACGCTGCAGCCCGGTCGTAGACCGGGGCGTCACCGAGACCGTCTGGCGTCGTGTCGAGAAACGCAACTGAGTCGAGTGTCTGCTGTGAGTCTGCCAACAGGTGGACCCCGCTCAGCGGCGAATCGAGTATCTCTCGGGCCGCATCGACCGCAATCTGGGCGGTTTCCTCCTTCGTGGTCGTATGCATCAGGGCGTGTGTCCGTTGCTGGAGCGCTTCCAGAGCGTCCTCACGCGTCTTCCGCGCTGTAATATCCTGTGAGACTGCCATCACGTGGTCACCGTCCTCGACTGGCAGGGTTTGGATGCGATAGGACCGTCCCTTGTAGGTCTGCTCGAAGACGCTCGATTCGCCCTCGAGGGCGTGCTGTAGCTTCGCTTCCAGTTCCGCCGCAATCGCTTTCGGGTACCGGTCACTGGGTCGCTTACCGATGACATCGTCACTCGACAAGCCCGCATCGGAGAGCCCCTGTCCCCCAGCGAGAACACACGTGAGATCCGAATTATAGAGGAAGACGGCGCCAGCCGGGAAGTGGTCGACGAGTGTTCGATATCGATCTGTCGTCGTTCGGATGTCTGCCTCACGCGCGATGCGGTCGAGCACTGTCGTCGCGTGGGCAGAAAGCGTCTGCGCAAGCGAGAGGTCTGTTTCACCGAACGCGTCGGTCTCGCTGGACCCGATCAGGAGAACGCCGTGCTCTCCGAGGGGGAGAATGATCTCGCTTTTGAGCGCAGTATCCGGATCGAGTCGACCGGATGCCGTCGAGACGTCGTCGTAGACCTGTGAGTCTCCGGTCTCGAACACGTCCCACGCCAGGCTTTCGCCGGGATGGAGTGTCGGTATCGTGCCGACAAGCTCCGCACAGGCATCCGTCCACGCGACGGGAGCTAACCCATCCGCTGTGTCGTCGTAGAGATGGATGGCATTAGCTGGCATATCGAGAACAGACCGGATCGACTCGACGGTGATTTCGCTGACTTCCTGCGGCGTTTCGGCCTGTACGAGTTCACGCGCGGTGCCGTGGAGGTCTTCGATGAGCTGCTCGTGTGTCTTGCGCTCCGTGATATCTCGCGTGTAGATGACGATCCCATCGACGGTGTCAGTGTTCAGTAGATTACGGCCCCGGGCCTCTGCCCAGATCCAGGTGCCGTCGGGTCGTTCGTACCGAAACTCTGTCGAGCGACGGCCGCCGGGGTCTTCGGCTAACTCCGCGAACACCGACATCACGTACTCCTGATCGTCTGGATGGATGGGGGCGAATCCACTCGTCCCGACGAGTTCTTCGGGGGTTCGCACTAGGATCGATTCGGCGGACGGGGTCGCGTACTGAATTGTCGCGTCCGTACCGACAACGAGGATGACGTCAGTCGCCTCCTCGACGAGAACGCGATTGCGCTGCTGGGCCTGTTCGGCCCGAAACTTCTCGACGAGGTTGACGATGCGGTTTGCGAGTACGGCATACTGGTCAGTCCCGCCTTGCTTTTGCAGATAATCGGACACGCCAGCCGAGATCGCGTCACTGGCAATCGCTTCGGAACCCTTCCCGGTGAACAGAATGAACGGGAGGTCCGGGTCGGTCGTTCGGACAGCCTCGAGAAACTCGATGCCGTTCTGCTCGGGCATATCGTAATCTGAGACGATACAGTCGAAGGGTTCAGACGAGAGGCGGTCGAGCGCCTCGCTTGTGCGTGTCGCGGTTTCGACCACGATTCGGTCGTCGGCGCGTTCGAGAAGCGTTGCAGCCACGTCTTGGAAGTCTGGACCATCATCGACGTGGAGCACTCGAATCACCTCGGGTTGGTCGTGATTCGGCAGTGTGGCATTCATTCGTGCGGCCCCTCGATGGGTGGTTGGAGACATCGACACTCATCGGTCGTAACGGCACCGCCGCCGACGTCGAGAGAAAATCGGCATGTGAAGGCGGTCTGTGCAACGACGGTGACAGACAGCGTGGGTTCGGTATCGAAAATTCGAGTCGGATGTTCGGATGCCATGAGTGTGCGATAGGTTCGACGAGTTTCGGAGCCAGTTCGACGGTACCGGGAAGACCGACGGACGTGAACTCGACCGGGAGAGTCAGGTGCGCCGTCGAACGTGTGAGAGTACGCCTGCACGTATTCAGTGAGTCACGCAATAAAAAGATTGGTGAGAGTGCTACGACCGAGCGCCGTATCGTTCGCGTCAGTTTTCGCCGTCGTTGAACTCCGCGCCCGCGGCGTCGTCGATAATCTCGTCCGGGTCCTTGATGTCGGCACGGCTCTCGCCTTCCTTGACCGCCTGTGCCTCCTCTTCCATCTTCTCGAAGTCGACGACCTCCTCCTCGTCGTCGAGTTCGCCGAGAATCTCCTCGATGTCGTCGAGACCGAGCATCTCGCGGGTCTCCTGGTCGAAATCGAGCCCTTCGAGGACGTGACCATCCTCCTTGGTGTCACTGCCCTGCAGGTGTTTGCCGTAGCGACCGACGAGCGAGGTAAGTTCCTGTGGCAACACGAACTTCGTGGACTCGCCTTTGCCGATCTCTTCGAGGGTCTCCATGCCGCGCTCGATGACCGCGCGTTCACCCATCGACTCGGCGGATTTCGCACGCAGCACCGTCGAGATGGCGTCACCCTGCGCTTCGAGGATCTGGCTCTGCTTTTCACCCTGTGCGCGGATGATGTTCGACTGCTTGTCACCCTGTGCCTCCTCGATTGCGCTCCGTCGCTCACCCTGCGCTTCGAGGATCATGGCACGGCGGCGGCGTTCGGCGGAGGTCTGTTGCTCCATGGCCTGCTGGACGTCCTTGGAGGGGTTGACCTCGCGGACCTCGACGGACTCGACGCGGATCCCCCACTCGTCGGTTGGTTCGTCGAGTTCGCGGCGGATCTTCGCGTTTATCTCCTGGCGCTTGTTGAGCGTGTCGTCGAGTTCCATGTCACCGAGTACGGCACGCAGCGTGGTCTGTGCGAGATTCGAGACGGCCTTCTTGTAGTCGTCGACTTCGAGGAAGGCCTTCTCGGCGTCCATCACCTTGATGTAGACGACCGCGTCTGCAGTCACCGGCGAGTTGTCCCGCGTGATCGCTTCCTGCCGGGGCACGTCGAGCGTCTGCGTTCGCATGTCGAACGTGTAGGTTCGTGTCACAAAGGGCAAGACGATGCTCGGCCCGGGTTCGAGCAGACCACGATACTCACCGAACCGGGTGTATGCCCGCTTCTCGTATGCGCGGACGATGACGATGCTCTGATAGGCGGTCACCACCGCGATGAGAAACAGGATGACGGCGACGATCGACCCCACCGGTACGGTTGCTGATGAGAGTGCGATATCCATTACATGCGCCCTTTGGAGCCTCCAGTAAAAAGTGTTTGTCTGCAAACACGGATGCGAGACGAGTGTCCAAGCGCGAAAAAAACGTGCCCGCGTGGGTATCAAATCTCGAAATCGGGCCGAACGCTTAACCTTAGAACACGTGCAACCGGGTGCATAGAGATGCAACACGACAGTCAGCGAGCGAGACGTAACGTCGAACTCGCGCATCACTACGTCGGCGGGGACGGGGCGAGCGCACTCGCGGCACTGCTCGATGGGTACGAGGGAAGCGCCGATTTCACCGTGGACGAAACTCAGTACGACAACCTGCGACTCCAGGTCAAAAGTCGAATTCTGATGGAGGACCCGCCGGACATCTGGACGGGGTTCCCGGGCGGCGAGACCAGACGATACGACGAGGCCGGGGTCGTCGCTGACATCGACGATATCTGGGCGCAGTCGGGGCTGGAGAGTGCCTACCTCCCCGAAGTCGCCGACACGGCACGCATCGACGGGACCTACCGTGCAGTTCCGGTCACAGTACAGCGTCTCAACAACCTCTTTGTCAACGTCAAAACCGCCCGGGAAGGCGAGTTCGAACCCGGAACTGCGTCGGATCCGACCGAACTAGTCGAGCAGTTGCAGGCGTACGCAGACCGGACGGGAAAGCCGGGAATCCTGCTCCCGATGGCGAATCCGTTCACTGTGTTGCAGGTCTGGGAGTTGACGCTGCTCGGCCTCTCGGACGCGGCGACATTCCGGGATGTGACCGGCGGGAACGCCGACCGACATCGGAACGTGATCCAGTCAGCACTCGACCACGTCGTCGAGTTCGCCGAACTCGCGCCGGACGGTGCGCTCTACCGCGATCTGACGGACGCGAATCAGGAGTTCATGAACGGCGGCGCACCGGTGTATCCACAGGGGGACTGGGCGGCAGGCGTGTTCGTGGATACGGATGGATTCACCTACGGCGAGGACTGGACGCAGGTTCCGTTCCCCGGAACCGAAGGGGAGTACGTGATGGTGCTCGACGCCTTCATCCCGTCTGCATCTGCCGACGTCGACGCGGTCCGGCCATTTCTCGAATACGCTGGCTCCGCAGAGGGACAGCGGCGATTCAGCCGCGAGAAGGGGTCACTGCCGGTCCGAAGCGACGCCTCGATGCGCGGCTTTAGCTCCTATGGGCAGGACCAGAAGACGGCCTTCGACAGCGCAGACGAGCGCATCGAGACCATCACACACGGGCTCTCGGTCTCGCCGGAGCAACTCGTCGATTTGAAAGCCGCGATAACGAATCTGATGAACACGTGGGACACAGACGCCGTCGCAGACGAAATTGTCGCTATCTTCTGACTTTCAATCGGCGTTGCAACACTCCATCGCGCCACCGGGTTGCGTGGCCACCGCTGCGCTGTCGGGACGCGAGCTGACCGTCGTCCCGCAGTCGGGGCACTCGTAGTCGACCTGGTTCGCGCGAACGTCGACGAGCCAATCACCGTCGATCCGACTCGCGTGACCACAGTTCGGACAGTAGAGCGTCGTCTTATCGGGTGGCAGATGCTCAGTGGAGGGGGTGTTCGTGGTCATTATCTGATGTAGGGTCCGTTCGACAATAACGGTATCGTTTCTCGAATTTTTCGGTCAGAGCGGGGCTGAAATGCTGATCGATTACTCCGCAGCAGTGTGAAGCACTGGACGCTCGGCATCGAGCAGAACTTTCTGGGAGACACTCCCCAAGAGCGCCTTGCCAGCGGGTGTTCGCTTCCGGCCCGAAACGGAGATGAGATCGACGTCGAGTTCGTCGGCAAACTGGAGGATGGTTTCGGCTGGATCGCCGCTCCGTTCCCGGATTGCGACCTCGATGCCCGCATCTTCGAGAGCGTTTTTCACGGCCCGAACAGACGCGATCTGACTGGCCGATGCGCCCTCTGGATTCTCGCTGAACACGTGCAGAAGCGAGACGTGAGTGTTCTCGGTCACCTCGGACAGGTTGGTGATCGCTTCGACCTGTTTCAGCGCGCGCTGTTCGTCGGCGTCGACGGCGACGAGTATCTCGTACATCATCCCGACAACGGTGTGCCGTCCCGATAATTTTTGTGATGGGAGAGACCCGCGACTGTCGGCCCGAACGGACGACTGGCAGTATTATACTGCTGGCTGTACGTTCGTACAGATATTCGCCACCCCGGGTGGCGAATTTGTTCAAAATGGCACAGCCAGCAGTATCAGCCCCACGACGCGAACGCGGCCAGTTCCTCGGCGATAGCCGGAACCTCCCTGCCGTCCAGTACGCCGCGCTCGGTCACGATGCCGTCGATAGCGGCCGCGTCGGTCACGTCGAAGGTCGGATTCACCACCGAGATGGGCATGTTCCCATCGTACACCTCCGCCGGGTCTCGCGGTTCGAGGTCGACCGTTCCCTCCGGATCGATCTTGTCCGTCGCCGCGACGGCGTACACGTCGATATCCTCGCGCGTGGCGACTGTCGCCGCCGCCCGGGTTCCGACCTTGTTCACGACCGACCCGTCGGGGAGAATGCTGTCTGCGCCGACGAGAAGCGTCGAGACAGATTCGGTGGCGAGTTCGTAGCCGAAGGCGGCGTCCGTGGTGAGCGTGACCGTCGTCTGGTCTGCGAACGTCTCCGCGACGCCGAGGCCTTCTCGCCCCGGCCGAGATTCGGCGACCAGCAGCGACTCTGGTGTGGCTTCGGTCAGTACCTGCCTGACCGTCCCCGAGCGCGACAGCGTCGCGACAGCCGTTCCGTCGATCAGTTCCGCGGCTGTGTGTGCTGCGTCCCTATCCGCGTGCCGTGCGTGGGCGAGTTGGTCCGCCGCGGCCGCCTCGACGGCGTGGGGCGTCCGGTCGTCTGCAGTTGCCACCGCTCGATTGACGCGGTTTGCGAGTACCGTCATCGACGGCCGAGCGTCGCGAAGATTCCGGGCGACAGCTGCGATCGCTTCGAAGTCGTCCCCAGCGTCGGTTTCGGCCCGCAGCCCTGCCTCGTCACGAAGCACGGCGAGCGCCCGGTAGGAAATCGTTGTAGAGCCATGCTCGGTATCTGCCGCGATGGTCTCGGCGGTCGGACGAACACGGTCGTAGGATGCCCACAGGTCGGGAACAGTTTCGCGTCGGAGGATTTCGGTCGGGCTGACCCACTCGAACTCGCTCGTTTCCCAGTTTGTCGCCACCGCACGGGTGGGACTCTCGAAGAGGTACGGGTGAACGCGCCAGTGCGTTCCTCGCTTCTCGTCGACAACATCGAAGGGATCGCCAACACGGACCAGCGTCGTCCCGTCGGGGTCGATACCCGTCTCTTCGCGAAGTTCGGTTCGCGCCGCCCGGTCGGGGTCACCCTCGGCGTGGCCCGCTACAGCGCCCCACTGACCGGCGTAGGAGCCGACATCGTCGCTGCGGCGGAGCAACAGCACTTCGTCCCGGTGTCTGAGAAAGACGGTGACGACGGAACGCTGTTCCATACCTCCGTTTGGTCGCCGGTCAGTATGTATCTGTCCTGAGAGAATGCGGTCAGTCAGACAGATCACGACGCCACGCGAGTCTCGTCGTCACGCCTATCAGCGTCGGGACCCCAGACGCGGTATGGACGCGTTCTCGGATGTGGTCTTCAGAGACCGTGCCGTCTTCCTCGACGGGACGCTCGTCCTCGCCGACCTGCACGTCGGGCAAGGCGTGACCTCGAACGTCGAGTTTCCCGTCGGCGACGGGGCGGACATGGTCGACCGCTTCGAGACGCTCTGTGACCACTTCGACCCCGAGGAGGTGGTCGTCGCTGGCGACCTGTTACACTCCTTCGACGGCGTGCCGCGACTGGCGGAGTCGACGCTCGGCGGACTACAGTCGGCGGCAGACGCCGCTGGCGTCCGCATCGTCGTCACGCCGGGGAACCACGACACGATGCTCGACACCGTCTGGTCGGGACCGACGACCCCAGAGCATCGCCTCGACGGGACAGTCGTCTGTCACGGCCACGTCGAACCGACCGAGGATGCAACGCGGTACGTAATCGGACACGACCACCCGACGATCACTATCGAAGGACAGCGCCGACCCTGCTATCTCGTCGGGGAGGGAACCTACGAGGGCAGCGACGTGCTCATGCTCCCGTCGTTCAATCGCCTCGTCAGCGGCGTCGAGATAAACGACATGCGAAGCCGGGAGTTCATGTCACCGCTCCTGAGAGACATCGGGTCCATGGCCCCGCACGTGCTCGACCCGGAGACTGGCGAACCGCTCGCCTTTCCGCCACTCGGGGAGTTCAGAAGCCAGCTATAGTGTCCCGTAGCGTTCTGCTCAGCGGTCGTCCGTCGAATCGCTGACCGCGCTCGCGGCCCGGACGCCGCTTTGTATTGCGCCCTGGATCGACGACCACGCGGTGTAATCGCCAGCGAGATAGACGGGGCCGTCGGGCGCGTCGACGGCGGGAAGCGAGTCGCGAAAGCCGGGCGGTTGCGCGAACTGGGCGAACTCGATTCGGTCGGTTCGCAGAAGTTCCAGATCCGCGAAACTATTCTCCGGGTACCACGCCGCCAGCGCGTCGCGCACCTCCTCGGCAAGTGCCTCGTCGTCCGCGTCCTGCTCACCGAGGAAGGTTGCACTCAGCAGGTGGTATCTGTCGGGCGCGTAGGACGGTGCGGCGTCGGTCATCGGTGCGACCTGATTCGGGCGCTCGTCGTCGGCGTTGAGAACGAGTCGCCCCCCAGTGTCGAGTTGCTGACTCCGGGGCACAGAGAACTGCTGTGTCACGCAGGCGCGCCCCTCGGTCGGGATGGACTCGACGCCGGTCAACTCGCGAGCGGAGCGAGGATCGGTCGCAACGACAACAGCATCCGCCCGCACAGTTTCGCTCGCCGTCTCGACGGATGCTTGCTCGTCGTCGGCGCGAACGTCGGTCACGGTTCTGTCGGTTTCGATGGTCCCGCCTGCGTTTCGTGCGCGTGTTGCGAGTTGGTCGGGGATTGCGCCCATCCCCTCAGCGGGAAGTGCCGCTTCACAGTCGAGCAGCATCTTGAAGGTGTACTCGAAGACAAACCGGGAACTCGACAGCGACCGGTCCAGCGTGATCCCGCCGTAGAAGGGCGCGAAAAAGCGGTCACGGAACTGCTCCGAGAAGCCTCTCTCTGCGAGATAGTCGGCAATCGTCTGGTCGTCGTGGTCGAGCAGTTCGGAGACGGGGGCCCGGTCGAGTTCCCGACGTAACCAGAGGACGCGGATGGCATCGCCGAGCGTGACGTTGTGGTTGAGCAGTGTCGGGACGAGCGCGCGCGGGTCCCGAAACGGGTCGGCGAGCGCCGACCGCTCGCCCGGCCGCGCCAGCGTCGCGCCGGGCCGAAAGGTTCCAAGCGACAGCGCATCCAGGTCGAGTTCTGACTGAACTGCGGGATAGGCGGGAAAGAGCACCTGAAATCCCCGGTCGAAGGTGAATCCGTCGTCGTGGGTCGTCCGAACCCGGCCGCCGACGGTCGGTTCGCGCTCGAACAGCGTCACGTCGGCCCCCGCCATAGCGAGTCTGCGAGCGGTGACGAGTCCGGCGAGGCCGCCACCGACGACAGCGACAGCGGTCATACCTCTTCTGTGTGTCCGAGGACCAAAACGCCTGCGAGGTGACGACAGGGCTTAGTCGCCGGAAGTCCACGCGCCGGTATGGAGACGACCGACGCGTTCGCTGGCCTGCGCTGTCTGGACTGTGCCGAGCAGTTCGACCCGGTGTCGACGACACACCGCTGTCCCGACTGCGGAGGGACGCTCGAACCAACCTACGGAAGTGACGAACTCGCAACCGCGACCGAATCGATGCCTGACGAGCCGCGCGGAATCGCAGATTTTGCACCCGTCCTCCCGGTTCCCGCCGACTCGCTCCTCACGACCGGCGAGGCGGCGACGCCGCGAATCGACTGTCCGGATCTGGCTGACGAGTTCGGTGTCGGCGGCGTGGGATTCAAAGCCGAGGGCTGTAACCCGACCGGTGGTGTCATCGACCGCGGGATGGCCGTCGCTGTCTCGGTGGCCCGAGAACACGGGGCGGATGAGGTCGCACTTCCGACCACCGGCAACGGCGGGCAGTCGGCGGCCGCCTACGCCTCCCGTGCGGGGCTTGACTCACACTCGTTTGCACCCTCGCGGACCCCGTTTGCCAACAAGGCGATGATAAACGTCCACGGCGGCGAGATGACGGTCGTCGGCGGCAGATACTCCGACGCGCGCGAGGCGTTCGAGTCGGCGGCGTCCGACCACTACTCGCTTGCGCCCTTCGCGACGCCGTACCGTCACGAGGGGATCAAGACACTCGCGTACGAACTCCACCTCGATGCCGAACCGACGCCGGACGCAGTCGTCTGTCCGACCGGCCACGGCGGGACCCTCGTGGGCATCTACAAGGGCTTTCGTGAGTTGGCGACGGCGGGAGCAATCGAGTCGATTCCACACCTGTACGCCGCGCAGGCCGCGGGATGTGATCCGATCGCAGCGGCGTGGGAGCGCGGCGCCCGCACGCACGACCCGGTCGACCATCCAGATACGATCTGTGGTCCGCTCGAAATCCCCGATCCGGCCGGTGGCTCGTACGTCCTGAACGCGCTCGAAACGACCGGCGGCGCAGCGGTCGCCGTCGAGGACGAGGCGATCCTCGAAGCGGCCGTCTCACGCTCTGGCGCGGGCGTTCCGACGAGTGCGACCGGCGGAACAGCAGTCGCCGCGACGCGACGACTCGCAGACCAGGGCGCCTTCGAGCCGAACGAGACGGTCGTGCTCGTCGATCCGGCGACCGCAAACCGCGAAGCCGACATCCTCCGGAGTCATCTGATGAAACAGGGGATCTAGCGACACTGTCAGATTCCGCCCGAACGTCGGGACACAGAGATCACCACAGGTATATACGGCGCTGTGGGAAGCATAGACACGATGGACGGTCAGGCACGCGCACCCGCGGCCGGGACGGTGTTGAACGCGCTCGCGACGGGAACAGGGTCGGCCTTTGCCATCGACGAGTACGTCACCGCGACCGTCTCGCTGGCGGAGGGTTCTGTCGAGGGAACGGTCGCCGGGCAGGCGGATGCGGACACGCGACTCATCGAGCGGTGTGTCGAGCGCGTGACCGACCGGTTCGGATCCGGGGAAGGCGGAACCGTTCGCACGGACAGCGAGGTGCCGATGGCGTCGGGGCTGAAATCGTCGAGTGCGGCGGCAAACGCCACCGTCATGGCGACGCTCGACGCGCTCGACGCTGCCGACGAGATATCTCGCGAGGAGGCCGCCCGGATCGGCGTCGCGGCCGCACGCGACGTCGGTGTGACCGTCACCGGCGCGTTCGACGATGCGAGCGCGAGCATGCTCGGCGGCGTGACAGTGACGGATAATACGGCGGACGAACTGCTCGCCCGCGAGACGCGCTCGTGGGACGTGCTCGTCTGGACGCCGCCGGAGCGCGCCTACAGCGCAGATGCAGATGTCGAACGATGTCGGGCGGTCGCGTCGATGGCCGAACTGGTTGCGGACCTCGCGCTCGATGGAAACTACGAGCAGGCGATGACGGTCAACGGTCTCGCCTTCTGTGCCGCACTGGGCTTCGATCCGGAGCCGATGGTCGAAGCGATGGAGACCACCGCGGGTGTCTCCCTTTCCGGCACCGGCCCGAGTTTCGTCGCCGTCGGCCAGCGGGAGCGACTCGAATCGCTCGAATCGGTGTGGGCAAGGCGGGACGGGCGGACGCTGCTGACACGGACCCAGACAGAGGGAACGCTCATCGATGACTGAAACCAACAAATCCGCCGGGCTCGACCCGGAGGACATGTCTCTTGAGGAACTGCGCGAAGAGATACGCGATATCGACCACGAAATCGTGGAACTGATCGCCCGGCGAACCTACGTCGCTGACACCATCGCCGAAGTGAAGGCGACGCGGGACCTGCCGACCACGGACGAACAGCAGGAACAGCGTGTGATGGACCGGGCGGGCGAAAATGCAGAGCAGTTCGACGTCGACGCGAATCTCGTCAAGGCCATCTTTCGACTTCTGATCGAGTTGAACAAAGTGGAGCAACGTGAGTCGAGGTAGGCGAAATACGAACTTTTCACGGGCTCTATCGGGCGCTCATCGATGAGAAGCTGGATTCTGAACAGTATTCAGTGGGTCTGACGTTCGAGCAGCAGACGGAAGACGAGAGTCGGCGCACGTTAGGGCATTCAACCACGACAACCGCTACGAGTACCACGCTTCGTTCAGAAAGTACTGTGTTCCCCTGTCCAGAGTCACTCCTCGTCGTTCGGTTCGAGTGGAACTCGTTCTACCTCGATGTCTTCGTAGTCTTTCTCGGAAGAGAGTACGTCCATCCCTCGCGTTTCCGCAGTCGCTGCGTGGAACGCATCGAGTGGCGTCATTCCCTCGTCGTAGTAGTTGACGGCTTTCAGAACTATCTGTTTCTCTTCCTCGTTCCGCACAGGGACGAGTTCGAGCAGGTTCGCCACCAGCGGAACGTAGTCGAACTCGTAGCGTTCCCGGGCCAGGAGGAGTTCGAGATACGAGAACGGTGACGTTTCGATGTCGTATTCGACAATAGCGTCCTCTGCAGAGCCCTGTAACCAATCAGTGTCCTTGGCGAGTGCGAGTAAGAAATCCGTCTCGACGTACACCGTCATCTGTCGCTGCCGGCTTCCTCTGCCTCGTCTTTCGCCTCCACCTCGATGTCCTCCCGAATGTTCTCGACTGATGTATCGTGAAGCTCGCCTGCCGCCTCGCGGACAGCGGCGAGTGGGTCGTCAGCCACCGGGATCAGCTCGATTCTATCCTCGTACATAACGATATGATACTTTTGGCCGTACTTCTCGCGCACCTCTTTCGGGATGTACAGCCGTCCCTGCGCATCCGTCTCTGTTGACATAGATGCGACTATGTTACCACGGAAAAAGAATCTTACCACTAACGCGTGGGTGATGGTTTCCATCAAAGTAATTCAGTAGCGCGTACGGTGGAACTCACCTATTTGAACAAGGTGAAGCAGGGCGAGAGTCGGTAACTACATCCGGCCCAAAAGCAGTCCGGCAGTCGCTCGGTGAGCGTTCAGTCCCGCGGTCGCTCTTCGAGGATCCGGTCGATGATGTCCCGCGTCGAGAGCAGTTCCCCATCGAACTGTGGAGTGCGAGCAGAGGCCCGATGGAGGTCACAGTCGATCCCGCGGCGGTCGAGTTCGGCTTCGAGTGCGTCTGTGTCGTGGTGCTGGTCGTGGCCGAGAACGATGACATCGGGGCTGATCTTCTCGATTGGAACGAAGATGTCGTCGGGATGGCCCAGATGTGCCTCGTCGACGGGGGCGAGTGCTGCAACCATCTCGGTGCGCTGTCGGTCCGGGATGACGGGACCGGGCTTGTGTGTCACGTTCGGTGTCCGTGAGACGATGACGTGAAGATCGTCGCCGAGTTCGGCTGCTTCCTCGAGATAATGTACGTGGCCAGGGTGAAGAATGTCGAACGTCCCCTGCGCGACGACCCGAGTCATGTCTGTGTACTCGACTGCTCGATGACGTCCGTCGACGGCCGTGTTCGCTCGCTCGTGTACGCGGATGGCAAACGGCAGGACGGCCGAACCAGTTCCATACACGGCGTTCGGAACCCGGCCTTTCTAAGCGTTCCGGCTGGACGGCGGGGATATCGAAGCTTAAAAACGGACCAGTGTCCAAAACAGGGTATGACTCCATCTCACGGTACCGGAGAAAACGGTGCCGCACGTGCGGATTCATCCGATAGCGACGGGGAGACGGTCGTCTACGACCTCGACCCGGGCTGTACGATAGACGATATCGAAGCGGACACCCCGTATCGCGCGACTGTCAACGGCGTCGTCGAGTACGGCGTCTTCGTCGACCTCTCGGAGAACGTCTCCGGACTCGTCCACACCTCGAATCTCACCGACAGCTACGAGGTCGGCGAGACGCTCGTCGTCGAACTCGGCGAGGTTCGCGAGAACGGCGACGTAAGCTTCGTCGAGGCCCGCGTCGACGACCCGGCGTACCGACAGGTCGGGGCCGGAACGAGCGTCGACGCCGGGTCACTCGGCGAGCACACCGGCGAGCGTGTCAACGTCGTCGGCCGTGTCGTTCAGATAAAGCAGACGGGCGGGCCGACCATCTTCCAAGTCCGCATCGAGGGCGGCGTCGTCCCCTGCGTGGCCTTCGAGGACGCCGGTGTCCGAGCCTTTCCGGAGGTCGAACTCGACGATATCGTTCGGGCGACCGGAACTCTCGAAGAACGGGACGAGTACACGCAACTCGAAGTCGACCGACTACAGCGACTCGACGGCGAAGGGCGACACCAGGCCATCGAATCGCTCGAAGCCGACGAGACGGGGAGCGAAGCCGCCTCAGTCGAACCGCTGGTCGAGTGGCCAGCCTTCGAGAAGCTCTCCGAGGACCTCCAGATGGTCGCATCACGGCTGCGCGAGGCAGTGCTGAACGGGCGGCCGATCCGGATCCGACATCACGCAGACGGCGACGGACTCTGTGCGGGCGTCCCCCTGCAGTATTCGCTCGAACAGTTCATCGACGAAACGTGGGAGGACCCCCAGTCGTCCCGGCATCTGATCAAGCGACTGCCGAGTAAGGCGCCGTTTTACGAACTCGAAGACGTCACCCGGGACCTGAACTTCGCGCTGGAGAGTCGGAAGCGCCACGGACAGAAGCTCCCGCTCTTTCTGATGCTCGACAACGGGAGCACGGCGGAGGACACGCCCGCCTATCGAAACCTCGCACACTACGACGTGCCGATTCTCGTCGTCGACCACCATCATCCCGACCCCGAGGCAGTCGAAGACCTCGTCGAGACACACGTCAACCCCTACATGTACGGCGAGGATTACCGGATCACGACGGGGATGATGTCGGTCGCTATCGCCCGGATGATCAGCCCGGAGATCACAGACGAGATTCGCCACGTCCCCGCCGTTGCGGGGCTTGCGGACCGCTCGGAAGCCGACGCCATGTCGGATTATCTCGAACTCGCACGCGAAGAGGGATACGATACGAACCGTCTGCGAGCGGTCGGCGAAGCACTCGATTACGCCACCTACTGGCTGCGCTACAGCGCTGGCCGGGAGTTCGTCAACGACCTGTTGAACGTCAACTGCACCGACCGCGGCCGCCACGAGCAACTCGTCGACCTCCTCTCGGAGCGTGCAGAGCGCGACGTCGAGACCCAACTCGATGCGGCGATGGAACACGTCACCCACGAGCGACTCGACAACGGCGCACACCTGTACCGCCTCGACGTGGAGCGCCACGCCAAGCGCTTCACCTACCCTGCGCCCGGCAAAACCACGGGCAAGATCCACGACCGGAAGGTCGAGGAAACTGGCGACCCAGTAATCACGATCGGATTCGGCCCGGACTTTGCCGTCTTGCGCTCTGACGGCGTCCGACTCGATATCCCCGAGTTCGTCTCTGAACTTCAGGAAGAAGTCCCCGGCGGTGGCGTCAGCGGCGGCGGCCACCTCGTCGTCGGGTCGATCAAGTTCGTCAAGGGGATGCGCACACGCGTCATCGACGCACTCGTCGAGAAGATGGCGGAAGCCGAAATCGACGAGGAACTCGGCAGTTCGGCTGTTCTCGCCGACGAAGACTGATTGCTGACGAAAGCCATTCGCTCTAGAAACCGCCCCAGCGGATCTGGTGGACGGCAAATCCCGCGGTGAGCAGTGCACAGACGAGCGCGGCCGCCACTAGCCCGAGCGGGATTGGGCGCTCGTCGTCGCCGCTCCAGTCGGCCTCGAATACCGCCTCGAAGTACGCCGCCGCGCGTTCGCCCTCGAGCAACAGTGCCACCTCGCGGTTGTTCTGTACGGAGTTTGCGTTCCAGTTGATACTACCGATGATCGTTCGGTTACCGTCGAGTATCACCCCCTTCGCGTGTATCTTCTCGAAGGCGTCACCGGGCGTCGCGAGTCTGGTCTCGATCGGGAGGTCGGCGGCCGCAGCTTGGTCGTCGAGCCAGCGCTGGAGCCTGCGGTTGTCCTCCTCGACGTACCACGCACTCGACAGCAAGATCCGAACCTCGACGCCGCGCTCGGCAGCGTCGATCACCGCCTGCAGAAATGCGAAGTCGGGCGCGCCGATGCTCATCTGCTTGATATCGATCGAGTGTTCGGCGGAGCGAATCGCCGCGAGGATTTCCGCCCGGGCGTTGTCGGGTGCGAGCAACAGTCGCGTTCGATTCACCGGAAGTGATGTCGGCTCGAATGCGGTCGGATAGCGCCGAGCACTCGAACTACTCCCCTGAACCGGTTCGCCCTCGGAAACGGCAGGTCTCTCGAACGCAGACCACGGGACCGTGCCGACCCAGTCAGCATCGGCGCGGAAGGTGTCGGTGAGTCCATCGACGATGGCAGACTGATTCGTGATGACGCCCCAGCCGCGACTGGAGTGTCCGCCGGTTCCGCTCGGCTTCCAGTTTTCGGTCGTGACGAGCGCACGGTCGTCGACGACGGCGTATTTCGCGTGGTGGTGTCGGTAACGGGCGCGCTCACCGTCGATGACCGAGACGGGAACCTCCGCACGCTCAAGGCGGTCGAGTGCCGAAGCAACGCTGGCGTCCATGCCGCCAACCGGACTGCCGTCGACGAGCACTTCGACAGCGACGCCTCGGTCGCTGGCTTCGCGAAGTGTCTCCACAACGCGGTCAGCAGAGAGAGTGTACCCTGCCAGCAAGATTCGGTCCTCGGCGCTCGACAGAAACTCGACGGCGCGGTCCGGACTGTCCGGCAACACGAACCCCTCCACGCGCCCGCTGTCGGCCGTGACTGGTGTGAACTCGGTTGCGCCGAGTGGCTCCCACTCGCGGGTTTCAGTGTGATAGATTTCCGATTCCGGCGCTGACTCGTAGCGAACGTCGTCGACGACCGTCCCGTTGTGACGGAGCGAGACAGTGTCCCCGGAGTTGGCGAGTTGCAGTCCACGCTCCACCTGAATTACGGCTCGATCGGTTCCGTTCCGCATCGTCTCTCGGTCGGTAAGCCGTCGGGTCAGCGTGGCGTTCGTCGACAGCGTCAGTGTCCGGTCAGTGGCAGTGCTGTTGTCTTCGACCAGCGTGGCGAGTGAGATTGGTTCGCCGTCGTCCACGAGCGTGTATTCGGCAAGGTCCGTGCCTGCTGGCACGTCGACGGTGACGAACTCGCCGTGGTCGCCGTCAGTCGTCGGGTTCGGGTACACCGCCGTAATCGTCGGTTCGGCGGCGACAGGAGCCCCGAGCGAACCAAGCAGTGTCAGGACGACGACGATACGAGCGATCACACGGCGGGATGGTTCGTTCCGAGATAAAAACGTACGCCCGGCGTGTCCCTCTGAGCGGTGGCAAACACAGGGTTGCAGACGCTCTTGCGTCGGTCCGATAGGTTTTTCCACGCGCATTAGAGAGTGGTGTATGATTACACACCATGCAAGAGGAAGTCATCGAACTGGGCATCGAAGCGTTCGTGTTCCTCAGTTACGCGGTCGCAGCAGCGGGAGTGTCCGCACTTGGCCTCTTTTTCGAGTACCGAAGCTACCTGTTCAGCAACTCCGGGGAGATGGTGCTTGCAGTCTGGCTTGCAGGACTTGGGCTGATAATGTTTGGCTTTGCGGCCCTCATCAGCAGAAATAAGCTGCTTGTGGCATACAGCGGGCTTCGGTCGGAGTAGGGGTAGTTCCCGGATATCTCAGCCGACGTCCTTCCACTCACTCCCGCATTCGGGGCACTTTCGCACCTTTCCAATTTTGTCGGGATCGTTTTTCGTCGTCAGCTCGGCGTCACACTCGGTGCAGGTCAGCCGACCGTAGGTGTCTTTCTCGACTGCGCCAGAGCGCAGACCTTTACGAATTGATTCCATATCGCCCACTACTCTCGCAGGGTAGTTAAGTGTCCTGACCAGTACGGGATCGCTGTCACATCACGGGATCGCGAGGTTTTTCGACATCCAGCCATACCTTGCCCTAATGGAATACGTCCAGGAGCGCATCACCACGCTCCACGACTTTGGCGATGTCTCGCCGTCCGCCCCCCTCGAACGGACGACTGTCGTGGTGCCGCTGGCCCAGCGAGACCACTCCACGCTGTCGGCCGATCGAGTGCTCTCGACGCTCGAACGGATCCAGCCTGATCGGGTCATCGTTCCCGTGCGAGCGACGGAGGACGAAATCGGCACCGTCGTCGAGTGGATCGACGGGTTCGACCTGAACACAGAGACGCTGTGGTGTACTGCTCCAGCGGTCGAATCCCGGCTGCGAGCGGATGGGCTCGACGGAACTGCTGGCAAGGGGCGTGATGTCTGGCTCGGGCTCGGCCTCGCCAGCGATTCCGAGTACGTCGCGGTTCACGACGCCGACACCGTCAGTTACGACGAGACACACGTGCCGCGACTCCTCTTTGCGCTCTCGCGCGGATTCGAGTTCGCCAAGGGCTACTACGCCCGCGTCGAGAACGACCGGCTGTACGGCCGCCTCGTTCGGCTGTTCTGGGCCCCACTCGTTCGTGCGCTGCGGGACACGAGCGATGCCCCCTATCTCACGTATCTCGACTCGTTCAGATACAGTCTTGCCGGGGAGTTTGCGATGACAGGAAATCTGGCCCGCAGCATCCGAATCCCGCGCGGGTGGGGCCTCGAAGTCGGCGTCCTCGGAGATGCCTTCGAGCACGCTGGCTTTGCGGGGACAGCGCAGGCAGACCTGGGCGTACACGAACACGACCACCGCTCGGTCGAGGGGCCGTCCGGACTCGGAGAGATGTGTACCGAAGTCGGACGGACCCTGTTCAACACGCTCGCAGACCACGATGTTCGACCGGACTTCGAGGCGCTTCCCGACCAGTATCGAACGCACGCGCACCGCCTGATCGACCAGTACGAAGTCGACGCGGCGTTCAACGACCTCACGTACGACCGCGACCAGGAGCGCGAGCAGGTCGACCGGTACGTCGAGTGTCTCAGCGAACCGACCGAAGACACGCGATTGCCGCCGTGGGAACAGGTCGACCTCGACCCCAAGACGGTCCAAGCGCTCTCGGCAGAGGCAATCGCAGAGCAGCGGTGATCGATTGAGGGCAAACCTCACAGTTCCCGGCGCGTCGCCGGGTCGTCGAGGTCCCACAGCACTTCGGGGAGGAAGGCGTCGAGGTGGTCGACCACCCGCCGGTCGCTCACGTCGAGGCCCTCACAGTGTTCGTGGGCGCTGTCTCGCACGGAGACGTGGATGTCGCCGTCCTCGACGGTGACTGCGAGGGGAAACACCGAGCAGCGGGCAGGCTTCCAGTCGTGTTCCGCGTGGAGCGAACAGAGTCCATCCTCTCTGAGAAAGTAACAGGCTTCCCCCTCGTCGTCGACGTGCTCGCTTCGGTCTTTCTCCTCCTTGCGGACGAAATCCTCGCCGCGCACCTGCGTGGTGGCGTCGGCGAGTGATGCACAGCCAGCCAGTTCCAGCAGGTCGGGTTCGTACAGCAAGACGCCGTGCTGACAGCACCACGTGCAGTCATCGACGCACTCGAAAGTCAGCGACGGATCGAAGTCCACGATAGCCTCCTTGTCTGGATGCACCTCGACGCGGGGCGAATCAGAGACGGCAGACGACTCTGGAGAACTCGCTGCAGGAGTGCCGCGTGATTCGGGACTATCATCCGTCTGCCGGGTCACAGAAGCAGATTGGAGATGCGTGGCAAAGAGCGCGGCGGTCGGCATCAGCTATCGAGTCCCAGTCAGCAGTATCAGTTGTACTCCCGCCAGCGGTAGCCACACTCCTTGCATTTGAAAAATCTCGTCGGCGGTTCGTCGGCGGAGGCGGTCTGTTTGATCGTGTACCACGCCTCGTCGTGGCCACACTCGTCGCAGATCACGTCAGTCGCGGTCGGTTTTCCCTCGAAGTCCGCACCCTCCTCTGTCTCGATGAGTTCCTCGCCCGACTGGGATTCGGTGCTGACGAACTCCTCGTCGCTCGTTTGCTCGGCGCGATGCCCGCAGTTGGTACAGACCATCACGCCGTCTTCCTTTTTCATCATCGAACCGCACTCGTCACAGAACTGCATACCTACTCTTGCGGGCAGGAGGAAAATCAATCTTTTCGCAACCAGTCCGAGCACAGTCCGGGTGCGGTCTCTGACGTCGGATGAACGAACTGGCGATTTCAGCAGGAATTCCACAGGACAAGATGTTATGTGCCCCAGAGACTGAATCGAAGTATGGCTGAGTCGTTATATCGGAAACTTGTTGAAGAGGCTACCGATATCGTGACGGTTATCGACGCGGGTGGGACGATTACATGGGTTAGTCCATCTGTCGAGCGAACATTAGGGTACGATCCCGAAGACTTGATCGGTGAAGTCGGATATGAGTATCAGCACCCGGACGACCGGGCGGCCGTCTCAGATGCAATCGAGCGACTGCAGGCCGAACCCGACAACCCACAGGTTGTCGAAACACGATTTCGTCATTCAGATGGGTCATGGCGCTGGCTCGAAGCAACGTTACAGAACCGATTCGACGACGAGACCATCGAGGGCATTCTCGTGGTCAGCCGCGACATTTCGGAACGAAAAAGTCAACAACAGGATTATCGCGAACTCGCACAGGAGTACAAGACACTTCTCGAGACGGTCCAAGATGGGATCTTCTTTTTGAGCGTCGAGCAGTCCAAGCCGGATTCGATGTTTCGATTCGAGCGCCTGAACCAGGCCTACGAAGAACAGACGGGGATCACGACAGAGGAAGTACGGGGAAAGACGCCGAGAGATGTGTTTGGGGACGAACTCGGGAGCGAACTCGAATCCAACTATCAGCGGTGTGTGAGACTCGGGGAACCGATCTCGTACGAAGAGAAAGTCCCCGTCGAAACAGGCGCACAGTTCTGGCAGACAAACCTGGCACCGGTTATCACAGGCGGTGACGCAACGAGAATCATCGGGATCACGCGCGACGTGACCGAGCGCGTCAAACGCGAACGACAGCTTCGGAGTCAAAAAGAACAACTCGACGAATTTGCGAGCGTCGTGTCCCACGACCTCCGAAATCCGCTCAATGTCGCGCAAGCGCGGATTACCCTGCTTGCAGAGGAGTACGAGAACGAGCACATCCCACCGGTAGAAGACGCACTCGATCGGATGGAGGAACTCATCACGGACACCCTGACACTCGCCAGACAGGGCCAGGTGGTATCCGAGACGGAACCGATCCGACTGATCGACCTGGTCGGCAAATGCTGGCAGACAGTATCGACCGCTGATGCAACCATCGAGATCGTCGACGAGGTTACAATCGAGGGGGACCGAAGTCGACTTCAGCACGTCTTCGAGAACCTCTTTCGGAATGCGATCGAGCACGGCGACTCGGGGCTGACTGTCCGGGTTGGGCAACACAGCGAAAACGGACTCTACGTCGAAGATACGGGGTCTGGAATCCCAGACGAGATCCGAGAGGAAGTGTTCGAGCCGGGTTACACGTCAGAAACGGACGGAACAGGCTTCGGGCTGACAATCGTCAAACGGATCGCTGAGGCACACGGCTGGGACGTCAGCATCGAGACTGGAACGGAGGGAGGAGCACGATTCGAGTTCACGAACGTCGAGTTCGCATGAACAACCCCGGAATCAACAGCACGAACCCGTCAGCGCGGGTATCCCTACGCCAGTGACGGCTACCTCGCATTCCGTCCGTCTCAATAGTGGTGTGTGGTCGGCAAATGGAGTCGTGTCAGTGCAACACTGATGACCTCATCGGACTCACTCACCGAGCGGAATCGTCAGGTATCGTCTCGGCGACACTGTCGAGCAGTTCACCGTAGTGGTCGTACAGCGCGGAGTAATCGCTCCCCAGAATGAGAAGCTGATTTCCTCGTTCGATGCTCGCCTCGACGTCGTCGACGAACATCGATCCGAGCGTCACGTCGGACGCGGCGATTGTCCGCTCGGATTCACGGAGCGCGTCGCGGACTGCTGGGTCGTCGAGTTCGAGCGGGTGGTCCAGCGAGTGTGACAGGTCGGCGGGGCCGGTGAAGGCAAACCCGAGACCCGGAACGGAGAGAAGTTCGTCGAGGGCTTCGACGGCGTCGCGGTTTTCGACCATGATCCCGATCTGTACGCTGTCGTCCTCGCGGTCGATGTATCCGTCCTCCATCATTCCGGGCCCCCACCGGGACGACCGGCCACCTCCGAATCCGCGTTCGCCGGGGTCGCCGTCGTCGGGGTAGAAGTAGCCCGCCTCGACTGCGGCCGTGACCTCCTCGCGGGAGGAGACGCGGGGAACCAGCACGTTTCGAACGCCGGTGTCGAGGACCTTTCGAATGAGCGGCGGGTGCGAGGACGCATCGCCGGAGGGGATGCGAACGATCAGGTCGATGTCGACCACGTCGGCGGCGCGGGTGAGCGCTTCCAGCCGTTCGCTATCCCAGGCGCTGAATCCGACGTGTTCGAGGTCGAGCAACGCGAAGTCCATCCCGAGGTTCCCGTAGATCTCGACCACAGTCGGCGATGCGGAGGCGACACCCGCGCCGACGAAAACCTCGTCTGTCTCTGCGGCCTGCTGAACACAGTTGACGACTGACATGCAACACGGATACAACAGTGAGGGGTAAATAGCTACGCTCCCGAGAGGGAGCGAAAGCGCACGAGCGACGCAATCACTCCCCTTCGAGTTCTCGACGGCGTGCAACGACCGGGCAGTCGACGACGCGAACGGTCTCGCTGTCTGGGAACTCGACGATTTCGGTTCCCTCGTGAGAACAGTGTATCTCCGGCGGTTCCGAGAAATGCTCACACTGCTCGCAGTAGCTGTGTTTCGAGACCTCATCGTACGTTCGCTGTGGCGTGTCTCTCACCGACTCCGCTCGGTCGAGTGTCTCCCAGACAGCATCGGGGTCGACCCCGTCGGTGCTGGTGTCCTCGAAGGGACCTTCGAGCGACGCGAACGGATCGCCCTCCCGCTCGGCCGGTTCGAACGAGTCAGCGTCGAGATCACCCCCCTCGAAGTCGGTTACAGACCTGTCAGGACCCGCACCAGGCGTGTCTGAATCGCCAGCGGCCGAACCTGGCGGAGTGGTGTCTGACCCGGAGTGGTCACCCGACGAGCGCGTCCCGGATTCGAGTGTGCCGGGGTCGGGTTCTGGTTCGAACGACTCCGAAGGTTGGTCCCGAGAGTTCGGTTCAGACGGCTCTGTCTCTGACGATGTGGCAGACGGGTCGAGACGCTCGAACGGGTCACCCTCCCGGTCAGGAGCATCCGCTTCGAGGCGCTCGAAGGGGTCTGTGGGGGATTCGTCCGGTTCGGTCGATTCAGAGAGGGGGTCAGCGGCGTCGTCTCGGTCGGCACTCGATCCCTCGGTGTCGTCTCTCTCAGTGTGCTCTTCCGGGGCGTCGTCAACTGTGTCGTCGCTCATCGTCGCTCACCGGATTCGAGCTGTGCGGCCACGAGGAGTTTCGGCGAACTGAACCAGCCACTCGCGGGCTGGATGTCAGAGACAGTCGCGTCACAGTGAGGGCACTTTGGATCCGTCAGCAGTGAAATCGTCACGCCGTTGCCACAGTTTTCACAGCTCGCGCGCTCGATATCGGCCTTCGCCGCCGCTCGCTTGATCCGCTCGACGGCCGCCATCCCGTGCCCGGACTCGTAGGCATCGCGCAGGTCGCTGACGGCCCACGCCACGGTCTGCAGTCGGTCTTCGAGCGTGTCGAGACGCCCGGAGTGGTCGTCGATATCGGCCGCGTGCTCGTCAGCGGTCTCCTGCTGCTGGCCTCGAAGCGACTCCAGATCCGATTCGAGTTGGGCAACCTCCTCGGCGAGACCGTCGATCGTATCGAACGCTTCGTGGGTGTGGTCTTCGGGTGCCTTCTGGTCGGCTTCGCGCTTGACCTGAACGACGCGGTCGCGAACGTCGTCGAGATTCGTCTGAAAGTCAGCCTCAACCTCGTCGATCCGAGCAGTGAGCGTCTCTCTGACCGATTTTGTCGCAGCAGTGATCTGGTCGTCGGCTACGCGCTCGACAGCCTCCTCGATATAGTCCTCCCCGAGAACCGCGCTGTGTCCCTCCCCATCGCCATCGATCCGTAGCTGTCCGTCGGATTCGAACTGTTCAGCTGTGCGATAAGAGGCGAGCAACTGAACGAGAACGGTCTCCCGGTCGAGTCCGAGTGAGGCTGCCTGCTCGTCGAGCCACTCGTCTAGCTCGGCGGGAAGCCTCACCGTCACGGTCTGCTCGTCGGTCGACTCGCTCGACATACTACAGGAGTTAGACAAGTGGATAGTTAAGCGTTTGTTCGGGGTCAGACACAGTTAGCGGATCTTGCGAACGTCGCTGATGTCGAAGCCAGCGTCACCGAGTTCTGTCTCGAATCGTCCGATGTTCTCGGCTTCGATCCGCGAGAGCACCCCGCGGAACTGCTTGACCACCAGGGTTCGGGCGCGGGTGCTGCCGCCAGTTTCCCACTGAAACCGGAAGGTCCCGCTGCAGGCGTCGATAAGCTGTCCGTGTTCGACCGACGATAGCGTCTCTCTGTTGACGTGAGCGAGGATCACACCACCCCACCGATGAGCGGCTTTCTCAAGCCCACGAAGGACGTACACGATGTCGGACCAGTCATGTTCCTCGCCGGTCGTACTGACGAGATCCGAAAGCGAGTCGACGAGGACCAGACTGCCCGGTGCCCGTCTGCTCATCGCGTCACCGAACGCGCTCAGGATGCTGTCACGCCCCTCGTGGCGCTTCTGGAGGTCGGTGATATCACCCATGCGCTCGGTGTACCAGGCGCGCGGCACCGGGCTGATGTGGAAGTAGCTCTCTGCGAGCGACTGAAAGGACACCTCCTCGAGACCCGCCTGAACGAGTTCCTCGCTCATCACCGTCTCGATCTCGCTGCGGAGCTCCGACTCGTCGTGGGTAAAGGAGATGTAGTGGATGTCTTCGGGCAGCGTCACCCGGTCGTGCAGGTCGCCGTAGTGCAGGTCGAACAGTTCGTGGTCGGTCTGGGCGAGTCCGTTCATCACCGCGGTCGTGTACAGAAACTCGCGAGCGCCCGCGCCCGCTTCGCCGGAGAGCAAGACGACACTCCCCCGAGGTGCGCCACCACCGATGGTGCTATCGAGGCGGTCGATACCAAAGGGGATCCGCTCCATACCCGTGTATTGCTGTCGACCCGTTTAAATTACGGGGGGAACACACCCAGAACAGTCAGCTACTCGACGAAGGTGTACTTGCGCTCGCCCATCCGACCCCAGCCGTCGAAGACGAACTCGGAGTCGGGCGCGGTCAGCGGTTCGACGTCGGTCGTCTCCTCGTGGTTGTGCACGTCGTGGATCGACTCATATTCCGCGAAGGTGAGTGACTTGCGGTCGTCGAGTTGTTCGGTGATGTCGAGCTGTTCGATCTCCGATTCCCAGCCGGGCTGGATGTATTCGGCGTGCATCTCTGCCTGCGCGCCGCTGCCGTAGGAGCCGACGAGCAGTTGCTGGCCCGTGAGGTCGCGGCCAGTCTCGTAGGCCTCCAGCAGCCCCGCGACGCGCGCGACGTGGACGGAGCCGGTGTACCAGTTTCCGACCTCGCGGGAGATGGACAGCGTCGGTGCGACCGTCCGCTCGTACCACTCCTGATATCGCTCGGTGTCGGTCAGTTTGTCGGTGTACTCCTTGATCGCCTCGAAGTACTCGTCCTCGTCGTCGTAGGCCTCCGGGCGGGGCTGGCGGCCAATCTCCGCGGCGAGTTCGTCTTCGATTTCCGTCCCGCGGATGCAGTGTCGATAGCCGAGTCCGGCAGCCTTGCGCACCATCCCGGGGAACGGCGTGTGAAACGGCACCAGCGCGAAGTTCTCGGGGTGGGTGTCCCCGCCAGCCTCTTCGAAGTCCTCCAGCGCCTCGCGCATCCGGGCGAGATACACCTGCATCGAGCGCTTGCCGTCGACGCTCGGGAACTGCTGGTTGGGCTTGAGAAAGTCAGTCTCGTCGGCACTGCCGTACCCCTGCGGCTCGCCGAAGGCGACCACGTCGGGGTTCTCGTCGATGAGCATCGCGACCGCACCGGCACCCTGCGTCGCCTCGCCGGGGTCGTCGCGGGCGTACAACGCGGTATCGGTCGCGATTACGAGCGCCGCCCGACCCCGGTTTCGCCCGGCGCGGATCCAGTTGAAGGCGTCGTCGACCGCCTGCGTCCCCGAGACGCAGGCGAACTTCCGTTCGCCCTTGTTCGCGTGGTGCAAGTCGCCGTCGTTGACCTGCTCCAGACAGCCAGCGACGTACGTCGAGACCGGCTTCGAGCGGTCGAAGGCGCTCTCGGTCGCCACGTCGATCCGTCCGATGTCGTCGAGTGCGAGGTCCTTTCGTTCGAGCAGGCGATGGGCGGCGTTTGCACCCATCGTCACGATGTCCTCGTACGCGTCGGGGAACGAGGAGGCGTGCAGACCGAGCCCCTTGGTGTACTTTTCCGGGTCCTCCCCCTTCTCGGGCGCGAAGGTCTCTGCCAGATCCAGTTTCAGCTTGCCAGTTCGTATCTCGACACCGTCGATTCCCACTTCCGACATACCCCAACGTGCGTCGAGGGTGTATAAGTTTCTGTCGACGTCAAGTTCGACAGGTGTCGAACAGAGAGGCAGCGGCGGGCGACGAACTTACAGCTCTCTGGTTGGTTCGATACAGACCGGTTGTGGGACAGAGACAGTCTCACCGGTCGGGGAAAGCCCACCATCGTCATCGATATCGAAGGGGCGGATATCGTTCGTGTGGGCATTTGCGACAAACAGCGTCGAACCGTCGGGTGCAAGAACGAAGTTCCGTGGCCACTCTCCGCCAGTGGCGACAGTCTCACGCAGCGAGATGGTGTCGCCATCCAGATCAAAGACAGCGACCGAATCGTGGCCGCGGTTCGATCCGTACACGTACACGCCGGTCGGATGGACGTGGATGTCGGCGGTGAGATTGTCACCGTCGAACCCCTCCGCCAGGGTGTCGGCACTGTCGAGTTCTCGCAGGTTGCCATCTGCCTCGCGGTCGAAGAGTGTGACCGTCGCATCGAGTTCGTTGATCAACACCGCGCGGTCACCATCGGGCGTGAAATCGAGATGGCGCGGGCCAGCACCGGCCTGCAGCGGGACAGTACCGGATCGAACGAGCGTCGCCTCCGCTGGGTCGAGGTCGTAGACGACGACTTGGTCGACTCCGAGGTCGGGAACGTAGACGGACTCGTTGTCGGGGCCGGGGCGGATCGAGTGTGGATGGGCGCTCGCCTGCCGGTCGGGGTCAGCGCCCGAGCCCTCGTGCTCGATGAGCGTCGGGTCGCCCAGACCACCCTCGTCATCGAGCGGAATAATCGACACCGCGCCGCCGGTGTAATGTGCCACCAGCAGCACCTGCCCGGTCGCGTCCACGCTGCAGTAGCAGGGATGGGCCGGGCCGATGGTCAGGTGGCCGAGTTCGTCGAGGTTGCCCCCCTCACCGATCTGGAAGGCGGTGACTGCGCCGTCCTCGTTTTCGTTGACCGTGTAGAGAACGTCCTCGGTGGGATGGGTCACGAGATAGGAGGGGTTCTCGCTGGTCGCGGCGAGTTCGATGTCCGAAATCGTCCCCGCCCGTTCGTCCATCCGAGCGCGATAGATCCCCTCACTGTCGCCGTCCGTGTACGTGCCGATGTAGGTCAGGTAGTCGGCCATGTCGGGGTTGACGGACGGACGGGTGAAAGCAATTGTGGGATATCGCATCGTCGAGGCGAGACGGCCCGACTGCGGATCGACACGACCGAAACAGTTGTCCCCCCGCGGCAGCCATTAGATTACAGTACTCTTCGGCCGGATCAGACTCCCGAAGACAGGGAACCGTTCCGGCGGAGCCCAACCCCGCGGTCCAACTGATATCCCATGACGGTCGACCAACCAACGCAGTTGTCTACGCACACAGCATCTGTCGAACGCCACGGCGGACGAAGCGAATCGGGAGCGCTCGCACTCGAACGAGAGCTGCACGAGACACCGGGCGTTCACGAAACCGACGTCTCGTTTCGGACTGGAACCGTGCAGATCACCTACGACGAGAGCATCACGACGCCCGACGAACTCGATGCTGTCATCAGCGACTACGGCGTGGCGCTCCGCGCGGACACCGGCACGGACGAGACGAGTACTCGGAGCGAACTGCGCCTCGAAGCGGTCTTCGTCGGCCTGACGCTCGTCGGGATGATAACTGGCGCGGCCGCCGAGTGGTTCGACGCCTCCGCACTCCTCGTTCAGGTGGGATACGGCACGGCGTACGTCTTTGGCGGCTGGTACGGGCTCAAAGGGAGTATCGAGAGCCTTCGCCTCCGGTCCGTGGACATCGATCTGCTGATGATCGTCGCGGCAGTCGGCGCGCTCTCGATCGGCGCGCCGTTCGAGGGAGCGATGCTCCTGTTTCTGTTCTCGCTCTCGAACGTCCTCCAGCACTACGCGATCGGTCGGTCCCGGCGCGCGATCAAGTCGCTGGTCAAGATGCGGCCGGACACGGCGACCCTGTTACGCGACGGCGAGGAAGTCACCGTCCCCATCGAGGAGGTGGCAGTCGGTGACGTGTTCGTCGTGCGACCGGGCGACCGGATCCCACTGGATGGCGTCGTCGAGCGCGGGGAGAGCACCGTCGACCAGTCCTCGCTGACCGGCGAATCCGTTCCCGTCCCGAAAACGCCCGACGACGAGGTGTTCGGCGGAACGATAAACGAGAGTGGGAGTCTGGAGATAGCAGTAACGCGGCAGGCTCACGAGTCCGCCATCACCCGACTCATCCGCATGGTCGAACAGGCCCAAAGCGAGAAGGCACCGACACAGCGACTCATCGACCGACTCGAACAGCCGTACGTGCTGGGCGTGTTCGCGCTCACCGTTATCGCTATCGCCGGTCCACTGGCTGTCGGTGCCGAGTTCACGTCGACGTTCTACCGCGCCATGACGCTGCTGGTCGCGGCGTCGCCGTGTGCCGTCGTCATCTCGACGCCCGCCGCGGTGCTCTCGGCAATCGCATCGGGCGGCAGGCAGGGTGTCCTCTTCAAGGGCGGCGAACACGTCGAGGCAGCGGCCGACATCAACGCCGTCGCGTTCGACAAGACCGGAACGCTGACCGCGGGTGAGACGAGTCTGACCGATATCGTCGTCCGTGACGATCCACCCGGAACTGAGAGCGTCAGCGAAGCGGACCTGCTGACGCTGGCTGCTGCCGTGCAAGCCAGGTCGGAGCATCACCTGGCGCAGGCGACAGTCGAGGAAGCGAACGCGCGTGGTGCCGAGGTCCCCGACGCACAGGACTTCACTGCAGTCGCTGGCAAGGGCGTCCGGGCCACCGTCGACGGGGAGACGATCCATATCGGGAATCGCAAGTACGTCGAGACGGTTCTCAGCGACAGGTCGATAACCGGACTGGAGACGGGACTGGAGACGCTGACGACGCTGGCCACGGAGGGGAAAACGAGTGTCCTCGTCGTTCGGGAGACCGACGAGGGGGCGAGCGTACTCGGCTGGCTCGCGTTCACCGACACGGCCCGCCCCGGCGCAGCCGAGATGATCGCCGAACTCAGAGCGCTGGGCATCGAACGGATAGTCATGCTGACGGGCGACAACGAACAGGTCGCCCAGCACATCGCAGACGAGGTTGGCATCGACGAGGTGCACGCGGAGTTACTCCCCGAACAGAAAGTCGAGCGAGTGGCGGAACTGGACGAGCGATACGACGGCGTGGCGATGGTTGGCGACGGCGTGAACGACGCGCCTGCGCTCGCAACCGCAACCCTCGGCGTGGCGATGGGCGGTGCCGGAACCGACGTTGCACTCGAAACGGCCGACGTCGTGTTGATGGGTGACGACCTGAGCAAGGTGCCGTACGTGCTCGGACTGGGCCGGAAGACCCGCCGGACGCTGACGATCAATCTCGCCATCGCGTTCGGTGCCATCGCGCTCATGATCGGTGCGATTCTGTTGAGAGGGATCCCCCTGCCGCTCGCCGTCATCGGTCACGAAGGATCGACTGTCGTCGTCTCGCTGAACGGCCTCCGACTGCTTGGCTTTCGAGAGTGACTCAGAATCCAGCCGCTGGAAAGAGTTACAAGAAGTGAAGACACAGAAACACTATGCCCTCAGTGCTCGTGCTGTACGGAACCGGCGAAGGCCAGACGGCGAAGGTCGCATCGCAGATTGCAGAGACGCTCGACGGCCGCGGACACGACGCGACGAGCATCGACATCGAAAATCGCCCCGACGAGTTCGCACTCGCGTCGTTCGACGCCGTCCTGATCGGCTCCTCGATTCACGTCGGCGCGCACGACGAGCAGATCCGCGAGTTCGTGAGCGCGAACAGAGACGAGTTGCAACGGCTCCCGTCGGGGTTCTTTCAGGTGTCGCTCTCGTCGGCTGTCGACGACCCGGAGCGACGCGCAGAGGCGGCGAACTACGTCGACACGCTGCTCGAAGAGACAGACTGGCACCCCGACCGGATCGGTCTGTTCGGCGGGGCACTGCGCTACTCGAAGTACGGCTTTCTCAAGCGTCTCATGATGAAACGGATCGCAAAGGGTGCGACCGGAGACGTGGACACGTCACAGGACTACGAGTACACGGACTGGGCAGAGGTCGACGCTTTTGCGAGTGACTTCGCCGCGTTCGTCGAAGGCCGACTCGACACGGAAGCCGACGCAGGCGAAAGTTGAGGTACGCCGGGCGAACAGTGAGCCACCTCGGGCGACAATTCACGTCAGGAGTCGGACTGGTCGTCCTCCGAGAGCAGTCGGGACAGGAGCACCCAGAGGCCGACGAACATCACGACGAACACCGTCGCGCCCTGGAGAAGCATCACGAAGCGTGACTTCGAGCCCCCCGACTCGTCCGACTCGCCGTCCTGTTCGCGCTCGTCGTCCGTCTCACCCCCGATGGAGGCGGGGCCGATCTGTGCGCCCTCGAAGTGCGGTTCGAAGATGGTTATTTTGACGCCCATACTCGGACTGACGACCGGATTGCATATATACCTCAGCGGCGGTCTGGTTAGTCCACGAGATTCGGGGAACAGAGATCGTGTCGAAGTTACGACAGTCGCTCTGCGGCCGGGACTTCCTCTTCGAGTTTCTCGATTTTCGGCGGTATCGCCTGCGAGACGATCATCGTATCGTACGCGCGGTCACCAGCAACGGACTGTCCGACGGTGATCGCGCTCACGATACGCCCCGCGTTCCGACTCCCGATGATCACGATACTTGCCTCGTTGGCCTTGGCAAACCGCCGGATACGGCTTGCAATCGTTCCGGTCGGAGCGTATCGGTCGGTGTACTCGTAGTGAAACTCGGCCTCTGGGGCCAGTTGTGCAACCTCGTTCCGAAGATACGAAACGACCGTCTCGGCATCGAACGGCTCCGATTCGTCGATCCACCCTCGCGTTCTGGCGTACTCGGCGTTGTTTTTCGGAATGACACTCATCACGAGGACGCCTTCATCGAGGACGGCATCGAACTGTACGGCACGGACGAGGGCCGCTCTCGAAAGATCTGACCCGTCGAATGGGACGACCAGCGTCATGACTGGAGATAGCTTCGGCGTACGTCGTGAAGTAGATGCTGATACCGTATCGGATTCAGCCGCAGTTGTGACCGGCGAGTCGTTCCCACCTAATTGAGCGTATAGCGGTCGAACCGACGGACTGCGTACCGGTAGGAACCGATCGGAGTGAGGACGAGCGGAACAAGGAGGACGGCTGCGGCGAGAAAAACCGTGTCAGTGGAGACGTCCCAGCCAAAGGGGAGCGCCCACGAGAGAACCCCAGCGGTGATGTCGCGTGCGATCGGTTCGTAGACGATTGCGCCCGCGCCGACCGTGAGAAGCAGATAACCCGTAAACAGCAGAAACGACCACTTGCTCGGCAGGACCGTCTTCATCGAACGCGTGACGTTCGTCGCCTCGAACCGGGGAAACGCCATCCCGATCCCGATCGACAGCACCGCCGCGACGACCATCACCACCGGCGTGGCGGCGGTGAGCACGGCTGTTCGTTGCATCTCGATTGGGCTGAGGTATGCCACACCCGCAGTGGCGGCCGTCCCGAACGGGACGGCGACGATGAGTCCTGCGACGATGTGTGCTCTGACGAACGTTCGCCCGCGAACCGGACTGAGCAGCGTCGCGGCGAGTACGGCTCCCTGGTCGCCCAGCGGGTTCAGCGTGAAGATGACACCGGCAGCCCACGCACTGAACAGCAGAATCAGGTACGGCAGATAGGCGGGCACCTCCCCGCTCTGAACGATGTTGGCGAACAGTCCGGCGAGCACCAGCAGAGGGTAAAACGCGTACAGCAGTTTCAGTGGTGCACGACGCGCGCGACGCCACGACAGCGCGACGAGCGACGCCGTCGCACGGCCGAACACGGGTTCGAGTCGCCGTTCGATGCTGGGGCCGCTCTCGACAGCGGTCGGCGTCTCCGCGCCCGCCAGCGCGGGGTCAGAAAACCAGTGTCGATTCGCAATAGTAGTTCCACCAACGAGCGCGACAGCCGCGAGGACGACCGTGAGCGCGACTGCACCGAAAGCAGACAGCAGCGACGCGTCCAACTCGGGCGTCCCGAGCAACATCAGGTCGGCGTACCAGCCGACGGGCGACCGCTGCATCGGCTCGAACAGTCGGATCATCAACTGGTCGACTGCGCCGACGCTGAGCGCCAGGAAGTACGCGACGAAGACGACGACGATGATGGCGGTCTTGTGTCGCGCGACGAAGATGTAGCGGCTGGCGGCGTGGCGGATCGAGAGGCCGAGCGGATACCCCAGCCCGACCCCGCCCGCGCCAGCGGCGGCCACGGCCGTCGGAACCGTGAGCGCAGGCCAGACGACGCCAGTTCCGACGGCGAGTCCGACACCGATCCCAGCAGCCGGAAGCAACAGCCAGAGCAGGAAGTAGACGTACTCGGCCAGCAACACCCCCAGCAGTGCCTGACTGGCCGGAACGACCGTCAGTATCCCTTCGGGATGCGAGAGCGTCCCGCGTTGACCGACCGTACGGATGACGTACACCAGCGCGAATATCAGCCAGAAGAGCGCGAGGATGCCGCGAACGATTTCGATGGGAGCGAACTCCTCCAGCGCGAGCGGCCCGTCACGGAGTGCCCCGCCGAGTCGGTAGCCGAGATAGCCACCGCCGAGTGTTCCAGCGGCCATCAGAACGACGTAGATCAGTACGGTGACCACAGCCGACCCGCTCTGCCAATCCATGTACTTCCGGAGCGTTCGCGTGACGTCGATGCGGGCGAGACGGACGCTGTGCCCGAGTGCGCTCATCTTCCGTCTCCCTTGACGCCGTCGTTGTCCTCGACACCGCCATCTCCCTCGACGCCACCGTTCCCCTCGACGGACGCCGCGGCTTCGACGCCACCGTCGCTCTCGGCTTCGACCGCGCTGTACTCCTGCGCGTGGTCAGCGGTGACCGAGAGGAACACGTCCTCCAGTGAGCCCTCGGTCCCGCGCTCGGCACGTCGTTTGAGTTCCTGCGGGTCACCCTCTGCGACCAGCCGCCCCTCGTGAAGCACGCCGACGACATCAGCGAGTTCGTCGACGACCGAGAGGATGTGCGTCGAGAGAAAAATCGTCGTCTCGTGGTCGGCCAACTCGTCGATGAGGTCCTTGACAGTGCGGGCGGCGCGGGGGTCGAGGCCGCTGGTCGGTTCGTCCATGAAGATGACCGTCGGGTCGTGGAGTATCGCCTGCACGAGTCCGACCTTCTTGCGCATCCCCGTCGAGTAGCCGTCGATACGACGGTCTGCGGCGTCGAGAAGGTCAAAGCGGTCGAGATACCGCTGGATGCGTTCCTCGGCAACGTCGCTCGGGATATCGTGGAGTGCGGCCATGTGCCGAAGCTGTTCGCGCGCAGTCAGTTCGTCGAACAGCGGTGGCTCCTCGGGGAGATAGCCGATGTGCTCGATGACGCGTCGTCGGTCCCGGACGTCAACTCCCATGATTCGGCCCTCCCCCGACGTCGCGCGGGTCAGCGTCGTCAGGATCCGCATCGTCGTCGTCTTACCGGAGCCGTTCGGTCCGAGAAAGCCGTAGACCGTGCCGCGGTCGATGGACAGATCGAGATCGTCGACCGCCACAACTTCACCGAACCGTTTGGTGAGTCCGTTCGCTTCGATCGCGACCGAAGCACTGCGCTGTTCGCTGGCGTCCGGATCCGCCGAGTTCATACGGGTACGTGTCACGGAGCGCAAATATAGCTACGCCCCCGTTCTCGTGGCCACGGAGTCTGAGGGGTGTGTCAGTCACGGATAGTAGACCGCTCGGGACCGACGACACAGCTCGTCAACGAGACGTTGAGCGCATCGGGACGCGCCGTCACCCCGACGGTCAGGTTCACGCAGTCTGTGAGTGCCCAGCGGGATTCGACCGGTTGCCAGTCCCGGTCCGGCGCTGTGACGACGAACCGGTAGGGGCCGCCCGTCACGTCCGGATAGACGATTTCGACCTCGTCACCGTTCAGCGTGAGTCGCTGTGTCCTGAGATCAGCATCCTCGATAGCCGTCTCCGCGTCGAGCAAACCGTACGCGAGCGTGATGCTCCCGCCGCTCTGGTTTTCCATCCTGAGCCGTCCCTCACCGACGAGCCCCTCGTCGTCCGCGTCATCGATGTCGAGACATCCAGCAAGACAGAACACGCCCGCAGTCCCGAACCCGCGAAGGAACGTTCGTCGGTCCATACTGAACATGTCACACGGAACGATGATAAAGGTGCCACGCAGACGGTCGCTCTGGCGGTCAGTCAGAGACCGCTCTGTCGGTCAGCCAGAGACCGAGGTAGGTGAGGATGGCAACAGCGATGGCGACGCCAGCGATTACTTCGACGGAGAGTGTACCGCGGGCGACGTTGACGTAACGCAGTGCGAGCAAGAGCACGACGGTGAGACCGAACGTCGCGTACGCACTCGCGACCCGACGAACGAACGGGGAGAGTTCGTCCAGCGAGTCCCAGAGACTGAGGAACGCGACCACACCCGCGAGCACGCCGACTGGAAGACCGACGAGCGCGGAGAACTCGACGTTCAGGAGTTCGATGACGGCAACCGACACGACCAGAACTGTCGTGAGACCGGTCCCGACGGCAGTGACTGTTCGGCGTGAACCCATTTGGTGGGGGATGATCGACTATCGGTAATCAGTGTTCACTCGACGCGTCCGCTATCGGCACCGTGAGACGCTTTCGCACGTTCGTGCTCGCGGGCTGCGTGTCGCCTGACGAGCCAGCCGGTCACAACGAGCAGGGGCGCGCCGATGAGAAGGACAAGCCCCAGAAGCATCCAGTCGTCGGCCCCGAGCGGGACCGTCCCGAAGGACTCGCTGAGCGGCGTGTACAGCACCGCGAGCTGGAGGGTCAACGAGGCCACAACCGCCACGGCGAGCCAGGGGTTCGTCAACAGCGGCGTCCCCTTCGTCCACCGAACGACGTAGAGTTTGACGAACTCGAAGACGACGAGGCCGGTGAAGACCATCGTCATCGTGTAGGGCGTGACCGACGACGCCCCATCGAGCGTGTGAAACATCAGGGCGAGCAACAGCACGGTCGCAGTCAGCCCAGCCCCGGTGACGAATCCAATCATCTCGGTGTCGATGATGCCAGTCGCCGCTGATCTGGGTTCGCGATCCATCACGTCGCCGCCGGGGTCCGTGCCGAGTGCGAGCGCCGGGAGGCCGTCGGTGAGGAGATTGATCCACAGCAACTGCACCGCGGGCAGCACGAGATAGCCAAACAAGGAAGCGATGAAGACGATAGCCACCTCCGCGGCGTTGGCGCTGAGCAGATACGTAACGAACTTCCAGATGTTGTCGAAGATGGCTCGCCCGCGCTTGATCGCGGCGCGGATCGACGCGTAGTTGTCGTCGAGCAGGACGATATCGCTGGCCTGTTTTGCGACGTCGGTGCCACGGACGCCCATCGCGATGCCGACGTCGGCGTTTTTCAGCGCTGGCGCGTCGTTGACGCCGTCGCCAGTCATCGCCACGGCAGCGCCGTTCGCCTGGAGAGCTTCGAGGATCCGAACTTTGTGTGTGGGTTCAGCCCGCGCGAACACGTCTATCTCCTCGACACGTTCACGAAGCGTCGCGTCGTCCATCGCCTCGACTTCCTGTCCGGTGAGGACGTCTGACTCGATGCCGACCTGACTGGCGATGGCGCGAGCGGTCACGGCATTATCGCCCGTGATCATCTTCACGTCGATGCCCGCACGGTGTGTGTCAGCGATCGCTTCGGGCACCTCACGACGGGGTGGGTCGAGCAGACCCTGCAACCCGACGAAGACGAGGTTCTCCTCCGGCCCGCCGTCGTCGGTGCGCTCCTTGTAGGCGAACCCGAGCACTCGGAGCGCGTCCGCACCGAAGTCCTCGACCCGTGTCCGAATGTCAGACCGCGTCTCCGCGTCGAGTTCGACTGGCCCATCCGGCCCGAGCACTCGAGTCGAGCGTTCGAGAACGACTTCCGGCGCGCCCTTGACGTACACCACGTCGTCGTGAATCGTCGCCATCCGCTTTCGCTCTGCCGAGAAGGACAGCTCGTCTCGTCGTGGCTGGGCTTCGCGACTGCTCTCGATATCGAGACCGTAGTCGGTCGCCGCCGTGACGAGTGCTCGTTCCGTCGGGTCACCCGTGTCGGCGGTTGCGTCGTTACAGACCGCGCCGATCCGATAGAGGAGGTCGAGGCGGTCGTCGTCGGGGGTCGAACGACTCTCCTCGGCCCCCGCGCCGAGCGGAACGACCCGGTCGTGGATCCACGCCCGCTGGACGCGCATCTCGCCTTCGGTCAGCGTCCCGGTCTTGTCGGTGCAGACGACATCGACCGCGCCGAGTGCCTCGACTGCGGGGAGCGTTCGCACGAGGGCGTTCTCGTCTGCCATCCGCCGGACGCCGAGCGCCAGCGTCAGGGTGACGACCGCCGGAAGCCCCTCGGGGACGGCCGCGACCGCGAGCGAGACGGCGGTCAAGCCTGCCTGCGCGAGTCCGCGGCCGCCGACCAGAAGCACCCCGACCACGAGCGCGGAGAGAGCGACCACACCGACGCCGAGACGCCGACCCAGTCGGTCCAGGTCGCGCTGGAGCGGCGTGCGCGGGTCGTCCGCGGTCGAGAGCGCTGTCGCGATTTCGCCAACTTCGGTCGCCATACCCGTCGCGACGACGACGGCGACCCCGCGCCCGCGAGTGACGTTTGTCCCCTTGTAGACCATGTTCTCTCGCTCCGCGAGCGGTGTCTCGGCGTCGATCTGACCGGTCTGCTTCTCGACTGGAACGCTTTCGCCGGTCAGTGCAGCCTCGTCGACTTCCAGCGAATCCGCCTTGAGGAGTCGGGCGTCGGCTGGGACGACGTCACCCTGTTCGAGCAGGACGACGTCACCCGGGACGAGCGCAGTCGCGTCGATATCGCGTTCCGTTCCGTCACGGCGGACGGTGACGACGGGTGTCGCCAGTTCGCGCAGCGCATCGAGGCTTCGCTCGGCGCGATACTCCTGGACGAACCCGAACACCCCGTTCAACAGCAGGATGACTGCGATGAGTACCGCATCGATGACGTGTCCGATAGCGACAGAGAGCGCGGCTGCGACGATCAGGACCCAGATGAGTGCGCTGGAAAACTGCGCGAGAAAGATCCACAGCGGACTCCGACCGTGGTCGCCGGTGATCTCGTTCGGTCCGACTTCCCCACGACGTCTCTCGGCCGTCTCGGTCTCCAGCCCAGCCTCGGCTGTGTCGAGTTCCTCGTAGACCGCTTCGATCGGACGAGTGTGCCAGCTCATGACTCGATATCACGGAACGACGGCCGCTCGTCGCGCCGCCCCGAGACTGACGGCAGAGAGAGCACGAGAACGACACGCCGAGCCATCGGCCGGAACGAGACTGCCCATATGCTCCGATCACGTGTGGTTTGTTAATATGTTTCGTGGGTCGTCTGGTTCATGGCTTGTCTTGAGCAGATAGATACCTATTTTGCGATACCCCGTCAACGGCAACCGTGGCAGTCTACGACGTTCTCCTCGGAAGTTCGTCGCCGGTCGTACTCCTCGGAGCGGCGTTTCTCTACTCGGTGGCCGTCGCCGCTGTCCTGCCGTTTCCAGCCGAAGCCGTTCTCGCCGTTTCGCTGGCGCTCCCGTATCGCCTGTCCGTGTCCGTGTCGCTGGTCATCCTGACTGCGGCAACCGGGAAAGCCATAGGAAGCCTCATCGCCCTTCGGATTGGCTACGGTGTGAGCCACTCCGGCCCCGTTACTCGCCTCGTCAACCGGATCCCCTACTACAAGCAGTTCAAAGAGCAGCGCCTCACCGCGTTCGTCCGCCGCTATCGGTACCTCGGACTCGCAGTCGCCCTCTCGATTCCGTTGCTGCCCGACACTGCGCCCATTTACGCGTTCAGCGTGCTCGACAACGATTCGCGACTGTTTGCGGTTGCGGCGTTCGTCGGGACGGTGGTTCGGCTCGTCATCGTCATCGTGGTCGCTGGTGGGGTCGTCGCAGTGAGAGGGTAATCCCGGGCCAGCGAGAGAGTCAGGGGACGATGATGACCTCGTTCGCACCAGTCTGGGTAATGTGCTACGCAAGAGCGTACACGCTTTAATTTAGCTAATCGAGATGTGGTCCGATTCTTTGTTGAGTGCGAGATTCGTCGCGATTTCGGCGTTCCGAACTGCGTACTCGGCGGTGTGATTGAGGCTGACGAGCACTTCCCGGATCTGGAGCAGTTGTTCGTTTTCCATCTCCGGCAGGTCGGCGAGAATCTCCTGCTCGCGGGTGTTGATATCGCCGTAGCGCTCCCGGACCTCGATAGCGATGTCGTAATCGCGCTCGACGGCGGATTTGACGGCGAGTTCGGTCAGGTCGTTGACCTCGTCGGTGAACTCCCGGACGCGACGCATCGTCTCCTGTTCGATGTTCAAGGCGTGACCCTCGGCTTCGAGTGCGATGTCGGCGATATCCTCTGCGTTGTCGGCGGTCAGTTCGAGGTTCTTTGCGATCGACCGGTAGCCGATGAGGGGGAATCCGTCAGTCAGCCCGACCGCTTGCGCGAGATTGGGGTTCTGATAGGAGGTGAAGATGAGCCTGAGGAGCAACACGAATATCTTGTTTGCCTGCCGCTCCCGATTGAGCGCGCGCTGTGCGAGATCGGGGTTCGAGTGAGCGAGGGCCTTGACCGCCTCGTTTCGCATCGTCGACCCCGTGGATTCGAGGCGTTCGAGGAGGTTATCGAGCGTGAAGTCCTCCGGGTCCACCGAACACCGGATCGCGATGCTCGATGGGGTCTCCTCGATCACGCCCAAGCCCATCAACTGCGTCTCGGCGTTGTAGACGGCGTTGATCTGTTCACTTTCGAGCGTGCTGTCGTCGCCCGACTCGACGTGGATGATCCGCCTGCCGAGGACGTACTGGGCGACGATGGCGCGCTCGACGCTGTCGGCGTCCAGTCCCTCGGTCTTGATCGTCGCCTCGCTTTCCTCCGACTGAACGGACTCGGGCATCACCGTCAGCGTCCCCTTGCCGCCCAGACGCAGGGAGACTTCGTCGCCCTTGTCGACCCCGTACTCCGATGTCCACTCGGCTGGTAACGTCATCGCGAGCGTCGACGGCCCCAGTCGCTGTACTTTCCGTGTTTCCATATGTCCCTTTACGTTCCCGAGACTACCTTAATCTTGTCCATACGCCCTAAATCACAGGAACGAATATGCACTACACTTCAAGATGCAACGTATCGTGTGGCGTCTGGTCGCCCGCTGGGTACCTACACCACTTCCATCAGTCGCGTCTCGAAGCGGCCGATGCGGACACGGTGCCAGCCACGAAGTGACTCATCGAGGTCGCGATCGCCGGTGTCGACGCGAAGCACCCCCAGGTCGTCCGCTTTTCGGCGTGAGGCGACGATTTCGACGTCGGACTGTCGGATGACGGCCGGAGAGATCTGATGGTTGCCCCGCCCGAAAATGAACCCCTGACCGCCGATAGGCGAGACGACGATGATGTTGCGCTCGCCCAGATGGTCGAGAATCTCAGATTCGGCCGCGTCGGTGACCAGCACGCCGCCGTCCCGATAGAGGTCGACCCCGAGCGGTGTTCCGTCGAAGCCGAGCGTCGATTTGATCTGCCCGACGGTTCCGCCCGGTCCGAGGATGTAGGTGACGCCCGATTCAACGGCGTCGACAAAGCCTGCTGCGACGCCTTCGACGGTGCCGCCGCTGATCTGCTTGCTCGCCTGACGCTGTGTTGCGACCGGTACGCGTGCGAGTGCTCGAAGCTGTGACCTGACCTCCCCCTCGCGGTAGGCGTCCTCGTCGATGTCGTTCACCTCCGCGCGCTCGGTGTCCTCGTAGGTTGCGACGATGTGTCCGGCCGCCCGGGGATCGACGGCAAACACCGCCGAATACACCTTCACGCCCGCGGGAACGCCGAGGATCGGCGTCTTCTCGCCCACTGATTCGACTGTCTCAGCGACGTCGACCGCGGTGCCGTCGCCGCCGACGAACAGGACGATGTCGACATCTTCCGCCAGAAATGCCCGGACGGCGCTTCGCGTGTCCTCGGCGGTCGTCGCATCGCCGTCGGGGCTGCCAACCACTGCTGGCTCGAATCCCGTTTCGCGGGCCAGCGCCGCGCCCATCGGGCCCCCGTAGGTGACCAGTTCGATGTCCGCGTCGACGTCGTGGAGTACGTCGAGCGTCTCGCGAGCGCGGTCGGGCGCGCGCTCCTCGGCCCCGAGTTCGCGGGCCTGTTCGACCTTGCCGTCTGTCCCCTTGAGGCCGACGCGGCCGCCCATCCCGGCAATCGGGTTGACCACGAATCCGACCCGTCTCATTATCTCCTTACAGGGGTCCGACGGGCAAAAACCGTCCGAAGCGAGACGGCGTTCACGACGACGGGCGCAGAATCGGAACGACTTACTGGCCCGACAGCGCTAGGAACGTACATGGGTCCGCTCGCAGAGGCGACACAGGTTGGAGTCGGAAGCACCGCAGTCGAAGCCGCCGCACTCGTCGTGTTACTCGGCGGGATCGCGCTGACCGTGCTGTGGACGTGTCAACTGTATCGCTAGACACTTACACCCCAGGTGACGTCGACCCCAGACGCGACTCGTTCTCCGGTTTGAACCTGCAACACTTCGACGACGAGCCGCGTCTGATCCACCGCGACGACGTGCGCGTAGGTCCCCGGAGCGGTCGATTCGACCCAGTGCTGCTCCGGTCGTTCCGCGAGCCCGTGTTGAATGATCTCGCCGTCACCGACGGTCGCTCGACCGCCGTTTTCCGTCCGGTATCCGCGATTGTCCCGGTAGACCGAACTAGTCGAGCGGGACCCTCGTTCGACGGCCGACGCGAGATTGTGCTGGAAGAGATTCCCTACGATTCGGTTCTCGCGGCTCGCGGCCGTTTCGACGAGTCCGTGCCCCTGTGTCTCGGGTCTGTCAGGGTCGTTGACCAGCGTCGACTCTGAGAGCGTGCTGTGGGACGCCCCGTCGAGCACGACGCCGCTGTAGGACCCCGGTGAGTCACGCGAGTTGTTTGCGAAGAACCCGTTTCTGAGTGTGATCCGTTCGCCCTTGACCAGCACGCCGTGCTTGCGGTTCCGTTCGCTGTGTGCGCCGAGGAGTGTGGTGTCCTGCGCGCTTTTGAGGAATCGAATCCCGGCCTCGCCGCGGGTGTCGTAGGCGTGGGGATGGACGAGTGTCCCGCCCGCGTCGGCCATCGTGAAGCCGTATCGTTCACAGGCCTCGGCGTAGAGGTTCGTGGCGAACAGGTCGCCGGTGAATCCGAAGACGAACCCGTCGCCGCCACAGCGCGCCACGTCGATGTCGGTCAGCGTCGGTTCGTAGGAGTAGCCGCCATCCTGTTTACCGTCGAACCGAACACCGTCGTCGGCTCCATTCCGCACGACGAGGTGGTCGAACACGACTCGCCACGTGTAGCCGTGGACGGCGAGACAGGCCCCGCGTTCGTTGGCCGACCGGTTCCCGTCGATGCGCAGATCAGAGATTCGGGCGTGTTCTGTTCCCTCTGGGACGGTCAGCAGGTCTGCATCGAGGCCCGGGGCCGCTCGGAGGGTCGTCGCACTCCCACTCCCCGAGAGCCACGTCGACCCCGCGAGTGTCACTGATTCGTCGAGTTCGTACGTGCCGGGCGCAATCGCAATTGCTGTCCCTGTCCCGGATTCTTCTCCAGCATCGATCGCGTGCTGGATGGCGGAACTCGCCGGGCCACTGAACACCGGTTCGTCGACGCCACGCCGGGACACGCGGCTCCTCCCGTCGGCCTGAAAGACGAGAAACTCCGGCTCCGTCGGGTCGGGCGCGTGTGTCATCGAGGGACCTCTGTGTCCGGTGCGTTCAGACCGCGCTGGGACCGCGTTCCGGCCGAGTGCGAGCGTTCCGGCTCCGGCAGCAATCGTCCTGAGAACTGCCCGGCGACGACGATCAATCTCCTCTCGAACCATCGGGGTCGTCCAGTAGCGCTCCTTTTCTCCCCTGTCTGGATAAACGTATCTTTTCTTGACGCGTGATCCCTATACATTTCCTAACAGATCCATCTTGAAACCACTACCAAAGTTAACCGCTCACTAGCGATGCATCTCGTACACGCTTCCCGTCCCGCGTTATTGCTGAATTTCTCCCGATCGAATATGTTATTTATTAATGTAGTTTTATTGATATATACTACTATTCTAATCTAACTCGATTATATATTAGCCTTCTTTACGTATGTTCGAGTTATTGTTAGTGTCGTGTCATCCTTTGTTTGGTAATCCCCGTCATCCACTCGTTATCTTCTATATTACGATATATGCGTGGTGAATGCGGGTTTTTGATGAGCAATACAGCCAGCGAACGAGGGGCCGCGCTGCTCCTGGTGGTCCTGATGGTCGTGTCAGTGTTCGCCACTGGGACAGCGGGGGCACTAGCGGCCGCTTCACAGGAACCGTCGACCAGCGAACAACCATCGCCGGACATTCCGGACGTTCCATCCGCAGGGCCGTCACAGCTGGACGCGAGCGCGGCCGATGAGAGTACAGTGAAGACGGCAGCCCAGCCGAACGCTGACGGGGACCTTCGTCGGCAGGAACCGGCGTCGATATCTCAGTCTACCGAGAGTGATGGCGCTGATGTGTGGTCCTCGCTCACGGCAGATGTCCCACAGGCGACGAACATCACTGGTCAGGCTGTCCCGACGAGCTTTCAGGAAGAGACAGTCTTGAGCGGGCTGAGCCAGCCCACCGCGATGACCTTCCTTCCCGATGGGCGCGCGCTCGTTTTGCAGAAGTCAGGCGACGTCCTCATCGTCGACCCTGACACGGGAGCCTCGGACACCTACATGAGTATCTCTGACCTCGACACGGCGGGGGAGGAGGGGCTCATCGACATCACGCTCGACCCGAACTTCGCGCAGAACGACTACATCTACATCTACTACACCCCGACGTCGAGCGGGAAAAATCGGATCGCCCGATTCACCCATCAGGAAAACTCCGGCGGACTCTCCAGTAGTGCTGATCCGTCGAGTGAATTCGTGGTCTGGGAGGACAACAGCCAGCGGAAAAGCGACTTCCACCACGGCGGCGGGCTCGATTTCGGCCCCGACGGGAAGCTCTATCTGACCATTGGGGAGGAAGTCGACGGGCCGCAGGCACAGGATCTGACCGAGGCCGGTGGATCCGTTATCCGTGTCAACAAGGACGGAACGATCCCACAGGACAACCCCTTCGTCGATGGTTCCGGCGGGAATGTGGACGCGATCTGGGCGTACGGGTTGCGCAACCCCTTCCGCGCCGAGTGGGACCTCCAGAGCGACACCCCCCGATACTACATCGCGGAAGTCGGCGGGAACAACCAGAACACCGCACAGGAAGACCTTCACATCGGAGAGAAAGGTGCCAACTACGGCTGGCCAGACTGTGAGGGGGTGTGTGACAACCCGGACTACACCGACGCACTCTACACCTATCCACACGAGGGGTCGGGCGCGTCGATAACCGGTGGCGTCGTCTACCACGGTGACCAGTTCCCGAGCCAGTACGACGGCGCGTACTTCTTTGCCGATTACGTCCGCGGCTGGATGAAATATCTCCAGTTCGACAGTAGCGGAAACGTCAGCTCTGTCAATATGTTCGACGACAGTGCTGGAACTATTGTCGAGATCGACCAGGGACCAGATGGGTCGCTCTTCTATCTCGACATCGCGGCGGGAACGCTCGAAAAAGTGTCCTACGACCAGACGGCGGATGCCGAACCGACGCTCGATGCTCCCGAGTCGGTCTTCGTCGACGAGGGCGAAAGCACGCAGATCACCATCACCGCATCGGACGCCGACGGTGACACGCTGTCGCTGTCTGCCTCGAACCTGCCCTCGTTCGCTTCGTTCACCGACAACGGCGACGGAACGGCAACGCTCTCGCTGTCGCCGTCGTCGGGCGATGCTGGGTCGTACCAGCCGACGGTGACCGTCAGCGACGGGGACGACACTACCAGCGAGGCGATTTCGGTTTCGGTCCTCGAACCCGGTGCCGACCAGGTGCTCTACCGATTGAACGCCGGACCGTCGTCGGTGCAGGCGATAGACGGCGGCCTCGACTGGGAATCGGACAGTCAGTACATGCAGACGGCGGGCGATGCATCGGACTGGTCGGGGACGACCTATTCCGTAGGGCAGGCAGTGCCGTCGACGACCCCCGACGCTATCTTCGAGAGCGAGCGCTACCCGACCGGCGGCAGCACCATCGACTACGACCTGTCGGTCACCTCCGGCGAGAGCTACGAGGTTCGGCTGTACTTCATCGAGCAGTACGACCAGGCACAGAACCCCGGTGACCGCATCTTCGATGTGAGTCTCGAGGGACAGACCGTCCTGAACGACTACGACGTGGTCGCTGATGTCGGATACAAGAACGCCACGATGGAGAGTTTCGATGTGACTGCCGACGACGGTACCCTCGACCTCTCGCTCACACAGGACGGCGGCAGTCACAATCCGCTGATCTACGGCATCGAGGTGATCAAGCCCGCTGACGAGACGAACCAGCCGCCGAGCGCGGCGTTCACCGCCTCAGCGACCGACGTCGAAACAGGGCAGTCCGTCGACTTCGACGCGAGCGGGTCGAGTGACTCGGACGGGTCGATCCAGTCCTACGAGTGGGACTTCGACGGCGACGGCCAGACCGACACAACCGGCGCGCAGGTCGCCCACGCGTTCGCAACTGCGGGCACGTACACCGTCGAACTCACCGTCACCGACGACGACGGTGCCACCGACACGGTCACCGAGACTGTGACGGTGAGCGCGCCGTCGACACAGCAGACACTCTATCGCGTGAACGCCGGTGGGCCTGAACTGCAGGCCAGCGACGGCGGCCCGAACTGGGCGAGCGACAACGCCTCCTCGCCGAGCCAGTACATCGTCGCAGACGGAAACATCGGCAACACGGTCTGGCCGGAGTTCGAACCGGGAACGACCTATTCGGTCGGTCAGGCGGTTCCCGCGAGCACGCCCACAGAGATCTTCGATTACGAGCGGTACACCACCGACAGCGAGTTGGAGTACTCGTTCCCAGTCACGCAGGGCGAGACCTACGAGATCCGGCTGTACTACATCGAACTGTTCGACGACGCCAACGGGTCGGCTGACCGCGTGATGGACATCTCCGCCGAGGGACAGACGCTCCTCAGCGACTACGACACCTCCAACGAGGTCGGCTTCGAGAATGGGACGATGGAGTCCTTCGAGGTGACCGCCGACGACGGCACCCTCGATCTGTCGATTTCCGACGTCAGCAACGACAACAACGCCAACGTCTTCGGTATCGAAGTCATCGAGCCCGGTGACCAGCCGAACCAGCCACCGACGCCGACCATCTCGTCGCCAGCCGACGGCACGGTCTTCCAGGCAGGAGACACGATCAGTTACTCGGGCTCGGCCACCGACCCGGAAGACGGAACCCTGCCGGACACCCAACTCGAGTGGACGGTTCAGTTCCTCCACAACGAGCACTTCCACCCGTACCAGTCGGGCGTGGTCGGGAGTAGCGGCTCGTTCGACATTCCGACGAGCGGGCACGACTTCCACGACGACACGCGGTACAAAATCATCCTCGAAGCGACCGACTCCGAGGGCGCGACGAACTCGACGCACGTTATCGTCGAGCCCGACAAGGTGAACTTGACCTTCCAGACAGATCCGAGCGGCCTCGAGTTCAATCTCGACGGCATTCCCTACACGTCGCCGTACGTCCACGATACGCTGGTCGACTTCCAGCACACTATCACGGCACCCCAGACGCAGTGTGTCGACGGCACCCAGTACGAGTTCGATAGCTGGTCCGACGGCGGCGCGGCAGAGCACACGATTACCGTGCCTAGCTCCGACACGACGTACACGGCGACGTACTCTGACGATGGGCAGTGCGGCACTGGCAACCAGACAATCGCTGAAGCGGTCGCCAGCCAGAACGCACCCACCGACCAGATCGGTCAACAGGAGATTCAGGTGGCGATCAACTGGTGGGCCACCGAATCGGAAGTCCCTGGTACCGATGGCGAACTCATCTCCCAGCTGGAACTCCAGCAGCTTATCAACATGTGGGCGACGAGTGCAACCGTCGGCGATGGCAATCAGCCGCCGACGGCTGATTTCCACGTCCACGATCCGATTGCGGGACAGTCGGCCACGTATCACGCGCAGGCGTCGGATTCGGACGGCTCGATCCAGTCCTACGAGTGGGACTTCGACGACGACGGCACCTTCGAGGAGTCGACGACGAACGCCCAGATCCAGCACACCTTCCAGTCGGCGGGCGACTACTCCGTCTCGCTTCGGGTTACTGACGACGACGGTGCGACCGACACGATTACCAAGACCGTGTCTGTCGCGCAACAGCAGACGGCACAGGTGCTCTACCGTGTCAACGCTGGCGGACCGGAACTGCAGGCGACCGACGATGGCCCGAGCTGGGAGAGCGACAACAGCACCTCGCTGAGCCAGTACATCGTCGACGACGGCAACTTGGACAACACGGTCTGGCCGACGTTCGAACCGGGACAGACCTACTCGGTCGGGTCGGCCGTCCCGGACAGCACGCCGGACGCCATCTTCGACTACGAGCGATGGGCTACGGACGAGGATCTCGAGTACTCGTTCCCGGTGACGTCGGGCGAGACCTACGAGGTTCGCGTGTACCTCATCGAACGGTTCACCGGCGCTAATGGGTCGGCCGACCGCGTTATTGACGTCTCGGCTGAAGGACAGGCGTTCCTCACCGACTACGACACCTCCAACGAGGTTGGCTGGAAGAACGGGACGATGGAGTCCTTCGAGGTGACCGCCGACGACGGGACGATCGACCTCTCGATCTCCCAGGACGCCGGGAGCCAGAACAGTCCCAACGTGTTCGGCATCGAGGTGCTCGAAAACACAGATGGCGCGACGAACCAGCAACCGGACGCCGCGTTCACCGTCTCGCCACCTGACCCGAACGTCGACGAGACTGTGACCTTCGACGCGAGCGGATCGACTGACTCGGACGGCTCGGTCCAGTCCTACGCGTGGGACTTCGACGGCGACGGGCAGACCGACGCGATGGGACAAACCGCCACCAACGCGTTCGCCACAGCCGGTGACAAGACGGTCGAACTCACCGTCACCGACGACGACGGTGCGACCGACACGGCTACTCAGACTGTCTCGGTGAGCGGGCAACAGGTGATCTACCGCGTGAACGCTGGCGGGCCGGAGCTGCAGGCGACCGACGGCGGCCCGAACTGGGCGGTCGACAACGCGACCGACCAGAGTCAGAGCCCGTATCTGGTCGGTGACGGTGACGTGACCGTCCACGACCAGCAATTCACCGTCACCGAGACGGTTCCGTCGAGTACGCCCGACCAGATCTTCGTCACCGAACGGTACGTCGATTCGGAGATGGACTGGGAGTTCCCAGTCACACAGGGCGAGACCTACGAGGTGCGCCTGTACTACATCGAGCAGTGGGCACCGAACGCACAGGTGGGTGAACGAATCTTCGACGTCAGTATCGACGGCACGACCGTCCAGAACGACTACGACGTGATGGCCGACGTCGGGTTCGACAACGCGACGATGAAGTCCTTCGAGGTGACTGCCGCCGACGGCACCCTCGACCTCGACTTCACGCAGGATGGTGGAAGTGCCTATCCACTGATATATGGCATCGAAATCCTCGGTGTGAGCGACGGCAATCAGTTGCCGATCGCATCCTTTACCGCGTCGCCAACGAACGCAAACACCGGCGAAACCGTCTCGTTCGACGCGAGCGGGTCGAGCGATCCGGACGGATCGATCGCGAGTTACAGTTGGGACTTCGGTGACGGCGAGACCGCAACCGGCGCGACGCCATCGCACACTTACGACACTGCTGGCACCTACACCGTCGAACTCACCGTTACCGACGACGACGGCGCGACCACGACGGTGACCGAACAGGTGTCGGTCTCCGAACCGGCCAGCGGGGAGTTCGTCACCGAACAGATGGCCAGCGGCCTGCAGCAACCGGTCGCCATGGAGGTGCTGCCGGACGACCGGATGCTCATACTGGAGCGTGACGGCGGTGTGCTCATCGCTCAGGAGCAGGGCAGTTCGCTATCGACGTCGGAGTACCTGTCGCTGTCGAGCGTCAGCACGAACGGCGAGCAGGGACTGCTCGGTGTGACGATCGACCCGGACTTCCAGTCGAACGGGTACGTCTACCTCTACTACACGAACGAGAACACGGACCGCAACCAGATCTCCCGGTTCGTCCATCAGGAGAACGGCGGCGGCCTCGCGAGCACGGCCGACCCCGCGAGTGAAACGAAAATCTGGAACAGTTCGATCCAGGGTGACGCCACGTTCCACCACGGCGGCGGGCTCGACTTCGGCCCCGACGGGAAGCTCTACCTCACCACCGGCGAGCAGTTCACCTCGACCCGGGCACAGGACCTGAGCTCGACCGGCGGCAAGATCATCCGTATCAACAAGGACGGCTCGATCCCGTCTGACAACCCCTACGTCAACGACGGCGATCCGAACACCCGCGGTGATATCTGGGCCTCCGGGCTGCGGAACCCCTTCCGCGCCGAGTGGGACCACGAGACGAACCGCTTTTTCGTCGCGGAAGTCGGCCTGGAAACCGCCGAGGACATCCACCTCGGCGAGAAGGGGGCCAACTACGGCTGGCCCAACTGTGAAGGCGAGTGCAGCGACCCGGCCTACACTGATCCGATCTACTCATATCCGTACGATGGCGGTGCGGCCGTCACCGGCGGTGACTTCTATCGCGGCTCCCAGTTCCCCAGCGAATACGAGGGCGTGTACTTCTACGGGGACTACGTCCGTGGCTGGATCAAGTACCTGACCTTCGACAGTTCGGGGAACGTCACCGGCAGCCAGGACTTCGTCGACGACGCGAGCAACGTCGTCGAGATAGACCAGGGCCCCGACGGGTCGCTGTACTACATCGACATCACCGGTTCGGTCCACCGCATCTCCTACGTGCCCGCGGAGGAGGGCAGCGCGACCGTCTCGCTCAACGAGGGCAACTCGAACATCGACACGAGCACCTGGAAGACCGGTGCCGTCGAAATCGACAACACCGGTGACAAGGCGATCGAGTCGGTGTCCTTCGACCTCTCGACGACGGCGATGCCGGACATCGTGTTCGGGCCGCTGACCGACAGCGGCACGCCCGGCAACGCGGTGAAGGACGCGTCCGGCGTGGGCGGGTTCCAGACCTCGTACAGTCAGCCTCACGACGGCAACCCGGACGACGGCTACGACGAGTTGACGTTCACGTTCGACGACTTCCAGCCCGGCGAGACGTTCACGGTCTCGCTCGATACGGATGCCACGAGCATCAAAGGGGCGACCCCGATCCAGCAGGGCCTCGAAATCTCGGGGCTGGAGACCACCGGGACGACCGTCACAGTCGAGTACACTGACGGCACGACGCAGACGACGACACCGTTCAGTGACGGCAGCGCCGCGGGCGCAAAGGCAACGTCGAAGTCCGACGTGCCGCCCGCGCCGACGCTCGACGTTCAGGGTGTAACTCTCGACCAGGGTGCACTCGAACCTGAACACAGCGCGGCGACCGTCTCGACGTCTCAGCAGACAGTCGAGGTCAGCGGCCCGCCAGGAGCGACCGTCCGCGTCCTCCGGTTCGAGGGCGAACTGAACCTCGATGGCGTCAGCGGCTACGACCTCGAACCCTACGAGGCCAATCGCCTCCTGAACGCCGACGAACAGACGGTCACCCTCGACAATAATGGAGAGGCGACGGTCGACGTGACGCTCACGAACAGCAGCGCGACCGGCGGGCTGAACTACATCGTCGCCACCGTCGAGGACGATCAGGGTGACACCGGAATCACCTCGAACACGGTCGTCCTCGACTACGACTCGAGCGCGCAGCCATCCGGCGTCGAGGCGACAGTCAAGCTTACGACGTCGCAGGATTCGTTCCCCGACGGAAAGGTCACGCTGCAGGACGCGACCACCTACTTCGCGGGTTCGACCTTCGTCACCAACACCGGTGACGAGGAGATAGAGACGCTCATCATCAACAAGAGCACGGCGCTGATCTCGTCGATGGTGTTCGACCCGACGGGTTGCGCTGGCGATGGTGGCTGTAACCCCGGGGACACGAGTATCCGGATTCCTGACGAAGGTGGTACCGGGTACACTGACCACCAGTTCCTCGATCCGGTGAACGGCGTCGACGGTACCGACGGCTACGCAACGCTACAGTTCAACTTCAGCGACTTCGAGCCCGGTGAGACGTTCGTCTGGGCCTCTGACGGCGACCCGAACAGCATCAAGGGCGGTGGCGGCCAGCAGTCAGTGCTCGCCGGTCCCGAGTCCGGAATCGACCTGACTGGGACGACCGTCACCGCGTCGTTCGCCGACAGCACGACCGCCTCTTCGGGGACGTTCAACGAGGGAAGTCTCGCCGGATCGACCGGTGTTGCACGCGCGAACACGCCAGCGGCACCCACGATTGACGCCCAGGGAGTCAGCCTCCAGTCGACGACGCTCACCGACCGACACACCGCTGCGACAGTCTCGGACGCTCAGCAGACCATCGAAATCACCGGGCCGCCCGGCGAGACGGTGCGGCTGATGCACGCCGAGTCGACGCTTCTGCTCGAAGATGTTCCGGACTCCGACGGGGACGGAATGCCGGGCTACGACATCGAGGCCTACGAAGCTAACAACGTCGAGAACTACACGATAACGAACGTTCAGCTCGACCAGAACGGCGAGGCCACGGTCGACGTGACGCTCACCAATCTGACTGGGGAGCTGACTTCGCCCGCCGACAAGAGCGGGTTCAACTACTTCGTCGCTGCTGTCGAGGGCGACGACGGATACGCAGGCCCGGCCTCGAACGTGGCAATCCTGAAGTTAGACGAGAGCGCCGACATGCCGAGCATCCAGCAGGTCGACGACCAGTTCCTCACGGAGGGTGACTCGACCACCGTCACTGTTCAGGCGAACGACCCGAACGGCGATCCGTTGACGCTCTCGGCGTCGAACCTCCCCGGGTTCGCGTCCTTCACGGACGACGGCGGCGGATCGGGCACCCTCACGCTCACGCCGCAGTCCGGCGACGCGGGCACGTACGACATCACGCTGTCGGCATCGGACGGCGACGATACGACGACACAGCAGATCTCGGTGACCGTGTCCGAACCTGGCGCGGATCAGGTGGTCTACCGGCTGAACGGTGGCGATTCGACCGTTCAGGCCGTCGACGGCGGCCCCGACTGGGAATCCGACAGCCAGTACGAGCAGGGAAGCGTCTCTCAATCTGACTGGTCCGGTGCGACCTACTCCGTGGGGCAGGCCGTTCCGGCGACGACTCCCGACGCCATCTTCGAGAGCGAGCGCTACCCGACCGACGACAACACCCTCGACTACGACTTGCCGGTCACCTCCGGCGAGAGCTACGAGGTTCGGTTGTACTTCATCGAGCAGTACAGCCAGGCCCAGAACCCCGGTGACCGGATTCTGGACGTCTCACTGGAAGGCCAGACGGTTCTGAACGACTACGACGTGGTCGCTGATGTCGGATACAAGAACGGGACGATGGAGTCCTTCGAGGTGACTGCCGACGACGGCACCCTCGACCTCTCACTCTCGCAGGACGGCGGATCCAACAACGCTCTCATCTACGGCATCGAAGTGATCAAGCCCGCTGATGAGACGAACCAGTCCCCGAGCGCGGCGCTCACCGCCTCCGCAACTGACGTCGAAACCGGGCAGTCCGTCGACTTCGACGCGAGCGGGTCGAGTGATGCCGACGGCTCGGTCGCGAGTTACAGTTGGGACTTCGGTGATGGCGAGATCGCAACCGGCGCGACGCCATCGCACACCTACGACACCGCGGGGACGTACACGGTCGAACTCACCGTCACCGACGACGACGGCGCGACCGACACTGCCACGACGACGGTCACGGTCACCGAACCGACGACGGCATCGGTGCTGTACCGGGTGAACGCTGGCGGGCCGGAACTCCCGACTCAGAACGGCCCGAACTGGGAGAGCGACAACAGTACCTCACAGAGTCAGTATCTCGTCGACGACGGTGCCGTGGGCACGACGAACTGGCTGACCTTCGAGTCGGGTGAGCTGAATTACTCGGTCGGGTCGGCCGTCCCCGAGAGCACGCCGGACGCCGTCTTCGAGCACGAGCGGTACGCTGGCGACGGCGATCTGGACTGGGCGTTCCCGGTCACCACCGGCGAGAGCTACGAGGTTCGGCTGTACCTCATCGAGCAGTACGACCCGGCCAGCGGGTCGGCCGACCGGGTCGTGGACGTGACCGCCGAAGGGGAGACGCTGCTGAGCGGCTACGACACCTCGAACGAAGTTGGGTTCAAGAACGGGACGATGGAGTCCTTCGAGGTGACTGCCGACGACGGCACCCTCGACCTCTCTGTCATCCAGGCGAGCGGCAGTAACAGTCCGAACGTCTTCGGAATCGAGGTACTCGCGCTGGACGCTGACGGCGGAAATCAAGCGCCGAGCGCGGCGTTCACCGCCTCAGCGACCGACGTCGAAACAGGGCAGTCCGTCGACTTCGACGCGAGCGGGTCGAGTGACTCGGACGGGTCGATCCAGTCCTACGAGTGGGACTTCGACGGCGACGGCCAGACCGACACAACCGGCGCGCAGGTCGCCCACGCGTTCTCGTCGGCGGGAACCTACACCGTCGAACTCACCGTCACCGACGACGGCGGCGCGACTGCGAACGCGACGCAGACGGTGACGGTCAGCGCCCCCCCACAGACGCTCTACCGCGTGAACACTGGCGGGCCGACGATCAGCGCGGCGGACGGCCCCGACTGGGCGGCCGACAACAACACGATGTCGAGCCAGTATCTGGAGGTGAATGCCGATCTAACTGAACACGACCAGCAGTTCACCGTCACCGGGAGCGTTCCGGCAGAGACGCCCGACCAGATATTCGTCACCGAGCGCTGGCCAGCGTCCGGCAGTACGCTCGAATATGGCTTCCCCGCCACCCAGGGCGAGAGCTACGAGGTGCGCCTGTACTTCATCGAGCAGTGGGACCCGAACGCACAGGAAGGAACGCGGATCTTCGACGTGATTGCTGAGGGGCAGACCGTCCTGAACGACTACGACATCATGGCAGATGTCGGGTTCGACAACGCGACGATGCAGTCCTTCGAGGTGACCGCCGACGACGGGACGATCGACCTCACACTCACGCAAGATGGCGGCTCGGCGAACCCGTTCATCTACGGTATCGAGATCATCGAGGCGGAGGGCTAATACCATGAACAACTCACACACCGACACCGACACACCCAACGATTCGGCACCGACGGAACGTGGAATCCGTCGCAGAGATGTGCTTCGCGGAACATCGGCACTCGGTCTCGCCGGGCTGGCACCGGGTCTGACCGTCGGACAGCAGACGCAACCCGACGAGACCACCTTCGTGAGCGTCCCGGACATGTACAACTGGGACATCGCCAACCCCCAGTCAAACTGGGAGGACGCGATCGACTGGTTTTTCAACCAGCTTACCGCCGTGGAGGGCGCCGATTTCGCCCTCTCCGCGGGGGACATCATGGACGCCCGGTGGTGGTCGGACACCCAGCAGGTCGAGACAGAGGCCGACAAGTACTGGGGCGGATACAGACAGCGGTTCGACGACAGCAATCTCCCGGTGTATGTCGCCCCCGGTGACCACGAACGGGGCGACAACGACTGGCCCGACTGGAAGCTGGATCTGGTGCCCACGTTCGAACAGAAGTTCGTGGAGATCTTCGACCACCCCACGAACGGCCCGGCGGGAAAACAGGAATTGGCCTACTCCTTCGTCAAGGACAACGCCGTGTTTATCACCGTAGACACGTGGGAACTGAAAGACGGTAATGCGCATCTGAGCGTCACCGGCGACCAGCTCACGTGGTTCGAGAACACCCTCTCGAACCATCAGGACAAGGACTTCATCGTCGTCCAGGGCCACGTGCCGGTGATTCGAGGCGTCAACACCCGGAACTCGAGCGGGCTGTATCTGGAGGGCGGCCGGTCGTCCGGATTCTGGCAGGCGATGAAGCAGTACGGCGTCGACGTCTACCTGTGTGGCGAACATCACGCCATCACCACCGACGAGGTCGACGGTATCTGGCAGATCGTCCACGGGTCCCTCTGGGGGACGCACACGAACCTGAATTACCTCGTCGGCACGGTGGGGTCAGACACGCTCGAACTCGAACTCAAGGAGTTCGACGTGACCTACAGCGGGGGCTACATCGACCAGATCAACCGGAGTGACACGAACGCGCCCCGCGAGAGCATCAGTATCAGTGACAGCGCCAAGCAGAACGGCCCCACAACTGTCCAGTCGATCAGTATCGACAGTACGGACTCCGACAACACAGACGACGAGGGCTGTCCGGTCTTCAAAACCGTCCCCGACCTGACCACCAACGGAAACGACGGGTCGCTCACGGGGAACGTGTCACAGGTAGCCGCCAAGGACGGTCAGGGCCTGGCGTTCAACGGTGGGTACGTCACCGTCGAGGAAAGTCCCAGCATCGACGTTACGGATCCACCGCTCACGGTCGAGTGCTGGGTGAACCCAACCGACCCGAATGAAGGCGGAAACGGCTACGAGCCGTACCTGACGAAGGTAGGAGACACGGGCCAGTACTCGCTTCACCGAACCTCGCTGGACAACCCAGCGAATGGCCAACTCGAATTCGCTGTCAGTTCGGATGGGACGTTCTACACCCCACAATCCCCCGTTCCCGATGACTGGCAAGGCACCTGGCACCACCTCGCTGGCGTGTTCGACGGCAGCGCGGTCAAACTCTACGTCGATGGCGAGGAGAAAGACAGCGTTGCGTTCTCGGGGACGCTCGCGGACACAACGAGTCCCGTCGAAATCGGGCGTAACTTCGGGAATCAGGAGCGCAACCTCACAGATGGGACGGTTATCGACCGAGTCCGGATTCACCGGCAAGCCCTCGGTGCGAGCGAACTCGACCAGTCGGACCCGTCGACGAGTGCGAACCCAGTCCTCTGGTTCGACTTCGAGTCGATCAACACTGACGCGACCGACCCGCCCACGAGCGACACGTACCTCAGCGACATCGAGCCGATAGACTTCACCGTCGGTTACACCTTCACCGACTTCGGCAGGGACGAGGCCGTCTCCGGAAGCCCACTGCAGGTCGACGGGCAGACCTACGACAAAGGAATCGGGACGCACGCCACCTCGGAGATACGGTACTGTCTGGACCAGCAGGTGGCCCGATTCAAGGCACTGGTCGGCATGGACGAGAAGGGCGGCGAGTTCACCGGCGGAAACGCGGGCGGAAACGGCGTCGTGTTCCGGGTACTCGGTGACGGCCAGATCCTCGCAGAGAAGGGGCCGGTGACCCACCCAGAAGGGACAGTCTCCATCGATGTCGACGTGTCCGGCGTCAGCGTGCTCACGCTCGTCGCAGACGGAGATGGCGATACGTCGTACGACCACGCCGACTGGCTGGAGGCCCGAGTCACCACGCAGACGGTTCCCGAGGCAGTTGCAGGTTCCGACGGTACGATAACCGCCTCGGAACTGCAGCTCGCTGTCGACTGGTGGAAAGCTGGTGCTCCAGTGCCGGGTACTGGCGGCGAGACAATCGGCTTTGGAGAGATCCTACAGCTGATCAACCTCTGGGCGACCGGGGAGACTGTCGGTGACGGGAGCAGTTCGACCGCAGTCCAATCCTTCGGCTCTGCTCATAGCTTGGAGGGCCCAGACCGATGATGCAGTCATCAGAGGGCGGCCGCTCCCGCCCACGGAACGAACGGCCACGCGACGCGGTCGAGTGGCCACCGCCCGAGAGAGGGACGCTCCAGGTATTCGAGTCGACAGCCTCGGCTGACCTGGAGACCTGGCGCGCACCGACTTGCGAACACGGACCCACGATCGACAACCACGGAGATTCCCTATGACCACACGCACCACACGAACCAGATGGCTGCTCGTAACCGCCGTCGCCCTGCTGGTCGTCGTCTCGGCGACCGGGCTGGTCGGCGTCGCGGCCGCACAGCCGACTGTATCGATATCACAGACAACGCAGTCCGGGTCCACGGTCGCTCCCGGTGACACGGTCACCGTCGAAGCGACGATGAACTATGGGGAGGTCAACTCGCCCGGGATCGATGCGACCCTGCCATCGGGCTGGACCGTCGTGAGCCACACTGACGACGGCGGCTCCTACGGTCCGCCCGAACCCGCATGGGTGTGGCTCGAAGGCGACAACGACGGCGTCAACGGCAGTCACACCGTCACCTACACGGTTCAGGTTCCGTCCGACGCCGCGCAGGGGACGTACACGATCAGTGCGGACGGAACGGCTATCGATCCCGCTGATAGTTCGTTCGTCTCCAGCACTGACGACCTTGTCATCACTGTCGACGAACAGCAGGCACCCACTGCGGACGCTGGCAGTGATCAGACGGTCGACGAGGAGACGGTCGTCACGCTGGACGCATCCGGATCCAGTGACCCGGACGGTGACTCGCTCAGTTACTCGTGGACGGTCACAGACGACGCGGGCACCGGCGTGACGCTCTCGGATGCTTCCGCGGCTCAGCCGACGTTCACGGCACCGACCGTGGAAAGCGCGACGACACTCAGCTTCGAGGTCGAAGTGAGCGACGGAAACGGGAACACTGACACCGATACCGTCGAGGTCACTGTTCAGCCAGTCGAGACGAACCAGCCGCCGACAGCGGACGCCGGGCAGGACCAGACAGTCGACGAGGGCGCGTCTGTGAGCCTCGATGCGTCCGGGTCGTCGGATCCGGACGGCGACACGATCACCTACACGTGGTCGCAGACGAGCGGCCCCGACGTGTCGTTGAGCGACGCCGCTGCCGCCCAGCCGACGGTTACCGCCCCGAGCGTTACGACCCCGACGACGCTCGAATTCATGGTCACTGTCTCCGACGGGAACGGGGGCACCGACACCGACACTGTCGCTATCACCGTGCAACCGCTCAGCACACAGCCGAGCGTCTCGCTCACGCAGAGTGCGACATCTCCGACGACGGTCTCGCCGGGTGGAACCGTCTCCGCAAACGTGACCCTCGACTACGAGGACATCAACTCGCCGGGAATCGATGTTACGCTCCCATCGGGCTGGACCGTCGTGAGCCACACTGACGACGGCGGCTCCTACGGTCCGCCCGAACCCGCATGGGTGTGGCTCGAAGGCGACAACGACGGCGTCAACGGCAGTCACACCGTCACCTACACCGTGCAGGTTCCCGAGACTGCGTCGCCCGGAACCTACACGATCTCGGGGGAAGGGTCGGGAATCAACCCAGCCGATGGTGCATCGGTAATCGGTAGCGGCGACCTGACCGTTACTGTGCAGGCCCAGAACGAGGCACCGACAGCCGACGCTGGCGACAACCAGACAGTCGACGAGGGGACGACGGTGGCGCTCGACGCCGCTGGGTCGGCTGACTCGGACGGCTCGATCGAGACCTACGCCTGGACGCAGACCGACGGCCCTTCGGTGACGCTCTCGGACGCCAGTTCGGCGGCACCGACGTTCGACGCGCCGGACGTCGACAGCCCGACGACGCTCACCTTCGAGCTCGAAGTCACCGACGACGACGGAGCGACCGACACCGATACCGTCACCATCTCGGTCACCGATGAGACCGATGTCGGTACGTACGGCGTCTCGACGGGGCAGGCGAGCGATGTCGTCATCAACACGAGCACGGCCACCAACGCCAGTGCCACTCTGAGCGGTGATCTCACGCTCGGAGACAAGAGCGAAGCCACAACCTACGTCCGGTTCTGGGTGCAGGGTCAGCCCGAGACCACGTACTGGTACGACGGCGAGACGATGACCCAGTCCGGCGAATTCGACCTGGATGTCGTTCTCAGCCCGAGTACGACCTACATGTGGCAGACCCTCGCCGAGAGCGGCGACGGCGACTGGAAAGTTGGACAGACGAAGACGTTCACGACGCCGATCGGACAGTTCTTCGGCGCGACGACCGACGACCCGACGGAGGTCGGTGTCGAAACCGCGACGCTGAACGGTGAACTTCTCAATCTCGGTGACAACGACAACGCGACGGTCTACTTCACCTACTGGGAGCAGGGCCAGAAGGAATCGACGCTGACCTGGTACACTGGCTCGGTGCAGAATTCGACAGGGCCGTTCAACACCACGGTCGAACTCGACCCCGGCACGGCCTACGCGTACCGGGCGTTCGGGCAGAGCAACGAGGGCGAGTGGAAGGCCGGGCCGGTCAAGACGTTCACCACCCAGGCCGATCAGGCCTACAGCGTCACGACCGACAAGGCAACCGCTGTTGCGTCCGATTCGGCCACGCTGAACGGCGAACTGACCGGACTTGGCGATTACGACAGCGCAACGGTCTACTTCACCTACTGGAAGCAGGGCCAGAAGGGCTCGACGCTGACCTGGTGGACCGGATCGTCGACGACCAGCCCCGGACCGTACAGCGCGGACGTGACCGGTCTCGACTCTGAGACGACCTACGTCGTGCAGGCGTACGCCCAGAGTGACGAGGGCAAGTGGACCGCCGGAAGTCAACAGACCGTTACTACATCCGCTGGAGGGGGCTGAGAGACGCCGTGTGGCAACCGATTCGGTTCCGCCAGCACTGTTCGATCGATCGACCCCGAAATAGCACGACACAACACACTGCGCTCACCTCACGATGATCTGGCCTGAACTCGTCACGTTGATCCAGCTACTCGGCGTCTTCGTCGGTATCGTCTTCACCCTGATGATGGGATCTGGCTTGCTACTCTCGCTGCGCTACGACCCCGACCGGAGCGACGAGCGAGCCGAGAACGTCAGGCTGGTGATCACGACAGTCGCCGACGAGCACGTCGGCCCCGCGCTCCGCGAGACGCTCGATCACACCACCGAGCGCTTCTCGGAGTACGACATCTACTGCGTGCTCGACGAAGGAAGTGACCTCCAGGCCGAACTTGTGGGTCGCGAGGACATCTCGACCGTCGTCGTTCCGGACTCGTTCGACTGCGACGCAGTCGCCAAGGGTCGGGCGATGCACTACTTCATCGAGACGGTCGTCGCAGACGCGCCCGAGTACTGGTACGGGTTCATCGACGACGACAACCGCATCCTCGACGACCGGTTCCTGTACGAGATACCCCACTACGAGGCGCGCGGCTATCGCGCGATGAATCCCGTGCTCGTCCCGCGCTCTGGCCGATCACTGGTGACGTTCATGGCCGACCACATCCGGCTCGTCGACGACCACTCGATCTACCGGCTGTTCACTGGCGTTCTCGGAACCCCGTATCTCGGCTTTCACGGCGAGTTACTCTGTGCTCGCGGCGATGTCCTCACTGATATCGGGTTCGACCGGGACACGATCGTCGAGGACTTCGCGTTCGCGCTCGAACTGGTCGACCGCGACATCTCCGTCTGGCAGAGCAAAACCCGTGTCAGCGTCCTCAGCCCGCACGACGTCACCTCGTTCCTGAAACAGCGGTCCCGCTGGTATCTGGGGATCGCGCGATACCTCCCGAACGCCCCGTTCGCAACGCGGATTGTGGTCGGCGCGCGCATCCTCACCTGGACCACCGCCGTCGCATCGAGTTGGATATTCCTGCCGCTGTGGTTCTTCGGACACGGGGTCGTGCTGCCGGTCTGGTTCGTCGTGCTTCTGGCGGTCGGAACCCTGATATACGCGGGAACGATCGGTGTGGGCGCGTGGCGGGTCGGCGGTCTCAAGGGCGCCGTGCTGCTGTTGTTCGTCCCCGTCTACGCGACGCTGGAGCACGTCGTCCCTCTGTACGCGCTCTGGACGCGAGACACCGACTTCGTCGTTATCGACAAGTGAGAGTGCGCCCGGGCGCTCTCGGGCTCTAGTTCGTCGAGTTCGCTTCGTCTGCTGGCGTCTCGACGCGTTCGCGCAGCCACGCCATCGCCTCGGTGACTGTCTGTTCCTCCGTCCCTTCCACGCGAAGCCTGACGTTCTCGCCCGGATAGCTCCCCACCTTCACGTCGAACTCCTCGCGAAGGGTCTGTACCCGGTCGAGCAGCGCGCTCTCGGGTTCGCTCGTTTCCACGACTTCGACGTGACGCGCCGTGCCGGTGAACTCCGCGGCGATTTCCTCGAACATCCCGCGCATCTCGTCGGGCAAGCCAGCGAGGACGTACACGGAGTCGATCTGACACCCCGGCGCGACGCCGTTTGGATTCCGGAGCAACTGCGAACCCTTCGGGATGTGTGTCGTCCCCTCCGCGAGGTCGTCGGCGCTGTATCCACCCTCGGTTTCGAGCCACTCCGCGACTTCCGCGCTCGGAGCCAGTTCCGTCCCGAACGCGGCCGCGACGGCTTCCATCGTCACGTCGTCGTGTGTCGGCCCGAGTCCGCCGGTGACGATCACCGCGTCGTACGTTGCCCGGTACTCGTTGACGACCTGTGCGATGTCGGCCACGCGGTCCGGGACGACGGTGACTCGTTCGAGGTCTGCGCCTCGCTCGGCGAGACGACGGCCCAGCCACGCGGCGTTGGTGTTGACCGTCTCCCCCGCGAGCAGTTCGTCCCCGACAGTGACCAAGGCGACGTGCATACCCCCGATTATGTGGACGAACACCAAAGCCCCATCGCACGAGCGACCTGACTGTGGCAGTGAATACGACACAATCGCTCCGGCAGAGTAATAATATTTAATTACTATCGGTGAATATACAGAATACAGTGCGAGTATCACAGGTAGAGACAGCGGTCACCCGACACGATGTGTCGCTGTTCGTCATCGGCTGTCTCTTCGCGGTGGCGGTGCTCACTGGGGCACTCTCGTCGGTCGAGCAGACCCGAGCGCTCGCGACAGCCGCCGTACTCTCGACTGGCTGTCTCGGATACGTGCTGTTCTATCGGCCGCCAGAACAGTAATCGCGTCCAGTACAGAAGACGACGCAGCTATTTGGCGGTCGGTGAGGTATCCTCGCGGATGGCCTGCTTGACCTGAAGCGCGGCGCTTGCTGCGAGTCCCGCAGCGATGTCGTTTCGCTCGGTGTCGTCGATGCTGACGCCATCGTCGGGCACGTAGTCGGCGCTGACAGCGGCACCGATCGGCGGCTGCACTGCGACTGTCGCGCGCGTGCCGTCGGCACCCTCGGTGAGTTCGGAGCCGACGACGAACTCGCCCGGGAGCAGTTCTCGCGTGCGCTGGGCGACCTGCGAGAGGTTCTGTCGAAGGACCTTCCGTTGTTCGGCGTTCAGTTCGCGACCGGTCGACCCGTCCCCGAACGACGTGTTTCCATACATACAGGGTTCCTCCCTCACTACGCGGCCATCCAATAAAAAATGCCCGGCTCCGACGAATCGGTTCGTCACGTACTTGTTTGCAGGGTCGTAACTCCGCCTGATGGAGTATCTGAACGAGCGTCGGGACCGCATCGAGACACGCCTCGAAGCGGTGCTCGACGGGACAGAGCCCGCGGCGTTGCGCGAGCAGGTGCGTCACGTGACGCTGTCGGGCGGCAAGCGCGTTCGGCCGATGGTGACGGTGCTGGTCTGTGAGACACTCGGCGGCGACGTCGACACGGCGGTCGAATTCGCCGCTGGCATCGAATTCGTCCACAACGCTTCGCTGGTCGTCGACGACATCATCGACGAGTCGGAACTCCGCCGGGGAACGCCCGCCGCGTGGGCAGCGTTCGGCCACGGGTCGGCGATCATCGCCTCGGACGGGTTGCTCGGGGAGGCGTTTGCGCTGTTTTCGACCGACGAGCGAGCGATGGAGGCCGTCTCCGAAGCGATGGTGCAACTCGGGGAAGGCGAAGCGATGGAACTCGCAGACCGCCCCGTCTCCGAGGCGGAGTACATGGAACTGGCGCGGCGCAAGACCGGCGCGCTGTTCCGGGCCGCCGCAGAACTGGGTGCAATCGCGGCCGACGCCGACGTCTACACCGTCGAAGCGTTCGGGCAGTACGCCGAACGCGTCGGCGTGGCCTTCCAGATGCGCGACGACGTCCTCGATGCCACTGCGGACGCCGAACAGCTCGGCAAGCCCGCTGGCCACGACGCGGAGATGGACCGGCCGTCGATCGTCGAGGTGACCGACCTCTCGCCGGAGGCGGCGAACAGACGCGCCCGCTCGGAGTCGGAAGCCGCTCGGGAGGCGCTGAAATCGGTGGATATCCCGGATTCCGAGCCAGTTGACTATCTCCGCGACCTCGCTGAATTCGTCGTCGAGCGCGACCGCTAGAGTTCTTTCTCACGAAGGAAATTATACGTAGTGGGTCTCAAACTGTCGAATAGCGGTACATCTCTCTGTCATCCGACCCCGTCCGACAGTACTTCGCGCGATACTGGAACCGTTCCCTCGCCCTGAGCAGATCTACACCTTTCGATGGTATTGAATGGTATCACGTGGTAATAGACGCAACCTTTATACTCTCTCGACCTGTAGGTAGTACTACAATGGTGGATTACACCACACCCGTGACGGCGACATTCGAGATGCAGCGCCAGTCGATCAAGCAGGGACAGGACGCCCTCGAACAGTCCATCGAACTCCAGAAGCAGTTCGGACAGGCCTTCGTGAGCGGTCTGGAGAGCCAGCAGCAGGCCCAGCAGACGCTCGTGGAGACATCCCACGGTGCAGTCACCGAGACCTTCGACTTCATGGAGGCGAACGTTCCGGGCGTCGAAGCAGTGATCGGTCAGCTCCGAACCGCCGTTGACGACGGCTACGACGAACTGCTCGAAGCCCACGCGGAGGCCTACGACGAAGTGTTCGCGAACGTCGACGAGAGCATGGACGCCTACGACGAGTTCAGCGCCGAGTACCTCGAAGCGCTCGACGAACAGCTCGAACTCGTGCTGGACGCCCACGGGCAGTTCGAGACGCAGTCGGTCGAGGCAACCGAGCAGGTCGCAGAGCAGGTCGGCGAACTCGAACAGACTGTCGAGGACGTGCAGGCCCAGATCGAGGAAGTCTCAGAGCAGGCCGCCGACGCAATCGAAGCCTGACTCCCCCGACGACCCCTCAAACCCCACGCTCCGGCGGATTCCCTTTCTTTTCGGACTGTGACGGAACACTCCCGGGTCTGTTCGTCTCATTCGCGTCCTCGCCGACCCGGCGTCGCCGCGTGTAGACACCGTTTTGCGTATCGAGCGACAACAGCGCGTATGACCGATCCGGCACACCTCGAGGTGACTATCGTCGACGGCTACGTCGACGAGCCGGCACATTTCGGCGTTCCGCCCTACATCTCGACGTATCCCCGCTACGTCGCTGGCGCGCTGGTGGACGCAGGCGTCCCCGAAGGACAGATCCGCTATCACACCATCGATGCGCTTCGGGAAGAGCAGGAGCGCTGGCACTCCGTCGAGTCCGCGGATCTACTCGTCTACGTCGGCGGCATGACCGTCCCCGGCAGTTACGTCGGCGGCACACCGGCCGAACCCGACGAGGTCAAACGCCTCGCGTGGACCGCAAACGGAACGACCCTGATGGGCGGCCCGGTGCGCTTTGGGGTTGGTGAGAAAAACGAGGGTGCGACCGAGACTGCACGCGACGACTTGGATTACGACTTCGTCGCGAAAGGCGACGTCGAGGCCGCCGCCTACGACCTCGTTCACGGCGGTATGGAGGGCTTTGGAAACCGGATGCGCGACAACGACGAGATCAGCCGATGGGCACGGAAGGGTGCGTTCGTCGTCGAACAGCATCCGAACCACCCCGAGTATCTCATCTGCGAGATGGAGACCTCGCGAGGCTGTCCGTATCGTTGCTCGTTCTGTACCGAACCGCTCTACGGCGCGGACCCGAGCTTTCGGTCCCCGTCGTCGGTCGTCGGCGAAGTCTCGGCGCTCGCGGACCACGGTGCGAGTCACTTCCGACTCGGGCGACAGGCCGACATCCTCGCCTACGGCGGCGACGGCGAAGCGCCCAACCCCGACGCGCTTCGGGAACTGTACCGTGGCATCCACGAGGCAGTCCCCGATCTGGGGACGCTTCATCTGGACAATATGAACCCGATCACCATCGTCCGGTGGCCGGAGAAAGCCCGTGAGGGGATCCGGATCATCGCCAAATACAACACGCCGGGGGACACCGCTGCCTTCGGACTCGAATCGGCCGACCCCGTGGTGCAAGAGCAGAACAACCTCAACGTCACCGCCGAGGAGTGTTTCCGAGCAGTCGAGATCGTCAACGAGGAGGGTGGCTGGCGACCTGAGGAGGGGCCGCCGGGCGGGTGGGACGGCGATGCACCCGGACCGCGCTCCCGGATGGACGACGCGCCCCGACTGCCGAAACTCCTGCCGGGGATCAATCTCGTCCACGGACTCGCGGGCGAGCGCGCGGAGACCTTCGAGCACAACCGACAGTTCCTCCAGCGGGTGTACGACGAGGGACTGCTGCTCCGTCGGGTCAACATCCGGCAGGTGATGGCCTTCGAGGGGACCGAGATGGCAGAGACGGGTGCGGAGATCGCACACGACCACAAACAGCAGTTCAAACGGTACAAGCAGGAGGTTCGCGAACAGATCGACAATCCGATGCTGCAGCGACTCGCTCCGGCGGGCACCGTACTCCCGGACGTCCATCTCGAATACCACCAGGACGGGAAAACCTTCGGTCGGCAACTCGGGACCTACCCCCTGCTCGTCGCGGTGCCCGGCGAACGCCCGCTCGGGTCCGTGATCGACGTGGCGGTGACCGACCACGGCTACCGGTCGGTCAGCGGCGTTCCGTACCCGCTCGACGTGAACAATGCGACGATGGACGAACTGACGGCGATTCCGGGCGTCGGAGACCAGCGCGCCGGTGACATCCTTGTCGAGCGCCCCCACGAGCGCGTCCCCGAAATCGAAGGGCTTCGGGCGTTCACGACGGTCGAGACGGCGGACTAACAATTCGTTGACCGCCAGTCAGCTATCGAGGTCGTACGTCGCGACGTACTCCGTGATGTCGCGCGCGGTCACGATGCCGATCACGTCGTCGTCATCGACGACCGGCAGGTGTGCCACGTCGTGACCGAACATCTCCGCTGCCGCCCCTGCCACGGTCAGGTCCGCCGTCGCTGTCACGACGTCGGTCGTCATGTACTCGCCCACGGTGGCCGTCTCGTCCGGTGACTCGCCGGAGACGATGTCGACGAAGTCCGTCGAGGTGAGGATCCCCTCGGGCTGGCAGTCGGGGCTCGTGACCACGATGGAGTTGATCCCCTCCTCGCGCATCGCCGCCGCGATCTCGGTGACCGACGTCTCGGGGTCGACTGTCAGGACGGGCGTCGTCATGATGTCCGCAACAGTTGGAGTCGCCATACTGATGTCTTTCACCTCGACGCTCTTGATTGCTTCTCCGCCGTGGAGATATCCGCACAGAGCGTGCCTTTTTCACCCCACAGACCTACTTTCAGAACACCGATGAGAGTTCTGAACACCGTCTCACGGGTCGTCGTCTTCGCTGCGCTCGCAGTCGCCGGGATCGCCGGGGGGTGGCTGCTCCTCGTCGAGTTTCCCGAATCCGGCCGAGAGCTACTTGGCATCGTTCTCGTCGTGCTGGCCATTCCGGTCGTCCTCCGGATCGCTGGAACGATCGCGAACGGGCTGTTTCCCGCGTACAACGTCGCCGAAGTTGGCGTCGAGGGACCGATCACTAGACACCAGAGCGGTGGCCCGCTCGCGCGCGGGCCCGTCGGTTCTGATGCGGATGCTATCGTCGAGCAGATCGAGCGTGCCGACGAGGACACGAGCGTCGATGCGTTGCTCGTGCGCCTGAACACGCCCGGCGGCGAAATCGTTCCGAGCGAGGACATCAAACTCGCCGCCGAGCGGTTCGACGGGCCGACGGTGGCCTACGCCGTCGACACCTGCGCCAGCGGCGGCTACGAGATCGCAAGCGGGTGTGACGAGATCTGGGCGCGTGAGGGCAGCATCGTCGGTTCTATCGGCGTCATCGGGTCGCGCGTGACCGCGGCTGATCTCGCTGACCGACTGGGCCTGACCTACGAGCAGTTCACCGCTGGCGAGTACAAGGACGCGGGGACCCCGCTCAAGGAACTCGAACCTTACGAGCGCGAGTACCTTCAGGGGATCGTCGACACCTACTACGACAAGTTCGTCGAGAGCGTCGCACAGCGGCGCGAGATGGACGCCGAGGCGATCCGCGACACGGAAGCGCGCGTCTATCTGGGCAGTCAGGCCCACGAAGAGGGACTTGTCGACGAACTCGGCACCCGCGAGGACGTGACCGAGGCGCTGGAAGACACGCTCGATACCCAAATCACGATTCAGGAGTTCAAGCCAGCGTTCGGGCTGACCGAGCGACTCGGGCGTGGATCCCAGCGGCTGGCGTACGCCTTCGGGGCGGGGATCACCGGGCGACTCGTCGACGACAAACAGGGGTTCGAGTTCCGCTGATTGGGGGTCGCTCCGGACGGGAGCAAACCGGGAACCCTTTTGGGCTCACGGCCGTCCTTGCTGACATGGATCACGATACTGCGGGGGAACTCTCTGACCGCGTCCTCGACGCAATCGGGGAGGCAGTCATCGCCGACCGCTCGTTTCTGGAGACGGTGATGACGGGGATTCTCGCCCGAGGACACGTCCTGCTGGAAGACGTTCCCGGCACTGGCAAGACGCTGACTGCGCGTAGTTTCGCTCGGGCGCTTGGGCTTTCCTTCCAGCGGATCCAGTTCACGCCCGACCTGCTGCCGGGTGACATCACGGGGTCGAACATCTACCGCGAGTCGACCGGCGAGTTCGAGTTCGCTCCCGGCCCGGTGTTCGCCAACGTCGTGCTCGCAGACGAGATCAACCGCGCGCCGCCGAAGACACAGGCCGCGCTGCTCGAGGCGATGGGCGAACGGCAGGTCACCGTCGACGGCGAGACCCACGACCTGCCCGATCCCTTCTTCGTCATCGCGACCCAGAACCCCGTCGAGCAGGAGGGGACCTTCGGACTCCCGGAGGCACAGCGCGACCGATTCATGATCAAGGCCGGGATGGGCTATCCCAGCGCCGAGGGCGAGCGTCTCCTGCTCGACCGCCGTGCCGGACGCGCCGCGCAGACGCCGACCATCGATCCCGTCATCTCCGCCGAGCGCGTCCCCGAGATGCAGCAGGTGCCGGAGGGCGTCGATGTCGACCCGCGATTGCGGGATTACGTGGTGACGCTGGGTCGACAGACCCGCGTCGACGAGCGCGTCGAAGTCGGTGTCTCCCCACGCGGGATCCAGCGACTGTTTGAGGCCGCACGGGCCAGAGCGACCATCGCCGGTCGCTCCTACGTGGTTCCCGACGACATCAAGCGACTCGTCCAGCCGGTGTTTGCCCACCGTCTCGTGTTGACCGCTGACGCGAACGTTCGCGAAACGAGTCGGGCCGACGTGCTGGCAGACGTCCTCGACAACGTCGCGGTTCCGGCTGTCAACGAGCAGCGGTGAGGGACACGACGAGCGCCACGAGTCCAGACGCGACGAGCGCGAGCGCGGCGACGGTTTCCACGGAGACTGACACGGTGGGGAGGTCGACCGTTCCAAGCGCCAGCGCGACCCCGACGCCGACCAGTCCGACTGCGACTGACGCGCCCGCGTGGACGAGTTCGACGCTTCGGGTCTCGGTGTGTCTCCCCATCTCCCGCCCGAGCGTGCTCCCGAACTGGCCCAGATCCCAGACGACGAGGCTGGCGAGTACGCCGCTTGCGACCAGCCAGAACGTGGCCCCGAGCGTCCCCGCGAAGGCCGTCCCGACGAACAGACCGGCCGCGCCCAGCGAGACGCCAGCAGTCCGTTCGTCCAGATAGTCCAGCCAGAGGACGAGTGCGAACAGAGCAAGCGCCGTCGCGGTCACGCCCGCAACCCCTGCAGTCACCAGTGTCACGAGCGTCACCTCGCCGAAGGCGTCTGCGAGCAGTGTCATGACCTCTCGAAACTGTGACTCGGTCGCCCCGGGGAGTCGGTCCGCCGTCGCCGTGACGAACCAGTCGTAGGCTGGCTGTGCGAGCACGGCTGCACAGACGGTAAGGGCAGCACCGCCGCCGATCGCCCCGACGATTCGTCTGGTGGCTCCTGACTGTCGCACACTCCGGCGAACCGCGACGCTCCCGACCACAGCCGCAAGCGCGAGGGCTCCGGTTCCGACGAGCAACACTCGGAGCGGCGCGGCCGTCGTGAGCGACCGAATCGTGCTGTACAGCCCTGGGCTGATCAGGTCTGTCAGTTCCGACCGCGACAGTTCGAGTTGGACCAGAAACGCGGGAACTGCGAGGAGGCTGGCGATGATTGTAACGGTCATGAGCGTCTGCGCGACGGCACTCACTCGCCGCTCGCTGGCCCGACCGAGTCCCCGGTCCGCGAGCAACTCGGCGACGGGCAGCGTATCGAGTGCCAGGCGACTGCACGCGGCCCAGACGGCGACGATGAACAGAAACGTCGCCAGATGGAGACCGGGCGACTCGGGGGCGAGCACGATTCCGACGCCAGTTTCGATGGCCGTATTGACGAGGTCGCTGGCCTCGGAGTCGCCCCGAAGGACCGTCCCGGACAGGAGGACGATCCCCGTTGCGGTCGGGAGTATCCCGGCCACGACAGTGATGTGTGTCGCGGTCGTGACTGCCGATTGCTCGAACCGGGAGCGGACAGCGAGCGCGACGCCGAAGGCCGCGACGACACAGCCAAGCGCAAGCCCGACGTGACCGACCACGACGAGCGAGCGCGCCGAGATGAGCGCACGGTCAGCGACTGGGAACACGGACTGGCCGACGAGCAGCGCCGTCCCGAAGACAGCGACGAGGAGGCTGGCTCCGAGCGGCACGACCAGAAATCCGAACAGCCCAGCGCGGACGCCGTCGCGACCGGATCCCGAGAGAGCGCCGAGCGCGACTGCGAGCGTGACCGCTCCGGCCACCCCGACGAGCGTCGGTCTCGGCGTCTCACTGACGACCCCGAGCAACAGTACGATGGCCCCGATTGTGAGTCCCGCAACGAGCCACGTACTCGTTCGCGTCGGTCGCCCGGTGTCGGTCATCTGTCGGTACACCGTCCCTGCGCCCCCGGATTACCTGTCATGGGTTGCCATACAGATGCGGTAGTGATTGTCTGAGTGCCGATTCCACGGGGCGGTCGACGTCCCAGTCGACGGTCCGGACGCCTGCTCGACCGAGCGCACGGAGTCGCAGTCGTCGAGGGATCTCCCCCATCCGCTGGCCCACCGTCGCGTCCGCTGTCACCGACGGGCTGACGGTGAGCGTCCGATACCCGCGCTGGGTGAGTGTTTCGGCCAGCGAGACTGGCCAGTTGTCCAGCAGCGGCGAGCAACACACCACCTGCGCGGTCGGCGGGAGTCGGGACAGTACCGCGCGGATCTGCTCGTCCCCACCGCCATCCGCCCGTGCTGAGCGGGTCGGTGTCGTCATCGAAAGCGCCGCAGGGGCGTCCTCGGCGATCGCTCGAACGCCGCGAAAGACCGCTGCAGGTGCGGTTCGAAATCGGTCTCCCGACTCGGCCCAGGCGATTCCGTCGGGACCCGACAGCGCCTCGTCGTCGACGCCGACGGCCACGATGGCGGTGTCGATACCAGCCGCGGAGAGCGTCTCGTGGAGCCGTTCGGCCGCGTACGCGGACAGCGCCGCGCCGGTCGGATAGCCAGCCTGCGGCGTCACCCGACAGACCGTGCGCGCGTCGACGACGATGACCGTCACGACAGCGCGCTGTTCGCGATACTGGACGGTCGTGAACTCGCCGCGTTTGGCGAGGTGTCGCCAGTCGATCCGGTTTATCGGGTCGCCGTGGCGGTACTCCCGTGTGGCGTAAAACTCCAGCCCGCTCCCGCCGCTGTCGGCCGGTCGCGTCCCTGCGCGTGGAAGTGCCCGCGGTTCGGTTGGGGCCGTTCGCACCGCATTCGCACAGAGCAGTTGCGAATCGCCCGTCGTCTGCTCTGTCCGGGTGATCCGATCACTTCCGGCTATCGACCGAATTCGAACCTGCGGCGACTCGAACTCGTGGGTCCCGCGTCTCGCGACCACGTCGTAGTCGAACTGTGCTGACTCGCCGGGTGCGAGCGCGAAACAGCCACGCGGGGAGCCCGTCACCACTGCGAGCGGTTCGGGAACGCCGTCGATGACGCGAACGTCCGGGAGGACGCGCTCGGTTTCGTTTCGGACCGAAACCGAGACGGTGACCGACTCGCCGGGTGCGGGGCCACTGCCGTCGAGTGTGCGTTCGATAGTGAGACCAGTCGAGTCCGGCAGCGTCGAGACGGTGTCATACAGGGCATAGCTCAGCGGAATCACGGAGGCGATCAGGAGTGTGCCACTCGCGTACAGTAGCCCGAACCCGGCGAGTGCGAGCGTACAGACCAGCGCGACCCGGAAGCGGTAGCGACGCGTCATCGATACCGCCTCTCGATCGCAGACAGCGTTCGGTCGACCCGCCGTCGCCGCTCGCGGGCCGGTGCGACCCACAGACGGAGGCTGGCGACGACCGACGTGCTCGGGCCGTCACTGCCGGACAGAAAGGCGGCCGCCAGCGGGTCTCTCGTCCACGTCCCCCCTCTGACCGCGCGTCGCGCCTCGGCCGTCGTCCACCCCTCAGTCTCGACACAGACATCGACCGCGAGCGCTTGCAGTGTTTCCCTGAGGTCATCGAGCGATTCGCCGCCGAGGGTCACAGCGCGCGTGACTGCCTGGTCGTACCCTTCACCTGCGACGGCCTGTCGGTCCGCACTCACCGCTTCGGGTGGCCGCGAGCACAGTTGCTCGAACCTGCGCTCGGCGGGCGTCTGATCCCGCGGATCGCTGTTCCGTGCTGTCACCGCGACAGACAGTGTGACGACTAGAGTCAACACGAGTGCGACGGCCGCCGGGTCGCGAGTGCCGACGATTTCGATCAGTTGCTCGACGCCCGGAAGCCGTGTGGTCGTCTCGGGGACGACGAGGACAGCGACCCCGAGCAGCGTGAGCGAGACGCCAGCGGTCCCGGCGAGACGCGTGCGCCAGTCCATCACTGCTCCCCGCCGTCAGTTCGTGGCTCGTCGGTCGGTTCTGCGCTCGTCTCGATGGTCTCGATCGCTTCGGTGACACGCTCCAGTCTGCGCTCGGGTGACTGATTCCCGTACTCCACCTCGCGAAACGAATCGCGGAGCGTCCGCACTGGCTCGCGGGGCAGGCCGTCCCGGTGGACCGCGTGCTGTGCGAGTTCACCGGGCGTGTGTGTCTGTGCGTTTGGAACCGACGTGACACCGAGAAACCGCCGCCACGCCTCGCGGATCGAGAGGTACGCCTCGTCCGTCTCCGCCGTGGGCCGCTCCGTGGTCGACTCCGCCTCAGCCCATCGCTTCCGGAGTGAGTCAACGAGCGCCCGCGACAGCGCGACTGGGGACCGCTGACCGGTGAGCACGTCCCGAACGGTCCGCGCTCCCGATCGAATCCGCCGACCGATCCGGTCACGGACCGTTCCACTCTGTGTCGCCGCGACGACGAGCGCGAGCGTCGCGTACCTGACGACGGTGCGTGGAAGCCCGACCAGCCGAGCGACGACCCCCCGCAGCGAGTAGTCGCGCCGCCGCCCCCAGTACAGCAGACCGCCGATCGCTGCGCCACCGACGACCAGGACAGCGAGCGCGTTTCGGAGCATCCCGCCGACTGTCGCCTGACTGGTGCTGTCGAGATACGTCGTACCGAAGGTCGTGCTCGACTCGGCAGGCAGGTTCACCGTCGCCGTTCCGTTCTCGTCGGTCGTCGCGATCCGCTCACCGTTGAGTGTCACCTGTGTGCCGACGACCGGTTCGCCGTCGGCGCGCACCGTGACGGTCGCTGGCGTCCCCGGGAGCGGAATCGGCCAGTCCGCACTCGCCATGACGGTGACCTCCGGAATCTGGACGGTCGTCGTCCCCCGGACGGGGTCACGCTCGACAGTCACCGAGATGTCTCCCGGTTCCGCGGGGAGCGTCACCCGTGCTTGCCCGTTCGCGTCGGTCTGTCCGATTCGCTCGCCGTCGAGCAGCACCGTCGCGTTCCGAACGGGGACGTCCTCGACAGTCGCGGTGACAGTTACGGTTGATCCGGGGATCGGACCGCCGGACACGGTCACTGTCGCGTTGGTCTCGACCGGAACGACCTTCTCGTCGCCGGTGTCAGCCTGCAGCGGGCCGAGACCATCGTCTGTTGTGAGTCCGACGATCGGAGCGACGTTGGCCATCGGTGCCGTTATCCGGAGTTCTTCGACGTACGGGACGGTAGCGACGACGGTTCCGTTCTCGTCTGTCCGCCCCACCCGTTCGCCGTTGAAGTACACGTACACTCCCTGGATTGACGCCGTCGACCGCAACACCCGCACCTCGACGGTAGCACCGGGAACTGCGCTTCTGTTGAGCGATATCGTCGCCTGGCTGGGAACCTCGTCGACCTCGTTTTGCTGGTCGTCAGTCTCGTTCGTGTCTTGATTGTCCTCGCCGTTCTCCTCGGAATCCTCGTCGTTGCTCTCGGTGAGGGAGTCGTCCCGAGTGACCTCACCCGGTTCGAACTGCTCGCCGGGGCTGCCCGGCTCCTGCAGCGTGTGGTCACGACCCGGTTCCTCCTCTGCAAGCGCCTCCTGCTGCGTTTCGAGCCGTTCCCCGCCCGGCGTCGGCTCGAACCGCACCCAGCCAACGTCGGGGAAGTACACCTCGACCCACGCGTGTGCGTTCATCGCCCGCACCTGGTAGGTCCCGTCGACGCGCTCGCCCGTCGAGTACCCCACCGCGTACCGTGCCGGGATCCCCTGCGAGCGAAGCATCGTCACCATCGCCGTCGCGAAGTACTCGCAGTACCCCGCCTCCATCTCGAAGATGAACCGGTCTGCGATCTGGTCGCCTGCGGCGGAGGCGTTGAGCGAGTACTCCTTCTCCGAACGAAGCCAGTTCTGGACAGTCATCGCCGTATCGAATGCGGTGTCGTCGTCAGCGGTCAACTCCGCCGTCAGGTCGCCGATGCGGTCGGGCGTCCCCGCCGGAAGCTGGGTGTACCGCTCCCGGACCGGCTCCGGATAGTCGTCACCGCTCGCACGCAACACCGCGGGGTCCCGCTCGGGCTGGATACTCGTTGCTGTGAACGTCTGCCCGGCGGGGACTCCTTCAGTGGGTCTGATCGCCTTCCCGTCGGTGACTGTCAGCGGCCCGTCGACACCCTCGACCGAAGTCGGTCGCCAGGCGGTCGGCAGCGCCCGCGCTGACGTCGCCAACTCGACCTGATAGGTGAACCGCTCACCGCCGAGGCCGTCGTACTCCAGCGGTCCCTCGTACGGTTCGGTCGCAGTCGGTCGCTCCCAGCCCGACCCGGTGTAGGTGTCGTAGACTGCTGTCCGCCAGTAGGCCGGTTCGGGGCTGTCGACCTCGAAGTGGACCTCTGTGTCCGTGGTACGGAAGGTGTCGTCGACACCGACGTCGCCGCCGACGCTCGCGCTGTTTCCGGGATTCATCGCCGACAGGCTACTCGCGTCGCTTCCGGATCCCCCGTTACCCTCGCCGCCAGCGAACCGGTCTCCGGGGAAGAGCTGTTCGGCTGGCGACCCCGACCGCTCGTCGGCCGCGAACCCGGACACGAGAACGCCGGTCGCGACGGCTGCGAGCAGACAGCAGGCTATCAGTCCGATCCGAATCCAGTCACGTCCAGTACTCTCACCCACCATCTCTCGAAATCTGCGTTCCGTTGGCCAAACGGCTTCCATTTGCATAACGGTAACGCTACCGCAAACGACCGTTTGCGTACCAGACCGCACGACTGTAGTCGGACGCTCCCCCAAGCCGTTTATACGCCGCTTGCCAACACCGGGTATGGAGGCGCACCTCCGTGCAGGGCTTGCGATCTTCAACGCTGGCGAACACCACGCGGCCCACGACGCGTGGGAGGAGTACTGGCTCGAACTGGAGTCGGGCACTGACGACGAGCGAATGCTCCACGGCCTGATCCAGTACACCGCCGCCGTCTATCACGCCCGCAACGACAACTGGTCGGGGGCGACCGGTCTCGCTGAGAGCGCCCGCGAGTATCTCTCCGGTCTCCCTGCGACCTATCACGGCGTCGACGTGGCGACCGTTCGCGAGTATCTCGACGACCTGCACACGGAGCCAGCGATCGCCGCGAATAAGTCCCCGCTATCACTTACACACGAAGGAAAAATAGTGACACTCGCAGATCTGGACTTCGAGGCCACCTGCATCGCCGCTGCGGTGCTCGCCGAGGAGCACGAGTACGACGAGCCGATGATCGACCGGGCAATCACTTTCGCACGCACTGACATCGACGCAGAGCGCACCGGCAGCCCCTTCGTCACGCTCCTTTTCGATTTCGTCCGCGAACCCGACGACCGCCCGGTCATCGCACAGCGACTCTCCGAACACGTCTCGCGGCGAACGAGCAAAGAAGCCGACGTCGAGGGCCTGTTCGAGCGACGTGAGGAGTGACCGCTCCCAGATGCGGGCAACGCTGCCGGTGTACGCGAAGCTTATACTGTCGGCTGTACCATCTCGAAAATAATTCGCCACCGGGGTAGCGAATATTTTTACGTACTTACAGCCGACAGTATTAGTCGGTGGCGGCCGTGGTCATGGTGTGGACAGCGTCAACGTCAGTACGGTCGTGTATCTGCCGCCCGAGGAAGTCTACGAGTTCCTGCTCGACTTTCCCCGGTACGCGCGATACTCTGAGTACCTTCAGGAGGTCACGGCCGACGGTGATGGGGGTCCGGGAACGCGCTACGACCTGACTTTCGGCTGGTGGAAACTCACCTACACCGCGCATTCGGAGGTGACCGCGGTCGACCCGCCCGAGCGCATCGACTGGCGACTCGTCGAGGACATCGACGCCGAGGGGTACTGGGAAATCGAACCCGAACCCGACGCAGCACCGCCCGACGCCGAGACGGCCTGCCGGGTTCGGCTGGTCGTCGCCTTCGACCCCGACTCGGCGGACGCGGGGGTCGTCGAGTTACCAGCCTTCGTCTCGCTCGACTGGCTGATCGACAAAGTCCGACCGAAGATCCGGGCCGAGGCCAAGCAGGTCGTCGAGCGCATCGTCGCGGATCTCGAAGGCGAGCGCCGCGAGGTCGAACTGACCGTTCACGAAAACGGCGTCTGAGTCCCCCTCCGCCGCTCGACGCCCTACACTGAGCCGAACAGAACCAGAATGGGGACGAGCACGAGCGCGATACCGACCAGGACGAAAAACGCGTTTTCGAGGTCGATGTCGCCCGGTTCGAGCGGTTCGTCCAGCCGAAACGGTGACGGCGGATCGTCGGACTCGGTCTCCCCGTGATCGTCGCTCGGTTGATCGGTTGCTGCGGTGTCCTCCCACACCGGCGTCTCCTCGGTCTCCTCGGGGTCGTCGAACTCGTCGACAGAAAAGCGCCACTCGTCGTCGTCCGACTCCGTATCGTCTGCGGGCATACCGAACGGTAGGCACTCGACGAATAAAAGATGTGAGTCTACGGGTCGTCGTGAAAGCAGCAGTCAGCGAACCCGCGACCCGAGTGGTGCGTCCTCGTGTGTGGTGAGCAGGTCGGCCTCTTCACCTGCGGCGAGTACCATCCCGTTCGACTCGTGACCGAACAGTTCCGCACGCTCCATGTTGGCGAGCAGGATGACTCGAGTGCCGGGCAGGCCGTCCACGTCGTGAAGCTGTTTCAGACCGGCGACGACCTGTCGCTGTTCGACGCCGATGTCGACCGACAGCACGACGAGTTCGTCCGCGCCCTCGATTGGCTCCGCGGCGGTAATCTCTCCGACGCGCATGTCGAGGTCCTGGAACGCCTCGAAGCTGATCCGGTCGGTTTCGAGCGGGTCGACGCCCAACTCGGCCGCCGCGTCGCCGTCCGTCTCCTCGGTGTCTACTTCCTCGGCAGTGTCTGCCTTTTCAGTCGAGCCAGTCGCGTCCTCGTCTGCGCTCTCGTCGCTTGCCGTCTTCTCGTCGGCCGTCTCCACGCGGTCCCGAAGCGTCTCGTTCAGTTCCTCGATCTGTTCGTCTTCGACCTGCGTGAACAGCTCTTCTGGCTCGTCGAACGTCGCCGACGGCGCGGCGAGCACGCCGTCGAGCGTGGCGTCCGCGACTGTCCCGTCCTCGTCGAGTTGGTCCCAGAGCGTCGCGGCTTTCTCGGGCATCACTGGCTGGGCGAGCACCGCACAGGCCTTCGCGAGTTGGACGCAGTCGCGGATGACCTGTTCGGCCGCTTCCGGGTCCTCGTCCACGAGGTGCCACGGCTCGTTGCGCTGGATGTACTCGTTGCCGAACTGCGCGAGTTCGACGGCGAGCGACCCGAGCGTCCGAACGTCGTAGTCGGCGACGGCGTCCTCGAAGTCGGCGACGGCGTTCTCGATGCGCTCGCGAACGCCGTCGCTCACGTCGGCCTCGGGCGTGCCCTCGTAGTTGCGGTAGGCAAAGAGCAGGGCGCGGTAACAGAAGTTGCCGAAGGTGCCGACGAGTTCGCCGTTGACGCGCTCTGCGAACCGGTCCCAGGAGAAGTCGACGTCGTGTTCCAGCCCCGACCCCGTCGTGATGTAGTAGCGAAACAGGTCTGGGTGGAAGCCGGTGTCGAGGTACTCCTCGGCCCAGATGGCCCGGTTGCGTGAAGTCGAGAGCGACTTGCCATCGATGCCGACGAAGCCAGTCGCGAGCACCGCTCGCGGTTCGTTGTACCCCGCGCCGCGGAGCATGGCTGGCCAGAACACGCAGTGGTGCTGGATGATGTCAGACCCGATGACGTGGATGATTTCGCCGCTCTCGTCGGTCCACTCGTCGTCCCACGCCGTGCCGTGGCGGGTTTCGCCGCCGGGCTTCCAGACGTCCTCCCAGTCGTACTCCTCGGAGCCGACCCGATCTGTGTACTGCTTCGTCGAGGCGACGTACTCGATGGGGGCGTCGACCCAGACGTAGAGCACGAGATCATCGCCGTCCTCGCCCGGATAGTCGATTCCCCAGTCCATGTCGCGAGTGATACAGAGGTCTTCGAGTTCGCCCTCGATCCACTCGCGGGGCTGATTGCGCGCCTTCTCGGTCCCCTCCAGTCGGTCGAGAAATCCGTTGAGGTACTCCTGAAAGTCCGACAGTCGGAGGAACTTGTGTTCGCGCTTGCGGTACTCCGCTGGGTTGCCCGTGAGGACGCTCGTCGGGTTTTCGATTTCGCCGGGTTCGAGGTGGCGCTGACAGCCCTCGTCGCACTCGTCGCCGCGGGCGCGTTCGCCACAGTAGGGGCAGGTCCCCTCGACGTATCGGTCGGGGAGTGGCTGGTCGGCCTGTTCGTCCCACGCGACTTCGATTTCCTGCTCGACGATGTGGCCCTGGTCGATCCACGACGAGACGAACTCGCGGGTGAGTTCGGTGTTGGTCTCGTCGTGAGTGTGGCCGTAGTTGTCGAAGTCGACGTTGAACTGCGGGAACCGCTCCGTGTACTGCTCGTGATAGGCCAGCGCAAACTCCTCGGGGTCGACCCCCTCCTTCGCGGCGTTGACCGCGATGGGCGTCCCGTGCATGTCAGAGCCACAGACGAAGGCGGTCTGTTGGCCGACGCGACGGAGCGCCCGGGCGTAGAGATCACCCGAGACGTAGCCCAGCAGGTGACCGATGTGGAGGTTGCCGTTGGCGTATGGCAACCCCACCGTGACCACTGCTGGGGTGTCAGTGGGTAGTCGCTCGTGACTCATAGTCGAGTCTGAGAGCGGCGCGGGCATAAGCCGGGCGGTTTCGAGAGAGTCGAGTGAGTTCTCACCGCCTCAATCGGCGGTCTGCCCGCCGTCGGCCGCGAGCACCTGTCCGGTCACGAACGACGCCTCTGAGGACGCGAGAAAGGCGACCACACTCGCAATCTCGTCGGGGTCTGCGAGCCGCCCCATCGGCGTTTTCGCGTGCTGGTCGATCATGCCATCGGAGAGCCAGTTCAGCACTCGGCCGGAGACTCCCTTCCCTTCGAGCGCCCCGTCGGGAAGCAGGCGCATGAGCTGGTCTGCGCGGGAGTCCTCGCCCTGCGCTTTGATGCCGGTCCGAGTCGGTCCCGGCGCGACGGCGTTGACGCGAACCCCCGCTTCGGCGTACTCCAGTGCCGCGGTCCGGGTCAGTCCGACGACCCCGTGCTTGCTCGCCGTGTAGCCTCCGAGCGCGGGCATTCCGACGAGTCCGGCGACCGACGCCACGTTGACGATCGAACCACCCTCCTCGTCCATCGCGGCCAGTTCGGCCTGCATGCAGTTCCACACCCCGGTCAGGTTGATCGACAGGATCCGGTGCCAGTGCTCCGCTTCGATCTCTCCCAGTTTGACCAGCGGAGTGATTATCCCCGCGTTGTTCACGGCGATGTCGAGGCCGCCGTAGCCGTTGACTGCCGTCTCGACCATCGAAGTAACCTCATCCGCGTCAGTGACGTCTACGGTGACGGCTGTCGCGTCCCCGCCCGAGTCGCGTATCTCCTCGGCTACCTCCTGTGCACCATCGCCGTCGATATCTGCGACGACGACGCTGGCACCCTCCGCTGCCAGCCGATTCGCTGTCGCTCGTCCGATCCCGTTTGCGCCGCCGGTGACAACCGCGACACGCTCGTTGAGGCCGCGCATAGTTGCCGTTCGAACGCGGAACTAATGATTATTCCTATCACTCTGTCAGAAGAGGCCACAGCGCCGCAGAATCAGTGACAGCGACCGCTCAGCTACGGTCAGCGCGCTGTAGTTCGACGACGAACGTCGACCCGCGGGGGTCGTTGTCTTCGACCCACACGTCGCCGTCGTACTCCGAGACGAGCGTTTTGACGAGAAAGAGTCCGCCGCCACCGGTGCTGTCGGGTCGGTAGTCGAACACCGTCCGCTTTTCACTGTCGGGGATGCCCGGACCGTTGTCGCGGACGAACAGCCACACTGTCTCCTCGTCGGCTTCAATCTCGACGGCAATTTGAGGATCGTCGACGCCGGTGTGTTCGGCGGCGTTCTCGACGAGGTTGTCCACGACCGACCGGAGGGCCTGATTGGCGACGACGGGTGCTGTGTCGGGCAAGTCGGTCCCGATTGTGACGCTGAATGCGTCCTCAGTATTTCTGACGATAGTCTCGACGATCGACACGAGGTCCACCGCCTGCAGATCAGCCTCGCCAGTGACAGCTTTCCCAAGTGCGCCGAGGTCGTCGATCCGCTCGGCTGCCTCCTCGGTCTTTCGGCGGATCACCGCCGTGTACTCCGTCTCGTCAGCTTCGGATTCCATCAACTCGGCGTAGGTCTGGATCGTGTTCAGGTCGTTTCGCAGGTCGTGTCGAATGGCGCTGTTGACCACTCTGAGACCGCCGGTCACCCGCCGTGCTCGGCGTGCGTCATCCCTCGCTCGTATGTTGTAGAATCCTGCGACGATGCCCGCGATAGCGCCGACTTCCGCCGAGACAAGAAGCGAAAACAGCGGTTCCGTGATCGTCCGATTCTCGAAGACCCGAACGAGAAACGTCGCGCTGATGACGCTCGTAAACAGCACTGCGCCCGCCAGACACCACAGTCCGATCACCCAGTGGTCGGCCGGGTCGAGGTCCGTTCTGGCCAGATAGAACCCGCCGTAGACGATTCCGACCGCCGGAAGGCCGTCGAGCAGAAAGGCGAGAAGCGGCCTGAGCGAGCTATCGATCGCAGTAAATTCCGTCCCGTGATGAAACTAGCGACGAGAAACAGCACGCTCCCGAGACCCACGAGGAGCAGCGATCCGCGTGTGTGATCGTCCACTATGACTAGTTCCCCGACAACCGGTTTAGAATTTTCGCTGCAGCCGTTCAGACCGGTCAGCCGTGTCAGTACCAGTCGAGATCCGCGACAAATGACCGGAGCATCGACCGGGTGACGTGTGGCATGCAGACGACGCGCAGTTCGCCGCTACCGGTTTTCGAGACGCGCCAGCCTCGGTCACGGAGTTCGTCGGTCATCGGCACTGAGAGGTTCGCGGCGACGAGCGGGAGTTCCGGGCCGATGACGTCGTGCCCGCGGCTGTCGAGCGCGTCCGCAAGCCAGCGCGCGTTGTCCATCGCTCGCTCGGACTCCTCCCGGTAGCCGGTCGGCCAGAGCGCCTCCATCGCGGCGACGGCGCTCGCCACGCCTGCCCCGCTTCTGGTTCCCGTCAGCGTGATCTGACTCGTCGATTCGAGATACGGGGTGTCGATGGCGAGCGTATCAAGAAGCGCCGGGGAACGAGCGAGCAGACCGCCCGCGGGCATCGCCGCCTGCCCCGCCTTGTGCGGATCGATCGTCAGCGTGTCGACGGCAGCGTGGTCGAAGTTCCACTCGTGGTCGGTGAACGGCAGGTAGAAGCCGCCCCACGCGGCGTCGACGTGGCAGAGCGCGTCCACGCTGGCTGCGAGATCTGCAATCGCAGGGATCGGATCGACCGTGCCGTACTCGGTCGACCCGGCGACCCCGACCACACAGACAGTATCAGCGTCGACGAGTTCGGCCATCGCGTCGACGTCGGCACGGTGTCCGTCGAGTGGCGCGGTCCGGAGTTCGACGCCGAGCAACTCGGCGGCCTTCCGAAAGCTGAAGTGACAGGTCGCCGGGGCGACGACGTTCGGGTCGTCGGTTTCGGCCCGGTTGCGAGCGATGCGCACCGCCTGAATGTTCGCTTCTGTCCCCCCGCTCGTGACGTAGCCTGCCGGGTCGTCGAGGCCAGCAACCGCGCCGAGCAGTTCGACTGCGTCGTCTTCGAGTGTGGCAACTGTCTCGTAGGTGCCCGGGTCGCCTGGGTTCGTCACGAGAAAGCGTTCTGCGGCCGTCCGCGCCTCGGGATGTGGCTGGGTACACATCGAGGAGAGAACCCGCTCGAAGTCCTGCGGGTCGGCGCGCTGAGCCTGCTGCATAGCAATTTACAGGGGCGGAACCGGTTTAGTGGTTACGAACTCGACAGCGACGAACCGCTGAGCGATCCCCCGGCTTACCTGATCGAGTCGAGGATGAGCCGTTGCTCGACGCGCTTGACCTGCTTTTGCACGTCGTGGACCGCGTCGATGTTCGCGCTGATCGAGGTCACGCCTTCCTCGACCAGATACCGCACCATCTCCCGCTTCGAGCCAGCCTGTCCGCAGATGCTCGTCGCCACGTCGTGTTCGTTGCACACCTGGATGGTCTCGCCGATCAGTTGCAGTACCGCTGGGTGCAACTCGTCGTACCGGTCTGCGACCTGCTCGTTGTTCCGGTCGACCGCCAGCGTGTACTGGGTCAGGTCGTTCGTCCCGAAACTCGCGAAGTCGATGCCTGCCTCGGCGATTTCTTCAGCCGACAGCGCCGCCGCGGGCGTCTCTATCATCACGCCCCAGGACCGCTTGTCCGGGTCGATCCCGGCTTCTTCCATGTATTCTTTCGCCGCCAGCACGTCCTCGGCGTCGGTCACCAGCGGCAACATCAGCTCCACGTTGTCGTAACCCATCTCGTAGAGCTTTCGGAACGCCTCCAGTTCGTGTGCGAACACGTCCGGGCGGTCGAGGCTCCGGCGGATCGCACGGTAGCCCAACATCGGGTTGTGCTCGACCGGCTCGGACTCGCCACCCTCTAGCTGTCGGAACTCGTCGGTCGGCGCGTCGAGCGTCCGCGCGCGCACCGGTCGGGGATAGAACGCCTCTGCAACCTCGCGGATCCCAGAAACGATCTCTTCGACGTACGCGTCTGCGCCCTCGTCTTCGATGTACTGTTCGGGCGTCTTGCCCAGCGAGAGGATCATGTGCTCGATGCGCAACAGCCCGACGCCGTCAGCGCCCGTCGCCGCCGCGCGTGCGGCCGCATCTGGAATCGAGACGTTCACCTTGACCTCCGTCGCTGTCATCGGTTGGACGCGCCCCTCCGGCACTGCCTGCTCGATGGCCTCGCCCTCGTCTGTCTCGTCAGTCTCTGCGTCGCCCGACTCGATCGCACCCGTCTCGCCGTCGATAGTTACGAGTTGCCCGTCGCGCAACCGCGCTGTCGCCGTCTCCGCGCCCACGACCGCCGGGACGCCGAGTTCGCGGGAGACGATTGCTGCGTGTGAGGTCATCCCGCCCTCGTCGGTGATGATCCCCGAGGCGCGTTTCATCGCTGGCACCATATCCGGGGTTGTCATCTCCGCCACGATGATGTCGCCTTCCTCGACCTTGTCGAGTTCGTCCAGCTTTCCGACGGTACGAACCGGACCCGACGCCCGACCCGGACTCGCACCCAGTCCGGTCAGGTAAATTTCACGGTCGTCGTCCTCCTCGTCCGTGTTCTCCTCGCTTTCCTCCTCGCTTCCCTCAGCGATGGTCGTGATCGGTCGGGACTGCAACAGATACACCTCGCCGTCGACGATTGCCCACTCCACGTCCTGAGGGTCGCCGTAGTACTCCTCGATCATGTCGCCTACCTCGACGAGTTCGTCCAGTTCTGCGTCCGAGAGCACCCGTTCTGTGCGTTTCTCCTCGGGTACCTCGCGCTCGACCGTCTCGCCGGTTTCCTCGTCGCGGACGTGCATCACCTTCTTCTCGGCGACGGTCTCCTGTTTGAGTTCGCCGCTCTCCCGGTCGATGACGTAGTTGTCCGGCGTCACCGCGCCGGAGACGACTGCCTCACCGAGCCCCCACGCCGCTTCGATGGTCACGACGCTCGCGCCCGTCGAGGGATGACTCGTGAACATCACGCCGCTCTTGTCGGCGTCGACCATCCGCTGGACGACCACCGCGATGTCGACGATGTCGTGCTCGAAGCCCTGTTCCTGCCGATAGTACAGCGCACGCTGGGTGAAAAGCGACGCCCAGCACGCCCGTACCCGGTCGAGCAGGTTCTCCCGTGTGACGTTCAGAAACGTCTCCTGCTGGCCAGCGAAGGAGGCATCTGGCAGGTCCTCCGCCGTCGCAGAGGACCGCACCGCCACCGACGCGTCCTCGCCGAGTTCGTCGAACGCCCCGAGCAGTTCCTCGCGGAGTTCGTCGGGAAACGGCGTCTCGCGGATGAGTTCCTGCGCTCGCTCGGCCGCGTGCGCGAGCGCCTCGGAGTCTTTGGTCTCGACGTCGACGGCCTCGAACAGCTCCTCGTCGATTCCGGCCTCCTCGATGAACGTGCGGTACGTTCCTGCGGTGACGACGAAGGCGGGCGGCACCGGCAGATCCGCACTCGTCATCTCACCGAGCGACGCACCTTTCCCGCCGACACGGTCGATATCGTCCGACCGCACTTCTTCCAGCCAGAGTACAGGCATCTCAGTATTGATAACACCAACCGACTAGCTAAAGAAGGTTCTGAAGTTCGCGCTGGCGGAGACGACCGGTTCGGATGCGCTACACTTCGATGATCTCCTCGTCCTCCGAGTCGGGGATCGTCAGCGTTCCGTCCAGCGTCGTGACAGCCCGGCCACCCACCTGCACCGGGTCGACCGGTCGCACTGCGACTGTTCCCGGCCGGTCCAGCACGTGTCCACACTCGAAGGTGATCTCCGACCGCTCGCCGTCGAAGACGCCCTGTCTGGAGAGGTACACACCGCAGTCAGCGAGCGGTGTGGCTGCGGTCGGAAGTTCGCCGCCAGCAGCGGGTGCGAACACCCTCGCGTGCGCGTCGGCGGCACCCGAGAGCGTATCGAAGGTGAACACGACCAGGCGGCGGGCGTCGGCGTTCGCACACAGCGTCGACAGCGCAGTGAGGTCGGGGTCTGCTCGACTGAGGTGCTCGAAGAAGTTCACCGGCGCGAGTAGCGACCCGCCCGCGCTGTCGGCCCGCGCGAGAGGCAGATCCGCGCCCACGTCGCGCAACGCCGCCACGTCGATGCCGAGCGCATCAGCAATCGATGATTCGTCGACGTTCGACGACGTCAGTTCGGTAAACTCCTCTCCAGCGACGAGCGAGGACCGGTCGACGAACGTTCGCCCGTCGTCCTCGCGCTCGACGCGAAGCGTCCCGCGCTCCGTTTCGACCGTCCACTCGGATCCGGAACTCTCCTCGCGCTCTGCCAGCGCCACGCTCCCCGCGAGCGCGCCCTCGATTGCGTCTCCTGTCGCGTTGGTACCCACGTGTTCCACGATTCCGTCACGGCGCGCCACGACGCTCGCGACGCCGAGTTCCGAACCGACCTGTCTGCACTGTGCGTCCGAAAGCCCGTCCCCGTCGGGGAGGACGGCGACCGGACGGCCACCGGTCGGTTCGTCGGCGAAGGCGTCGGCGAGCAACACATCTCGCGTGTCCATACCAACGGCTCGACCGGCGTCGACATATATGCTGTCCTCCTCAAGCGAGTCGGTCAGAGAATTTCCGCGCGACTGTCCGTTTAGCGCGAGCGCCCGTCGTCACGAACGTACGCGAGCGCCTCGACGAACTGTTCTCTGTCGATCCTGTCTCTTGACTCCTCGAGTCGCTCGCGGAATGTCGTCGGGGTCATGTGTATAGATACCATACACCGTGAAATAGTATAACACTTTCGTTTAGATAGATATGTTCGTGAGCGGACACCCCCAGCGCGAAACAAGCATTTCACGTCGAACGAAGAATCCTCTGTCGAGCCAAAACTCCCAGCGAAACGGCGAACGAGTCAGTCCGCGACGGCCTCGCCGGACCCCGCGACTGCGTTGGGGTCTTTGATCCACAGGTCACCGAAGAGTTCGTCCTGCTGGAGGCGAACCTGCCCGCGGTGAGAGAGAAAGAGCAAGCCGAGAAACGTCTGGACGCGTGACCCGCCGACCGATTCGACCTCCGCGAACAGCACCTCGGTGCGGCCCTTGTCGTACTGTTCTGTGAGCGCCCCGTGTACCTCGTCGATGAGCGCGTCGATGTCCTCGCCGTGGGTCTTGCCGGTCACCTCCTGTGCGGTCGGTTCGTCGTCCATCCGGAACTGGTCGTCGGAGCGGTAATCCATCTCGCGAGTGCCCCGACTGTACGCGCTCGGTGAGTCGCTCGTGTCGTACTCGCGGGACTCCTTCCACCAGTTGTCCCGCTCGGCCTCACGCAGGTCCCGAACGAGTTCGTCGAGCGTTTGCGGCGTGCCGCGAGCGCGCTTCCGTTCGAGTCGACGATCCATCTCCTGTTCGAGCGCACTGAAGGGGTCCGGTTCCTCGATCGGCTCCCCCTCCGCAATCGCCGCCTCCCACGGTTCTGGCTCCGGTTCCGTCTCCTCGTTCTCGGAGAGCATCGCGTCGCCTTTCATCCGCAGGAGAACGCTGGCGTAGAAGAGCGCACGCCCGGACGTTCGCAGGTCCGCCTCGTCGAGGCGGTCGAGGAACTTGTCGGTCACGTCGACGATGTCGATGTCCCACGGGTCGATTTCGCCGTCCTCTGCGAGGCCGACGAGCACCTCGACCGGTTCGACCTCTCCCGCCTCGTCTTCGTCTTCTCCCTGTTCGTCTTTGCCCTCTGCCGAACTGTCCCCGTTCTGGTCTCCGCTCTCGCTTTCGAACTCTGCCAGCGTCTCTGCTCCGCTGGCATCTCCGTTCGTCTTGGCCAGCTCTGACTCCGCGTCGTCCTCGGCCTCGGACGGCCGTTCCCGGGACTCGTGGCCGGTGATATCCAGGGGAATGTCCTCCTCAGCCATCGTCGGCCCCCCTGTCGCGTGTCAGTTGTCCCCGATCAATCATCAGCGGGCACCTCCATGTCGCCCGTCAGATCGATGCCGGTCACTGCCGAGACGTTGTCGTCCTGCATCGTGACGCCGATGGCGCGTTCCGACCGGTCGAGCATGGCCGAGCGGTGCGAGACGACGACGAACTGCGCGTCGCCAGCGAGTTCGTCGACCATCTCGCCGACTAGGTCCGCGTTTGCCGCGTCCAGGAAGGCGTCCACCTCGTCGAGCGCGTAGAACGGGGCGGGGTTGTGCCGCTGGATAGCGAAGATGAAGGCGAGCGCAGTTAGTGACTTCTCACCGCCGCTCATCGCCGCCAGCCGCTGGATCGGCTTGTCGCCGGGTTGGGCTTTCATCGTCAGCCCGCCCTCGAAGGGGTCCTCCTCGTCTTCGAGGTGGAGGCGACCGGTTCCGTTCGAGAGTCGCTCGAAGATGTCCTGAAACTGCTCGTCGATGGCGTGGTACGAGTCCATGAACGTCTCCTTCTTGCGCGCCTCGTACTGCTCGATTCGGTCGCGGATCCCCTCGGCTTCCTCGACCAGCGTCCCCTTGCGCTCCTGTAGCTCTTCGAGTTCCGCCTGCACCCGGTCGTACTCCTCGATGGCGAGCATGTTGACGGGTTCGAGTTCGTCCATCTCGCCTTCGAGACGGTCGAGTTCCGCCTCGACCTGCTCGTGGTCGGGTATCTCCTCGGGGTCGTACTCGCCGACCTTCGCTTCGAGTTCGTCGATCTCCCACTCCAGTCGGTCCTCGGTCTCGCGCTCGTCCGAAAGCTCGGATTCGACTGACTGGACGGCTTCCTTCGCTTCGTCGCGCTTCTCTCGGGCCTCGGTAACGTCGTCGCGAAGGTCCGACCGCTCCTCTTTGAGCTCTGCGAGCTGTGATTCGAGTTCCTCGATTTCGGCCTCTTTCTCCTCCAGCAGGGCCTCTTTCTCCTCGATATCTTCCTCCAGCGTCTCGATCTGTGACTCGGCCTCTGCCTTGCGGTTCTGGGCCGCCTCGATGTCTTCGTGGAGCGACTCTATCGCGTCCTCGGCGTACTCCTTTTCGAGGGTCTTCTCGTTCAACTGGTTGTCGAGTTCGTCGCGTCTGCGTTCGAGGTCGTCGATGTCCTCGCGGATGGTCTCTGCCTGTTCGGTGAGTTCGGGCAGTTCCGAATCCTCGACTTCGGCTTCCAGTTCGGCTATCTCCGCTTCGAGGTCTTCGATCTCGGCGTTTTTCTCGCCGAGTTCGGCCTCGATCTCGTCCATTCGGTCCGAGACCTCCTCGCGCTCGTCTTCGATCGCGTCGAGTTCGTCTTCGAGCGTCTCGATTCGCTCGTTCCGTTCCTCGATTTCGCTCTCGCGTTTCTCGATTTCCGTCTCGATGTCGCGCACCTCTTCGGCGGCGTCTGCCTCCTTGTCGCGGGCGCTTTCGAGTCGGTCCTCGACGTCGCGCAACTCCTCGCGAACGGACTGGCGCTCGCTTTCGAGTTCGTCGATCCGTGCCGCGACCCGTTCGAGTTTGCCTGCGCTCCCCTCGAAGGAGTACCGCGACCCACTCTTGGATCCGCCGGTCATCGCTCCTGACTTCTCCACCAGGTCGCCGTCGAGCGTGACCAGACGGAACTCGCCCATCAGGTCCCGCGCCGTCTCGATGTCCTCCACGACGAGCGTGTCGCCGAGTACGTACGAGAAGATGCCCGCGTACTGGCTGTCGAAGTCGACGAGGTTGTACGCGAAGTCGACCACGCCCTCGCGGTCGGGGACCGATGGCAACCGGCGCTGGCTCATCTCCGTCAGCGGCAGGAAGGTTCCACGCCCCGCCGAGCGCGATTTCAGGTAGTCGATACAGCGCTGGCCCACCCGGTCGTCGTCGACGACGACGTTCGCCAGCCGTCCGCCCGCCGCTGTCTCACAGGCAGTCGCGTGCCGGTCCGGGACGCTTCCGAGTTGGGCGACGGTGCCGTGGACGCCGTCGATGTCCGCGTTCAGGATGGTCGTCACCGCGCGGCCGTACGAGGAGTCACCGTTCTGCCCGGCCTTGGCTTCGAGTTCTGCGTACTCCTGCTGGGCGGCGTTTATCTCGTCCTCGATGTCGTCGAGTTCCGCCTGCAGGTCGCTTCGCTCACCACGCAGGTCGTCGACGACTTCGGCTATCGTCTCGCGGTTCTCCGTGGCCTTCTCGAGTTCCGTCTCGAAGTCTTCGATCTGTGATTCGAGTTCTGCGATTGACTCCTCGGCGTCCTCGATGGCTTCGCGTTTCTCGCGCTGTTCGTTCGAGCGGCGACGCGCCTCGTCGAGCAGTCGGTCCTGCTCGCGCTGGAGGTCGTTCTTCTCGGATTTGTGCGCCTCTAGCTGTGACCGGTAGGTGTCGAGGCGGTCCTTGACCTCCTCGAACTGCTCACCGACCTCGTCGATTCGGGCTTCGACCTCTTCGAGGGCCTCCTCTTTCTCCTGAATGTCGGCCGCGATGGAGGATTTCTCGACTTTCAGATCGCGGATCTCGCCTTCGAGGTTGTCTATCGTCTCCTGCTTGCGGTCGATCTCGACAAACGCCTGCCGTCGTTCGTTCTCGGCCGACTCGACGCGCTCGGTTGCGGTTTCGATCTTGTCTTCGAGCCGGGAGATGTCGCCTTTGATCTCCTCTATCTCCCGTTTGATCTGGAGCTGTTCGTCCTCGCCCTTTCGCTCGATTTCTGCGTTGAGTTCTTCGAGTTCCGACTCCAGTCGCATCAGTTCGCCCTGCCGTTCGTCGAGGGCGGACTGTCGGTCTTCGAGGTCGGTTTCGAGGTCTGCGATGTTCGCCCGCACGTCGTCGAGGGTCTCGCGTTTCTCTTCGAGTTCGGCGGCCTGCTGGTACCCCTCGTAGGTTTCTTTCTCCTCGCGGAGGTCCTGATACTGCAGGGCTGTGTCCCGTTCGTCCGCGAGCTGGTTGAGGCGCGTCTCCTTTTCCTCGATTCGGAGTTCGGCCTCGTCGATGCGCTCCTCGACGACGTCCAGTTCCTCGAAGGCGTCCTCCTTTTTCGCGTCGAACTCCGCGACGCCCGCGATTTCGTCGATTATCTCCCGGCGGGTGCCAGCGGTCATGTTGATGATTTCGGTCACGTCGCCCTGCATGACTACGTTGTAGCCTTCTGGGGCGACGCCCGCCTGCGCGAGCAGGTCCTGAATATCAGAGAGATTCACAGACCGCCCGTTGATGTAGTAGTACGAGTAGTAGTTCTCCTCAGTCTCCTTGACGCGGCGCTTGATCGTTATCTCGTCGATGTCACCCACGTCCTCGGTTCCGGCGGCGTTGACCACCTGCGACCGCGCGAGCGTCCGGTCCGTGTTGTCGAGGATCACCTCGACTGCGGCCTCGCGCTCGCCCTGAAATGACTCGCCGTCTTGGTGGCCGGGGTTGTAAATAAGATCAGTCAGCTTCTCGGCGCGGATGCCCGAGGTCCGGGCGAGACCGAGCGTGAACAGGATGGCGTCGATGACGTTCGACTTGCCCGACCCGTTCGGGCCGGTGACGGTCGTGAAATCTTCGTAGAAGGGAATTCGCGTCTTCCGGCCAAAGCTCTTGAAATTGTCGAGAACGAGCTCTTTGATGTGCATTGGGTGGGCGCGGGGAACCTACGCGACGATGATATCGCTGTCGGATTCCTCCGTGTTGTCCGATTCCTCGTCCGCCTCGCTTTTAGGTGCTTCGGCAGATTCCTCCGTACCGAACGGTTCTGCGTCGCCCGATTCGTGTGCTGGCGCTGACTCCGAGGCCGGAACGAAGCCGAGATCAGCGTCGACTGCGTCTTCGAGTTCGCGCAGGCGAACCTTGCACTCGACGAGTTCGTCTGTCAGCCCTTCGACCGATGCTTCCAGTTCTTCGACCCGCGATTCGAGTTCCTCAACTCTCTCAGAGGACATATCCATCACGTCTTTCCCCGCTTACATAAACGTACGTCAGACATTCATCGAGTTGGCGATAGAACGAACCTGTCGGTGAACCGTTCTCACAGTCAGTAGCGAGCAGCCAGAAAGCAGTCGCTACGGGTGGAATTGTCTGAAAAACGAAGTCGCTGCCGTCGCTACAGACGACGGGCAGCACTCGTCGTTAGTTGCGGACGAGGTTCGTCGCGCGGGGTCCCTTCGGGGATGATTCGATGTCGAACTCGACGTCCTGCCCCTCTTCGAGGTCCGGGCCGCCGACGTCCTCCATGTGGAAGAACACGTCCTCATCGTCGTCTACTTCGTCGCTGTCTGTCGAAATGAAACCGTAACCGCCTGTGTCGTTGAAGAAGTCAACCGTACCGTTTGCCATTACAACCAGACAGAGACCCGCTCCGGGGATAACACTTCCGAGAGTCGAGGTACCATGACTCCCGTTTTCCGACGCTCATCGGACGGCAGTCGAGAGAAGTGCGTTCGGATGCCACTGGTCAGTCCGTTTTCGGGGGCAGGTATTTCCGAGGCGGTCACGAGGTGTAACGTGCACCGCTATGAAACCGTGCCACAGCTGCCAGACGGTCATCGACGAGTATCTCCTGGACAAACAGCTCGAACCCCTGCGCGAACTCACGGCCGACGACTTCAACGTGTGCGCGGACTGTGCGACCATCGTCGAGAATGCGTGCGTGAAGTGCGGCGGCGCGGTGTACGTTCCCCGAAGCGAATCCGTCATCCCTGACTACTGCCCGGCGTGTCGGTCTGACCTCATCGACCGCACCGGCCACGATCCCGGCTGGACGCGTGGTCACGCATCCACCTGAACTGCGCCCGCGCCCCGTCTATTTTTGTCGAGACGGCCGTTCGAGCGGCAGTTCTGCGGGTCGGTTGTGAATGCTTCCGCACACATCGCCACAGCCGGGGGTCGTCAGGTTTTAGCCGAGCGCTCCCGAACCGCGGGTAATGAGTCAGGTACAGGGCCAAGACGACCTCGCGGTGGTCATCGGGCTGGAGGTTCACGTCCAGCTCGAAACCGAGACCAAGATATTCTGTGGCTGTTCGACCGAACCGGCCGCGGAGCCAAACAGCCGCACCTGTCCGGTCTGTCTAGGGCTGCCAGGGGCGCTGCCGGTCGTCAACGAGGCAGCAGTCGAGGCCGCCGTCAAGGTCGGCAAGGCCATCGACGCGACGATTCCCGAGCGAACCCGCTTTCACCGGAAGAACTACTACTACCCCGACCTGCCGAAGAACTTCCAGATATCCCAGTACGACGCGCCCATCTGTCAGGACGGGAAACTCGAAATCACGGTCGGTGACGAGCACCGGACCGTCGACATCAGGCGAGCACACCTCGAAGAGGACCCGGGCAGTCTCAAACACAAGGGCGGATCCATCGACACCGCCGAGTACACGTTGGTCGACTACAACCGGGCGGGAACCCCCCTGCTCGAGATCGTCACAGAACCGGACTTCCGGGGCAGCGAGGAGGTGCGTGCCTTCCTCGCGAAACTCGAAGAGGTACTCGAATACCTGGGCGTGTTCGACCCCGGCAGGGACGGCAGTCTGCGCATCGACGCTAACCTCTCCGTGGTTGATGCCGAGGAAGTGAGCGACGAGGGCGCAATCGACGAGGATGTACTCGAAGGTGCAAACCGAACTGAGGTCAAGAACATTTCCAGTCACAAGGGCGCGGAGAAAGCCCTCTCCTACGAAGCCCAGCGGCAGAAAAACGCTATCCAGCGCGGCCGAGCGGTCGAACAGGAGACCCGCCACTGGGACGAATCCCGCGGGATCACCGTCTCGATGCGCTCGAAGGAAGCCGAGAAAGATTATCGGTACTTCCGCGAGGCCGACCTGCCGCCGCTCGCCGTCGCAGACTGGAAGGAGACCCTCGACATCCCGGAACTGCCCGATGCACGCAGGGAGCGGTTTCGCGAGGAGTACGACCTGAGCGCGGAGGCCGCGGACAAACTCACGAGTTCCCGCGCAGTCGCGGACTTCTACGAACGGATCGCCGACACGTTCGACCCGGGACTGGCAGCGACGTGGGTCGCAGACGAGTTGCTCGGTGAACTCAACTACCGCGACATGGAGATTACGGACGTCGAGGGCCGTCTCGACGAGGTGGAACGTCTCGTCGAACTGGTGGCAGACGACGAGATAACGGCGAAAAACGCCCGCGAAACTGTGCTACGCTCGATGCTCGACGACGAGGACGACCCCGACACTATCGTCGATCGGGAGGGACTCGGCAAGACTGGCGGCGGCGAACTCACGCAGGCCGTCGACCGCGCCATCGCGGACAATCCCGACGCAGTCGAGGATTACCACAGCGGCGAGGAGGGCGCGCTCAACTTCCTCGTGGGCCAGGTGATGCAGGAAACCGGCGGCAGCGCAGACCCCGGCGACGTGAACCAACTGCTCCGGGAGCGACTGGAGGAGTAAGTCGCCACGTCCCAGTCAGACGCAGATGAGAGAGATAGCCCCGCTCTGGATTCGCTGGCCCTATGCGCGCGTTCGACGTGAACGCGAGATTGTCCGTGGGGAGGTGCGCTATTTTGTTTCCCAGTTGGAGTATAACGTTGCAGCTACGCCAGCGGGCGGAACTGAGTCTGATTGGCGCGACGTTGCGCGGTTCGATCATAACGCCGATCCCGATCGTGGTCACGATATTCGCATGGATGGACTCCATCTTGATGTCTACAAAGACGGTGAAAAGTACAAGGTAAGACCGGATTCCCACCAGTGTCACCGACGACAGCGCTGAATTTCTGTGACCAGTTCTTCGAGCAGAATGCGGATCAGCTACTCGAACAGTTCGAACGCTGGCACGGGCTGTACGGGCCGTGGCGGGACTACTCCTCCGAGTAAAACTCTTTGGCGTCGTGTTCCTCGAGTTCTTCGAGTTCCGGAATATCCATCTCCTCCGGAACCTGGAACTCGGAAATATCTCGACCAGTCTCCTCGGCCAGAATCTCGGCAGCAGATCGGGAGTCTGGTTCTTCGAGAGCCATATGACCGGATTGAACAGCCATAGTGATAAGCATTCTCACTGTTCGAGTCGTATTGCTCCCGCGGAACATTCGTCGAGCGCCGTCAGCCACGACCGAACGCTGTCTATCGAATCGGATCGCTACACGCGCGCACCCGCGCTGTATTGCGTTTTCTCGAAAGACTTTAGACAGGCTTGCGCCGTATATTACTGTAACTGAACAGGTGATCTTCTGGTGAAACTCATAATTACAGAGAAGGAAAATGCGGCCCGTCGGATCGCAGAGATACTCAGCGAGGGTTCGGCGACGGTCGAGCGCGAGAACGGGGTGAACGTCTACCGGTGGGGCGGGACCCGCGTCGTCGGACTGTCTGGGCACGTGGTCGGGCTGGACTTCCCATCCGAGTACGAGAACTGGCGGGACGTCGAACCGGTCGAACTCGTCGACGCGCCCATCGAGACGACGCCAACTCGGGAAAACATCGTCCGAACGGTCGAGGAGTTAGCGGACCGGGCCGACTCCGTGGTGATCGCGACCGACTACGACCGCGAGGGGGAACTCATCGGCAAGGAGGCCTACGAACTCGTCGAGAATCGAGCCGATGGCTCCATCGAGCGCGTGCGCTTCTCGTCGATCACCGACACAGAGGTCAGAGAGGCCTTCGCCGACCCAGACGAACTCGATTTCGACCTCGCGGCGGCCGGGGAGGCGCGGCAGATCATCGACCTGGTCTGGGGCGCAGCGCTGACTCGCTTTCTCTCGCTTTCTGCCGGTCAACTCGGACAGGACTTCATCTCCGTCGGCCGTGTGCAGTCGCCGACGCTGAAACTCATCGTCGACCGCGAGCGCGAAATCGAGGCCTTCGACCCCGAGACGTACTGGGAACTGTTCGCCGACCTCTCGAAAAACGGCGATGGCTTCGAGGCACAGTACTTCTACGACGACGACGGCACAGAGGCCGAACGCGTCTGGTCGGAAGCTGACGCCGAGCAGGCCCACGAGCGACTCGCGAGCGCAGAGACCGCAGAGGTCATCTCCGTTTCTCGTCGAACCCGGACCGATAGCCCGCCGGACCCGTTCAACACGACGGCGTTTATCAGCGCGGCGGGGTCGCTCGGCTACTCCGCCCAGCGGGCGATGTCGCTCGCCGAGGACCTGTACACCGCTGGCTACATCACCTACCCGCGGACGGACAACACTGTCTACCCCGAGGATCTGGACCCCGAGGAACTCGTCGAGGCGTTTCTCGACGACGACGACTTCCGTGAGGATGCACAGACGCTGCTCGACCAAGACGAACTGACGCCCACGCGCGGCGACGAGGAGACCACCGACCACCCGCCGATCCACCCGACCGGTGAACTGCCAGCGTGGGGCGACCTCGACGAGGACGAACGCCGGGTCTACGAACTCGTCGTCAGGCGCTTTTTCGCGACGGTTGCCGAACCCGCGACGTGGGAGCACCTGCGTGTCGTTGCGGAGGCGGGCGGTTGCTCGCTCAAGGCAAACGGGAAACGACTCGTCTCGCCGGGGTATCACGCCGTCTATCCCTACGGGAGCGCGAGCGAGAACCACGTCCCTGATGTCACCGAGGGCGAACGGCTCTCGATACGCGAGGTCGAACTCGAAGAGAAGGAGACTCAGCCACCGCGACGCTACGGCCAGTCGCGGCTGATCCAGAAACTGGAGAAGATGGGCATCGGGACGAAATCGACGCGCCATCACACAATCGAGAAACTCTACGACCGTGGGTATCTGGAGGACGACCCGCCGCGGCCGACCGCCCTCGCAGAGGCCGTCGTCGACGCCGCAGAGCAGTTCGCCGAGATGGTCGTCAGCGAGGAGATGACCGCCCAGCTAGAGCAGGATATGGCCGCAATCGCGGAGGGCGAGGCCACGCTCGAAGATGTCACCGAGGAGTCCCGGGAGATGCTCGAACAGGTCTTCGCGGAGCTGCGCGACTCCCACGAGGAGATCGGTGAACACCTGCGTGAGTCGCTAAAGGCCGACCGACGACTCGGCCCCTGTCCCGAGTGTGGCGAGGATCTGCTGGTGCGACAGAGCAACCAGGGGTCCTATTTCGTCGGCTGTGACGGCTTTCCGGAGTGTCGATTTACGCTCCCGCTTCCGAGCACCGGCGAACCGCTCGTTCTCGAAGATATTTGCGAGGAACACGACACTCATCACGTGAAGATGCTCGCCGGGCGAGACACCTTCGTCCACGGCTGTCCGCTGTGTGCGGCCGACGAGGCCGACGAGACTGAGGACACCGTCATCGGCCCCTGTCCCGAGTGCGGCGACAGCGAGGGCGGCGAACTGGCGATCAAACAGCTTCGTTCCGGGTCGCGGCTGGTCGGCTGTACCCGCTATCCCGACTGTGAGTACTCGTTGCCACTGCCCCGTCGCGGAGATATCGAAGTGACCGACGAGCACTGTGACGAGCACGACCTGCCCGAATTACGGATTCTCGACGGCGATGATCCCTGGGAACTCGGCTGTCCGATATGCAACTACGAGGAGTATCAGGCCGAGCAGGCGGTCGAGACGCTCGAAGATATCGATGGGATCGGTGCGAAAACCGCTACGAAGCTTCAGGATGCGGGGATCGAGTCGCCGGACGACCTCGACAACGCAGACCCGGACACAGTCGCGCAGAACATTCAGGGTGTCACTCCTGACCGACTCCGTGAGTGGCAGGGACAACTTGCGTCCTGATCGGACAGATGACGGCGTGACCCACGTGCAGATCTGTGCAGTCTTGTGGGTGTTCCTCCACTGGTTTGATATATCAGGCTTCCAGTTAATACCCGATCGGGCTGTACTTTCGTATGCATGGGTGTTCTCGCGCAGTTCAACTATCGACCCGACGGGTTCGTTCTTGCAGAGACGGTGAACGACGTGCCCGACGTGGAGCTGGAGGTAATTCAGATGATGGGGACGAGTCCGGACCAGTTTCATCTGTGGGTATGGATACATGGAGTGGAGCACGACCAGATTGACTCGGCGCTGAACGCAGATAGCACCGTTTCAGAGTTCGTTCGATACACAGAAACGGAGATACAGACGTTGTACCGGATCCGCGTCAGAAATACAGAGCAGAACACGTACCGGCTGTGGGTCGACGCCGGTGCGGAACTCTGCACGAAAGAGTACAGAGACGGCTGGTGGCGATGCACGATTCGACTTCCCGACAGGGAGGAACTCTCGGCCGTTCGCGACTGGTTCGACACGAACGGGGTCGAGTATCGGTTGGAGAGTGTCTTCTCGGACACGGGCCGAAATGGGACTGGTATCGAACTCAGTGAACAGCAACGAGCGGTCCTGAAGGTGGCACTCGACAAGGGGTACTTCGAGATCCCCCGAAAGGGGACGCTCGACGATGTCGCTGACGAACTCGGCATCTCCAGTCAGGCCGCCTCGGAGCGACTGCGCAGAGGACATCGCCAACTCGTCTCCTATCATCTGTGAACGCTTGATTCGCGTCTCTGAACTCTGAGTTCAGATCAGATCCCCGAGAGAGCGCAATTCGATGAACTGTCGGAGGAGAAACCACGGGAGAACGAGCATGGCTCCGAGCGTGTTCGCGGCGATATCTCTGACGTCGAAGGTTCGCTGTGCAAACGGCTGTATCAGTTCGATCCCGAGTCCGTACAGCGCGGCGAGGGCGATCACGACCAGCGCACGGGACCACAGTGTCATCCCCCAGTGGTCAGTTGCGTAGGCGAGTGCACAGGAAAGCACCCCGTATGCGAGGAAATGTCGCCACTGCGCCTGGGCGAACCCGGTGATGTCCGCCAGATTCCTGAATACGTCCTGCCCGCCCTGTTGAACCGCGACTTCCGGAGGGGTCGTGACGACAGAGGTGTAGAACAGAAATCCGGTGATGGCGGCCACCCCGAGCCACCTCATCCACCGAGGGAGCAGCGGAAGCAGACCGTCATACTCGGTTGTCCAGGCACGGTCTGATAGGTCTTTGGGACCTGTCCCGGACGCTCGGGCGTTCTCGGGACAGCTCCCTCGAGCCTCAGTATCCGACAGTCAGGTCGAAAGACCGAATTTAAGTCAGGCCGAGCGGAACTGACCCTATGGACACACGGACACACGCGGCGGCGGCGACCCCCGGAGAGACCGTCAGGGTCGCTGGCTGGGTGCACGAAATCCGCGACCTGGGTGGTATCGCTTTCCTCATTCTGCGAGACGGAAGTGGAAAGATACAGATCAAATTCGAGAAAGAGGAGATGGACGACGACCTGGTCGAGACAGGATTGAGCGTCCACCGCGAGAGCGTTATCGCCGTGACTGGCGATGTCGAAACCGAGGAGCGCGCGCCGACGGGCGTCGAACTCGTTCCCGACGAGGTGGAGGTCATCGCCGAAGCCGACCCCGAGTTGCCGCTGGACCCGTCGGGGAAGGTTGAGGCCGACCTTTCGACGCGGCTGGACAACCGAACACTCGACTTGCGCAAGGACGAAGTCAAGGCCATCTTCGAGATTCGCGCCGAGATGCTCCAGTCAGTTCGCGAGGCGTTTCGGTCGCTCGGCTGTACGGAGATCAACACGCCGAAAATCGTCGCGACCGGAACCGAGGGCGGGACGGAACTGTTCCCGGTCACGTACTTCGGCCGCGAGGCCTTCATGAACCAGAGCCCGCAACTGTTCAAACAGCTGATGGTCGGCTCTGGTCTGGAGCGCGTCTTCGAGATTGGACCGATCTTCCGCGCCGAGGAGCACAACACGCCCCGGCATCTCAACGAGGCGACGAGCATCGACTTCGAGGCCGCATTCACCGACGAACAGGGGGCGATGGACGCCTGCGAGAATATTGTCCGTGCGGCCTACGGCGGCGTCGCGGAGAACTGTCAGGGTGCTCTGGAAGCACTCGGACTGGACGAGGAGTTCGAGGTTCCGACCGAGCGGTTCCCGCGGATCACCTACGAGGAGGCTATCGAGCGAGTCAACGCGACGGGCGAACTCGACGAACAGCTATTCTGGGGTGACGACCTCTCGACGGAAGCCGAGCGGGCGCTCGGTGACGATGTCGGCAGCCACTACTTCGTCACCGAGTGGCCAAGTGAGATCAAACCCTTCTACATCAAAGACCACGACGACGACGAGGAGCTTTCGACCGGCTTCGACCTGATGCACCCGCGACTGGAACTCGTCTCGGGCGGGCAGCGCGAACACCGCCACGACCGCCTGATCGAGGGCTTCGAGCAGCAGGGACTGGAACCCGAGGCGTTCGAGTACTACACGAAGATGTTCCGTTACGGCATGCCGCCACACGCTGGCTGGGGACTGGGCGCGGAGCGACTCGTGATGACGATGCTCGGGCTGGACAACATCCGCGAAGCCGTGCTGTTCCCGCGAGACCGGCAGCGACTGTCGCCGTAGGCGACGGCGTCGTCTGTCGAACGAGTGTTCGGAAGTCGAGCGAAGCGAGTCTTCCGGTGTTCCCGCGAGACCGCCAGCGACTCTCTCCGTAGCGAAGTCACTAGAAGTCAGCGAGAACGCAAGAGACGAGCGCCGTGCGGCTCATACTGTCGGCTGTAACATCTCGAAAATAATTCGCCACCCAGGGTGGCGAATATTTGTACGCACTTACAGCCGACAGTATCAGATAAGGCCCTGTTCTTCGAGTTCGTCCATCACGTCGTCGACGAAGGCGTCGACGCTCTCGTAGGGGAAGTCACCGCTGAGTTTGGTGTTGAGCTCCATCGCTGTCATCGAGAAGTCCCCGGACTCGAACTTCGTCGAGGGACCCTGTGGCAGCGCCGGAACGAGGTCCATGGGGCTGTTGATCGGATAGTCTGCTCCCTCGAACGCGTCGATGAACTGTTGGCGCAGGTCGTCGTGGTCAACCATACCGCCTTATTGGCGACCGGCGTGAAAAAAGGTTGGAGTCGGGAGAACTTTACCGGTATTTTGAGTTTATCAGATCGGTCGGTCGTAACAGCGCTTATGTGTCTCAGTGTCTATCTTTCACGTGTCATGTGTCACTGCTTCACGTCCGTCGAGGAACTGAGCGAGGCGGAACGAGCAGAAGTACTCGAAGCGCACACCGAATCGGAACTTCGCGCGGAGTATTCGAGTGCGGAACTCGCAGCGCTCGGCATCGAGGCCTGAACAGAGAACTTCTTTGCAGTAATCGTGGTTTCGCCGTTTAGACGTCGTTTTCCGCACGATTTCGGAGGATGATCGCCGTCGCGTTCATGCCTAAGAGGACGATCAAAAGCGTCACGACGCCTGCGGCGACGACGCCGTAGCGGAACTCCGGCTGGAAGTAATCTGACCACGCATAGATCTGCATCGGCATCGCACTGAACGTGCTCCAGAGACTGTTCGGCGCGCTGAAGACAGTCGACGCAGCCCCGATCATGATAAGCGGTGCGGTTTCACCGATGGCCCGACCGAGCGCGAGGATAATCCCGGTCAGAATGCCCGGGAACGCCTGTGGCAGCACGACGTTTTTCGTCGTCTGCCAGCGGGTCGCGCCCATCGCGTCAGAGCCACGGCGCATTTCGTCGGGAACCGCGCGAATGGCTTCCTGTGCGGAGATGATTGTGATCGGAAGAATGAGCAGAGAGAGCGTCAGCGAGGCCGTCACGGCCGTCCCGTAGCCGAATCCGAGGAGGTTCGCAAATAGCGCAAGCCCGAGCAGGCCGTACACGACCGAAGGAACGGCCGCAAGATTCGCGATATTGATCTGAATGAGCCGCGTGATGCGTCCGACCCAACCGGTGTCCGAGGTGTACTCTTCGAGGAGAACGGCCGTCCCGACGCCGAGGATAAAGGAGATGACCGCCACGAGCGCGATGATGATGACCGAGCCGACGATTGCGGGGTACAGCCCCGCATCGACGGCGGTCTGTGAGTGGACACTCGTCACGTAGGAGAGGTTGAGCCACGAGTCCGGCGCGCTGAACCCGAAGGTGTTCACGAGGAACGCCCCGGCGAGGGTTCCGGCAACGATGATGACGGGCAACGCCAGTCCGGGTGTTCCCTCGCGAGACTCGACGACGCGGGAGACGTACATGGTGACGACAGTGGCCGGAACTGCGAGGAGAACGACCGTTGTCCCGGACGGAAGCACGGTGTCGCCGACGGCCAATCCAACAGCACCTGCTACCAGTGGGACGCCGCCCGCGACTGCGACCGCGCCCCGGTGACTGTCACGCGCGTACATGAGTCCAGCCGCGGTCACCGCGAGCGGAACCGCGAACGTCCAGATGAAGATGATATCGGCCGTGGGATAGACGCTGACAACGGGCTGGATCAGCGTTCCGACGATGACGCCAGCGATACCGACCGGCACGACGAACGTCGAAAGCGACGGACGGGAGCGACTGGCGGCGTACACTGCGACTGCCGGAACGACACCGAGCGTGTACGCGAAAAACCACAGCAGCGGGTCGAAGACGATGAAGAGAATACTGAGCGCGATCCCCAGCGCCCCCCCTCCGAGAAGCCGACCGATCAGGCCGAACCCGGTTCGTCCGATTGGCTCTCTGCTACCGAGGAAGATCACGTACCCCGTGACGGGGACGACGACGAGAAACAGATACGCGAGTTGCCACGTGAGTGCGGGGATCGGCCGGATCAGCTGTTCGAAGCCGGTAAACAGCACTGCCGTGGCGAGGAGTCCGCCACCCAGTGTGAGCACGGTCTGTCGAGTCAGCGCTCGGTCGCTGGCGCTGTAGAGACAGAAACCGACCAGCGGCAGGACGAGCGTCAGATAGTACGTCAGCAGCCACTCGGGACTCGCGTTCGTCAGGTCGAACGCGTCCATGAACACGTAGATCAGCAAGATGGCAAGCGAGACGATCCCGAGTACCGACGCCCCGAAGGAAAGCGCCTTGAAGACTCGCCCTTTGACTCTGCTCACCGTCCCGAAATCCACGTCGGTCTCGTCGTGTTCGATAGCCATCTCAGTATTCCTCCCGGTAGCGTTCGGCGATGATGTCGCTGAGGATATTCATGATGAGCGTTACCACAAACAGCGCCAACCCGAGCGCGAACATGGCGTCGTAGGGCAGCGTTCCGCCGATGAGATCCCCACCAGCGATCTGCACCATCGCGACTGTGATCGTCATGCCAGAATCGAGGAGGACCTCGCCGGGATGGAAGTACGGGATCCCGAACACGGTCTCGTTGACCGTTGGCATCCGCGCCTGTGCGCCCATCGCGACGACGACGATCATCGTCTCCCCGATAGCTCGTGAGACGGCGAGAATGTACGAGGAGACGATCCCCGAAATCGACGCCGGGATCACGACGCCGGTCGAGACCTGAAACTTCGTCGCGCCGAGGCCGTACCCCGCCTGTCTGAGACTGTCCGGAACCGCGTTCATCGCGTCCTCCGAGATAGAGGACACCATCGGGATCGTCATGATGCCGATCATCAGCGACGCCGACAGCGCGTTGAACGTACTCATTGAGGGAAACAGCGTCGCCTGCAGCGCCGGTGTCACGTACACGAGCGCAAAGTACCCGTACACCACTGTGGGAATACCGGCGAGAATTTCGAGCATCGGCTTGAGCACCGAGCGCACATTCGGTGAGGCGTACTCACTCAGGTAGATGGCGGTGAGCGTTCCGATGGGAAGTGCGATAAACGCTGCTGTGAACGTGACTGTCAGCGTCCCGATGACCAGTGGGACAATCCCCCATTCGAACCCTCCGCCAGCCGGACTCGGACTCCAGTCCGTCCCGAAGAAAAAGTCAGCAAATGGAACTTCCGAGAAGAAGGCGACCGCATCTGCGAGCAACGTTGCGAAGATACCGACCGTCGTCAACAGGGTGATCACTGCACAGATGGCAAACAGACCGCCGTACGTGCTCTCCTTGATCTGCTTCAGGCGGTTCGTCCGCCCGAGATCCGGCGTTTCTGCGGCGTCGCTCACTCACGATCACCCCGACGGGGTGATCCTGTGTCGTGCGCTCTCCCGGGGCGGTCGTCGGCTGCCGTCTGTGCGGCGGTACACCCAGACATCTCTGCTTAGTTTTGCGCAGTCTCGATTGCGTCTTCAAGCTTTTCCATCTGTTCTTGCTGTTTGTCCTCGGTCAGGGGCACGTATCCGACGTCGTTCGCGACGAGTTGTTCGTTCGTGGTCTGTTCGACGACGAAGCGGGCGAACTCCGCGACGTGCTCCTCGGCCAGCGCGCCGACCGAGGGATAGGTGAACAGCGGTCGGGAGAGGGGCTGATACTCGCCGCTCGCCGCGGTGTCCAGACTCGGTTCGACGGGACCGTCCCCGTTGTCGATCGGGACGGGGGTGATCTGGTCCTGGTTCTGGTACCAGTACGCGAAGCCGAAGTAGCCGATCGCGTACTCGTCGCCCGCGACGCCCGCTGCGATCGAGTTGTCCTGTTCGGTCGCCTGGTAGTCGTCGGTGTGTCCACCCTCTTCGCCTGTCACGTTCGAGATGAAGTAGTCGTACGTGCCCGATGTGTCCGGGGCACCGAACCGGTTGATCTCCTCGTCGGGCCACTCGTCGCGAATCTCGCTCCACGTCTGGGCGGGGTCTGCCTTCCAGATCTGTGCGAGTTCCTCGACGGTCAGGTAGTCGACGAAGTCGTTGTCGTTGTTGATGACGACCGTCACCGCGTCCGTCGCAAGGACGAGTTCGACGTAGTCGATGTCGTTGTCCTCACAGAGTTGCTCCTCTTCTGCCTTGATCGGTCTACTCGCGTTGTTGAACTCGCTTGCGCCGACACAGAAGTGATTCGAGAAGCCAGCCCCCGATCCGGTCGGGGTGAGGTCAACGTTGACCTTATCGTGGTCGTTGCTGAACTCCTCGCTCATCGCGACCATCAGCGGGTAGACGGTGCTGGACCCCCGGATGGTGATCGAACCAGAGAGTTCCCCTGAACCGTCGTCGCCGCTTCCGTCATCGCCGCTTCCGTCGTCGCCGCTGCTGTCACTGGTACAGCCTGCGAGCGCGAGTGCCCCCGCACTCCCCGACGCCGCGATGAACTTTCGCCTCGATAGCACCGGACGCTGACTGGATTTGCCGTCCGTCATTACCTGCACGTCCCATCGGTTCGTATATGAACGCTACTAATTGGTATATACTTCGCCCCATAAGTGTATATTGCCCTCGGTAGCAAAATAGAGGGCTATATAGTCGAATGTAGCTGTACATCGCACTTCGATCTACTCCCGATATTCTGGCAGTAGCGGTCCTGAGACTACCAAAACAGTGATGGTGACGTCCGTTCAAGTTGCGGCTGTGACCAGGATGTGCCCAGCCATCGGACGGCGACCGCTCGACGAGCGTGAGACAACCACTGAGACGTTCGGGACGGGGGAGTTGGGATGAAACTCGCCTTCGTCTGTGTGCAAAACGCTGGCCGGTCGCAGATGTCGGCGGCCTTCGCGGAGCGCGAGCGCGAGCGTCGCGGACTCGACGACGTGGAGATCGTCACCGGCGGCACCCATCCGGCCGACGAGGTCCACCCCGAGGTGGTCGAGACGATGGCCGAACTCGACATCGACCTGTCCGGCAGCGTGCCCCGCGAGGTTTCGACCGCTGAACTCGAATCCTGTGACGTGGTAGCGACGATGGGCTGTTCGACGCTCGAACTCGACGCCGAGACCGACGTGCGCGACTGGGCGCTGCCGGATCCCGACGGCGAGTCTCCAGAACGGGTTCGCGAGATTCGCGAGCTCGTCCGCGAGCACGTCGAAGCGCTCTTCGACGAGATAGAAAGTCGTCACGAACAGGATACAGCGGCCTGATTCCCGAGAGGCGCTGCCAGAATCTTCGTCAGACCAGATCGTCGAGCACTGTCTCGATATCTCCGAGTCCGTCGAGGACGTAATCGGGGTCGACGTTGCTGTCGGGAATGTCCTCGGGGTCAGCCACGCCCGAGCAGACGAGCACCGTCGTCATCCCGGCTCGGTCACCCATCGCGAGGTCCGTATCGAGTCGGTCACCGACGACGAGACACTCCGCTGGGGGGACGCCGAGCCGATCCAGCGCGAGCGAGAGCGAGGCCTCTGATGGCTTGCCAAGAATTGCATCGGGCTCGCGACCGAGAACGGCCGCGACGGACCCGATGATCGCGCCCGATCCGGGGACGAATCGGTCGTTCGCTTCCGGGAACACCCGGTCGGGGTCGGTGCCGAGAAACGGCGTCCCGTCGGGCGCGGCACGGAGTGCGTCGTCGAGGTCCTCGTACCCGAACGTCGGCGTCCACGAGGCGACGAGCACGTCGGTCCGGTCGGGGTTGTCGGTGATGGTCAGCCCGGCCGAGCGAAGCTGGTCTGCGAGCGCCTCGGAGCCGATCAGATAGACCGTATCGTCGGCGTGGTGTTCGTCGAGATACTCGGTCGTGGCGACGCCCGCCGAGCAGGCCTCGCCAGGTCTGACGTCGAGTCCGAGCCCCGAGAGATGCTCGACGTACTCGTCGCCGTCCTTGGTCGGGTTGTTCGAGAAAAAGAGCAGATCCAGCCCGACGTCACGGAGGGCGTCGACCCCGGTGGAAGCGCCGGGCAGCAACTCGTCACCGCGGTACACCGTCCCATCGAGATCGATTATCGCACCGCCGACAGTCATACGGATCTGTTGGGGCGCAGCGTGAATAACCCCGGCGGTTTCAGCGTGACTCCGGCTTTCGAGCCCGATGCTGGTGTTCGTCAGTAGAATTCGACACCCGTAACTTCGATGCGAGTCCCGTCGCTCTCGCTGTCTGCGAGCGAGACCGTCCAGCCGTGTGCGCGCGCAATCTCGCGGACGATGGCGAGGCCGAGTCCCGTCCCCTGCGCGGTCGAGACACCCGGTTCGAAGGCCCGCTCGTGAGCGCGGTCGGGGACGCCCGGTCCGGTGTCTGCGACGTAGAAGCCATCCTCGAACGTTCCGACGGTGACAGTCACCGGCGGATCCCCGTGTTCGATCGCGTTGTCGAGCAGTTGCCCCAGCAGTTCGCGGAGCCGATCCGGGTCGGCAACGATCGGGCCGCCAGCATCGGTGGTCAGCGTCGCGTGCTCGGTCTCCCGGTCCGCCCACAGGTCGGTCGCGAAGGTTTCGAGGTCGGCCGGTGCGGTCCCGTCGACTGTGTCGCGTTGCCGGGCGAAGGTGATCCCGTTCTCGATGATCGCGTTCATGCGGCGCAGCGAGCGGTCGAGTCTGTCGAGCTGTTCCTGGTCGCCGTCGAGCAGTTCCACGGTGCTTCGAGCGACGTTGAGCGGATTTCGGAGGTCGTGTGAGACGACCGTCGCGAACTCGTCGAGCCGGTTCGTTCGCTGGTCGAGCGCACGTTCACACGCTTCGAGTCGCCTGCTCGCCCTGACAGCCTGTCGGAGCCGATTTGTAATGCACGCTGTCTCCCGCCCCGCAGGCATCCCGCCGCGAACGATGATCTCCGACACCTCGTCCTCGATCGGTTCGATCTCGGCCCACGCGCCGTCTGTGACCACGACGAACGGCGTCGTCTCGGTGCGCTCGCGAACTCCCGCGAAGACGTCAGCAAGCGCCGTCCCACCGAGGTTGGTCCCACTGAGAACGCAGTCGAAACCCTCCCTTTCGAGTCGTTCAAGCGCCTCGTCGTGGCGCGGTTCGACTGTCACGTCGAACTGCTCTGCGCCGAGCGCATCGAGCGTTCGTTCGGCGACTGGATCGCCGACGGCGAGGACGTCGACCCTCTCTGTTCCCCCGTTCGTGTTTCTCCCCCACATCGGATCGCTCATCAGTCAGATACGTTCGTGTTCCCTGCATGATAGTGTTTGTGGCGTCCACGGGGTCAGAGCGGTGAACGTGGGGTCAGAGGCGTGCGGTGTCACGGCGAGCGAGCGCAGTCTGAAAGCGGTCGTGGACCTGCTCGCGGAGGGTTCGTGCCGTCTCGATGTCCACGTCGAGGACGACGGCGTCGCCGCCCCAGAACCCGCCCGAGGAGGCGGTGTCGACGACGAGCGTACCGAGGTCCCGGCGGCGCTGGAAAATCGTCTGTGAGTCCGAGACCGTCTGGACTCGATAGTACGGGACGATGGTCGTCTGCCGACTCCAGAATCCCGACTGAGTGACGATGTAGTTGTCCTCACAGTAGTAGCCCAGATTCCGCCATTTCAGGTGCGCGGCGGGCGGGACAAACACGACTAGCGCTGCTGTCGCGTACCAGAGCGGGAGCGATTCGCTCACAACGTGGACGAGTCCGGCAAGCCCGGTCAGAACCGCGACTACGATGGTGTATCGGGCGAGATAGCGCTGGCGTGCTCGCTTTGGCGGTCGGGTAAAGGAGATCTCCCCGACGTTTTCTATCGTGCGTGCGAGCTCGAACACCCGGTCACGTCGTGCGATCGGCACGGCTGACTCGACGGTATCATCACCCTGTCCAGGGGCGTAGCCTGCGGTTTCGATCACCAGACTGCCGTACCCAATTGCCCGGGCGAGTACGTTCTCGCGGATCATCAGCGTCTGTACCTTCGAGAGCGGTATGGTGCCGGTGTATCGCTGGAGCAGTCCACGCTCGTAGCGGAGTTCCTCCTCGTGGCGGAGCAGCCGAAAGCCGTAGTAGCGCAGGATGGCCTGCACGCCGCTGAGTACCCAGAGTGCGAGCAGGCCAGCAATCGCCACACCCGGCCCGAGCAGGAGCAACAGCTCTGTTCTCGGCCCGACCTCCTGCACGAGTCGAGGAGAGATGAGCGAGAGCCCGACGGCGATAAGCCCCAGCAGACGGAGGTTCGCCGACGTAACCCCGAGGAGTCCGAGTTCGCGCTGGGTAAGCTCGAAGAGGATATCGTCGGTCGCCCCCGGGTCGCGCTCGCTCACCTCGGTCTTGCGGTCGCTGATGAGTTCCTGGAGTCTGACCGCCTCCCCTCGGCTGACGTAGCGAAGCCGCGCCTCGGTGGAGCCGCCGCCCGCAGTTTCGAGTCGAACCTCCGCGAGACCGAGCGCACGCTGGACGATGTTCTGGGCGATGTCGACGTTCTGGACGCGCTCGAAGGGGATTTCCCGCTCGCGACGGGAGAACACGCCCGAGCGGATGTCGAAGGTGTCTGCGGTAATCTCGTACTCGAAGCGCCTGACGTACGCGCTCTCCCAGGCGGCGAGTGCCGCGATGCCGATCAGGCCGAAGACAATAATTCCCGGAATATTGACGCCGACGCCGCCACCGGAGACCAGCGACGACAGCACGAACACACCGACCAGGCGCAGTCCGTTCTCGAAGATCCGGTAGGGAACTGACCGCCCGTCGAGTTTCATAGTGCGTCGTCACCCTCGGCTTCGATTGCGAGTTCCTTCACGCGCTGCTGGAGGTCCCGCGCCTGCTCGGGGGTGAGCCCGGGAATCGAGACGTCAGCACCCCGTGACCCGGCTGTGTACACGACGAGGGTAGAGAGCCCCAGCGCCCGTTCGAGCGGGCCGCGACTGGTGTCGACGTGCTGGATCCGGACGTAGGGAACGAGCGTGCGGACGTGGGTGAACACGCCGCGTTCGAGGTAGATGGTGTCCGCCCGGATCTGATACACCCAGCGTCGGTAGTGCAACAACACCCAGACGGCCCCCGCGACGACGAGCGTCACACCGACGAGTAACGCGAAGGCGGGGTGGACACCCACACCGACCATCACTGTCCCGACGACAACTCCGAGCAGCACCAGCAGGGCCGTCGCCTTGATCCCCCAGAGGAGTCGAACGTCGGGGGACAGCGAGAGCCGGTCTGTCGTGTAGGTCTCGATCCGGGCCGCCGATTCCGTCTCCGACGAATCGCTCCGGTCGACCGGTGTCGTGTCAGTCACCTCGTGGCTGTCAGTCGAGCCGTCGCGGTCGACCTCGCGTCGGTCGGTCGTGGCGTCGGAATCGACGCACCCGTCGCTTTCGGCCGATTCCCCATCATCCTCGTCGCGCCCGTCGCTCATCACCGGGTGATCGGTCGGTGGGCTGTTAAGTCCCCGGATGCGTTTCGTGATCGGCCTGCGTGACGTCGTGGAACTCGAATCGTGCACCGCCAGCACGCCCCTCGCAGACGGTTATCTCCCAGTCGTGTGCTTCGGCAATCTGGCTGACGATTGCGAGGCCGAATCCAGTACCGTCCTCAGAGGTCGTGACGCCCGATTCGAGCACGCCGTCTCGCTTGTTCGGCGGGATGCCAGGCCCGTCGTCTTCGACGTAGAAGCCATCGCCGAGCGTCCCGACGTGGACCGCGGCGTCTGCTCCGGCGTGTTCGCGCGCGTTTCGGAACAGGTTCTCGAACAGTTCCGTCACCCGGGACATGTCCATCAACAGAGTCGCATCGCTGTCGACTGTGAGCGTCATCGCCTGCGTGTTGACGTGGTCCCACGCGGCCTGTGTGACGATCGCGAGTGATTCCGGTTTCGGGTCGAGGACGCTCTTGCCGTGTTTGGCAAGTGCGAGCAACTCGTCGATGAGCGCCGACATCCGGTCGATTGCCGTCCTGATCTCGTTGTGGGCCTGTCCGGGGTCGTCTGCCGCCTTCGCCTCTTCGAGATGGACGTCCATGACGTTCAGCGGGTTCCGCAGGTCGTGCGCGACGGTTCGTCCGAAGTTTTCGAGGCGGTCGTTCTGTCGCTGTAGTTCCCGTTGCTGTTCTTTTAACTCCGTGATGTCGCGGTTGACGGCCACGAAGCCGGTGAGTTCGCCGTCGTCGGTGAGCGGTGCGATAGTCTGGTCGATGACGTAGCGTTCGCCGTCCTCGCGCTCGTTGATGACTTCCCCCTGCCACACTTCGCCGTCGAGGACCGTCTCCCAGAGGTCCCGATAGAAGGCGTCGTCGTGTTCGCCGGATTTGAGTATCGCAGGCGTGTTTCCGATGGCGGTGTCGCGGTCGTAGCCGGTCATCTCCTCGAAGGCGGGGTTGACGTACTCGATGGTGCCGTCGGTGTCGGTCACGACGACGGCGTGACCAGCCTGTTCGACCGCCTCGCGGAACATCCGGAGTTCGCGTTCGCGCTCTTTGCGCTCGGTGATGTCGCGGTTGATCGCGACGAAGCCAGTGAGGTCGCCGTCGTCGGTGATCGGTGCGATGGTCTGGTCGATGACGTAGCGTTCGCCGTCCTTGCGTTCGTTGATGATCTCGCCGTTCCAGACTTCCCCGCTGCAGATCGCTCCCCAGAGGTCCCGATAGAAGGCGTCGTCGTGTTCACCGGATTTGAGTATCGCAGGCGTGTTTCCGATGGTGGTGTCGCGGTCGTAGCCGGTCATCTCCTCGAAGGCGGGGTTGACGTACTCGATGGTGCCGTCGGTGTCGGTCACCAGTATCGCGTGGCCGGCCTGTTCGACCGCCTCGCGGAACATCCGGAGTTCGCGTTCGCGCGCTCTGCGCTCGGTGATGTCGCGATTGATGGCGACGAAGCCAGTGATCTCACCGGCGTTCGTGATCGGTGCGATGGTCTGGTCGATGACGTAGCGTTCGCCGTCCTTGCGCTCGTTTGTGATCTCACCCGTCCAGATTTCACCGGCCGTGATCGTCTCCCAGAGGTCCCGATAGAAGTCGTCGTCGTGTTCGCCGGAGTTGAGTATCGCGGGGGAGTCCCCCCGCAGTTCCGAGAGGTCGTAGCCGGACAGTTCCTCCATGGTCGGATTGGCGTAGGTGATTGTGCCGTCGGTGTCGGTCACCAGGATTGCGTGACCCGCGTGTTCGATCGCCGCGTAGAGATCCTGCAGGGTCTGCTGCTGTCTGGCGATTGTGACGCAGTTTTCGATCCGTGTCGCAAGTAGTTCGTACCGCTTTTCCCCGGTGTCCTTCTCGAGATAGTCGTCCGCGCCGAGATGGATCGCTTCGCTTGCGACGTGTTCGGACCCCTGTCCAGCAAAGAGAACGAAGGGCAACTCGGGTTCGTGCTCTTTCACTGCCTGTAGCAATTCGAGACCGTCCATCTCCGGCATCGCGTAGTCACTCACCACGCAGTCAATCTCGCTTGACCGTCGCAACAAATCGAGCGCGGCCGTCGCATCGGTCTCAATCTGCACCTCGAACCCGTGTTCGTCTTCGAGGTACGCCCCGACTAGCTGTGCGAATTCGCCGTCGTCGTCGACGACGAGCACTGTCGTCGTCGCTGTGATCCCCTCGATACCGTCGCCCCCGCGGTCGTTCACGCGTCGTGCTTCGGGCATGGTCCTCATCTCGTATTTGAATCGTTCACAGCGCGGCCACAGCGTTTCGTCTGTTTCGCGTCTGTTCGTCCGACCGCAGCACCACTGCGTTCAAGCGCGGCAGTACACGGTGGCCCAGTGGCTCTCTCAGTTCCACACGACGAGCGCGAACTGCGTCCACCCGCAGTTCGATAGTTCCATCCTGCTGTGAGCATATGTGTCGGTTTGCAGAAACGGATATATAAACGGGCGGCTGGTTCTTGATGGATGATAATGAATATCTGAATCGATGTGTACGGACCACATCCGATCGACAGCAGTTCGTGTGACACCTGTCATCTGCTGGGACGATCGGCATTCTCTGCCCCATAACACTATCACTCGTCACGTTCTGTGCTCTCATAATGACGTGGCGATCTGTCTCACTCAGTGGACTCCTGATCGCGCTTATCGGCTTTGCGCTCACTCGCTTTACCGTCACGCTCGCCGCGAACGACTCGGCCGTCCAGTTTCTCTTTGCGGGTATCGCTCCGCTGGTGCTCGGCCTGTCACTGGCAGCGTTCGGGGTGATCCTCTCTGTCGGTGCCTACGACCGGGAACTGGTGCGGACGACCGCTGTCTGGTGTGTGCTCGGAACCGCCACGATGGGTGTTCTCGTCGTCATGACAATTCTGGGGACCCAGCCGGATTTGATGGCGATGGGGGAGGTTCGCGACCAGACCTATCTCTCGAATTTCCTGATCGGTGGGGCCGTCGGCGGGACGCTGACAGGGCTGTACGCGGCGCGGAACCGTCGACACCGGCGGGAACTCAGACGGCAGGCGAACCGGCTGGTGTTGCTCAATCGCCTGCTCCGAGATAAGGTCATCAACGCCGCGACGGCGATAAAGGGGCACTCGGAGCTACTCACCGACCAGCACAGAGCAGACTCGGCGGCGGTCGTCAGCGACCAGGCGCAAAACGTGATCGACATCGTCGAGGACATCAAGTACATCTCGGAGACCGCAGACCGCTCGTCGATTACGCTCGGCTCCGTCGACGTCGTGACCTGTCTCGACGAAGAGATCGAACGCATCCGCGAGGAGTATCCCGCTGCCGAAATCGAGTGGACGCCACCGACGACGGAGATCAGCGTCCGCGCCAACGCCCAGCTCGCGGAGGTGTTCCGACAGTTGCTGGAAAACAGCGTCGCGTACAGCGACGCCGAGACGCCGCGGGTTCGCGTCTCGGTCACCCCGTCGCCCAGCGACGTCGTCGTCGACATCTCCGATAAGGGCCCCGGACTCCCGGCCGAACAGCAGGCGCTGCTGGAACGCGGTGAGATCGCGGAGTTCGACGACCCGACCACTGGGTTCGGGCTGAACATCGTCCGATTGCTCACGGAGAGCTTCGACGGGACGATTACGACGGCCGTCGATGACGGCACGACGGTCTCAGTCAGACTCCCACGGGCTGGCGAGAACGCCGCCACGAACTCGCGGACGCTGACCACACCCGGCGTCGAACCGTCTCGCATCGGACTCACCATCGTGACCGCGCTGGTCGCGGGCGTCGCGATGACCGTCGCGATGAACGCCGTTGGCGGCTCGCTCCCGATTATCGGTGCGCTCTACGGGATTCAGAACCCCGTCGTCGGGATGATCAGCCACGAGTTTCACAGCGTCGTCTTCGGTCTCGTGTACGCGGGTATCCTCTCGGTCGGATCGGCACGGCTCACGAGCGGACTCCGGAATCGGCTGCTGATCGCAGTCGCCTTCGGCCTCGTTCTCTGGCTGTTCGCGGCGGGCGTCGTCATGCCGTTCTGGCTCCAACTCGTCGGTATCCCCGCGAGCGTTCTGAATCTGACGGCGACGTCGCTGTTCGGGCACGTCGTCTGGGCACTCACGCTCGGCACGCTGTATCAGTACGGCGACCGCTGGCTCATTGATCGAGAACTCGATACGCGTGACGTGTTGGGGTATCTCGACCGACTCTGACCCCAGTGCGAAGTGTCTTTGTGACGTGTGACCAAAGACACGTGTGACAGACCAGCGACTCTATCCAAATGCAGGTGGTGACGGACGCCCTCGCGGACGAGGTGTCTCACGCCGTGGCGTCCTGGCTGGGTCGGCCGCCGTCGGAACTGCGGCCACGGCGGGCTGTCTCGGCGGTAACGATGAAACTGGGTCCGACGAGGACGCCGCGTCGGATGGAACCGACCCGGACACGACCGAAGCGGCGACGGTCTACGTGTTCAACACCGGCGACGGGACGGTGAGTCTCGTCGACGTCGAACGCGACGAAGTCGTCGAGACTGTCGCGGTGGGGCTGACCTCATCGTTCCCGTCGAACCAGTTTTCGCCGCGCCTGACAGATGCCACGAGGGAGTCGCTCTGGATAAACGCAGGCGAGAGCGTTCGCGCACTCGGCGTCGAGACGCTCTCGGAACTCGCGAGCGTCGAAACCGGATCCGGCGCGAACTGGCAGGAGCGCACGCCCGATGGCTCCCATCTCGTCGTCAGCGCCCGCGAACCGGCTCACAGACAGTTCCGGATCGACGCCGATCCGAACTCGTCGGACTTCGGGGCCGTCACCGGCGAGATCGACCGTCGGTCCGAAGGCGGCCGCGGGACCAACGACGGCCCCGGGCCGTGTGACGTGACGATTCATCCCGACGGCGAGTACGCCTACGTCCCCGATCTGTTTGGCGACACGCTGACAGTTCTCGACGTCGAAGCGTTCGAGATCCACCGACAGATCGAGGTCGACTCCAGAGACGGCGTTCCCCCGGAACCCTGGATGGGAACTGCCGCGTGGGACGGCGAGCGGATGCTGGTCGAGCACAACGCGGGCGACCGCGGCAGCGAGAGTATCTGGGACGTGAGTGACCCGACAGAACCCACGGAACTCGCTCGCTTGACGCCCGCGGACGGACTCGGTGACGGCCCTCTGACCAGTGAGATCGGCCCGGACTCGGAGACGGGCTACGTGTTCACGCCGGGGACCGAGGACGTGACGGTCGTCGACCTCGGCGAGGAAATTGTGGTGGACCGACTCGACCTCGGGGGACAGGCCTTCGTCGGCACCTGGGATCCTGACCGAGCGAAGCTGTACGTTCCGGTGCAGACGACCGACGAGGTGGCCGTGATCGACCACGAACAGGGCGAGATAACGACCACGATCGACGTCGGTGCCGAACCCTACGGAGCAACCTCGGCCAGCATTCGACCGTCGTCGGTCTCGGAGAATATCCAGACGCGACTGGCGAGTCTCACAGGCGAGTACGAGACGACCTACTGTATCGGTGAGTGTGCGTGCGGTCATCAGCTGTGAGTGCGAATCGCGGTGCTCGCGCTGTTGACCGTGTTCGGCGTCAGACTCGTCCTCGCTGGACTCGGCGTCGCTTGACGGTCAGATCAGCGGGGATATGATAAGACTCGGCGGAATAGTGGGGGTATGGAGAAGGTTCGCATCGACGAGGTCGAAAACAGCGTCCAGCCAGCGGCGGTGATGCGTCCCCTCACCGACGCACTCGGGACGACCGACCTCGCGCTCAACTACTACGAACTCGAACCGGGAGACAGCTTCGCCTTTGCCTATCACAGCCACGAGATTCAGGAGGAGGTGTTTTACGTGCAGGAGGGAACCGCGACATTCGAGACTGAGAACGGGCCAGTCACGGTCGAGGCGGGCGAAATCGTCCGATTCGCTCCGGGAGAACTCCAGCGCGGCTGGAACCGCGGTGACGAACCGGTTCGGGCGCTCGCGCTCGGCGCGCCCCTCGAATACGGCGAGCAACAGACACTCCGATACTGCTCGGACTGCGAGGAGCAGACCGACAACCGACTGGAGCGGACCGACGACGACTCCGCAGTCGTCGCGTACTGTGAAGAGTGCGGTGCTGAGACGGGGCGGTGGTATCGCGGATCGATGGATGGGGAGGTTCCGTAATCGCTTCAGAAGGGGTGTGTTCAACCGCGTCTAGAACGTGAGGACTTCGTAGCCGTCGTCAACCAGCGAGCGAACGCTCGGGTGGCCGTCGTGGTCGTCGAGCGTGACGACGCCCGCGTCGGCGACGGCGTCCGCGACGCCGAACGCGCCGGAACAGAAGTCACAGACGGAGGTGTCCTCGCGCAGAGACTGGTAGAGTTCGTGATGGTTGTGGTCCTCGTCTTCGAGTTCCGGGACCCACTGGGTGCCCGCGCCGTCGAATATGAGTTCCACCTCATCGCCGTGTTCAGCGAACTCCTTTGCCGTTTCGAGGCCGTTCAGGAGGCGGCCAGCGTTCTCGTGTCCTTCGGTACCAGCAAGGATGATGACTGCTGCGTTTGTCATTACACCTCTCTGTACGACCCCCACAGTCACTCCCGTTTGGGGGAACTGTATCGTGTTCGCCTGTGCGAGAAACGTTTATATAGGGGTGACGCTCGCCCCGCTCGTCGACCACGCCAGTCAGTGCGAGTGCTGTGAGTGTCCGCCACGGTTGAACTGTCCCGAAAACCCACGCTGGACGACCTCGGAGAGTGCCGGATGAATGTGGACCGACTCACGGATGTCCTGCACGGTGCCCGACCCCGCTTTCATCGCCACGACGACTTCCTGAACGAGGGTGGATGCGTCCGGGCCGATGATGTGACAGCCGAGAATCTCCCCATCTAGACCGATGATCGCCTTCAGGAAACCGTCGGCCTTCATCGCGTCCCCCCGTGCGGTCTCGTCGTAGCGGTAGGTGCGCGTCGCGTACTCGCGGCCCGCCTCTTTGAGTTCCGACTCGTGTGCGCCGACGCCAGCGACTTCGGGCGAGGCGAACACGGCGAAGGGCATCGCGGTGTAATCGACCGGCTGGAGTTTCTCCCCAAAGAGGTTTCGCGCGACGGCCTGTGCTTCGTGGTTCGCGCTGTGTTTCAGCAGGTACTCGCCGACGATGTCACCGAGTGCCCACACGCCTTCTGCGGTCGTCCGGAGATACTCGTTGGTCTCTACGAACCCACGGTCGTCCGTTTCGACGCCCGCCGCGTCGAGGTTGAGCGTGTCCGTGTTCGGAGTCCGTCCAGCAGCGACGAGCAGTTCGTCCCCCGTCACCGTCACGGCGTCGCCGTCGACGATACCGCCGCCGTCGCCGTACTCGTAGGGGTGTGCCTCGACAGTCACCTGCCCGTCGCTCTCGAAGACGCTGGTCGCCGCGTGGCCGGTGTGAACGGTAAACCGCTCGGCGTACCGCTCGGTGAACGCCGCTGCGACCTCCGCGTCGGCCTCGGGAAGCAGGTTCGGCCGCCGTCCGATGATCGTCACGTCGCTCCCGAACGCCCCGAAGAAATGGCCGAGTTCGGCCGCGATGTAGCCGCCGCCGACGACGACGAGGTGATCCGGTGGCGTCTCCAACTGGAGTGCTTCGGTACTGGTCAGGTAGTCGACGCTCTCGATGCCGTCGATGTCGGGAATCGCGGGGCGCGTTCCGGCGGCGATCAACACTGTGTCGGCCCGAACGCGCGTCCCGTCGTCTTCGCCGCCGGAGATCTCGACCGTTCGCTCGTCGACGAATCGACCCTCTCCCTCGAACAGCGTGTGCCGAGACGACGACCGGAGTCCCCGGCGGATCGACTCCGAGTCGGCCTGCACCTCCTCGTTCACCTCGCGGACGATGTCGGCGAAGTCGACGTCGGTGACTTCGGCGTCGATGTGGAACTCACCCGCACGCTCGACCGTTTCGAGCACGTCCGCGTGATACAGCAGTAGCTTCGAGGGGATACAGCCACGGTTGAGACAGGTGCCACCGAGCGAGCCTTTCTCGACGACTGCGACCGACTGGCCGCGCTGGACAGCGGCGTTTGCGACGTCGAGACCCGAACCTGACCCGATGACCAAGAAGTCGACCTGTTCCATGTGTGGTATTGTCTTGCCAGCGTAAAGAGCGCTCGTTCGGATCACTCCGGCGTGTCGCTCTGTCCGGGGACGCCGCGACCCTGGTAGAAGTCGCCGCCCCACTGGCTGATCCAGATGTCCTGATTGGCGAGATAGAGTGCGCCCTCGGTGTCGAAACTATCGTCGGTAACCGACCACTCGTCGGCCGCGGTGTCGTACTCGACTTCGGCGTTGTAGACGGCCGCCTGGCCGAACTCGCCGCCAGCCATCGGCGGGAGTGGAAGCGTGTACTCGGCGTTCTCGTCGCGGGACGGCGGTCGCTCCGCGCGCTGGAGTCGACCGCGGTTGAACGTCTGGTTGAAAAACCGCGCGAACGTGGGCTTGACACCGTCCATTTCGAGCAGGGTATCGGCGGCGTTTAGCCCGCCGGAGACATCACCGGCGTCGCGGGCGGTGATGGCATACGTGTCCGCGTTCGCGCCGGACTTGAACGTGCCAGCGTCGTCGTCCCAGAGGTCGTCGAGCAGGTATCCGAGGACGCTCCGGGCGGTGTCAGTGTGGTCGACGCCGTCGAGTTCGGAGGCCCAGAGCAGCCCCTGGCCGACGATTCCCTGCGTCGCGGCCTGATTTGTCGAACCGTTCTGGACCCGTCCGGAGTCTTCGAGCGAGTCCTCGATGACAGCGGCGAGACCGTTCGCGTACTCGGCCGCTGCTGCTCGGTGCTCCTCGCTGCCAGCCTGTGGACCGTAGTAGCCGATCGCAGCAAGCATCAGTCCGACTGACCGGGTCGACTCCATGCTCGCGACCGTCTCGGGGTCGAACAGTCCGATCGTCGCTTCGGCGACGCCGTCGGTGATCTCCTGAATCCCGACGTCGGTGTCGAAGATGCCGTCGGCACCGGCCTCTCTGGGGATCAGCGGTCGCGGGTTGACGTAGCCGAACCAGCCGTTCTGTGCGAGACTCGTCATGTCCGAGAGGAACCAGACCATCGCGGCGTGGTGGTGCGGTCGTCTGGTTTCGTCCTCGATCTTCCCCTCGCTTGGCCGGTACGCCGAGAGGAACTCGAAGCTGTCACCGTGCGTGAGCGCACCATTCCCCCGGGACCCGCCGACGAGGATGGCGGCGTTGATCCCCACCTGTGCGAGCGTGGTGAGCAACTGCGCGCGGAACTTTGCCGCAATTGCCGGGGGTAGCACGTCGAAGTGCGACTGGAAGTTCTTCGCCCACGTGACTCCCTTGAGGTGCGTCCAGGCGAGCGACGAGGGGCTGACGACTCCGGACGAGGCCGACTTGTCCCAGGCGAGTGTCTTCCCGTCCGGCCTGCCGGTGTCGTCTTCCAGCACTGGCTGCTGGGTGAAGTGCGGGTCCCCTTTCGTGAACGCCGCAAAGCTGAGGTTCGGGTCGGTGATCGGTGGTCGGTCCGTGTCCGCCAGTTCGAGCATGGCGGGCATCCGCTCGGACTGCATCTGCTCCATCTGTTCGTTGAGCGGGAACGGAACCCCGTTTCCGGACATCGCGATGTTCGTACTCATGTTGTACAGCGAGTACCAGTACGAGTCCCAGGTGGCGTCGGTCCAGCCGTAGCTAGTTGCGGGTGCTTCGATCTGGATCCCGGCGAGTTCGAGCAGCGCGGCGAGCCCGTTCGCTTCGGCACCCTCGACATCCTCCAGTGGACTCGTTCCTGGCCCGGGGGTCGCTTCGCCGACGACGACGAGTCCGACCATTCCGAGTCCCCGATGTGGACGACAGTAGTAGTTGTACACGCCGCGCGCCTCGAAGGTGTGTTCGTACGTCTCCTCTTCCGAGAGCGTTCCGGAGTCGAACGCTGTCGCCCCCTCTGGGATCCGCATCTCCCCGTCTGTGTCCGGGTGGTAGCTCGTCACTGAGTGGCTGCCGCTTGCGATGTCCCACGTCACCGTCGCGCCTTCCTCGACCCAGACGACGGCCGGAGAGAAGACGTTCTGTCCCGCTCCCTGGTCTGAATCGAGTGACAGTGCTTCGACCGTCGCCGCGGACTGGAGGTCGTCCGGTCCGCCGAGGGCGTCTGCCCCCGGTACCTGCTCTGGCTGTTCGTTGTCTGTATCGTCAGACCCGTCACCGGAGCCATCGGAGGAACCGTCAGCCGATCCATCGCTGGAGCCATCACCAGACCCGTCAGCCGATCCATCTGAGGAGTCGCCATCGTCACTGCTACACCCTGCCAGCGCCACCACCGTGCCCGCGCCGAGGGTCTTCAGAACGGTTCGTCTGTTCGCATATCGTGTGTTGTCCATTACGTCCTCGGATTCGAGGGAACGACATATCAGACTGCGTTCGTCGTGTGTGCACACCGCCTGCATGCGAAGGATTTATACAGTGTTAGAAAATCGAAAATACTTCTGGACTATCACTCGGTATCACGCCACTTTCTCGTTGATGGGTCGAGCGAAAGCGACAATCGTGACAGTTTTATTACTCCCAAGATAGTCTCAATTATGGGACACGAGAACCTACAGACTGCGACCGATCTGGTCGAATCAGCGGCGCAGAACACGGACGGTGACGCGAGCGAGCGACTGTCGAGTCTGGCAGACCAACTCGCCGCATTTGCGAGCGGCGAGAAAGCGGCGGACCACGGCCTTCTCGCGCGGATCCAGTCAGGACTGCACGAAGTCGAAGACGATGTCGACGAAGAGACTGTCGAGACGATCAACGACGCGCTCGACGCCATCAACGCCCACCGCGAGACGCTCGACGGCGTCTAATTCTCTGCGGGCATCGTGGGAGTGAGGGGGGACTCACTCCGCGTCGTCCGTCTCACAGACGACCTGCCACTCGGTGTCGGTAGCGTCGTCGAGTCGGTCGAACAGCGCCCGCAGACCGGCCGATTCCGTCTCGGGGAGCACGTGTAACCGGATTTCGCCGTCCCGGACCGAGACGCGAAACACGTCGCTGGTGTTCTCGTCGCGGACGAGATACAGCACCATCGGCAGGTTCAGAAAGTCGCCGTACCGATAGGGGCCGTCGTCGAGGATCCGCTGGAGAAGCACCTCCAGCCGTTCGGTTTCGACAGCAGAGCGCGGACGGAGGTGAAAGACCGTTCCGCCCTCGTACTCGACGGCACCGCGGTAGGGAAACCGACGTTCGGGGTGGGACGGTATCGAGAATGTCGGTTCCTCGGCCATCGAGGGGAGATAGCGCGCCATCCTACTTAATCACGCGGGGCCATTCCGAGACATTATGCGTCTCAGGCCGCTATCGTGGGTATGTGCGGACGGTACAGCCTCTTTGTCGACCCCGACGTGATCGAAACCCGGTTCGACGTCACCGTCGAGGGCTACGAGCGGCGATACAACGCTGCGCCGGGACAGTCACTCCCCGTCATCACGGACGATAGCCCTGAGTCGGTCTCCCATTTCGAGTGGGGGCTGGTCCCTCCGTGGGCGGAGCGTAGTTCGGATGGTGGCCACATCAACGCTCGCGGGGAGACGCTGACAGAGAAGCCGAGTTTCCAGCGTGCCTTCGAGCAGACTGAACCCGACAGCGCCGGACGGTGTCTCGTCCCCGCGGATGGGTTCTACGAGTGGGTCGACGTCGACGGGGAGCGCCAGCCAGTTCGAATCACTGTCGACGACGGCGTGTTCGCGATGGCCGGACTCTGGGCTGAGTGGGAGCCAGAGACTGTCCAGGCCGGACTCGACACGTTTGGATCGACGAGTTCTGGCGGAGAAGGGGGCGACCGCTCGGAGGCGGCCGACCCAGTCCGAACGTTCACTATCGTCACCACAGAGCCGAACGAACTGCTCGACCGATTCCATCACCGGATGGCTGTCGTGCTTCCGGAGGGGGAGGAGCGTGACTGGCTCGACCGACCGAGTTCGAACGCACGCGAGTTGATCGAACCGTACCCGTCAGAGCGGATGGCCTTCGAACCGGTCAGCCGAGCGCTCAACGACCCGTCGAACGACAGTCCCGCGCTCGTCGAACCGGTCGACGTCGACATCGGCACCTAGTCGAGTTCGACCACGAGTACCGGTATCTTCGAGTCCTTCACGACGCGTTCGGTCGTACTGCCGAGGCTGGCGACGCGTTCGGCACCGGTCTTGCCGTGTGTCCCCATCACGATGAGATCCATCCCCTCCTCGTCGGCGTACTCGACGATCGTTCGGTAGGGGATCCCCTCGCGCGTGGCAGTGCGGAAGTCGATTCCGTCCTCGTCGAGGCGGATTCGGGCGTCGTCGAGTGCGCGCTCGCCCTCCTCTTCGAGCGACCGGCGGATCTCGTCTTTCACGTCTGCGTCCGCCGCGAGATAGTTGCGGCGGTCGACGACGTACAGGACGTGTACCGTTGCGTTCTGGTCGTCGGCAATCGTGACCGCGTGATCCAGCGCCTGCACCGTGGCGGTGCTCCCGTCGGTCGGCAGAAGAATATCGTCGTACATACCTGAGATGTCGTCGCTCGACCACTAATAGATGTGTGTTGATAGCGTCCCACATGGGAACACGTCGAACAGATTAGACGAACGCCAATAAGTCGCTCACTCGACGGGGGAGCGACTGGCGCTGACGCGGGAATCCCTCGCTGTCGTCCTGTACCACTCTGTAGAGTTCCTCGACAGTCAGCGATCGTTCTCGATTTGCCGCCCGGTCGAAGACAGCGAGTCGGTCGGACTCGATTTCGTCGTCGCCGACGACAGCGTAGTAGGGCATCCATGCTCGCTCGGCGGCTTCGATACGCGTCCCGACTGGCTTGTCACGGTCGTCGATGTCGACCCGAACGTCGGCGATCGCAAGCGTCTCGGCGAGTTGCTCGCAGTGGTCGAACTGGCTCGCTTCGACCGGGATGAGTCGAACCTGCGTCGGCGCGAGCCACGTGGGCATCTGTGACCGGTCTGTCTCCGCCGCGCGCGCTCCAAGCGCCACCAACAGACTGTCTATCGGGACCGAACAGGACACTGCCGTTACGTCCGTGCTGTTAGCGTCGCCCGCAGCGGTCTCACGCTGACCCGTCTCGACCTGAATCGTCGGTGGTCCGAGCGCTTCCCCGAGCGTTCCTGCCGTGACGAACTCCACGCGTACGGTCCACTCGACCGGCTCTGAGACGAGTTCGACGGGCGTTTCCGCCTCAATCTGAGCGCCCAAGTCACTGAGCCACGGCTCTGTTTTCCCGTCTGTGTGACCACTCCCCTCGATTGATTCGCGTTCGATTCTGACGAGCGGATCGAACTCGACACCGAGCGTCGACAGCAGTCGAGACAGACGCCCGACCTGCTGACGCAGCCTCGTGCGCGCGCTGTCCCCGCCTGCGGTGACCGTCCATAGCATCACCGTCTCGCCAGATTCGTTGTCTCGCCGTCCACACTCTCCGACCAGCGAGACGGGCAGGTCGCCGTCGGAGACGGCCACTCGCTGACTCCACGCTCGCGGGTCGTCGACCGGCACTGCTCCGTGTTCGGTCCACTGGTCGCGGATGTACGAGTACAGCACGTCCCGAACGACGGTGCCACGCGGTGTGAGTGTCATCTCTCCCGAGTCACCGTCGCCCCTGAGAAACCCGGCCTCGGTAAGCGCCGCTTCGTATGCTGACCGTTTCGTATCCTCGACATCGGAGTCGTCTCGCTCGGCATCGATGATTCGCTGCATCGACTGACTCACGTCTGCGCTCTCCGCAGATACCGGTCGTATGCGACCGTCGGGGGAGAGCACTCGCCACTCGCGGTCACGGGAGGTAGTGACGTGATCCTCTGAAGAAATCTGACGGGACTGCACCGCGTGAGGGTGGCCCTTGCGCGTGAGTTCGACGCGCTTGCCCCAGCCACGTGGGACAGACAGCACCTCGTAGTCGTCTTCGAGCGTCGATTCGAGGGTATCGAGTACGTCGACTGCTCGCTCGGCACTCGCGGCTGTCTCGCTCAGATGGGTCGTGGGATAGACGGCGAGACGGTCCGCCTTCAACTGGCTGGCGACGGACTCGACGGCCGCCCGTGTTGCGCCGATGACGGCGTTAGTATCGCCAGCCTCGACAGTGGCGAAGACGACGACACACTCCGACAGTTGCCCCTCCGTCTGGGTCGCTTCGGGGTCGCCCTCGCCCGTCCACTCGAACCCGAACCGGTCAGCGTGAACGAAAAGCAGGTGCATAGGAGAGTCCAGTCCCGGTCGAATACAAACTGTTCGATGTTCGCCAGTCGAACGCCTCCCGCGGGCCGACCGCTACTCCTCCTCTTTGAGTTCTTCGAGTTCCTCGTCGATGGCTTCCTCGTCGATGGCTTCCTCGTCGACTTCGGCTTCGAGTTCGTCGAGACCGACGTCCTCTGCGGTCTCGTCGGCTGACTCGTCCGATCCCTCCATCTCGGCTTTGAGCGTCTCCAGTTCCTGGTCGACGGCGCTGTCGGTCGAGAGCTGTTCGAGTTCCCGGTCGAGTTCGCTCTTGTTCGAGATGGAGCTATCGATTGCGCCGCTCTCGCGGAGTTCGTCGAGCGCGGCCGCGCGAGCCTCCATCTCCTCGGTCTGTTCTTCGGCGCGCCGGATCTGTCGGTTGATGTCTTCCATCTCGCTGCCCGCTCCGGTCACCGCCTCGTTGACGCGAACGCTCGCCTCGGCGGCGTCGTGGCGCGCCTTCATCGTCTCCTTTCGGGTGCGGAACTCCTCGACTTGCCGCTGCAGTTCGTCTTTCTGCTCGATGAGGTGGTCCTGCTGGCTTTCCAGTTCGTCGATCTGACGCTCCAGACTGTCTATCTGGTTCATCTTCTGCTTTTTCTTCTCTAGTGCCCGTCGCGCGAGGTCGTCGCGGTCCTGCGTGACGGCCTGTCTGGCCTGCTCGTTGTGTCGCTCGACGTTCTCTTCGAGGCGACGCTTCTGGATCTCGAGGCGCTTTTTCTGTGTTGTCAGGTCAGCGATGCCCTGCTTGACGTTCTGGAGTTCGTCCTGCAACTGCTCGTAGGAGTAATCCAGTTGCTGTCCCGGGTCTTCGGCCCTGTCGAGCAGGGAGTTGAGCTTCGACCGGATGAGATAGGACGTGCGTGAGAGGATGCCCATAGCGAAAAGAGGAACCGAGGGAACTTAAAAATCTTACATCATACCACCCCGTATGAGCCGCAATCTGCCGATTCCCGGCGCTCGCGACGTGCGCGCGACACTCGATAGCGCAGACGGCGAGCACGCAGATACCGAGACTGTCGTCGTCGCCTGCCCGCCACACCCGCAGTTTGGCGGCACCAGACGGGACAGTCGGCTGCGCGCAGTCAGCGACGCACTCACCGAGCGGTCGGTCGACTGTCTGCGGTTCGATTACGGTCCGTTCGACGGCGGCAACGCCGAGCAGACTGATCTTGCAAACGCCGTCGCGTGGGCGCGGACTGAATACGAAGCGGTCGGCGTCTTCGGCTACAGCTTTGGTGCAACGGTCGCACTGCTTGCCACCGCCCGGATGGTCGACCCCGACCGACTGTCCGTACTCGCACCGGGGGCCGAACTCGACGTGGCCTTCGATCCCGGGGACGTCATCGCGGGAGTCGACTGCCCGCTTCAGGTCGTCTACGGCGAGAACGACACCACCGTCGGGTGGGAACCGTTCGTCGAGGCGGCACGGGCCGCGGGCCACGTCGTCACGTCGCTCCCAGCAGACCACCTGTTCGCAGGACAGACGCGAGAGGCCGCCGACCTCGTCGCGTCGTTTTTCGAGACTGACGATCTCTGACCTGTCCGCTTGACACCCTTGACGTCGGTCGAATACAGACTGACGGGATCCACGAACCGAACGGCAACAAGGACGCGTTCCGAAACGGTTTAGAGGCACGCCAGCAGACGGTCAGTATGCCGACGGAATCCGAGACAGGTTACGATCCAAGTCTGGGACGGAAGTTCATTTTTGTCACCGGAGGCGTGATGTCGGGCCTCGGCAAGGGCATCACAGCGGCGAGTACCGGCCGACTACTCGCAAACGCCGGATTCGACGTGAGCGCGGTCAAAATCGACCCGTATCTGAACGTCGACGCCGGGACGATGAACCCGTTTCAGCACGGCGAAGTGTACGTTCTCAAAGACGGCGGTGAGGTCGATCTGGATCTTGGCAACTACGAGCGCTTTCTGGACATCGACATGACCTTCGACCACAACGTGACCACCGGGAAGGTCTACCAGCACGTCATCCAGAAGGAACGGGCAGGCGACTATCTGGGAAAGACTGTCCAGATCATCCCACACATCACCGACGACATCAAGCGCCGCGTTCGAGAGGCCGCACAGGGCAGCGATATCTGTATCATCGAGGTTGGGGGCACCGTGGGCGACATCGAGGGGATGCCGTATCTCGAAGCCCTCCGGCAGTTCGCTCACGAGGAAGACGAGGACGATATTCTGTTTGCCCACGTCACACTCGTCCCGTACTCGAAAAACGGCGAACAGAAGACCAAGCCGACCCAGCACAGCGTCAAGGAGTTGCGGTCGATCGGTCTGCAACCGGACATTCTGGTCGGGCGCTGTTCTGACCCGCTCGACGCACAGACCAGAGAGAAAATCGCACTCTTCTGTGACGTGCCACGTGATGCGGTGTTTTCCAACCCCGACGTCGAGGACATCTATCACGTCCCGCTGATGGTCGAAGACGAGGGCCTCGACGAGTACGTCCTCTCGCATTTCGGACTGCAGGCGGAGGCGCTGCCCGAGGGCGAACGCGACACCGAGTGGCGCGAGCGCGTCACGCGAGAGACGACCGGGAGCGTCGACGTGGCGCTGGTCGGCAAGTACGGTCTCGAAGACGCCTACATGTCGATCCACGAGGCGCTCAAACACGCCGGACTCGAACGCCAGATCGAAGTCGAGCGAACGTGGGTCAGCGCCGAGAATATTGCCGACGGCCACGGCGACGAACTTGAAGACGTCGATGGGGTCATCGTCCCCGGCGGATTCGGGTCGCGCGGCACCGAGGGGAAGATCAACGCCATCGAGTACGCCCGCACGAATGACGTTCCCTTCCTCGGCCTCTGTCTGGGCTTTCAGATGGCCGTCGTCGAGTACGCCCGGAACGTCCTCGGACTTGATCAGGCCCATTCGGCGGAACTCGAAGACACTCCACATCCGGTGATCGACCTGCTCCCCGAGCAGAAGGATCTCGACGACATGGGCGGGACGATGCGACTCGGCGCACACACGACCGAAATCGAACCCGGAACGATCGCACACGACCTGTATGAGTCGACGACCTGCGAGGAACGGCATCGACACCGCTACGAGGTCAACCCCGAGTACATCCCCGACCTCGAAGACGCCGGACTGGTGTTTTCGGGAACCTCCGGCAGGCGCATGGAAATACTGGAACTGCCCGAGCACCCGTACTTTTTCGGCACGCAGTTCCATCCGGAGTTTCGGTCCCGGCCGACGCGAGCGAGTCCGCCCTTCGTCGGGTTCTTGGACGCGATGGTCGAACTCGCAGGAGGTGACAGCTAATGGTCGACGTCGACTCGTTCATCGACGAAAAGATCGCAGAGATAGACGACGAAGTCGGAGACGAAAACGCCGTGATCGCCCTCTCTGGCGGCGTCGACTCCTCGACGGCGGCGGCGCTCGCCTACGAGGCGATTGGTGACCAACTCACTCCCGTCTACGTCGACACGGGCCTGATGCGCAAGGGCGAGACCGAACAGATCCGCGAGACGTTCTCGTATATGGACTCGCTCCGGATCGTCGACGCACAGGAACGATTCCTCGACGCGCTCGATGGGGTTACCGACCCTGAAGAGAAGCGCCACGCCATCGGCGAGCAGTTCATCCGCGAGTTCGAGACGGTCGCTCGCGACATCGACGCGAACTATCTCGTGCAAGGAACCATCTACCCCGACCGCATCGAGAGCGAGGGGACCATCAAGTCCCACCACAACGTCGGCGGCCTGCCCGAGCGGATCGATTTCGATGGCATCGTCGAACCGATGCGGGATCTGTACAAGGACGAAGTCCGCGAGGTGGCGCGCGAACTCGACCTCGAAGAGATAATCTCGGAGCGGATGCCGTTCCCCGGGCCGGGGCTGGCGGTCCGGATCATCGGGGAGGTCACCGAGGAGAAACTCGAAGTGGCGCGCGAGGCGAACCACGTCGTCGAGGAGGAACTCGAGGAGTACGACCCGTGGCAGGCGCTGGCCGCTGTCATCGGGAAGGCCACCGGCGTCAAAGGTGACAACCGCGTTCACGGCTGGGTCGTCGCCGTCCGGTCGGTCGAGTCCCGTGACGGGATGACCGCGCGCGCACAAGAAATCGACTGGGAGACGCTCCAGCGCATCCAGTCGCGCATCACCGGCGAAAACGAGAACGTCTCGCGGGTGCTGTACGACGTGACCCACAAACCGCCTGCAACCATCGAGTACGAGTGAGATGAGCGAGACCACAGTCGTCGTCGCTGGCACCGACGACCACGACATCGCCGACGCGATCGAGGCCGCTGGCTTTGCGGTTTCGCGCGTCGACATCGCGAACAGGCCCGCGCTCGAAGACGCCGGAATCGTCTCCGCAGAGGTGTACGTGCTCACGGAAGTCGAGCAGGCGACCTCGATCTCGGTCGCAAAGGATCTTGCGCCCGAGTTGACAGTCGTCGTCTACGCGGACGGGTCGCTGCCAGATTTCGCACGCAGACAGGCCGACCTCGTTCTCGACCCCGACCTCTTCGAACCCGAGACTGTCGCCACAGAACTCGACTGAAAAAGTGGACCGCGCCGCACCGTTGTTTCATTCTCCGTCTGTATCGTCTCGTCTACTCCATCTCGGGTGCTGCGACGCCGCCGCCAGCGACGATTGCCGCCGCAGCGATGATAGCCGCACTGAGCAGGGTGAACCCGTCTGACGGGTCCAGATCCGCGATACTCGCCGCGGCGTCCACGATGAACACCATCACGAACAGGCTCAGGATGGCGAAAATGAGCATCACGATTGCTGCGACAACTGTGCTTGCGAGCATGCCGAACGAGTCAAGAATTCCCATATTACAGACATATCTATATACGGACAACATATAAAGATAGGGGAATCAGTTCGTGAGCCCCACAGTGTATGGCAATCCCGACTCAGAAGTGGCGGTCGGTGCTGTGGCGAATTCACGCGTTCTGACCTGTACTGTTGGCGACTTTTCCGGCCTCGATCTCCACGTCGATCGCGAAATGATCGAGTCCGTAGAGGATGACAGCACCCACGGCGGCGGACAGGAGAAAGACGCCGACTGTTTCGGCTGACCAACTGGTTCCGGTACTGTTGATCTCTGTGATCGGCGCACGAAGCGCACCGACGACGAGACTCACGAGAAAAACCAGCGTCGTTCTCGGTGCGCGAGTTAGTGAGTACTCTATCGCTCGGGCAACGGTAAACAGACCGATGACGCCGCCAGCGAGAAAGACGGCGATAGTCGTTCCCGGGTCGACGAGTGGGGTAGTCGTTCCGCCCGAAACCAGTTCGCCGATGTGGGTGGTAAACTCCGCCAGCGTCTCCGACATGAACACGTACTGTCCGAGGATCACGAGGATGAGCGACCCCGAGATGCCCGGCAGGATCATCGCGCTGACGGCGAACGCGCCGCCGACGAAGACGAGTGCTGCGCCGTTGCCCTCTAACAGCGTGATATCCCCCGAGAGCACGAACGCGATTAGAAAGCCAGCGAGTGCAACGCCGTAGTGGTGCGATTCGCTCAGAGTGAGTTGCCGCGCGAGGACGACGACCGACGCCGCGATCAACCCGAAGAAAATGCCAAAGAGGACGACGGGGGCGTGTTCGTTCGCGTACGTCACGATACGTGTGACGATGATGACTGCGGTGAGAATCCCACAGCCGAGTGCGAGGAGAAAGACGGCGTCCGTCTCTTCGAGGACCTCGCGGATCGAGTCGACGTCGGCCCTGACCAGCGCGGTGAGGAACTTCGAGGCGTTCCGGGGCGTCACCGCGTTGATCGCGTCGATCAGGCGGAGGTACACCCCGGCGATCAGCGCGATGGTGCCGCCGGAGACCCCCGGAACCCCGTCGGCTGTGCCCATGAAGAGACCGATGACGTACGTCCGCAGGAGACTGCTGGAGGAGAAACTCATGCAGTCGAACAGGTGACGGTGTACTTCCTTATTCCTTCTGATACTCCTTTTTGAAGCCGCGGAACTCGGTTCTGTGCGCCTCCTCGTCGGAGAGGATCGTCACCGCGAGGTCCTCGGTCACGGGGTCGTCGGCGTCTTCGGCCGCGTCGATCAGGCTGCGATAGGTGTCGATGGCGTCCTCTTCAGCGTCGAGGACGCCGTTGATGACCGCCAGCACGTCAGTCGAATCTTCGGGTGGTTGCAGCGAGTCCTGTCTGGCGGTGAACTCCGCCGACCCTGGTGGGCGTGCGTCGAGTTGTTTGAGGCGCTGGCCGAGTTGCTCGGCGTGGGTCAGTTCTTCCTGGATGTCCTGCTGAAGGCTCTCCTTGATCTCCTCGGCGCGAACGCCGTCGAGGACGATAGCGTTCGTCTGGTAGTTCATCACTGTCTCTATCTCGTCGGAGTAGGCCTTCCGCAACAGGTCGATGACTTGGTCTGAGGACATGCACTGCACTAGTGGTCTGTCGCGGTAAAGTGCGTTGGGTCGCCACTCGTGCTGACTGGCGATACGGCGGCTGGTCGACACGATTTGTCGTCTCTCGACGCTGCGAGCACCAGCAGAACACCCGAAGCGATAACAGAACACCCGAAAGCGATAGCGGAACAACCGAAGCGACCGGGCTACAGCAGATCCGCGACGTGGTCGGTGACTTCCTCGGGGGTGTCACCGACGGGGACGCCCGCGGATTCGAGCGCCTCAATCTTGCTCTGAGCAGTACCGGTGCCGGAACTGGAGACGATTGCGCCGGCGTGGCCCATCCGTTTGCCCGGCGGCGCGGTTCGGCCCGCGATGAAGCCGACGACGGGCGTGTCGACGTGCTCGGCGATGTAGGCCGCGGCCTCCTCCTCGTCTTCGCCGCCGATTTCGCCGCACATCACGATGGCGTCCGTGTCGGGGTCGTTCTCGAACAGTTCGAGTGCCTCAATGAAGTCCGTCCCGATGATCGGGTCGCCGCCGATGCCGATGGCCGTGGACTGGCCGAGTCCGCGGTCGGTGAGGTTGTCGACCACTTGGTAGGTGAGTGTCCCTGAACGGGAGACAAGACCAACGTTACCCGACGAGAAGATGTTGCCCGGCAGGATGCCGAGTTTCGCCACGCCAGGGGTGATGACGCCCGGGCAGTTCGGCCCGACGAGGTGGGTGTCGGTCTCGTCCTGTTTGCGCTTGACGCGCGCCATGTCCTGAGTCGGAATGCCCTCGGTGATTGCGACCACCAGGTCGACGGGGGCGTCGAGCGCCTCGAACAGCGCGTCGCCCGCGAAGGCGGGCGGGACGAAGACGACGACGGCGTTCGCGTCTTCCTCGCGCGCTGCGCCCGAGACGGTGTCGTAGACAGGGACGCCAGCGACTTCTTGGCCGCCCTTACCGGGCACCGCGCCAGCGACGATGTTCGTGCCGTACTCGATCATCTGTTCGGTGTGGAACCGGCCTTCGCCGCCGGTGATTCCCTGCACGAGGACGCGGGTGTCCTCGTCGACGAGTACGCTCATTGGTTCACCTCCTCTGCCGCGGCGACAGCGGCCTGCACGGCGTCTTCGAGTGTCGCTTCCACCTGTACGAGGTCTGTGTTGAGAATCTCCATGCCTTCCTCGGCCTTGGTCCCTGCGAGTCGCACGACGACGGGTTTCGGAATCTCGTCGAACTGCGCAAGCGCGTCGTTGATGCCGTTTGCCACCTCGTCACCGCGCGTGATGCCGCCGAAGATGTTGAACACGACGGCGTCGACGTTCTCGTCGGAGAAGACCATATCGAGGGCGTTGGCCACGCGTTCTGCCTTCGCGCCGCCGCCGATGTCGAGGAAGTTGGCGGGTTCGCCGCCGTAGTAATCTACGAGATCCAGCGTCGTCATCACCAGTCCAGCGCCGTTGCCGATGATGCCGACGTTCCCCGACAGGCGGACGTAGTCGAAGCCGTACTCGTTTGCCTTCGCCTCCAGTTCGTCGCCTGCGGCCTCCTCTTCCATCTCGGCCAGTTCTGGCTGACGGAAGAGCGCGTCGTCGTCGATGTTCATCACGGCGTCGGCGGCGATCACGTCGTCGTCCGCGGTGACCATCAGCGGGTTGATCTCCGCGTCGCTGCCGTCCCGATCCTCCCAGAGGTCGTACAGCGTCGTCAGCACGCTTGCCACGTCGCGAGCGATGTCTCGGTCGACGCCAGCGTCGTAGACAGCCTTGCGGGCCTGAAAGTCGTGCATTCCGAACGCGGGGTCGATGTGCTCGCGTGCGATCGCTTCAGGGTCTTCCTCGGCGACTTCCTCGATGTTGACGCCGCCGCGGGTCGAGACCATCGCGACGGGCTTGCCCTCGCCACGGTCCATCGTGACGCCGACGTAGAGTTCGTTGACGAAATCGACGGCGTCTTCCACGAGCACGCGGTCGACGTGATAGCCTTTCAGATCCATTCCGAGGATCGACTCGGCGGCCTCGCGGGCCTCGTCGGCGTTCTCGACGAGTTTGATACCCCCGGCCTTGCCGCGACCCCCGACCTGTACCTGCGCCTTGATGGCGACCGGATAGCCGATGTCCTCGGCGGCAGCCACCGCCTCGTCGACGGTGTCTGCAAGCGCCGAGTCCGGCGTCGGGATGCCGGCGTCGGCAAACACCTGTTTTGCCTGATATTCGTGTAGCTTCATCCACCCGTACTTTTGGCGACCCCGAGTTAGATGTACCGAAACAGTCCCGTCAGACCCAGATCTGTTACCGAATCTATCTGTCTGGCTCGGAAACGCGACGCGTGTCCCACAGACGAACTGTCGCGACCCCGGCGACGAGCAGAAGTTGGTGCAAGAGAACGCCGAGTGCGAACGCACCGAGTGTCGCCCCCACCATCAGCGGGAGGTCGAATCCACGATAGCCGACGACGAGCGCGACCACGACGGCCGCGACCAGCCCGTTTTTCGCCGCGGCGAACAGTTCACCCCGGAACAGTCGAGCGAGCGTCTGGTCGCGAGCGCGTCCGTCGAGCAGAGCCTCGTAGCACATGGCCGTTGGTTAGATTCGATCGACGTAACTCTGACGGCAGTTTCGCCTCGTCGCTGCCGTTTCAGGAGCGATACTGATTCAGACAGACTCGACGGAAACCGGGCGCATCAGTGGATAGCCGTCCTCCATCGCTATCTCTGCGACGACTCGCGTCCCCTCGTAGACGACGACGATTTCCACGTCGAGAAAGCGGCCGGTGAGTTCCGTGTACGTCGCTGGTCCCTCGGCGATAGCGTCGGCAAGGACATCGGTTTTGATGTCGACGCGAACATCGCGACAGTGGGGCTGATTCTCGATCGATTCCTCGATTGCGGCGGCGAGCGAGGCGGCGCTTTCGGGGCTGACCGGCGTCCCCGCGAACTGGTGATACAGCGACCCGAACTTGATCCCCGCCTCGAAACAGGCGACTTGTGCCTCAGTCGGTTCAGCCGAAGTCATACCGGAGATGTGGACGCCCGGCTAATGAGCACAGGGGTCTCCGGGGCAGGTACTGTGGAAGAAGATCTGTCGTCAAGACGGCTTGGAACGCCACGATGCCCGGGGCTGGTATAGCAACCTCGCACCTACTATTGCGGTTTGAGCAGAGTTCACCTCTTGAAACTCTGCTCGGTATTATTAGTCGTGGCAACGTACTATCACTGCTATGCCAGTCATTCAGTGCAACGGGGCTGATCTCTATTATGAGGATCACGGTGACGGTCAACCGATCGTCTTCCTTCACGGGGCCACGGCAGGGCTTCGATACTTCGAGCCCCAGTTGACGGCGATGTCCGACGAATATCGAACGGTCGGGGTCGATTTTAGAGGCCATGGTCGATCCGAGAAGACAGAACTCGGTCACACCGTCCAGCACTATGCTGACGACATCCGATCGTTTCTGGAGCAGCTCGATCTCGATGACGTTATTCTCGTCGGATGGTCGATGGGGGCAGTCGTTTCGTGGGAGCATATCCATCAGTTTGGGACTGAACAGATTCGGGCGCTCGTAGATATCGACATGGAACCGTCGCCTGTAAAACGAGATGGCTACGACTACGGGAGCTACGCGATCGATGATCTCGAAGAGGCCATCCGCCAGATCCAGACAGCACCGATTGAACTCCTTGAACAGCAAGCGAAGGCGATGCTCAATAAGCCACCGTCGCGGGAACTTCGCAACCGAATACTCGACGAAGGGTCACGGACGCCTGCATCAATCCAAGGCGCGTTACTCTTTGGGTTACTGTATCTCCGTGATTATCGGGAGGTACTTGCTGAGATCGACGTACCAACGCTGGTGTGTGCTGGAGCAGACGAAAAGTGGCGTAGCGTTGCATCCGTCCGATACGTCGCAGAAATCGTATCGCACGCTCAGTTCGAACTCTTCGAGGGCAGTGGTCACTGTCCCACTATCGAAGAACCCGAGCGGTTCAACCGAGTCCTTGGCAACTTTATCGACGCGCTCTGACCGAGATGGCCTCACTATTCAGCACAACTGCTGGAGTATCTCAGCCATCGAGTGTTTCAACGAAGCCAAGATGCTAGACCAGACGTGTCCACAGACTGTCGAAGCCACCAAAACGGAACTCACTTAAAATCAGACCCGACAGTCAGGCGGTCGACCGGAACGACGACTTTTGCACGATTTCGGTGCTGTGACAGGTCGGGCAAGCGTACTCTGTCAGCTTTGTCGTTTCGTCGTTGTAGTTCATCCGGGAGCCACACTGGGGGCACTGCTTCATCGTACCCCGAGATACGGTAGAGGGGTTAATAATCATTATGGTTATGAAGGCCTAATATACATATTATGGCACATGTATGAGTGCCCGGGTCGGCGGCACGCTCGCCCGAGTTCACTCTCTGCTAATTCCTGGCGGCAGACGGGTGTCTGACGGGGTTTTAGGGAGTGTGTGGGACTATCCCACGATGATGCCAAAGCGGTCGCTATCGCTTCCAAGCGAACTGGGAACTGACGAACCCGAGAGACGGTCGGGACAGTCAGGCAGCAATCGAGTCACGCAGCGGCTGACGATCGATATCCAGCTGATCGAGGGGTTTCCGCTCTACGGGAACGAGCCAGCCCGCGATCCGACGCTGCTCCGTTGGTTTGCGTGCTGGGCCGGTGAGAACTAGTCGACCTGCGCGAGCCGTGCGGCGATGCGCTGTGCGCCGATGGTCGCTGACAGGTCCGGCCGGTCAGCGGCGACGGCCTCGATCTCCCGGTCGAGTTCCTCGCTGACGCGAGCCTCGAATTCCTCGACGATCCCCGGGATGCAGGCCATCCCGCCGGTGAGTGCGATCGGCCGGTCGAGTGCAAGCTGGTAGAGCTTCATGTTGTCGCTTGCAAGCTGTGAGAGAAACGTGTTCGCGAACTCCTCGACCACGTCGTCGAGATACTCGTCGACGGCGTCCATCACGGACCGCTCGATGGTAAACTCGTGGCTCCCGCCGCCGGGTTGCTGGATGACGTCGGTAAACGGCTGGAAGTCCTCGAAGTCGGCGTGATTTTCCTTGTACTCACGGGCGGTCGTGATGTCGATGTTGACCCGACCCTGCGTCTCCTCCTCGACGTAATTGGCGATGATGCGGTCGACCTCGTTGCCGGTGACAGCGCCGGTGGTGAACGGCGAAATCTGCTCGCCGCGCCGGTACGCCGAGGCTTCGAGGTTCGTCGAACCCATGTTGACTGCGACGAAAATCTCCTCGATTGCCTGCAGGTCCTCGCCGAACGCGGGGATCGAGCCACACAGCGACTCGGGGTAGCTCTCGATCAGATCGCCACCGATCGAGGAGGACTCGATCACGTCCTGCAGATTTTCGAGTCCAGCGGGGTTGTCGATTGTCGGGATGGCGTAGACGACTGCGCTATCCTCGGGGATGTCGTAGGAGTCGATGACGGCCTCGAAGAACTGCTGTGTGAGCTCTGCCCGGTCCTCGTCTTCGGGCAGGCCCGACCGGAGCATGAACTGCACGCGGTCGGGATACTCTGTTGCGGCCTCCTCGCCGTAGAGGAACTGTTCTTCCCCAGTGAGCGGGTCCTCGTAGCTCGCAAGACAGGTCAGCGTCCGGATGATCTTCAGTGTGTCGTCGTCCTCGGGCACAGCAATCACTGTTCGCGTGCTTCCGAGTTTGACGCCGACCGGAACCGTCTCACCGTCAGCACCGATATCCGATCCGGATATCTCCTCGATCTCCGCGTCCACGTTTGGACTCATACGCGGGCCGTTCTCACCCGTGGGGTATATACTAACCGGAAACCAGCAAGGTGCGAAGTCGACGGCGTCTCGCAGTTACCGCATCGAGGAGAGCTTCGCGATGTAGACGAGGCTGAGCAGGTGGTCGTCGACATCCAGATCAGCGGGGTCCGCTGGGGCCTGTTCGTCCAGCCCGAGCATGTAGTCGTTGAGTTGTGACTGTACCTCTTCGGTGATCCAGTCGACCGATTCGTAGTAGTCGATGGCCTCGTTTGCGCCCTGATAGCCAGCGTGCATCAGGAGAAATTCGAGCCACTCGAACAGCAGATGCTCGCCAGCGTAGTGTTCGGGCAAGCCATCGAGGTACGGCTTCGACGCGTCGCTTGCCGCCTCGAGTGGGAGCAGTTCCCGGTAGAGTCCGGCACGGAACGAGCTATCGGCGCTGGGCGGGGAGTCGCTCGACCCGACACTCCCCAGGTCGATGTCGGCGTCCTCGACGGGGTCACCCTCGGTCTGGCCGCCCCGCTCGCGAGCCATCCGGCGGAGTTCGTCGAGGTCGTAGTCGCGGGGATTGAGACTCATCTTGCCGTAGGATTTCACCTACGCTATCATAAATGTTGGAGTCGAGGTCTGACGGGCGTCATACTGCTGGCTGTACCAGACTCCGAGGACCGACCGAAATTGCCCATCTGAATCAGGCCCTCTCTTCCCGCTTCTTGTGAGTGATAATCGGGAACGTATTTTTATAACTGGCCACCGCCATCTTCCGACACGAATCGATGACAGCCGGTAGCACCGCGGCGCGGATCTGTGTGACAAACGCTAAGGGCGGGACTGGCAAGACGACTGTGGCGATAAACGTCGCCGGTGCGCTCAACGAGCGCGGCCGGGACGTCCTGTTTGTCGATATGGACCCACAGGGAAACGCCACTGAAGGACTCGGTCTGCTCTCGGCCTATGACGCGCCGCCGCCGACGTTGTTTGACGTACTGACCGACCACACGAGGCGCGACGACGTCACGGACCTCATCGTCGAACACGAGGAGATGGACGTGTTGCCGTCGAGTATCGAACTGTTACAGGCCGAGCACGAACTGACGATTGCGGACCTGATGGCACAGATACAGGGCGACGACAGCCTCGACGGTGGCGTCGACGCGCTCTCGGCGCTGTCGATAAACGCGACTCCCGACGCAGTCGAGGGGCCACACGCGCTCGGGTCGCTGGCGGCGACGCTCGAACACGTCGAGGACGACTACGACTACATCATCGTCGACTCCCCGCCCTTTTACGGGAAACTGACCGACACCGCCATCTTCGCGACCCGGAACGTGCTCGTCCCGGCGCTGACGGAGGCCAGTTCTGAGCGAGCGATCGAACTGCTGGTCGAACAGATCGCAGCGCTCGAAGGGCACGTCGACATCACCGTCGAGACAGTCGGCGTCGTCGCCAATCGGGTCGAGCAGACAAACGAGGACCAGATGATGATCGACTGGCTCAACGAGGTGTTCTCGGGCTTTCCCGTCTGGGAGGTGCGCAAGCGCGTCGCGCTCCAGCGGGCCTTCTCCGAGGGCAACTCCCTGTTTGCGACCGACGGCTCCACAGACGTCGAGGAGGTCTTTCTCCAGATTGCGGCCGAGTTCGACAGACAGTTCGGCTACGCTGAGGTGACAGCATGAGTAACAACGAACGCATGGACCGTGCCAGACGGATCCGACAGATGCGCGAGGGGAACCGTGACGAGACTGACGAACCGACCGCAGAGAGCGACGACAGGGAGGCAGACGAACGCGTCCCGGACGACGATGGACCGTCCGATGGTGAGGACGAACAGCAGGCAGACGGCACAGAGCAGGCCGCAAACGCGGAGACGGAAGATGCCGAACCTGCTCCGGAAACGGCAGATGCCGAGTCCGACGCGAAGGTAGACGAGGTCGACGGGACAACGGTGGACGCTGACCCGTCGGACGTGTCAGACTCGGGGACGGAACCGGAGACAGCGGAAACCGAGATGTCGGTTTCGACTGGCGGATCGGTGAACGCGCCGCTGCCGGACGAGGAGCAACTCGAAGCGGCACTCGACGGGACAGACGGGGACGACAGTCCGGAACAGGTCGAACCCACGGGTGTCGAGGAGTCCACCGAGACCGACAAAAGCGCCGCGTACACGGAGACAGAAGAGCAGACTCGCGTCCTCGAATTTACGCTCGACGACGAACACTACTGTCTCGACATCGAGTACATCGAGGAAATCGTCAAACAGGAGACGATCACGCGGGTGCCGAACACGCCCGAGTACGTCGAGGGGGTCGTCGATCTGCGAGGACAGATCACGACGATCCTGAACCCCAAGGTGACCGTCGGGAAGGAAAACGACGAGGCGAGCGAACTCATCGTCGTGTTCGACGACGACGCCTTCGACGACCAGGGCTATCTGGGCTGGGTCGTCGACGACGTCCGGCAGGTGTCGCCGGTGACCGACTCCCAGGTCAACGACCCGCCGATAGACCAGGAGCACGTCAACGGCGTCATCGACCGCGAGGACGACGACCAGTTCGTCATCTGGACGACGCCCGAACTCGCGCTGGCCGACGAGGAGTAGCCGACTGGATCCACACTCGAACGCGACCGCCCGCTTTTTTGCCGAATCCGGGTATATATCACGCATGGAGATTGCCATCATCAGCGACACCCACATCCCGTCGCGGGCGAGTCAGATACCCGCGCCCTTCCGCGAGCGAATCGAACGGGCCGACCACGTCATTCACGCGGGCGATTTCGACTCGAAGGGGACACTCGCGAACATCCGTGACCTCGCCGCGGAACTCACTGCTGTCGCGGGCAACATGGATCCCCCGGTCGGTCTCCCGGACGTGGCGACGGTCGAACTCGGCGGCGTGGAGTTCGTCGTCACGCACGGTACCGGGTCCCGGCGAAACTACGAGCGACGGATCGCCGACATCGTCATCGAGAACACGACGAGCGACGACCCCGTCGGCGTCGCTGGCCACACGCACGAACTGCTCGACACGCGCGTCGACGGCGTTCGGTTGCTCAACCCCGGCAGCGTGACCGGGGCGAGTCCGGCCTCGGAGGCGAGCATGCTGGTCGCGACCGTTTCGGATGGAGACATCGACGTCACCGTCGAGCGACGCTGAGGAGGGGTTTGGTGGATTCGTTCCGGTCTGCTTTTGGAGTCGCGTGACTGAGACGGGAGCATGCAGGTGTTCGCGGTCGATGGGCTTCCGGAGATCAGGGCAGGTGACGATATCGCGAGACTCATCGCAGACCAGGTCGACCTCGAAGCGGGCGACGTTGTCTGTGTCGCGAGCACCATCGTCTCGAAGGCCGAAGGTCGGACGGCCGACTACGACGACTTCCCGGCGGGCGAGCGCGCACAGCAGATTGCCGAGCGAGTGAGCGAGCGAGCGGGCGAGCAGAAAGACCCCCGGTTCGCACAGGCGGTCATCGAGGCAAGCGATGAGTTGCTGACCGACGACCCGATCATGCTCGCGGTCACGCCCTTTGGCCACGTCACCGTCAACGCCGGAATCGATCGGTCGAACATCCCAGACGCAGACATGCTCCTGTTGCCCGAGGACCCCTCGGCGAGCGCCCGACGACTCCACGAAGCGCTCGGCGTCCCCGTTATCGTGACGGATACGTCGGGCCGCCCCTTCCGTCACGGCCAGCGCGGGGTGGCAATCGGCTGGGCGGGACTGCCCGCTGCTCGGGACTGGCGTGGGGAGCACGACCGAGAGGGCAAGGAACTCGAAGCGACAGTGCAGGCGGTCGTCGACGAACTCGCGGCAGCGGCGAATCTCGTCACCGGCGAGGGCGACGGCGGCCTGCCGGTCGCGGTGATCCGTGACTGGGACTTTGGCGACCACGCAGGCAGCGATGAACTGTTCCGGAGCGACGACGAGGACCTGATCAGAGATCCGCTGAGGGAGTACTATGCTCGGGATTGAACTCACGCCGGAACACCCCGTTGGAGAGCTATCGGACCGCGCCGTCGACGCCGAGGCGGCCGGGTTCGACACCATCTTCGTGAGCCATCACTACAACAACCGCGACGAGTTCGTCACGCTCGCGGACATCGCGCGCGAGACTGACTCGGTACGTCTCGGTCCGGGAATCACCAACCCCTACGAGACTCACCCGGTGACGCTCGCCTCGCGGATGGCAACGCTCGACGAGTTCGCGGACGGGCGCGGGGTGTTCGGCGTCGGCCCGGGCGACGCCTCGACGCTCGACAACCTCGGCTACGAGACGAAACGACCGCTCGCGCGGGTACTCGAAACCGTTCAGGTCGCCAGACGACTGTGGGGCGGCGAGCGAGTCGACCACGACGGGGCCTTCCGCGCGGACGACGCCGGACTCAACTACGAGGGCGGGTCGATCCCGGTCTACGTCGGCGCACAGGGGCCAGATATGACGCGGATGGCGGCGAAGTACGCCGACGGCGTGCTCTACAACGGGTCGCATCCGCGAGACATCGAGTGGGCGAGCGAGCGTGTCGCGGAGGGCCTCGCGGAGCGACCCGACCATCGCGAGTCGTTCGATTTTGCCGCCTACGCGAGCGTCAGCGTCGCGCCGAAGCGAGATGCTGCACGCGATGCCGCTCGCCCGCCGGTGGCGTTCATCGCCGGTGGCGCGCCGCCGCCGGTGCTCGACCGACACGACCTGAGCCACGAGCGCGCAAAAGAGATCAGTGAGACGATTGCCGAAGGGGCGTTCTCCGAGGCGTTTGGACTGGTGACGCCCGCGATGATCGACGCGTTCTGCATCGCCGGAACGCCCGACACCGTCAGTGCGCGGATCGAGGGCCTCTACGACCACGCCGACAGCGTCGTTGTCGGGTCGCCGCTCGGCCCGGATCTGGAAACGGCTATTCGCCTTTTGGGTACGTCTCTCTCGGCCGGTCCGGACGGATGAGGTCGACCACGACACCGGCGGTCAGCAGTCCGAACGCGCCGAGCGAGACGCCGACGAGAACTGCTCCGATTCCGATCAGCACGGCCGACAGCGGGTCGTGCGTCGCGATGTCTGCGAAGATGCCCGGTGCGTCGAGAATGCTCTGCACTAGTTCCCCGAGTACCATACCCGAGCGTTTCGACCGACAGTACTTGTGTGTTCCCTCTTGACTGAGTGTTCTGGGGCGTTCTGTGTCACTGCGTCAGCGCACCCGATGTGTGGACCTCGCGTGTCGAGCGTTCGAGAAGAAAGGAGGGTCGCCCGTCCGATCCGGACGGGCGGAAGTCAGCGGGGTCCGTTAGGTCTGGGTCGCTTCGTGATTATGCGTCGGCGTTCTCAGCGTCGCTGTCGTCAGCGTCGTCGCTGTCGTCAGTGTCGTCGCTGTCGTCTTCTTCCTCATCGTCGTCGGCTTCCGTGTCGTCGTCATCGTCCGCTTCGTCTGCATCATCGTCTTCTGCGTCCTCTTGTTCGTCAGCGTCGTCGCTTTCTTCTGCGTCGTCACTCTCATCTGCGTCTTCTCCTTCGTCAGCGTCTTCTCCTTCGTCAGCGTCTTCTTCCTCGGCGTCGTCGCCCTCGTCAGCGTCGCCGAGCAGGTCGCTCAGCAGGTCACCGAGACTTTCCTCGGAACCGTCGAGGAACGACTCGATGGTCTGGTGGATTTCGACCACGTGGTCGGGCACCTGTTCGGGCAGGCCACCGCTCGGGCCGACGGTCGTGTTTCCTGCTCGCTCGTTCGGGCCAGCGTCGCTAGCAGTCGCGTTGGATGCGTCGTCACCGACTGCGCCAGGAACGTTCCCGGCAGCATGGTCGGGAATGCCAGCGTTGGCGTTATCGTCAGATTCGCTTGCATCGTCATCGTCTCCAGCATCGTCGTCGGTGCGCGCATCGTCCGCGTTGTCAGTATCCGGTGCGTTCTCTGTTGCGGTGTCCGGAGCCTGGTCGGCCGGGCTAGCGGCACCGACTGCCGCCACGCCGCCGATCAGCAGCAGCGCTGCGACCGAAACCGTCAGGAGTTGTTTTGCTTTCATCGCACTCAATCCTCTGGCTGCCACCTCCATAAGGGGGTGACGTAGTGAACTCGGATTCAGTCGTTTGAACGCCTCTCAAGCCGAATTAAGCCAATTTAACACGATTTATCGTCCGTTTGCCGTGCCGTGCACGTCAGGGCGCTCTCCCGACGACAAAGCGAGACGAATGTGCGCCTCTTTGGCTGCTGCGCACTTTCGGCCGCGGGAGCGACGTGTCCGAACTGCCGATGTGGGCCAACATCGTTTTGTGTGCAACCGACCTTGTTCGAGACGTGTATCGGGGACTGTTGCTCGCGGTGCTGGTCTGTTGTGTGGCTGGACTCGTCGTCCCGGCAGGTGCAACCTCCCACTCTCCGTTCGCGCAGGAGGACATCGACCCCGACGACGTCCTGTTGTCGGTCTCAATCGAGGAGGACACCGACGCTGCCTGGACGGTCGAGTATCGACTCCGACTGGATACCGACGAGGACAGACAGGCCTTCGAGGACATTCGAACCGACATCGATGCGAACCCCGACGCGTACACCGACCAGTTCCGAGCGCGGATGAACGGGACGGCCGACACCGCCGAATCGACGACCAACCGCTCGATGACGATAACGGAGATGACCGTCTCCGCACAGAAGGAACAACTGCCACAGGAATACGGGGTCGTCACCTACACCTTCCGGTGGTCGAACTTCGCGGCCACCGATGGGGAGCGTCTGGTCGTCGGCGACGCCATTCAGGGGATGTTTCTCGACGAGGAGACGACGCTGCTGATCTCGTGGACTGACGCACACGAACTTCTCGACGCGTCACCCGACCCGACCGAGACGCGCGAGCAGTCGGTCGTCTACACCGGGGAGTTGACGTTCGGAGGCGAACAGCCGCAGATCGAACTCGGGCCGCCCGGTGCGTCGTCCGGCGGCAGTGGGGGACTTCCCCTCTCGCCGCCCGTGTTGGTCGCACTTCTTTCCGTGTTAGCCGCTGGCGGGGCTGGAGCGTACGCGTATCGACGGCGTGACCTTGGTTCGACGGACGGTGACGGCGCGACGACACAGCAGTCGGATCAGGGAAGTCAGTCGTCGGACACTGCGGACCAGCACGCAGACTCGGGTGACCGGACGTCAGATTCGGCGAGCCAATCGGGGAGTTCCGACGAAGCGTCCGCTGCTGCGACGGCCTCGGCCGACATCGACCAGGAACTGCTGAGCAACGAGGAGCAGGTGCTTCGACTCATCGAGCAGTCGGGCGGGCGGATGAAACAGCAGGAAGTCGCGACCCAACTCGACTGGACGGACGCCAAGACGAGTCAGGTGGTGACACAACTCCGCGACGACGGCGCTCTCGACGGCTTCCGACTCGGCCGGGAGAACGTCCTCGCGCTCCCAGACGAAACTGACGAGAAGTGATCAGACGACTCTGGATCCGCTTTCCTCACGTGCTGGCTCGTTCGTCAGTCTCGTTTTGGGCTGACTCGTCCGAATCCGTGCTGTCTGGTGTCGACGAGGACTGATCACTGGCCGCGGTATCAGATCCCTCGTCGTCGGTCGCGTCGTCTGCCCCATCACGGTCAGCGTCGGTGTCCGTCTCGTTCGATCCGCCACGGTCTGCGTTCGGGGTCGCCCGCTTTCCATCGCGGTCTGGCTCACCGCTCGTCCTGCTCTCACCGTCCCGGTCCGTCTCACCGTTCGTCTCCTCATCCGCCCCTCCACGGTCAGGGCCGCCGGTCGCGCTCTCGGATTCACCGCGGTCCGCCCCTGGGCGGTCGGTTCCGTTTCCGCCGCGCTCACCGCGGTCTCTGCCGACCGCGCCGGGCCTGTCACCGGTGATACCGCGGGCGATAGCTGCGACTTCCTCACCGCCCAGTCGACTCGCGTCCTGCCGCAGGGTTTCGATTGCGGTCACGTTCACCCCGTTGGCTTCGAGCGCCTCTCGCGGCAGTGTGGCCGCGGCTTCGCCAGTCTGATTCAGTTGGGCCGTGAGCGTGTTGAGTTGGGCGGCGACGACTGCGGTCTGTGCCCGGTATTTCCCCTCCGAAATCGTTCCGTTCTCGCGCTGTTGGGTCAACGCTGCCTTCCGCTCTTCGAGGGACGTGATGCGCTGTTCGACCGCCTCGATCTGTGCGGCGATCCGGTCTGCTTTCGTCGCGTTGTCGTCGGCCCGGTCGAGCGCCACGGCGAAGGACTGCTGGTCGAGTTCTCCGTTGAGTTCGACGCTTTGGACCTCTACTACCCCAGCGAACTGTTCCCCGGGCGCGGTCTGGGCGTCGCTGTCGCCGGTCTGTGCCACGATGTCGCTTGCATCATTCTGGGCCACGAACCCTGCTGCCGGAGCGCCCAGTAGCCCGACAGCGACCAGAAGCCCCGCAACGAGCGTGATCCGGTTCATCGTTATTGGATACGAGGTGCGACACGTCCATATAAACCGCTGTTCCTTGTCGTGGATCGCCCCCGATCAATCCGAATTAAGCCGGATTAACTGAGGCAACGTTGACCTCGGGGGGGAAGCCGGGATATATGAGACAGCGACGACAACGACGCGTATGGGCGACCGCTCACTCGACGAGTTCGGACAGAGCGGCGAGGACGCCGAACCGACAACTGAGCCATCCGAACCGACACCAGTGGCGTCAGATTCGACGTCTGGAGAACGTTCACAGGGGACGGTCGAACCGGCGACGGGCACTGCGCGCTGGAGCGGCGATGGGGAAGTCTGTGGCGCGTGTGGCGACCGCGTCTCGCGACTCTGGTTCGAGGACGGGCAGATGGTGTGTTCGTCCTGCAAGGGGTGGTAAACAGCGTTTAGAACCGAGCCGAGATGCCGACTCTTGCGGATCTGTGAAGCGAGCGTCAGACCACCCTGCCATTTAGTATGCTGGAACCCAAGTATTGGATGACAGTCGATAGCATCCAACGCGGCAAGACGCGTTGACGAGGTTGGCCGGTCCGACACGATGTCGATGTTGACTGCGAACCTGAACCGGTGGCAACTGACGCGGGCAGGAACTGAGAGCACACATGACAGATACGGAGACAGACGCTCCAGACCCAACGACGGCGCGGGACCAGACAGAGGAACCGACCGACATCACGACGGCGCGTGAGACCGTCGATTCGATCATCGACAACGTCCAGCAGGTGATCGTCGGCCACGACGAGGAGATCAGACACATCATGACGGCACTGCTCGGGCGGGGACACGTCCTACTGGAAGACGTACCCGGGGTGGGGAAGACGATGCTTGCGCGGTCGGTCGCACAGTCCTTCGGGGGCACGTTCAAGCGCGTCCAGTTCACGCCGGACCTGCTTCCCTCGGACGTGACCGGTGTCAACGTCTACAACCAGCGCGAGGAGGCCTTCGAGTTCAGAGAGGGGCCAGTGTTCGCAAACGTCGTACTCGGCGACGAGATAAACCGCGCACCGCCGAAGACGCAGAGCGCACTGCTGGAGGCGATGCAGGAGCGACAGGTCACCGTCGACGGGACGACCCGCACGCTTCCGGACCCCTTTACCGTCATCGCGACCCAGAACACCGTCGAGGGTGACCGCGCCTACGACCTGCCGATGGCCGAACTGGACCGGTTCATGAAGAAACTGCAACTTGGCTATCCCGACTCCGCACAGGAGACGGAGTTGCTCGACCGGGTCGTGGGCGAACATCCCATCGAGCAACTGACGTCGGTGGCGACCCTGCAGGACCTGCGGCGCGCCCGGGCGACCACGACTGAGGTCACCGTCTCGAAGGCGATTCGGGAGTACGCGACGCGAATCGTGACCTACACGCGTGAGCAGACACAACTGGGTGTCAGTCCGCGCGGCACCATCTCCCTGCTCAGGGCCGCTCAGGGTCGGGCTGTAATCGACGGACGCGACTACGTCGTCCCCGACGATATCCAGACGGAGGCGCCAGCGGTGCTGGGGCATCGGATCCGGACCAGCGACAACCGAACCGGCCGGACAGTCATCGCCGAAACGCTCGACAGAGTGCAGGTAGAATGAGACTGACACGCCGCGGCTGGATTGCGTTTGGCGTCGTTCTGGGCACCGTCGCGTACGGCTGGCAGTTCGGTGCGCGCTCGCTGAACGCCGTCGCAGCGCCGCTGTTTCTCGCGCTGTTGCTCGGGATGCTCTCGGTCCGGCAGGCGAGCGAGCCGACCGTCGAACTCGCTGGATCAGCGCCGGGCTTTCCCGGGGAGACGCGAACGGTCGAATTGCTCGTCGACGGAACTGGACTCGCAACCGTTCACGTCGCGCCGCCGGACGGAATCGACATGGAGCCGATCGCCGCGACAGTCTCGCTCCCCTATCAGTTCGAGCGCTCCGTCGAGTTACAGGACCGCGGCGTCCACTCGATTGGCCCGCCGACCGTCGTCCAGCGCGGCGCGCTCGGACTCGTCGAACGGCAGATCGAACAGACGACGGCCGCAGAGGTGGTCGTCTATCCGCAGCGATACGAGGTCGCAGCGGAGAGCGCGCTCGCGCGGCAGTTCTCGGATGAGTTCGAGGTCGAGCGGCAGGAGTTCGACCGGCTTCGCGAGTACCAGCCGGGTGACCCCCTTCGACACGTTCACTGGAAGACGAGCGCGAAGCGCGAGGAGTTCATGGTCGTCGAGTTCGCCGCAACCGAACGCGACGAGACGGTCTCGGTCGCCGCGACGAGCGAACCGGGACGGGTAGACGAGATGGCACGTGCGGCCGCAACCGCCGTCGAACTCGGACTCGATGCCGGACAGTCCGTCGAACTCACACTGCCCGAGGAACACCTGCCTGCAGGGCGTGGGATGACCCACCGGGGGAACCTCCTCCAGTTACTCGCGGCAACCGATGGCGGTGACCTCCCCGAGGCAGTGCGCGCCGATGCGGATGTCGAGATTGACGCGGGATCGGACGACACGCGCGTCCGGATCGGTGAGTACACGACGACGCTGTTGGAGGCGATCAGCAAGCAGTCACAGCGCGACGTGGAGACAGAAACTGACCACGAGTCCCCGGAGGTGCACGCATGAACGACACCCGATCCGGACTATTGGTCCGTGGCGTCGCGTTGCTCGCCGCACTCGCGTTGCTGTTTGCCTTTCTCTCGGTGATCCACGACGTGCTCGGCACGGTTCGTGACCCGTGGCCGCTGTATCCGCTCGTCGGGGTGACACTCCTCGCGGCGACGGTGACGGCTCGCGTGCTCGAAGAGCGAGTCGCACTCGCGCTCGGCGGCGCGGTGTTCGTGCTCAGCCTCGTCGTCTACGTGCTCGCCTTACCGTACGACCCGAACGTCATCGCGATGGCGCTGCACAACGTCGAGTTGCTGACGGGCCAGACAGTCCTCAAAATCCGGGCGGTGGACATCTGGGCGCTGTCGGTCACGCCAGCCCCGGTGTTCGTGACGTGGTTTCTGGTCGTGCGCCGCCGATACGTCGCCGGAGCGGTCGCGGGCGGTCTCCCCGTCGGCTATCTCGTGCTCACGGGCGATGCTGCCACGACGGCAACGCTGCTCGCGGTCATCGCAATCGGCGCGCTCGTCGGCTTTGGCGACCTCGACGGACGTGACGTGTCGCGTGCGGCAACCGGACGCGTTGCGACGGTGCTTGCGGTGATGATCCTCGCTCCGCTCGTGGTCACTATCGTGCCCAGCGGGGCCGCAGCGCCGATCTCGATCACCGACACCGGCGAGACGACGACCCTCGAAGAGAGTCTCGTGGGCACTGACGGGCAGATCGATGTTCAGGCAGAGGTCGATCAGTCACCAGCGATTCGGTTCATCGTCGAGAGCGAGCGAGCGAGTTACTGGAAGACGGCGACGTTCGACCGATACACGGGCGACGGCTGGGTTCGAACCGGGTCGAACACGGCGTACGGTCCGGACGAACTCGACCAGCCGCCGGGTGAGACAGAACAGGTCACACAGCGCATCGAAGCCAATACAACTATCTCCGCGCTGCCAGCGGCGTGGCGACCGACGCAGGTCAGCGACGACATCGCTGACCGGACACTCGTGACCGACCACGGTGACATCACGCTCGATGGCACACTCTCGAACGGGGAGACCTACGAGGTGACCAGTCAGGTTCCGCAATCGGACCGGAAACGGTTCAGGTCGACACTCGATTACCCGGACGACATCGAATCGACCTACACCCAGCTTCCCGATGACACGCCGGACCGCGTCGGTGAGTTCACCGCAGAGCTCACCGCGGACGCGAAAAACCCACACGAGGTTGCACTGACCGTCGAACAGTGGCTCAAGAACGCACGCGAGTACTCACTCGACGTCGACCGCCCCGATGGAACCGTCGCCGACGCGTTCCTGTTCGAGATGGAGGCCGGGTACTGCACCTACTACGCGACGACAATGGTGACCATGCTGCGAACCCAGGGGATCCCGGCCCGTCTCGCCGTCGGATACACCCCCGGCGAGGAGGTCGACGAGGACACCTACGCGGTGCGCGGGCTGAACGCACACGCGTGGGTGGAGGTGTACTACCCCGACGTTGGGTGGCTTCAGTTCGACCCGACACCGGCAGACGACCGCGAGGAAGCCGAACAGCGCGCGCTCGACGAGGAGATCGAACAGACGGGCATCGAACCCACTGGGTCTGCAGGGCAGTCGTCTCTCGACAGTAGCACCGACCTGGGAGCAAGCGAGAATGCGTCGGCCAGTAACACGACCCGGTCGACGATTCCGGCACGGCTTCGTGAACAGATATTCGCGGGCGATCCGTCCAGTCTGATGGCTCCGGAGGGAGGGACAAACGGGAGCCAGGTCGTCTCGGGCGCAACCGGAGACACGACTGGACAGGCCGACACCGACAGGGAGTCCGAGACGTTACTCCCGGTGACGCCGCCCCCGACACAGCAGTTCGCACTCGGGGTCGTCGTGTTGCTCGGTCTGGTTGCCGGGGTCAGACAGAGCCCGACGGTCGGCCGGATCGCAAGCAGCATCCGGTTTCGACGACACCGCGGGGCGGACCCAGCCGCCGACATCGAACGGATCCACGACCAGTTACTCGCGACGCTCGAACGGCGACACAGGCCCCGGAAACGCGGTGAGACGATGCGCGCCTATCTGGACGATATCGACGCGAGCTGGAGTGCCAGACAGCTCACCGACCTACGAGAGAAAGCCCGATACAACGAGGCGGCAACGACCGACGATGTCGACGAGGCGCTTGGGCTACTCAAGACCGTCAGACGGTCACAGAGTCGGATTCCGTTCCGCTGACTACACTACTGGACGTCATCGTGGGCAGCGCTGGCAGCGATCCGCCCAGTCACGAGGGCGGTCGCGAGCCCACCGATATAGCCGCCGTTGTGGACGTTTCCGACGCTCGCACCCGCCGCGTACAGCCCTGCGATCGGCGCAAGATTCGTCGAGTCCGTGTTCGTCGAGTCCTGTGTGAGTGTGGAACGGCTCCGAGTCCGGTCGATACCCTCCATCCGGGCTGTGACCGCCACGCCGCCTGTCGTCTGGGTAATCCCGGGCTGCACCGCAACGACGTACATCGGTGGCGTGTCCAGCGGCCGACGGTCGGTAGTGCGTGGCGGATCCAGCCGGTTTCCCTCTGTCATAGCCGCGTTGTACTCTGTGAGCGTCTCGACCAGCCGTGCTCCGTCGAGGTCCCAGTCGGAGAGCGCCGCTGTGAGTCCCTGGATCGACTCTGCCGAGGCGACAGCACCGCCAGCGCGTTCGACCCGGTCGACGAGCGCTTTTACCTGTGACCCCGAACTGATTTCGGACTCGTACAGCGTCGCATCGAGGACGTAGTACGCTCGACCGTCTGCCTCGCGTGCGGTCGCGACGGCGAGTTCGTCCTCGCCGTCACAGGCCGATTCGTCGACGAACCGCTGGCCGCGTTGGTTCACCGCGACTGCTCTGGGGCCGTAGTACTGCGTCAGATCGATGAACTCCTCCGGGCGCACGGTTGCCGGTGGCGCGGCCATGTTGTGCCCGTAGAACCAGCCGGTGCCACGGGTAAGTTTCGCGTCGACAGCGGCCGCCGCCCGATATCCGTCGCCCGTACTCCACGGGTTGCCGCGCAGCCACAGTCGGTCCGGACGGTCGGTGATGTGCTGTTCGACCATCGCGTCGTCGCCCTGAAAGCCACCCGTCGCGAGTATCACAGCCTCGCTTTCGATATGTACCTCCGACCCGTCGTCCGCGACGACGAGTCCCGCAACATCGCCCTCGCGCTCGCGAAGTCGCTTCATCGGCGTGTCGGTCTGTACCGTGCCGCCGTTGCGTTCGAGCGTCTCGACGAGTGCGTTCGTCATCTGCTCCGGGTCGGCGTCCATGATCGTCCGCTCCTCCTCGGTTGGTTGTTCGGTCAGGTCGACGCCCTGTGATGTCAGCCACTCGATGGACTCCTCGTAGCGGTCGACGACGAGCGACTGGAGCATCTTGTTTCCCTGTGGCGCGACTGCTGTCGCCGTGGCAACGTCATCCCACGTCCAGATGGTGCCGCCGGACAATCTCATCGAGCCACCCGGCCGTGACCCCTTTTCGACCACGAGGACGTCCTCGCTCTGTTCTGTCAGCGCGACGCCAGCGACCAGCCCCGCCATCCCAGCCCCTGCGATCACGACATCCGTCGACTGTGGAAGAGCAGACATACGACAGGTACTCTGTGCCAGAACTTAGCAGTTCGGGCTGGCCGTCTCGGTGGTGGGTTTCACTCTACACGACTGCCGACGCGCCGGAATACTTATTCCGACTCCGGCAAACGCTCTGGTCATGTCGTTAGAGATTCACATGAACGTGGGCGGCTGTTTTCGGTCGCCAGCCGAGGACATCGAACTGGCGAAGACGGCCGTCGATGCCGGGTTCGAGGGCATCTGGATCGGGGACCACTTTCATCCCTGGCTGGACACGCGCCCCTACACCCATCACGTCCTCCCATGGCTCGGTGCGGTGATGAACGAGGTGCCAGAGGTTCCGGTCGGCACCTCCGTTTCGTGTCCACTCTTTCGGTACGAACCGCCGGTGTTCGCGCAGGCACTGGCGACGCTCGACAACATGTCCCCCGACCGGCTCGAGGTCGCGCTGGGGGTTGGCGAGGCGCTGAACGAAGCCCCGTTCACCGATACCTGGCCCGACTGGGGCACTAGAGCGGAGATGCTCGTCGAGGCAATCGAGATTATGCGTGAACTCTGGGACACACGGGACTACCTCACCTACGAGGGCGACCATTACCAGTACGAGGACATTCAGGTGTTCACGCCGCCGAAATCCGACATCGACATCAACTGGGCCGCCTGGGGGCCACAGTCGAGTCAGCTTGCGGGAACACACGGAGATGGCGTGTTGACGACGGGTGGGGCTGAGTTGGTCGAAAAGCGGGTGGCTCCGAACTTCCGGAAGGGGTGGGAGGGTGCGGACCGGCAGGGTGACCCGCACATCACGAACGAGATCATCACGAACATCGGCGACCCGGACGAACTGGTCGCCGAGGCACGAGAACGAGGCGAGATGGTTCCCGTCGAGGAACTCGACAACCCGGACCCGCGTTCGATCCAGTCGGTCGCAGACGAGCAGATCAGCGAGATGAGCGACGCAGAAATCAGAGACGAACTGCTCATCACCGACGACCCGAGCGAACTGCTCGAACTACTTCAGTCGTTCGAGGACGCTGGCGTGACTCGCGTCATCGTGATGTCAAACCTGGGTGACCCATACCGGGTTGTCGAGGCGTTTGAGGAGACCATTCTGCCAGCATTTTGACCGTCTGCAGCTACTTGGCTGGAGCGTGCGAATCCCCTGGGCACATCAGGGCCCCGACGAGATTCACCAGGAGGTGATCTCCACGCCGTTCAGCGGCCGGTCGAGTGGCACCGTGCAGGTGCCGTTCGTGTAATGAGAGACGTAGAACCCGATGATGATTTCGAGTGATTTGGCCGCCTCGACGCCGGGTGAGATGTTTTCGACCCCGTCGTTCAGAATGTCCTGAATGTGATTCGCGGCGTTTGCAAACGCTCGCTCGTAGTCCTCGTCCCACGTCCACTCTCCCTCGATACCGGGGAGAGGGAGCTCGACGTGCTCGCCGTCTTCGAGCGACCAGTAGCGCCACTCGCCGTCGTCGTTGTTCATGTACAGTTTCCCTTCCGAACCGATGAAGCTCAGGTTCATCGAGGAGATGTCGCGGGGGATGGTACAGTCGATGGTGACGAAGGTGTCGTCGTCCATAACGACGAAACCGCCGCCAGCGGCGTCGTCGACGTCCTGGTCGGCACCGAGAGAGTCCGCGGCCTCGTTTTCGCCGGTGATGTAGCCGTTGACGACGCTCGGGCGCGCATCCAGCAGATAGACGAGCGTATCGAGCAGGTGCGTGGAGTTCCGGAGCAGTTCCATCCGGAACTGCGTGCTCACGGACCGAATTTCACCGAGCAGACCCTCCTCGTGAATCAGCGTTCGAAGCTGCTGCAGCTTGTCGGTGAATCGAAAGGAGTGGTTGATGACGAGTTCGGTCTCGGTCTCCTCACAGCGGTCGATCATCCGATTGGCGTCTTCGAGCGAGGAGGCGATTGGTTTCTCGCACCAGACGACCTGTGGTGACCCGTGTTCGACCGCATCCAGCACGTGCTCGGCGTGCAACAGTGTCGGCGTCGCGACCGAAACCACGTCGAGTGACTCCGCCTGGAGCATCCTCGTGTGGTCCGTGTAGGTTGCTCCGTCGTCGAGGTCCCACGCGTCCGCGAACGTGTTCAGCTTGTCCGGGTCGGTGTCTGCGACGGCGACCAGTTCGATGTCCGAGGTGGCGTCGTAGCCGCCAGCGTGACTTGCTCGCACTTTCTTCTTGCCGATTTCGTCCTCGTCGTGCATGCCGAGGATGCCGAGTCCGGCGATCCCTCCAGCACCGATGATTCCTGCGGTGTAAGTCATTCTGTCTCTCGGTCAGAGGGCGGCGACACGCATTAATTCTTCTGGGGTGTCAGTCGTTCTTTGCAGACGCATCTCCGTCTGCCCCTCATCGCTCGATATCCCGACAGTATTTAATAGCACCATTTCTTAGGAGTACATTGTAATGTCGGAAGTCTGCTCGACGTGCGGGCTCCCTGACGAGCTTTGCGTCTGTGAGGACGTCGCAAAGGACTCGCAGGAGATTACCATCCGCATCGACGAGCGCCGCTACGGAAAAGAGGTAACGATAATTGAGGGCTTCGATCCGAACGACGTCGACTTGGACAGTCTCTCGTCGGACCTCAAATCGAAATTCGCGTGTGGGGGAACGATAGACGACGGTCAGATCGAGCTCCAAGGCAATCACACAGGCCGGGTCGAGGATTTCCTCCGAGACAAGGGATTCAACGTCGCCTAATCGACTGTTTTCGGTCGCTCCGGTGTGTGTTGGATTCAATTGAGTTGATCGTGTGGCGAACGGGTTTGTAACTGCGAACGCTGTATTGACTACTGACACTTCGTCTGTGCTGACCACCAAGAAAGCCCCGACTGGCTACGCTCCCACGACTCGCTGTGCTCCTCGGCCGTTGGCCTGCGGTGCTTGCTTCGTCGGGGTTCGCGTAGCCAGTCGCCCCTTTCAGTCCCACCCGAGTCGGCTGGTAAGCCTGTCTGCGGGGTGGGACTGAAAGGGGCGAGTCTCTGAACGAGCCCCGGCGAAGTAAGCACGCGACTGAAAGGAGCGCGCGCAGCGAGTCGCGGGAGTTCAGAGACTCGGGGCTTTCTTGGTGTCTACGGACTGTCTGTTATGAGATCCGCTGACCCACTTCGCACCTAGAAGAACTGAAAGAGGTCGTCCCGGCCCGCGTCGTGGAGGTGTTCGCGGACGGCAGATTCGAGTGCGTCGATGTTCCCCCGCTTGGCGGAGATGGGGGCAATCGTCTCCTGCCACTGTTTCCAGGGTGGCACGAGTCCGAAGCGGTCACAGATTTCGTCGAGTCGCTCGTCCGTGTTGTCGACTTTGTCCATCTTGTTGACCGCGATGACAGGCGGAATCCCCACGTCCCGCAGGAAGTGATACAGTTCCACGGTGTGCGGGATGGAATCGGGGCCGCTGTGGCGGTCGATGATATCGACGGCGGCCTTGCCGTCGAGGACGAGAACCCCGACGAGAATCTCGTCGGCGTACTCCTCGATATAGCGGACGATGTCGGTTTTGATTTCCTCGCGCACCTCTTCGGGGACGCCCTTCATGAAGCCGAAGCCGGGCAGGTCGGTGATGACGAAATCCGCAGACGCCCAGTCGTAGTGGTTGGGCTGTCGGGTCACGCCCGGCCGACTCCCCGTGTCGAAGTCGTGGCCGGTGAGTTCGCGCATCAGCGTCGACTTGCCGACGTTCGACCGGCCACAGAGGACTACCTCACTGTCTCGGTCCGGTCGACTCTCGAACATACCTCTTGTTGGCTGCCAGCGGATAAATGGCTGTCCACATCGAGTCGAACGACCGGTGCGTATGCACTGTCATTCGGAGCCAGCGGATATTCACAAGAGAGTAGCCCTGGCTGGATTCGAACCACAGTCACTCCGTTCCCTGCTTCGAATCCAGTCGGCGACTGAAAATACAGTAGCCCTGGCTGGATTCGAACCACAGTCACTCCGTTCCCTGCTTCGAATCCAGTCGGCGACTGAAAATACAGTAGCCCTGGCTGGATTCGAACCAGCGTCAGTGGCTCCAAAGGCCACTATGATTGGCCGCTACACCACAGGGCTTCACCAGTGCTTGCCTGCCCGGATACAAGTGCATTACTGTCCGCAGGAAAGAGGCACCTTTTTAACCATCCATCCCCCGACTGTGGAGTGAGGTTAGTATGACCGGTGATCGATTTATTCGGGGGCCACCCCGACACTAGCACACTCGAGAACATCGGCGACGTACAGTTTCTCGACACGACGCTCCGCGACGGTGAACAAGCGCCGGGTGTGTCGCTCACGCCCGACGAGAAAGCACACATCGCCCGCAAACTCGACGGCGCCGCGATCGACGTGATCGAGGCCGGGAGCGCCTGCACCGGCCCCGGTGAGCGCGAGACGATCCGCCGCGTCGCAGATCTCGATCTCGACGCGACGGTCACCAGTTTCGCCCGCGGCATCCAGAACGACATCGATCTGGCCATCGACTGCGGCGTCGACGGCGTCAATCTGGTCGTACCCGCAAGCGACAAGCACGTCACAGAGAAGGTCGGCATCTCCTTGGAGGAGAACGTCCGCTCGACCGCCGAACTCGTCGAGTACGGCAAAGACCACGGTCTCTGGGTCGAAGTTATTGGCGAGGACGGATCGCGTGCGGATCTCGACTATCTCGAAGAACTGATGGCGGCGTCGCTCGACGCTGGCGCTGACCGGGTCTGCTACGCCGATACAGTCGGCCACGCGACCCCGGACCGCACGCTCGAATGCGTTCGGATGCTTGCCGAACTGGGACCGACGAGTACGCACACCCACGACGACCTCGGACTGGCGGTGACGAACGCGCTGGTCTCGCTCGCGGCCGGGGCCGACATGGTGCACGGCACCATCAACGGCATCGGCGAGCGCGCGGGCAACGTCGCGCTCGAAGAGGTCGCCATCACGCTCGAACACGGCTACGGCGTCGAGACGATGGATCTCTCGAACGTGTACGAACTCGCCCAACTCGTCGCCAACAAGACGGGCATGGCGCTGCCAGCGAACAAGGCCGTCGTCGGCGAGAACGCCTTCACCCACGAGTCGGGTATCCACACCGACGGCACGCTCAAGGACGACTCGATGTACGAGCCATACCCGCCGGAGCTGGTCGGGCGGAAGCGACGGCTCGCACTCGGGAAACACGCCGGACGCGCTGGCGTCGAGGCCGCGCTCAGCGAACACGACGTCTCCGTCACCGACGAGCAACTCGACGAAATCGTCGAGCGAGTCAAGACTATCGCCGACCGCGGCAAGCGCGTCACAGACGTGGACCTCCTGACGATTGCCGAGGAGATTCAGGGGATCGAGCGCGACCGCCGCGTCGAACTGCTTGACCTGACTGCGGTCAGCGGCGTCAACCCACCGACTGCGAGCGTTCGGCTCGCCGTCGAGGGCGAGAGCCGCGAGAACGCAGCGACCGGGTCCGGTCCCGTCGACGCCGCGATGAACGCCACCGAGGAACTCTTGAGTCACGAAATCGACGCCTCGCTGGAATCCTACCACGTCGACGCGATCACGGGTGGCACCGACGCCATCGTCACCGTCGAGGTGGAGATGTCCCGCGACGACGAAACCGTCAGCGTCGCCGTGAGCGATTCCGACATCACGCACGCCTCGGTCACGGCGATGGTCAACGCGATGGACCGACTCGTCGCTGACGACGAGGAGACTCTGATCGCCGACGACTGATCAGTATGTTTGTTTCAGTGGGTTTTGACTGTTTCTTCGCGGCTTCAAACACCAAGAAAGCCCCAGCCTGCTGAACTCCCGCGACTCGTTGCGCTCCTTGGCCTTCGGCCTGCGGTGCTTACTTCGTCGTGGTTCGTTCAGCAGGCTGCCCCTTTCAGTCCCACCCAGTTCGGCTGACCGATCAGTCTATGCGGGTGGGACTGAAAGGGGCCGCTCTCTCGGGGAAGGCGGACGTAGCAAGCACGCGACCGAAGGGAGCGCGCAGCAAGTCCCCCGACCCGAGAGAGCGGGGGCTTTCTTGGTGTTCACAAGATTGGAATCACCCATAACCATGACAGTCACAACATAAAATACGAGACCCAAACACCGATCTAGCGTCGACCGGGAACGGAAGCCCTTAAAGCCCTGCTCACGGATCACCGTGTATGGCTGAATCGATAGAAGTACTCGTTCCCGGTGGAAACGCCGACCCCGGTCCGCCGCTCGGGCCGGAACTCGGTCCGACGCCGGTCGACGTGCAGGCTGTCGTCCAGGAGATCAACGACCAGACCGCGGCGTTCGACGGGACCGAAGTTCCCGTGACCGTCACCTACGAGGAGGACGGCTCCTTCGAGATCGAGGTCGGTGTCCCGCCGACGGCGGAACTCATCAAGGACGAAGCGGGCTTCGAGACGGGCAGCGGCGAACCGCAGGAGAACTTCGTCGCCGATCTTTCCGTCGAACAGATCAAGCAGATCGCTGAGCAGAAACACCCCGACCTGCTGGCCTACGACCTGAAAAACGCCGCGAAAGAGGTCGTCGGCACCTGCGTCACACTCGGCGTGACAATCGAGGGCGAGGACCCCCGCGAGTTCAAAGAGCGCATCGACGGCGGCGAGTACGACGACGTCTTCGCCGACGAGGCGACCGCCTAACCGCCCGTGCAGCACGCGGGACCGATAGACGTCCGTGACGCGATGACGACCACGGACGAAAGCGCTTTTGCGTATCCACCGTCCACACTCGGATAATGGGGCTCGAAGACGAGATCCGGGAACTCGAAGAGGAAATCGCCAGCACGCCCTACAACAAGTCGACTGAAGCACACATCGGTCGGCTGAAATCCAAACTCGCAGAGAAAAAGGAGAAACTCGAAAAACAGCAGTCTTCCTCGGGCGGCGGCCCCGGCTACGCCGTCGAGAAGACGGGCGATGCGACCGTCGCACTCGTGGGCTTTCCCAGTGTCGGCAAGTCCACGCTGTTGAACGCGCTGACCAACGCGGACAGCGAGACGGGGTCTTACGAGTTCACGACGCTCGACGTCAACCCCGGCATGCTCCAGTACCGCGGGGCGAACATCCAGTTGCTCGACGTGCCCGGACTCATCGAGGGTGCGGCGAGCGGCCGCGGCGACGGACAGGAGGTGCTTTCGGTCGTCCGGACAGCGGATCTCATCATATTCATGCTGTCGGTGTTCGAGATCGACCAGTACGAGCGCCTGCAGGAGGAGCTGTACCGCAACGGCATCCGCCCGGATCAGGAGCCGCCACGGGTCTCGATCCGCAAGAAGGCAAAGGACGGCATCTCCGTCAACGCGAGCGTCGACCTCGACCTCGACGAGGGAACGATCACGAGCATCCTCCGTGAGCACGGGTACGCGAACGCGGACGTGACCATCTCCGAGCAGGTCGACCTCGACCGACTCATCGACGGCATCAGGGACAACCGCGTCTATCTCCCCTCCACCGTGGTCGTCAACAAGGCCGACTTGATAGAACCCGATTACCTCGAGACCGTCAACGAAAACCTCCGTGAACACGACATCGACCCTGACGACGCAATTTTCATCAGCGCCGAACAGGAGAAAGGCCTCGATACGCTCAGAGAGCGGATCTGGGCAGAACTCGGTCTCATCCGGGTCTACATGGACAAGCCCGGCCGCGGCGTCGATTACGAGGAACCACTCATTCTCTTTTCGGGTGCGACTGTCGAGGACGCCTGTGAGAAACTCGGCGGGGAGTTCGACGAGCGGTTCAGGTTCGCGCGAGTCAGCGGCCCGAGTGCGAAACACGACGAACAGCAGGTCGGTCTGGACCACGAACTCGCAGACGAGGACGAACTGCGGATCCTGACGACGAACTAGTCGCACCTGTCAGTACAATTCTCGGTGATTTTCGATGTCGAGGTCTTCGATCAACTCGAATCTGCCATCCGACGTAACGAGTGGAACGTCGAGCGAGCGCGCAACACCGGCGATCATCATATCGGGATGCTGGATTCGCTTACCGTTTTCCTCTAGCTCCTGCCGAATTCGCGCGGCTTCGAGTGCATGCGTTCTGTCGTACTCCAGATAGTCCACCCAGGGGAGATGGTCTTCGATGAGCACGGGGTCGCGCCCTTCCTTTATCGCGCCGTGATACAGTTCGTAGGAACCGATCGACGTGAGCACGAGAATTTCGTCCTGGTTGTCGAGTCGATACTCCTTTGCCGGTTCTCGCCCGCGAAGAAAGTCCGCACAGAAGCTACTGTCGAGGATCTTCATGATTCTGCTTCGAAATCCTCGTCCATCTCCTCTTTGACCTCCCGCACGGACTCGTCGATACTCGTGTCGCTCCACGCGCCGAATCCGGCGAGTGGATCGTCATCCTCTAGCTCCCGTCTGATGACCGACTCGAAACTCTCGTCACCTCGCTTTCGCGCTCGGAGCTTCCGCCACGTCTTTTCCGACACCCGGATAGTCTTATCACCCATGTACACACTAGTGTATACATCGAACGAATTTCTGTGTTTCCCCGTTCGTTCGGAGCGGATGATACACGGGAATGCACCAGCCCATTATCTGAGACCCGCACGCTTTTGCTCGCTGCGTCCATCCTTCCGTACATGAGCGGTATTCTCGACCACACGATGATTCGCGTCTCGGACCTCGAACAGTCACTCGACTGGTACGGCACCCACCTCGACTACGAGGAGTTCGACCGCTACGAGGGCGACGACTTCACCATCGTCTACATGGGTCCCGAGGACATGCACGATGACGGCGCGATGCTCGAACTGACCCACAACGAGGGTGAGGACGACCTCGAACTCGGTGACGCGTGGGGCCATATCGCCGTGCGCGTCGAGGACGTTCACGACGCGTACTACGAACTCATGGACGAGGGCGTCGAGGACTATCGCCGCCCCGAGGACAATCCCGGCTACGCCTTCGTCAAAGACCCAGACGGCCACGAGATCGAGATCGTCGAGCGGGACTTCGGCGCGCGCTGGTCGATCGACCACACGATGATTCGGGTCGAGAACGCCGACGAGGCACTCGGCTACTGGACGCGCAAGTTCGAGTACGACGAAGTCGGTCGGTGGGAGGCAGACACGTTCGCGAACTACTTCGTCGAGCCGTCTGATGCCCCCGAGGAAGTGATGAGCCTCGAACTCACGTACAACTACGACGGGCGCACGTACACGCTGGGCGACGCGTGGGGGCATCTCTGCGTTCGACTCGACGACCTGCAGGAGGACTGGGAGCAACTCATGACCAGAGAGGCTCCCGAGTACCGCGACCCAGAATCGTGTGATGACCTGTACGCCTTCACCAAAGACCCGGACGGTCACGAGGTTGAACTGCTTGAACGCGACCCCGCGGCTGAGTCGCTGTTTCCGTTCTAATACTGTCGGCTGTCCACATGGCAGATATTTTGCCCACTGGGTGTGGAAGTAGTTTCGAGATGCGATAGCCGACACTATGCGTGTTTGTCAGTGACTCTTCTGTCTATCGGCGCGGTGCTCTTCGCTCTCCCTATTTATATATGGGGATTTAATATATTTATATATACGTAAAATAAATGTGAAATACTGCTTAATGGCTTCTATTCATACTTTGTCACCAGGTATTTCAGGAGAGAGTTAATTATATATGGAACGGGACTATTCTGTGCAATAGTCTCCTCACATAGGAGAATCGGGCGATGTACAAGAGTAGAACCGATGGTCCAACTTCACACGCGACCGCAAACGCCTATGTCTCTGTGTCGACTAGTCGGTGAAAGCCGATGAGTGCGACGGTGTACTCTTGGGTTGCCGTCGGGGTCTTGGCCGTCTCTGCGTTGATCACGACAGGGATGGGTGTGTATGCGTACTGGCATCGTGAACGTCCTGGTGCACGATGGCTTTCAGGGACACTTTGGGCGACGACAGTCTGGACGGGAACATACGCGCTAGGGTTACTGACACACAACCAGACGTGGCGACCGTTCTGGGAGCACCTCCAGTGGTTTGCAACTCCTGTACTCCCTGTCTGTTTTCTATTGTTTGCGCTCGAATATTCTGGGTATGGACAGGCTGTCACTCGGAAACGAGTACTTGGATTGTTCGTGCTACCCGCAATTACCATCGTATTTGTCTGGACGAACGACATCCACAATCTGATGTGGATCGAGAATCAGGTCGTTGTCAAAGACGGGATCGTGACGATGGTTGCGACGTACGGTCCTTGGTTCTGGGTAACGTTGGTGTACAGCTACATACTGGTGCTTCTGGGCGGGGGAGTATTGCTCCGTTTGTTATTCGCTTCGAACTACTTGTATACCGACCAGGCAATACTTCTCGGTATTGGAATTATCGTCCCACTGGTGGGAAATATCTTTGCGGTGTTTGTCTCGACACCCGTTCCTGGGTTTGATCTCACCCCGTATGGATTCGCAGTTTGGGGGATCGCACTGTTCGGAATTGTCTACCGCCGTCGGCTATTTTCGCTGATCCCGGCTACACAGCGCCTCGGGCGAAAAAACGCAATCTCACAACTTGACGATGGAGTTATTATTATTGATGACGACAAACGTGTTGTCTATTTGAACAATACTGCGGCTTCTGTGTTTGACTGTACCACGACAGAAGCTATTGACACCCCACTTGCATCTCTTGTCCCCGAGTTCGAATTCGAAACTGTCACCACTGCTAAACTTGAACGTAATCAGCGGCGCTACGAGATACGAGTGTCGCCGATCACGAACCAAGCAGACCAACAAATCGGGTACACGCTGATTGTAACTGACGTGACCGAGCGATATCGTCGTGAGCAAGCACTTGCCGAAAAACGGGAAGAACTGGCTCGCGTGAATGAACTGAACGAGACTATCCGTGGCGTAAATCGAGCGCTCGTGAAGTCGACTGAGAAAACGGAAGTATACGAATCCGTGTGTACTCAATTTGCGAACAGAGAACTCTACGAGGCCGTTTGTCTTGCTGATGCCTTGACTGTACTGGATGAAACGGATAACTGGATAATGGGGGGCGAAAGATGTGTTTCCCCACCGATATTAGCAGCGCAGCCAGTTATTGATTCTCAAGAACCCACAACCGTGACTGTCGAGGATATGGATCGATCGGGGACGTGGATCGTGGTTCCAGTTGTCCATGATCAGACCGTATATGGTGTCTTCTGTGCACTTACTTCGCTGGATTCACCTCCCGAAGACGAATACGATATCCTTCTTGAACTTGGGGAACTCATCGGATACACTCTTAATGCGCTGGAACATCAACAACTGCTCTCAGCTAGAACTGTCTCTGAGTTCACATTAAAGGCTCACAACGGCGGCGCAGCACTTGCAACTGCATCTGAACAATCGGGATGTCGGTTTATGCTTCAGGGATTGATTCCATCATCGGAAACTGCTACTGTTGCGTTTCTGGAAGTCAGTAATGGTACAGTCGGGACTGCTCGCGAGGCACTGCTGAACGTCTGTGATAGCTCGGTTCGGACCATTCGCTCGGACGACGAGGATGTCGGCGGAGTACTCTCCTGGACTATCGATGACGGGACACTTCTTGAGGAACTAAACACTGCGAGTACGAACATCACGAAGGTCGTTGCCGACGGTGGAACGGCCGAGTACAGTGTCGAAATGCCCTCTGACCAGAATGCACGTCAGTTACTCGACCGGATCCAGAGTTCATTTCCAGGGACATCGATCTCGTCAAAATGTCAGAAACAACGTGGTATCGATCGCTCGTTGACTGATCCACGGAAAAACGAGATTTTGGAAACAGTAACTGAACGTCAAGAACAGATGCTCAAGGCGGCGTTCCATGGGGGCTATTTTGACTGGCCTCGGGAATCAACTGCCGAAGAGATTGCAGACACGTTCGAGATCTCTGCTGCAACGTTTCATGGCCATCTCCGGAAGGCAGAACGGTCTGTTTTTAGACAGATATTCGATGACGACACAGAACGTGAGTAATCTGCAACGTGTCCTCTCCTTTTGTGATACGCTGAACAGGCACAGTACTACTGCTTTCAGACCATGAATACGCGCCATCCATCGGATGGCTTCCCCCAATCCCTAAATTCATATACATTTCTAGCACTAGCATTTAATTGCAGGCCACGATAATTGTGTCTATGAATCGGTCGGAACGGAGTGGATTACGAACCGTCCTTCGGGAGTGGCCTGTCCACCCACGTAACGAGACTGTCAAACGAATCGTCGGTGAACACCATATCCTCGATAGTTGTGCCGATGTGCCGACTGCTCAAAGCACGAACCACGATCTCCCTGAATCCACTGACCCTGCTGGCGGTTCCGTAGCACAAACAACTCCGGGATGTGGAGATAGATATCAATAAATCTAGTCTATAATACCCGCTAGATTGCACAGACAAAACACGGTCTACACCACGCTAATGAGTAAATACACGAGACGAGTCGTACTCAGCCGTATTGTCGGGACTGGACTGGCTGGATCTGTTCTAGCTGGTTGTCTGGACACTGGAACCGATGCTACTGCTGAGAATTCTACTCCGGCCACTGGATCTAATTCGGACGACAATCCAGTTGAGACTGTGTCTCCAGGTGGTGATTCAGGTACTATCGACACGACGACTGGCGACTCAGACGATACTGACTCGACGACCGACGGATCAACGGACGCAGACTCAGAGACTACGACAGACACTAATTCGTCTGCTGATTCTGAAATCGAGCCGCTCTTTCCGGATCACGATACGACTGGCCTGTGTGTTCTCACACCGGGCGGGGAGCGACTTGGTTCCCTTCGGGCCGCTATCGCTGAGACTCCCGATGAGTGGACGACTGGACTCAGCGATATCGATTTTCTTCCGGAGGACTGGGGAATGTTGTTTGTTACTGATTCAGTAGAAGACCACACGTTCTGGATGAAGGGAATGACATTCGGTATTGATATCATTTTCGTTGATGACGAGAAGACTATCACTGATATCTACCACGCGCCTGAACCCGGACCGGATGAGGATGGAACCGAACAACGGTATCCTGGTCGTGGACAGTACGTTCTGGAAACTACGTATCGGTGGACAGAACACCATACTGTCTCTGAAGGGGACCATCTCGCGTTCAACTTCCCCTGAACTGAGCCAATTCGGTATTTCGCTTCGCTTGTGGTTGAATGGAACGGTTGCTATCGAGTCGTTCACCCGGATCTCTGCATCAATTCTGATCGATACGCTCTCTGAAACGGTTGACTCAGTTGACGACGAAATCTTGCCGTTTATTTTTTGTTACAGCTTAATACAACTGGCCACCGGCTGGCTTTGCCAGACAGGGTTCGTTTCCGAACGCAACCCATCTGAGACTCAAACTAATCCAGCCGTATCGATCCAAAAACACTGCAAACAGACGCTTCGGCCTCTCTCGACGGCATCGTATGACCTACTAGATCCCGGTTCTTTTCTACTCACTACGCACTTAGTGCTCAGTTCTTTCACCCTCCCAGTGCAGTATATCTCATGGCAGGGCAACTATAGGCCAAGCCTATGCAAACATGAACGACTCACAGACGAACACAATTCGTTCTCAGCGGAAAATCAGCCGCTATCTTGGCGGAAACCCAGATACATCCTCTGAGAACCAAGCGTGGACTCGGGAGGACCACATGCATATCCGAACGAGACGAGAATGGAGTGGATCGTTAGCGAACACAACTGGCCTCGTTTCCAAGGTCTGGATCACTGTTGCGAGACTGATCGAGGCACAACAGCGTGGCCAGTCTAGTCATACCAGCATACGAACACACACATGAAATACAGGAGTTATACTACACTCATCGCAGTGTTTTTTGCACTGCTGATGGTGATATCGGCCCCTGCGATGGGGGCCGTGTCAATAGACGTGACAGATTCCGCCGCGGGTGACGTGGCCGGGAGTGGCGAACTTCCGGAGGAACTCGGGGCGAGTACCGTACAAGAGGTAACTGACAACAGTAGTCAGGTTGACGAATCCTCAGCAGCCGAGACGACGCAGGAGGTTGCTTCAGCCGGAAAGTCATTCGAGACCAACGGTCTCGGGTACGGGACGATTTCGGATGGCTCTTCCGTTGACTTCATCTCTGGCGGAACGGAAACAGTCGAGTTCTGGGTGAAACCAGATGCCGATAGCGACGATAATGCCTGGATCATGCGTCAAGCTGGCTCTTGGGGAGTTCAGTGGACAGGCACCGGCGAGGAGCGCCAGATCCGGTTCAAGGCTGATGGCTTTAATGATGGTATTACATCGAGCGGTGGTGTCCCAGCCGATGTCTGGACACACGTCGCTATCGTGTACGACGGCAACCAGGCCAACCTGTACCTGAACGGTAAACTCGACGCGCAGGGTGGTGGTGATTCCCCAGACGAGAACGATAACCGAATCAGATTTGGATCCAACGACGCTGCGAACGGACAGTTTTTCGTTGGACAGATCGACAACGTTCGGTTCTGGAACACCGACCGGAGCCTGATCGAAGTGCGGGCCAATCTCCACGAGGAACTCGACGGTTCGGAGTCGGGACTGGCTCATCTCTTCCAGTTTGACGATGACGCCTCCGACGGACCGGGGACGGATCTTGCCGGTAGTTTGAATATTGACCTGACCGGGGATGCCACGATGGTCGACCGAGATTCCAATCCGGTTGCGCCACACGTCCACGTGACTCCGTTGAATTCCTCGGCAGAGGTCTCTCTTGACCCAAGACCAGGTGCAACAGGTGGAAACACTGCAAACGAGTTCCACCTCTACCGTTCGACCAGCCCAGATCCGAGCACTGCGTCGCTTGTCACGACGCTACAGTCCTCAACGACTAGCTATACGGATCAGGCTGTCACGAACGGGCAGACCTACTACTACTGGGCGACGACAGTTGATAATGATGGGGAAGGAGACTTCTCAAAGGCCGCCTCCGTTGAGCCGTACGGCACGACTGCTGACAGTACCGAAGTCGGACCAGACGGTGGTCAGGGAGGCGATAGCCTGGAGCTCAACGGTCTTGGGTCTGGAACCGTCTCTGATCGTCCATCGCTCGGGATCGGTGGCGGAGATGACGCCGAACTCGCAGTGGAGTTCTGGGTGAACCCCGACGCCGACAGTGATGATAATGCCTGGATCTTGCGCAAGCAAAATGCCTGGGGTGCCCAGTGGACGGGTACCGGCGAGGAGCGCCAGATCTGGTTCAAGGCTGATGGCTTCCATGATGGAATTACATCAAACGATGGTGTCCAGGCGGGCGTGTGGACACACGTCGCTATCGTCTATGACGAGAACCAAGCAAACCTCTACTTGGATGGTGAACTCGACAAGTCAATAAGCGGCGTCGATTCGCCTAGTACGTCCGGGAACGACCTCAAGATTGGTACTAATGACGCAGGAAATGACCAGTTTTTCGTCGGACAGATTGACGACCTCCGGTTCTGGAATAGTTCCCGAACCCAGAGTCAGGTCGAGTCGAACCTCACCTCGGAACTCGTCGGGTCGGAAACTGATCTAGCCGGCTACTGGACGTTCGATACGGTCGAATCGGACGGTACCCGTGGATCGACGTTCCGGCATGGCAAAGTGACACTAACTGGCGACGCGGAGATCGATGACGGCGGTGCCTATCCGGTCGGTACAGATACCTACGTACAGAGTCGCAACGCGAACACCACTGTGTCGTGGTCTGTCCGGCAGGAGACAGCACCTGAGGAGTTTGCAGTCTGGCGAAAACCGGTCAATGGTGACGAAACTGAGTGGTCACTCCTCGACCGAATCGCCGACAGTAGTGCCAGGACGTATGTCGACGAATCTTCCTCGAACGGACAGAACTACCACTATGCAGTCACGACGGTCGATAGTGACGGGCAGGAAAGCGACTTCGCGCGTGGGGCTCCCGCACGGCCCTACGAGGAACATGGTGGTAGCGCACTCTCGCTCGATGGTTCGGACGACACACACGGCGAAGTCACCGATCGTCCATCGCTCGGGATCGGTGGCGGAGATAACGCCGAACTCGCAGTGGAGTTCTGGGTGAAACCCGACGCCGACAGTGATGAGAACGCCTGGATCTTGCGCAAGCAAAATGCCTGGGGTGCCCAGTGGACGGGTACCGGCGAGGAGCGCCGGATCTACTTCCAGGCTGATGGCTTCCGTGATGGAATTACGTCCAACGGCGGCGTTCCAGCCGGTGTCTGGACACACGTCGCTATCGTGTACGACGGCAACCAGGCAAACATCTATCTGAACGGTGAACTCGACAAGTCGACGGGTGCCGATTCGCCCGGTACGTCCGGGAACGACCTCAAGATTGGTACCAACGACGCCGCAAATGACCAGTTCTTCGCCGGACAGATTGACGAACTTGCGCTCTGGGACACTACACGGACGGCCGAGCAGGTTGAACGAACCTACAACGACCGCCTGCGTGGCAACGAGACTGGACTGAACCACTACTGGCAGTTCGATGAACAGGGCGCAGAGGCATCCCGAAGTACTGCACGGCGACACGCGACGGTTCTGCTGCGCGGTCAGGCTGCTATCGACTCTCCGGGTGCGATGCCGGTCACACCACGCGTGTTCGCACGCGCCGACAATCAGTCCGCAACCGTTTCCTGGCGAGTGCGCAACCTCGCGGAGACGACTGATGTTGGCCTGTATCGCTCGACACAGCGGAACCTTGGTGACCGCACCGAGATCGCGATTGTCGATGCAGTCCAGGATTCGAGATACACTGATCCTGGGCTCACGAACGGTGAGACCCGATTCTACCAGGCGACTGCGTTCAACACCGATGGACAGGAGTCAGATTACGCCTTCGAGGCTGGAGCACTCCCCTCGGAGCAGACTGGTGGAAATGCGTTCCAACTGCTTGGTAACAGCAGTTCGTCGTACGGGACTCTCACTGATCGCGCGTCGATCGACCGTGCGATTGGCAACGAATTCGCGCTCGAGTTCTGGGTGAACCCCGATGCTGACAGCGAGGAAGACGCCTGGATCTTCCGCAAGCAAAATACTTGGGGAGTTCAGTGGCGTGGTACTGGCGACCAGCGCAAGATCCGCTTCCAGGCTGACGGGTTCAACGACTGGATCACGTCAGACAGCACTATTGCGGCGGATACCTGGACACACGTTGCTATCGTCTACGACGGCAGCAACCGGAATATCTACCTGAACGGTGAACTTGACACCACGGCCGGTGGCTCCGACGGTCCGGGAACGACCGGAAACGACCTCCGGATTGGAACCAACGGTGCGCTCAACGACCAGTTCTTCCAGGGCAAACTTGACGAGATCCGTATCTGGGATGAACCCCGCGCTGACTCCGAAGTCAGACGGAACTACGACAACGAACTAGCCGGTTCAGAGGACGAGTTAGTTGGCTACTGGCGCGGGCCGTTCACGACTGGCAACGAGACAGTCACTGGGAACGCTCGCAAGCCGATGACGATCGATCTGAACAACGTTGGCTACGCTGACTCTGGGATCCCGATTCAGCCGGGTGGTGTCGACACCACCACGGTCAACGTGACGCTTGCCTGCGCACCCGATGGACTCACTTACTACGAGGCTCGCGTCAACGCGACCTCCGGTGAGCCGATCCGCTCGCTCGAATCTGGGCCGGAATTCGGCGGTGTCTCCGTCCTCGACGGTGGACCAGGCGTGTCGTCTGTGACCGCTGCTGGCGAATTCAGTTCCGCCGAGACGACATTCAGCGACTCTCGTGTGCTCTTCAGCGTTGAGTACGAGGGTGCTGTCAACGCCAGTGACGTGTCCCTCACGGTCAACTCGCTTCGCGGTGGCGACGGCGAGATCACCGAGTGTGCTGTCACTACTGATGTTAGCGAGCCTCAGTCTCCGGACGAGAGCGACGGTGATGATGGCGACGGTGACGAAACGCTCGACTTCGGAATTGAACTCCAGCAGACTGCAACGGTTTCACAGGGTGGAACTGTCAACATCAGTGCATACCCCAACAACCGTGCAAACCAGTCGGCTTCAGGCACGCTCGAACTGCGAGTCGACCAGAATGGAGACGGGCAGTTCGGCTCGGGCGAGGTTGTCGACAGCAAACAGGTGACCTACAGTGCTGATGAACTCCGAGAAGAAGTGTTCACCTACGACAACGTCCAGCTTGCGGATGGCGACTACAGCTACCAGGCACGCCTCATCTCGGGTGGTCAGACGGTCACGAGCTTCACTAATGGGACGTTAACAGTCAGTAGTGAAGACGATGGAACAGAGGCAGTCGTCAAACGTATCGCGTTCGATTACTATCAGAGTGGCGGCAACCTGAACCTCGAAGTGAACGGCGACCGTGTCTACGACATCAACTCATTCACACAGGCTCCGCCGGACGGAGTTGACGGGATGACACTCGGTGGTGCGTCCGTGACTGTCACTGACCGGAGTTCGGCCTTCGGTGAACGTGGCACTGTCGAGATCACCGGCGATATCACCTCGTTCAGTGTCGGCGGCCAAGAGATGCCGATCGACAACATCGAGTTCGGTCCGGAAAGCAATCCGGACTCGAACGTGACCTTCGACACGCTAACGCCAAGTCAGTCTGAGTACACGCTCGGCGATACGTTTACCTCAAACGGCGTCGAGATGGAGATCGCTTCGTTCATCTACAGCGATGGAACCGACTGTTCGACCACACAGTCCTGTGGAAGCGGCTCCCAGACTGACAATCCGAGCTTCACTGCGAACAACGACACGCGGCCGGACTTCTATCCGAACAACGTTAATGTCGAGTTTAACCTCAGCTCCGCAGTCGACGGGACTGACGACAGTGATTCATCGCTCTCCGTCGAGCGCCAGGTCGACACGACTGTTTCGCCTGGTGACGTCGTCGACGTGAGTATCACTGCGTCGGTTCAGGAGGCAACTGACAGCTTCATCCTCCTCGAATCGCTCGATCCTGCAGTTGCTAATGCGACACTCGACAGTGTACAGGTCGATGGTCAGTCGGCGTCTCTGTTTGGCTCATCTGCCACGACAGACCGCGTTGATGTCATCCTTGCAGAGACGCTCGACGGCACCGAGACAGTCGAACTCACCTACTCGGTTGAGATTCCGTCTGACGCGTCGATCGGTAGTCAGTATACCATCAACGGGAACGTGACGACCGATCAAGGTGAGACCACGATAGGCGAAAGTGTGTTGGAAGTATCGGACGGCAGTCCGTCGATATCCGACTACACCAACGAGAACGGTAGAGTCGACACGGCCGGATTGCGAAATGCGATCAGTGACTGGCGCTCCGGTACTATCGGAACCGGTCTGCTTCGTGATGTGATCGGTGCGTGGCGGTCCGGCGATCAGATCACGTAGACCCACCGATAGATCTCCATTTTCTCTCAACTGTTTGCCTACGACTCTCTATTAGGAGGTGCTTGTTGCTCTGTCAACTGATAGTTAATATCCATTTATTTTATATGCTCTTCGTCTAACCTTGTGCTATGGTTTCCAGCAAGGCGTGGTGGCAATACTGTGGGATTGGTCTCTTGTTGGTTGTGCTTACTCTCGTGGCTCTCAGTGCCGGTTCTGGGGTGGCCGCCGCGGAGAACACGACTGCAGAGACGACGATCGCGAGTGAGTTGACCGAAAAGACGGGAGAGGTTGAACTGTTGGTCTCGTTCACTGCAGCACCCGATAATGCCACGGTCGACCAGTTGCGGACACACGCGGCTGAGACACAGGCTGCGTTTTTGACGTATGCGAATCGGACTGACGGTATCACCGTGGAGCGTCAATTCTGGATCGAAAACGCCGTGTTAGTGACTGCTGACACCGATCGGGTATCGCTGACAGATATTGCAAGCGTCACGGCAGTCGAACGCCTCCTGCCTAACGCCAAGCTCACCACGGCCGAGCCGACGGGTGTTTCCACTGAGGGTACAACATCGACGGCTCGCCCGCAATCCACAGCGGAGTCGACTCCGACGACCTACGGGATCGACCAGATCAACGCAACCGGTGTCTGGGAACACTACGACACGCAGGGGGAGGATATCCGTGTCGCCGTTCTGGATACAGGCATCGATGCCGACCACCCCGACCTGGATATCTATACTGATGATGCGTCTGATCCGACATACCCTGGGGGATGGGCGGAGTTCGACCGGAACGGAAATCGTGTTCCGGGATCTGAACCGCATGATATCGGCACGCACGGGACACATGTGAGTGGAACCGTCGCTGGCGGGAATGCGAGTGGCACTCAGATCGGCGTCGCACCAGACGCTGAACTGATGCACGGGCAGGTCTTTTCGGATGATAAGAAAGCATACTTCGCGGCAATTTTGAGTGGTATGGAGTGGGCGATCGAAAACGATGCGGACGTGATCAGCATGTCGCTGGGCGCGGAGGGGTACGGGTCAGCATTTATCGACCCGATTCAGAATGCTCAGGCAAACGGTGTGACTGTCGTCGCCGCGATCGGCAACGACGGCGCGGGAACGAGTTCCTCTCCGGGGAACGTCTATGATGTACTGAGTGTCGGCGCGTCAGATTCGACTGGCAATATCGCCCAGTTTTCGAGCGGTGAGGAGATTCTGACTGACTGGGACTGGGGATCGGCACCCGCTGAGTGGCCAGACGAGTACGTCGTCCCCTCGGTTTCCGCGCCTGGTTCTGCGGTATTGAGTTCCGTGCCGGGCGGATCGTGGTCGGAATCTCACGGAACGAGCATGGCAGCGCCGCACGTTTCTGGTGCCGTTGCGCTCATTCAGTCGGCGACTCCCCGCACACACTCGCCACAGGATATCGCCGACGCACTCGAAGCAACTGCGAGCAAACCCGACGGGTCTGCGGTTCCGCCCGGTGAGCGTGACACCCGCTACGGGTCGGGAATCATCGACGTGTTTTCCGCGATCGCCTGGCTGGAACAGAAGGATCCTGACCTGTCAGACCCTTCGTTCTCGGTGACTGAGACGGCGCTCTCCGAGACGACTGTGCTCGAAAACGCGACGATCAACGTGATCGGGACGCTCACAAACGAGGGTGATACTGAGGCAACTCACACCGTGACACTGACCGTAGATGGTACGCCGGAACAACAACAAACGTACACGCTTGCGTCCGGTGAGTCGGAACTTGTCTCGTTCGAGTTGTCGATCTCCGACCGTGGTGAGTACGCGATCGCACTCGATGGCGTCTCGGCTGGCACGCTGACTGTCGAACAGCCAGCAACCTTCGAGGTGACTAATGCCACAGTTGAACCGACGGAGATAGTCGCGGGCGAGACAGCAACCACGACGGCGACAGTCACGAACGTTGGCGACAGAGCTGGAACCTACGAGGGGACCATCGACGTTGATGGGCTCGCTGTCGGACGAACCACGGAGACGATCGCCGCAGGCGAGACGGCACACATCTCGGTTGCGCGGACGTACTCCGACCCGGGAACGTACGCTGTTGGGTTCGATGGCGTTCGGGCAGGGAATCTGACTGTTCTGGAACCCGCCAATATCACGATAGCGGAGACGACTCTCGACAAATCCGTCATAAACAAGACAGAACACGCAACCGTCTCGGTGACACTCGAAAACACTGGCGAGGCGACTGGCGCGTTTGTGACGAACCTCACCGTCGATGGCGAGACCACTGCGTCACAAACCGTTTCAGTGCCCGGTGACAGCGTCGAACAGGTCACGTTCGAACCCGACTTTGAGACGTTCGGATCCTACGAAGTCGGCGTCAACGACCGGCCAGTCGGTGACGTCTTCGTCCGCGATCCGGTCACGTTTTCGGTGACGAACACGACGCTCAGTCACGCCACTGCCGTCCCCGACGAGACCGTCACAGTCACCGCGACAGTCGAAAACAACGAAAACCGTTCGGGGACGGTCTCACCGGACCTGACGGTGAACAACGGATCGCGAACGTCGATACACCGTGGCATCGAACCGAACGGGACTGTCACTGTCACCTTCGAGCGAACGTTCGATGGCGCTGGTGAGTACGATATCGCGGTCGAGGACCTCGCTGTGGGAACGGTCGCAGTCCCCGAGCCCGTTGCCCGAACGGTCGGTGAGACGAGCGTCACGCCGACAACAGCCCGTACGGGCGAACCGGTCATCGTGAACGGGCGGGTCACGAACACCGACAGTCGGAGTGGCTGGACGAACGTCTCGCTGTCGGTCGACGGACAGTCCGTCGACACGCAGATCGTTTCGCTGGCGGCGAACGAGACGGCGACAGTCTCCTTCGAGTATGTCTTCGCCGAAAACGGGACGTACGTCGTTCAGGTCGGCTCCGGAGAGTCGGCGTCAGTCACTGTCGAGGATGCCCCCTCGCTGGGGAACTACCAGAACGAGGACGGTACTGTCACGACCGGACACCTCCGGGCGGCAATCGACGACTGGCGGACTGACGTCATCGGCACCGGCCTGTTGCGCGAGGTTATCCGCGCCTGGCGGGGATAACATGGTCGCGTGCGTGAAGACTACACGCTGCAGTCCCAGCACGTGGCAGTTCTAGCCCACGTGGCAGTCCCAGCACGATTCGTGACTCACCCCGTCCGGGCTGTTGTTTTCCCGGTGGACTGTCGTAACGCTCCCCGTTGTGTCTCGAAGGGCCATCCTACTCGGAGCGAACTTTGCAGAGCACTGTCGAGCGGTACTGCGTGGGTGAACTGACAGGGCGATCGAACACAGGTTATTCGTTCTGTAATTGTGAGAAGACTCCCAGAAGGAGACAATTCGAGGCCGGAAAGTATTTAACGACTCCTTGTAACTATTCCTGTTGTACAAGCCATAGGTAAACAGTGTCTAATGAGAACAGATAATCTGGGGAGAGGCCCCACTGGGAACGGCAGAATCGAGCGTTCGGCCGTGCGAGCGGACCAACGAACTAATCGCGTTTCGGACGAATCCACGATGCATACGAACCAATCCATCGACGGACGAAACGTATCGACTACAGACCAACACAGAGGTGATGTAGTGTGACACGCGAGCATCTTGCAGATCGTGTTGTCTCACACACATCATCGGCTGCGGGAGCAACTCTCCCGCAGGAGGTGACAGCATGAGTAGTGGCTATCGCGAGAAAGGACGTGCGGTCGTCCTGGCCACGCTGATGGTGCTGTCGGTCGTCGCGATGACGACGGCGTTCGCCGGAAGTGCGGCGGCAGATGTAACTGATATCGACAGTGCCAGTGCTGACGATATCGAAACTGGCGAAAGCAGTACGACTGGTCAAATCACGCTAACGAACGTAAACGACGATGGAAATGGAGACACGCTGACGATCCCTGTCAGTGATCATAGTGGGATCGCCGAGGCTACGGATGTCTCAGTATCAAGTACTGGATACTCGGACACCGTTACCGCATCGGTGAATAACGACGGTGACATCGAGGTATCCGTCCCGGCAGAAAATGCTGATGCAAATATAGTACTTGATGTCACGTACGACACAAGCGGTGTTGTCTCCAGCGAGAACACGGAAAGCGTCACCGTGAGCGCCGCTAATGGTGGTGGTTCCGCTAGTCTTAGTATTGCGGTCCTCCACACTGTGGACGACGAGCTCGTCGTCAACGGTGATGGAGGTGCTGAGTACACCAGCATCTCGGCCGCATTGACTGCGGCTGATGATGAAGATACGATCACTGTAGCGGAGTCCAGTAGTGACTACCAGCCAAGTGAGTCTGGCGAAGCGGACCTCAATATCGACAAGGAGGTCACACTGCAAGCTGCTGATGGTGACAATCCGGTTATCAGTGAGGACTCCACTGCTAAGGAACTTATCGGGATCCAAGCCGATAATGTTGCAATTGATGGATTCACTATTGAGAGCGAACACGACGGCGACAGCAGTATTGTAGTCGACGGAACGAACGCCGAGATTGTCGACAACACGTTCACGTTTGATTCGGGGACCAGCACGGATGTTGCTATTGAAACAGCAGCTGCGTCGTTGGGCGGTCCCTTCGATGGCGTGAGCGGTCTTACTATCGATGGTAACACTTTCCAGGGTGGCAGTAGCGGTAATGCCTACATTGGTGTCTATAACAGTCCCTCTGACGAAGGTGGAAACGACAGAGACACCGATCAGATTGACATTACTGACAACACGTTCTCTGGTTCGATTTCCTCGGGTATTGTGACTGAACACGATAACGTCATGATATCCGGTAACACGCTGAACGCGGATACCAGCGTCAGCAGTAGTGCTGCGATCACAGTCCAGCAGTTCGATATCCATAGTGATGGGACAGTCTCCGATGTCACGGTCGACTCCAACACGATCGCTGGCTCGGAAGGCTTCACGACTGGTATAAGCGTTGGTGACGCTGGCGACACCACGATGGACAACCTCGTCCTGACTGGTAACGACATATCCGCCGCCACGACTGGGATCGACATCCAGGAAGGCGCAGCTGAGGTTACCGACAATACCGTCAGTGGTGCTGATACCGACGTTGTCCTCTCCAACATCGACGACGGTGTTGGTGGCAGCTCGGACACGAACGAGCAGATCCAGTATCTCGTCGATAACAACGACATCACGACGACTAACCCCTACGGGATTGAAGTGACCCCGACGGACGTGACTGTCGGGAACGAGGAAACTGTCGAGATCACCATCCTTGGCCGTGACAGTAATAACCCGCGTGTCACCGACGTTCCGTTCGAAATCCTGGATGCTGACGGTAACGACCCTGTCGCCGACAGTACGACCAGTTCGAACAGTTTCTCGACACTGGTCGGGTTCAACGAAGTCGGTGACTACGAAGTTATCCTTACTGGGGAAACGGATACTCCCACTGAAACCATTACGTCGACCTACGCGGTTGCGAACTTCGAGACTGACCCGGTCGACCCCGCGTTCAGCGACACGGTCACGCTGTCCGGGCAGGTTGTCAACGGTGCCGGTGACGGCGTTGATGTCGGCAGTCTCGATCTGATTAACATCAACGACGACAACACCGAGCAGGTTTCGGGCTTCGCCTCGACGACGGCTAGCGGCAACTTCTCTGGCGTGGTGAACGTCGATGACGCCGCCGCGTATGCCGTCGGGCAGGGCTCCGATATCTTCGCCGAATTCACCGTCGACCCCCAGCAGGCCAACGTGACGCTTACAGCCGGTGACAACGAGGCTGGCTTCGAGCAAACCTACGATATCACGCTAAAAGACGGCAGCGGTAACCAGCTCGACTTCAGTAACGTCGACGGCTTCGTCAACGTGACTGGGCCGTTTGACGATGGAGAAACCATCTCACTAGATGGCGCGGCTAGCAGTGGCCTCCAAGAAATTGACAGCGATGATACCGACGATGTCGTCGAAGCAGTCCGCATCCAGCCTGATGCAGACGCCGACGACGAGTCGATCTCGCTGACAGCTACGCCAGTTGACGCCAACAGCGACATCACGGCCACCCTGAAGAATAACGGCCCGACCAACGATATCACGGACCTGGGCGCCACAGTGTACGGCGGTGCGGAAGATGACACTATCACCACCTACGATGCGCCGGACTACGTCGGCAGTGACAGTCTCGCTGTCAACACGGGTGGTAACCTGAATACTGTCGTTACCACCGACGGTAACGATCTGACGATCGACGCCCCGGAAAGTACCGAGTCAGTCACAGTCACGGTCCGTGGAGTTGACGGGAACTTCCCGGACGGGAACGCTGAAGACAGTAATGACCTCGCGAACGCGACGGTCTCGCTCAGTGGCCCCGGCGTTGATCGGACTGTCGAAGAGTTCGACAGCTCGACCAGCGATGGCAACAACTACAACGTCAACGAAGGCAGCAACCAGATCGTCTTCACTGGCGTGAGCCCGAACGAAGCCGGGAACATCACCGTCGAGATCAGTGCCCGTGCGAACGACGGCACTGAGTACACCGCGGATCCGGTGAACATCACGGCTACTGGCGACAAGATCGCGTCGATCTCGCCGACGTCGGTCAACATCGAGGACAACGACGCGATTAGTGTCCAGGTGACCGACGCCGACGACAGCGCGGTCTACAACCGCGAAGTGACCATCACGCAGAGCGCCGGTTCGAGCGCCACTCTCACCGTCTACAACCAGCAGACTGATCAGGTGATCGAGGACGTTACTGAACTCGTGCTTGACGGTAGTGATGGTGAAATCACGGTAGGTAGCCCCGGAGGGACCGTCATTAGCCCGTCCTCGGGCTTCTCGCCGACAGCTGACGGAACGTACACTGCTGAGAACGTCACGTTCACTGCGACCGGTGACTTCGACGTGACTGTCGACAGTCCGAGCGACGACAGTGCGGAGTCACTCAACGCGATCTCGGTCACTGGCGCCGAAGCCTACGAGGTCTCGTCGAACCGCTCGGCGGCCCTCGCGGGCGCGAACGAGGTCCACACGCTGAACGTTACTGAAGACGGTGAGCCAGTCAACGGGACTGACCTCAGCGACTTTACTAGTAACTTCAAGTACTCGACCGACGTGACGGAAGTCACGGGGCCGTCTACTGTTGACCTTGACGGCGACGGTACGAACGACGCCCTTCAGGTCGAAATCCGTGCGGAGAACGCTAGCGTCCCGGCGAACATTACGATCGACGACGGCAACTCACGAACCGGCATGCTCAGCCTCGACGTGGTTGAGCCGGATATCACCACCACGCTCGGTGGCGATGATCTGACGTTCGGTCTCGTGAGCGAGATGAACGTCACCGTCGAAGATCCGCGTGACGGTAGCGCGATCGGCGGTGCAGAAGTCGCTCTCAGCGCAGTCAACGCGAGCTTCCAGATCGACGACCTCTCTGACGGGTCCGGTCCGGATGCGACGGATGATGGTAGCTCCGAGACTGTGACCGTCAACGACAACGGGACGCGCGCAGTGTCGGTCGCGCCCGAGCAGGGTACCGCCGGTACTGCGCCGCAGACGCTGAACGTCTCGACGTCGCTCGATACGGCTAACGGTGCGTACGGAGAGATCGCGATCGAGACGGGTAACATCACGCTCGAAGACACGCCCGAGGACCTCGAGCCCAGCACGGACTACTCGCTCGTGCTGAACGCCGTTGACGCTAACGGCGACCAGCTTGACCTCCTGGGCGTGACAATCGACGGCGCGCTTGACGGTGGCTCGCAGTCGAAGCTGACTGACGAAGGATTCATCAACTTCGACATCACGACCACTGAATCCGGCACGATCACCTACACTGTCGATGACTCGATCACCGGCAGTGAAGTTGATCTCGTGACGGACACCGCGCAGGCGTCCGATGATGCGAGCTTCCAGGTCGCGTCGACCAACGTCTACGAGCAGGTCAACCTGACGCTGAGCGCGAACGCGACGGACATCGCGCAGAACGACACCGTCGAGTTCACGCTCACTCGTGAGGACTTCGACCAGCAGACTCAGGGCAACCTCACCATCTCCAACGCCTCTGGCGCAGTGGTGGACACGGTTTCGATCGACGGAACCGCAACCTACTCCTTCGACGAGGCTGGTGAGTTCACGGTTGAGGCGAGCAAGCCCACCCGTACACAGGTCGGCAAGACGTTCCTGAACGACACGGTCGACGTGTCCGTTGGCGAGACGCCGGCTGGCTCTGTCACCATCAACGACCAGGAATCTGATGGTTCCTCGGTCAACGTCTCGAGTGCGACGTACAACCTCGAGGACTTCGTCGTGGTCATCCACAACGAGTCTGGTGACATCGTTGGCTCCAGCGGCGACATCGCTGCTGGCGAGATGGCAGAGAACCTGACGGTTGACCTCGACACCGAACTCGGGGCCAGCCAGAACGTGACGGCGATGCTGCACTTCGCTGACGAGAATAGCTCCTACGGCTCGCCGATCTCGATCGACGGCGATGTCGTGCAGGACGAAGCGTTCGTCAATGTGTCCGAGGACACCGACGAGCCGATGTTCGAGCTCAGTGACCTCGAACCCACTGACGCAACCATCGCGCAGGGTGACAACCTCACCGTCTCCGCGAACGTGACCAACGTTGGCGGAGCGGGCGAGGCCACCGTCGCGCTGGAAGTTGGTGGCTCTGAGGTCACCAACATGACTGTCCAGGTCGGTGCAGACGCGACCGAGACGGTCACCTTCGAGAACATCAGCACGAACGCGATCGCACCAGGCAGCTACACGCACGCAGTGACGGTCGACGGCAACTCGATTGAGGGCAACCTCACCGTCGAAACCAGCGTCATCACGTACACGAATGACGATGGTGTTGTCACGACTGGACTGCTCAGCAGCGCAATCGATGACTGGCGAACCGGTGACGTTGGTACCGGGACGCTGAGCCAGATCATCGACGCCTGGCGAACCGGCGACTCGCAGTACTAAGAACGACCGAACCACCGCGGTTCGGCCCTGCCGCTTGCGACATTCATTTTTTTGGTGTTCCTTCGACAGCGGCTGGGCTGCTGTGTTTCGCGCTTGTCGCTCTGGTGTTGACCTTCTTCGTAGCTACTGCAGCCCCGGTCTTTTTGTCATACTGGGAGCCGCGTTTGTTTGGGATGGGACAACAGATAGTGTGACACTGCTGCTGGACTGACTCGCGTTCATTATCATCGTTGGTTTCTGAGCAGGTACCTTTTTGGTGGAGTCTGTTATGATTACGTACGATGAAGCTACGAGACTCGTTCCAACACTCCAACAGTATGGATACATTACCACAGTTTACCACCGTTGTGCTGATAGGCAGTCTTCTCTTACTTGCGGGTCTCTCATTTGCTGGCCCGGCACTGGCGCTCAGTACGGAGACCGTTCAGGAGGCAGACCGCACTGCTGAGAGCGAGACGCTCGCACCCGGCGAGTCGACCCAGGTGACCGTCAACGTGACACTGGAAAATACGGGAGGGCTTTTGATCAACGAGACCTTCGACTCGGCATTTGAGACGGTCGAAATCGTTGATAATGGCGGGGCTGACTTCGACGGCGTCAATAATGCGAATACGCAGTTGTTCGCTGAGTGGGCTTCGGTACAGGAGACCACTCTGGTGTACGAGGTGACGATCCCGGAGGACGCTCAGGACGGTGAGACGTTCACCATCGAGAGCGGATCCGATAGTGATGTCACACTCGCGCCGACGACGTTAACAGTCGACAAAGATCTACCGAACTTTCAACTGAGTAATCTCCAACCAGGTGACACCGAGGTCGATCCTGGTCAGACGGTCGATGTCTCCGCAACCGTAACGAACACGGGGGAGGCCACTGACGAACAGAATATCTCCCTCCAGATCGAAAGCGAAACCGTCGCATCGACCTCGGTTTCACTTACCCCTGGAGAGACACAAGATATCACCTTCACGGACGTATCTGTTCCCGAAACAACCGGCTCCCACCAATACAGTGTTTCAAGTGAGAACGACGCTGTCACCGCCACATTTACCGTGGCTGATGGGAGTGACCAAACAGACCGAACGGTACAAGCGACCGAACTCCCACCCGGTGAGACTACTGTGGTGTCGGTGGATGTGACGCTCGATCAGACTGATTCGTTGTTTATCGCCGAGCAGTTCGACCCGGCGTTTGAGGCGGTCGAAATCGTTGACGATGGCGGGGCTGACTTCAGCGGCGTCAATAATGCAAACACTGAGTTGTTTGCTGAGTGGAGTGCTGTACAGGACACATCTGTGGTGTACGAGGTGACGCTTCCGCAAGATGCGCCAGTCGGTACCGAATACAACCTTTCGTCAGGACCAGATAGTGATGTTGATCTCGGGACAGATACGATCGTGGTCGCCGACGGTGAACCGGCTGCATTCAATCTGACTGAATTCGACCCTCCAGCCAGCGCTGCACAGGGTGACATCGTTGATGCGAATGTTACTGTAACTAACGTCGGGGACCTGTCGGGACAGCAGACAATTGAATTTGCGCTTGATTCTGAGACGATAGCGACTCGGTCTCTCTCTCTGGCTGGTGGCGCAACCGAGACAATTTCCTTCGAACTTGACACCACTGACCTCGATCCGGGAACGTACAACCAGACTGTTTCGACGAGTGATGATACTGAGTTCGCCGAACTGGAAGTCACACACAGTGTTGTCACGTATGCCGACGAGAAGGGGGCTGTCGGTATCGGTGGTCTGAGTCAAGCGATTGATGATTGGCGAGCAGGAGAGATTGGACTCGATCTGTTGCGCGAGGTAATTGACGGGTGGCGCTCGAACTGAGGTGAGTTGTCGTTGAGGCCCCGCAATTGGAATCCTATTATAAGCTAATCTTACATTCTGTTTGTCTTGCTGTGTGGTTCCATGTCTCATACCACCCCCGTTCTGTCCGTCGATATTGGCTCGCTGTTGATTCCCTTCCGCCCTCTAACAACACAAAGCATTTAATACTTCCATCAGTAGGGTCGGGTGGACGGTAGTTCACTAGTAACCGGTGACGTTCCGGTTCCTGTGGGCTACCCACACAAGATAACAGATAACTATGATAGACAACACATCATATCGTGACAAGGGACGAGCGGTGTTCCTTGCTGCGATTATGGTGCTGTCTGTGGTTGCAATGACCGCTGCGTTTTCCGGAGCGGCTGCCGCACAGACAGTATCAGACGCAGACCGAACAGTTGCTGACACCGTTGAACCCGGTGGCACAGCAACTGTAACCGTGGATGTATCGCTTGATTCACAAAGTAGCTTGTTCGTAGCCGAAGAGTTCGATCCCGCGTTCGAAAACGTGGAGTTGGTTGACGCCGACGGAGCAGACTTTAGTGGTGTCAACAATGCTAACACCGAACTCTTCGCCGACTACGGATCGGCACAGGACGTTACTATTGAGTACGAAGTGACCGTTCCTTCCGATGCCGCACTCGGTACTGAGTACGAGATTAGCTCATCGAACGATAGCGATGTTGACGTGGGAACGGACGTACTCACCGTCGAAGAGCCAGCCAACGCGTCGGTGACCTTCGAGGATCAGGACCAGGAGATTCCTGCTGACAGCGTCCTCGTTCAGGAAGCTGTCGCCGGTCAAGATGGTGAATTCCTCGCCATCTGGACTGAATCCAACGGCTCACCCGACGAACTCATCGGCACCACGCAGGAGTTCGGTGAGGGCGTCGAAGTCGATGTCGATGAAGTTTCTGAACAGCAGACACTCATCGCAGCTGTTCACCCGGCTGATTCCCAAGGGAACGCTGACACTGGTACGATCCTTGCATCCGACACCGCTGTCGTGACGCCGGTTGACTCCGACGAGAGTCAGTCGGACATCGACCGCGTGAACACCTACTGGCAGGGCCAGATCGTCAGCTTCACGGGCGACTTCACTGCTGGTGATGACTACCAGGTTCGTGAGGTCGACGGCTCCGGTGAAAACCGTGAAGTTGGTTCGCTCGCACGAGAAGTTCGTTCCACGTCGGACGGAAAACTGCTCGTTCGGACATCCCTCCTCGACGAAGGCCTCTTCGTAATCGAGGACAACGGCAACCGGCTTTCGTCTGGTGATCCGCTCCCGCAAGACCTTGAAACGTACGGCGGATTCGGCTTCGAAATCGCCGTTCAGAGCTTGACGATCGACGACGTTGACAGTACGGTTGTCGAGGGCGATGATATCAATATCGGCGAGGTCCAGTCAGAGCGGTCGAGCTACGACCTGAACTACGACATCGTTCACGAGAACGGAACGAGCGTCCAGTCGGGTCAGTTCTCGAACATCGGCGACTTCGAACAGGATCTCACGATCCCGGCAAACGTTGCACCGGGTAACTACACGCTCGAATTCAACGTGGACGATACGACCGCGTCCGCAGAATTCGACGTTACGGTCAACGCACTGCCTGACACTGAAGTTCAGTTCACCGACGAGTTCTACGAACAGAACCGCGGTGACATCGCGGAAATCACCATGACGGCTCAGGGGGTCGACTCCTACTGGGTCAAGATTGGTGACCTCGAAGAGGTCGGCTACGAAGCAGCCGTCGAAATCGCACCTGACAACGATGACGACAGTACCGTCACCATCAGCCTGAACACGTTCCTGGCTGGTGCTGACATGCGACTTGGCCAGGCTGTCACGCCGAACGATGCGATCGATGTCTCCGGCGGATCGATCGTTCAGTACAACGGCCAGGCAAACGTCACACGTGCAAACGAGGAACCCGTTCCGCGAGTTCTCGATCCGGAAGTCTACGCGCTCGAAGCGTACGACACTGAAGCGAACCCGAGCGAGCTGAACGACAGCGAGCTCGCTGGCCAGGACTACGACGTCGCTGCGCTGAACGTCCAGGAGTCCTCGGTCAACAACCTCACGACATGGACGTCGCCATTCAACTCCGGTGCGTTTGATGGCCTGTCCGTGTCCGAGACAGTCGCGATGCAGGACGGTAGCGGTGACCGTGCCGACTACGCTGTCCACGAAATCGACATCGAGGGTGTCTACGGTGCCCTTGCCTTCCTTGAAGAGAGTAACACTGTCAACAACGACACTGACCTCTTCGAGGATGCGCTGATGCAGAACGTCCTCGGATACGATTACCGTCAGCTGAACCCCGACGCGAACCGCGGTCCGAAACGTCTCGGTAACTACATCGGCCACGGTGAAGCAGGCTCGGCTAATGACGGTATGCCTGCACTCTCTGACACCATCAATATGGATGGTCTCGAGGCATCCATCGATCCGGCCAACAAGACCATCTTCGTCACCCTCGACAACGGTGACGCAACGATGTTCCAGGGTACCGAGCAGGTCGACGTCGAAGTCGGCGACCGGTACCAGGCCAGCTCCAACTGGGGCCAGGCTCTCCTCGACGCGTTCAGCGAGGAGGACATCGATGGCTTCTCGACAGAAGATCAGGTAACTGGAGAGCAGGAGATCGTCGACCGCACCGCGCAGTTCGACGGTGTCCGCCTCGACAACGGTGACCTGTTCATCTACACGAACCCCGTCGAGAACGCGACCATCTCCGGTATGACGTCCGTCGCGGACAACACGGAGATGCGACTCCGCCTCACGTCACCTGATGCAGACACGCCGCTTCTGGAGACCAAGACCGTGACAGTCGAAAACGGAACCTTCGCGACCGACTTCGACTTCTCGGAGGAGGAACCCGGCACGAACATCACGGTGACGCTGCCCGGACAGGGCTTCAACAACCCCGATAACGCCCAAACTGACGGCCAGATCATCGACCCCGAAGATCCGTTCTTCGAGGTCAGTGACCTGAGCCCGTCCTCGGCAACTGTCGAACAGGGCGACACCGTGAGTGTCTCTGCGACAGTCACGAACACCGGCGGTCAGGAAGCCACGCGAACCGTGGAACTCACCGTTGGTGGCTCTGCTGTTGACTCGGTCGAAGTGACGCTCGCACCCGGCGAGTCCGAGGACGTCTCGTTCTCGGCTGCGACCGACGACCTCGACGGCGACTACACGCACGCTGTCACCACTGGTGACGACACCGCAGAAGGCTCGCTCACTGTGAACGCACCCGACCCAGCGACGTTCATCGTGGACGCGCTGAACCCACAGGAAGCAACCGCGACCGTGGGTGACGAAGTCCAGGTCTCGGCGACCGTTGCCAACGAGGGCGGCGTCGAAGGCTCCGCGACTGTCGAACTCACCCTCGACGGTGAGGCAGTCGCAAGCCAGGACGTCACCCTCGCGGGTGGCGACTTCCAGACGGTGACGTTCACCGTGGACACCAGCGAACTCAGTGCTGGTGACTACGAGCACGGTGTTTCCGTCGGTGACGAGAGTGTCACTGGCACGCTTACGCTCGAGGCGGCCGCAACGCCGACCCCGACGCCAGAACCCTCGACGCCGACTGACACGCCAGAAGACTCCGACGGTGACGGCGCTGGCTTCGGTGTCGCCGCCGCACTCGTCGCACTCCTCGGTGCTGCGCTGCTCGCAGCGCGCCGCCGAGCGTAACGCCGGACTAATCCGGTCGTAACTTCCATTTTTTCGCGCGCTACGCTCGAAGTGGCAACACTGCCGTCTGGTGCAGGCTCCGCACACAACAATAAGGCCTATATCTGTCATCGCCATACGCTGGGCTAATGCTTGACCAGCTGTCGACACTGGGAAGTTTCGCCGAACCCGTCGGCTGGGTGGTGCTTGCGGTGTTTCTGCTCGGTGTCGCCCTCGAGTACGCTGGCTACCCCGACCGGTCGCGGTCGGTGTTCGTGTTCGCGTGGGTGCTGTTCGCTGGCTTCTGGCTGTTGCTTATCTATCCGTGGTTCGCCGAAGACCAGAGCATCATCAGAGGGGCTGGCGCGACGCTTGCCGTTCCGCTGTCACTGCTCGTCGCGAAGGCCTTCTACGAGGGACGGGAGTCACTCGCGACGCTTTCCCGAGCAGTCGCGTTTATGGGGCTCATCTATGCGCCCGTCGTGATGATCCCCGTTCTGCACGACCGACTCATCCTGATCGTCGTCGACCACACCGAGTTCCTGATGAACCTGATCGGATACGACCCGCCGGTCGTCGTGGAACTCTCGGAGGTGGGTCTCGACCGGGAGATCAGCGGCAAGAGCAGCGACCTCAGAAACTCGTTTGTCTTTTTCCCGTACGAGGACGTTTCGGTCACCTACAGTATCGTCGTCGCCTGTACCGGGATCGGAAGCATGGCCGTCATCGCGGGCCTCGTCGCTGCGGTCCGCGCACCGCTCGACCGCAAACTGACAGCACTCGCGCTCACCATTCCGATCATCTACGTGCTGAACATCGTCCGAAACGTCTTCATCGGTATCAACTACGGGCATCAGTACGCACAGTTTTTCCCGGACCTGACGATGACGCTGTTCGGCGTCGACAACCCCGTTCGGGTGTCCTATCTGTGGGCCGACCGCATCATCGCACAGAGCATGTCGGTCGTCGCGATGCTTCTCATCATCTGGATCGTGGTCAGAGTTCTTCCGGAAGTGCTAGGAGTCATCGAGGATCTGCTCTATCTGTTGACGGGCACCGAGTACGACCTCGATGAGGTTCTCGACGTTTCCACGGCCGAATCTGAGTCATCGGACTAGCCTCTGACTGTGGCCACTTCGTGTCGTTACAGCCCACCCAGAACTTCCAACGCGTCACGTTCGAGTGGATGGAGGTCCCCGGGAATGATCAGCAAGTGAAGCGGCGGACCAAACGACTCCTCGGCGAGTGCTGTGAGCGACCCTGCTCGAACTGTCGGATCCGGGCTTCCGGCCTGACCGACGACGACACCCACCATGTCGAGATGGTCCGCCAGCAACCCCGCGGCGGTGTCGCCGGACATGAACCGCTCCGTCTCGCCGTCGATGTCGAGATAGACGAGCGTGTGCAGGTCCCGCTCCCGGTTGTCCGCGATTGTCTCGATGACGCTGTCTGGGACGCCGCCGTGTGTCTCCGCGAAGGGAAGCGTCGTCGCCTTTCCGAACCGGTAGTTCTGCAGCCCGGTGAGCGAACTTGCTGCCGTCTGTGCGGTCGTGCCGTGGATGACCTGCGTGTCGATCCCCTGCTCGTGGGCCCGCAAGCGCAAGTCGACGTGCGTCGTCGAGATCATCGTATCTCCGGCGGTGAGAAAGACTGCCTCTCCGTCGTCGGCGGCGTTGAGGATCGGTTCGGGGTGCTGTTCGACGCCCGCCCGGTCGCACATCTCGATCGTAATGTCGTGAAAGGCTTCGAGCGTGTCGAGATCCGCTCCTGCGAGCTTGCTGGTGTACCATTCCGCGAAGGCGCTGTCTGCCGTCTGGAGGACATCCCGTCCGCGGAGCGTGATCGACCGCTCATCGAACAGGCCGAGTCCGACGAAACTGAGCATACCCCGTCTCGGGTCGGTGCGCGGTTAACTGCTTTCACTGCCTGCAAGCGTCAGGCTTACCCTCGCCCTCTGTCGAGTGTTCGTATGGCTGTGCCGTGCGTGCGTGTCGACCGCGAGGCTGGCGAGCGAACGCGAGCGCGTCTCGCCGAGGCTGACCTCATCGACGAGACTCACGAAATCGTCTCTGCAGAGGGCTCGCTGTATATCCCGGTCAGCGACCCCGACGCAGTACCCGATTCGTTCGAGGTCGTCGAGCGGTCGGTGCCACGCCGGGAAACCCAGACGACGCCCGCAGACCTGCTCGATTTTACCCCTTCCTACGAACGACTCGGGGACGTGGTCATCATCGACGAGGACGACCCAACTCGCGCCGAGCAACTCGCAGAGGCAATCGTCGCCTCAGATATCCCCTGTGAGACGGTGCTCAATCGCGCCTCGAAGATTCAGGGGGAGCGCCGCGTTCGCGACTGGGAACTGCTGTACGGCGACCGGACAGAGGCCATCCATAGAGAGTACGGCTACGAGTTCGCTGTCGACCTGGCTGACGTGTATTTCTCGCCGCGGCTGGCGACCGAGCGCCACCGCGTCGTCGAGCAGGTCGCTCCGGAGGAACACGCCTTCGATATGTTCGCTGGCGTCGGGCCCTTCGCGATTCCGATGGCCGGGCACGGCGCGGAAGTTGTTGCCACCGATATCAACGACGTTGCGATCGAGTACTGTCGCGAGAACGCCCGCCGGAACGGCGTCGCGGAGCGTGTGACGGCCATCCACGGCGACGTGCGCGAAATCGCCCCCGACTACGCTGGCTGGGGTGACCGGATCGTGATGAACCTGCCCCACTCGGCCGACGAGTTTCTCGATACCGCGGTCGAACTCGCTGGCGAGGAGTGTGTCCTCCACTACTACGACATCCAGCACGAAGACGACCCGTTCGGGCCGGGAACGCGGGCAATACGCGAAGCGGCCGACGACTACGAGGTGACCGTCGAAACCGAGCGCGTCGTTCGGTCGTACGCCCCCCACGAGTACAACGTCGTGTTGGACGTTCGCCTCTCGCGGTAGGTCGGATTCGCAACGCTTAATGTGTGTTTCCCCGCTATGTCTGCATGCGTGCCGGTGTAGCTCAGACTGGCAGAGCGATTCCTTCGTAAGGAATAGGCCGAGGGTTCAAATCCCTCCACCGGCTTTCTGCTGCGAACGGACGTGAGCAGCGAAAGCCACGCGAGGGGTTTGAACGAGAGAAGACGCAGCCCGCGAACGAAGTGAGCAGGACCGTCTTCGCGTGGTTCAAGATCCCTCCTCCGGCTCTTTTTGCCGAACAACGTGAGACTGACGAGCCACGGGAGCTTTGCATCAGCGAGTGAAGCGAACGCAACGACCGTTGCTCACTGTCGCTGCACCCCGATGAAGTACGCGGGATTGCTGCTCCAGCGCCGCTCGAAGACAGTTCGGTAGTCGAACACGACCTCCCAGCCACCAGCGTTCCCGAATCGCGTGCGCAGTTCCTCGGGGGAGAGACCATAGATCTCGCGTTGGTCGTATCGGGCGTCCCCGAGGACGCAGTAGAGTCCGCCCGTCTCGACGACGTCACCGAGACCGGAGATGAATCGGTCGCGTTCGCGGTCGCCGAGGACGTGGAACATGGCACAGTCGACGACCGTCCGAAAAGAGAGGTCGGCGGTTCGCAACCCCGAGAGCTGCAGCGCGTCCCAGACGAGAAACCGTGCAGGGATACGCCGCCAGCGGGCCTTCTCAGTCGCTTGCCCGATTGCAAGTCGCGAGAGGTCGATGCCGAGTACGTCGTGTCCTCGCCGGGCGAGAAACAGTGAGAGTTCACCCGTACCGCAGCCGACGTCGAGTACCGGACTTCGGACCAGCCCAGCGTCGAGCAGTTGCACGAACGCCCGCTGGGGTCGACCGATGTCCCAGTTCGGAACGCCGGTATAGGCGGCGTCGTACACGTGAGTGAGCGGCCGCTCTAACTGCCGTCGCTCACCACTCATCTCGACGCCCACCGCTTGTCTCTCGTTTTGCCCTCGCTCTACTGTTCATACCTTCACGCAGTGGGCGCGTATCAATCAATCCACCGAGCGATCCGGTCGGCTCGTTCGTGCCCCTGGCAGTTTATCCTCGACCCATACGAGTGGCGCGTATGGCCGATCCGCTGTGGCCCACGTCCGTCCACGGCGAGCAACTGCTAGCTGATGGCCACACGAGGGAGACCGCACGCGAGTTCCCTCTCTCGACGCTGCCCGAACTCGACGCCGTCATTCCTCGATGCGCTCGCCGACGATCACACCGACGTGTTCGGCGACCGGTTCGACGGCGGTGACCGCAAAGCCAGCGTCGGTGAACGCGTCGACGAGGACGCCAATCGTCGCGGGGTCGTCGACTGTCTGGTCGTACAGCTCTGGGTTCAGCCCTTCGAGAAACATGATGTCGCCGAGGACGAACCGCCGCGGTTCGAGTTCGCCGATGAGCGCTATCGCCTCGCGCTTTTGCTCGTCGTCGAGGTGGTGCATCGCGTAGTTCGAGGTGACGATGTCCACGGTTTCGGGTGCGTCTGGTTCACGAAACCGGCCGGGTCCGAAGCTGACGTTGCCGAGGCCACGGTCTGTAGCTTTTTCGCGTGCCTTTTCGAGCATCCCTTCGCTGATGTCTCGCCCGACGACCTCCTTCGCGTCCTCTGCGAGCGCGAGTGCGATAGCCCCTGTCCCCGTTCCCAGGTCGAGAACCACGTCGTCCGATTGCGGTCGCGCGTGGTCGATGACCAGCGACACTGCGGCCTTGTATTCATCGGGCTTCTCCGAGTCGTACTCGGGGGCTTTCTCGTCGAACCGCGCGGCGTGCTCTTCGAGTGGCTGTTTCATACGACCATTTGGGTCCGTACCGTAATCAACGGCGCGACTTGGGGCCGGTTACTCGATGATCTCCATTTCGCTGTCTGGGATATGGATATTCCCGTAGGTCACCCCGAGAAGCAGCCCATAGACCATGTGTGCGACGCCGATCGAGGTGATGACGATCACAGCGCCGACGGCGTCGGGCACGGGAAACACCGGTTCCGGCAGCGACTGGACGTCGAGCGTGTTCATCGCGATTGGCAACACGACCCCAGTGTTCACGAGTCCGACCGCTGCCGCATAGAAGACACCGGCGATCACACAGCCAGACAGTGTCGTCATCTGCTCGCGAACGAGTGGGCGCGTGACGAGCAGCGTAAACACGAGGGCAAACAGCACGCTGTTTGCGAGATGGACAACCCAGCCGCCGATCACCGTCGGCCAGCCATAGACGGATCCGATAAACGGCATGACGTTTGCGCCCAGGTGAAAGATAATTCCCATGCCGATGCCGCCGATGATCCCGCCGGCGATACCTGCCCCCCACGTATCTCGAAGCGTTCCGACACCTGTCTTTGAGGCTGTATTTATGCCCATGCTGAATATCATGTTGCCTGTTACCAAATGACTGTCGGTGGTCGCAGACTGTAGGGTTTTATTCTGACTCTGGTGTTGTTTCTGTCCTGCCCTCGCTGACTTCCTGGGTCCAGCGTTTTTCGACATCCCGGTTCGCGATGACGACCAGGTCACCGTCGTCCGTTCGGATGCGCGTCTTTCGCAGGTCGATGCGCGTGATCGTCCCCGTCACCGACGCTGTCGTCACGAGGTCACCCTCGTTGAAATCGTGGTCCTGCAGGAGATACACGCCAGCGACTGTGTCTGCGATCATCTCCTTCAGCGCGAATGCGACTCCGAGCGCGATGAATCCGGTTGCCGTCCCGAGGCTGGCAGCGATATCACCCATTCCCAGAAGCTTCAACACCACGAGGATGACGCCGAACCACAGAAAGAGGCTCACGACGGTCACGAGGAGATCGACGATCAGGCCTTCCTGTGGCGTGTAGGCGTTCTCCAACACGATCCGGAGCCCGCTCCGAATCAGTCTGATCGTGATGTATGCGAGCACGAGCACGATCAGCGCAGAAAGCAGGCGTGGCACGGCGTTGATGACGTCGTCAACGAACTCCGAGATCACATCCGAAACCGAAGCGCTGTCTGCTGTGAGGAGCGTCTGGCGGAACATACACCCAAATGAGGCACCCGGACCTAAATCAATTCACCACGCTTCTCGGGGCGATTCGGATGGTCTGCGTTTATTTATCTGAACACCTCTGTCGACCGTGACGTGCCTCTGTCGGATCCGACACGGTTATGTTTCGGTTGGTCATAGACGGATCCAAGATAATGACGAAACGACCACTCCTGTACGCGCTGCTCGCTGCACCGTTCTTTCTGGTGATCGCGTCCCCGCTTATTGTCGTGATATCGGCGCTATTTGTCATCGCAACCGGGCAACCCCTGTTCGACTGGGGCTTTGGCTTCGTCATCGGGTCAGCTGTCGCAGTGTTTTACATGATTCTCGCGACCGCCGTCACGTACCGCTGGGCCAAGAACTGGGACGGCACCCCCGCTGACGTGGAAGTGGCGAAAAAGACCTCCTGAAGCGCTTTCGGATCGTTTTTCTGAGACACGTCATCTGCACTCCTGGCTAGTTCTATATCTCTATTTTCGTCTATGTATCTCTCAATATTCAACATAGTGGGATATTTACGTCATTCAGCGCTACGGTCGCGTGATGGCTGACAGTCCGTCGGACGCAACGCGACCGGGGTGTGATACTCCGTTCGCGTCCGTAGTCACAGCAGGAATCCGAACATTCTGTGACTGCTCGATGGCTGCTTCTGTACGTTGAACACCCATGAGCTCTGAGAACACGACCGATCCTGTGACAGATGCTGAATCGCTCGCTGACCCGCCCGCGTCTGCTGTCGACCAGACAACCACTGTCACGGGCGAGACGATAATCGAATCCGAGAGTCTGGACGTCTGGTACGGCGAGACGCAGGCGCTACAGGACGTCACCTTTGCCATTCCCGAACGGCAGGTCACCGCGCTTATTGGCCCTTCTGGCTGTGGGAAATCGACCTTTCTGCGCTCGGTCAACCGGATGAACGACCAGATCGATTCCTGTCGAATCGAGGGAGACCTCCGATTTCGCGGGAAGAACATCTACGACGACGACGTGGACCCAGTTGCGTTGCGTCGGACGATCGGAATGGTGTTTCAGGAGCCAAACCCCTTCCCGAAAAGCATCTACGACAACGTCGCCTACGGCCTGCGCGTTCAGGGCAAGGCCGACGATGTCGACGTCGACGCGAAAGTCGAGGAGTCGCTCCGCCGAGCGGCGCTGTGGGACGAGGTGAACGACCAACTCGATTCGTCGGGGTTAGCTCTCTCTGGTGGACAGCAACAGCGACTCTGCATCGCGCGTGCAATCGCCCCAGACCCGGAGGTCATCCTGATGGACGAGCCAGCCTCCGCGCTCGACCCCGTCGCCACCTCGAAAATCGAGGACCTGATCGAGGACCTCGCACAGGATTACACGGTCGTGATCGTCACCCACAACATGCAACAGGCGGCCCGTATCTCCGACAAGACCGCGGTCTTTCTCACTGGCGGTGAACTCGTCGAGTTCGACGACACCGGGAAAATCTTCGAGAACCCCGAACACCAGCGCGTCGAGGACTACATCACCGGCAAGTTCGGGTAGCGCGCGTCGTCTCACGCCGTTTGTCCTTGCTGTTTTTCGCTTTCGACAGTTCCTGACCGAACAGTTTCATCGCTGTTCTGAACCACTCTGCTGTCTGCCGGTTCGAAGCTGTCGTACACTCTATTTCGATATATCGAATTCGCAACGCGGCTCTTCGGGTGGTGGCTGCGACAGACAACGAACGGCTTTTGCGCCGGGCGACCCCAGTGTGGAGTATGACCGAGACGCCCATTCTCGACAACCATCTGCATCTGGATCCGGTCAACGGCCGCGGGGTCGAGGCCGCGCTCGACTTCGCCGAGGCTGGCGGGACGCATCTGCTCGTGCTCAACAAGCCCTCGTGGAATCTGGTCGACAGCGTCGACAACCCCTCTGCCTTCCGTGAGGCGTTCGAGCTGACCATCGACGTCACTGCTGACGCATCGGCGGAGCTTCCGGGGCGGGCCTGGCCCGTCCTCGGCGTCCATCCGGGGCTCATCTCTCGGCTCGTTGACGACGGATACACCCCAGCGGAAGCCGCGGCGTTCATGCAGGAAGGACTCGATATCGCGGCGGACTTTGTCGCTGACGGCCCGGCGCTTGCGATCAAGTCTGGACGCCCGCACTACGAGGTAGACGACGCAGTGTGGGACGCCTCGAACGACGTGATGCGCCACGCCTTCGAACTCGGTGCCGAGACGGGCTGTGCGGTACAGCTTCACACCGAGGGTGGCGAGGACTTCACGGAGGTTGCCGAGTGGGCGTCGGATCGTGGTCTTCCACCCGAGCAGGTCGTCAAACACTACGCTGGCGGGCGGGTGGACGGCCCGGTCGCGAGCGTGCTGGCAAACAAGGACGAACTCGAAGTGGCTGCTGAGGGCGACGCTCCGTTCCTCATGGAGACAGATTACATCGACGACCCGGACAGACCTGGCGCGGTGCTCGGCCCGAAGACCGTTCCACGGCGCGTTCGGTGGCTTCGCGAGCAGGGATACGAGGAAGCGATCCGACGAGCGCACGTCGACACCCCCGCTCGCGTGTACGGGATCGACACTGAAGCGACGCTGTCCTGACCCGCTGAAGCCGCTGCCTATCCAGCCGCCAGCGGTGTTCAAAGACTCGGGGCTTTCATGCTGGTCACACGTTCGATACTGCATATCTGAACACTACCTAGCCGCCGGTGCGAAAGGCATAACCCCCGAGACCCATACCGACAGGTATGAGCAACCAGCCGGGGGAATACTACACCGACGAACGCTGGCAAAACTGGATCGACCGACTCAGAGAGGAAGAGATCGACCCCGAGGAGGAAGACTCCGCGCGCCTTCTTCTGAACTTGCAGGACGACACCGCCATCGCGGTGGCGAAGATCCTCACCGATTACGACGACGGCGACCTCGACGAAGAGGCCGCGCTCGAGGAACTCACGGACATTCGCGAGGTCGTTCTTGCCGAGGTCTCCTTCGACGACGAGGAGAAGGCGATGCTCATCGACGGCGTGCAGACCTCGCTTGTCTGTGTGTTTCACGCCGCCGAGGAGTTCGTCGTCGGCGGCCCCGCCGAGGAGGGCACTGTCGAGGAGTACATCCAGGCGGCCGCCGACGCCGAGCGCGAAGAGGAGATCGATGCGGCGCTTGGCTACTGCGTTCAGGCCGGGACTCGAATCATCGACGGCGACGAACTGGACATTAGCATCGCAGACGACCTGGAGTTCGGGCTCGTTGCAGAGTGGATCAACGGGCTCGACAGCCTCCAGACCGCGATGCAAGACCCCGAGGTCATCGACGAAGAGGAAGACGAGTCTGACTGACTGACTGATCTTCGTGTGGCTTCCTCGTCTCGTGCTCAGTCGGAGGTCATCGGGGTCGTGTTGCTGACGGGCGTGATCGTTGTCGTCGTCGTTCTCGTCGGGACGGTCGTTCTCTCGGATATCACAACACAGGCAGAGCGTGGTCTGCGTGCAGGCCTTGAGAGTACCGTCGACGACACGACTGTGACGATCCGACACCAGGGCGGCGATAGCTTCGACGCGGCGACGGTCGAACTCACTGTTGTCGGTGATACCGAGTGTACCGCGAGGCTCACCGACGACAGCGTGACGACCGATGCTGGTGGTCGATTCGCATCTTGAGGGTGTGAAACCACTTTTCGATGCGGTTTCGGATGGTGTAGTCGAGCCGACCGCTCAACCCAAGACGAGAGAGGGCAGTCGAGTAGTCAAAGCCATCGACCAGAAACTCTGCGTCTTCGACATCGTGTTTCTCAGTGAGGCCGTGGAGAAACGCGGCTGCTGGATCGGTGCCGTGATGGCTGAATACAGCGATATCCAGCAATAGCTTTGTCTCAACGTCGATGGCAGCATACACCTATTGCCACTCGCCGTTGATCTTGACAGCAGTCTCGTCGACCGCGACCCGCGTCGGCTGGGCCGACGGCGAACGCCCTGGCGGGCGTCCCCAGAACTCGAAGAGTTCTGGTGTGCGAACGAGACACCTCGTGTCTCGTCAACGTCGCCGTCCGCTCCTGTTCCCAAACCTCATTCTATTCTGCTTCTACACTTTCATCGAGGAACTCTTCGAGTGGCAGAGACACTTACTCCAAGAACTCCTCACCTTCTCAAACTCACTAACTAGACCGTGCCCTATCAAATCTACTTTCGACAAACCGAAATAATGTTGCCCGTTCGGCCCCTTTGGTTCGGTAATGGCAACAACCGACTCCGACCATCTCGACATCGAGTCCATCAGGGCTGACTTTCCCATCCTGGAGCGGGAGTTCGGCGGCAACCAGTTGGTCTATCTCGACAACGCGGCGACGACACAGACCCCCGACCCCGTCATCGACACTATCGTCGAGTACTACCGGGAGACAAACGCCAACGTCCACCGGGGACTCCACCAACTCTCACAGGAGGCGAGCGTCGCCTACGAGGACGCCCACGACCGCCTCGCGGACTTCATCGGCGCGAGCGGCGGCCGCGAGGAGATGGTCTTTACGCGTAACACGACCGAGTCGGAGAATCTCGTCGCGTACGCGTGGGGGCTGAACGAACTCGGCCCCGGCGACGAGATCGTCACGACGGAGATGGAACATCACTCCTCGCTCGTCACGTGGCAACAGATCGGCAAGCGAACCGGAGCGGAGGTCAAGTACATCCGGATCGACGAGGACGGCCATCTCGACATGGACCACGCGAACGAACTCATCACCGAGGACACCCAGATGGTCAGTGCCGTCCACGTCTCGAACACGCTCGGGACGGTCAACCCCGTCGGGGAACTTGCCGATATCGCCCACGACCACGACGCGCTGATCTTCGTCGACGGCGCACAGGCCGTGCCGAACATGCCCGTCGACGTGGAGGCCATCGACGCCGACTTCTACGCCTTCTCGGGCCACAAGATGGCCGGACCCACCGGTATTGGCGGGCTCTACGGCAAGCGACACCTGCTCGATTCGATGGAGCCGTTCCTCTATGGCGGTGAGATGATCCGCCACGTCGACTACGAGGACTCGACGTGGAACGACCTCCCGTGGAAGTACGAGGCTGGAACGCCCGCGATCTGTCAGGGCATCGCGATGGCCGCAGCGGCTGACTACCTCGACGACATCGGTCTCGACAAGATCCAGCGCCACGAGAATGAACTCGCCCAGTACGCGCTCGAACGCCTCGACGAGTTCGACGACATCCGCACCTTCGGCCCCGGTCCCGGAACGAAACGCGGCGGCCTCGTCTCCTTCGACATCGAGGGCGTCCACGCACACGACCTCGCCGAGATTCTCAACGACCACGCTGTCGCCGTTCGCGCCGGTCACCACTGCACGCAACCGCTCCACGACAAACTCGGCGTGGCCGCGACCACGCGCGCCTCGTTTTACATCTACAACACGAAAGCCGAGATCGACACCCTGATCGACGCACTCGACGACGCCCGCCAACTGTTCGCCTGAGAGGGATGGCGGATCGCTGTCTCCTCATCTCTCGAACGCCGACGCGATGAATCCGTCGTCGACGGTGAGAATCTCCCCGGTCGTGTAACTCGCCGCGTCGCTCGCGAGATAGACCGCCGCGCCGACCATCTCCTCGGGTCGACCCAGACGCGCCTGTGTCGTGCGTTGCTTTATCGTCTCGTACCGTGGCTCACCGTCGGTGTAGGTTCCCTGCGTCTGCTCGGTGGCGACGAATCCGGGTCGGATGCCGTTCACTCGAATCTCGGGGCCGAGTTCCTTCGCTGCGACGCGGACGAAGGAGTCGAGACCACCCTTCGCAGTCGAGTACGCGGCGAGATCCGGAATCGCTGTCTTCGCCGACGCCGACGCCATGTGGATGATGGCCCCCTCGTCCATCTCGCGAGCGAACACCTGGGTTGCGCGATACGCACCCGTGAGTTGGACGTCGAAGACGTCCTCCCACTGCGATTCGGTCACGTCTTCGACGCCACTCCGTGCGAGGGTACTGGGTGAGTAGACCAGCACGTCGACGCCGCCGAAGGCCTCGACTGTGGCGTCACGGAGGTCGGTCACGTCCTCGCGGACGGTCGCATCGCACGTGATTTCGATCGTCTCGGCCCCGCGTTCCCGCAGTTCGTCGGCGGTTCGTTCGACCCGTTCCAGTGACCGCGATGTCGCAACGACGTCAGCGCCTTCTTCGGCGAATCCGAGCGCAATCGCCCGTCCGATCCCGCTCGTCGCCCCGATGACGACCGCCGTCTTTCCCTCGACAGTGACCGGGGTGTGCGTGTACTCCAGTGGCATGGGTACGAAACGGCGCGTTCGACAGTTGTAGTTTTCCGTCAGACTGTCCGGTGGCTGTCACTTCACTGCTCTCGTGTCGGGAAATACCCCAACGCTTCTATTCGGCCCGGACGAACGCCCGATATGGACCTGACACTCGATACAGTTTCGCTGGGTCGAACTGGACTCGAAGTGAGCGAACTCCCCTTCGGTACGTGGCGCTTTGGCCGCGTCACCGAAGCGGGCACCCTCGAAATCGACCGCTCGACGGCCTTCGATCTGCTGGATTTCTACGCGGATGCAGGCGGTCAGTTCATCGACACCGCTGACGTGTACGGCGGTGGCGACGCCGAAGCGTGGATCGGTGACTGGCTCGAAGAGCGCGACCGGGAGGACTTCGTCATCGCCTCGAAGATTTACTGGCCAACCCGCGAGAACGACCCGAACGGGAGCGGTCTCAGCAGAAAACACATTCGCCGCCAGATCGACCGGTCGCTCGACCGACTCGGCACCGACTACCTCGACCTGCTGTACATCCACCGCTGGGACGACGCCACCCCCGCACGGGAACTGATGCGCACGCTCGACGGACTGGTCGATTCCGGTCGCGTCAACTACCTCGGCGCGTCGACGCTGCGCCCCAACACCTGGCGAATCGCACGGGCAAACGAGATTGCCCGTCAGTACGGCTGGGAACCATTTACCGTCACCCAGCCCCGATACAATCTGGTCAACCGCGAGATAGAGGGCAATTACATGGAGTTTTGCCGCGAGCAGGGACTCGGCATCTGCACGTGGAGTCCACTCGCGCAGGGCTTTCTCACCGGCAAGTACGAGCGCGGGTCGGACCTGCCCGACGACGCGACAGCATCAGAGACGAGCAACTGGGATTATCTCTCCCCGGAGAACTTCGACGTGCTCGACGTGGTTCGGGACATCGCAGAAAGCGTCGGTGCCTCTCCGGCACAAATCGCACTCGCGTATCAGCTTCACCACCCCGACGTCACCGGGCCGATCATCGGCGCGCGAACGGTCGACCAACTCGAAGAGGACCTCCGGGCTGCGACCGTCTCGCTCTCCGAGACCCAGTTCGAGCGCCTCGAAACCGCAAAGCCCGGCCCGTTCGACAATCTGGTGTAAGCGTGCGCTCCGACCGAATCGTAGCGACGACGTTCGAGCGCGTCGGCCTCCCGCTCGCAGAGTCGTTTACGATTTCCCGTGGCAGTACGGAGACGGCGACGAACCTCGTCGTCCGTGTTGAGGACGACACCGGTCGGATTGGCGTCGGCGCGGCGTCACCGTCGGAGTATTACGGCGAGACGCCAGACAGCGTCGCCGCCGTACTTCCGGACCTGCTCGATCTCGTCGAAGACGTAGGCGACCCACACGCCACGCAGGCGATTGCGCAGGAGATGCGCGAGTGTGTGCCCGAAAGCGCACCAGCGCGGGCGTCCGACCACGCCGCGGCGCGGGCGGCCGTCTCCGTCGCCGTTCACGACCTGGCCGCGCGGCAGGTTGACGAACCACTCTACCGCCGCTTTGGACTCGACACCGACGCCGTTCCGCCGACGTCCTACACGGTCAGCATCGACACGCCCGAGCGGATGGCCGAACTCGCTCGAACCGCACGCGAAGCGGGCTTTCCGGTGCTGAAGCTCAAACTCGGCACCGACGACGACCGCGCACGCCTCGAAGCGGTGCGTGCGGCCGCCCCCGAGGCGCGGATTCGCGTGGACGCAAACGGCGACTGGACGCCCGAGGAGGCAATCGACCGCTGTGACTTGCTCGCCGAGATGGGTGTCGAGTTCTGCGAACAGCCCGTTCCGGGCGGGGATATCGACGGGCTCGAACGGGTTCGAGAGACGAGTCCGATCCCGATTGCCGCGGACGAAAGCTGTGTGACTGCGACGGATGTTCCCTCCGTCGTCGACGCCGCCGACATCGTCGTCGTGAAGTTGATGAAATGTGGCGGCCTCCGGCCCGCTCTCCGACAGATCGCAGCCGCACAGGCACACGGGCTCGACGTGATGCTCGGCTGTATGGTCGAGACGAACGCCTCCATCGCGGGGGCCTGTCAGCTTGCACCACTGGTCGAGTACGTCGATCTCGACGGCGCGCTCTTGCTCGATTCAGACCCGTACGAAGGAGTGCCAGTGCGGGAGGGGCAGTTCGATCTCACTGCTGTCGATAGCGGCACTGGCGCGCGCCCGAGTGGATCTGGAGATGGATAGAGATCAGTGTCTAGCGACGGATAGAGAACAGCGCTGTTGACTCAGTCTTCGGCCATCTCGACGACTTCGTCGAAGAAGGAAAGTGAGTCGTGCGGGCCGGGGTTGGCCTCGGGGTGGTACTGGCGTGTGATGATGTCGAGTTCGTCGCTGTCGAGTCCCTCGGGAGTCTTGTCGTTGACGTTACGCTGGGTGACTTCGAGCGTGTCGCCTGGGTCGGCGACGGTGTAGCCGTGGTTCTGCGTGGTCATCACGACCTTGTCGGTTCGAAGGTCGCGAACTGGCTGATTGACGCCGCGGTGGCCGAACTCCATCTTTTCGGTGCGGCCGCCCAGCGTGTTTGCGACGACCTGCTGGCCGAGGCAGATGCCAGCGAGGGGTACCTCGCCGACGAACTCGTCGATGATTTCGCCGGTCTGCTCGAAGTTTTCGGGGTCGCCGGGGCCGTTCGAGATGAATAGCACGTCCGGGTCGATTGCGGCGACGGCGTCGATGCTCGCGTCGTAGGGGAGTTGATGCACGACGGCGTCGCGCTCGACGAGTGAGCTGATGATGCTGCCTTTCGCGCCGCAGTCGATGAGCGCCACGTCCGGGCCGTCCCCGTCTGCGTTGTGGACTGCCGTATCCTGCACGGAGACCTGCGAGCCGATGTCCTCGTGTTCGGACATGTGTTTGCACTTGTCGAGTTCGGCCAGCGCATCCTCCTTGGTTGCGTCGGGGCCGGCGGCGATGCCCGCCTTCATCGCCCCTTCGTCACGGATCTCGGTGACGATCTCGCGCGTGTCGAGGTGGTCGACTGCGGGGACGCCCTCGTCCTGGAGCCACTCGGCCACGTCCGCAGTCAGTTCCCGGGCGACGACGCCGCGGGGGTGAACGCGATCCGACTCGAACCGCTCTTCTCGGACGCCGTAGTTGCCGATGAGCGGATACGAGAAGGTGAGCAGTTGCTCTTCGTAGCTCGGGTCGGTCAGACTCTCCTCGTAGCCCGTGTAGGCAGTTGTGAACACCAGTTCACCGCGGGTCGTGCCCGGCGAGCGCGCACGCGCCTCGATGACGCGTTCGCCCTCGATGGCGACGTAGGCGTCTGTCATTACGAGACCGGTAGGCCGAGTTGGCTGATAAGCGTTGCTTTCGAGGGTCAGATTTGCCATCGGAGTGTCTGACTCTTTCACACACGACGGAAGCGAAGACGGTATGAACCACCGTTTCGTGATGCGTAGTAATGACCGACCAGTCGCTTGCTGACCTCGACCACGAGAACGCTGGAGAGGATGTCATCGCGGTCGACGCCGATGACAACGCACAGGGGACCGTCAACCGCCTCGATGCCCACACCGGGGAGGGGATCCGGCATCGCGCGTTCACGACACTGTTGTTCGACGGCGACGGGCACATTCTGCTCGCCCAGCGAAGCCCCGAGAAGCGCCTCTGGGACACCTACTGGGATGGCACCGTCGCCTCTCACCCCGTCGAGGGGCAGTCACAGGTCGAGGCCGCCACAGAGCGACTCGACGAGGAACTCGGTATCACCGACGACCAGTACGACGACCTCAGAGTCACCGACCGGTTCGAGTACAAGCGCCACTACCTCAACGTCGGCGTCGAACACGAGGTCTGTGCGGTGCTCAAGGCGACGCTCTCCGATACCCACATCGACCCTGTTCCCGAGGAGGTCGGCGGCGTCCTCTGGGCACCGTACGAGGACCTCCACGACAATCCGCGGCTGTACCGTCAACTCCGCCTCTGCCCGTGGTTCGAGATTGCGATGCGTCGAGACTTCCAGTAGCTTCCGTCCTGCTGTTCTCTTGCTTTCTACGCCTGTCCGGGTGGTCGAGACCTGACTGCACTCCAGACGGCGACGGCTCCGAGCAGCAACGCGGGGATCATCGGGAAGATGAGATACGCCTGCCGGAGTGAAAAGCCCATTCGGCCGAGCAGCCAGTGTGCCTCCGGCAGATAGAGGACGAAGAGCGGAATGACGAGCACCGAGAGGACGACGACGCCGACGAGCACCCAGCCCCGCCAGTCGAGTGACTCCCTTGGTGGCCACTGTCTCGGCGGCACTGCCTGCTGGCCCGATTCGGGACCGCGCTGACTCGACTTCGAGTCGTCGTTCGCCGTTCTCTGTTCGCTTCGCTCACCGCTGGCTCCGGCCGCCTTCGGGTCGACACTCGGATCCGCCGTGGCGCTCCCGTTCGGGCCGGAGCCGTCTGTCATGGTCACGCTCTTCGTGCTACCTGCTCAAAACGTTCACGCTCTCGCGCTGTGCTCGGATTTTTACTCCCGGGGATCGAAGCGGCGGACGACTATGGTCGATTTTCAGTCACGGGATACTCGACGGACACGCTCGGACAGAGACGACGATGACGACGAGGAGACTGGCGAATCTGACGAGGAAGTGGAAGCCGCCGGTGACCAGACCGCCGTTGCCGACGAGACTGCGGATGAGGCGGACGAACCCGCGTCGCTCGGGTACGCGGTGGTCACGCTCTCGAACGGGACAGTCGAGGAAGACGCGCCCGGGGACACGGCCATCTCGGCAATCGAAGACGCCGGTGACGCCGTGGCGACCCGCGAACTCGTCGAGCCGAGTTACGACGACGTCCAGAGTACTGTCGTGACGCTGGTCGGCCGAGCGGACGTCGACGCAATCGTCACTATCGGCGGTACTGGCGTCGGTTCTGCTGGCGTGGTGCCCGAGGCAGTCGGAACGATGTTCGACAAGGAACTGCCCGGCTTCGGCGAACTGTTCAGGCGACAGGAGGAGGAGATTGTCGGGACGGCTGTCGTGACGAGTCGCGCCACTGCGGGCATCGTCGATCAGGTCCCGGTGTTTGCCGTCCCTGCGGGCGTGGAGACGACCGAACGTGCGATGGACTCGCTCGTTCTATCCGAAGCGGCCCGGATCGTCGAGGCGGCTGTCGGCGATGGGTCCGACGAGTGACGATGAGTCGCTCTGACACACAGCACGAAGTTCACGACGACGGTGCCGAATTCCGGGGCTACTGGCTCGACGCGTTCAACCCCGGGCTGAAGACCGTCTCGGAAATCGAGACTACGATCGACCGCGTACAAGCGACAAACTGCAACGCTATCGTCGCGCAGGTCGTTCGACGGGCGGACTTCTACGGGGACCGGGGACATCCGCCCCGCACTGCTGACGATGCTGTCGACGACGACATCGACCCGCTCGCGACGCTGATCGAGCACGCACACGATGCGGACATCGAGGTCCACGGCTGGATGGTCGTCGGAAAGCTCTGGGACGATTCGCTCGACGTGCCATCTCAGCCCGACCATCCGTTCAACACTCACGGCCCCGAGAGCGACGACCCGTGGATCACGTACAGCGTCGACGGCGACCCGACCGACAGCAACGGGAACTACTACTTCGAGTACGGCCACCCCGGCGCACACCGGTACCTCCGCGAGACCGCACGAAGCATCGTCGCGAACTACGACGTCGACGGCCTCAATCTGGATTTCATCCGGTATCCGGGCCCCGACCCGGAGGCAAACGCCGCGCCCGAGCAACCGCCGAGATTTGGCTACAACCCGGTCGCGCTCGACCGATACGAGGCCGCGACCGGACGCACCGACCCGGACCCTGACGACGAGTCGTTCGTCGAGTGGCGACGCGAGCAGGTGACCGCGCTCATGCGACGGATCTATCACGCCTGTTTCGCTATCGATCCGTCCGTTCGGGTGTCGGTCGACGCCGTCACCCGATGGCGCGGGCCACAGCACCGGGCGGACGGGTGGGCGGGGACGGCGAACTACTGGCAACTCATGCAGGACTTCAAAGCGTGGCTCGACGCGAGCATCGTCGACACTGCACTGCTGATGAACTACAAGCGCGAGGCCGACCCTGACCAGCGGGCGATGTACCGCGAGTGGGTCGAGTGGACGAACGAACTGCAGTCCGACCGTGACGTCGTGGTGGGGCAGGGGTTGTATCTCAACACGCCCGAGGAGACGCGAGCGCAGATCGAAGCCATCCGCGAGCGCGGACCCGAGACCAGCGGCTGGGCGGGCTTCTCCTACGCGACGCCGACAGTGGGCGTTCACGAACGCGACGTGTCACGCGAGACGGCCTATCGTCGACTCGTCGACGCCCTCGTTGCGGGGGAACACGAACCCGTGTTCCAGACCGCTGTCCCCGTTTCACCGATGCCGTGGAAGGACGACCCCGACCGGGGACACGTCGGCGGCCGCGTCACCGATTCGTCGGACACGCCACGGGACCAGTTTCCGGTCACCGTCACCTCGGACAGCGAGGATCCGACGACGCCGGTTCGCGTCGAAACCGGCCCCGACGGGCACTTCTTCGTCGCTGACCTCGCTCCTGGTGAATACCGCGTCGTCGCCGGAACTGCCGACCAGTCCGTGACCGTCACGCCCGGTAATCTCGCTCAGACGCGATCCGTCACCGATGCAGACCCTGAGTGAGGCGTGATTTGCCGAACCGGGGATTGAATGTGCTGTGTCGCGTCTGTCGAGTCATGGCGACCCGGCTCTCAGCGCACGTCTGGTGGTGTGACTTTCAGGGTGTCAACGCCTATCTGTTCCGTGAGGAGGGATCACTCACACTCGTCGACGCCGGGATGACCTGGCACGCTGGCCGACTCGAGCGCGCCGTTGCCGCCGTTACCGGCAGCCGTGTTTCCGCTGACACGCCGCTCGCTGCGGTCGATCACGTCGTGCTCACACACTACGACATCGACCACGTCGGAGCACTCTCTCGTCTGGATGGGCTGGATGCGACTGTGTTTGCCGGGAGTCCCGACGCCGCCTTTCTCACCCGCAACGAGCGCCCGCCGTGGAACCGAAAGGGGACGATCCAGCGCGCGCTCGACGTCCTCCGGACGACGCCCGATGTCACTGTCGAGACACTCACAGATGGGGACACTGTCGGTGGGTTGACCGCCTACGCGACGCCGGGCCACTCGCCCGGTCACATGGTGTACGTCAGCGAACGACACTCCGTCGCCTTCCTCGGTGATCTGGTTCGGACTGTCGACGGCGAGTTCCAGCGCGTTCCGACGGTCTTTCAGTACGACCGCGCGCAGGCCGACCAGTCGTTGCGGGAGTTCGTCGACCGTGCTCCCCCATTTGAGATTGCCTGTCCCGGCCACGGCACACCGATTGCTTCCGACGGACGGAGCCGATTGCGGGCGTTTGCTGAGACGCTCTCGGACAGTCGCTGACACACTCTCTGCTGTTCGCTGACACACCCCCCACCACTCACTGACGCGCCGCACCCAGCGTCAGGGTTCGGCCCCAGTGTCGGTCCGTGATTCGTTTGGACCGGGTGAGGGGCCACCCGAGAGAAAGCGGTCGCGGATGTCATCGGTCGGCATCAGACAGGCCTCGCGCTTGCCGAACCACTCGTAGCGGTGGCTGGCAACCACGTCGTACACCCAGTCCCGGACCATCTTCGGGACGAGCCAGAAGACAAGAAGCAGATGGTAGAGTCCGCCGAGATGGTGCGCGGCCCGAAGCGCTGCGCTCGATTTGGTGTAACAGCGCCCGTTCTCGACCAGCGCGACGGTTTCGAGATCTTCGGTTGGAACGTCGTACTCCGCGGCGAGTCGCTTCCCGACTTCGGACTGGAGCGGTGCGAACCGGAACACTGCCTCCGGATCACGCCGAATGAGAAAGGTCACTGCCCCCGTACAGAGATTGCACACACCATCGAACAGGACGACCGGACGATCCTCAGGGACAGTAGGACCGTCGTCGGGGACAGTAGGACTGTCGTCGGGGACAGCGGAGTGGTCGTCGGACGCGTCGGCTGTCATTACTGACGCTACGTGGCCGTGGCTGTTGAGCGTTTCCCAGCAGTGTGCTTCCCGTGCACCGTCGTCACTCACCAGGCAGCTTCGAGAACGGTCCGAAGCTCCGACCGCTCCGGATCCAGTCCCGGAGGAACGTTCTCGATCAACGCGTCGTCGACCGTCGTCTGCGCGATGGCGTCGAACGTCGAGCGGTCGATCCCATCGATGTCCCGGAGCCTGGACGGCAACCCCAGTGAGTCGCGAACCGACTCGACGGCGGTGATCGTTCCCTGTGCTGGGTCCGTCGCTGCCGGGACGTTCAGCGCTTCGGCGAGCAGTTCTCGTTGTCCGTCAACGCGCTCGAAGAGGTACGCGAGTGCGTGCGGCGCGAGTACGGCGTGAGCGACACCCTGGTGGACGTCCGCGTGGGATTTGACCCCGTGCCCCAGCGCATGAACGAGCGAGAGCGTCGTCCCGTCGGGCCGCGAGATGCCATACTGCACCAGAACGAGGCCGCGGAGTATCGAATCGAGGTCCCAGCGCTCGCGTTCGCTCGCGAGTGTCGGCAACCCCTCGACGAGCAGTCCGAGCCCCCGGAGTGCCGTCGCGTCGGTGATCGGCGTCCGCGAGCGGGCATAGAGCGTCTCGATGCCCTTGTCGAAGCCGTTCATCGCGGACGCCGAGAGCACAGACTGTGGTGTCGTCCGAACGAGCGCCGGGTCGTACAACGCCGCTGCGGGCATCAGTCGTGGGTCACTGAGCCCGCCGCTGACATCCTCCGACACCAGTCCGGACGCGGCCGATGCCGTTATCCCCGCAAGCTGAGAGAAGTCCGCCCCAGCGAGTGTCGTCGGCACGGCCAGCACGGGCGGCAATTCCCCTGCTGAAATCGTGATTCGACCCGTCGATTCGAGTTGCGCGCCCAGTTTCGACGGGTCACGGTCGCCGCTCGCGATGACGCTTGCGACCTTCGCAACGTCGATGCTGCTCCCGCCCCCTAGTGCGACGAAGGCATCAGCCCCAGTCTGGTGAAACTGCGCCGCCGCCTCGGCGGCCGTCTCCAGACGCTTTTCGGGTGTCGTCCGGTCGAAGACGCCTGCGAGTCGCGCTCCGAGACCGTTCCGGACTGGATCGATGACGGCGGGTGTCGACCCGACCGTCTCACCACAGACCACGAGTGCGCCCGAACAGCCAAGTGCTGTCAGTTCTTCACCCAGCGCCTCGACCGACTGCTCACCAAATCGGATGACTCCCGGGTCGTAGGCGAACCGGAACCGCTCTGTGTCCTCCATCACCGTCTCGTTTGTGCGCTGTCGGCAAAAGCAAACTGCTGGCCACTCTCACTAACGAGCGGGTCTCATACCCATCAAAAGCGGATGCGTGGTCCGGGATTTGAACCCGGGCAAGCAGCGTGGGAGGCTGCTGTCCTACCACTAGACCAACCACGCCCGGACGTGTCTACCCGATCCGGCTATATGGTTCTTATCCTTCGATCCGTCTCACACCACTCGACCGGATGTGCGTCACGACGACCGACCGCTCCCGAGATACGCGAGCGCAAGCCCGCCGACGAGAATCATCCCGCTTTCGATCCCACCCGGTATCTGCCCGGTCTGCCCGCCGACCACACCGACCAGCACGAGACTCACTGCAAGCGCAGACAGGCCTGGGCGTGCCAGAAGTTGCTGCACGAAGGCCCGACCGACCCAGTATGGCATCGTCAGCGCCGCCCGAACCGTCGCTCTGAGCGGGCGGTTCCCGTCTGGATTTGGGGCCGACGTAGCGGCTTCGAGTTCGTCGACGCCGAGTGTCCCGAGTTCGCCGCTGTGGACGCGCTGGCCGTCGGCGTCTCCGACTCTAAGAACCGTCACTTCCGCGTCGCGGACCCCGACGACGCGATAGACCCCATCCGGGTGGTCGGTCCCGGTCAATCGAACGTGGTCGTACACATCAAGATCGGTCATGCGTCGTGGTTCGAGCGACTGACACTTATGTACAGTGTCCGGAGTCGAGACGCCCGGAAGTGACCGACCGTCCAGTTCAGTTCGCCTAGTCCGGACTTACTTGTCCGTTCAGTCCAACTCACGATCATGCCAGCAATCGAGAACGAGGCACGGACGCTGGATCTGTCACTTTCGGAGACCGAACTCGAACAGCGGCGCGACCACATCACGTCGTTCATCCAGTCACAGTACGACCAATCCGGTGCGGAGACCGCTGTGATCGCGCTCTCGGGTGGGATCGACAGCACGCTCACGTCACATCTGGCCGTCGAGGCGCTCGGGGCAGACAGCGTGTATGGACTCGTCCTTCCAAGCGAGGTCAACCGCGCGCAGAACATGTCCGACGCCGAACGTGTCGCAGCCGAGTTGCTCGGCATCGAGTTCGACGTTATCGAGATCGAACCGCTCGCGACGGCGGTTCTCGATGCCTATCCCGGCTTCGACGCCAGCGAACGCGAGCAGTATCACGTCACGGCTGGCAACCTCCGCGCTCGCATGCGAGCGGTCCTCAACTACGTCGCAGCCAACCACCGCAACGGGATCGTGTTCGGAACAGGCAACCGCAGCGAGGCCGCGGTGGGCTACTTCACGAAGTACGGCGACGGCGCAGTCGACTGTCACCCGATCGCCAACCTCTACAAACAGCAAGTGCGCCAACTCGCCAGCTACGTCGGCGTTCCCGATGACCTGGTCGAAAAGACACCGAGTGCGGAGCTGTGGGCCGACCAGACCGACGAGGACGAACTCGGACTCGGCTACGACACGCTCGATTCCATCCTCGCGCTTCACGTCGACGGTCCACTCTCGGTGAGTGCGACCGCCCGCGAACTCGGTATCGACGAATCACTCGTCGAGGACGTGCGGGCGATGCACGAGCGAAGCGCCCACAAACGGCAGGCACCACCCGGCCCAGCACCGCTGTACTGAGCCGATGCTGTCTGGAACCGACCGGGTGTCCGTGACCGCCGAGCGCACTCGCCTGCTCGCGTTTCCAAAGGTCTTTGCCTTTTGCATCCCTACAAACGGGTGATGGACGAGGTCGCTGCGGTCAGACAGACCGCATTCGATGCTGTCGACGCCGTCGAGCCAGCGGCTCTCCGTGAGACGATTCGAACGGAACTCGAAACTGGGTCGATGGTTCCCGGCGTCCTGACGCTTCTGAGTGCCCGTGCGATGACTGAAATCCCGATGTCCGGACCTGCCACTGATGAGTCACCGCCCGACGGAATCCGCGAGCGTGCGGCCGGTGTTCAACTCATCTACGACGGACTCAGACTCACTCGGCGGCTTGTCCACGGACAGCCCTGGAGTGACCGCGACGACGCCGACATGCAGATTCTGGCTGCGGACGTGCTGGTGGCCCGCGGGTTCTATCTCCTCGCACGTACCGAGGGCGCCAACCGGGCAGTCGAGACCGTTCGAGCGTTCGGTCGCGACCAGACCGTCCGACAGGAGATGGACCAGACGGATCTCGACGAGACAGTGAAGACTGATCTCGACCGGAATCTGGAGGCGGACGTACTCGAACTGGCTGTCGTCACCGGTGCGACCGTCGGCGGCCCAGTCATGCCGCAGTTCCGGGAGTTCGCCGCCGACCTGGCAGGCACGCTTCCCGACGGTGCGGCTGGCTTCCCCGACTCGGTGACGCTCTTTCCCGGCGACATCCGCGACCGACTCGACACCCTCGCCGGGGAGAGTCCCCCCGAGGGCGTTCGGTCGTCGATCGACGACTGAAATCGAAACCCCTAAAGAGGTTTCCCGGCTACCTCCGGGTGCGCCTGGGTAGCTTAGCGGTAAAGCGCGTCCTTGGTAAGGACGAGACCCCGGATTCAAATTCCGGCCTAGGCTCTCTTTCCCTGTTCTTTCCGGTAGTTACCGGGTTCTTCGTCGGTGAAAGAATGTACACCATGCAAGGACGAGTACCCGGTGTTTGTTCGGGTACCCTGGTGCAGTCATGCGGTTTTGGAGAACAGTCAGGCATACTACAGTATATTTTTAAGGTTTTGTGGTGTCTAGTTCTAGTTTCTAGATGTGAGGGTGGTTTTGTATGACATACGATGATGAGAACAAGTACAACGGTATTGTCCTCGTTTCTGAGGATGCACAGGAGTATTTAAATCCGAGGCAGGAGGTTACGTATCGGGAGCATCGCCGTGAGTTGGTGGAGTGGATGCTTTCGTTGGGTAAGAATCCGGATAAGGCTGAGGGTTATAGCCATAGTACAGCTAAAAACAGGATGAATCGGCTTGATCTGTTTTATCGTTTTGTTTGGGACAAGAGGGGGCGGTATGTGCAGGATTTGTCGGTGGATGATGCGGATGATTGGATGCGGTTTTTGGCTTCGGAGGAGATGAAGGAGAGTACGAAGTGTCATTATCAGAAGGCTTGTAGGTCGTTGTTTAAGTGGAAGCGTGTGGCTCGGGGTAAGGATGTGGAGTGGGAGCCTGTGATTGAGTATAGTGATCCGTCTACGACTTATAGTCCTCGGGATTATTTGACGAGGGATGATCGTCGTAAGTTGAGGAGGGCTGCTATGGAGTATGGGTCGGTGCCTCATTATAACAGTGTGAGTCCTGGGGAGCGTGAGAGGTGGAAGACGTATCTTTCTCAGAGGCTTCAGAAGCCGAAGGATGAGGTTTCGATGAGGGATTGGGAGAAGGCGAATTCGTTTAAGTATACGTCGCTGATTTATGTTGCGTTGGATGCGGGTTTGCGTCCTATTGAGGTTAAGCGTTCGACTGTTCAGTGGGTGGATACGGAGAATGGTGTGCTTCGTATTCCTCGGGAGGAGAGCAGTAAGAATCGGGAGAATTGGATTGTTGCGTTGAAGGAGGAGACTAGTCAGATCTTGAAGCGGTGGTTGGATGAGCGGGAGACGCGGGAGAAGTATGATGGCCGGGATGCGTTGTGGTTGACGATGTACGGTAATCGGTATGATAAGGATTCGTTTAGGGATGTGTTCCGGAAGATTGCTAGGGAGGCTAACTTGGATTTGGAGAACCGGGATCTTACGCCTTACTCGATTAGGCATAGTACGGCGACTTACGTAGCTGAGGAAGAGGGTTTGGCCGTGGCTGCACAGCAGTGCCGTCACAAGTCGAAGAGGACAACTGAGAAGTACGAGCATAGTTCGACGGCTCGGCAGCAGGACGCAGTCAACAACATCGACTAAAAACACCCTCTTTTTTCTCTATTCTTTTCTTGGTACGGCAGTAAGTCGTTCACCGTTTAGAACCTGATTCAAACCTGTCTGTCTAACCCGGGTAAACGAGTTGTAACCTGTTTCAAGCCTGATTTTCAGAGGGACTGGCTGTGTCTTCTGAGGCTGTTTCTGACCTGTATCCTCCCGGTGCTGGTTTCCTCCCAATCAGAGCTTGTGGAGAAAAAATCCTATCGACGTACAGATTCAAGCTATTTCGAAGCACACCGAACTGAGTCACATGTTGCCGATGCTGACGGGCCAAATGGTGAAGGAAATGGGTTTATTGCGTATCATGAGGAGGATGGTGTCCAAGGAGTTACTGGGGATGTGTTTGAAAGCGAACTTTGGAATGACAACCCTCTCGGCTTTCCGGACATGAACGCAGACTACATCTCAAAAAACGACATGCCAAACATAGAATGCCCAGGAAACACAGTCCGATGCATTGTACCAATCGACGTATCCACCAAAGAAAACGATTGGGGAACAAACCCATCCCAAAGCTTCAAAATAAGCATAACAGGTTGAAACGATTCATTTAGATCTATTTTAGATATCAAAAGCATTCAGGTCATCCAATTCTCTCTCAATCTTAACAGGATCGGTGTAGATGTCTTCGAATGAGCTTTCACCGTCTTTGCCTCTTGCATCTTCAACAGTTTGCTCTATTAGCTCTTCGTCTCCGTATGGCCCATTAACTATCTGATGTAATCCTTCCTCCGACCCATAGAACACAGGTGCTACACCGAAACCAAGATATTTCACATGTTCATGCTCAGGATCGGTAGTGGTGACAGGATTAACTATTTCTCCCAATTCTTCAGATAATCCTCTATATGGATTTAAAGTAGTTCCAGCAGAATCCATTATTCTGCCGTTTCTTTTAAACAGTTCGGAGTCAATATAGTCACTTATGTCTTCTTTTATGTTCTCATCTAGTCCTAATGCAGTTCTACCGAACACCTGTGTTTTTTTCTCTACATCTCCAAGAACAGCCATGTTTATTATTTCTCTATCTTTATCTACTGCTGCATAGGTCATTCTTGGTTGTTCGAAGAAATCTGCTACAGGATTTTCTGGAGTTAGTTCTGCTTTATAGACCGGTATTTCTCCACCTATAGTGTCAACTTGATCCATGTCTGATTCAATCTCATCAACAACCTGATCAAGATTCTTTACCTTGAATTGTTCTCCAGAACCTGATTCTCCAGAATAGATTATTTGATCTAATGGTGCGAAGCTGCTAAATGGTTCTATCGCCTTATATGATCTTCTTCGCTTTTCGAGTGTTTTTTCTGGTATTATTTGTGTTATCATGTCTTGGTCTCTGAAGCCCCAGATTGTTTGGCCTAGTCGGTCTGGTCCTTGGACTTGTTCGGGTGTGGGTGCTGTTTCGAGGTGTTCGAGTCGTTGTTCGGTGTTGTCCCAGAGGACGGAGAATTCTTCTTCGACGGTGACGTCTGCGTTTGATTGTGGGTGTTTTGCTGTGAGTTCGGCGGTGTAGTTTCCGATCTGGTCGAAGTCGTGTTGCGTCTGCAGTCCTTCGTATTCAGTCCCTGCTATCTTCCACAGGTACTGTGCTTCGTCCGGTGAAACCGATTCCCCATCCTTCAAGACTTCTGTACTTGAAGCATCGAACTTCACAGGCTCTTTGATAACCGGGTCGTTCACAATACTGAACGCCGGATCAATCTCCATATCATAATCAGGCGTATCAGTAGGAGTCGGCGTAGAACCGGGCGGTGTAGAAGTAGGAGTAGAACCATCACTCGGTGTATCTGTCGCTGTTGGTGTGTCCGAACCGCTGTCTCCATCACTAGAACATCCTGCCAATACGGTTGCTGCGGCTGCTCCACCAGCCTTCAAAAACTTCCTCCGATTTAGACCTGTGTTGTCCTCGTTCATTATACAAACCAAGCCGCTGTTATTACTAATTAGTTAGTCATTCAATTTCTTATAGTACCATGTTGTAGAGGATTTGTTTCTCCTTGGTCATCGTGGTTATCTTTTTATCGATAAGACTTTTAAATGGTTATCGCTATATAGATAGTATGGGTTTGGATTTTGTGAATCGGCATGTTGCCAAGATATTGTTGGCGGTGGAGGACGGTGATTCAATCAACCGTATCTCCGAGAAAATTGATTCTTCCTACAGTTACACCTATGAATGGGTGAATCGTTTGGAGGAAGCCGGTGTCTTGGAAAGAGAAGATGGAGTCCAAGTTGTCGATGAGGCGTTTGTCGATTCTTTTGAACAGGTTGCCCGAACCGTTTTGAAGCGGGACTTGGATTTGTCCGAGGCGTACCTGTTACCGAACTTTGCAGGAATGCAGTACCGGTACTCGAAGACGGACGCCGTATACATCTGGACGAAGGGAGGCTACCAGATCGGCCGTAACAAGAGTGATTATCCGATATTTATCGATGTCTACGAAGACGACGTTGAACAGTGGGAAGAGTTCTTCCAAAGCTTCGGTATCAACACCGGTATCGGTGAACGAAGGAACGCAGAAGGAATCCACTTCGTGTTATATCCGCAGAGCGAGATGAAGATCGACCGGGTGGAGAGTGCGTCAGTAACTCCGTTGAATGAGACGGTGGACTGGGCCGAAGAGTACAAGGCAAACTTCCAGCCCGCATTAGAAATGTTGGATGAAATGTACGAGTTAAACCTCGGTGTAGAGTACAGGGAACGGAACGTGATGTAGCAGAGATGAGCGGATTTATCGATAGAGAAAACCAGATTTTCGAGGTACTGCAGCGTTTCCAAGATGAAGGACTTGATTTTGTAGTTGTCGGCGGCTACGGTGTCTCCGCATACCAACACCGGTTCTCTGTTGACGCCGACCTCGTAATCAAGCAAAAAGACGTAGAGGAGTTCACAACTGTACTGGAGGAACAAGGATTTGAGAAAGAATCCGAGAAAGACCTTGTCTACAGCGGCCGGTACCTGGCCTACGTTAAAAACACTGAGCTCCCTGTTACAATCGATTTACTTGTAGACGAATTCCAGTGCCGACAAACCGACGCCTCATGGAACTACCGGTATTTCCAGAAACACTCAGAGCAAAAAGAGATAGAAGGCTCCGAAAAAACAGTGCAAGTCCAGGTACCTACAAAGGAATTGCTGACAGCAGTCAAACTTCACAGTGGCCGCCTCACCGACGCAAGAGACGCCGTCGCATTAATTGAGAACACGGATCTAAGAGAAGTAGAGAAACACATTCAACGAGGAAACCAAGAAAAACTCAGAGACATCCTGGAAAACATCCAACAAACCATATCAGACAGTCAATTCGAAGACTCATTCAAAGGCGTATTCTCACAGCAAAACCTGCCCGAAAACCAGATACAGAAACTCCAACAATTCATACAACAACAGACAGGATAACAATCAAAAGACCATCGAGTCCTCTACGATCTTTGCCGAGGTCTGCATACTTGGAGTAAAGCACAGGGACAGTGCGTATACACAGCAGTCCATCAAGGAAATAAGTTCCAGGGTCTAACTCGTAGAAAGGGATTTCTTGCAGCGTAGAGTCGTCTCTGGCTGAGTATCCGAGTTCACGTATATTTTTGTTTTCCAAAAAATTGGGTGTTCTTTTTGCACGGGGGTTGGTTGGATATATAAGTAGTGCTATTTACCAACCGGTTGGTTAAGTATTTAAGTGTTGGAGATTACCACTGTACTATGGGGTTGCTTGAGACGCCTGACCGGAAACGCGGGTTCAATAAGGAGCGGATTATCCGTGCCTTGTTGAATCATTCAGGCGAAGACCTAACCAAATACAAATTGGCTCAACGTGCCGATGCTTCTGATTCCTGGACACGACAGTACATCAACCAACTTGAAGATAAGGGCTTGATCGAAAACACCGTTGTCACCAATCCCAGCAAACTGTACCAAGAGTGGTTGGATATGCGGATTCAACCGAATCATCTGGATATATCACTTCAACAGCCGATGGAGTTATTGGATGAAACCGGCTTGGAATATGTTTTGACGACGTATGAAGCGGAAAATCTGCATCAAGGCCTTCTGTTCACTTCGACAACGGATTTCTACGTCCGTCCCGGACAGATTGATGACTGGCTGGAGGTTGTCCAGGAAAAAGCATTACTGGGAGGCGGAAACACCCGGATACGGGTGCTTGACGACCACGTCTTCTACAATCAACAAGTCGTAGATGGTTTTAGTACGGTCTCGATCCCGCAACTGATTCTCGACTTACTGGATGAAGGCGGGCCATGCAGTGAAGCCGCAGCAAAACTTATCGACTCGTTTCACGGTGAACAGTAATGGTGAGACAGTACTACGTCCCGCAGATAACCGAACTCTCCGAACAGGAGTTACAGTCAATCTGCACCGCAGCAGAACCCCCGGTCTGTCTGCTCGGAGGATGGGCAGTCCATCTCCACGTAAACCCTGGGTTTCAAGCCGAGCATGGACGCCAGTATATCGGTTCCCGAGACATTGATATCGGTGTCCACGTTGACCCGGATTGGAGGCCTGACGGGTTTCTTGAAAAGCCGGTCGGCAACTCACTGACACGGATTCAGGAGCGAGGCTATACGGAAAGCCGATTCGGATTCGTTCAGAACTTCCGCCGGGACACACAGGAGAGAATCAGCGAGGAAGAAGCCCGTGAATATGATATGCACGAGATATTCCAAGTCTATGTTGACGTCATCCCGGATACAGACCAGTTAGACGCGTTCGAGGACGTATTCGGATTCAGGCCGCCATCCGAACCACTACTGAAGCCTGTGTTTGAACAGGACAGAGGCCAGCCTCTTTCAGAGCATGTTTCGTGGCAGGTGCCAAGCGATGTGCAGATTGTTCCACCGGAGCTACTTGCAGCGATGAAAATCCGCTCACTTCCTGACAGAGATAAAAGCCACAAACGAGTGAAAGATATCGCCGACCTTCATTCACTGCTCTGGTACGTCAAAGACTACCGCGAAATGAAGTCCGAAGCCACAGCCCATACCTCAGAAACCGACTTGGAACGTCTGAAAGAGGCAGTCGACCAAAATGTGTTCCAAAACGCCGCACAACTACTACAGATCGAACCCGAACTAATCACAGACTCAATTCAGCAACTATACCAATAAAAACAGGGAGGAATTTAGCCAACGAATCCATCCGTGTCCTGGAAATAATGGGATTTAATTAAGCGGATCAAATGTCTTCACAGGTACTATAACTGGTTTGGAACTAGTGGGATTGAGGTATCACTGTAACGCTGAATTATTTATATATCGGGATTTGAAAGACGACTAATGGTTGGCTTGGCCGGTATAGACGGTTGGACACTGGCAGCGGGTTTCGTAGTTGTATTTTCTGCACTGCTAGCTTTTGTTTCGCTTATATTGCCGAAGTTTAGGTCTTTTCTCGAAAGAAATCCTTGGCTCATGGTTCGAAGAGGCTCTCTTAGGCTTAAGATGATCGGAAAGGAAATTAAAAATAATAGCTGGAGCTTTTTCCTAAAGAACCTTTATCTGGCTCGTAAAGAATCACTCTGGACATACTGGAGCTTTCCTTGGGCACTCTTACTGGGATTCGGCATAGTGTTTGCACTGGCTATCCTAGACCTCCCATCAACGAATTCATTCAGCAACAATCTGATTGAGACCGGTTGGCAGGCCCAGCTGACGATTACAAGTCTAAGCTTTATTGTTTTGATTTTCCTCTTAGACCAGATATACCGAAGTAGATATCAAGAAGGTGTTGTCCAGAAGTTTTTAGCAGCCTCTCGTGTGATGCCGGTTCTCTACTTCTCACTATTTTCGTCAGGAATTGTCGCTTACTTGTATTTCTACCAGTCACCGAAAGCCATTCATCCTCTCTTGATCGATGTTACTTTCTTCGTATTCCTTGGAACAGTCGTCACCATAGGATACGTGTACTACAGGGTTGCTAAGCTGGTTTTCGACGACCCGCTCGACGAGTTTACACTCGATTTGGTTAAGAGAGGACTTGACTTCCAGCTGCGGGACAAAAGGAGGGAAAGAATTTCAAATGGGTATCTTGAAGACGGATTGCCGGAAGTTGCCACGACAGGGTTGAATAGAGAAGGACGTGTTTTTTCAGCACGGGATCTGGGTTTGGATGGTTACGTTTCAGATATTGATCTTAATGCTTTGAGGCGGGCCTGTCGTGAAGAAAAGAGACGGTTGGGGAGTAATGGAGAGAATATTTTAAACTTGAATTTGGGTCTCGGAGACGAGTTAAGTCCTGAAATGGACGTAGTCTCGGTCGACGTTGATAGAATCGACCCGTTGGAGGTTTCGGATGAGTTCGGTGAGAGAGTATCCGATGCAATCTATTGTAGTTCTGACCCGCCGTGGAAGACCGGTGAAAAAATGATTAACAACAATATGGATCAGATCGATGACTCTAGCCGGGCGGCGATCAGAAGATCAAATTCTTCTGGATTAAGGACTTTCCTCGGATTGTATACTGAGCTTCTTGAGTATGCCACAGAGTTGAATCGGCAGATTGTCACGGTTGAACCTGATGCTTCAGCAGGGATAACAGATGGAGGTCAAGACTCCGTTCACTGGGCTGCTTCCAATTTCAGAGGTACTCCTTCTCCAATCCGTTTAATGGTGAGAAGGGTTCGTAGGAAGTTTTACCATATCTTTGAAGCAGCGGCTGACACCGGGAACTTCGACTTAATTACCGCGGTCGGATCTGAAATATACGGTGTTTGCATTAGTTTTCACCGTCAAGGCGAAGTCAACCTGTTTGACGATTTTATCGGATTGTATGGCGGTTTTTACCGTGCTCTTGCATCGAGTAGCGAAGAAAACGAGGAAGCGGTTCACGACCATCTTTCATCTCTACAGGATCTTCAAACACAATTAGTTGCGTCCCTCGACCGAGCCCATTCTGAAGAGGATGTTGAAACCGCTATCACAGACCTTGATAGCTATTATGATGTTCTTGAAAAGACTTTCCGGCACACGATAGAACAGGCGGATGCGGAGTCATTCAACAAGTTGTGGAAGCTCGGGGAAGACGCTTTCATAACTGTAAACCCGGAACGTAAGATCTTTGAACTGGAAAGACAGCTTGAGAACGCCGATACCGAGGAAGAACGGAACCGGTATAAAAAAGAGTTAGAGGTAAGGGAACAAAAGCAGCAGACAGTAGAAGATCTTCAAGACAGGTTTCGGGAGATGCGATTTATTTCTGCCGCAGCTGCCTATCAGGCAATGTTGAATGAGGATCTCTCTGAGGAGGTGTTCCAGGAGATGTTTGAGGAATCAATCCGTCAGGAGTATTCGAGCTTCCAGAAGCTATCTTCTGTCTATTTCGGGATGGTTCAGGACGTTCGTCTTGACTTGTTGCAGTGGGAATTCGACGACATAGATATTTTTAGAGGTGCTCGAATGAGTCAACCTGCGGTTTATACTTGGTTGCAGGAGTTTTTCTGTGCGATGGGCCTGCTGTATTTAGATCCGGATAAGTACGATGTTGATGATCTGGACGAAGATAAGAACCCTCTGTCAAATATCGAGATAGATAGAACCAGTTATCCTGATCTTACCGAAGAGATTGAGTCCGTTTCTAGAGAGGATTTGGAAAAGCTGGATATCTCGCAGATGACACTGGAGAGGTTGGAGGAGAAGAAAAAGGTGTTCTTGGCTCTCCACCGTCAGATGGAGGAGATTATTGAGAGAAGAGAAGAGGATTACATCATCGAATCTGATTTAGACCCACAGAAGGTTTCTAACTTCAAACAGAGCTATGTTGAAGGTTTTGAAGATAAGTTTTCTCTTAGGAATGTCTTCGATGATCTGGGATGGTTTGAATCCCTCGACTATGACGGCGATGTGGAAGGGTTTGGTTTCAATACGTTCTATCCGAAGGGTGCGTTCATTTCTGATCCCCCCGCGGAATTCCTCCACAATCTGGATCGAGAGACGCAAAACCATGTCCGTTCTATTGTAGAGCGTTGGATAGAGAACACGGGAGAACATCTTACGGAGGTTCGAGTAGAGTCGCAAGATCAACTTGTTCAGAGGTTGAGAGAGACCTGTTCGGAGTTATCTGAGCAAGGGAAAGAACCAAAAGCGATAGTTGTCTCTGGGTTTAGAACTTCCAATACTCTAACCCATAGTGAATACTTTGACGAAGACTTCAGTAGGTACGAAGACGATTTCGGAGGTTTCGACTTCGGTGGTTCCAATCTTGTCCCTGCTTATCGTGATTCCGGACATGATTTCGATGTTTTCGTTTTGGCTGGAGAAAACCAGCCTGTGGAGATTAAGGAATATCAGCGTGAGAACCAGCCAGTCTACGTTGATATAGAGAAAGTCACTCGTGAGATGCTGGAGGAAGAAGATCCTGAAGAGTTTGAACAAATGAGCGAAGAGGATATCAGAGACCGTCTGCAGTCCGTGTGGCTGCAGATTATGTATTACTCAGAGATTGATGTCTCAGATCACTTTGGGGCTATAGTTACGGTGGAAGACTGACATCAAAATCCTGTTTCCTAAAGAATAGCTATTTATGACTAAGTGAGGTTTATAATACATGTAATGGGAAGTGCATCGTCTAGATCCTCTGGTGCAAGCGGTATGGGGTATGAAGATGCGAAGAAAGGGATGAACCAGGCACTGGAGTCAGATAAGACGAAGGCAGCGGTTGATATCGCTGTAACCGGTGCCCTTGCGGTACAGCCGAATGGCCCGGCTAAAGTCCCTGCGTATAACTGTCTGAAACACACGAACACATTACTCCAGACTACGCAGGAAGATGGGATTGAGAACGGCATTCAGGAGACGAGCAAGGATGTTGCAAAGTCCCAGATTGCTAGTCAGGCGGCTGGTGGGGTAGTCGATTCTTCGCAGCAGGCGGTCACCATGGCCGCGGAAAACGATACAGTAAGTAAAGGGATTGAAGAGGCGAATAAGAATTTCAACACGCCCTCGGAACAAGCTGCGAAAGATACTCTTGGAGCGGTTTTTTCAAATGGGGCGGATGCCATGATGAGTGAGGGATCAAGTGACGATGAGTGAGGACGGATTCTTAAACGAAGATAAGGCGGAGCAGAATGTTCAGGACTTTATCGAGGAACATGGTACAGAAGGCGTATTTGTCGTATACTTTCGCCAGTTCATTTTCCGGTTTATTATGCAGGAACTGAAATCAGAAGATGAGGAGGTTGATGATATCGGGACTCAGCTTCATCTGGATGTTACTGAGGGGGATGAAGTCCTGAAAATGAAGCGGGAGCAGATGCTTCAAAGGTGTGAGGACTGGGCGAGAGACCTCGTTGATGACCTGAAGGAGGATGAAGTCGTCGCTGAAGTGATCGAGTCAGGAGATGTTGAACGTCTTGATGATGAAGATGTAGAAGAATGTGTTGAGGAGGCTATAGACGGGAAGTTTGAGGAGTGGGAAAATCAACTGGAAAAGTTCCTTGAAGAGATAGAATGAAACATCAGAAATTCTTTATATACCGTCATCCAGAGTTTCGTAGAAGGACTGGCCGGGATATTCAAGAGTACGATAAGACTGATTTCGACGATATTATTGCGGTGATTCCGTACCAGAGTTCGAGGTTCCCACAGGGGCACGATTACAGTCGAAGAAGGCCTTCTGAAGATTGGGATTACATTAAGTATGATCACTCGATAACCCAGGACTCATTCTCTGGAGAAGTTCCGGATGTTGTACTGGATATCCTGGAAATTGCTACTGCTACTTTTGCCGCAGACAAGGCTGTTAATCGAGAGATGTACATCGATGAGGATGATCTTGACGACAGTCTTCTTGAAACCCGGAATATCAAGCTTCAGATACCTGTTCTCTCACCTCGGTTAGCGACTGAAGAAGTGGAGCAACTCTATTCAGATATGGTTTCTCACATGACTCACGATCTCGTAGAATACGAGTTCCATTATACAGAGCCTGTCTCTTCGGTTGGATCGGTTTCGACTCTGAGCAGTATAGATGCGGTCAGCCTTCTTTCCGATGGATTGGATAGTGCTGCAGGGATATTCTATAATAGGTCAGAAAGTATCGATTCTGTTCATACTACTGTGGACTACGGGCAAGGGGTCAAGTCAAAGTCTGAGAAAATTGCGGATAAAGCCGGTATTGACCACCGGGCTTATCGGATAAATTCAGATAGGAGTCGAGAATATACGCAGTTTTCTCGTGGCTTGTTACATTTGAGCTTCGCGGTTGCTGAAGCTCTAGCCGTAGGAACGGATAACATACGCTGTTTCGAGAATGGGATTATGGCACGGTTCTTGATCCTCTCGGATGGCTGGATGACGACTCGTACAGTCTCCCCGCCGTTCCTTGCATACTTTAATGAGATACTCTCAACCGTTCTGGAACAACCGTTAGAAGTTGAAAACCCGTTCCGAGATCTGACTAAGACAGAGATTACAGAGATGGTTCCTGATACGGAGGTAGTCAAGCAGACTGTTTCTTGTCCTCATTCGAGATGGGCCAAGGGGAATAACTGCGGATTGTGTGTCCCTTGTCTGATCCGAAATATTGGGATTATCGCGAGTAGCCATGAGATCTCCTTCGATGAGCTTTCAGAGTATAATGCGTTGTTGGAGGCGGACTTTGAGAAGCAGTCTCTTGATTTCGATGTTTCGGAACAGGGATTGAATCCGTCTGCGAGCAGTCCCGAAGTGTTCTTCAAAGGTATTGCTGAGATTGCATTCTTCTGTAGGCGGGTTCTGGAAGACAACCCTCAGCAATTAGCCAACGAGTATTCAGAGCTATTGGATAAGTCAATATATAAACAGCACCATCGCTTTGCTGAGAACTTTGTTGATGCACTTGGAGAGGTAGCACACGAGAACCCGACTATCCGAACTCTACTCCCAGACAGCTAATTGATCTTATCCAAAACCTGGTTTCGGAATATTTCGAATTTTTGTTCTAGCTCTTCTACCTGGTTTTCGAGGTCGTGGACTTTTTCTACCAGTTCTTTGTGGCTCAGGTCTTCGTATTGGTCTAATTCTTCTTGTTCTATGCTTTTGAGGTACTGTTCTCCTTTCTCAGTCAGGTCTGCTTGTTTGGGGTGTTGGAAGACTCGTTTCTGTCCGTCAATTACTCGCTCTACTGTGCCCTCCGGTTTAGACACGTTCAGGAGACCAAGTTCTTCCAATTTTTTGAAGCCGTAGGCGACGTGGTGGTTTTCGAGCAGGGTTTCCTGGGTGATTTTTTGGACGTCGTCGTTCCCCTGTTGTATCTGTTGGAGTATGAGTTGTTCTTGGTCACGGAGTTGTTCTCCGGTGTTTCTATAACTGGGTTATGGCACATAGTTTGGTAAGGTAGTTTACTGTAATTCCGTTTTCCATCTGGTGATTCGGAGCCTCAGCGAATCCGGATGTGAAACAGGGGTGTATTGGCTATGAACCACCCCGTGTTTCGTAAAAACTCTCTTTTATCGATATTCAGTAAAATAGGATCGACGAGGACTTCGGCAAAGTGCTTTTTACGGATAAGCATCTGGTTATAGACAGGTATGACTATTATTCGGAGAATTCTAAATTGGATCACAGACGTGGTTAGTAGAGATGAAAAAATAAGAGAGGAGCTAGATGATGGTGGTTCCGTCGTTATTGAACAGAGCGGTGAAGTGGATGTAAAGCCACCTAGTAATTCGAGTTATTTTGCTAGGAGTTCCCGCCGTAGTAGTTACAGTAGTAAGTCGGAGGGTGAGTTGGCTAGTCGTGCGGTTGAGAATCACCATGTTTTTTCCGACGTGGTTGATGATCCGTCTTTGGTTGGTGCAGATTCTGAGGTGGAGGCTGTGGCGAAGGTCGCCGTAAATAATCCGGGCTGGGCTTCTTTTGTTGATTTTGAGGCTGATCTGGGTGTTGATCCGGGTGAGGTTGATGCTGCGGCTGGAGATGCGGACGCTCATGCTGGTGAGTCTAAGCATGGTTGTACTGGTGGATCTGCTCCGGATTATGGTGATGGTGCTTCTGAAGATGTGGCGACGGTGTCTGAGAGTGGTTATACTCCTTCAGGTCCGGAGGCCCACTCTGATTTAGGAAGTGACGGCGGCGGCACAGATACCGGTGTTTCCGGCGGTAATAGTGTGGCTGGCGATGGTGGTTCTGGCAGTAGTGGTGGAGGTGGTAACAGTGTCTAGGGATACGAAGGCCCGCGTGCAGGAGTTGTTGGATGAGATTGGTGCTGATGTCGATTTACAGGATTCTAGTGTTTCGCTGGAGGAGCAGCCGGTAACGCATTCTGAGTCCGCTAAGGATTTCGTTGATGTGTCGAGTACGGAAATCTCTGTAATTAAAGAATTTGAGCCGGGGGAGGACACGGCGGGCGACATTACGAACGAGTATTTGTTGGAGGACGGTAGTCGTGTGTCGGTGACCGTGAAGAAACGTCCTCGTTGCCCTAGCTGTAGTTATATTCCTACTGAGGACGGTGAGCCGGTGCATTTGACAGGTACTTGTACTGAGTGCGGGACTAAGGTGTGTCCGTCGTGTCGGAATGAGTGTGAGGCGTGTGGCACGATTTTGTGTAGTAGTTGTACGATGGGGCATGGTGTGAAGGATGAGACTTATTGTCCGATTTGCCGCCAAGATGTTCAGGAAGAGGTTGAGCACAGCCGGGAGTTGGAGAGCCGTGAGCAGATGCATCGTGAACGTATGGATATGGTTGAGGCTGGTTTGGAGGAGAGGAAGCAGCGTGCTGAGTTAGAGGAGAAGGAGAAGCAGGCAAGTCATGAAAGAGAGTTGGATCGTGTTGATAAAAAGTTGGAGGTTAGGCGTCAGGAGCACGAAGAGAAAATGGATAAGCTTGAGACTGAGTTGGAGAAGTGGAAGAAGGAGAGGGAGTTTGAGCAGAAACGGGTTAATGATGAGCACAGCAGGCTTATGGATGAGTTTGAGGCCGAGTTACAGGAGTGGAAGGCTAAGTCGGAGCATAGCCGCCAGTTGGATAAGGATAAGCACAGTGAGGAGATGGATCGGATTGATAAGATGATTGCTTTGGCAAGGATGATTAATGAGTCTGATAGCACGGAGAGTATTAGAGATAGGTTAACTCCTGGGGATAATTCTTTCAATCAGTTTGAAGATTACGGCGGTAATTTCAAGGAGTTAGATTTCGATGATTCGAGTAAGTGAGTTATAATGAATCCAGAAGACGTTGACTTGGAGGATTTAATCGAGTCGAGTGATTCTTCAGCTGATGATTTGAATGTTTCCAGCAAGTCTGAGTTAGCTGATAAAGTTATCTCTCTGGGAAGTGTTAAGCTGGATGATGAGGGCCGTATGCTGATCTCTTGTGTAGGCGGTTCTCCTGCTAGAGGCCGCGGTAATTATATCTGCGGTATTTTTCCGTTGCCTGACCCTAATGGCGATGGTTTTAAACAGGTTTGTACTGGGCCTACGATGAGGTATTCTGATGGTAAGGTTTATTCTGGTGACATCGCTTTTTCTTCTTGTCCGTATAATCCTGGTCGTTTGAATGATGATACTGGTTCTGATGATTCAGATGGCGGTGGTTTGTTTGGTGATTAGGTGTTGAGTTATGGATTTGGTTCGTCTTGGTGGTTTTCCTGGTTTGGGGCGTTTTTGGTTTTGGGAGAGGGAGTCTGGTATGGCTGTGGATGTTTTAGATGCATCAGGAGGAGATGGTTTTTGGGTTCGTTGTGTGGCTGGTTTTAGATTGGTCTCTCAGAGTGAGGAGGGCCGTGAGTTGTGGACGCGTAATTTGTCGAAGATGAGTCGGTATCTTCGGGATAGTTTTACTGGTTTTCGTTTGTCTGTGGACTTTGCGGATTCTGTTTCCGGCGATATAACTGGTATTGAAGAGGAGGCTGAGGGGTTGGCTGGTAGAAGTGAGGAGTTGTTGAGCCGGAAATCTGAGTTGGAGGCTTCTTTGTCTTCTTTGGAGAGGTCTATGAGTCTGCAAGGTTCTGGAAGCTTGGATGAAGTGGTGGAGGGTCGTTATAAGCGTATTAAACAGGAGTTGGAGGATTTGGATGAAGAGTTGGATCGTGTGGTGAGTAGACTAGAATTTTTGAAGCAGTTGAAGGGTGAGTGGGAGTCGAAGGGTTATGCGGTGTCAGTGTGTTTTTCGGTGTCAAATGGATTTGAGAGAACCACTGAAACGCAATTTAAAAGCGTGGTGAGTCGGCAGTTACAGGATTTAAAAAATCGCTGTGACCGGAGTATCAAACAAAAGCTTCAGGGCGAAAAATTTCGGCTAAAATTCACCGAGTTAGATACCCCGCACCAGTTGTTGCAGCATTTTTACACTCCTTTGGTTCATCCAGAGGAAGATATCGATCATCATGACTTGGCTGGTATGCTAGAACTGTATATGGCATTTGCCGATAAAGACTTAGAAATTGATGGGTTGGTGCGTGAACAGGCGAAGGCTGGAGCTGCTCGTTCTGTGAATGCTGTGTTGCAACATTTAAGAAAGACCGGGAGTGCTGATGTTTCTTCTGTGGAAAATACGGGGCCTTTAATCGGTAATGTTTCGGGTACAGATATGACGTTCGGTGTAGATCTTGCCGAACAGCCTCATTTCTATGTGGTAGGCAGCACTGGTTCAGGAAAAACCTATACAAAACGTGTTTTACTGGAAAACTGTCTTGTAATGGAGTATAACATAGTGTCAATTACTCCGCGTGATTTCCAAGCTGTCTCTGCTTTCCAAAAGTTCGACTCTGAGGGGACTGGCTTAGTCGGTGATTATTATCTGCCGGGTGATGAGTTGCTTTTGGATGAACCGGATAACTTTACTGAGTTTTTCAAGGGGGCTTCTTTTGTCTCGTTGAAGTCTCTATCTCCTGCGGATAGACAAAATTTTGTCCATGACTTGTTTGACAGTGCTGCGGATATAGGTCAAACTGACACTCCTGTGTTCGTGTTCCTGGATGAGGCTCATCTGTTCAGTGACGGGGAGAGTGCGGAGAGTATTCAGGAGGCCGTGCGTGAGACTCGGAAGTTCGGCGTACATATTGTGTTGGTGACCCAGTCTCCCATGGATTTCAACAGGAAGTATAAGCATATCCGGCAAAATACTGTAGGTAACTTCTTTTTACAAGGTGAGTATTGGGATTATGCTCAGAGCTATTTGGAGAACGAGAAGAATATTATCGGTTTGAATCAAGGTGAGGCTTGGTTTACCGGCCGAGGTTTTAGTTCTATTAAGTTGGATATTCGAAAGCCGTTGAGCCGTGTTGAGGAAGTTACACGTAGTACTCTTCAGGAATTAGATTTGCTATATCAATCAGAAAACGTAAATTCGGAGTTATTAACACAACATTCAGATGGTGAAGTATTTGAAAAAGATGGTTCTAACTCTCTTAGTGATGAGCAAAGAGAGGTAGTAGAAGCAATAAAAGACTATATTCGAAGAAAAGACCAACTCCCATCAAAAAATAAAGTTATTGAGTGTTCTCCCTATGGATCAAGTAGGACTAATCGTATTCTGTCAGAACTTCAGGAGGAAAGTGTTTTGAAAACAGAAGAACAAGAACGTTATGGGAACACAGCTACTGTTTTCAGAATTGATCTGTGAAAAGCTATAATGCGGAGTCCTATTCTTGTTTTAATTGATCTAATTCAGAAAAACTCCCTTTAGTTTCTTCGTATTGTAGGATGGTTTTATCGTTATTGTGCTGAGTGTGTCTAACTCCGAGATGCCCATTCTCTTCCAATAACTCAACTGCTTGTTTTAACCCGGTTGCTTCTCCCTGTGTCTTCACAAAATATTCTACTGAGTCTACCTCTGTAGTTCTTTGTTCTTTTGAACCTTTTCTAAGGACTTCTTCATATGGATCAACTCTATTGAGGGTGGCGACAACACTATCTGAGTACCAACTTATTGTTGATGATACTATTGTTGCTTCTTCCTCTAACGCCTCTATTAGAGTTTCCACCAAACCAGAGTCATTTTCCGGCTTAGGAGTAACTCCTTGTGAGAACTCATATTCGTTATCAGGATCAAATTTCTTGTATTCCTCTTCTATATTTACACCTTCAACTCCTACCAAAACGCTACTTTTGAGAGTTTTTTCGGGAAGATCAGCCGGATGTTCTGCGACTGCTAGTAGCGATAATTTATAACTTTCCGGTCTAAGACCTCTCTCGACCAGTTCTCTTTCTGCGGATTCTACTTCTTCGTACAGGCTGTCCTCTATAGACACATCTATATCCAAATAACCATCTTCCAAAAGACGAACCACCTATTACTACTAATAGGTAAGTATTTTTAAATTAATTTTGGTTGATATTGCCATTCAACCGAAATTCGGTTATCGATTAGTAATTACCTATTTATTCACCTTTCTTTCTGTAAAGGTGAACTCATTATTCAAGGCGATACCTACACTTTCGATGATTTAAACGAGTTGTTTGAAACCGCAGAAGAGCTTCCGGATGTTGAGCGTCAGGATGTCTATGCCCGGCATGAGGAAATGGATGAGTGGACGCAGGTTCCGTGGAGGGATAGTCTCTGGACTGACGAGGAGGATCCGGAGATGGCTGGCGAGGTGTCCAGCAGCGACGACTTCTACAACGTGATCCAGTACGGGGATATCTTGGAGGCTGTCGGACAAGGCATGGAGAGCCGTGGAGTGGAGCCCGAAGGCCATGTCACGATTTCGCCTACCCGGCACAAGATGAGTGCCAAGATCGGGTTAGGCGAGGTTGTCGAACCGGTCGAAGGCGACGAGATCGCGTTGCAGCTTCACACGAGAAGCGGTCACTCGGGCTACCACGGTGTGAAGTACGAGCCCGGTGCGGAACGCATGGTGTGCAGCAACGGGATGACCGCATTTGTCGCAGACCACAGTTTTGAGCAGACCCACGGAGAACCGTTCCAGCCCCAGCTTGCGTACCATGCGGTCGACGCCATGATTGACGGAGCCGATGAAGTAGAGAAGCGTTTGGAGGAAGCAAGGGAACGGACACTGCTTAACCAGGACGAGGCACTTCTCATACTCCATGACCTGGGTATCGACCAGTACTTAGAGAACCCGACCTCTGACCTGGTCAACGCACTGCACGAAGAAGTCGACGACCCGGACAACCCGTCTCTCTACGAAACCTACAACGCAGCCACATACGCACTCACCCACTTATCCGTACAGGATACACCGGAGTACGTCCTCGACGACGGATACGAAAAGGCAGCCGAACTCTTGGAGTACGGGGACGGTATTCCGCATCCTGAAATCCTTGGGGAGAACACTGTTCAAAACCGTGCAAGAAGCCTGGTGGAGGCCGACGAGTCTGAAACGGAGGAGTACTGGGACGGCGAGACAGAGACAGTCCGAGACCTAATGGAATACCACGAGATTGAAAACATCGGATAGAACTCTGCCTAGAAAACCAATCTTTGAGAGATCAAATCTCCGGTTTTATATAATTGGATTCCTTGGCCATCTCCAGGAATTTTCTTTTATATCCTCCTGCATCTTCCAATTCTTCTTTATATCTATTGGGTTATCTCGGATTATTGTTTGGGAATGTGTTAAGAATCCGCCAAAAAGTTTATACCTGCACACATCAATAGATTTAATTGTTCGCCAGGCCCATGTTAATCGCACTCATGGAACTCATAGCACACAACCACCCGGTATTTGCCGTCCCATCGGAGCTGGTATAGATGATCATATTCGGGATTGAACTGGAGCATCCTGAATTTCAAGAGGATTATCTTCGAGATCTTGATGAAGCTATAGAAGAACAGGGATATCCGACGTGTAATTCTAACTTGATGTATGCCCTGACGGGATCCTTGTTTCTTCAAGAAGAAGCAGATAAGAAGGGTCTTGAGCGATTCTCAAGCCAAATACAAGAGTATATCCAAGAGCTAATGGAGCCTATTGAAGAATTACACGAAGAAAAAGAAAATATTAACCAATATTCTGAGGAAGCCATTTCGATTACTGAAACAAGCCATATCTTCCAAGAAGCAGTTGGGAGCTTTCAACAGGCAGATAGTCAGATTGTACACGGTGGTGATATTGCCAACAGCTATATTGAGGGAACTGATTATCATGAGACCCTCGGTGCTTTGGCAGGCTTTGAATCGTGGTACAGTGATGAAATAGAGTCAATTCTCGATAATTCCAGTAATGAACCGGTTATTGACGGTGCCTTACGAACCTACACACACGAGGAATACAAGCAGGTGGCAATTTTTAATGGTCTAAGAGAGCTTGTCTACCGCCGGTTGAAAGAGGCTTCTTTTGAGCCTGAGGAGATGGCTGCCCCTTAGTTAATCTTGGAGAATCTTTGTTAGGGGTCTATCTGTACCTGCTTTCCTTGACTTGACGAAAAACCATCTTTATTCCCGATGTATAATGTGCTTGAGTGGGCTCCGAGTTGCTGCCAGTCTGTTTTGACTTCGTTTCTACTTTGACTGAATTTCCAGCCGTGTGTTTGGATGGGATTATTGTGGTGGGGTGGATCACGGTGTGCCTGTCCTGCTACTTGAAAAGTTGCATCCATAACATCTGGGATGTCAAAGAATCGAATATGCCACTGGTGACTGGGAAAGACACTCTTTGATTTCCCAGCTTGATCCTTCTGTTTTTGTAGGCCGATTCCATTAGATAGGTTTGTTATAATGTAACGTGTTCCAGTTACTGCAGGATTCTTAGTAGCAAACCCTGACCATCCATTATTTTTCATCTGATTGCCTATATTTTGTGGTGACACGCTATTGTTATTTTTCCAGCCGGTGTTTATCGGCGATTTAAGTTCGAGCAGTGAATCTGGATCTAGATCATCCTGCGATTTTCCTTTCTCATTACTGTAAGCAAACAAAGGCCCGCTGTAACTGGATCTATTAGCATTATTGGTTACGTTACTGTTCTTTGAACGAATCTTCTTTTCAAAGTCAGCAAAGAAACGTATAGTGTCGACCGGTAACTTACCGGAGCTAATCCTTACCAACAACGTTCCTTGGCTTGATGCTTGTTTTTGGAACTGTTCCGAAAGTAAAAAGTCAGCAGCACTATACGGAACATCTTCCTTTTCTAAAACTTGTCGGATGTCCGTATCTATCTCTACTCTGTCCCCTTTTTGCAGGTACTGGATTGCCTTATTGTCCACTTCATGAAAACCTTCGATCTCTGAATCTATAGAAATAGGATCTTCTTCAGAATGAAACGCATATTGTCCAAACTTCTCGTATAACTCAGAACTTAGGAAACAAGTCTCTCTATTAAAGAAATCTTGTTCTTCTTCACGGTAGATCCACTCCAAAATAGTTCCTTGCGTCTTGGGAAGATCAATTTGACCTTCTTCATCCATTATTGTTTGTGAATAACCGACAGAACACAACTTAAAGCTGACTATTTCAATAACCGAACGTCTCAACATCTGGATTCCAAGAGAAAGATGGTCTTCAGCTAAACCTGTATTTGTAGTCTCTATTCTATTTCTGTGATCTCACATGAAGGACAAGTCTGGACATGAGGACTCGAACGATCCTATCGCTGCTTGGGAGGCTTTATTATTGCCTGACTGGCGGTGGGAGGCACTGGAAAAAGAGGGCGACGATCTCTATTACGGCCGGGTGAAGTCTCCGAAGACGTATGACCGGTGGGAGTACGGATACTTTACGCAGGAACAACTGGAGGAGGCCGGAGCCTACCGTGTCGACGTAGATATCGGAAGCGGTGAAGACCTGTTCCCGGACGGCGGAGAGATTGAAGACATCGTCGGCATCTACGAAACCGAGTTAGAAGCACTTCTCGGAGGTGATTCAGAATACAACGAGAAATAGACGACCTCATAGAAGAATACGTTGAGGAGAAACAGTACGTAGAGGAAGAAAAACCGTACTGGATGAACCTTACCGGCGGCACCTCTTTCTCCGGCCCTCTCCGATTCGAACTGGAGAACTACTTCCCCGATGCACACTACAAACAAGCCATAGACCAAGCCTTCAGGAAAGAAGCAGAAGAAGTGTTGACCGACGGAGGCAGCCGGACACAGTACTACTGGAGCGGAGAAAACGGCGTCGTCTACCACACAGAATCCGGAGAAGAAATCGTCGACCCATTCTTCAACTCCATCGAAGAAGCAGAAAACTACCTCGAAAGCCTCGCAGACAAACACAGCAAAGAACGCTACGACGGACTAGTACTCCGAAAATCAGGGAACACAAAAGTCGAAGAAGCAACCGAGGTGTTGACAGAACAGGCAGGATTGACTGACTGGTGAGGAAAAAGTAGGTTACAGAAGGCTCGAAAGGTCCCTTTTGTCTTTTTCTGAGAATTTGTAGTTGTCTTTCTGTCGAAGACCTCTGATAATATCGTCCAACTCGGATTGTGTTTCGATTACGTCTTTGTATACTGCTGCTTCGATCAGTAGTTTCAAATCCCAGGCCTCGACTTCGCGTTGAGATGCAATCTCTCCGACGTGACCGTCATCTGTGATTAGCCGCTGGCCGCGGCTTTCGGAGACCGCGATACATTCCGCGTCAGTGAAAGACAGTGAAGTATCGACTATTTCTTCTGCCAGTTCTAGTTCAGTATCTGAAAGAGATTTTATTTGAAGCCAGCCACCGTTGTAGCTCTTTACTTCGTCTATCTTCGAGACAAATCCGTATCCAGCTACTTCATCGCTGTGAAGTTCTTTAACTACTGATGGAACAGTAACCGGTTCCTCAAATAGCTGATTTAGAATTTCAAGCCGGTCGATCTTAGCAAGTGAACTGAGGATATTATTGTCGACAACAGCCATAGGATCACAGATTGTTTAATTGATCTTTTCGCTCGTCTTCTGATAGAAAACCGGGTTCGCGGTCTACGTTGTGGTCTGATAGAACGTCTTTGAATTCTTCAGGACTCATGCCTGCGATCTCAGCTGCTCTGTTCAAACTGACTGTCCCTGTTTTGAACTGTTCCACCGCTAGTTCGACACGGAGTTCCGGGTGTTCTTTTAGGAAGCTTCGCAGTGCTTCGTTCAGGAATTCTTCCCGTGAAGAGAACTGTCCTTTCTCCCAGAGGATGTCGATACTCTCTTCAACATCAATCATAGCTCATGGTAACCTCTTAGATGAATTTGAGTGTGGAAGCTATAAAACACTATGGCTGCATATTGCCGCAGCCTGTTTTGAAGACCTCTTCCAAGCGAATACCGGTGTTAAGATGGAATGTTAGAGCTTCCTGCAACAAATATGCTGTATAATGAATAGTGATAAGGAACGGATTTTGAGGTTGGCAAAGCAGAACAATCTTCTTGATGACTCAGAGCTTCAAAAGTTGGTGTATGCTGCCGGGTTATCTGAAAACCAGCATGTCACCAAACTTGCGGGAAAGGCGGTGCTTGATAGTTCCTTACAGTATTGGCAACATCCGTTCGACTCTCCGAATGTGTCCGGGAACGTAGAAATCGGTGAGACGTTTAGGAATCAGCCGTTCTACCTTCCTCAGGAAGACCTCACGAAGCATCTCTTGGCTGTCGGCCAGTCTGGTTCCGGTAAGACTACTTTGTTCTACGGTTTGATGAGTGAGGTTGATAAGCCGTTCTGGGCTTTCGATCTTAAACAGGATTACCGGCATATCGATGTTCTTGTGTTGCCGTGGACAGAGCTCAGGTTCAACCCTCTAAAGCCACCAAAAGATGTTCCGCCGAGGAGGTGGGCTCAGGTTTTCTCTGAGGTGTTCGGCCACGCCACGGCTCTTCTCAGCGGGTCGAAGAACTACTTGTTGAAGAAGATTGTTGAGCTCTACCGGTTGTACAACTTGTTTCAGGAGGTTTCTGCTCCTTACCCGTCTCTGCATGAACTGGAGTTGTTGATAAAATCTGAGGGAGTGAACTATGTTCGGAAGCAGGCGGATTACCGTGACACCTTGCTCAACCGGCTTGAAGCCATGAACCTTGTTGCCGGTACTGTCTTCGACTGTAGCACAGGCTACTCCATCCCGGAACTACTACATCGAGATATCGTCTTCGAGTTTGACGGTCTTTCCAGGGATGTACAGAACTTTCTCATGGAGATCTTGTTCGCATATGTCTACGAGTACAGACTAGCTCAGAACCATAGGAACCAGGGACTCAACCACGTCTTCTTTCTCGACGAGGGGAAACGAGTATTCTCTGTCTACAAGGAGCGTCAGGACGCCGCGGGAATCCCGGAGATTGACGAACTTACCGCCAAGATGAGAGAGTTTGGCGAAGGTTTAGTCGTCGCAGACCAGGAGGCATCCAAATTGACTGACTCGATCAAGGCCAATACCTACACCAAACTTCTGCTGCCTACGGCCGGAAGGAAGCAGTTCCAAGCCATGACCGAGGCGATGAACCTGTCTGAGAGGCAGGCAGAGTTCGCACAAGAGCTTGAAACCGGGGAAGCAGTTGTCCAGGTCGGTAACCGTACTCCAGTCCCAGTGAAACTCAGAAACTACACAGTAGAGAAAGACGTCACAGACCGGAAACTCGAACAAAAGCAGAGAAACAAATGGGAAAACCTGAGCCACGAACCAAGGAAGACCACCCGGAAATTCGACCAGAAGATCGCACCGGGAAGAACCGAAGAACAACCGGAGAAAGAAGTCCTCGACGACCCAAACCGGATAGACCTCTCCAACAACGCAAACCGGCTCCTCAAAGACATAATCGAAAACCCGTTCAAGCCTCTCACCGAACGCTACCAGCGTTTCTCAAGCAGCTACAAAGGAAACAAAGCCAAGAACGAACTTGTCGACCAGAGCATAGCAGTAGAGAGAAAAGTCAAGAACGGGGAAAACAGGAAACTCCTCCAACTCACAGAGAAAGGCCGGAGCTACGCAGAAAACACTCTAGATCTGGATACGAAACACCAAGGCCGAGGTGGAATCATCCACAGGTACTGGCAGCACTTCATTAGAGACGCATTCGAAGAAGCAGGTTGGCACGCATTCCTTGAAAAGTTCGAAGCCGACATCTACGTCAACATGGGAAACACCGAGTTAGCAATCGAAGTAGCGATGGGAGACAACCCAAGAGAAATCAAACACGTAGAGAAGCACCTCGAAAGAGGATTCATACTCTGGATCACCTGCCGAAACAAGGAGATACAGGAAGGACTGAAACAGAGAATAGAAGAACAAGGCATAGACACAGATCAACTAGTATTTAGACTGCTTCGGGACTTTCAAAAGTCTGAGAACCTCCCCTGACAGCTAGTTCAACGGTTTCAGGATATCGGAAAGTAACGAGGGTTGAAACAGTTCTATGAGATTTAAAATCTGAATTACGTTACATGGAAGAGCAGGATTTTCTTGAGCTTTCAAACGAAGAACAGCAGCAACTGAAAGAATACAATCAATCTGTTGCGGACAAAGAGGAAGCGAAAGCCACCCACGAGAACAAGAAAGGCCGAAGAATCCTGTATGAAAGAGCACCAGAAGAAACACTTCCTTTCATCATCTACTGCATCTTCGTATCAGCCAACGCTCTAATCGGCACCTTTCTCCTGATCTCCCAACAAGCCAGCCAAATCTTTCTACTCCCAATTCTAATCGCAATGCTCGCACCACTCCTTGCACTACCAAAACTCCCGTTCTTCGGAATAATTTCCTGGTTCAAGGATTATCTCAGGAATCTTTTCAATCGATGAAACTCTCCACGGTGTAGAGAAACGAATCCAAGGAGAAAAATTATGAATGTAGCCTATGATGAATATATCATGGGGAAACACGACAGAGCAGTTCGGTCGCTTATCAAAGGAACCCAGAATCAGAGCAGTGTTGATACTACAAAGGCAGATAACGTCGGAAAATATCCCGATCCTGATCCAATCAGCGGCGAAGTCCCCGATATTGTATTTCAATTTACGAACGGACACACAACTATTGTTGAAGTCGATACTCGACCAATGAGTGACCACGATGAAAAACAAGACGAGACATTTCGCAGATCTGCTAGTCAACGGACAGCCACTAGTTACGAACACTACTTTGCCTCAGACGTAGTATAACACCTTCTTCAGTAATATCTAAGCTATCTCCATTTTTTCGGTTTGTATTCGCCGTCTCGAAATGCTCGTCTAGTTTTTGGTTTCATTGGGATAGCCATATGCTCTAATTGTTCTACGTCTGTAGAATCCAAACGATTATTGACTTCCCGACACAGCAGCTCAGATACTAAATGGTCAAGATCCTCCGCTCTCTCAACTGAGGCGGTCTCCATATCGTGTACAATATCGTTGCGTTTGCTACGGTGCCGATCTAACTCTGAATAAATCCCATTATCTATAATATCTGCAACTTCAGCTAGTTCAAGTATATGGCTAATAAACCAGTGCGATCCATCAAAAATACTCTCCCGTCGATCGCGGTTCACATTATGTTCATCCCGGAGATCGCGTTCAGTTATCATCTCGACGAATTGCTCGACCACCGTCCAATTCAACAAGAAGGAAGCGGTATATTCATCATCTAAGAAATGTGTGTGGGCTTGTAGATGAAGATCAATCAACTCATGTAGATCGGATTCGCCATATATGTCCTCAGTAACCTGTAGTAGATATCCGAGCCGTTCTGACGAGATCAACCCTCTTTCATGGTCAGCTGGTCGAGACTCTCCGGAAAGCAATTGATTCCTTCCTGACGGGGTTGATAACTCAGCATGGTGATTTTTGAATCCCTCTGAGCCGATTTTACCTGAAATGAATTCTCGAGGTTGAAGTGATCTCCATTGGAATCGCTGTCCTATGGTTCCTATTCCTAATACTGTATTTAGAATCTCTAAAACTGTATCAGCGTCATTCTTTTGTCCTTCATTATCTCCATTTGACGAGTCTGCAGGCACTTCTATTGTAAGTGCCAACAACCCATCTCTAAATGCTATAAAGTCTCTTCCCAGGATCTCATCCTCATATACTATCTCATTTTCTCGGAATTGTGGATCCCAGACTTTCTCAGCAAATGTTCTCTCTGGAGGGTTATCTATCCATACAGCAGGATAAATAAAGCCACCTCCAGCCGGTTTTGGGCTCTCTTCCTCTTTTTCACCCGAGTCCTCTGACGATTCATCTATTTGTTTCACCTCCCCATTTTCATCATCTTCGGTGTTTTGAGTGCTTGTGTTATTCGACGTATCTATATCTACTACGTTCCCTGTCAGAATACGATACGAGCCTTGCGGCCACAGACGGCCTTGATCCAAAAATCCTAGTCCAGGCGAAGACAGATCGCTGAATATGGATTGTTCTAGTCTCCCAGTTAATTTTGAGATAAGGCTTGCCAATACGTCCGCCCTTTGTGGGTCTCGGCCTGGCGGAGTTTTGAAATCTTGTGGGGGTACCTTCTGCTGCCATCTTTCTTCTTCACTTATCTCCGCGACTTTCTCAATAAAATGCTCCCCCGAGTACGGCCCGTTTACAACAACGTCTTTATCTGGACGGTCGCGGTCTCTGGTAACAAATATTAGCTGGCCTTCAAGAGGTTCATCAATCCAGAAAACCTCCACCTGACAGGGCGAACTGTAGTCCTGAACCGTGTGAAAAGAAGCTTGTTCTTCACTTCTACGGCTTTTGATGAAGGATACCCACCAATCTTCAATCTCCTTTTCCGAACCTGCCATATCCCTTCTAATGGAAAAGTGGCCTTAAGTTCTTTTCACGCTTCTGACTGAGCCACTGAATTCCCCGATATCACTACTTCGTATGGTGGCTTTGTCTTATCCCCTATATTTTAAAGATTTCTAGACCATACTTTTCTTAACAAACCAAACGAAGGAAGGAAAGAGTCAAAGCAACTCAGTAAAGACTCTAGAACCGTTCATTCCACGGCCAGAGAGTCCAATCTACGAACGGTTCAATGGACACCAAGCGAGGCCGGGTGCAAAAGAAAGACGAGAAGCGATTTACCCGGTCAAGTGAACCCGGCGTTCGATGGATCGACCATCATTCGAACCTCAGTGTCTCCCGTCCTTCCTTCTCTCTAATTTCCGTGAACCACCAGTATGACCACAACCGAATACATCGATGTATCTAAAGCTCTTCAAAATCTGGAGGACGAAGTCTCGCAGGAGAACTTCGAGGCGGTACGGGATTTGATCAACCACGCTGCCGCAGAAGGTATCGGTGAGAGCCAGCAGCAACGCCACATATACGCATGGAAGACTGTACTCAACAAGTTCGCACCGGAAAACTTCCGAATACGGGGTGCTTCTGAGGAAGAGCTAAAGAATCTTGTCGCGGAGCTTAACCGGAGTGACTACGCTGAGTCTACAAAGCACAAGTTCCGAAGTGCGATCAATAAATTTTACACAGTTGAGAATCGGGGGCAGGCACCGGAGAAAATCAAGTTCTTCTCTGTTCACAAGAACAACAAGCCGACGTCTGTCTCACGGGAAGACCTGTTCACTGACGGTGAACTGAAGCAGTTGCTCAGGAACTTCACCAGCACCCGAGATAGGGCATTTACCTACGTTCTCTACGAGTCTGCTGCCCGGCCCGGAGAACTCCTCTCACGGAACATCGGGGATTTCACAACCAACGAGAAGGGTGATTTCATCTTCTTAGAGGGAGCAAAAGGTACACCGGACAGGACGAACCAGCTTGTCCGTTCTGGGCGTCCGCTTCGTGAATGGATTGCCTCTCATCCGCTTGGCGGAGAACCAGGCGATATCGAAGCTCCGAACGCTCCACTCTGGGTGAAGACAGAACAGCAAGCCTGTAAGACTTGTGGAGAGATACCTCACCATCACGATGATTCCTGTAGTTATGAGCCAGACCTTGCGGATCGGATGAAGTATGATGGTTTCAGGAGACGATTCAAAGATGCTTGTGAGCGAGCGGATATCCCAGAGAATAAGCGGAGGCCGTATAATCTGCGGCACACCCGTTTAACCGAGGTTGCAACGTTCATGGGATACGAGCAGTTGAACAAGTTCGCTGGCTGGAAACCAGGATCAGATAGGGCAAAGGTCTACGTCCACCTCAACAACGACGACGTCAACAAAGCTATTAGAGAAAAGTATGGACTAAGCACCGGAGAAAAGCAGGATCAAAGCCAAGACTGTCCGTTCTGCGGGACGAAAAACCAGTCGACGTATTCCGAGTGCCGGAACTGCGGTCGTCCCCTCAGCCTAGAACAGGAAACAAACCGGGAGGAGAAGCAGGAAGTATTGGAACGCTTGGCCGAACTTGATGAGAAAGGTGTCTTGGAGAAACTGGAGAAGATTGATGGATAGAGACTCTCCCGGCTAATTGGTTCAGGCAATCGAAGGTCAGCCAATCAACCGGTATTTCCTGATTCAACTACCATCTCTTTTCATGAAACGACTATCCGCAGGGTTGCTTCATGAAGCCGAGGAACTGTTGGAGAAGGTTGATTCTTGGAGTGATGAAGAGCTTGAGGAGTTACCGAAGCTGTACAGGGAGAAGGCAAGGGAATACCAGGGTCTTACGCAGAGCGGTGAGGAATAACCTGTTTCCCTCTTCCTTTTCAAATACCTGAGTTGTGGAGTACTTCGAATACGGAAATAAAGATCTCGACGTTGAAGAATTCTTGAAGCAGTCTCACGACCGGCAGGAGCTACGGCTGGAAGAAGAGTTGAACCGGATTGAACAGCAGTTAGAGGAGCGAGAAGCGATTTTCGAGCAACACAGGGAGGACTTGGAGTCCAAGCTGGACTGGTACCTGGAACGCCTTGAGAAAGCATACAAACTGACCGGCAACGTCGATGAACTGAAGCAGAAAGTAACGGAGTTCTACAACCTTCTACGCGAAGAACGAGTCCAACACTGGAGAGACAAACAGGAACTGGAGAAAGAGAGAAGAGAACTTCTTCGGGAACTCAACGAATTGGAGGAAACCGACCTCACCCAGCTACTCTGAATACAATAGTTTCTTACAAAAAGTTAAAAATATCTGATACAGAAAAGTTGCTAAAGGTGGACAACTTCTATCACTGAGAAAAATATCGATGAAATAATCGAAGAAAAAGTCCGGAAAAGGCTTAGAGAGCAACTGGATGAAGAAGTAGAGAGAAGAGTCGAGGAACGACTCAACGACCGAGTCGAACAAGAAGTAGAGAAAAAAGTAGAGGAACGGATAGAAGAGAAAGCCAAGCAACAACTAGACTCCTCCAACGAATTGTCACGAAGAGACTTCTTGAAGAAGATGGGTACAGGTGCGGCAGGTCTTGGAGCGTTAGCGATGCTGCCCAGTACTTCTGCGTTTAACATCCGATCAAATAATCCTTTAGAATACTATAACAGTAGCTCACAGGAAAACCCGAACTTTTCGGTAGACACAACCGGAAAAATAGATGCAGAACAAGCAAACCTAACCGAATTAATAGCGGACCGTGTAAAAGCCAGTAACGAACTACAAATACCTACTAAATCAACAAAAACTACAGACAACAACCAACAAATCTGGCTAGACAAATCCAACCAACAACTCAAAACACGATACAACAACACAACATACAAAACCAACCTAATCTCTACCGCGATACCCGAGAGCGGGATCGCTCGATACACACTTGATAATGGTGATACGTCATCGGGAACCGCTATTGACGTATGGGGAGATAATGACGGCACAATCAACGGCCCAACAACTGGAGTGAGCGGGGCAAATCAGACCTATTCGACAAACGAAGCGTATTCGTTTGACGGGGTAGATGACAACGTTGAAATATTCTCTGACAGCGGATTTGGGGAGATCACGGATACGTTTGCACTTGCACTTTGGATTAACCCCGATGACTCCAACAGCACGTCCGAATCAAGCAACGACCGAGTGTATTCTGCTTCTGCAAAAATACTGCTTCGTTGGCACGCGGCCCAAGATCAGTTCTTCATTTTTGACAGTACGGGGACGAAATATGATGTCGGATTTAGCGGATCGTATGCCGCTGGATCGTGGAATCATATTGTCGCACAATATGATGGGTCAGACCTGGAATTATATGTTGATTCAACGCTTGACAACTCCAATAATATTGGATCAATCTCACTGGATGATTCAGGACAGACATCATTTGGAGCGACAGGAGCTGGCGGAGAAGCATATAACGGAGATATAGACGACTTGAGGCTATATGACCGGGGGTTGACAAGCACAGAGATATCTAATCTGTATAATACGGGACGGATAAGCGGATGAGTCACTTGGTGTCCGTGTATATTATGTTGGTTTGTTGAGTTGTATTTCTCGTGTTTTCCCTTTTCTACCTCCGTAATGGTATTTTGCTTCGATAAGGTTCAGATGTTCCAGTTGTTTCAGGAAGTCGCTGATCCTCCGATCTGACAGAGTCTCTCCATCTTGCCTCGAAGCATTCTTCCGATATCTCTGGTATATGTCTCCAGCCTGTACAACATGGTCTCCCTCTTTTGAGAGTTCTTTTAGGGCTTGGTACAGTGTTCTGTGGTGTTGTGATAGGTGCTGAAGCTTGGTTTCAGTATAGAGTTCGAAAGCTTCTTCCTTGATTTCTTGGACGAGATCTTCCGTCACTGTGTCTTCTGCTTTTTGAGCCGCAGTTCGAAGCCAGGTTAATGCGATCTCTATGTTTTGTGTTGTGGAGGCGATATAAGTTACTGCGTTTCTATGTACTGACCGGCTCTCCAGGCTTTTCCATGCTCTGTCTGCCAGTATCTCGTATATTTGTTCTCCGGTGTATGGTTCGAACTGTATCTGCCGGGGCTGGAAGGAGCTGTATGTCCGTGGCTCCAGTTCTTCGCTTAGGTCTTCGGTGTTTGACGTGATTGCTGTAATCGTCGGTGTATTCTCCAGTCTTGAGAGATAGTAGATTAGGTCGTCGCCGTCGTTCAAGAGCAGAAAGTCGAGTTCGTCTAGAACGATTGTAGTATCCAGTGCTTGTTTTTCGATTCTTCGCTGGAGTTCGGAAGTATGGTATCCTGACTTTACCTCGGCTTGAGACAACTGGGATAGGATTTGCTGTAGGGCCTTGTACTGTGTGTCGTGTTTCAGGCAGTTGATGTAGCAAGTCCTGGTTTCTGCCTCCCCTATTGCTTTCTTTACAAGATGTGTTTTTCCTGTTCCCCTGGGGCCGTGGACATGCAGGTTTCTCACTTCCAAATTTTTGTGGAGAAGCTGCTGTTCTTGTTCTCTGTCGATGATTTTCTCAGGTAGATGACTTTGTTTTAGCGGCGTCACGTCTTCGATTACGGTCATATAGAGATACTTCGACTGAAGGAGTTACACTGGTTGAGTTGAACCGGGTTTCATTTGAAAAGTCTGGCCAGCCCAACTCTGATATATATATATTGTTCAAGTGAAACACGGTCAGTGGGAACGGCAATCAAACAACACCAACACAAATAGTTCCACGAGGGGGGGAGAATCCAGTGTTCGACAAGTCGAAAGCTTCGAAAGGCGTACTCAGGTCTGAAACCTATCTAAACACCGGTTACCAACCGGAAAAACCGATCGGACGAGACAACAAGATTGAAAGAATCGCCAACGCAGTCAGACCGCTTACACAAAGAAAACAACCGGAAAACCTGTTAGTACACGGCCCAGCAGGCGTAGGCAAAACCACCTGCGTCAAACACGTATTCAACCAGTTAGAAAACGAGACCTCAGCCCGGTCAATCTACATCAACTGCTGGAAGTACAACACACGATCCTCACTACTAACCCAGCTACTAATCGAACTCGGATACCCGGCACCCCGAAAAGGAAAACCGGTCGACGAACTCCTCTCCAAAATCAGGGAATGGCTGGACAAGAAACGCAACGTCGCACTCGCACTAGACGAATTCGACCAACTAGACCAACGCACAGAAATCATCTACGACCTCCAAACACTCAACGAAGAAGCCGAAAACCAAGTCGGCATCATCATGGTCTCCAACCACCACCCATCCAAACTCAAACTCGACCCCAGAAGCAGAAGCCGGTTAAACTGCCAAACACTCCAATTCCAGCCCTACAACCAAGACCAACTCAAAAACATCCTCAAAAAACGAGTAGAACAAGCATTCAGACCCGGAACAGCACCAGAAAAAGTAATCAAAGAGATCGCAGAAACAGTAGCCGAAAACAGCGGAGACTGCAGACAAGCAATAGAAACCCTGCTAAGAGCAGGAAGACGAGCAGATCAGGAAAATACCGGCAAAGTAAAGCTTGAACACCTGTAATCAGACACAGCAAATATTCGTCGTCAAAAAATGTAAAAAGAAATAGACAAAAACCGTATCATAGACGAAGGAGAGGTGTCAGTCAATCGCAGACCAAAATATTCAAGAGGAAGATATTGAGGAAATAATTGAACAGAAAGTCGAGGAACGGCTTGAAGAAAAAGTCAAAGAAGAAGCCATCAAACAGAAAACAGTTACTGAAGAAGAAACTTCTGACGACATTTCCCGAAGAGAATTCCTAAAGAAAACAGGTCTCGGAGCTGCAGGATTCGGAGTGTTAGCGATGCTGCCTTCTGCATCAGCATTCAACATCAGAACCTCAAACCCTTTACAGTACTTCGGAAACGACCAAAACAACCCCAACTTCTCAGTAAGCCCAGATGGAACACTAAAGGCAGACTCAATCAGTGCAGACACTTCACTGAACATCCCCGAAGTAACTGACGATAGCAACACAGACGGTAATCTTTGGATACGGAGTGACCTGTGATGGGTGGGGCACAACGTTACAACCGCTGGTATCTCATGTCTGCAGAAACTGACCGCATCAAAGAAACAAGATAAAATCATGGTAAACACCTATACATCAAGTTGGAATTTCGCTCAAGAGTACGACAGCACTTACCACACTCCCAAAGATATGGTGGGTAGCAACACAGAAATTGTCATTTCTAATGTTCAGATTCAGTGGCAAGGTTCTGACGCTCAAAAGACAGAAACATATACTAATTCATATACTGGTGAGGGATACGGGCCAGACACAATTTCCGCAGGAGGCTACGAATCAGTAGACACTGAAAGGGGGAAGGGGATGCCTGATGTTTCTTATTTTGACCACTGGGACGTGAGTGCGTCTGTTGACTATACTGGGAGTGGTAGTGTTTCGGGAACTCACTTTTTCTGGTCAGGCGGGTCGTCGGATAGTATAGAAACAGAAACATTTGAAACAGATGGTAGTCTATATCACTATGCTAACGGACTAACACCTGAAAATGCACCTATCGCTGGCGACTTTGACGATAGAATGCATTACCGAGTTGAACCAGATTCGGATTTTCAGTTTAACAACTTTGAGATAGAAGTAACTGCTGTCGGATACGATGATTATACTGCACATACAAAAAATCCAGAAGTACAGGGGGATGTTTCTGCAAGTGTTAATGGCACACTCTATGACGGAGAAACATCATCGTGGACATCTCTTAGTGGTCTACAACCAAATCAACAAAATGAATTTGACCACCGCTACTTTGAGGGTAGCGAAGAACTATACTACCGCATCAAATTCGACTGGGAGATTGCTCTATCTCCACCCACAAACCTCCAAATCACAGACGCTTCAACAGAAGATAAACTGACACTTGATTGGGACACATCAGGCACGAATGCTTCAGGTTACTACGTCTATCGCGCCGAATCGAACGGGTCCACAAAAGGAGACTACACGCAAGTCGCTGACGTATCATCACCGCCATACACAGACGCGGGCCTCGAAGACGGCGAGAAATACTACTACAGGGTGAGTAGTCACGACTGATGGCTGAATCAGACCTCTCTGCGGAAGTTAATGCGACGACGGTTCTTCCATCTGCATCAGATGTCACTGCCTCGTACGCATCTGGTAGTATCTCGCTCTCGTGGACGAACAACGACGACTCATCAGACGGTGGGATCGACGTGGAACGGTCGTCAGACGGCGGAGCAACGTGGTCGGATGTCATAACAGGACTCGCTCCAAGCACGACGAGTTACGATGACTCCTCGGTGACTGCTGGAGAGTCGTATCAGTATCGGATCGAGCGCAACACAGACCACGCGACAGCAACATCGTCGCAGTCTGGGACAATCCAGACGCTCAATCAGATTGGGACGGCACGGATCGATAAGGCAGGCACAACGCTCGATGTCCCCGTCTATTCGACAGACACAGTGAGTGAGACGTGGCTTCGGGTCGAATTATCCGATGGGACTGTTGGTGCGTTGCGACCAGTCGCAAAGAGTGGTGAGCCACTCAGAGCAGAAAAGGACGGGACAGTGCACGGCATCGAAACCAAACAGTCCTGAGGTGTAGTGATTGGTGGTTTCCAGATTAAAGCATGATGGAATAATATTTCTTTAGTGTCTAATAAATGAGATTAGTCTGATGTCGAAAGTCTCGGTGAGTGTTGAGAAACACTGGAACAATTGCTAAGTGCTGAGAGAAAAAGGGAAAAATAAGGCCCGTTTGGAGAATATTTGAATCACAACAGATTAGTATTATCTCTCAGGCCGATAGACTGCTTGCCCGGTGTTTCAAGGGGATGCACGATAATACTAAGGTGGCGAAGAGACCGGCCAACACCGGAAAAAACAGGAAACTCCAAGACACAACCGTGACCCAGAAACCACTGAGAAAACCTGTTGCCTGACGACGGACAAAACGCCGTTTCCAGGCCACGGAACATGTCAACGTCTTGGTAAGGACGAGACCCCGGATTCAAATTCCGGCCTAGGCTTTTCCAAGCGACAAACCCGGAGCGTCAGCGACGGGTACGGAGCGCGTGAAACGCCGAACACGGAATTTGAATTACGGCAGACACGCGCAACGGAGTGAGCATGTCTGGCATCGGATTCAAATTCCGGCCTAGGCTCTTCTCGGAGACTGATTGCGAGCGGCGCGTCTCGTCGCGCCGCGTCCCGTGTCGACGTGCGAGACTGACGCGCCGGACATTCCACCCGGTCTTATTTGCCAGACCGCTTTCTAGTGCGGATATGGCATCCCTCGACGAGACTGACATCGACATTCTGCGGCTTCTCAGTCACGATGCTCGCCGGACGATTACCGACATCGCCGAGGAAGTGGACCTGTCAGGGCCCGCCGTCGCTGACCGCATCGACCGGCTACAGGACGCGGGGGTCATCAACCGATTCACCGTCGATATCGACCGGACACAGCTCGGCGCTGGCGCGCAGATTTTCGTCCAACTCGACCCCGGCGATTCCTTCGATCGGCTCCGGGCTCGTCTCGACGAGTCCGACGCGGTCGAACACGTGATGGTCACCGCCGACGGGGAACTGTGGTTCAACGCACGGGCAGCGGTGCACAACGTTCACCCGTGGCTTCGTGGCCTGCTGGAGCCAGCCGAAAACCCAGAATACAGCGTGACGCTTCTCGACGAGATCGAGTGGCAGCCGTCACTCGACGGGACGGAGTTTGCGCTCACCTGTGCGGAGTGCGGGAACACTGTCGATAGCGAGGGCGAATCCGAGTGGATCGACGACCAGATGTACCATTTCTGCTGTGCCACGTGCCACCGTCAGTTCAAAGACCAGTTGAATCAGCTCAAAGAGGGTGTCTGAGCGGCTCGAAGCGGTCTATCTGAGCGATTTGTATTTCTAATTCACACTCCTGAAAGTTTGCATTTCTAGTGAAAACCGCATTAGTTTCTCATCCCGTTTGTCTAACCGTAATGTTCGAAAGTCATCTACACGACGATATCAGTTCGAACTGGAACGAACCCCGAAACCACTCTCTCACCGTAAGACAGAGGGTGGTGCCATGGTAGCACAGCCACAGTTCGGTCGGACCGTGGCAACGGCTGGCTTGATGGCGCTGTTCATGAGTCTCACCATCGCGCTGGCCCTGCGAGCGCTGTTCGACGGCGTCGGTCCGGGGTTCGTGGGCGATTGGCTGCGGACGGCCGCGATTGCGTTTGTCGTCGCGTGGCCTGCTGCGGTCGTGTTTTTCCCGGTCGTGAACGGCCTCGTCGACCGTCTCCCACTGCCAGACGAACAAACGCGTCAGGATACACCAGATAGCACGTGATCAGGCGGTGTCGACACCGGTTATCTCGAACCGTGCGCCGCCTGCGTCACTCGTCTCGACGGTGATATCCCAGCCGTGTGCGTCGACGATCTCCTTGACGATCGCGAGACCGAAGCCGGTGTTGTCCGGAACCGTCGAGTACGACGATTCGAACACCTCGTCTCGGATCTCTTCGGGGATGCCGGGACCGTCGTCAGCGACGTAGAACCCGTCTTCGAGGGCTCCGACCGTGACTGTCACACTGTCACCGCCGTGATCGACCGCGTTCCGGACGAGATTTTCGAGGAGTTGCCGCACTCGGCTCCGGTCGGCCACGATGCGCTGGTCAGTGTCGACGTGTAGCGTCGCCTCGTTCGTTGCGACGACGGCCCAACTCCGTTTGAGTACCTCCGAGACGCTGAATGTTTCCGTTTCAGCGACACTCTGTCCCTCACGGGCAAGCGTCAGCAGGTCGTCGACGAGTGTCTGACACCGATCGAGTGCGGTCTCGGCCTTCGTGAGTTCCTCACTCTCACACTCCTGTTTGGCCAGTTGCAGACGCCCCTCGACCATGTTCAGGGGGTTTCGGAGGTCGTGGCTGACGACGCTTGCGAACTGCTCTAGTCGTTCGTTCTGGCGCTTAATCTCCGCTTCGCGCTCGCGCTGTTCGGTGATGTCCTGCGTGATGTAGAGGCCGGATATCACCTCGCCCTCGTCGTCACGGATTGGGACCGACCGCAGCCTGTAGGTGCGGCCTTCGTAGGATAGCTCCGTCGTCTCTTCGTTTCCGGCCAGCGTCGCTTCCATGACCGGTTCGAGCATCTCGATCGTCTCCCGGGAGTACTGGTCAATCTCGTAAATCGTGTTTCCGATCAGGTCCTCGGGTGAGATATCGATCGGGTCGAACCCGGTTCCCGAGACGATCTGATACCGGAGATCCTCGTCGAACAGAAACACTGCTCCGTTCGGGAAGTGCTCCGCCAGCGCCCGATATCGGGCCTCGCTCGCTGCGAGGTCCCGTTCGCGCGCTTTCCGCGCGGTGATGTCGCGGCCTTCCGGAATCAGTGATGTCACCTCGCCTTGCTCGTTCGTGACCGGCCGAACCGAAAAGTCGATCACCGCTTCGCGGTCGGCACCCTGCACCTGAACTTCGTCGCGGAACATCTCACCCTGTCGTGCCTGTTCGATGCCCGCTCTGGCCGTCTCCCGGGCCTCGCTGGACTGAAACCAGTCGGTCTCCCAGAACGGCTGTCCGACGACCTCCTCACGGTCGAGACCACCGAACGAGAGTGCCGCATCGTTGACCTCGAGCACCGTCCCGTCTGGGTCGAGGAATCCGGTGGACTGATACGTGTTGTTGAACACGGCCTCGAACCGCCGTTGCTGGCGCTGGCGCTCGGTTATCTCCTGGAAGTAGAAGGCCACACCGCCCTCGTCAGTTGGATAGACCTGAATGTCGAACCATCCATCGAGGCCGGGGTAGTACTCCACCAGGGAGGTCGGTTCCCGGGTCTCCATCACCGCCCGATACTCGTCTTCGAACCGCGTGCCTCGGGCCTGTGAGAACACGTCCCAGAAATTTCGACCCAGCAGATCCTCCTCTCGCATGTCGTACAGCGTTTCGGCCTGGTCGTTGAGGAGGGTAAAATCCCAGTCGGAATCGACCTCGACGATGGCGTCGGTGACGCGTGAGATGATCTGTTCGCGCTTGCGTTCCTGCTCTTTTCGCTCGGTGATGTCACGGCTGATCGCCATGAACCGGTCCTCGCCCTCCAGGTCTAGCCGCAGGAGATGCACCTCGACGGGGAACGTCGACCCATCGCTTCGCTCGTACTCCCCCTCGAACTTCCGGCGTTCGTTCGTCTCGAAGTCACTGAGAATTTGGTCGACATCCGCAGCATCGACCGATCGATCGAGTTCCCAGATTGGCGTCCCGATGATCTCCGCTTTCTCGTAGCCGAGTTCCGTACAGAACCGGTCGTTCACGTCGAGCAGTCGCCCCTCGGTGTCGAGGACGTCGATAAGGTCGGGCGAGTTCTCGTAGAGCGCTTCGATCCGGGCCGTCGTCTCTTCGAGTTGTCCGCGCTGGCGCTCCTGCTCGGTGATATTCCGTCCCTCGGGAACGAGCAGTGTCACCTCACCGTGTTCGTCGGTCACGGGTCGGACGGAAAAATCGATCACCGCCTCGCCGTCCGCTCCTCGAACTCGGACGTTTTTCCGGTAGAGGTCACCGGCGCTGGCCTGTTCGACGGCCTCGCGGGCGGTCTCACGGGCTTCGTTGGAGTGGAACCAGTACGTTTCCCAGAGCGGTCTGCCGACCACGTCCTCGCGGTCCAGTGCGCCAAAGGAGAGGGCGGTCTCGTTTACCTCAACGACTGTTCCGTCGGGTTCGAGCAGTCCCGAAAACGTGTGCGCGTTGTTGAACACGGCCTCGAATCGGCGCTGGCGCTCCTCCCGTTCGGTCACGTTTTGAAACTGCGAGAAGATGCCGACGACGGTTCCGTCCTCGTCGGTCACGACTCGGTTGTGCCACTCGCAGATGATTCGCTCACCGTCCTTGCGGACGTTCTCGTTGATACTGTGATAGCCGCCCCCGTCTTCGAGTAGGTCTCCCACGATATCGCCGACTGCAGTGCGGTCCGATTCCGGGACGATTGCCTCCCACGATTGCCCGAGCAGTTCGCTCTCCTCGTAGCCGAGAATCTCCTCGGCGGCGTCGTTCAGGCGGGCGAAGTTGAACGCCTCGTCCCAGCGAATTACGCCGAAGGGTGACTGCTCGACGAACAGGTCAAGCCGCTGACGGCTAGCCTCTAGTTCCTGCTCTGTGCGCTCCTGCTCGATAGCATTTCGTATCCGATTTGCGAGCAGGTCGTACTGCTGTGTTCCACTTTGCTTTTGCAGGTAGTCGGTCGCCCCGGCACGGAGCGCGTCCCGTGCAACCGCCTCACTCCCTTTGCCCGTGAACAAAATGAATGGGAGATCAGCGTACTCGTCTCGGATGGCTTCGAGCAGTTCGACCCCGTTCATATCGGGGAGAGAATAGTCGCTGACGATACAGTCGATTTCACCACCCATCTCCCGCAATCGATCCCGCGCGTCAGCGCCTCGGCTCGCCTCGACCAGTTCGAACTGGTCACGCTCCTGCCGAAGAAACGTGGCCGTCATATCCCGAAACGCCGGGTCGTCGTCGACGTGGAGAACCCGAATCGGGTCACTCATCGCAGTACTGTAGGGGTAGCAACGGAATAGGGCTTCTGGCAGAGTGAGGTTATTCCTCTGTGTGTCGCGGGACAGAGAGACGAACCGTGGTGCCACGCGGTTCCGACTCGGTCACCGAGAACTCGCCGCCGACGCGGCTGACGACCCAGTACATGAACCAGATTCCGAGGCGGTCGGCGTGATGCAACGACGTTTCCCCGGTTCGGAGCACACTCAGTTCCTGATCGGGGATCCCCGGGCCGTTGTCTTCGATTTCGACATCGATCCAGTCCGCACCACGACCGTTGACGCGTATCTCGACCGCCGGTTCGAGGCTGTCGTTGTGACGGACTGCGTTTTCGACAGCCTCCTCGATGGCAGCGATGAACCCGGGAACGTCGATGTAGTACGTATCCGCGTCAGAGTACGTCAGATTGATCTCGGTATCCGGGAACCGGTCTTTGAACGCACTGATGAGCTGTTCCAGTCGTTCGGTCAGTTCGAGTGGCTCAGTCGACTCGTTGTCTGGAAACGCCTGTTCGATCCGCCGAACAGAGTCTGCAAGCCCAATAAGATCCGCCGCCGCGGACTCGATTTTTGTGAGTGACTCCGGCGGCTCCTTCTCGTACTCTCGCTTGAGCAAGGAGACGTGCCCCTCGATCACGTTCATCTTGTTCCGGAGGTTGTGACTGAGAACGCGCTTGAGCACCTCCAGACGGCGTTCTCGGATCTTTCGCTCGGTGATCTCCATCTGGAAGCCGACGAAGCTCGTGACTGTGCCCTCCTCGTCGTGGACGGGAGCGATGTCCAATCGGTTCCAGAACTTCTGCCCGTTTTTCCGGTAATTCAGAATGTCGACCGAGACCGGGCGACACTCGTCGACTGCCTCGCGTATCGTCGCACGCGTCTCGGGGTCGGTTTCCTCGCCCTGCAGGAACCGACAGTTCTCCCCGATCACGTCGCTGTGTCCAGTGAGCGTCTCGAACCGGCTGTTGGCGTAGATCATCGGGTTGTCCTCGCGGTCCGGGTCGGTGATCGTGATGCCGACGGGCGCCTCGTCCATCGCTCGCTCTTTCAGTTCGAGGTCTGCGACCGTCTGTTCGAGTTGCGCTTCGCGCTCGGCAAGTTCGGCAGCGGTTCGCCGTCGCTCGACGAGGTTGCTGATCCGCGAGAGCAGGTCGGCCTTCTTCGTCGGCAGTTCGATGACGTCGTCGACGTACTCCCGTGCGTCCCTGATTGCGCTGTCGGTGGTATCCTCTCCAACGAGCAGGACGAACGGCAAGAAGACTGGATCCGACGTGTCGCGCTTCGATTGGACGGTGCCCGCAACTCTGTTGAACTGATTCTGGTCGAAGACACAGCAGTCGAACCCGGTTTCGAGCGTCTTTACGTCGGTCGTGGTCCGAACCTCGTATCGCTCGCCCAGCGTCTCTAGCAGCAGGTCTCGGTTCCGCCCGGCGTCCATGAACAGCAGCACTCGTGGCACGTCACCGACGGTGATGCTGTCAGCGGCGTCCGTCTCTGGACGGTTCCGGGACGAATCCGAAGACACACTCTCTCCGTTCGGTGTGTTGCCTCTTAGTTGTAAGGTTCTTTTATATGGATCGCCACGCAAACACGGACAAGCCATGTCACAGGCGCTGTCCGATCGACTTTCGACTGGGATTGATGGATTGAACGAAATTCTACGGGGCGGCCTGATTCCGGAGCGGAGCTACATGCTCAGGGGACGAGCAGGCAGCGGAAAGACGATCCTCGGGTTGCACGTGCTGCAGGAGGGGGTTAGAGCGGACGAAACGGCTCTGTTTATCAATCTAGAGGAAGATCTCGACGATCTGAAGGCGAACGCTGCTGCGCTCGGGTTCGACACCGACGCAATCGAGTTTCTCGATCTGAGTCCGACTGCGGACGTGTTCGTCGAAGATCAGTCCTACGATGTCTTCGATGCATCTGAAGTCGAACAGGGCCCGCTCACCGACGAGATAGTCGAAACGGTCACCGAAGTCGACCCAGATCGGGTGGTAGTCGACCCGCTGACGCAGTTTCGCTATCTCACCTCCGGGGACTATCAGTTCCGGAAACAGATCGTCGGGTTCATGCGGTTTCTCAAACAGCAAGGCGCGACGGTTCTCTTTACCGTGCAGGACACCGAAGACCGACCGACGGACGACATCGAGTTCATCACCGACGGCACGATTCTGCTCGGGGACGCCGCCTACGGACAGACGATCCGTGTCCCCAAATTCCGAGGGTCGTCGACCCAGAGCGGCGAGCACGCGTACCGGATCACCGACAGCGGCCTCGAGGTCTACCCGGCACTGGACCCAAGTCAACACGAGGGTGACTTTTCGGCCGAACACATCTCCGCTGGCGTGCCCGAGATTGACGAACTGCTGAACGGCGGCCTCTCGCGGGGCACAGTCAGCATCATCAGTGGCCCGACCGGGGTCGGGAAGACGACGCTCGGAACGCAGTTCATGAAAGAGGCTGCAGGGCGTGGGGAGCGGTCCGTGATCTACCTGTTCGAGGAGAACGCGAAGACCTTCCTGAACCGGTCGAGAGCCGTCAACATCCCCGTCGACGACATGCTCGAACGGGGGACGCTACAGATCCAGGAGGTCGACGCGCTGGAACGCTCGCCACAGGAGTTCGGGCGGATGGTTCGGACAGAGGTGGAAGAAAACGGCACAGAGATCGTCATGGTCGACGGGATTGCGGGATACCGACTGACCCTCCGCGGTGAGAACGACACGATGCTCGAACGAATGCACGCGCTGGGCCGATATCTCAACAACATGGGCGTGACGACGATCCTCGTCGACGAGACGAAAAACATCACCGGACAGTTCAACGCGACCCAGGAGAACATCAGCTATCTGGCCGACAACATCGTCTTCCTCCGCCATCTGGAAATAAACGGGGAACTCCGGAAAGCAATCGGCGTGTTGAAAAAGCGCACGAGCGACTTCGAGCGGACGCTTCGGGAGTACGAGATCACCGGTCACGGGATCAAAGTCGGTGAACCACTCACCGGGATGCGTGGACTCTTGAGCGGCACGCCAGAGATGATAGACCAGCAGTCCGGCACAGACTCGACGGATTCGTCCTGATACTGCTGGCTGTACGTTCGTACAGATATTCGCCACCCGAGGTGGCGAATTCGTTCAAAATGGTACAGCCAGCAGTATGAGCGATCCGGAGCGGACGCTGGATGTGTTCGTCTCACACGTCGGATAGAGCGACCCGCAATTTCTGCTCACATCTCAGAGCGGGCGTGGATGCGCTTCGGGGGAAATGTATTCATGCCTCGGTAACACATATCATACAATTATGCAACACCAGGCCACGAACACCGACACATTCGGCGATTTGAACCCAGAGCTGTCACCGATGCGAATCGCCGGTATCTATGCAGTGTTTGGGTTCGGTGCGCTTTTCGTGTCTGATCTATTGCTCCCGCGGTATCTTTCGGCGCAGCTGCTGGCGCAGGTACAGGCGCTGAAGGGGGCTATCGAGGTACTGCTGACCGCAGGCCTCATCTACGTGTTGACCCATTACAGTGAGCGACAACTGCAGCAGACAAACCAGCGGTTAGAAGACTTCGCGAGTATTGTCAGCCACGACCTCCGGAACCCGCTCAATACGATGGAGGGTTCACTGGAGCTAGCGAACGAAACGGGCAACACAGCGGACTTCGAGCGCTGTCAGCAGGCAATTGACCAGATGCGGCGTCTCATCGAGAACCTGCTGGCGCTCGCACGCGAGGGCGATCTCATCGCAGCCACAGCACCGGTCGACATGGAGGAGGCAGCCGAATCAGCCTGGCAGACAGTCGCCACAGCAGATGCCACGCTCTCGGTCGGCACCGACCGCGTCATCGAGGCCGATAGAGCGCGCGTGGAGCAACTGCTCGGAAACCTGTATCGAAACGCCGTCGAACACGGCGGTTCGGCTGTCACGGTGAGCGTCGGAGACACAGAGAATGGCTTTTTCGTCGCGGACGATGGCCCCGGTATTTCGGAGGAGGCACGCGAGCACGTCTTCGACGCAGGCTATTCGACTGCCTCGGACGGGACTGGACTCGGACTGGATATCGTGCGACAGATCTCCGAGGCACATGGGTGGGACGTCAGTGTCAGAGATCACAGCGAAGCGGGAGCCTGGTTCGAGATTACCGGCGTCCAGCGACACGACTGACCCTCCGTGTCGGTTCCCTCGATTGCGCAGCGGCCGCTTGCCGATTCGCAGCAAACACGAATCACGCGTACTACTATTATCCTGGGATGTGACTGTGCACTAGCGTTCCAGTTCGATCGGGTGGTCACGTCCGAGTGAAAACGGACGGCTGACGGAGGTACCTCGGTCTCGAACGAACTGGGTACGAGTGCAATCGCTTCAGAATGATGCAACGAGATGGACAAGACAGTCAGCCAGCGTGGGCACAGACAGCGGCCGAGGTGCTGGAGTGGACGGAGGTGTCGATAGAGGAGGGGTTGACTGCGGAGGAGGTCACGCGAAGGCGGGACCGGTTTGGTCCGAACGAACTCCACGAAGCAGAGGGGCGACGCTGGCACGAAATCCTCGTCGACCAGTTCACTAGCTTCATCGTCCTGTTGCTGGTCGTCGCAGCTATCGGGGCGTTCCTGCTCGGGGATACTATCGAGGCAGTCGCGATCATCGCCGTGCTTGCGATCAACGGGGCCATCGGCTTCGTCACCGAGATGCGCGCGGTCAGTTCGATGGAGAGCCTCGAAGAGATAACGGAGATCCACACGCGCGTCCGGCGGTCTGGCGAGGACAAAGCGATCCCCGCCGCGGAGTTGGTTCCGGGCGATATCGTCATCCTCGGTGCTGGCGACATCGTTCCAGCCGACCTGCGGATCGTCGAGTCGTCGCGACTGCAGGTCGACGAGTCGGCGCTCACCGGCGAGTCCGTCCCCGCCGGGAAAACGAGTGAGCGACTTCCCGAAGATATCCCCCTCGCAGAGCGGGAGAACATGCTCTACAAGGGGACGTACCTGACCCGCGGCACCGTCGAGGCAGTCGTCGTCTCGACGGGGCCGGACACGGAACTCGGGCAGATTTCGGCGTCGCTGCAGGAGTCGGTCGACGAGAAGACGCCGCTCCAGAAGAAACTCGACGATTTGGGACAGACGCTGGTCCCCTTCCTGCTCGTCGTAGCGACAATCGTTCTAGTCTCTGGCTGGCTCCGAGGGCAGGACCTCTTTTTGATGGTCGAGACGGCAATCGCACTGACGATTGCGACCGTCCCGGAGGGGCTTCCCATCGTCGCCACGCTCGTTCTGGCCAGAGGGATGTGGCGGATGGCCGACCGCAACGTGCTCATCACGAACCTCGGTTCCGTCGAGACGCTCGGTTCGACGACTGTCATCTGCACGGACAAGACCGGGACGCTCACGGAGAACAAGATGACTGCGGCGGTGTACGAACTGGCGAACGGCTCGGTCGAGGTGTCCGGAACTGGACTCGACACCACCGGGCAGTTCCGACACGGCGGCCACGACTCAGACGAGCCACGGAGCCCTGTCATGCGGGCGGCGCTCGAAGTGGGCGTACTCTGCAACAACGCCTCTGTGAGCGAAACGGACGGCGAGACGACGGTGACGGGCGACCCGATGGAGGTCGCACTCCTGACCGCTGGGCTGAAAGGTGGGATCGACCGGGACGAACTGCTCGAATCCCGTCAGGAAGTCAGGGAAGTTGCCTTCGACCCGGCGGTCAAGATGATGGCGACCTACCACGAGGGAGACGGGCAGTACGTGGTCGCGGTGAAAGGTGCGCCGGAGGCAGTCATCGACTCCGCGACTCGGTTGCTGACGGACGACGGAACGGAACCGCTGTCGGCCGACGAGCGAGCCGAGTGGGTCCAGAAAAGCGAGCAGATGGCCGAGGAGGGACTGCGTGTGCTTGCACTGGCCCGGAAAGAGGTAGACGAAACCGCCGAGCAGCCATACGAGGACCTGACGTTGCTGGGACTTGTCGGCTTGATCGACCCGCCACGGGAGGAGATCAGGTCGACCATTCAGGGATTTCAGGACGCGGGGATGCGGGTCGTCATGGTCACTGGCGACCACGCGGGAACGGCGAAAAACATCGCACAGAGCGTGGGGCTGGTCGAAACGGACGACGCCGAGGCTATCGAGGGCGACCAACTCGACGACCCCGAGCGGCTATCACAGTCAGACCGGGACAGATTCGTCAACGCACCCATCTTTGCTCGCGTGAGCCCCGAGAACAAACTCGACCTGATCGACCTCCACCAGAGCGCTGGCTCTATCGTCGCGATGACCGGCGACGGCGTCAACGACGCACCGGCGCTGAAACGCGCGGACATCGGCGTCGCGATGGGCCAACGCGGCACACAGATCGCCCGCGAGGCTTCGGATATGATCCTGCAGGACGACAACTTCGAGAGCATCTATCACGCCATCAGGGAGGGGCGGATCATCTTCAGCAACATCCGCAAGTTCGTGCTGTATCTCATGTCGTGTAACCTCAGCGAACTGCTGACGATACTCATCGCCGCGCTGTTGGGATTTCCCCTCCCCCTGCTTCCGCTGCAGATCCTCTTTCTCAACGTCGTGACCGACATCTTTCCGGCGTTTGCACTCGGGGCCTGTGGTGGGAGCGAAGACATCATGGATCGGCCGCCGAGGGACCCTGCAGAACCGATCATGACGCGAACGCACTGGGCTGAACTCGGATTGTATGGCGGGCTGATTGCGATTGCGACGGTCGGCGCGTTCGTGATCGGCGGCGGGATGTACGCTGGCGGCATGGAGACCGACGAAGCCGTCACTATCTCGTTTCTCACGTTAGCCTTCGCGCAACTCTGGCACGTGTTCAACGTGCGGGAGATCACCTCGGGTATCCTCGTCAACGAAGTTACCGAGAATCTCTACGTCTGGGGAGCGCTCGGGCTTTCGACGCTGATCCTGTTCGGTGCGGTCTATCTGCCCGGCATCTCGCTGGCGCTGAGCACTGCGCCAATTGGTCTCGACGGATGGGCGGTAGTGTTCGGGATGAGCCTGCTACCGCTCGTGCTGGGTCAGGGCGAACGGGAGTTCCGACGGCGGTTCGGTACGCCCCGCCTCGGAACTCGGATCGAAAACGCGCTCCGTGGGTGACCGCCGTTCACAGCCAGTGCGAACCGCTCCCCCAGAACGGGGGGCGCACTTTTCATCGTGGGCGACTTACTCTAGGGTATGACAGATGAAGACCGAATCAGCATGGACGAGACGGAACGGGACGAATTTCTGGGCGACGGCGGAACCGGCGTCATCTCGTTTACCACTGCCGCGGATGAGCCACCACACTCGGTGCCGGTCTCGTATGGCTACGACGCGACTGCGGGGACGTTTTACTTTCGGCTGTCAGTCGACGCAGACAGCGAGAAAGGTGACCTCGCGGGACGGCCCGTCTCGTTCGTGACACACCGGCGAACGGACGACAGGTGGCACAGCGTCGTCGCCAGCGGTCAGTTAGAAGCGACGACCGACAAACCGATCGCGACCGAGACGCTACAGGGACTCGAACAGACCCACATCCCGCTGTTCGACATCTTCGACCGCCCGACGCGGGAGATCACCTTCGAGTTCTATCGGCTTGTTCCGGACGAACTTACTGGCCGAAAGGAGGCGACTCCCTCGCCAGATCCGAACGCAGACGAGTGACAGTGAGCGGTCGCGAGCGCGTTGCTCCGGCAGAGGTATTCTCGAACGACTGTCGCCGACATGTTCAACACGTCCGAGTTCGTAACACTAGTCCATGATGTTACCGACCCACGCCCTCGGGGGGATGGTCCTCGGCCTCGCGTTCGGGGCCGTGGTCCCGGAGTTCGGCGGTGTCGCACTCCTCGCGGGGCTGATCGGGGGGATGTTCCCCGACCTGGACATGTACTCGGGGCATCGAAAGTCGCTTCACTACCCAGTGTACTACTCGGCGCTCGCGGCTGGTGCGCTGGTGTTTGCCGTCTCGGTTCCGGGGCTCGTGACGGTCGGGGCGGCCCTCTTCTTTCTCGCTGCGGCCGCTCACTGTGTCACCGACGTGTTCGGTGGTGGCCTCGAACTGCGCCCCTGGGAGGGGACCTCAGACCGTGCGGTGTACGACCACTATCGCCGTCGATGGCTTGCGCCACGCCGCTGGGTGCGCTACGACGGGTCGCCGGGTGATCTGCTCCTCTCGGTGTCTCTTGCTGTCCCGCTGCTCCTCGCACTCACTGGTCTCCTGCGGATCGTCGTCGTGGCCAGCCTCCTCGTCGGGACGGTGTACGCTGTCATCAGACGAACCTTGCCCGACATCGTCGAGACGCTGATCGACGACCACCTCTCGCCGGTCGTTCCCGATTCACTGCTCACGCAGATCCCCGACCGCTACCATTCTGACTCGGCCCGGTAGCGGTTAGACCGACACCTTCCGTTCTCGGCGTGCCTTCCGTCGACGCCAAAGAATCATGAGGCTCGACAGGGATTTCACATACGAATGAACGCCGCGCTGATCGCCCTCCTCGCGGGGCTTCTGGGATCGCTCTGTCTGTTGCTGTTTGTCGCAGCTCGCCGCCGGAACGTCGCCGCAGCGGTGAACACGTTCCTCTCGCTCGTTCTCGCGTTGCTCGCGGTGGTGCTCGGCGGGGGCTACTCGCCCGTGACCGAGACGGCGTTCTCACCTGAACTCCCTCTCCTGGTCGCGGTCGCCGGACTGTTGCATTCGCTCGGAATGCTGGGGTTCTACGAGTCGGTCTGGTGGTGGGACCATCTCACCCACACCGTCTCTGCGATGCTTATTGCGGCGCTGGTGTACGCCGCGCTCATCGTCGCTGCCGACGGAACAGTTCCCACGACGACTATCGCTGTCCTGACAGTCGCCTACACCTTCGCTATCGGTGTCTTCTGGGAACTGATCGAACTCGTCGCGCGTGCCGTCGGTGAGCGCTACGACATCGAACCAGTGCTGGTTCACTACGGCTGGCGGGACACCGCCTTCGACCTCGTGTTCGACGTTCTCGGGGCGATTGTGGTCGTCGTCGCGGACGTTCGACTGTTCGTCGTATTGGCTGAGGACTTTCCGCAGATCACACAGTCAGCACTGACCTGGACCGGCGGGGTGGTCACCGTCGGTTCGGTGCTGATGGCGCTCTCACTTGGTGTGATCTCACAGCGTCACGAACCGGATCGTTGATCCGCGCGCGAGTGATTTTCGCACGCCAACTACTTTCACCCGATGAGAATTACCGTTGCGTTGAAACTGATCTGTGAGCTACTACTACGCATGTACGACTCGATTCTGGTAGCGACCGATGGGAGTGCCGCCGCGAACCGTGCAGTCACACACGCGCTCGAACAGGCCGAACAGCACGGCGCACAGTTGCACGCAGTTTTCGTCGTCGACACCGACCGGTACTCCGAACCGGCGTTGAGCAGCATGGAACTGCAGACCCACGCGATCGAAGACTGGGGCAATCAGCAACTCGCGGAGATTGTCGAACGAGCCAAAGGACTCGACGTCGACGTCACCAAGCGGTGCTGTCACGGAAAGCCGTCAGTCGAGATCATCAACTACGCCGACGAGGTCGATGCCGACCTGATCGTCTTGGGCTATCAGGGACAGGATCACACGGAAACAGACCAGATCGGAAGTGTCACCGATCGAGTCGTGCAAAATGCGGGGCGAGCAGTTCTGGTTGCCACGTAGCTCTCGAGTCCGCTTTCGCTGGCGCTGCCAGCAGTCCAGCCGATAGCCATTCGAGTGATACTTGGCCGCAGATCAATTCCCACATCCGTCATAACAGAGTTACTGAAGTTAATCCCGTTCGCTATCGCCAAAATAATGAACAACTCGTTCGATATATGCCATTTGTCCACAAGACTCATATTCTGGAGCCAAGTAGCAAGAATATGTCCGAAGCCTCCCCCGACATCCCGTCCGTAGTGGAGGCCGAATTCCGGCTCCACGATTCCAGTCATCCGTTTGTCGCCGTGTCGGAGATGAAAGACTGCAGGTTCGAACTGGCCAAGTTGATCCCACGCGGGGACGGCCAGTATGCGGAATTTTTCAACGTGACGGGTGCCGAGCCGTCACAGATTGTCGAGATCGAATCCAACTACGACGAGGTCTCCGTGTGTCTGCTCAACGGATACGAGTCTGGCGGGCTCTTCGAGTTCGTCGTTTCGGAGGGCTGTCCCGCAGTTCATCTCGCCAAACGGGGTGCGCTTCCCCGGGAGGTAGCGGGCGCTGACGGACGGGGGCGCATCCTCGTCGAAATCCCCGCTCCGCACGAGCCAGCGACGGTCATCGAGGACTTTCTCGACGCTCATCCGAACGCTCGGCTCGCCTCCAAACAGGAAACAGAGAGCCTCACTCCGCTGTTTACCTCGTCGGGGGTCTCGCAGGTGCTTCAGACCAAACTCACTGACAGACAGCGGGAAGTGCTGGAGGCGGCCTTCGACGCGGGATACTACGACTGGCCGCGAACCGTCACCGGAGAGGAAGTCGCAGACCAGCTCGGTATCGCGTCAGCGACGTTCTCAGAACACATCCACAGCGCCGAGCGCAGGCTACTCGCCGCGCTCTTCGAGGGACCGCCGTCAGACTGGCCCGACGACACGGACTGACGATAGTCCATGTCTGGAGAGGCGTGAAACCGGAGCGTCGGCTTTGCAATAGCCGAGAGGGGAAGCGCAGATCTCATCCGAGTCTCAGTTCACGGATGAGCGCTCTCTGTGGGCGTTATCTCTATCCGACGGTCAGCGTGAACTGTCACCGCACACCCCTCGAAGTGAAACACCACGTAGTCGAGCGGGGACTGCTGATCTCGGTCTGTGTCTCGGCCGAATAGCTCATCGAGCGCGTCCGGATCGACCACATCGTACAGCGGATCCATGTTTGTCGGATCCGTTCCAGTCACATCGGAAACGGCTCCGAGCACGCTCTCCGCCGACGGCTCGTCGTCTGTCGTGCGGTACGTGATCGTGTCCGTGTCTGAGCTCCCACTGGATTCGTCTCGTCGAACCATCTTTTCTCCCTTCATCCCACTAGTGTCTGTCGTCACTTAGGTCACCCACCTATGTTTCGAGGCCGTTCTCGGACTTCGATGGCTATCGTCTGGCTGACACAAGCCCCTCGCTGCTCCGATACGTCTGCCCCAGAGCTGCGCGGTCACCCATCCACACAGACCTCACACTGGCAGTACTCCCGACAGACCGGCGACTCCGAACATCGGGGGTTTCGCGCCGAACAGTACGCTCGTCCGTGATCGATGAGCAGTCGGTGAAACGAGTAGTGGATGTCGTCGGGGACGCGCTCGGTCAGCAGTTCGTGGGCCTGTTCGTAGGAGGCGTCTTCGGGAATCAACTCGAAGCGCTTTGCGACACGCTCGCAGTGCGTGTCGACGGGAAAGTACGGCTTGTCGAACCGGAAGAGCAGGATAATTCCGGCCGTCTTCGGGCCGATTCCCTTGATGTTCGTCAGCCACGCGAGCGCCTCCTCGACGTCCATCTCCTCGATGAATGCCATCGAGTACTCGCCTTCGTGCTCGCGCACGGTGCGGAGTGCGTCCTGAATGCGGGCGGCCTTCTGATTGCCAAGCCCCGCGGTCCTGATCGTCTCCGCGAGGGCGTCCTGGTCGGCGTTCTCGATGGCCGCGTAGTCCGAGCCGAATTCGGAGACCAGGTCGTCCCACGCGGCGTCTCTGTTCTCGTCGCTGGTGTTCTGTGAGAGAATCGTGTGGATGAGCGAATCGACAGGCGGGATGTCACGAGGCGGGTCCGGCGTGCCGTACTCGTCGACGAGCGCGTCGTGTATCTCCCGAATCCGTTCCTCCATACGAGTCTGATACGGGCCGAGACTCTGTAAACGCCCGGAAACCGTGAGACACAAACTGCCCGGAAAACGGCCGACAGACCGCTACTCTCACTCCTCGACTGCTTCGGTGTCCGCGTTGGGCGCGTTCTGCTTGACGCTGTTGAGACCGTCTTCGGCGCCGGTACGCTCGGCGTAGCCCTGCCCGCTGTCAGCGAGGACGTTCCCGTTGCGGTGGCGGAGTCGCCAGCGCCACTTGCCCTCCGCGTCCTCGTAGATTTCGAAGGCCGCGCTTCCGATGTCGAGCGAGTGAGCCTCGGGTGCGTACTCGGTGACGCGCTTGACGGCGTCGTTTGCGCCCCGCTCGGAGGCGTAGCCCTCGCCGCCGTCGGCGATGATGTTGCCGTTCCGGTGCACGAGTCGCCAGCGATACTCGCCTGCGTTGTCCTCGTAGACCTCGAAGTCGGCGTTGCCGCCCTCGTCGACGTTTCGCTTGACGCTTTCGAGTCCCTGCTTTGCCTTCTGTCGACTCGCGTACCCCTGACCGCTGTCGGCGATGATGTTGCCGTTCTCGTGGAGGAGTCGCCAGCGGTACTCGCCCGCGGCGTCCTCGTACAACTCGAACGCGGCCGGGTCGATGCGCAGATAATCCGCGGGCTGGACGTACTGGCGAACGCGCTCGACGGCCCCGTCGCGGCCACTGCGGGAGGCGTAGCCCTCGCCGCTGTCTGCGATGATCTCTCCGTTGTCGTGTCGAAGCCGCCAGCGGTGTTTGCCCCCTGCGTCCTCGTAGGTCTCGATGGTGGCCTGACTCTCCACTTCGGGGACAAAGTCGGGTGCGTCAGCGCCCTCGACTGCCTCGTCGGTCGTCTCGATGTCGACCGCAGTCTTCTCTAGGTCGACGACGCTCGCGCCGAACGCGTCTCGCTTTACTGCACTGAGGCCTTGCTGGGCCTTCTGTCGGCTGCTGTACCCCTGTGCGCTGTCGGCGATGACGTTCCTGTTTCGGTGTCGGAGTCGCCAGCGGTACTTACCGGCCTTGTCCTCGTAGAGCTCGAACTGCGACTGGCTGTCTTCGATCCGCTGGAGGTCCACTTCCAGTGCTGCCCGTTCGGCTTCTTTCTCGGCGGCTTCTCGCCCTCGCTGTTCGGCTTCGGCGATCGCGGCGTCACGCTGGCTTTCGGCCGCTGCTGCGCGCGACTCAGCGGCCTCTTGCTCCTCACGCGGGCTAGTCACGAGCGGCGTGATCGCGCCTCCGAGCGCGATGATCAGCACGCCGAGTCCGTAGAGGCCGATGATTTCGACCTCGGACCCGTCGAATGCGGCCCCGAAGTTGTCGGGGTACGCGACGACGAACCACGCGATTGCGAGCAGACACATCACGCCGCCGAGATACGAGAGTAGCGTCGCCCCCCGCTTCAGCGGCAATCGAATGACCGGTCCGATCAACAACAGCAGCAGGGCAATTCCAGCGATCGCTGCGCCTGCTCCTCGCTCGAAGGATTCGACGTCGCTCATCATCACCAGGACGATTCCGATGAACCCTGCCACGACACCGAGCAAAAATACCCAGTATCCGTAGGCCTCGTCTTCTGTCGACGAAGTGCCAATTCTCGTGTCGTACCAGTCTACTAGCGGGTTGGGCTGTTCCTGTGTCATATACTATCTTATTCATCTGCTTTACATATAATACCCAGTGCCCGTTTCGACGATGAAGGGTTCGCGACAGGACTCGATGGAAACCTCGGCAGAGGAAACCAGTCGTGATCACCTCGGCCAACTGTCTTGCCTCCGTCAGACGCGCGTCAGACACGTCAACGGGCTTTAATATGGACGATAACCCCTAGGTACGTGTGCAAGCGTTTCGCTCAGACCCGCTCGAAGAACTCGTCATCCCCGATGGGACACACGTCGAGGAACACGACCTGGTGACAGATCGTGACGTCATCGTCGGCGGACAAAGCACGGTCGAGTTCGGCGTGCGTGGCGGAACCGTAATCGCGGGCGAGCGTGTCTCTTTCGGGGGGCATATCGAGGCAGAGGGTGATTGCCGTCTCGACATGTGGTGTGACGTCGCCGACACCGTGCTCGTCGGCGAGGACGCCTACATCGGTGAGCGCGTCCACGTGGGTGGGGAGTTGCGCGTCGCTGGGGATCTGGATATCGGTGACGACGTCGACATCGAGGACGGCTTCGAGGCAAACGGCTGGATCGTCATCCGGAATCCGACGCCGACGCTCGTCTTTCTGTTTATCTACCTCTCGCAGTTGCTCCGTCTCGGCGAAGATGAGAAGGCCGAATCGATGCTCACGGAGTTGCTCGAAGACGAACGCGAGGCCGAACCCGTCGTCATCCCGCGCAACAGCCACGTCAGTGACGACGCCTGGCGGGTCTCTGCGCCGGGACGAATTGGCTCTGACTGTCGACTGCACGGGAACATCCGCGCAGAGTCGCTGGTCGTCGGCCGCGACAACGAAATCTTCGGCAGTCTGCGGGCGAAAGACGGCATCACGCTCGGTGCGAACAGCGAGGTCACTGGCAACGTCACCACCCGGAAGGGAACCGTCCGGATCGGCCCAGACGTGACGGTTCGCGGCGACGTCTCCGGCGAGTTCGTCGAGGTCCACCAGGACGCAGACATCGAGGGTGCGATCCGCGCGAGCGAGGAGACGACGATGGTAAACGAGAATGTCGTCCCGTATCAGTACGACTCCCGAGACGAGAATCGGGAGGATATCAGTGACACAGACGACGCAGACGTGAACGAAACGGACGACGTGGACGCGAGCGCCCCGGACGACGCAAACGAGACGGACACGGCGGAGACGGAATCGGGGAAAACGACCGGAATGCAAAGCAATTAGACGATCCTCCGGACCGACCCAACGCTTAATACTAGCAGCGGATATGCGCACGTATGAGTGACGATACGGGACAGGTTGTGACCGTTACCGGACAGATCGAACCGGACGACGTCGGGGTTACGCTTCCTCACGAGCACCTCTTTATCGACCTCGTGGAGACGTGGTTCGAACCGCCCGAATCGGTCTGTGACCGGAAGACAGCACGGGAGTCGCTGTCGCTCGAAAACTACCGATACGTTCGGCAGAATCAACTCAGCATCAAGGACAACGCGAGACTCGAATCCTACGACGAAGCCTGCGCAGAGATCGAACGCTTCGCGTCGCTTGGCGGCGGAACGGTCGTCGACGTGACGCCGAAAAACGTCGGCGGCGACCCCAGACGAGTCAGGCGAGTCAGCCGTCAGACTGGCGTCAACGTCGTGCACGGCACGGCGTTTTACACGAAGCCAGCCCACCCCGCCCGCGTCAGCGAGTCCTCGGTCGACGAACTCGCAGACGAGTTCGTCAGCGACGTGCGCGAGGGGATCGGTGACACCGACGTTCGCGCCGGAATCATCGGCGAACTCGGCGTGAGCGAGGGGATCCAACCTGACGAACAGAAGGTACTGCGTGCTGGCGCTCGCGCCGCACTCCGCACCGGTGCTCCCGTCACCATCCATCCCACCGGCCGGGGGAGCGTGTGGAACAAGGACCAGACCTACCCCTCCTCTCGCTGGGGCCTCGACATCCTCGACATTCTGGAGAACGAAGGGCTGGATCCCTCGCGGGTCATCATGGGCCACATGGACCGTGACCGATACGAGCTGAAACCCGAATCGCTGACCTACCAGCGCGAGTTGGCCGACCGCGGCGCATTCGTCGAGTACGACCTGTGGGGCAACGAGAAGTACTACACGGCACACTACGACAAGAAGCCGTCCGACCCAGCCCGGATCGAAGCCGCCAGCGAGCTCGTCGACGACGGCTACGCCGACAGCCTGCTCTTTTCACACGACGTCGCATTCAAGGACCAACTCACGAAGTACGGCGGCTTCGGATACGGTCACATCCTCGAAAACATCGTCCCGATGCTGCGCGAGGCGGGGATTTCACGGGAGACCATCGATACGATCCTCGAAGACAATCCGGGCGACGCGCTCGAGTTCGTCGAGAGCGAGTGATTCACTGCCTGGCGAGAATGGACGCGCTCGGGATCGCGTGCTGAACCGAAAGTTGGTTTCCAGTGGGCCCGCAACGTGAACCATGATCTCCGTTGCGCTCGCGGGCAAACCGAACGCCGGCAAGTCGACGTTCTATCAGGCGGCGACGATGGCAGACGTCGAGGTCGGCAACTACCCGTTTACGACGATCGACCCGAATCGCGGGGTGAGCTACGTCCGGACGCGGTGTCCCTGTCTCGACCGCGACCAGCGTTGCGACAGCGACAACTGCCGCGAGGGGAAACGCTACGTCCCCGTCGAACTGCTCGACGTGGCCGGGCTCGTCCCGGGGGCACACGAGGGGCGCGGCCTCGGCAACCAGTTTCTGGACGAGTTGACCGACGCCGACGTCATCCTGCACGTTGTCGACGCCTCGGGCGGAACTAACCCGGAGGGCGAACCCGTCGAGGTCGGTGAACACGACCCCGTCGAGGACGTCGATTTCATCGAACGCGAGATGGACCGCTGGCTCGCGTCGATCATCGACCGCAACTGGGAGTCGATCGAGCGCCAGTCCCGCTCGCCCGACTTCGACATCGACGAGTCGCTCGCGGAGATGCTCACGGGTGTCGGCGCGACGCCGACCGACATCGCCCGCGTGTTGCGGGAACTCTCCTATCCTGACGACCCGCGACAGTGGGACGCCGACCTGCGTCGTGAACTCGCGGCGTTGATACGCGAGCGAACGAAGCCAATCGTCGTCGTCGCGAACAAGGCCGACATCGCGCCCGAGGACAACATCGACCGCCTCCGCGAGGCCGCCGACGTCGTCGTGCCCGCGAGCGCGGAGGGCGAACTCGCCCTGCGCCGGGGTCACGAGGCCGGACTGGTCGAGTACGACCCCGGTGACGAGACGTTCACACTCGCCGACGACGCGAGCGAGGCCCAGCGCGAGGGACTCGAATCCGTCCGCGCAGTCATCGACGAGTGGGGCGGCACCGGCGTCCAGACTGCACTCGACCGGGCAGTTTACGACGTGCTCGACCGCATCACGGTCTACCCCGTCGAGAACGAAACGCGCTGGACGGACGGACAGGACCGGATGCTCCCGGACGCGCATCTCCTGCGGCGTGGTGCGACCCCGCCGGACCTCGCCTACGCCGTCCACTCGGATATCGGGGAGGGCTACATCCACGCCGTCGACGCCCGCGAGAACCGCCGTATCGGCGACGACCACGAACTCTCCGAGGGTGACGTGATCAAGATCGTTTCGAGCGCGTCCTGATGCTGTCGGCCGTCGGTGGTGAATTTTTTGTATGCCCCCATCGTCGATTCGAGTATGCGGGATGCGCTCGCCGAGTGGCGGCCGGTGATCGACGAGACGATAGCGGAGTTGCTCCCCCGGGTCATCGACGAGACGTATCTGTCCTCGTTTTTCGGTGCTCCGACCTATCAGTATCAGCCAGAGGCCATCCAGCAGGCGCTCGCAGACCCGATCTGGGAGTTGCTCGACCGGGGCGGGAAGCGCTGGCGCGCCGTGCTCTTTCTGGTCATCGTCGAGGGACTCGGCGAAGACCCTGAGGAGTACCTCGAATACGCGTGTATCCCCGAGATTTTGCACAACGGGACGATCATCGTCGACGACGTGGAAGACGAGGCCCGGAAGCGTCGCGGCGGCCCAGCGCTGCATCACGAACACGGTGACGACATCGCGCTCAACGCGGGCAACGCGATGTACTTCATCCCACTGAAGGTCATCGAGCAGAACCCGGGCGACCTGCACCCACAGCAGCAACTCGACATCTACGAGATGCTCACCCACGAACTCAACCGCACGCATCTCGGGCAGGGGATGGACATCTACTGGCACAACCAGCAGACGATCGCTGTCGACGAACAGCGCTACTACGAGATGTGTGCGTGCAAGACCGGCTGTCTCGCTCGCATCGTCGCGCGACTCGCCGCCATTGTCACCGACCAGTCTGACGCTGTCGAGGAGACGCTCGCCGACTACGCCGAGGAGATGTCTATCGCCTTCCAGATCGGTGATGACATCCTCGACATCGAGCACACGCTCGACCAGGCTGGCGATTTCGGCAAGGAGTTCGGCAACGACATTCGCGAGGGCAAGAAGACGTTGATGGTCATCTACACCGCCGAGCAGGCACCGCCGGAGCAGGTCACCCGCCTCGAGGAGATCCTGTGGGCACCTGAAAACACCGAGGCGGAGATTCTCGAAGCCATCGAAATCATGCAATCTGTCGATGCGGTCGAGTACGCCCGTGACCGTGCGATGGCACTCTCGGCGAGTGCCCGCGACCGGCTGAATTCGCTCGATATCGCTGACGAACAGGACCAGCAACTCCGCGATCTGACCCGATTCGTCGTCGAGCGCGACGTCTGAATCACCACGCGTCTGGCGCGAATCTCCCTAGAGTTCGAACGCGTCGAGACACGACTGGAGCGGTTTCTCCGTCCACCCCTCCGAGAGTTCGTATCCCACCAGGTCGCGCATGTCGACGGCGTAGGTGTTCTCGCCGTGGGCGACGGCGAGGATCCGCCCTTTGGTTCCCAGTACCGTTCCGGATCCGATCGTCTCCGAGACCGGCCGCTCGTCGAGGCTCACCTCGTAGTCGAAGCTGTATCTCGCGATAGGGTCGTGTTCGGCCAGCAGGGCCTCCCACGCATCTTCGTCGACAGTCTGATGGAGGCCATCGATCTTCGTCGAGACCTGCACTCGGTCCCCGATTTCTGTTGCAACCTCTGCTTCGATCTGGCGCGCTCGCTTCCCGTTTTCGACCGTTCGGATATGTGCTGCCCTGTCTGCCCCCTGCTCGCGCAGGCGGGTTTCGAGCCGCCAGGACCGGGTCACGCCGACTTTGAACGTATCGGGCGCAAACGCAGCGAGATACACCGCGTGTTCCTCCCTGCAACTGTCGAGTGGCAGGTCGCAGTCACCCGTACATCTGGCGCAGGCCCATCTGCCCCGGTGTGTCTCACAGTAGGGCGCGTCCGAGTGCTCACAGGGTGTGTGAGTGCCGTCGGTGACGCTTCCGGCACACCGACGCTCGCCCAGTCGGTACTGCAGGTCGCCGCCGGGAACCAGCAACTCTCGGGTGACCGTTCCCTCGTCTGCGATCAGCAAGTTCGCCCGGGGGCGTTCGTCCGTGACCGGTTCGTAGCCGACGACCTGCATGCGTGGACTACTCTGGGGCTCCCATCCAAATACCGCTTGCGGCTGGTGACACTGCCCGAACGCATCTCCAAAACATCTTTTTTCACTCGTGTGGATCTATAGCTATGTCCGACGGGCCTCGCTCGCTCAGTCGACGGACGTATCTCGCTGCGGTGGCGGCGCTGACGACTTCGGTCGCTGGCTGCTCGGACACGTCCGTCGACGATCCGCCCGAGAGCGGGACTGACCGGCCGCCACTCGGCGGTGCTGCCTCCATTATCTCTGACGACGCTGAATCGTCGGAGCGTGACCCGGGAACCGCGACCGAAGTGGCGAATGCGCTCGTGGAGACGATGGCTGCGGGCGACTTCGAGGCTGCATACGACTCCTTCGCAGACAGTGTCCGAAGTCAGATCTCTCCGGGTTCCATCGAGATGATCTGGTTTGGATACACAGCGGTCGGCGGTCCCTACGTGGAGACGGTTACCGCGGAGGCATCGGGACTGGGGACGGTCGACATGACGCTCGCGTTCGAGGCGGGCGAACATTCCATGCGCGTCTCGACGAACGACCAGGGGGACGTGAGGGGGGTGTTCATCTCGGACGATTACGAATCGCCCGAGTACGTCGACGAGGCTGCCTTCGAGAGCCAGACGGCACAACTCGAAACACCGGGCTGCGGCATGGGTGCGACCGTTACGAAACCCGCGACATCCAACGACGTACCCGGTGCCGTCATCGTCCACGGGAGCGATCCACAGGGGATCGCAGACCGGAACCTCGACGTCGGTGGCACGCAGATGTATCGCGACATCGGCGAGGGACTCGCGTCCCGAGGGATCGCCACGTTTCGGTACGACCGCCGAACGTACGCCTGTTCGAACTCGGTTACGCCTGCGGAGTACACCATCGACGCCGTCTCCGTCGACGACGCGCTGGCGGCGATCGAACGCTTCCGACGTGTCGACGGCGTCGACCCCGACCGGATCTACGTCGTCGGTCACAGCCTCGGGGCGATGGCCGCACCGCGAATTGCACGCCGCGACGGTCGACTCGCAGGATTCGTCGCACTCGCGAGTCCCGCGCGCCCGTTCAAGGAACTGACCCTCGACCAGTTGCACCACCAGGCGACGGTCGGTGAGTACGAGAACGAACAGATCATGCAGCAGTACGAACTGTGGCGCGACCGACTCGAACAGATTCAGGCGGGCGAGTACGTCCCGGAACAGACCTACGTCGGCTACCCCGGCGCGCTCTGGAACAGCCTCGCCGCGTACCAGCATATCGAGACCGCACGCGAACTCGACGTTCCCATGTTCTTTCTCCAGGGCAGTCGCGACTTCCGGGTCACCATCGAGGACGATTTCCCGATCCTTCGGGACGAACTCGGTGAGAAACCGGACGCCGCGTTCGCGGCCTACGAGGAGCTCAACCACGGCTTTTTCCCCGGTGAGGGGCCGTCGGTCCCACAGGAGACCATCGTCAGAAACAACGTCGACCCCGCAGTGATCGCCGATATCGCGTCGTGGATCGCCGGTGAGCGGTCCCAGTTCCAGCAGCGCGTCCAGGCTCACTCCGAGCGGCGCGGACAGACACAATCCCGGCACGTGTCACGGTCTCAGCAAAACGCACTGACGCGTTCCCAGCAGACCCGTCAAGAAGCGCCTCACAACGGCTATCCGGTGATCATATAGTCTCGTCGAACAGTTCCCACGTCGCCTCTACTCGTCGAGCAGTTCTCGTGTCGCCTGACGGATCGCGTCGTCGCTTTCGAGTGACGGCTCCCAGCCGAGACCAGCCAGTTTGTCGATGTCCAGACGCATCTTCGGAACGTCACCGCTCCAGCCACGCCTGCCGCCCTCGTACTCGTAGGTCGGGTCCAGCCCCATCTCTTCGCTGACGATGTCCGCAATCTGTGTGACCGAGGTCGTCGTCCGCGTTCCGAGGTTGTAGACGTTGAACGGGTCGTCGGCGGACCCGATGACCGTCTCCATCGCGTCGAGACAGTCCTCGATGTGCATGTACGACTTTTGCTGACGGCCGTCGCCGAGAATGTAGAGTCGGGCAGAGTCCTCACGGAGTTTGTCGATGAAGTCCGGAACGACCGCGCCTTCCAGTCGCGGGCCAACGATGTTCGCGAAGCGAAACACCCACGACCGGATCCCGTGGCTGTGCGCGTACGTCGAGATCAGCCCTTCGTCGGTGAGCTTGCTCACGCCGTAGGGGCTGATCGGTTCCAGCGGGCCGTGGGTTTCCGGCGTCGGTCGCGGCGCTTCCCCGTACACCGTCGAGGAGGAGGTGTACGCGAGTCGGTCGACGCCGACGGCGTCCATCCGTTCGAGGATGTTGTAGGTCATCTCGACGTTCTCGGTGAACTGCGTTCGTGGCGTGTCGGTGTTGACGGCCTTCGAGGCGGCCAGATGGACGACCAGATCGACCTCCTCGGTGATTGCCTCCCGGACCGTCTCGGGGTCGGTCAGGTCTCCCTCCTGTACCCGAACCTCGCTCGGAACCCACGCCCTGGTTCCCGACGAGTAGTCGTCGACGACACTGACGTCGTTGTCCCCGACCAGTCGCGCGACGAGATGCGACCCGACGAACCCAGCGCCGCCGGTGACCACGACTCGCTTGCCACGAAGTTCCATATCTACACGTCATCCAGCGATACAATGTGCCTTCCGGTTTCAAAACGCGTGGCAATCGGAGCTCTAGATGCCCTCCGTGACGCCGCGGTCGTCCGCCGTGCTCCGCCCCGTGGACTTGAACGCGAAGTTCCAGTTCACGTCTCGCACGTCTATCGCCTCGTCGACCTCCCTGCGCTTTGCTTCGACGCGCTGTTTGAGTTGCTCGTACTCGTCACTTCCAGCGAGTTGTGCCGTCGGCGTGTCCTCCTCGATTGCGGCCAGCTTCGAACTCAGCCGGAAGTACTCCGAGAGTGCTGTCTGGTACTGTCGCTGTGTGCGATACTCCTCGACGAGTCCGACCAGATCCGATTCCCCGAGCGGCTTTTTGAGATAGCAGTCGATCGGATAGTCGACGATGTCGAAGTCGGCTGGCAGCGAACTCACCATCGCGATGTGACAGTCGTACCCCCGTTCGTGGATCTCTATCGCGACGTCACGACCCCCCGGTCCGGGCATGTCCCGGTCGAGCAAGACCAGGTCGACGCCGTCGTCGATCCGTCCGAGCGCCGCCTGTCCCCCATCCGCGGTTTCGATCTCGTGGTCCCCGAGCCAGACCGCGTACAGTTTCCGGAGGTCGTCGTTGTCGTCGACGATGAGGATCCGGAGCGAATCCACCATCTACCTGCAGTCAGGACGCGACCCATAAATAAGTGCACCCGATTTTTTCAGACGCTGTAACTACTGCGCTCTCAGATTGGCGGCGGCCTCGCCTCGACGGCTCTAAAGGTAGCCTTCCGTGAGCAGGAGTTCCCCGTTCAGCACCGACGCGCCCGCTGCGCCTCGCATCGTGTTGTGTGCGAGGCAGTTGAACTGCAGTCCGCCCTCGGTCTCCTGTAGTCCGCCGACGGCGATGGCCATCCCGTTGTCCCGGTCGCGGTCGAGCCGCGGCTGCGGGCGGTCTGGCTCCTCGAAGACGTGGATGAGCCGGTCGGGTGAACTCGGCAGGTCCGCCCCGGAGTACGCCCGACACGCCTCCTTCGCGTCGGCCACTGTCGCGTCCGCCTCGGTGTCTGTCCAGACGTTTTCGAGGTGACCGTCCAGCGTCGGGATGCGGTTACAGGAGGCGTAGACGCGGGCGTCGTGCCAACTCACTTCTGCGCCGTCGAACGCGCCGAGCAGCTTTCGGGATTCCGTCTCCATCTTTTTCTCCTCGCCACCGATGTGCGGGATGGCGTTGTCGATGATCTCCATCGAGGTGACGCCGGAGTAGCCAGCGCCGGAGACGGCCTGCAGCGTCGAAACTGTGACCGCTTCCAGCCCGAACGCCTCGTCGAGGGCGGCGAGCGGCGGGACCATCGTGATCGTCGAGCAGTTCGGGTTCTTCACGAGCGCGCCGTCCCAGCCGCGTTCGTCACGCTGGACCTCGAGAAGGCCGATGTGGTCGGCGTTGACCTCTGGGATGGTCAGTGGAACGTCTGGGTCTGTCCGACCGTTCGAGGAGTTCGAGGAGACGACGTAGCCCGCCTCACAGAAGTCGGGTTCGACCGCCTCGCCCACCGAGGAGGGGAGCGACGAGAAGACGATGTCCACGTCGTCGGGCATCGCGTCCGGGTCGGTCTCTGTGACGGTCATCTCCGCAATATCTTCGGGGATCGGCATCGAGATGCGCCACTTGGCCGCCTCCCGATAGGTGTCGCCCGCGCTCGCGTCGCTTGCGGTCAGCGCGGTAATCTCGAAGTCCGGATGTGGGTCGAGGAACTGAATGAGTCGCTGTCCCACCGCCCCCGTTGCGCCGATGATGCCTGCGTTTACTGTCATACCCGGGGGTAGGGAGATGGGTGGGCAAAACAGTTTGGAAACGGCTCGCACAGTCGTCGCTTGGTCGGGCGGCCTATCGGCTGACTTCGAAGGCAACAGTTACGGAGTCGCGGCCCGCCCGTTCTCGTATGACGGAGTTTTCAGCCCGCGTCGAACAGGTGTCGATAAGCGGCATCCGCGAGGTGTTCGAGGCCGCAGGCGAGGATGCGATCAATCTCGGTCTCGGCCAACCGGACTTTCCTGCCCCGGACCACGCCCGCGAGGCGGCCGTCGATGCCATCCGCGAGGGCAAGGCCGACGGCTACACCTCGAACAAGGGGACACGCTCGCTTCGCGAGGCCATCGCCGAAAAGCACGCACGGGACAACGACCTCGACGTCGACCCGGAGAACGTCATCGCGACCGCTGGCGGCAGCGAGGCGCTGCACATCGCGCTCGAAGCCCACGTCGACCCCGGCGAGGAGGTCATCTTCCCCGACCCCGGGTTCGTCTCCTACGAGGCGCTGACACACCTGGCCAGTGGCACGCCCCGTCCCGTCGCGCTCCGGGACGACCTGACGCTCTCGCCGTCGGCCGTCGAAGAAGCGATCACCGAGAACACGGCGGCGTTTGTCGTCAACAGCCCCGCAAACCCAACGGGTGCGGTGCAGTCGCCGGAGGACATGCGTGAGTTCGCCCGGATCGCCGAGGAACACGATGTGGTCTGTCTCTCCGACGAGGTGTACGAACACCAGGTCTTCGAGGGCGAACACCGCTCACCCGCGGAGTTCACCGCACGCGAGAACGTCATCGTGGTCAACGCCTGCTCGAAGGCCTACTCGATGACTGGGTGGCGACTCGGCTGGGTCGTCGCGAGCAACGACCGCATCGAACGCATGCTTCGCGTCCACCAGTACGCACAGGCCTGTGCGAGCGCACCGGCCCAGTACGCCGCCGAGGCCGCACTCACGGGCACGCAGGAACCAGTCAGAGAGATGCGCGAGGCATTCCGCGAGCGCCGGGACGTGCTCCTCTCTGGACTTGAGGAGATGGGTCTGTCCTGTCCGACACCGAAGGGGGCCTTCTACGCGATGCCCGAAGTGCCCGATGGCTGGGCCGAGGAGGTCATCGACCGCGGCGTGGTGGTCGTCCCCGGCGAGGCCTTCGGCGAGAACGGGAAGGGGTACGCGCGACTCTCGTATGCGACCGACATCGAGACGCTCGAAACGGCCATCGACATCATGGCCGAGGCGACCGAGGCAGTGCGATAGACGCAGTTCGAGCAGCGACAGACCGATACTCTCTCGGTCCTACGAGACGGTATGGACCGACTCGCCGCACGGCACGTCCCGATGTACGCGACCGATTCGGAGCGAACACGGATCTGGGACAGGTGTGTCGACAGCGAACTCCCGGTCGTTGTTATCCGGAACGGACGCCGTGGATACATCGTCCGTTACGACCTGCAGCATCTCGACGTGGAACTCGACAGAGAGACGCTTCGGGCGGTTCGCGAGCGAACGCGGCAGTACCGGTCGGAGCCAAACCAGGCTGACCCGATCTCCGAGACAGAACACATCGGCGGCGAGGCCGGTTCTGTCTCGGGCGACCTGCACACAGAGACCGAATCGTCTGCCCGCACGCTCGCATCCCGGCTCTCCGGGCTCCTCTTCGATCAGGACAACTGGAGCGCTCGCTGACTACCAGTGACAACCCATTTTGCGCCGCGGGCCGACGTTCTCCTATGGGATACGCGTGTCCGGTCTGTGAGGACCCACAGGCAGACGACATCCACCTCGCGAATCACCTCGCCTTCACCGCCCTCGCCCGCGGCGGCGACCACGAGGCGTGGCTCGACGAACACGTCCCGGAGTGGGAACAGTACGACGACGAGGGGCTTGCCGCGACGGTGACTGAACTCGCCGAGGAGATGGAGTATCCGCAGGTCTTCGAGGACACAACTGGCGGTCATGGACACGACCACGCACACGATTCGAGCCATCAGCAGGGCGGGCAGGGCACACGCACGCAGATGGACCTGTCCGGGATGGGCGTCGATTCGAGCGACATGCTCGACGAGGACGCGCGCGAGGCGCTCGCGGAGGCCCGTGAGATGACGCGCAAGCGCCGCGAGGGTGGCGACGACAACGCAAAAGCGTCCGACAACTCCGAAACCGAGTAGTCGGTCCGACTCGACTATCCGGATATGGACACAGAGGGAGTGTTCGCACCCGAGACGGCGGCTGCGGCACACGAGCGCTTCCAGTCGTTCGAGTCCGCCGCGAATACGGCACTCAGAACGCTGGGGCGCGAACTCGGCATGGGCACCGACGAGTACACCGAGCGCATGACGGAGGACGTTCGTCTGGCGACACAGGAGGCGATGTTCGCCTCGCTTCTGGAGGTTCACGTCGGAACGCGAAGCGAGTACGAGATGTGGCTCGACGACCATGAGTTCGAGGCCGTCGAGGTCGGAACCGAGTCCGTCGACAACGTGGTCTGGCACGCCCCGCCGTTTGCCGAGAGGGCGATCGCCGCGACGTTCCAGAGCGAGCGCGAGGCGGCGGTCGGAACGCTCCGCACACAGGCGTTCGGTCGCCTCTATCGCGACGTCGTCTCCGCGACACCAGACGCGAGCGAGGACACTGATGACTGATTCATCGCCGCAGGCCCCACCAGAGGGCTGGACGCTGATCGAGTCGGTCACCGAGTACGAGACTGGCTGGTACGAGGGCGGCTACGACCTGCTCGAACAGCCCGACGGAACGGAAAAGCGCTACTACTGGGCGGCACTCCAGCCAGCCGTTATCATCGTCGCGGTTGCAGACGGACAGTTACTCATGGTCGAGCAGTACCGACCGGCCATCCGCGAGGAGTGTCTGGAACTGCCCGCCGGACTGGTCGAGGACGGGGAGTCCTACACCGCCGCTGGCGCGCGCGAACTCCGCGAGGAGACTGGGTTCGACCCCGCGGGCGTCTCGCTGCTCGAAACCTTCTGGTGTGCGACTGGCGTGCTCCGTCACCGTCGCGGGGTGGTCTACGCCGAGGGGCTCGAACCGACCGAAATCGAGCGCGACAGCAACGAATTTCTCTCGATCCGCTCGGTTCCGGTCGAGGACGCCCTCTCGATTGCCCGCGAGGAACCCGTCAACGACGCGACCCTCGAAGGGCTGTTGCTCGCGGAGACCGAGGGGCTGTTGTAGCCGCGCGCCCCGTCCGCAGAATCGCAAACTGGCCGGGCAGTCGTCAGTCGTTTATACGTTCATCCCGCATCGGAACACATGGACGGCGAGATCAGACCGCCGGAACTCGAAGCGACACTCGACACCGACGACCAGCCACTGGTGGTCGACATCCGACAGCCGAGCGCGTTCGCACAGGGACACATCCCCGGCAGTGTGAACATTCCGTTCCCCAGACTCCCACAGCAGGTCGACCGCGTCGAAGGTGCAGACCACGTCGTCACGGTCTGTCCCCACGGCGAGGCGAGCATCCGGGCGGCGCGACTCATCACTGCCTTCGAAGGATTCGATGGGACAGTCGAGAGTCTCGAAACCGGAATCACTGGCTGGGAGGGACCGCTCGACCGCGACGCTGACGAGACAGAGCAGTCATCGGACGCGCCCTTCTAGAAGGTTGGTGGCTCGGTAGTCGGTATCGTCACACGGGGCTCGGTGGGGGTAACTGTTCGTCATCGCCACCGACCGGCGATAGGTCTCGCTCGCTCAAAAACCCACGGACAGCCGTCTCACTGCGAGTGAGACTCGTCAGGTAGCACGTGCAACCCGGCGCGGCTTTTCAGCACCCGAACCGTCTCGGCGTCGGGGTCGAGATACGACGGGCGAGCCACAGTCTTCGACTCGTAGGTCTCCGGGTCGAGCACCTGCACTGCGTGCTCGTCTTCGACGGTAACGAGCGTCGTTTCCTGCCCTTCCGCTGTATCCCCGAGTCGCCGCGCGTCGGGGGCGTCGCCGTCCTCGTACTGGGCTTCGTACGCGTCGCCGGTCGTCAGGCGCGTCCCCTTGAGATTCCCGCGCGCCGATTTGACGAGCACCGGTCCGTCGCCGTCCTCGGGGTCGATGACCTCGCCCGGACGATACGGCGGGAGATGGACAGCGTAGGTCACGCGATAGACCTCGTTGCCGTCCGAGTCCTCCGTGACCAGCGTCTCGTAATCGCTGTAGCTGCCGCCGAACTCGGTGACGATCTGTCTGGCGATCTGCTCACCGAGCCGATTCGTCGAGACCCGGATGTCGATGCCGCCCTCGACGTCGTCGATGGCCGTGACGAAGGCCTCGCGGTCGCCGCTGTCTTCCAGGTCCGCGACGCGTTCGTGTGCGATCGACTCGGCGCGCTCGCGCTCGTCTTCTGCAGGATCACGGTCCCGGGCCCGGAGTTGGATGATACTCGCGTAGGACCCACCAGCGATACGACCACATCGTGTGCAGGTCTCGCGACCGATCTTGACCGGCACGACCACCTCCTCTGCGAGCGGCGTCTCGCGCAACACGCCGGAGAACTGGCAGTGCATCCGGATGGTGGTCTCGTCGACCTGTTCGGGGCTGACCTGCCAGGAGACGCTGCTCGCGTCGACGTGGACGCCGAGTCGCTCGCTCACCTCCTCGATTGCGATGTCCGTATAATCGTCTGCGCCGACGTCGACCCACTGATTCCCTCGATGGACTGCGCCACACTGCGCGCACACCCGAATCTCGATCCGGTCGGGTGCGTCGACCAGATCGTACTCGTCGATGTAGCAGGGGGCACAGAGCCGCTCGTCTTCGGTTGCCGAACCCCCGACCGGTCCCTCGATAGGATCGCCACAGCGGGGACAGAACTCGCCTGACCGACTCATTACCTGGCTGTAGGCGGTTCGACCTTGTAAGCACGACGTTCTGCGGGCGTCTGCCAGGTCAAACCGACGATATCGGCTATCTACCGCGGCAGGTCGTCCGCGGCGTCGAGACTGTCCGTCGAGAGCGCGTCGGTCAGTGCCGACTCAGTCTGTTCGAGTCGCTCGCGCATCTCTGATCTCTGCGAGCGCGCAGTCTCCACGGGATCCGGAAGCTGATCGCTTTCGGCCATCTTCGAGCGTTCGCTGTCGGAGAAAAACGCCTCGCTCGTGAGCGTATCCACCCGGTCTTGCAGGTCGCGGATCTCCTCTCTGCGCTCGCGCAGCGTCGCTTTCTCCCGCGTCGAAATCGGCGCTATCTGATCGATCCCATCCGGGTCGTACACCTCGACGAGTTGGTTGAACTTCTGAATGTGTCGGTTGCTCCGGCTTTCCATCCCTGTCGAAGCAACTGTGCGATAGCTGTTCAAGGTTTGGTCGACTGTCGCAACCGTTACATTGATAGTCAGTACCACCCAAGCATGTGTGTGGTACACAATGTCGATGGGAGCCTATGACGAAGCGGAGCACGAGCGCCGCGAACGCAAAAACAGCGAAGTCGACGCCAGCTTCGACGACGACCGTACTGACTACGAGGGAGATATTCAGTACGAAGGCGGCGACTCGACCGAGCAGCTCCTCGAACAGTTTCAGGAGATCCAGTCGAACTAGTGGTCGGCTTTTGATTGCCTGACCGCGAGCATCGTCACGGACAGTCCCGTCACGGCAGTCACCGCGATGACGTGGCCGACGACAGCACCCAACAGCACCGGCTGGTCGAGCAGAAAGGGGACGAAGGCGAGCTGGAGCAGTCCGAACGCCGCCGTTTCGAGGTCGAGCTGGCGAAACTGCCCAGCCGTCGCCGGGTCGAACGGATAGCGAACCGAGCGCCACAGTCCAGCGACGCTCGTCCACCAGCCCGCACCGATCCGATAACAGACGTCCCACAGAATCAACAGGGTGAGATAGACGACCGGAACCGGGGGATCCGGTCCGAACAGTGATTCGAGCAGGGGCTGTTCGGCCCCCTGGTCGACGACGAAGATGTACGTGATAAGCGCGATGAACGCAAATATCGATAGCACCACCTCGATGTTCGACCCAAAGAGTAGCCGTCGGTAGGGTTCGGGAGCCTCCGACCGCCGAATCTGACCGGCGATCCGGACCAGTTCTGCACTTCCTGCCGTCGCAACGAGAACGGCTACGGTTCCAGCGACCGCTGCCGTCCAGAGACCGTACCACCACGCGAGTATCAGTATTGCTCCTTCGAAGGCAACAAACTGGACGAGCAGCGCGGTTCGCGTCGACAGACTCAGGCCGGGAAGCGCACCCACGATCCCCTCGTACACCCACGTCTCGCCGTACTCGGGGTCGCTCATTCGGCCGCTGCCCCCGAGTCAGCGAGCGCCCGCTCGACCGCCTGATCGAACGGCGTCAGTGTCACGTCGACGTGGTCGGTGATGCTGTCGTCGGTGACGACGACCGGGTTCTTGAGACCGTCGATAAGCGGTCGTGCGACGCTCGGATCTGCGTCCGTGACCAGTCCGACCCAGTACGAGGACAGCCGGGGCGTCAACACCGGGACCGGGACGATGAGCGGACGGCGGATCCCCATCGCTTCGGCGGTTCGGCGAAGCATCGTCTCGTAGGTTAGCACCTCCGGACCTCCGATTTCGTAGGTGTTGCCCGCCGTTTCGGGCGTTTCGATGACAGCGACGAGATATTCGATAACGTCGGCAATAGCGATCGGTTGACACTCGTTGCGAACCCAGCGGGGCGTGACCATCACCGGTAGACGCTTGACCATCTGCTGGATCATCCGAAAGCTGGCAGACCCGTCTCCGACGATGATCGCAGCCCGAAGCGTCGTGAGGTCGTAGGACCCCTCCGAGAGAATCTGTTCGACTTCGCGACGCGACCGGAGATGGGCCGAGAGTTCGTCGCCCGTCTCGCCGAGACCGCCGAGATAGACGGCCCGGTCGACGCCCGCCGCGCTCGCCTGCTCGGCGAAGTTGCGCGCCGCCAGTCTGTCGCGTTGCTCGAAGTCCTTGCCTGCACCCATCGAGTGGACCAGATAGTACGCCGCGTCGATTCCTTCGAAGGCACCGCCGAGACTCTCGTACTCCAGCAGGTCACCCTCGACCACTTCGACGCCGTTGGGCGGGTCGTACCGGGAGGCATCACGAACCAGTGCCCGAACGGTGTGACCAGCTGTCAGGAGTGCCGGGACGAGGCGACCGCCAACGAACCCAGTCGCGCCCGTGACGAGAACGTGCATATGTTCTCTTGGGTCGGAACTGGCTTAATCCCCTGTCCTTACCCTGATGGCAGTCGGAGGGATTTTGCTCGCGCAGGCCTCACTACCGGTATGGCCAGAGCGTGTGACGGCTGTGGCGACCCGGTGAACATCGGCGGCGGTATCGGCGACTTCTGGTCGTTGACGAGCGAGCAGACCGGCGGGATGACCCTCGAACTCGTCGACGGCTCCGAGCACTTTCTCTGTCGGGACTGCATCGGACGCCTCCCGGACGATAGCGACGTGACTGCCGAAGATATCGACGATCTGTGATAGTCCCACACTCCGGAAACCGAGACAGGATTCTACTCTTCGAATGTCTGCCGTCCACTGAGAAATATTATTCTCTGGGGTGTTCGGTGTCGGAGAGTATTGTTACGTTTAGTTATATGTATGACGCACCGATCCGGAGCAAGAACTTCGCGTCACGTGGTTACTCTTACGTACGTCTTACTACTGTCACACACAATTATTTACCGATAGACAGACTTTGGTAGTGTATGTCACACGATAGCTACGAACCGACGGGTAAGCCACCGACAGAACTGAACGACGGTTCAACAGCTATCCTGCTTCATCCGGCGATAGATCGGATCTTCGATCAGCTATCGACACGTCGCCGCCGCTTGATCCTCCTGTCACTGAAACAGGAAGACGTCAGGACAGAGACTGACCTGATGATCCGGGGAAAGAGTGATGACACAACAGCCGAAGTAGAGCTGGTACACAACCACTTGCCAAAATTAGAGGACGCGGGGTACATCAAGTGGAATCGAGAGACTGGGGAGATATCCAAAGGGCCAAACTTCGACGAGATCGAACCGCTCCTCGAACTGATCGAGAATCACGTCGACGAACTCCCACCAGACTGGCCGTAGAACAACTGTTTCCCCGTACGCTGACCCCCGACTGTACCCGTTCTGCCGTTGGCTGTAACCGTCTCACTACGTTTTCACCGGGATACCTTTTCACCCCACGTATCCGTCGAGGATCGTCTCGCCAGTGTTCAATCCCGCTCGGAGCGCCGCGTAGAGACGCCCCTCACCGGCGATCCAGTCGCCGGTGAAGTACAGTCCGTGTTCGGCGGCCGACCCGATAGGTTCGGGATCGACCGCAGATTTGGGAAGCGCGTACCGCCAGCCCTGGTGATCACTCCATGCGGGATCAGGGAGGCGCTCGTCACCGAGTATCTCGGCGGCCATCGCCGCGAGTCGCGTGACGTTCGTCGCCGGGTTGCGGTCGTAGTGTTCCTGCGACCAGTCGTGATTGGCCTGAACGATCAGCACAGATTCCCCGTCGGGGACGTGTCCCGGCTTGCACTCCTCGCGGGAAATCCAGCCGACCTCGTGGTCTTTCTCGGGGTTGACGAGCGCGTAGTACGGCACGTCGAGTTCGAACTCGTAGCCAAGCACCGCCGTCCAGACGGTCCGATACTCGACGGTCCCGATTGCGCTGGCGAGGGACTTCCGGAGTGGGTCTGTCCACTCTGCGTCTGCGAGCAGTTGGGCGGTCTGGGGCGCTGGCGGATTGCACACCAGGATATCGAACGGTCCCCACTCTGTCCCCGTGTCGTCGGTCACCAGCCAGCGGTCGTCGACGCTCGCTATCCGCTCGGCGCGCGTTCGGCGGTGGACGGTCGCGTCGGTGTGTCCGAACAGGCGCTTTGCGATCTGTGTGAGACCACTCCGGTAGGTTAGCTTGCGTCCGTCGCTCGCTCGCCCTTTCGAGACGGTTCCGTCGGCGTCGAACACCCAGACTGGTTCGTCGATGTCGACTAACCCGTCGCTGTCGAGGCGTTCGGTCAGCAACTCCGTGACTCGTTCGTCGTCGTCGGTGATGTAGTTCGCCCCGTAGTCGTAGGTGATGTCGTCGCGGCGGCGGGTGGCAGCACGGCCACAGACGCCGCCGGACTTTTCGAGAACGGTCACCTCCGCTTCCGGGAACCGCGAATCGAGGACGTACGCTGTGGCCGCCGCCGCCGACCCAGCGCCGATGAGACCGATCTCCATACGAGAGGATGAGAACTGAATCCGGAAACCGCCTCCGGTTTTCGACGGGGGGATCGCTTCCGGTATCCACGTGCTTATAATCGGTGACGCCGCCAGAGTAACCGTGGAGCTTTCGCGCATCTTCGAGGAGTTTCCTGCCCCCGAGTACCGCGGCCAGCAGGAGCAAGCCCTCGCTGATATCCGCGACGCGTTCGAGTCCGGCAACGACGTCGTGCTTGCCCGCGCGCCGACAGGAAGCGGGAAATCGCTCCTCGCGCGGGCGGTGGCTGGCTGTGGGGCGACGCCTGGCGAGGCCGCGGCGGAGGAACCGATCGGTGCGTACTACACCACGCCGCAGGTGTCACAACTCGACGACGTTTCCGCTGACCCGCTGCTCGAAGACCTGAGCATCATCCGGGGGAAGAACAACTACAGCTGTATTCTGCCCGGAGAGACCGACACGCCCGTGAACCAGGCCCCCTGCGTGCGCGAACGCGAGTTCGACTGTCAGGTCAAACACCGCTGTCCGTACTTCTCGGACCGTGCCATCGCGGCCAACCGTTCGATTGCGGCGATGACGCTCGCGTATTTCATGCAGACCGCTGGCTCTGACGTGTTCGGGATGCGCGATGTCGTCGTCATCGACGAGGCGCACGGCCTCGGCGAGTGGGCGGAGATGTACGCAACCATCGATCTGGGTCCCGACACCGTCCCCGTCTGGAACGACGTTAAGCCCCCGGACCTGGACGACCTCGAAGATGCCGCCGAGTACGCCGACTATCTCCAGACCATCTGCACGCGGGGGCTGGAGACGCTCCGAAAACAGGAGGAACTCACCCCGGAGGAAGTCGCAAAGCGCGACCGGTACACGGAGTTGCGCTCGGATCTCGCGTGGTTCACCGAGGAGTACCGCGACCCCGAGAGTCCGACGACGTGGGTGCTTGACCAGCCAGACGGTGACGGGACGCGCGTGACGATCAAGCCGATGAACCCGGAGCGCTATCTCAAACACACCGTCTGGGACCGCGGCCGGACGTTTCTGCTCCTGTCGGCGACGATTCTCAACCGGGACGCCTTCTGTGCGAACGTCGGGCTGAATCCCTCTGACGTCGCCCTGGTCGACGTTCCCCACACGTTTCCGGTCGAACACCGCCCGCTGTACGACGTCACGCACGGAAAGATGACCTACGAACACCGCGACGAGACGCTCCCCGATATCGCCCGAACGCTCGTTCGTCTCATGGCATATCACCCCGACGAGAAGGGGCTCGTTCACTGTCACTCCTACGCGATTCAGGAGCAACTCGCGGAACTGCTCTCCGAGTTCGGCGTCGACGCCCGGATCCGCGCACACGATCGCGACGACCGTGACGGCCAACTCGAAGCGTGGCAGCGAGCGGACGACCCGGAGGTGTTTCTCTCCGTCAAGATGGAGGAAGCCCTCGACCTCGATGGGGACCTGTGTCGCTGGCAACTTCTCTGTAAGGCCCCCTATCCCAACACTCGAGACTCGCGGGTCGAGCGTCGACTCGCCGACGGGCAGTGGGGCTGGTACTACCGGACGGCGCTGCGAACGGTCATTCAGGCCTGCGGTCGCGTCGTTCGCTCGCCCGATGACCACGGCGCGACCTACCTCGGCGACACCTCGTTGCTCGACCTGTTCGAGCGAGCGCGGACGGACATGCCCGACTGGTTTCGCGAGCAGGTCGACCGGATGGAACGGCCGACCCTCCCCGAGTTCGACCCGGCGCGTGCGACCGCTGGGATGGGCACGACGACGTTCGGGCGCGACCGGAGTCAGCGCAGTTCGACGCAGGACCGGGACCATCCGCTCTCGGATGTCTGGGGTGACGGATAGTAGTGACCCCGCTTCGATAGCAGACGCTCCCGCTTCAGGGCACGCAGAAATATCGAACTACCGGCGTAGCGCAGTGTCGGCGAGTTACAGAAGGCCGGTCTTCTGGAGTTTCATCAGGTCCTCGGTGTCGAGCGTCTCGCCTTCCTTGAACTTCTGATAGATCTCCTCGGCTTCTTCGCGAGCGGCTTCCTGCTTTTCTTCGCGCTCTTCTTTCTCGGCTTCCTCTTCTTTCTTGTCGAGTTCGCGCAGGCGCTTCTGGACGCGGACGAAGTCCTCGTGGTGCCGGTCGGCGGCTTCCTGGGCTTGCACGAACTTCTCGTGCATCTCGTCGGCTTCGTCACGGATGTCGTCGGCCTCGCGGTAGGCCTCGATCATCTGGTTGTGATGTTTCTGGGCTTCGTCTGCGAGTTCCGTGACCTTCTGATGGTGTTCGGAGGCTTCGGCGCGGATCTCCTCGGCTTCCTCCTCGATTTCGTCGACCTGCTCGTTCTGGCCGAGCTTTTCCTGTTTCTCCTGGAGCTTCTCGCGTTTCTCCTCGATTTTCTCGATGAGTTCGCGCTCTTCCTCCGTGCCGAGCACTTCGGTCTGCTGTTTGAATTCCAGATCCTCGATTTCCTCTTCGAGTTCGCTGATGTCCGGCCCCTCGTCGAGTTTGAGGTCGTCTTTGATCTCCTCGACTTCCTCGAAGAGTTCGTTTGCCTCGGCGTTGAGTTCGTTTCGCTTCTCCTTGTGCTCCTGGACCTGCTCGTTGAGTTCGTCGCGTTTCTCGCGGTGTTCCTGCGCTTCGTCCACCTTCTCGCGAGTCTTCGCGTTGAGTTCGTCGCGCTTCGATGCGCGGTCGGACGCCATCTGGTTGAGTTCGTTGCGCCGGTCGCGCAACTGGCCCGCGAGCTTGATGAGCTGTCCTTTTGATTTCGTTTCCAGGTCCTCTTCTGTCAGTTCAATGTTCTTTGACTCGTCTATCGAATCTACCATGGTTGTACCTCGATGCCATAACCGCCGCGGCGAACGACAGCAGTACCCCTCACGGTTAGCTGACGCCGATAACAAGTGTTCCCTGTCATGTTGGGCGTAGCGCGATACTGCCTGAACGCCGCAAGCGTTCTGGTAATCTTACATTCCTCGGCAGCAAGGTTAAAGATTCCGGTCAACGAAGCCTGTGGCGGCGGTTACCACACACCACGCAACGAATTGCTAGAGGTCGTTCACGACAGACTGGCCGCATATCACCGTCCAGTCAGGACCGGTCGTAGACGTTCTCGATGGTCTCTGATCCGACCGAGACGGTGAGTCGGATCTGATCTGTATCGACCGAGACGGGATCGGTCTCCCACTGACTGTTCGGACTGATCGTGAACTCCTCCTCGCCCGTCCGCTCGCCAGCCTCCCAGGACAGCGTCGCCGACACCTCCTGTGGCAGGTCGTTGACGACGACGACCGCCGACTCGCTCGCGTCGGGGTCTGCGAGAAACGCCTGTACCGGGGCGAAGGCGCGTTCGAGGGTCGCCTGCGCTTCTTTCGCTCTTCCGTCGACGCCGTAGACGCCCATCCCGGCGCTGTCGGTGTCTCGGAGCGCGTAGGCTATCGCACCGACATCGCGCTGTCTGAGTCGCTCGGTCACGGTCTGAAGAGTGCCGGCCTGATAGGCCTGTGACTCGTCGACGGCACCGCCGACGTGTCGGTCGTGCTTGGCGGCGTCGAAGCCAGCGGCGTCCGCTACCTCCGTCTCGGCGAGTGCGCCAGCCCCGTACTCGGCAAGCACCGCCACGGGATACCGGTCGAGTAGGCCGTCGATCCCCGCCGCGTCGCCGTAGTCCCATCCGGGGTAGTAGCTTCCGGCGTCGCCGTCGACTCCCGGCCCGCCGACGACCGGAAAGACCGGACGGTCGGGCAGCGCCTCGGCCACTGCACGCGCTGGCTCGGGGTCGTAACTGCTTCGCCACGCCCGGTAGCGAACGCGCAGGCGGTCGAGAACGCCACTTCCGAGGCCGTCCTCGAAGGCCGCAACCGGGTCGTCGTGAACGCCAAAGGCCGCGAGGCTGGGATGGTGTTCGTACGTCTTGCCGAGCCGCTCCGCTAGGTCGATCCCTCGCCCTCTGTCGAACGCTCCCGGCCCGGTCAGGGGCATGTCCTGCCAGACGAGCAACCCCTGTTCGTCACACCGCTCGTAGACCGACTGTGGGAGGACGTGCGCGTGGGCGCGAACAAGATTCGCGTTCAGGTCCAGCGCCCGTTCGATGTCCGCGCCGTCGTCGGTCAGCAGATTGACGCCCCGAATCGAGAGCGGTGTCCCGTTGACGTGCAACTGGTCGTCCTCGAAAGCGGTTTCACAGATACCGGTCGTGACTGTTCGTTCCTGTCCGGCTAGCTTGGCACGGAGCGTGTACCGATTTTGCTCGCCCAGTTCGCGGGGCCACCACAGCGCAGGGTCCCGGATCTCGATGGTGTGCTCGACTGTCGTCACGCCCGGCCCGTCGGCCTCGACGTGGGCGCGCTCCATCATGCCGCGGGTCTTCGATTCTCCCTCGGGCCGGAGCGAGTAGGTGATCCGCTCGTCGAGCGGTCCCGCCGTCAGCACCGACGTTCGGACGTGCAGTCGCGCGCCCTCCTCGGTTATCTCTGGACGAACGTCGATGCGGTCGAGCGCTGGAAGCGAGTGGGCTTCGAGCGACACGTCCCACCAGATACCCGGGACAGCGTCTTCTTCCGGGACCGCCTCGGTGGCGTGGAGGCCGCCGAACCGGTCCTCTGGCGCTCGGCAGGTCACCACTACTCTGTCGTCGCCGGTCGGCTCGAAGGGGATTCGGAGCGGTTCGAAGTACGCGTCGTGGTCGACCGCACCCTCGCCGTCGATCCGATCGCCGCTCACCTCGACGGTGGCGTGGGCGTACAGCCCCCGAAAATCGAGCACAGCGATATCGTCGTCGCCGTCGCACGGGTCCGGAATCTCTGCCGTGTATTTCACCGCATCCGCCCCCGCAAACGCCGACGGGCGACCGGGAACCGACACCTGTTGGGCGTCGGTTACCCCCTCCTCGACTGCCTGTGCCTGCCACTCGTCGAACATACTCGGATGGGCGTTCGCCGCGGTGATATCCTTTTCCCTGCGGAGTCGGTCACTTTCACTTTCACTCCGCCCATGGCTCGGCTTAAGGTACCTGTCGGCCGAACTCCCGAGTATGCTCGAAGAACTCGCCGCCACGTGTGAGGGCTGTGACCGACAGCTTCGGGACGACGACTGCATGCTCGCCTACCACACCGAGGCGGGACAGCGCCGCGCCTACGAGTGTGACTGCGGCGCGGTGACGATCACCGTTCACCGGTGACGTGCTGCCGTGTCGATCACCGAATCGGCACTCGTTTATCCCCGCGCCCGGTAGCGTTTGGCATGGAAAGCGCGTGGGTCAGTCTGTTCTCGGGCGGTAAGGACTCCTCGTGGGCATTGTATCGCGCACTCGAGGAGGGGCTTCCGGTCGAGCGACTCGTGACGGTCCACCCCGAAGGGGATTCGTACATGTATCACGTCCCGGAGACGGAACTGACCTCGCTGGCCGCCGAGAGTATCGGGATCGAACTGCACGACGTTCGTCCCGAGGGGTTCGACGCTGAGCGGGCAACCGACGCAGGTGCACAGGGCGATGCCGAACTCGACGTGCTCGAATCGTCGCTCGAATCGCTCGCAGACGACCTCTCCGGTGGACTCGCTGGCGTGACTGCTGGTGCGGTCGAAAGCGAGTTTCAGACCTCCCGGATCGAGGCGATGTGCGAACGTCTCGGAGTCGACCTGTTCGCGCCACTCTGGCAGCGCGACCCGAAGGCACTCGCCGAGTCGATGCTCGGCGCGGGATTCGAGATTCAGATCATTCGCGTCGCCGCCGCGGGATTGGACGAATCCTGGCTCGGCCGACAACTCGACGAGGCGGCGCTGTCGGACCTGGAGCGACTCAACGAGGAGTACGGCGTCCACATCCTCGGCGAGGGCGGCGAGTTCGAGACGCTCGTCACCGACGGCCCACACATGGCCCAGCGGATCGAACTCGACTACGAGACGGAGTTCGACGGGACGCGCGGCCGCATCCACGTGACAGACGCGTCGCTCGTCGAGACGTGAGAAGCGCCTGCGAGCGACCCCAACAGTAGTCAGACCAGACTATCGATGCGGTCGACCGGCGTGACCGAGTAATCCAGCGAGAGAGTGTCCTTCGTGGCGCGAATCTTCCCGACGAACGTCGAGATGTCTTCGAGTTCGCCTTCGAGGATGAACAGCTCCATACAGTAGTGGTCGCCGACGTGGTTGTGTACGTGTGAGGTGACCAGTTCCTCGTAGTCGTGGCGCAGGTGCATCATCTTCTGTTCGACGTCGGTCGACTGGAAGTCGAAGAGGACGGTTACGACGCCCATGAGGTCCCGCTCTTCGAGCTGTTTGTCGTCGAACTCGCTCAACAGATTCCGTGACGCTTCGCGGACGACTTCGCTTCGTCCGGTGTAGCCGTGCTCCTCGGCGAAGGCGTCGAGCCGTTCGAGCAGTTCGTCCGGCATCGAGACACTGACGACTGTCATCTAGTAACTCAACGGGGGGAGTGTAGTAGAATGTTATTATCCTACGCACAGAACTTACGAGTGATCTCTCGGTTGGTCGACCCTCCTGCACCTGGTACTGTTGTCCTTCGTTGTGCCCTTGCTGGGTCTTCGCACGCTGTGGGCGCTCGCGTATCCGGTGCTGTGAAATACCGTGCGGGTGAACGGAGGGTATGACACTGTTCGGGACAGCAGGCATCCGCGGGCCGGTCAGCGACGTGACGCCCGAACTCGCGCTTTCGGTCGGCCGGGCGGTCGGTCGCGAGGCCGACGAAGTCGTCGTCGGGTTCGACGGCCGCGAGACGAGCGAGACACTCGCCGATGCAGTTGCGGCCGGACTCACAAGCGGCGGTGCCGACGTCGTCCGGGGCGGACAACTCCCCACGTCGGCGCTTGCTTACACCAGTCGGGGACGCCACGGGACCATGGTGACGGCGAGTCACAACCCGCCAGCGGACAACGGGCTGAAACTGTTCGCTGACGGCTCTGAGTACGGTGGCGGGGCAGAAGGACGGATCGAATCTCGGGTCGCTGACGACGCTGGCCCGGTCGAGTGGAACCGCTGGGGCGAGAGCGAACGCGAATCCCCGCTCACAGCCTATCGCGCTGCCGTTGCGTCGTTCGCCCGCGACCACGGTACCGATCCGACTGCCGTGACTGTCGCTGTCGATTGCGGCAACGGGATGGGCAGTCTGGTGACGCCGCAGGTGCTCCGCGAACTCGGTGCTGACGTTCGTGCGCTCAACGCGAACATCGACGGTCACTTTCCTGGCAGGGGGAGCAAGCCTACGCCGGAGACGCTCACCGACCTTCGGGCCTTCGTCGCGCAGCGAGAGATCATCGGCATCGGCCACGACGGCGACGCCGACCGTATCGTCGTCGTCGACAACGATGGCGAAATCGTCCACGAGGACACCGTTCTCACCATCCTCGCCGAACACTACGTCGAGCGAAGCGACGCGGCCGACCCGGTGGTCGTGACGACGCCAAACGCCTCGGGGCGGATCGACGAACGCGTCCGCGCCGTCGGTGGGCGCGTCGAGCGAACTGGATTGGGGACGCTCCACGAGGAACTCGCTCGGATCCGCGAGGACGACTCGGACGCGACTGTCGTCTTTGCGGCCGAGCCCTGGAAACACCTCCATCCGGAGTTCGGGGGATGGATCGACGCGATCGTCTCCGCCGCGATATTCGTCCGCCTCGTCGCCGCTGACGGACTCGACAGGCTCCGAGCGCCGGTGACCGAGCGACCCTATCGGAAGGTGAGTATCACCTGTCCCGACGAGCAAAAGACTGCAGTCATGGCCCGACTCGAAGACGAGTTGCCCGACGCGTTCCCCGAGGCAACCGTCGACACCGCACACGGGGTCCGACTCGACATCCCCGACGACGGCTGGACGCTCGTCAGGCCGAGCGGCACTGAGCCGTACATTCGACTCTACGCCGAAAGCGACGACGTGGATAGCCTCGTCGACATCGTCAGCGAACGTATCGAGGCTGCCGTCGAAGAACAGTAGCCGCTATTTCACATGTCTGACCATGCGGCCGCGGCATCGCCAAGGTTTGTGACGGTGGCGATCCAGCGGGCCGCGATGGCCTTCTTGAGCGTTCGCGCGGGGAAGCCGCCGAAGGTGTCGACGAAGGGGAGCATGGCTACGTCGTGGGCAACGGCGTCCTCGCCGACGGAGATGACAGTCCCTTTGTCCTTGAACGTCCACTTTTTGAGTGGCTGTCCGCGGATTGCGCGGGCGAGGTTCTCCCCTGCGACTTCGGCGGCCTGCCAGGCGGCCTGTGCGGTCGGCGGCGCGGGTTCCTCGCCTGGCTGGTCGATGAGTGCGGCGTCGCCGATTGCGAATACGCGCTCGTCTTCGGTCTGGAAGGTCTGTCCGGTCTTCAGGCGGAAGTTGCGCTCGTCCTTGTCGACGTTCATGTTCCGAACTGGATTCCGTCCGGAGATTCCCCCGGCCCAGACCAGCACGTCGTAGTCCATCTGGCCGTCGTCGCCGATGTACACTGTCTCGGTGTCGACTTCGCTGATGAACTCCCCGGTTCGGATCTGCACGTCGCGCTTTTCGAGTCGCTTCCGGAGCGCGTTCTGCACGCTCGGGTCGTTCCCGGGGAAGATTTCGTCGAGCCCCTCGACCAGATAGATATCGAGTGAAGCGTCGTGTTCGTCGCGATACCGGGCGGCCTCGCCCGCAATCTGGATACCAGTCAGCCCCGCACCGCCGATGATGACCTGCCCCGGATCCTCGGGGGTCGCTTCCCGCGCTGTCTCCGCGATGTCCTCGTGGATCGCGAGCGCGTCATCGAGGCTTTTCAGGGTGCGTGCGTGCTCTTCGAGCCCGTCGATACCGAAAAACGCCGTCTGTGAACCGATTCCGACGAGCAGGTAGTCGTACTCGACGGTCGAATCGTCTGCGAGATGGACCGTCCGGTCGTCGGTTGATACCGACTCGACGGACGCCTCGATGAACTCGGTCCGCGGTGACTTGATCTCCTCGACCGGGATGGTGATCTTCTCTTGGACTGTGGGGTCGCTGATACAGCGGTGTGACTCGTGCAAGACCAGGTGGTAGTCCTGGTCCGAAATCCACGTGATCTCTGCGCCTCCGTCGAGTTCGTCTTCGAGGCTTCGAATCGAGCCTGCTCCCGCATAGCCCGACCCGAGAACGACAACCTGCGCTGGCATACGCGCCCCTCAGGGGTGGTTCGATACAAACCCTTCGCAATCACAACGAGTGAGACAGTCGTTACCATACCACAGCGCGAGCGCCACAGCCGCCATGTGCTGTCAGACCGAGTATACAAAATACGACATCTCACTCCACGTTCATAGACAGACGCCGAGACGGCTACCGATTCAGTGTTCCGGCTCTTCGGCCGGGGCGCGCATGTCGTCGATGACGAGCACGAGCGCGTTGCTAGTGTCGTCCTTTCCCTCGACTGTACCGATGATCTGCAGCTTCGAGAGCGGCGTCGGGCCGACGGTCACGCTATCGTTCTCGTGGAAGTCAGCGATCGACCCCCGGAGTTTGATCTTGGCGCGACACTCCTCGGGGTGGTGGACGCTCGTCAGGTCGATCTGTTCGACGTTTGCGCTCTCGACGAGTTCGCCCTTGTGATAGAGCGGGACGTCCGCGGCCTGGTCCATCTCCTGAATCTGGAGCGTGTCGTATGCAAGCGCCGTCGGCTTGTACCCACCCTTCGGTCCCGGGACGCCCTCGACCAGTTGTAGCGCCTTCAGACTCTGCATCTGGTTGCGTATCGTCCCCGGATTTCTGTCCACCTTCTCCGCGATCGTCTCCCCCTTGACCGCCTCTTCGCTATCCTGATAGAGGTTGACAAGTTCCTGCAGGATCGTCTTCTGACTCGGTGTCAGTTCGATTGATGACATGTGTTGACATTCGGTAGTTGCTACCTTAAACCCGGCGGTGGGGGAACCCCACGATCCATGCTATCCTTTTTCTCACTCCCCCGCGAACGTATCGCATGGACAGACCCGTACACGTCATCGGTGTGCCGATGGATCTCGGCGCAGACAGGCGCGGCGTCGACATGGGGCCGTCGGCGATACGGTACGGCGGTCTCGCCGACCGGATCGAAGCCGCTGGGATCACCTGTCGAGATGGCGGAAACGTCCGAGTCCCGCGTCCGGAACAGCAGACAGCGGACTTGGGGGAGACGGTCGACGGCGGGCGGGCGAAATTCTTGCCGGAGACGAAACTCGTCTCCGAGCGACTCGCCGACCGGGTCGCGTCGGCACGGCGGAAACACGCGCTTCCGCTCGTGCTCGGCGGCGACCACTCTATCGCTATCGGAACGGTGGGGGGACTCGACGCTGACTCGCTCGGCGTGCTCTGGTTCGACGCGCACGGCGATTGCAACACACCGGCGACGACGCCGAGCGGAAACGTTCACGGGATGGGACTCGCAGCGCTGCTCGGCGAAGGTTCCTTTGCGGATCTGCCGTGGGCACGCGCGCCAGCGGTCTCCGCCGAGAACGTCGCCGTCGTCGGCCTGCGTGATCTTGACCCTGGTGAGCGTGACTTTCTCGCCGACAGCGACGTGAGCGTCTATACGATGAGCGATATCGACACCCGCGGCGTCACGAGCGTCGTCAGCGAGGCGCTCTCGGTCGTCACTGATGGCGTCGACGGCTTGCACGTCAGCCTCGATCTAGACTGGCTGGACCCCGACGAAGCGCCGGGCGTGGGCACGCCCGTCCGGGGTGGCGTCACCTACCGCGAGGCACACGCGGCGATGGAACTCGTCCACGAGCAGAGTCAGGAACTGTCTGCGCTGGAACTCGTCGAGGTAAATCCGATCCTCGACGAGCACAACCGCACTGCAGAGTTGGCCTGCGAACTCGCCGCGAGCGCGCTCGGCGACCGAATCCTGTGACCGCTACGCGACTAGTGGATCCCGTGACCACCTACGCGACCAGTTCGTAGCCTGCCTCGCTGATCGCGCCAGCGAGTTGGTCGTCCGAGACTGTCCCGTCGAGTTCGACGGTGACGGCGTTCGCTTCGTGGTCTGCCCGTGCACTCGTGACACCGTCGATACCCTCGATTGCCGCGACGACAGCACTCTCACAGCCACCGCAGGACATCCCCTCGACGCTGAGTATTCGTTCGGTCATAGGCGGCAGTTGGTCCGCAGCGAAAAGACGATTACGGGAGCAAATTCACTCTCTGAGAGCGAGGCTACTCTGCAGAACTATCGTACATTCCCTTGAACTCCTGCTCACCTTGGATCAACTCGTCGACGCCTTCGGTGATCGTTACCCGTCCAAACACCGTCGCACGATAGTACGTGTACAGCCCATCCTGTCCTCGCTCCGTGCGCTGTCGTTTCTCGACGAGACCGACATCGACCAGTCTGTTCAGGTGGTAGTGGAGCGTGCTGTCGTCGATCTCCATCACGCTTACCAGTTCTGTCGGACTCATCTTGCCCCCATGGACGAGACGATAGAGAATTTCGTATCGGGTTCGCTGTCCGACAGCAGCGTGCATATCGAGATACTCGTCGAGACTGAGAACGCTGTCCTCCGGCAGAAGATCCTCCGGATCGGCTGGCATCTCCCCGCTGCCTCTGTGCGTTCGGTCTATCGACATCTCGACTGAACCTATGTGAGATACGCACTTAGCACTTTTCAAGCCAACATCCACCAAAAACGCATGTTTTTATAAATATCCGCGAGAACAGAGCACATGGCGGAGATCACACGCAAATTGATTACGGATCGGCTGGGGGGTGTGCAGTACGATCGATTTTTGTTCTATCTCATGGGGCCGTACAAATCGTTCAATCTCAATTACGTCCTCGATGAGCATCAGCTGGCGGGTATCGATACCGCGGATCTTCCTGGGCCCATACGTCAGCTCTTCCAGAACAGAGAAAGCATCGACGACGCACAGGCGCTCTTGCGGCGGGTTCAGGGGAAACTCCGGTTGAATCCCGGCGTGAATGCGTTTCTGGCACTCGATGTCGACGTGGATACTGACGAAGTGGACGCAGTCACCCAGAGCATCGAGTACACGCGGTGCAGTAATGCGACTGCATTCGTTCTTCCCTTTCTCGGGCACAACTTCGGAGTTGGTGAGGAGGCAGGGAGCATTCTCGAAACACTCGCAGAGACCCACAGCGAGCGGTTACTGTTCGTCCACGAGACCGCTGTTACGAGTGCCATGATCCAGTCGGCAAACGCGCGGTGGGACTTACGGATCGAGACCTACGAGACAAAGCCAGAACTCGTCGAGAAGCTTCGACGATTCATCGGCGAAGTCATGCACTGTGAGCGTCTGGGAGAACTCAGTCGTCTGGAGTGACCGCCGGAACGACCGTCACGCTCGCGACTCTATCGTCCTCGGTCACGTCCATCACGATGACGCCTTTCGTATTTCGGCCGACCGTCGATATCTCCCCGACTGGACAGCGCATGATCTGCCCATTCTCGCTCATCACGACGATGTCGTCTGTCTCGGTGACGGCCTTTGCAGTCGCGACGGGACCGTTTCGCTCGTCGGTCTTGATGTCGACAAGCCCCATCCCGTACCGGGACTGTCGACGGTACTCCGAGAGCGGCGTGCGCTTGCCGAATCCGTTGCGCGTAACCGTCAACAGCGACCGCTCGTCGGCGTCGTCGGTGGCCACCATCGCCGCCGCGTGGTCGCCCTCCCGCAGGTCGACGCCGCGGACGCCGCGGGCGGTGCGGCCCATCTCCCGAACCTCTGTCTCGTCGAATCGGATGGTCATCCCCTGCTCGGTGGCGATGACGAGGTCACCAGTGCCGTCGGTCACCTCGACGTCGACGAGTTCGTCGCCCTCGTTGAGACTGGCTGCGATGATCCCCGTCGAGAGGACGTTCGCGAACTCCGTCGTGCAGGTGCGCTTGACGTAGCCCTGCCGGGTGACCAGCGTGATGCACTCGTCTTCCTCGAACTCGTCGGTGTTGACGACCGCCGTGATCTCCTCGCCGTCGTCCAGATCGATGAGGTTGACGGCTGACTTGCCGCGGGCGGTGCGACCCATCTCCGGAATCTCGTATGTCTTCAACTGGTAGACCTGTCCGTGGGTGGTGAAACAGAGCAGGTAGTCGTGGCTGTTCGCGCGGAACACCTTCGAGACCCGGTCGCCTTCTTTCGGGTCCGAGCCGATGATCCCCTTTCCGGCCCGTCCCTGCGGGTCGAAGTTCGAGACCGGCATGCGCTTGATGTAGTCCTGTTCGGTGATGACGACCAGACAGTCCTCCTCGGGGATCAGGTCCTCGTGGGTGACCTGGCCGTCTGCTTCGAGGATCGATGTGCGCCGGTCGTCGTCGTACTCGGCTTTGAGTTCCTGGAGTTCCTCCTTGATGACGCTCAGGAGCTTCTCCTCGCTTGCCAGCACGGATTCGAGGTAGTCGATGCGCTCCTGAACCTCCTCGTACTCGTCTTCGATCTCACCGGCTTCCATCGACGTGAGCGAACCGAGTTGCATCCGGAGGATGTGTTCGGCCTGCTCCTCGGAGAAATCGAACGACGACTGCACGTCTGGGTACTCGAAGGTCGCCCCCTCGACGGTATCGAGATCAAGATCGCCTTCCAGAGCCTGCTGGGCCTGTTCGCGGTCCGCGGATTCGGTGATCAGGTTGACGATTTCCTCGGCGTAATCGACGGCTTCGAGTCTCCCCTCCAGAATATGTGCCCGGTCTCGCGCCTCTTCGAGGTCGTGTTCGGAGCGCCGACGGACGACCTCCTTTCGGTGTTTGACGTACTCTTCGAGCGTTTCCTTCAGCGTGAGCACGCGGGGCTGACCGTCGACCAAGGCGAGATTGATGACGCCGAAGGTCGATTCGAGGTGGCTTTCGAGGAGTTTGTTCTCGACGACGTCGACGTTCGCAGACCGCTTGAGGTCGATGACGATCCGGACGCCGTCTCGGTCTGACTCGTCGCGCAGGTCGGAGACCCCCTCGATGACGCCCTCGTTTACGTCCTCGGCGATTCGCTCGACCATCCGCGCCTTGTTCTCCTGATAGGGGATTTCGGTGATGACGATGCGATCACGGCCCGACTCGTTGCGCTCGATGTCGTACTCCGCGCGCATCCGAACGCGGCCCCGCCCAGTCGCGTACGCCGAGTAGATGGCGTCCTTGCCGACGATGTTCGCACCGGTCGGGAAGTCCGGTCCCTTGATGTGGGTCATCAGGTCGTCGACGCCGCAGTCGGGGTTGTCGATGAGATGCACCGTCGCGTCGACCACCTCGCCGAGGTTGTGCGGCGGGACGTTCGTGCTCATCCCGACCGCAATCCCGGAGGAGCCGTTCAACAGCAGGTTCGGAACCTTCGCGGGCAACACCTCCGGTTCGCTCAACCGGTCGTCGTAGTTCGACTGGAAGTCGACGGTGTCCTTTTCGATGTCTTCCAGCAGTTCCTCGGCGATCGGTGCCATCCGGGCCTCGGTGTAGCGCATAGCCGCTGCCGGGTCGCCGTCCATCGACCCGAAGTTGCCCTGCCCGTCGACGAGCGGATAGCGAAGCGAGAAGTCCTGTGCCATCCGCACGAGCGTGTCGTAGATTGCCGAGTCGCCGTGCGGGTGGTAATCACCCATCGTCTCGCCGACGATGGAGGATGACTTCCGGTGGGCAGAGCCAGCCGTCACGCCCAGTTCCGACATCGCATAGAGGATGCGCCGATGAACCGGCTTGAGACCGTCACGCACGTCGGGCAACGCCCGTCCGGCGATGACGCTCATCGCGTAGTCGATGTAACTCTGCTCCATCTCGTCTTCGATGCGAACGTGCTCGACGTTCGCTGCCGGTGCCTCCGTGTCGTCGGGGTTGTCTGGTAGATCCGAACTCATGTTAGATGTCGATCCATTCGGCCTCGGGGGCGTGTTCCTTGATGAACTCCTTTCGCGGTTCGACGGCGTCGCCCATCAGCACCGAGAACATCTTGTCCGCCGCTGCGGCGTCCTCGACGGTGATGCGCTTGAGATACCGCGTCTCGGGATTCATCGTCGTCTCCCAGAGCTGGTCGGGATTCATCTCACCTAGTCCCTTGAACCGCTGTACTTGCGTCGGGTTGCCGTCACACTTCTCTGCGACGATTCGGTCACGCTCCTCCTCTGTCATCGCATCGTAGGTTTCCCCGCGATACCGGATCCGGTACAGTGGCGGTTGCGTCGCGTAGACGTGTCCGTGCTCTAAGAGCGGCTTCATGTGCCGGTAGAAGAAGGTCAACAGCAGCGTCCGGATGTGTGCGCCGTCGACATCGGCGTCGACCATGAGGTAGATGTTGTTGTAGCGCAACTCGGTGATGTCGAACTCGTCACCGATGCCTGTTCCGAGTGCGGTGATGAGATTTCGGATCTCGCTGTTTTCCAGAATCCGGTCGAGGCGGTGCTTCTCGACGTTCAGAATCTTCCCCTTGATCGGCAGAATTGCCTGAAATTCGGGGTTGCGCCCCTGCTTTGCGCTGCCGCCAGCGCTGTCGCCCTCGACGACGAACAGTTCCGCCTCGTCGGGGTCGCGGGTCTGACAGTCGGCGAGTTTCCCGGGCAGCGCGGTGGAGTCGAGCGCGCTCTTGCGGCGGGTCAACTCCTCGGCCTTCTTCGCGGCCTTGCGCGCCTTCGCGGCCTCGACGGCCTTCGAGACGATCGTTTCGGCGGTGTCTGGGTTCTCCTCGAAGTAGGTTCCGAGGTGTTCGTGGACCGCCGACTCGACGATGCCTCGGACTTCGCTGTTGCCAAGTTTCGTCTTCGTCTGTCCCTCGAACTGCGGATCCGGGTGTTTCACCGAGAGCACGGCCGTCAACCCCTCGCGGATGTCCTCGCCCTTGAGGGTGTCGTCCAGATCCTTGAGCAGGCCCTCCTGCTGTGCGTAGTCGTTGACGATGCGCGTGAGCGCGGTCTTGAACCCGGTCATGTGGGTGCCGCCCTCGCGCGTGTTGATGTTGTTCGCGAAGGCGTGCAGCGACCCCTGGAGTTCGTCGGTCGCCTGCATCGCAACCTCGACCTGAACGACTCCCTCCCCGCCCTCCTCGTGGGCGACGACGGATTCGCTCGCATCGAAGTAGATGACGTCGTCGTGGAGTCTCGTCTTGGTCTCGTTGAGGAACTCGACGAACTCCTTGATTCCGCCCTCGTACTCGAACCGTTCGCTGGTACCGTCGCGCTCGTCGGTGAGGGTGATCTCGACGCCGGAGTTGAGAAATGCCAGTTCGCGCAGGCGAGATTCGAGCGTCGAGAAGGTAAAGTCGTCCGTCTCGAAGATATCGTCGTCGGGCCAAAAACGGATGGTGGTTCCCGTTCCCTCGTCGGGCCGCATATCACGGACGCGTTCGAGTTCGTACTCGGGTTCGCCGTGGTCGAAGCGCTGTTTCCAGACGGCCCCGTCGCGTTTCACCTCGACTTCGAGCCACTTCGAGAGGGCGTTCACGACGGAGACGCCGACGCCGTGGAGTCCACCGGAGACCTGGTAGGACTTGTTGTCGAACTTCCCGCCCGCGTGCAGCACGGTCATGATGACCTCGACGGCCGGTTTGTCGTGTTCCTCGTGGGTGTCGACCGGAATGCCCCGGCCGTCGTCTGTCACCGATACTGACCCATCCTCGTGAATCGTCACGCCGATGCTGTCACAGTGACCGGCGAGGGCTTCGTCGATGGCGTTGTCCACAACCTCGTAGACGAGGTGATGGAGCCCGCGAGTGTCGGTCGACCCGATGTACATCGCAGGCCGCTTGCGAACCGCCTGAAGCCCCTCCAGTACCTGTATCTGCCCAGCACCGTACTCACTCTCGTCAGACATAGAATCGTACTGTAGCGTAGTACCCCCCGTGGGATAAAGGTCACGCACGCGCTCGCGCGCCTGTACCGCTGGATATCGCCCGACTGCACGGAGAGCACTTTCACCCCGGTAGCAAACAAGATTTAAACGCGGCCCCGGTAGGTATCTTCACAGGATGACATCGTACCAGTCGAGTCTCGGCGAGGACGGGATAGCCGAGGAGCTGGCCGAAAGCCAGCGGTCTATCTCTATCGCCGAATTCTTCGAGAAGAACAAGCATATGCTCGGGTTCGACTCTGGGGCCCGGGGGCTCGTCACCGCCGTCAAGGAGGGCGTCGACAACAGCCTCGACGCCTGCGAGGAAGCTGGAATTCTCCCTGACATCTACGTCGAGATTCAGGAGGAACGTGACTACTACCGGCTCATCATCGAGGACAACGGTCCCGGGATCACCAGAGAACAGATCCCGAAGATTTTCGGAAAGCTGCTCTATGGGAGTCGGTTTCACAAGCGTGAGCAAAATCGCGGACAGCAGGGTATTGGAATCTCTGCAGCAGTGCTGTACTCGCAACTCACCTCCGGAAAACCCGCAAAGATTACCTCGCGAACACAGGGTTCAGAGACTGCCCAGTACTTCGAACTCATCGTCGACACAGACACCAACGAACCCGAAATCAGCGTCGCGGAGACGACGAGTTGGGACCGGCCACACGGAACCCGGATCGAACTCGAACTCGAAGCGAACATGCGCGCTCGCCAGCAACTTCACGACTACGTCAAGCACACGGCCGTGGTCAACCCCCACGCTCGACTGGAGTTGCGCGAACCCAGCGATCACTTCAAATTCGAGCGTGCGACCGACCAACTCCCCGCCGAAACAGAGGAGATACGGCCCCATCCACACGGCGTCGAACTCGGGACGCTGATCAAGATGGCCGAAGCGACCGATTCGTACTCTGTCTCCGGATTCTTGCAGGGTGAGTTCACCCGCGTCGGCCAGAAGACGGCAGATTCGGTGATCGACGGCTTCCGTGACAGGCACTTCGGCCGGGAGATGACGTGGCGACCGCCTGCCTCCCACGAAGACGACATCCAATCGGCACTCGTCGAGGCGGTCGTCAACAAAGGCCAGGACGCCACCGACGAGTTCGCGACACGTGTCAGCGACCAACTGCGAGAGCGCGACCGGATCGCTCACCACCACGTGGTCGAGGCCGTCGACGAGGTGGCGGATTCAGTCCAGACCGAGTACGGAACGACGTTCGGGTCGACGGTGCGGGAAAACGCCGTCGCGGCCGCGTGGGACGTGATCACTGCCTCGCGGGAGTCAGATCTGTACGTGCTCGTCGACGATGCGACGACCGACCGCAAGGACGACGCCGTGGTGCAGGCGCTGGCGGAACGCCTCGCCGCGAAGTTCGAGCAGGGCGAGCGCCACCGGGTCACCAGAAACGATCTGCTGGATTTCGTCGAGCGGTCGGCGGAGATGACCGAAGAGCACGACGGCGCGACGATTGGCGACACCGCACGCGAGAAGATCATCGACGCGCTCTGGAACGCGGCCGCCCGCGTGCCCGACGACCCGCCGAAGATTTCCGATGTAGCCGGGGACCGCGACACGGCCTCGGAACTGCTCGACGCGATGCGGGAGGCCGACATCATCTCGCCGCCGACGGACTGTCTCGCGCCCATCACGGACGAACTCGTCGAGGCAGGCCTCCGGAAGGAGTACGACGCCGAGTTCTACGCAGCATCCACGCGGGATGCCTCCGTCCACGGCGGCGACCCCTTCATCGTCGAGGCGGGCATCGCCTACGGCGGCGACATCGAGGAGAGCGCGGCCGAGGTGCTCCGGTTCGCCAACCGCGTTCCGCTCGTCTACCAACGGGGAGCGTGTGCGACCACAGACGTGATCAAGTCGATCAACTGGCGTAACTACGGCCTCGACCAGCCCGGTGGCAGCGGCATCCCGAACGGCCCCGTCGTGATCATGGTCCACGTCGCCTCGACGAACGTGCCATTCACGAGTGAGTCCAAGGACGCAGTGGCCAACGTCCCCGAAATCGAACACGAGATCGAACTCGCACTGCGGGAGGCGGCCCGCGAACTCAAAAGTCACCTCAACAAGCGCCGCTCGATGCAACAGCGCCGCGAGAAACAGAACAAACTCGGGACCATCTTGCCCGCGATGGCCGAAAAACTCTCGACAGTGACCGGACGAGAGCCGCTGAATATCGACACCACGATGGCCAGCATCATGAACAACGTGCTGGTCGAGCGCGAACGCGAGAACGGCACCGTCAGCCTCGTCGTCGAGAATAACACCGACGTGAACGCGGATCTGGAACTGACCGAAATCGTCTCCGCAGAGCCCGAACTCGACGGCAGCGGCACCGTCGTCGAGATGGACGGTGAGTGGTTCATCAAGTGGGCGCCAACCGTCGGGAGCGACGAGACGGAGACGCTCGAATACCGACTCGACCAGTCCGCTGATTGTTCTGTTTCTGTCGAAGGAATCGACGACGAGAAGCTCACAGTCGACACAGAATCATGAGTACAGACGACACAGACGCACGCGAGCAACTGCTCGATCTCGCCGCTCAGTTCTACGACCAGTTCGAGGCAGGCGGCGTGCCGAGCATGGAGGTACCGACCCGAACGAAAAGCAACATCGAGTACGACGAGGACAAGAACGTCTGGGTCTACGGCGACCGCACTTCGACGCGAAGCGCAAAGTCCGTTCGAGGTGCTCAGAAGCTACTGAAGGCAGTCTACGCCATCGAGTTTCTCTCCCGGCAACTGGAGGAAGACCGCTCCTCGACCCTGCGTGAACTGTACTACCTCTCGGAGTCGTGGGACCTCGACGAGGCGCAGTTTTCGAGCCAGGACGAGTCGAACCAACTCATCGAGGACCTGGAGATCGTCTCCGGGGCGACCCGCGAGGACTTCCACATGCGCCCCGAGGAGTCGGGTGCGACCATCATGGGGCCGCTCGAACTGCGCGAGCAGACCCGCCGCGGCGAGCGGGAGATTCACTGTCAGAAGGACGTCGGTGAGGGTGGCTATCAGATCCCGAACAACCCGGACACCATCGAGTTTCTCGACAACGACGCTGACTTCGCACTCTGTGTCGAGACCGGTGGTATGCGCGACCGACTCGTCGAGAACGGTTTCGACGACGATTACAACGCGATCATCGTCCATCTGAAAGGCCAGCCTGCGCGTGCGACCCGTCGGATCACCAAGCGACTGCACGACGAACTCGACTTGCCCGTCGTGGTGTTCACTGACGGCGACCCGTGGAGTTACCGGATCTACGGATCCGTCGCGTATGGCTCGATCAAGAGCGCACACCTCTCCGAGTATCTCGCGACGCCGGAGGCGGACTTCGTCGGCATTCGCCCGCAGGACATCGTCGAGTACGACCTGCCGACCGACCCGCTGTCCGATTCCGATATCAACGCGCTCGAATCCGAACTCGAAGACCCACGCTACCAGACGGAGTTCTGGAAAGAGCAGATCGAACTCCAACTGGACATCGAGAAGAAGTCCGAACAGCAGTCACTCGCCTCACGGGGTCTGGATTTCGTCACCGACACCTACCTGCCCGAACGACTGACCGAGATGGGCGTGCTGTAGCCGTTCGTCGACACGCTCCGCTCATACTTCGGCTGTACAATCTCGAACATAATTCGCTACCCCGGGGTAGCGAATAGTTGTCCGTACGTACAGCCGACAGTATCACTCGTCGAGCGCCACTGGAATCGAACGCTCGGAAACATCCGTGGCAAACGCCGTCGAATCCGTTTCGAGCGCGTCGAAGGTGTTGTAGTGAATCGGAACCACAAGATCCGGGTTCATGTTCGCTGCGAGAAGCGCCGCTTCCCGCCGGTCCATGGTGAACGCGCCGCCGATGGGTGGGAGAAACACGTCGACGTCGAGTTCCTCGTGGCCTTCGAGCGCGTCGCTGTCGCCTGGCCAGAACACCCGATAGCCTGCCACGGACAGCAGGAAGCCGACCCCTCGCCCCTCGGGGTGGAATGGGGTGCCGTCGATGCGGGTGTGCGGTCCGTCGGGTTCGTTGTAGGCTGGCACCGTCCAGAACGGCACGTCCGCGACGACCCCTTCGGCTTCCTGCTCGACGCGGCGCACTGTCTGTGGGAGTTCCGAGAGTCGTGGCAGGTCCCGCGAACTGTTTCGGACGTTGATGCCGTCGGCAGCGACGACGGTCGTCTTCGGCCCCGAAACGCGGTCGATCCCGTCCGGGTCGTAGTGATGAACGTGACTGAGGAACACGGCGTCTGCATCTTCTGGTCTGCGGTCGCCGGCCGCCGGATGGTGGTCGGCGGCCGTCTCGCTGTCGGCCGCCCACTCGCCGGTTAGCACGCCGTACCGGCCCGGGTCGAGATAGACGGTCTGCTCGGGTGTCCCGAGCCGAACGGTCGCGTAGCCGTACCAGTCGATGGTCAGGTCCCCGTGAGTGACTGTCATCGTGCAGTCCATCGGGTTGCCGTCTCAAAAGTCTCACGTCGGTTCTGACGACGTTGTCTCGGACGCCCTCGTCGATGCTGGCGGATGAAAGACGTTTTGCGCGCGCCAGCCGAATGGCGGGTATGAGTCTCGATGACCTCTCGGCGGCAATCGGCGAGCAGTACAGCGACCTGGGCGAGGAGCTGACCGTCAGCCTCGACCGGGAGACGCGAAACGAACTGGCGATGCTGTCTGTCGCGATGGAACCGGACGACCCCGACGAACTGGTTCGGCGCGCGGTCCACATGCTCTTTCAGACGCAGGTCGACACGGGCAAACTCGACTTTCATCTCCGCAGTGGCTACGACGTGACCTACGACGAGTATCTGTCGGGGATGACCTTCGACGAGATGACTGGCGGGCAGTTCCCCCAGCAACAGCAAAACGACGACCGGCGCTACCAGTTCTGACTGAACCCAACTCCGTCGGCTATTGGGAGTTTCGGGAGTCTCCGCCCGGGATGTTGCGGCCCATCTGGTTGGTCTCTGGCGGATCCGGCCGTTCCTGATTCATCCGAATCTGGTCGAACAGCCACGTCAGCACGCCACCTGCGATTGGCGCGACCATGAGCATGAACACCCCCAGTGCGACTGCTGGCTCCATGTTATCTCACCCCATCTGGATCTACGAACGTGACAGGAAAAAGGTGACTGAATCGTCTTTCGGCGGGGTCATACTGCTGGCTATACCATTTTGAACGAATTCGCCATCCCGGTGTACAAACGGACAGCCAGCAGTATCAGGCGACGTCCTGTATCGCTTCGACGAGCAGGTCTGTCCCCAGACGGATCTCTCGCTCGGTCACGTCGAGCGGTGGGAGAATCCGGAGCGTCTTCGTCCCACACCCGATCACGAGCAACCCTCGGGCGAACGCGGCCGCCTGCACGTCGTCGCGACGCTGTGTCTCGTCCAGTTCCACGCCGAGCATGAGTCCCAGTCCGCGAACGTCGACGACGCCGGGCGTGTCGGCCGCTTCGAACAGTTCGCGGAACTGTCTCCCCCGCTCGGTCGCGTTGTCGAGCAGGTCGTGCTCTTCGATTGCATCGAGCGTGAGTGCTCCCTGCGCGGCGCTGAGGATGTCGCCCGCACCCCACGTCGAGGAGAGTCGCTTTCGCTTGGCCGGAAACACTTCTTTGCGAGAGATAGTTGCGCCGACGCGAAGCGCCTTCGCGCTCGCGATCACGTCGGGTTCGATTGCGGAGTGGTCGCTGGCCCACCACTCGCCCGTGCGGCCCACGCCGCTTTGCACTTCGTCGACGACGACGGGGATGTCGAACTCTTCCGCGACTGCTGCGATTTCGTCCGTGAACGCGTCGCTCGGGATTCGATAGCCACCCTCGCCCTGAACAGGTTCGACGACGAACGCGGCGACTTCCTCGGGGTTGACGAACCCAGTATCGCGGACCATCTGTCGAAGTGCCGACCCGTCCTCGCGGAAGAAGCCACAGTCACAGGTCTCCGACGAACACGTCCGGTCGGCACAGAAGGGGACGTCGTGGACGCTCGCAATTTCGGGAAATCGGCGGCGATAGACCTCCTTCGAGCGATTCAGCGAGAGCGTGCCGAGCGTCCGGCCGTGAAAGGCTCCCTGACAGGTGATCGTGTACTTGCCAGCGGTGTAGTCGAAGGCGATTTTGAGCGCGTTCTCGACGGCCTCGGCGCCGGTGTTCGAGAGAAAGACCGTGTCCATCCCGTAGCCGGTCACGTCTGTCAACCGATCCATGAGGTCGGCCGGGCCGGGAACCCCCCGGTCCGAGAGCTCCTCGGCGGGCAGATAGAAATCCTGCCCGGCGATTTTGAGTGGGTCGACGAGCTCGAACTCCTCGAGTCTCTCCAGTATCTTCGGGTTGTTGTATCCGAGCGGCATCGACCCGACGTGTCCGGCAAAGTCCAGCAGCACGTTCCCGTCGACGTCCGTACAGAACGGGCCAATCGCCGGTTCGGAGTGGTCCCACACGAACTCGCAGATGTACGTGCTCGGTGCGGCGTGTTCGTGGTGGTAGGACACGAGTTCTCGGGCCCGCTCCCCGGGCAGGTCGTCCACCTGCGGTTCGACGCTATCGCGGTCCATAGGGCTAGTCGGGGTGCCGTCCACTAAACCCTTGACTGCGAAGTTCCGACGAGCGTTTCACCGCTGATATTGCCTCAGGACTGCTCTTCGAGTCGACTCCCGTCCCGTGGGCAGAACTCGTACTCGGTGTCCGTCGTCGTGAACGCACAGCGTGGACACGTCTGCACCGACCGGGCGCGCTGGCCGAACAGAAACGGAACGAACGGGACGAGCAAGAACGCGACGAACGTATCCAGATAAACCCAGAGCAGCGCGCTCACGCTCAGATTCAGGAGAATACCGGCGATGGCCGTCTTTGCTTTTGGACGCATCAGAACTCGAAAAACAGCGAATCTAGCGGTCGATATACTGGTCTTCCCACTCGTTGCGGGCTTCGATTTCGCGTCGGCCACGACGGGTGAGACTGTAGTAGTTCGTTCGGCGGTCACGCTGGCCCTTCTCGACGAGTCCCTTGTCGACGAGCGTATCGAGGTTCGGGTAGAGTCGTCCGTGGTGAATCTCTGTCTCGTAGTAGTCTTCTAGCTCTTCTTTGATCGCGAGGCCATGGGGGTCTTCGCGACCGGCGATCACGTACAGCAGGTCGCGCTGAAATCCTGTCAGGTCGTACATCGGTCGTATCCACATTACCATTATTGTCTAAATCTATTAAATATGTTGCTTCTGGAAACATTAGACCGGACACTCTCGGAGTGGAGTATAACCTATTTGCCATTTACCAACGGACAGCGACGGGTTTTGTGGACCACTTTGTGCGAAACCTCATTCGCTTCTGTACTCTACTTTCAGAAACAGTTCAGACAATAACAAGCAATAGTTACACAACGGCAGGGAACCACGGAGTGTTATTGGTAGCTGGTATCGGTGTTTCTCATATATCACACTATTTCGGGTATCGGACTGTCGGAGTTCTGTGCCAGCATCTCGATATACTGTGAGACGTGGTCGTCCATGCGCCGTTTGAACCCCGCTTGACGGGCCATCCGGTCGAGTTCCCGCGCGACGAGACTGCCGTACTGAACCGCCTTCTTCTCCCGAAAGGCGAGACGGTCGGGCAGCCACTCGCGAGCGGCGAGGCGGAGCGCCCACTTGCGCTCTCCGGCCGAGGACCTGATCAGCGCCTCGGGTAGCGACAGCGCCAGCCGAACGACCCGGTCGGACAGAAGCGGCGTCACCGGTTCACAGCCGCTGGCTCGGATGGCGAGCACGTCTCGTTCGAGTTGGTCGGGGAGCGTTTCGAGCACCTCCCGGCGAGCGCCGCGAACGGTGTCGGCGCTCACGCGGGGATCGGTCGGTGCCTGCACGACTTTGGCGTAGCCGCCGAACAGTTCGTCCGCTCCCTGCCCGAGAACGAGGCGGTCGAAGCCATCTGCCGCGGCCTGCTGGGCGACCAGCACGAGTCCAGTCGTGATCTGTACGTCCATCGCGTTGGTCCGACCAGTCGCCTGCACGATCTCCGGGACCGCACGCTCGATGTCGCCGTGGTCAAATTCGACGACGCGAAGTTCCCGGCCGAGGACTGCGGCGGCCGATCGGGCCTTCTCGATGTCGTGGCTGTCGGGAAACCCACCGACGTAAAGCGGACAATCGAGCTGTGCGGCGAGTACCGCGGAGTCGAGTCCGCCCGAAAAGGCGACTGCGGCGTTTGCAGTTTCGGCAGTTGTAACGGCGTCTTCGATCGCGTGTCGCAGATCTAGCACGAGCTGCCGCGTGTCCGCTCGCGGTTCCGGGTTCGGGAGGTCCCACAGCGTTCGGGTGCCGGATGCGTCACGGACGTGACCGGCGGGGAGTCGCACCGGCGTGTCGAGCCGTCTCGGATCGAGGCTCCACGTGTCCGGATCACCGCGTTCGCTAAAGAGTGGATACCGGCCGAGGACGTCCCGGACGACCAGCCCATCGACCGCTCCCGCGAAGCCAGCGGTGCCGGGCAAGGGCGTTTCGTTCCGGATTGCCCTCTTGACTGTCTCGGTGTTCGCGCCGACACACATCACTTCAAGAACCCGTTCACTCGATACTTGAGCCGTCGCCGCATCGAACTCGCGGCCTGCTGGAAGCTGATCCGCCAGGGGGTCCGCTTGCCTTCGATTCTCGTCGCTCCGGCGAGGACGGCATCCAGAATGGCGTCGGCGCTTCGCTCGTCCGCGTCGACGTGTGTGACTGCCTGTCCGACCATGCGACTGATGTGAGCGTCACTCCCGGCGGTCATCGGAAGATCTCGTTTCTGTGCGAACCGTTCGGCCTGTCGGTTCGCGCGCCCGGTGAGGAGCCGTGAGTTGTACACTTCGATGGCGTCGGCCGTCGCGAGTTCCTCCTTCGAGATGTTCGCGAGGACGCCGTGACGGGACTCCTGAAACGGGTGCGGGACGACAGCAATCCCCCCATAATCTCTGATCTGAGCTACTGTTTCCCGGAAGGAAAGCCCCGCTGGAACTTGCTGTTCGACACCGAGTGCGAGCACGTGGCCGTCGGCACTGGAGACTTCGAGGCCGGGAATGGCGACCAGTCCGTAGTCGTCGGCGAGCGACCGGGCGTTCAGACTCGCCTCGATGTCGTCGTGGTCGGTGACGGCAAGCGCGTCCAGGTCGACGGCCGCTGCCCGTTCGAGCAGGTCCTCGACCGGGTCGCGCCCGTCGTAGGACCGCTCGGTGTGTGTGTGAAACTCGACTGCGAGCACACCGATCGGTAGGGCGGAGAGCACCAAAAGGCCGCCGGTGTCGGTCGTTCGCTCTCGGCACCGTTAAGCCGCTGGGCAGGAACGTTCACGTACGGATGGTCCGTGACACGTTCGCGGACGACGATACGCCGGACCTGCAGTCGGTCCTCGATGCGCTGGACGACCCTGACTGCAGACAGATCGTCAGCGAACTCACTGAACCGATGACGGCCGAGGAGATATCGGAAGTCGCTGACATCCCACTTTCGACGACATACAGAAAGATAGACACGCTTGTCGAGGCCTCGCTGCTGGAGGAGGGCGTCCAGATCCGCTCTGACGGCCAGCACGCGAGTCAGTATGTCGTCGCGTTCGACGAGGTGGCCATCGGACTCTCTGACGACCGGGTGTTCGAGGTCGATATCTCGAGGGAACCGCGGACCGCAGACGAACGACTTGCCGACCTCTGGTCGGAGGTGCGAAAAGAAACATGAGCATGCCCGATGCAACAATCCCGTCGCTGATAATCGCGCTGAAGACGCTCACGCTCGTTCTCGGTGGCCTGATCACCTACTTCGCCTACCAGGCCTACAGACGAACCAGATCCCGCTCGCTCGGTGCGCTCGCGCTCGGATTCGGCATCATGACGCTCGGCACCCTGCTTGCCGGGATCGCAGACCAGCTGTTTCAGGCGAACTTCGAGATCGGGTTGCTCATCGAGAGCGCGCTGCTCGCTACGGGGTTTGCAGTCATCGTGTACTCGCTGTACACGACGAGCCCGTGATGAAACGTAACGAGCACGTGATGGAACAGTGAAAGAGCCGTGAGCACCAGAGGTTAAGTGACTCTCGGCCCCAGTCCGCGTATGAAAATCTACACCGGACGCGGTGACGAGGGGCTGACCGACCTGCGAAACATGGACCGGGTCTCGAAGGCGAGTGGGCGCATCGAAGCGTACGGAAGCGTCGACGAAGTGAACGCGCTGGTCGGACTCGCCCGGCCCACCGGCTACGACGACATCGACGACCAACTGCGCGAGGTTCAGAACCACCTCCACATCGTACAGGCCGATTTCGCCAACCCTGACCCCGAGGACGACGACCCACAGATCCGCGACGAACACGTCGACCGCATCGAATCGGTCATCGACAGCCACGAGGCGGAACTCGACCCGCTCGAAGATTTCATCCTCCCCGGTGGCTCCGAACACGGGGCGCAACTCCACCAGGCGCGGGCGGTCTGTCGCCGTGCCGAACGCCGCGCCGTCTCCTTTGCCGCCGAGGAAGCGACCGCGAACGACGCCGCAATCGTCTATCTCAATCGGCTCTCTGATGCGCTCTTTACCCTCGCTCGCGTCGTCAATCAGCGCGAGGGCGTCCCCGAAGAGAATCCGACGTACTGACGGCTCGCCACTCTGAGAACTCGCGTTGTATGTGATGTACTACAACGAATACACCGGCTCGCTTGTGCGAGCGAGGTCGACGCTGACGATGCCACAAAGGATATATTCGTTGTCTGCGTATGGTCAGATATGAACAAACACTTCGAGGACACGCGATATTACCTGAAACGGGCCGGTGAGACGGCAAAGCAAGGCGTTCAGGAGGAAGTTGAACCTCTCCAGGAGCGCGTTCAGGACATCATCGGCGAGGAAGAGGAACCGGAGCCAGGTCGTGTCGAGAAACTCCGTGCGGACCTGAAAGAGGTCGGTGAGCGTGCCGAAGGTGAAGCGAGAGAAGCCATCGATCAAGCCCGTGGGAAGGTGACGCAGTATCGCGGCGAGCGCAGCGACTAGCGGGCGAAAAACAATTCTTAAGGTACCTGCACAAGTAGCCACGAGTGCGCGGGTCGGTGATCTAGGCCGGTTATGATACCTCCTTCACACGGAGGAAGTCGGCGGTTCAAATCCGCCCCGACCCATGAGCATTTTCGACGAGCATAGCGAGGAGAAAACCCGCAGTGGGGAGGAAGGATTTGAAACAGGGAGTGGAGCGTAGCGGAACGATCGAGGTTCAAATCCGCCCCGACCCGCTTCTGATGGCACAATACGACGAGCGAAGCGAGTCGCCAGCGCCGTCTGTGTGGTCCAAGCGGCTTTGAAGCAGACGAGTCGCGCGCAATAACGTGAGCACGTCTCGGCGCGGTGTACATCTGTCCGGCCCATTTTCTGTCCACCACTGCAATTGGGCTTTTTGGTGGTGGCGGTCAACACTTGGTCCATGAGTGACCGGATTTCACTACCAGACTGGCTGACAGATGTGTTGTCGGCCTACGGTCAGGTGTTGTCAGAGCTGTTCTGGTTCTTCGTAGGGCTGACGAGCGTCTATCTCCTCGGTCGAATCGTACTCGTTCCGCTCGTTGCCCGGTTCGTCAGAGCGCGTAATCGGAACAACCCCACCATCGAATCTGCGGCACAGACGTACCTGCGAGTCGTTCTGATCGGGTTCGCGACTCTGACTGGCATCATCGCTGCAGGCTACGGGAACGTGCTCTCCGAGTCAGCGGTCATCATCGCGGCCCTCACGTTTGCCCTCGGCATCGCTGGCCAGCAGGTGTTCGGATCGCTCATCAGCGGGATGTTTCTGGTCGCCGATCCTGATTTCAACGTCGGCGACTGGATATCGTGGCCGGGCGGTGAGGGAACCATCGAGTCAGTCGACTTCCGTGTCACGCGGGTTCGAACACCGAACCACGAAACCATCGCCGTTCCGAACACTGAACTCACAGACAACGCGCTCACGCGGCCCTACGGCCGGGACCGGTATCGAATCACAGAACAGGTGTACGTCGCCTACTACGAGGACACCGAGCACGCCCTGCTGGAACTGCAACAGATCGCCACGAACCAGGAGTTCGTTCTCGATGACCCAGCCCCAAACGCGCGCATCGTCGAACTCGGTGAAAACGCGATCACACTACAGACGGAGTTCTGGATCGCGGATCCGATGAATCAGGACATCCTGACCGCCCGGTCGGACTTCCGACGAACGGTGAAGCGTCGATTTGACGAAGAAGAGATTACGCTTGCGCCCCCCTCCGCACAGTTGCTCTCGGGCGAGGTGACCGTGACAGGTGAGAGAACCGACCCGTCCGGGAACGGTTCGTGAGAGGCACGACGGACGGTGAGACTCTTGGGTCCCGACTAGCTCTGCCCGGCGTTGGCCTCGATTCTGGCATTAGGCTATCGAACGTACCCGAGCCACTTCAGTTCGAGCTACCACGAATGCCACCGTTGTGGTGTGTCACACACCCGCTCAGTCGTCCGTCAGTGTGACGTCCGGAGGTGTGTGGGATCGGCCGGGGAGAAACCGTCCGGTCTCGCGGTAGACGCCGCCGAGCAACACGAACGTGGCCGCAACCGGGAGCGCCGCGCAGGCGAGATACACCGGAACGAACCCGATCGAGTTCACCAGTGGAAGGGACACCAGTGGCCCGAGTCCGCCACCGACATCACCGAAGACGTTGTTCGTCCCGACAGCACGACCCATCCGTTCGTCTGGCGTCATGTCGGCCAGAAGCGCCATCAGTGGCCCACTCGTTCCACCCTGTCCGGTTCCGATGCAGACGCAGGCGATAGCGAGTGTCAGGACCGAATCTGCAAGCGCGAGCAAGACGAAGCCACCGCCAGCCAACAGCAGAAAGACAAGCAGCGTCGGCACCCGTGAGGCTCGCCGGTCGCTCAACATCCCGCCGAGAAGCATGAATACGCCAGCCGAAACGACAGTGAGCGCCATAAATATCCCCGAACTTCCCTGTGGCCCGAGTCCGAACACGCCCAGGTCGTACTCGCGGATGAACACGACGAGTGTCGCAAAGAGGGCTCCGGTGTAGACGAAAAAGACGGCGAAGTTGACGCTCCCGACAGTCAGTGCCGGGATCGCCGTATCGACATCCCACGGTTTGACTGACCGGTGTGCGTCCCCCTCGACGTGTGTCTCGGGGATAGCACGGTACGCGATCAGCGTCGCGATCACTGCGAACACGGTTGCGAGGCTGAAGGCCGCGACGTTGCCGTACAGTTCGCTGACGAGGCCGCCGAGCACGACGCCTGTGGGAAACCCAAAGAGGATCCCCCCTCTGATCATCCCCATGTTCGCACCCCGAGAGTTGCCCGAACTCACGTCGGCCGCGATGGTGAGTGCCGTCGCGAAGACGAAAGCACTGCCGACACCCCAGAGGATCCGTGCGCCGAGAAACCAGGCGGTCGGAAAGGGGAGAAAGAAGGCGACGATATAGCCAGCGGTGCCGACAGCCTGAATCCCCATCCCCAGCACGAAGGGGGTTCGGGTTCCAATCCGGTCGACGAGCGAACCCGCGGGTGCGTTCGCGACCAGCCGTGTGAACCGGTTCGCGCTCAGGATGACGCCGACGAGCAACGGCGAAATCCCGAGTACCACCCCCAGATTCGGGAGGATCGGAAAGATCACACCGCCGCCAAACCCGATGAAAAAGGTGCTGATGACGACAGTTGCCACGACGACGGCGTTGTCACCAAACATCCGGGACAGTACGCTCCCGTCGCCGACGATCCGTGACACGACGCTCGAATCGCTGTCGTTCACTGTGGGATCTGGCCGAGGGTACTCGGCCGTCTCTGTTGTGGTCTCACTAACTGATTAGTCAGTCAGGACACCGCAAATATGTTGCGAAACGGTGAGCGACCGCGGCGCAAACACGAGACGACAGCGACAATACCCGTAGCAGACAGCGCGATGCGTTTCAGCGCGTGAAACAGTGACCCGGACCTTACCCCCCGACTGTTCCTACTACCAGACAGCCATGCAACTGCTCGGCAGAGCCAAGCGAGGCTATCTCCTCGTTCGACAGAGCGTCTCGGTACTGCGAGAACACCCGCGACTCGCGCTGTTCCCAGTCGTGAGCGGGATCGCTGGTCTGGCGTATCTCGCGCTCTTGCTGACGCCGATGTTCAGCGTTCTCGCACTCGACAGCAGCGACACGATCACGTTCGTCGTCGGCGGTATTGCCCTCGTAGGTATCTATCTCGGGACGGCGTTCATCTCGGCGTTTTTCACCGCGGCGCTGGTCCATCAGACACGTGCGGTACTCGCTGGCGAGGAGCCATCGCTCCGTGACGGTATCGAGAACGCGTGGGCGGTCAAGTGGCCGCTGCTTGCGTGGGCGGTGATCAGCGCGACGGTCGGTGTCGTTCTCGATCTCATCTCGGAATCGGACTCTGCAGTTGGTCAGATCCTCGCCATGGTGGTCGGCATCGCGTGGACGCTGTTGACCTTTTTCGTCATCCCGGTCATCGTCTTCGAGAAACCCTCGGTCCGGGAGATGTTCACGCGCAGCGCGACGACGTTCAAGGAGACGTTCGGTGAGACGCCGATCGGTCTCGTGGGTGTGAACCTCATCGCGATGGTCGTCGCGCTGCCGGTGCTTGCACCGGGTGCGTATCTCCTGTTCGCCGAGGAGATACTCATTCTCGGTCTCCCGCTGTTCGTGGCTGGCGTGTTGATCGCACAGCTCATCACGTACACGCTCCGTGGCATCGTCAAGACGGCGCTGTACTTCTACGCGACTGAAGGGAATCGTCCCGCCGAGTTCGACGAGGTTTTCGACCGCCTCGACGACGTCGAGACGTCTCGCTCGACCGGTCCCCGCGGCGACGGGTTCATCTAACTGCTTGACCGACACGAATCTGTTGCCACTCACGAATAGACGTTAGACGAGTGTCGGTTACTCATACTGCTGGCTGTCCCATTTTGAACGAATTCGCTACCCTTGGTGGCGAATATCTGTACGAACGTACAGCCAGCAGTATCACAAGAGGAAGATGCTGCCGAACTGCACCGCGGCCAGTATCAGTCGTCGGCAGGTGACCGTCGTCTGGTCCGTTCCTGTTTGTCGTTCGCTACGTCTGAACCGGGCTCGATCCGTGCGGTGAACTCGTCCTCGCCAAACTGCACCTGTATCGACTGCGTCACCGCGTGAAACTGCTTGCAGTGATGTCCGTCTTCGTCGAGTTGCATCGTCGAGTCGACGATACCGGCCTCCTCTAGCCGGTCCAGCCGTCGGTACACTGTTGCCTTCGAGACGCCTGTCGCCTCTCGGATCTCCCGCCCAGTCCGTGGGCGTTCGACGACGGCTTTGAGGACTTGATAGGTGTAGTCGTCGCCGAGCAACGCGAGCAGCGTGTCGGCGTCGACCGGTGCCTGGTGGCTGCACTGCGCTGACTCGACTGCACTTCTGTCGGGAGGGCGCTCGGATCGACGGGTCGACCGTGTCATATCTCTCTCTATGCGGCACCCCATCCTGTGTCCCCAGGCTAGGTATCGACATCTCCCCCTCGTGAAGCATCTAGCAATACAGATGCGCGAGTGTGGCACGGACCACAGAGCGCAGTCCGTCGCTGCGAGCGAGACCGAAAACTGCGGGAGAGAGCCGGAGTACCGCTCGCAATCGGCGTCTGTCCCGTCTCTTTGTATAGCTAGGCTCTACCACTAAGGGCGTGGACAGCCAACAGAAATTCAAATGTCGCGCCCGAACCACGACTGTTGGGGCGTGTCGAGGCGCCGTCCCGTCGGCCCATGAGACCATGTCCAGAGACTCAACACAGGCGCGTTCGCTTTCGATCGACCGCTATCCCGGCCCCGCGTGTAGCTACGGCATCGAGAACGGCACACCGGTCATCCGGTCGACGAATGCGGCATTCGAGACGCGCTTTGGAACGGACGTCGACGGCCAATCGATTCCAGACGCGTTCGAGGCGCTCGGTGTTCGAGACGGGTCTGATTCGCTCAGTTCGCTTCTCACCGAGGGCGACCAGTTCGAGGTGCAACTCAGCAAATCTCGATCGGATACCGACTTTCTCGTCACGGCGGTTCCGCCCGAAGACGGCGAGCAGGGCTTTTTGCTGTTCACCGAGACAGATGCTGACGAACCGGACGACGGAGCGGCGGGGACTCTCGAAATCGACCACGTCGCCAGCGTGGTCAGTCACGACCTGCGGAACCCGCTGGACGTTGCCAAGGCCCGCCTCGAAGCTGGCCGGGAACTCGACGAAGACGAACACTTCGACCACGTCGAACAGGCACACGAGCGAATGGAGCGGATCATTCAGGACGTGCTCACCATCGCTCGGGGAGAAGAGGTCGTCCAACCGGACGGGGCGGTCGACCTGACCGACGTGGCCGAAACTGCCTGGGAGACTGTCGAGACAGACGGTGCGACACTGACTGTCGCTGAGCAACTCCCCACGGCGACCGCAGACCCGGACAGCGTCGGGCGACTGTTCGAGAACCTGTTCCGCAACGCCGTCGAACACGGTTCGACGGGACTCGCCGAACACAGCTCGACGGGGACCGCCGAACACGGACGATTCGACGTGTCGGTCACTGTCGGTTCGATCGACGGTGGCGGCTTCTACGTGGCCGACGACGGCCCGGGAATCCCACGAGATGACTGGGAGCGTGTCTTCGAACCCGGTTACAGTTCGGACGACCACGGAACCGGGCTGGGACTGGCAATCGTCGCGCGGATTGCCGACCTGCACGGCTGGTCGGTCACCGTCACAGACGCCGCCGCGGGCGGCGCGCGAATCGAGGTCAGTGGTCTCGATTCGGGCTGAGTTTCGCCGGTCTCGATCCGATCTGAGTTATTGTCCTTCGCGGCCGATGTCCTCGAACTGGTCGAGGAGCGTCTCCGCGTCGTCGAGAAGTCGACGGACGCGCTCTTCGAGTTCACTCGCGCGGGCTATCGTCTCCTGATACTCGTCGTGTGTCTCGCGGTCCTCCGTGGCGACCTCTGCTGCGATGACGCGTCGTGTCGATTCGACGCGGAAGTACTCGCCGAGCGTCTCGTAACCGAGTACCGTACACTGCTGTGTGACCGCCTCCCTGACGTCCTCGCGGTCGATCGGCTTGCAGAGATAGTCGTCGAAGGGCATATCGAGCACGTCGAATCCGGGGTCGATAGCCGTCACCATGATAACCTGTCCGTAGTAGTCGCGGTCGTCGAGTTTCTCGAGTACTTCGTCTCCGGACAGTCCCGGCATGTGCCGGTCGAGGAGGACGATATCCACCGCTCGCTGTTCGGTTTCCTCGAGCGCTGTACGCCCGTCGTAGACCGTCTCGATCTCACAGAGTCCGCGCAGTCGGAGCGCGTACGCGTCTGCGACTTCCTTCTCGTCGTCGACGACGAGCGCGTTCGGCAGCGGCGTCGAATCTCCCATGGCCCTGTGTTATCGGATCTTCCCCTGCAATCCCTATAATGGCCGTGGTTCGCTCGTCGGACCGACAGCACTCGCTAGTTCGGATGCTCGTCAGTCTGCTCGAAAAACTCCGCGAGGAGTTTGCGCTGTCCGGCCCGGAGGTGGTGCAGCAGCGTCGGGCCGGTGATGTCGAGCGCCTCAGCGACTTCCTCGGCGTTGCTCCCTCTCGGGGACTCGAAGTAGTCTGCGAGAAACGCGGTCTTGAGCGCCGTCTCCTGTCGCTCGGTCAGGCGGTCGCTGAGCGTGTCCCGAAACTCGCGTGCAGTCTCGACGTCACGTTCGCGCTCGCGCTTGGCGAGCACCTCGGCGTCGTACTCGCGGGTGACAGCGTCGGCGAGGCGTCGCACGTCCTCCTCGGGAGACAGGTCGACGAGAATCTCACCCCCGCGGCCGTCGAACGCCGCAGACCGAACGGTCGCCCCCCGAGTCACCAGTCGACCGAGCGGCGTCTCCTCGTCCAGCACGACCTCCAGCGACCCTCCGTCGTCGTACTCCTCGACGACGCGTGTCGAGACTGTCCCCGTAGTTTCGGCCAGCGCCTCCGCAACTGCGTCCGGCGACGCATCCTCGACCGAGAGATAACAGAGTAGATCCTCCCCCTGCGGGACCAGCCCGTTTACCGCGAGTGCGCTATCGTATCTCGCACTGACGCCGACGAACGGGTCGGACTCATCGGTCACCTGGAGGCGGAGTTCGACGAGCGTGTCCGACAGCAGGAGGTTCCGGTTGCGGGTCGCGTTCACGGCGAAGCCAGCCATCTCACCGACCGTCGCGAAACTCGCTCGCTCGCGGGGCGAGAACGCCTCGCGCTCGGACGTGTACAGGCCGACGACGCCGTAGACGTTCGAGCCGTAGGTCAGTGGAATCGCGAGCACAGACTGGAGACCGTCAGCGAACGCGGCCCGCCGGATCGCTTCGGGGACCGACTCGTCGTCACCGATCGGCTGGACGATTTCGGGCGTGCCAGTCTCGACAGCGCGCGTCTCGGGGATGGCGTCGCCTCCGTCGAGACAGGTTTCGATGCGGTCGAGCGTTCGGCCGGTCGCCCCTGCCGCCGCGCGCACGACCATCTCGTCGCTCCCGAGTTCCCGCTCGCCCACCCACGCGAAGTCGTAGATGTCCGTCTCACCGAGTTGCCGACCGATCGTCTCGGCAATCTCTTCGCGGGTAGACGCGCCGACGAGTTCGCCGATAATCTCCGAGATGAGTTCGTTGATGATCGTCAGTCGGTCGAGGTCAGCCTGCAACCGTTCGACGCGACGCTCGTCCCGATGCTGATCGGTCACGTCCTGCAGATAGAGCGTGACTGCACCATCTGTCGGCACGAGCGAGACGGTGAGCCAGCGGTCGAGGGCTGGATAGTACTCCTCGATGGAGCGGTCCGCTGTCGGGGGCGTGTCGAACGCTCTCGGGACGCTCGCGTCGACCGATTCGGGAAACACCGATTCGAGTGACGAATCGACCGCGGCGTCCGGGTCGGCGTCGAGCAGATCCTCCGCTCGCTCGTTCATCTCGCGAACGACCCCCTCCGGAGTCACGTCGAGGATGCCGACCGGCGCGCGCTCGAACGTCTCGTCCATGGGTTGCGTAGTGGTGGGGAGGGGAAATATCTGTCAGTCGTCGGCTGTACGTACGTAAACATATTCGCCACCCGGGTGGCGAAGTATTTTCGAGATGGGACAGCCGACAGTATCAGTCGTCGGCAGTGGCAGCACTCTTGGATTTCGCTCCCGCGAGCGACACGCCGCCGTGGTGTGCCCACAGCCAGAGGACGCTCGGCAGGACGAACACGCTCAGGAGGAAGGAGACGCTGAGCGCGAGCGCGACGATCAACCCGAAGGAGTTGAACTGCGGATGCGGGATGATCATCAGTAGCGAGAACGCGCTGCCGGAGGTGACAGCACTCCCGAGCAGCGCGCCACCAGTTCCGGTGACTGCCTCCCGGAGTGCCGCCTCGACGTCCCGGCCGCCTTCGAGTTCCTGTGCGAAGCGGTCGCTGACGTGGATGTTGTAGTCGATGCCCAGTCCGATGGTGATGCTCACCAGCAGCGCCGTCAGCAGCGTCAGCGGTTGTCCGAGCAGATACATCACCCCGAAGACGATGCCGAGCGCCAGTCCGATGGGGACCACCGTCACGACGCCGAGCGAGAGACTCCCGTGGACGAATCGGTAGATGGCGGCGAGTGTCACCAGCACGCCGAGCATCGCGAGCAGCGACGTGACCACGATGCCCTCGGCTATCTCGGCAATCTCGGCGTCGTTTATCGTCCCGGTTCCGACCGCAGTGACGGCGTAGTCTGACTCGGTCGTCATCTCGTCGGCGATACCGTTCATCACCGCCGCGCGCTCGGAGCCAAACGACTGCTGTGCGGGAACGAAAACCAGCGTCGACCCGTAGGTGCCGTCGGTCCGTTCGAGCACCTGCGCCGCCTGCTCGGGTGCGGTGGCGAACAACTCGTCGAACAGCGATTCGACGTTCCTGTCCGGGACGCCATCGCTGTCCGTGTCCGCGTCTGCGAGCGTGGCTGCGAAGTCCTCGTTCGTGGCGGCGACTCGCTGCATCACCGACAGCACCGACAACACCTGCACGTCGCCGTTTTGCTTGATGACGATATCGCCGTCAGCTTCGGCGGCGGCGCGGTGTCCGGCGGCGACTGTCTCCATCGCTTCGGGGGTCGCCACGCTCCCCCCACCGCGAACGAGCATCGTCGTGAACCCGCTGCCGCCGTCGGTGAACCCTTCCTGATCGCTCTGGAAGTGCGACCGGACGTAGCCCATGTTCTGTGCGACGTCAGACTCGTGGGCGTCGTAGGCAAGCGGTTCGGGCAGGTCACTCTGCCAGCCCGGATCCTCGTGGAAATCGCCGCTCTGCCACGCCTCGCGGTCGAGTTCGGTGAAGGCCAGTCCGCCGACGAGGCCGCCGATCAGGGCCACGACGATAACCAGTGCTGCGCCGCGCCGTGCTGCGGTCACGCCGCTTCCGAGCACGCGACTGAGATAGCGGCCCTTGCCGAGTGCGGTCTTGCGGCGGTCGAAGCCGAATCGTTCCCAGAGACCGTCAACACTCACCTTCAGCGCGGGAACCAGCGTGGTGAAGATGACGAGCGCGGCGACCACGCCGAGCGTGATAGCGAGCCCAAGCTCGCGAATCATTCCCACCGGACTGAACTGATTCGAGAGGAAGCCGATGGCTGCAGTCACCGTCACGAGCAGGAACGCGACGGTGACGGCCGTAGTCGCCCGACCGAGCGCGGCGCGGATCCCCTCTTCGGGGCCGCGGTACTCCCGGTAGCGCATGAACACGTGAAAGCCGAAGTCGATGCTCAGTGCCGCCACGAGCACGGGTGCGATGAGCGCAGTCTGTTGATTGAGCAGGCCCATCCAGCCCATGAGGCCGGTGGCCCAGATGAGCGAGATGACCGTTCCGGTGAACCCGAGCATCACGTCGGTCACGTCTCGGTAGGCGAACCCGAGGATGACGAGCAAGACGAGCAGGATTGCCGGGATGACCAGCCACGCTGCGTCGGAGAGAAACTCCTGGTTCAGGTCCGCGTACGCGGGCGCGCCGTCGACGAATATCGCCGCCGAATTGTACTCGTCTGCCGCGTCGGCCAGCGCCTGCTGGGCGTCGGTCGGTGCCGTCTCACTCGCAAAGGTGAACGTCAGTCGAATCGCGTCGCTTTGGGTGCTACCCGTCTCGTAGGTCGTCGGGAGATAGAAGGCAGTCTCCTCGCCGCTCGCGAAGGCGGTCGTGACCGCCGACTCGAGTTCTGCATCGCTCGCACTGTCGATTGCCTCATATTGTGCCTGCAGGCTCGCATCCGACTCGTCAGCGAGTGCCTGCCCGACGATATTTGGCACGCCGCGGACGCCGTCGGTGGCGAGCGCATCACTGACTGCCGGATTCTCGACGGCGTCCATCTGGTAGGACAGCGCCGTGAGGAGGCTGTCCCGAGACAACGCTGAGCCGTCTTCTGCGATCAGATACACGTCTGCGCGTGTGCTGTCGTCAGACCCCTCGCCGCCGTAGCGCTCCTCGATGTATTCGGCCGCCTGCATGACGTCCGAATCACCGAGCGCGCCCTCGTCGATCGACTGGTCGGACCCGCCCTGATCCTGGGTGATGCCCATGGCGACACCCGCAGTCAGGACGAGCAACAGGAGGATGACGATTCGGTTGTGGTTCGTCACGAACTGTCCGAACCGCTCGGTTGCATTTCGCATCAGTTGCATCTGTCTCCCTCCGCGACTGTGTGTACTGTCCCGCTGATTCGATGCCGTTTCGAACCGGCCCTGTGTGTGACAGCGACCATATCTACTGGCACAGTCGAGTCGCCCCTGGCTTGTTGTGCTAGCTATACAGACGAGAACTAGCAAACAATCTAGCAATACAGACTGCTCCGTGAGTGACGTGAACGGTCACTTCACAGCCACCGAGGTGGAAGGCGTGCACTTTTTTTGAGTCGATCTGAATCTAGTGGTATGGCCCTCTCGCTCGGAGATGGGTGGTTCGCCGTTGCGATCCTCTCCGGTGTCGTGCTGTGCTGGCTCGGCATCTACTGCTATCGGCGGTGGGACGAACCGGGCGTGACCCCCTTTGCAGTCGCGGCCCTCTTCCTGGGGATTGGCGCGGTCGGGGGAAGCGTCCTCGCTCTCGCTGGCGGGACGGAGATTCCCGACACTGGTGTCACACTGTGGTTGGAGGTGTCGCTCATGCTGTGGGTGCTCGCAGTCGTACCGTGGATTCTGTTTGCGTTGCAGTACACCGGACGATACACCCGGTTCCGCCTCCGAACGATTGCGCTCGTCTCCTTTCCCGTGGTGGGTATCGTCGTCCTGCTCGTTTTCCAATCGTCCACTGGGCAGGGACAAACGGTCCTCACACAGGTTCTTGGGACGATTGGACTCCTGTACGTGCTGGCGCTCGTCGCGATTGGCTGTTATCTCCTCTTGCGAACGACCCAGAAGTACGGCCATCTGTCGCTGTTTCAGGGGGTGAGCCTGACGCTCGCCGGGTCCAGTCCGCTCATCATCATCAACTCGATTTCGATACTGGCGGGCGAAGTGAGCGATTCCACGGTGTTCGCGGTGTACTCGCTGGCATTCGTCACCCCAGCGGTCACGCTCCTGCTGGCGGTGTTTCGCCACGACATGTTCGAGTCGACCCCCGCCGCGGGCGCGCTCGGTGAACGGGCCATCCCACGCGAGACTGACGACCTGGTGTTCGTCGTCGATACGGACGGCAGGATCATCAAGATCAACGAGACAGCCGTGGAGACGCTCGACGCCTCCCCGTCAGACCCGCTGGGTGACCCGTTCGACTCGCTCGTGTCGGTCTCTGTCGACGACTTACAGTCGACCGAGACCGTCGAACTTGAGACCGTCGCCGGGATGCGGAAATTCGATCCACAGATCACCACGTTCACCGACCAGCACGGTCGTCCGCTCGGATCGCTGGTCAGTCTGCGCGACGTGACCGAACGGGAACTTCGCAAACAGCGTCTCGAAGTCCTGAATCGCGTACTCAGACACAACCTCCGCAACAAGGTTGACGTCATCAAGAGCAACGCGGAGGCGGTCGCAGCCGAGTCTGACAGCGAACACACCGGAGCGATCCTCGACTCGGCGGACGAACTGGCAACGCTCAGTGCCAAGGCGCGCTCGACTGACCAGCTCGTCTCGCACCCGACCCGGGAATCACGAAACGATCTCTCCGAACTCGTTTCCGATCTCACCGAAACCGACGGTGACGTCGACATCACGCTCGATATTCCCGAGTCCGCGCCACTCGTCACCGACTGGGAGGCGCTGCGCTCGGCGCTGTCGAGCGCGATACGGAACGCGGTCGAGTACGCCGAGGAGTCGGTGACTGTAACTGTCGAACAGATCCCCGACGGCTATCGCATCGTCGTCGAAGACGACGGCCCCGGCATTCCCGAGTCAGAACTCGCATCGATCGATGCCGAGAGCGAGACACCCCTCCAGCACGGTACCGGGCTCGGTCTCTGGCAACTCCGGTGGGGGATCACCAAACTCAACGGGAATCTCTCCTTCGACACGCAGGACGGCACGGTGGTTCGCATGACCATCCCGGATCTGTCAGCGTAGCGTCCGTCCCGACACGTGTCACTCTCTGCTACGTGTTCGTCCCAGTAGTCATCAGGTCAGACAACTCGAAGAGCTGAACGTCATCACGCGTGTCAGCGACAGTTTGCAGATCGTCAGTGTACCCGGAGCGACTGAACAGGATGTACTGCGTTTCCCCGTCTTGGCCCTTCTGACCCCGACCAAGTAGAACTTCTGATTTTGGAAATCGTAGTTTCCGAATTCGTGATTTCTTTCCTTTGGGACCGGTAGTTACGAGGTGACCGGCGGAGAAACTACAGACCCAAACGTACATACTACACTATGGGATCCAGACACTTCCTGTTCATCTCCGCCGACGCCGCACTGATTACCGACCTCGCGTGGCACGTCCACAGCGAAGGCCACGACGTGAAATACTACATCGAAGCCGAAAGCGATCAGGAGATCGGTGATGGCTTCGTTCCCAAGACTGACGACTGGAAGGCAGACGTCGAGTGGGCCGATGTCATCATTTTCGACGATATCTGGGTCGGGTCCGATATCGGCACCGGCGAACTCGCGCAGGAACTCCGCGAGCAGGGCCACGCCGTCGTCGGTGGCACGCCGAACACCGATCACCTCGAAGAAGACCGGGGATACGCGATGGAGATTCTCGAAGCACACGGCGTCAACACGGTCGAGCATCACGTCTTCCACGACTTCGACGCCGGGATCACACACGTTCAGGAGCACCCGAATCCCTACGTCATCAAGCCACTTGGAGAGGTCCAGAACGTCAAGCGACTGCTGTACGTCGGCAACGAGGACGATGGGAGCGACGTGATCGATGTCCTGAAAGCCTACAAGAAAGCGTGGGGACATCGCATGAAGGGCTTCCAGCTACAGCGGAAAGTCGAGGGGGTCGAAGTCGCAATCTGTGGCTTCTTCGACGGCGAGCAGTTCATCGATCAGGTTAACTTCAACTTCGAGCACAAGAAACTGTTCCCCGGCAACATCGGCCCGTCGACGGGTGAGATGGGCACATCGATGTTCTGGGCCGGCCGGAACAAACTGTTCGAGGAGACCCTTGGCAAACTCGAAGACTGGCTCGCAGCGGAGGGGTACGTCGGGAGCATCGACCTGAACTGTATCGTGAACGAGACTGGGATCTACCCGTTAGAGTTCACGCCGCGGTTCGGCTATCCGACGATCGCACTTCAGGAGGAATCCTTCGAGTCACCGACTGGCCAGTTCTTCTTCGACCTCGCGCACGGGGCCGATCCCGACCTGACGGTACACCGCGGCTACCAGATCGCTGTTCGAATCGTCCTTCCGCCGTTCCCGTTCGACGACGAGAAAGCGTACGACGAGAACTCCCGGAACGCCGCCGTCGTGTTCGAGACCGACAGCCGAGATGGGATCCACATCGAGGACGCGAAACACGTTGACGGCCAGTGGCGCGTCGCTGGCGAAAACGGGATGCCGCTAGTCGTCACCGGCAAAGGCGAGACGATGCAGGACGCACGCGAGCAGGCCTACGAGCGCGTCGACACCATCGTCATTCCGAACTGCTACTATCGCGACGATATCGGTGAGCGATGGATCGCCGGGGACGGCGATAGATTACAATCCTGGGGCTATCTCGGCCCGGCCGAACGCTGATCTGCTGGCTGACTGCTCTCAATTGCTTGAATCCTGCAGTTGCATCTGGAGTCGGAATGTGGCAAGCACTGCATAACAATAGGTATGTCTCCAAAACTGCGACTCGTGCCAGTGTATCGACTCCACCGCCGACACCTGACTCATCGTGTCCGGGGTTTGATTCGACCGCAATCGACAGATATGGGGAGGGTCGCGCGATGAACGAAGGCGAGACCGGGACGGACGAGAACACCCAACCCGAGTTGGGCGCGCTGATGAGCGAATCCGAACACATCGCGGTCGAGGTACTGCTCGACGAGTCGTGGGACCCGGACACAGCGATGACTCGAAAGACGTTCGACGAACTCTTCGAGACGCTGTCCGACCCCGGGAAGCGATACGTGCTGACGTATCTGCTCCGCTCGGAGGGGTACGTTCGGATGACGGAACTCGTCGATTACGTGATGCGACGCACACAGACGCCCCAATCGGACGAGGCATTTCGACACCGCGTCACCGCAAAGCTCACACACACCTTGCTTCCGGCGCTCGTCGAAGACGGGTACGTCAGCTACAACATGGAGCGGCAGCTGGTCAGCCCCACAGAGAAGCTCGAACTTGCTGGCCCGTATCTGCGGATCGCACTCGTCCAGCAACGCGCCCAACCAGAGTCCTAGTCATCTCCTCCCTGCGACGTTTGGACGATTCGGAGCTAGAACAGCCGAGCGATATCTGTCTCGGGCCGAATGTCTTCCTCAGGCCTATCGCTTCCAGCCACCGCTGTATGTACGCTTTGCTCACCCTCGCGCTCGTTCATACTGCTTCCCTCCCGGAGCAACTGACCCAGAAACGCGGCCGGACTGTAGGTTCGCTCGTCCGCTCTGCAGGGAAAGACCCCGATCAGCGTGTCGTCAGCATAGACGCCAGCAGTCAGTTCCGGCGGCGTGACCGTCACGTGTGATTCGCCAGCGAGCGTCGACGAGGACTCACAGCGAACGAACCCGCTCGACCGGATCCCGCCGTCTCGCCAGGACATGAGTCGGAGTACTGTCTCGATCGTGGGCTGAATGCTTGCGAGATTCCGACAGCGCTCACAGACACAGAGTTCGTCGCCGATGATCGCAACGTCGTAGCTGTCAAACAGACCGGAATCTGCCGCATCTGCGAGTGCCTGTAGAAACTGTATGCGCTGAGAGTGGATACCGAGCGCAGGTGCGACCGACCGGAGATACACTGTCACCCTGACCTCGTCGCACCGCTCCGTACAGTCCCAGTACGTCTCCCACCACTGATTGATCGTGGCTTCGTCTGTCGAGTCCATCAGTACTCTCAGAAGCGAGTCGCAGGCATAAGCGCGGAGGATCGTTCATCCCGAAAAGGAACTCCTACTCAGTAAACAGTGTCTTCTCGCACGGTAGGAGCGCTCTAGTTCCCGACGAACCGCGAGGGGGATCGTGTAGATTGCGCTTAACTATACCCTTCGTGCAGGTCAAGGAAGGTATGGCAGAAGCTATCGAGCAACAAGAAACCGAGCGGACAGACGCAAGCACGGGCCGTGACCGCCTCTCGAAGGCTCACGTCTTCGAGTTGCTCAGCGCACAGCGTCGACAGGAAGTGCTCCGGTATCTCGAAGCAAACGGTGGTACGGCAACACTAGGCGAGGTCGCAGAGTACATCGCTGGTCTGGAGTGTGAAGTCGACCCCGCGCAGCTCAATTCACAGCAACGAAAGCGGGTGTACGTTGGGCTTTACCAGTGTCACCTCCCGAAGATGGCTGATGCCGGTGTCATCGACTACGACCAGAGTCGTGGGGATATCGAACTCAACGAGCGGTCCGCGCGGCTGCTAAAATATCTCTATCTGGAAGAGCACAAGTCAGAGACGCCACAGTCTGGCCTGCTTGGACGTCTGTTTGGCTGACTGGTGTTGTCTCTATAACCTCTTTTTCGGAACGGGACACTCCACAGGCCACCGTACGTCTCTGCGTCAGAAGCTGACTGCTGTTGCCACACCCTCTTATCACCGATCGACTGCCGTTGCCACACTCACTGTCCGCTCGTTCACCGAACCGCTGTGAGCGAGACGAACGATCCCTCCTTTGCCGTGATCCATGTCGAGAGTCTCGCTTCTTCGTCGTCGTCCGGTGCGTAGATCGTACACAGGTCTGGCTGTCGGTGTCGCTCTTCGATTTTCGCGACGAGGCGGATCTCGCGCGGGTCGACGGATGTGGCCATAGGTTCTCTCTCTCTCCAGCGCACAATAGTTAGAAAGACCATACGATGCGTACAGCGATTGATTTTCCCGGTATCAAATCTGGATCTCATCACGCAGAACGTCCCTACGTCTGTGATCTTCTCGTAATCTCCTCGATAACAATATGGGAACCGTTCGCACGTCCAGACGCCGGGAGTTCCCCTGCCCAGACGGTCTCCGGCGAGTACCATGTCGATTCATGAACTGCTCACGCGTTCGGCGAACGCCGACGACGCTCGATGGACCGACAGCGGGGTAACACAGTACCTGTCCGACTGTGAACGTGACCTCTGGGTCGTGGTCGTCGCTGCGATGTCGCTGGACGTGATACTCACCGTCTATGGACTCTCAGTTGGGCTGCAGGAGATGAATCCGATCGCGCGTCACGCGCTCGAAACAGCAGGTGTGGCCGGACTGGCCGGGCTGAAACTCGGCGCGCTCTCGCTTGGAGTCTGTTGTCTCTGGCTCGTTCCGGACCGCTATCGGCCGGTGATTCCGATCGGGCTTGCGATCCCGTCGGTCGTTGCGGTGGGCGTCAACGCGACACTCATCGCGTGGGTGCTTCTGTAGGCGCGCTACAGCTGGGTGGCGCGTACGACAGACACCGTTCCGTTTGCCTGGATGCGAACGAGACAGCCCTCGTACTCGAACTGGATGTGCCCAGTTCGGCGTAGTGTCTCGCCTGTCGGCGTGAATAGCTGATTCAACGCGTCCGTCTCGATCACGTCGTTGAGTGGCTCTACTTCTGTCGGTTCGACTCCGAGCATGTCCGTGACGGCCTCGACCACTGCGAGCGTGGCTCCCCCTTCGTCGTCCCAGCTGAACGCACGAGTGTGTGCATCTTCGCTCTCGAAGAGATCTGCCGAATCGATTGAATCTAAACTCATTGATGAACTCATTACTGATCGGTATTCGTCTTCTGTGTTGTTTGCTCGGGGGGAAATGAAACTTGTGATGGGCTCTGGGAATGGCGCTTCTATTGATACGTTGGGCCGCTGACTTCCTGTTCGGAAGCTGACATCTGCCCCCTCGGGGGTATGAGCTGTATAATTATACCTCACTATCGATAGTGGGTCAGTATGAACTGGGACGGCGTGCATGCAGCCACCAAGTCGGCGTTCCTCTCGCTCTGTCACCTTCGGACACAGCGGATCGCGCCGTTGCGTTCACAGCTCTCGCAGTTTCTCCTTCGGGAGGTAAATAGCTGGTCGACCTGGGTCGGGATGGAGCCTGGACAGCGACTTCGAAACTACCGGAACGGATTCCTGAGCCACAGCGCAGCGCTGTACGATTTCGAGTCACACGACAGAGACCAGTTCCTCACGGACTTTCAACGCGAGAAAACGGCCTACATCAACGACGAACAGTTCGTCAGCGTGCTGGCGAACAAGGTCGGATTCTACGCGGCGATGGCCCCCTTCGAGAGTCACCGGCCGGAGACGTTCGGCATCATCGACGAGGGGCTATTTCATCCGATCCGAAACACACAGCCAGTCATGACAGACGGGTCCGCTCGACAGAGCGGTCATGGATCATCGAGCACTACACCTCCCGTCGTGACTGCACTCACCGAATCAAACGCCGACGACCCGGTTCGTTCTCTTTCGGGGCTGACAGAGACAACGCCCGCCGGGGCGTGGGTGCTCGACCAAATCAGGTCCGGACAGCAACTCATTCTCAAGCCGGTTCACGCAGCAGGTGGCACGGGAGTGAAACACTGCTCGTATCGAGACGGCGAGTGTCGTGTGAACGGCGAGCGAACGAGCGATGCAGCACTTCGGGAGATGGTCGAAGACCGGGACGCGAACGTCGCCATGGAGTTCGTCGAGCAGGCCGCGTACGCCCGGGATCTGTATCCGGCGTCGACGAACACGGTCCGCGTGCTGACGATGTGGGACAGCGAACGTGAGGAGGCGTTCTGTCCTGTCGCAGTTCACCGTATCGGTACTGATCGATCCGCGCCCGTGGACAACTTCGACCGGGGAGGCATCTCGTCTCGGGTCGATCTAGAACGGGGGGAACTGGGAACCGGCGTTCAACTCGCCGAAGATGGCGTGGTCAAACATCACGACACACATCCGGAGACCGGTGCTCAGATCACCGGAACACAGATCCCCGGTTGGTCGACCATTCTCGATACGGTTCTGGAGATCGCGGAGGCATTCTCCTACGTTCCGTACACCGGCTGGGACGTCGTCGTCACAGAACCAGGTGAGTTTGTCCTGCTCGAAGCAAACAACTGTCCCGGCGTCAAATCGCTTCAGGCGCACGGGCCGCTGCTGACAGATCGTCGGACGAGAGCGTTTTACGCCCGCCACGGAGTCTGTTCACCCGCGTGACCTAATGGCACTCGCTCCAACCCACTGTCCGTAGACAACGGGCGTGTCGAATATTCTCTGCGTTCACGGAATCTGTTCAGCGGCTGTGTCTGAGGCATGCGCGACATGTCGGTCAAGAAATCGCTCGTACTCTTCCAGCACGACACCGGGCGCGAAGTCGTCCGACCGTGCCTGGAGTTTCTCCGCCCGCGGTGGTCGGTCGAGCGTCTCGACGACGGCATCTGCCATCTTCGGAGCGTCGCCAACCGGGACGAGTTGTCCGTACGTTCCGTCGGCGAGTACCTCACGTGGTCCAGCGAGACAATCAGTAGCGACGATCGGACACCCGCAGGCCAGCGCTTCGATGAGCACCGTCGGTAGTCCTTCGTACCGCGAGGACAGGAGAAACACGTCAGCGCGCTGCATGTAGCCGTAGGGGTTGTCGACGTACCCCGGGATCGAAACGGCGTCATCGACACCGAGTTTCGCAGCGAACGCAGCCAACCCCTCCCGCTGTGAGCCTTTCCCAGCGATGATCGCTCGCGTCTGCGGTCGGCGCTCGTGGACTCGTGAAAACGCTCGCAGCCACGTTTTCAGGTCTTTTTGCGCTTCCAGTCGGCCCACCGAGAGCATGACGTCAAGCGAGTCGTCGCTGAGCCACTCGTTGTTGACTGGCTCGCGCGCACGGGAGCGAACTGCCTCCACGTCAACGGGGTTGTGGAGTACGGACACCTGGTCTGCTGTCACGCTGGTCTTCTGGACGATGCTGTCTGCTACTCCCTGAGAGACAGCAATATGGTGATCAGCGTACGGCAGCAGTCGAGCGGTCAGTGAGAGGTAGGCTCGTGACCGCAACGGGGGATTCTCACTCATGGCGAACGGGCTGTGTTCGGTCAGAAATATCCGGGTATCCGCTCGCGAAAGCTGTCCTGCTAGCAGACAGACCAGATTTGCGTGTGTCATCTGTGCGAATATCGCGGCCGGTTGCTGTCGTCGCAGATACGACGCGAGTGCTGGGACGTGTGCACCAATCCCGATGAATGGGGGCCTGCTCTCTCCGAGCGCGACGATGGAAACGTCGTCTGCAACCTCGGCCTGAAGCTTCCCCCGTGGATTCGAGACGACGAGGTCGATATCGTGGCCTCTCTGTGCCAACCCGTTCGCGATGGTCACCGTCACCTGTTCGGCACCGCCGGTCAACAGATTCGGCACGTAGAATGCCAACTCGTACTCGGCTGTCGCCCGTTCCTGGTTGTGAGGTGTTTTTCGTTCCATAGGAGATGCAGGATGCAGATAGTCGACTGAGAGAACAGATGGTAAGTACCCGTATTGTTATGGATCTCTTTCAACTGTTACGGGATTCTGGAAGCAGTCGTGTCCGTGATGCCCTCCCCGAGACGACCCGGTCAGCTACGACGGCTACGAATGTCTGGACCACGCGCCGACATCGGATGCCTCAGGCGTATCTAACCGACCCGGGTCGGAATTTATCAGCGCGCCAAATTGCAGGTTCCCGTGGGGCGTCTCCGGGCCGATTGCACCGCCTTCGTTGTTCTTGTGGTACAGCGTATCGATAGTGAACTCGTGGTTACCGTCGAACCACACGGCAGGCCCCTCTTGCGTTCCGATGACGCGGAGTTCCTCGATTGAACCACCGCCAGCACCGTGGACCGTCAGTGCGCCGTGGCTGCCGCCGCCATTACTGGCCCCGCCACAGTTTCGGATCTCGATTGGGCCGTCGATCAGCGCCGAATTCTGCACGCTCGAATTATCTCCTGATATATATATCCCACCGCCGAGAGCGTCTCGGATCGCTACTGTGTCCAGCGACAGTTCGACGGGCGCGTCCGGTATGTCCGCCGTCGTACTGATGTTCGTCCGTACTGCTGCGTCGTATCGCTCGCCCTGAAAGGTCACGTTTTCGATCCGGGTCCGACGGTTGTCTTTCGTCGTCTTGAAGCCGCTGTGTCCGTTGTTTTCCGAGTAGACGTTCGCGATCCGAACGCGCCCGCCTTTGTTGTGGTCGATCCCGACCCAGTCCGCGTTTTTCGAGACTGAATTCTGAATTGTGACTCCGTATCTGTCGGTTCCTGCCGTCGAGTCGTCCATTTCTGACACGCCGAAGTTTTGCCGGTTGTTGACGCTCGTGATCCGATTGAACGTAACACGGCCCTCCCGGCAGACGACCGCCGCTCCGGCGAAGTTCTCGACCCAGCAGTCCTCGACGAGGATGTCGTGCCCGCCGCCCGCGCCGCTCGGATAGAACTGGATCCCGTGCGTGTACCGTGGGTAGTCGCCTGGAGGGCGATTTCCGTCGACAGTCAGGTTGCGAATCTTCAACCCCTCGACAACGTTTCTGTTGACCGGGATTCGCAGCACTGCGAAGTTTCGGTCGTCGTCGTACTCACGCTCAGCAACGAAGATGCGCGTCTCGTTGTAGCCGACATCACCGAGAATGGTGAGATCAGCCACGTCTGTCGGAACGGTCAGTATCGGGCCACCACCCCAGCTAGACCGTGAGACGAGATAGTCCCCTGCTGGTAGATACACCGTATCGCCATCGGCCGCGCCGTCCAGCACATTCTGGATCGCAGCGGTGTCGTCACTCTGTCCGTCCCCCACAGCACCGAACTCCTGCACGTTCAGGAACTCACCATACGTATCCTCGTTATGATCCTGTGCGTCCGCTGGAATCTCTATCAACTGGTCTTCAGAGTCTGACGGTGGGTCTTTGGGAGCGTCTTCGGGGTTCCCGTTCTCAGCCGCGCCGTCCTCTGCCCACCGAGTCAACGATGGGGAGGTCACACTGAGGAGACCGATCCCAGAAAGTACTGAGAGGGATTTTAGCACTTGACGGCGGGAAGGCACAGATTACACACCACCCACAAATTCTCCGGAGACGACTTAGTTTAATATCGCTTTATCTGAGTAGGCGGTTCATACTAGCACCCGTCCGACACTCTCAAGAGGGATCTTTTCGGCCCTCGTGACCGCACCACGAGTCAGAGACGACCGTTTATTTCCGGCGAGACTGTTCGTGTGCGTGTCACCTGTGATACTGAAACTTCGTGGCCAGAGACTGTCTCTGCTGTATCCTGGATTACTCCGCGGCCGGAACTGTATCCGTTGTATAACTAATATCCTGACTGTGAAGGTACTCCCATCTGGAGCGACCCATCGTGAAATTCGGACACTATCTCAGCCATGACGACTGAACCATCAGACAACCGCGACCCGCTCGTGACCGTCATCATCACGACGTACAACCGACCGACGTATCTCCCAAAAGCGGTCGAGAGTGTTCGGACACAGACCTACGATCCGGTCGAACTCGTCGTAGTCGACGACCACTCTACCGAACCGGCACAGCCGATCGTGACGGAGGCGGATCTATCGAGCCTTCAGAACGTCGAGTGTATTCGCCACGAAGAAAATCGCGGTGCGAACGCCGCACGAAATACCGGAATCGAGGCATCGTCTGGGGAGTACATCGCATTTCTCGACGACGACGACCGGTGGCATCCGGAGAAGATAACGCGACAGGTCGAGGCCTTCGAGCGAACTGACGACGTCGGCTTCGTCTACACTGGCGAAATGATAGGGACTCGCGCTCGAAACGAGGTAGCGGTCGAAAACATCGACGGTGAGATCAATATCCCACCGCTGGTCACGGGCGATATGACCAAGACGTTGCTCTGTCGAAACGTCGTCGGAACCCTGTCCAAAGTCATGGTCCGTGCTGACATCGCGAGAGCGGTTCCGTTCGACGAGCACTTCCCGGTCTGGGCCGACCTCGAATGGTACATCAACGTCTCGCTGCAAACGACGTTTCTTCGGATCCCAGAGCCGCTCGTCGTCTTCGAGTATTCGGCGCACAACCGGTTGACTGACAACTTCGAGAAAAAGCGGGTCGGCTACGAACGCTTTCTCGAGGAGTTCGACCAGTTGGCCACACAGTACGGCCGCCTCTTCAGACGAAAGATGCGTGGCTGGGCGGCGTTTCGGATCGGAGCGTCCGCGATGCAAAACGAACGGTACGACCAGGCGCGACAGTTGCTGACAACGGCCATACGTCGATATCCGCTCGAACCGCGTTTTTTCAAATACTGGGTCGCCACGCTCGGTGGACGGTACACGCACGAACTCGCCAGAACGGCGGATCGCATTCTCAACTGACGTGCCCGGTTTCCGCTCTGGATGCGCGACACTCCTCGGGCAGTCACCCTCCTACACACTGATTGTCTCGCTGGACTACGTGAGTTGGAGGCGACGTTTCGCGTCTGACCGTAGACTGAGTAGAACTCGTATAACTAATTCCGTATAGGGGATGGTTCGAGTGTGACGGCGTTTCGGACACGAATCCGGACAGTAGCACGTGCGGCACAGACACAGATCCCTGCCTTCGCGGACACTGGCTCTGACCGGGAACACCTCGACGCGGCAATCGACTGGCTGAATCTCAGCCAGGATGTCACCAGCGGGTGTGGCTCAGCGGCCACGTACAATCTCGTTCTCGGCTGGGAGGACCCCTATCCTGAAACCTCGGGCTATATCGTCCCGACGCTGTACCGATACGCCGACCGAAATCCCGAGAGCGACGCGTTCGAGCGAGCGACTGCGATGGCCGAGTGGCTCTGTTCCGTCCAACATCCTCAGGGGAGCATTCCGGAAGGAACGGGCGAAACCGGCGACCCGAACGTATTCAACACTGGACAGGTGGTGTTCGGGCTCGTCGAGGCATATCGTCGGACGGGAACCGAGCAGTTCAAAGCTGCCACGCGAGACGCCTGTGACTGGCTCGTCGAGATTCAGGACGACTCGGGCGCGTGGACGGCGTTCGATTACAAGGGTGATGTCCACACGTACACGACTCGGGTCGCGTGGGCGCTGCTGGAAGGGGCGACAGTCGTCGACGAGCGGGCGGACCGATATCGCGAGGCAGCCGAGAACAACCTCAGGTGGGCTGTCGGGAAGCGTCGCTCGAACGGCTGGTTCGAGGATGCAGCGTTCACGTCAGACGCCGACCCGTATCTCCACACGATTGCTTACACGATACGCGGACTCCTCTCCGGGAGTGCGTTGCTGAACGACGACTCACTTTGGGGGGCGGCAAAGGAGTCAGCAGACGTACTGCTCGAACTCCAGCAGCAGGAGGGGCAATTAAAGGGAGCGTACGACGAGCAGTGGTCACCGAGTTGGTACTACTGTCTGACGGGGAACGCACAGATGGCGCTCATCTGGCTGCAACTGTACGAAGCGACCAACGATCGGGAGTATCTGCTCGCGGCCCGTTCGACCGCCGAGTTTCTCAAGCGACATCAACCGCTGACGGGCCCAGATCCGGTCCGCGGCGGTGTTCCCGGGTCGTATCCCCACGTCGGACGGTATCTATTCTTGCGCTATCCGAACTGGGCGGTCAAGTTCTTCGCAGACCTCCTGTTGGAGTTACAGACGGTGTCTCCGCCCGCCCGACCGGCTGCGGAGACTGGCGACCGCTGCCGGGTGTGTCTGTTGTTCGACGGCGAGTACACCGAGCAGTGGGTCAAGGAGGCAATCGAGCAGATGCTCTCGGAGACAGACGCCGAGATTACACTCGTCGTGATCAACGAAGACGCAGGATTGCTCGGCAGTGAGAACGTCAAGCGTGGGCGAAAGTATCCCGCATACGCGGCGTTCTGGCTCGCCTCGAAACTCGTATCTGGCCTCACTGAGGGGGAAGCATACGACAACCCTGTTCATATCTCTGATATTACTGATGTCGCAGACGCGACGTGGATCCGGACGTATCCGACTGCGGTCAGCGGTCTCTGGAAGGAGCTACCGTCGGAAGTGGTCGATGAAGTCCGGTCCAGTGCTGATCTTGTGTTCCGGCGTGGCTTCGGACTGGTCCGTGGGGACATTCTTACCGCAACAGAGTATGGTGTACTTAGCTACCACCACGGTGACCCCCGAGCGTATCGCGGCGGACCTGCGGGGTTCTGGGAGTTCATGCACGACGAGGAGACTGCTGGCATGATCGTCCAGTCGCTCAGTGACGACCTCGACGCCGGTACCATACAGGCTCACGAGACGGTGAACATCCATGGGTGTCAAAGCTGGAGCGAGATCAAGCGAAAGCTGTACACCGAATCGACCGGGCTGCTCGCCGAGGCAGTCGAAACAGTTCAGGACGACACACAGGACCCGATGATAGTCGAGGATCTGGGTCCCGTCTATCACCCTCCCTCCGCCGCCGAGCTATCGACGTTTTCACTCAAGCGACTCCGAAACGCGATGGCCTGACTGCGTTCGACGACTGTTTTCCGAACCGACGACTGTTCGCGTGGAGTAGACCGAATATAACAACATGGTGTCTGTCGCTCCTCTCCAGTAATGCAACCGCGTCGACGTTCGGTTCATACTGTCGGCTGTACGTGCGTCCAACTATTCGCCACCTCCGGTGGCGGATTGTCTTCGAGATGGGACAACCGACAGTATCAGCCTCCACGGGTGAGCTAGATGAAAGAGCGAATCAAAGCGATTCTCGCACATCTCGTTCCGACGGGGTCGGTGTTACAGCGAACTATCAAAAGCGGCATCTGGGTGTCGGCGACCAAACTCGCCGCCAGATCCATGCAGATTCTGATGTTAATCGTTCTCGCCAGACTGCTCTCCCCGAGAGAATTTGGGTTACTGGGGATTGCACTCCTCACAGTTGGGGCCACGAGACGATTTACCGATATCGGTCTGAATGCTGCACTCATTCAACAAAAGGAGAAGAACGTCGACAGCTATCTCGACACGACCTGGTGTCTCGAGATCGCCCGTGGCCTGCTCATCTTCGGTGTGCTCTTCTTGCTTTCACCTCTTATCGCCCAGCTGTTCGGAGAGCCGCGCGCCCAGCCAGTTATCCGTGCACTCGCGTTCTCGCCGGTGATATACGGGCTTCGGAACCCCGGCGTCGTGTACTTCAAGAAAAATCTCGAATTCCACAAGCACTTCCTGTATAACACGAGCGGTGGGTTCGCGCAGTTCGTCGTCGGCGTGACCTATGCTCTGTACTCGCCGACTGTCTGGGCGCTCGTGTTTGCCTCGTTGAGTCGTCCCACTATCAAACTCGTGCTCTCGTACGTTCTCCACGACTATCGCCCGTGGCCGTCGTTCGACATCGACGCGGCGCGAGAACTCATCGACTTCGGCAAGTGGATCACCGGCGCCTCTATCATCCAGTGGCTCTACAACTCGGGTGACGACGCATTCGTTGGCTGGTTCCTCTCCGCCACGGCGCTTGGGTTCTATCAGTACGCGTACCGGATGGCTGACACCCCTGCCACCGAGGTCTCTGGCGTGATATCCCAGATCACGTTTCCTGCGTACTCGGCCATTCAGGAGGACCTCGACGAACTCCGCGGAGCGCTGTACCAGTCGCTTCGATTCACCGCCTTTCTCGCCTTTCCGATGTCGTTTGGCATCGCCCTCGTCGCGCCGAGTTTCGTCCGGGCGATCCTCGGCTCTGACTGGACGCCGATGATACTGACGATGCAGATCCTCGCGATATACGGACTGTTGCACGCGATCACACGGAACTTCGGCGCGGTCTGGAAGGCACTCGGCAGACCGGACCTGCTAGTAAAAACCGGATCCCTTCGTGTCGTGTGTATCGCAATCGCGATCTGGCCGATGACAGCGACGTGGGGTATCGAGGGGACGGCACTCACCGTCACCGGGATCTCCTTGTTCATTTTGCTCCCAATCGATGTCTACCTGGCAGCGCGTCTGGTAGAAGGGCATACGATCCAGATATACATGGAGTATCTGTACCCGTTCGTTGCGGCAGCGGTGATGTTCGGCACGCTCTGGTACGCCCGAACGCTGATCGCGGTGTCGCCGATTGTCGAACTGCTCGTGTTGATCCCCGCGGGCGCGGCTATCTACATCTCTGTCGCGTTTCTGCTCGAACGGCAGTTCGACTGGGGCGTCGGACAGAACATCCGGATGATCGTAAATGGGATCCGCGGTTGAGGACGACTCGCGTCGCCTGACCCTTCCGACTGGCCCCCTCTCCGTAGCGACATGTACTGTTTCCGCTCTGTGTAGCCTACGGACTTCGATGGTAACAGGTGTTTGAGTCTACGTCGGGAAATGGGACCGGAGCGAGCGACGACGCCGAATACGTCGTCTTCCGGGACCGGTGATGAGGAGAGGGTAGTCGTCGACCGGGGTAGTCCAGCGTACGAGACGAACGCGTAGACGGCCGATTCGGTGTTCTCCGTTCGGACCCTCACTGGTGTTTCAACCGTAACGTTGTACGTCTCGATCCAGTCTATCAACTGTCGAATGGCAGTTCTGTCTCTTAAGACGTGCAAGATACACAGCGCCTCTATCGCACGGAGGTTTCCAGAAGGAGACACCCTCGAATTCTCAAACAGAGGACCGACCCATCACGGTAGAACTGGTAATTTCATTTTCACAAGGTATAGTACATGAATACTAATAGGGCTCCTTCCGTAGAGTCTAACTCTATGTCCGGTATTCTCGCCCGGTTATCTGATTACTCGAGTCTTACGGATATCGCCATCACGGTCGTGGGGAAAATCGAGGAGGTGAAACACGACCAATACAACGACCTTCGCAACCGATACTACAGGCGGAAGGTAGAGCGAACGGCAGAAAAGGTCGGTTCGGGCCTGTGGGTCGGCGGCGAAACCCTCGTCAATTCGAATACGGTCATCGGCGACAACGTCCATCTCGGGGAATTACAGATACGCGGAGAGGGCCGGGTAACCGTCGGCGACAACGTCCACTCGGGAACCGGATGCGAGATCCTGACGGAGAATCATAATTACGAGGGGGATGCGATCCCGTACGACGAGTCGGTCATCCGAAAATCCGTTTCGATCGGGGATAATGTCTGGATCGGGATCAACGTGATCATCATCCCCGGCGTCTCAATCGGCGAGGGTGCGATTGTCCAATCGGGATCCGTCGTCACTCACGACATCCCGAGAGGTGCGATCGCTGGCGGTCACCCCGCGGAGGTGTTCGACCATCGAGATATGGATCACTACGAGCGTCTCAAAGCCGACGGCAAATTCAACTGACCCGTCATGTGCTTCCCGTAGCGAGAGCGGAGGATCGCGCTGTGTACCTTGCACGGCGCTCAAACAGTATCTGCAAGGAGAATGACACACGGCGGTCGGGGCACACATCTCCTGAGCAGATAGTTCAGCAACCTCGACGTACAACAAACGGAACGGTCTTGCTGACTACAGCCTCTGGATGTTGCACACTATCTCTATCAGAACACGGACGTCTTCCCGGCTAACCGGGGGAGCGATTCACCGTCGAGACGTGACACCTCAATCAGGTATTTGTCTGGTACAACTGGACGCCCCTCGAACGAATGATACGAGAGACGACGGGTTAGCTTCCCGCTGGTGGCTCGATCCGGTAGATGTCGAACTCACCGTTGTCGTAGACGTGTGAGACAGTTGGGTCGGTCGGTAGACGGGCAAAATCCTCCTGGCGGTAGCTCCAGAAGTGCTCGTAGTTCGGATACACAGTCGGGTAGAACACCCGGGCCTGCTCTGTCAGGACGTAATACTGGGTCTCGTTGTAGCTCTCCCCGAACGTCGAATACTCGGTGTAATTGAACCGGTTGGGTGGCCGGGTGCCGTCCTGTGGCACGTTCTCTGACTCACTTCCGTTAAGTGCGTGCTCGAACCGGTACATCCGAATCCCCTGTTCCTGGAGTGGCTCCGTGTCCAGATCGTTGTCGAAATACCACTCGGCGCCTGTAAGTTCGTGGTCGCTCACCTGAAAGTTCGATTCCCCACCCGCTGACGAATAATAGAGCCCGAACACCGAGATCGCGACTAATGCGATCAGGACGACCGTAGCGACAGTCGTCACTCCCGACTGCCAGTCGAAATATCGGTAACACCAGTACAGCAGTGATCCTGCGACGAACGCACCGAAGTACTGGGCGACCATGAGTGGCCGACCGAATCCACCGATCATGTCGACGATCATAAACAGCACCCCGAACGCCGAAAAGAGGACGAACCCGAGACCGAACGTCAGCAGATAGGGCGTCGATGGACGGCGGCCTCTGAGATACAGCCCGAACAGCCCCAGTACGAACAGTGAACCGATCCCCAACAGCACTGCGGTCTCGCCGTACTTGACCAGTGCTATCTGCATCAGATCGGTGAGCGACGGGGAGAATTGATTGATCGTGGCAGAGTACGTGTCCAGCTTTGTCTGACTGGTCCCCGGGTCGAGTAGCCGCTGGAACACTGTCTCGAATCGGAGAATGATCCCGACGAAGTTGTAGTACCAGGCGACGAACACGACCAGCGAGAGTTGCATCGTGGTTCCCGACGTGATACTCGACACCGCAAGGGAGTGTTCGCTGGACACACCGCGGTTCGAGACTATCGTCACTCCGTGATGGATCAGAAAGATGAATATCAGAAACACTGCTGTCAGCGGATGGTAGAGGATCAGTGCGATGACGAAGAGAGATAACGGAAGCCGCGTCGCGAACGACTCCGCTTGCTGGCTTTTGACGAACAGATACAGCACGAACGGGAGCATCAGGACACTCTGTGCGTACGGGGAGGGGTTCATGTACGCTCGACCGCCGATCAGCGCCACGACGAAGGGGAGCGTAAGCAGGGCCCGTCTCCGATCGAAGACGGTCGCGACCAACGCGTACGATGCCACGATCGAAAACACCGAGATAATACCTCCGACGCTGTTGATGACCTGACTGGGTTCGAGTCCGGTTGCGTACGAAAGCGCAAGTACGAGCTGGTGAATGTTCTGATAGATGTTCTGGAACGGTTCGCCGCCGCTTGCCTGTATCTCCAGCACGCTCCCGATGTGTGTCATTACGTCGGCCCGTCCATAGATAGGATAGCCACGGATGTACGGCATGAACACGAGAAGTCCGGCGATGACGACTGTCAGGAGAAATCCGATCTGCCAGTTGGCCGTCGCGAGATTCCGGGAGAGCGCCGCCTTGATAATGATGTACTGGCCGATGGTGAACGCCACGACCACGAGAACCCAGAAAGAAGTCGGGTACGGGGCATACATCGACGGCTCGTACCCGGACGCAGCGGGCGTTCGCAGGAGAATCACCACGAGACCGAGGACGATTCCGAAGCCGACGACGGCCAACCACGTCAGCCGAGACTTGCCAGACTGGTCGTCGCCAGCGACTCCGCTCGGACTCATCGGCGCGTCACCTCGTTCAGGGGTGGCCCTGTGGACCCGTCAGCCACCGCTCGTTGGGTGCGTTCGCGACGACGCGACGAACAGCGTCGTTCTGGGTTCGCTGGCTGGAGACACATCTGCGATACAATCTGGTTTTAATAGCTTACCCTTGGTTATAGATCGCTTATACTGCTGGCTGCCCGTTCGGAACACGACTTGCGGGTTCGAACTATGTTCGAGATGGGACAGCCAGCAGTATTATTTGGCCTTTGCGTAGACGCGTTCGGTCTGTGTTGCGATACTCGCCCAGTCGTACTGGCTGACCCGTCGTCTGTTGGACGCGCCCATCGCGTCTACGTCACAATCGATGGCCCGCTCCAGACGCTCTTGGAGTCCAGTCTCGTCGTCAGCGTCGTAGAAGAGCGCCCCATCCTCGGGGATCAGTTCCGGCAGACAGCCACATCGCGAAACGATCAGCGCAGTTCCGAACGACATTGCCAGAACGGCGCTCCCGGACGTCGTCACTCTCCGAAACGGGAGGACGACGACGTCCGCTGCGTTCATGTAGTACTGGATTTCGTCGTCGGGAATGAACTCGTAGACCCCGCGGATTCGGTCGTCGGAGTCCGTCGCTGCCAGCAGTTCGGCGTGAAGCGACTCCGACCTTGGGTTTCCAGCGATCACGAGCGTGCTGTCTGGCACCGAAGCGGTCTGAAAGCATTCGACGAGGTTGAGAACGCCCTTGTACCGGCGTATCAGTCCGAAGAACAGAAAGACTGTGTCTGACTGGTCGATGTCCAGTCTGTCCCGCGCTTCCTCTGTGGTGGCTGTGTTCTCGTAGTTGTCGAGATAGTGGCCGTGGGGGATCACGTCCATTCGCTCTCGTGTCGACTCTGGAAGGTCAAGTTCCTCGATGAGGGTGTCCGCTATCGCGTCACAGTGGAGGATGAGTCTGTCACAGGTGCCGGAGATGATGAACCACCGCTTGAACTGCCGCTCCAGTCGGGGGTGGTTCGGTTCGTGCATTGTCGCGTTGTGGACCGTCCAGACCACCGGGACGTTCACCAGCCGTATCGCGAGAAGGCGAACAAGTAGCAATCCGAACTGTACTGCGGTGTTCCACCACCGGTCCCCCTTGAAAAACAGATTCAACCAGTGGAAGTGAACGACCGCGATGTCGTCTTTCCAGAGCGCACCCAGCACAGGAAACTTCGTCCCCGTGCGCCCGTATGTGACCTCTTGATCGAGCGCGTCTGCGAGGTTCGACTGATACGGGTTTCCATCGCTGTAATCGGGGATGAAGAGGAGACTCACACTAGCACTCAGCGACGATGATCTGCTTAGTTATCCGATGGATACGGTCGAGCGCGTCCATCCGTTCTGTCACCGCGTTGGGGCAGTAGCCACGCAGTGGGACCGCTCAGAGATAGCCGAGCGAGCGAAGATGCTGTTCCATCGCCGCATCGGTAGCTACTTCCTCCGTCGACTCCGTCGTAGCGGTTAATGCCTCCAGATACTCCTCACTTCTTGTCTGTAGCGCGTTGAATACAGATGGATGCTTCTGAGACACGTCGACCGTTTCACCGTCGTTTGCCAGATCGTAGAGCCGTGCTTCGTCTTCTGTCTGGAGATACTTCCATCGGTCGCCACGAACTGTGATCGCGGAATCGTCTACTGTTCGTGAAACGACGTACTCGGCTGTCAGTTCGGAGGGATTGAGTGTTTTCTCCTGGGCGTATCGGGAGAGTCTCTCCGGAATCTTGATCGTCGAGATGGGGGCATCGAGAGTGTCGTCGCAATCGGTTCCGTGGACCAGCAACGGAACGTGAATATTCTCCTCGTAGAGGTGTGACTGATGACCAAATGAGCCGTGTTCACCGAACGCTTCACCGTGGTCAGAGTGAAACACTATCAGCGTCTCGTCGTCCATATCGTTCATCAGTTGATTCATGAATTTATCGACGGAGCGAACGCAGTCCCGATAGGCATCTTTCAGCCGTCGCAGCGTCTTCGGGTCGATCGTGCGTCGGATCGATGTCTGGGCGCCCGATTCTGTGAACATGCTGTTGCCTCAAAGCAGTCCGGAGTACATCCCGTACGTCGATGACTGGTGTCGATCTGTTCTTGGAACAAGGTACGGATTGTGCGTATCGATCAGAAAGATCCAGGTGAAGACTGGTCCCTCAAGTTCATCCACTGTGGCAATCAGGTCGTCGTAGAACGTTCGCCACTGACAAAAGAAACTGTCCTTGTACACCCAGTGGTCGAACAGCCACGCTGCTCTTGCGAGTGGCGTTCCACTGAACAGTGCATGAATGTTCCCTCCGTTCTTTCCGACTTCGACGAACGTGTCGAAGCCAGCGTCGAAGCCAGTCGTGTCGCTGATCCACGGGTTGGCAGTGAATGCGACAGTGGTATATCCTCTGTTTTGCAACTCCTCGCTGATGGTCTCGAACGTGTCGAGGTGGGTGCGGATACGGTTGATTCTGTCGTCATCACTGTCGATAGAGTCTTGGGTGTACGCTAGTGGTGTTCCAGTATGAGTCGCTGGGACAGATGAAAAGGTCCGTGGTCCGGGTGAGATCGCGGACGTGAACGTCAGCGAATCCGCTGCCATGCTATCGAGATGTGGCGTACTATCCGTCTGATTCAGCCAGCCACAGTGGTCTGCTCGGAGACTATCCACGGTGATCAGAACAATATTGTTTGACATTACCCCACCTGAATTTACAGACTGATTTGTTATAGAGCTGTTATCTATCCCAGATTTGGCTGTCTCTGTCGATCGAACTGGCAGATATTCTAGTGAAGAAACGACCAATCCTGTTGAAGAAGATACAATTTTCGAATGCTACCGAACTACTGGTGTGCTAAGGACTCCTTTACTAAGGCTTCTTCTGATAAGTGGGACGTATGGTCTCGCGACGCCGACTACTCAAACTTTCATCCGCTGCGGTGTTTGGTCTTGCTGGCTGTAGCTCTCCCACCCGAGATAGCGAGCCTGCGGACGAGTCACCGGAACCTGACCCGGTAGACCGAGAACCGAGTCCGACTGTTAGTCATCCTGCCTACTCGGACACGGACCCGGAAGGACCCATCGATACCAGCACCGACCAGTTCACGCAGAACGTACAGTTCTTCGGTGCGGAAGGTGACGGTACGACTGACGACACAGAAGCCATACAGGCCGCAATTGACGCGGCAGAGGAAGGGGACACGGTCGTGATTCCTGAAACCGATGACGCCTACCGTATCAGTCCGGACTCCTCTCGATTTTCCAGGGCTATCCTGCAAATTCAGGGGGATAAACACCCGGACAATCTGACGATCACAGGTGAGGGGAGCGGTTCAGTTCTCAAAGTGGACGACCAGCTGTCCTCCATACACACCCATCAGATCTTCGCGGTGGATATTCAGTCTGGCCTGTCCGGACTCGAAATTCGCAATCTTGCGCTCGCGGGAACGTCCGACAGCGAAACGGAGTACGCAATCCACGGCATTCGGTGTGGAAACGCAAACGAGGAAGCGCGGAACAATATCGATATTCTGGTCGAAGACGTGCTGTGTGAGGGGGTCAGCGGGATCGGGTTTAAATCGAACTTTGGTGGGGTGCGGTTCAACAGATGTACCGCAATCGATTCGTACTGGCACGGCTTTGAGACGACGGCAAACGAGGTACAGAACGGGTCGGCCCATATCGAAGACCCGCCGGTTGAAGTCACCAATTCCTACGCACTTCGATGTGGAGTCGGCGGCGGCGGTCACTACGGACACAATTCTTCGGGGGGAAAATCGATAACCCGGAACTTCGTTGCTCGAAAGTGTTTTTCGGCGACAAAAGTAACATCACCGACGACCGCTGCAACGTATCAGAACGTACGCTTCGAGGACTCGATCGGTGCGGGATTTCAACGGACTGGAAGCAGCGGCTTTCCCGAAGTAACGTGGGGAAACGCCGTAATCGAAAACAACGGAGTGCGCGCGATCACGGGCCGATTGGCTAGTCACACTTTTCTTGAGGGAGCGGAAATCCTTGCGATAGGAAATGCTGAAGAGACACGCTGGGATGTCCACTTCTACCAGCGGGCGACGCTGGACGCTGACGATGCGACCCTCTATGTGAACAAGTCAAATGCGGAGTTTGCCTTGCAATGGGGCAGTGAAAATACCGGTGAGCTTGGCACCTACGTGGCCGCACAGAATGTCGATGAGGACTTGTACAAGAACGGCAATTTGACCATTCACGAACAACGATCCGGGCTAAAGACAGACGTAGAAGCAGTGCCGACAGCAAACGAGGTTGGTGCCTGGAGTTAATTTCGGACCCTCATACTGTCGGCTGTCCCATCTCGAATATACGTCGCCACCAAGAGTGGCGAAAAGTTGTCCGCACGTACAGCCGACAGTATCAGAACAGTTGGATCAGCCCTGTTCGGACTATGGACTCTCGACGGCTGGCGTCCACTCGGGGCGCCCTGTCTTACCGAGTGGACCGACACGATACTCGTCGAAGAATATTCGGTTGCCGCCGACTCGATAGGTTCCGATACCGACACCAACGTCGTCCGCGAAGACGCTACTCGGATCGACCCCCTGAGTGCTTGACTCGAAGGATCTCCACTCGGAATTCGTTCTGTCCCATTCATACCCGTGGTACGTCAACACGACACCACTGCTCGTCGTTTCGAACTCGATCACGTGTTCAAGCCAGGTGTTCGTGGGGAAGTCACTATCAAACGTTTCAAGTGGCTCAGAGCTTCCATCAACCGTTCGTCTGATAATCGGGTTCCCGGAGTATTCGGGGCCGCCACGGATCCGATAACAGTTTTCGTTGAAGTTGCTCTCATCGCTTGGGATGCCGAACGCGATATCGTGAAACCCGTCTTCGATGTAGGTCGCAACTCTGATTGTGCAATCGGCGCTTGGATACTCGTTGAGACCGTCACCCGCCAGTGACTGAACCGCATTATAGTACAGGGAGTCGGTGAGAATGACGGACTGATCACCGCTGGCAGCAGCGCTGCTTGTCACCGCGAGGTTGGTACTGAACCAACCAGCACCTGCCCACGGGTCAGTTGTGTGTATCTCTTTCCCCGTGGGGTACCCCTCAAAGTCCTCAACGGTGTCGAATCGAACCGGGGTTGGAGCTGCTCCCGTTTGTATTGTTGCGCCCATCGTCTGTATCACTCCGCTGGCTGTGGTAATGTTCGCCGCGGTGGTGTCAGGGGCGGGTTCGGTCGAATCTCCGGAATCGGTCGTACCGGACCAGGCACCGACCTCGTCAGCGACTGGAACGCCATCGATATCCGTTCGCTCTACCGTCGCCTGGTTGTGAATCGAAAGATTGTCCGTCGAACCGGTTGCACCGCCAGAGTTACTGTAGGGGTAGTAGTTCTCTATCGTGGAACCGGTACTGTTTGTATACGAGGTAATTCCTGGGACCCCGTCCCGTGCGTGGCTCGAATAGACATTCGACGCGTCGATCGTAGCATTATTGATCAGGAATATCTGTGGCTGATTTTCCGGCGCCCCGGAGTTTGTGACCACGAGTTCGGATCCATCCGGGACGACGAAATTTTGCTGATCTTCTAGCCGAAACGAACGACCGTTATCTTCCGCGACGACGTCGTCAAAGACAACAGTCGCGTTGCCTCGATTATCTCCTGTCGTGGTCAGAAACGAGTGCTTATCGTTGTTGGCGATGCGAACCCGTCGGAGGAGACAGTCGTTTGCATCCACCGTTTTCATCCCATGGCGGTTCCCGGTTATCACTGTCTCTTCGATCAACCAGTCACCATACGCTGCATCGATACCGTAGTGTCCTGGATGGATCCGGGAATTATTTTCTAATAGTGTCTGTTTTATTTCGACTCGTTGACCGTCTGTGTTCGTCGCTCCGATGTTTATGCCGTGCTTACCGTTCTTTCTCACTGTACAGCGCTCGACGGTGACACCCTGTGAACGCAGAGTAAATCCCTCACCATACGAGTTTTCGACGATCAGATCCTCAAACCGATAGCTTTGAGATGTCGCCTCATCGCTTTTGACCAAAATCGAGAGTGTTGCAACCGGATCGCCGTTGACGGTATCGGCGCCACCGTTGATCGTCATGTTCCGCATTATGAATCCATCAAGCGGACTGCCGATCCGAAACATAAAGAAGTTCTGGTCAGTGTCGTTTCCACCGGTGTATCGGACCTCCGTTTCCCGTCCGTCTCCCGCTATTGTGAGATTGTCAGGGGCATCGGAGAGGTTGATGATCGTGTAGCCGCCCCGGATCGAATAGTATGCTTCCGTTGCAGGGAGATAGACTGTATCGCCGGTCCCGGCGCTGTCTATCGCCGCCTGAATCGCGGCGGTATCGTCACTCGATCCATCACCGACAGCACCGAAGTCCTGAACGTTTAGCGTGGCCATGAGTCTCTACCGTCTGATGTTCGCCCAGACCTTGGGGACGACATCGACTGGACTACCGCTTGTGTTCGAGACGGTCACCGTGACGGGCGAGGAGGAGGCGACCCACGGGGCTGACGAGGCAGACGAGGCCGTGGTGAAGTCGTTTCCGTCGAGTTCCAGCAAGAGAGTCCCGCTGGTCCCACCGTCGTAGACACGAAGGTTCACATCGGGGTCGGTGGTCCCCTCCGAAACGCCTTTCATCGGGAACGAGGCGCGGATGACTTCGAGTACCTCGTCGGACCCGAAAAAGAACGTGTTGATCTCCTCGTCTTCCAGTCCGCTCTCGTAGTTGACGTAGTGGCCCAGATCACCGCCGCCAGCGCGGGTGAGATACCCAGCGAGGTTCCACGAATCGCCGTCGCCGGTGTAGGTCGCGCCGGAGTCAGTCGCGAAGAACTTCGCGCCGATCACTGGCGTGTAGTTGCTCCGGTTACTTTCAGTGTCGCGTATTTCGACGTCGCGGTCGAGCTGTTCGAAGTTTTCGTTCAGTGGAATATGCCAGTCGAGTGTACCTTCCGAAGGTGTGTTGTATCTGTGGTTGCTCATGAATAGCTACTGTGAGATGCCGCCGTATTCGTATTCACCGTACGCCTGCGTTCCGTACTCGTCGTCCTGTTCGCTGTTCTCGATAAATCGAATCCAGTGAAGGTTGGTGCTGTCAGTGAGAAACTCGACTCGGAGGACCTGCGTGCCGCTCTGTGTCACGTCGACCCCTTCGAGTGTCGTGCTCTCCCAACTGTACCAGCCGCCGGTGTTGGGAACTTGGACGGTGCCGAGCGTCTCGCTTCCGAGCGCAATCGCGAGTTCTCGTCCATCGAATGCAGTCGACGCGTACACCTCGATATCGTAGGTTCCGGACGTGACATCGACAGTGTATTCGAGCCATTCGCCCGCCCGGGTGTAGCCGACGTTGTACTCGTTCGCGGAATCGCCCGCCTGTTCGATGTCGACGAACTCGTCGGGGCGGAACGCGCCGCCCTGATTCTCCTGTGTCGTGTCGACGTAGGCGACGTCCTGTCCGCCGGTGTCGAACTCCTCGGCCTGAATTCGGCCGGGGATAGTCCGGGGGGTCCCACCGTAGGGCGATTGTCCCGAACCCGTCGATCCGTCGTCGGTGCTGCCATCGTCGCTTCCACTACCATCATCACTTCCGCTCCCATCGTCAGTGCTGCCGCCGTCACTGCGGCTGCCGTCGTCGACAGTCTCGAGCAGCACGGTAAACGAGTAGGGCCCATCGCCTTCCTCGATGTCGATAACCTGGACGAAGTGTGTCCCAGTCGTCGTTGCAGTCGTCGAGAGCCGATGGAGGCTGTCGGTGCCGACGAAGAGTTTCTCCTTGAAACTCCCGTCGGGCCCGTACACGACGACGCCGGTGACGCCGACGGTGGGCGACCGTTCGTACTCGACGGTGATCGGGTCACCCTCGGTGGCATCGAAGCCGAACCAGTCGACGGTTGCCGGGTCGAGTTCGGCTTCGACCAGCGCTCCGGGGGTGATTGACATCGCCGTCGACCGCTCGGCGTTTGCTTCTGTCTGTGTCAGCGTCTCGCTTGAGTCGACAGTCAACGTGGCCGTCGCTGCCGTTCCGATGGCACCGCCGCCGCCGTATCCGTAGGCGTCGATCTGACTCACGTCCGCCGTTGGCGTCGCAGTTGCCACGTCACCGCCCGTGATTCCGCTCACGGCGGTGGCCACTGCGCCGCCAGCCATCAACATGTAGGCTCGGCGGTTGATCCCGCCTGAATCAGCGGTCTCGGTGCGGTTACGCCGAGGCTCCGCTTCGACTGCCGATTCAGGGTCTTGGTCGCCGCGCTGTTCGCTCAGCCGTTCGCTAATCTGTGTCGGAGTTACCGCTCGTATGATCTCCTTACTCGTCGCTGTTAGTCCGGTAGGATGTTCGTTCTCCATATCGTGGCCGGTTGGATCGTCACTCATCTCGACACGTGCATGGTTACGAAGTGCCTATAATAACAGATTTGGCAGAGTAAGGGCCTGATTCACCAGTTTTGTCGACGATTGCTAATACGTTAGTTACGTGTAGATGCAAAGCAATTGCAGTAAGGCTGCTCTTTCCCGGCTGTTGCGTGGCTCTCTCCCGCTGCTGAGCGGATGCGCAAGCTGTGTTAGTAAGACCTTATCTGTCGTATGATTGTTTTACTGCAAAGTAAGAACAGTCTGCAATCCCGGTTGGGGCAGAACGATGCGTCGTATTCGCCTGCGAAAGCGCAACCGACAGTATCACTCGATGGTAGCGCTTTTGGCGAGGGTTTGCCGATGGGCCCGGCGAGCGCGTCTGCCGTGTGGTAGGCGATCCGCTGGAGCTGTCTATTGCCGAAACTTTCCGCTCTGTTCGGACCTGCCCTGTGGTCTGACTCACTGTCGGACAGCGACGCCGACCTGTGGCTGGTATCTGGTGTCTACTTATTGACCTGAATCGAGATGTGGGAGGTATGTCCAGCCAGGCGAACACGTCCAAACCGCGGCCGATAGTACTCAGACACGGGGTGAAAGCACTCGTAACCGCTGCGGACCGTGTCCTACTCGTCAAGGAGACGCATTCGGACGGGTCGTCGTTTTGGACGTTACCCGGTGGTGGCGTCGAATCGGCTGAGTCGAACGCAGCCGCACTCCGTCGAGAGCTGGCCGAGGAGCTGTACTGCCGGGCACGAATCGAGAGCGAGCGGGCGACGTTCTGGTATGCTCACGCCAGCCGCGAGAACACCGTCACCCGGTACACCGTGTTCGACTGTACGCTCGTCTCCAACCCGAGACCGAACGAGACGGACGGCATCCTCGCCAAGCGATGGGCCGACCCCACGTCACTGCCGCCCTCGACACTGCTTCCCGTCCGTCACTGTCTCGAACGTGGATTCGACTGATACTGTCGGCTGTACGTACAACTATTCGCCACCCCAGGTGGCGAAGTACGTTCGAGATGGAACAGCCGACAGCATGAGTGTCCGTTCGCCGGGCAGCGAGTCCAGCCTGTGCAACGTGTCGTGGCGCGCGGTAATATCTCCATAACAATTGAAACAGTTCGCAAACATCACGTCGATGAGTCTCTCACTTGAGTCCGCTGCGAGCGCACACGACTTCACGGGACACAGCGTCCTCGTCACGGGCGGAGCGGGGTTCATCGGGAGCCACCTGGTCGATGCACTCGTCCAGGCAAACAACGTCACCGTTCTCGACGACCTGTCGACGGGGACGCTCGACAACCTCCACCCGCAGGCGCGGTTCATCGAGGGTGATGTCCGTGACCGGGAGACGGTCGAGCGGGCGATGCGGGGCGTCGATACCGTCTTTCATCAGGCCGGTCTGGTGAGCGTCGACGCCTCCGTCGACGAGCCACGGGAGAGTCAGACGATAAACGCCGGGGGCACTGTGGAGGTACTCGACTGTGCGCGGCGGGCGGATGCCCGGGTCGTCGCTGCATCGAGCGCCGCCGTCTACGGTCATCCATCCACAGTCCCCATTCCGGAGCGCGCGCAGTTCGCTCCGACCTCGCCGTACGGTGTGGACAAGGTCACTCTCGATCACTACACACGGCTGTTTTCGGATCTGTACGGGCTTCCGACAGTCGCGTTGCGATACTTCAACGTCTACGGGCCGCGCCAGTCGGCGTCGGATTACAGCGGCGTGATCAGCACCTTCCTCGAACAGGCCCAGCGCGGGACCGCCTTCACCGTCCACGGGGACGGAACACAGACTCGGGATTTCGTGCACGTCACCGATGTCGTCCGGGCGAACCTGCTCGCGGCGACCACCGAACACACCGGCGAGGCGTTCAACGTCGGCACCGGCACCGAGACGCAGATCCGTGAACTCGCGCGGATTATCAGTAATCTGGTTGTGACGGAGTCAGAACGCCGTTACACCGACGGCCGCTCGGGCGACATCGAGCGGAGCTGTGCAGACACAGACCGAGCCGAAACCATGCTTGATTTCAACGCGCAGGTGGGACTCCGCGCGGGTCTCGAGACGCTGCTTCCTACGGATTCACAGCCCCGGAACCGACGAATATAGCCGACTGCGACTGTCGACGTTCCTGATCTTCTGGCGTTGGGGTACTCGTTGCTCGGTGCTTGGATTGCACTCTCCATTTGGTCTCACTGTCACAGCGAGCGTGGTCTGAGCAGTGCGTTCTCGGCGATAGTTTGTTTCGTGTTATCATACACCAGCAACATTAACATATCGACAGCACAGCACAGCGGTAGTTCGTCTTTACTGGACTTTTCGGCCTGTTAACATCGAGTAACGCAGGAATATTCCCGATAATGTCAAGTAAATATTGTATTTGGAAACAGTATATAGGAGCTAACTAGCGGCGACGCGTCGTCCATTAGGAGACAAATTACTATCTCTCACACTCCCTCAGTAGAAGTTGATGCCAGAACATCTCACCGAAAACGAACTGCGACGTATGCGAGAATTCGCTGAAACCCCTGTCTACAAGCGCGAACCGGAACAACTCATGCCACAGTCCGACGAGCACCACGAGACGAACACTAATCGTCGCGGTGACCAGTAACGGCCATTCCTGGTGTGGCTGTTCACGATGATCGATATCAGCCAGTCGTGGTGTGGCTGTTCGCGGTGAGCAGGTTCGGCTGCTCGGACGATCAACAGAGCGGACATGCCCTTCTCCTGATACTGCTGGCTGTCCGTTCGTACAGATATTCGCCACCCGGGGTGACGAATTCGTTCAAAATGGTACAGCCAGCAGTATGAAGTCTGCTACTACCCTCTCGACGAGAACAGCCTGAAAGTCAACAAACTGTCAGGATGGGTCTCTTAGAGTCGTTTTTTGAGTTCCGACGGGACTCCCTGCTTGGCCTGCATCCTTGAGATAGTGTGAGCGACTGCCGCGATGAGGAACGCAGCGAGAATCACGATGGCAATCGCGGACTCAGACACGGCCTCGAAAAACAGGAAATCTAGCACGGTGAGTGTCAGCAGTACTGCACTCGTCGCCGCGAGCGCGAGATACACCCACTCCCACGAGATCCCAGACTCCGGCGTCTCGAGGTAGTTGTCCACCGCTTTGGCGTTGGGTTCGAGCGCAACCATCCCGGTGTCCTTGTCGTAGGCAACGACACCCGCATCGTGGAGATGCGGGATGTGGGTCTGATACAGCGAGACGTACACGCGCTTTCGTTCCTGCTCAGTCAGGTCATCGACGTCGGTGTCGTATTCCCAGGCTGCGACCTGACTGGCAAGCTCCGTCAGTTTCATCGGTTCGTCTGCCTCGCGTAGCAAATACAGGACATACCTTCGGCGAGCGCTACTGAGCAGCTCAAACACGTCGTCTTGGGAGAGTGATTCTTTGGTCGACACGATTGGATCGGTCAGTGTTCGGTGATTTGCTGTGCTAGTTCCGGGTCGGCTGGCGCAGACGCGCTGTCTGCCCCCGAATGGCATCTGTCTCGCGGTAGTGAGTCGTGATACACGGAACCACCGTAGTTCATCAGGGACCCCTCACTACTTTGTTACATTTAGAATAACATCGGATGGGACCTATTATCGAGAGTAGTATCCTGTTGTTATCGGGTAGGAGGCGGGTACTCGCCTGTGCTTCGACGGCAGCGACCGGAGTGTGCTAGCCGGTTCCCCCACGGTGTCAATCACCTGGTGAGCAGGTTCGCTGTCTTTCGAACCCCCTCACGTGCGACCGGAGCGCCGTCGTACAGCCAGAGGCAGAACACGAGTACGGTGATCACGAGCTGTGCCCACATGTACGTCGAGAGGTCTCCGGCAAGCACGTCCGCACGAAAGAGTTCGATCCGGCGGAGCGACTCCCAGAGGAACCCGTTGGTCGCTTCTACTTCCCCGAAGGTTGCAATCGGCCAGAGGACAATCTCAAGATGGACACCACTGCCCCCAGTCATCTGAAAGACGATATCAGCGGGGAGATGCAGCAGGTAGCCGACCCCGAAGGCAACTCCAACCCGTCGCTGTTCCGCAGATGCGGCCCAGACGCCGACGGCGACCACGAGCGGGACAGCAAAGAACACGGAATGCCCGATCGCGTATCCCGTTTCGACGAGACCGACACTCCAGGCCAGCGGTTTGTCGATGAGATCCGGCAGTAGCGATGCGAAGACGACGACACTCGTTCCGAGACTCGTGGGCGATTCTCCGTACCGAAGATGACAGACGCCGGAATAGACGAGATAGCCGAGAATTGCGTGCTCCCACGGCCACATTTTCTGAGAGGACGGGGGTGATGGGCAAAGTTATGTAATTCATACTTCGGTGCGGTCACGCGACCGAGGATTCGATCGTGGCGGCTTCAGTCTTCCACAGTGGGCGATCCCTCGCGAGCGAACGTCAGAGAGTGCGTAACAAAGACTCGGTACTGTCACGTCGAAGTATGGACACACCAAACAGACGTGAGTTCTTGCTTACCGGGAGTGCGGTCGTTGTCGGGCTCAGCGGCTGTCTCGGATTCGACGCCGACGATGACGCGCCGGACGAAGTCGCCGGATCTGACGCCAGCGATACTCCCGAGTCGCTCCAGAGCGATGATGCTAACTCGGAGACGGCTGCTGAATCCGACGGGGACACTGACGACCCGGACACGCAGGAAAACACGGATCAGACGGAGAGCCAACAAACCGAGAGTCCGGAGTTACCCAGAGAGCTACACTGGGGTAGAGCGGGGGCGGAACACATGGCCCTCAACTGCCCCGACGACAGCTACTGGAAGTGGGTGCTCTCCCCGGGCGGTTCCGAGCCAATCGAAGACGCGACGCTCACCGTTCACTTCGAGGACGAACCGACGATAACGGATCTCGCAGGGACCGTTCGGGATCAGGGCTCGGTTCACTTCGATGCAGTTCAGCGCGCTGGGACTGTTACGGACGCGTCTGTGTCGTTCAGCGGTGGCGGCGACGATCCGACACTCACGCTGAGTCACAGCGGCTGTGTCCCGGAGCCGAGCTACGTCCCGGAACTGGTGTACTGGCAGGTCGACTTCGGCCCCGGAAGCGCGCCGCCGGACCCGCCCCTGTACGGCGGCAACGACCTCGATCTGATGGCCGCACTCGGCAATTCGATCGATGGCATCACGGAGAACCCGTCAGCGGGTCCGCGAGAGGGCAACGGCCAACTCGATGACGTCCACATCGTCGACGAACGCTTTTCCTTCGACGACGAGGACGAACCGACGGCCGTTACCGTCGAATTCGAAATCGAATCGGGGGGCGAACCACGGGACCTGCATCTGGCGACGTTCGCCATGCCCGGACCGTTTGCGATGGCTGAACTCGAACTGCAGGAACGGCGCTCACTCGTGTCTCGAACCTTCGAGGGCGGCGACCACGGTCAGTTGACCGCTCCTATCCCACAGCCAGACTGACGCTTTGGCGTCCATGACGAAGCCCTTCGGACTCCCCTGTCGGGATCGGATATCTCTTGTACGTGTCTGTGTACGATGGAAAACTATGTATACGCTCTGTGAGCGTGCGTATTCGCTTCGCTCCGGTTACAGCGGACCAAGCGCGAACGTCCACGACTTCAGTGGGGAAGTCAGAGCGCGAACGACACGCGCGCATGAGCGAAACGTGTCCACACGGCGTTGCCTCGCGGTAGCCGCTTTATACTCTTACAGCCGTGTCCGAAAGAGTAGCCACATGACCTACCGAGTCGCGATCATCGGAACTGGCGCGGACCCGGACGAACGAGACCGAGACGGCTATGCGATGGCATACCGACACGCCCCCGGCTACGAGCGTCTCGACGAGTGCGAACTGGTCGCCTGCGCTGACATCGTTCCCGAAAACGCCGAGGCGTTCGCCGAGAACTTCGGTCTCGACCAGGTGTACACCGACCACGAAACTCTGCTCGACGAGGCAGACGTGGACATCGTGAGCGTCTGCGTCCCGCCCTCGGTACACGCCGAGATCGTCGTCGACTGTGCCGAGATGGGTGATCTCGGGGCGATCCACTGTGAGAAACCGATGGCGACGCAGTGGGGCGATTGCAAGGCGATGGTCGCCGCCTGCGAGCGCAACGACGTTCAGTTGACCATCGACCACCAGCGTCGACTCTCGGAACCGGTTCGGGCGGCAAAACGGTTGCTCGACGACGGCAAGATCGGTGACCTTGAGCGTCTGGAATGGTCTGAGGTCAACCTCTTCGACGCTGGCACCCACCTGTTCGATCTCTGTGAACTGTTTACCGACGAGGCGACGCCGGAGTGGGCACTCGCAGGTGTCGAACCGGACCCAGAGAACCGATGGTTCGGCGCGCTCAACGAGCGACGGGCCGTGGCACACTGGGAGTACTCCGATGGGACACAGGGATTTGCTTCGACCGCGGAGGGCGGTGAGACCCTCGTCGATGCGTATCTCCGTCTCGTCGGGACAGACGGTTGTATCGAGATACAACCGGACTCCGGGCCGCCGTTGCGCGTGCGTACGACAGGCAAGTGGGAATCAGTCGACACGAACGGCGAATCGGTCTACACGACGGGACCGACGAGGATGCAGGCTGTGACAGACAAGATTACGAGCGTACTGCCCGGGGTCTCGGTCGACCGCGATCAGATCAATCACTACGAACGGGCGATCGAACACGTCGTTGATTCCCTGCAAGCGGGAACGGAGCCAGCTATCTCTGGACAGCGTGCGCTCCGCGGGACCGAACTGGTCTTTGCCTGCTGGGAATCGGCACGACGCCAGCATCCGATCTCACTCCCGATTCGGATCACCGATAACCCACTCGAAGCGCTCTGTGCTGAGCACTACGAGAGCGTATCGAAAACGGCTGCTGAGAATGGACCAACCGTCCAGACGAAACCCAAGACGCAGTAAACTGACTCCGGTGACGACAGCGACCAGCTGACTTCTCTGGCCAGTGTTCGTCGGGTAGGGTGTGCTGATCTGATCGACTACAGCGAGAAGAGAGCGACTAGCATCTGTAACTGAAGCATAACAAAGCACGGTTCGGCCGTTTCCCTCGATACTTCGCTGACCGGGCACCGCTTCGGAACCGATCCCGGCGGGAGTCGTGTCTGGTGTCGGCAGTCTGTGTGTCTCCTGTTCCCGCCACGCAACCGATCATGTACAAGGGAAAACTCATCGCCGTCGTGATACCGGCGTACAACGAGGAAGGGTTCGTCGGCGACGTCATCGAGACGATTCCGGCATTCGTCGACCGGATCTATCCAGTCGACGACTGCTCGACAGACAGCACCTGGGCCGAAATCAGAGCGGCGACGATGCGAGTCAACGATAGCGAGGCTGAACCGGCGAGTGCGTCCACAAACTGGGTTGCCGACGGTGGGCTAGATACGTCAGCAGACCACGACCGGGCGGCCGCGGTGGGCGAGGGGGTCGACGTGCCGGTCGGTGGCACAGTGGAAGTGCTGTCGCCCTACGAACAGATATCCGGGAATGAGCGACCCGTCTCGCGGGTCGTCCCGCTCAGACACGAGACGAACCAGGGTGTCGGTGCCGCTATCAAGACGGGGTACACGCGCGCTCTCGACGACGGGATGGACGTCGTGGCAGTGATGAACGGGGACGGGCAGATGGACCCGGACATTCTGGACGAGATTCTGGACCCGGTCGCCGAGAACAGAGTCGAGTACGCGAAGGGCAACCGTCTCGTGACCAAAGACCACTGGCGGGGGATGACGCGCTGGCGCCTGTTTGGGAATCTTCTCCTGACGACGCTCACGCGAATCGCGTCGGGATACTGGCGAATGACCGACCCCCAGAACGGCTACACGGCCATCTCTGCCGAGGCGCTCGAACAGATCGAACTCGATTCGCTGTACGACGAGTACGGCTTCTTGAACGACCTGTTGACCCGCCTGAACACCCACGATATGCGAATCGCTGACGTCGAAATGGCTGCGGTGTACGGAGACGAGGACAGTTCGATCAGGTACAGCCGATTTATCCCCCAGCTGTCGTGGTTGCTGTTGCAGAACTTCGTCTGGCGACTCCGGACGAAGTACGGGTCGAGTGGGCGCCGGGTCGTACTCCCGTATCTGTTCGGGACGGTCGGCGGCGCTCTGCTGGTAATCTCGCTTTTGCTGTCGGTCCTGATTTCGGCACAGTACACCGCTCTGGGCGCAACTGCCTTGGGGCTGTGTCTCTGTGCCATTTTGATCGGCGTCGGGATGGCATTCGACCGACAGCAGAGCGCGGATCTGGAGGTGACTGTCAGACGATGAGTGTCGACAGGTTGTCTATAACAAAGCGGATTTCAGCGGAGGATCCAGAAGATGCATAGCCGGTTCCAACGCGATGGACCGATCCCGCAACGACAATCAGCTATCGGTCACCAACCCATGCAGTCGGATGCACGCTCGCAGTCCGATCCGTGCTCGCAGTCGGATGCACGCTCGCAGTCCGATCCGTGCTCGCAGTCGGATGCACGCTCGAACCAACAGCGCACGCATCACTCGGGAGGGAACGAACAGTGACTATCTGTGTGCACGGCCTCGGGTACGTGGGGCTTGCGACGGCGTCGCTGTTTGCAAACAACGGACACGAGGTCGTCGGGTACGATACCGACCCGGCGGTTCTCGAGTCGCTCAGAACTGGCGACCTGACCGTGACCGAGGACGCCCTGGAGCGATACGTGACAGATGCGCTGGCCAGTGGGCTGTCGCCCAGTGACGAGAGTGTGCCAGCAGAGTACCACGCGATCTGTGTCCCGACGCCGTACGACGATGCGGCGAACCTGACCTACGTCGAGCAGGCGTCGGAAACGATCGCTGCCGACCTCCGTCCGGGTGATACCATCATCGTCGAGTCGACGGTCCCACCGACGACGACGGCGACTACCGTCGCCCCGCTGCTGGAGAAGTCCGGACTCACGGCGGGATCGGAGTTCGGACTCGCGTACTCGCCGGAGACGATACTCCCCGGAAACACCGTCGCTGAACTCCGAGCGAACGACCGCATCATCGGCGGTATCGACCGCCGGTCTGCCAGAACTGTCTGTGACCTGTACCGGCCTGTCATCGACGGGGCCGTTCATGTGACATCCGATGCCACGACCGCGGAATTTGTCAAACTGGCACAGAACGCGTTTCGTGACCTGAACATCGCGTACGCGAACGAACTCGCACTCCTCGCTGACGACCACGATATCGACGTGCGTGAGGCGATCCAGTTTGCAAACACGCATCCACGGGTGGATATTCTCCGCCCCGGTCCAGGTGTGGGCGGCCACTGCTTGCCGGTCGACCCGCTCTTTCTCACCGAGTACTCCGATCGAGCGACACTCGTGGAGTCGGCCCGGTCGGTCAACGACAGCATGCCGGAGTACATCGCGGCCAGACTGCGCGAGGAACTCGGAACGCTCGCGGATGCAGAGATCGCTATTCTCGGTGTTGCCTACAAAGGAAACGTTGCGGAGACACGCAACAGCCCCGGACTGGCACTCGCCCGGACGCTCGAAGAGGCCCCCGTTCGAATCGAACCACTCACTGACGGCGGGCGCGGAACCGTGAGCGTTCGTCTCTCGGACCCGCACGTGACCGACTCGTATCTCGACCTGTATTCACAGCAAGAGGCGCTCGACGGGGCGGATGCCGCTGTTCTCACCGCCGCCCACGACGAATACCGTAGTCTCGACCCGGAGACTGTGAGTGGTCTTCTCCGCACTGACCTCGTGTTCGATGCCGTGGACGTCCTCGACGAACGGCGATGGGACACCCACGACGTTCGACTGTGTGGGATCTGATCCCCCGGCGCAGCAGCCGTTCAACGGCCGTCTGATACCGAAAATACCTCGACCTCTCGTCGGGTAACGCTGGTATAACAATATTCGCTCCGGAGTATGGCTGCGTATGGCCCGTGACTTTCGGTACCGTCGTACTGCTCGCCTGTGGAAGGAATTCTCGACCCAATTGCGCCTGTCTGCGGGGGTCGAACCATGATGCGACCGGCAATCCAACTGCACAGCGTCCGTGACCTCGAAGTGACCCTCCCGACAGCCCTGGAGTACGTTAGCGACGCGGGATTCGAGGGCGTCGAGTTCGCTGGCAGATTCGCGGATGCGGATCCGGACGCTGTCGCCGCCACACTCGATGAGACGGGGCTCGTTCCGGTCGGCGGGCACGTCGAGTTCTCGGCGCTCAAGTCGGATCCAGGCCCGATCATGGACCGGTTCGAGACAATCGGCTGTTCCCAACTCGTAATCCCGCACGTCCCGGCGACGCACTTTCGGACCAAGCGACGTACCCGAGCGTTCGCAGACACGCTGACGGAGATTGCGACGACACTCGAACAGCGCGGGTTCGATCTGGTCTATCACAACACGCGCCATGACCTGTTTCCACCGCTGAACTATCCGCTTCTCGGTCGTCTCGTGGACGCTGGAGTCGTGCCGGGCGCTGTTGACGGACTCGTGTTTGAGCCGTTACGGCTTCGACAGACTGCAACCCAGATGCGTGACACGGGGATCGGCTATCTCTTCGAGTGTACCGCCGGAGCGAACATCGGCTTCGAGATCGACGCCGGAGAGGTCAGAGCCGCCAACCACGACCAGAATGAGGTGTACGAATTCTTCGGTGACCGGTTGACGGCGATTCACGTCTGTGACGTCACTGACTCGTCTGACGGCTATCAGTCGACTGATCCCGGGACTGGCGTGCTCGACTACGAGCGCGTGTTTTCAGCGGCTACACGGAGCGACGTCGAGTGGCTCATCTACGAACACGACCACCCCGAGGACGCGATGGCGACGATCCAGCACGGGGCCGACGCCGTCGTCGAGCCACTCCGCGCGCAGGCTATCGCCTAACGGCGAACAGTCGGTGACCCCTCACGGCCGTCACTCGGCGCTCGTTCGATTGTACCAGACGTCGACGTGGGTGTTCGGCTCGTAGGACTTTCCGATGATGTCGATTCGGCCGTCGCCGTCGACGTCGACAGCTTTGGCCTCGTGGGTTGGGATGCCCCACTCGATGACCGTCTCCTCGAACTCGCCACCGCCCTGATTCCGGAAGATCACGTGTTCGGCATCGCCGTCGTTCGTCCCAAGTCCCATCTCCCCCACGTAGATGTCGAGGAGTCCGTTGCCGTCGAAGTCTGCAAGCTGGACGGAGTGGGGGCAGTACATGTCATCACGGAGCAGATGCGGTTCCCAGTCCGGAGGGTCGAACCAGGCGACGCGGGCCATCGAATCGCCGAGTTCTGGCGAATCGCCCTCGGTGAACACGACCTCTAGCTCTCCGTCGCCGTCGATGTCTCCGACAGCGACCCGCGTCCAGTCCCAGTCACTCGCAATCTGTGTTCGCTGCCAGTCGTCTGCAATTTGCAGCGTCGCTCCGCCATCAGTTTGCGCTTCACTGACGCTGGCTTCTGCTGGGCTTGCTGACAGTCCCGGCTCACCATTTTCGGTGGGAACGTGGCGGTAGATGTTCGTTCCAGCGATCACCTCGTTTTTCCCATCGCCGTCGATATCGACGACTCTCAGCCCCTCGACGTCCGTGTTCTCAGCGATGATGTGACAGCACTCCGAGGGCCACGGTGACTGTGTTGGATCGTCGGGGATGTCGTAGTAGAAGATGACTTCGCTCTGTTGGGACGTTCCGACGATCTCTGCGTTGCCGTCGTTGTCGACGTCCCCGAATTCGAGGTCGTGATACTTGTTGAAATCCGACGCAACGAGATGCCGTTTCCAGGTCTGTCGGGGGTCAGCTGGCTGTTCGAACCAGTAGATGTCGTGCTGCCCAATCCCCTGTCCGACGATGAGGTCGAGTCGGCCGTTTCCGCTGACGTCGCCCAGCGCGTTTCCGAACACGTACAGGTGCGGTGTCGTCGAGATGGCGTGGCGTTTCCAGCCGGGATTTTCGTACCAGAACAGGCTGGTCTCCAGTCGACGAAAGAACCGGCCGATCAGCGGGAAACCGTTCGTTCCGAGCACCGGCAGCGTCTCCGACCCCATCCCCCCGACGATGAGGTCCGGGCGACCGTTGCCGGTCAGATCCGTTGGCTGGCAGATACCGAGTCGTCCGCAGGGCGGGCTATCGTCGATGACTTCGTGTGTAAACTCCATGTGACACGACGACGCTCGCTACCTACAAAATTAGAGAGTTCATACCCCGTGCTGAGGGGAGTTTTGCGCGCTGAATCGCGGATTTGGCTGTCGTTCCGTATCGGGGTCTCCACTCGACTGTGACTCCGGTACGGTTGGTCTATGCACCTCGAACGGCCAGCAGTATCAGACCTGCGTAACGTCGGTCACACGGACCGCGACGAAATAACAGAGGCCGAGAAAGCCGAGTCGAACGAACCACTTTACGGTTCGCCACCAGCGCGCTGCGGGTTCGACCGGCGCGAACAGTTGCGCGTTGACGGCCAGACCGACGTACGAGAAGACGTAGAAACTCTCGAACGAAAACGACCCGAACCACTCCAACAGCCCGACCAAAAGCACCATCCAGACCGCCTGTACGGCGACGAGTATTCGGATTCGGGGCAGGGATGTGTCGGCATATCGTTCGTCACTTCGCGCTTTGAGAGTACTCATCTACCCTCGCTTACTGTGCCCGACACTTCAGTATAGGTCGCTTAACCGTCGACCGTTCGAGATAACCGGGCCGACACGTCCGCTCTTCATGTGCCCCCGACCGCTAGCGGCAGCATAACAATCTCCGACACGTCTCCAGAGTGGCACAGATGAGTGTCTCCGACGTATCGAGTGGCGGTGATACCCCTGACCCGACCGCACGGTTTGACTTGCCCCCTGTGACAGACAGCTCTGAATCGTCTGACGGGGAGGCCAAGCGGAGTGTCGTGTTCGTCTCACAGCAGTTCCCGCCCGACAGAAGCGGACACGCCTCGCGAATCGACCACGTGGCCACGTCACTCGCAGACGACGGCTGGGCGGTCACGGTCCTTGCGCCACCTGCGAGCTTTCCCCCGGAGGACTTCGGTCGTTCCTGGCGATTCAGAGAGTCGACGACCGTCGACGGTGTCGTCGTCAATCGGCTCTGGGCGTGGCAGCCGACCACCGCTGACCCGGGATTTCTCGCCCGCATGGCGTACTACGTGCTGTTTGCCGCCCACTCGTTTCTCTGGCTGCTGTGCAACGGTCGACAGTACGACGTGGTCGTGACGACGACGCCGCCGATATCGACCGGTGTCGCCGGGCTGACGACGGAACTGTTCGGACAGCGCTGGGTCGTCGACGTGCGTGACCTCTGGATCGACGCCTCGATCTCGCTGGGGTTCATCGAGGAAGGGGGTGCGCTCGAACGGGTCAGTCGACGCTACCAGCGCTTCGTTCTCGGTCGTGCCGACAGCATCGCGGTCACGACTGAAACGCTCGGGGACCGGCTGTGTGACCAGTACGGCGAGCACCTCTCGACGAAGATACGGCTGGTTCCGAACGGCGTCGACATCGCACGATTCGCGAACGAGATGGACGGGACAGACGCCTCTGAGGCGGGCGAAGTGGAAACGGACGACGATGTGACAGACAGCCCTGCGACCGACGACGCGGAGACAGACGACCCGTACGTCGTCATCTACACCGGAAATATCGGTCACGCGCAGGATCTTGGCATCTGTGTCGACGCGCTCGCTTCCCTTCCCGAGTCGGTGCAGTTGCGACTCGTCGGCGGCGGCGACGCTGTGGCAGACCTGAAGCGGCGAGCCACAGAACAGGGGGTTCGCGACCGCGTGGAGTTTGTCGACCCCGTGCCACACGAGCAAATACCAGACCTGCTGTCAGACGCACACGTGGGGGTCGCCCCGCTCAAGGACGACGACGAACTGTCCTACGCGATGCCGACGAAAGTCTACGAGTATCTCGGCTGTGCACTCCCGGTCGTCGCCACCGGAAACGGGGAACTCGACCGGTTTCTCGAGGAGTCGGGCGGCGGAATTCTTGCCGAGAACGACCCCGAATCGGTCGCTGCCTCCATCGAGCGACTGCAAACCGATCCCGACCTGCGCGCCGAGACCGGACGGCGAGGCCACGAGTACGTGCGCGACAGATACGACAGGAACGCTATTGCCGACCGCTTCGAGTCCCACCTCCGGAACCTGAGCGATGGAGACCATGACTGAGACAGACGACAGTTTTCGGGCGGAGTCTGTCGGGTCCCACCCGTGGTCGGACGGGTCCCGGGCGGAGTCAGATGAGTCTGAGTCAGGGTCGGACGAGTCCCGGATTGGGTTCTTTCTCGACCCGGGCAACTGGCCGCTGTTCTATCACACCGCGACGAACATGCACGTGCGACAACTCGCGGGGGTCGCAGAGCGGAAGGCACGTCACCTCGTCGTCCCGTCGCTCCCAGTCGATTTCGACGAGCGATACGAGCGCCGCATTCCCCCGGACCTGCGGACCACACCTGCCCCGATTCGCGCCAACACAGCGACGCTTCGTCGGTGCGTCTCTGCTGAACAACGACGACACCATCTCGACCGTGCGCGAGCAGTGCGGGAGGGGAACCTCACTCTGCTCAACGAGACGCTACACGTCGCGCCCGGAGGTGAGCCGAACTGGTTTCATCCGGCGCTGGCTGACCAACCTGAACTCTGGGCGATCAAGTTCCGGGGCTTCGAGTTTCTTGCAGATGTGGTGTTCGGCACTGAGACACCAGCGGACGTGGCGGACGAGCACGACCGGTTCCGGCGGTGGATTCGGAGTTGGGCGCGGTCAGACGAGACGAAAATCGGCACGCACGGATATCTGCGCCGCGCCTGGACGCCACACGCTGTGTCGCTCCGCCTGCTGAACTGGTGTCGATACTACTGCTGGTGTGTCGATACTGAGGCGGAATCTGCGTTTCTCGACACCCTCGCTCGCCTGATCTACAAGAACGCGCTGTTTCTCGAACAGCACATCGAGCGCGATATTGGCGGCAACCATCTGATCGAGAACGGCATTGCACTCGTGATGGCTGGCGTACTGTTTCGGACCCACGACGCAGGCGCGCGCTGGCTCGAAACCGGGGTCGCTGTGCTCGACACTGCCAGCGACCAGTTTCTGCCCGACGGCGGCCACTTCGAGCACAGTCCGATGTACCACGTCATCGCGCTCACCAGATATCTGACCGCACTCGGTCTGTTGGCGGAGAGCGGTTCGGCGTTGCCGAGCGCGGTGGCGGATGCAGCGACGCGGGGGACGCGGTTCTTGCAGGCGATTCGACCGCCCGACGGACGCATTCCACTCCTCAACGATGCCGTCTACGGGCAGGCGCTGGAACTGGACGACTGTCTGGCCTACGCCGAGGCTGTTGGTGTCGAACCACAGGCGGACGGAGACATCGGCGCACTCCCAGAGTCGGGCTATTACTGGCTCGGAGACGGAGGCGACCGCCTTCTCGTCGACGGTGGTCGCTTCGGTCCGCCATCTCTCCCCGCCCACTCGCACAACGACCTGTTTTCGGTCCTGCTGTGGGTCGACGGCACGCAACTGGTCACCGATACCGGTACCTACGACTACGCGCCGACCGCGAGACGCCAGTACGCACGAAGTGTCCGCGGGCACAACACGGTGCAGGTCGGACCCGTCGAACCGGTCGATATCGGGGGTCGCTATCTGGCTGGCAAGCGCCTACAGCCCCAGGTTCAGTACACGCACGCCGACGGCCACACCGTCTTCGACGGTGCGTATCGGAAACACTCTCTCTCTCACGGGTACCGCCATCGAAGACAGGTCGTCACCGATGGCGAGTGGTGGCTGATCCGCGACAGTGTCACCGACACTGAGCGCGACGCTGCCCGGAGTCATCTTCACTTCCATCCGCAGGTTCGCGTCGAACGGCAGGACGCTGGCGATGGGTTCGCCCTCGCTGTCGATGGAACGGAACTCGCGTATCTGCTCCCGGTCGGATTCACCGACGTGACGCGTGGGACCAGCCCGTACTTCCCGGAGTTCCGACGGGAGATCAGACGGCCGAGTCTCAAGTTTGTCTTCTCGCCGGGCCGCGACCCAGTGGATCTGCTCATCTCCAAACGGCCCTGCAGTCGGTCTGAGTATCGCGAGTACGAAGCGAGAGCGAACTCGCTGGGACAGTGACTCCGGACGCCCGGATTCGGCGGACAGCCGAGACACCTCCCCGTGGTAACCACAGCATAACAATCCGAACGTACGGGTACGTAATCGTTATTGATGGAACGGACTGACGCGGGAACGAAGCCGTCACAGACGACACGCGCTGGCGCGACTGGTTTGGCCGTGCTGACCGATCTGGCGCTGGTCTCTGCTGCGGCGGGTCTTACCCTTCTGCTCGCGATGGGATCGGCGGGTGGCGCAGCGGCGATTCGCGTCCCGCTCGGCTTCCTGTTTGTCTTTTTTCTCCCCGGCTACGCGCTCATCTCGGCACTGTTTCCGAGAGCAGCACCGGGCCTGCTGGCGTCGGATGACCGGTCCAGCAGGGGGGTGAGCGCGTTCGAGCGGGTTGTGCTTTCGGTCGGGCTGAGTCTCGCGATTGTTCCGCTCCTTGCGCTCGGACTGATCTTCGTCTCACAGACCATCGAACGCGGGACCGTGTTGTCGACTATCGCCGGATTCACCGTATTCAGCGCACTTCTCGGAGCGGTTCGGCGGTACAGACAGCCCCCGTCCGACCGATTTCACGTCTCGTTCAGAGCGATGGCACGACGCGGACTGTCGTACACGACGGCGAACAGGCTGAACGCGGCGCTCGTCTTGCTGGTCGTGCTGGTCATCGCGGGTGGTGGGCTCGCAATCGCAAGCCCCGGCGAACCCGAGCGCTACACGGAGTTCGGACTCCTGAGCGAGGGAGAGGGTGGTGAACTGACCGCCAGCGCCTATCCAGCCGAACTGTCCACGAACGAGTCGGAGACACTCTATCTCCACGTTGGTAACCACGAGAGGCAGACCGTCGAATACACGACCGTGATACTGTTACAGCGGTACGAATTCGGCGAAATCGACGAGACGGTCGAACTCGACCGGCGAACCCTCACACTGGCACACGGCGAGGAACGGATAGTCGACCACGAGATTCGGCCGACGACGGTGGGCGATCGGATCCGGCTGACGTATCTTCTCTATCAGGACACTGTTCCAGCGGATCCGACGCTCGAGAACGCGTATCGGTCGGTGAGTCTCACCGTCGCCGTGACTGACTGAGACGTACTGTGTTTCAGATACGGGTGTCGGTTCTGATACGCTACTGCGTTTCACGTACGTGGACGGTCGATGGTTCGGTCGGGTCAGTACTCTCGGTGTCGAGTGCAGCGACGATGCGTTCCCCCGCCAGTCCGCCGCCGAACGGGGACGTCCAGTCGCCTTCTTTCGAAACCATACGGTTCGCCGCAGTGGTGATATCTGTTGGGTCCAGACCAGCGATACAGTTCGCACCTACGAGCGCCGTCTCCGGACGCTCGGTGTTGTACCGGAGCGTCACGCAGGGCGTTCCGAGCACACAGGTCTCCTCCTGAACGCCGCCGGAGTCGGTAAAGACGAGCGCAGCCTCGTCCTCCAGTTGAAGGAAATCGAAGAAGTCGAGCGGTTCGACGAGTCTGACCGATTCGGGAAGGTCGATGTCGAATTCGTCGAGACGCTCCCGCGCACGGGGATGGATCGGATAGACCACCTCGTATCCGGACTCACGAGCAAACCGATCGACGCCTGCGAGTAGGGACTCGAACCGGGTGCGGTCGTCGACGTTCTCCGCTCGGTGGGCAGTCAAGAGGCAGTACCCCGCTGGCTCAAGTTCGAGGTCAGCGTGGACGGTGCTCGCGTCGGCCGCGAGCTCGCCGCACCGCTTGACGGCGTCGACGACTGTGTTTCCGGTGACGGTGATCGAGTCATCCGAAATACCCTCCGCTCGCAGCAGTTCGGCCGACTGTTCTGTCGGCGCAAAGCAGTGGTCGGAGATGTGGTCGATGACGACGCGGTTGGTCTCCTCGGGCATCTCCCGGTCGAAACTGCGCAGGCCCGCCTCGATGTGTGCCACCTCTATGTCGAGTTTGCTCCCCGCGAGCGCTCCTGCGAGCGCCGAGTTTGTGTCCCCCTGCACGAACACGACCTCGGGTTCAGATTCGAGCAACTGTTGCTCGATAGCGGCGAGCATCTCGCCGGTCTGCTCGCCGTGCGTTCCGGAGCCGACCTCCAGATTGACCGTCGGAGAGGGGAGGTCGAGTTGCCGGAAGAACACGGCGTCGAGGTTCTCGGAGTAGTGCTGGCCGGTGTGGATGAGTATCGGATCGACCCCGCGACGCTCGTAGGCCTGAATCACGGGAGACATCTTGATAATCTCTGGACGGGTGCCCAGCACCATCGCCACGTCACTGTGGGTCATAGCCAGCCACCTCGCTGCGAATCCGCGTCAGCCACCTCGCTGTGGGTCATACGCTCTCGATACTCCGCCGACCCGTTTCGTTATAGACGGCTTTGTGACGCCGACGGTGCGCACTGGATCACCGCATCGCCGGACCGGAAATATAGCCGATCGATAACTAATATGCTGAGGGTCAGTCGATCCGAACACCCCATGTCCGGAGACCGGCAGCACAGCGACGGATCACTCGCGGGTGTCGTCGATTGGCGTCCCACGCTCGTGGGTGTCACCGACCGACCTTTCACGCTCGCGGCCGCCGCTGGCTGGCCCCCCACGCTCGGCAGGCGGTACACACACGAACTGGCCGGAACGCCCGCTATTTTCAACTGATATGCTCGACTCCCGATCCGGATACGCGCTGCTCGCATCGGCGGTCAATCATCCGGACCGGATCCATCCGCTCTGGGGGCTGTTCAACCACCGGAGCCTCGATGCGCTGACTCGGACCGGAACTGCTGTCACCGCCATCGTACCGCGGCCACACGCCCCACCAGTCGGGCCGTACTCTCAGTATCGCTCGATCCCGCCTCGGGACCGGAGCTTCCCCTATCCAGTCGTCCATCCGCGCTTTCTGTACTACCTGCCGAAATCGCTGCTGTATCACCGTACTGGTGACTCGGTCGCCTCGACGCTCACCTCGTGGTACGAACAGAACGGCCACTCGGCAGACGTCACTCATGGCTGTCACCTCTACCCGGACGGATACGGCCTCACCAGGGTATCCGAGACACACGACATCCCGTTGACTGCCTACGCGCACGGAACGATCGTCAACGAATTCCAGAATTTCAACGCGGCGACCCGTCGGCGGATACGGTCGACAGTGGCGGCCGCAGACCGGATCTTCTGCTCCGGGGCGGCGATCCAGTCGAAGGTACACGAGATCGAACCGAACGCGCAGACAGCGGTCGTCCCAATCGGCGCAACGCCGTCGAACTTCCCGACCGACCGACAGGCTGCGCTGCGACAGGAGCTGAACGTCCCGGCCGACGCGACGGTCGTCCTCTTCTGTGGGCACCTGACCGAGGCAAAGGGTGTCGGTGACCTCTTGGATGTCCTTCCGGACCTCGACGACGACCTCTACTTCGTGTTCATCGGACACGACGGGGAGTTGCGAGCGGACGTGCAGGACACGCTCGGACAGGAACCGACGCCCCCCGGGAAACTGCTGTGGCAACTCGACCCCGTCGCCGTTCGCCGGTGGTTCGCAATTGCCGACCTGCTGGTGCTCCCCAGCTATTCCGAGGGGCGACCGACCGTGATCTACGAGGCGATGGCGAGCCAGACGGCCGTACTCGCGACCGATGTCGGCGGCGTCTCCGAGCAGGTCGCGGACGGAACGACGGGCTGGATCATCGACTCGGGCGATACGGAGGCGCTGCGCTCGATCTTGCAGACGCTCAGCGCCGAGAGGCTACGGCAGATGGGAGTGGCCGCAGAGCAGCGACTGCGAGAACAGGGGTGGACGTGGGAGGCCCACGCGAACGCGATCAGGGACGCTCACGAGACATTACTCGACGGCTCCTGACAATCGCTTTCGGGCCAGTTCCGTCGAGCGTCGACAATATCGAAACGTCTTCTCGCGATTACGCAATACTCACTATCAGTCCAGATTCGTCTGTAACCAGTGTTCGATCGTCGTGATCTTGCTCAACATCGCGGCGTTGTTTGCGCCGTCCATGTGCTCGTCGTACACGTCCCGGACGGCGTCGGCGTCGAACAGGTCGCGCGAGCAGGCGTCGTCGACGAGTCGGGTCACGTGGTCGTGCAGCTGTGTCTCGGTGTCGCGGATCCAGAAATCCGAGAGCTGTCCGGAGCCGTAGGTGGGCCGTGAGCGCAGTCGGTTGACGAGGACGTTGCCGACGAACCCGGCGACGTGAACCGGATACGGCCACGACGGCTTCACCTTCGAGCGCTCGTAGGTGATATCGGCCAGATCCGGATCGATCCGGCGGATGAGACCGAGTTTTGCACGCGTCGGCTCGAAGGGCACACCGCCCTCGGGCGTGCCCCACGTTCTGAGTGCGCCCTTTCGGAACCGCCGGGGAAGTTTCGCACACAGTTCGAGGTAGTCACCGTCGACCTGTGCCGCTCGTGTTCCGACGCGGTCACGCATCAGTCGGTTACTCGGCATGAACACGCGGCTGTAGTAGTTCTGGAAGTGGATGTCGAGCACCTGCTCGCGAACGCTCGTCTCCGAGGTACGCTCGACTTCTGCCCGAAACGAATCGAGCGGATCGACCTCGGGTGAGAGCAGTCCAGTGACTGTCTCCGGGCTGGTGTTCGTCTCGCTCGATGCCTGCGAATCCACGGCGGAGGAGACGTCGTGGAGGTGATGCCGGTAGAGGTGGTCGCCGAGCAGTGCGCCCTGCATCCCTTCCATCATCACGGGCGTTGGATTCTCGATTTCGTAGGTCGCCGAGAGGTTCGCGCCGAATGCCCACATGAGCATCCCGTCCGTCGCCTCGATGATCCGCTCGAAGTTCTCGCCGACGGTTTCGGCCGTCAGCGGGACCTGCTGGTTCTCGACGCCGAGCGTCCGGGCGACCTGCCGTGCAATCTTGGGATTGTCGTTCGTCGGCGGATTCGCATCGTAGGTGTAGGTCTTGAGCGTCTCGAACCCGCCCGGCTGTCGGTACTGCTGGAGTGCGCCCGTCGTCGTTCTGCTGTCGAGACCACCGGACAGCCAGATGCCGACTTCCGACGGAAGCGTTTCGCTCGTACGCCGCACCGCCTGTCGATAGCTGTCGGTCAGGTCGGCCAGATACTGCCCGTCGGCAGCTCGTTCGGTGTACTCGGGCTTCCAGTATCGCGTCGCGGACCGGTCACCGTCGACGACATCGAGAACCGTGGCTGGCCGCTGGGCGTGGATCCCCTCGACGAGTGTCCGCTCCCCCCAGAGATGCCCCATCAGGAGCATGTCGCTCACGGCCTGCAGATTCACCGACGGGTTATCACAGTACCGCAGAAGCGCCCGCACGGCCGAGGCGTATCGGATGGGTCCCGACGCGGTGTAAAAGACGGGACGGGCACCCAGTTTGTCGGTGACGACCAGATGGCGGTCAGCAGACGGGTCCTGACAGACGATGACGAACGCACCATCCAGAGCCGCTGCCGTCTCGGCTGGCCGCTGCAGCAGTCGATGGAACAGATCCTCGACGGACCAGCCCAGTTCGTCCAGATTCGTCACGGCGCCGTAGATAACTCCTCCGCGCGCGCCGTCGGTCCACATCGTCCGTCCCTGCTGGTCGGCACGCTGATACGCCAGTCCGAGAGCGAGGTCGTCGTGCTCGTGGTACCATCTGTTCGTTCCGTCCCCGTAGCTCAGTTCGTCGAGTGTCTCCTCCAGCAGCGCAACGTCCGTTCCCCCGACTAAGCCAGTCATATTACGGGGCTCTCGGGAAGACGGCTTTATTATGACGTGGCTACGCCCGGAAACCGGTGACTGTCAGTCCGACACAGCGCCCACTCAGATCACGCCGTGATGCTCGTAGAACTCTCTGATGTCGTCGTCGACGAGCAACGGTTCGTGGACCTGAAAGACATCGGGATCCGGAAAACTGTTCCCCTCGATGATTTTGAACTCACCGGGTCCGGTCACGAGAAGATCCCATCCGACGTGGCTAAACGCCGTCGTCTCCTCGGCGATTTCCCGGATCCGCTCTCGGATCTGCTTCCATTCCGGAACCATCACCCCGACGATAGCCGCGCCCGTGTCGGGGTGTGTCTCGTACCAGGTCGGCTCTCCACCTTTTGCGGGTTCCGCTGCGGCGCTTAGCTCACCGGTCTCCATGTCGATAGCTGCCGACATGCCGCCCTGCGAGAAGCTATCGAGGCCGCCCGTCCGCTCGGACCCAATCCTGTGCACTGCTCGCACAACGAGGATATCGTCGGTCTCTGTCCGGAGTGTCAGCACTCGTATCGTGTTTGCCGCATGCGGAAAGATCCGCTCCGCATAGTCGGCCTGTTCGCAGTACTCGGTCACCAGATACTTCGCTCGATCAGCGCTCGTCCGCTCTAGGTCGACCAGCAGGCAGTCGGTGCCGTCAGCGTCTGTATCGACGTCGTTGACCGTGCAGATGTGAACGTTGTTTCCCGCTGCGCCGGTGCGGCGTTTGACTACGGCCCGGTCGTGGTCTCTCAGAACGTCCCGAAGCGTCGAATAGCGGTCGCTCGTGAACTGTCCGTTCGTGATCTGTCCGTAGACGGTCGGCAGCATCGGTCCGAAGCCACAGTCACGAAGGTAGGCGTCGAACTTTGCTTTGTCATCGAGGCGGTCGGGTCTGTCGTTCGTAAACTTCGCGTGCCGTCTCGACACGTCATCGAGATACTGGCTAGCTGGACGGTCACTGCAGTCAAGGCCGTATAGCTGATACAGGTCGGTCGTGAGTCCGTGTCGGAACGCCTCGATCCGTTCCGCGAGCGATAGCGTGGATGGCTGATCGAGGCGGACTGCATCGAGAAACACTGCTCGGCGCGCTCGAAAGCGGGTCCCGAGCGGCTTGGGAAGTGCGAAGTCGACCACCGCAAAGCAGAAGCTCCCGAGACCACGCTCGGCAATATAGTGCCGGGAGCGGTCAACGAGCTCTGTCAGCGGTGACATTCTCTGGATGAGTTCTCCGCTCTCTCAGATAAGAAAGCACAGGCTACCACCGCTCAAAACGATGTACCTCGCTGGCAGGAGGCCGAAACGGAGCGTGACTGAACGTATCAAGAGACTACTAATGAGTCACCCTGTCCGTTTCCCTACATCTATGCGTTCACGTCTGCAGGTCGGTGCTTCGCACCCGAAGTTGGTTGCGCCATATCTCAGACGGCGGGCAAGGATGACACGCGCGCTCGTCTCACACGGGCGGTATACGCTTGCTGGGTACTATCTTGCCGATCTGCTCACCGGAGGTGACCGATTTCGCTCGCACCTGGAGGCAAACGGTGGAGACCGATATTTCGACTGTGACGTGTTCGATTTTCAGCTACGGGTCGATCTTCTCGACGAGGGGCTCTCCCGGGATATTCTCATACACGGCTACAGAGAACCGGAAGCGACGGCCAGATACCGTGCTGAGTTGGAGCGCTTGGAGGCTGAACACGGCGGGCTGACGGTTGTCGACGTCGGGGCCAACATCGGCTACTTCGCACTCCTGTACCCAGCACAGCGCACGCAGGATGGCACTGTCATCGCGATAGAGCCACATCCGGAGAACATCTCACTGCTCCGTGAGAACGTCCATCTCAACGACTTCGAGGATATCGTCACGTGCCATCAGACTGCAATTGGTGCGGAGACACGTTCGACGACGCTGCAGGTTTCCAGGCACAGAAATCTGTGTACGACGACCGAGCGGGATACGATCCCGGGATACGTCGGGGACATCGAGGTGCCGGTGAAACGGCTCGACGACCTGCTCCTCGAAACTGGAACTGCACTCGACACCGTCGACGTGCTCCGGATGGACGTTCAGGGGTACGAGTACGACGTGTTCCGGGGGATGGGCGCGCTACTGGATGCCGGAACTGTCAAGCTAGCCTTTCTCGAGATCCATCCCGAGTATCTGCGCGAGCGTGGCGAGTACGACGCGTTTCTCACAGTACTTCAGGATGCAGGCTTCGAGGTTTCATTCGTTGCTGACGGGCGAACTGCGTTTCTCACTGCGGACAGCCCTTCCTACACGGACCGGCCGCTTGCTATCGATTCGTTCGACGAGTTGCGGGACGCCGAATTCACCGTCGAAGTGCTTCTCCGCAGGCAGTAGACCGCACAGCCAACGGGGACGGGCACTAGAGAACGTCGTGATACTCGTAAAATCGGACGACGCGGTCATCAGTCAGTAACGGCTCGTGGGTCTGGTTTATTACGTCGGGTGAACTGTTCGCTTCGACCACCTGAAAGGACCCGTCCGTGTCCGCCACGACCACGTCCCAGCCGATATACGGCGTCAACAGTGCGACGTATTCGGCCATATTGATTCAGCGAGGGAATCCCGCCCTTCCCGTGAGTGACGAGTGTTGCGACACCGGTCAGAACCGAGGAGCGAACAGGGCGGGAGGGAATCGCGTAAGCTCCGTGTGGCAATCCACCGACTACACCACGGCTGACTCCCCAATACTGTGCCGCTATATGAATGATTTTTATACCAGTTCAACTCAATATGGTAATTGTGGAGCTTCGACGTACTGCCGTCGTGAAACTCGACGTAGACGATAATGCTCACAAGCTTCTCCAAGAGACGATAGACCGCTTCAAACAGGCCACTCAGCTGGTTGCAGACGACGGCTGGAACGGAACTGAAGACGGCTATATTGTCACGTCGAAAACCGAGCTACACGACCGGACATACAGCGAAGTACGCGAAGCGACCAACGAACTCAACGCCGACCTTGTGTGTGCGGCGCGGAATCGAGCCGCCGACGCACTCGACTCCTGTGCCGAAAAACGCAAAGACGGGGAAAATCCCTCGAAACCACAGTTCACATCTGATTCGATCGTCTACAACCTCAACGCGATTACCTACTACGACGAGTACGCCACGCTTGCGACCGTGGACGGACGACGCCGAGTACGTCCTACCTGACAAGGACGTGCCACCGACAACCTACTTCTCTGCGGAGTGGGAGAAACGCGAGGCGACACTGCATCACCGTGACGGCGACTACTACCTCCATATTGCTGTCGTGAAAGAGACGGACACAGGGCCGGAAGATGCCGAGTACGGAACGGTACTCGGCGTAGACTTGAACGTGGACGGACATCTCGCCGTCACTTCGACTGGCGCGTTCATCGGGAACGCTGACTACCTCAACCACAAGCGGCGTGAATACGAGAAGCGGCGTGGACAGATGCAACGGACAGGCACACGGTCGGCACATCTAACGATGAAATCACTCGGTGGGCGATTCGCCAACTGGAGCGAAGACTACCTGCATCGTGTCTCGAAGACACTCGTCCATGAGGCTCTCGCCCACGACTGCACGCATATTGCGTTCGAGAAACTGAAACATATCTGCGAACGCATCTCGAACGCGAGCAAATTCCAGCAGTGGGCGTTCCGTCGCATCCAAGAGTACACCGAGTACAAAGCCGCCGAGTACGGGATTGCCGTCGAGAAAATCGCGCCACAGTACACCAGTCAACGGTGTAGTCACGTTGACTGTAGCTTTACCCACGAGGACAACCGCGACGGCGACGAGTTTTGCTGTCTCAAGTGCGACCGCGAGTACCACGCCGACTACAACGCCGCAAAGAACATCGCTCGGAAACTACTCCAGAACTGGCACAAGTCTGGTGCTGGAGGGGCAACCAGTTACCTTGCCCTGAAGTCGGGGACGTTGAATGTGAACGGCATCTTCACGCTTACCACTGTCTAGTGGTCAGAACGGGAGTCCACCGACAAGCTCCGCCGTTTACGGCGGAGAAGGTGACTTGTTATGATATCTGTACTCGGCCCGTACTGGCCCTGTCTCGCAGCATGTGGATCGCACAGCAGACTCCACTACTACTCAACTTCTGCCCCAAGAATGCGCTTGCAGCGGAATACGACCGTGTTAGTAACTACCTACCAAACTTGTCCGGGATCATACCTACCAGTAAAAACTACTTACCGGTGGGAAAATAGCTTCCAGAGGCGTCTGAGTACTTTGCATGTACCTGGATAGTATCTTTTATCCACGACCGGTCAGCTTACCCAGTAATATGACAGAACGGTTAATTAAGTAAGAGCCGATTACCCCAGTACAGAACCCCAGAGGTACCCGATAGAGCATGACTGACGACACTGATGGCAGCCGACGTGGAAATCGAACCGTACCGAGTGAGCAACCGCTGACAGCCGATTCCACGGAGGAGTGGAGCAGGGAGGACTGGGAATCGCTGGCAGGGGACCCGGACGTGTCCGCTGACCTGGGATACGAGTTCAGGGAGTGGGAACAGTTCGAAACGCTGGACGAGACGGAACAGGTGATGTTTCTCCCGACCGAGGAGGAAGAACTCAAAGACGCTGCGTTTATCGTCGCGGAACGTGAGGCCCACCTCGATCTGGAAAACCACTGCTGAACCGCAGGACTCCAGTCCGAACGACACAAGCCACCACGCTAGGCTTCGGTACGCTCGACCACGGCTTTGTGTTCCTGATACCGGTTTCGGATCGTCACCTCTGTCACCTGCGCGACGTCCGCGATGTCTGACTGTGTCACCTCAGAGTCACACTCGCGTGTTGCCAGATAGATCGCCGCTCCAGCCAGTCCGGTCGGAGACTTTCCTGAGTGCAGCCCTTCGGCCGCCGCCTGTTCGAGGATCGAACGTGCCCGTCGCTGCACGGGACGGCTCACGTCGAGTTTCGAGCAAAAGCGGGGGACAAACAGCTTCGGATCGACTGGCTTCATCTCCAGTTCCTGCTCGGCAGCGATCCGACGATACGTGCGGGCGATTTCCGTCCGGTCGACCCGCGCGACGCGTTCGATCTCGTCGAGGCTTCGGGGGATCTGCTCGTTCCGGCACGCGATATAGAGTGCGCTGGATGCGACGGCTTCGATCGACCGTCCCTGAATGAGGTCGTCCGAGAGCGCGTCGCGGTAGATGTGGGATGCCATCTCCCGGACCTGCTCGGGGACAGCCAGCGCGCTCGACATCCGGTTGATCTCACTGAGAGCGACCTGGAGATTGCGCTCACCGGACCGGCTGAGTCGCGCCCGCGTTTGCCAGGTTCGGAGCCGCCGCATCGTCTGTTTCTTTCGTGCTGATATCGGGCGGCCGTGCGCGTCGGTGTCTTTCCAGTGTATCTTCGTCGTCAGCCCTCTATCGTGGAGGAGTTCGGTCATCGGCGAACCAACTCTGGTCGTCTGTTCGGCGTCGCTGTGCGAAAAGGCCGACCAGCTCGATCCCGTCTCGACCAGGTTGTCGCTGAGAACACAGCCGCACTCTCGACACACGCGCTCACCGTGGACGTCGTCACGGTGGATCGAGTCGCCACCACACTCGGGACACACATCTGCCAGCGTGTCCCCCTTGGCGGCCGAGTCACGGGACGCGAACTCACCGCTCATCGCTGGATCGGTTTCCCGTGACGCTGCTCGGTCGTGAACACGCTGTATTCAGCACACCGGCCGAGCGGTCCGCGTCGCGTGGTTAGTCGGAAAGCCATACTGAATGCTGTGTGTGTTCCTGTATTGTTATATTGGGTGTACTTTCCCCGTTGGTGTTGTCTGACCACAGCGTCTGTTCGTCCCGCACCCGGCGTGGCCGATTCCTCGTCGACACCCGCCGACAGACTGGATGCGAGCGAGCAGACGCCGGTATCGATCCCAGCCTGTCCGGGCGACGCTGTCGTATCGCGCTCTAATCGACTCTTACTCGGACTAGTACTTGCTTACTGGTGTGAACTGAACTAAACGGACGGAACGGCTATACAGACAGCAGTTGATAACAAAAACGAGTGTTGGTGTATCGAACCAGCTAGTACCGTTGAACAACCACACATACGGTGACACGCGCCTGTCACCAAACAAAACCAGTACACAACAAATGGATATCGATTGGGACGAGATTGGATTCGTTATCAGCTCGAAATATCGTATTGTCGCTCTCAGACGCCTCGCAGTCGGCCCCGCGACACCCTCGCAGATCGCTTCCGACGAAAGCGTCGGAATCGCTCATATCTCACGTGCGTTGCAGGACCTTCGTGACCGAGAACTCGTTGACCTTCTCGTATCAGAAGAGAGGAAGAAAGGCAGAGTGTATGGGCTCACAGAGCGTGGTCGAGAGATCTGGGAGACGATCGATACCGAGAACCTTGCAAAGGATTGATATATTAGGATGTGAATACGGGCGGATTTCAGTCCGAACGACGGATCACCGTTCTGGCACTGCCATGACTCAGCTAAGTTTAATCGCACCAGGTGAAGAAAATACCTGCACTGATAGGCGACTCTGTGTGAGTCGATCAACCCCGAAACGACGCTCAGCAGTTCGCTCGCTGTGTAATGTCAGGTACATCAATAATAATTCACCTAAGCAAACAATACCGGGGTATTATAAGAGTGGAACGAAGATGGATGATACTCGAAAGAGTGCGTTCACCCACCCCAACAGAGGCGCGATGACTCTCGCAAAGCAACTCTCAGCACACACTGCTGAGAAACCAGGTCCTGCACGTACGATAGGAGGATCGATACTGATGCACGCCATCCCCCACAACATGATACAGCGCTACCGGAGTACACGCGGACAGAAGCAGCCACCACAGCACAGCATCCGGTTCCGAAACCGGTTGCAAGCGATACGAACAACAGCGCTGTTCGGGGCTGGGTTGAAGACAGCACAGCCCCAGTCACCGGACCGGCCCGATGAACAGGTGAGCCCCGACGAGTCCTCACAGTCAACGAGTGACGGGAGTGAGTCAGACGAGGAGGAGAGTGAGGACACGACAGCGGAACTCCCGCTCGACCAGGTGTTCGAGATACTGAAAAATAGCCGTCGCCGCGAAACCCTCCAGTACCTGAACGAGAACGACGGGACCGCGACGCTCAGCGAGGTCGCAGAGCATATCGCTGCCATCGAGAACGACACGACGGTGCGGGCTATCTCTTCTACCCAGCGAAAGCGCGTGTACGTCGGCCTGTATCAGTGTCACCTGCCGAAGATGGACGATGCAGGCGTTGTCAATTTCGACAAGGACCGGGGAACGATCGAACTTGGACCTGCGGCGAGTCAACTCGACCCGTATCTCGACGACACCGACGAGCAGAACTGGCACAAGATCTATCTCGGTAGCATCGTCGGTGGCACGGTGCTCTTTGGCCTCGGACAGGTCGTCGAGGTCGCATACGGAATGACAGCCACGGTCGTCCTCTTTGGACTCATCGCCTTCCTCACCGCGCTCGCACTCGTTCACGCACAGCACGACGGCGACCTTCTGTCGTAGACGCTCGAACGGAACAGTCGCTCGTCACGTCCGTTCCTCACAGACAGTCGCCTTCATCGTGTGGACTGGTGAGACTACGTTCCAGATTGTGAACGGCGGACTTGATGACGAGTTCGTGTGTTGACGACGGTGGCGGGGATCGAATCACCATCGAGGATGTCACGGATGTGGGGCATCTCGCTGAGTTCATCAACGAGAGTGGTTGTTTTCTTCACCTTGAGGCGGAACCGGACGAAACATCAAACCAGAATACGCCAATTCCATGAATAGCGACTCCAAAACCGTGCCGCAGCACGGCGAGCCAGCACCATAGCACGCTCACCGGATCGAAGAAGCCGTAACTTCGGGAGAGTTTCTATTTTCTTCCAGCTACTCACCTGTCGTATTCCTCAGCAGGGTTTCAACAAGACCTGCTATCTAAATAGATACACACTAAGGAACTGTAGTCACTTCCTAATGGGCTTCCCATCGGCTGTCGACATCGACTCAGACCCGCGCGTAACTGGCGAGTACATACGTCAGGTATCGAGTGACACCCGAACGGTGACACTCGTCGGCGTCGTCCACGACCATCCGGCGAGTACGTACCGCGCTCGACAGGTGGTCGAGGAACTCGACCCGGAAGTGCTCGCGTTGGAACTGCCGCCGATCTCAATCCCGCTGTTCAAACAGTACGCGAGCACCGACCGATGCCCGCCCGTTTTCGGCGGCGAGATGAGTGCGGCGATCCAGGTCGCCACGGGCACTACCGTCGGCATCGACCGGCCGACCGGTGGCTTCTTCCAACGGTTGGGACAGAATCTACTTCGCGAACGCCCATCGCTCCAGACGGTTCGAAATGTGGTCTCGGATGCCGTCAAAACAACGAAACACGCAATTATCTGCCGTGCTGCGGCGACCGTCGGCGCGCGCACCTCGGTCCGAGTGGAGGTCGACTCGCCGGTGTCGCACGACATCGACTGGACGGACGCACCCGACGACCAGGCACGCGACGAGCGAAAGCAGGTTCGTCGATCCCGATCGTTTCTGAATGCGTTTCGGACTGCGAGTCGCTCTCAGGCCTCCCGACTCGAAGATGTGGCCAGAGAGGAAGAGATGGCCGCTCGACTCCTACAGCTCCGCGAGGAAGGCGACATCGTCGCAGTGGTCGGTATAGAACATCTCGACTCGGTAGCCGAACGGCTGAACTCGGTGGATGAAGCGGCCTCGCCCGACGATGTCCGCGATCACTATCGTACCAATTGAGGCGATTTACACACCGATTGTACTGCTGTCGTGCGATGGGTGTCTCTGCTTTTCAAAGCTATTCTCGCTCGTGCAGACCGACGTTGCGGCGGATTGGAGCCGATGTCCACGTTATACTCCTCTCCGATACGATTCCTTTCTCTTCCTACAGTATCCCCCGGAATGCGGCCGTTTGTGACTATTCTGTACATATCCGAACATTTCGAGCGATACCCATGTGCGAATAGCTGTACTGGTGTAACACGGATCTACCGCTCTCCCGTTTCGGATATCATCTTTATAACTACACTCACACGAGCAATACTTCTGGGTGTAATGGAACGAGACCACATTACTGATGACGACGAAGGCAAAGCGGTAGTCGACTCTCACGGGCAAAAGATCGGTATGGTCACGGAGGTCAAATCCGGCACTGCGTACGTAGATGCGGATCCGGGACTCGCTGATACCATTCGCTCGAAACTCGGCTGGGGGGACGCCGACCAGGACGATTATGCCCTTGAGGAGAACCGTATTCACACAGTAACTGACGACGAGATTCGACTCAAAGACGATTTTTAGTCGGGACCCACGCACCAGAGCGTGGACCGCTCTTTTATAAGCGAGAGGGTGAGACAACGTGGAACAGTCCATCTCTTTCTCCAGAGAGCGAACCTGTAGATGACTCTGCAGTACTGAGAGTCCCGATCAAATACCCGACTCCCAGGCGGTAGTTGATCAATATCGCCTCTACGAAACTAAGTTCAATACAGGAGTTCCCCAAGAAAAATTGGAGTTGTGTGTAAAGTCCTCGGATATTGAGGTGGTACTTTTATATTTGTTTTTCACTTAATCAAAAAAATTCATGCTGAAAAGGAAGAGGGGTTTATCCCCGTACGAAACAACTGAAAGACATGGCCAGTATGCCGAAACAGGCAACAACTCCCCGGCTTGAAGGAGATGTCCCCTCGAAGGGGACACTCTTTTGTCCGAACTGCAGTCACCAGAGTCAATATGACGGTGACTGGACTGTTGTCACGAGCGGGCAGGGTTCCCGCTCACTTTGTCCAGACTGTGGAACAGAAATCACATCTCGGTCATCACCGGAAACTGGCCGTTCACTGTTCTACAACCATGTCCTCTGGCAGATGTGGGGAACCAATATTCAGTTGCTGCAAAAACTGTTCTGGGTGTAGACGATACCTCTTTGCGAGATGGCTTGTGGCTACCCTGTATCGACCGATTTGACAGCGTCGATTCCGGCCACCTTCGGAGACCAGATCACGCCTTCTTTCCGACATCGTCTAAGCTGAGTACAAGAATAGGTTCGAAAGCGCGTGCTGAATACAGAGCGAATATTCCTCACAGGGTTGCCCAAGACGATCCGAGCGGGAATGACGACTGCTCTCTTATCGGTTTGCAGTGGTAACAACTCACAAACTATAAGTCAGTGATCTGTAGATTTGGTGAGAGTCAATTATGTCCACCAGTGACCGCGGTACAGTCAAGATCGTAGAAGTGATGGGCGAATCCGAAGAGTCGTGGGAAGATGCGGCACAGCAAGCAATCACCGATACCGGTCAAACCATAGACGGAATCAGCGGAATCGATATCGTCAGTCAGACCGCAGAGGTAGAAAACGACGAAATTGTCCAGTACCGTACGACAGTTCACCTCTCATTCCCAGTTCAACGCTAAATCTGTACCGGCAGACAGAGGTGAACAGATCCTACCCCGAGGATAGCAGCCCCCCGTTCTCAGAGGCGCTGAATCCGGTGAGAGTCTTGAACGGTTCACTTGGATTCGTCGCAAGTCGGTAAGGTCAGCGTAAGTTGCCCATCTCCGGCATGCGAGGCACCCGATGCTGGCTCACGAAACGATCTGGGCCGCCAGAAGGACCAGCGGAAGCAACAGCAGACGACAAAATGGTACGTTCACGTCTACCTGCAAACCGAAGACCTGGCGGTACTGCTGAATAACGAAATCGTATTACCAACAACTGCGATAACCCGGAATTCAAAAGACCGACGATACCGGTCGACAACCTGTCATTTAGAATCACTCGCTCCCGCACGAACAGTTGAATGCATCATCCATTGAGCCACCAGCCATAGAGACGCTCTTGTTCTCGGCTGTCAGGATGCTTCTTCGATCGCCCGTAGGTTTTCCCCTTGAGTATTTGACGCTCAACTTTGTTTGCGGCCAGTCTGGGTGCGTGGGAGGCACCATACCCCTCCCCATCGGCTGTGAAATAGCCACGGTCAGTCACCAGTCGGATTCGCGCCAGCACCAGCGGCACACCCCGGGATCTTTCTTTGTGTTCCTAGAGTTCGATGCTGGCTTTGATCACACTCATCTCACCATACTTTGAGGTCATCTTCTCAATTACTGTGCAGACCTCATCATACTCCATACCGTCCAGCAGGTCGAGCCCGAACACCTGCACGGCATTCCGGTCATCCTGTTCCCAAGTGAGTGACACGAGAACGTCTGTTTTCGTGATAACGCCAATCGGTTCATCACTGCCATCTGCGAGAACCACCAGCGAGGAAACCTCTCGGCCGAACATCGTTTCGACAACTTCGTCGAGAGATGCGCTTCGTCGAATCGTGACGACGATATCGGACATCAGGTTCTGCACCGGCAGATCGAGCATGCGATCGACTGGCCCTCGCGCGCTCCGAGACCACCGTGACGCCCACTGCCACCTCGGCCCCCAAAATTCCCTGATGAGCCACCCTGACTCTTGGTTCCACCCCGCGTCGTGAATCCGATGACGTCGAACAGGCTCACCATCCCGATGACTTCGCCATCATCGATGACCGGCAGATGTGCGATTTGACTTTCTCGGAGTGTGTTGAGGGCTTTACCGATCGTCGTTTCGGGAGTCGCGCTGATCAGCTTTTCTGTGTATGCATCTGCGACCGTGACAGCACTGAGGAATGTTTGCACTGCCTTGAGCACACTGTCGCCGGACACGATACCGACGACACGCCCATCTACCAGCACAGGAAGCGTTTTGGCACCGCTACCTATCATGAGCCGCGCGACCTCGCGGACGTCTGCGGTTCGAGCGACAGTCGGGACGCGCTGTACCCGTGACCCGACTTTTGCCGACGGTTGGTTGGACGATGAGGCTAACTGTCGGCGACTAACGACGCCACGGTACTCGTCACCGTCTGTGACAACGACGGCGTCAAGTTCCTGATTTTCGAACGCTCCAGCGACTTTGGACAGTGGTGTGCCACTATCGAACTCGGCGAACTTCGGTGAGAGGATTTCTGAGATGTTCCTGTCTGATTAAGAATCGGGGTGGGACGGTATTGGGCAATGAAGGCTGTTATTTTGTCTCATTCGGAGTGTTACACGCTTTCGTTGAGAGTGCATACGTAGTGTTTATCAATAGTGATCCAGCGTGTCGTGGTTTCGTTCTGCGGATCGAAGATCGTTATCTCGGCTGGAGCGTCTTCGTCGTCGAACGCCCAGAAAAGGTGACTGCTAGAGCGTTCTGCAGGATGTGGTTTGTAGTCGTGTGTTTGCATGGATGGAACAGGTATCGGATGATCGACACGAGTGCACGCTGGACATTCAGCGAACGCTTTCGTCTGCCCGGTCGCAGTCCGATATTCAATCAGTGTCTGGCTTGGGGATAGTACTTCTCCACAGGCCGGACATCGACCAACGGGTGGTCGCGTCGTCATGAGTGCTCTCTGACCGTTTGGCCCGAAGCCAGTTCTGTGTTTGACAGACAGTCATGACATCCGTATACGTCGTCTTGGTTATTACCGAAGACGCGGATAAATCGGGTTGTTACGAACGCCCCGCAGCTTTTGCATTCTGGCATTAGTACAGTCGGTGTGGAGCAGTCCCGTGGTGTCGTGTCCGGCGTTATCGACGCCGTCCGCGTTCCTCGCGGTCCTGGTGTCGTTCGTTCGCCTGTCCGATGTCTTCGGAAGAGATGTTCTTCCGGCCGCGACGGCGGGCTCGACGGGCTGCTGCTTCCGCGACTTCGGCGGTTTCTTCAGCTGCAGCCTCGCGGAGTGTTTCAGCAGCGTCGTCGTCAGGTTCGACCTCCTCGTCAGCGGCTTCCGAGAGGACGGCTTTCGCTTTCTTGGAATCAACTGCGTTTCGCGCCTTCTGTCGTGTCTTGCGTCGTGGTCGGTCTGTATTTCGTGCCATTTCTGAAATACTCGTATAGGGTGAGTATGACGACAGTGGAGTGTGTTCTACATCAAATGGCGACATTTTCACGATACCCAGTGTTTTGATTAACTTGGTAACTAGTCCCGTAGTCCCAACACAGACAGGGGATGTCGCTGTCGGAACCGACACCTCGGCAGTCATGCGGCAACACGACAGAAGGAGTCCTGATCAGTACGAGATTCCGAAGGAAATGAGGGGGATCACCGAGCGCAGCTGGGGGAGTCTACAGGATGAACGTGACAATAGCAAGGACGACGAAGATGATGACGAGCCATTTGGCGATATCCATACTGAGTCCGGCGACCCCCCGGGCGCCGAGCACCGCTGCGACAATTGCGAGTAGCAAAAAGAGGACTGCAAGCTCAATAAAGCCACCGCCTCCGACGGACTGCAGCGGCACAGCTTCGACTGGGACGGCACTGTCTAGAACACTGTGTGGAGCTATCATAGCGTACCTACGTCTCCCGAGTGTGTTAACCTGCAACATATTTACTCCAATTCTGGTTTTGATTAACCGAGTAATTCCATTCGAGTGCTAGTGGTTCACCCGGTTAATCAGGACAGAGACCCATTCGGAAATTCGGGGCTACTATGCCTCCACCAGCCGTATTCGTTCGTGACAGATGATCGATCCCATCTATAGCTCTGCGATGTCGCAACCGGAACCTGCTGTTGCAGACATCGAGGCAACACTCGAACGGATCGAACGGTGCGTCAAGGACATCAGCCTCGGGTTCGAGCAGTGGAACGACCCCTACGCCCGTGGACCCGGACTGTATTTCGTCGTCGAACGGAATCCTATAACCGAATTTGCGACTCCGATGGGGACGAACCGCTGGCCGGTTGAAAACTGTGCGACTGTTTTTGCTGAGATCGATGTGCTTCTTGAGACTGTACAACATGTTGCGTTGTCCTGCGATGGTGCAATCGTCGTTCACAACGACGGCACGATCGAGGAGGAAATGGTCCGAGTCAAGCAGCTCTCGCCAGCCGAATGCCGACGACACGACGATCTTCCCTATCGTGGGTGGATGGGTGCCCGTCACATGAGCGCGCTGGAAACCTCGACCCGCAAAGAAGTCATCGCAGCGATCACCCTGAGCGAAGAAGACGGACGAGTAACGGTCTTTAATAACGGCACATTCGAGGATTCTCTAGCGACGTCCCTGGTGAGTGATTGACCAACGGAGGTGAATCTATTCATAATCGTCGCTGATCGACTCGAGTTTGCACCAGTCGTCGGTGAACCCCTCACCGGGTTGGTGCTAGACCCCTCGATTCTCGGCTTCGTTGCTCCGACGGCCACGGCTCTTGTCGTCCCAGTTCCCGATCGGCTGGCATGGAAGTTGACCTTCAGACGGTACGCCACTACGTTCGGTCGACGATAACACTCGCTGTTGGAGCCTCTATCGTCCCGTTCCTGTTGGGTCGCTCTAGGATAGGCTCTTCCCGCGAGGTTCCTCGTTACTCCCGAGCAGCGATTGCCGTTCGCGCTGTTCCTGGCGACAGCGCTGAGCATCTCGGCGGTCCCCGTCGCCGTGCGTGTACTCACCGATCTCTCATTCTCGACGAATGCAGACTCCAGAAGAGCCGCTAATTTTGTTTTGATTATCTGGGTGAAATTCGGACACGTTTTGATTGCCGACCACTACACTGTAGTATGGAGTACGAGATTGGATCGGACGAGTCAGTAAGTACAGCAGTGGTGTGTGCGGTGAGTGCCGTCGAAGGTGTCGATCAACGCTCGCTTCGGCCGCTTGCGGACGTCCTCGATCCCGATGCGCTAGATGCTCTGTTCGATTCGCGCGGTGACGGCACCTCTCGAACAGGCGGGCGTCTCCCGTTCATCTACAGCAAGTGCTGCGTCACGGTTGATAACGGCGAGTACCTCACGCTACACCCGATCGACCCTCGAATCCGTGAGGAGCGCGGTCCCGATGTCGTCGCCAGGGACATCCAGTAACGGCTCAGCTGCGAACATCCTCCGAGGACTCACACGGTGGGATCACGCTTGGTCAGGAGCCCTTGTGACATGAGTCGACGGGCGATCACGACCAGACCGTTTCCGAATCCCTCGCCGAAAATCGCTTGTTCCGCTTTCGTCTCCGGCATGATCGAGCTCACGAGAATCGTCGAGCGATCGATCAGTAACAGACGGCCGATTGCGGTCTCGTCTTCGGTGGCGTCCTCGCCATGTAACCACTCTAACCCAGAGATGAACGTCGTGGCATCTGGCACGGCCGTTTGAATTTGCTCTTGCAGCGGTTTAGTTACCGCACCGATGAGCAACTCGACGCTGTCCCCGATCCCGTTAAGGGTGGCGATGAGATCCTCAGTCAACAGCGACTCGTCGCCGATGACGAGTACGATCTCCTCAGTTGCCGTCTCGATGAGTTCTTCTGTCCGGTTTTCGATTCCGACGTTCCCGGCCATTGCCCACACTTGCTGGATTGGCTCCTCGTCGCCTTCTTCGACGATTTCGACCGTATCGAGGGCGTCGTGAAGGCGCTCGACACGGGCTTCATATTGATCGCGCAGTGTCTCAGTCGCTTCATCCAGCGGAACCGCGCGAAACTGCTGTGGACTTGAATGATGGATTTGAACTAGTCCCTGTGCTTCCAGCATCCGGATCGCGTCGTACACTCGCGTCCGGGGCACTTCGGTCATCTCGCTGAGTTTCTTTGCTGTGCCTGTCTCTAACTGTGACAAGCCAACGAAACACCGTGCCTCGTACTCCTTTAATCCGAGTTGCTGGAGCACTTCGATGGCTTCTTCTACGTTTTCGGATGTATTCATTATGTCCCAACCGCTCTATCTGAACGGAGCTTGATTGTCAATTGGCCAGAGATACGTATATGAATTGTCACTCCCATCATAACGCAGAGATCACTTCTGTCGGTTGGAACTCCGAAACGCGGAGTCAAACTGTCTGATACGCAAAGAGCGCGTAGACGGTTGTGATTCTACGAGCGACAACTCCTCTGTGAGTGTCGAGATGGACAGAAACCGAACGAGAGCAACCTGTCACTACTTCACCCGTTTACTAACAACAACTATCGTTCTGAACGTACCTACCATGTCTGTCCCTCTGTTGGAAGATAATCGTCGGGGAGCGCGTCACGCTGAGTTTCTAGTGCTGTGAGTACGGGTTCGACGACCTCGAAATCATCCCCTGTTGTCACGGTACCCGTGTCTCGTTTCCATTCGATGAGGTCATTCTCTTCCAGAAAGGGGAGATGAACATGACGGAGTTGGATAGCCTTCTCTTGTGCATCGCCATCACCGGAGAACGGATGGACATACTCATCATCGCAGAGTGAGACCAGTATTTGTCGGCGACGACCGTTCGATAGTGCACGCATGATCTCATCAAAATCGTTCATCTTCCGAAAAGATGAGACATGCTACCGTTTTAAACGACCATATTTTCACCGCATCCTGTGTTGTGATTATACGAGTTACGAACCAGGAGGCGGAACCTCCTACTGAGATGCGCTCCATATGTAATAGCGGCTGGTAAATCTATTAGTGCTACTGACTTCACCGGATCACGTTATTCCTCCGATGCGCGGCGTCACGACTCGCATCGAACAAGGAGTACTGCTCGATTGATCCTCTCCCGTGTCTCCGAGTCAGAGAACGCAAATCCGAGCCACCGACACGACTCGTTACGAGTTCTACCCGAGTTCAGTAGGAGTCCTCTGACTGGGATTCGAACCTGATGCCAGACGTGCTCACTTCGCTGCGCGCGTCTGCCGTGATTCGAACCCCGGTCGTGCGCGCTTCGCTCACTCGCAAACCTCGTTCGCTGTAGTGCTCCGACTGGGATTCGAACCCAGGTCATCGCCTCGAGAGGGCAATATGATTGGCCGGACTACACTATCGGAGCCCTGCGTTGTCGGGTACTCCTGAGAACGGTTTAACGATTGCGCTTTGGAACCTCCGTGTGACTGAGACCGTTGGGGACTCGTAGCACACGGACTCGAACAGGTCTCTCACTCCTCGAACGGCGAGCCTGCAGCGTCCGGTTCTTCGCCCGCGAGGCTGATGATGTTCTCACGCCCGACCCGGAGCTTGCTGATCAGTTCCTCTTCTTCCATCTCGCTGAGGAGCATGCTCACCTTCGATTTCGACCACTCCGTCTCCTCGACGATATCGACCTGTTTCATACGACCGCCGTTCTGTTCGAGCAACTGGAGGACTCGATCCTCGTCAGCGACGAGTTCCGGGTCGACCGTCTCCGCAGCAGGTTCGCTCGTCTCGCTTCTCGGCTGTGAGAGCGGTGCCGTCTCTGTGGTCTCTGTTCTGGTTCGAGTCGCTGCGTACCAGGTAACTCCGCCACCAATTCCGACGAGCAACACGGCTGCCACGGCCATCATCACCATGTCGGTTCCACTGCCGTTTGCCGTCTCCCCGTCGCCCGCAGAATCGCCAGCGCCGTCGTCCGTCTGGCTGTCGTCGGACGTGCCACTATCTTCTGTCTGTCCGTCAGCTGTCCCGTCGTCCGATGTTCCGCCGTCGGACGTACCGTCACTCCCCGATTCGTCGTCCGGTTCGAAAGCGACACGAGGTCGCCGGTCGGTGAACTCCGCTGGCCCCTCGTAGGTAATCGAGGTTGCTTCGGCAAGCGTCACACTCTCCAGCCCGGAATCTGGCTGGGGCGCGGGTGAGGCGGCAAATCTCAGTCGCTCACCGGGCTGAACGACGACGCGCTGACTGTCGAGGATGGACCACCCTCCGGCGAAAATGTCGGCAAGGACGACGCGGTCGCTGTCCTGGTCGGTCACGGCGATGTTCGTCCAGCGAAACGACATCACGATGACGCCGGTCCGCTGTCCACGTTCGTCGACGAACGCCTCCCGCTCGAACGCCTCGGCGGTCATCTCCCGGCCGGTTGCGGAGCTACCGCTTTCAGTGAGGCGATTTGCCCGCTCGCGAAACGTCTGGAACGTGTCCGTCTGTTCGGTCTCGAACCGCTGAGCGAACGTCTCGAAGTCCTCGACTTCCGTGTCGGTTTCGAGCGGGCGGATCTGTCTGATCGCCCAGCGTCCGTCGCCGTTCTCGAAGACGGTAATCTCGAAGGAGGTGTCGGTGAAGTTCTCCATCTGCCACGTCGACTCGGTGACTGCGCCCGAATCGCCGGAAGCGCTGGGGTCGCCTCCGAGCGGGCCCCCGGCAACTCCGCCGAGGGTGCCCGTCAGGAGAAACAGAGTAACAAATCCCACAACTATCCGGCGCATCTAGTCGGATCAACCCGAGGACAGAATAAAAATACTGTGACTGTCACGCTGATTATCCTTTGCTGTCCCGTGGTCGAATTCCGGTTCGCCCGCAAGATACTCTATCGGCCCGCCTGTTGTACCGAATATGTCAGCAGAGACTGCTCGTCGAGGGTCAGCGAAGGGCCCGGGTGTCGTGAGACCGGGGATCCGCTGTGGACTGGAGATGCTGCTCGTCGGCGCACTCGTCGTCCTCGTTGGACTCCCTGCGGAAAACGCGATGTATCGTGGAGCCGTGTTCGGCCTCGCGCTCGTCTCGATGGTCGTCGTGCTGTTCTGGGCGCTCGACCGACAGATGCGGGCCTGGTTAGCGATACTCCGTGCGGAGACCGACCAGTCCGAAATCGACTGACGTATCGGGTACCATTAAGTGTGATTCGGACAAACAGACAGATGCTATGGAACTTACCTGGCACGGCCACTCGACATGGCACGTTTCCGTCAACGGCACCGACCTGTTGATCGATCCCTTCTTCGACAACCCCCATACGGATCTGGAACCCAGCGACGTCGACGCCCCCGATTATCTCCTGCTCACGCATGCGCATGCAGACCACATCGCCCACGCCGCCGAGTTCGCGGACTCGGCCGTCGTCTGTGGCACGCCCGAGATTACCGGCTACGTCGACGACGAGCACGACGTCCAGGATGCGATCGGTATGAACATCGGCGGAACTGTCGAGTGTGGCGACGCCTACGTCACGATGGTACAGGCGATGCACACCAACGGTATCAACACTGACTACGACATGGATGCTGGCGTCCCCGCGGGATACGTGATCAGCGACACGAAACCGACCCAGATCGAAGACGCGGATTCGACGACGTTCTATCACGCGGGCGATACGGGGCTGATGACCGAGATGCGCGACGTCATCGCGCCGTTTCTCGAACCCGATGCCGCCGCACTTCCGGCGGGCGACCACTTCACGATGGGGCCACAGCAGGCCGCAATCGCCGCCGACTGGCTCGACGTCGAGTACGCGTTCCCGATGCACTACGATACGTTCCCGCCCATCGAAATCGACACCGACGACTTCGAGCGTGAGGTCGCTGGCAACGCGCCCGGCACCGAAGCGGTCGTTCTCGACGGCGACGAGACGTTCACGCTCTAGCGGTTCCGGGCCGTCTGTCAATCCACAGCATTTTATCGGCGGCAGGCGTTTGTCGAGTGATGCCAGACATCGAAACTGAAACCACGAGTACCGAGGGTTTCGCGACAACGAGCAACATCGGCGACTGGGACCTGACGGTCGACGCGACCGGAGAGACGGGGCCAGACCCCAATCAGGTGCTGGTCGCAGACTACGCCGCCTGTTTCATCCCCGCATTCCGCGTCGGCGCCGAGCGCGCCGGGTACGACGATGTCGGGAAAGTGAAGATCGATGCCGGAGCAGATCTCGACGAAAACGACGACCTGGAAGCCATCGATTTCGAGCTGTTCGTCGAGGAAGCCCTCGGCGACGACGCCAGCGACATCCTGCTGCGCGCCGAGCGCATCTGCCACGTCCACGCCGCGCTGCGTGAGGAACTCCAGGCGGAGGTCACCGTCCGAGACGGCGTCGACTTCTGAACGACCTCACTCGACGCCGGTGATCTCGAAGCGCGCGCCGTCGTCAGCGCTTTCTGTCACTTCGATCTCCCAGCCGTGAGCGGTGACTACCTGGTCGACGATTCGGAGTCCGAACCCGATCCCCTCCGTTGCGGTCGAGTACCCGGCGTCGAACACGTCGTCTCGCTTTTCCGGCGGAATTCCGGGCCCGTCGTCGGCGACGTAGAAGCCGGAATCGAGTTGCCCGACTGTGACGGTGACCTGCTGGTCGCCGTGTTCGATAGCGTTTCTGAACAGATTTTCGAGCGCCTGCGTGAGTCGGTCCACGTCGGTATCGACTGTCCCCAGTTCGGCATCTTCGACATCGAGTGTGGCGCCCTCGGCGTCGTCACCGACGACCTGCCAGGCACTCTCCACCACCTCGCACAGCGAAGCGGCTTCGGTCGTCCCGATGTCCTTCCCCTCGCGAGCGAGCCACAGCACGTCACCGACGATGTCCTCCATGCGGTCGACCGCGTCCTGAATCGCGCCGATGTGTGGGCTGTCACACTCGTCTTGCAACAGGTCAAGTCGGAGGTCGGCGACGTTCAGCGGGTTCCGGATGTCGTGTGAGACGACGCTCGCGAACTCGTCGAGGCGGTCACGCTCGCGCTGGAGTTCCTGCTTTCGCTCTTTGCGTTCGGTGATGTCGCTCGCAACGCCGAAGACGGCGACCGGCTGATCGGTGTCAGACCGCGTCCCCGTGTCGTACACCGGCGATTTCGTCGTGAGAAACGTTCGCTGCTCTCCCTGCGCCATGATTCGCTCTTCCATCTGGAGTGGTTCGCCCGTCTCGATGACTGCACGGTCGTTCGCTCGCATCTCCTCTGTCATCTCCGCCGGATGCAACTCGTGGTCGAACCGCCCGACGACGGTCTCTCCGCCCAGACCGAAAAGCTCCCGGTACTCCTCGTTGACGAGGATGTACCTCCCCTCGTCGCTTTTCATGAACATCGGCGCAGTCGTGTTTTCGAGGATCGCCTTCAGTCGTCGCTTCATCACTTCGAGTTCGCGCTCGCGCGTTCGCTGGGCGGTGATGTCCCGACTGGAGATGATCAGCGACACGACTTCCCCGTCGTCCAGCACCGGTTTGAACATCCCCTCGACGATGTACTCCTCGTCGTCCGGCCGAACGAGACTGGTCTCGAACTCGACGTATTCGCCACTGGCCGCTCGGTCGACCCACTCTCTTACGTCCGCCTGTTGCGTCTCGGAATGGTCGAACCACGGCGTCTCCCAGAACAGCTCGCCGGTCACATCCTCGCGAGCAGCGTCGATGTACTCCATCGCTGTCTGGTTGATGTCGAGTACCGTCCCGTCGGTATCGACGAGTCCGACGAGGATGTTCGGGTCGTCGAAGATGGCCTGATAGCGCCGTTCTTTCTGTCGCAGCGTTCGCTTGCGCTCTTTTTCCTCGGTAACGTCACGGGCGACGCCGACTGCGTGATCGGTGCCCGTTTCCGTGGCTCTTTCGACGGAGACGACATCGCGAACCCACCGGATGCGACCACATTCCGGGTTCGTTCGGTACTCGATTTCGCCGCTGTCGCGGTCACCGTCGACCAGTTGCTGGTAGAACTTCCGAAACTCCGCTCTGTCCGCTGGATGCACCGCGTAGTCACTGTACGCCTCCAGCGTGGGCAGTTCGTCGGGTGGTGTCTCGAAGAACTCCTCGAACGCCCCGTCTCGGATCACCTTCTTCGTGTCGAGGTCGACATCGAAGATGACCGAGTCTGTGTGTTCGAGCGCGAGTTGCATCCGGTCTCTCGTCTGTTCGAGTTCGCGTGCCCGATGGCGTCGGTCGGTCACGTCGACCGCGAACCCGAGGACAGCCTTCGTCTCGGGGATATCGAGCGCGTGTGGGAGCATTCGCGGTCTGAACACGCGCTCTCGTCCCTTGGCGTCCGTGACTTCGACCGCTGGAATCTGCGTTTGTGCGTCGCTGTCAAGTACCGTATTGAGGTGGCCCATGAACTGTTCGGCGGCCGAGGGATCGAGCATTTCGGTGACGTGCGCCCCCTCGATAGCTTCGATCGACGTGTCGTGCAACGATGCGAGTGCCTCGTTCGCGAGCAGATACCGCCCCTCCCCGGACACAACGTAGACCGGATGCGGGAATCCGTCGACGATCTCGCGGAGACGCTGTTCGCTTCGCTCGATCATCTGCCGAGAGCGGTGGTGGTCGATAGCGTTCGAGATGCGGTTTGCCAGCACCGTGTACTGGTCAGCCCCACCCTCCTTCTGGAGGTAGTCGGTGACGCCAGCGGAGATTGCGTCGCTTGCGACCTCTTCCGACCCCTTGCCGGTGAACAGAATGAACGGGAGGTCGGGATACTGCTCGCGAACAGCTTCGAGAAGCTCGATGCCGTTCATCTCCGGCATGTCGTAGTCCGAAATCACGCAGTCGAAGTCGCTTGCTGCGAGTCGATCCAGCCCCGCGCTCGCGCTCGTCGTAGTTTCGACCGCGAAGCGCTCGTCCTCGCGTTCGAGAAAGGTCTCGGTCAGGTCGGTAAATTCGGGCTGGTCGTCGACGTGGAGTACACGGACCGTCTCGGCGACGGTCCCTGCAAGCGGCGAGAGCGGATTCATCCGTCTGGACCTCCGTGCGCGAGCGACCCGGGCCGCTCGGTGGTCGACACGACACCAGTCACAGAATGGACCGTCTCGATTTGATCTGCTACCGAACGTGTCCCGTCTCGTTTCGCTACGTTCACACGTGAACAGCGCTGGTGTCGGTGTGACCGTGCCATCATCCACCGCTAGTTCTTCATCGTCAAGATAGTATCGGTCACAGTATCGGGAAACGCTGATACGGTTCGACAGCGAACGTCGGGTATGGCAAACGACCTGAGTGAGCAACTCGCTGGCGCGCGGATGCAAGTCGACGGGCGGTTCAACGACCGGATCCTCGACTCGCAGTTCAGCAACCAGGAGTGGGGACTCATCATGACGGCAGTCGAGTTCGAAATCGACCAGCCTGAGGACCCGGCACAGGCACAACTGGTCGCAAATACCGACAACGTTTCGGCAGTGATCGGTGAACTCGGTGATGAGCAACCCCGTCATCCCGCCGGGACAGCGCCCGCGGGGACCGACTCCTCGGGCGGGATCCTCGACCGTCTCGGTGACGCGCTCGGGCTCGGAAGTTCGGAGTCCACCGACGATACGGAGCAACTCGAAGCTGCAGAGGCACTCGCACGGGAGTACGCCGACGAGTTACAGGCGTTTCTGGAAGAAGAAGGGCGATGGGCGGCCGTCTGTGAGTCTGCGACGAACTCCTAGCTACCCGGCGTGAAACAGCGTCCGTTCCTCGGCCTCGTAGATGTTGATGAGTTCGGTGACGATCTCGTCGTAACTCTCGTCCTCAACCCTGAGGTTGTCGAGCCGGGCGATGGTTTCCTCGTCGAGTTCTATCTGGGGCATGTTCTATTGTTCACTGAGCGAAGACTTAAACACCACGGCTGTCTGTCCGACTGTCACTGCCGAACCTCGGGACGGTGTGGTTCCGAAGAGAAGATCGTATGCTACTTATCCGGCCTGCCACTCTAGCCGCATGAATGGACGAGCCGGTCTTGCTTACTGGTGCAGGCGGTCACGTGGGTCGAACGGTCTTCGAGCGGCTCCGTGACAGGTACGACTGGCGACTGCTGTATCACAGCGAACCAGCCGAGGATCCGGGTGTGCCCTACTTCACCGGCGAAGTGCAAGACCACGGGGACGTCAGACCAGCGATGGAGGAGTGTGGTTCGGTCATCCATCTCGCTGGCGACCCGCGCCCCGAAGCGCCCTGGAGTAGCGTACTCACGAACAACATCGACGGGACCCACACGGTGTACGAAGTCGCCGTCGAAATGGGCGTCGAGAAGGTCGTTTTCGCTTCCTCGAATCATGCTGTCGGGGCCGCCGAAACTGACGAGCGCACCCCCGAGATGTACCGCACACACGACGACTTTCGACTCGACGGAACGGAGTTTCCCCGGCCGGGCAACAAGTACGGCATCAGCAAGGCGACCGGCGAAGTCATCGGCCGCTATTTCCACGACAGACACGACATCGCCGTCTGCAACATCCGGATCGGCAACCTCAACGAGAACCACCCGCCGGTCGACTACGAGCGCGGGCAGGCGATGTGGCTCTCGCCGCGTGACTGCGCACACATCCACGACCGCGCCCTGCAGGCCGACTACGACTTCGAAATCGTCTACGGTATCTCTGACAACGACCGGAAGTACTACTCGATCGAGCGCGCGAAGGAAGTACTCGGCTACGAGCCACGGGACAACTCCGCGGAGTGGGACGGCGACGAGAAGGTCGTGTAGACGCCAGCCGCGTGTGACGGCTCAGCGTTGCTCGCTTATTGGATTAGTCTGTTACTTACTATCTGCCAAGCACGAAAGCTGCGGGTATGACGAACCGTCCTACAGACCAACCGTCCGGTGGCGATTCAGCGACGCGTGCCGACCAGCTCGACCGTGTCTCCGCGCACCTCGAAGCCATTCTGGAGTCGGTCGACCTCGAATCGGAGCCACATCTCGCCGAGGCGGTGATCGACGCCATTCGGGCAACCGAACGTGCGTCCGATATCGACGCCTCAGCAGTAGCTGTCGCTGGCAAGCGCGCAAGCGGCCACATACCGGCGTCGTTTCTCAAGCGCAGTGAGCAGCGACGGACATTCGCCGCGCACGGTGTACAGAGACGACGGCAGTAGCGACGGATCCAAACCCACAACAGCCTCGCCCGCGTAGTGTCACTGTGGCAGGCCCGATCCGATTTCGATATGCGACCGATTCCTGGACCCAGCAGCGCGTCGACAGCGAGCTGTTCGGGCCATTGAACGGCAATCTCGGCGCGAGGCGTGTCGACCCGCACAACGACCCGCCGCCGGAGTATCAGGCCTGTCTCTTCGAGATGGACAACGGCGACATCGCGCTGTTTTGCTGGCACGACGACAGCGGTGCGTACTGGCTCGGAAACACCGAGACGCCGCGGACGCTCTGGCGCACCGAGAAGTACACGTTCGAGGAGATTCCCTATCCGGTGGCACGGTGGGCACAGCGAGAGTTGCTCGCTCGCCTCGAAGCGAGCGACCCGTGGCTCGCCGCGTACGACCACGTCGCCTGGTTTTTCCTGCCGGTCTTTTTCTCGAAGGACGGCCGCGAGACGACACGAGCGTTTTTCCGCGACCACGAGGGGGGCTTTCCGGACGCGACCCGCGAGGACGCGCTCGAATTCTACGAGGCGTTGCTCTCGACGGGGATCCTCGACGACCATCGGTACACGATGGCGACCAAGCTGGGCACGAGCGAGCGCCTGGACCTGGTTCGGATGCGCGCGTCGATGGCCGAACTGCACGCCGCAAAACTGCTTGCCGATGGCGGCCACGAGTTCGTCCCCGAGGTCGAACTCGACTCGGGCTATGCGCTCGACTTTCGCGTACTCGATACAGACCGGCTGGTCGAGGTGACGCGACCGGAGCCACCCACGCGCCGCCGTGCCGGGACGCCAGCAGCCGCACTCAGAGAGACCGTCGACGGCAAGACGTCGAATCAGCTTGCGGCTCATCCAAATGCCGTCGTCTTCGTCGACTGCTCGTCGTTCCATGATGACGAGTGGCAGGCAATCGCCGCCGAACGACCGGGGGTCGGTCACAATCCTGCGGTCGTCTATCGAATGCGGCCCGACGGCTCGGTTGCGGGCTACTCACACGGGGACCACGGCCTGTCGCTCCAGCTGTCGCCCTGACTTTCTTGCCCGCTCCCGACAATCTATTACCGTGATCCGAAGTTTCCGCGAACGCGGGCCGGTCGTACTCATTCCAGCAGCGTGGACGGCAGTCGGCGCGACCGAATTCGAGTATCTGAGTACGGACGGTCTGTTCGTCGCACATCTCGTCATGGCGGCCTTTATCGGCTTCTTTCTCCTGACGGGCTGGTCAGAGCTGTCGGCCGGTGCGCTGCGCGCCTGGCGCGTCGTGTTGCTCGTCGGGTTCGGGCTGACGCTCGCCGGGATTGCTGGCTTTCTGGTCGACACATTCGAGACTGCACTTCTGGCCACCAGCCTGTTTGGCTGGATGGTGCTGCCTGCTGGTGGACTCGCCTACACTGCGCTCGAACTACCCGAAGCGAGACTCGTGTACGGCGGCGGAGCCCTCGTGTCCGTGCTCGGAGCGTGCGTGTTCGCCGTCGCGCTCGTGTGGACGATCGATCCGGGACTTGTGGCTGGACTCGCACTCGTCGCTGTGGGACAGACTGCAGGAATCGTCGATGCGGCGCGACGGTAGCTCAAAACTCGACGTCGACTTCCGCGTCCTCTGTGGCCTCTTCGAGGCCGTCCTCGTGTGCGTCGGAGACCAGTTGTACCGTCATGTCGGCGTCGGTGAGCGTCTCCTCGAAGGCGGTGCGAAAGCGATAGCTCACGCGACGGGCGCGTTGTTGCGTGTCGACGATTGCGAGCGCTCGTTCTGCGGTCCCCTCGTCGAGTTCGCACTCGTCCGCGAGTTGTTCGGCCGTCACGCCCTCTGCGTGGCGGTCACGCACTGTCGCGGAACCAACCGCCAGCTCGTCGAGAGCCGTCTCGCGAGTCAGATGCAGGTCCATCCGCGCCCAGAACACCGTCTCTGGTGAGCGGTCCAGATCCGCGCCAATCTCCGCGTCCGAACGGCCCTCGTAGAACTGCCTGACGAGTTGCTCGTACTCGTCGTCGGTCAGGCCGGTCCGGAAGGAGAACTCTTCGCGCATTCGCTCGATGATACTCTCGAGTCGCGTCTCGACTGACTCCCCCTCGATGAGCGACCCGCGCGTCTCCTCCTGAGATTCCGTGACGGTCTCATCCTCCGCGACATCGAGGAAGATGTCTCGAAGTTCCGCTGTCTTCTCTTCCATCTGACCCCCTACTCAACGGGACATGTATATAAATGTGATCCTCCGCGAACAGGATGTCAGCGTTGGGCACGGAAATCCGAGGTCGGCAGTATCAGGCGATCGTTCCGGGTTCGCCGCCAGCTGGAAGTTTGTCGAACCGGTACAGCACGAACATCCCAGCCACGAGGACGCCGACAGTGACGGCGAGCACCTGAAAGATGAGTGTGTAGTTTCCCCCTCGCGTCACGAGGATTCCGACGACCCCGGAGCCAAGCGACTGGGTGAGCGACATTATCGCCGAGTACATCGCGTAGGCGCTGGCCCGGTGATGATCCGGGAGCGAGGCGAGCAGGTACGTGTCGACTGCCGGATACAGTGAGTGCGCGAAGTAGCCGACAAAGAGGCTGACAGCGGTGATCGCCACGACGCTCTCGACGACTGTCAACACGAACACCGAGCAGGCGAAACAGGCGATCAGCGCGATCAACAGCGGAACGTTCGGAACTCGGTCGGCCAGTTGGCCAGTGATGAGAAAGGCCGGAAGCCCGGCCGCAAACATCACCGAAAGCAGGAGCCTGCCCGTTCCGGGGTCGATGCCTTTCGCGACTTCGAGATAGTCGCCGAAGAGGTTGAACAGGCCGTTCCAGAGGAAGCCGGACGCACCGAGTAACACGATCCCGGTGAGCACCGTAGCCCACTGCGCGCGGATCGCGGCGAACAGGTCTCGGTCCTCGCTGCCAGCGTCGGGGAGTCTCATCCGCCCGGCCATCAAGACGAACGCGACCGTCGTGACGGCAGCGATAGCGCCGATACACAGAAACGTCGTCCGCCAGTCGCTGACGAACAGAACGGCACTGACCACGAGCGGCGCAACCGCGGCCCCGACCTGACTGGACATCCCGTGGACTCCGATGACGGTTCCGACCCGGTCGGGGAACAGTTCGCTGACCAGCGGGTTGGCCGCGGTGAAGTACATCCCGCTCGAAACGCCCATCAGGGAGGCCCCGAGCGCCAGTTGCAGGACCGACTGTGACAGCGCGGTGAGTATCGACGTGCCGACGAGCAGCCCGCCGGTTGCAGCGACGACGTAGTGGCGCGGAACGCGCGTCAGCAGATAACCCGTCGGAAGCCGTGGTGCAGCGCTGCCAAGCCACGCGGCACTGGTGACGACACCGAGCGACGCAGTGGTCACGCCCAGGTCGGCGGCGACTGGCTGAAGCAACGGAGCGAAGATAACGCGTGCGAGATTGACGAGAAACACCATCGCACAGAGCGACCCGAACAGTTGTCTGCGAGACACATCCGAACGCTTGACTCGGAAGCGTTTGAAAGAATCGAATCGTGCCAGATTCGGGGAGAGTGGTTGTACAGCTGACAGCACGTGAAACGTGTGTTCTCCGTTCGATGACCGGGAGCGACCCGAAGCCATTAGCGATATCTCGTTCTATCAGTACACATGAATCGGTATCTTCGCTGGTACGCCAGCCTGCACAAGTTCTATCGGATACTGTTCTGGGCCTCGATAAGTGTCGGCGCGTTTGGAGTCGTGGCCGGGTTGGCCACAGAGAGCGTTCCGATGGCTGGGCTGGGTGTGTTCTGGCTTGTCGGCGGGCCGGCCGTTATTTTTCTTGCGTCCTTGTTCGACAGCGAGTGACGGGATTTAGGCGCTCTCTCTCGGTTCGAACCAAGCGGGCTGGTGAAACGCTCTAGTCGTCCGCCGGAGCCACGTCAGTCGTGGAGCCGTACGACTCCCCAGCACTGATCGTGTCGATGTTGTTGATCGTGTACCTGATCACGAGGAACGAGAACAGATATTTCGCGACCAGATCGAAGGCTGAGTAGCCCCACGAGGTGAGAGCGACATCATCGATGAGGGCGAGTCCCTCGTTACCAATCGCCCACCAGACGGTGTATCCGAGCCAGAGGACGACAGTCAGATTTCGAAGCAGGTTGAATATCTCCGCCGTTCCAGCACGCTTTGCGTCCTCGGGCCACTCAACTAACAGGATGTAGAAGACGACGAGCAGAAACGTACAGCTGATCACGTACCACGACCACCGCATCATGTGACTCGAGGTGGTCAACGCGGCTGCGAGGCCGGTGATCATGATCCCCACGTCGAAGACGACAGCGGTGAATATCTTCGTGAGGTTGGTGCCAGCCAGCAGACCGAGCGCGATCAGGATGAAGGGCGTCGAGAATGCCCACGTCAGATACCGGCCCCACAGGCTAATGGTGCCATCGACTTCCTGTCCGGTGCCTTCGAGCACCGTCGTGGCCCCCGCCAGCGCGTGTCCGTCTGGCATCTCGATGACACTTATCGTCAGCCCTGATGCGAGTCCGGTGTAGCTCACGATGGAAACTGCCGAGACAGTCATCGCAGAGACGACAATCAACTGTGCTCGCGGGTCTGTCACGCCGCGCGCGAGAAATGCGAAAAGCAGCAACGACAACCCGGCAACCGCGATGTTGACGTAGATCGAACTCCCGAGCAACACGTCGTTCAGTACGTGTTCGAACATCGCCTCCTGTGATACTGATAGCACGGTCTGACCGATTGGATTGTACATACACTCGACAAGTCGCAGAGGGCACATTTAACAAATATGCCTTACTCGTTTGTAGCAACTGCATACCCCCGACTGACTCTCATCGAGTTGCCCGGTGTCGGTCGGACAGACTAACCGGGAGTTTTTAGCCCTCGGTGGCCCGTGCTCTGTGTATGATCCTTTCGGACGCGGACATCGCCCGCCGACTCGACGAGGGCGAACTGGTCATCGAGCCACTCGATGACCCCGAGTTGCAGATCCAGCCCGCGAGCGTCGACCTCCGCCTCGGTCGGGAGTTTCTCGAATTTCAGCGGACGAACATCCCCTGTATCCACCCCGACAGCGAAAACGAGGTCGACGAGTACGTCAGCGAAACAGTCGTCGAGGAGGGCGACGACTTCATCCTCCACCCCGGCGATTTCGTCCTCGGAACCACCAAAGAGCGTGTCGAGATCCCTCCGGATCTCATCGCCCACGTCGAGGGCCGCTCGTCGCTCGGCCGTTTAGCGATTGTGGTGCACGCGACAGCCGGACTGTGCGACCCCGGATTTGCGGGGAAGATCACGCTCGAACTCTCGAACCTCGGCGCGGCGCCCGTCGCGCTCTCGCCGGAGATGCGCATCTCACAGCTCACCTTCACTGAACTCACCTCGCCCGCCGACCGGCCCTACGGGGCCGAACGGGGCTCGAAGTATCAGGACCAGGACGGCCCCCAGACCTCGAAGATCGGCGGCGACCGGGAGTTTGGGGGTGACCAATGAGGGTCCGAGGCCGATGAAGTTCATCGAAGAAATCGTCGTCGAGGAGTTTCTCCCGACCGTCCGGTCGCTGCTCGCTGAGTCGCTCAGAGCACGTGGATTGACCCAGAGTGACGTGGCCGAGTTACTGGGAATCAGTCAGAGCGCCGTCTCGAAGTACGCGACCGGTGACGTCGACCGCAACGAACGCCTGCTCGCCGACGAACGGGTGCAGGACCTGGTCGACCGGCTTTCGGAGGGGCTCACGACCGGCGAGATGTCGCCGACCGAAGCACTGATCGAAATCGAAGTCTGTATCCGCGAACTCGAACGCGGCGGGGCGCTGGCGGAGTTACACGCCGAGGCTGTCCCGGACCTGGCCGAGTACGACGGCGAACTCGCGGTTCACGACCCCGACAGCCGCCTCCGCGAGGCCGGGCGCGTCCGGTCCTCGGTTCGTCGCGGATTGCGAATCCTCCGGAACACCGACGGGTTCGCGGGCGAGATTCCCGCAGTCGGGTCGAATCTCGTCGAATGTCTCTCGGATGCCGAGACAGTCGAGGACGTCGTCGCAGTTCCCGGTCGGATACTGGCCATCCGCGGGCAGGTGACAATCCCCGGCGAACCGGAGTTTGGCGTCAGTCAGCATGTCGCGAGCGTGCTGCTCGCAGCACGCCGTCACGGCAGCGACGCGCGGGCGGTGGTCAACCTGCGATACGACGAGGCAACGCTCGATTCGCTCAGAGACGACTACGTCCTCGCCGAATTCGACGCCGACGCCGACCTCGACGAGGCGATCGCAGCGGCGCTCGCTGACCAGCAGGACGCGGACGTGCTGTATCAGTCCGGCGGATTCGGAATCGAGCCGATCATCTACGTGCTGGGCCCCGACGCACCGACTGTGGCCGAAATCGTCAGAGAACACGTCTGAATCGCGTTCCACACCATGTCCGAGCAGACTCTCACTGACTCGTTTTACGCGCGGTGGGCGCGTCTGTACGACCGCCTCGCTGTCGCACCCGTCGTCCGGGGCTGGCGCGAACGAGCGGCCGAGACACTCGACGTGACCGTTGGCGACACAGTCGTCGACATGGGCTGTGGCACCGGCGCGAACGCTCCGGCGCTGCGCGAGCGAGTCGGCGCAGACGGGCGCATACTCTGTGTCGACCTCGTTCCTGAAATGCTCGCCCGGGCAGGGCGACGGTCCGGCCGACGCGGCTGGGCGAACGTCCATCTTGTTCGCGGCGACGCGACCCGACCACCGGTCCGCGGGGCCGACGCGCTCGTCTCGACGTTCGTCGTCGGGATGTTCGCCGATCCCGCTGCAGTCGTTCGGTCGTGGCTGCAGTGTGTGAAACCGGGCGGCCGGATCGCACTCCTGAATCTCAACCGGAGCGAACAACTGGTGGCAGCGCCGCTCAACGCTCTCTTTCGGGGGTTCGTCCGCGTCGGCGCTCCCGGCGACCGATGGCGTCTGCGGTCCCCGACTCGGCAACTGGAGCGGCGATGCACCGCGGCGAGGGAGGCCCTGTTCGAGGGGACAGTCGACCAGCGCACCGAGACGCTCGCTGGCGGCTACGTCACGCTCGCGAGCGGGCGGGTTCCGGAATAACGCCTACAGCTTGAGGATCAGAACGACCCCGAGGAGGCAACCGACGAGACCGATCAGGAGACCGGCAACAGCGATTTTCGCCATCCGAGGCATAGTCTGACCGGGTGTGCGGTCAGACACGACGAGCGGGTCGATGCCGTCGGCGGTGACGCGACCGACGACCGTCACGTCGGTTCCGACGTCGGCCCGCTGTTCGCGGTATCGCCGCGTTCCGAGCGAGAGCAGTCCGAACAGGGGCGCGAGAACCGAGGGCGGGTCGCGCCACAGCGTCGTGTCCGAGACGTCGTCGTGGTCGCTCTCGAACCGCTGGATCCGCTCGGGTGGGGTCTCGTTCGGGCCGCACGTCTCGACTGTGTCTCTCGTGAGCGTCACAGTGTGTGCTGGCTCGACGACAGAGACCGTTCCGGCTGCGGTTTCGAGCGTGAACGGGACAGCGCTGGTCGCCTCGTACAGGGTGACGTACCACGGGAGCAGATACAGCACGCTGAGTCGTCGTTCTTCGATCTCTGACCGGAGCGCGACACACTCGGCTGCGCTGAACGGGGCGACGATCCTCTCGTCAGCGTGTTCGACCGTGCCGGTCGCTCGGCCGAGCGACCCGGCCGTCGCTCCGTCGCTGATCTGCGTGGCGCGGTACACGGCCGTCGCTCGCCAGATGTACCGTGCGCTCACAGCAAGCGCAACGCCCCCCAGAATGAGCATTATTGCGCCGAAAAGTGTCGATGTGGAGAAACTTGTGGCCATATCCGGTGTTATCGAGGTGGCTGTAAAATCGGTTTGGGTTTGGACACTCTGTGGGATCAGTCGTTCTCGGCCAGCCGGACCCCTACGCTGACAGGGTCCCCAACATCCTACTGTTCGGTCTTCTGTCGTTCTTCTTCGAGTCGCTGGCACCCAATTACTAACGAATCTGGGAGTTCGCTTGCCGACTGTTGCAAGGTTTCGAAAACGACTGCGACTTCGTCGAATCGCGGTCCACGGAACGCTCGCAACGGATCACGCTCCCACTCGATGAAGCCCCCTTCAGCGAGTTTCGGCAAGTGTGTGTGGTACAGTTGCGCCTGAAACTCCTCGGCGTCTACCGGTACGTTCGGATTTATCGCCCCCTCTGGGAGCGGTACTGAATCGCCTGCCTCGGCGTCCAAAAGAGAGACGATCAGCTGTCGGCGCGGCTCGGCTGAAACCGCCTCGAACACCCGATCCCATCGCTCGATGACGCGTTTTCCGTTGTCGAACCTCACGGAGACCATGCTCGAACTACTACGTGGTAACACTTAAATATATAATCGCCTCATGAGAATTCCAAAAATAAACCGTCCGCCGTCGGATCTGCCCCTCACAGTAGCTGTAGCGACAATCTCGCTGCTCTTTTGCATGAATCCCGAGATCAGTCGAGCGCTTCGCCTCGATGCTGTCGACATCGCTACCGGTATCGCTCGGCATGTTCGGGGCAGAATGCCGGGTCGGTGAGCTGTGCCTCGATCACGCCGGGCTGTCTGTGCGGGTTCGCGAGTCGACAGCCCTCCGTCTCGCAGAAGCTCTCCCCCGTTTCGAGGTAGTGAACCGCCTGCAGGACGTAGCCTTTCAGCGCGTCGGTCGTGCGCGGGTCGTCTTCGATCAGGAAGTCGCCCTCGACCTGCTCTTCGAGCACTTCACGCGGTGGGGGGCCGCCGCTGAGCAGCGCGTGTTTCTGCTGTTCCTTGTAGTACTGCTCGGGCTTTGCGGGCGCTTCGTACAGCCCCGGAACCGAAACGAGTGCTGGCTGACCGAGGACGTTGACGCGCTTGTGCCAGCGCCCGTCGTGGTCGCCCCACGTCCCGATCACCCGGTCGAGAAGCGGAACGTGCAGGTGATCGAGGGACTGCTCGCTCTCGGGAATGCGCCGTCCGAGCGCCTCTTGTACTTGCAGGCCGTCGTAGATGACCCCACCCGCTCGCTCGGGATGTTCGAGCGCGCGCTCTTCGTAGCGGACGATGCCGACCATCGTGTTCCCCGTCTCGCGCTCGTAGGGGTCGAGAACGCGTGCCTCCGCCAGATCCGCTGCCAACTCGTCGTCGGCGTACTGGGCACAGAACCGCTCGGAGACTGTCACGGACGCGTCGAGGTGTTCTCTCAGCCAGTCTGCGATTGCGTCCGTGTCCGCGACGGTCGTCGTCGCGCGATACAGCGTGACTTCCTCGACCATATCTCTCCTTTGCTACTCCGGCCTGAAACAATTGCGATCTGGTGGATTGGACGACCACTCAGGGGCCGGTGAACAGTTCGTCGGCTCGAATGCGGAGAATAACGCGCTCCGTTTCGATTGGGTTCTGATACTCCTCGGCGTCCGTGTACCGCCGTGCCAGTTCGTCGATGTGTTCGCGCGCACCCTCTGTGGTTATCTCCGTGACTTCACCAGTGACCGACAGAAACTGATAGGGGTTCTCGGGATAGGTCATGCTCACCGCGACGCGCGGGTCACGTCTGACGTTGCGCTCTTTCTGTCTGTCTCGTTCGGTGTTGACGAGAATCCGCTCGTCTGCGGCGTCGTAGTCGACCCACACGGGCGTCGAATGGGGCCGTCCGTCCGGAAAGAGCGTGACGACGTGTGCAATCGTTGGCTGCTCGAATAAGTCGTGAAACTCTACTGGTATCTCGACCACGCTGGCGTTACACCCGGTCGATAGGTAAGCGTACTCCTCTTGTGATGTCCCTTCTGTCACTCGTCGGCACACAGTCCCCTCGTTTTCAGAGCGATAGAACGTAGTCCGTCGTTTAAATACCAACCCGCCGAAGTGGTTCGATATCATGAGTTTAGCGTCCCCATCCGAATCAGACGAGACTGCCCACGGGTACACCCTCCAGCTACTGTTGGACACGCTCGACCTCCCGGCGTTCGCGCTCGATTCGACCGGTACGGTCGTCGCCTGGGACGAGCAGATGTCCGAACTGCTCGGCGGGAGCCCCGAGGAGATACGTGGTCTCGAACGCCTCGGCGCATATTTTTACGACGACGGTCGACTCACGCTCGCCGAGAAAGTCGCCGAACACCCGGAATCGACGGCACAGGTGTACGACGGCGTCAGCCTCGCAGATGACGACTACGCGTTGTTGAACGGCGAGTACGTCTACGAAGACCGGAGCGTCCTCGACGGCACAGACATCTGGTTCGTCGCGACGCCGGTCTACGATGGCGAGGACTTCGTCGGCGTCCTCGAAATCGTTCAGGACATCACCAGTTCGGCACGCTACGAACGCGAACTGGAGGAGTTGTTCGCGAACCTCGCGTCGGCGATGCTCGCGTACTCCCGCGGTGCGTTCGACGCCCGCGTCTCCTTCGACACACAGGACAGTCTGCTCGAAGACGACTACCTCGCTATCGTCGACCGGGTCAACGAGATGGGTGCTACGATCCAGAGTCACGTCGCCGAAGTAGAAGCCGACGTGCGGGACCTCGAACGCGCAGTCGAGGACATCACCGACCGGTCGACAGATATCAACACGGTCACCAACCAGCAGTCAGAGAGTATGTCTACCATCTCCTCGGAGGTGGCGAATCTCTCGGCGACCGTCGAGGAAATCGCCTCGACGACAGACACCGTCGAGTCGACGAGCGAGAACGCACGGACGCTCGCCAACGACGGTGCCGAGACGGTCGACGACGCGCTCGACGTGATGGCCGACGTCGCCGAGTCGGCCGACGTCGTGGCCGACGACGTGGACGCCCTGCAGTCACGCCTCGAAGATATCGACGAAATCGTCGACGTGATCAACGACATCGCGGAGGAGACGAACATGCTGGCGCTGAACGCCTCCATCGAGGCGGCCCGCGCTGGTGAGGCCGGTGAGGGCTTCGCGGTCGTCGCCGACGAGGTCAAGTCGCTCGCCGAGGAGTCACAGGAAAACGCAAGCCGTATCGAACAGATGGTCACGGAGATCCAGTCGGAGGCCGACGACACCGTCTCGAATCTCGAAACGACCACCGAACAGATCACTGACGGCATCGAGCAAGTCGAGGTCGCGATGGAGCAGTTCGACCAGATCGTCGAAGCTATCGAGGAGACGACTCACGACATCGAACAGGTCTCGGATGCGACCGACGACCAGGCGGCAAGTGCCGAGGAAATCGCCTCGATGGTCGACGATGCCGCCACGAAAGCCGACACCGTCTCCGACGCCGTCGACGACATCACGGCCACCGCCGAGGAGCAGTCGTCGCTGGTCGAAGACCTCGCCGACTCTGTCGGGGAACTGACTGACGACTCGGACGACACGCCGTCTCCCTGATCCCGACCGGAACCCTCCTGTGATCCATCCGCGCCGACGGCGCGGTTCACTCGGCGCGAACGCAGTGAGCGCCGAGCCCGTTTTTCCCCAAGTTTTCACAAGTTGCGAGGGAACGAAGTTCCCTCGAACCATGCGAACGGGCCTACGGCCCGTGAGCAGAGAGCGGTTCCCGCAGCGCGCTCTCCGAGCGCGCGAGGAAGCCCGACGAAGTAAAAAGTGGTCTCTTAGTCGTCAGCAGGACTCGCGCGACTCGTCATGTCCACGTCCTCGGCGTCGACGCCGAGTTCGTCGATAGCGGCCTGCGCGGCGCGCTTGCCGGAGACGAGCATCGCACCGAAGGTCGGCCCCATTCGCGGGAGGCCGTAGGTGGTCGCAGTCGCCATGCCGGTGACGATGAGACCGTCGTGGGCGAGACCGGTGTGTTCGACGACGGCGTCCTCGCTCTCGCCGACCCACATCGAGTCGTGACCGGGCGAGTCGTGGCCGGGTGCGCCGTAGGTGTCGTCGTCGGTCTGGTCCATCCCGCTGGCTTCGTCTTCGAGGCCCGGCGCGTTGAGGACGCCGCGCTCGTCGAGTTTCTTGACGGCCATCGCGTCGTGGCCGGTGGCGTCGATGACGAGATCAGCTTCGACGGCGATGGGGTCGACGCAGGTGATTTCGCGGGGGAGCGCGTGCACTGGCGTCCAGTTCATGACGATGCCGCCGACGCGGTGGTCCTCGCGGATCACGATGTCGGTAAACTCCGTCATGTTCTGCATCTTCGCACCGGCGTCACAGGCGGCCTTGATGAGACCGGAACAGGCCTCGGGACCGTTGGCGACGTAGAGTCCCTCGCTGTCCTGGGACTGCTTGAAGTCGACGTCGAGGTCGTCGAGAACGTGCTGTGCGGGGTCACGAACCGTGACCTTGTTCATCAGGAAGCCACCGAGCCAGAAGCCCCCGCCGAGGTAGTTGTTCTTCTCGACGACCATCGTCTGGACGCCGCGCTCGGACAGTTCCTTGGCGGCCATCAGGCCCGAGGGACCACCGCCGACGATGATCACGTCGGAGTCCGAGAAGTCCATGAACTCCTCGGTCCACTCCTGCCCGATCGCGCGTGTCACTTCTGCCTCACCAACGTCGCTGAACTGGTTGAACTCTGCCATAGTAGTCAGTAGTACCACCGCCTTGTTGATAGGCGTTCCGTTTGAACCAGAGGAGGGTTGCCACTGCTGTTCGCTGCTTCTGGAGACTCTTGGGACTGTTACGAAAACCGAGACGGAGTCGTCAGTTCTGCGTGAGCGACGAATCGGCGACGGTGTCCGATTCGATGTCGGTGTCGATGTCGATCGCTCTGACGAGTTCGACCAGATCGCGAATCTGCGGGAAGGTGTAGACGGTCAGGTCGACGTCGGTGTCGCCGGTCGTAATTTGCGAGTCCAGCACGAACACGATATCCTCGTCGGGCCACCCGCCCATGTGTTCGATGATCTGGTGACTCGGCCCGTAGGTGAAGGTTGGCGTCCCCATGTCGATGGTCGTCTCCAGCACGTTCGCCCACCCGTCGATGTACCCGGAGGTCATGATGTTGCCGATCTCCTGGATTGCAGACCGCTCCATGTCGGAGAATCCACCCTCCGAGGACCCTTCGCCGGGGACCATCGACTGCGCGAGGCGCTTGCTGTCTGCGGGATCGAGCAGAAAGAGGACGTAGCCGTAGGGCGACTCGGTCAGTTCGACGTGGATGCCGACCTGTTTCTCGTCACCGAGGTGGGTTTTCACGTCATCGATATGGAGCAGATTGATCTTCGAGACGTGAATCGCCGCGTCCATCCCCGTCATCTGACTCAGACTGTCTGCGACTTTCCGGGACCCCTCCTTCGAGACCTTGTTGAAAAGTTCGAGTTTCCTGACGTCGACCTCGAGACTCATATGCGGTGATTGGCGTGAACTGGTGTAAAGACTCGGGTCGAAGCGACGCTCAGTCAGTTAGTTCCCCTTCCCGAATCGCGCGTTCGGCAGCCGACAGCGCCTCGTCGGCGTCGAACGCGTCGATGATCGCCGCTAGTTCCTCAGGGGATGCTCCCTGCAGGTCGCGGGCGTTGGAAATGATGTTCGGAATCGCCCGGATGATGTTGTCAACGATGGGAACCGCCGCGACCTGTGCCGACCGCGAGAGCGGATTCAGATCGATGACGATTTCGATCTTCCCCATCTCCGCGAGTGCGGCCGCGCGGTCACCGTCTTCCAGCGGGACGACCACGACATCAGCGGAATGGATGCCGTCAGCGTCGACTTTCGCTCGCTCGTGGTCGAGACCAGGAATCTGTGCGTCCGCGGCGAGGCCGAGCACCTCGTCTGCCCCGTGCTCGCGGAGGTGGTCAGCGATGGCCTGCATGCGTTCTGGCGTCCGATTGAAGAGATTCACCTCGATGGCCGCTCCGACCACCTCCGCGAGTTCGACAACCTCGTCGGGCACGAGCGCCGCGACGTTGCCGTTGACCGAGATGACTGGGTCCTCAGCCCGCAGCAAATGCGCCGCGGCGGCGCGGGCGGCGGCGTCGGCGCTCTCGATAGTTCGCTCGCCGAGCAGGTAGTCGAAGGCCTCCCCGCGGCCCTGTGCGATCAACCCCTGCTTGCTCGTGATCCCGCTCTCGACGCCCGCCTCGATCCGGTGGCGGGTCACGAGCGAATCGTGTCGCGGATGCGTCTCTGGAATCTCTGCGTCGGTCATCGCTGAACTCCCTGTCTTGGTGCGGTCATTCGTATGCCTTCGAGTCAGTTTCGAGCCTTGCGCCCTCGGTGTGAATCGAACACACTTCGGGGTCGTATCCAGCGTCCGACAGTCCGGTTCCGAGCGCGAACACCGTCTCACCGAGCATCGCCATCGCCGCTGACCCACCTGCTTCCGATACGTCCGTGATGGCCTCCTGAACGCGGTCGGTCAACAGCGCCGATTCCCGCGAGAACTCACGAGAGGCCCGCATCAGCGACGGCAACGTCGGCTCACCGACCACCGTCGAGAGTGCCTGTTTTCCTGCCTGGTTTATCATCTCTGTTTCCCCGTCGAGCACTTCTGCAGTCGGGAGTTCCCCGAACGTCCGGTACTCGACTCGGCTTCGTGCGGGGATCCCGTCCATGTGGTTGTCCTGTGGGCCGCCGGGTTCGAGGCGGATCGGAACTCCGCCGCGGGCCTGCGCGACCACGTCCCCGAGTCCGGTTCCGGCCTGTACCTCCGCACCGTGTGCGATCGTGAGCAGTTCGTTCTCCGAGAGTGTGCGCTCGAACAGCGCGTTCGTTGCGAGCGCCGTTCCGAGCGCCATCGCACCCGAGACGCCAAAGCCAGCGCCGAGTGGGAGATCTGTTGCCCCCCGAACCTCGGCTCCCGCGTCGAGCGCCCGGAGCACTCGCATCGGTGCGTCCATCTCGATTTCGTCCCCGTTGAGAACTACCCCCGGATCCGCAGCCGGACGAACCGTGACCGACACGCCATCAGAGAGTGCGATCCCGCCCCCTCGCGACCCTGCTTTGGTCGGGTCATCGTCCGGGCAGATCGTAAAAAACCCGGTCACGTGCCCGGGAACGAACGCCTGCGCGACATCTGTCATACTGTTCGTTCGTCGGTACTCGGTGAAAACAGTTTCCGACTGTCGACACACAGTTTCAAGTATCAACAACCCAATATTGTGTATAGTTCCCATGGTAGTTGACCAACTGCAAGATTTCGGAGCCAGATCCCTCGTGACACACGCGCTCATGGCGCTTTCGCTCGTCGGGGCAATCGCAGCGGCACTGTTTCTCGACGGCGAGACGGGACGGATCTCGTTCGTGGCACTCCTGAACTTCACCGCCGGACTGTGGGTGTGTCAGTCGATCCACGCACTCGGAAACCCGGACTACAGAGGCATTATCAGCGTGGTGAGATCGAATGACAGCTAACGACGAGTTCGACACCGGACGGTTCGGACGGCTGCTCGCACTGATCGCCTTCGTCACGGCCATCTCGGTTATGACGTCCGCTCAAACGCTCGAAGATGACCTGTTTCAGATCTCCGTGTTCGCCATCGGAAGCGTCGCGCTGCTGACGGCGATCATCGGATTTCTGATCGCTGCTGCGGGTGCCTACGACGCGGAGTAGTCAGAGCCAGCAGTAGTCACCGGTCGCAGGCCGAAGCGGTCAGCAGCCATCGATCGGCAATCAGGAGCGGTCAGTCTGACGGGGCCGAGACAGCAAAGAACTGCACAGCAGTCACACGCTCAGTGGGTTCGGCCGTCCGACCTCACACGTCGAGTTCGTCCAGGTCGTAATCGGAGATGTCGACGCCCTCCTCGGTCACTTCTGCGACGTAGATGCCGTTGCCCGACCCAGTGTCGCGCTCGGCGGCGGCCTTGATGCCCGCGCCTGCGGCCTTCTTGGCTTCGTCGAGCGACATGTCGGCCTCGTAGCGGTCTTCGAGGGTCCCGTATGCGACCGTCAGCCCGGACCCGGTGATGGTGTAGTCGTCTTCCATCACGCCGCCAGCGGGGTCGATGCTGTAGACGTGGCTGCCGTCCTCGTCGATGCCGCCGAGAATTGGGTTGATGGCGAGGAAGGGGCCGCCGCGGGCGAAGTTGCCCGCGAGCGTCGAGAGCGCAGTCATGCTCATGTCCTGGCCGCGACGCGCCTCGTAGAGGTTCACTTCCGCACGGAGCGTCCGGATAAACGACTGTGCGCCGCCGACTGAACCGACGAGCGTGAGCGCGGCAGTCGGATGGATCTGCTCGACTTTCTGGACGTTCTTGTTCGAGACGAAGCGACCGCCGAGGCTGGCGCGCTTGTCCGTCGCGACGATGACGCCTTCCTCTGTCGCGATTCCGATCGTAGTCGTTCCCGTCTTGTTGACCGTCTCTTCGTCACGGTCACCGTTCGGGAGCGAGCCGAGTTCTGGCTCGTGCGGGTCGTTCGCGAACCGTCCGGCCAGACGCTGCTGATTCTGCGAGAAGTCCGAATCGATGGTTGGGTCTTGCATTACCTTCCCGTATCAGTTCCCCACGTAAGAAAGTACCCGTTCCGGCGACACCGCCAGGAGTGAGCGCTCCCGAACGGGCGCACCTGCACCGGTGCGCTCGAATTTCGTTCAGCGTGCGGCCGCATCTCGCTTTGGCGTGTGATCGAACCGATCAGTTTGGCTGTACCTGCTCATAAGCGTCTTTCGTCCGGGTCACCGCGCGGTTGAGCGGCAATTCGATTCCGACCCGCCGGGTCACCAGCGCCAGCGGCAACAGCGCGATACCGGCAAGCAGTGTTAGCTGGTACAGTGCGAACAGCGTGACGCGTTGAAGCCGTTCCATCGTCGTTCAGTCCACTCTCTTGGAATGGGTGTATATATACTTTCCGGCAGTATTATGCTGATCTATGATTATACACTACGTCTTCAAATGCCCGCTGTCTTGCGGTTTTCAATATCAGCATACGTTTCCAGTCATCTTCCACGCGTCCCGCCCCGATACGGGTAATCTGGCCGTTGGAACTCGATTCACTGTCGATAAGTTATCGCGATTATCCCGGTGACGTGCGCATCGGGCGATCCGGGAAAACAGAGATCAAAAGACCCGAGTAGGCCCCGGTCGTGGATCCGCGTATGAACTACAGAGTCGTGCTGGAAGCAGCCTGGCTGGTGTACGATGTCGAGGCAGTCGACGACGCGATCGGTGTCGCCGTGAGCGAAGCGGGGAAGCGGCTCAACGAGGAGGAGATGGACTACGTCGAGGTCGACGTCGGCTTCACCGAGTGTCCGGCCTGTGGCGAACCGTTCGAGTCCGGGTTCATCGCCGCGGACACGGCGCTCGTCGGACTGCAACTGGAGATGGACGTGTTCAACGTCGAGAGCGCTGAACACGCCCAGCGCGTCGCCAAAAGCGATATCGGAAACGCGCTGCGTGACGTCCCGCTGAAGATCGTCGACACCATCGAGACCGGCGACGGGGACGACGGGGACGACCAGTAGCTTACGGCTGGCGACACGTTCGCGTCAGTTCTCGGCCCTGACGTCTACTGCCACTTCGTTTCGTCGCATAAACGGCGGCGTCCACGGGTCGTTGTACCTCAGAAGATACGACTCCCCGAGTGGTTCAATTCCCTCCTGTTCGAGCCTCGAGAGCAGCTTTTGTGACCGCCGCGTGACTCGTCGGTCCGGTGCGTACCACGAAAACCGATCCACTGCGACGGTCTTTGCTGGCTCGATGACGAGTCTGACGCCGGGTTCCGTTGGCTCTGGCGCCGTCTCTGTGTCGTACTCGGCTGGCAGGTAAAACGCCATTCGTACCCGTTCCTTTTCGACCTCCCCGGAACGAACCGGTGCTGTCATCGATATCGACGTTCCTTCCTGCGTCTCGACGGGAGTGGTCATCGAGATGGATTCGTCACCCTCGTTGGCACCCGAGATGTATCTGAAGAGGCGCCGGAATGCGGTCGTCTGATTTGCTGCTGTCGTTTCTGCCAACACTGTCTGGGGATATCGGCGAAGTTCGTACCCATCTATCTGCTGTACCTGCTCGTAGGGCACTGACTCTGCCGTTCGATTTGCATAGAGGCCCCAACCGACCCAGCCAGCGATGAACACGCTACCTCCGACGAGTAGTGCCTTGAGGAGTTGTCTCATAGTTTCAGTTTACCGTCTATACAGATTAACAAATCGCCCACAACTGGATCTACTGGGTGGCTGATGGAGGACTAGCCGGTGCCGCAGGGTTTTTGTATTACTTGTGGTTATGTGGCTGTATGGAACTGCCGACGCCGGAGGACTTACGCGAGCGGCGTAATGACCTCGGGTTGACTCAGAGTGATCTGGCACAGAAAGCGGACGTCTCACAGCCGCTGATCGCGCGTATCGAGGGTGGTGACGTGGACCCGCGGCTCTCGACGCTGCGGCGGATCGTGACGGCGCTGGAGGAGGCAGAGGGTGGGCTGATGCGGGCCGAGCAGTTGATGCACTCGCCGGTCGTCAGCGTCCCGCCCGACGCGAGCGTCCGCGAGACGACCGAACTCATGGACGAGAAAAGCTACTCGCAGGTCCCGGTTATTCGCGACGGTATCCCCCAGGGGATTATCGGCATGTCGGATATCCGCCAGCGCTCGGAGGACAACGTTGGCGACCTGCCGGTCGCGGAGGTGATGGGTGAAGCCGTCAGCACCGTCGAACCGGACGCCACGATAGACGCCATCGACGCCCACCTCGACCACAACGACGCCGTGCTCGTCGTCGACAACGGCGAGACTGTCGGGATCATCACCGAGGCAGACATCGCTCGACACATCTCCTGACGCTCGTCTCTTTTCGGGTCGCGCGTGTCGTCTCGGGGCGCTTACTCTGTGAAGTAACTCGCAAAGAACCCGGAGAGAAACGACGAGAGGGCGACCGCCAGCAGCAGGTCATCCAGGTCGTACGGTCCCGTGTCGTTTCTCGCTGTGAGGGCTGTGATGCCGACGCTGATGAGCAGTGAGACGACCCCGCTGACGAGGTATCTGCGCTTCGAAGCCATGTCTGACGGTTCGTTCCGCTCACACATGAACATTCCCGACTCTGTGGGGTTTCGCTCGACACCCACTCGGTCAGTCCCGCTTTGGGTGCTGCTGGTCGGGGACAGAGAACTCGTGTTCCTGCACTTCGTCGTCGATCCGGCCCAGCGCCACGAGCCGGTCGGGCGTCTCGACGAGAACGGCCTCGCCGCCATCTGACTGCCGGTTGTTCCGGATGACGTTCTGACAGACGACAGTGCCGCTGCGGGTCGGATACTCGCGGCGCGTATGGCCGACGATCTGTCGCGGCGCGTCCGTCGGCATGTGCTCGAAGTCGAGCCAGGCAAGCCCCGCGTCCGGCCCTCGCCCTGTCCGTCCGCCGACCCCGAGGACGCGCGGGAATTGCTCGACGAGTTCGGACTGGACGAGCGCGTCGTCACCGGTGCCGACAACCGGGTCGAGACGTCGTGCAGCGGCCACGAGTCGGTCGTTGACCGCCTTCGTGTCGTAGGGGTCGGACTGTCCGGCGTGTGCGTAGGTGAACCGATATCCGTCGTAGGCCGCGACGACGTGGCCGTCACGGATCTGCCGGAGAAACTGCCGGCGGTCGGCATCCGACACCGTGCCGGAAAACCAGCGGTCCCAGCCGAATCGGTCGGGCGTCAACAGCCCCATCTCGTGATTCCCGAGCGTCATCCGGACGTGCCCCGGCGGGGCCTCCTCGACGAGTCGCGCGACCATCGAGAGTGCCTCCTCGTTGTGTGGCCCTCGGTCGATCAGGTCGCCGTTGATGACGAGCACGTACTCGTCGCCACCAGCCCAGTGGAGTCGCAACGCGGCGTCCTGTTGGACAACTGGGGCGTAGTCAGGATGATCAGACAGTGTCAGCAGCGCGCTCCGAGCCTCGCCGAGATACCCGTGAATGTCGCTGATACTCACGACTGCTGGCGTCCCATCGAGCGCCATGACGGCGTCTCGTTCCGGCGGTTCTATCGGGCGCTGGTCGATTTCGTCTAGCACGCTGGATCACACTCTCTGGGCACCGCCGTCCGCGGCGGATCGCTCCTGTTCCACCCTGAGCCTGTACTTCACCGGATAAAAACACGAGGATGCAGACTGTCCGAAACCGATTTCACGACAGTTCGAGCCCGCGAATTGCGACCGTCCCTTCCCCCTCCCGAACTGTACCGATTATCTGCCCATCCTCGGTCGCTTCGACGACGGCCTCGGCCTCGTCGGGGTCGAGCGCGGCGACGAATCCGGTTCCCATGTTGAAGGTGCGGTGCATCTCGTGGTCGTCGACGTTGCCCGCCGACTGGACGAATTCGAAGACAGACTGTGCAGGGAAGGGGTCGGTGATCTCGTAGTGACGCTCGCCCATTCTGGTGAGGTTCGTCCAGCCACCGCCGGTGACGTGTGCCGCCGCGTGCGTCTCGTGTGACCGCAGGGGTTCGAGCAGGTCGGTGTACAGTCGCGTCGGGGTCAGCAGTTCCTCGGCAATCGTGCGCTCGGGGTCGGGCGGGAACGGGTCGGTGTACTCGTGGTCGCGCGTCGCCGCCTCGCGTGCGAGTGTCAGCCCGTTCGAGTGAATCCCACTGGAGGGCCAGCCGACGATTGCGTCTCCTGGCTTGGCTTCGCCCGGAAAGAGCGCGCCCTTCGGGGCAAGCCCGGCGCACGCCCCGGCGATGTCCAGTCCGTCGATGATGTCTGGGAGGACGGCAGTTTCGCCGCCGACCAGCGCCACGCCCGCCTCGCTCGCGCCCTCGCGAAGCCCCTTCCCGATGGCCTCTGCTGTCTCGTCGTCCGGTTCGTCGACGGCGAGATAGTCGACGAACGCGACCGGTTCGATCCCCTCTGCGACCAGGTCGTTGACGTTCATCGCCAGACAGTCGATGCCGATAGTCGAGTAGTCGTCGACGGCCTCCGCGACCAGTAACTTGGTCCCGACACCGTCTGTCGCCAAGGCGAGATACTGGTCCCCGATGTCGACTAGGCCCGCGTAGTCGCCCTCGAACTCGCCAACAGCGCCGACCAGCGCCGCCGTTGCGGCCTCGCTCGCGTCGATGTCGACGCCCGCCTCGGCGTAGGTCAACCCGTCTTCTTCGGATTCTATTTCGGAGTCGTCGCTCATTATCAGTGCAGGCGCTTCGGGCGGAAAAAAGCCCATCGCTCCTAGTCGGTGATTTTGTGTTCTTTGACACTGTTCCCGTTGTTTTGACCACCAAGAAAGCCCCCACCAGTTCGAGTCGGGGGGGCCTCCCTGCGCGCTCCCTCCGGTCGCGTGCTTGCGTCGGCCGCCTTCCTCGAACTGGTGGCCCCTTTCAGTCCCACCCGTGTCGGCTGATTGGCCACTCTATGGGGTGGGACTGAAAGGGGCCGCGTTCTCCGGGAAGACGGACGACGTAAGCACCGCAACCCGAAGGGTGAGGAGCGTGGTTCGAGAGAGCGACGCTCTCTCGTCATCTTGCAAGAGCTACGCTCTTGCCGACCTCGCGAATCTTCGATTCGCTCAATCACGAAAGACGCGGCGCGTCTTTCGAACGACAACGAGTCTCTCGACCGGAGAACGCGGAAGCTTTCTTGGTGTGGTCGGTCTCTACCTCAACAAATTTCCCAGAAACACCACTTCCTAGAGCACGTACAGGAACAGAACGAGACACGCGCCAGCGGAGACGCCGAAGATGAGCGCGAACACTTCGCGGCTCCACGCGATCACCGTGTTGCCGTCGAGCGGGCCGAACGGGACCATGTTGAAGGCCGCGAGAAAGCAGTTGACGAGCAGGCCCCAGCGGCCGATTTCGCCCACGATGCCGGGGCCGACCAGAAACAGCGGCAGCGAGACGACAGCGAGCGCGAGGTTCGTCACCGGTCCGGCAGCAGCAATAATTCCGTTCTGTCGGGCCGTGATCTGGCCGCGGTGGTAGACTGCACCGGGCGCGGCAAAGAGAAAGCCAGCGAGCCCCGCCGCAATAGCGACGCCGAGCATGGCATAATCCGCTCTGAAGGCCGCAATCTGGTCGAATCGGACCGCCATCACCTTGTGTGCAATTTCGTGGAGCAGAAAGCCCGTTCCGACTGTGAGCATGCTGAGGAGGAACACGCGGGCGAGTTCGCTCGTCTGGATGTTCGCTCGCTGTATTGGCTCCTGCAGGCCGAGAAAGAAGGTAAAGGCGACGCCGAGTGCCAGCCACGCGAGCGCCAGGTCGCGAATCTCCGTCCGTCCGAATCGGATCCCACCGACTTCGACCGAGCGAAATCGACCGGTTCGGTTGCTCATCGTCGCCTCACCATCACGTAAGTAGCTCCCAGATGAGTTCTGCGCTGTTCTGTGCGCCGGTGAGCATCTCCTCGCCCAGTCCGGTCACGCCGCCGATGTCGGTGGCGAACCACGGGAGAAAGACCGTCGCGAAGAGGATACTCGCGATGAAGCTCCCGATGTTCGTCATCGCGACGATGAGGATGAGCCGAAAGAGCGGCACGTCGTCGCGCATCTCTCTGACGAGATCGAGCATCGGCGTCTCGTGGTCCGAGAGCTTCTCGTTGAGGAGGCTGATGTCGGAGACGTTCACCCGCGTGTAGCGCAACTCGACGTAGCCAGCGAACCACCCCGGCGCGAGCAGCGGGTTGATGCTCGTCAGCCAGGCGACGGCCCCGCCGACGCCCGCGCTCGTCCAGTGTGCGCCCGCGAGCCGGGCCAGCCCTGCGGCGATGATCCCGTTTATCAGAAACCACGCCACGAACAGCGAGAGGAGGAACTGTCCACGGACGCCAGCCATCGCGAGCAAGACGAAGAAGGCGAAAAACCCGAGCGTGAACGTGTAGCCGATCCCCTTGTACAGGAGTGTTCGCCATCGACTGCGCGTCACTTCGCCGACGAGCGAGTCCGCTGGCGGGAGCGTCGAGGGGTCGTCGAGATATCGCTGGATCCCCTCGCGGTGGCCTGCGCCGACGACTGCGACGACGTCGTAGCCCGCGTCCCGGAGCGCGACGAGTCGGTGCGCGATGTAGGCGTCTCGCTCGTCGATGAGTGCCTCCGCGCCGCCGGGCGAGAAGCGGCGGAACTCCTCTATCATCGCCGTCACGACGTCCGCGTCGGTCAGCGTCTCAATGTCGAACTCGCCGTGGTCGACGTTGCGCGTCGAGGCAACGAGCGCGACTGCGATTGGGACGCCGATCACCACTGCGACGCCAGCCGCGACGAGCAGGCCATCGAGCATCCCGCCGAACGTCCCGAGGAGACTGCCGACGAGCGGTACGCCGATCGATCCGCCGATTCCGGCCGGGATCAGGAATGGGCCAGCGAGCGCGCTGGCGATGATCGAGACGAACAGCCCGATCGAGAAGCCGATCGTGAGACCGACGGTCCACGGGCCGCCCACCTCGACTAGCAGAGCCCCGAGAATCGAGAGCTTCTCGCGAAACCCCATCCGACTCCAGAGTCGCTGGACGGTTAGCTGGATGTCCCTGTCGACCAGCGCGACGCCGCTTCCCTGTTCCTGTGCCGCGTCGATTGCGGCCATCATGTCCGCGCCCGGTTCGATGTCGAACCGGTCGCCCATCCGCGCCTGCACGTACGAGAGCATCCAGTAGGCGAGGAACTGATACACCGTCTTGCCCGAAATGACGTCCCGTCCCTCGATGTCGTCAGGCGTATCTCCCTTGAGCCGCTTGTATCGCGTCTCGTCGAGTTCGACGGCCACGACGTCTGGCTTTCGCTCTGCGATGGTCTCCTTGACGCGCTCGACGCTCTCGTGGGAGACGTGGGCGGTGCCGACGATGGTGATCGATCCCTCGCCGGAGCGCGAGGTGGGCCGGACTGGTGTCTCCCCCTCGTCCAGCACGTCCGCCTCGCTGTCGCTCATTACCCACCATTATCCGGTGGGGAATAAACGCTTGTCGGGACAGGTTCGTCAGCGACGGCTGATCCGGTCACTGTAGTGCGGATCAGCGCAGTCACCGCGGCGTGAACCGGGCGAGTGCCGACGAGGGTTTGAGTCCAATCGTGAACACGACCACCCCCGAGAGCAGGAAAAAGCCGCTGATTAGCGTGAAGGCGACGTACACAGTCGACAGATCGATCACCGCGCCGAGGAACACGGGGGTGACGAGTTGTCCGAGTGAACTCATGGTGAACACGAAGCCGAAGCTTCGTCCGGTCGATTCGGACGCTGAGAAGCGACTCACCAGCCGGTCTCTGGAGGCGAATACGAGCCCGTAGCCACATCCAGCGAGTGTAAACAGCGCGACGAACGTGCTGGCGGTGACCGGCACCAGTTCGGCGACGACGACCAGAAGCGTGAGCGCCGCCATACCGGTTGCGGCACCGATGACGTATCTGGGGTTGTATCGGTCGGCGAAAAAGCCACCGAGGAGGACACAGACAGCCGACGCTCCGAAGAACAGCGACAGCGCGGTGTTCCCAATCGCCTCGGACAACTGGAAGCCGTCGATGGCAAAGAGTGGCGCAAACGTCCGAAGACCGGTTGCTGCCGTCGCAAACAGCAGGAAAAAGAGAGCCATGACGAGGATCCCGGGCCGCAGGAAAATCGCCCGAAAACTCGCTCGATCGTCGCTCGACTCCGATTCGCTCGCGTCCATCTGGTCGCGATACACTGGTGGGAGCGCGATAGCAGAGAGGACAGCATAGCCCATCCCGACCGCGCCGACGATCAGCAGTGCGGTCTGCCAGCCAAAGCGGCTTCCGAGCGTTCCGAGAACGATCGGCGCGGTGGCAAAGCCCATCGTCCCGCCGAAGGTGTGGATGCTGAAGTTCTGGCCCCGTCGCTCCGGGTCGCTGACCGTCTCGACGAGCGGATAGTCCGACGGATGAAAGGCCGCCTGTCCGATTCCAGAGAGCGCCGCGAAGGCGAGCAAGACGAAATACGTCGACCCCGTCCCGGCGAGAAACATACACAGCGAGGTGATCGCGACGCCCCCGACGAACACGCGCTTTGCCCCCACTCTATCTACGAGGTCGCCGACGACGACCTGTAGCATCATCGCCGCCGGGATGATCCCTGCGAGAAGCCCGAGTTGCGCGTTGCTGAGCGCCAGGTCCGAGCGCAGGAACGGAAACAGCGGCGGAAAGGCGAGCAGGTAGAAATGAGACAGGAAGTGGCCGCCAGTCACGAGGCTGACGGTGGTGATCTCCTGTCTAGATCGGGCAAACGCCATCTACTGTGTACCTGCGAAAATCTGGATAAAACACTTGCGATACGGACGACGACTCGTCGGTTCCGGCCGGGCTGTTCGCCCGAGGACATAACTGACACGTACACGCCCCTCCGACGGAGGGTATGCCCACGCTCCTCGACTCGAAAGTGGAGTCACGCCAGTTCGTCCTGCCAGCACAGTCGAACACGTACCACACCGCTCACGGCGGCGACGTGCTGAAGTGGATGGAACAGACCAGCGCGATGAGCGCGATGACGTTCTCGGGAAAGACAGTCGTCACCGCGCGCTTCGACCGTGGCCAGTTCCACGAACCGCTCCCCGAGGGCAGTATCGCCTTGCTCGACGCCTACGTCTACGAGACGGGCACGTCGAGCATGACCGTTCGTGTCCGCTGTTTCCACGACGACCACGAGACCGGCGAAAGACAGTTGGCGACCGAGGCGACAGTCGTCTCCGTCGCCGTCGACGAAGCGGGCGAGTCTCTCTCGGTTCCCGACCTCTCGGTTGCAACTGACCGCGGCGAGCAGTTGCGAGCGGAGGCACTCGACCAGTCTTGATACTTCGGCTGTCCGTACAACCGTGCCGCTGAACCGCACGTTCTGGGCGAAGATACCGGTCGGTCACGCGCTCGGAAGTCGGAGGCTGACGTCGGCCCCTCCAGCCTCGTTTTCGTCGATGTCGAACTCCCCGTCGTAGGCGTCGACGATCCAGCGCACGAGCCACAGTCCGATTCCGCTCGCGTGGTCGAGCTGTGTGATCGACGTTTCCCCGAGTACGACCTCCCGTTCGTGTTCCGGAACGCCGGACCCGTTGTCACTGACCGTGAGGACGACCGCTCCGTCACCCCCCGCTGTGACCGACACTGTCACGCGCGGTGTGCTATCCGGTGCGTGGACGACCGCATTTTCGAGCAACTCCGTGAGGGCTGCCGAGATGTACTCGCCAGCCAGCACCGACTGGCTCTCGGGCAGATCCGTCTCGAACGTGGCCTGCGGGAACTCCTCGCGAATCTCAGCGACGCACTCGTCGACGACCGCCGTGATGTCCATCGCGCGCCGGTCCGGTTCCTCACCGATGAGCGTCTGGAGGATCCGGATCTGTTCGTGGGTATCGGAGAACGTCTCACCCGTCCGCTGGACCGCTGCCGCGATCTCTGCAAGTTCCTCGTCGTCGGATGCGTATCGCTCTAGCCGTCCGGCATGTGCGTACAGCACCTGTGCTTCCGAGCGGAGGTTGTGGCGAACGAGTCGCGCGAGCACCGAGAGCTTTTCGCGCTCCTGTGCCAGTTCCTTCGCCCTGATCCGGCGGACGTCGTTGACCCCGATCAGGACGTGTGCGACTGCGCTGACGCCGACGACGACCGCCCCGGAAAACACCGGGTTCGGCGGGGGGCTTCCGACGGCAGTCTGATACATGTAAAACAGCAAAATGGCGGCCCCGAGAACGACGATTCCGAGGCTGTTCCAGCCAGCGATCCGACTCGCCTGTGACCCCGTCACGTCCGACCGGTAGATGGCGATTCCGGCGATTAACAGTGCGGCCCCGATGAGCGTGCCGAATCCGGCCAGCAGCAGCCCCGCAGTTGGAAGCGACCGGGTGACGATATTCCCACCCATGATACCGATGAGTACGGCCCCACTGGCGCTGATGAGTCCACACGCGCCGAGTCGCTGTGGTTCGACCATACGAATGTCTCTTGGGGAGGTGTGTTGAAGATTGTGGGTCGGAGATCAAACGAGCGTTTATACGCGCTGTTTCCGTACGTCCGGGCATGTCACTGGACGTTTCTGTGCCCGACCCGCCCGAGCTCGAAGCGCACGACCCAAACGAGTACGAGGACGCGGAGGTCGTGGGTGACACCGACTATCGTCGCGACGAACTCGAACAGTTCCTGCGCGAGGGCGCGTGGGAACGGGCCTTCGAGCAGTGGGCCGCGGAAACCGACATCGAGGCCGACACCTTCGATATCATCGTGGATCTCGAGATGATCGACCGCTTTGACTTCTTCTGGGACTCGTATGCCGAGCGAGTCGGTTATCACGCGCCGGGGATTCCCGAAGACTGGAAAGAACGCGAGTACCACCCCGACATCGACTCGTGGGGGGTCGCTTCGGGGATCAACGCCGCGATGACGGAACTCGGACAGGTCGTCTGTGACGTGCTCAAAGACGAGTATATCGACTGGGAAACCGAGTACGAGGCTCCCGACGACCTTCCGGACTTTTGAGAATCCCGTTCAGTCTCCGATGTACGTGACTTCGACGCGCTCACCGAACTGCCCGGTGTCGGAAACCGGGTGGTAGGGGCCGTCGGTCTGACTCGTTCCCGGCAGATACGGCCCACGGAAGTCGAACTCCTGGTTCCCGTTTGTGTCCCGGTGGACGACGATCCGGATCTCCGTATCCTCTGTTATCTCGCCGTACTGGAGCGGTATCTCTACCCCCGTCTGGCTGTTGACCGAGTCGTGTGGCCCCGGCGGGAGATACTCGGTGTGGCCGAGCAGGGTTCCGTTGACCCCTTCGTCGGCATCGTCGTAGACGGCGATGAAGCCGCCGTCGGACAGGTCTGCCCCTTCGATCCGAACCGAGTCACCGGCCGAGGTTGCCTCGGTGATCGAAAGCGTCGCGACGGGTGCGCTGAGCAGGATGAAGACCAGATACGCGATAGTCAGCATGACCGTCGCGTGTTTCACGCCGTCGCGCAGGGATCCCTCACCGAGTTGCCCAGCGATAAGTCCAGCACAGAGCGCCTGAAGCAGCGCCGCGTGGAAAAATATCAGCGTGTAACTGGCCGCGTTCACCTCGGCAAAGCGGCTGAATGCGTCGACGTTCGTGCCGAGGCGGTTGACCTGATTCTCCCCCGGCGTCGGCACTGCCGCGGGAAGGCTGGGGACGAGCACTTCCGTGACAGCCATGATGATGACCAGAAAGACGAAAAACGAGACGTAGATGACCACGAGATAGGTGAACATCTGCTGGCGGCGTGCCCGACGGAGGTTGACCTCGGCTCGGGCCTGCTCTGAGGCGATGCGCAGAACCGGCCCCATGTTGCCGCTCGCGCGCATCGCGTTCGTCAACAGCATCACCACGCGGGTTATCGCTGTCGTCCGAACGCGTCTCCCAAAGCGGATCAGGGCGTCGCTGACGTTCGAGCCGTACTCGATATCCCGCCAGATGCGGTCCACCTCGGGCGTCAGGACGCCGAGGTCGCTTCCACGGACGCGACTGATCCCCTCGACGACGGACATCCCTGCCTCGTTGAGGCTCGCTAACCGTTCGAGCAGTTCGGGTATCGCCGCCTCTATCTTGTCGATGCGACGCTTGTAGAACTGCCGAACGACGCCGTAGGTCACCAGCACGAACAGCGCAGACTGGATGATGAAGTCGTCGAGCATGCGCACCGCGATGCCGTCTGCCTGAAACGCCGCTGGCGCTCGGACGAGCAGGACAATCGCCGCGACTGGAACGGCCAGCCACAGCACCTTCGGCGGGGCGCGCAGAAACGTCTGAAGTGGGTTTCGCAGGCCGCGTCTGATGCGCTCGACCCTGTCGAACTGGGCCAGCACCTGTCTGTTCTCCCGGTCGGCGTCGTGAGCGAGGCCGCCGTCGGGGAGGCGACGACTTGCCCCCGTGACCGAGCGTGTCGGCGTCGCTATCGTCATCTGGTCGAGGATTGACTTGCCGCTCCGGCGAGCGATTCCGAGCAGGTCGAGCTTCTGCTGGAGATACACCGCGAAGCCAGCGTTTCCGAGCGGGATCACGAGATAGACGAGCAACTGCAGTATCCAGAGCGTGTCCGTGACCGTCAGCCCGAACACCAGCAGGATTGTGATCAAAAACAACATCCCGGCGACGAGAATCGTCACGTACGCCTCCGCGAGGGTCGCGAGCACCTCCAGAATGTCTTCCTGTCGAGTCTCTGCTTCCTCCTGGAACCGCTCGTACTGGTCTTCGAGAAACGCCGAGAGGTCGCTGCCGCTTTGCAGGATGCTCGTGAGGTTCTCGGAGAACGTCTTGAACTGCTCGCTCGGCGTCCGGCGTGACATTCGCCGGAGTGCGGTTATCATGTCCCGTCCGAACAGGTCCATCTCGCGGACGGTGATGCTCATCTCGTTTGCCGTCTCGCCGTAGACGCTGCGGTATTCGGTTAGCGTTCGAAGGATCTCCGGGAACTCCATCCCACCGCGGGACAGCGCGTACATGAACGCGGCGGTTCGTGGCATCCCCTCGTTGATCGCGCGCCGCCGAACCTCCGCGTCGCTCGCCGGGACCTGCCAGCGGAGCACGTACGCGAGGACGGCGACGACGACACCGATGGCAACTCCACCGCCTGCGATCACCAATCGCCGCGTCGAATCAGATATCTCGAAGACGTAGTTCGGATGGATTCCGAGTGGTGCGGTCATCGTCCGCGGAAGCCCCGCGAGCGCCTGCACGAGCGGTTCGAAGATGGCCAGCAGACCGACGATGAGATACCCTCCGGCAATCGCCCCGGCGACGAACCCAAAGACGGTGTACAGCAGCGACTTCGCCGCGTACGTTCGGTAGGTCGTCTCGATGTACGCTGACTCGATGCGCCGCTCCCGGTCAGCGTTCGCCGAGACGAGTGGGTCAAACAGCACCCGTGCGACCCGCTCGCCCCACCGTCGAATTCCGTGGCTCACCTTCCCCCCAAGCCAGACGATAAGAACAAAGACGACGACGGTCGCTGGCAGGAAAAACACGACGTTCATCGCGGTCGCCCTCCCATCTTTCGGTGGGTGCTGTGGTGCATATCAGGACTCGACGTGCACGTTCTCGCTGTCGATCCGTTCCATGACCTCCTCGGGGTCGGCGTAGTACTTGTTGACCATCGCGGTGAAGCGTCGGTAGTCGGTGATGCCCTTCTGCTGGAGAAACTTCAGAAACCGCCTGCGGTTCCGGAGTTCCTTGAGCAGTTCCGATTGACTCCAGCCTCGTTCTCTTCGGATCTCGTCGAGTAGTTCGGAGTTGCGCTCTGTCCACGAATCCGACTGTGCCCCCCACTCGTAGGTGTTCGAGTAGTCGAGTTCGCCGGTTCGCTGGTCGATCCCTTCGATCTCTGCGAGGGTCTTCGCCCGTCGGACGCGCTCGCCGCCCGAGCGGCCGAGCACCTGCACCCAGAGGATGTCGAGCGACGTGACCATCGGCCGGGGAACGTTGATCGGGTCGTTTTCGAGCCGGTTGATCACCGTCTGAACGCTGTCTGCGTGCATCGTCGAGAACGTCGTGTGACCGGTGTTCATCGCCTGAAAGAGCGTGATGGCCTCCTCGCCGCGGACTTCTCCGACGATGATGTACTCCGGCCGGTGTCGAAGCGCGGAGCGCAGCAGGTCGTACATCGTGATGTCACCCTCGCCGCGCTGTTCGCGAGTCACCGAAGAGAGCCAGTTGTCGTGATACAGCGAGAGTTCCCGCGTGTCCTCGATGCTCACCACCTTCGCCCGCGGCGGGACGAACATCGAGAGGGCGTTCATCGACGTGGTCTTGCCAGCCGCGGTGCCGCCCGCGAAGATCATCGACTTGTTGCTCTCGATTGCGAGCCACACGTACGCGAGCAGTCGCCGGTCGACAGTACCGTAGTTCAGCAGATCGATCGGCGTGAACGGTTCCTCGGCGTACTTTCGGATCGTGAAGGCAGAGCCTTTCGGCGTCACTTCCTCGCCGAGCGCGAGTTCGATCCGCGATCCGTCGGGCAGCGTCGTCGACACGACGGGGTCCGAGACGGAGACGTGTCGTCCGGAGCGCTGGGCGAGTTGGATGACGAAGTTCGCCAGTTCGTCCGGGTCGTAGGTGACGCTCGTCTCGATGTCGGTGTAGTCGTCGTGATAGACGAACACGGGCAGGTTCGGCCCGTCACAGGAGATGTCCTCGATGTGGGGGTCGTGCATCAACGGGTCGAGTCTGCCGTAACCCTGAAACGACCGGTACAGATAGTAAAAGAGCCGATAGAACGTCTCCGGCCCGACGTCGACGCCGTACTCTTCGAGACGGGCGCACAGTTCCTCCTGCAGCGCGACTTCGGGGTCGTCGGCTATCTCCTCGCGGTACAGCAGCGGCCCGCGGATGTCCTCGAACAGCCGATCCAGTAGTTCTCGCTCGAACTCGGAGAGGTCGGGTTCGACCACGTAGTAGAAGTGTTCGGCCTCTTCCGCGTCGTAGTTGATCGAGACGAAGGCGTAGGGAACGTTCACCCAGTAGCGGTCGACCTCTTCGTAGCCATCGAGTCCGTCGAAGCCCACGAGCCGACCGTGTCTGTTGGGGTCGTATTCGGACATCTCAAGCGTCGATCCGGTCAGCGCACGTGCTGTCCGCGAGAGCCACGACCGGAGTCCACCGGTCTGCTCCGACTCGTCTGCGCCCCGCTGTGACGCGGGCGTGCCCTGATCGGCGTGGTCTTGCGCCATCTGTGAGTTGTGTCCCCCGGGTTTGTCAGGGATTGCACAGCCAGGTACTTAAAACGCACCCGGTCGACGTGTCGCGGTCGTTGCATTTCCCGTCGATCTGTTCAGTCTGAATCATCGTCTGTCATTCTGTTCGGCCTGTCGCATCATTTGTCGACCTGCTCGGTCTGCTCCATTATCCGTCGACCTGCTCGGTCTGCAACAACACGACGCCGAACACGAGCAGGAGCACGGTCCCGACCGGCAGCGTGGTGCCAGCGTGATGCTGAAGGAGGAGCCAGAACGCGCCGAGATAGGCCACTCCGGCCGTGAGCAACAGCACTCCGAGCACGCGAACGGGGTCGAATCGGCGGCGCTGCACCCGCTGTTCGTCGACGTAGTACACGAGGCTGAACGCGACCGCGACCAGCACGAGTACCGCGCCGAGCAGCCAGAGATAGGTGACGTAGGTCTCGCCGTCGTAGACCGCAAAGTCGAGAAAGTCCCAGACCCACAGCGGACGACTCCCCCGAATCTCCGTTCCGGGGGTGAAGAGGAGATTGAGCGGGGTGAACCAGAAAAAGACGGCCGTCAGTTCTTCCGTGATGACCGTCACCGACCACGGGACGAGCGCGCACAGCCACGTCGAGAGAACAGCGAGTTCACCGGCGTACTCGGAACGAACCCACATAGTAGCGAGCGCGAGTCCGCTCCTGATAAAACCCACCGACTGATCGCTCCGATGGCCCTGTTCTCTGAAGATCGTCCTGAAGCGCCCTTTGGGCTCGGATTGTCCTGTCTCCCGGCGTTACGTTCATGGCGTCTCGTCCCGTAGATGGACGTAGCGGATGAGGCGTGATCACTTCACACTGACGGCGGACAACACGGACACCGACGACCCCGACCAGCCCACCCTCTCTATCCGGTACGACGGGCCGGAGGAGACACTCACAGCCCAGCTTGGAAGCGAGGATGGGGGGCTGCTTTCGGCCGACGAGATGGATGCGGCGCTCCGACTGCAGGGCTCGGTCGATGCATCCGACGCGACGGGCGTCTTCAGTCTCACCCATCGGATCACCGGCGAGTATCTGATCGAGGCGAACGTGGACGCGACCGAAATCGTCGACCTCGTCGCCGCGACACGAAACGAGTCCGACGACCAGACCTACCAGATCCGGATCGAACGCAACGACGGAGAGACGGTCGTTTACGACATGGACTCGCTGATCGTCTACGACGAGGACGGCGGGTTGCTTCGCCAGTACAGCCTGATCCCGAGCGGCGTGGAACTGTAGACTGGCACGGGGCGAACGGCTACCGACAGGTAACCAGCTTCTTGTGGCCACCCCACGGAACGAAGGTATGAAACAGGCTATTGTCGCGCGCGCAGATCTCGGGATGGGCGAGGGCAAACTCGCCGCGCAGGTCGCCCACGCGTCTCTGCAGGCCTACGAAGACGCGGACAGACAGGCCCAGCGCGAGTGGAAGGGCAGCGGACAGAAGAAAATCGTCCTGCAGGCAAACAGCGAGTCACAGCTGTTCGAGTTGGCCGACCGGGCGGACAAAAAGCGCATCCCGCACGCAATCGTCAGGGATGCGGGACACACACAGCTCGATCCCGGTACTGTGACCGCGCTCGCAGTCGGCCCGGCCGCCGACGACCGGGTCGATGCGGTCACCGGTGACCTCTCGCTGTACTGACTGTCCCGTCCGCTCGAATCCCAGAAGCGATCTGCCCGCCTGCACGAGGTGGGATCCACAATATTTTCATTCCAGAGGAACCGCGGTCTACATAATGGTTCGGCCACCACCGAGCAACAGCGGAGAGCCCGACGCGATAGAGTTCGGTATTGCCGAACTGGACGCCCGCCTCGAAGATGCCGGTATCTCCTTTCCGATCGATGCGGACCAGCTCGCGGAGGAGTACGGCTATCTCACGGTCGACGTCGACGCGTCGGGCCATCGGATCACGCTCGAAGACGCCCTCAGCGAGTGTGACCGACAGCAATTCTCCTCCGAGCAGGACCTCCTGAACGCGCTTCACCCGGTGTTCGAGGCCAAACGCGAGCAGCTCTCGAACAGTCTGTTCGGTCGCCTTCGCGCGCTCTTTCCATTTTGACCTGTCGCTTCTACTCCTCGTCGCTATCGAGTTCGTCCGTGAGTCGCTCGATTCGACGCGTCTGTTCGCGGTTCATCGTGACGATCAGGTCCGAGAGGATGCCGAACATGACGAGTTGGACGCCAAACAGGATAGCGACGCCGGAGGCGAGCGCGACCACCTCGTGGGAGATGCCCTGGCCGAACCACCGCCACAGAACCCAGAGTGCCATCGCGATTCCAGAGAGGATGCTGAGTACACCGATGCTTCCGAAATAGAAGATAGGGTTGTTCGTCCGGGCCATCTGATACAGCGTCAGCAGAATGACGCCGCCGTCCCGGAAGGGTCTGAGGTTCGTCTCGGAATCGCCCGGTCGGGGCTCGTAGGTGATCGGAACGACTGTGGTGGTGACGTTCTGTCGGACACATGCGACTGCCATCTCTGTCTCGATGCCGAACCCGTCTGCCGTGAGCGAACACCGCTCGAAGGACTCGCGGGTGAACGCGCGGTAGCCACTCAAGATGTCCTGCAGGTCCCGGCCGTGAATGAATCGAAACGCGCGGTTGATGATTCGATTCCCGGTCTGATTGAGTCGGCTCATCGCGTCAGGATCCATGTCCGCAAACCGATCGCCGATGACGTGTTCGGCTTCGCCCGACAACAAGGGATCGAGAAGCCGGTTGGCCTGCTCGGGGCGGTAGGTACCGTCCCCGTCGACGAGCAGCACGTAGGGTGCGGTGATCATCTCGACGGCCTCCCTTACCGCCTGTCCCTTTCCGCTCCCGCTTTGCTGTTCGACGCGCGCTCCGGCCTCCCGTGCGAGTTCCGGCGTGCCGTCGTCCGATCCGCCGTCGATGACGAACACGTCGTCGAACCCCTCCGCTCGGAAGCGCTCGACGACGTCCGCGATGGTCTCGGCTTCGTTGTAGGTCGGAACGAGGACACAGACCTCGTCGTGGGCCGCCATTAGAGGAGAGTACATCGGTGCCCGGCAAAAAACCGGGTGATTGCGATTCCCAGGGCTCGACGGTCGGACACACACAAACACAAGCGGTTTGTCCGGGACTCGTCTAGAGCTTTCAGTGACAGACGACGCCGACACGTTCTACGACACGCTCGAAACGCTGGGTCGGCCGGTCGTGACTGCGACCCGGTACGCACAGGAGCGCTCGTGTACGCAGGACGAAGCCACGTCCCGGCTGGACGAACTCGAACGCGAGGGAGTTCTCGAACGACTCGATGTCTCGAACGACCCCGTCATCTGGTATCCGAGCGACTGGGCGCGGATGACCGACCGCGAGCGAATCGTCGTCTTTCCGAACCGGCGAGAGCTGGTCGTCGACCAGCCGACCCAGTTCACGCGGGCACAGCTTTCGCAGTTTGCCCATCTTGTCGAGACGACCGGTTCCGGGGCCTACATGTACGAACTCCGCGAGGAGGACATCTGGCAGGCTCCTGTGGACTCCGTCGAGGACCTGCTCGGAACTGTCCGCGCGACGCTGCCCGAGCGGTATCCCGGTCTCGAAGAGTGGATCGAGAGCCAGTATCGGCGCGCGACCCGATTCACGCTCCGGACACACGAGGAGGGATACACGGTCCTCGAAGCGACGTCAGCGGATCTCATGGGCAACGTCGCCCGGCAGAAACTCGACGACGACCAGCTCCGGGCCAGCATCTCCGAGACCGAAAGCTGGGTCGACGAGGACCGGGTCGCCGAGGTCAAGCGAACGCTGTACGAAGCGGGCTATCCCGTACAGGACGAGCGCTCGCTCGAACGCGGTGACCCGCTCCCGGTCGAACTCGCCGTCGACCTCCGCGAGTACCAGCAAGCGTGGCTCTCGCAGTTTCTCGACGCGGGGTCGGGCGTCCTCGTCGGACCGCCGGGCAGCGGCAAGACCGTGACGGCACTCGCGATTCTCGCGGCGATCGAAGGCGAGACGCTGATTCTCGTGCCCGGTCGCGAACTCGCCGGGCAGTGGCGCGAGCAACTGCTCGAACACACCGACCTCGACCCGGAACAGATCGGGGAGTATCACGGCGGCGAAAAGGAGATTCGGCCGGTCACCATCGCTACCTACCGGACGGCGGGGATGGACCGACACCGCCAACTCTTCGGGAGCCGCGAGTGGGGGCTGATCATCTACGACGAGGTGCATCACATCCCCAGCCCCGTCTACCGACGCAGTGCTGATCTGCAGACCCGACATCGACTCGGACTTTCGTCGACACCGTTGCGGGAGGATGACCGCGAGACGGACATCTTCACGCTCGTTGGACCCCCTATCGGCACCGACTGGGACGCGCTGTTCGATGCGGGCTTCGTTGCCGAACCGGAAGTCGAGATCCGATACGTCCCGTGGGGTGACGACGACAGCCAGAACGAGTACGTGAGCAGCGAGGGTCACGAGCGCCGACAGGTCGCCGCGACGAATCCAGCAAAGATTGCGGAGATCAAAGAGATTCTCAGTGCTGCTGGCGAGAAGCAGGCGCTCGTGTTCGTCGAGTACCTCGACCAGGGACAGCGCTACGCGGACGAACTCGGCGTCCCGTTCGTCAGCGGGGAGATGCCTCACCACCGCCGGGAGAAACTCTTCGAGCAGTTCCGCGCGGGCCAACTCCCGACGCTCGTCGTCTCCCGCGTCGGCGACGAGGGGATCGACCTGCCGAGTGCGGAACTGGCTATCGTGGCGTCCGGGCTCGGTGGCTCGCGGCGACAGGGAACCCAGCGCGCTGGTCGGACGATGCGTCCGACCGGTCGTGCCCGCATGTACGTGCTCGCGACCAGAGGCACACGCGAGGAGGAGTTCGCCCGACAGCGGATGCGGTATCTCGCCGAGAAAGGCGTTAGAGTGACCGAACGAACCGGAGCCACGGCCGAACCCGAGGACGACACGACGAACGAACCCACAGACGGAAGTAGGGTCTCCTCTGACGGGGATGAGCCGATCGAATAGACCGGCACATTCCCACCGATTGAGAACAGGCGAACCGTTGTTTTTGGGGTACATTATATACTCACGCATGGTTGGAATTCGGGCCGAACTCGTCTTTCCGGACGCAGACAACTGCCCGGTTGCGGATACCTCGGCCGAGATCGACGGGGCGGTCACCGACGTGTCGCGGGCGGCGACCGGGAACGGGGAGGTGGTCGAACAGTTCACCGCGAGCGACGCAGGCGAGACGATGGAGGCCGTTTTCGATTACGGCGCAGAGACAGTCTACGAGTTCGAACGCGACGGGGAGCCACAATGTATCTGTGAGGCAATCGAGGACTCGGTCGGTCCGGTCACGGAGACCTACGCTCACGGTGGTGACCTGCATGTGACGCTTCACACGCCGGATATGGACGGACTTCGAGAGGTCCTCGGCTCACTCCAGTCGGAGTTTGGCGACGTTCAGGTCGAGTATCTCGCCCGCGGCCGAGAGGAGCGCGACGAGTCCGAGGTCGTTCCGGTTGATCTCAGGAAACTGACCGAGCGCCAGCGCGAAGTCGTGCGCACCGCCTACCGGATGGGCTATTTCGAGTATCCCCGGGAAGCGAACGCGGGCGAGGTTGCGTCCGAACTCGATATCGGGACATCGACGTTCACCGAACACCTCAACGCCGCGCAGTCGAAACTGCTCGACGAACTGCTCGTCCGGGAGTGAGTGGTTGCGCGACGGTCGAATTGGCTCGGCCAACGCCTCGCAGACAGCGGCAATACACCTGGTTCGGGCAAGCGTTGATATGGACAGGCCACGAGGTGCCGGTGTATGACAGACGACGACATCTACACCGACAGCATCCACGCAGGACAGCAGCCAGACCCGGCAACTGGGTCGCGGGCACCGCCTATCTACCAGACGACATCCTTCGTCTTCGACGACGACGAGCACGCGGCAGAACTGTTCGCGCTCGAAGCGGAACCGATGACCTACGCGGCTGCCTACACGGGCAAGAACATCTACAGTCGGATCATGAATCCGACGACGATGATGCTCGAAAACCGGCTGGCGACCCTCGAAGGCGGGATCGGCTGCATGACAACCGCAAGCGGCATGGCGTCGCTTGACCTCGCCACCTTCCTGCTCGCCGAGAACGGGGACAACATCGTCACCGCCTCCGCGCTGTACGGCGGAACCTACACCTACTTCACTCACACGGCGAGTCGCCGCGGGATCGAAGCCCGCTTCGTCGACACGCTCGATTACGAAGCCTACGAGGAGGCCATCGACGAGGATACCGCCTACGTCCACGTCGAGACCATCGGCAACCCCGCTCTGGTGACGCCGGATTTCGAGCGCCTCGCAGACATCGCCCACGACCACGATGTACCGCTGTTTGTCGACAACACCTTCGCCACTCCCGCGCTGTGTAATCCCTTCGAGCACGGCGCAGACCTCATCTGGCACTCGACGACCAAGTGGATCCACGGCAGCGGGTCGACCATCGGCGGCGCGCTCATCGACAGCGGCCAGTTCGACTGGGCGGCGGGCGACTATCCCGAAATCACCGAGGATAATCCTGCCTACCACGGCATCAACTTCCACGAGAACTTCGGTGAGGCGGCCTTCACCTTCGCCGCGCGCGCCCGCGGACTGCGTGACCTCGGCAACCAGCAGTCGCCCTTCGACGGCTGGGTGACGATGCAGAAGTTGGAGACGCTCCCGCTCCGGATGGCGCGACACAGCGAGAACGCGATGGCCGTTGCCGAGTATCTCGACGACCACCCCGAGGTGTCCTGGGTGAACTATCCCGGCCTCGAATCACACGAGACACACGACAACGCGAGCGAGTACCTCGACGGCGGCTACGGCGGGATGATCACCTTCGGTCTCGAGGAAGGGTACGACGCTGGCAGACAGATGTGCCGCGAGGCCGAACTCGCGAGTCTACTCGCGAACGTCGGCGACGCCAAGACGCTCATCATTCACCCCGCGAGCACCACCCACCAGCAACTCACCGACGAGGAGAAACAGGCCTCCGGCGTGACCGACGACCTCGTTCGGCTCTCGGTCGGTCTCGAAGGCACACAGGACATCATCGACGACCTCGACCAGGCCATCGACGCATCGACCTGAGGCTGGCCTGCACTACTTCCACGGGTCACTCGCTCTCGAACTGCTCACAGACGGTCTCGTGGATCGATTCGCGGATTCGATGGCTCCGCTCGGCGTCTGGTTCGACCAAGATGATCCGCGATCCGTCCTCGCGCGTGCTCGCCTCGACTGCCGTCTCCAGGTCGGCACGGCTGTCGACGCGCTGAAACGGGATGTCGTAGAGTTCGCCTGCTGGCTCGAAGTCGAGTCCGTGTGGCGTGCGGAACTGCTCGGTGAAGGGTGGGTCGAACGCTTCGATCGGAAGTTTGTGGAAGATTCCGCCGCCGTCGTTGTTCACGAGGACGAGAGTCACGTCGACACCACACCGCCGCACCGCGAGCAGGCCGTTCATGTCGTGGTAGAAGGCGATGTCGCCGGTCAGGGCGACGAGCGGGTCGTCGGTCGCGCTGCCAGCGCCCAGCGCCGTCGAGGTGATTCCGTCGATACCGCTGACACCGCGGTTGCCCAGCACGGTGATGTCAGCGGGTCGCGGGCGAGCGAACCGATCCAGATCGCGAACCGGCATGCTGTTGGAGACGAACAGTGTCGCAGGATCGGGACAGGCCCGTGCGACCGTCTCGGCGATTGTTCCCTCGAACAGTTGATCGTCGGTCGCTGTCGCGATCGTGTCCCAGTACTGGCCTTCGAGGGTGGCAAATCGGTCGGCGTAGTCGCTTCCGGATTCATCGAGACGCGTGTTGAGAGCATCAGCGAGCGCGGTGGGGTCTGCCTCGACGATCCGTGTCGCGGTGAACTCCGCCTCGCGCCAGCCACCCGCCGGGTCGACCAGCCACTGCTCTGTGTCCACGCCCGCGAGATACGTCCGGAGTACCTTCGAGGTCGGTGACGCGCCGAAGCGAATGACAATCTCTGGGTCGGGAACGACGCCCTCTGCGTCGAGATACGAGTCGTAGCCGCCACACACCACTCCCTCGTCGTGCCCGAAGCGATGGCCCGACAGCGGGTCGGCGAGCACCGGAAACCCCGTTGCATCGACAAGCGCGGCGAGCGCATCCCGGTCGGGCGTCGGGGCGTCTGCTGGCCCGCAGACGACGAGTCCCCGGTCGGCGGCTTCGAGTCGATTGCCGAGACGGTCGATGTCGGTGTCCGACAGCGACAGTCGACCGCGCGTGGTTTCGACGAACGGACCCGACCGCCCCTCGGCGGCGAGTCGGTCTCGCTGGGACAGATCCGACGGAACGTCGCCCTCGACGGGCGTCGGTTCGAGCGGTTTCCGAAACGGGACGTTCAGATGTACTGGTCCTGCGGGCGGACGAGTCGCTTCCGCGACGGCGCGGGATCCGGTCACCCGGAGCGAGCGAAGCGTCCGCGGCGTCGGATCCGGTTCCGGAAGGGTTCGGTACCACCGGACAGCGTCGCCGTAGAGCTTCTGCTGGTCTGTCGTCTGGTTCGCGCCGCTGTCCTGCAGTTCCGGCGGTCGGTCGGCCGTCAACAGGAGCAGGGGGACGCGGCTCTCGCTCGCCTCCAGCACGGCGGGGTGGAAGTTCGCCGCCGCGGTTCCCGACGTACAGACCACCGGCGTTGGACGGCCGGTCCGACGGGCGCGTCCGAGCGCGAAAAACGCCGCCGACCGCTCGTCGAGATGGGAGTAGACCTGTATCTCCGGGTGATCGTGAAATGCCACGGTCAACGGCGTCGACCGGCTTCCGGGTGCGATTGCGGCCGCCTGCGCTCCGGCGGCTGCGAACTCCTCGACGAGTGTCTCCGCCCAGAGCGTGTTCCGGTTCGGTGCAGTCATGTGAGCACGTCGAGGATCGGCCCGTATTTCAGTCGCAGTTCGTCGTACTCCTCGTCGGCATCGCTGTCGGCAACGATCCCGGCCCCGGCAAACAGCGTCGCGGTCTCCTCGCGGGCGAGCGCAGAGCGGATAGCGACCGCGAAGGTGCCGTCCCCGGACGCGTCGAACCAGCCGACCGGTGCAGCGTACCACCCGCGCTCGAAGGGTTCGAGTTCGCGGATGGTCTTCAGGGCTCTCTGCGGTGGGAGACCGCCGACGGCCGGGGTCGGATGCAGCGCCTCGACCAGTTCGAGCACGTGTCGGTCCGTTTCGAGCGTCGCCCGGACTGGGGTTCTCAGATGCTGTACGGTCTCCAGCCGTCGAACTGACCGCTCACCGGTCCGGATGTTCTCGGTCAGCCCTGAGAGTTGCGCCCGGATCGCCTCGACGACCAGTTCGTGCTCGTGATTGTTCTTCTCGCTCTCGGCGAGTTCGTTCGCCAGCCACTCGTCCTCGGCGCGTGTCTCGCCCCGCCCGGTCGACCCGGCGAGCGCCTCCGTGTCCACCGTCTCTCCGCGAACCGAGACGAGCCGCTCCGGTGTCGCACCGAAAAATGTCCCGCCCACGTCTGGCTCGAAGAGAAAACGGTAACATCCGGGATAGGACGCGCCCAGGGCCGCAAGCGCGTCGGGAACCACGACCGACCGGCCGAGTTGTGCCTGGAGTGCCTGTGCGAGGACGACTTTCCGGAGTTCACCCTGTCGAATCCGGTCGGTCGCGGTCTCGATGAGGTCTCGCCACTCCATCTTGGAGGGGGTGTACGTGCGACCGTGGATAGTCGGCGGCTTCGCCGTCCGTAGTTTGGGCAGCGCCGCCAGCCGCTGTTCCCAGGCCTGCAGTCGGCTCTCGGCTGTCTGCTCGGCTCCTGGTCCGAGCGCCGCTGTGGTCAGCCACGGCCCCTCGGCGGTTACTGATAGCTGTACTTTCGGGAGAACGAACTTGGCCCCCGGATACCCTTCCCAGACCGTTCCTGCGTCGGCGTGCTCGTCGGTGAAGGCAAATCCGCCGTACAGCCGGGGTCGTGCGCTGTTGGCAATCCCGACCTCGACGTCGAGCTGGGAGAATAACTCGTCTGCACGCGCTCTGACACGCTCGAACCGAGCTGTGCCGCCTGTCGTGATCGTCTCGGCGGCACCGCCAGCGGCAATCGTCGCCGTCGCGTCTGCCCACGCGAGCCGCGGTTCGTCGAGCGAACAGAGAAACGACCGAACTGGTGCCCGCTCGACTCGACAGCCGCGGACGACTCCAGATCGCGCGTCCGTTCTGGATGCCCACTGCTCGCCGCGCGATGAGTCCATTACACCGTCGTTAGGACTGTGTCCCTTTGAGCCTAACTATAGCGCTGATGTCGTCTGAGCGACAAGCTGCGCGCGCTCTGATACTGTCGGTTGCCCGTCCGTACACATATTCGCCATCCGGGGTGGCGAATTGGTTTCGAGCTGGGACAGCCGACAGTCTGAACAAAGATGGGTTCGATCAGAAATAAACTACAGCAGACCAAAATATATTTTCCCATATCTCCTGTTATTTTCTCTCCACGAAAACAAACCCCGTCAGGTTTAAATACCCCTCAGTCGAACCCACGCACGTTGCGATGCCAAAGGTAGAGATCACCATCCCGGAGCATCTGGAGATGCAGATAGCCCAGCTAGTCGAACAGGGCGAGTTCCTCAACCGCGAGGAAGCGATCGAGGACCTCCTGTCGACAGGGCTGAAGGCGTACAAAACGAGCGGACCGACCGACGAGGGGGAGGAGCCAGGATACGAAGACGACGGTATGATGGGTCACGACGACGAATACGTCTTCTGACACTTCAATCGTGCGTACGTCCAGCTATTCGGCTCCTCGGGGTGCCGACATCCGTCAGCTAGCGGGGCAGACAGCCGTTCTGGTATCGAATCCCAAACAACTCTTAAACCAGTTGCCGCCGTAGAGAGCGTATGCACAAAGACGAGTTGCTCGAACTCCATGCGGAGATGGTCACCATTATGGAGTATTTCAAAGAACTCGAACAGGTAGACGAGTCGCTGTTCGACCCGTACGAGGAGATCGACGTGACGCCCGACGACGTCCACAAGTCAAAGAGCGAGCACAAACACGCCGTGTTCGTCCTCGGCAACGCACTTGCGAACGCGATGAGCGAAGACGAGTTCTCCGACGCCGGGCGCGTCTCAAAGCGCATGAAAGAACTTGCCGAAGACGCCGAAAGCAGACTGTGAATTGCTGTCTGGTCTGATTTACTCACCCTCGAACTCCGGGTCACGTCCCTCGACGAAGGCGGTGACGCCCTCGATGTGGTCGTCGGTGCTCGCCGTTCGTCCGACCCCTTCGAGTTCGGCCTCGACTGCCTCGTCGAACGACCGCTCGAAGCTTCTGTCGAGGAGCCGTTTCGACTCCCTGAGCGCGGCGGTCGGCCCGCTTGCGATCCGGTCGATGAAGCCGTGCGTTCGCTGTTCGAACTCCTCGGCCGGATAGACCTCGTTGAACAGGCCGATGGCCTCGCCGCGGTCGGCGTCGACGAGTTCGCCCGTGTACACCAACTCCTTTGCGACGTTCAGTCCGACGACCCGCGGGAGCAGATACGAGGTTCCCGAATCGACCGAGAGACCGACCTGTCGGAAGCCAAAGCTCATCTCCGCTCGCTTGCTGGCGAGCACGACGTCACAGGCAAGTGCGAGCGCAGCGCCAGCCCCGAAGGCCGGACCGTCGACTTTCGCGACGGTCGGAACGGGACACTCGTGGACTGTCCTGACTGCATCGACGATTGGCCGAGCGACTGTCTCCAGTCGGTCGTCGGAAACCTCCTGAGCGCTCTCCTCGCTCTCGCTGTGAGCGATTTCGAGCATCGCCTCGATATCCCCACCAGCACAGAATGTCTTCCCCGCTCCTTGCAGGACGACACACCGAACGCTGTCGTCGAGGCTGTCGAGACTCTTTGACAATTCTTCTGCCATCTCGACTGTCAGTGCGTTTCGGAGGTCGGGGTTGTCGAGCGTGACGACTGTTCGCCCGTCGACTGTCTCACAGCGGACGCTGTCCATATCCGTTGCACGGAAAGTGCGGTGTTAAGTCCCCGCATCGAATCGGCGTCCGCTCAGTACTCTCGCTCGATCAGATAATCCGCGATGGAATCGAGCGTCTCGTGGGCCTCGTTGTTCGGCAACACGTCTAGGTGGGACTTCCCGCTCGCGACGAGTTCGCGAGCGCGTTCGCGGGCGTAGTCGATACTCCCGACCGCTTCGAGTTTACTCACCGCTTCGTCTATCTCCGCCTCGGTCACGGCTTCGACCGAGTCCGCCGAGACGAGGTTGTCCACGTCGACGCCTTGGTCGCGGGCGTGGACGGTGATGATCGTCTGCTTTCCTTCGACGAGGTCGCTGCCGCGCTGTTTGCCCAGTTGCTCGGTCGGGGTCGTCAGATCGAGGACATCGTCCTGAATCTGGAACGCGCGCCCGATGTCGAGCCCGTAGCTGTGGAGCGGTTCGACCGCGTCGTCGTAGCCCAGCACGACTGCGGGCATGCTCGCGGCGGCGGCATACAACACCGCTGTCTTCAGTTCGACCATCTCCAGATACTCGTCGGGAGTGATGGCACCACGCTTCTCGAACTCGATGTCCAGCGACTGCCCCTCACAGATCTCCGTGCAGGTCGTCGCGAGTTCCGACAGCGCACGGACTGACCGCTGTGGTGACGTGCCGGTTTCGAGCATGTTCTCGAAGGCCTTCGAGTACAGCGTATCACCCGCGAGAATCGCCGTCGAGAGGTCGTACTCGCGGTGGACTGCGGGGACACCCCGGCGCATGTCGTCGTCGTCCATGATGTCGTCGTGGATGAGCGTAAACGACTGGATGATCTCGATGCTGACCGCCGCGGTCAGGACGTCAACCTCGGTTCCGTCCGCCGCGGGGAAGCGCCGATACTCCGCCGACAGCGGGTCGACGTCCGCAAGTGACTCCGCGGCGAGCAACAGGATTGTGGGCCTGAGTCGCTTGCCGCCCGCCTTGAGCAGGTATCGGGACGCCTCGTACAGCCGTTCCGGGCGGTCGAGGGGCAGGTCCTCGTCGATGGCGTCGTTGACGACGCTTCGGCGGCGCTCGATTGCGGCTTCGACTGCCTGCTGGCCTGTCATCGCTTCACTCGACGAGCTGGATCAGGTTGCCGTTTCGGGTCACGTGCAGGTCACGACCGACCTTGTAGCCGTTGTTCTCCGCCAGAGAGACATAATCCGCGTAGCCGCTCATGTCCTGGTGAGCAGGGATCACGTGCTGGGGCTGGAGCGCCTGCAGCATCTCGTAGTGGCCCTCGCGGTTGAGGTGGCCGGAGACGTGGATGTCGTCGTAGATGCGCGCACCCTGCATGCCCAGCAGCTTCTCGGCCTGGTAGCGCTGCCCCTCGTTTGTCGGCTCCGGGATCACGCGCGCCGAGAAGATCACCTTGTCGCCGTTGTCCAGTTCGTACGGCGTCTCGCCGCGGCCCATCCGGGTCAACATCGCGCGCGGTTCGCCCTGATGGCCAGTGACGATTGGTAGATAATCTTCCTTGCCCTCCTTCATGATGCGCTCGAACGTGCGGTCGACGGACTTCCGGTGGCCGTACATGCCAAGGTCCTCCGGGAAGTCGATGAAGTCGAGTCGCTCTGCCGTCCCCGAGTACTTCTCCATCGACCGACCGAGCAGAACGGGCTGGCGGCCGATGTCGTCGGCGAACTCGACGAGCGAGGACACGCGAGCGATGTGTGAGGAAAACGTCGTCGCGACGATGCCTCCGTCGTAGTCTTCCATGCTGTACATGACGTCCTTGAGATGTCGCCGCGCGACGGACTCGCTCGGAGTGCGTCCCTTCTTGCCCGCGTTGGTACAGTCCTCGATGTAACAGAGGACGCCGTTACCCTCGCGCCCAATCTCGCGGAACCGTTCCATATCGATCGGGTCACCGATGACCGGATCGTGGTCCATCCGCTTGTCGAGGCCGTAGACGATGGACCCCTCGGGGGTGTGCAAGACGGGGTTGATGGCGTCGATGATCGAGTGGGTCACGTTGACGAACTCGAGTTCGTTCCGGTCGCCGATGGACATCGTCCCGCCTGCTTCCATCTTCACCAGGTCGTTCTGGACGCCGAACTTCTCCTCGCCCTGAATCTGCTGTTTGACCAGTTCGATGGTAAACGGCGTCGCGACGATTGGTGCGTCGTATCGGTGAGCCAACTTCGAGATAGCGCCGATGTGGTCGAGGTGGCCGTGTGTGGGGACGATGGCCTGCACGTCACCCTCAAGATCCGACATCACCCGGTCGTCCGGGATGGCACCCATGTCGATCAGGTCGAGTGAGTGCATCCGCTCTGTTTCCACGTTGTCGTGGATCAGTACCTTCGAGAGGTTGAGGCCCATGTCGAAGATGACGATGTCGTCGCCCGCTCGCACCGCCGTCATCTGTCGCCCAACCTCTTCGTAGCCGCCAATCGTTGCGATTTCGATTTCCATATGTATCACGCCGAGGTGGCCGTCCCCTGCGCGACCGGCGATGTGCAACACGGTCTCGTGACCGATCCGCCTGCAGTCCCGACTCTGTTTGTCGGCCACCGTCGAGCGTTCCGGCATTCCTGCCGAGACACTCTCATTCGGTGACTCGCCGGTCGCCCGCGACAGTCCTGGGACGACCGCTCGCTCGGATACACTGTACTCTGACGCCGAGCCTAAAAAGAACGTTGATCGCCGCACCCGCGGTGTCGCTCGCGCAAACTTGCTACGCTGTGCCGTCTGACCGGCTGGATCGCTCTCCCGAGTCAGCCACACAACCAGCACACGTCGGTTGCGCACTCACCTGCCGGTCGAATGGATGGTTGATGCCTTACTCGCCTGTCTCGTCTTGCTCTTCAGCGATCGAGTCTTTGGCAGTGCCGAACCACTCGTCGATGTTCTCGGCAACGAAATCTTGGCCACCCAGACCAACCGCGATACCGATGCCGAGTGCCAGCGCCAGCCCAAGTGCGCCGAAAAACGCCACCACGAATACCGTGAACAGATTCGTGAGTGGCGATGCGTTGACCCCGATCGTGGACAACACGACCGTGATTGTCATGTAGTAGATAAACACTTTGACTACCAGACTGGCCACCACCATGGGGCGCCCGTCTCCGCTTTCGCTGACGATGTCTGCGACTCGTTCGGCAAGCCAGATACCGACCAACAACACGAGGAGACCGGCGGCCAACGACGGCAGATACCCAGCGAAGTCGTTGAGTAAACTCGAGAGCGCGTCGATCCGGAGAATATCTGCGACAGTCAAGATTGTCAGAAGATAGATGTAGTACGCGACGAGTTTCCCGACGATGCGTCCGAACTCGCCTTCTGTCTCCCCGAACTGTTCGAGTGGTGTCTCGCGGAGATACTGCCCGATGTTGAACCCATCGACCACTTTCGATACCACATCACCGACAATTCGCCCGATAATGAACCCGATCACGAGAACGATCAGTGCACCGAGAATGACCGGGAGAAACACCCCGATCTCGGCCAACAGATCCGTAAGTTGACTGATGCCCAGGACGTCCGCTGCAGCGATGATGGCGACGAAGTAGACGTAGTAGGAGATGACCTTCCCCAGCAGACGCGCAATCGCATCGCTGTCGCCGTCACCCACCTCTTCAACCGCGGTTCCCTCGACATAGCGCCCGACGCCGAGACGACGAATAACGCGAGTCACGACCCCCCCGAGTATGCGGCCGATGATATACCCAGCAAGGAGTATGACCAGCGCGCCGACGACGACGGGAAGATATTCGATGCTGTCAGCTATCGCCTGATCGATCGATTCACGGACTGATACTTGCAACGGGAGTGCCGGTGCGACATGTGTTACCATGACATTAATAGCCCGTCGGCAACGTGAATAATTATTAGCGGATTATCGAACTGTATCTATTGCTTATACTTCGAGGATGCCGGTTTCTCTAACGTCGGTGATCGGAACATCGGCCGCTGCTCTTGCCGGTATTATCTGTCTATTCTGACATATCCATCTAAGGACTGATGGATGTGTGTGTGTCGGCAGAGCGATTAATTGGCTTTCCCCGTCCGTTCCGGGTGGGATTGTAATTTCCGCCCTGCTCGTTTCCCGACGATTCGTCGACTCCGTGCGCTTTTAATGGCGCACCGTCGCTACTTCTCTTCGGGGTCTGCGAGCGGGTCGTCTGTCCCGGACTCGTTTGCTGGTTCTGATTGTTCGTCTGCTGTTTCCCGTTCCACTTCTTCCGCATCAGTTCGTTGAGCGGTGTTCTCACCGCCACTCTCGAACTGTCCGCGCTCGCTATCGTCTACTGGTGACGATTCCTCCCGTGGCTCCGTTCCGGACGCGTCGTCGGCTTCGTCGCTGAATACCATCTTATCGTCCGGTACTTCTCCCATCGTCTCCTCCTCGGTAGCCCTTTCGCTCTCGTGTGTTTCGGTTGCCGGGCCCGAACTGGTTGTCCCCTCAGCGTCAGGCGATGTCGTCTCGACGTCCGTCTCGGATCGCCTGCCTTCGTTGCCGAAGGCGATCTCCTCAGCAGACCGCTCGGTCTGGGACTGGGCACTGTCGGTCGCTTCTGGCCGACTCCAGTTCCCGGACCAGCCCCGCTCACCGGCCTCCGCTTCGGGACGGTCCGCTTCTGTGGCTGTCGACGGTTCTGTGTCCGTGTGCTCGGCTGTTGGCTGCTGTGACGCGGCCGACTCGGACCCCGTTCGTTGCTGGGCCGTCGACCCATTCACCGTCTGCTCCAGATCGGTGACTGTTCGCGTCGCGGCCGCGCTGTCTTCCGACAGTGTCACGGAGACATCTGCCTGTCCACGCGCGACGGAGTCGGCAATCAGTTTGTGTGCGAGCGCAAACAGGCCACCCGTCCAGACGGCGAATCCGAGCAGACCGAGGACGGACCCGCCGACGAGTTCCGCCGTCTCGTAACTGGTGTCGTCGATGAGCGATTCGAGTTCCGGGATGGCAAGTGCCCCTCCGAGTGCCATCCCGCCGATACCCACGACACCGACCACGAGAAAGTAGCCCAGCAGCACGGCTCCGTACTTCAGACTGTCGACGATCCGAACGGCTGTCATACCGGTGCCAACGGCGACTTTCCCCAAATAGGTTGCGGGGTCTCCTTTCTGCGCCGATTTGCCTGCTCATACTGTCGGCTGTACCATCTCGAAAATAATTCGCCGCCCGGATGGCGAATATCTTTACATACGTACAGCCGACAGTATCACCCACGAACGACCGTTCCGGCCTCCCCGGATTCCAGAAACACACCGAGGTCGTCGGGGCCGAATATCGAGGCCGGGGCGTCCAGTTCCAGCAGCGCCCGGACCTTCCCTGCCATCCCGCCGGTCACGTCGGTTTCCTCGCCCGTCTCGAAGACTGACGCGACCGCATCGAAACTGTGTATCTCCCCGATCACGGCGTCGTCTTCGTCCAGTACGCCGGGAACGGTCGAACACAGTCCCACGCGGTCGGCGTCGAGGGTCCGCGCCAGCGAGACGACGATTTCGTCGCCGCTGAGTATCGTTGCCCCCCTGCCGGTGTGACCGATCACGTCACCGGGAACGACGGGGACGAACCCCTCTCCGAGCAGCGTCTCGACTGGTTCGGCCGGAAAGGCGAGTTCCCCCTCGTCGGTCCGGTGGGCGACCGAGAGCGGCCGCACCGGGACCGCCTCGACGCCGCGGTCGTGACAGGCCGCCAGCACCGCGTCGTTCAGGTCGCCCATCGCCCGGTGAACGTCGGTCACGGCGACGGCGTCTCGCGTCCCGTCTGTCTGTGTCAGGCCGTATCGCGCGGCGTAGTGGTGGCCGAAGCTCCCACCGCCGTGGACGAGCAGGAGTTCGCCCGCTGTGTCGTGCCACGCGGCGAGCGCGCTGATGGCCGCCGACAGGCGCTCGAAGTCGACCGTCTCGGGCTGTGACTTGTCGGTGATGAGGCTGCCGCCGAGTTTGAGTACCGTCAGCATCTCACTCCGCCTCGTGTGTGACACCCGTCGTCGATAGCCCGGCGCGGAACGTCTCCTCACAGCCGGGGGTGAACTGGAGTGCCGTTTCGGTCTCTCTGGTCTGGTCCAGCGCGACGATACAGCCCCCGCCACCAGCGCCAGTCAGCTTTGCGCCCAGCGCGTTCGCATCGCGTGCGGCCCAGACCATCGCGTCTAGCGAGCGCGAGGAGACGCCGAGCGCCGACAACAGCCCGTGATTGAAGTCCATCAGCTTCCCGATTTCGTCGATATCCCCCGCTGCAAGCGCCTGCTCCCCGCGACGGACCAGATCACCGATAGCCGAGATGGTGTCGGCGGCGAAGTCGTACTCCGAGCGGAGTTCGCGTACGCCGGAGACGAGCGCGCCGGTGTCGCCCGCGCCGCCGTCGTAGCCGATGACGAAGGGCAGGTCCGGCGCTTCGATCGGCTGGCAGTCGTCGCCCTCTACCCGGACGGCCCCGCCCATCGTACAGCAGTACGTGTCGGCCCGCGAGGCCTCCCCGTTCTGTACCTCGTACTCGACCTGATAGGCCCGCTCTGCCAGTTCCTCCCGGGAGAGTTCGACGCCGAGTTCCCGCGTCGCCGCGTCGATGGTCGCGACCGCAACGGCCGCAGAGGAGCCAAGCCCCGCACCGAGCGGGATCTCGCTCTCGATTTCGATATCGAAGCCACAGTCGACGCCCGCGGCGTCTTTCGCCTGCGTCACCGCCTCGTTGATGTAGCCCATCCCGGCCTCGACGAGCGTGTCCGGCACGTCGACGTCGGGGCGACCGCTCTCTTCGCCGTCGTATTCGACAGTGAACTCTTCGAGTGTCAGATCGCCAGCCTGCACGCGAAGTCCGCTCTCGCGCCGTCTGACCGTCACGGAGGCGCGGAGTTCGACCGCACACGGCACCGCCGGTTCGCCGTAGACGACCGCGTGTTCCCCGAACAGATACACCTTTCCCGGGGCGCTTGCAGTGACCATACCGGGTTCTGACACCCGAGGGTGTTCTAAATATCGGTTCGCGACCGGTCGAGCGAGCGGACGAGTCACGTGAATCGCCGCTCGAACTCGTGTATCCCCTCGTCCGTCCCGACGATAACGAGTTCGTCTCCCGAGTCGATGACCGTCTCCGGCCCGATGTCCGTGAGCACCTCGTCGTCGCGCTCGATTGCGATGACGGTACAGCCAGTTTCGGCGCGGATGTTCGCCTCGCTCAGGGTCTGACCGACGATACCGGGGACTTCGGTACGAATGACTTCGACCTGCTGGTCGAGCGAGAGCACCACGCGGTCCTCCAGAAGTCGTGACGCCGACATCCGGCCCGTGACTGTCCCGAGGGAGAGGACGTAGTCCGCGCCAGCGCGGTAGGTCTTCGAGATGTTCTCGTTGTTCTCGATGCGGGCGATGATCTCCGCGTCGGGTGCCAGATCCCGAACCACGAGCGTCGCGAACTCCGTCGTGGTGTCGTCTGGCAGCGCGAGAACCACCGTCTGTGCGTCCTCGACACCAGCCGCAACGAGCGTCTCCGGTTCGGTCGCGTCACCGACCACGTCGACGCCCTCGATGTCCATCTGGTCGACGACCGTACGGGAAATTCCGACGTCGTCGAGTTCGGCTGTGACCGTTCGGCCGACCTCCCCGTATCCGACGACCACCGTCTCCCCGGCCTCGAACTGTCGAACGGCGGACTGGGCCATCTCGACGAGTTGATCCAGCTGGTCTGCGTGGCCGGACACGAGCAACACCGTTCCGGGAGCGAGCGTCGCGTCGGGGGCAAGCGGGGTGACGAACTCGCCGCGGACCCACGCCCCGAGCACGTTGACCCCCGACCGTTCTCGGATCTCGCTGTCTGCCAGCGTCCGCCCGGCGAGAACACTTCCGTGCCGGATCGACACCTCCGCGAGCTGGAGGTCGTCGCCGATTTCGACCGCCTCGTCGATTCGCGCCCGGAGCGCCGTCGTCACCTTCTGGGCGAGGCTCTTTCCCAGCAGTTCCCGCGGGGAAATCACGTGGTCGGCACCGGCCAACTCGTGATATCTCGCCAGGTCGGGTTCCGAGACGACGCTCACCACCGGTACCGTCTCGGTGAGTTCCTTCGCGGCGAGGACGATACTCGCATCCACCTGGTCGGAGACGTCCGCGAACAGCGCTCGCGCAGACCTGAGCCGTGCGGCCTCGAGCCCCTCCGTCGACTCCGGGTCGGCCCGGATCACGCGATGGCCGTCCTCGTACAGTTCGTCTGCCCGCTCACGGTCCGACTCGATGATCACGTACGGCACGTCGTGTGAGTCGAGTTCGTCGATGAGTTCGTCAGTCCGTGCCGTGTACGAGCAGATTACGACGTGATTCGAGAGCGGCGTCTCCAGTTGACTCGGCGCGCTCGTCGATAGCGCCTCCTCCAGCAGCGGCCCCACGACGACCGGCAACGCTCCGACGAGCACTGCCATCCCGAGCAGATCTGTGACGATGATGAACAGATGCATCTCCGAACTCTCCCAGGGTGCGTCCCCGCCGAACCCGGTCGTCGTGAACATCTCGACGGCGAACTGCAGCGAATCCAGAAACGTCTGTGGCCGCCCCTCGAACGTCCGCATGCCGAACTGATAGCCGACAGCGGTCACGACCAGTGCCAGCGCGACAAAAGCGGAGTACCAGATTGCGCGCCGCTTCCATCCGTCCATACCCGGCAAAGAGTGCCTCACCGGTAAAAATACACGCGTGTTTCCGGGATCTGATAGCTGGTCGCGTCTGCCGGGTGGGTTGTGGAAACTGATACCGTGAAACTAAGTAGGTCCGAGATGCCATAGCAAACGAACGGACAGACGCCGGGTCGGCCGGTTGGAGACGTTCGAGGGGATATCATGGATATCGACGAGGCAACACGGCAGTGTGACGGGGTTATCGAGGCGGTCAGAGAGGCGGTCGTCAGTGACCGGGCGTTTCTGGAGACGATTCTCGTGGGACTGCTCGCCCGCGGGCACGTCCTGCTCGAAGACGTTCCCGGCACCGGAAAGACGCTCACGGCCCGCAGTCTCGCGACGGTGCTCGGACTGTCCTTCTCGCGCATCCAGTTCACGCCGGATCTTTTGCCGACTGACGTGACTGGGACGAACATCTTCAACGAACAGTCTCGCGAGTTCGAGTTCCGGCAGGGGCCGCTTTTCAACAACGTCGTGCTGGCAGACGAGATCAATCGCGCACCGCCGAAGACCCAGAGCGCGCTGCTCGAAGCGATGGAGGAACGACAGGTGACCGTCGACGGCGAGACACGCGACCTCCCTGATCCCTTCTTCGTCATCGCGACGCAGAACCCGGTCGAACACGAGGGCACCTTCGAGTTGCCCGAGGCACAGATCGACCGGTTCATGGTCAAAACCAGCCTCGGCTACCCGGATTTCGATGGCGAACTCTCGCTGATGAAGCGGCGCTCGAACCGATTCGAGCGCAGTCCGAGCGTCGAACCGCGCCTCTCACACTCTGAGGTCAAGGAACTTCAGGAAGTGCCCGAGTCCATCCGCGTCGACGAGGACCTGATGCGATACGCGCTCGAACTCGCGCGTGCCACCCGCCTCGACCCACGGGTCGACATCGGCGTCTCTCCGCGTGGGTCTCAACGGCTCTTCGAGGCGATTCGTGCGCGGTCGGTGATCGACGGTCGGGCGTACGCGACGCCGGATACGGTCAAAGCTGTCGCGGTACCTGTCCTCGCTCACCGACTCGTCCTCACCGCCGAGGCACAGGTCAACGACGTCGAGAAACGAACCGTCATCGAAGATATCCTCGACGAGACGCCCGTCCCGACTATCGACTGATAGTGATTATTGCGAGTCTTTACCGCCAGATGAGGGGTGGGTGGAGCGCTAAGCGTCGGTACAGCCAGGTTTTCGTGGCCGTGCCGACAAGTACCGCAATAATCACTATGACGACCGCAGTCACACGCCGGGCGCGGTGGAGGCCTGTCGGCGGAGTCCAGCGAGCAACAGGAGGGCAGCGACGAGCAAGCCCAGCAGCACCGACACCGGTTGCCCGCCCGTCCCAATTTGGAGTGCGAGATATCCGACGACCGCTGTCACCGTCCCGACGGCGATACTCCCGAACAGATGGGTCAGTTCGAGTCGCCTCGTGTCCGCTCCCCGCCCGAGTTGCTCGCCCAGGTCGATTGCGGTCTGTCCAGTATCCCACGCCAGAACGCTCGCGGTGACGCTGAACAGCATGACTGCCGTGGGTGCGTCCTGCACGCCCGCGGCGAGCGCGCCGAACAGGAGTCCGACACAGCCGACCGTCAGCCCGCTACGAGACCCGCGGACGACGCCGACGAGTACGAGCGCCGCCCCCGCGACACAGAGCGCGAGCGCGACCCCGTCGTACGGTCCGCTCGCTGCGGTCACGAGCATGCCAAAGGCGCTCGCGAGAAAGCCGCTCAACTGCGTCGGTGCATCGTCGAACTCCGTCGTCGTGTCGCTTCCGTCGGTTGCATCGCTCATCTGTTCACGTACCTCCCTGCTTTGAGCACGCCCTCCAGCGGTTCGTCCGGCCCCCAGTCGAACACCGGAACGCCCGACTGGCGAAGGTCTGTGAGAAACATCGAGCGAGAGACGCGCTGGAGACGCTGATTCGGTGTCCGGTCGGCGGTCGGGTCGGGGGTGATGACCGTCACCGGATAGCCGTAGGCCTCGAACCGCTGTACCGAGCGGACGGTCGCCCCGTCACACAGCGGCGAAAACACGATGATCTGGGTGTTCTCTGGGAGGAACTGCCTGAGTTGTTTCTCCCAGAAGAAGGCCCCCTCGTCGGATTCGGTCGGCACCGACGAGAGCGCCGGGTCGTTGCCGAGCACCTCGCGAACGTGATGGCGGTGGCTCTTTCCGGAATTCGGTTCGATCCAGCACTCGGCTGGCCCCAGCGTGGCGACGCCGACCTGATGGCCGTCGTCCAGCAGCCGAGCGAAGATCCGTCCCGCGGCCGCTACTGACCGGTCGACCCCGTGGTCTGCCTCCGGCGTCGGGCCGACGTACGCTGACGGTCGCACGTCGACGGCGAGCACGACCTTCGCCGCGCGCTCCTCGCGGAGTTCGAGCGTCGTCAGTTCGCCGGTCTTGGCCCGCCGATTCCAGTCGATCCGGTTCATCGGGTCGCCCGGTTCGTACTCCCGGATCGTGTGAAATTCGTGGCCGTCGCCGCTCGAATCCGTCTCGACGATACCGGTGTACTTGGTCGCTTTCGTCTGGAGTGGCATCGGCTCCCGGGTCGGCTGGAGCGCGGGCGCGCAGGGTATCGTTAGCTCGTCGCGCGGATACTGCGCCCGCTCGACCGACCCGGGCAGATTTCGGGCGAGCACCAGCGCCGGGTCGAACTCGTGACGGCCGCGCCGTGCCTGTACCGTGTACGAGAGTGTCTCTGACTCACCCGGCTGGAGCGCGGTCCCACACCGTGGCGACCCGGAACTGACAGACAGCGTCGCCGGAACGCCGTCGACGACGCGGAGATCCGGGAGCAGACGGGTTCCCTCGTTCGTTATCTCCAGCGTGACCTCGATTCGGTCCTCCGGGCGTGGGTTCTCGTCGCTGACCGTTCGGTCGATGCTGACATCCACCGAGCCGGTTGGGAACGACCGCGCATACGCGACGTAGCCGATCCCGACGATTCCGGCGAGCAACACGCCGGGTTGCTGGACGATCACCCCGAGTCCGAGACAGACCAGCGCGACCACACTGACACCCGTCCAGTGGTGTGTCTCACGGAGTGCGTCCGGCGTCGAGCGGCCCGCAACCAGCGGCACTTCCGGGTCGATCGCGACGCTGTCGGGCATCGCAGACGGTTGCTCGCCCTCCGATCCAGCGCCTTCTACTGTCGTTTCGGTCGCTTCCTCGGTTCCCTCCCCCCTCGCTCGCTGTCCTGTCTCGGCAACCTCGACTATCGCATCTATCGTCCGGTCGATGGCGCGCTCGCTCTTGCTCGGGATCGAGAGCCGGGACCTGACCGACCGCGTCACCAGTCCGTACTCTTCGAGATCACCCGTGAGAAAGTCGGCGGCGACCGCGTCGTCAGTCCAGCGTTTCTGCTCGATCTGTTCTCGCGCTTCGGCTTTGGTACAGTCACCGTACCGCGTCAACACCGCGATGGCCGCATCCTGCAACCCCTCGCGTGTCGTGTAGCTCCAGCTACTGTGCTCTCGCTGTATCTTCGGAAACTGCCTGAGAATCGCAGAGAGCGACTCGCCGGGAACGTCCGTGGGCAGTCGCCGCTCGACGTGTGGTATCTCGACCCGGTCGATCTGTTCGCTCCGCCGGGCCCAGACGACGGCGAGCGCGTACAGCATCGTCGCCCCACCCAGAACGAGCACCATCTCCTCGCCGAACGGGTTCGGCAACAGCCCGGGTATCGCGAGTTCGGCACCGACGAGGGCGATCAGGGCGAGTCCGAGACCGACAAAGAGCTGTTTCAGATTCATTCGTTATTCGTGTATCGTCGTTCGATTCGTCGCAAGATCTCGCGTGCCTGTTGTTCGCGGGAGTCGGTGGGGTCCTGTCCGCCGTATCGAACGTCCTCGAACAGGCGGGTGAGGTCGGTGACGTCCTCCTGTTGCATCCCCGCGTCGACGGCGGCGCTCGCGAACTCGCCGGGGGTCGTCGAGTCGGGGTCGTCGACATCGAGGTGCTCGACCATCTCCTCCCACGCCCGATACACCTCGTTGTGTGTCACCGTGTCTGTGGCGGCGTCGATTCTGTCCGCTGCGCGGCCAGCAATCTCCCCAATCTCGGCCGAGCGGTCGGTGTCCGGTTCCGCGTTCGACTCGGACCGGCCGATCCCACCGACCGAGTCCGAAAAGAACGCGAGTGCGACGAACAGCACGACACCGACGACGCCGAGCAGCGTAACGAGCATCGTCGTGGGGGCGCTGGGCGCAGCCCCGTCCGTTCCAGATCCGCCGCTGCCGTTGCCCTCCATTCCGGTATTGACGGTCGGCTGTTCCCCACTTTGCGGGGTGATCGGGTCTCCGGTACTCAGAACCGACAAGAGGAGATAGCCCACGACGAGGATCCCACCGAACAGCAGCGCAAAGTAGAGGACCTTCCGCGGTTCCAGCATCGTATACGCGTAGACGCTGAGCAACGCGACCCCGGCGAGGACGGCGATCACCTGCACGAGGAACGGGTCGCCAACGCCGACACCGGAACCCGGGTTGACCGGCATATCGACAGCTCCTGACGCACCGCTCCCACTGCCGTCTCCGCTGCTCACCGCCGACGAGAGTGTCGCCGCAGCCAAGCCCACAGCGACGACCGACAGTGCTGCGACCCCCATCACGACAGCCGTCTGTCTGTCCACGTTCCCCTGTACCGCTCGGCGGCTGTTTAAGCTTATCGACAGGACGGTCGCTGTCGATTTTGCCATACAATCGCGGTCATCGACGGTCGGCTGACTCGTCGATACGCTCGCGGATCTCGCGTGCCTGTTGTTCGCGGGAGTCGGTGGGGTCCTGTCCGCCGTATCGAACGTCCTCGAACAGGTGGGTGAGGTCGGTGACGTCTTCCCGCTGCATTCCGGCGTCGACTGCGGCGCTCGCAAATTCGCCGGGGGTCGTCGAGTCGGGGTCGTCGACATCGAGGTGCTCGACCATCTCTTCCCACGCCCGATACACCTCGTTTTCGGCGCTGTCGTCGAGTTTCGACTCTGAAACGGCCTGCACGCCAGTCTGTGCGCCAAACGGTGCTGCCGTCTCCGTCTGGTCCGCCCGCGGCGCTGTCTCGCGTTCCCGAGTACGGTCTGGCCCGCTTGCGAACTGCAGTCGGTAGACGGTCACGGCAAACACGAGCACCCCGAGGAGTGCGAGCAGTTCGTACTCCGTCGTCGAGAGCGAGCCGACGTTTCGCCCCTCGCCGTCTCCGAACAGGTCTCCGCCGAGGTTCCCCCTCCCATCGCCGCCCGACAGCAGCGAGGGCAGGTCAAAATCGACCAGCAAGAGCCCATACAGCAACAATCCGAGAACGACCACGCCAGCTAACTGGGGGAGATACTGCCGCCAGTATTTTGCGACGTACACGAGCGAGAGTATTGACCCGATGGCGAAGAGGACGAATAGGGCGTTCCCGACCTGCTGTGGGACTGCGACCGAACTGTTCGTCTCCTGCGGTGTCGGTTGCTGGAAGTTGACGACCCCTTCCGAAGATTCGTTGCCCCCGACCCCGTCTGATTCGGTTGCGACCGTCGACGAGAGCGTCGCCGCTGCGAACCCGACAGCGAGCACTGCGAGCGCTGCGATCACCGCAACGGCGAGCGTCCGTCGGTTCACACCCTGCTTAGGGGTCTCACGAGTATAGGCGTACCGACAGTTCGACTCGGGTGTAGAATGAAACTCCGACTCAGATGTCGCTCTCGAAGTCCTCGAGACCGTACGCGGGGTCGGCACCGCGTCGGTCGAGCGTCTCGTTTGCCAGTAGCCAGTAGACTACCGACAGTGCTTTGCGTCCTTTGTTGTTCGTCGGGACGACGAGGTCGACGTTGCTCGTGGTGTTGTTCGAGTCACACATCGCGATCACGGGGATGCCGACCGTGATCGCTTCCTTCACGGCCTGTGAATCTCCGATCGGGTCGGTGACGACCACGACGTCGGGTTCGATGTAGCCGTCGTACTTGGGATTGGTCAGCGTTCCCGGGATGAATCGGCCGGTTCGCGCGCGAGCGCCGACCGCTTCGGCGAACTTCTCGGCGGGGAAGCGGCCGTACTGGCGCGAGGACGCCACGAGGATCTGCTCGGGGTCGTAGTTTTCCAGGAAGTCGGCCGCGGTTCGGATGCGGCTGTCGGTCATCGACACGTCAAGCACGTACAGCCCGTCCGTGCGGACGCGGTGGATGAACCGACTCATGTCGTTGGTCTTTTGCTGGGTCCCGATGTGGACACCAGCGCCGAGATAGTCCTCGACGGGGATCAGCAGGTCCGCCTCCTCGTCGGACATGACGTCCTCGTCCATCGCAGGTTCGTCTGGTTCTGCCTCGGCCGCGTCGGCCTCGGCGGGCGCTTCCTCGGTCGTCTCGGCCTCCGCGCTTTCGGCTTCCTCCGTGACCACGCCGTCTCCGGCGGGTTCGACATCGGACTCCGACGCGTCGAGGCCTTCGTTATCGTTTCCGCTCATACGTTTTGCTCGATTCTGATGAGTTCGTTCAGCTTTGCCGTCCGCTCGCCACCGACTGCGCCGGTTTTGATGTAGGGCGCGTCAGTCGCGACCGCGAGGTGTGCGATCGTCGTGTCTTCCGTCTCGCCGCTCCGATGTGAGATGACCGGCGCGTAGCCGTTCGCGACGCCCAGTTCGACCGCTTCGACGGTGTCCGTGAGTGTCCCGATCTGGTTTGGCTTGATGAGGATGCTGTTGCCCGCACCGACGTCGATGCCGCGTTCGAGGCGCTCGACGTTGGTCACGAACAGATCGTCGCCACAGACGAGCGTCTCCGAACCGACCCGGTCGGTCAACTCGGCGAACCCCTCGAAGTCGTCCTCGTCGAGTGGGTCCTCGACGTACGCGAGGTCGTACTCTTCGGCCAGTTCTGCGACGTATTCGATCTGCTCGTCGGTGTCTCGGGTATCGTCGCTGTACTGATAGACGCCCTTCTGATGCAGTTCAGCGGCGGCCATGTCCAGACCCAGCTTGATCTCGAAGCCGACCTCGTCTTCGACGACGCCGATCGCCTCGTCGACGAGTTCGAATGCTTTGCTGTCGTCGATGGATGGGGCCCACGCTCCCTCGTCGCCCTTGCCCGCGGGGATGCCGTGGTCGTCGAGCAGGTCTGCGACGGCCGCGTGCACGGCGGCGTTTGCAAACACCGCATCCTCGACCGAGGGTGCCCCGACGGGCACGGCGAGAAACTCCTGAATATCGGTCGCATCCGCCGCGTGTTCGCCGCCGCCGACGACGTTTCCGAGCGGCACGGGGAACCCGTCGCCGCGGAAGGTGCCGCCGAGATGCTGAAAGAGCGGTGTCCCGAGCACGTCTGCGGCGGCGTGTGCGGTGGCCATCGAGATGGCGACCGCGCTGTTTGCGCCGATGACCGAGAAGTCGTTCGTTCCGTCGGCCGCGTGGAGTGCGGCGTCGACATCGCGCTGATTGCCAGCGTACACCTCACCGACGAGGCGCGGGAGCGCCTCCTCGCGTGCGGTGGCGATTGCTTCACCGACCGGGAGTTCGATGGCCTCGTACTCGCCCGTGCTTGCGCCGGAGGGCGCACGCGCACGACCGAAGCCGCCGCTTTCGGTCAACACGTCCGCCTCGACTGTCGGGTTCCCCCGCGAGTCGAGCACCCGGCGCAGTCGCACGTCAGTGATGAGCGTCACTCGCCATCACCTCGTCGAACGGTAAACGGGAGCACGTCGCTGTCGTACTCCTCGGCCGCGATGAGGATGGGTTCGGTCTGCTCGGTGTCGATGAGCACCGGCGCACCGTAGGCCACCTGCAGCGCTCGCGCGCCGATGATGCGTGCCTTCTCGTAGCGGTTGTCGAGTCGAGCCATTATTGGTAGGGTGCGACGATGTCGACCAGGTCTTTGTGCGAGACGAGCATCCGCCGACAGCAGTGGCGTTCGACGCCCAGTTCGTCGAGCACCTTCTCCGGGTCTTCCGGGTCGTCGGCCTCTCTGGTCCGAGCTTTGAACTCCTCCCAGTGCTCACCGACGACGTTGCCACACGTGAAACAGCGGACTGGTACCATCATGGTATCACCGGTAGGATTTCTGGTAGCGAGCGCGTGCACCGGGGCCGCCCCACTTCTTGGGTTCGCTCTGGCGCACGTCGTTGACCAACAGCGACCGGTCGAAGTCCATGTAGGCGTCCCGTAGCTGTGCGTCGTTCGTATGCTGGACGAGTCCGCGCGCGACTGCCGTCCGGGCGGCGTCTGCCTGCCCCATCACGCCGCCACCCTCGATGGTGACGTCGATGTCGACGTCGTCGCGGAGGTTCTCGTCGACGACCCGGAACGGTTCGAGCACCTTCAGTCGGGCCATCTCCGGATCCATCAGTTCGACCGGCTGGGAGTTGATACGGATCTTGCCCGTACCTTCCCGAACGGTCGCCCGTGCGATTGCCGTCTTCTTCTTGCCTGATGTGTTCGTTACCATGTGACGTTTGCTCCGAGTGATTCGCTGACCTCACCTAGTGAGGTGAACTTGATCTTCGAGAGCCGATCCAGCGAGGTACCGTCCAGTCGCTCCGCCTCGTCGTACGGGTTGCCGACGTAGACGCGGACGTTCTCGAACGCCTCGCGCCCGCGTGGCTTCTTGTAGGGAAGCATGCCCCGGATCGACCGCTTGAAGATGCGGTCCGGCCGTTTCGGGTAGTACGGCCCACGGTCGGACCCGTGTGACCGCCGGTCGAGGTATTTCTCCTTGATCTGCTCTTCTCGTCCGGTGATGACCGACTGCTCGGCGTTGACGACGGCGACCCGCTCGCCGTCGAGAACGCGCTCTGCGACCTGTGAGGCGACGCGACCGAGGATGCAGTCGCTCGCATCCACGACGGTGTCTGCCTCGAACTCCGCGACGCTCATCGGATCACCCGCACGTTCGTTCCGTCTGGGTTCTGTTCGAGTGCCTGTTCGAGATGCATGGTATCGCCTACCTGGTCGATTTTCGTCTCTGCTGTCCCGGAGAAGTTGACGGCCGCGACGGTGACGTCCTTCTGCAGGACACCACTGCCGAGTACCTTGCCGGGCACGACGACCGTTTCGTCCTCCTGTGCGTACCGCTCGATGCGGCCCAGGTTGACTTCGGCGTGCGTGCGCCGGGGTTTCTCCAGCCGCTCGGCGACGTCACTCCAGACGTCGCCCTCGGAGTTCCGGGCAGCCGACTTCAGGTCGGCGATGAGACTGTTGAGTCTCGGGTTCGTCTTACTCATGACCTTCCTCCTGTGGAAAAGTGCAGGGAGCAGGATTTGAACCTGCGGACCCCTACGGGACAGCGCCCTGAACGCTGCGCCGTTGGCCTGACTTGGCTATCCCTGCTCGCAGTCTGTGATTCTGTCGTCCCCCTCAAACTCCTTTCGGTTGTCCGGGCCTGCGCGCCGCTCTCCAGCGCGCTTGCTGCAACCGTCTGGGGGGGACACGTCATAGCTGGATTGTCTCCTGTAGTTCCGCCGCACGACCTTCGAGCGTCTTTGCGGCCTGTGTCACCAGGTCGTCCACCGGGAAGGATCCGTCCGTCTCGACGTCGAACACGAACGCGTCCGGAACGTCGTGGACTTCGAGTTCCTTGCCGGGGTATCGCTTCGAGAGGTCGTTGCCGAACTGGTCGGTCGGAACCAGATCACCGTTCTCGACGGGTTCGCCGTCGACCGGTTCGGCGTGTTCCGCTTCCTGCTCTTCGATGACGCCACGCAGGATCTGCGGTTCCTCGTCGTCGAACTCCGAGCGGTCACCGACAACCTCGACCTGCTGGAGGTGACGGTAGCCGACCGCGACGCCACCCTGGTGTTTGGCGTGTTCGCGCCCGCTGTCGAGCACTGCGTCGGCCTCGATTTCGAGTCGCTGCTGGGATTTGAGGTCGATGATCGGGATGTTGTCGTCCGCTGGCTGCACCATCTCGTCGCTGCTTTCCAGATCACCGGAGTACGCAGTCACGGTCTCCTCTGGGTCCTCGCGCTCCGGTCCGCTCACGTCGAGTGACAGCGTCACTTCCTCACCCAACTCGAACTCCTCGACTGGGGTCGTCAGCGGGACCATCCCCAGCCTGAGTCCGATCTGCTCGTCGAACATCACGCTCGAGTTCTCGATGACGCGGACGGTGTCGATGCTGAAGGTGGGCACGTCCGCGATCATCGCCCGGCGGATGCCGTTCGCGAACGCGGGCGTGATCGGGCGCGCGACGAAGCGCGCCGAACGTTCGCTTCGGTCGACGAACTGAACCTCGTACTCCTCCATCGTTAGAACCCTGCGTTTTTCGGACCGCGGGTGCCGTCGTGGGGGATCGGGGTCACGTCCTCGATACGACCGATTTCCAGCCCTGCTCGGGCGAGCGCGCGGATGGTCGCCTGCGCGCCCGGTCCGGGGTTTTGCTGCTGGTTCCCGCCGGGTCCGCGAACGCGGACGTGAACGCCCTCGATGCCCTGTGCTTGCACCTGCTCAGCGACAACTTCGGCCATCTGCATCGCCGCGTAAGGCGACGCTTCGTTTCGGTTCTGCTTGACGACCGTCCCGCCACTCGACTTGGCCAGCGTCTCGGCGCCGGTCTGGTCGGTGATCGTGATGATCGTGTTGTTGAACGATGCGTGCACGTGGGCGATGCCCCATTTGTCGTCTGCCATGTTATTGGTCCTCCGCTCGCTCTGGGTGCAGTTCGTCCGTCAGCGGCGACTGGCTGGTGAAGCTGACGGCGTCCTCCTCGGCCACGGAAACGGTGTATCCGGGTTCACGGACCTGCTGTCCGTCGATTGTGATGTGCCCGTGCGAGATGAACTGTCGAGCCTGCTGGACGGTGTTTCCTAGTCCCTGCCGGTAGACGACTGTCTGGAGTCGCCGTTCGAGGATATCCGTCACATCGAGTGCAAGGACGGTGTCCAGCGAGTCCGCCTCACCGAGCACGCCGATTCGCTGCAGGCGGGCGAGAAACTCCGCAGCCTCTCTGTCTGTGACGTCGGTGTTCCCTGCGCCGCGGCCGAGCAGTTTCCGTGCCTCGCGGCGGTAGCCGCGCAGTTCGGACTGCGTTCGCCACAGTTCCTCTTTGTTCTTCAGCCCGTACTTTCCGATCAGCCCCGACTCCTCGGCGATTCGTTCGCCCTGATAGGGGTGATTCGGCGTCTCGTAGAACTTCGTGTTCGATCCAAGCGCCATCTTATTCGTCCTCCTCTGCCGCCGCTTCCTCGGCGGCCTCTTCCTTGATCGCCTCGACGTTGACGCCGATGGTTCCTTCGGTTCGCCCGGTGGACTTCGTTCGCTGGCCGCGGACCTTCTGTCCGCGCTTGTGTCGGACGCCCTTGTAGGAGTCGATCATCTTCATCCGGTTGATGTCCTGTCGGCGCGTCAGTTCGAGGTCGTTCCCAGTTTCGTGGGTGGTCTCGCCCTCGAAGAAGTCGTTGCGGTGGTTGGCGAGCCAGTCGGGCACCTCGTCGGCGAATCCTTCCACGAGATCGACGACCGACTCGATTTCGTCGTCTTCGAGCGCGCCGAAGGTCGCGGTTCGGTCGACGCCTGCCTTCTCTGTGATGATGCGGGCCGCGCGATGGCCGATTCCGTTCATCTCCGTTAGCGACCGCTCGACGGACTTGGTCCCGTCGAGGTCGGTCTGGCCGATGCGCACGAAGTAGCGGATGTCCTCATCCTCACCTTCGTCCGCGTTTTCGGGTTCTTCAGCACTCATGTGTATTCTGTGTGCACGTCGTGGCGGGGATTTGAACCCCGGAGGCATTACGCCACATGGTTAGCAACCATGCGCCTTGGGCCGCTTGGCTACCACGACACGTGCTCGTTGTGGCTGCGGATGCGCCGCATGGCGGAACTTACGCCCACAGATGTGGACTCGGGGCCGGACGCCCCTACACGATTCTACCAGTACATCCCGTACCTGCGTATTTAAACACACCGAATCGGGATGATCGCTTCCCGATTTTGGCTCCGAATCGGGCTGATCCCCGCTCGATGTTTGCTCTGACTGTCGCCGCCTTGACCGTCAGGCGCTCTTTCGCCCCTTGTAGTAGGCGTACACGGAGAGGACGACGAGCGCCAGTCCGAGGACAAACAGGACCAACAGCGTACTCGCCGCTTCGACTGCGACAGCGGGCACCTCGGTTCCGTCGAAGATGACCGTTGCACCGGCTTCGTCGTCTTCGATGTACCCGATCGCCAGCAACACGCCGAGCAGAGACACGACTGAGAGCGCGATTGTTCCGCCGACCCCCTGTCGGTCCCACGGCGCGAGCGCGACGACTGCGGCGAGTCCGCCCAGGATCGCGAGAAACAGGAAGCCAGCGAATCCGTGTTCGAGCAGGAACGTGATCCCGTTTACCGACGCCGACCCGTCGATCGCCGTGACCCACGGGAAGGCGAGACTGGCGAACAAAAGTGCCACGGCACCCTGTATCGCCCGCTTGGTCCATTCGGGCACTACGAATCGCCTCCCTGTGCTCTCCCCGGACCCGACAGCCGTCTGCTGTCTCTCTTCCGTTGGTTGCTGGTGTGTGGTCCCGCGTGCCTGCGATGTCTGTGATCCGGGTTGTGACTGTCCCTGCTGTCCCGTCTGTACTGGTCCCTGTCCTGCGCGTTGAGCCTGTGGCGGTTGCTGTGCTGTCTCTCTTGTCCACTGTCCACTCTGTCCGCGCGGTGCAGTCTGTTGTTCGGACTGCGTGGTCTGCTGTCCCGTTTGTTGCGGTTGCCGTCCTTGGGGTGGCTGTTGGCTCGGTTGTGCGGTTTGCTGTCCGGGCTGTGCGGTCTGCTGTCCGGATTGCGGCTGTGTGGGTTGCTGTCCCTGCGGAGGGCGCTGCTGCGTCTGTTGGGGATGTTGTCTCGCCTGCCCGCCGTGGGCTGGTGGCGGATGTTGAGACCCCGTGGACCGATTTCGATAGCCGCTGAGTGCGCCCCCGAGCAGGAGTGCACCGCCAAGCAAGGCGACGAACAGCCCTGGTCCGGGGTCTGTGATCGCCTCGAATTCAGCCGGTGGTCCCATGCCGCCCTGATACTCCGCGCCAGCGAGCGGGTCCGTGATGTACAGTAGCGCGATTGCGACGACGACGAGGCCAGCCACCACGACCGCGCCCACGTTCCAATTATCCCAGTCACGCGCCCACGCGAGCACGCCTGCGATGACGGCCGCGCCAGCAGCGATGAGTCCGTCGGATGAATCGAGACCTGTGATCTCTGTCTGTGGCATCCCGTCGACGAGCAGTATCGCCTGGTCGGCCGTGATCCACGGCAGGAACAGCGACACGATGACCAGCGCAACGCCACCCACGACGAGTTGCTCCGGTCGTTCGAAGTCTCCGGTGTCCATATCCGAATGTCGCCGCTCTCTCATAAAAAAGCTGAATATTCGTGTTCCGGACAGCTGATGAATTCAGCGCGTGGATCGGCGCGAACTCGCTGCAGCCATCGTTCACAATTCTTTTCGTTCGGTCGGCCCAATCTCGTACATGGACACACCCGACGCGGACGAGATTCGCGAGCGGTTGCGGTCGGTCGCGGATCCGGACCTGGGTGACGACATCGTATCGCTGGGTCTGGTCAACGACATCACGGTCGACCACGACGACGGCCGGATCTATATTGACCTCGCGCTCGGGGCGCCGTACTCGCCGACGGAGACGGAGATGGCGGCGGCAGTTCGGGATGCTGTCGACACCGACTACGACCTCGAACTGTCTGCGACAGTCGACCGCGGTCTCGACCCCGACGAGCAGGTGCTCCCGGGGGTCAAGAACATCATCGCCGTCGCCTCCGGCAAGGGCGGCGTCGGCAAGAGTACGGTCGCTGTCAACCTCGCCGCCGGTCTCGCCGACATGGGTGCACGCGTCGGCCTGTTTGACGCTGACATCTACGGGCCGAACGTCCCCCGGATGATGGACGCGAGCGAGCGCCCCAGCGCGACTGAAGACGAGACAATCGTCCCGCCCGAGGAACACGGCATGAAGCTGATGAGCATGGACTTTCTGCTCGGCGAGGACGACCCCGTGATCTTCCGCGGGCCGATGGTACACAACGTCCTCACGCAACTCTGGGAGGACGTCGAGTGGGGGTATCTCGACTACATGATCGTCGACCTGCCGCCGGGAACCGGTGACACGCAACTCTCCTTGCTCCAGAGCGTTCCGGTGGCCGGGGCTGTCGTCGTCACCACGCCACAGGAGGTTGCGCTCGACGACGCACGCAAGGGTCTGCGGATGTTCGGTGAACACGAGACGCCCGTGCTCGGCATCGTCGAGAACATGTCGACGTTTCACTGCCCGGACTGTGGCGGCGAACACGCCATCTTCGGTGAGGGCGGTGGCAGACGACTTGCCGACGAGGTTGACCTGCCCTTCCTCGGTGAGATACCCCTCGACCCAGCGATCCGCGAGGGCGGCGACGAGGGGAAACCCGTGGTACTGCAGGACGGCGACACCGGGGAGGCGTTCCGAGACTTTGTCCGCCAGACGGCGAACATGCAGGGCATCGTCCACCGGAACAGGGAGCGCCGTCAGCGTGAAGGAGAGAGCGCCCACGTGGAATGATCCTCGCCGACAGAACGTGTCAACGACTGTATTCTCTCTGGCGTACTGAGCGGCGCTCGCTCAGACGCGTCGCCTGAGAACGAAATCGTTTTCGCCGGGGGCCCCAACGGGTCGAATAACGAGCCACTACTATGCGAGTCCCCGACAGCGCTGTCAACAGGAGGTGTCAGAAGGGTGTCGGATGAACGCCTGCTCGTCCCCGTCGAAGAGTCAGCGACGCTGCGACAGACAGTCGAGTACGCCGTCCGCGTCGCACTGTCGGACGACCATTCCGGATACATTCGCTTCGTCTACGTCCACTCGCCGGAGGCCGGAGGCGACCAGGACGACGTTCGACGCGAGGACCAGGAAACGGCGACCGACGCTGCCGCGGAGTTGCTGAACAGGGTTACCGTCTGGGCGCGCGAGGACGCTGGCGAGCAGTCCGACCAGCTCACGGTCGAGACGGCCCAACTCGGGCAGGACGTGTATCTGTTCAGTCCCGAAGACGTCGCAGCGATTCTCGCAGACGACGCCCGCGAACACCGGATCGACCGGATCATACTCGACCCGGAGTACGACCCCGGAATCGGCGCGCCGTTCCTCCGCCCGCTGGAGGTCGAACTGAGTCGGGCCATCGAGTGTCAGATCGAGGAAGCCCCCGCTACTGTCCCGACACGCCGGGCGCCGCTCGACATCGGCGGCACCGCGCTTCAGGTCGGTGCGCTCTTTGGCCTCTCCTTTCTGTTCTACCAGATTCTCGTCGGAACGCTCACCCCACTCGACCTCGTGACCGGGACCATCTCCGCGACTATCGTGGCGGTGAGTCTCTCGCGGGTCACGTTTAGCCGCGACCCCTCCCTGCGTTCGCTCGCGAACCTGCTCAGACTCGTCGTGTACGTGCCCTATCTATTCTGGGAAATTCTCAAGGCGAACGTTCAGGTCGCCGCCGTGATTTTGCATCCCCGACTCCCAATCGACCCGCGCATGACCCGAATCACCCCCGCCGTCTGGGGTGGACTGCCCGTGACCACGCTCGCAAACAGCATCACGCTCACGCCCGGGACGCTCACGGTGCGGATCCGCGGCCGGTCGCTGAAGGTTCATACGCTCCTTCCGGCTTCCAGGGAAGACCTCTTCGACGGCGGTCTCGAACGGGCAGTCAGATTTATTTACTACGGCCGGACGGCGATGAATATCCCGTCGTTGCGCGAGCGCGACGCCTGTGAGATGCTTCATCCGCCCGACGAGAACCCGCCCGACGAGGATGACCCGGAGCAAGAGTCCGCTGACGACACATGGGGTGGTGAGCGATGAGTGCGATAGCCTCCGTCCCGATGAGCGCACCGGCACCACTCACGGGGGACCTGATAACGGACGTGTTTCTCACCGCGGCGGCGGTGTTTCTGCTGCTCGCAGTCGCGATGCTGTATCGCGCTGTGAAGGGGCCGACCACGCAGGACCGCGTTCTCGCGGTGAACGTCCTCGGGACGAACACGGTGGTCGTGCTCGCCTTGCTCGGTGCGGGACTCGGTGAGCCGTCGCTGCTGGATATCGCGCTCGTGTACGCCCTGCTCAACTTCCTCATGGCGGTGGCCATCTCGAAGTTCACCGTCGAGCGAGGTGGTGTGCTGTGATCGAGACCATCCGAACTGCGGCAATCGTCGGCTGTGTCCTCGCCGGACTCTTCTTCACACTCGTCTCGACAGTCGGCGTGCTCCGACTTCCCGACGTGTACTCGCGCGCTCACACCGCCTCACAGGCGGACACGCTCGGTGCAGGATTCGGCCTCGCCGCGGTTGCGCTCTCGCTTGGCTGGGAGACGACGACGATCAAGACTGTCCTGCTGTTGTTTTTCATCTTCGTCACGAACCCGACCGCCGCACACGCCATCTCGCGTGCGGCCGACGAGCAGGGGATCGAGCCGTGGCGTGCCGACGACGACCGAACCGACCAGATGCTCTACGAGGAATCGATGGATGAGGATACACTCCAGGACGAAGACAGTACGGTTGAATCGGACGCGACGACCGATGACCGCTCAGCGGGGGCGACGTCCGATGCCACGGGAGGTGTCGACCGATGATCTCTGGCGTCGAGGCCGCCCTGTTTGCCTTCGTCGTGGCAACCGCGCTCGCGACGGCGCTCCTGCGGGATGTGCTGGCCGCAATCGTCGTGTTTGCGGCCTACAGCCTCGGTATGGCGATCTTCTATGCCTTCCTGCTCGCCCCCGACGTTGCGATGACAGAGGCAGCTATCGGTGCTGGCGTGACGACGCTGTTGATGGTTCTCACGCTCGCAAAGACCGTCCGGTCGGGTCGGGGCACACTGTTCGAGCGCCCGAACCTGAAAGCGCTGTTCGTGATGGGCGGGCTGTTTCTCGTCTTGCTCGCCACGTTCCCCGAGTTCCCGGCCGTGGGCGACGCGAGCAGGGAGGCAATCGCGTGGTGGAACCCCGCAGTCACCCAGCACTACATCGCGAACGCGTACGACCAGACTGGCGTCACCAACGCCGTGACAGCGGTGCTCGCCGGGTATCGTGGCTTCGATACCTTCGGCGAGGCGACCGTCGTCTTCGCCGCTGGCGTCGCGGTGCTCGTCGTGTTGAACAGGGAGGTGTTCACCGGTGAGTGAGTCCCAGCGCTCGGCCTACGTCGAGAGTGAGATCATCATGACGACTGTCCGGGTCGTCTCTCCGTTCTCGCTCACGTACGGTCTCTTTACGATGTTCCACGGTGCCAACTCGCCCGGCGGAAGCTTTCAGGGCGGGGCGATCATCGGAGCCACGATCCTGATGATCGCCTTCGCCTTCGGGATCGAACCGACCCGCGACTGGATACAGAACCGGGTCGTCACGGTGCTTGCGGCCGGTGGCGTCGCGATGTTCGCCATAATCGGTCTCGTCCCCGTCGCGTTCGGACGCAACTTCCTCGAACACCCCTTCTTCGAGGACGCCTGGGGGATCAAGACCAAGTGGGGCCTTGAGGCGATCGAACTCACCGGTGTCGCACCCATCGTCGCTGGGGTCGTCATCGCCCTCTTTTTCCTCATCGCTGCCGGACCGAACCCGGTCGAGGAGGTGACCGAGGATGATTGACCTACTCACGACCCGCTACGCGTACGTGCTCTTTGCCGCGTTGCTCGTCGTCGGTCTCTATATGGTCGTCGCGAGTTCGAACCTCGTCAAGAAGGTCATCGGGCTGAATCTCTTCCAGACCGCGATTTTCCTCTTTTTCGTCTCGACCGCCTACGTCTCCGAGGTCGACGGCGAGCGAGCGCAGTCCCCGATCATCCCGAAAGAGGCGGAGATGTACGACCCCTACGCCAGCCCGCTCCCGCAGGTGATCGTCCTCACCGCAATCGTCGTCGGGATTGCTCTCACTGCGGTTGCGCTTGCGCTGATCGTCCGCATCTACTCCGAGTACGGCACACTTGACGAAGAGACCCTTCGGGAGGTGCGTTCCGATGACTGACACGCTCCTCGCTCTGCTGATCGTCGTTCCGATTCTCGCGGCCACGCTCCCGCTCGCGCTGGGTCTCCTCCGAGAGGACGTCGGCTGGTCCATCGCAGCGGTCGCTCTCTCACTCGAGGCTGTGCTCGCGTCGGTGGTCGCGTACACGATCTACGTCGACGGCGAGCGCATCGTGCACGTCCTCGGTGGGAGCGAGTTCGGCCGCTACTCCGTCGAGTTCGGCGGGACGACTTCCGAGTTCATCGTCGGAATCGAACTCGTCGGCGACGCGCTCTCGGGTCTGCTCGTCGTCCTGATCGCCGCCGTTTCGCTCGCAGTCCTCGCTTTCTCCCGCACGCGCGGCCCCCGTGGGAACGCCTTCTACAGTGGCTATCTCATGCTCACCGGCGGACTGATGGGTGTTCCGCTCACCGGCGACCTGTTCAACATGTTCGTCTTCCTCGAAATCGTCGGGCTCACGACGTACGCGCTGGTCGCGAGCAGCGACCACCCCGAGGCGGCCGTTGCCGCGCTCAAGTATCTCATCATCGGGACGACCGGCGCGTCGCTGTACCTGATCGGCGTCGGCTATCTGTACGTCCGGACGGGCACGCTCAACATGGTCGACGTTTCACGCTCGCTCGCGGGCGAGCCAGGCTGGATCGACGGTGCGCTCTACGGGGACCCGCTCGTCGTCGCTGGCTTTGGCTTCATCGCAGTGGGACTAGCGACGAAAGCCGCTATCTTCCCGCTTCACACCTGGCAACCCGGGGCCTACTCGGAGGCACCCGACGCGGTGACCGTACACATCTCCGCGCTGGTCTCGACGGTCAGCGCCTACGCCTTCGCGCGGGTCACGTGGTTCGTGTTCACGCCCGACTTCTTCGCGGTGAACCCAATCGCAATCGAGGCCGTCCTCCTGCTCGCGGCGATCAGCATCATCGCCGGGAGTGTGCTGGCCGCCACACAGCGCCGCGTCAAGCGCATGTTCGCCTACTCCTCGGTCGCGCAGTTCGGACTGGTGATACTCTCCGTCGGCGTCGCGGTGCATCCGGCCGCTGGCCCGCAGGCCACCCGGTTTGCGGTGTACGGCGCTGGCATTCACCTGATCGGTCACGCCGTCATCAAGGGTGGCCTCTTCGCGACTGTGGGGTCGCTCGCGGCCGCCACCGACGCCCGGCGCGTCAGCGACTACGCCGGACTCGCAAAGCGCCGCCCGTTCCTCTCCGGGGCGTTGGCCGTCCTCGGGTTGGCGCTCGTCGGTGTCCCGCCGACGGTCGGCCTGCTCGGGAAGTGGTACATCGCGCTCGGTGCGGTCCAGTCAGAGATCTGGCCGCTCGTTGCGGTGGTGTTCGTGAGTACCGTTCTCTCGCTACTGTATGTCGCTCGACTCATCGAGAAACTCTACTTTGACCCCGGACAGACCACGGCTGACTCGCCAGATTCTGAGACAGTCGCTACTGACGGCAGCGGTCAGGATGAAACTATGAACGATACTGACGACACAGACGCGACCGAACGGCAGGTTCCAGTTGGAATGGTTGCAGTCGCACTGATCGCCGCGGCGCTCGCGGTCGCACTCGGCTTCGCCGGGGCTGACCTGGCGACGGCCCTCGACCCGGTCGCCGATGCCGTCGTCGAGAGCGCTCCGGAGGTGAGTTCATGAGCGAGACTGTCGTTTCCGACCCGCGACCCGTCGCCGCCGTGCTCGTGTCAGCAGTCGCCATCGCATTCATCATCGCCTCGCATCGACGTCCGAACGTCCGCGAATCGTGGTCGGTGCTCGCTGCCGTCACGAAGTTCGCCATCGTCGCCAGCATGCTCCCGGGCGTACTCGGCGGCACGGAGTACCGCTGGTCGATGGGAACGTTCCTCCCCGGTCTCGACGGCGTCGAACTCGCCTTGCGGGCCGACCCGCTTGGGATGCTCTTTGCGACGCTCGCGAGTCTCCTGTGGGTCTTCACCGCGTTCTACGCGGCCGGATACATGCGCGGTCTCGACGAACACGGGCAGACACGGTTTTTCGCCGCCTTCGCCGCGAGTCTCTCCGCGGCCGTCGGCATCGCATTCGCCGAGAATCTGGTGACCATCTTCCTCTTTTACGAACTCCTGTCGGTCGCCACCTACCCGCTGGTCGCACACGACGAAACCGAAGAGGCTCGGACGGCGGGGCGGAAGTACCTCGCGTACACCTTCTTCGGCGGCGGTGTACTGGTACTCGCCGGAACCGCGCTGGTGTTCGTGCTGACGGGAACGACCACCTTCGGCGAGACGGCCGCGGAACTCGCCGCTTCGGACCCGGCGCTCGCCCGTGCGGCCTTCGGGTTGCTCGCCGCCGGATTCGGCGTGAAGGCGGCGCTGATGCCGATGCACTCCTGGCTGCCCGACGCGATGGTCGCGCCGACGCCCGTCTCGGGCCTGCTCCACGCCGTCGCAGTCGTCAAAAGCGGCGTCTTCGGCATCGCTCGGCTCACACTCGAAGTGTTCGAGCCGGAACTCGTGACTGATCTTGGTGTCGGCGTCGTGCTCGCGGCCGTCGCCGCCTTCACACTCACCGTCGCGAGTATCATCGCGCTGAGACAGGACCGACTCAAGGCCAGACTCGCCTACTCCACGATCAGCCAACTCTCCTACATAGTCCTCGGACTGGGCGTGCTCGGCCCGACAGCGATCAAAGGGGCGCTCTTGCACATCCCGGCACACGCCTTCATGAAACTCACGCTGTTTTTCTGCGCCGGGATCATCCACGTCGAGACCCACACCGACTACATCAGCGAGATGGACGGCATCGGCAAGCGGATGCCGCTGACGATGGGCGCCTTCGCCGTCGCCGCCGCGGGGATGGCTGGCATCCCGCTGGTCGCCGGATTCGTCAGCAAGTGGTTCCTGCTGACTGGCTCGGTCGAGGTCGGACAGTCGATTTTCGCCGTCGTGTTGCTGATATCGGGTGTGCTCAACATCGCGTACTTCTGGCCCATCGTCTACGGGGCCTTCTTCGAGTCACACGACAGCGCGGACTCGAAACCGCTCGTCGAGGGGCGACTCGGCGGCGGCCCCGCCGAGGGCGAACCGGCGACCGACGGCGGTACGGAAGCGCCAGACGATAGTGGTGAGCCTCACGCAGCGGAGGATGACCACGACCACCACGGCGGCCCCGGCCCCGACGGCTGGGAGTCGGTCGGCTGGCGGGGCGCTGAGGGGTCGTGGCTCATGCTCGGGCCGATACTCGCCATCGCCGCCGGGTCGCTCGTGCTCGGTATTGTTCCCTACGAGGCCATCTTCCTCGAACTCATCGAGGTCATCGTCGCGGGGGTGACCGCCTGATGGTGCTCGAATTCGTCCATCCGGCGATACTCGTGCTCGCGGCGGCGCTGCTCGTCGCGGTGCTTCCACGCCGAATCGGTCACGCGGTCGGCGTCCTCGCCACGGCCACAGTCGTGGTACTCGCGTGGACGATGTCGACCGGGACGTATCTGGACGTCACGCTGTTCGGGCAGTTCGACGCGGTGCTGTACAACGTCGACGACTTCTCGCGGCTGATGGCGCTGATCTTCGGCTTCATCGGCGCAGTCGCTGTCCTCTACTCGTATGCCAGCGACGCCGACAGCACGCAGACGGCCTATGCGCTCACGTACGTCGGGACCAGCCTCGGCGCCGTCTACGCTGGCGACTGGCTGACGATGATCTTCTTCTGGGAGCTGATGGCCGTGTTCTCCACCTTGCTCGTGTGGCACTACGGCGGCGTCGCGGTTCGGGCGGGCTTCCGGTACGCCGTGCTGCACGGCATCGGCGGCAGCCTCCTGCTCGCGGCTATCGTCTGGCACTATGCGGAGGTTGGAGCCGTCGCCTTCGAAGCACACCCTGGAATCGCGAGCGGCGTCCCCGCCGCGCTCGCGGCGCTGGGCATCGGCGTCAACGTCGGCTTCGTCGGCCTGCACGCCTGGCTTCCCGACACCTACCCGCGACCACACATCGCGGCGAGTGTCTTCCTCTGTGTCTACACCACCAAGACCGGCGTCTACGGGATGTTCCGGGCCTTCCCCGAGGGGCACCTCTGGATCGCCTACATGGGCGGTGCGATGGCCGTCTTCGGGGCCTTTACCGCCCTGCTCCAGTCGGATATGCGCCGCCTGCTCTCCTATCACATCCAGTCGCAGGTCGGCTATATGGTCGCTGGTGTCGGTCTCGGCGGCGCAGCGATCGGATACGGCGGCCCGGACACCTACTACGACGCGCTCGCGACCGCTGGGGCGTTCGGTCACGTGTTCAACCACATCCTCTACAAGGCACTGCTGTTCATGACCGTCGGCGTCATCATCTACCGGACGGGCAAGGAGAATCTCGACGACATCGGTGGGCTGGGCGTTCGGATGCCGCTCACCGCGATCACCTTCACGATAGCGGCCCTGTCCATCGCTGGCTTCCCCGGCTTCAACGGCTTCGTCTCGAAGGGGATGATCATCGGGGCAGCACACAAAAAACACCTCGACGCGTTGTGGTATCTCCTCCTGCTCGGCGGCGTCGGTACCTTCCTCTCCTTCATCAAACTCGGCTACTTCGCCTTCATCGAGGGGAGTTACGACGGCGCTGTCAAGGACGCCAACACGGGACAGAGCGTCGCGCTGGTCTCGGTCGCGGGGCTGTGTGTGCTCTTTGGCCTCGTTCCGAACCTCCTCTTCGATCTGTTGCCCTTCCAAGGCGAGTACGAGTACACGACCTTCACCGTCTCGCACATCGGTGAGGGGGTCGCACTCGCCGCCGCCGGATTGGTCGGCTTTGCCATCCTCCGTGGCCCGCTCCATCACGTCGGTCGCGTGCCAGACATCGACGCGCTCTACAATCGAGTGTTCTTCTACGGCGGGCGGGTGCTCGTCGTCGGCGTTACGGAACTGTACGCCGCGGTCGACCGCGCGGCCGTTGGCCTCGTCCGAACGTGCTACTGGGCCGGGAGCAATCCGGTGCAGGCGACCCAGCGCACGACGGCGTGGCTGCCGGAGTCGGTTCGTCCCGTCGAGAACCCGGAGATAGAACCCCCATCTCGCCTCTCGCTCAGGGCGGGCATCGGAACGTCCGTACTCATCCTCGCCGGGGTGCTCACTGTCGTGCTGTTCGTCCTCATCTGATACTGTCGGCTGTACGTGCGTACAAATATTCGAGATGTGACAGCCGACAGTATGAACACCTTCGGCGTGGAGTACGCTGAACACGTTCGCCTCCGAGCGATCTGAACAGCAAACAGTTAGTGTCCGCCAGCGATAGCACTGGTATGGACATTCGGTCTATCGGTGACCTGAAGCCGAGCGAGCGGGTCGCTATCTTCGAGCGCGGTGGCGGCATCGACGCGGTTCGCGACGACGTTGCGGACATCGTCGAGCGCGTTCGCGAGGAAGGCGACGTGGCTCTGCGGGAGTTCGCCACCGAGTTCGACGACGTGAGCGTTGGCAACATCGACATCACCGACCGCGCCGCGCGAGCGGCCGACGAACTCGACGACGACATCCTCGAAGCGATCGAAACCGCCGCCGAGAACATCCGCGCGTTTCACGAGCGCCAGCGCCCCGACGACTGGCGCGAGGACTTCGACGGGCGGGAACTCGGACGGCGCTTTCGTCCGCTCGATACGGCCGGGGTGTATGCACCCGGCGGCACCGCCGCCTACCCCTCCAGCGCGCTGATGGGGGTCATCCCCGCGACGGTCGCTGGCGTCGACCACGTCGCCGTCGCGACGCCGCCCGCCGAGACGATTTCGCCCGCGACGCTCGCCGCGATAGATATCGCTGGCGCCGACGCCGTCTATCAGGTCGGCGGCGCGCAGGCGATTGCCGCGCTGGCCTATGGCACCGATACCGTCGACGCCTGCGACGTCGTCGTCGGGCCGGGCAATCGCTGGGTGACGGCGGCGAAGGCACTCGTCCGCGGCGACGTGGAAATCGACTTTCTCGCCGGGCCGAGCGAACTGCTCGTCGTCGCTGACGGCACCGCCGATCCGGACCTCGTCGCCGCGGACATGCTCGCCCAGGCCGAACACGACACGGATTCGGCCGTCGCCGCAGTGACTGACGACGAGGAACTCGCAGACGCTATTCTCGCCGAACTCGACGCCCAACTCCCCGAGCGCGAACGCGAGTCGATCATCGAGGAGGCTCTCGCCAACGACGCGAGCGGCGTCTTTCTCGCACGCTCTCAGAGCGAGGCGGCGCTGTTTGCCGACGAGTACGCCGCCGAACACCTCACCATCGTTGCCGAGGACGACGAGGCACTCCTGGACCGCATCGACAGCGCAGGCTCGGTCTTTCTCGGGTCCTTCAGTCCGGTCGCCGCCGGTGACTACGCGAGCGGCCCGAACCACGTTCTTCCCACAGGCGGGAGCGCACGCCGTGTCGGCGGCCTCTCCGTCGAAACCTTTCTCCGGTCGACGACTGTCCAGCGACTCTCGGAGGACTCGCTGGGTGACCTCGCGGAGACGATTACGACGCTCGCCAGGACCGAGGGCCTCGAAGGTCACGCTGAGAGCGTCGAACGCCGGTTCGACCGCGAGGAGTGAGACCGGCGTTCGGAACAGCAAATTATTTCATACAGACAGTTTCACCCCGTGTATGGGGGATTCAGAACGCTCGCGCAGAACCGTTCTCCAGACAGGGCTGTCGGCAGTCGGCGTCGCCGCCGCTGGCAGCCTTAGTGGCTGTGTTGGCCTGCTCGACGATGGTGACGACGGGGGCGGCGGTGGTAGTCGGGTATCGCTCTCGCAGATCCCAGCAGGAACCGAACTCCTGATCGATGTCGACATCGAGGCTGTCCTCGCGGACGATACGCTCATCGACGGGATCAACGAGAGCATTCAGGGCCAGCCGTTCGATATGGAACCGGTGGACGCACTACTAGACGGGTTCAAGGAGCGCTCCGAACTCGATCTCAGTGCTGCAACGAGCCTGCTCGTCTTTCGTGGCGAGTCTCTCTCGGGCGACGGCGCGATTCTGTGGGCCGACTGGGACCGGGAACTGGTGTTCGCGCAGGCGAGGAGACAGCTCTCGGGTGAGTTGACCGAAGGCACCTATCGTGACCGACCGACCCTTGCGTCCACAACGACGATCGTCGTCGAACTAGAAGACGGTGTCTTTGCGGTCACGTCGCCGTCCGTTGGCGAAACGCTCGTCGACCTCCGGGAAGGCGACGCTGAAGCGGTGTCCGACGACCTCCGCGAGGTCTTCGAGAACCAGGACAGCTACGGACGGTTTGCCTACGCCCTCCCCGGGGACGAAGTGGCGACCGCCTCAGTCTCGCCAGACGAAGCGGTCGAGGTTGCCTCGGTCGGGGGATCTCTCTCTGCAACCGGTGACGACGGAACCCTGACGACCGAAGTCGTGGCCGCCAGTCCGGAGGATGCCACAACACTCGAAGCACAGATCGACCGATTCGTTTCTCAACTCGAAGCAGCGGCACAGAGCGACAGAGGACGAATCGACGTCTCGACAGAGAACGTGACTACGCTCTCGAATGGACTCACCTACGAGACAGATGGTTCGACGCTGTCGGTCGAAGTCCAGATGCCAACTGAACAGATGGCAGAACTGGGATCGAATCTGCTGGTCGGCCCATTCTTCTTCGAGTTGGGCGATTCGAGTGCGCGGACCCACCCGACCGCGCAGTTCGAAGTCGAATACGAATCCACCGACGACGACCGCGGTCGGCTTACGATCACTCACGTCGCCGGTGAGTCGATTCAGGCGTCGAATCTCCTGATCCGGGGCTCGGGATTTGCGGACGTCGGGGATGTCGACCAGACTGGGTCTGGCTCCTGGCAGGGAACCACCGACGATAACGGTCGTGTGACCGCTGGCCATCGAGTCGTCCTCGGCGTCACGAGCGACTATTCGATCAGTGTCGTCTGGTGGGGTGACGGGGAAACTGTGACACTGACCGAAGCTGACGGACCGGACGCGTAACCGCTCGAACAGTTCGGACGAGACGCTGATCGTGTAGCATCGGGAAAAGTTGCGTGGGTGCTGATTCCCGGCAGGGAATTGCACCGAGCACATCTGGCCACTCGCGGTTTGCTCGTGACCGGATAGTGCGTGGGACCGGATTTGAACCGGCGGACCCCTACGGGACAGCGCCCTCAACGCTGCGCCGTTGGCCTGGCTTGGCTACCCACGCACTTCGCATTCGCCTTTCCCCCCGGCGAAGTAAAAGCACTTTCGTTTGCGGGGCGGGGAAAACGGGATTTTAAATACCGCGGATTGACTAGAACTGCTATGGCAAAATATTCGACCGGTAGCGGGGGTGTCGACTCCGCCGATAGCTGTGAGCTCTGCGGTGCCTCCGGGGTCGACCTGCAGACCGCGACCGTTGCGGGCGCGACCCTCCAAGTCTGCAGCGACTGTCACCAGCACGACGACCAGTCCTCTTCCTCCGACGACGACAGCGAGCGCGACCGGAAGCGCCGAGCGGCGCAAAACACCGCCCGCGTCCACGACGCAACAAAAGGCGACTCCACCCACTGGGAGAGCGGCGCTGACTACGACGACGACCAGCTCCCCTATCTTCGCTCCGGATACGACGAGCGACTCACCGAAGCGCGACAGTCCGCTGGCTATCAGCTCGAAGAACTCGCCACGGAACTCGGCGTTGAGGAGAGTGACCTGCTCGCCCTCGAACAGGGCCGGGCGGCGCAGGCCGGTGTCGGCGGGTCAGTCGTCGAAGCACTCGAAGCGTTTCTCGACGTCGAACTGGTCGACGAGGACTAATCCGCCCGGCACACCAATCGCAGGCTCTTTGCGCTCTGGCGACGTACACTATCGTGTGACCAGGGAGTACGAGGCACTCGTGTACGACCTCGATGGAACGCTCGTCCATCTCGATGTCGACTGGGACGTCGTCGGAACGGAGATTGCGAGCGCGCTGCGCGCTCGCGGCGTCGATGTCGATACGACGAGTGTCTGGGAACTGCTCGAACGATCTGAGGACGCTGGCCACTGGGAGGCCGCCGAGGAGATACTCGTTCGTCACGAGCGCGACGGCGCGCGCAGTTCGAGGCGCCTCGCCCTCGCTGACGAGTTGCCCGCGTCGGTACCAGTCGGCGTCTGCTCGCTCAACTGCGAGGCGTCGGCCCGAATCGCCCTCGAACTGCACGGGCTGGACAGCCACGTTGGCGCAATCGTCGGCCGCGATACCGTCAGCACGCGCAAACCCGACCCCGAACCGCTGCTCGAAGCCATCCGGGGACTCGGTGCCGAACCGACGCAGTCACTGTTTATCGGAGACTCCGAGAGCGATGCGATCACTGCCGAGCGCGCGGGCGTGGATTTCCAGTACGTCAGCGACCGACAGCGCGTCTGAGACGAGTCACTCCGCGTCCGCGGCTGCGTCCTGTTCTTCGCTGTCCGTCTCGTCCTCGTCTCGATACTTGCGCGCGTAGAGATACACGGAGAGGCCGGTCAGAAACCAGACGAGCGCACCGACCCGGATCGCAAATTCCGCGCGCGCTCCCCAGTCGGGTAATGTCACAAACAGCGACGCGAGCGCGACGACTGGTGCGCCGACCAGAATCGTCGCGAGAAAGGTCACCTGCATCACCCACCCGTAATCGACTCCCTCCGGATCGGTGTGCGTAACCTCGGGTGTCACACCTGTGCGTTTCCCTGCGCGAGTAAGGATGTGCCGATCCGTCCTCGCCAATAATTATTACGGATCGCTCCGAATCAACGAACATGGATCCACGCACGATTCTGCGAGTCGAAGGGTTGGCTGTCCTCGGCGTCGCGCTTGGCGGCTACTTCACGCTCGATGGACCCATCTGGCTGTTGCTCGTTCTGGCGTTAGCGCCGGACCTGTCTATGATCGGGTATCTCGGCGGTCCTCGTATCGGGAGTTACAGTTACAATCTCGTTCACACCTATACGCTCCCCTTGATTCTCGGTGCTGTCGGGTTCCGGGTCGACCATCGAATGGCACTGCTCGTGGCGCTTATCTGGGCGGGCCACATCGGCGCTGACCGACTCGTCGGCTACGGCCTGAAGTTCGAAACCGGATTCAAAGAGACCCATCTGTCGACTCAGCCAGCCCCACTCCAGGCACTCACAGAGTCCGACTGACTCTTGCGGTGAATCGACGCCGAATTCTTCTGTGAACCGCAATCATAGAACTCCACGCTATTTCGCTCACGTCCCCTCAATTTTACCGAAATATTTATATACTTGCAGAGATTACTTGTAGTTAGTATGACTGTGACAGAGCGGTTCGCAGAGCGTGGGATCGATGCGCGTCGCATCGAGCGTGACGACGGTGTGGAACTGATCGCGGATCTCGGCCCTGAGACTGACGCCTCGGCTGAGATTGTCGACGGGACCGTGATCGTCGTTACCGACGACGACCAGTACGATATCGATCTGGACGCCGATGGACGAGCACTTATCAACAACGGAATCCTTACTGTTGAGGTGAACGAATGAGATTAACTGTCAAGCCGCTGAAACAGAAAGACGCCGGTCGCGGACTGGCGGCCATCGACCGACAGGCGATGTCGAAGATGGGACTCGAAAACGGCGACTACATCCTCCTCGAAGGCGATTCCGGACGGACTGTCGCTCGCGTCTGGCCCGGCTACCCTGAGGATAGTGGCCGCGGCGTCGTTCGCATCGACGGCCGATTGCGCAAGGAGGTCGGCGCTGGCATCGACGACACCGTCGACGTCGAGGGCGCTGACGTGCAGCCCGCGACGCGACTCTCGGTCGCACTGCCACAGAACCTTCGAGTTCGGGGCAACGTCGGCCCGATGATCCGACAGAATCTGAGCGGACAGGCCGTCACCGAGGGGCAGACTGTACCTGTTTCCTTCGGCCTCGGCCCGCTGTCGTCGATGTCCGGTCAACGCATTCCGCTAAAAATCGCGTCCACGGAACCCTCTGGAACAGTCGTCGTCACCGACTCGACGGACATCGAGATCAGCGAACAGCCAGCCGAACAGCTCACGGACCGCGAGGAGGGCGGCCGCGAGACGCCGGACGTGACCTACGAGGACATCGGCGGCCTCGACGACGAACTCGAACAGGTCCGCGAGATGGTCGAACTGCCGATGCGCCACCCGGAACTGTTTCAGCAACTCGGCATCGAACCGCCGAAAGGCGTTCTCCTGCACGGCCCGCCGGGCACCGGCAAGACGCTGATGGCCCGCGCGGTCGCAAACGAGATCGACGCCTACTTCACGGACATCTCCGGCCCGGAGATCATGTCCAAGTACTACGGCGAGAGCGAAGAACAGCTTCGCGAGGTCTTCGAGGAGGCCGAGGAGAACGCGCCCGCCGTGGTCTTCATCGACGAAATCGACTCCATCGCGCCCGAACGCGGCGAAACGTCCGGTGACGTCGAGCGGCGTGTTGTCGCGCAACTGCTCTCCCTGATGGACGGCCTCGACGAGCGCGGTGACGTGATCGTCATCGGCGCGACCAACCGCGTCGACGCCATCGACCCCGCACTCCGCCGTGGCGGCCGGTTCGACCGCGAAATCGAGGTCGGTGTTCCGGACAAGGAAGGCCGCAAGGAGATCCTGCAGGTCCACACCCGCGGGATGCCCCTCGACGAACAGATCGACCTCGACCAGTACGCCGACAACACGCACGGATTCGTCGGCGCTGACCTCGCCCAACTCGCCAAGGAAGCGGCGATGAACGCGCTCAGACGCATCCGCCCGGAACTCGACCTGGAAGAAGACGAGATCGACGCCGAGACCTTAGAACAGCTCGAAGTCACCGCTGACGACTTCAAGCAGGCAATGAAGGGCATCGAGCCGTCGGCGCTCCGCGAGGTGTTCGTCGAGGTTCCCGACGTCACCTGGGATTCGGTCGGCGGTCTCGAAGACACCAAAGAGCGTCTCCGCGAGACGATCCAGTGGCCCCTCGAGTACCCCGAGGTGTTCCGACAGATGGACATGCAGGCCGCGAAGGGTGTCCTGATGTACGGGCCGCCGGGGACCGGCAAGACGCTGCTCGCGAAGGCCATCGCCAACGAGGCACAGAGCAACTTCATCTCCATCAAGGGGCCGGAGCTGCTCAACAAGTACGTCGGCGAGAGCGAGAAGGGCGTCCGCGAGATATTCGAGAAGGCGCGCGCGAACGCACCGACGGTGGTGTTCTTCGACGAAATTGACTCCATCGCGGGCGAGCGCGGCCGACACTCGGGCGATTCGGGTGTCGGTGAGCGCGTCGTCTCACAGCTGCTGACCGAACTCGACGGCCTCGAAGAACTCGAAGACGTGGTCGTCATCGCGACGACGAACCGCCCCGACCTGATCGATGCGGCGCTGCTCCGACCGGGCCGACTCGACAGACACATTCACGTGCCCGTCCCCGATGCCGAGGCACGCCGGAAAATCTTCGCGGTGCACACCCGCGACAAACCGCTCGCCGACGACGTGGATCTCGACGACCTGGCCGACCGCACCGACGGCTACGTCGGCGCGGATATCGAGGCGGTCTGTCGCGAGGCCTCGATGGCAGCCAGCCGGGAGTTCATCAACAGCGTCGACCCCGACGACGTCGACGAAACCGTCGGCAACGTCCGCGTGACCAGCGACCACTTCGAGCAGGCGCTCAAAGAGGTCCAGCCGAGCGTCACCGAGGACACCCGCGAACAGTACGAGGAGATCGAAGAGCGGTTCACGCAGGCTGAACCGCAACCGGGCGATGAGGAACAGGTCGGTCGCACGTTCCACTGACCGCGTTCCGCCCTTGTCGATTGAGATCGGTCGGTTCACCGACCCCCTTCACGCTGACTGACTTGCAATCTCTCTCCGATTTAGAAGTGTTTTCCGCGGAGCCGTTCTGCTTTCATGCCAGCGATGCCGCCAGCAATCGCTGACCCCGCCATCAGCGCCCCCGTCACGAGAATCGTCGTCACACCGAAATCAAGGAACATGACCGCGCCGACGAGTACGGCGAGGACGACGAGTACTGCACCGATTGCGAGAAGTCCCTCGATAATCTCGAAGCCACCGAACAGCACGCCGAATTCGAGGAGGTCTTCCGGATCCATGTCCGGAAATCTGTCAGCCAGCCACTTGTATTCTCTTCATCACGGTCACCTCTCTGGGCTGTTCTCTACCCGGAAGAGCCAACAGCGCCCGTCGATCACAACACATAGGCGTTCGGTGCCATATCCCGAGACATGGAACTGACTGCTCGGGAGCGGATCCGGGAACTGACCGCGCTGCTCACGGCCGTTTCGCTCGTTCTGGTGTTCAGCGCAGTCAGAGGCGTCGCTCCGGAACTTCCCGAGATAGGGTGGCTCCTCCCGGCGATTCCACATCTCAACGCGGCCATCAGCGTGCTTGCAATTGTCACGATTCTGTCCGGCGTTCGTGCCATCAAGCGGGGGAACGTCAGCACGCATCGGCGGGCGATGCTCGCGAGCGCTGCGCTCTTTGGAGCCTTCCTGCTTCTGTACCTCTACCGGGTTTCTCTCGAAGGGCCAACTGCTTTCACCGGCCCGGACTGGGTGCATCAGTTCGTCTATCTGCCGGTGCTTGCGGTTCACATCCTGCTCGCTATCGTCTGTCTGCCCTTCGTCTACGCCGCGCTGTTGATCGCGAGCACACACGACGTGAGCGAACTGCCCGAGACTGCTCATCCCCGCCTCGGACGGATTGCGGCGGTGCTGTGGCTCGTCTCCTTCGCGCTCGGAATCGTCGTCTACGCGATGCTGTATCTGGTCTTTTGAGCTCCGCTCGTACTATTGGCTGTTTGACTGCAATACGACGCAATTTACATACCATTCAAATGTGTCCGCGTTCAACAGAGACATCCACCGCAGGCTGAGAGGATTATGAGTCAGGAATCAGTTGATTGGGTTCAGGCCCGACGTGACCTCTACGACGTGCTTCAGCGCGACTGTTCGTTCGAGGAAACGGCCGAGCACGCACTCGCGGTCGGAGAGCAGTATCTCGGGGTCGAAAACGGCCATCTCACCAGGATCGAGCCGGACAGCGAGTACTGGAAGGCAACCGCGAGCACCGACCCCGAGGACGGTCAGTTTCCGCCCGGACTCATCCTCGATCTCAAGACCACGTACTGCCGCCGAACCGTCGCGCAGGGGGAGTCGATTGCACTCCATGACGCACCTGACCAGGGGTGGGAGGACGACCCTGCATTCGAGACACACGAACTGTACTGCTATCACGGCACTCCCGTCTTTCTCGACGATGAGGTGTACGGGACAGTGTGTTTCGTCTCCACAGGGCCGCGAGACCGTCCGTTCACCGACGACGAAACGCTGTTTGCTGAACTGATCGCCCGGACGCTCGAACACGAACTCCAGCGACAGCAGACCGAGGCGAAAATTGAGCGCCTCGACCAGTTCGCGAGCGTGCTCAGCCACGACCTACGTAATCCGCTGAACGTGGCACAGTTGCGAGTCGATCTCGCACAGGACGCCGACAGCGAACATCTGGCAATCGCGTCGAGCGCGCTCGACCGAATGGAGTCACTCATCACGGATGTGCTCACGATGGCGAGACAGGGCCAGCACGTCGAGGAGACGACGGAGGTCTCACTCGCTGCAATCGCCGCCAACTGCTGGGAATCGGTTGCGACTGCCGATGCGAATCTCGTCGTCGAGGAGGACCTGCAGTTCCGCGCGGACCCCGAGCGAGTCCAGCAGCTCTTCGAGAATCTCTTTCGGAACAGCAAAGAACACGGCGGGACCGACATAACGGTCTGGCTCGGCCCGCTTTCGGATGGTGACGGGTTCTACGTCGAAGATGACGGCCCGGGGATCCCCGACGCGAAGAGCGAGGAGATATTCGAGGTTGGCTGTTCGACAGGCGACGACGGACTCGGGATCGGACTCGCCATCGTAGAGGGCATCGCCTCCGCTCACGACTGGACTGTCCGAGTCACAGATGGACGAGAGGGTGGCGCGCGCTTCGAGGTCAGTAACGTCGTGGTGAGCAACTCCCCGTGAACGACTGTCGTGACTGGCGGTCAGTCGTCGGCGCTCGCGCGCTCGCTTCCGATGACCGGACGAGTCACGTCTCTGTCGCGCTCCTCGCCGTCGATGTCGTAGGGGTACTTGCCCGTCACACAGCCGAGACACAGGTCGCTTTCGGACTTGCCGAGCGCGTCGACGATGGCGTCGATAGAGAGATAGGAGACGCTGTCAGCGCCGATTTCTGCCTCGATGTCCTCGACGGACCGGTCTGATGCGATGAGTTCCTCGCGACTCGCCATATCGATCCCCATGTAACACGGGGAGATGATCGGCGGCGAGCCGACGCGGACGTGCACCTCCTCGGCACCGGCGTCACGGAGTAGTTCGACGAGCTGTGTCGAAGTCGTTCCCCTGACGACGGAGTCGTCGATGACGGTGACAGTCTTGCCCTCTATCGTTGACTTTATCGGATTGAGTTTGAGCCGAACGGCGCGCTCGCGTTCGTCCTGTGTCGGCATGATGAACGTGCGGCCGACGTAGCGGTTTTTCATCAGCCCCTCGGCGAACTCCGTCTTCGCGCCATCTTCGCCCGCTGCCTCGGCGTAGCCCGAGGCGAACGCCCGCCCCGAGTCGGGCACGGGCATCACGACGTCAGTCTCGATGCCCGAGTCCGCCCAGAGTCTGCGGCCGAGTTCACGGCGCACCTCGTAGACCAGTTCGTCGTCGATAACCGAATCGGGCCGGGCGAAGTAGACGTGTTCGAAAAAGCAGTGTGCGGTCTGCTCGCGCTCGACCAGTTGATACGTGTCGTAGCCGCTTCCGTCTGGCTTGAGGACGATCAGTTCGCCCGGCTTGACGTCGCGGACGATTTCGCCGTCGAGCGTGTCGATGGCTGCCGATTCCGATGCGAGGACGTACCCGTCTTCGAGTTTGCCGAGACAGAGCGGCCGATTGCCCTGTGGGTCGCGCACGCCGAGGACCGTCTCGTCGTGCATGATCGTCAGCGAGTACGACCCGTGGATGCGCTGCATCGTCGATTTCACCGCGCGAACCAGATCCTCCTCTAAGAGATTCCGCGCCAGGTCGTGTGCGATGACTTCCGTATCTCCCGACGAGGTAAAGGCGTGGCCGAGTTCGGCCAGTTCCTCGCGAACCTCGTCGGCGTTGACGAGGTTGCCGTTGTGCGAGAGACCGAGCGACCCGCTCTTGAAGGAGACAGAAAACGGCTGTGCGCAAGAGGCGTTGACACCACCAGCGGTCGGATATCGAACGTGTCCGATCCCGTTCGAACCGTTCAGCGCGTCGATGTCCTCCGGTCGAAAGGCGTCACCGACCAATCCCATCTCGACGTGCTGGTGTTGCTGAAAGCCGTCGTGAGTTACCATCCCGGCCGATTCCTGGCCGCGGTGCTGCAAGGCATAGAGCGCGTAGTAGATAGGGTGGGCGGCGTCGCGTTCTTCGAGTGAGATGCCGACGACACCACACTTTTCGTGCATTTTATTCGCCAGCTTTGCTTTCCCAGGCGTAGTCGCGGCGCTTTGCCGACTTGCCGAATCCACACGACGAACAGACCTTCTTCTTGACGTGATATGACTTCTCGCCACAGCGGCGACATTTCACGTGTGTCGTCGTGTTTTTCTTGCCCTGACTTGACGTTCCTGTCGTCATGGACGTATGGATACGACGTTGTCACCGCGTATAATCGTTGTGTCTTTCTCGTCCTCGACGACGAGGTTCATATGCTGGTCGTAGCCGACCAGTTCGCCCTCGTACTTCTCGCCGTCTTTCAACAGCACGGTCACGCTCGTCCCGACCGAGGATTCGAGCACGTCCAGCGGCCGGTTGCCCGTGTCACTCATACCTCTATCCGGTGGCGACGGGTGCTTAAGCGTACCGGCTCATCCCCTCCGTGCAACCGCACACCACAGGTGCCTCGATTGGCGAGGCTGATCCTCGGATGTCATACTCTCCGGCTGTTCGTTTGTTCAGACGATGTTCTGAGCATCAGTACGGATCTCGTATTAATTGTAGGACGATATTATTAACACCCCTTTGTCTATAGGACGTTCTTAGTAATACAGTCTGACTCCTAACCGACGTACTGGTATGCCCGACAAGCTAGACCGGAGGACGGTATTGAAGACAGTTGGCAGTGCTACCGTATTGTTCGCTGGTGGTACCGGTACGGCGAGTGCGATGCCGGGACGGAAAAGAGGAGCAAGCGCGGAAAAGAACCTCGTCGAGACCGCGATTGCACTCAATAAAAGCGGCCCGTTCGCCGAGAAGTTCGACACCCTGATCGCAGCCGTGATAGAAGCCGATCTGGTTGACACTCTCAGTGGGAACCGCCAGCTGACGGTGTTCGCCCCCACCGACGAAGCCTTTGAAAACGTGTTGGGTATCGACGCAGACGAAGTCGGTGGTGTCGATGACGCTCAACTGTTGAGTATCCTGACGTATCACGTCACACCGGGCCGACGGTACGCGCGGTCGGTCGTCAACGCTTCGATGATACCCACACTGAACGGCGCACGAATCGACGTCGAAACGGAACTGAGCGATTCGATCGCTGCGACGGACATCGAAGCCTCGAACGGCGTCATTCACGCGATCAATACCGTATTGCTGCCGTAGGGACACGCCACTCTGTTATCCGGGCAATAAGAACGTGGCGTCCAGATCTGCTGCAGCATACAGCCTCGCTTACTCTCGTTGATGCGTCCCGCCGACATCGACTGTGTACTCGAACTCGTGGGCCTGACTCGCCCAGTGGCCGAGAACGTCGGCAGTCGCGTCCAGATCCGACAGATCGATCATCTCGACTGGCGTGTGCATGTACCGATTGGGCACGCCGAGATACAGCGACGGGATGCCACCGCGCGACGTGAAGAAGGCGTCGGCGTCGGTGGCAGTGCGGATCCCGGTCGCCTGCAACTGGACGGGCACGTCCTCGTCACTCGCGACTGACCGGATAGCCTCGACGAGTCGTGGATGGTTCGACCCGCCGCGGGAGACGGCGGGCCCGCCGCCGAGTTCGACGCCGGTCGTTCGATCGCCCGGCGTCTCCGGCCCGTCGGTCGCGTGAGTCACGTCGACGACGATAACGGCGTCGGGGTCAAGTTCGAATCCGACCATCTGTGCGCCCTTGAGACCGACCTCCTCCTGGACGGTACTGACCGCACAGACTGTCGCCTCTGTGCCGCGCTCGGCCGCCCGGCGCAACCCCTCGGCGGCCGCCCACGTGCCGATGCGGTTGTCGAGTCCGCGTGCTGCGATCCGGTCGCCAGCCAGGTCGGTGACGCGCTGGGCGACCGTTATCGGGTCGCCGCGCTCGACCAGTTCGGTCGCTTCCTCCCTGTCTTCGGCACCGATATCGACGTACTGCTTCGTGATCTCTGTCGGTTCCTCGTCGTCCGCGTCTCGGAGGTGGATCGCGGTCTGGCCGATGACGCCCGAGACGGGGCCGTCCGCCGTCTGGACTGTCACGTGTTGACCACGCGAGACTGACTTGTCCGACCCGCCGATCCGATTGAGTTTGAGATAGCCGTCCTCGGTGATGTCCCGAACGATAAACCCGATTTCGTCCCCGTGGCCAGTCATCGCTACCGTCGGGCCGTCGCCCTCGACTGTCGCGACGGCGTTGCCGTACTCGTCGGTGCGAACGGTGTCGGAAAACGAGGAGACGTAGTCGATCCAGACGCGCTGTCCTGCCGTTTCGAAACCCGATGGGCTCGGCGTTTCGAGGAGTCGCTCCAGAAACTCGCGGTGGGACTGATCCATGGGGCCAGTTCGGTACCGTCCTCCGTGAAACCTCGGGTCCGAATGCAGCACGTCCGGCCCACCCAGTTCGACGACCGAAATTGTCTGTAACGTAACCGGTAAGTCCCCATCGCCCCTACCGACACATATGGTGAATCTCACCTTCCTCGAAATCCACCTCGACGACGGATCGGTCAACCTCCCCTTCGGTACTGTTGGGAGCGACGAGACACGCGACGAGAGCGGCACAGCCGAAGACGACGAGGAAGTCGCTGCCGAAGCAGACGACGGCGGGTCCGGCAAAGGGAAAGTCGCAGTCCTTGGCATCCTGCTCGTGTTCGTCGCCATCGCGGCGCTCGTCAAGTACCTCTCGGGCGAGGAAAGCCCGGAGGTCGAGGTCGATACCGACGACGAGTCGCTCGAAGTGACCGTCGACGAGTAGCCGAAGGCATTTGTTCCTCAGCGTTCTCTCTCGGGTATGAGCATCTATCGGAGCGTCCGTGCTGTCACTGGGGCGTCCGGCGACAGCCCCGTCGACTGGGACGCGGTCATCGACGCTGCCTGCGAGGCAGTCGACCCCGGCGAGTTCGACGTGTCTGCGGCCGAGCAGGAGGGGTATCGAACTGACGTGCGGGACGCGCGCGACCGCGTGCGAACCGTGACCGGACTCTCCTTCGACCTGCCCGAGCGCGTCGAGATCATGAACCGACACCACTGGCTCGAAGCCAACGTCGGGACCTTCGAGCGCGTCCTCGGACCGATCGAAACGCAAGCCTCGCAGCTCGCCGGCGTCGCGCGCGTGCTCAACACCGGATCGATGGCGTTTGCGCTCGGCTTTCTCTCGAAGCACGTGCTCGGCCAGTACGACCCCCTGTTGCTCGCCGAGGGCGAACCGCACGCGCTGTATTTCGTCCAGCCGAACATCGTGCGCGTCGCTGACGTGCTCGACGTCCCCTATCCGCGATTCCGCCGCTGGATCGCCTTCCACGAGGTGGCCCACGCCGCGGAGTTCGGTGCCGCCCCGTGGCTTCCGGACCACCTCGAAACGGCCATGCAGGAGGCCGTCGAGGATCTGACGGCTGGCCGGATCGACCGCGAATCGCTCGGCCAACTCGATACGACGATGACGGCCGTCGAGGGCTACGCCGAACTCGTCATGGACCGAGCCTTCGACGAGGAGTACGACGACCTGCGAGCCAAACTCGAACGCCGCCGACAGGGCCGTGGCCCCGTCGAGCAACTCATTCGCCGTCTGCTGGGCCTGAGCGTCAAGCGACGGCAGTACGAGCGCGGCAAGGAGTTTTTCGAGACTGTCGCGGACATGCGAGACATCGAAACCGCCGGTCGGGTGTGGGAATCGCCGGAGACGCTTCCGACAGACCAGGAACTCGACGACCCGGAGGCGTGGGTGCGACGAGTCGCGTGACCTGAACGCAGAACAGTACGGCCGAAACTGCGTCCCTATGAGCCCCGAACGACACCCCTTTCCCACCGCTTGCGGAAGTGTGGGGCATGGAGCCAAAGCGAGAGCTAACGAGCGTGGACCTGGCTGCGCTCGAACGCGAACTCGCCCGGTACGAGGGCGCGCGCCTCGACAAGGCGTATCTCTACGACGACGGTCTGGTCCGGCTGAAACTCCGCCATTACGACCACGGCCGGACGGAGCTATTGCTCGATCTCGGCGAGACCAAGCACGTCCGCGTTGCGACACCAGAGCACGTTCCGCCCGCCCCCGAGCGGCCGCCGAACTTCGCCATGATGTTGCGAAATCGGATGGAGGGGGCCGAACTGGTCGACGTCTCTCAGTTCGAGTTCGACCGCATCCTCGAACTGACCTTCGAGCGCGAGGACGGCACGACGACGCTCGTCGCGGAACTGTTCGGTGACGGCAACCTCGCGGTGCTCGATGGCACTGGAGAGGTTGTCGACTGTCTCGACACCGTTCGACTGAAGTCACGAACCGTCGCGCCGGGGTCGCCCTACGAGTTCCCCGACGCCCGATTCAATCCGCTGACGGTCGAGTTCGACGCCTTTCGGGCGCGACTCGAACAGTCAGACACCGACGTCGTCCGCACGCTGGCGACGCAACTCAACTTCGGCGGCCTCTGGGGTGAGGAACTCTGCACTCGCGCGTCGGTGTCCAAGACACTCGACATCGACGAGGCCACCGACGAGCAGTTCGAGGCGCTGTATCGAACGGTGCAGGACCTCTCGGAACAATTGAATGCGGGTGATTTCGACCCCCGGGTGTACTACGAGAACGGCGTCGAGGCGGGGCAGCGCGTCGACGTCACGCCTGTCGTGATGGAAGAACACGCTGCCCTCGAACGCGACTCCTTCGACGACTTCGTCGGCGCGCTCGACGATTACTTCACCCACTTCGACACCGAACCCGACGAACCCGAGACGACCGACGAGGGGCCGGACTTCGCGGCCGAAATAGCAAAACACGAGCGCATCATCGAACAGCAGGAGGGCGCAATCGAGGACTTCGAGGAGCAGGCCCAGGAGATTCGAGAGAAAGCGAAGGCACTCTACGCACACTACGACCTGGTCGACGACATCCTCTCGACGATCCGGGACGCGCGTGCGGAGGGCCACTCCTGGGACGATATCGAACAGCGCTTCGAGGAGGGCAAAGAAGCGGGGATTCCCGAGGCTGAGGCCGTCCAATCGCTCGACAGCAGTGAGGGCACTGTCACGGTCGAGATCGACGGCGACCCGGTTACGCTCGTCGTCGCGGACGGCGTCGAGCGAAACGCCGACCGCCTCTACACGGAGGCGAAGGGCATCGAGGAGAAGAAGGCAGGCGCACAGGAGGCGATCGCGGAGACGCGAGCGCAACTCGACGCGATCAAACAGCGCCGCGAACAGTACGAGCAGGAACCGGACGAACAGGAAGACTCCGAGGAGGAGGACGCCGAGGAGACGGACTGGCTCCGCGAGTCCTCGATTCCGGTCCGCGCGTCCGAGGAGTGGTACGAGGAGTTCCGGTGGTTTCACACCTCGGACGGCTTGCTCGTCATCGGGGGACGAAACGCCGACCAGAACGAGGCAATCGTCAAGAAGTACCTCGACCGCGGCGACCTGTTTTTCCACGCACAGGCACACGGCGGCCCGGTGACGGTACTCAAAGCGACCGGGCCGAGCGAGGCCTACGACGAGGACGTGACCGTGCCCGACCGCTCGAAGGCCGAAGCGGCGCAGTTTGCGGTCTCGTACTCCTCTGTCTGGAAGGACGGGAAGTTCGCTGGCGACGCCTACATGGTCGACCACGACCAGGTCTCGAAGACCCCCGAGAGCGGCGAGTATCTGGAGAAGGGCGGCTTTGCGATCCGCGGCGACCGCACGTACTTCGAGGACGTTGCCGTCGGCGTGGCGGTCGGAATCACCTGCGAACCGGAAACGCGCGTCATAGGCGGCCCGCCCGACCCGATCACCGAGCGCGCCGAGACGACGGTCGAACTCGAACCCGGCAAGTACGCGCAAAACGACATCGCAAAGCGCGTCTACCGGGAACTCCGCGACCGCTTCGCGGACGAGACGTTCGTCCGGAAGGTCGCAAGCCCAGACTTGATCGCCGAGTTCCTTCCGCCGGGCGGGAGTCGGATGCGGTGAGTCGAACCGTTCGACAACTCGGGCGTAAGTATTTATCCGCCATGTCCGAAACCCGGATACCCGTAGCATGTCCGGCCACTCGTCGTCACCGGCAGCAACCGATCCGGAACCGCCCGAAGACCAATCGCCAGCCACCATCGAGGATCTGTTCGCCGACCTGCGAGAGCTGCCGGGATACCGCGAGGAGTCCGAGACCCGAGCGGAAGTGCACGACGTCAAGCAGTTGCTGGTCGAAGCACACGAGCGGGGACTGATCGATTCGGGCGTTCGCGACCTGACGAGACGAGATGCCGCCGAGGCCTTCGTCGGCAGCGTCATCTTCGCCTCGCCGCTGCTCGTCGAGGACGGCATCTTCGACATCGCCGACTACCTCTTCGAGTTCACGCTCGCCGGTGTGCCGGTCTTTCTGATCGTAAATACGCTGTTTGTCTTTTTGATGACCTACGCACTCATCGAGTGGACCGGGCAGGACCAGGAGGAGACTGCGGTGCTGTTCGGCGTCGTCCCGATTCGGATGATCGTCGTGCTCACTATCTCCTTTGCCGTCGCGACGCTTTTGATGACCGTCTGGGGACGCGTCGGTGGGTGGGAGTCACCGATCGAGGCAATCGCGCGCATCAACGTACTCTGGACGGTTGGATCGCTCGGTGCCGCGCTCGGTGACATCGTCTCGAACAACGAACCACGCCCGGCGGTCGTGCAGCGCGAACACGTCGAAGCGACCGCGGCTTCGGGGACACAGTCTTCCCTCGATGTCGTCACCGTCGAGGAACTCCCCGAGTCGGTACGGCAGATGAGCGACGGCGAACTCGTCGACGCGCTTCACGAGCAGTTCGACGACCTCGAACTGGCCGTCAGCGACGCCGCGAACCGCGAGGCGGTACACCAGATCAGAACGGAGACGATACAGGCGACACTCGACAACACCTTCGGCGACAGAATCCAGAAGTACACCTCGCGGGACATCGCCGAGGCCTTCGTCGGAAGCGTCGTCTTTGCGATTCCGTTTCTCGTCGAAGACGGTGTCTTCGAGATTGCCGACTTCTTTCTCTCCTTTCAGATCGGCATCTTTCCCGTGTTCTTTCTCGTCAACGCGGCGTTCGTGCTGGTGATGATTCTGGCGCTCGTGTACTGGGCCGGGCCGCAGGACGTGCAGGTGAATCGACCGATATTCGGTCTCATCCCCCGTCGACTGGTCGGCATCGCAGCCGTCTCCTTTCTGACTGCGGCGGCGCTGATGACGATGTGGGGACGGGTCGACAACTGGCAGGACCCGGTCGTCGCGCTGGCACGCATCAGCGTCGTCTGGACAGTCGCCTCCTTCGGCGCGTCGCTCGGTGATATCCTGCCGGGTGAGAGTTCCGGCGCGGACATCAACGACGAGATTGCGACGCTGGGCGAGTCACGCGCCATGGGGGACGACGGCGAAAACCGAGACGGTTGAGTGCATGACCGGCCCAGTACACTTGTACCGGCCCGGGCCGTAACTGTCGTATGAGCAACGTGGAGTCGCTTCGGAAGGTTCTGCTGGCGGGCGAGGAACTCACCATCGTCTGTCACAACAATCCGGACCCGGACTGTCTCGCAAGCGCGCTGGCGCTCGGTCGGATCGCCGCGTCGGTCGGCATCGACGAGCGACGCATCCTCTACAGCGGCAACATCTCCCACCAGCAGAACCGCGCGTTCATCAATCTGCTCGACATCGACTTGCGGGAGTTCGACGAGGCGTCGGTCCGCGACCGGCCGGAGGGATCGCTGCTTGCCTTCGTCGATCACTCGATCCCGGGGTCGAACAACCGCGTTCCGAAGGGCACACCGGTCGATATCGTCATCGACCACCACCCTGCGGAGTCGATCGACGCACGTTTCGTCGACCACCGTGAGGCGGCCGGTGCGACGGCGACGATTCTCACCGAGCATGTCAGGGCCTTCGATCTCGAACTCGATTCGGTCCTCGCAACTGCGCTGCTGTTTGCGATCCGCCGCGAGACACTCGGCTTTCTCCGCGGCGCGACAGGTGAGGAGTACAGTGCCGCGGGGTATCTCCACGACGCCGCTGATCTTGACCTGCTCCGGAAGCTGTCGAGTCCGTCCGTCACCGGTGCGACCGTTGATGCGATTGGACAGGCAATCGAGAATCGGATGGTTCGCGGGTCCGTACTCATCACGCACGTCGGCATGACGAACGAGCGTGACGCCCTCCCGCAGGCGGCGGATTATCTCGCTACCCTTGAGGGTGTCGAGACGGCCATCGTCTTCGGCATCGTCGACGAGAGCATCCACCTGAGCGCGCGTTCGACGGATTCGCGACACAACATCGGTAACGTACTCGACGAGGCCTTCTCAGATGTGGGCAGTGCTGGCGGCCACCGGGAGATGGCGGGCGGCGAGATACCGCTCGGGATATTTGCCGATGTCGCCACCGACGACGAACACCTGACTGCCATCGTTCAGGGGGTGGTCACGTCACGTCTCCTGTCTGCACTCAACCTTCAGCCGGAGGAGGGTGAGCGAGGGTCTGAGCCTTCGTGACCGGACCACCTGCCACACGTTTGGCCTGTTTTGAATGTACGTAGCCACCACTTTCATCAGGCTGGCGAACGTATCATCCGAACGCGATGTCTGACAAGGATAGCGACCGCTTTGATCGCATCGACACCGCGATAGACAAGATCCGAACGGAGGTCGATGACGCCGCAGAAAGCGGAAAATCAGCGGGCTCGAAGGCGACGAAGGAGGTTCGCGAAGCGATCGATGCCCTCGAACAGAAGGTGGATAATTTCCGCGACGAGGACGAGGACAACTAGACGACGCATAACCCAAACACAGGTAGGATCTGAAACAGCCGGACCGACGTTCCGGTCCAGCCAGAGTGTTTTTACTCCAGTCCCTCCACCGGAGCGTATGGCAAAGGGTTGGCTCACCGCGTGGGGACTCGCCTCGGTCGCGCTCGGTGGTGCGTCGCTTATCGTGCCCTTGTACGTCGTCCAACTGGGCGGTGACCCGTTCACGCTCGGTCTCCTCGCGTCGGCCGCAGCCTTTGTCGGCGTCCCCGGCGCACTCGTCTTCGGACGGTTGGCCGACCGGACGGGAAATCAGCGGGGGCTGGTGCTCGCCGCGCTTGCGATGATCGTCGCCATGCTCGCGCTCGTCCCGTTTTTGTCTTCGATCGGACTCGTCATCGTCGCGAACGCGGTGGTCTGGTTCGCGTTCGCGGCCGCGACGCCCGTGCTGACGCTGCTTGTCGTGGCGGGTGCGAACCCACAGGCCTGGAGTGAACGGATCGCGCTGTTGAACAAGTCACAGGGGGTCGGATGGGCCCTCGGGCTCGCCCTCGGTGCGGTCTGGACGATGGGTGCACGCGGGATGGCGGAACCGGTCACGGTCCAGCGATACTTTCTCGCGTTCACCGCAGCCTGTGCGGGTGCTGCGCTGGTGCTTAGTGCTCGGTCGCTCCCGCTGGACCCGAGACCCAAGCGCCGCGTCGACCGGCGGCGTCTGCAGCGAGCGCTTCGGGGCGCAGACAGATTCAGCGTCCGCACGGCTGTCTCCCCGTTCACGCTTGGCTGGGGACGGCTTTCGGGGCTGAACCCGCGAGCGTTCGCCCGTCGGTTCACCCCGTTGCTGGCGCTGTATTTCGGCGCTGTTGTCCTCTTTTTCACCGGGTTTGCGGCCTTCTTTGCGCCGCTCCCGGCGTATCTGACAGACACCGGCTTCGGATCGGGTGTGGTGTTCGTCCTCTATCTGGTTTCGAGTGTCGGCGCGGCTGTCTTCTTCGATGGGGCCGGAGCGCTCGCCAGACGCCAGAACGTTCCCACACTACAGAGTGCGGGGTTGCTCCTCCGCGGCGGGTTGTTGCCGACCGTTGCGCTGGTCGGTGGAGCGCTCGGTTCGACGCCGCTCGGTCTCGGTGTCGCCGCCGTCGTGTTCGCGCTCATCGGCGTCACGTGGGCGGTCATCGCTGTCACGGCTGGCACGCTCGTGACCGCACTCGCACCGGAAGCGATCCGCGGGGAAGCGCTGGGCGTCTACGCCGCTCTCGGCGCGCTCGCCGGTGGTATCGGGAGTCTCCTGGGTGGCTGGCTCGCGACCGCTGGCTACCTGATCGCATTCGGCGTCGCTGGCGGACTGGTCGTCGTCGGTGCAGCCATCGTGTTCGGGTTGCGACACCGTACGGTCACAGCGCGGTCGCGAACTGTCGCGGACGCGACCGCACCGGACCGAGCGGAGTGAGTCGGGTCACTCGCGCCTCGGTCGACAGGTCGGAAACCCAACGGTATTAGTATCGGCCGGGTGTGATACCGTTCATGAGCGGTTCTGAGGGCGCTGATACCGCTGACGAGCGAGCGCAGACCTCGGAGAGCGGGGTTCCGGCGGAGGGCGCACTCGTCCGTGACAGATTTTCGTCCGACGAGGTGTTCCAGCGGATCATCGCCGCCGCCGACGAGGAGATCACATCAAGCCGTCGGGAGCTGTTCTTTGCAGGGTTGGCTGGCGGACTGGCGATTACGATCACAGTTCTCGTCTACTCCTCGATGATAGCGACGACCGGCGAGGTCACCGGTGATTCAGTCGTCGGGTACAACTCCGTCGTTGCCTCGCTTCTGTATCCGATCGGCTTTATATACATCATCATCGGCGGCTATCAACTCTACACGGAGAACACCCTCCCGCCAGTCGCGCTGACGCTCGAACGCTTCGCGAGCATCCCCGCCCTGCTCCGGAACTGGTCTATCGTCCTCCTCGGAAACTTCACAGGCGGTGCGATCGGTGCCATCGTTCTCGCACACGGGGGTGTCCTCACGGGCGGCGCTGACGTGGCTGCGATGCAGATATCGCAGAGCGGTATCGACGAAAGCGCCTTCTCGCTGTTCACGAAAGGTGCCGTCGCTGGACTCGTCGTCGCTGGCGTCGTCTGGGTCGAATACGCCTCGCGTGATACCATCTCTCGGCTCATCGTCGTCTACCTCGCATTTCTCTGTATCCCGCTTGGCAACCTGTATCACTCCGTCGTCTCGTTCACCGAGATGTGTTATCTCCTCCTGCTGGGAGAAGTCGGCGTAGCGCTCGGAATGACGGATTTCGTGATCCCCGTTCTGCTCGGGAACACCATCGGGGGCGTGGTGCTCGTCACGGTCGTCAACTACTACCAGACGAGTGAGAGTCGCCTCGGGTCGATGTACGACAGCGAGATAACCAAACTCTCAAAGCGGGAGTGGCTGTTCGGTCGGTTCGCCGGACGGTCGTACGTCCCGCTGATCGACACCCACGAGCGGACGGGCGCTCCAGTGAGCGACGACGCGTTTCGTCTGATGGTTCCGGTCTCGAATCCGCGGACAGACACCCGCCTCGTCGAACTCGCCTGCACGATCGCAGACCAGAAGCCCTCGGCAACGGTGCATCTCGTCCATATCGTCCAGATGCCACGCGGGACGACCTACGAGTACACCGGACGGCAGCGCTCTCGCATCACCTCGGAGTCGAAAAAGCGACTGACTGCCTTGCAGGACTCGCTCGACTACGAGGATATCGCCATCGAGGCCTCGACTGTCGTGTCCTACAACTCCTTCGAGGAGATATTCAGCCAGGCCAGACAGGACAAGGCGGATCTCGTGGTGATGGACTGGGACGAAAACGATAGCTGGGGAACGCTCCGAAGCGGCCGCCCGATAGACGAGTTGACGAGCACGCTCCCCTGTGATTTCCTCGTGCTCAGAGACAGAGGGCTCGACACCTCCGAGGTGTTGCTGCCGACCGCTGGTGGTCCCGATTCGGACCTCAGCGCCGACGTCGCCCGGGCGCTTCGTGACAGCGTCGGCAGCACCGTCAGATTACTCCACGTCGTCGACAGCCCTGCCGAGCGGGAGGCAGGCGAACAGTTCCTCGAAGAGTGGGCGGCCGAACGGGATCTGGCGGACACAGAGCAGATCATCGACGACAGCGGTGACGTCGAACGCGCAATCGCACGCGAGGCTCCCGACCCCGGGTTGGTGCTTATTGGAGCGACCGAACGCGGGATGATCTCCCGACTCGCACGCGGGTCGCTTCACCTCAAGGTCATCGAGGAAGTCGACAGTTCGGTGTTGCTCGCCGAACGGCCGCACAGACGCGGGTTACTCCAGCGACTGTTCGGGTGATCGCTTCCGAAAAGCGACAGACAGGGGGGACGAACGCGGCCGCAATCGGACACCGATTCGAGCCATCCAAACGGGCGTGACCTGATGCACAAACGTCCCCAGCACCGGACAGCGGTGGTTGATGTCCGGCAACTGAACCTTGCGCTGTGACGAGGATGAATATTTGTCCGTCAAATCGTGGTCTTTTATCGGTGGCGTGACGACAATCTCACTCCGGGAATAAACTCAGGCTCTGTTGTTCGTTCCAAAAAAGACAACGTTGAAAGTCGACGCGGGAGACTACAGGAACGTATGACAAAAGCGTTCGAGGACATCGAGACGATCACCGTTCTCGGTGCGGGAACGATGGGCCACGGTATCGCAGAAGTCGCCGCGCTCGCGGGCTACGAGGTACGCCTCCGCGACATCGAGGCGGAACTCGTCGAGGACGGCTACGACCAGATCGAGTGGAGCCTCGGTAAACTCGCTGAGAACGACCGGATCAGTCAGGAGGACGCTAACGCCGCACTCGAACGGGTGACGCCACTGGTCGACCTGGAGGAATCTGTCGCTGACACGGACGTCGTCATCGAGGCAATCGTCGAGAACATGGACATCAAGCGGGAGGTGTACGGGGAACTCGACGAGTTCGCGCCAGCGGACGCCATCTTCACCTCGAACACGTCGAGCCTGTCGATCACGGAACTCTCCGAAGCGACCGACCGCCCCGAGCAGTTCTGTGGAATGCACTTTTTCAACCCGCCCGTTCGGATGGAACTCGTCGAGGTGATAAGTGGCGCACACACCACAGAGGAGACGCTCGACGTGATCGAGCAACTCGCGGAGTCGATGGACAAGACCCCTGTTCGGGTGCGCAAGGACGAACCCGGCTTCGTCGCCAATCGGATACTGGTTCCGTTGCTGAACGAGGCTTGCTGGCTCATCGAGAACGACACAACGACGATAGCAGAAGTGGACTCGACGACGAAATACGACATCGGTCTGCCGATGGGCGCGTTCGAACTCAGTGACCAGGTGGGAACCGACGTCATCCTCCATATTCTCGAATATATGCACGAGGAACTGGGGGCGGCCTACGAGCCCGCGCCACTGCTCGTGCGAACGGTCGACGAAGACAAGCTCGGGAAGAAGACCGGAGCCGGGTTCTACGATTACGACAACGGTGGCGTCGACATCCCGCCGGACAGCGTTCGAGAGGACGTCAAGCTCCGCCTGCTCGCGGCCATGGCGAACGAGGTCGGAAAGCTGCTCGAAAAGGAGGTTGCCCCACCGGAAGACATCGACAGAGCCCTGCAACTCGGGGCTGCCTTCCCCGAGGGACCGGCCCAGTTGGCTGACGACGCTGGTCTCGACCGACTCGTCGAGACGCTCGAATCGGCTCACGAGGAGACCGGCGCGGCCCGGTACGAGGTCGCTGACGGGCTCCGCGCCGCCGCCGAGGACGGCGGCTTCTACGGGGGCGAAGAGGAGGTCGATGCGGGGGCCACCGAGTACGAGACTATCCGCGTCGAGTATCCCGGTGACAGCGTTGGACAGCTAATTCTCGACCGGCCACACCAGCTGAACACCGTCACCCCAGAGCTTCTCGACGAGTTCGACGCAGCACTCGACGAACTGGAGGACAACGACGAGGTGCGGGCGGTGCTGATAACCGGTGCGGGCGACCGCGCGTTCTGCGCCGGAGCGGACGCAGTCGGCATGGCGGGCAACGCGAACCCCATCGACGCGATCAAACTCGGCCGGAAGGGCCAGAGTACGTGGGGTCGTCTGGAGGAACTCTCGATGCCCGTGGTCGCCGGTATCGACGGCTACGCGCTCGGCGGCGGCATGGAGATGGCGGCCTGTGCGGACATGCGCGTCGCCACGGAGCGGGCGACGTTCGGCCAGCCCGAACACGATCTCGGCATCCTGCCTGCGTGGGGCGGCACCCAGCGACTGAAACACCTCATCGGTGAGAGTCGCGCCAAAGAGATCATCTTCACGACCGACCACTACGACGCCGAGCGGATGGCTGACTTCGGCTTCGTCAACCGAGTCGTCGACAACGACGAACTCGAAGAGCGTGCGCTCGAACTCGCCGCGGATCTGGCCGCCGGGCCGCCGCTGGCCCAGGAGTACACGAAGCGAGCGTTCCTCGCCGGGCGAGACGATATGGACGCTGGACTCGAAATCGAAGCACAGGCCTTCGGGCATCTCGTCGGCACCGAGGACTTCCTCGAAGGCGTCTCGAAGATGCAAAGCGACGACGACCCCGAGTTCGAGGGGAAATAGGGCGGTTCTCCCGCGTGAACCGCCGACAGCGTGACTCGACTGTGGTGTCGAACTAGTAGTGTATCATCGCCTGTGCGACTCGCTGTCCTTGATAGTACCCGTATGCGGTTGCGACTGTCGCCTGTTTGATCTCCCCGTTGACGGTTCGAACTCGGTACTCCCGTTCGGGGGCTGACTCCCCCTCGTTCATGAGCTGTTGAAACCGGCCCTGTGCGGTTTCTTGGTCCTCGGGATGAAGAAACGCCGTGAATGGTTTGTCTTCGAGTTCTGTATGCGAATCGGCACCCAGAAACGAGACAGACGCTTCGTTCGCATACACTAACTGACCGTCTCGATCAAAGAGGAGGATGGGGATCGGTGCGGTATCGACGAGATTGTGGTACCGCTCTTCCGTGCGCTCTACTGCCGTCTCGCTACGATACTTTTCGACCGCGTTCCGAATACGATTTGCGAGCAGTTGGTACTGTTCTGTTCCGGCCTGCTTCTGGAGGTAATCCGTTGCCCCAGCAGTGATTGCGTCACTGGCGACCGCTTCGCTTCCCTTTCCGGTGAACAGAATAAAGGGGAGCTTTGGGTACTTGGACCGAACTGTCTGGAGGAACTCGATACCGTTCTGACCGGGCATATCGTAGTCAGAGACGACACACTCGAAGCCATTCTCCGCGAGATGGTTGAGCGCGGCACTCCCACGCGTCGCTGTTTCGATCTCGAACCGGTCGTCTTCTCGGCCGAGAACCGTCGTCACCAGATCCAGAAAGTCGGGTTCGTCATCCACGTGGAGCACCGGAATCGAGTCGACCATACTCGCCAGTAGAGTCTATTTGAAAATAATCGTTATGGCAGTTGATAACACAGCACGGCCAGCTCCGCAGCAATCGGCTGTCCCTCGAAGATCAGTTCGACGTTCCCGCTCTCACCGCAACCGGGTTCGAATCTTGGCGTGTGCGCGGCCAGCTATTGCGTCGCCTCGTAGACCACGCTGACACTGTAGCGGACAGTCACGTCCCCAGTCTGGATGGTGGTCGGCGGTGCTGCTGCCCCGTCGCCACCGTCAGCATCCTCGTACCTGACTGGGACTGGTCGAACGTCACCTGCCGAGGCGTCGATCGACGTCGCGCCAGCGATTTCCAGCCCGCTGCTCTCGGCGAGCGTTTCGGCCTGCGACCGGGCGTCGTCCATCGCTGCCTCGATTGCCTGCTCGCGGATCTCCTTGCGCGTTTCGTCGGACAGCGTCAGCGAGATGCCACCGATTTCGGCGTTCGTATTCGCCGCCGCGTCGATGACTTCCCCGGTCATATCGAGGTCGTCCACCGTCACCTCGTAGGCGTGAACGCCCCGGTATCGGGCGACGTCGCGTTCCTCGTGATCGTGTGTCTGTCGGACGTTGTAGTTGGTCGTCTCGTACTCGACGCCGAGTTCGTCGAGCGCCGCTTCTAAATCTGCCGCTCCCGACGCGAGTTTGTCACGCACGTCTGCTGGGCTCTCACCCTCGACGGCGACTGACGTCCGGACGAGCGCCCTGTCCGGCGTCGCGTCGACGGTTCCCGACCCATCGACTGCGATTGTCTGATTGCCCGCTGGCCCCTGTTCCTGTGCGCCGACGGTTCCGAACGTCGCGAACGCGCCTGCCGCGACCACCGCAACGGTGATCGCACCCAGCACGAGCAGTGTGTTTCGTTCCATACAGGCAGACTATCGACGCACACAGAGATATACCCGCCGTAGACACAAATGGTTCTTTGAGTTATCGGAACAGTCGATGCGCTACGTATCCGGAGCGGGCAGTTCGATCTGGTCGCCGTCGACGAACACGGTCGGGTCGGTCAGGATGCCATCGAGGTGGATCGGTGCCTCCACGTCGCCACCGATGCCGTGGTTGTCACCGATCGCCATGTGTACGGTTCCGGCGGCCTTCTCGTCGAGCAACACCGACCCGACCAGATCTCTCACCGCGACGTTGGTTCCGATCCCCAGTTCGGCGAAGTTGTATGCGGCCGCGCCCGCTGTCTCGGCTGCCGCGTCGACCTCCGCGCGGACAGCGTCGTCTTCGATTTCGGTCACCTGTCCGTCCTCGACGGTGAACGCGACTGTGTTCCCGTCGGTCAACTGCCCGTGCGGCATCATCGTGCCATCGACGACGACGCGGCCGTCCGCCGTCTCGGGGCTGACGAACACCTCTCCGGCGGGGAGATTCGAGAACGCCCCCGGTTCGTGGACGATGCCGGTGTCCTCGCGCCACTCTCGCTCGCCCGGGCGCACCGTGATGTCGGTTCCCTGTGGCGACGTGACCCGGAGTTCGGTCGCACCCTCGACGATATCGAGCATCCGACGGCACGCGTCGCGGATCGCCTCGTAGTCCGCGTCAAGCCCCATGAGAAAGACGCCGTCTGTGATGCTGGGAAGCGTCGCCATCCGTGCGCCAGCGGTCGTCGCGTCGGTTCGGGCGTTCGTGTGACTCAGGCTCTTGGTCGTCGGTGCGAGTACGACGTCGGCGCTTGTCATCGCACCGGTGACCGGTTCGGGAGGCTCTGCCCCGTGTTGCTCGCCGGGCGGATAGCGGACCAGCACGGCGTCGTCGGTGATCTCGCTCGCGACGGCGTACAGCGCCTCGCCAATAGCCATCCGCTCGTCGTCGGTGATGATCGCACAGGACTCCGCTGGCTGGAGGTTCATGCACTGCTTGACCGCAGTTTCCGCTGGCACACGGAGCGACGAATTGCTCATACTTCAGTTGTCTGCCGGGGAGGGATATGTGTTTCCCGCTCCGAAACTGCTGCAGTGCCTCGCTTTCGACTCGCCCGCGCTACGGCAGGTCGTGGAACTCGACGTCGCCGGTGTCGGTGTCGAGAAGCACGGCCGCCGAGGCGTGGCCCTCGTCTGGGTCGGTCGCGATCCCACCTGGATTGATGCGCACGGTGTCGCCTACGTTCTCGTGAGCGCGCTCGTGGCTGTGTCCGTGACAGACGTAGTCGTACTTGCCACAGTTTACGAGCGCGTCGACGATCGGTTGACTCGTGCCGTGATAGACGGCAAACGTCAGCCCATCGAAGGAGAGTTCCCCCATCTCACCGAGGTAGACGCCGAACTCGCGGACGACGTTCTGGAGCGCCCACTCGCCGTCGTTGTTCCCCCGGACGGCGTACAGGTCGAAGTCGGCGTCGAACAGCGACGCCGAGAACGGTGCGACGAAGTCCCCACAGTGGATCACCGCGTCGGCGTGCTCGGAAAACAGTTCCACTGCCGACTGTGCCACGTCGAGATTGTCGTGCGTATCGGAGACGATTCCCACCTGCATACCCGCGGATACGACCGGCAGAACTATCAAATTGATGACTCCGGTCAGTCTGACGACTGGGAGACACCCTCGCGCTCCAGTATCGTGTTCACGTAGTACTTCTGCAGTGATTCTTCGGGGCCGAGTTCGAACGCGTCGGTTCGCCTGTCGAAGATGGCCGACCCACGGTGCATGACAGTTACCCGGTCGAGGTGCTCCTCGAACTCGGTCACTCGGTGCGTACAGACAAGCACTGTTCGAGCGCCGCCAGCGTACTCGGCCATGAATCGGAGAAAGTGGGCCTTCGAGACGTCGTCGAGGGCGCTCAGTGGTTCGTCGAGGACGAGCACCTCGGGTTGTTTTAGCAGCGCGAGTGCGAGGTCGAGTTTGCGTGCGAACCCGCCCGACAGTTCCGACGCCTCGCGGTCAAGCGCTCGTTCGAGGCGGAGATTCTCGATCACCGTCTGGTTCCACGACTCCTCTGTCCCGCCGACGAGGCTCGAAAACGTCTCGATGTTCTCCCGGACGGTCAGTCCGGGGTAGAAGTTCGGCTGCTGGAACCCACACCCGACCACGGCATCGGACACCCGCCGCGTGCCTGCTGTCGGCTGTGTCAACCCGAGCAACAGGCGGAGGACGGTCGACTTCCCCGACCCGTTCGGACCGAGCAGACAGTGATACTGTCCGCCGCCAATCGAGAGCGTCAGGTCGTCGACTGCAACGACTGACCCGTAGGTCTTTGTGACGCTGTCGAGCTGCAACTGCGTGTCTTCGAGACGAATCGGGGAGTAGACGCCATCATCCGGCGCGCCGTCCTCTCTCATGGTGCTACCCTCCTGTACTGTACGATTGCGAGTTTCAGAGCGAGCAGCGCAAGCCCGGTGACGGCGACTAGGCCGAGAAACCAGTCGGCAAACACCGAGAGATCAGACCCCTTCAACATCACGCTTCTGACCTGTACCATCGCGTAGTACGTCGGGAGTAGCTGTGCAACTGTCGTTCGAAGCGACGAGAAAAAGCCGAGCGGAAACGCAAGCGCCGAGAGCCCGGTGAGACCGAGCAACAGGACGACGTTGATGAACTGTCCGACTGCGCTGAACCGCGTCAGAATGACGATTGTCATGCTGACAGTCGAGAGAAACAGGACGGTCAGCAAGAGAACGAGGACGGCCTGCGGCGCGAGCGAGTTCACCGCGTACCCAAACTGCGTCGCGGCGAGATGAAAGACGGCGATGGGAAACAGCATCAGCGTAGTGAGATAGATAAGCTTCGCGGCAACCACCGCTTCGAGTGTGGTCTCGACCCGGAGTCGGTCGAGCACCGTCTGCTCTCGCACGAGGGCAAAGGGGACGTACGTGAACGCGATAAACAGCAACAGCACCATCAGAAAGACCGGATAGAGATACTCGGGGAGTTCCTTCTGGTCACCGACGACTTCCCGCTCGGCCGAGATGTCGGCGGCGAACAGGCCGTCCAGTTCGTCGTCCATCAGGCCCGTGATGACCTCAGATGGGTCCTGAAAGGGGACGATACTGCCGTCGACGATAACGCGAAACGTTGCTTCGGCGTCCGGGTCGGTTATCCCCGGTGGCACGACGACGATTGCGTACACCTCCTCGCGTTCGAGCATGCGCCGGGCCTCGGATTCTGAGTCGACTGTCGTGGGTTCGGTGAAGATGTTGAGGCCACTCTCGATCAGTTCCATGTCGCTGTCGGGGACTGTCTCGTCACCCGCCGTCACCGCGACCGGAACGTCTCTCGGGAGCGTCTCCTGCCAGAAGAGACTGATTCCGGCGAAGAAACTGGGCAGAATCACCAGCAGAAAGATGATCGCCCAGATGTGACGGGCGCTCCAGTAGCCTTCCTTTTTCAGCAGTGAGCGAATCGACATCCGTCAGGGCATCCCCGATGCGAACACTCTCAGTTATCCCGCTACTGCGCTCGGCGTGATGGACATCGACGCTCCCATCGACTGGCTGGCGTACAGTTCGAGTGCTGCGATAATCTCGTCGGGCGTGGTCGTGAACGAGATAGTCACTTCCGTCCCGTCCTGCTCGGCGCTCAGTCCGTCGAGCAGTGACGCCAGTTCGGGATTCTGCTCTGCCATCTGCCCTTCGCCCATCTGGATGGCGAGATCGACCGTCGACTTGAGCTGCTCTGCGTTCTGGGTCGAGTCCATGTACACGTGTGTGTCCATGATCATCTCGTTCCCAGACGTGTGATACACCATGCTCATCCGCTCGATGTTGCTCGCGTCCGGCAACATCCCACCGCCCGGCTGAACCCCCTCACTAACCTCCTGTGGGGGCATCTCCATCGCGACTTTCGTGTATCCATCCGCTGCGCTCTCGTACGTGTCCCGAAGTTCGCCGCTCCAGGCGTTCATCTCGCCGTTTCGCGTATCGAGAACGTCCTTGACGACTGCGTCCGTCCCGGCGACGAACGTCCCGTCACCGAGGTCAGCGAGCCACGTCGTCTGGTCCGTGAACTCGTCCTCCTCGATGTAGACCGTCACGCCCTGATACTCCGTCGTTTCGAGGTCGTCGAGGCTCTCGTCCGAGGCTTCGGCCAGTTGCTCGATGGTCCAGTCAGTCTGCATGATCGCACCAGTGTACTCCTCCGGTGAGCCTCCGCTCCCGTATTTGAAGAACACGGTCATGCTCTGGAACCCATCGGTCGAGAGGTTGCTCTCCTGTTCGGCTCGGTCGAGCATCTCGTCGTACGACGTCGGCCCATCGTAGTCCGGGTTGTATTCCATCGCCATCTCGATGAGGCCGTTCGCCAGACTCTCTGTCGTCTGGTCAGTCGCGACGCCGCTGTCGAAGTACATCACTCCATCGACGCCTTCTGGAACCGAATCGACTGATGCAGTGCCCGAACCCGTATCACCGCTGCCCCCGGTGAGGCCGCTACAGCCTGCAAGCAGAACAACAAGTACCGTCAGCACGGTCAGTGCCACGCGTCCGGAGATCATCCCACGGATCCCCGACATCCGGTCTCTCCCCGATGTCGGTTCATTCTGGTGGTTTTGACTCATGTGTGTTCTACCTTGTGAACAGATAGTATAATAGTTTGGTATCCGACTGATACTTCAGACCACACGCATCCGGGACAGAAATGCTTTTGACTGGTTCGCCGTAGGTATTACTATGGACTGGCCACACGACCCCGATGGTGACGAGGGGAGCGAGGGCGGCCGGAAGTACGGACAGGCGGTGCTCGCAAAGAAAATCGACGAAGACGAGGACTTCCCGTTTACTGCGGCGGACTTCGTCGACCAGTACGGTGACCACCCCGTTCGTATCGATTACGATACCGTCGTCAGCGTCGAGCAAATCTTCGAGCAAATCGACCCCGACACCTCTTTCGAGGACTTCCCCGAGTTTCATCAGGTGGTCGGACGGGCGATGCGCGATGCCGACTACTGGCCGTATCGTCTCGAACACGCCTGATACTGCTGGCTGTACGTTTGCCGTTGGTCTCGCGTTCAGTTTTAACCTCGTAGCTACGCACGAACCCACAATAAAGCTACTGCAGTCACCTTTTTCACTGCCGTGTGCCAATAAGTACCACATGAATGCGGACGTGACGATTCGAGAGGTGATGAACAGAGAGTACGTCGGTGTCAACGAGTCCGACGAACTCGTCGGTGCCGTCGAGTTGCTGCTCCGCGAGGGGTCAGAGACGGCAGTCGTACTCCGCGGGAGCGACCCCGTCGGATTGTTGACAGAGCGGGACGTGTTTGCGCTGCTCGTCGAGGGGCCCGACCCGGCGTCTGCGACGGTCAGCGATGCGACGACGACCGAAGTACCCGCTGTGTCGCCGGAGACGACACTCGACGTTGCGGCCGACACCATGGCGACACATTCGGTTCGTCGGCTCCGCGTGACCGAGGGTGACGAACTGATCGGGATCGTGACCGAACACGACATCGTGTCCGCGCGGGCACCGCGGGACACCACAACGGACATGCAGGCGGAGATCACCGAGACGCCAGCCACCGCGACGACGGCGATGGCAAGCGAGGGTGCAGACACTGACTTCGAAGACCAGAGCATCTGCGAGGGGTGTGGGTCACTCGCTCACGACCTGGTCTCGTTCAACGGGCAGTTGCTCTGTGCCGACTGTCGGGACATGTAGGATGGAGGTCGTTCGCCCCTCGATGGCTGCGGCCGATAGAATTGCCGACCAGTGGGTCACGTTTGCAGCCCGCCAGCGCGACCACGGCTCGCATCTCCTGCCCGAGCAGAACCGAAAGCGGATCCGGGAGACTGTCGCCAGATACATCATCCGTGACCAACTCCTCGTTGCGCGTGCCGACGAAATCTACGGGTTCGTGATGTACACGCTCGAAAGCAGCAGCTACGAGCAGGACACGTCTCGGGGTGTCATCGAGAACCTCTACGTGGAGCCGTCGGTTCGGTCACAGGGCGTCGGTTCCGAACTGCTCGAAGCCGCAGAGCAGGACCTCGCAGATGCCGGTGTCTCTGTGGTCACGCTCGATGTGCTGGCGGCCAACGACCGCGCGCGCTCGTTCTATCGCGACCACGGCTACTCCCCGCACCGAATCGAGTGTGAGAAAGCACTCGACGGGGACGACGCTGCCCCAGTCGAAAGCGATACACACTCAAGGGATGACGCGTAACTCCCGAACGCGCCAGGGGAGCTTGGGCGGTTCAAGCACCCGACTTGTAATCGGGAGTTCGAGGGTTCAAATCCCTCCCCTGGCTTCGACTCTTCTGAATTTCCTGCAGAATACCATACGTTTATACTGTAGCGGCCGATGTAGGATCGATGTCCGAGACACGACCCTTCCTGGCGAATCAGGTTCAGTTCCATCTCGAAGACGATGATGGACCGTTACGAAATCCGATCGAGTTGCTCGACAGATCTGCCGATCTAGGATTCGATGGAATCGAACTTCGAGACGCGACGTGGACCGAATCCGAGGAGACACGAGACGATGTGCGCGCGTACGTGGACTCGAATGACGTTCATCTCGTCTACGCCACCGGGACGGAACTCCTGATTCCGAACCGTGGAGACGGGCAGGAGCAGTTGTGGGCCGATATCGACACGGCGGCAGACATCGGCGCTCCCTATCTCCGGGTGTTCACCGGGGACGTTCCGGACGAGTCCCATCAGAGTTGGGACAAAGCCGCGGAAGCAGTCGAATATGCAAGCCAGCGTGACGTAAACCTGCTCCTGGAAAACCACGGACTCGAACCTGGCACGACTGTTTCCGAACTGACCGACGTGCTTTCTACACTCGACGATCCGACCCTCCGGGTGAACGTCGACGTCGGCAACTTCTATGCAAACGAGATTGCTGTTCAGGAGGCAATCGAGACACTCGCCGACGACATCAGGTACGTCCACTTCAGAGACCCCTCAGCACCGGATGACGTTGTGGGTACGGGGGAAATGCCGATGACCGAAATCGCGACGATGTTGAACGAACTCGACCAGGAGGTCTGGTACGGGTTCGAGTTCCTCGGCGGAGATGATCCGGAAACTGCGCTGGTCGAGAGCAGGCGCTTCGTGGAATCGACGTTCTGACCCACACGGAGACACCGAACTGTCTCTTCCGACGTGTGGTTGGCACTACCGCACTCAGCCACAGTTATGCGTATCGAGTTCCAATAGGGAGTATGAGCGAATCCGAGGAGATGCCCGACTCAGAGGAGCGCTGGCGAGAGGTCCTGACCGACGAGGAATACGAGATACTCAGAGAGGCGGGCACCGAACCCCGGTTCAGCGGCGACCTGCTCGACATCAAGGACGAGGGCGTGTTCACCTGCGCTGGCTGTGGGCTCGAACTGTTCACGTCCGACGAGAAGTACGATTCCGGGTCGGGGTGGCCGAGCTTCTGGGACGCCTACGACAGCGGCAACATCGAGACGCGAGTCGACACGAGTCACGGCATGCGCCGGACGGAGGCAGTCTGTGCTCGCTGTGGCGGCCACCTGGGTCACATCTTCGACGACGGCCCCGAACCGACCGGGAAGCGTTACTGTATCAACTCGGCGTCGCTGGATTTCGAGCCAGAATCATAGTCTGTCCTCGCCGAGGGGCTTAAATAACCGAGTCGAGAACACAGGGTACATGGATCGCCGAGACGTGCTGTGTTCGCTTGGAAGCGTCGCAACGCTGTCTGTCGTCGCTGGCTGTCTCGGCGGCGATGGTGAGGAGACTCCGGGGAGTGCGGACCCAGTGGAGTGGGTTCCCGACCCGAACCAGCTTTCGGACAGTCTCGATCACTATCAGGTGTTTTCGACGGCTCCTGCAGCGGTTGGCGAGCGGGCCGACCGACTCAGTTCGTCGACATGGGAGCAGTATCAGCGTGAGTGGCTCGACTGGACCATCGCCAACCCGAACCCCGCTGATGTCGAGCGATTCACTCGTGGTGGCGACCCCGAGAAGGGAGTCGGATTTGGGGCCGTCACACACGACCTGGACGGCGACCAACTCCGCGAGACCCTCCGAGACGAGGGGTTCGAGGAGGACGGCTCCTACGAGGGATTTGATCTGTTCGTCACTGCAAATGGGCAGCGGGCACGCGGACTCGACGGGCGACGTCTCGCGGTCGGTCAGCACCCGTCCGGCGGGCGGACCGTGGTGGAAGCGGTCGTCGATATCGGTCTTGGAAACGCGTCGCCGTACGGAGACCGCGAGACGCTGACGGATCTGCTCCAGCAACTCGACACTGAGCACAACTTCCGGTTCAGAACACACCCTCGAAACGATGTGACAATACCCCGCGAGGGTGTGTTCGCTGGTTCTGTGGCACAGGGATACAGCCTCGCACTCGGTGAGGAGTTCACCGCGACGCGGGCCGAGCGCTTCGTCGAGGATGCCACGATTCCGACCGATGCGCTCGAATCCTACGCACAGTCGAACGACCTGTTCGATGGCGCACAGAATATTGAACTCGGGACGGGGTCGAACGTCGGGTTGCTCACGTGGACGGCAGACCCCACAGCACTGAGTCTCAACCAACTCGGCTGAGTGAGGAGGGGCGTCCGAGCACGCCGAACCGGACGAGGCTGGGATTGTCAGATCGTGCTGGGATTTTAAGCCGCAGCGCACCGTTAACTGAATGATGCCAGCAGACCGTGACCTGTATCTCCCCGTCGCCGCCCAGTCTTCACTCGACTCACTCTGTGAGTTAGGCGTTCGGGCCGAGGACCTGGGATACGACCGCGTCTGGTTGCCCGAGACGTGGGGGCGCGATGCGGTGACCGTCCTCTCGACGCTCGCGGAGCGAACCGACAGCGTCGGGATCGGAACCTCGGTGCTGAACGTGTACTCGCGGTCGCCCGCGCTGCTTGGACAGACCGCCGCGACGCTGCAGGAGGCGTCTGGTGGTCGTCTCCGACTCGGTGTCGGACCGAGCGGTCCCATTCTCGTCGAGGGATGGCACGGGACCGAGTACGAGCGACCGCTCCGGCGAACCCGCGAGACGATCGAGATCATCAGAGCCGTACTGACTGGTGAAACAGTCGAGTACGACGGTGATATCTTCCAGCTTGCTGGCTTTCGGCTCCGACACGACCCGCCCGAAACGCCGCCACCGATCGACGCGGGCGGTATGGGACCGAAATCCGTCGAACTCGCAGGTCGATTTGGCGATGGCTGGCACGCGCTGTTGTGTACGCCCGATGGACTCAGAGAGCGTCTCGAACACTTCCGGCGTGGCGTCGAACTGGCCGGTGACAGCCCTGCAGACTGTCGGGTGACTGTCTCGATTCCCTGCTGTGCGCTCGCGGATGCCGAACGCGCACGCGAACTCGTTCGCGACCACATCGCCTTCTACGTCGGTGCGATGGGAACCTTCTACCGGGAAACACTCGCAAGCCAGGGCTACGAGGAGACGGCAGCAACGATTGCACAGCGGTGGGCAAACGGCGACCGCGAGGGCGCGATAGACGCAATCGACGCTGACCTGCTCAGCGAGATGGCGGCCGCAGGCACACCCGAGACCTGTCGTGACCGACTCGACCAGTTCGCGGCGGTCGATGGCGTCGACGCGGTTTCGGTCTCGTTCCCCCGGTCGGCAAACCACTCCGAGATCATCGAAACGGCCAGAGCACTTCGACCGCGCGCCTAATAGCTCTCTGCGGGCGATCTTTCGGCGAGCTAGCCCCGACCCCGCGAGTCAGCCCCGACATTCCGGTGTATTCTTCATACTGAGAACGCCCCGAGCGTTTTATTATCTCCCATGATAACGACAACGTAGGAGAACTGATTATGACCGGGGACAAGAACACGTCGTTTGGTGTCGATGACGCCTCACTTGGGCGTGCGGTATCCCCGTCGACTATCTCTACTATTATCGATGATAACGAAACCGCTGGAGGTGCGTTCATCAGCCCGGAGGGGCTATCGCGCGTCGAGGACGGACAGCGGCGGCACGTCGATATTCCGGTGTTGCTGGTCGTGACCGACCGGCGCATCCTGTTTGTCTCGGCGGCAGACGGAACGCCCGGGGAGGACGCTGGCGACCTGTCCTACGGCGATATCGCAACGGTCTCTGTCGGTGCGGTCACGGACAGGCAGCTCGAAATCGCGACGACAGACGGTGTGAGCTGGCAGTACAGATTTCCAGAGGGTGTCGAAGGCGCTGTCGACGGAATCGCCAGGCATCTCACGTGGGTCGGGACGCTCCGGAGTGAGGTGCTCCGACTCGGCAGTGACGTCGAACTCGCCGCTGGCGAGATGCAGGAGGCTGCCGCCGCTCGGGAGTACGACGCAGCGACGGCGACCTACGACCGCGTTCGGTCCTCGGTCGATCAGCTTATCGGCCGCGTGCAACTGACTGAGCCGATAGCTGACGACGTGCTCGCCCCGGAACTGACCGACATCGAACGAATCCTGGAGGACGCACACGCGCGACTGTACATCGAACGGGCACGCTCCCGACTCGAACTCGGCGACCAGTTGCTCGCGGTCGACCGGCACGAACAGGCCGATAGCGTGCTGACAGAGGCGCGAGCGGATTACGAGCGAGCGCGCGACGTGGGTGAGGCGGTTCGGCGCGGCGACGCCTTCCAGTTCGGTCGACAGCGCAGGCTCAACGAGGAACTCGACCGGCTGCGCTGGGATCTGGAGATGGTCGCCGCCGAACCGATCCGCCAGGCGCGAGCGGCGAAACTCGCCGCCGAACTCGAATCGGACCGCGAACTCGCGGCCGAGAGCTGGGAATCCGCTTTCCATCAGTACGACTACGCCCAGACGCTTGACTGGACCGCTGAGGGACCGCCGCTCGACCCCAAAGCTGCACGCCGGGAGATGGAGACTGCCGCAGAACAGAGCATCCGTCTTCGGGTCGAAGTCGCTCGGGAGCGCTGGGAGAGTGGGTTCGCCCACGTCGAATCGGGCGAGCAGAAGGCGGCGCTGACAGGCTTTCAGGACGCAAAGGACCATCTCGACCAGGCGCACGAACTGGCCGTCGCAATCGAGTCCGGCTCCGCCGACGAGATAGCCGACCATCTCGACCGGGTCGAGGACACGCTGGAGCAACTGCGAACGGACGAATTTGTGGACACGTCGGACGACGCGGCCGAGTCAGACGCTGTTCCCGCAGGGGACGGTGGCTCCGCTGTCGACACCGAAGATAGATCCGCCAGTTCAGTGCAGACCGCTGAGTCGGACGCTTCCTCGGGTGCATCCGACGAGTCAGCAGCCGATCTCCCCTCGCTTCGTGACCTCGAACAACTCGATACCCACCACGAGATTGCGCTCCCCACTGACGACGATTCCGACCGATGGATGGGATCGGAGGACGCCGAGACACGTGAGTCCCGAACGGAGCACGAGGAGCGCACAGCGGATGAGGAGACTGTCGAGCACGCTGTCGACTCCGAGTGATCCAAAACCGGGACGTTAAAATCAGCGAGTCCAGTACCAACTACCGTGCGAGGGTAGCCAAGCCTGGAAACGGCGGCGGACTCAAGAAGAGCCACTCTAAGCGCCGCTAAGCCAGTTATTTACTCTCGCAAATTCCCGTTCCGTCCCTCGGTTTTGATGGATTCGTGACCTACCAACGATGTTGAACGAATCCGACGACGATTTGAGTCCGTTCGAGCAACGAACCGTAGAAATAACCTTCCCCCTCGTCCCGAAGGCAGCCTCCCGGATGCTCGACTCCAAGCAGGAGTTCGACTACCGCGAGCGTCGAGAGGAGTTCGCCAAGTGGCTCCTGCTCGAAGGCAAAGACACGCGGGACATCGAGGGATACTCGCAGGCGACGGCCAAGCGGACGATGTATCGCGTCAGCTACTTCGAACGCGCCGTCTGGGAGAAAGCAGACGAGTACGTGCCCGTGATGACTATCGAGCACGCTAACCAGTATATCGAGGGACTTGCGTACTCCGACAAGAGTCAGTCGCACAAGCACCACACACTCCACGCGCTGAAACGCTACTTCAAGTGGCGACACCACGAGTTCGGAGAGCCGGAGTGGGAGCCGGACAGGGCTTTCACCGTCTCGAACTCGCAGAAGCCCCAGGACTTCTTCAAAGAAGACGAGCGCCGCAAGCTACGCCAAACTGCGCTGGAGTACGGAACGATTCCCTCGTACAAGACTGTCCAGACTGACGAGGAACGCCGAGAGCGTCTCAAACCACTGGTAGCGGAGTATCACGAGAAAGATGTCGGCGATGTTGGCACCGACGACTGGGCGGACATCCCATCGTGGAAGGTCACGTCACTCGTCTGGACCAGCCTTGATGCCGGTTTACGCCCGGTCGAAGTAGGGAACGCTCGAACCGAGTGGGTGGACAGTGACAACGCTGTCCTCCGCATCCCGAAAGACGAGTCAGCGAAAAACGAGGCCAACTGGGAAGTGTCTCTCCGCCGGAAAACAGCGAAGGCTCTCAACCGCTGGATTCAGGAACGAGAGCACTATCCCGAGTACGATGACACAGACGCACTCTGGCTTACGCAAAAGAAGAAGCCTTACGACTCGAAGCAACTCGGACGGCTTCTCCGAAAACTCTGCGACATCGCTGGGATTGACACTGCTCGTCGTGACGTTAGTTGGTACTCCATCCGCCACTCAGTCGGGACATACATGACTCGGGAAGAGGACCTCGCAGCCACCCAAGCCCAACTCCGTCATCTCCGTCCAGAGACGACGATGAAATACGATGCTGCGCCAGTGAGCGACCGGCGAGACGCACTCGATAGGATGGGTTAGAGCCGACAGATTCACTTATCTATTTTGTTAAACGATTTTTCGTAGATGTCGTCGATAGTCCTGATGAGTTCCTCGTTATCTACGGCATGGTCGACGAACGCCTCTTGCAGTGCCGCGATGTACGCATCAAAGAACGTATCGTGGCTTCGAACGTCGATGTCATAGCTGGTTTCGAGTAGATTGGTCTTGTTGCCAGTGATTTCGCTGGGCTTTGGCGTGAGGTCAGCAATCGCTTGCCGTCGGTCGTAAAACCTCTGTTCGAACGCGTTTTTGAACGAATCGGAACTGGGTGGCGTCATCCGGAAAAAGAATTTCAGTTCGTGGTCGCGCACGGCGTTCGTTCGATGCTTCTCCAGTCGATGAAGGAACCCAATCCTCACGTCGGGCCTGTCTCGCCCGTAGATATTCTCTCCGGTGTCGGCTCGTTTCCACCACCCGTCTTTGAAAATCCAGGCCCAGTCGGAGGTTGCCTGCTTGAAAATCCACCGCTCCAGCGCATCGTCCCCTCGGTCAAACGTGAACGCCACGTACTCGTCCGGGACAGCAGGAACCGTTTCGGTCTCACCGGCGTCGAGAGCGTTTGCCAAACGAGTCCCCCACTCCTGTTCGAACTCGGTCCAGCCTTCGTCAAACGCATCCTGTACCTCGTGAATCTCGTCGTAGTGACGTACGTACAACTCCATCTTCTCCTGTTGGTTCTCTTGGTACTCTGTCATAGTCAGTTCACTCCGTACCGTGTCGATGAACTCGTTGAGTTGGGCAGTCGTTCGAGACGGATACTCCCCGTAACTCTCTGCGAGAAACGCCTGTAGTTCCGACACTATCCACTCCCAGGACACAGAAACAAACTCGTCTGCGTCCGGTCTGGGGGCGTCCTTTGGTGCGAGATAGACGTAGTGATGGCCTGCAACCTCCGATTTGTCGAGATTGATGCTGTCGAACGATTCGACCTGGACGTATCGCTCGGTCTGGTCGTTGCCCTCTGATGAGTCGATTTTGAGTTCGAAGCAGATGAACCAGTCTTCGGACCAGACAACAACGTCAGGACGACCCTCGTCGGTGACCACTTCCTGAGCGACTTGGACACTGTCGAGGTCGAAGCGTGAGTACGAGTAACCGGTGTCCTCGCGGGCGGCCAACGCTCTCAGGACGTGTTCGAGAACGACATGGTCGAGTCCGTGGGCGTCGTTCGGGGTCAAAAAGTGGACGAGAAATCGCTGCCAGTCCTTTTCTTTATGACTGCGACCGAGCACCTGTAGCGTGGTTGGCGGTGGTTCCTCCGCCTCTGGGAGGGCATCCAGTTGCCGCTCCAGTTCGCGTAATCGTTGTTCGATACTCTCGGCTGGCACGTGCGCTACTTGAAACGGATGCCGAATCAAAGTATCGCAAGGATGGACGTAGTGCGTGTCAGGCTACTGTTTTGCTGTCAACAAAGTTACTATAACCTGGGAACCCCTATTTTCACACGGGTTCAGGAACCGTGAGTGACAACCCCGACCAGTTCCGGTTCAACGACGACGGTGAACTCGAAGAGCCGGATGAGAACGAGGAGGACGAGGTACAGACCAACGACTTCGGCAAAGAGATGCCGTGGTACGAAACCAAGGGCGGATTCAGACGGGACGTAGTTAGCTCGCTCTTCCAGAAGGCAGTTCGTCGGTCAGACGATGAGACGGCGGCGTTCGCGGCGTGGGAACTCGTCCGTTCCGGAGAGGGTTATGAGACTCACTACTGGAACCGTGTAGTTCTCGCTTGCATCGAGGACTTGGTAGCGGGCAACGAGGCAATCGAGCACGTCCTTCGGTACGAGAAATTGGCCAAGAACAGATACGAAGACGACGCCTGGGTGCGGCGGCTCTGTGCTATTGCGGCTGCCCTTGTAGCCAGTAGGGCCAAGAGCAGCCGAGCTACCACCCATGCAAACGGCTACTTCTCGAACACGATGGAGGATAGAGCGCGAGCGAAACAGGATGAGGACCACGAACGATTGTACGAGCCGCCGGTCACCGACGAGGAGTTAGACCCAGACGGACCTATTGGTCGTGTTGCCGCTGACAAGCACACCTACCCCGGTGCTGGTAAGGGACGTGACTGGCCTCACTTTCGAATCCACGGCGCACGCATCGGCCCCGACCCAGAGACCGACCTCGGCGAAAAGTGGTGGCGTAGGGTTCTCAGCTACGATGCGCCCGAATACGCCTATAGAGAACCGGAGGAAGCGTTCACCGAGGAAGAAATCGAGCACGCCGTAGAGCCGACGCCCGAGGACGACCCATGGCGATGCGAGTTCGACAACGACACCGACCTCGACGAGTTCGAAGAGTAACGGAGGCTACCCCCGATATTTCGCCCCTCTCTACGGCGTTGATGGGCTTCCCCAGCCCCTCTCGGCCTCTTTCACACCGGGGCCTGTTTTAGCAGGCGGCACGGCATTATGAAAAAATCGGCAAAAATTGCTGATAGCAGGTCGAATCAGATTTGTGGGTTCTGACTTGATGCCGTAGCTTGGACGGCTGGGATAACTAATGATAATACTTCGTAGAGTAACGAAGGCCAGGCGCAGCGAGGAGGACCCTCTGTCGGATGTCAACTACCCATGTGATATTCCGAACCTGTAATATTGATTGGTCGCTACCTTGACAGTGGCAAATCTCCCGCCATCTGTTGAAACCGGTATAGCGATTATCGTGTAAAACGGTGAGACGCCGTCATCTCAAACAAGACAGATAAAAATAAATATTCTGACATTCGGAACCTGTAATGCTTTAGCCAGTGTGGAGAAGTTGTGACTACTACTGGTGATACCCTTTATTTCACCCGTCAATCGAATGTAAAACGTATAGGATATTCATAGCTTGGGGTGGGGCAAAGGCGACCGACTTGAAAATTGGTATTTATAGACCCTATCGTATCTATTGGTGGATGGCATCACACACAACCATACCCTGCCAGCAAGAAACGAGAAAGCTGGTCAAATCCAAACTGCGTGGGGGCGAAAGCTACGACGACCTCCTGCGTAAGATGGTTGCTCAGTACGAACCGGAGGGGACTAACGAGTAATCCAACAGCCTACTCGGAAAAACCACCGACTTCTCCGGACTGCTCAATTGGTACCTGGGTCAGTCCGGTAACGTCGGCGGTTCCGTGCCGGGTAGGTTTTGACAACCAACCCATGATAGAATTAGACTTCCGTAACATTAGGCATTATGGGTCTCTCAACGAGGCCCGGAGATGTATCGCTATCCAGCCAACAAACCGAGGCAGAACGTGGGGTAGGGCTCATGAGTAAAACCTCGGACTCTCCACCGGTGTCGTCAGACCTTGACCATCTGAGTGACGGTGCACGGTCCGTGCTGGAAGACAGCCATTCCCAGCCGTTGTGGGGACAAGAGTTCGTCAGCACGTACATTAAGACAGGAAACACGATGAGCTTCAACAACTCGAAGCTCCACACCGCCTCAATGCTGGCATTGGCGAGCCGGACGCTCCGTGGAACGAAGATACAGGCAAACAACAACGAGATACCACCCGCTATTCATCCGATTGCCATTCAGAAGAGTGGTACTGGGAAGTCACCGGCGTTCAAGTACGCCCGGATGGTTGCAGAGATGGCGGACATTTCGTTTCGTAGCCAGACTGACTTGACAGAGGCCGGGCTCATCGGAACCGTTGAAGACAGCGAGCCTGTTCGGGGAGTAGCGGCGCAGGCAGAGATTGTAGGATTTGAGGAGATGAGCACCCTCTTCCGTCTCGCCGAGCGTGAGCACAGTTCAAACCTCGGTGAACACCTGAATCAAATAATGGACAATAAAAAGGTGCAGAAGGACCTGGCTCATGGAACGATAGCCTACAAGCCGAAGTGTACCCTCTTCGGAACGACGTATCCACCAGAAGATTTAGATTTAAAGCGTCTACTGAATAATGGCACGCTCGCCCGGTTCTTTTTCTTCTTCAAGGAGATAGACCGAGCGTTTTATCGGGACACGCTCGGGAAAGTCATCGACTCAATTGTCAGTGACGACGGTACAGAGGAGCTGTCCAGGACTGACCTCGTAAACAATGTCGGTCGGCTCGGGACGGCCCTTCAAATCATTCGCGCGCATTACGACTCCGGGTTCGTGTTTAGCTTCGACTTTGAGCCCGAGGACTTGGACCTTGAAGACAGAATGTGGAGTGTCTATGAGGATTATCCTGAGATGACAAAAGAAATCGTTGAACCAGCAATCATCCGTTATGGTATCCACGCGTTTCGTATTGGGGCTGTAATGGCTGCACTTGACCGATGTTCTGAGAGTGTGAGCTTGTCCCATATGGAACAAGCGATGGACCTCTTTGAGCAGTCATGGCGTCAGATGCTCAACTACTACAATGAGAACTACCGGCAAAACATCGCGGAATTAGAATCAGAGAACGAAACGAAATTTAAAATCGTTCAGACGCTCGCCCAACATGGCTCACTAAGCCAGAGTAAGCTTGCCGAGGAAGTAGATGTTACCACTCGGACAGTCCGAAAGCACGCAGATACGTTACTTCTGGCCGGTGTAATTGCGGAATCCGGTGGTAACGGTAGGAAGAAGATGTACTCGCTTGCAGAAAGATAGGGTCGGAAGCGCGGAAGGTGGAAATTCTGGAGGTTAAGACTACTTAAACCCCATACTTAAAAGATAACTATAGTCGGTTGGCGTGCGCCAAGGAGAAGTCCGTTTTTATACGGGTTTTTTATGTCTATAACATGTTCTAATTCCGCCTTCCGCGCTTCCAGGGTCGAGCGTCGATACGGCGCGAACCGCGGTGTGGAAGACTGGTGTCAACGAGGTCACTGGCCCACCCGTTGATTCACAAGCATGGTGACCGGTCGCAGGTACCTTAGAACCGCTATCTTGAGTTCCGTGGCAAACCTACGGCGTTACCGTCCCATCTCCTCCACCTGCTATCAGCGACGGCAGTCCGGCAAACCCATTGGACGGTGTCGGTCTGACGCCACTAATAGCAGCTGCGATGCAGTAGAAATTCACCGGCTGGACAATTACTTTCTCATTCGTTAAGGTAGTGTCAGGCCGTGTAAAACGAGCAGCCCCTTCTATTTTGTAGAAGCCGTTTATATTCGGATGCAAATGGAAATTGACCGGAACCTGAACCTAAGTTTAGCATGGCGGAAAACCAAGCGGGACCTCCGCCACTATATGAACGCATTTGCGGATACACCATATCTTATTGATATATTGAATAGTCAGGAAGATGAATGGCTCGACGATTTAGAACAACGTCTTAGCGAAGAGGATGAATCGGCTAACTATGGTAATTCATCCGAGGGAGAGTTTGAACCTACTACTCCCAGAGTTATTGATGTCCCGAAATCAAATTATCACCTGCGACCTGCTCATATCCTCTATGTTGAAGATATGGTGGTTTACTCTGCTCTGATGCTGGAACTTTACGATGAAATTAGAGATGCTATTTGTTGGTCTGCTGCGAATCGTAGATTTTCTCACATATTATATGAAGACAAGGGAGAGAATAATCGATGGCAAGATTTTGAAAGAGATTATTGGAAAGAAATGCAAGAGTGTAAGATAATTCTCGCTGACGAATACAATTACGTTATAGAAACCGATGTATCTGGATTTTACGAAAATATCGACATTGAGAGGGCAACTTCCGTAATAAGGCAAATGACTGGTAAAAAGACAGTAGCAATGAAATTATGGGGCCTACTGGCAATGTGGGCTGAACCACGGAAAAGAGGTGTACCACAAGGATACGGCCCATCAGATATTATTGCTGAGGCATATCTGGACAGCATTGACCGGCGACTCAAGAATCACGAGGTTGACCATGTTCGGTTCAACGATGATTATTTCGTCTTTCTCAATTCTAGGGACAGAGCAATTGAGACCCAAAATTTACTTGAGAGGTTGTTCCGCTCAAAAGGTCTCAATATGAAAAGTGGAAAAACAGAGATTCGGGAGGCTCAAGAAGCGAAAGAAGACTTTGAAGAACCAGAATCAGTCTTCAATGAACTGCGCGACAGTAATGGAGACAATAATAATAACGGAGAAGAAGCCAGAACTCCTCAAGTCACAGCAACCCCCTATGGAGTGGTCACTGTATCGAGCGAAACTGACGAAGACTCGTCATCTGACGAGGAAGGTCAGTCAGAAAGTGAAACAGACGACGGTGTGTCGGAGGAAATGCTTGAAGAAGCATATAATCAGTATATCGAAAGCGTAGATTTTGACGAATTAGAACATCATCTCTTTCGATATATTATCAATCGTTTAGGAGATATGGATAACACAATTGCAGTAGACTACTGTATGGATTATATTAGAGAAGGACGGGCTGACGTCCGTCGAATCATCTACAATTATTTCGATGACCTTTCATCTGCTTCTGAGATAGCAGACAATTTAGCGCAAGATATCTCTGAAGGACAGATAAGATATTCATACCATGAATTTACCTTAATACGTTGGTTCTTCGAATCGAATTTTAATTCTCCGGACATTCTCCATGCCGCGAGACTCGTTTTGTCAGCTGAGAAAGACTCATTATTGGAGGCGCGTGACTATGCCATGGCAATACTGGGCGAGTTCGGGGATTATTCAGATTGGGAACAGATTGAAATGACCTATGACGAAGAACTACGGCCTACGAGTAAAGCTGTGATGACATATGCACTGAGGAATTTTGAGCCGAACCACCGGAGTAAACTATATCAGCGAATAGATACCTCAAATCAAATCACTGAATTGTCAATTGAGGCTGCAAAAAGTGACGCCGAGGAAATATAACTGCCAAATCCACTTAAAGAAAATACTACTATGATACTAAATCAAAATTCGAAACTTCTGGCGCGTGCTGCCAGAGAAGCTTCCCGTGATACACGAAAAAGGTACCAAGACAATATGCGAGAAGACCAAATAACTAATAAATTCATACACAGCCTTGACGGTAGTATCTCAGAGCGGGCTGTTGATTCACGGTACTCGGTGTATGGGGACAAATTTTTCGATGGTTCGACTAATTCTCCAGAAACCATAACTGGCTCTGATTTTATTATTGCAACTGGCGTAGTCTCTACCGAGGGATACTGGGGCTCCGGTATTATTGCACAGGCTAAATCGGCCCCTAAGCATGATACCCCTCCAGTAGAAGAACTGCAAAAAGACTGTGAGAAGATGCTCAGTTATACACCCAGCTCATTTGCTGTAATGTACCACGAATCTGGATTCCGATTTTATCCGGCCAGGGCACTCATGCCTCTTAACCCTGCGAGGTTCAGTGGTCGTGGAGCGGACCGGCTTCATACACAAATAAACTGGAGAGATGCCAGTGCGGTTCTATATTCTCTACCAACAGGGTTTGTAGGTGACAACTGGGTGTTCGAAAATTTGGAGTCTATTCTTCGACCGCTTGAAAACCCGATATCACATAGAGGCGTAGCAATGGATGGGGGGAGTCAGAGAGAAGATTTGGATGAATCAGGTATTCCTGCTGCTCTTCTTCTACTCTTTGTTGACCCAGAATACGAAGCTCAATACATAGACGAACGACTTCCATATGACGACCTCCCGTTTTCGCCAGACGGACCTTTTAGCGGGATTAGTGAGTTGTGATAGTTAGATGTCGCTTAGTATAGGTTCTTGTATCGTTGCTATCGGCAATAATTGCCTGGTAAGACGGTAGCATATCTAACGATGCTGATAGCAGGTGCCAGCGAAAGAAACATTCCAGCGACTCTATCACTACTCCGCTCATAGCCCAGTATATGAGGGCCGTCCGAAACGACGAGTCGGAACTGTGGCACCTGATAGGAACACGAGGATGCGGTGCCGAACCCGAGGGCGCGACCGTCGAAGGGAACTGGGCCGAGGTGCGGGACCGAGTGGACCGCGATGCTGGCGAGCGGTGCAGTCGGTGTAACTGGCCGAAAAGGTAGATACAGAGAGGCTCGCCCGTTCTATGCGACAGTTATTCGAAGCAGGAAATAAAGGATACCAGAGATGAACACCAACCAACTTAGAACGCTAATAGGTCCAAGAGAAAGGGGAGCCAGGTGGTCAACGGAGACGACTCCGAGCGAAGCCAGCCAGATAGTCGATGGCAATCTCACATGGACCCACGAGTTTGTCATCTCTCGTCCCACCCCGTGACCATTTTTTCGAATGGAGGGATACCATCAACCGCCATCTCTATAGTCGTAGCCATACCCAGAACGGTATTAATCAGCTCACCCCTGTTCAGATGACTTCTACTGATTTGTTTTTCCAGCTGAATCCCATCAGCTTGAGATACAGTATCAACGGGCCGATTGTCACTCGACAGTCCGGCTAAATAACCCGGCCCCTCCAAGAGAATTGCCTCGTCTACTTCGGAAAAGAGGCGTTTCAAAACGGGACATGTGATTTTGATGGGGTCACTCTGCAAGCCCCCGTGGACCCACACAGGTACATTGGAAGTACGAAGTAAAATCGTCCAGGTTGCACCTTCGATAGTTGTGGTTTCTCCAGTTTCCTTGTCAAATTCGACTGCTGGAAACGTGTCTCTGCTAATCACCTCTATACGCTGTTCGCGTTCTAACCATGTGCGAATCGTTCGGTCGGATGGACGCTGTTCTAACTCATCAACACGCCGTCGGACCGCGTCACGCACGAGTTCTGAGCCGGATGAGTACCCACCTTGCTCAGCAACTGCTTCCACCTGTTCTTCAAGCTGGTCTGGGATTTGTGGACGCATAGTGTACATAGGAATACCACAAACGTACTGAAAAACTTTGGGTCGTGTTACCCGAGTTCCTACTAACTATACCTTGACCAACGTACGTTCGGAAGCCAAAGCATGGGCGGCTCGCATCGCAGTCACGGGCCTGGTGCTTGGACTCTGGTGGTAACCTGTGAGTGCGCTATCTGGTGGAGGCGTATTTCCGTAGTGTCGATGCGACGTTAGTGGTACTCCGAGAACCTTGGGCGAGGTATCTCTTCTACACTTTCTCTGAGTTTCTCAGTATCTTTCTCAGTTTCCCAGTATTTATGTGTTTGCATTTATTACACAGAGTCAGAGCACACACCATGAACGAAATCGAGTTCACTAACGATAGCGTCGTTCTCCGGGAAGAGGTCGAAGTCTTCGGGGAACGCGACGAGGAGGAACTCCCCGTAGAGTACGACGAGCGCGACGAGTTCGAGGTAGAGATTGACACTGGCGGTTACGTATCCCTGGATGCGCTCGTCGACGTAGAGCACACAGCTGATGGCAATATCAAGTCGCTCACGCTCAGGTTCGACCGGTTACCGTCGATTCAAGCGACGGCCCGAAGAAGAACGGCCACGGCGAATGGAGACCTCCCGCCAGTCCCAGATGTCGATACGACTGGGATAGAGGTCCAGGCTCGCCGTCGTTTTTACGAGCGACTGCGCAACTCGTCAGAATCACAGCCAGCAGAAATTCGCAAGCTCATCTACGAACACCAAGAACTGGAACGCGAGGAGTTCGACCGGCTCATCGACGAGGAATTAGGGTATGCCCCCGATGGAGGCGGTACCAATATGTCGTTGGTCGTGCTTGAATCCGTAACCGGCGAAATCGAACGACGTGGTCGAGGAGACAACCAAACTATCGTCTGGACCGGTTAGAAAAACATACCAGTCGGACTATCTGGACTGGGATGGTGGTCCTCTGTCTATGCGCTATCCGGGCTGAGCAACGACGTGACTGGATGGGCAATTTTGACTCACGGAAGCCTTGCGGTGTCTCTTGGTCTGTGCGCTATCCGACTTAGGCCAGGGTGGCAGGGTAATATGTCGCCCATGCGGACTCATCGGCACCTGCTATCAGTATCGAATACCTGGGGTGTTTTCAACTTATTCACGTCAGAAACCGCTGCAATCAATGACATTTTACAAATACATCACCTATACAATATCAGGGACAAACACCGGATAGCGACGGCTCTGGAGTTAGAGTCGAACCCGGTGTAAGGGCACCGGGCCGGTGTTGGTTCCCTGGAACGAGAACTAATGACACCACCATCGACTACTGGCGAGACTGGCAAAAATTCATCGCAAATCGCCAACGGAGAGAAGGACAGAATCATCGAACGTCACGCGGCGCGGGTCAACGGTCACGACTTGGCGAAGTGCGAAGGCTGGGAAGGCCCGCTGACCCCCGAGGAGCGACGGGATGGCGCGTCGGCTTGGTACACGTTCTGGGCCTGCGAGCGGTGTTCGCGGGAGACGGTTGAGCCGCCCCACCGCTGGGAGACGGTCCCGTGCGAACCGGAGGGTCAGCGATGAGCGGGAATCTGCCTCCTGGAACGACACGAGCGGACATCGACCGTCACTACGGCGGCGGCATCCCGGACCACGAACACGAGTGGGTACCGGTCCAGGGATTGTCTCCCATCCTCGAAGACATGGCGGCCATCTTCCACGAGCAGTGCCGCTGGGCAGAGGTCGTGGATTCCTACACCGACTACCGACGCGACGAGACCTACTACGAGACCGGTTCAGAGTGCGAGGCGGAGCGTCACTACCGCTTCGAACTCGCGTACGTCGTCGACGAGTCGGGCACTCGGCTGGACCGCGACGACATCGACCGACTGGAAGCTGAGGGCGACGACGGCTTCGAGAGAGTCATCGAGGCGGTGATTGCAGCAGAGCGAGCGTTCCCTGGTGAGACGGAAGTCGTCGACATCGACCCAGACCGACGCAACGGCCAGGTAGTCATCCGACACGACGGGTTTGAACTCGGCTACGGAGGTGACACCTGATGGCGACGTGTCGGGAACTCGGGTGCAACCGGGAGGCAACGCATACCGTCATCGTCAACGCGCCGGTTCGTGGATACAGCGAGGATCCCTGCTGTACCGAGCACGCCGAGAAAGCTCGCGGTCGGGTCTACGTTCGAGACGTGCGACAGCGAGGGGGTGAAGCCTGATGTCGTCGGAGTCAGTCCAGCCCGATATCGAACCGAGGACAATTCGGGCCCTCAGAGAGCACATGACCGTCATCGAGGAAGCCCGTGCCCTCTTCTCGGTGACCACCCAGTCGGGCTCGGAATACACGGTAGATATCCAGGGCGAGCCAGCGTGTACGTGCCCGGACTTCCAGCACCGGGAGGAAGTGAAAGAATGTAAACACATTTGCCGGGTTCGGCTGGAGTGCTCTCAGGTCGACACCGACGCACTCGAAGCCCGGTTGTCAGAGACGGCTGACGACCTCGACGCGAACGCCGCCGACCTCGAAGAACAGGCCCAGGAACTCGCGGAGACTGCGGATGACCTCCGTGACGCGGTGGACCGGCTGGAGGAGGTGACCGGGGATGCTTGAGCGGTACTTCCGACTGATGTATTGGTGGATTCGACGGTGGTATCCCGTGTTCAGGTGGTTCGGGCGGGTCACCGGTCAAGAGGAGTACGTCGAGCGAGCCATCGACGTGACGGAGGAGAACTTCGAGCGGATTCTGGAGGGCGACGACGAATGAGTCCTGCTGACCCGGCGGCGGCGATGAACGGAACGCGCACAGGCAATATCTGTTCGCGCTGTAACAAGGGCATCCGGAGTGGTGACCTCGTCAGAGGCTATGTCACTCACTATCCCCGCGACGGGTGGGTGCTCCGTCGCCTCTACTGCGATTCTTGCGGTGACACGAGCATCGAGCATGGCACCGAGGATGCGGACGAAGCCATCATCGAGGCGGTCTACTGGAACGGTCGCCTCGCTGGCGTCGAAACACGTGCCCGGAGCCGGGAGGAATCAGCATGACACCACACCAGTCACTGGGTGCGATGTGTCGTGACGCACTCGCCGAGGGAATCGCCACCGAACCTACCGCCGAGCCCGACCCGGATATGCATCTCTCGCGGCCCACCGCCGCCGGAGACGCTCTGGCGTGGGTGCGAGATACGATTGCCCAGCGGGACGAACAGGCGTGGGCTCACTACGAGGACGGCCTCGCGGCGATTCGACACGGCGAGTCCGCCAAGGCCATCTACGAGTTCGAGCAAGCAGTGAATCGTTACGAAGCGATTCATTCGGATGTCTTCGCTTGGCGGAGTACCTTCGAGTCCGACCAGCCACGGCGGACGCTCTCCGAGGAATTGTGGGCGTACTACTACCATCTCCACGAGGCGGCCGTTGCGTGGGCCAATAGTGCGATTGCGCGTCAGGACGACCCCCAGCGGGCGGACCAGTGGCACGTCCGCGCCCACGACGCCATCCTGACCGCGAACGGACACGCGATGATGTGGTGGCGGTATATTGAGCGGTGGACCGCGGACGCAGAATAGGCTCACTCCTCGCTTTTGTACACGCGCGTGTACGTGAGAGTGAGTTCATCATCGTCGGATGCAACCTCGATTTCGAAGATGTCGCCCGCGTTCACGTCGTATTCATCGACGACTTCGGCGGGAAGAGTCAAGTCCAGCGAGTTGGCCCCGTAGTGTTCGCGGGCTTTCACGGTCTTACTCATTGCTATTGTGGTGGGAGTGGATGGTGACATTTTGCGTTTTGTGCACATTATGTACAGAGTCAGTCGAGCACGCCGATTCCAGTCTCCTCATAGAGTTCCTGGAGTTTACGCGGTGTGTAGTCTGAGTAATGCTTTGCCAGTGCCGAAGTCGGTGTGCGTCCGCAGTAGGCGTCGATGTATCGGTCGGGCACGCCCAGGCGGCTCATCTCGTTACAAAACCACACCCTGAGCGTCTGGGGTGTGATCGTCATGGTTCCGGCGCGCTCGCTGGCCTGTCTGAATCGACGTGTGAGCGTATCCCGATGGAATGAAATCAACGGCTCGTCAGCTTGCATATCGGCGAAGTCATAGACACGCTGGAGTTCGGTCGCGGTGTCCGGACTGTAGAACGTCACCCATTGGCGTTTGGTCCGCTGGCCATCCTCGGTGCTCGGGTAGATGAGGCGGTCGTCCCGGTCACAATCACTCGGTGTCAACTCGACCAGTTCGCGGCGGCGAATCCCCGACGTGGCCAAGAGCAGGAACGCAACCTGGAGTTCGACAGCGTCGAGTTCGTGATAGACTTCGCGGAGTGCGTCTTTCGTGGGCGCTTTCTTCGGCTTCGGCGGCGAGGGTGGGAGTTCGAAACTGTCGGCGATCTCGGTGTCGAAGTACTTGCCGTAGATGACGCGGAGGGTTTTGAGGGCATTGTCGTCGTCGTACTGCTGGAGAAAGGCGCGAAGGTCGGGTTTCGACGCGGTCAGGGGGTGGCCGTCGAGGTGGTCGACGAGCTTCTCGGCATAGCGCATCCGTTCGCGAGTGGTGCTGTCGGCGTAGTGCCAGTCAATTCGGCATGTCTGCTCGAAGTCGGTCAGGAACTCGTCGGCGTCCAACTGGTCGGCTGTGCCGGGAGTTGGCGCGGCGGGGTTTTGCTCGGCGAGCGTCAGGGCGAGCGGGGCGGGTGTCTCGCTGGCGAGGGTGCCCTGGCGGGCGCTCTCGATGCGGATCTGGAGGGCACGCTCTGATGTTTGCGAGATGTTAATTCCGAGTTCCTTCGCTTTTTCGTAGACGTTCGGATTGAGGCTGATGTTGGTTCGCTTCTTGCTCATGGGGCGCTCACCGTGTGGATACGTGTGTAGGAATACACACACGCGGGAGGAGTCTCGGATTCACATGGTCCAGCGCTCTCCGTCAATAGAGGCTGGAGAGTCCTCTGAGCCGGAGAATAGACTTTCGAAGTGAACGCATTGTCAGCACCGAGCGTGGTGGTGATCTCCGGCTCAACCACGTCGAGGCTGAGCACGCCGGTTCGTGAGTTGCCGTCGCCGAGCGTGACGTTCGCCATCGCGCTGGCGTTCGTCGCGTTGAGCGTGACTTCCAGCGCGTCATTCGTACCGTCCTCGTCGAGGTCGACAGGCGTCAAGCCACTGTACGACGTGTCGTCTGCGCTACTGGTGACACTGAAGTCATCGAGCGCGGTGCCGTTGACTTCCGCACCGTCCTCGGTGATGTTCAGCGTATGGACCTCTTCCGTGCCCGCGAGGGCCGCCGAGCGGTTCGACGACACTTCGTAGGCTTCGACGCCAGTGACCGAGATGCCTTGCTTCGACTGGGCGGAAATCTCAGTGCCACCTTCCGCGTAGTTGTTGCTGGGCTGGTCGCTGACGTAGACGTCGAAGCTCCCAGTCGCTGTGAAGGTGACGTTCTTGACGGTGTAGATACCGTTGTTGGCAATATAGTTATCGTCGATTTGACTCGAACCTGGGCCTGGGCTGTCGGCGGTTCCAGTCGTGATGGTACCAGCCGAACCATCGATTTTCACCGTCGAGACACCAGTTCGAGCCGTGTTGTCGACCTGATCGTAGACAGTCAGCGTCGCACCATTATTGGCGTCGAGAATGACCTCGCGGTTGGGGAGCGGCGTCCCCTCGTCGTCGGTCACTTCGACAGTGATGTTGCTGTTGTCCTCAATTTGCACCGAGGTCGGGTCGACACTGTCGATGATGTCACCCGTCACGTCGACAGTGAGACTATCTGTGTACACACTGCCGTCGTCAGCGTAGGCCGTGACGTCTGCAGTCAGCGTCCCTGCTTCATCAGGTTCGACACTGAACGAGACCGTTTGGCTTTCCTGATCAGTCTTCTCAGTGTCAATATTGATGCCCGACAGCGCGACGGTCACATTATTCAGGTTGTTACCGCTGTCGCCGTCAGCAGCACCGCCGTCACTGCCAAGCACTTCGACAGTAACTGTCTTCGAGCCCTGTGCGGCCTCAATCTGACTGCCTGCGGTGATGCTGGTGACGAGGTCTTGGTCACCCGTGACAACGTCGAGGCTCTGGTCATCAGCGACGTAATCCGGTGAGTCGTAGGTAGCGTCACCGGTATTGATCTCTTCGAGACCAGTGTAGGTTGACGAACCATCGTCACTTTCGAGGCTTGCCGTCACGTCTGAGTCAGCGTCGACTGGTGTCGCACTGAACTCGACCGTGTCTTCACCATTTTTCAGCTGGATCTGGACCCACACAGTTTCATCGTTTCCGTCATCGTCAACATCCGAACGCTTGGAGTCTTCGATGCTATCCACGTTCGAGTTATCGTAGTAACCCGTGGACGTCAGATCCTCCTCGAATGGACCAGTGACGTTGATATAGCTGTCGTCGTAATCATCCTGCATGTTGAACGCGTTACCGTCTGCGTTCTTCAGAATGACATCGTAGTTCTGGCCGAAGCCAGCAGTCGGCTCGGAATCAGCCGCGAGCGTCAGGTTCGCTTCCTTCGGCTCGACAGTGAATTCGGCGAAGCTCCGGCTCGGGTTACCGTCGGCGATAACCTCGTACGTGCCTGCGTCATTCACTGAGACAGCGGTGAACAGGAAGGAGCCGTCACCAGTCGTGACCTCCGGATTGTCACCGGCGTTCTTCTCAGTGCCGCCCGGCGACACAAGGTCAAGGTCGAAGCTACTCACACCCGAGCTGCCAGCCATGAGGTCACCGGAGACGGTGACCGAGGTGTTTTCGAACACCGGCGGGCTGGGCGTCGTGCTGAGGTTTTCGACTGTGTAGTCGGACGTCGTACTGTTGAGGACATCCGAGTTCACGCCAGTGCTACCACTGGCAAGCAGACTGAACGGGTAGTTCGTACTGGCCGACTGCGGCGTCACGTCGAATGTCTGTGAACTGCCGGAGAACGTGCCAGTTGTTTCGGTACCCTGCTGGATGAGGATGCCGTCAACGGTTTCATCCCAGCTGTCGCCTTCTGCTGCATCGGCGAGGTAGAAGCCACCACTGACCCAGTCTGAATCAACGTTTGAGCTAAAGTCATTGGTTGCAGTTACGTCATTGTTGTCCGCACCAGCAAGGAGGATATCACCCTCATCATTGTCGTACTGGTTATCAGTGTCGCTACCTGAAACACCATTTTCCAAGAAGATGATGTCGTTAGCTGGATCAAAGGCACCACCGTTGTCGTTTGAATCGACCCAGTGAACGTCTGACCAACTGTTGGACGATTGGAGTTCGTTGTAGCTACTGACAGGGTTGCCAGCGATGATCGACCGGTTGACGACTTCGTAGGCGAAGGATGGGCTGTTGCCATCCTGCACGCCGACGATGTTAGCCGTCACCGTCGAGGATTCCGAGGTCGGAATCCGATTCTCGTCGATACTCACGGCGTACCGAGTCGAGTAGAGGTTCGCTCGCTGGATGTCGTTGTTGTTGTACAGCGAGATGAGCTTGTTGTTCAGGGTCGTTTTGGCATTGATCGAGCCAGTGCTGCCCTGACCATTGGCGAGAACATCTTCTTTGATATCCGAAACCGTATTCTGTTTGATTTCGGTGTTTACGATCTGACCACCAGCGGTATTCTTGTGGAGTCGAACACCGGCGGTTTCAGTTTCACCCGCGGTATCATCAGCAGTCGTCGCGTCACTGATGGTGTTGCTGATGACGTGTACGTTGTCAACGTTCGATCCGGCCGTCGCGAGCTTGATGCCCGATTCGGAACCGGCGACACTAATGACGTTATCCTCGATGGTCAGTTGGTTATTCGACGATTCGGCAGAGACCAGGATGCCGTTCTGGGCATCGTTGATCGTGTTGCCGGTGATCGAGGAGTCGCCACCGAGAGTGCCGTCACTACGGATTGCGAACTGGCTACCGTCGCTGTTGAACTCGTTGTTCTTGATTTCGAACGAGTCCCCAGCGCCGGAGCGCACTTCGATACCGTACTGACCATCGTTGATGACGTTATTCTTGATGACACCGTTCGCCAGACCATTGTTGCCCGTGTCGTAGTCGATGACACGCGCGTTGGAGTCAGTCGACGTGATGTCGAGACCGTTGATGGTCACGCCAGCAGAACTGATGTCAACCGGCTGTGCAGCTTCAACGGATGGTGAGGCGCCAGGAGCGGCTGAGACGTTGACTGATTTGTCCACGTCGAAGGCATCGTAGGTTCCGCCCGAGTAATCACGCACGAGGATGGTGTCGTCACCATCGTCAGCGTCAATTGCGTCTTGGATAGTGGTCCATTCCGCGCCACCATCGCCGTCAACGACGAGTTCGGTGTCGTCGATGGTCACAAAGCTGTTGGAAGCAACATCTCCAGTTCCTGAAACCGACTCGCCTTCAGTGGCGACGATAGAGAGATCGCCATCGGCGAATGTACCTGACGACGGGGTCAGCTCCACCTTCGCGTTGATGGACCCATCCGCACTTCCGTCAAGGTCCTTCGCTCCGCCGTCTTCCACGGTAATGGAGTCTGTACCGTTGACACCAGTGGTGTCATCGCTGAGGTCTCCATTGTTGCCACCGTCGAAAGCAAGCGTGACGTTGTTTCCGCTGGTACCTACGTCAACGCTTACTTCGATGACGTCACCTGGTTCATACGGGCCGTCGTTGGTGACATCACTTGGGCTGCTCGCGGCCGCCGCCGCAGTCCCGGCGAACGCCGTCGTCATCGCGACGACTGACAGCACCATCAGCGCGGCCAGGACGACCGCACGTCCTTTCTCGCGATAGCCACTACTCATGCTGTCACCTCCTGCGGGAGAGTTGCTCTTGGATGACGGATGGCAGGGCACCTATTGCACGCGTTATAACAATATGAAGTCTGATAATGAAAGGAAAAAGAGAGGTTCCGGAGTTGGTTCTACCATACGCCACTCTCAGTAATGCCTGTCGCCACCAACGAGGTGACAGTCACAACCGACCCCTGCTATAACGGAAGTCGCAACTCACAACCTATGGGAAATATCCCATACTTTCTTGATGATGGGATGCATACCATACAGTGGCGATGGGTCATACGGTCATCGAGGACGTAGAGGATCGCGTCGACAACCGCGTCATTCGCCGGAAGATTATCAAGACCGATGCCCCACAGTATCCGAGCGGGTACCGCTACGCACTCCACTACGGCTACACGGACGGCCGAGGCACCATCCTCCGGTACGACAACGAAAACGAAACTGTTGGCCGCCACGAGCGTCACACACCCGAGGGAATCACCGAAATCGACTTTCCGGGGATGATGGAACTCCGTGACCGATTCCTCGACGAAATCGAACGCCACCCATGACCGAAAACACACTCAAAATCACGTTTCAGCAGGCCGAACAGCATCGGCAAGCGGCCCGCGAACGGTTGCGACGGGCTGAAGCAGGGGAGACAGGCGAGGCCGTCGAGCAGGACGTGCGCTTCATCCTCAACTTTGAAGAGTTCGACGACATCGCCCGGCTGATGCGCACCTCGAACCTCGAACTCATCGAGGCAGTCGTCTCCGACGAGCCAGCGAGCATCCGCCAACTCGCCGACGTAGTGGACCGTGACTACCGTGAAGTCCATCGCAACCTGACCGAACTCGAATCGCTCGGCGTGGTCGAGTTCGAAGACGATGGGTCGCGCAAGAAGCCAGTCCTCCGCGGTGGAGCTGAACACATTGATTTCTCGATTCGCTTCCCTCGTTCTACTGACCGTGGGGAGGTTCCAGGAGCATCCGCTTGACTCTCAGCATCAGAATCAGTTCCAGGACTGTAGCGTAGACGCATAGATTACTCAAGGAGTGTAAGTCCGGCGTCATCGTAGATTTGCTTCAGCTTGCGCGGCGAGTAGTCCAGATAGTGTTTTTCGAGCACGGAGTCGGGCGTCCGGCCACAGAAGGCATCGATGTAACTGGAGTCCACGCCGAGGGAGGCCATCTCGGAGGCAAACCACCGCCGGAGCATCTGTGGCGTTATCTTCACGCCCGACTTCTCTGAGAGTCGTTGAAACGTCGTGTTCACCGTGGGCTTGCTCGCCTGGAACAACCGCTCGTCATTGGGCGCGCGGGTGGGTTTGAACGCTTCATATGCCTGTTCGGCCTCTTCGTTATAGAACGAGACCCACGTCTGCTTGACAGCGGAATCGTTCTCGGGGATGAGCATCCGGTCATCTTCGTTGATGTCGTCGATGGTGAGTTCGACCAGTTCGGACGAGCGGAGGCCGGACGTGGCGTACATCAGGAAGATCGTCTGGTACTTGGGATTCTCAATCGCGTCGTAGAAGGTCTGGAGGTCCGCTTTCGTCGGCACCGTGGTTGGGTTCGGACTCGTTGTCGGGAGCTTGAAACTGTCGGCTATCTCCGACTCGACGTATTCGCGGAAGAACACCCGCACCGCCGAGAGGATGTTCTGTTTTTTGGACTCGCTCATCGGCTGTTCGGACTCCAGATAGGCGATGATGTCTGCTTCTTCGATAGCGTCGGGGGGTTTCTCGGCGTGTCGGAGTAACCGGTCGAGATACCGGCGGTGCTGGTCGAGGGTCTGCTCACTTCGGTTGAGCACAGTTATCGCGTAGTCAGTGTACTCGTCGAGCGTCTCCTCGACCGATTGTGTCGAGTGAGAGCGTGTCGTGGTCTCTGTCGTTGGTAGCGCGTCTGATGCGGGTGGGTCTGAAGAGGCAACCAAGGCGGAGTCTGTCTGTTCACCACCATCGAGTGCACGGATATAGCTCTGGAGGGCGTGTTCGGCCACGCCGGAGACATTCAGTCCCAGTTCCTTTGCTCTGGCATGAAGGTCTGGATCGACGCTGATATTGACCCGTTTTTTCGACATCGACCGAGCATCTGTAATATTTGTACATATTGCACATACATCTTATGCCGGTGACTCCTGATTAGCATTGTTGACTGGACCACTGACGTGAGACATCGGTCTCCCATCTCGTTCTGGAAAGCCGAGTATGAAGACAGAGTTTACCCGTGAAACCCGCGACCAGTGTTAGATAACCAGCGATAATTCTGACCTTGCTGAGGCGACTCTGCTATCAGCGGGTCAGACACCGCACTGTCGCTCCGAAAGTTCCGGAACTGGTACGTATAGAGTATTATACGGGGTAGTTCCGCAACCCGGAGCCGTACCCGACTGCGCTGGTAGCAGGGGTTGGTCTGTATTATCTCCACGTTTAGCCCTTCAAACCAATTAATTCGAGGGAAAGGGATTCTCTGCCGTACAAATATAAAAACAGAAGCCCCGCATATCTCGAATTAAATCGGTAGGAGAGTTCTACTGCTGGATTAGTAGCCAGCCAACATCCACATACTCGTCCCTCCGATAGTCCTGACTCAGAGCAAGGCTTAGCGTGCTTCCCCCACGAAGCTGACGTATGTCCTTCAGCGTCACTTGGCACACGCTCCTGGACGAACTCGACGACCTCCCCGAAAGGTCGACACTCATCACGCCACTGTCGCACGACCGATTCCGTGTCACAGATGTACAGGAGCAACGTGTCGTCATCGAATTTCTCGACCGCGACATCGACGAGGGCCGACCACTCCAGCGCGACCAGTTCGAGACGCTCTATCGGCGCATCACCGACGAACAGGACGGGTTCGACCTCGACCGTCTCCCACCCGACGCTGACCCGTACCCCGCTGTGCTGAGTCTCCACCCGCGCTTCGAGGTCGATGAAGACGCAAAGGTCATCACCGAAACCGAAGGGCCGACCTCGACACAACTGCTCGACAGCGAGCCCGAGACGGACACTACCGAGCGCACCGAATCGGACCTCGACGTGTACGCGGACGCTCTCCTACTCGTTGACGCCCTGGAACGCCACGAGGTCGAAGTTCTCGAAGAGATGGAGACGGACGCGCTGGTGAACCTCTACACCCTACTCTCGGACGTACAGCGCAACGCCAACGACCTCCGCCAGGACGTAGCCAACGTGCTCCTGAACCGGCTCCATCACGGCCGCCCGGTGAGCGGGCCGTTCGGCTCCGTACAGCGCACGACGCGCCGGAATCGCTCGCTCAAAGATGACGACAAGGTACTGGCAACGGTCGAAGCGGCTGGTATCGACCGCGAGCGCGTGCTCGGCGTCGACCGTGACAAAGTGGACGACGCGCTCGACGTGACGGAACTCTCCGAAAGCGACGTGTACGACATCGAGGAGTCCGAGTATGTCCGCAAGGCCGAGGTGGACGAAGAGCGCAAAGAGACGCGACTCCAGGGTCTCAAGGACCAACTCGCGGCCACTGAGGGCGAGGAAGCCGAGGAACTCCGCGAAGAGATAGAGGAGCTTGAGAGTCGCATCGAGGAGTTGACCGAGTTCAAGTCCGGGGCGTCGTTCCACACGCGGGCCGGGGGTGAGCCATGACCGAGCGAGACGAAGAACGCGAAGAGCGCATCAAGACGAGGATAATTGTCGATGCCTACGGCGCGAACGAGCAAGCCTACGGCTGGCACGCCTACCTCGATGACTTGATGGACTTTCCCTTCGAGGCGCGGTGTACCACCGAACGGGAGGAGTCACCGCTGAAGGAAGGCGAGACAGTGCGCGTCGTCGGCATGTCGTCGACGGAACCGACGCTCAGTCAGCAGTACGTAACCGTCGAGTGGATGGACCGCGAACTCGGCGTTCCACTGGAACAACTGGAACCCGTCGATGTAGATGACGACACAAAGCAAGCAATCGAGGATTGGCACTACTGGCTCGAACGCTGACGGGGATGCCGGTTTCTCGTCCGTCCCGTGTGACTACGTTCCGTGACGCCGAAAGGACTCACCGGAGCCCACCTACCGTCAACTCCGTCGAAACCGTTGTGACCGTCGAGGTTCTGGTTTCATCCTAATGCCGGTCAGCGTCGAGGTGTCTCCCCGATATGTCCGTCGTGCCCGACAAATCGGTCAAGAGCGGATGGGTTCGTTCGAGGATAATGATGATTGGTACAGTGATGCGGGCGAGCAGGGATGGGGGCATGAAGCTCACAAGCGTCACCTCATCGGTGCTCTGGGGGAGATGGCGTTTGCCATCTACTACGAGCTTCAGGTCGACACAGAAACGTTCTCTCGGACAGACGGTGGTGTAGACTTCCGTGTTCGGTTTACTGAGCGGGACACCTCGGATGAAACGGTAGAAGTCGATGTCAAGTGTTCACCGGCTGAGAATCCCGACCTGATTGTGGAGACGGATAGCGTCGATGCCGACTACTACGTACAGTGTCGCCTTCCAAATGGACCTCCAGAGAACGACAAGCGAACTACTGTCGAGATGTTGGGCGGAGCAACCAAGGAGATGCTACTCAACCGAGAACCCCGGAGGTCACTGAAGTATGGGCACTACAACTACCACGTCGCTCCAGAGTATCTTCTGGAGTTACCCTCGCCCAGTGGTGTTCAACCGATAGAGTAGTCGCGCAGGACTGCTCGACGCTGTTCTGATTCACCCCTCAAAACGTCGATTTTGCAGGTCCGTCATTTTCGTTCGACCCCACTCAACCCTCAAAACGTCCGGTCGAAATCCGTCCCCGACGGTACCGGGTTGGGACCCTGTTGAGGCCCCAAAACGTCAGTCTCATTTGGTCCGTGGACGTGGAATCTTTATTACAGCATGACCCAAAACGTCGGTCGCGGGTCCGTCAAAACCTGACGGTGGAACGAGGACATATCGCCTCCGTATGGCGATTCAATCCGAAAGAGCTTACACAGACAGCCAACAAGAAAGCATGCGTGCGAGGGTAGCCAAGCCTGGAAACGGCGGCGGACTCAAGATCCGCTCCCGTAGGGGTCCATGCGTTCAAATCGCATCCCTCGCACTGTGTGGCCTCACGGCCCCTCGCAAAACAGTGCGGGAAGATCCACGGAGCGATCTTCCCTCGCAATTTTCGTCGCATCAAAACGAGAGCAACAGCAGTACCGCACCACTCAGTGTATCGAGAGCCTGCCGACGGCTCTGTCCGAGAGCGTGACTGCGGCGAGATAGACGCCGATAGCGACGACGATGATCGACCCGCCAGCCGGGAGACTTCCGACGAGCGCGATGAAGAGTCCACCGAGGACTGAGAGCTGTCCGAGGAGGACGGAGAGATACACTGTCTCGCGGAAGTTCTGACCGAGTTGCGAGGCCGCGGCGGCGGGGATCACGAGCAGTCCGGCGACGAGGATGACGCCGAGAATCTGCATCGCGCCGACGACGACGACGGCGGTCATCACGATGAGCAGCGAGTTGTAGCCGCGCACGTTCAGGCGGGCGACGTGCGCGGCCTGCTCGTCGAACGTGATGAAAAAGAACTGCTTGTAGTTGTAGATGACCAAGGCGACGACTAGCACGGTCAGCACGGCGACCATGCGGGTCCCCTCGACTGTGACGATTGCGATCTGTCCGAACAGGAAATCCTCGATTTCGATGCCGATCGCAACCCGGTCGCGAAACATCGAGATCAGCAGTGTCCCGACTGCGAAACTCCCGGTCAGCACGATAGCGATCGGGACGTCGCCGTAGGAGTCGGTGTACTCGGTCAGCCACTGCAACCCGAGCGCGGCGACGGCACTCACGAGAAATGCGACGAGGATGAGTTGGTCCTGCGTACCGGCGATGCCGGTCAGCCCCGCGACGACGACGCCGATGGCGACGCCCGCAAATGCGGTGTGAGCGAGCGTCTCCCCGATGAGCGCCATCTGCCGATGGACGAGAAACACGCCGACGAGCGGGCCGACGATACCGATCAGCACGCCCGTTGCGACGATGCGGATCGTTCCCGGGGACTCGAACACTCTCGTCCCGAGTATCGTATCGAGCGCGCCACCAGCCGAGACGTAGAGATCGAATGCCGTCGTCGCCGTCGAACTGAGCGGGAGCGCGGAAAGCCGAAGCCAGTCGACGAGCACGAACAGGAGCATGAACGCCGCGAGTACTGCTGTCAGTCCGAGTCCGACTAACTCTGCCGTATGGCGTGCCCGTCCCCTGACGGGTGGCCGTTTCCCGTCTGCCGTCTCCCCACTCATGGGTGGTCGTGTGCGAGAATCTTCCCCGTCTTTCCGTAGGCCTTCGCGATAGCGTCGCTCTCCAGAAAGGAGACGGTGTCGCCGTGGTGGTACAGTTCGCGGTTGAGACAGGCGACGGTGTCGACGTGTTCTGTCAGAATATCCACGTCGTGCTCGATGAGGATGATCGTGATCCCCTGCTCGTTCAGTTCGTCGAGCAGGTCGTAAAACTCCGTCCGCGAGTCGGCGTCGACCCCGACCGTCGGTTCGTCGAGCGCGAGCAGGTCGGCCTCGGCCGCAAGCGCCCGCGCGATGAACGCTCGCTGGCGCTGTCCGCCCGAAAGCTCTCCGATCGACCGGTCTGCAAGGTCGGGAATACCCACCCGTTCGAGCGCGCTGTCGACGAGTCGGTAGTCCTCGGCGGTCGGACGCGCGTGCCCGACGTGTGGGAACCGCCCCATCAGCACGACCTCGCGCACCGAGACCGGCATCGACCCGCTGCGGTCGGTCGACCGCTGTGAGACGTAGCCGATCCGCTCGCCCGCGTCGAACTCGGTCGCTGGCTCGTCGAACAGCCGAATCGATCCGCTGTCGGGGGACTTCAGCCCGATCATGAGATGCAGGAGCGTCGTCTTTCCGGAGCCATTTGGCCCGATCAGACCGACGAACGCCCCCTGTTCGATCGTCAGCGAGACGTCTTCGACGGCGACTGTCTCGCCGTAGGCGAAGGTCACGTCCGAAACCTCGATTGCGGCACTCACGGGTCTCTCACTAGCTCTCTGTTCTCCCCGAGCGATAAAAAGGGTTATTATCTAAGATGTTGCTTTTAATAACTCGGAGTTGGGACGATTCGGACGCTGAGCGTGGGTCTCGTCGCGCGGCCGCTGATTCTGCTGGCTGTCAGTCTAACTGTCGCCTGACGCCTGCCCTGGATTGAGGGCCTGTTCGAGCGACGGGATGTTCACTTCCTCCATCTGCTCGACCCAGCCCCAGCCCTGTTCGTTCCACTCGCCGGTGGTGCCCGACGCTGGCGTCAGCGGTTCGGCGTGCTCTGCTGGTGATTCTTCGAGGATCGACTCGACGATCTGTGGATAGCCATCGCCGGGCGTGGGTGCCTCGAATGGGTCGTAGAGAATGGTGTCCATCCCGTGGTCCTCGATGGTCTCGATCAGGCCGATGATGTCGTCACGGGAGGCCCGTGCGTCGGGCGAAACCCCGGTCGGCGTTTCGAGGCTGAACCCGTATCGGCGTTCGAGATACTGAAAGGAGTTGTGCCCGGCGAAGACGGCCACGTCCAGCTCTGACCGTGCGACCAGTTCGGTGAACTGTTCGTCGACCGCCCCGAGACGGTCTCTGTACGCGGCCCCGTTTTCCTCGTACGTCGTCGCGTGTTCCGGGTCGAGTTCAGCGAGTTCGGCCTCGATTGTTCCGACCATCTCCTGAGCGATGATGGGATCGACCCAGACGTGTGGGTCGTGAAAGCCACTCCCGCCGTGTTCGTGACCGTCACTGCTTTCATCACTGCCATCGTGGTCAGAGGAGATCAAATCCGATTCCAAGCCAGCGAGCAGGTCCACCACGGCAATATCGTCGTAGTCCCGTTCGAGATTCCGGGCGACATCCTGTGCCCACGAGAACTCCTCGGTGTCGAGATAGAGGAACACGTCAGTTGCCGCCACGTCGGACGTGATGTTCGCATCTGGGCTCCACCCGTGTCCCATCCGACCCGTCCCGACCGGATTCTCGAAGGTCATCCGTTCGCCGCCCACCGCTTCCGCCCAGTCGTGGATGGGGAAGAATGCGGCGTATCCATCGGCATCGCTCGCCTCTGTTCCGAGACCGACGACATCGAGACAGCCAGCAGTGGCGCTCACTCCCGCCAACCCGACACCAGCTTTGAGAACCTCTCTCCGGGTCAAACTCATATTTCCTCCTTTCTCCCGTTCGCACAAAAGTGTTATTATTATCTACTCTATTTTTATTAACTCGGCGCAGGTTGGCGCGCTGTTCTAGCAACTCTGGTTTGCAGCGTCTCTCTGACAGCGCGACGCGTGAAACGGTGATGCTATCTGTCACCGGACAGAAGAGGCGAGTATGAGCGATGGGATTCACCGTGCGGCGCTCGCGGAGCGGGCCGCGCGTGCCGGTGGGGTGGTCGCCCGCAAGCAGTTCCGCGGGTCTCTGCGGGTCGAACAGAAATCGAACGAGACCGATCTTGTCAGCGACGCGGACCGGGCAGCACAGCGGCAGGTCATCGTCACAATCCGCCAGGAGTTTCCCGACGACCCGCTTGTCTGTGAGGAGGAGAGCCTTCCACCGGACACCGATGAGTCCGTTCGACTCCACGATGAGGTCCCGGAGACGGGGCCAGCGTGGGTCGTCGACCCAATCGACGGCACGAACAACTACGTCCGTGGGATCCGATTCTGGGCGACGAGTGTGACGGCCGTCTCCGATGGCGAACCGGTCGCGACAGCGACGTATCTGCCCGCCGAAGACGACATCTACACGGCCGGGCCTGAGAGTGCGACGAGAAACGGCGATCAACTCTCTGTGAGCGACCGGACCGACCCGCAGTCGTTCACCGTCGGACTGATCGGTCACTGGCCCGGAAGGGGCGACTACGCGACGTTGCTCCGACGCAGTGGGACGACCTTTGGCGATACCCGACGCTTTGGCTGTCTGCAGGGGGTGCTGGCACTCGTCGCGGCTGGCAGTCTCGACGCAGCGTTCATGCCAGAGACGCCTCTCCCCTGGGACGCACTCGGCGGCGTTCAGTTGATCCGACAGGCTGGCGGGACAGTGACTGACGTTCACGGACAGCGCTTTACGAACGGGGCGGAGGGCCTTGTCGTCTCCAACGGCCGCGCCCACGAGACAGTACTCGACGCTGTGTCCGAGAGCCTCGACAGCTGACGCTGGCCGCTCCGGTTGGGGTACCCGCAGTCGGCACACAGAACCGGAATCCTCAACAGGTCGGGGGTTCCTCTCACGGGTATGGAGATTCTCGACCGATACGATATCAGCCCCGAACTCGCGTGGGTCGGGTCGCTCGTCGTCGGTGTCGTCGCCGTCGTCGCCGCCGCGATAGCGTTCACCCGGCAGGTGTTCTGGGGGTTTCTCTGGCACTACTTCTGGGGACCAGTCCACGCCGACGCAGTCGACTCCAGTTGTGTCGTGTACCGCCCGGACGTCGGGTCGGTCCAGACCGGCGAGATGGCACGCGGGTGTGACATCGCGGCCTACGACGCCGCTGGCGAGGCTGCCTACGTCGCCACTCCCGGATACACCGTCGTGTCGACGCTCGGCTACGTTGCCGTACTCGTCTTCATGCTCGTCGGAGTCTATCTGCTCCTGCGTCGATTCGACCTCTCACCGCACCCGAAGTTTTTCTACGCGCTCGTTCCGTTCATGCTGTTTGGCGGTGCGCTCCGAACCGTCGAGGATTCCTTCGTCGCCGCGCAGGAAGCGGGCGTCACTCCGGCGATGGAGTACCCGCTCAGCGCCGCGCTCATCTCTCCCTTTATTTACTTCACCGTCTTCGCTATCGCCTTGGGCGCGTTTCTCCTCGGGAAGTGGCTCGCACACACTGGCCGAACTGAGACGTACTACTATCCGCTCGGGACTATCGGTGCTGTCGCCCTGTTTACCTCCTTTGGGTATCTCCTGTCGGTTGCCGCCACCGAGTCGTACGTGCGCTTCTATCCGGGCATTCTCCTCGTGACGCTCGTGATTGCGACGATAGTCGCGGCAGGCACGTACTTCCTAACCGAACGATATCGGCCATGGATCAACGCCGGAACTGGGCTGATGGGGCTTGTCGTCCTCTGGGGCCACGCCATCGACGGCACCGCAAACGTCCTCGCGAACGACTGGACGCACGTCTGGGGGCTGGGCGAGTACTCTGCCAAACACCCGCTGAACCGGACGATAATGGACTTGACCAACTCGATTCAGGGCGGGACCGAACTCTTCGGCGTCTACGTCGGGGAAGCCTGGCCCTTCCTCGTGGTCAAGATTCTCGTTCCGCTCGCGATCATCTCCGTGTTCGACAAGCAGTTCATCGAGGAGAACCCGCGCTACGCGATCATGCTCCTCGGTGCGATCGTCGCGGTCGGACTCGGTCCCGGGACCCGCGACATGGTTCGGGTCACGTTCGGGATCTGACCGCCGCCCTGGCCGGGTCGGCCCGCTTTCCCTAAATTCGTGAGTCGTACCAATATGACTAACCGTCGGTCGCCCGATCTCTGGGTATGAATCGCCGGACGCTACTCCGTGCTGCCGCTGTTTCGCTCACCGCTCCGATTGCGGGCTGTCTGAACGACGGCAGCGGTGACGATTCTCACGACCACGATCACGTCGATGGCGGCGATGGCACCCGCATCATCGAAAACTTTCAGTTCGAGACGGTCACGCTGAGCGGCGAGTTTCCGCTCCACCTCTACGACACGAGCGACGACAGCGTCGTCGTTCGCTACCACGGCCATCCCGACGGAAAGAGCAACTGGCATCGGTCGCCGATCGAGGTGCCCTTCGGCGCACTGCTGACGACGCGCGTCGAACTGTACGACCAGCACCGCGAGCAGATCCCGATCGGTCCGGACGGACTCGACTTCGAGGTGTATCCAGCAGATGACTCTTCGACCGACGTCCTCGAAATCGACCGTGATGGGACGCTCGTCTCCTTTCAGGGCGTGAGCGAGGGCGAGGGACACGTCCGTTTCGACTTGATCGAAAATGGGGCGGTCGTGTTGACGACGAATCCCTGTCCGGTACATGTCCTGGAGTAGAGGCCTGTCACCGGTCGCGTCTGGTGTCAGTCCTCTCCCACGGTTTCGAGCGCCCGCTCGAACTCGTCCATTCCGATCACGACCGCCTCGGTGTGCTCGGCAGCTTCGTCGGGATCAATATCGTGTGCAATTGCCCGGATCGCCTGCATCGACGCCTCGCGGACCAGCGCTTCGAGTTGCGCGCCGGAGAGCCCGACCGACTCCTCTGCGACTCTGTCGAGATCCACGTCCTCGGCCAGCGGCGTATTTCGGGTGTGGACGGCCAGAATCTCCCGGCGTGCCGCCTGGTCAGGCGTCGGCACCTCGATGTGGGTTTCGAGTCGACCGGGCCGGAGCAACGCGGAGTCGATCGCATCCCGGCGGTTCGTCGCCGCAATTACGACCACGCTCGGATGGTCTGCGATCCTGTCGAGTTCGGTCAGTAGTTGCGAGACGACCCGCTCGGTCACCTCGTGGCTCTCCCCTCGTTTGGTGGCGATGGCGTCGAGTTCGTCGAGCAGGACGACCGCCGGTGCGGTCTGTCGTGCGCGCTCGAACAGATCGCGGATGGCCTCCTCTGTCTCACCGACGTAGCGATCAAGCAGTTCCGGCCCGGCGACCTGGACGAAGTTGACGCCGCTCTCTCCGGCGATTGCGCGGGCGATGAGCGTCTTGCCGGTGCCCGGCGGGCCGTAGAGCAAGATTCCGGCGGGCGGGTCCGTCTGTGCGGCCTCGAACAGCGGCCCGTAGGAGAGGGGCCACTCGACGGCCTCCCGGAGTCGCCGCTTCGTCTCGTCGAGACCGCCCACGTCCGCGAAAGTCACCGCGGGTGACTCGGCAACGTACTCCCGCATCGCGGAGGGGTCGACACCGGTCAGCGCCGTCTCGAAGTCCGCCTGTGTGATCCGCAACTCATCGGTGGCCGTGGTCTCGCGTCTGCGCAGTGCGGCCATCCCGGCCTCGCGGGCGAGCGACGCGATGTCGGCCCCGACGAAGCCGTGCATCCGTCCAGCCAGCGCGTCCAGATCCACGTCGTCAGCGAGCGGGACGTTTCTGGTGTGGACGTCGAGGATCTCCCGGCGACCACGTTCGTCCGGGACGCCGATTTCGATCTCCCGGTCGAACCGGCCGCCGCGGCGCAGGGCGGGGTCGACCGCGTCGACGCGGTTAGTCGCGCCGATGACGACCACCTGCTCGCGCTCTTCGAGACCGTCGAGTAGCGTCAGAAGCTGTGCAACCACCCGATTTTCCATGTCGGCTTCGTCGTCTCGCGCGCCCGCGATGGAGTCGATTTCGTCGATGAACAGGATTGCGGGCGCGTTCTCGCTCGCGGCCTCGAAGGCGTCCCGGAGCTGCTGTTCGGACTCGCCTTTGTACTTCGAGACGATTTCGGGGCCGGAGATGGTGTCGAAGTAGGCGTCGACTTCGCTCGCGACTGCGCGGGCGATGAGTGTCTTGCCGGTGCCCGGCGGGCCATACAGCAGGACGCCTTTCGGCGGTGTGATCCCCAGCCGCGTGAACACCTCGGGTTCGGAGAGTGGCAACTCGACCATCTCCTTGACTAGGTCGAGTTCCTCGTCGAGTCCTCCAATATCCTCGTAGGTCGTCCCTGCGTCCTCCTGTTCGACTGACTCGCTTGCCGTCTCCGCTGGCGATGCGAGTTCGGGGTCGACGAGAATCGTCGTGTCGTCGGTGATCCGAACGGACCCACTCGGTGTGGTCTCCGTGACGACGTAGGGACCGTACCCCTCGATGCGGATCTTCTTTCCCGTTCGAACCAGTCGGTCTGCGAGCTTTCGCCCCACGGCCTGCTCCGACGGCGCGTCGTCTGCGTGTTCGTCCGCTGGCTGGATGTGGACCTCGCTGGCATCTTCGACAGAGGCCGTGCGAACGGTGACGCTGTCCCCGATGTTCGCACCGACGCTCGCGCGGGTGTCGGCGTCGATTCGGATCACCGAGCGGTCGTCCTCGCCCGGCCAGACCTTCGCCACCGTCAGTCGGTCGCCCTCGATGATGATCGGATCACCGCTGAGCACACCCAGTTCACGCTGGACGTGCGTCGGAACTCGTGCGATCCCCCGACCGGCGTCGCGCTTGCGTGCGCCCTCGACACGAACCGTCGCAGTGCCGTCGCCCGCTGTCATACTCGTCCGTAGGGCGTCGTTGCGGTTTAAGGTTTGTCTGGTCGACTTTTCCTACGCCGCGCCCTGCAGCGCCTCGACAGCGACGAGCGGTTCGCCGGTCAGCGCCCGGACGTACGCCCCGCCTGCGATCGAGACGTGCGAGAAGTCGTCTTCGGAGAGGCCGTACATCTCGATCGCACGGGAGGTGTCGCCGCCGCCGACGACCGAGAAGCAGTCCGTCTCGGCGATGGCTTCGAGCACGCCCACAGTTCCGTCGGCGAATCGCTCGTCCTCGAAAACGCCGAGTGCGCCCTTGACGAAGACGGCTTCGGACTCGCGGACGCGGTCGGCGAACGCCGCTGTGCTGTCGCTTCCGATGTCCAGAAACGAGGTCTCCTTCTCGATGCCCTCGACTGCGACCTCCGCGCGGTCGCCGTCTTCGTCCTCGTAGGCCAGATCCTTGGCGAGCATCAGTCGGTCGCCGTACTCGTCGAGGGTCGCCTCGATGGTGTCACCGTGTTCCTCCCACTGGTGGTCGTACAGTTCCGACCCCGCAAGATCGAAGCCGACCTCGTGGCCCGCCGCGCGCAAGAAGAGTTCGCCGACGATCCCACCGAGACAGAACCGGTCGACGGTGTCGTCGACGCGTTCGATGACGGGGATGAGATCCTCGGCTTTGGTGCCGCCCAACACCATCGTCACTGTGCCGTCGAACTCCCGTTCCTGAATCGCGGAGTTTGCGGTGTATTCGTGTTCCATCACGCGCCCGGCGTAGGCGTCCATGACGAGCGGGAAGCCGACGAGCGAGGCGTGCGCCCGGTGAGCGGCGGAGTAGGCGTCGTTGACGTAGGCGTCGAACAGCGGCGCGAGCGTCTGCACGAGGTCGCTTTCGGCGTGGACTTCGGGTTCCTTCTCGGGGAGTTCGTCCTCGCACATCCGCACGTTTTCGAGCAACAGCACCTCACCACTGTCGAGACTCTCGATGGCGGCGAGTGCCTCCTCACCGTAGGTGTCGGGGACGAACTCGACACCGGTGTGAAGGTGATCCGCCAGAATGGCAGCGTGACTCTCGAGCGAAATGAACGTGTCTCGGCCGGGGCGACCCTGGTGCGCGAGCAGACAGACTGCGTGCCCGGCGTCGAGCAGTTCCGCGATGGTCTCGGCATGGCGAGCGAATCGGCGGTTGTCCTGCGCCCGGCCGTCCTCGACTGGGGCGTTGATGTCGATGCGAACGAGTACGGTCTGGTCTGGTTTCAGATCGTCTAGCGTTTGGAACATGATTGTCGGTCTGATTGAGGTCTGGCGGGTGTGTAAAGTGCGGTGGTTCGGGGTGTCAGAGTCAGTCCGAGATGATGTGGTCTGCCAGATCAAGCATCCGGGTCGCGTAGCCGTACTCGTTGTCGTACCACGTCAGCACCTTCACGAGACCGTCTTCGACCATCATCGACGCCTCCAGATCCACGTACGAGGAGAATGGAAGACCGATGATGTCCCGTGAGACGATCTCTTCGTCGGTGTAGCCGAGCACGCCCGCGAGGTCGCCGTCCGCGGCCGTTTTGACTGTATCTTCGATCTCCGCCATGGTCACGTCCGCTTCGAGCGAGACGGTGAAGTCGGTGATCGACCCGTTGGGAACCGGGACGCGGATCGCCATCCCGTCGAGTTTGCCCTCCAGTTCCGGGAGCACTTCGGTCGTGGCAATCGCCGCGCCGGTAGAGGTTGGAACGATGTTCTCGGCGGCCGCGCGGCCGCGCCGTGTCTTCGCGTTCGGGCCGTCGATCAGGTTCTGCGACCCGGTGTAGGCGTGGACTGTGGTCAACAGTCCCGACTCGATGCCGAAGGCCTCGTCGAGGACGTGTGCGACCGGGGCGATGCTGTTTGTCGTACACGAGGCGTTCGAGACGACGTCCTCGCCGTCGTACTCCTCGTGGTTGACGCCGTAGACGAACATCGGCACGTGGGTGTCACCTTTCGCCGGTGCCGAGATGATCGCCTTCTCTGCCCCCGCCTCGACGTGCTTGACTGCCTCCTCGTAGGTCCGGAACAGGCCAGTCGCCTCGAAAGCCACGTCGATGTCGAGTTCACCCCACGGCAACTCGGTCGGATCCCGCTCTGAAAGCAACTGGATCTCCTGGCCGTCGACTCGCAGGGTGTCGTCTTCCCCACCGACCCCGTCGGTTCGGCCTGCGATGGAATCGTACTCGATCAGATACCGCATGTCGTCGTTGCTCATCACGTCGTTGATGGCGACAATTTCGATGCCATCGTATTCGAGTGACGCCCGCAGTGCATTTCGCCCGATTCGACCAAATCCGTTCAATCCAACGCGGATCGATTCACCAGACTCCCCCCCGAGGGTAGAATGTTCACTCATATCCGAGTTATCGTTTTCCCGGTTCAAGTATCTTATTCACTCGCGCTGTACAGATCGAGACACGCTGGAATTAAATATTTTCTCCTGCTCCTGGTATTGGTGGGTTTGTGTATAAGGACCTAACCCATGTATTAACAGTTAATATTTAAATAGGGCCAGCCCGTAGATGGGAGCGCATGCACGACCTCGCTGACGATCCGGACACCGCTTCGACATACGAATGTCTTAACTGCGGTACTGTCATGACTGCAGAGACTCGGCCGACCCAGTGCGACGAGTGTGGCGAGACGGACAGCATCCAGAACCGCGCCCTCTCTCTCGAATAGGTTCGTCTCTGATTTACCTCCGTTTTGCGTACTCCTCGCCACACAGAGTTCGTCAGCTGTCGTAGTCAAACTTAAGTATTGTCGAATGGATCTCCAGATAATGCCACCAGTACCATACACGGGAACGTCACGAGAGTCACCGTCCCCACAGATAACACACTGCTGCCCGTCCTGTGGTGGCCGACTCTCGCGCAAGCAACTGTCGCTCGTCTGTCCGGGATGTGGTCACGTTCCGCGACACGGCGCGGACTGATACTGTCCCATTCCGACACTACTTCGGTACCCACGACTAGCTGTCCGAAGGAACAGCCAGCAATGCGACTGGTTTGACTGTTTCACTTTCACTTCCTGGCACCCCTTTAAATTAGTGTGGGACCAACACCTTCGTATGACACAGGCGACACTTGACGACGACGAACTGTTCAGCGAAGCGGCCTCGGAGATGCGCGAGGACGTGGAGGCCTCACTCGAACGCGCTCGCGAACAGCTTCCCACGGGCGACGAACTCTGGGAGGTCGATGCCGACAACTCGCTGGGCGCGCTCAACGGCCTCCGGTCTGCGCTCGATGTCGGTGATGCGCGCGACCATCTCCACGACGCGAAAAAGTGGTTCACGATGGGCAAGGAGGCCGACGCGTTCGAGGACAGCGAGGATCTTGCGGAGGAAATCGAGACTGTCGAAGCGCTGATCGCTGATATCGAGGATGCCCACGAGGCAGTCGGGGATCTCGCCAGCACCGTCCCACAGCTTCGAAACACGCTCGAGGAACTCGACGAGTCGGCCGACGCCGACGCTGACACGGACGCCGACGCCGCAGAGGCGTAATCGGCACTCGACCAGAAACTGATTGCTACCGACGGTCCGGACGCTCAACCGACCGCTCGCGCACTGTTTCGAACAGGTCGGCGAGCTGTTTGCCTGCGACAGCGAGCAGCTGCGTTCCGAGTTCGGCTGACCCGACAGTCGGGTCGCCGACGACACCGTTTTCGGTAAACTCCGCGCTGTCGTACGCGAGATTCACGCCGTGTCTGTACTCACCCCACGTCGACGCGCCGCCGTCGCGTGCTGCTTCGATCTGCTCTTCTCTCACACACTCTGCGCGCACGTGTCGTACGAGACTCGTTTCGACCGCGCCAGCGTGGCCCATCGACTCGCCGTCGAGGTCTGTAAACTGGTCGAGGTCGATGGCATCGAACCACGTGAACGGGACGGTGTAGGCCGTTTCAGCGCGCGTCAGCGATCCACAGACTTCCCGAAGCGCGTCCACGTTTCCGCCGTGTCCGTTGACGACCACCACGCGATCCCAGCCGTGCGATGCGAGACTCTCTACCACGTCGCTCACGTACGAGCGAAACGTGTCCGCGCCGACCGAGAGTGTTCCCGGAAACTGCGCGTGCTCGACGCTGACTCCGACCGAAACTGCCGGAGTGAGCACCGCCTCCCCGTCGTACCGCTCTATCCCTGCTTCAGCGACCGCACGCGCGGCCATCGTGTCAGTACCAAGTGGCGCGTGAGGCCCATGCTGCTCTGTGCTTCCGACCGGTACCACGGCCAGATCTGTCTCAGTATCGCCTGCGTCACACCACGTCGTCTCGGCCAGTCGCATACACCCATCTCGTCCGGGCGGCCCAAATTGGTATCGACCGCTCGCCACCGACAATTTCAGCTCTATCCATCGGAACAGAATTCGAGCGACCCACGGCTACGGTCGTAAATCCGCCCACGGATAGGCGGTGGGTTTCCGAAATGCATAAGAGACGGTGCTCGTAAGGGCGAACTAATGCAGGGTACCGGACACACGACACTGTCTTTGCTGGGACACGCGATGCCAGCGTCGGCCCGCAGTCCCGCCGACGTGTTCGATAGTCTCTTTCTGGTGTTTATGGCACTCGGAACTATCGTCGGCATCATCGTGATCAGCTACACGGTGTATAATGCGATCAAATACCGATCCGAAGACGGGGACAGGGAAGGCGGATACGACATTTCGGAACCGGAAGAGCAGGATGACGACGTTGCTCGCCCACAGCTCGGCGAAATCCCGACCGGGGCCGGAAAGGGCGGCGGCAAGAAACTGTTTATGTCGTTTGGCCTCAGCGCGATCATCGTGCTGGGACTCATCATCTACGGCTACTCGCTGTTGCTGTTCGTCGAAGGTGAGCCGCAGAACCACGAGGATGCGATCGAAATCGACGTTCAGGGGTACCAGTTCGGCTGGGATTACACCTACCCGAACGGTGAAACGACCTCCACACTGCGCGTCCCGGCCGGGGAGGTGGTCGAGCTGAACGTCACCTCGCGAGATGTGATGCACAACTATCGGATACAGGAGTTAGGGGCGAGTGCCGACGCGATCCCTGGCCAGACCACCGAGACGTGGATTCACCCCGACGAGGATATGGCTGGAACCGAGTACAAGGCGAAATGTCTCGAGCTGTGTGGCGCAGGACACTCGAACATGATTGGGGACGTGATCGTGATGGACCCGGGCGAATACAACGAATGGTACGACAATCTCGGAGGTGGTAGCTGATGGCAGAACACGCTGACGGCAACCACCTGCCACCGAAATCGACGGTCAAACGCTGGCTCGTCACGACCAACCACAAGGATATCGGTATCCTGTATCTGCTGACGTCGATCTTTACGCTCGTCTTTGCTGGATTGCTCGCACTGCTGATCCGTATCCAGCTCTGGGAATCTGGCGGTCTGATTCTCGAAGGACTGGGCTACAATCAGATCGTGTCGTCACACGGTCTGCTGATGGTGTTCTGGTTCCTGTCTCCCTTCGGGTTCGGGCTCGCGAATTACTTCGTTCCGCTGCAGATTGGCGCGAAGGATCTCGCCTTCCCGCGCCTGAATGCGCTGAGCTACTGGCTGTATCTGACGTCGATCATCGCCTTTGCGCTCTCCTTTTTCCAGGGCGCAACCTTCTCCGGCGGCTGGACGATGTACGCACCGCTTAACGTCCCGGCGTTTATTCCGCCCGTCGCGGAAGTCGGCTCCCTTGCGGCGATTCTCGGACTGACGATGTTCGTCACGTCAGTTACGCTGGGGTCTGTAAACTTCATTACGACTATCTACCGAATGCGTGCTGAGGGGCTGCGGCTCCGTGATATTCCGCTTTTCAGCCTCTCGATTTTCCTGACTGTCTGGATGATGCTGTTTGCGTTTGCTGCGTTGCTCGCAGCACTTGTCATCCTCTCCTCGGACCACCTGCTCGGGACGACGTACTTCTCGAGTGACGCTGGTGGATCGATGCTGTGGACACACCTCTGGTGGTTCTTCGGCCATCCGGAGGTGTATATCGTCTTCTTCCCGGCACTGGGCGCGATGGCTGAAATCGTCCAGACGTTCTCCGGTCGCCGTCTCGTCGGTCGCAAGTGGTTCGTCATTGCGATGGCGCTTGTCGCAATCCAGAGTTTCATCGTCTGGATGCACCACATGTTCCTGACGAGCATCAATCTGCCAATCAAGACGGTCTTCATGGTGACGACGATCGGGATCTCACTACCGTTCGACCTGATGGTCTTTGCGCTCATCTACACGATGATCAAGGGCCGTGTCCGCTGGAAGACGCCGTTCCTGTTCGTTCTCGGTGCGCTGATTATCTTCATTATCGGCGGTATCACCGGCGTCTTCCTCGGTGCGATTGTACTCGATTACTCGTTCCGTGGGACGTACTGGGTGACTGCCCACTTCCACTACGCGATGGCTTCGGCGGCCGTCGGGTTGATCGGTGCGGTCTATTACTGGTATCCGAAGATGACCGGGAAGATGTACAACGAGTTCCTCGGGAAGGTCCACTTTGTCTCCGCGTTTATTGGGTTCAATATGCTGTACTTCCCGATGTTCATCGTCTGGGAGACGCCACGTCGCGTGTTCGTCTACGACTCGGGCTTTACCCTGTGGCACCGCGTCGCGACAGTCGGGGCGTTCCTGTTTGCCGCGTCGTTCCTCGTGATGTTCTACAATCTCGTCAAGAGTCTCTACAGTGACCGGACAGTCGACGAGAGTCCGTGGGCGTACACGTCCTCCTCTGAGTGGGCGCTCTCCTCTCCCCCACCAGAAGATAACTTCCCCGGAACACCCTCCTTCGCGAGCGGAAAGCTGAACTTCCTCACCGGCTCCGAGGCGACAGACGGTGGCGTCAACGAGACGGCCGCTGATGGAGGGGCCGTCACGCACGCCGAGGAAGTCCACGCCGACCACGCGAGTTGGTGGCCGATGCTTCTGAGCGTGGCAACGCTCGCGACCGCGATCGGGCTCTCCGGTATCCCGACGGAATATTTCGTCTGGCCGTTCATCTTCGCAATTCCGGCATTCGTTGCCTCGTTGGGGATCGTCGGCGCGAGACATGATGGGTTCAGCCCACTCCACGGCGTCTTCATGGCAGCCTCGATGCCCCTGCTGGTGTTGCTCGCGCTCCCATTCCACCTCAGTCTCGGGGTCCCAGACGGATTCCTCAACGCTGGAATCTACTTCTGGGTGACGATGGCCGGTACCTACTTCGGTGCCTACACGCTCGTCGGCTTCGGGTGGGAGTCCTTCGAGGTGCCAAAGCCAACCCTCTCCGAGCAGTGGCCCTTCGAGTCGCTCACGAACACCAAACTCGGGATGTGGACATTCATCGGATCTGATATCATCCTGTTCGGTGCCTTTATCGGCTCGTACATGTTCATGCGCCTGCAGTACGGCTGGCAGGGCTGGTTCAAGGCGGCGGCGTACACGCACAAACCAGTGTGGCCTGGGTTGATGAACACCTACTTGCTACTCGCGAGTAGCTTCACAATCGTACTCGCGCTGGTGTACGCGAAGCGGCAGAACAAGCTGGCGACGCTCGGATTCCTCGGCCTCACGCTGGCGGGAGCCGGTGCCTTCCTCGTCAACAAGGCCATCGAGTGGCACGACCTGTACTTCAACCAGGGCTGGACACTCGCATCGGACCCGATGGGGTCGACGTACTACCTGACGACCGGGTTGCACGCGGCACACGTCATCGTCGGGATGATGATCTTGCTGTTCCTGATCGCCAGGGCCTACAAGGGCGCGTATATGGGCGAGGAGGAATCCCACACCATCGAGTACTTCGGTCTGTACTGGCACTTCGTCGACATCGTGTGGTTGTTCCTCTTCCCGCTGTTCTACATCCTCTGAGGTGATCTCACATGACATCAATCAAAACATACACGGCGATATTCGGCGTACTGATGGTCATCTCCACAACCCAGTTTGCGGTCGAATCACTGGGGCTGCTGGAAGACAACTACTGGCCAATCTTGGTAGTCATCCTCGCGCTATCGTCGCTGAAGGCGATTGCCGTCGCTGGCTGGTACATGCACCTGCGAGAGGAACCGCGTGCCGTCTCCTACATCGCGCTCGCTGGCGTGATCGGTGTCGTCGCGCTGACCGCCGGTGCGGCCTACTCGATGCTCTAGTCTGTTGCGCCGCTCGTGGCTGCGGACTATGACGACCGATTCTTCGGTGCGTGAAGACTGGCTGTCTGTTCTCTCGTGATCCCGTCAACAGCACTTCGTGAGCGGTCTCGATATGGTTCAACACTGTCGTGAAACCGCATCGCTGTGCGACCAGTAATTACTGCTCTCCGTACCCGGCTGACAGACCCGCTGAACCGCCGGAAACAGCGGTGTGTGGAAGTCGATAACAGGTCTCGCCTGTCTTGGTCTTTCGTCGGGCTTATTACGATGTGTGGACTCTGCATGGACAATGACAGACGGAGACGACCGAACGATTTTGCTCATCGGGAGCGGGCCGATCCAGATCGGACAGGCAGCCGAGTTCGACTATTCGGGCGCACAGGCCTGCCGCGCGCTACGGGAGGAGGGCGCGCGGGTCGTACTCGTCAACTCGAACCCGGCGACGATCATGACCGATCCGGACATGGCAGACGAGGTGTACATCGAGCCGATCACGCCGGAGGCCATCGCCGAGATTATCCGGAAAGAACAGCCGGACGGCGTCATCGCGGGACTTGGCGGACAGACGGGGCTGAACGTCACTGCGGAACTGGCAGAACTCGGCGTGCTCGAAGAACACGACGTCGAGGTCATGGGAACGCCGCTCGACACCATCTACGCGACCGAAGACCGCGACGAGTTCCGACAGCGCATGGAGTCGATCGATCAGCCCGTCCCAAGTTCGGTCACTATCAACGACGTCGACGAGGTCGAGGACGCAGTCGAGAAAGTCGGGGGGCTTCCGGTCATCATGCGCACGACCTACACGCTCGGTGGAGCGGGGTCGGGCGTCATCGACGAGATGGACGAACTGAAAGAGGCCGTCCGCCGGGGGCTGAACCTCTCGCGAGACAATCGCGTGATGATCACCGAGTCGATCGACGGCTGGATCGAACTCGAATACGAGGTGATGCGCGACGCCGACGACTCCTGTATCATCATCTGCAACATGGAGAACCTCGACCCGATGGGGATCCACACGGGCGAGTCCATGGTCGTCACGCCCTCACAGGTCATCCCCGACGAGGGTCACCAAGAGATGCGAGACGTTGCCCTCGAAGTGATCCGCGAACTCGGCATCCAGGGCGGCTGTAACATCCAGTTCGCGTGGCAGGACGACGGCACGCCGGGCGGCGAGTATCGCGTCGTCGAGGTCAACCCCCGCGTGTCGCGTTCGTCTGCGCTCGCCTCGAAGGCGACCGGCTACCCCATCGCTCGCGTCACCGCGAAGGTCGCACTTGGGAAGCGACTCCACGAGATCGAAAACGAGATTACCGGCGAGACGACGGCGGCCTTCGAGCCAGCCATCGACTACATCGTCACCAAGATCCCTCGCTGGCCGAAGGACAAGTTCCGCGACGTGGAGTTCGAGCTCGGTCCAGCGATGAAATCCACCGGCGAGGCGATGGCGATCGGTCGCACGTTCGAGGAATCGCTCTTGAAGGCGCTCCGCTCCTCGGAGTACGACCCCGCCGCCGACTGGTCTGAGGTCAGCGACGAGGAACTCGAAGCAGACTATCTCGAACGACCAACGCCCGACCGCCCCTACGCGATGTTCGAGTCCTTCGACCGTGGCTACGACGTCGAGGAGATCGTCGCGTTGACCGAGATCCGCGAGTGGTACGTCGAACGGTTCAAGCGCGTCGCGGACGCCGCAAACGCGGCTGCAGACGGTGACTTCGGGACACCGGCAAGCGCGGGCTTCACCGACCAGGAGATCGCCGCCCTCGCGGGTGGGGAGTTCCACGATACGCACGCGTCGTGGCTGCCGGAGCATCTCGACGACGAGCAGGAAGTCGAAAACGAGGCCGCCCCCGACGGCGGAACGACCGTCGACGACGTGGATACGGCCACGCCCGACCGGGACTTCAAACTGGTCGACACCTGTGCGGGCGAGTTCGTCGCCACGACACCCTACTACTACTCGGCCCGCGACCCGATTTCGGGGCTCAACCGTGACGAACTCCGCATCGACCGCGATGTCGAGAGCGTCGTCGTGGTCGGCGGCGGCCCGATCCGCATCGGACAGGGCGTCGAGTTCGACTACTGTTCGGTCCATGCCATCCGTGCGCTCCGGGAGATGGGCATCGAAGCCCACGTCGTCAACAACAACCCCGAGACGGTCTCGACCGACTACGACACCTCCGACGGCCTCTTCTTCGAGCCAATCACGGCAGAGGAGGTCGCGGACGTCATCGAGGCCACCGAGGCCGACGGCGTGATGGTGCAGTTCGGCGGCCAGACCAGCGTCGACATCGGTCGTCCGCTCGAACGCGAACTCGACCGCCGTGACCTGGACTGTGACATCCTCGGCACCTCCGTCGACGCGATGGATCTTGCCGAGGACCGCGACCGTTTCAACCAGTTGATGGACGAACTCTCCATCTCGCAGGCAGAGGGTGGCACCGCCACCAGCAAGGAGGAGGCGCTCGAACTCGCACACGACATCGGCTATCCCGTGCTCGTTCGTCCCTCCTACGTGCTCGGCGGGCGTGCGATGGACGTCGTCTACAACGACGACGACCTCGAAACCTACATTGAGGAGGCCGTTCGCGTCTCGCCCGACAAGCCGATCCTCGTCGACGAGTTCCTCGCGGACGCGGTCGAACTCGACGTGGACGCGGTGTCGGACGGCGAGAACGTCCTCATCGGCGGCGTGATGGAACACGTCGAGACTGCGGGTGTGCACTCCGGCGACTCGGCGTGTATGATCCCGCCGCGCTCGCTCGGCCGAGACGTCAACCGCCGCGTGCGCGAAGTGGTCGAGAACATCGCGACGGCACTCGATACGGTCGGCCTGCTGAACGTCCAACTCGCAGTTCGTGACGGCGAGGTGTTCGTGCTGGAGGCGAACCCGCGCTCCTCGCGTACGGTCCCGTTCGTCTCGAAGGCGACGGACGTCCCGATAGCGAAAATCGCCGCGAAGGTGATGGCTGGGGCGACGCTCGACGAACTCGACTACGAGGAACAGATCCCCGAACAGGTCAGCGTCAAGGAAGTCGTCTTGCCCTTCGACCGCCTGCCGGGCAGTGACCCCCGACTGGGTCCGGAGATGAAATCCACCGGCGAAGTCATGGGCACGGCGGACACCTTCGGCAAGGCCTACGACAAAGCGCAGATGAGCGTCGGCAAGCCCATCCCCCGCGAAGGAACCGCAATCGTCGACCTGCCCGTCGCTGGCTTCGAGGACTTCTTCGAGGTGATGGAACTCGACGACTTCGAGAGCACGGAGGCGGTCAACGAGGCACTCTCTGCGGGCGAAATCGATCTCGTCATCTCCCGCGAACGGGACATTCTGGAGACCTGTGTCGAGGAGACGATCACGTACTTCTCGACTATCGAGAGCGCACAGGCCGCGCTCGAAGCGATCCGCCACGCGGACGAACCGATCGACGTCGAGTCGGTCGACGACAGACCCAAACTCAAGGAGTACTGGGGACAGCCAAAGGGCCGTGAGGATCTGCGCACACAGATCGAGACGCTTCGCGGCATCGCCGACGCGGGCTATCTGGACGCCTTTGAGTCGGACGGTGACGACCTCGCCGAGTTCGTCGACGCGCTCGATACGGTCCTCGAAACCGTCGACGAGTCCGTGCTGGTGTTGACCTCACGCGTCGGCGACGCGAGCGACGACGCCGCGGCAGTGGCCGAGACGCTCGAACACCACAGCTACCAGCCCCGTATCGCGAGTGAACTGCCCGGCGTCGAGGGACGCACCCGAGAGCAGGACATCGCCACCTACATGATGCTCTCGAAGTTCTCGATTCTGATCGACCGGGACCCGGCCCGCCGACTCACTGAGTACGAGACGGCGAAGGCACACAAGAACGTTCTCGCGCGTCTCGTCCCGAAAGAACGGGACAGCAAGGCGACACACATGATCGGCGGCCACGAGGACGACGACGTCGAACACATCCGGGAGTTCGCGTTCGAGGACAGTCCGGCGGAGGTGCTCGACGACGCCATCTCGTGGGCCGAGTCGGTCATCGAACGCCGCCGGCAGTCGACCCGCGACCGCCTGCCGTGGGGTCGAGAATAGAGGTTACCGCGCCCGAGGGGCTTGCGCCTGTCTCGTGGACGTGTTTCGCTCTTTGAGGTAGCCGTACACGCCAGCGCCCAGCATCGCCAGTCCCCCGAGAAGTGTCAGATGAAGCCCGATCCCCGCTTGCGCTTCGAGGATCTGCTGTGCAGCCTGGTCTTCGAGGTTACCGTAGACGTTACCAGCGATGAGCGTCGTCATGAGACCCAGCACGACAGTCGCCGCCATCTCGACGGTTCCCCACTCTCGAACGAGAACCAGTCCGAGGACGACGAGTCCGAAGATGATGGTGAGAACGCCGTCGCCGTCCAGTCCTGAGACAGTAACGATCCCCGCATCGACCCACGGAAGGACTGCACCGATGGCTGTCACGATGCCAGCGCCAGCGGCTACTTTCTGTCCTGTGGTCAGTGAATCAGTGTCTATCTCCACGAATCGGCATTACAAGGAACCTCCGTTAAACGTTGTGGCCGACGGACGAGCAGTCCGTCGCTTTGTATTATACCGATGTTACTTTTCACCTCCGACCACCTCGATGGCGCGCTGGCCGACTTCGACTACATCGTCGGGAAACCGGTCAGCGTTTGCCTCCAACTCGGTGGGGGCGTACCACTCCCATTCCTCGGCGTCGGCTTCGCCGGGAGCGGGGTCGATGTCGCGACTCTCAGCGTGGCCGTAGTAGATGAAGTCGATGTGCTGGTGGCCGACCTCGCCGTCTGCGACGTTGATGTCTTCGAGCAGGAACTGCTGTGGCTGTGGGATCGACCGGGCGGTGTCTGATTCGAGGTCACCGACTGGCGCGTGCAGGCTCACGTCGAGGCCGAGTTCCTCGCGCACCTCCCGCTGTGCGGCCTCGTGGGGGAGTTCGTCGCGCTCGATGTGTCCGCCCGGTGGGAGCCACATGTCGAGTTTGTCGTGCCTGTGAAGCGCCGTTGCACCGTCGTTGACGACGTACACGGTGGCCACGAAGTGTCGGGTCGTCTCCATACGAATCGGGAGAGTGGCAGCGATATCGGTGTTACGCTCTCCCTGGCGCTAGATGGTGTTGACGATGTACACCAGCCAGTTGATGACTGCCGATGCGCCCATGAAGACGATCACGGCGCTCGTTATCGTTCGGTCCGAGCAGTTATACAGACGGTAGCCACAGTAGATGGCGGCCAGTCCAAACAGCAGGGGGATGAAAACCCACGAGAGAACTGCCGTCACAGCGCCAGCAACAAGAAACCGCTCAGATTCCTCGTATCGGCTCAGAAATTCCCCGACTCGGGTCTGTTCGTCACTCATCGTTACGTACACGTCCGGCGAAGCGATAAGCGTTCTGAACGATCCCAGACTGCGTCGCGTGCAGGAATTACTTGGAAGACGGCTCAGAGTTGCGTCGCGAGAAAGAGGACCAATCGAAGTAGTTGGGCAAGTCCGAGGACGACCAGGATACCCCCGCTTATCCGCCGGTCGTAGTTGACGTACAGCCGGTAGCCACAGTAGATGGCGACCACGGAGAGTTCGGGGATGCGGATCCAGGCGGCGATGACGGAGGCCAGGCCCGCGACGAGAAACAGGTCCGACTCGTCGTACTCCTCGCGCAGTCGCTCGAACCAGGGCCGCGAGTCACTCATCTCGTACCTGAGGAACGTCTATCGGGCGGATAAGCGTTCGGAACCACCTGTGCCAGTCGTTCACACTCCGTTTCGAAGACAGGTAGTTTCTTGTCGACCCACTCCCGAGCTAGCACATGAGCTACGAACGGGTACGGGCGGTCGACCCGGAAATTGCAGACGCGCTGGTCGCAGAGCGCGAGCGTCAGAACGACACGCTCGCGATGATCGCAAGCGAAAACCACGTCAGCGAGGCGGTTCTCGAAGCACAGGGCTCCGAGCTGACCAACAAGTACGCCGAGGGGTATCCCGGTGAACGCTACTACGCTGGCTGTGAACACGCAGACACCGTCGAAACGCTCGCCATCGAGCGCGCGAAGGAGCTGTGGGGTGCCGAACACGTCAACGTCCAGCCTCACTCGGGCACGCAGGCGAACATGGCCGTCTATCTCGCCATGCTCGACCCCGGTGACAAGATCCTCTCGATGGAACTGGAACACGGCGGTCATCTCTCGCACGGTCACCCCGCGAATTTCACCGGCCAGACCTACGAGGTCGAGCAGTATCAGGTCGACCCCGAAACCGGCTACATCGACTACGACGCGCTCGCAGCGGTCGCTGAGGAGTTCGACCCCGACATCATCGTTTCGGGGTACTCGGCGTACCCCCGCGACATCGACTTCGAGCGGATTCAGGCGGCCGCTGACACAGTCGATGCGTACCACCTCGCTGACATCGCCCACATCACCGGACTCGTCGCCGCAGGCGTTCACTCCTCACCGGTCGGGATTGCCGATTTCGTCACCGGCAGCACACACAAGACGATCCGTGCGGGGCGTGGCGGCATCGTCATGTGTCGCGACGAGTTCGCCGACGACATCGACTCGGCGGTGTTCCCCGGCGGACAGGGCGGCCCGCTGATGCACAACATCGCAGGCAAGGCAGTCGGGTTCAAGGAAGCCCTCCAGCCCGAGTTCGAGGCGTACGCACAGCAGGTCGTCGACAACGCGAAGGCGCTCGGTGAACGGCTACAGGAGCATGGCTTCTCGCTCGTCTCAGGCGGCACCGACAACCATCTGGTACTCGTCGACCTGCGCGAGTCGCACCCCGACACGACGGGCAAGGACGCCGAGCAGGCGCTCGAATCGGTCGGAATCGTGTTGAACGCCAACACCGTTCCGGGCGAAACGCGCTCGGCATTCAACCCGTCGGGCATCCGGGCCGGAACTGCTGGCCTCGCAACACGCGGCTTCGACGAGGATGCGACCAGAACGGTCGCGGACCTCATCGCGACGGTCGTCGACGACTACGACGACGAGGCTGTCAAAGCGGAGGTCACAGACCGCGTCGCGGAGTTGACAGACGAGCACCCACTCTACGAGTGATACTGTCGACTGTCCGTGCGTACACATATTCGCCACCCCGGGTGGCGAAGTACGTTCGAGATGGGACAGTCGACAGTATGAGTGCAGTCACGTCTCGGTAGTTCCGGATCTATCTCCCAAAGTGAATCAGAAACCGTCGACGTACGTGTGTGGGGAGAGAGTCGGCGGCGTGTATGCCGGAACGAATCGCCCGGACCCCGAACGATGTCCGAACCGCCCTGCGTCAGGTCACGGAACGTGGGTGTCAACCGTGGACATCGTGTGCCTCTGCAATCTGGGTTTCCGGTCGAACACGATCGTGTGCCGCCATCCGTATTCACGGGACATTCCGGTTTAGAAATAGTTACTATTATACAAGAATGGGCGGGAGATTTGGGCTAATTATCTAGATTTGGGCTGCTATCGTACAGCCGACAGTCTCAGAAGTGATCGGTAAACAGCGCGTCGAACAGACGGCGCTGTGCCTCCCGGAGGTGGTAGGTCAAGGTCGGTTGCGAGATGTCAAAGAGGGCGGCCAGTTCGGCCCCAGTTGTCTCGCGCGGGGACTGGAAGTATCCGCTCTCGTAGGCGGTCAACAGTACCTCCCGCTGGCGCTCGGTGAGTCCCTCTTCGAGTACCGTCCAGGCCTGCTCGTGGCCGTTCGGTTCTGATTCCACGTCAGTCCGGGTGAGCAGTTCCACCGCAGGGTAGTGTGTTTCGAGTCGCCCGAGAAAGACGCGCACGTCGAGTTCCTGCGGGAGTTGCACGACTGCAGTTGTCTCCTCCGCTGTCGCGACGACTTCACGCGGAACTGCCCCACAGTCAAACAGTGTCGTCGCGACAGTATCGCCCGACAGCGTCGCACGGAACAGCTGTGTCTCGCCACGCGAGAGATGCGAGAGCGACTCCACCGAGACGAAGGCAGATTCGAGTGCGAGTATCTCCTCGACTGGCGGGTCCGCGAGCTCAAACAGGAGCTGTGTCCCCCCGTCGGCCGTGGGCTGGATCTCTCTGAACGTGACGGTGTCGTCGGCGATATCTGCGACGGCATTCGGAAAGCCGCCCGTCCCGTCGATGTCGACTTCGAGTTCGGTCACGCAGTCGGCAAGGATTGCCTGCCTCGTCTCGACGGTGTTGATGCCGAAGGCGATAGTCTCACCGAGGTCAGCGAGCATCGTCTCGAACCCGTCCCCGAACGCGTTTGGTTCGCCGCTGTACACAGCAAGGACGCCGTAGGTCGTCTGCCCGTAGACGAGCGGCACGGAGAGCACAGACTGGAAATCGCGGTCGGCCGCGAGGTGTGCCCACTCCGTGTCGTGGAGCTTGTCGGTTACGTCCTGGATAGTCACGATCTGACCGGTTCGAGCGGCCAGCGCTGCGGGTTCCTCACCGTCGACTGCGAGCGAGACGTCGTCGAGGTAGCTGTTTCCGACACCGGCGTACGCCTGCGGGACAAGTTCGGTCTCATCGGGTGGTGTCGTTCCGATCCAGGCGAAACTGTGTTCGTCGATGTCGACGACCCGCTCGCAGACGCCGCGTTCGATCTCCGCACGCGTGTTTGCCCGTCGGAGCAACTGGTTCGTCGCGCGAACGAACTGGAGCGTCTGTTCGAGCCGGATCAGCCGGTTCGTGCGCTCGGCGAGTTGCTGGTCGCGTTCCCGGATGTCCGCCTGTCCGGTGACACGGTCGAGCGCCGCCTCGGTCGTCGCTGCGAGCAGGCCGACCAGCTGACGTTTCCGGTCGTCGAACACGTCGACCACCTCGGATGCGACGACGAAGACTCCGTGCTCGCCAAGCGGCACGATGAGGGCACTTCGCGCGTCGGTATCGGGGGCAGTGACGTGCTCCGCGGTCCGGATGTCGGCGAAGTATCGGGATTCGCCGGTCGCGTAGACCTGCCACGCCTCCGAGTCCGCATGTCCCGGGCCGAAGGTCGTCGCCCTGTCGTAAAACGACCGGAGCTGGTCGGTCGCCGAGACCAACTGGAGCACGTTCTCCTGGTCGTCGAAGATGAACAGGCCGACGCCGGAGGGTTCGAGTACGTTTGCGGCCGTTTTCACGACCACGTCACAGACGGACTGCGCGGTGTCGGCGGCGAGCAGTTCCTGTGTCGCCTCGTACAGTGCCGTGAGCGTCTGCTCGCGTTCGCGACTCTGGACTGCTGCAATCGCGTACCCGACCGTCTCACCGAGTTCGTCGAGTACTTCGATCTCCCGCTCACCGAAGGCATCGGCCTGTGTCGTGTACACGCCGATGACGCCGTACTCGCGCCCCTCGTAGCTGATGGGAATGGCAGCCAGTCCCTCGATTCCGACCGCCTCCGCGATGTCCTTCCAGGGCTGTCGCCCGTCCTCGACTGACGGAACGACGTGTGTCTCTTTGGTTTCTATCGCACGCTGTCCTGGTCCCGGCTGTTCGGTCTCGACTGAAAACGCCCGCTGTACGTACTCCTCGCCTTCAGGGGTCCACGCGTCTGGCTCTAGCTTCCCATCGCTGGTGAGGCGTAGCGCCACTGCGAAGTGGTACTTCTCGGATGCAGCGAGCCGGTCACAGACAGCCTGTTCGATCTCAGGGCGACTCTGTGCGCCGACAAGTGCCGATTCGACGTCGCGGATGATCCGGTTGATGCGGTCGAGTTCGGCCAGTTCGTCACGCTGACTCTCGATTTGCTCCTCGCGTCGTTTGTGTTCGGTGATGTCCTGTGCAAGCCCGACGACACGCCGCAGTGACCCGTCTTCGTAGACACCGAACGCACGGTCGTGCACCCATCGAATCTCACCGTCCGGCTGGACGACCCGATAGGTGATATCGTAGCTGTCCGGCGTCGCAAACAGGGAGTCGAGTGCGTCTCGAACCCGGTCGCTGTCGTCCAGGTGGACGCCCTTCAGAACAGTGCTTGGCTGTTCGTACAGTGCTTCACGCGGTCGTCCCCAGACTCGCTCGAATGCCTCGTTGACGAACGTGAGCCGCTTCTCGTCTGCATCGAGCATCCAGACGACGTCACCGACGTTTTCCATTATCGTCGCCAGCAACTGGTCGCGTTCGCGGTCTGTGGCGACGCCCCCTGTCAGCGGCGCGTCGGGAAGCACTGACTCGATTCGCTCTCTGATCACTGCGGCCGGTGTCTCCGCCACCGTCGAGGGGACGACGTCGACCCCGTCGAGACCGAGCAGGGCTTCGAGGTCGTCGTCTGAACTGGCATCGACAAAGACGATGACTGGCGTGAGCGGAGCGGTTTCGAGCAGTTCCATCACTGCCTCGAACTGGCCCGCGCCAGCACCGAGATCAAGCAGGATACAGTCGAATACCTCGGCCGAGAGTTCCGCCTGTCCTTCCGTTCTCGTCGCCGTCGTGACCGACACGGCAGGCTCGTCGAACCCGAACTGGCTGGCTGACGTATCCACAGCATCGTCCCTGTCGGTGACGTACAGAAGCGATGTCGCTTCGGAGCTTGCTTGCATTACCGGTGACACCCATCGTTCCGGAGGGCTCGCATGCCCCCACAGACACGTTTGTATACCATCACTTTGCGGCCCAGCTACATAACTCCGGTGTATTTCTGGGCGTCTTGGCTGGGCACTGCCGATGCCCGTTTCGGGACGTTCAAGTCCGGTCGGACCGGCGATCCAGTATGGCCGACAGGATCGACGGCAACGAGGTTGCAAGCGAGATCAGGTCTGCGCTTGCGGATTCAGTCGAGCGACTCGCAGACGCCGACGAGCGACCGACGCTCGCGACGGTGCTGATGAGCCCCGACCCGGCGAGTGAGACCTACGTCTCGATGAAACAGCGCGACTGTGAGGAACTCGGAATCCAGACCCGAGATATCGAACTCGAACTCGACGCGCCCGCGTCGGATCTCTTCGACGTCATCGCGGAGTTGAACGGCGACCCCGACGTGAACGCCATTCTCGTCCAGTCGCCGGTGCCCGACCACGTCGACTACCGCGAGGTGATAGAGCGCATCGACCCCGAGAAAGATGTCGATGGCTTCCACCCCGAGAACATTGGGCGACTGGTCGCGGGCTATCCGCGATACAAGCCCTGCACCCCACACGGCATCCAGAAACTGCTCGAAGCCGAGGGCGTCGACACCGAGGGGAAAGACGCCGTCGTCGTTGGCCGGTCCCGAATCGTCGGCAAGCCAATGGCGAACCTCTTCATCCAGAAAGCGCCGGGCGGCAACGCAACGACGACGGTCTGTCACTCCCGGACGGACAATCTCGCTGAGAAGACTCGTCAGGCAGATATCCTCGTCGCCGCCGCTGGCGTCCCCGAGTTCATCGACGGCTCGATGGTTTCCGAGGGAACGGTCGTCATCGACGTCGGGATCAACCGGGTGGACGCAGACACCGAGAAGGGCTACGAACTCGTCGGCGACGTGGACTTCGAGAGCGTCGAGCCACAGGTCGACGCCATCACGCCCGTCCCCGGTGGCGTCGGCCCGATGACTCGCGCGATGCTCCTGTACAACACGGTCAAGGCGACCAGCCGACAGTCCGGTATCGACGTGGAACTGCCCTGAACCGATTCGACGCACTGGACTCCGAGCCTCTGTGCGACAGAGGCGGCTCGATTCTCGAACGGAATGGACTCATCACGGTTTCTTCCACACGTGTACTGACAATCTTGAACTCATGTGTGCTGTGCTGAACAACACTTAACAGTAAACACTCCTGAGGGCACCATAGCCATGGTAGAATTTGGTGTAAACATCAACAACCGTGAACCATTATTGGTCGAGAGTTATACCGTCGAGAAGATGATGGATCTGGGCGCGATGGCAGAGGAATATGGGTTCGACTCGGTCTGGGTCGGGGATAGTCTCCTCGACCGTCCGCGACTCGAACCGATCAGCTTGCTCGGCCACCTCGCGGCTCAGACGGAGGACGTCAAATTAGGCACTGGCTGTATGATCACACCGTTGCGGAACCCGCTGCAGTTTCTCCAGGCGTGGAACAGTCTCGATATGCTGTCCGATGGCCGCATGGTACTCGGTGCGTGCATGGGGCCACCGACGCCAGGCTGTAAGGAACAGTACGAAGCACTCGGGCTGGAGTACCGCAAGCGTGCGAAGATGCTCGAAGAGCAACTGGAGATTTTCAAGCAGTTCTGGCGCGAGGGTGAACTCACCTACGACGGGGAGTTCTACCAGTACGACGACGTCGACTTCCGTCGAGGCCCGGAGGTTCGTGATCTGGCACCAGTGCAGGACGACCCGACGATCCACGTCATCAGCAACCCCGCCCATCACAACAACGGAACTGACGAGGTTATCAACAGGGCGGCGAAACGAATCGTCGAACTCGGTGACGGCTGGATGGCCTCTGGACTCGGAGACGCACCACACGAGTACAGTCGTCAGTACAACTCCATCGTCGACTACGCGACCGAACACGGTCACGACCCCGCGGAGATAGAGACGAGTTTCCAGGTCACGATGACCATCGACGACGATACAGCCAGCGCCGACGAGAAGATGCGTAAATACATCAAGACGTACTATCCGCACCTCTACAAGGAAGCAGATCAGCTCGCATGGGGACCAAGCGGCGACGCCGACGACCTCATCGCGTGGATCGAAGAGTTCCAGGAGCGGGGCTGTGAGCAGTTTATCATCCGATTTGGCGGCGAAGACCAGACCGGTCAGCTCAAACAGTTCACCGAGGAAGTGTTGCCGTCCTTCTAACCCCGGAACGCGGTGTGACTAACTCAGGTCGAACTTCTCCGCGGCGGTCTGCATGTCCTTGTCACCGCGCCCACAGAGGTTGATGAGGATGGTGTCGTGTCGGTCTTCCTCGGCGAGTTTCAGCCCCAGCGCGATGGCGTGGCTCGGTTCGAGTGCGGGAATGATCCCTTCTGTCTCGCTGAGTTCGCGGAAGGCCGCGAGCGCCTCGTCGTCGGTGACGCCGTGGTACTCGGCGCGGCCGAGTTCCTGCAGGGCGGCGTGTTCCGGGCCGACTGCCGGGTAGTCGAGTCCCGCACTGACGGAGTGGTTGGTCGTCTCGTCGTCGATCATCTTCGTCTTCATGCCCTGGAAGATCTGCGGATCCTCGACTCTCGTGTCTGCGAGTGGCGCGGAGTGGTGCCCCGAATCGAGGCCCTTTCCGGCCGGTTCGGCGCCGTACAGGTCGACGTCCTCGTCCTCCTTGAACGCGTGAAAGAGCCCGATTGCGTTCGAGCCACCGCCGACGCAGGCGACACACGCGTCCGGCAAGTCGCCGTGCAGGTCCTGTATCTGCTCGCGCGCCTCGTGGCCGATGACCGACTGGAACTCCCGGACCATCCGCGGGAACGGGTCCGGACCGACGGCGCTGCCGACGAGGTAGTGTGTCTCCTCGGTATTCTCGATGAGGTCCTCCATCGCGGCGTCGACTGCCTCGGCAAGCCCCTCGTTTCCGCGGGTCACCTCCTCGACCTCCGCGCCGAGCAGTCGCATCCGGAAGACGTTCATCTCCTGGCGGTTCACGTCTCGGCGACCCATGTAGACAGTCGTGTCCAGATCCAGCAGAGCACCGACCATCGCCGTCGCGGTGCCGTGCTGTCCTGCGCCGGTTTCAGCGATGAGTCGCTCCTTTCCGGCCTGCTTTGCGAGCAGGCCCTGTCCGAGCGTGTTGTTGAGCTTGTGTGCGCCGCCGTGGAGCAGGTCCTCGTGTTTGAAGTAGATGTTCGCGTCGTAGCGCTCGCTGAGCGTCTCCGCGTGAAAGACTGGCGTCGGTCGACCGCCGTAGTGTTCCAGCAGATACTCGAAGCGCTCGTGGAACTCGTCGGACTCCATCGCCGCCTCGAAGCCAGCGGCGAGCTGTGCGAGCGGTTCTTCGAGCGGTTCTGGGACGTGTCGGCCGCCGTAGCCCTCGAACGTGCCTTCGTGTGCCATACCTGCCGTTGACGAGACGCTGGCAGGTAAGTGTCCCGGAAAGCGACGTCCTCTCGCTCTCGTCGTCGACCGCTGTTCGGTCGAATAGACGACTGCACAGCGGTCGAATGCGCCCGAGTTAAATACTCCGGGCGACGAGGTATCTGATATCATGGTCGACCCGACATCGGATCTCAACGAAGATATCACGGCGGAGGAGGCCCCGACCTGCGGGACCTGCGGTTCAGCGATCACGAACAGCGCAAACCACAGAGTCCTGACGTGGATCGACGACGGCGAGGTACAGGCTGTTCACTTCTGTGACGACGCGTGCAAAGCCGACTGGGACGAGAACTGATACTGCTCTTTCGCTTCTGTTTTGCGAACTCGATCACACGTCTGCTCCACCGACGAGTCGGTCTGTCGATCCCCTAATCGACAGATAGAACGCAGCGACAGCGATGTTGACCGCAGGAATCGCAGCAAGTCCTCCCCAGATCAGCGGCGTTCCCGTCCAGTCGCTCGTCCGCTTCAGTTGCCGGGCGTCGATATACAGTCCGACCGGAAGGATGAGGAAGTTCCCGGCCGCCCAGAGCGCGAAAAACTCGGGTGTAGCGGCCAGTTCCTCGAACCCGAACATCGTGGCTATCGCGAGCGAGACGTTGATCGCGAGACCGACGATGATCCCGTACAGCCCGCGGCTGTCACCCCGCGGCGCAGTCGATTCGGCCACCGCTGTCGACTCGTCACCACCCGAACTGTCCGTCTCTGTTGCGCTCTCGTCGGCGGAGCCGTCGGTCTCTGACACGTATCCCCCATTCGATACCGCCCCCACTAAACGTATCGTTCCGCGGCCGTCGACGCACTTCGGCACAGTCAATCTTCACTGCTCGTCTGTGTCGTTCTCGCCGCCTGTCTCCACTGACTGGGCGTCGGCAGCCGAACTGCTGCTGGAGGCATCCGTGTCGCTCTCACCGTCGTCCCCAGCGGCGGCTGTGTCGGTTTCCCCGCGCTGCTCGACGTAGGAACGCAGACCGAGTGCGTCGCGGACTCCGTCGAGCTTTCGGCGGCGGTCGGCAGCGACGAGTCCGAACAGTCCCAGACCGATAACCAGCACGAGTGCGGCGATCAGGCCGATCTGACTGAGCGTACCGTCGACCACCGCCAATCCACCCTGCGCGAGACCGGATGGCTCTGCTTCTCCCTTCGGCGTTGCCTGTCCTTCGAGGAATCTCCGAAGCAAGGGGTTGACCACGTATCCGACGAGAACGCCGAACGCGCCGACCGTCGCGAACGTCTTCCCGGTTGTCGCCGCGGTCCGGTGTGGGCCCCGAGTCAGCCAGTACACCACGCCGACGAGTACAATCGTCGCCAGCGGAAGCACCCAGACTGCGAGGCCACCGAGACTGAACACCAGCACGACCGCGTCCAGATTGTCGCCGTCTTCACCACCCAGTCCCTCTGCCAGATCGAGATTCTCGGGAACGCTCGATTCGATCTCTGCGTCGATAGCGGCCGCGATTTCTGTCTGGAGTGTTTCCTCGCTGTTCTCTAGCTGTGTGGTGTACTCGGTGTGGGTCATATCGCCGACGAGACCGTCGACCACTGTCGTCCCGAGATTTGCGCCAGCATTCGTGACTGAACTGGGTTGGTCTATCGACCGCGCCTCTCGTTCGATGTCGGCGCGGGTCTGTTCCCCAATCTCCTCAAGCCGCTGTCCGACTCTGGCCGCGAGTTGCTCGTCGGTCTGCAGTTCGGATTCGAGATACGACCGGATCGCGTCCTCGCGTGCGTCGATCTCTTGCTGTTTCTCCTCTGCGGTGTACTCCTCGGGGTCGTAGTTGTCGATGACCGCATCGAGCAATCGGTCCGGGTCCTCTCTGCGCAGCCCCCGGAAGGCAACGTCGACTCGGAGCTGCTGACGGACTGCTTCGTAGCTCTCCTGACTCTCGGAAAGTGCTGCGACCGTCTCGCTGTCGGTCGGCAACGGGGTATCCGCGGGCGACAGTTCCGCGACGAACACCGGCGTGTCGACCGCGACCTGCTCGGTCTCGAACGCCCCCTGCAAGCGCTCACGGACCTGCGCGAGGTCGATTTCCATCATCAGCGTCTCGGTCTCGCCGTGTACAAACGCGTACAGCCCGGTGATCGCGTCGCGAAACTCCGCTTCGATGTACGACTCCGAGATACTCTCCGCTGCGGTTCGGTTCGCGTCGAAATTTGTGATCGTGATCCCCGGGGGCAGACCCTCGCCCACTGCCTGCGAGAGGTTCTCTGAGACTTCGGACTGGAACTCTTCGGTGAGACCGGCGTAGGAATCCTCGTCTTCGAGCGTCTTGACGACGTACTCGTCGTCGAACGCAGTCCGGTCGAGACCGATGGCGGTCACTGTCCCGAGTACGGACACGAACAGCAAGAGGACAACGAACCCGAAGACCACTCGTTTCCCGAGACTCGTCTGCTCCTGTTTCTCCGATTCGCTCATACTTTTATTTGCTCGCTCGGGGTCATCTATCCCCGAAATAGCACGTTTCACCCAATCACATGAGCTGGGAATAAATATTGTGGCCGACAGGGCAGCGATTTCCACAGCCGATAGAATGAAACGGGCGAGCGAAGTAGTGACAGTATGGCCGCGTTCGACGGCGACCCCGGGTCGGAGACCATCGAGTACGAACCCGTCGGCGTCAAGGACCTGCTGGTCGCGATGAAAAACAGCTCCGAGCTTATCGTCGACCTGGCGTACTCTGCGCTGTTGAACAACAGCGAGCAACTCGCGACGGAAGTGCTCGAACTGGAGTCACAGATGGATCGGCTTCAGATGCAGGCCCGTATGAACCTACTGATGGCTGCCCGGAACCCACAGGACTCGAAACAGCTTGCCCCGGTCCTCGGCGTCGTCGGGGCGACCGAAAAGATCAGCAACGCGGCGGGCGATATCGCAGCGATCGTACTCGAAGAGACGGAACTTCCCGGGGCGATCCGTGCGGCACTCCCGGAGGCGATGGAAGTGCTCACGCGTGCGACCGTCGATCCGGGCTCGGCGTATGCGGACCGCTCGCTCGGCGATATCGACCTGGAGACAGAAACTGGCGTCCGCGTCATCGCCCTTCGCTCTGACGACGAGTGGGAACTCGACCCCGACAACGAAACGACCCTCGAATCCGGCGACGTGTTGCTCTTGCGTGGCGCAGCGTCGAATCTGGTCGATGTCTACGAGACGGTGACCGGTGAGCCATACGAACAGACTGAGCCGGTCGAATCTGAGATTACCGACCTCGACCGGGCCGTCGATACCATCGTGTTGATGAAAAACGTCAGCGAACTCTCCGTCGACCTGGCGTATGGCAGCGTTCTCGCTGACGACGAACCGCTCGCACGCGAGGTTCATTCGCTCGAAATCGAGGTCGACGCGCTACAGGCGCGTCTGGAAGCCTGGACACTCCAGGCGGCTGGTGAGATCGACGATCCGATCACGCTTCGGGGCCTGCTCAGACTTGCAAACAGTGCCGAAGTCATCAGCGATGCCGCACTGGAGATCACTGAGGGGATTCTCCGCGATATCGACACTCATCCCGTCATCACCGAGTCCGTCAAGGAGAGTGACGTCGCCGTCCGGCCCGTTCGTATCGGTGCGGAAAGCCCGTTCGTCGGCGCGGATCTCGGGTCGATTCTGGACACACACGCCGGCGTGTCGGTCATCGCCATTCACGACGCAGCCGACGAATGGACGTTCTACCCCGAGCGGGCTTCCCAACTCGCAACGGGCGACGTCGTAATCGCACGGGGGACGTGGAACGCCATCGACGACCTGCTCTCGGCGGCTGAAGCGTAGCTGTTTTTCAGTGTGTCCTCAGAGGAAACTGGACACGTAGACTGTAAACAGTCCGAGCGACGTGACCAACCCCGCGAGCGCGGTGACAGACAGCCGTCCCACGGTCAGCGGGGCGGTGAACCCGCCGCGTTCGTCGGGCTTCTCGTATCGCAGTTTCAGGAGTGCAGCGTTCACGACGACGAACACGACGAGCAGCCCCCCGTTGGCGAGACTCGCCACCTGTCCCAGATCATCGAGCAGCGTCACCGGTATCGTGACGCCGCCGACGAGCGCGACTGCGAGGTACGGGGTCTGCCGGGCGGCGTGGACACGTGAGAACACAGTCGGGAACGACCGATACTCGGACTTCGAGACACCGTACACCAGCCGCGAAGTGGAGACGAGCAGAATGAGTACCGTGTTCGCAGTCGAGGTGAGCGCGATGGCAGTGATGACCGACGCGGCCACGTCGCCGCCCCCGGCCCGTGCGACCAGTGTCAGCGGTGAACTGGAGGCACCGAGCGCTTCCCAGTTCACCACCCCGATCGCCGACACGGCGACGAAGACGTACAGGACGGTCGTGACTCCGATCGCGAGAACGATCGCTTTCGGAATCGTCTCGGTCGCGTTCTCGGTCTCTTCGGCGATATTGACGATAGAGCCGAACCCGAGATACGCGAAAAAGACCAGAAACGCGGCTTCGACTACCCCGGGCGCTCCAAAGGGCGAGTGAAGGACGTTCACATTACCCCACGTCGTGCGGCCGAACCAGATCACGATGGCGAGACCGGCGACCTCGGCGGCCGTGAAGGCAAGATTCAGCTTCACTGAGGTATCAATTCCCCAGAAATTGACTGCGGACGCGAGCACGATCAGCCCGATTGCGACCGGTACGGCCGGGACGGACACGAACCCGTCGAGGTAGCCCGCGAAGGCGAGCGCGACCGCCGCGGCCGACACAGCGCCGACGAACACGCGCAAAAACGCCACGGCTTCCGCGAGGCGCTTGCTCCCGAAGGCGTTCCGGACGTAGACGTAGTCGCCCTCTCCGCGGGGAAAGCGCGAGGCAAGTTCTGCGTAGCTCAGGCCGGTAAACGACGCGACCACCGCCGCGACGACAAACGAGATGGGGAGCGCTTCGCCAGCCACACCGGCCGCCTCACCGAGTATTGCGTAGATTCCGGCCCCGAGGATGAGGCCGACTCCGTAGACGACGACCTCGAACAACCCGAGATCCCTGCTGAGCGTCGGCGCGGCCGATTCTGTGAGTCCGGACCCCTGCGATGACGTCATCCAGTCACACTGATCGAGAACCGTCTCGTACAAAGATCTTCGTGTCGTCACCATCCGAGCTACGGGGCGAGGTTCACGACGAACGCGGCATACAGCAACACGAGTGCGAGCCCTTCCCACCGCGTTATCTCGCGGTCCTGCGTGATGAAGTAGTACAGTAGGGTGGCGAGAATCATCACCGGCAGAGCGAACGTCCGGACGCTCGGTGCGGCCGGAACGGGCACGAGGAGAGCCGGGACGCCGACGACAGCGAACGTATTGAACACGTTCGAACCGAGGACGTTCCCGACGGTCAGTTCCGACGACCCGCGCCGAATCGCGCTCAGGCTAACCGAGATTTCGGGCAGGGACGTCCCCACTGCGACGGCGGTCATCGCAACGAGTTCTGTACCCACGTCGAGCGCCGCGGCGATAGCGAGCAGTGACCCGACGAGCTGGCTGGCGGCAACGAACACCACTCCGAGACTTCCCACGAGCACCGCATACGTCCGTACGGTCACGTCGGGTTCGACGCCGTCGGCGACGACAGCCTCGTCGCCGGCTCGTTCCGTGTGTTCCTCGACCAGTTCGTCGACCACCTCGTCGAGACGCGTTCGCGTCGAGAGCGTGAAATGGACGTAGACTGCAAGCCCCAACAGTCCGATGAGACCTTCGTACCATCGAACCGAGCCGTTCCACGCGACGATGAGCAGGAACACCGCCGAGGCCATCAGGAGCGGCAGATCCACGCGGACGAGTTCGCGGTCGATCTGGAGATGGCGGGCCGCCACCGCGGCGATGCCCAGCACGAGGAAGATGTTCGCGATGTTCGAACCGACGGCGGTGCCGAGTGCGATGCCGGGTTCGCCCTCGACGGCGGCAAGCACCGACGACACGAGTTCCGGCAGCGACGTACCGCCAGCGACGATCGTCGCACCGATCAGAAACGGCGACACTCCAGCAGCGAGTGCGAGACGCTCCGCGGCCGAGGTGAACCACTCCGAAGCCACTAGCAAGAAGGCGAGCGCGACGACAAACACGGCCACCGAACTGAGGAGTGACACACTACTGATCGGTACGGAGCGATTGAATATGTACTCTTGGCCGAATGTCCCTCCCATTACGAGAAAGATGGCCTACATATATGTTCGCGCCGGACGAGGATCTACCAACTCCGTCGCGTGTAACGCTCTCCACCCATGAAATCACTCCTCTGGCGGACGAACGAAGTGACACGTGGCGTCTTCACCTCGAAGGCGGCCAGACGTCGCGCGATTCTGTGGCTGTTTGTCATCGGTATTGCTCTGTTCGGCAGTGCCATCGTCCTGCGTCGGTACGTCCCCTGGCTGACCGATCCCGAAGGGCTTCGACTCGGTATCGAGGCGTACGGCCCGCTCGCTCCGGTCGTGTTCATCCTCGTTCAGGCGACGCAGGTGATCGTTGCGCCAATCCCGGGACAGGTGCTTGGCTTCGTCAGCGGCTATCTCTTCGGGATGGCTCTCGGGACGCTGTACAGTCTCATCGGTGCGGCTATCGGGAGTTACGTCGTCTTTCGACTGTCGCGACGGTACGGCCGGTCGTACGTCGAGCGCTCTATCGACCCGTCGCTTATCGACCGATTCGATACGATGACACAACGACGAGGCCTCACTGCACTTTTTCTCATCTTTCTCATCCCTGGGATCCCCGACGATGCTATCTGCTTTGTCGCTGGCCTGACCGACATCCGGATCCGGGATATGGTGATCGTTTCGGTTATCGGTCGGCTCCCGGGATACGCCGTCGCGAACGCCGCGGGCGCGCAATTCGCCGCACACAGACTTACAGAGATGGCACTTCTTCTAGGTGTCCTCGTGGTTCTGACGGGCGTCGGGTATCTCAAGCGCGACGACCTGTTCAGACGACTCGGCGGACCAGCAGCGTGACCGCTCGGTGTTGGCACACCGCCGACAGTCTCAGTCGAGTACGGCAAGCGACACGCTGAGAAAGATGATCATACCGAACACGTCGACGAGGTTTGTCACGATTGGGATGGTCGTATCGTCGGGGTCGATCCCCGCACGGTAGGAGAGATACGTCGTGAGAAAGCTGAAGACGATTGCGATGACGGCTACCGACATCCCGCTGACGAGCGAGATGAAAAGCAAGGTTCCGAGTCCAAGCTTCGAACCGATGACGAACCCGAGCGCGTACGTGCTGACAGCGAGTACAGTAAAGAGCGTCAGCGCGAGCGCGAGAATGGCGAGGACGTTCGCCCACAGGACACGGTCACGGGGGTCGAGTTCGGTCGTTCCGAGGTGAAACCGGGTCGACAGCCGCGAACTCAGGATTGCACCGAGATTCCCGCCCAGGCCGACCATCGTCGGCACCATCACGGCCAGCAGCGCAAACTCCGCTAAGAACTCGTCTGCGCTCTCGAGTCGCAACCCCGCGACGAGGACGATAAGCGACAGCGCGACGAGTAACGGGAACATGTGTCCCACGATGGTCCTGACCTTCCACGTGCCGAGTGAACTCCGTGTCATGCGGATATCTCGCTCCCGAGTGTCGTCGTGTGCACGCTGTCTCTCCGCCCGTTCATGTGACGAGTGCCTCCATGAGTACGACCGAGAGCAGCAAAAAGAGCATCCCGAAGACGTCACCGAGCGTCGTCACGATCGGTCCGACGAGATTGTCCGGGTCGTAGCCCGCTCTGAACCCATAGAAGATCAGCCCAAGGAGCCCGATGATCATCACCCCAGAGGTGAGTGCGCCCGCGACGAACATGATGCCGACGAGATGGAGCAGGTCGGCGCGGGGCCAGCCTAGCGCGACGAGCGCGAGCCACGAGATGACGCCGATGACGATGGAGATGCCGATTCCGTTGACGACTGACGCAACGACGGCGTTGAGAAGCCGGTCGTCGCGCTGGAACTGCGGTTCGATAAGCCCCTGATGGAGTCCGCTCGCGATGCGACCACCGAGCGCCCCGTAGACGTTTCCGCGGGTCGCGAGAAAGACGGGGACCATGATGAGCAGTCCCGGAAAGTCGGCGGCGCGTGCGATCACGAGCTCCAGCACGAGTCCGGCAAACAGGCCGCCACCCAGCGCGACGAGCAACACGGGAAGCGCCTGGCGATAGATGTCCCAGACGTCGTGCCGGACGCTCATAATCGAGAGTCGGTGAGTGTTCTGTTAAAGCTACCGAGAGCGGCCGGATCAAAGAATGCGCTCGTACGTTCCTCCTCGAACGCCAACCTATACGTTTGCGACGGCGGCTTCGAGTTCGTCGTAGGACGGTTCGACGCCGGGGTCGTCGGAGACCCAGGCGTAGGAGACTGTCCCGTCTTCGTCGATGACGAGCACCGAGCGCTTGGCGACGTTGTGGACGCCCAGTTCCGTGAAGTCCATCGCCAGGTCGTACTCGTGGACGATGTTGCGGTTCGTGTCGCTGATGAGAGCGAATTCGAGGCCGAGTTTGTCGCGGAACTCATCGAGCGAGAACGGCGAGTCGACGCTGACGCCGTACACCTGCGCGGAGTCTGTCAGCGAGTCGAGTCGGTCCTGCAGGGCGTTCATTTCGTGACTGCAGACACTCGTGAACGCGCCGGGGAAAAACGCCAGCACGACCGGCCCGTCGTCGAGCGCATCTGACAGCGTGAACGAGTCGACGTCGCCGTTTGCGAGCGGTGCAGTGAAATCGGGCGCAGTGTCGCCTTCTCGTACCATATCGGGCAGGTTGGACGCGCGTCTGAAGTCGATTGTGATCCGCGGTCAGTCGTAGTAGGGTGGTTCTCGCAATTCGCGGTCAGTTGTGGAAGATGGGTCGTCGACCGTCGGCGAACGAAATACGTGGAAGACACAGCAGCGAACCCCCGGCCGTGGAGTGCGTTTGGAGCAAAAAGCCTATAATACGGAGTTTGCAACGTAAGGGTAGAGATGGCAAGCACACTCGTACCCCTGTTCGGTCCAGTGCCGGGGGGGATGGAAATGGTCGTAATCCTGCTGATCGCCGTGTTGCTGTTCGGCGCGAACAAGATTCCCAAACTCGCTCGGTCGACCGGGCAGGCGATGGGCGAGTTCCAGAAGGGACGCCAGCAAGTCGAAGAGGAACTCGAACAGATGGAGGAGGCAACCTCACTTGACTCCGAACCGGACCTCGGTCTCGACGACGAGGAAAGCGAGGGACTCGACACGCAGACGGCCGAAAGCGAGACGACTGACACCGAGACGACTAGCACCGAGAAAGAAGAGACGTCGAGCTAATCCGCTGACGTCGTGGTGGGGCCACGTACTGCGGCAGTGTCCGACGAGCGTTGACTGTGTGGAAACGGCGTAGTGAGTGGCCCACTTCGTCACGTTCTGCCGCAGTGTCAGTTCCGGACCCGGATCACGCCTGACTGGAAGATCCGCTGGTTCGGGATGATGTACTCCTCCTCGTCATTTTCGATCTTCGTGACGAAGACGCCGACTTCCTGGACGATTCCCTGTTTTCCGTCGACGTGGATCTCGTCGCCGATCGCGTATGGTTCGGTCAGGAGCAGGTAGATCCCCGCCGCACTCGCAGCGAGCAGGTCCTTGAACGCGATGCCGCCGAGAAAGACGACGCCGAACACGTAAGCTGCGAGCAACACGAGCAACGCCTCCGTGACGACGCCGAGCTGTCCGAGTGCGATGAGTCCCGCGATGAAGAAGATGCTGTACTTGACGATTTCCGGGATAATCGTCGCTTCCGGTAGCTTGACTGACTGGAGGCGGTCGATGATCGCGAGTTTCGCTCGTTCGCCGACTACCAACCCGATGATGATCGCGAGCACGGCGATCACAGCGTTGGGGAAGAAGGCGCTCAGCCGCAGCCAGAACGCCTCGACGGCGATGAGTTGGCTGATCTGAAACGCGAAGACGACGAACCCGAGATATGTGAGCGTCGCTGCAAGCACTGCGATGACCCCGCCAGTCGAGGTTCCGTATCGCTGGAGCGAGCGATCGAAGGGGGTCGCTTCGACCATGTCTGTGATCCCGGACCGACGAAAGACGGAGTGAACCCACCGCCACACGAAATACGCGATGAACGCGCCGACGACGAGTAATCCGATAGCGATTCCCAGTGCCACCTCCTCCGAGAAGACTCTGCGGACGAGTGCTGACCACTCCACCTCCATCTCAGTACTCCTCCGGGTCGAGTTCGAGTATCAGTTCACCGCCCTTGAACGCGCGGACCATTCCATCGCTCTCGGAGAGGACGATTGCAATCGCGTTGGTCTCTCTGGTGATCGCACCGCCAGCCATGTGGCGCGTGCCGAGTCCTTTCGGAATATCGACCCCCTCGGCGGCCGGTTCGAGGTAGCGATAGGCAGAAACGATCTTGCCGCTGTCGGAGATGACGAATGCGCCATCGAGTCGCGAGAACTCCTTCAGCATCACGTTCACGATCGGATCGCCGACCTGCACGTGGGACTTCTCGAAGGGGTTGTACGAGAGCGGCCGGGACTTGTTCATCACCTTCCCGGCGTCCCCGACGACAAAGAGCGCGCCGACGGGACTTCCTTTCTGGCCTTTCTTCCCGAGTTCGATCACCACCTCGAAGACGTCACGAACCACGTCGGCGTCGGCCCGCGAGTTGACAAACAGGTCGTAGATCCCGGTTCTGGTGAACTCGTCGGCGCGGATACGGATCGCGGTGTCGACATCGTTCTCGTTGAACGCCTTCGTCAGGCAGACGACGTCGTCGTCCTCTTCGACCAGTCCGGTGTCGAGCGCCCCCTCGAGACCGAACCGAACCCGGTCTTCGATGTCGGTAAACGAAAGCGGCAGTGAGACAAACGACTCCGCATCGACCGCGTTCTCCGTCGCCACGACGATCACTTCGACGTCGTCGTCTTCGAGGCGGTCGTACGTCGACTTATCTTCGGTGAAAACCAGTACGGCATCGATGTCCGCTACAATATCGGCGAGCAAGTCCTCGACTCCGGTCATTACATACACTATCGATCTGCCCTGAGAAAAGGTTGTGGGCCGTGTCTGGCACACAGCAGACTTCTCTCTGACCCGCTTCACGTCACTTGTCAGGCCGAGCGGACGAGATGCACGTCGTAGCCTGCTTTCGTCGCGATATCGCCAAACGGCGTCGACAGGTCGTCGCTCTCAGCGGCCGGGTCAGCCCCGACAAACAGCACCGATGCGTCGATGTCCTGAGCGACCCGACGGACGTGTTTGCTGACGCCGTTTCCGAGTGTACTCGCATCGGGGCCGGAGAAGGACCGCTCCGCGTCGTCGGTCGCCTCAGCTATCTTGCGTTTGAGTTCGTTTCGGGCGTTGTCGGCGGCGAAGTCCTCGCTCGGTTCGATCCACTTGCGCCGCTCTGCATATTCCGCGCCAGTTGGGACAAAACTGACCGCCACGACTTTCGTGTTCATCGCTTTTCCGTGCTCGATTGCGCAGTCGAGTGCGCGCTCGGAGACCGGCGAACCGTCGTACGGGACGAGAAAGACCATGTGAGACGGTAACAGTTCCAGGGTTATGAACCTAACCGACAGTGACCTTCTTCTGACATTTCTTCGAGACCGGTTCGATGATTTGGGTAGCCCGCACAACCACCGGTAGCAAAAGGCATATCTCCGGGGACACCTGACTGTACTAGCATCACAGGCTACTATGAATGAAGTCCAACTGGAGGTTGCAAAGGCGTACCCGAACGACTCCGGGCGGGGCATCGCGCGTCTCGACCCAGATACGCTGTTGCACCTCAAACTCTCGCCGGGCGACATCATCGAGATAGAGGGCGCAGAGACGACGGCCGCGAAGGTCTGGCGCGCGGACCGACAGGACTGGAACACGGACACCGTTCGCATCGACGGGTTCACCCGTCAGAACGCCGACGTGGGGATCGGTGAACGCGTCGAAATCCGCAAGGCAGAGGCCGAGAAGGCCGAGACACTCGTGCTCGCGCCGCCGGAGGAAGCGAGCGTCCAGTTCGGCAGCGACGCCGCGGGGATGGTGAAACGACAGATCCTCAAGCGACCGGTCGTCGAGCGTGACATCGTGCCGGTGATGTCCTCGACGAACCACCCCTTCATGCGCTCGCCGGGGCAGGCAATCCCGCTCATCGCCGTCGAGACCGAACCCGAGGGGGTCGTGTTGATCACCGAGGACACCGACGTCGAACTCCGCGAGGAGCCGATCAGCGGCTTCGAGAAAACTGGTGGGGGGATCACCTACGAGGACATCGGTGGACTGCAGTCCGAGATCCAGCGCGTCCGCGAGATGGTCGAGTTGCCGATGAAACACCCCCAGATCTTCAAGAAACTCGGCATCGAACCGCCACAGGGGGTGCTGTTGCACGGGCCGCCCGGCACTGGCAAGACCTTACTTGCGAAGGCGGTCGCAAACGAGACGTCGGCGAGTTTCTTCTCCATCGCCGGACCAGAGATAATCTCCAAGTACTACGGCGAATCCGAACAGCAGTTACGCGAAATCTTCGAGGACGCCAGCGAGGAGTCGCCGTCGATCATCTTCATCGACGAACTCGACTCGATTGCGCCCAAACGGGAGGACGTCACCGGCGAAGTCGAGCGCCGCGTCGTCGCGCAGTTGCTGACGATGATGGACGGACTGGAATCCCGCGGGCAGGTCATCGTCATCGCCGCAACCAACCGCGTGGATTCGGTCGATCCGGCCCTTCGCCGCCCCGGCCGGTTCGACCGCGAGATCGAGATCGGTGTCCCGGACGAGAGTGGGCGTCAGGAGATTCTCCAGATCCACACCCGCGGGATGCCCCTCTCTGACGACGTGAACCTGAACAAACTCGCCGAGGAGACACACGGCTTCGTCGGGGCAGACATCGAGAGCCTGACCAAGGAGGCTGCGATGAAGGCACTCCGTCGCTACCTTCCGGAGATCGATCTGGACGAGGAGGACATCCCACCGAGTCTGATCGACCGGATGATCATCAAACGCGACGACTTCCGCGGCGCGCTCAACGAGGTGTCCCCGAGCGCGATGCGGGAAGTGCTCGTCGAACTCCCGAAGATAAACTGGGACCACGTCGGCGGCCTCCAGGGGGCAAAGAAGGAGGTCCGCGAGTCCGTCGAGTGGCCGATGAACTCGCCGGAGAAGTTCACGCGGATGGGGATCAGTCCCCCGTCTGGCGTTCTCCTCTACGGGCCGCCGGGCACCGGCAAGACGCTGATGGCCAAAGCCGTCGCAAACGAGACCGACGCGAACTTCATCAGCGTCCGTGGGCCGCAACTGCTCTCGAAGTGGGTCGGCGAAAGCGAGAAGGCGATCCGCGAGACGTTCCGGAAGGCACGTCAGGTCGCGCCGACGGTCATCTTCTTCGACGAACTCGACTCGCTCGCGCCCGGTCGCGGTGGCAGTGAAGCGGGCTCGAACGTCTCCGAGCGGGTCGTCAATCAGCTACTGACGGAACTCGACGGGCTCGAAGAGATGGAGGAAGTGATGGTGATCGGCGCGACCAACCGGCCGGATATGATCGACCCGGCGCTGATCCGTTCGGGTCGGTTCGACCGACTCGTGATGATCGGCGAACCCGATATCGAGGGTCGCGAACAGATCCTCAAGATCCACACCGAGGACATGCCCCTCTCCCCGGACGTGAGTCTGCGAGAACTCGCTGAAGTGTCGGAGGGGTACGTCGGTTCGGATCTGGAATCGATCGCTCGCGAGGGTGCCATCGAAGCGCTTCGACAGGACGAGGACGCCGAAGTCGTTGAGATGCGCCACTTCCGGCAGGCGATGGAGAACGTCCGCGCGACCATCACTGACGACATCCGCGACTACTACGAGCGCATGGAAGAGGAGTTCCGTGGCAGCGGCCCCGAACCCCAGCAGCAGGGCCGCGGCGGCCGGATCGGCTTCCAGTAACGCCGCGCTCAGCTGTTGTATCTCACCGAGACCGACGGGTCTGAGACCATCAAACATATGACGGTCTCGGTCGTGGCACCCGGTGATGTCGCTGTCGAGGCAACTGTGGAACCGCCGCCACGACCGCCCTGGATTCGTCGCCCTCTCGATTGTGACCGTGCTGACGATGGTCTGCTGGCCGGTGGTCGACGCGTGGCTTCAGACCGTCGAAGCGATTCACGTCTCGGATTACGGCTTCAACGACTTCAGCGCGTATTCGAGCGCGGTCGAAGGCTGGCTTCAGGATGAGGAGATATACGTTCAGAACGAGAGCGGGGGCTACCACGGCAGTTACCTGTATCCTCCGTTCGTCATTCCGCTGTTTTACCCCTTTGCGAAACTCGGTTTCGAGGCTGGTCCCGTCCTCTTCGGAGTGCTGTCGCTCGTGTTGCTGTGGGTCGGGGTCGAGGCCGTCGTCGAGGAACTCGGATACGGGCTGACGGTGCCCGAGCGGATCCTCACCCTCTTTGCGCTGTTTGGCTTTCACCCACAGCTCTGGGACTTCAAGTGGAGTCAGATATCGACGCTCCTTGCCGCGCTGCTGTGCTTTGGGTTTTACACGCACGAGCGCGGCGACCGTGGCCTGTGGGGGCGACAGTGGCTCAGCGGCCTTCTAACGACGTTCGGCAGTTCTGTCAAGATTTTCTATGCGACTGCCGGGGCACATCTGCTGCGTGACCGAAACCGACTTGTCTCGGCGCTCGTGACTGCCGGAGGGCTTCTCGCGGTGTCACTGCTCGTGTTCGGAATCGACACGAATCTGGCGTATCTCGACGTGCTCCGGTGGGGCAAAGGCTGGGGCACTGAGCAGTTTGCTCCCTACATGAACCTGACAGCTTACTACCGGCCGTTCTACCTCGTCGATCAGTTCGTCGCGTCGTTCGGGCTGTCGCTTCCGAACGTCTGGGTGATCCCCGTGACTGTGCTTGGGGTTGTCGGCGTCGTCTGGCTCGCTGTGACGCGTCGCCACCATCCGAAAGCGGCGTGGCCGACCTTCGCGCTCGGCGTCGCCGTGATCCCGCTGTTCGCGCCGCGTGCGTACACCCACGACCTGGTGGTCCTGATCGTGCCTGCGATCATCTTGCTCGCCGCCGAGTTCGACCGCGAAGACGGGCTTCCGTGGATCCCGGTCCTCGCCGTCTTGCTCGTTCACTTCCACTCGATTGGGACCAAGACCGCAATCTATCTCTTCGGTCGCTCGGAGGCAGTGCTGCTCCAGCCAGGCGTGTACGGGACGGCGTTGCTGGTCGGTCTCGCTGCAGTTCGGCTGGCACAGCATCCCGGTTCGCTCCCGGGCGAGGATCTGCTCGAATCTGACGACCAGTCATCATAGCAGAGCCAGCCCGGCGTGACGAGACGAATTACTTAAATGGAGCCGACGGCTGTTTTCAATCAGTTTTCGGTGAGACGGGATGTCTGAAGATACACCCTCGGGACAGTCGGAGTCGGGCGCGCTTCGAACCCCCATCGTCGCGGTGCTGGGACACGTCGACCACGGCAAGACGAGCCTGCTCGACAAGATTCGCGGCTCCGCGGTCAGCGAGGGGGAGGCTGGCGCGATCACACAGCATATCGGCTCGACCGCGGTGCCGCTGTCGGTCATCTCTGATATCGCTGGTGACCTGGTCGACCCCGACGACTTCGACCTGCCGGGACTGCTCTTTATCGACACGCCGGGCCATCACTCGTTTTCGACGCTGCGCTCGCGCGGCGGCGCGCTCGCAGACATCGCCATTCTCGTCGTCGACGTCAACGACGGCTTCCAGCCACAGACACACGAGGCAGTCGACATTCTCAGGCGCACCGCGACGCCCTTCGTCGTCGCTGCCAACAAAATCGATACCGTTCCCGGTTGGAACCCGACGCCGGACCGGCCCGCACGAGTCGCTATCGAGGCCCAGAGCGACCGCGTCGAGTCGGACCTCAACGAGAATCTCTACGAGATCATCGGCGAACTCTCCGACGGTGGCTTCTCGGCCGATATGTACTGGCGCGTCCAGGACTTCCAGAAGAACGTTGGTGTCGTTCCAGTATCTGCCGAGACCGGCGAGGGGATCCCAGACCTGCTGACCGTCCTCATGGGGCTGTCACAGCGCTACATGAAAGAGGAGATGCAGATCGACGTGGCCGGTCCGGGGGCTGGGACCGTCCTCGAAGTCACGGACACGCAGGGTTTCGGAACCACTATCGACACCGTCGTCTACGACGGGACGATCCGCGAAAGCGATCAGATCGTCGTCGGCGGACAGACTGAACCGATCGTCACGGACGTGCGCGCGCTCCTCCAACCGAAACCGCTCGCGGAGATTCGCTCCGACGAAGCATTCGAGAGCGTCGATTCGGTCGTCGCCGCGCAGGGTGTCAAGATCGCCGCGCCTGACCTCGACGGTGCGATGGCTGGCGCGCCAGTCCGGGTCGTCCGCGACAGGGACGTCGAGAGCGTCATCACCGAAGTCGAGGCGGAACTCGCAGACATCGAGGTGTCGACCGAGGAGGAGGGCCTGACGGTCAAGGCAGACACGCTCGGAAGCCTCGAAGCGCTCGCGAGCACGCTCGAAGAAGCCGAGATACCGGTCATGCACGCCGAGGTGGGCGACGTCGCGCCGCGGGACGTTCGGATGGCAGAGACGGCGGACAAGCCTCACCACCGGTCGATCCTCGCCTTCAACGTCGACGTGCTCGACGACGCCCGAGATCTGGCCGAGGAGACTGACGTTCGCCTCTTCGAGCACGACGTCATCTACCGACTCGTCGAGTCCTACGAGGAGTACGTCGAGGAGATCGAATCCGAACAGCAAGAGCAGATCCTCGAAAACATCACGCGCCCGGCGCGGTTTACGATCCTCGACGACCACACCTTCCGGCAGTCTGACCCCGCTGTTGTCGGCGTCGAAATCGGCGGCGGATTGCTCCGGCGGAACTCCCGCATCGTTCGCTTCGATGGCTCCGAACCCGAACGCGTCGGCATGCTGAAATCCATCCAGGACGAGGGCGAAGACGTCGACGAATCGCGCACGGGCGAGCGCGTCGCCGTCTCCATCGACGGCCCGACCGTCGGCCGTCAGATCGAGGAAGGCGACGAACTCTGGGTCGAGATCCCAGAGAAACACGCCAAGATCTTGGAACAGGAACTCGGTGACGAAATCTCGATGGACGAACGCGAAGTCCTCAGCATGTACCTCGAAAAGCACCGCAATCGGGATCCCTTCTGGGGGAAGTGACACCGCCGTCTACAGCGCTGTTGTGGCGTGCTCGGACTCAGTCCGGGATGACACAGAGCAGTTCTGCGGGGAGGTACTGACCGATGCTGGCGAGTAGGCCCGGCGGGTCGGTTCCCTCCTTGCAGATGATACTCTGTTCGAGCAGGCCGAGACGTTCGACAGTGACGATGTCGTTTGCGTGTCCGGCGCGGTTGACAGTCGCGCGCACCTCCGCGCGCGTCGCGCTGTTGACGTTGACGCGGCCGCTTCCACGCGTCCACTCGTAGAGTCGGTCGCGCTCGCTGTCTGCGAGTCGGGACGACTCCCCGTAGACGAACTGGAGTGGGACGTGCTGGACGAGTCCGTAGCGGGTTCGGATCTGCTCCGGACTGCCCGGTCCGAGACCGAGGTTGTCCTGTGGGATCCAGACCTCGCGCCCGGCGTCGAGAACGAACCCGTCATCGTCCCACGATTTGAGCGTTCCCGTGTACACCTCACCGTCGTCCATGTGCGGTGTAATTGCGCCCCACTCTTCGCGGAGCACGTTGCGCGCGGCGGTTGCGTCCGGCCCATCCACCGTCACCGAGGGGAATCCGTCGTCGCGGAGGCCGACGTCGACGGTGACTTCGAGTCCCTCGACGCTGTTGTTGACGAGCGAGCGAAGCGAATCGAGCGCGCGCTCGCGGGCGCTGCCCTCGACGTAGCATTTGGTCGCGAGAACGACCATCAGGCCTCTATCTCCGTGTTCTCCACGTTGAGTTCGTCACTAAGCTCCTCGATTCGCTCGTCCATCGCGTCGACTAGTCTGGTGTTTTCCATCGCGTCGACCGAGGAGCCACACTCGGGGCACTCGAAGCCAAACTCCATTGCTTCGTCGAACTCGAAGCGGATCCCGCACTGCTCACAGAGGTAGAATTCGTTTTCGAGTTCGTACTCGCGGCGCCGTTCGAGCGCAGCGAGTAGCCGCTCCATCTCCGATTCGAGCTGTTCTGGTATCTTGTCGTACTCGAAGGTCCAGAGGTAGGTGAGCCACCCCGAATCCTCGTCGCGCAGCCGACGATAGCTCGCCAGGTCGTTCTCGTAGAGGATGAAAAGCGCCCGGCGAACGTCGTTCAGTTCCAGGCCGAGTTCCTCGGCCAGTTCCTCGTCTGTCACTTCGCCATCGGGCGGCGCGGCCGCGACGGGCATCCCCTTTGGTCCGACGAGTTCGTGGAGGTACTTCTGTATCACCGGGTCCTCCAGTAAGTCCTCAAAAGCCATTATGAGAACAACGGAGAGTCAGGTGGTTAAAACCATCGAAGGGGTCGTTCCGTCGGTTTCGACGCTCGGTGCACCCGACAGTCGAGTGTGATGCCTCGCGGCTACTCCGTCTCGTCTGCGTCTTCGACCAGCTTTCCTTCGGCTTTCGGCACGACGGTCTGCGCTGCGTCGGCCCACTCCCGGTCGAGTTCTTTCCCCTCGAACAGGCGGTCGAGAAAGACCGCGAGCGACGCAACCTCGGAGTGTGGCTGGTTGGTCACCGCGACGTTGTCCGTCGCCTGGTCGTAGATGTCCCACGGCACCTTTCCCGCACCGACGACGACCAACAGCGGATCCCCGCGCTCGAACTCCTCGCGAACCTCCCCAATAACGTCCTGTACCGGCAGGCCGTACATCGTCAGGTGAACGATCGTTCCCCCCCATTCCTCCAGCAGGTCGACGGGGCTGTCGGTCGTCTCGACGGCGAAGGGGCCGCCGAACCGCTCCGTGATGTCCTCGATGGTGTCGCCCTGAGATTTCCCCTCGCCGGACAGAATGACGCGGTCAGCACCGAGCGCGCGAGCGGTCAGGCCGACGTGCGTCGTCATGCGCTCGTCACGGCCCGGCCGGTGGCCGAGTCTGAGCACCGCGAGGTCGGGTTGTCCCTTCATCTGGTCTGGAGTCGCAGTACGTTCATTCGCCGAGGGCGCTCTCGATGGCGCTCATCACGTCGGATATCCCACCGGAAACCACCTCGCCGTTGAGGGCAAAGCCCGGTGTTCCGCCAATTCGAAGTTGCTGTGCGCGGTTTCGGTCCGCGGTGACGGTATCGCTGTACGTCTGGTTCGCGCCAGCGGACTGGATCGTGTCTCCGTCGAGGCCGAGTTCTGTCGCCAGTTCTCCGTAGATGTCGGGCGCATCCTCTGTCAGTCGGTCCTGCTCCTCGAAGAGTCGATGCGAGTACGCCCAGAAGTGGCTGTTGCCACCCTCCTCAAAGGCGGCCCGGGCGGCGTTTGCAGCCTCGAACGATTCTGGGTCTGCGACCGGCAACGGTAGACTTCGAGCCTCGTATCGGATCTGATCGGACGTGACGAATTCGCTGGTGATCCGTTCTGCATCCTCCATCACGTACGTCCGACAGTGGGGGCAGGCGAAGTCCTTGTAGACCTCGAGGGTGACCTCGGCCTCTGGATCGCCTCTGACTGGACGGGCGAAATCCCCCTCCGGCACGTCAGAGAACTGGTCTAGCAGATCGCTGCCGTCTGCTGAACCGTCCTCATCTCCATTTGCTGAGTCGTCTCCGTTCCCGTCTCCATCGGAATCGTCGCCACCGAGACAGCCAGCCAGTGCCGTTACCCCCGCCGCCGCAGTTCCCACCAGAACCCGTCGGCGCGTCCATCGCGTCGTTCGCTGTGTCATCACCCACTGTTAGTCGAGGACGCGTATAAATCTGGAGTTATAGAACTCTCGGCCCCTGAACGCAGTTACGACGAATCCTCGCGCTGTTGTTCTCTCGGGCCGGTGACGAACTTCCGGCCGTTGAGTCGCTTTCGCCCCTCGTTTGCCGTCTCGATGAGTAACTCCGGTCCCTTGTGACGCATCATTCGGATATCGTATATCGTCTCGAACTTCCACCCCTTCACGCGTGCGAGTCCCTTCTCGTCTATCTCGATGAAGGTTCGGGGAACCGTCTGGTCACCGAAGTCCCAGGACTCGCCATCGACTTCGATCGTCTCGTCGCTCAGCTTCCCCCAACTGAACACGCACCGACACTGTGCGCGTGGCTCGCCTCCTCTGTCGTGGTCGACGTGTTTCGTTCGCTCGAAGTCGAAGCCACAGTGTGTGGCCCACTTCTCGAAGTGCTCGTCGTCGAAGCGCTTTCTGGTCGCGCCGCTCCGTGTGCTCCGAGTCCAGATGATGTGTGACTTCGAGGGCTTGCCCCGGAACTGCCGGTCGCTCACAGATGAGACTTTCGCAGATGCGGTAATAAGCCTGATTGCCACATGATCGACAGTCGTCACGAACCCGGACGGCAGACGCTTTTAGTGCTCGGGTGTGAACGGGAACGTATGAGTCTCGACGACCATGCCGAGGAACTCGCCTCCAGCCTCGGCGTTGACAAAGCGGAGGTCAAAGCGGACCTGAAGAACATGCAGGAGTACAGCGTTCCGATCGAAGAGGCCAAACAGAGCCTGCGCCGCAAGTACGGTGACGGCTCCCCCGAGGGCGTGGAAGCGACCGACAACCTCGCCGACGTGACGACGTCGACGAGCAGCGTCTCGACGACTGCGGTCGTTCTCTCCGCGGGCAAGCGCTCGATCCAGTACGGCGGCGACCAGCACGTCATCTTCGAGGGCGAGATGGCAGACGAAACCGACAAGCGCTCCTACACGGCGTGGGAGGACTTCGACCTCGAACCCGGCGACACGGTCGAAATCGGGAACGCCGACGTTCGCGAGTGGGAGGGTGAGGCCGAACTGAACCTCGGGGAGAGCACGAGCGTCGAACGCGTCGACGAATCGCTCGACGTCCCCTACGACATCGGCGGCGACGCCACGCTCGATGCAATCGAGTCGGGCGACCGGGGCGTCAACGTCGAGGTGCGCGTGCTCGACGTCGAACAGCGAACCATCGACGGCCGCGACGGCGAGACGGAAATTCTCAGCGGCGTCCTCGGAGACGGCACCGCCCGCCTTCCCTTCACCGACTGGGAGCCCAGACCGAAGATACAGGAGGGCGAGTCGGTTCGCATCGAAAATGCATTCGTCAGGGAGTTCCGCGGCGTTCCGTCGGTGAACGTCTCGGAGTTCTCGACGGTCAGCCGCCTCGACGAATCGGTCGAAGTCTCCGAATCCGCGCCCCGACGCTCGGTTCGCGCGGCGGTCGATTCTGGTGGGCTGTTCGACGTCGAACTGCAGGGCAACGTCGTCTCCATCCGGGACGGCTCCGGCCTCATCGAGCGCTGTCCGGAGTGTGGCCGCGTCACACAGAACGGCCAGTGTCGGAGTCACGGCGCAGTCGAGGGCGAGGACGACCTGCGCGTGAAGGCGATTCTCGACGACGGTACGGGCACAGTAACGGTCGTGCTCGACGATTCGATGACAGCTGAGGTGTACGGCGGCGACCTCGAAGCGGCGAAAGAGCACGCCCGCGACGCGATGGACCGAAGCGTCGTCGCTGACCAGATTCGGTCGGAAGTGGTCGGCCGGGAGTTCCGCGTCCGCGGGTCGCTGTCGGTCGACGAGTACGGCGCGAACCTCGAAGCCTCGGAGTTCGAGCCAGTGTCTGACTCGCCGAAATCACGTGCGCAGGCCCTGCTCGACGAGGTGACAGGATGAGCGACGCCGAGCAGGGCGGCGCTGGCCGCCGCGAAGTCGCCTATCGGATATTCGCAGTCGAATACGACGACGCCGACTACTCCTACTCCGAGAGCGACGAGGAGCGCGCCCCGAACTACGTCATCACCCCGACCGGCGCGCGCGTCAATCGCCTGTTCGTCGTCGGCGTTCTCACCGAAGTCGAACAGGTTAGCGACGACGTGCTCCGTGCGCGCGTCGTGGACCCGACTGGCGCGTTCGTGCTGTATGCGGGCCAGTACCAGCCAGACGAACAGGCCGTGCTCGAACGCCTCGACCCGCCAGCCTTCGTCGCCGTCACGGGCAAGGCCCGAACCTTCCAGCCCGAGGACTCCGATCAGGTCTTCACCTCGATTCGCCCCGAGAGCATCAACGAAGTCGACGACGAGACCCGCGACCGGTGGACGCTTCAGGCCGCAGAGCAGACCATCGACCGGATCGGCTGGATGGCGGCGGCGCTCGACCGCCCTGCCGAGGAACGCGAGGGCTGGCTGGACCAGCAGGACATCGACGACGGACTCGCGGCCGGGATACCGCTCGCCATCGACCACTACGGAACTACGCCGACGTATCTCGACGCGCTTCGGGAGACGGCACTCGATGCAGTCCGCGTCGTCGCAGACGAACTCGACGAGGTCGAACCCCCCAACCTCTCGCCCGACGCGACCGGCGACGTGCGCGCAGCGGACCTGGCCCGGGCGGACGTCGATATCTCGCCAGAGTCGGTTTCGGACGAGTCGGCGGCCGAGGCTGATGCCGCCGAAATTGATTTCGAGGAATCTCACGACAGTGACTCGACGCCCGACACGGTATCGGCCACCGCGACTGACGCCACTGCTGGTTCTGAAACTGCCGCGGCTGATGCGGAGACTGCGGACGTATCGGAAGAGTCTGCAGATTCCGAGAGCGAGGTGTCGGAGTCTGACGATCCAGCAGAGTCAGCGCCCGAAACGTCAGCCTCCGCCGAGACAGCGACTGAACTGTCAGAGCCAGCGTCCACAGAGCCAGAGTCGGGATCCGAAGAACTGGAATCGCCGTCCACGGAATCAGAGACCGGACCCGGAGACTTCGACCCCGACGAGTTCGAACTCGAACCCGAAACCCGCGAACAGATCGAGGAGGAGTACGGCACCGAATTCCAGTCCGGCACGGAGGTTGACGAACCCGGATCGGCCGACATCGAGACGCCGGAACCGGACGAACCTGAACGCCCGGAATCTGCTGACGTCGAGGAAGCCAGCCAACCGGACGAGACCGACGAGACGCCCGCTGAGCCTGCTGAATCGGTCGAAGCAGAAACCGCAGGTGAGGACGGGAGCGAGGAGCCATCCGAAGACGCAGACACCGACGAACCCGAGGATATGCAGGCGGCCCTGCTCTCGGTGATGCGCGAACTCGACGATGGGACGGGGACCGAGCGGGAGGCACTCGTGGCAGCGATGGAAGAGCGATACGGAACGTCCCCCTCCGCGGTCGACGAGGAGATTCAGACGGCGCTGATGGACGGGCAGTGCTACGAACCCGACGACGACACGCTCAAACCGATCTGACTGTGATCGAACCGGTTCCGGACCATCCGGCGGCGACCGCAGCGACCCCCGACGAACGACTGTTGATCATTGCTGACTACCACGCTGGCATCGAGACGGTGCTACGTACGGAAGGTGTCGAACTCGCGGACGGATCTGCCGAGCGTCGCGAGCGTCTCCTTTCGCTGCTCGTCGAAACAGACCCCGACCGACTCGTTGTTCTCGGTGACCTCATCCACAGCATCGGCACGCCGTGGGACGCAGAACGCGAGGAACTGGCGGCGCTGTTCGATAGCCTCTCGGTACCGGTCACGCTCGTCAGAGGCAACCACGACGGCGACATCGATTCGCTGTGTGCCGAACTGGACCACGACATCACCGTGACGCCGCCCGGCGGAACACGGGTCGGGTCGATCGGATTCGTTCACGGACACACCTATCCCGACCCCGACGTTCTCGACGTCGACGTTCTCTGTATGGGCCACGAGCATCCGGTGGTCCGACTCGAAGACGAAGTCGGCGGCCACCGCATCGAGCGGGTCTGGCTTCGCGGGACGCTCGATCTCGGGCCGTTCGAGGAGTTCCTCGCGAACTCATACGCTGCCGACTCGACCGGTTCGTCCGAACTCGTCGTCTTTCCCGCATTCAACGATCTTTCGGGGGGCACGTGGGTCAACGTCGCTGGACAGGAGTTTCTCTCCCCCTATCTGCCAGACGCGCTCGATTCGGGAGAAGCGTATCTGCTCGACGGCACTCGTTTGGGGCCGTATCGAGACGTGTGACCGTCGGTGACTGTCCAACGCGGCCGACGATCAGTACGGGCCGCGGTCACGGCCGAACCCGTCTTCGCGACTCTCGCACTCGCCGTTCTGGTTGATCACGACTCGGCCCTGATAGCCACACTGCCCGTTGTTGTTGTACTTGCATCGCTTACAGCGACATTCGAGATTCTTCGATGTGCTTCGTGATGCCATACCACTCTTTTGGGACGAACGACCTTCTATCTGATCGTCAGGTTGGTTCGGCCTGACACGTAGCGAGCGGAAGCCTACCCCTTCAGGGGTGGGAGGATGTCAAAGGCTCCGACGGGCTTAATCAGCGCGACGCCCTATCTGTGCCCGATGACTGAGTCCGAGTACGTCCAGGGGCCAGCGGCGTTTAGCGTGCTCGGCGAGTCGGTTCGAACGGCCCTCTCAGAGCGTGGCTGGGAGCAACCCACCGAGCCACAGCGTCGTGCGCTCGGACCGCTTTCGGCGGGCGAGAACGTGCTCGTGGTCGCCCCGACCGGTAGCGGGAAGACCGAGACTGCGATGTTGCCCGTGCTGGATGCGCTCGCCGACAGGGAGCGTTTCGGGATCGGTGCACTGTACGTGACGCCGCTGCGCGCGCTCAACCGCGACATGCGCGAGCGTCTCGACTGGTGGGGCGAGACGCTGGATCTCGATATCGACGTGCGCCACGGCGACACGACCGACTACCAGCGCCAGCAGCAGGCCGAGGATCCGCCGGACGTACTCGTGACGACGCCCGAGACGCTGCAGGCGATGCTGACCGGCACAAAGCTTCGCCGGGCGCTCGAAGACGTCGAACACGTCGTCGTCGACGAGATTCACGAACTCGCCGTCTCGAAGCGTGGGGCACAACTTGCTATCGGTCTCGAACGGCTTCGCGAACTCGCTGGCTCGTTCCAGCGGATCGGTCTCTCCGCGACCGTCGAGGATCCGGATGAAATCGGCCGCCTACTCACCGGCGGTCGGCCCTGCGAGACTGCCGTCGTCGACGTCGGCAGTTCGATCGATATCGCCGTTCGATGCCCGACGGTGACCGATGCCGACGATCGCCTTGCGAGCGAACTCGTCACCGACCCCGAAGTCGCCAGCCACGTTCGAGCGATCGATTCTCTCGTCTCTGACCACAGCGCGACCCTGATTTTCGTCAACACCCGACAGACCGCCGAGGCGCTCGGGTCGCGGCTGAAGGAGTACGGCACCGACGTGGGGATCCATCACGGCTCGCTCGCAACCGAATCGCGCGTCGCGGTCGAATCAGATTTCAAGGCGGGGGATCTGGACGCATTGCTGTGTACCTCCTCGATGGAACTGGGAATCGACGTGGGCCACGTCGACCACGTGGTCCAGTACAATAGCCCGCGACAGGTCACCCGACTCCTCCAGCGGATCGGCCGTGCGGGTCACCGCGAAGGCGCCGTTTCTTCGGGGACGATCGTCACGAGCCATCCCGACGACGTGCTCGAATCGGTCGTGATCGCACGCCGGGCACGCGCCGGTGCGGTCGAACCCGCCGACATCCACGAGGGGAGTCTCGATACGGTCGCCAATCAGGTCGCTGGCCTGCTGATGGGCCACGGCGAAATCAACGCCATGCGGGCCTACGAACTGGTCACGCGCGCCCACCCGTTTCGGGATCTGGAGGCGAGTCAGTTCCGGGCCGTGGTTCGCGAACTGGCCGACAACCGCGTGGTCTGGCTCGACGAGGACGCAGACCGCATCGAGAAGCGTCGCGGGACGTGGCAGTACTTCTACCGGAATCTCTCGATGATCCCCGACGAGACCACCTACGACGTCGAGGACGTGGCGAGCGGCCGTCAGGTCGGGACGCTCGACGAGCGCTTCGTCGTCAACTTCGCGACGCCCGGCGAGGTGTTCATCCAGGGCGGCGAGATGTGGCGCATCACGGAAGTCGACGAGGAGGAGGAACGGGTGACCGTCTCGCCTATCGAGGATCCCGCAGGCGAAGTCCCCTCCTGGAGCGGTCAGGAGATTCCCGTTCCCGAAGCGGTCGCGGGAGAAGTCGGCCAACTCCGCGGTGTCGCTGGGAGCCAACTCCAGTCGGGCGCATCGACTCCAGCAGTCGCGCGGGACCTGCAGTCTCGGTTTCCGGTCGCTGCGGAAGCGATCGAGGCGGGACTCACAGACCTCACGTCACACGTCGGGGACGGCCATCCGCTCCCGACCGACGACCACCTGCTCGTCGAGTTCAGCGGCGGGTCCGTAGTGGTGAACGCCTGTTTCGGTCACAAAATAAACGAGACGCTCGGCCGTCTGCTCTCTGCGCTTCTCGGCCAGCAGACCGGATCGAGCGTCGGCCTCGAAGTCGACCCCTATCGGATCGAACTCGACGTCTCCCGCACTGTCGCCGCCCGCGACGTGGTCGAGTTGCTGAAGACGACCGACCCCGACCACGTCCGGGACCTGATCGAACTCAGCCTCAAGAACGCCGACGCGCTGAAGTTCGAGGTTGCACAGGTCGCCGCCACCTTCGGCGCGCTCAAGCGCTGGCGGTCGAGCGGTCACACCTCGTTCGGGCGAAGTCGCCTGCTCGACGCGCTCGAAGGTACCCCTGTCTACGACGAGGCACTCCGCGCGCTGATCCACGAACAACTCGACATCGAGGGGACGAGTGCGGTGCTCGACCACATCCAGTCTGAACAGATCACCGTCGAGCGAATCGGGGAACACACGCCGGTCGGAACCGGCGGCCGAAACGCGGGCACGGAACTGCTGACGCCGGAGAACGCAGATGCGAGTGTCATCCAGACCGTCAAGGACCGAATCCAGGGCGACCGGGTGATCCTCTTCTGTCTGCACTGCAAGGAGTGGACGCGGACGACGCAGGTCAAACGCGTCGACGACCAGCCGACCTGTCCGAACTGTGATTCGACACAGGTTGCGGCGCTCAATCCGTGGGACGAGGAGACGGTCAAGGCAGTTCGCGCACCCGAGAAAGACGAGGAACAGCAACAGCAAACGGAGCGAGCGTACCGGTCTGCGAGTCTGGTGCAGAGCCACGGCAAGCGCGCTGTCATCGCACTCGCCGCCCGTGGTGTCGGCCCCCGAAACGCCGCCCGAATCATCAACAAACTCCGCGAGGACGAGGACGACTTCTACCGGGACATCCTCTCCCGCGAGCGCGAGTACGCACGGACGCGGTCGTTCTGGTGACCGGAATCACGGACAGCAAATAGACCGGACTCACGGACAGTAGATAGAAGTGACCACCCCCAAAAACCAGAGTCACAGACTAATGAAAGTGCTCGTGGACGGACTGTCCGTTGCGGAAAACCGCTCGACGTTTCTCGCCGGAGTGAAAGACGCTATCCCCGTTCTTACTGGGCTCGTTCCGTTCGGGATCATTCTCGGGATAACGGCAACTGAACTGGGTTTCACTACTGTGGAAATAGCGACGATGTCGGCGCTCGTCTATTCGGGTGCAGCACAACTTGCAGTCATGTTTCTCATGGAGGAAAGCGCCCTGTTGGCGCTCGTACTCGTGACTGCAGTCATGATCAGTCTGCGGTTCGCAATTTATAGTGCCTCTCTGGCACCGAAGTTTCACTCGTATTCACGCATCCGGAAGGCCGTGTACTCGTTTTTTCTCGTCGATCACCTGTATGCACTCTCGATTTCGTACTTTCGCGACCACGATGTCGAGCGGGGCCACTGGTACTACTTCGGTGCTGGCAGTATCTCGTGGGTCGCCTGGGTGATCGGAACTGCCGTCGGCGCGTCGATCGGTGTGGGCGTACCGGATGCGTTTCCTGTTGGGTTGGTGCTCCCGCTGGTGTTTATCGCGCTGTTGTTCCCGGTTCTCGAGGACCGGCCGAGTCTGGCGACTGCGGCCGTGGCTGGTAGCGTGGCTGTCGTCACTGCCCCGCTGGACTACAATCTTGGCTTGCTCCTCGGAGTGAGTTGCGGGCTGGCTGTCGGGGTGGTGCTCAACCGATGACCGCTATCGAAACCATGTCGACGCCGTGGCTCTGGACACATATTGTCGCCGTCGCCGTTGCCACGTACGCACTCCGTGCCTCTTTTATCGGGTTGTTCAGCTATTATGACGTGCCCGCTGAAGTGAAAGAGCAACTGAACCTCGTCCCTCCGGCGGTCCTGGCAGCGCTTGCGCTGCCACCACTGCTCTACCGGGAGGGAACGTACCATCTCGCTCCTGGCAATCCATTTCTCCTTGCTGGACTCGTCGGAGCACTCGTTGCGTGGCAGACTGAGAATCTGCTCGGGACGCTCATCGCGGGCTTTCTGACGTACTTCGTGATCACCATCTGATGGTCGGATTCTCAGTTCTTTCAGCCTATCACTCTTTCAGAATTTTATAGAACGTGTTGAATACAGCGGATAGATCTATCAGCGCGGTCAGTTGGGGTCGTTTCACATTTTGGCTCTGGCTGTATTCACCGTTGGGCGACGACCATCGATTCTGGGCCGGGTAGCTGTTCGATCCGCGGATCGGTGAATCCGACTCCGCGGAGCCACTCGATACACTCACTGTGGGTGTAGTCGAACCCATTTGGTGTCTCGACGAGCATGTTGAGGCTCATGAGCAGTCCCATCTCATTCTCGCGGCGTTCCTCGTCTATCATCGTTCCGTATATGATGACTGCACCGTCATCGGTAACAGCCTCAGCTACTTTATCGAGAATCTGTTGTCGCTCGTCGAGATCCCAGTCGTGAAGGATATGTCCGAGGATGTACACGTCTGCCTTCGGAAGGGGTTCGTCCCCGAAGAAATCGCCGGTTTGGAACTCGATGCGGTCAGCGACGGGACTCTCGCCAGCAATTCCCTGAAAGTACGGTTCGACTCGGGGGAGATCGACACCAGTAGCACGGATGTGATCGTTCTCCTCGGCGATACGTTTGGGGACGATGCCTTCGCTGGTCCCCAGATCTAGTACTGTATCGTACTCCTGCCAGGGGAACTCGTGTGCCAACGCGTTCGCCACGCCCATACTCATCCCCGTCATCGCGCCGACGAACTGTTCGAGACGTTCGTCGTCTTCGTAAATCGCCTCGAATGGGTGGGTCTCAGTACCCTCAAGTTCGTTGGTTGGCTTGCCGGTTCGAAGCCCTTCTTCGAGGTCGCCCCAGAACGGATACAGTCGGTCGTTGGCCATCTCGAATATGCCACCAATATACGACGGCTTTCCCGAAACGAGAAACGCCTCCGCTTCGGGTGTATTCTGATACACACCGCCCTCACGGTCGAGAACGTCGAGCGCAACCAACGCGTCAAAGAAGTCAGCAGAACTTCGTGGGTGAAGGCCGAGATCATTCTCTAACTGTTCTTTGGTTCGTGGGTTATCCGACAGCGCATCGAAGACGCCGAGACGTACGGCTGTGAGAAGTGTCTTCGACGCCTGGAAGCCGAACCCGATCTTCATGAGGTGGTCGGGCTTGGGACGCTCTTCTACCATGGTCTTCGATAACACGGACCGCCAACGTAAATTATTAATCGTTATATATGTATTTATAACTATCCACATCGATACGGAAGAACCGTTTCGGTTGCTAGGTACGCACTCGGTACACAGTACGACACGCATTCACACACTTCTGATCGGACGGGCAACAATCAATTGGCACAGCTCCAGAGTAGTTGGTTCATCGAACGGGAAATCAATACGAGTCCACGAGACTAACCATCGCATATCCGACACGATACTCAATCGTGGTGCTCTCGTGTTTAACAGAACATCGACGCACGACGATGGCATCTCTGAGCCAACTCATTTGATCAGTGAGAACACTGAAGACAGTTCCAGCACACCCACAAGCTAATGCGACTCGAAGAGTACTGGGGAGTCGGCCCGAAGACCCGTGATCTGCTGGCCGAACAGTTGGGTGTCGAGGCCGCGCTCGAGGCAATCGAGAGCGCCGACGTGCGGCGACTCACCGACGCTGGACTGGCCCGCGGGCGTGCGACCCGGATTCTCCGCCACGCCCACGGCGGCGCAGCGATGGACGTACTCGCGACGCGGGACAGTCGGAACGTCTACAAGGAACTACTCGACCTCGTTAGTTCGTATGCAGTCACCGACGACGCGGCAGACCGGATCCGGATCCTGACGCCGCTGTCGACCGAGGCGGCGATGGCGGAGCGACTCGACGACGTGATGGAGGCCCGCGAAAGCTGGGACCGACTCGCTGCGGACGAACGGGACACCGTACTTGCTGCCTTCGACACCTACGACGAGCGCGGCGGCGGCGAGCGAGCGGGCGTGCAGGCCGCGCTCGAACTCGCCGAGGCTGGCTTCGCTGAGGGCGTGTTCGAACCGCTCTCTGCGCTCGACCAGTCGACGCTACGCGATGGGCTGGCTGCACTCGCAGGACTAGAAGGCGACGACCGCGTCGGGAGCGGGGCCGACGACCGACTCGACGAACTCCGCGACCAGCTCGGAGCGGTCGAGGATATGGCCGCCACGCCGGGAACCGTCGTCGAGGAAATCCAGTCCGCCGCACGTGGCACCGACCAGCTTCGGGAGTCACTCGCCCGCCACGTCACGAGCGAGACGGGAATCGACGTTGCCGCCGTTCGCGAGGCGATGCCATCCGAAGCGACCGACGCGCGCGGGTTCGTCGGCGAGACGCTTCGAACACTGGCCGACGACCGCCGAACTGCGGTCGAAGAGCGCGAACAACAGGTCGCGGCGACACTCGAAACAGATCTGGACGCCGCACGCGAGGAGATAGACGCCGCTGTCGACGCGACTTCTGACATCGCGGTGTCCATCTCGCTCGCTCGGTTCGCGCTCGCCTTCGACCTGTCCCGGCCACAGTTCGTCGACAGCGAGGTCACCGGTGTCGTCGACGCCCGGAACCTGTTTCTGGAAGACGCTGGCGTGTCCGTCCAGCCAGTGACGTACGCCGTCGGCGACCACAATCTCGACGTCGCGAGTGCGAACGCGCCACCGACCGGCGACCGCGTCGCCGTCCTGACGGGGGCCAACAGTGGCGGGAAGACGACGCTTCTGGAGACGCTCTGTCAGGTGCAACTGCTCGCGCAGATGGGCCTTCCCGTTCCTGCACGCGAGGCGCAACTCAACCCAGTCGATCGGATCGTCTTCCACCGACGGCACGCGAGTTTCAACGCGGGCGTGCTCGAATCGACGCTCCGAACGGTGGTGCCCCCGCTGTCGGAGGCCGGGCGGACGCTGATGCTCGTCGACGAGTTCGAGGCGATCACCGAACCCGGCAGCGCTGCCGACCTGCTGCACGGGTTGGTCACGCTGACCGTCGAGAAGGACGCGCTGGGCGTGTTCGTCACCCACCTCGCCGACGACCTGGAACCGCTCCCCGAGACGGCCCGCACCGACGGCATCTTCGCCGAGGGACTGACGACTGACCTCGAACTGCAGGTCGACTATCAGCCCCGCTTTGGCACCGTCGGCCGGTCGACGCCGGAGTTTATCGTCTCGCGACTCGTCGCCAACGCCGACGACCCCGCCGAGCGCGTCGACTACCAGACGCTGGCCGAAGCCGTCGGCGAAACCGCCGTCCAGCGGACGCTCGCCGATGCCGAGTGGTCGCAAAACTGAGTCACCCGACGCTCATCGGCTGGATGAACAGGTACGTCAGTATCGAGAGTGCAAGCGGGAAGACGACACCCGTAATCGCGAGGACGCCGATGAGCGAAAACAGCGACACCCCGAAGACAGTAGTCAACACGATTGGCAACAGGACGGTCCAGACGCCGAAGACGACGACGGCGACGTTCGGGATGCTCTGGAGGAACGCGACGATGAGCACCGCACACATCGCGACGATAATGTTGACTGCGAGCGGGAAGGTCCGAAACAGTGCGCCAAACAGTAACACGGGGTAGACGAGAAACGTTGCGCCGAGTAACACGAGCGCCTGCTGTGAGGAGAAGATACCGCCCTTGGCGCGGAGGCTGTCTTCCCCGCGCCGAACGGCGTAGGACCCGCCCGTATTCCAGGTTCGCCAGCTATCCTCCCACTCCCCGTCTGTCGTGTACGCCGCGTCGTTCCACGTCCCGGCCCGGCCCTGCCGTGACTCCTGACTTCGCTGGCTGCCACGACCTGCCGTCGCTCTCTCGCCGCGAACGTCTCCGGTCCGATTGCTCTGCTCTCTCGCTCGGCGCTGTCGGTTTCGTGCTCGATTGCGTCGCTGTCTATGGGTCGTTCCCCGCCCCGACTCGCGTTGTGTTTCCCTCCCAGCAGCGTCACCGTGAGAACGCGATCCGACTGAGCCCGTCTGCGATTGCCCTGTCGTGCTCGAATTGCTCGAACGACCACCCTGAACTGTAGTCGTCGGATCCTCCCCCACGTATGCGTCGTGGCCGATTCTGTCGTACCGTGCGCGCTCGGCCTCGTCGGTCAGCGTCTCCTTTGCGTCGATGAGCCGTTTCGTCCGCTCGCTCGCGTCCTCGTGGTCGCTGACGTCCGGATGTGTCTCCTTGAGCTTTCGCCTGTAGGCCTGCTCTATCTCTTCAGTGGTGGCATCGGGAGAGATGTCGAGCAGGTCGTAGTAGCTCTCCATGTGGTCTGCGTGTCGGATTACGGACATCCCGACCATAAAACTCCGGTCCGTCGAAGCGACCGTTCACCCGAAGGCCACTAATCGAGTCACGGCGACTCGTCTGGGGGGCTCATACTGTTGGCTGTCCCATCTCGAACATCCTTCGCCACCAGAAGTGGCGCATCTTTGTAGGTACGTACAGCCGACAGTATCACTCGTCGCCGAGGATCACGCGCTCGGTCATCTTCCGGGGGTCGAGCACCTCGTCGGCCTCCTCCTCGGTCAGATACCCCTTCTCGATTGCGACCTCTCTGACCGTCTTGTCCTCCTTGAGTGCGGTCTTTGCGACTTCGCTCGCCTTGTCGTATCCGATTGCAGGATTGAGCGCGGTGGCGAGTGCCATGCTCTGGTTGACGCGCTCTTCGCAGTGGTCCTTGTTTGCCTCCAGTTTCGCGACGAAGCGCTCGGCGAACACCTCGCTCCCGTTCGCGAGCAGGCGCGTCGACTGGAGGAGGTTGTGCGCGAGCACCGGCTTGTAGAGGTTCAGGTCGATCTGTCCCTCGGCAGCACCCGCACTGACGGCGGCGTCGTTGCCGACGACCTGCTTGTGCACCTGATTGACCGCCTCCGCCACGACGGGGTTGATCTTGCCCGGCATGATCGAGGATCCGGGCTGGTTCTCTGGCTGTTCGATCTCACCGAGACCGTTCCGCGGCCCGGACGCGAGCAGTCGAAGGTCGTTTGCAATCTTGTTGAGACTTCCGGCGACTGTTCGCAGCGCGCCGTGGGCCTCGCTCATCGCGTCGTGGGCGGCCTGCGCCTCGAAGTGGTTGTCGGCTTCACGGAATTCGATCCCGGTCTCCTCGCTGATGTACTCGGCCGCGCGTTCGGGGAATTCGGGGTGGGTGTTCAGACCCGTCCCGGTCGCGGTGCCGCCGAGTGCGAGTTCGGCCAGTCGGGGCTGTGCACTTTCGACGCGTTCGATCCCTTTCTCGATCTGTGTGCGGTAGCCGCCGAACTCCTGACCGAGTCTGACCGGCGTCGCGTCCTGCAGGTGTGTTCGCCCCGTCTTGACGACGTCGTCGAACTCCGCCTCCTTCTCGGCCAGTTCCTCGCGGAGCGTTTCCAGCGCGGGGAGGAGATCCTTCTGGAGCGCTTCGAGGCTCGCGACGTGCATCGCTGTCGGGATGACGTCGTTGCTCGACTGACCGTAGTTGACGTGGTCGTTGGGGTGGATCTCTCGCGATCCGATCTCTGCGCCGTACAGTTCGCTCGCTCGGTTCGCGATCACCTCGTTCGCGTTCATGTTCGAGGAGGTGCCAGAGCCAGTCTGGAACACGTCGACGGGGAACTGGTCGTCGTGCTCCCCGGCAATAACCTCGTCTGCGGCCTCGATGATACAGGACGCTCGCTCCTCTTCGACCAGACCGAGGTCGCGATTGGCCTGTGCCGCGGCCTTCTTGACGACTCCGAGCGCGCGCACAAAGCGTCGTCCGAAGGTGACCTTGCTGATCGGGAAGTTGCCGATCGCTCGCTGGGTCTGTGCCCCCCAGTATGCGTCCGCCGGTACCTCCATCTCGCCGAGACTGTCCTGCTCGATTCGGTAGTCCTCGCTCATATCTGCGGTTCGAGAGCGAGCGCGTAAAATGTACTGATACGGTCGTCACAGCGGGCAGAGTCTCCCGCGATATGGCGGCTAGAATCCGGGGCCGCGCCCGCCCGAACGGTCACTCGTCGCGGTGGCGGTGCCGGCGGGTTCGTCACCGAACGCCGAGCCAGCCTCGCCGACGTCGAGCAGTCCGGCGACCTTTCGCCGATTCACTTCGCCGATGCGGTCGGCGATGGTCTCGATAAGTTCGACTGTCGGTTCGTTGACCGCGCTCCCTTCCTGCTTAACCACCGGATCGACGGTGCCGTCGGCCCCGTAATCGGAGTGGATCGGCAGCGAGCCGAGCAGGTTCACGTCGTAATCGTCCGCGATGACCGATGCCCCTTCCTCCCCGAAGGGGTCGTGGGAGTCGCCGCAACTCGGACAGTGAAACGTCGACATGTTCTCGACGATGCCAAGCACGGGCGTCTCGTGTTTGGCAAAGAGTCTGAGCCCCTTCCGGGCATCGTCGACAGCCATCTGCTGAGGCGTCGTCACGATGGCGACGCCGGTGACGGGCAGCGACTGGAGCAAGTCTAGCGAGGCGTCGCCGGTGCCCGGCGGCAGGTCGACCACCAGATAGTCGAGGTCGCCCCAGCGGACGTTCTCGATGAAGTGGGTCATCACGTTGTTGACCATCGGCCCGCGCATGATCGTCGGGTCGTCCTGCTGTTTCGTCATGAAGCCCATGCTCATCACCTTCACACCGTCCGAGTCCGGCGGGAGAATCGTCTCCTCGTTCTCGGTCACCTTCGGCTCCTCGTCGACGGGCAGAATCCGCGGCACGTTCGGGCCGTGGATGTCCGCATCGAGCAGACCCACGCGAGCGCCGAGTTTATCGAGTCCTGCAGCGAGGTTCGCCGCCACCGTCGTCTTGCCGACGCCGCCCTTTCCGGAGGCGACTGCGATGACGTTTCGGACGTTCGGGAACACCTCCTCGTCGAAGCCCTGCTCGGCGGTGACGTTCGCGCGAAGGTCCGGTTCCAGTCCAGCCTCGGAGATTACGTCGCGAATCTCGCTGCCCAGATCCATCTCCGCTGGGGCAAATGGGGAGTTGAACGCGAGTGAGATTCTCGCCGTGTCTCCCTCGATTGCGATGTCGTTGATCAGGCCCATCGAGACGATATCCTCGCCGACCTGAGGGTCTTCGACCGCTGACAGTCGGTCTTCGAGTTCGGCCGCTGAGAGAGTCATACGAGAGATTGGGCGTCGAGAAAGGTGTCCCTTTCGGGTTCGATACGCGCGACAGTCGACGAGTGTGACAATTCGACCGGGAGAACAGCGACCGCGAATCGGGCTACGAGAAGAACAGTATCCGAATCGCGATCGTTATCGAGAACAGACCGCCCCAGAGTGCGGTCACCAGTGCCAAGAACGTCGACGTTCCCAGTATCGTGGTCCGGATGTTTCGCGGTCGCCCCAGGAACCAGCCCAGGAAGGCGACGTACACCGGCAGCCCGATGACCATGAAGATGACCCAGACGCCGGGGTTGAGCACTTCCCAGGTCATGCTGTCACCTCCTCGTCACTGGCATCGCCGTGTCCGTTCCCGTGGTCGTCGTGGCCCTCGACCGCGTGGAGTTCGACGACTGGGATCACCTTGACGATGACGAGGAAGATGAGCGAGCACATCGCGATGGTCGCGGCAAGCGAGAGTCCCTCGACAAGACTTGGAACGTACACGCCCGGCACACCGCTGTAGAGGTCGAACGTCGGGTACTGAAGCCCTTCGACCACGAAGAGAATCTTCTCGGAGAGCGTCGCGTACAGCACCAGGAAGGAGACTGCAAGCGAGCGGTTCTTGGTGAAGACCCGTTCGTTGACCGCCTGTGCGAAGATGTACGCGAGGACGATAGTCATCACGATCACAACGAGGATGAACACCTCGTTTGAGAGTTTGGCGTAGGCGAACTTCTGCAGGTCGGCGGGTGCTGCGAAGACGCCGTTGATGACCTGCTGCAGCTGGAGCCAGATGAAAAGCAGGGAGAAGAGGCCGAGCCACATCGTCAGCCCGCGGAAGACCTCATCAGGCAGTACTGCTTCCCAGTCGTACGCCCAGCGCATCGCATACGAGAGGATGATGACGCCGCTTATCGCCGACGTGAGCGCAATCGTCAGGAACTGTGGACCCTGCACTGCGCCCTGCCAGCCCGGCATCGACGGCAGCAGTGAGAACAGCCACGGAATCACGCCACCGTGCAACAGGAGTGGCGCGAGCACGATGATACCGAGCGCGAGCCACCAGACCATCCGCTCGATGATCTCGTCTTCCTCTTCGCTGTATCCGAGTAGCATGATCTTGTAGACCGGCCCGAGAATCGATGGGAGTCGATGTCGGAGCCGCGCGATGTCGTACCTGAGCGTCAGTGCCAGATAGGTGGCGGTCAACACGAAATACAGCGTGATGACCGTCACGTCCCAGACGAGCGGCGAACTCTGCACCGTCGTCGGATACGCGGGGAGAATGCTGAGTACCAGCCGGTCGGGACGACCAGTGTGAACGACGATGTACAGCCCGGCCATACTCAGCGCGGCAATCGTCAGCAGTTCGGCCATTCGCGCGACCGGCTGATAGCGGTCCATTCCGAACAGCCGGACAGCCGCAGAGAGAATGATTCCGCCGTGGGCGATGCCGACCCACCAGATGAACGCGCCGATGTACAGCCCCCAGGTGACACCGCCACCGCTTCCCCAGTCACCAAGGCTGGTGACGATGAGGCCTTCCTGAAGCTGGTAGCCCCAACCGGCCAGCCAGACCATCGTGACGGCGATACACGCGCCGACAGCGACGTACCACCAGCGCGACGTGTTCTCGATGGGCCGAAGGATGTGGTCCGGCCCCGCTTCGCTCGTTGCCATCGTTAGGCCTCCTCCTCAGGTGGGCCGCTTGGCCCGTAATCGAGGTGCTCTTTGCGGTTGGACTTGACCGGGACGCCCCACTTGTTGCCAAGTGATTCGTAGGCGACGGGACCGTCTATCTGCTGGGCGTTGGGTGACGGCTCGTTCCCGAGGTACGTGATGTTCGGCTCGGTGCCAAGGTCTTCGAGCAGTTTGAACGCCGAGAGCTTGCCCCAGTCGGTGACTGTCGACTCCCAGGCTTCGTCGCCTTCGAGTTCGGTGTCGTTGTCGAACTCTTGGTCCGCTCTGCGTCTGAGGTACTCGCGGGGTCGACTCTCCTCGTCAGACATGTCTCCGAAGTGGATTGCGCTCATGCCCGCGCGGTCGCACGCGTCCATGCACGCAGTGGTCCCTCTCGGGTTGTCCGTGTGCTCGTCCTGTCTGGACGGACAGAACGTACACTTGCCCATCGTTCCGATCGGCGGTCGGCTGTCGGTCCACCAGCCGCGTTCGTCGTAGACGTGGTCGTTGGCCTCCGAGAGCGCCTCGTGGCGCTCCTCTTCGTCCATCGCACGCACTTCCTCTGGGGTCTCATCCAGGTGCGTGATCTCGTGCATATCGACGTCGGGTTCGCCCCACTGGAAGTAGTTGACACCGTAGGGACAGGCGACCTGACAGTACCGACAGCCGATACAGGTCTCGTAGTTCGTGAGTACGAGGCCGTCGTGTTCGCGAGCGTGGCGTGCACGAACCGGACAGACCTTCGCGCAGGGCGCGTTCGAACAGTGCTGGCAAGGTCGAACCAGAAAGTTCTCCTGCTCGGTGTTGTCGTCCTCGTAGGCGAAGACGTACATCCAGTTCGCACCGGTCGAGGTACCGTTCTCGTCGATACAGCCCGAGACACAGGCGAGACAGCCATCGCACCGTTCGAGGTCGATGACCATCCCCCATCGGCTTTCGAGGTCGTCGCCCTCGGCCGGTCGGAGGTTGTTCGCGTCGTCAGGGATATCCGCCTGTTCGTCTCCACGGCTGTCGACGGTTGCGTACGCGCCGTATGCGAGAAACGCCGCGCCCGCACCGGTCTTTTTCATCATGTCCCGGCGGGACATGTCGTCGGTTTCGAGGTCGATGTCCTGGAGCGATTCGAGCATCGATTCGCTGTCCAGGTCGTCGACTTCGGAGGTGTCGACGTCGTCGAGAACGGGTCGGTCGTCCTCCTCGAACTCGGCCTCGACGTCCTCGTGGTATTCTGCGTAAAACTCCTCTTCGGATAGTTCACCAGCGACCAGTCGCTGGGCGTCCCGTGCCATCTGCATCCCTAGATCCGCGTCGTAGTCGGTCTCCTCGAGCTCTTCGCGCATCCGGTCTTCCCACTCTTTACCCATCGGGTGGAACGACTCGTCGGTCTCGTAGGGATGTCTCGCTTCGTCTTCTTGTGTATCGTCCGTGCTCATTCGATTTCACCGTGTCCAGATCTGTTGTTCGTTCGATCCACGCTACTCGACGACTACTGCACCGTGGTGTCCATTTCCTTGATGGGGGATACAGTAGTACATGAAGTTGCCGGTCTCCTCGAAGGCGTAACTGAACTCGTCGCCCTCGTTCTGGATGCCACTGTCGAACAGGTCATCAGTAGACGTGACCGAGTGACCACTCGATTGCCACTCCCACTGCACTGTGGTTCCCGAATCGACGATGACCGCCGCCGGGCCAAAGCGGAAGTTGCCACCCGGGCCGACATCGACCGTGGCCTCGCTCTCACCGCGATAGTCGACGAGTTCGCCTTCGTAGCCGTTCGCGTTGTTGTCCCCGAGGTATCCGTCGACCTCTTCAGGAACGTCGCTGACGGTCTCCGGTGAACCGCTATCGTCGCCATCACCTTCATCATCACCACCATCTCCGTCGCCGGAACAGCCCGCGAGTCCGACCGTCGCAGCTGCCCCAGCCGCCATCAACATCTTTCGTCGCTGTGGATCGACCGTGGTCATAGTTCTCGTCGGTGCGGGATTGTAACCACTCCCGATTGAATGCTTCGATTCAGCCGTTCCTGAACGGTGAGAAGACGGCGAACATTTAAGTTGGATCTCGAAGTAGCTTCGAGACCATTTAGCGTACTTTCTCAGCGAGTACCACAGTCGGCACTCGGATACGGAAACCTGCGGCGGTGGTCGTCTCGCTCTGACGGGTGCAGATCTCGTTGCCGGATTTCGGACTCGCCATTACGGCAGTCTGGCATCCACAACTCGGTAAACAGAAAGAACGTGACGGCGAATATCGGCCGGAGTTATCCCGTGAAGTCGCTGTAGGAGACGCTGCCCTGGTCGACGATGGTCTGGCTGTCGGGCACCTCGCCGTCCGGGGGCATGCTGCCTTCGGCGGGGCCGCCGGGTTCACCGACGACGATACGACCGACCATCCCGAGCGTCTTGTGCGGCTGGCAGTAGAAATCGTACGTACCTGCGGTCTCGAAGGTGAGTTCGGCAGTTTCACCGATGGTCGTACTGAACTGCTCTGCGCCCTCAGGAATGCGCCCCTCGTAGCTGACGACGTTGTGACTTCCCTCTACGTTCTCGAATGTCACCGTGGTGCCTGCTTCGACGTGCAGTCCAATCGGATCGTAGTAGTAATTCCCGCTGTCAGTGATCATCTCGACCGTCGCGGTCCCTCCGCCACCGTTTCCGGTTCCATCGTCGCTGCTCCCGTCGCCGCTTCCGCCTTCGACGACGATTGCACCCTTCTGTCCGAGTGAGCGATGGGGGATACAGTGATACAGGTACGTTCCGGGTTCGTCGAAGGTCTGGGAGAAGGTGGTCCCGTCGCCGGTCTGGATTCCGCTGTCGAACATGTCCCCGTTGGAATGGGTCACGGAGTGGCCGATGTCGCCCGACCACGTCCACGTGACTTCCGTTCCGGCGTCGATCCGGATCGCTGGCGGGTCGAAGACGTACGATTGCTCTGTGCCCTCAACCTCTCCGTTTGTCACGTCGACGGCGCCCTGCCCGGTGAGATCTTCGAGAGAGCCGCCGTAGTTGCCGGTGTCAGAGAGGTGCTCGTTGATCGCTTCCATGTCGGCACCGGTCCCGCCATCGCCGTTGCCGTTGCCGCCGCCCATCTCTCCGACGACGATTGCACCCTTCTGTCCGAGCGAGCGGTGCGGGATGCAGTGATACAGATACAGCCCTTCCTCCTCGAAGGTCTGGGAGAAGGTGGTCCCGTCGCCGGTCTGGATTCCGCTGTCGAACATGTCCCCGTTGGAATGGGTCACGGAGTGGCCGATGTCGCCCGACCACGTCCACGTAATCTCCGTCCCCGGATCGACCTGAATCGCTGGCGGGTCGAAGACGTAGGCTTGCTCTGTGCCTTCGACCTCCCCGTTTGTCAGGTCGACAGCGTCCTGTCCGGTGAAGTCCTGAACAGTACCGTCGTAGTTGCCGGTGTCCGAGAGGTGGTCGTCGATCTGGGCCTGCATACCTGGCTGGGGCGTACTGCCATCGCCGGTGCCGTCACCGGTGCCATCGCCGGTGCCGTCATCGTCGCCATCCTCAGGCGGATCGGAACGGCCCGGAACGCCGCGGCTGTCGGCGATACAGCCTGCCAGCCCGATTGTCAGTGCCGCGCCGCCAGCTTTCAGAACCTTCCGCCGCTCGAAGTCGGTCATTGGTTGTCTGTTCGGAGGTTACAAGCACGCGTGATTGAAAGCTTCGGTTCGCGTCTGGGCCGGTTCTCCGTGGCGCTCATACTGCTGACTGTACTATTTTGACAGCATTCGCCACCCCGGGGTGGCAAATATCTCTACGAACGGACAGCCAGCAGTATCACTCGTCGAGGGTCTCCGCGTGGGTGTCAGCGTCGTCGGGGTCGTTGACCGGACTCGATGGATGATAGTCGGTGTCGTACTCGCCCGGCCGGTCGTCTAGCCGGTCGGGATTGATGCGGCCGCCGAGTAGCATGAAATCCAGAATCGTCAGTCGGAGCATCGCCTCCACAACTGGGACGGCCCGTGGCATCAACACGGGGTCGTGACGGCCGACGACCTGAATCTCCTTTCGCTCTTCAGTCTCCCAGTCTGCGGTCTTCTGCGCTTTCGGAATGCTCGTCGGGGGATGCCACGTCGCCTCGCCGTAGATCGGTTCGCCGGTCGTGATCCCACCCTGGAGACCGCCGTGGTCGTTGCCGACCGGAACGGGGTCGCCCTCCTCGCTGACTGTCTCGGGATGGTCGCCCTCGTCGAACTCCCAGTCCTCGTTTCGCTCGATACCCCGCATGGTTCGGGTCTCTCGTCCCTTCCCGAACTGGAAGGCACTCGTTGCCGGAATCGAGAAGAAGGCCTTCCCCAGTCGGGCGGCAAACGAATCGAACCGCGGTGCGCCGAGTCCGCGGGGCACGCCGCGACACTCGAAGTAGACCGACCCGCCGATGGAGTCCCCCTCCTGCTGGTATTCGTCTATCGCCTCACGCATGCGCTCTGCCGTCTCGGGATGAGCACACCGAACCTCGTTTTCCTCGGTGTGTTCGAGCATCTCCTCGAAGCTCACCTCGGGCGCTCTGATGTCGCCCACCTGATTGACGTGGGCTTTCACCTGCACGTCGTACTCGCTCTGGTCGAGCACCTGCTTTGCGACCGCACCCGCGGCGACCCAGTTGACCGTCTCGCGGGCCGACGACCGGCCGCCGCCGCCCCAGTTGCGCGTGCCGAACTTCGCCGAGTAGGTGTAATCGCCGTGTGAGGGGCGGGGCGCAGTGACGAACGGTTCGTACTTGCCCGAGCGCGCGTCCTTGTTCTGGATGACCATTCCGATTGGCGTCCCCGTCGTGTATCCGTCCTGCATGCCAGACTTGATCGACACCTCGTCGGGTTCGCCCCGAGAGGTAGTGATCATCGACTGCCCCGGCTTCCGTCTGTCGAGTTCCGCCTGAATTTCTGCCTCGTCGAGTTCGACGCCCGCCGGACAGCCCGACACCGTACAGCCCATCGCCTCGCCGTGAGATTCCCCGAACGTCGTCACCTGAAAGAGTCTGCCGTACCGGTTCCCGTTCATTACGCGACAGTGGTGCGTGCTGGCATAAAGATGTTGAGAAAGTTCGCGGTCGCCAGCCCCTCACTTCCAGTCGCTTTCCTCCGTCCGGTCCGTGTCCCGGAGGATGAACGGCCCGATAGCGAGCGTTCGCTTCGCGACGGTGACGATGCGGAGAATGTAGGCGGTCAACAGACAGAACGGGACGAGCGTGATCGTCACCCCTGCCGCGACGACCCAGACGAGACCGTCGACGCCGAGGTACGTCCCCGAAAACGAACTCGGCGAGACGTACAACTGGAGGAAAAAGGCGGCTGAAAGTGCCGGAAACGCTGCATAGAGCATCACCCGCGAGAGGTTGATCAGCTCCCACTGAAAGTACAGCGTCTTGAAGTGCTCGCGCGCGGGACCAAAGAATTTCAGTCCGTTGATGAGTTCATCGATCGCCTCCCTGGCTTCGTCGGTGAGTTCCTCGTCGTGGACGTGGCGGAGCCGGTTTGCCTCGTATATCTTCCACGAGTAGTTGAAATCGAGCGCCGAATAGAGCACGTCGAACTTGCCGAACGTAGTGTTTTCCAACCCCTCACCGACGGCCGCTGCCTGGTCTGTGAGACTCGTGACGAACTCCGCCACCTCCTCGCGGGTCGCTTCGTCTTCACAGTCGTCTGCGGCCGTCTGAAGCGCCTGCGCACGTGTCTCGACCCCGTCGAGTAGCGCCGCAAGGAACGAGGACGGGTCCGGCGGCGTCGGCGCTGTATCCAGCCAGGATTCGACGTCGTCGCGGAAGTCGATTGCTCCGCCCATCCGGTCGCGCTGGTCGCCCAGTGGCCCGAGTTCCTGTGAGAGCACTAACTGCGTGAACGTGACCACGAGCGTGACACCGGTGATAACCGCACCGATGAGCGGGGAGAAGACCCACCACAGCGCCGTCTGCTCGCGGACGACCTGCCGCATCGGGGCGATGTCAAGCGCACTCGCCAGCACGAGTACCAGAAACATCGAGAGTGCGAACACGGCCGCGACAAATCTCCGATTCGCGTTCAACAGAAGCCACGTTCGCACTCGACCCCCGCCGATCCGCCCACCCAGTGTGTCACTCGGCGTGTCCTCCGCACCGCCCTCTGCCGCAGTGTCGCCGCCGTCGGTGCGCACATCTCGATCCGGCATCGACTGCTCAGGCGGACCGGTCATTAGTATCGACGACGGGGCTCTGTCATAAATCTCTAGTGGGGTTCGACAATTGTGGACGCTGTCGCTACCTCGATTCGACCAGCACGGTCAGCCACATGAGCAGTGCGAACCCGACGAGCACGTACAGCGACAGTGCGACGCCGACCAGCGCGAGTGCGCTGGCGACGCCGACGCTGATCACGGCCGTTAGTTTCGTCGCCTCGGCGTAGGGGCGTGAACGAGCGAGCACTGCCCGCACTGTCTGCCCGCCATCCATCGGCACCACTGGGAGCATGTTGACCACTGCCAGCCCGGAATTCATCACGATCAGGTAGCCGAGCACGAACAGGACCGAATCGGCAAGAGCAGTCCCGCCCGGTGCGAGAGCGAGAAACGCAACCGTCGCAGCGAGTCCGGAGCACAGACTCGCGGCTGGCCCGGCAAGCGAAATTACAGCCTCCTGTCGCCACGTCGCTGGCGCGGTCTGAATCCGTGCTGCGCCACCGAACAGCCAGAATGTGACCGATTCCACGGGGAGTCCGTACCGTCTGGCGGCCAGACAGTGCCCGAGTTCGTGTCCGAGCACGGAGGCGAGCAACAGCACCGCTGTCACAACTCCGAGCAGCCAGGGAAACATCCCTACCCCGAGCCGTTCGGAATCCAGATCCGTCCCGGCGGAGAGGTTGAGGATTTCGGCCCAGTCGCCAGCGAGAACAGCGACCATCGCCGCAATCGCGGCGGAGACGACGACGACTGATACGTCCATCCGAAGTGGGATGTCTGCGACTCGGCCGACTCGAAACTGACGCATCTATTCGGCCGGTGGATTCGAGTCGTCTTAAGCGCCGTTATCCAGGTACCTCCGCGGGTCGTCGGAGCAGAGCCACAAATCCACACGACTGAAATACGGGGGTCGCCTATCTCGTTCTGTGTCACAGCAGGTCGGCAGCGTCGATACGCTCTTTGTACACGAGGACGGCCAGGACTTCCGCATCGCCGTCAATCGTGACGGGGAGCGCGCGTTCACCGGGAAACTCGAACTCAAGGAGACCGATGCGGGTCCCCGCCCGGCACGAATGCGCGTCGTCGAGGGGACCAGCGAGACGCCCCGCAGCCCCGACGAGTTCGTCGAACTGGCTCGTCGAGCGACGCGCATCCGCATCTCCGAGCAGACCTCGAAGGCCGGACGCGATCGACTCCGGGAGATGCTCGACGGCTACCAACTCGACGCGAAAGTCGTCAGAACCTGTCGATACTGCGCCGACGAGGGGCGGTACTCGCCGATAACTGCAGAGACTGCGATAGCAACCGAACAGGAGGACATCTGCCCGGACTGCGCTCGCGAGGAACTCGACCGGCAGTTGGCCTATCACGGCGACATCTCGGGTACGGCGCAGGACCGACTCGAAGACCTGCTCTTCGAGGTGAAGGATCTCGAACGCGTCGTGAACCTGCTTTCGGGCGAACTCGACCCCGAGTTGACCAAGTTCGACGAGATCAGCCCGACGGTCGAGGACGTGGACCCGGTTCGCGTCGACTCGCTCTCGCTCCATCCCGGGATCCAGTCCCGGGTCGAAGAGCGCTTCGACACGCTGTTGCCCGTTCAGAGCCTCGCCGTCGAGAACGGCGCAGTCGACGGCCAGGACCAGTTGGTCGTCAGCGCGACGGCGACGGGAAAGACACTGATCGGCGAGATGGCTGGGCTGGACCGCGCGCTCAACGGCGAGGGGAAACTGCTCTTTCTCGTGCCGCTGGTCGCGCTCGCGAATCAGAAGTACGGCGAGTTCCAGGACCGCTACGGCGACATCGTCGACGTCACACTCCGGGTCGGAGCGAGCCGAATCAACGACGACGGCAACCGCTTCGACCCGGACGCGGACGTCATCGTCGGCACCTACGAGGGCGTCGATCACGCGCTCCGCACCGGACGCGATATCGGTGACGTCGGAACGGTTGTCATCGACGAGGTGCACAATCTCGGCGAGGGCGAGCGTGGCCACCGACTCGATGGCCTCATCAGCCGTCTCAAGCACTACTGCGAGCGCGAGTCCGCAGGCGACACGCAGTGGATCTATCTCTCTGCGACGGTCGGCAACGCCGAGGCACTCGCTGGCGCGCTCGAAGCAACCCTCATCGAGTTCGAGGAGCGCCCCGTTCCGATCGAACGGCACGTCACCTTCCTCGACAGCAGGGAGAAAGTCGATGTCGAGAACAGACTCGTCAGGCGCGCCTTCGACACGAAATCGAGCAAGGGCTACCGCGGGCAGACGATCATCTTCACCAACTCCCGGCGGCGCTGTCACGAGATTGCGCGCCAACTCGATTACTCGGCCGCGCCCTACCACGCTGGCCTCGACAACGGGCGACGGAATCGTGTCGAAAAGCAGTTCGCCGACCAGGATCTGGCCGCAGTCGTCACGACTGCCGCACTCGCCGCTGGCGTCGACTTCCCCGCCTCGCAGGTCATCTTCGACTCGCTCGCAATGGGTATCGAGTGGCTCTCAGTACAGGAGTTTCACCAGATGCTTGGCCGCGCCGGACGACCGGACTACCACGACACCGGGACGGTGTATTTGCTCGTCGAACCCGACGGCGTCTATCACAACAGCCAGGAGATGACCGAAGACGAGGTGGCCTTCAAACTGCTCAAAGGCGAGATGGAACCAGTCCAGACGCGCTACGACGAGGCCGCGGCCGTCGAGGAGACGCTCGCGAACGTCACCGTCGGAGGAACCGCCGCGAAACGACTCAACGAGCGGATGGTCGGGGAGGTACCGACCAAACACGCACTGGGGAAACTCCTCGAATACGAGTTTATCGACGGGCTTGCGCCGACGCCGCTCGGTCGGGCGGTGACGACGCACTTCCTCTCGCCCGGCGACGCCTTCGCGCTGCTCGACAGCATCCGTCAGGGCGAGAACGCCTACGACCTCGTCGCCCGGATGGAACTGCGCGACGACGAACTCTGACACGATAGCTGTCGCAATCTGCACAGCAGTGTACTGGTGTGATCATCACGCAGCGGCACTCACACGCGTGTTTTCTCGGAAACGAATCCCCGAGGTATTAGTAGTGACGTGCCGACAGCAACGAATATAATGGCAGCGCAATCGACTGAACTGGACGACCGTGCTGTCGTCTCCGTCCGGAACGCTAGCCGGACGTACTTTCTCGGTGAACCAGTTCACGCCCTCAAAGACCTCTCCCTCTCGCTTCCAGATGGATCGTTCACCGCCGTCATGGGACCGAGCGGTTCCGGCAAGAGCACGCTGATGAACCTGCTCGGCTGTCTCGATACGCCCGACGAGGGCACAATCGAGATAGACGGCCAGTCCGTGGCTGAGCTATCTGACGCCAAGCGCGCACGGCTCCGGGGAACCAAGATCGGCTTCGTCTTCCAGCAGTTCAACCTGATGCCCCGGCTGACGGCTGCCGAGAACGTCACACTTCCCATGGTGTTCAACGACGTCATCGACACGAACCGTCGGGAGCGCGCCCGCGACCTGCTCGGACGAGTTGGACTAGGTGACCGACTCGACCACACGCCGCCGGAACTGTCGGGTGGACAGCGCCAGCGCGTCGCAATCGCCAGAGCGCTCGCCAACGAGCCGACGCTCATTCTCGCCGACGAACCGACCGGGAACCTCGATACCGAGACTGGCGAGCAGATCATGTCGCTGTTCGAGGAACTCAACGACGAGGGGCGAACCATCCTGATGGTCACCCACGAGCGTCACATCGCGGAGCACGCTGACCGGATCGTCCACCTGCTCGACGGTGAACTGGAGCGGATCGAGTCCCTGGAGGGCGACGGATGAAGTTCACAGAGAGCGTCCGCATTAGCTGGCGAGCGATCACCGGCCACAAGCTTCGGTCGACGCTGACGACACTCGGCGTCATCATCGGTATCGGCGCAGTGATCGCCTTCATGGTGATGGGCGGGGCCTTCGAGCAGGACATCCTCGGTGACATCGACGCCGACGAGGACACGTCGATGACTGTCCGAACACAGGTTCAGCCAGAGGGCGGATTCGGCGTTCAGTTCTCCCAAGCGCCGATATATACCCAGAGCGATATCGACGCCGTCTCGTCTATCGACGGCGTTTCCTACGTCTCGCCGGTCGCGGATATCTCTGCGGTGCAGTTACAGGTTGGCGATCGCCAGATCGCTGGCGGTGGCGGGTTCGGTGGGGGATTCGGCATCACTGCGACGACACCCGACCGGTTCGGGCAAAGCAACTGGGAGATAGTCGAGGGTGAACCCTTCGAGTCAGGAACTGATCAGGCAGTCGTGAACGAACTCATCATCGAGGCGCTGGACGGCGCGCTCGGAGTCGGTGACGAATTTACTGTCCGATTCGAGGACGGCACGACGACGACGTTCACGATCTCCGGGGTTGTCGAACGAACCACTGGTGGCTTCAGCATCCCCTCGGTGTACGTCCCCATCGACCCCCACTACGACACGACGATCCAGATGGCAGATGGAACCGAAAAGACAGCGTTCTCCGAGTTCACGCTCGGCGTCGAGGACCCCGACGATATCGAGACCGTGCAACAGCGCGTCCAGGAGTACTTCTCCGAAGACTCGGACGCTCAGCAACTCACGGACGACGACCAGACGATCGTCGTTCAGACCGTCGAGGACACGATCGACCAGATCACGAGCATCATCGACCAGTTCGCGCTCTTTTTGGGTGGTATCGCCGCCATTTCACTGCTCGTCGGCTCTATCGGCATCGCGAACATCATGATCGTCAGCGTCACCGAGCGCACCCGAGAGATCGGCATCATGAAAGCAATCGGCGCGCGCAGACGCGACATCATGCAACTGTTCCTCGTCGAATCGCTCGTCCTCGGGATCATCGGGGCCATCGGCGGCGTGTTGCTCGGTCTGGGGATGGGCTTTATCGCAGTCTCGGTTATCGGCTGGCCGATGGTGTACCCGCTCGACTGGATTCTCATCGCCGTCGCTGTCGGTCTCGCCGTCGGGGTTCTCTCGGGCGTGTACCCGGCCTGGCGGGCCGCGAGGATCGACCCGATCGAAGCGTTGCGACGTGAATAGCTGACGCGACTGTCGAATCGTCGGGGCAGTCCCGAACTTTTAGGCGACTCGACCGAGACGAACGATATGGAGTTGCTCACGGAACTCGACGAGATATCGGATCGTGGCTATCTCTTTACCGTCCGAGAACCCGATGGAGGGAAGGAGGAAGTACTCTTGCTCGATATCGACGGCGAGGCTGTCGCCTGGAAGAACTTCTGTCAGCACGAGACCGACCAGCGACTCGCCCGTGAGAACGGCGCGGCGATACGCGACGGACAGATCATCTGCCCGAGACACGGGTCGATGTTCGACAGTCGAACGGGCTACTGCGACAACGGGAAAGCCAAAGGCTCGACGCTCGTCGAAGTGGACGTGACGACCCGGCACGGCCAGGTGTATCTGACTGACGACGCAGAGTTTCTTCACGAGGGACCGATCGACGACGATGACGACATGCCCGGATCCACGTCGCATCTGCAGTTTTAACCGCTGGGCTTCGACACCACTTGGCGAAGGCTCACACGATGAAATCCAACACGAAAGACACTTAATCGATCGTAATTAGATGTAATTATACGATGACAGACAACCCAGAGTTTCCCGACTACCTGAACGTATCGTACGAGGACGGAGCGGGCGAGGACCCCGAGGACTATCCGACGCTCGACGACAAACTGGAGAAGGCAATCGAGGTCACCCGAAAGGGTCTCGAAGAGTACCGGAATCCAGTCGTGATGTGGACGGGCGGGAAGGACTCGACGCTGACGCTGTACGTGATCAAGGAAGTCGCCGAGCAGTTCGATCTAGAAGTTCCGCCAGCGGTGTTCATCGACCACTTCCAGCACTTCGACGACATCCACGACTTCGTCGACCGGTGGGCCGACGAGTGGGACCTGGACGTCATCTACGCGCAGAACGACGACGTAGGCGCGTACGCCGAGGAACACGACCTCGAACCAGGTGACGATATCCCCGTGTCGGCGCTCGACGAGCACAACCAGCACCACATCAGGGAGATTCTCGAATACGAGGAGGACACCTTCCCGTTCCTGCTCGACACCTACGTCGGGAACCACCTGCTGAAGACGGTCGCACTCAACGACACGCTCGAAGAGTACAACGTCGATGGCGTCATCTCGGGTGTGCGCTGGGACGAACAGGAGGCCCGCGCGGACGAGACGTTCTTTTCGCCGCGTCACGACCCCGACATCTACCCGCCACACGACCGCATTCAGCCAATTCTGCAGTTCGACGAGGCCGCCGTCTGGGAGGCGTTCTGGCAGGTCGTCGTCCCCGAAACTGTCGAGGGCTTCCCCGAAGAGGGCTACATCCCCGCGAGCGGCGACGACCTCCCCAACGGACTCACGCAGGACGATATCCCGGTGTCACCGAAGTACTTCGCCGGATTCCGGTCGCTCGGTAGCGAGGTCAGCACCGAGAAAAGCGACGAGGAGCCAGCGTGGTTGCAGGATCTCGAATCGACGACCGAGCGCGCAGGCCGTGCCCAAGACAAGGAAGACCTGATGGAACGCCTGCGTGACCTCGGCTACATGTAAGTCAGGCTAAGAAGGTGAGACAATCGGTAGAGAGAGCGACACACCGCTGACGGCCGCGAGAACACGGTCGTTGCAGGTTCTTTTACTCTTTGACTGCCTTGCAAACTGGGCAGGTCGAACCGTTTACCGTCGTGTTGAACGTGTTATCGCAGCTATCGCATGTTTTCAGTGAACGTCGTCCCGACTGCTCCATGTCAGCGAGTCACGCGGCCACAACATATATGTTTCCGTTTCGTGATCACGCAGGGCGGCTGACAACACTGCGCTAGGGAATGTGGTCGTCGAGTCGCGTCTCGTGGACCAGAAACTCCATCGCGTTGACGACGTAGTGGGCAACGACGACGAGCAGTAGACTCGCGGAGAGGACGTATCCCGCTGCGAGCACGAACCCGAGCGCGCCGGTGACGACGACGCCGACTCGGCCCTGTGCGCCGTGGCCGAGCGCGAAGGCAAGCGAGGAGACGATGGCGAACAGCCACGCCGAGATGCCCGTCCCAGCGGCCGCGACGCCGACGAGTGCGCCACGGAAGAGCAGTTCCTCGGAGATAGCGACGAGCGGCAACACGACTCCGAGGAGGCCGATCCAGCCCAGAACAGAATCGGGCGCTAACAGTTCCCGGACGGATTCGTCGTAGGCGGCCCCGACGGCGTCTGCGAGTCGCGTCGACAGTTCGTTTCCGACCCACAGCACTAGTCCGAACACGACGCCGAGACCGAGCGGCTGTGCTGTTTCTGTCGATAGTCGCTCTGTCCAGATATCCGTCGAGAGTCCGAGCGCATCGCTGGGAATCGAAAAGTACCACGCGGCAACGGCGAGAATGACGACGACGGCCCCCTGCGTGACCACGACGTTTGCAAACATCACGCCAGTCGTCAGTTCGACCTGCTCGGTCGCAGGGGGTGTCTCGGCTATCTCCTCCGGAGAATCAGCCACTGTGTCACCGGTCTGACGGTCAATTGGCTCGCGTGCTGCTGTGCCGTTCTCGAACTGGTCGAGTGTGTTCGCCGAGACGTGCGAGAAGAAAACGACGAGGGCCGTCAGCACCGCCGCAACAGCGAGAAACGCGCCCCAGGCGGGCACGGTTACTGTGGGTTCGGGCTACCGGCGCTCTGGCCGACTTCGCGTTCGAGTGCCTTCCCGGTGATAGAGCGGAGGCGGTCGACGAGCGTGTCCTTCTCGGGTTCACCGGCGAGTGCGACTTCGAGCACTTCCGAGATGTGGGTGACGGGGATAATCTCGATCTGGTCCTCGTACTCGTCTTCGATCATCACGTCCTGCTCGTTGGCCTGCGGGATGATGACCGTATCCAGCCCGGACTTGGCGGCGGCCTCGATCTTGTGGGTGACGCCGCCGACCGGCAGCACGTCGCCACGAACCGACAGCGAGCCGGTCATCGCGATGTTTTGCTGCACGGGGATGTCTTCGAGCGCGCTGATCACGGCCGTCGCGACGGTGATCGACGCCGAGTCGCCGTCGACGCCGCCGCCAGCGCCCGCCTGCACGAACTGGATGTGGATGTCCTTCTGGGAGATGTCCTCGTCGGAGAACTTCTTGATGATCGCCGAGACGTTCTCGACTGCCTCCTCGGCCATCTCCTTGAGTTGTCCCGTCGCGATGACCTGACCGGGACCCTGCGAGGGCGCGACCTCTGCCATCACGGGCAGGACGATACCGGAGTCCTCGCCCATCACGGCGAGCCCGTTGACGCGGCCCACGACGCCGCCCTCGGAGACGGTGAGTTCGTAGTCCTTGCGTCGCTTGATGTACTCGTCTGCGAGCTGCTGTTCGATCGAGCGCGAGCGGCTCTTTGCCTGCAGCACGTCTTCGCGCTCGGTGAACTCCTTGTCCGCCGCGCGAGCGATGTCGCCAGCGACGCGGACGAGTCCACCCAGGTCACGGAGCTTGAGCGTCAGGTGTTCCTTGCGTCCCGCCCGGCGCTGGGCCTCGAGGATGACCTCCTCGATTGCCTCGCGAGTGAAGTGTGGCAGGCGACCGTCCTTCTCGACTTCCTGCGCGACAAAGCGGGCGTACTTGCGGCGCATCTCCGGGGTGTCCTCGATGGTGTCGTCCATGTACACCTCGTACCCGTAGCCCTTGATTCGCGAGCGAAGGGCGGGGTGCATGTTCTCCATCGCGTCGAGGTTCCCCGACGCGACCATGATGAAGTCACACGGGACGGGTTCGGTCTGGACCATCGCACCCGAGGAGCGCTCGCTCTGTCCGGTGATCGAGAACTCCCCTTCCTGAATGGCCGTCATCAGCTTCTGCTGTGAGCGGATGTCGAGGGTGTTGATCTCGTCGATGTAGAGAACGCCCTTGTTGGCCTTGTGGATCGCACCGGCCTCGACGCGGTCGTGGCTCGGCGTCTCCATGCCGCCGGACTGGAACGGGTCGTGTCGGACGTCGCCCAGCAGCGCACCGGCGTGTGCGCCGGTCGCGTCCTCGAAGGGCGCGGTCTGCTGGTCTTTCGTGTCGACCAGCAGGTTCGGCACCATCGCGTCGTTGCCACGCGATGCGTACCGGAAGACGAGATAGACGATACCCGCAGCGAGAATACCGAGCAGCGGCGCTCGGGAGATGATGAGTGCGTACCCGAGCACGAGCGCGATGATGATCCACATCACGAACGTCTTCATCTGGTTGCGCTTGCGTGCTTCTTCCTTGTGTGCCTCGACTATCTGTTCGCCCTTGCCGGTGGGGACGGTCCGCACTTTCGGCTCGTTGCCGTCGTCGGGGTTGTGATAGACGAGCACGTCCTGCAGTTCCTCCTTCGGGAGGAGTTGACTCATCGCCTTCGCCAGCATGGACTTGCCGGTCCCCGGCGAGCCGATCATCATCACGTGGCGGCGCTGTTTGGCCGCCTTCAGGACGATATCTCGTGCGTGGTCCTGCCCGATCACCTGGTCGACTAGCCGGTCAGGCACCTCGATATCGTCGGAGGAGTCGACCTGCAGGCCGCCGAGCAGGTCGTCTTCAGCGATGTCCTCGTCGACGGGCATGTCCTCGTCGACTTCGCTTCCGAGCGCCTCGTCGATTGGATTCGAGTCGGACGGTCCCTCCTCGGGCGATTCCTCTGACTCGTCGTCGCCGGGCGGTCGCTCCCCCGGCAGTTGCCCAGCAGGCCCATCGACGCCGGATTCATCTGATGAATCCGACTCCGCAGAGGAGACATCCTCGGCGGATCCGGCGTCGTCGGATGGCCGCTCTGGGGGACTGGCGTCGTCCCCCTGGGCCTCTTCGCGCTCTGTGTCGTTGCTCATACGGACGTAGTTACCAGTTCAAACCAAGGCCTGTCGATTGATATACTTTCTCCCAGAGCGCCGCGCCGCTCAGGCGAATAATCGAAAGAAGGGGACGGAATAGTCCCACGATTGAGGTGTCGCCAATACCACGACGACTCTCCCAACAGTTGGCCCGTGCAGGCTGCGCTATTCGCTCACGAAACGCCTTCCAGAGCCCGTCGGGTTTATCAGCAGTCGACTCCAGCACTGAGATAATGACCACGAGGCGTGGATTTTTCGTCGGCAGATTCCAGCCCTTTCACGACGGGCATCGACAGCTCACGGAGCACATCGCCGAGGAGGTGGACGAACTCGTCGTCGGTATCGGGAGCGCGGGCGACTCACACACCGTCCACAACCCGTTCACTGCGGGCGAGCGCATCATGATGATCACCAAGACGCTCGAATCGCTTCCGATCACCTCCTATGCTGTCCCCATCGAGGACCTGAACAGAAACTCCGTCTGGGTGAGCCACATCGAGAGCATGGCCCCGCGCTTCGACATCGCGTACTCGAACAACCCCCTCGTCGTTCGACTCTTTCAGGAGGCGGACATCCCCGTTAGGCAGACCAAACTGTTCGACCGCTCGGATCTCAAGGGAAGCGAAATTCGCGAGCAGATGATCGACGGCGAGGACTGGGAGCAACACGTCCCCGAGGCAGTCATCGAAGTTATCGACGAGATCGACGGGATCGAGCGCATCCAGTCCGTGAGTCAGGTCGGAAGCATCGATCCGGATTGATGTCGGTCGCCCGCAGAGAATCGGCGCTGTTTCTCACCGCTCTTGCCTCTCGATAGCGTCACACAGATCCGCGAGTGCCTGCTCCGCGAACTGTCGCTTGCACGCCCGCCGGTCGCCGTCGAACTCGTAGCGTTCGACCACTGTTTCGGAGTTTCCGGTGCCCCACGGGGCCGTGACGGCGACGGCGATACAGACGATTCCGACGGGCTTTTCGGGCGTTCCGCCGCTCGGTCCGGCGACCCCTGTCGTCGAGATGCCCCACGTCGTCCCCGCCCTGTCGCAGACGCCGCGGGCCATCTCACGGGCAACTGGCTTCGAGACAGCCCCCTCTGCGTCGAGTGTCTCCCGCGAGACGCCGAGGTGTTCCATCTTCGCCTCGTTCGAGTACGTGACGAGCGACCGGTCGAAGTACTCACTCGAACCGGGCACGTCCGTGATGAGCGAACCGACCAGCCCGCCGGTCGCGGATTCGGCGAGTGCGACCGTCTCCTCGCGCCTCCGGAGCAACGCCTGAACTTGCTCGCCGGGGTCGTCATCGTCCATACGCATCGGTACGTCTCCCGCACCTAAATCACTCCGGCGCGCGAGACTGACTCTCGCGCGACCGACGACGGTCGAACGCACGACTTACAAGCGAGACAGCACAACAGTGAGTCGATGATCACGTTGAGTTCTGATTTTAGGTCGCCGTATCCGGCCGCGATGAAAGGCGTCATCGCCAGCCAATCCGACGCCCGACTCGTCGACATCAGCCACGAGTTCCCCCGGCAGAACGTCGACGCCGCCGCCTTCTGGCTTAGCGAAATACTCCCCTATTTTCCGTCAGCCGTCCACCTCGTTGTGGTCGACCCCGGCGTCGGCACTGATCGCGACGAAATCGTCGTCCGGGCTGGCGACCACGCACTCGTCGGTCCGGACAACGGCGTGTTGCTCCCCGCAGTGCGCGAACTCGCCGCAGAGTGGTCGGTGTTCCGACTCGCCGAGTACGGCACCGACGAGCAGTCGTGGCCGCCAAGCAGGGACAGTTCCACCTTCCACGGTCGGGACATCTTCGCGCCGATGGCCGCGCACGTCCACGAGGTTGGCGTCGATTCGCTCGAATCGGTCGACGCGCTCGAACCGACCGACGACTACGAACCGCTCGAACTCCCCGAACCGACGCTCCGCGAGGACCGCGCGACCGGGAAAATCCTCGCAGTCGATGGGTTCGGAAACGCGATAACGAACATCCCCGGACACGTTCTGGACGGCCGATACGACAAACACGTCGAGATAAACGACTCTGTCGCGCGCGTTCGACGGACCTACGACGACGCCGACCCCGGCAGGCGAATCGTCACCGTCGGCAGTCACGGCAACGTCGAACTCGCGGTCAATCGCGGGCGCGGCGACCAGTCCTTCAGCGTCAATACCGGGAGTTCGGTGACGATCAAGTACTGAACGAAGTATTGGGCTTTTCTCACCCGTCAACTGACCACTCGGCGTCGAGCAGTCCGTAGTAGTGGATATCGTGATAGGACCCGTCGAGATATATCTCGTCGCGCTGTACCCCTTCGTGCTGAAAGCCGAGTGACTCCTCGAACAGCGCCCGGGACAGTTCGTTGAAGTCGAACACGCGCGCGGAAATCTTGTGGAGTCGCAGGTCGTCGAATGCGTACGTGATCAGCGCTTCAGCCGATTTCCTGCCGAATCCATTCCCTTGCGCATCGGGCGTGATCCACAGACCCATCTCCATCACGCCGGTGAGACCGAACACCGTCCGGCTCGTCGGACTGCGCGGTGAGAGTCCGACGAGACCGACCGGGTCGCCATCCACACAGGCGAGCAGGGAGACGCCGTCCCCCTCCTCGTCGAAGAACGTCGCCTCGATGCGCTCGGTCGTATCCGGAAGGCGATGCCCGGTAAACGGCCGCATCTCCGGGTCGTTGCTGTTCTCGACGAGAAAGGGAACGTCCTCTCGTTCGAGCGTTCGGAGCGTGATCGGGTCACGTTTGAGAAAGACGGATCCGGGCATCTGAACTCACGACCGCCGATTTCGGACGCCCTCTATTAAGTATTGTGTCGAGTGCCAGGACCGCTCGCTGAGCGATTTCTGGTCGGAGTCTCCTGTGAGTGATTTCGGGCTGGGGTTACTCTCCGGAATCGTCCTCGAAGTGGATGAAACTGGAGCGACGCCGCGCCAGCAACTGGTCACCGTCGGTGAACTCCTCCGGGCGTCCCGACAGTTCGTCGATGAGTCGCTGGCGAAGGTCCATGTATATCTCCTCGTAATTGCTCTCTCCGGTGAGGTCAGTCGTCTCCTGGGGATCTGCCTCCAGATCGAACAGTACCTCCCCGCCAGTCGCGGGGTTCCAGATGTACTTCATCCCCTCGGCGACCACGTACTGGGTCGCGTTGTCCGGGTGATACACCGCCTCGTGTTCGCCGTGGTAGTACTCCCGCCAGTCGTCTCGCGTCGGGTCCTCGATCAGCCTCAATACGCTTTCGCCGTCGACCGTCTCGGGGATATCGACGCCCACCGCATCGAGAATCGTCGGCATCAGGTCCTCAAGACCGACGAGTCGGTCGATCTGAACCCCTCGCTCGCTCTCGACCGTTTCGGGTAGTTTCACCAGGAACGGAACCCGGGCCGTCCCCTCGAACCCGTGGGACAGACTCCAGTGATGGTGCTCGCCGAGCATCGTCCCGTGGTCCGACGTCAGCACGAACAGCGTGTTCTCGAACTCGCCCTCGATTTCGAGCGTTCGGATTACGCGTCGGATCTGGTGGTCGACGTGGGTGACCAGCGCCCAGTAGGCCGCTCGCACCCGTCTCGCGAGTTCGTACGGCGCGTCGTAGAGCCAGAAATCCGGCGACGCGCCCCGCTTTGTCGTGGCGTAGACCGGGCTCTCGCTGGGGTCGAGACCGCCGTACAGATCAGCGACCCAGTCACCGACGACTGGGTCTGGCAGGTCGCGATTCGCGTACATATCCAAGTACGCCTGCGGCGGGTCGAGCGGGGGATGTGGACGGACGTACGAAACAGTCAGGAAGAACGGCTGCGTCGGGTCGCGCGTCTCGATGAACTCCTGTGCGCGTCTCGTCGTCCAGTTCGTCGGGTGGTACTTCTCCGGTAGATGCCACGGACGGGCGTCGCCTGTGTTGTACGTCAGACCACCGCCGTACTCGGTCGTGAGATTGTCAGTGTGTCGCTGCAGCCAGCGCGTGTAATCGTCGGTGTGGTCGCTTTTCTCCCACAGCGGATTGCCCGCGTGCTGCTCTATCTGCTCGAACCCGAAGCGGTTCCGGAGCGGATAGGCGTGTGACTTGCCGACCAACCCAGCCTGATACCCGGCGTCGGTCAACTCGGCGGGCAGCGTGTGCTCGAACTCCCACGGGTCGTCAGTCCATCCGGTCGACCCACACGAGGCTGGCGACTGTCCCGTCCAGAGACACCGCCGGGCGGGGACACAGGTCGGCGCAGGCGAGTAGGCGCGACTGAACAGCGCCCCCTGGTCTGCGAAGTAGTCGATGTGCGGCGTGTGGACGATCGGTTGCCCAGCACTGTCCCGAGGGGCGTGTGGATCGGCACCGATGCTGTCCCCGCGAAGCTGGTCGAGCAGGATGAACACGACGTTGGGCCGGTTGGGCATGTTACGCTGTCCCATACGCGTACCGAAACCTAAAGATGAGGGTCGGCGCACATCGTCAGTACATTTACATTCCTGAGCGGCGACGTTGCACCCATGCGAATTCTCTACATCGACTGTGATTCACTGCGACCGGACCATCTGGGCTGTTACGGGTATCACAGGGACACGTCACCGAACATCGACCGTATCGCTGATCGGGGGCGACGGTTCACGAACTACTACGCCTCGGACGTTCCCTGTCTGCCCTCGCGGACGGCGCTGTTTTTCAGTCGCTTCGGCATCCACACTGGCGTCGTCAATCACGGCGGAACGAACGCGGAGATGCGACAGCGCGGGTCCCGCCGCGGATTCAACACCCAGACGGACGGCTTTCGCTCGTGGCCCGCAGTGCTTCGCGGTGCGGACTACCAGACGGCCTTTGTCAGTCAGTTCCCCCAGCGTCACGGGGCCTACCACACGCTCGATGGCTTCGACGAGTGGATCCATCCCGGCGGCGACGGCTATGCGAACGCCGACGTCGTCGCCCGTCACGCCGACCAGTGGCTCGACGAACACGCCACCGACGAGGACTGGTATCTCCACGTCAACTTCTGGGACCCGCACACCCCCTACGAAACGCCAGCGGAGTTTGGTAACCCGTTTGCCGACGAATCTGCTCCGGAGTGGCCCGACGAAGAAACAATTCAGGAACAGTACGAGGGCTACGGCCCCCACAGCGCTCACGAACCCCACCACTGGGGTCACACCGTGCGACACGAGCGGAGCCACCTCGACCGGATGCCCGCAGAGATCGACTCCCGAGAGGCCTTCAAAGAGTGGGTCGACGGCTACGACACCGGGATCCGGTATATGGACGAATACATCGGCGGGCTGCTCTCGATGCTCGAATCGGCGGGCGTCCTCGACGAGACGCTGATCATCCTCACCGCGGACCACGGGGAGAACCTCGGCGAACACAACATCTACGGTGACCACCAGATCGCTGACGACAAGACCTGTCGCGTCCCGCTCGTCGTTTCTGGCCCGGATGTCGAACCCGGCGTCGACGAGGGTCTGCACTACAACGTCGACCTGCCCCCGACGATAGCCGAGTTCGCCGGTATCGCGCGACCCCCGCGCTGGGACGGGCAGTCCTTCGTCGGATCGCTCCGGGAGGGCAGAGACGAGAGTCGGGAGATGCTCGTCCTCTCACAGGGAGCGTGGGCCTGCCAGCGCGGCGTTCGGTTCGACGACTGGCTACTCATTCGCACCTACCACGACGGGCTGAAGGACTTCGACCCGGTGGAACTCTACGACCTGGAAGCCGACCCCCACGAGACGACGAACCTCGCCAGAGAGCGCCCGGAGATCGCCAGAGAAGGAATCGCTCGACTTGAGAGCTGGGTGAGCGACCGCCTCCTCGAAACGGCGACCGACAGAAACGGCGGCAATCGGGACGGGCCGCGGACGCTCACCGACCCGCTCTTTGAAGTTATCTCCGAGGGCGGCCCCTATCACGCCCGCCCTGACCAGCAGTTGCCAGCGTACACGGACTGGCTCCGCGAGACAGGCCGGGCTGAACACGCCGAGAAACTTGAACGGACGCGTGGAATTGTCTCACAGGATGTCGAGGCGTATCTCACCGGGTCCTGAACTTATTGCGCAACGTCGCGGATCCGGTCGAACAGTTCGCGTCTGTCCGCTGCCGGTTCAGCCCTGAGACCGTTCGGAGCGGTGTCGAGCGGATAGATCCCTCCACCCATGGCGAACGATGCTTCGGTCGGCCACAGAATCATCCACACCCGAACGGGGAGGGAGTCGCTGACGTCGCCCGCGACCGGGTATGCGGCGTCGTAGCGGTAGGCCTTGCCAGTGAGCGATCCGGACAGTCGCAGGTCACGTGAGTCGGTTTGCTCGACGTTCGCGAGTCCGTCAGCGCTGAGGCTCGCCTCGAACTCCCGGCTCGCGTAGTTCCCGGCCATCCGGAAGAGCCGTTTCGTCGGGATTCCGGGCGGCGGCGGCGGAGCAAACTCCAGGCCCGTCGTGAACAGTCCGTGAGGGGCGTAGTCTGTGCCCTCGGGGACGAGCGCTTCGACTTCCGCACGCAGGTCCGTTCGACTGTAGACGGCGGTGTTCGCGGTGACAGTGACGAACGGACTCTCGAAGACAGTCTCGACCCACTCGCCCGTCTTGACCCAGGAATCGGAGGCTATCTGCGGGGCAGTCGGCATACACACAGATCGGGCGCGGAGACAGATAAACAGCACAACGGGTCGAAAACAGCGAGAATGGGTCGAGCGAACCGGGTCGAACGTGCCGTTAGCTTGCGGAGATGACGTCGTCGATGCGGACGAGCATCGTCGCCGCCTCGGTGGCGCTCTCGACTGCTTCCTCTTTCACTGCGGCGGGGTCGAGGACGCCGTGTTCGATCGGGTCGTCGACGACGCCGGTCTGGCCTTCGCTGATGATGCCGTAGCGGTTGCCCGCTTCGAGTTCTGCGCGCAGGTCGACGAGCGCGTCGATGGAGTCCATACCGGTGTTCTCCGCGAGCGTGCGCGGGAGCACGTCGACGGCGTCGGCGTAGGCCTCGACTGCAAGCTGTTTGCGTCCCTCGATACCGGCGGATTCCTCGCGGATGTGGTTCGCGATGGCGATTTCGGTCGCGCCAGCGCCAGCGACCACGCCGCCAGCGTCGAGCGCGGCGGTGACGACGTCGAGCGCGTCACGGAGCGCGCGCTCGAGTTCGTCGACGACGTGTTCGGTGCCGCCGCGGGCAAATACCGTGACAGCCTCGGCGGCTGCGCCGCCCTCGATGAAGACGAGTTCGTCGTCACCGAACGTCTCGATGCGGATCGACTCGGCGTTGCCCAGGTCGTCCGCTTCGAGCGTGTCGAGTGAACCAGTTCGGCTCGCGCCGGTTGCGGCACACACGGAACTTACGGTGTCGCTGTCGACGCCCTCGAAGGCGAGGATGCCGTGGTCGACGAGATAGCTCGCGACGCGGTCGTCGAGGTCGCCGTCGACGAAGACGACGTCGGCACCGACTTCAGCGAGGTCGTCTGCGTACTGGCGGAGCTGGTCGCTCTCGGCCTCGATTGCCGCATTCAGCTGGTCGACGTTCGTGACCTCGTACTCGGCATCGATGTTGCTCTCCTTGACTTCGAGGTCGCTCTCGATCACGGCGATCGAGGCGTCCTCGACAGAGAGGGCCATCTCTTCGCTCGCGCGGTCTTCCTCGACGACGACACCCTGAACGAGTTCCGTCGCGCTCGAGGAGGCTCCAGTCTGGGTCTGAATCGAGATGTTCGCTCGATTGACGCCCTCGTCGGTTTCGACCTGTCGGACGGCGTCGACGACCGAGCGGGCGAGACGCTCCGCGGCCACGTCACCGGTTCCCTTGCCGGTCATGCTGGATTCGGCGACCTGCACGAGCTTGTCGTCGTCGAGCGCCACGTCGAGCACTTCCTCGTCGATGGCGTCGCGTGCGAGACTGGCGGCCTCGTGATAGCCCTCGACGATGGTCGTCGGGTGAACGTCGTCGTCGAGCAGCGACTCCGCCTGGGTGAGGAGTTCGCCAGCGAGAATCGCCGCTGTCGTCGTTCCGTCACCGACTTCCTCCTCCTGTGTCTCCGCGACTTCGACGAGCATCTGTGCGGCCGGATGCTCGATATCCATCTCTTCGAGAATCGTCGCGCCGTCGTTCGTGATGACGACGTCGCCGTCGTCGGAGACGAGCATCTTGTCCATCCCGCGTGGGCCAAGCGTCGTCCGTACGGACTCGCTGACGGCCTTGCCCGCGGTGATGTTCGATGACTGTGCGTCCTTGCCGCTCGTGCGTTCGCTATCGTCGCTCAGAACAAACAGGGGCTGCCCGCCCATGCGTCGCTGTCCAGACTGTGACATTGATGATTACCTCAGTTAATTCATCGTTTGCGGTTCTATATAAGGTTTATCACTCGGAACCACTCTCCACCGGCCCCGGATGGGGGTGACTGGCACGGGTTTTATGTGGTTGTCGGCTGCTATCACACCTCGTCTAGCCAGTCACGTTCGTCACTGAGATCGATCGGTCCCCACGCTTCGAGTTCGTAACTCAAATCGAGCAACGTGGCGATTCGGTCGGTGTCGTCTTCGTCGATGGCCTCGGTCACGTCGCGTCTGAACGTCGAAATTGCGCCGCTGGCGGCGGCGGAGCGTTCGATTTCCCGCGGTTCGGTGTCGAGAATGTGCAGCAGGTCACGAGCGTCTGGCGGCAACTCGGGGAAGGCTGTCGGCCCCGCAACGAGTACCGGATTCACGACCGAATCCAGGCCGTGCTCGGAGACGACAATCAGATGATAGCTCTCGATAGCCCCGTCGATTGCTTGCCCGTGGGCGTCTGTGTCGTACTCCTCGCCCCCACGATAGGCGAGTTCCGCGAGCGCCGTGTCGAGTTCTTCGCGGGTCAACCCGCCGAACAGGTCGACCACCCCCGCGAGTTCGTCGGCTGTCACGTCCATGCTCTGACACCGGCCCCGACGCACTTGAGGGTTCGTGGAACCGGGCAACCTCGCCTCGCGCAGAACCGTCGGGGACACCGCGAAATACCGCCGCTGACAGGAGATTTATGAGTCCCCGCGGGTAACTGTCCCCTGCCGGTAGTAGACGCTTTTCACGTCGATGCCGGTATCTAATTTCCCGTCCCGACGGCGCTCGTCTCCGGGTCGCTCTCCTCGGCCGTCCGCCTTTCTCCAATCGAACCACCGACACCTTTCGAAACCTTACTCAGACCCCGCACGAACTGCTGTGTATGCGGGAGGGTGGCCCAACGTGAACGAGACGCTCCGGGAACTGCTCGCGGGGAACAGCGAACACGCCAGCGACTTCGACGAGCAGTTCGACCATCTTCAGCAGGCACAGCGGCCACGTGCTGTGACGGTCTGTTGTGGCGATTCGCGCGTACTGCAAGACGAGATGTGGCACAATCACACCCCCGGGGTGGTGTTCACGCACAGCAACATCGGCAACCGGGTGCGACAGGAGACGCCGACCGGCGCGGTCGTTTCGGGGGACGTACTCTATCCGCTCGCTCACACCGGAACCGAGACTGCAATCGTCGTCGGTCACACTGGCTGTGGTGCCGTCACCGCGGCCTACGACGTGCTTCAGGGCGACATCCAGGCAACCTCGGAACCGCCCGGCATCGAGTACTGCATCGGTCTGCTGAGACAGACCCTCGAACCCGGGTTCGAGCGACTGCCCGCGGATCTCGACCGGCCGATGGCGATCAACTCTCTCGTCGAGTACAACGTCGACCGGCAGATCGATGCACTCCTGAACAGCCCCGACGTGCCTGATTCTGTCACGACCGTCGGCGTCGTCTACGACTTCCAGGACATCTACGGCGGACAGCGAGGTGAAGTGCACGTCATCAACGTCGACGGGACCCGCGACCCCGAACGGCTCCGAGCGTCGCATCCGGACATCGACGGACGGATCAGACGACTCTGGGAGTACTGAGGGCTGCTCGTTACGATCCGCTGGCAGACTGGTCTGAACCGCCCAATATAAACCGCTGGCTCCACTTGGACTAGATATGGGGTTTGGAAGCTACGATGAATCCGAGCAAGAAAAGCAAGAGACAAACAACGACGACGACCACGAGGCCGTAAACGTCCACGAGAACGACCATCAGGGTGAGGTCCAGTTCGAGTCCGAAGCCTCAACCGACGATCTCGTCAGCCGTCTCGGCGAGATGAAAGACGACGACGAGTAACTCACCGGTCTGTTTCTGCGCCCGTCTCGGATTCGGTCCTTATCGCAGCGGAGAGGCCCTGCGCCATCTCGATATCCCGACTGTTGTTGACTGTCCACGCCGTCCGGTCGGTGACGGCCTCGATCACTTCGCGTGCATGTGGCGTCCCTTTTCCTGACTGTTTGACACCACCGAAGGGCAACTGCACTTCGGCGCCGATACAGGGAAGATTCGCATACGCCAGTCCGAGTTCGGCGTGGTCGCGGAAGTGGTTGATCTCGCGGTAGTCGTCGCTGATGATTGCCCCGGCGAGACCGTAGGGCACCTCGTTGTGGATTTCGACGGCCCGTTCGACCGGCCCCGAGTACTCGATGAGCGCGACGTGTGGCCCGAACACCTCCTCGGTGATCGAGCGCAGGTCGGGGTCGTAGTCGATTTCGTAGACGAACGGGCCGACCCAGAAGCCACCGTCGCACCCCTCCGGAATCGCCTCGTCAGGAAGATCCGCCCGGTCGACGAGTACGGTCGCCCCCTCGTCGTGAGCGATCTGATTGTACTCGTGGAACTTCTCGACCTGCGCCTCGTCCGCGAGTGGCCCCATGAAGGTGTCCTCGTCGAGTGGGTCACCGACGGTGACCTGCTCGGAGAGGTCGACGAAGCGCTCTTTGAACGCCTCGTAGACGCCCTCGTGGACGATGAGTCGCTCCGAGGAGACACACCGCTGACCGGTCGTCTTGAACGAGGACAGCACCGCCGAGTGGACTGCCACGTCGAGATCCGCGTTTTCAGTTATTACGATGGCGTTTTTTCCGCCCATCTCGCAGGACGCAGTTTTCCCTCGCTCCGCACCGACCCGACCGGCAACCTCGTGGCCGACCTCCGCGGATCCGGTAAAGAGCACTGTATCGACGCGGTCGTCACCGACGAGTGCTTCCCCAGCGTCGCCAAAGCCCTGCACCAGATTGAACACTCCGTCCGGAATCCCCGCATCGTCGAGCATCTCCGCGACGATCTGTCCGCACCAGGGCGTCTGCTCTGCTGGTTTCCAGACGACGGTGTTGCCCTCGACGAGTGCGACCGCCATGTGCCAGAATGGGATGGCGACCGGGAAATTCCAGGGGGTGATACAGCCGACGACACCGCGTGGCCTGCGTCGCATGTACGAGTCCTTCGCGGCGATTTCGGAGGGGACGACGTCGCCGTGTGGATGGCGCGCGTTGCCCGCCGCCCACTCGACCATGTGCCATGCCTCGGTCACGTCCGCTTTTCCCTCGCTTATCTCCTTGCCGGACTCTCTGGTGACGATCTCTCCGAGTTCCTGGTGGCGGTCGCGCAACTCGTGAAAGACCTCCCAGAGAACCTCCGCCCGGTCGATGTAGGAGTACTCCCGCCACTCCTCGAACGCCGAATCCGCCGCCGCAACTGCGCGCTCTACGTCAGCCTCGGTCCCCTGGACGAACTCGCCGAGCGTCTCGCCGGTTGCGGGATCGATGCTCTCGAACGCCTCGTCGCCGTGGCCGGACTGGAACTCGCCGTCGATGTAGTGTCGGTAGGGTTCACTGCGGGACATACTGTAAACGTTCGGCTTCTGACGTGAAAAGAATGCCGTGCGGTAGCACGGAACAGCACACATGGGCAGAGATGGGATGTCGGTCAGGCCCGAGTACAATCACTCAGGGGAACGGATGATGGTCGCGGTCGAGACGTGCCTCGAACCCGAGCGTTTCGGGCACCGACCGGGCGCGCTCGCCGAAGTAGGCGTCGCCGAGAAAGAGCGGCTGGGCCGACGGGACGACCGCCCGAACTGCGTCGAAGCCGACCGCAGCCACGTCTCTGGTAGTCAGGTCGGCGCCGTACGCGTTCAGGTCGGCGCGTTCGATCCGGTCGAGGACTGCCTCCAGCTGGTCTCTGCCCTTCGGAACTTCGTCGGGACCGACCGAATCCGCTGGCACGGTCGTCTCGGCGTCGATAAACGACGCCACCGAGTCGGGCAGTCCCGCGTACCGACCGATCGCGCCAGCGGCGGCCGCCGCGTCGTCCTCGCCCATCCCGCGCAACTCCATCCAGTTCTGTATCGCCTCGGCGGCCGCCGATTCCGTGGCGCGCGTGACATCGAGGTGCGCGCCCGTTCCGAACGCGAGCGACGGCCACTCATCGCGGTGGGCGGCGACCGCAACCACCGGAATGTCCACGTCCTGGGTCAGCAACAGCGGGGTCAGCGAAAGTGACTCCGCCTGCGCCCGGTCAGTGAGCGTCTCGACGGTTTCGTCGTCGACGGCGAGTTCCAGCGGTTCGAACGTTGAGTACCACGACAGCATCATCGCGTCCCGTTCGATCACCTCGTACAGCCCCGCGAGCAGCGCCTCGACGGTGCTGTTTCCGAGCCCCAGCCCCGTCGTGACTGCCGACCGATAGCGTCTGCTCGGTGGCGGGTAGTGGACGAACTCGGCCGGAAGCGAGACGGGCGCTCCGGTCACGAGGTCCTCCCCCTCGACCCACTCGATGGACTCCGTGTTGGGGTCGTACTCGGTGACGAATGCGTCCGGAGCGACGGCGTTTGCTGTCTCCTCAGGTGTTCCCGTCTCGAAGCTATCAGTCCGGTAGACGCCAGCGCAGTACCGTTCGAGCGCCTCTCCGACCGCTTTCATGAAGGCGGCGTTCCAGTCGGCGTCGACGCCAGCCGCGTCGCGGGCGGCGCTCGCGTCGCTAAAGCCCGCAGTATCGCAGTTGTGGGCGAGATAGTAGGGAACGGGAAAGGATTCGGCCTCGCCGACTTCCGCCACGAGACCGAACTGGTCGTCGATTGCTCGCTCGGCGCGGGCGAGTGACTCCTCGATCCCTCGGTCGACCCACTCGCGGTCGAGGTTCTGCGTTCGCCCGTCGTCACAGACGCAGTTCGGAAGTGGCAGAAACTCCCGCTCGTCGAAGGGGACGATGACTACGCGCCCGAAGATGTCCGCGTCGCCGGTGACCGCACGCGCGACTTCCCGTCCGGCGACTGCGCCAGCGAATCGGGCAGTGTGTGCGGCGGGTGCTGCGGCGGGTTCGGCCTGTGGGTCGAGGTTGGCGCTGACGCGGCCGCTGAGACACTCGTAACAGCCCGAGTCGGGCGCAAAGCCCGAGACGGCGGCGTCGACGATCGGGATCCCGCCGACGCCGCCGAGTTCGACGGCGACCCAGTCTGTTCCCTCGGCGAGCGCTCGCTCGTTCGCCCGCTCGAAGACGGTCTCCCCTGTCTGTCCGATCACGACTGCAGTCTCGACCGCCTCGAACTCCTCGACATCGATCGATCGGGTCGAGACACCGACGTCGTCGAGAGCGGTCTCGACCGCCGCTGCGCCGGGCCCGGAACCGACAATACCTACTGTCATACCTGTCCGGACGGCTGGCGGCTAAAAAAGCGTCGGGGGACGAACCTACGCGAGCGCCGACCGGGTCTGTTCGACCAGTTCGGACGGCGAGGCGGTCTCCAGTTCGCTGGAGCCGAGTTTGAGCCGGAGCCGCGGTCGACCCACCTCGATCGGGACCTTCTCCGTCTCGATAATACCGGCGTCTTCGAGTTGATTCTTGCTCCGGGAAAAGGTCGCCTTGCTCGCCAGCCGGATATCCTCGCCCCACCGGCTGATGTCGTACAGGAGGACGTTGTTTTTCGCCGCGACGAGCAGGCTGATCTCCACTTCGTCTAGCCCGTCACCATCTCCACGGGCAGTGTCGAGCGTCTCCAGGATCTCGTCGAAATCGGCCACCGCCTCGGGGCTGATGTCCGATTCGAGTGTCTCTCTGACGTGTGAGAGCGCAGGCGTTCGCAGCGAGAACTCCTCGGCATCTGCCCACTCGTCCTCGTATCGCGCGTACAGATTGGCGACGAAGTCCTCGACACCTGTTGTCAGCCCTGCGGCTTCGCCCTTTCCTTCGATAACTGAGACGAGTCCGGCTTCGGTCAACACGAGCGCGTGTCGCGGAACCGTAGCGAGTGTCCGAATCGAGAGCGTGTCGTTGACAACGAGATCAGCGACGACACTCGCGACCAGAAAGTCGTCGGTGAGTGCCTTCATCGGTTCTTCGTCGACGAACAGCCGGATCGACGGCGGGTCGTCCATCGAATCGAGCGCTTCGACGACCCGCTCGATCGCATGCTGTGATGGGTTGATTACAAATGCTTCGTCGGTTGCGTGTTCGAGCGCTGTGGACAGCACCGCCCCGACGCTTTCCTCAAACAGGTCTGATTCGAGCATCTTATTTCATATACAGGGAGAGTATTGCATTTAATAGTTCTGGCCAATATTATTACAGTGTAACATATTTCGATAGGAATATACACAACTGCAGAAAAACGCTCTCTGGTAGCTGAGGAAGCAAAAAGGGCCGATCTCAATCTGTCGAGTTACTGCTCGACAGCGATGTCGTCTCGGACAACCGACACGAATTGTCCGGGGTGTTCACAGTGAGGGAGGAGTTTGGCCTGGTCGAAGACGACGAACCCGGCATCGGCAGTTTCAGCGAGTTCGCGTCCCCGGTCGAGCGGCGCCACCTCGGTGTTTCGACCCCACACGAGCGTCACGGGTGCATCGACGGCCTGCAGTGCGTCCGCCAGTTCGGTCTCGGGGTCGAGAAAGCCGCTCAAAAACGAGGCTGGTGCGAAGCGCGCGCCGGGTTGGTGGGCGGTCTGATACTCGTAGTCGAGCACCACGTCGGAGAGTGCATCAGGGTCGTAGTAGCCGTGGTCAGCGTTGAAATGCCGGAGCGATGCCTTGCTGGTGATGAGATTAAACAGTCCTTCGCCGACGACCGGCGAGCGAACTATTCCACGCACCCAGACGTTTCGGTTGCCCATCGAGGAGTCCGTCGGACAGACCAACACGAGTCGGTCCACATCGACAGTTTCGGCCGCTGCGGCGACGTAGGAACTGGACAGCGACGACCCGACGACGACCGGCGGTTCGTCGGTGAGATCTGTAATCGCGTCCGCGACGAACGTCTCGTACAGCGCCCCGGAGTACAGAAGCGGCGGGCGGTCCGAGTGTCCAAAGCCGGGCAGGTCCGGCGCGATGATGTGAAACTCCTCGCTGAGTTCGTCGACGACGGCGTGGTACTCGTGGCTCGACGCCGCCACACTCGTCCCGTGGATCAAGAGGAGATCCTGATTCTCTGGGTCGCCGTGTTCGGTGTAGGCGATATCGAACCCGCGCCAGCGGTACGTTCCCGTTTCGCCGTCGAGAAATGGCTCGAACTCGCTGTCGTCGCCAGCGAGAACCCTGTTCGCGACTGCAATCCCGCCGACTGTACCCGCGACACCGAGCAGGACGTTTCGGAGTTTCATAGTACTCACTATGTGTCACCTGGTGTTATAAGTTACATCTGCGGGTGCAGGCCCTCGGGGGATAGGATTCGTTCGTGGCTGGGGTTTACTTACCCCCTTTTCGTATGTGAACGTATGTCGGACATTCAGGGCGATTTCGATCCGGAATCACCCGAAGAACGCGAAATCGCCGGTGAGGCGGCCACCGACCGGTCCGATTTTCTCTCGCTGATGGCACACACATATCGTGGCGAACTCGGCCGCACCACCTCGTGGCGGACGCGGATCGACAGGACGACAAACTGGGCTGTCGTGCTCGCTGCGACGCTGCTCACCTGGGCGTTCTCTGCCGATTCACGCCCACACTACATTCTCCTCGTCGGGGTTGTGATGGTCACTGTCTTTCTGGGGATCGAAGCCCGCCGATATCGGGTCTACGACATCTGGCGGTCCCGGGTGCGACTCCTCGAGGAGAACGTGTTTGCGAACGCACTCGACCCCGAAGGTGTCGAGCAGACGGCCTGGCGCGAACTGCTCAGCGAAGACCTGCGCGAACCGACGATAAAGATACCTGTTCGCGAGGCGATCGCTCGTCGGCTTCGACGGGTCTATCTTCCCCTCATATCGGTGTTGCTGTTCGCGTGGGTCGTCCGACTGACCGTGTTTGCGTCGCCATCGACCAGCGTCGTCGAGACGGCCGCTGTCGGCGGCATCTCCGGTGCGCTCGTTCTCACGAGCGTCGGGCTGTTCTACGCGATTGTGTTCCTGCTGACGTTCTGGCCGAGTGGTCGGAAAGCGAAAGGCGAACTCCAGTCCGAGACCGACACTGACGACTGGAAATAGTGCGTTCCGACCGCTCTCACTCGTCTGCATTCTCGCTGGTCATGCAGTCTGCGACTGGTTCGAGGAGTTCGTCGGCGACGGTGTACGGGTCCGTCTCGCCCGCACACACGCGGTCGACGAACTGGTCGAGTCCGCCACGGGAGTCGATTTCTTCCGCGAGCAGTCCGTTGATGTCCTCTCGGAGTAGCGTCTGGATCTCCTCGCGGTAGCGCCGTCGGCGTAACTCCTCGTCGCGTCCCGACCGAAGCAAGTACTCGCTGTGTGAATCCAGTGTATCGAGCACGTCTTCGATGCCGGTTCCTTCGGTTGCGACCGTTTCGATCACGGGCGGATGCCACTCCGATTCCGCCGCGCTGTCCTCGTCTGCGACGGCCTCGGGCGCCTCACGTCCGTATTCGAGCATCTCGTGGAGTTCCCGAACCGTCCGGTCTGCGCCCGACAGGTCGGCCTTGTTGACGACGAACAGGTCGCCGATCTCCAAGATTCCGGCTTTGAGCATCTGGACGTCGTCACCGCTTCCGGGCGGTACTAGCACCGCGACCGTATCCGCGGTTTTGACGATATCTATCTCGTTTTGGCCCGCGCCGACCGTCTCGATGATGATCCGGTCTTTCCCGAAGGCGTCGAGCGCGCGAACCGCGTCGGTCGTCGCCGTCGAGAGACCGCCGAGGCTCCCGCGGGCCGACATCGAGCGGACGAACACCTCCATGTCGCCGACGTTCGATGCCATCCGGATGCGGTCACCCAGCACTGCGCCGCCGGTAAAGGGCGAGGACGGGTCGATTGCGATGACGCCGACCGTCAGCCCCTGCTCGCGGTACGCACTCGCGAGTCTGTCCACGAGTGTCGACTTCCCCGACCCCGGCGACCCGGTGACGCCGATGACCCGCGCGTCCCCGGTGTGGGGATGCAGTCGAGCGACGACATCCCGATACCCGTCCTCGCGGTTTTCGATGTTCGTGATGACTCTCGCGAGTGCGCGATGGTCGCCTGCCAGCAACTCCGAAACGAGGTCACTCATCTGTGACTCCAGAGCGCCGCTGATCGACTGCGGTTCCCGGTCATGACCGGTCGGGTGCGTTCTCCCTGACGAAGGTGATCATCTCGTCCATCGACGCGCCGGGACCGAACACTTCCGCGACGCCCATCGCCTTCAGTTCCTGCTCGTCTTCGTCTGGGATGATCCCGCCGACGAGGACGAGCGTGTCATCGAACGCACCGTACGACTTGAGTCCCTCGATTATCTCGGGGACGAGCGTGTCGTGTGCTCCCGAGAGAATCGAGATGCCGAGTACGTCGACGTCCTCCTGAACGGCGGCCTGAACAATTTCTTCGGGTTCACGGTGAAGTCCTGAGTAGATGACCTCGAACCCGGCGTCCCGGAACGCCCGAGAGATGACGTGTGCCCCCCGGTCGTGCCCGTCGAGTCCGACCTTGGCGACGAGACACCGGATCTGGCGCTGTTCCGCTTCGGACATACCCACAGTTCGGTCGGTCGCTGTTTGACTGTTACGCCTCTGGAAGTACACGAGATGGGACAGTATCAGTCGTCCTGCGCTTCCTCGACTGTCCCGCTGTCGCTGGCCGCTGGGAACTCCCCAGCCGGCACGTCGAAGGAAACCTCCGGACCGAGATATCTCGTCCAGAGGGCGAGCAGACTCGGGAGGACGAGCACGCTCGCGAGGAACGCGTAGATGATCGTCATCCCGGTGATGATCCCGAACTGCTGGAGTGGCGGGAGGATAGCGAATGCGAGCACGCCGAAGCCACCGACCGTCGTTGCGGCGCTGCCCAGCAGTGCGCCACCCGTGCCTGTGGTCGCTCTGGACATCGCTTCCCAGACCGAGCCTGTCCGGTCGAGTTCGAGTTTGTACCGCTCGCTCATGTGGATGCTGTAGGCGACGCCGAGTCCGACAGTCAGGCTCGTGATCATTCCCGTCATGACGTTGAACGGGATTCCAAGCAGGTACATCGTGCCGAGAATCCACGAGACGCTGAACACGACGGGAAGCAGCGTGATCACGCCGAGTGTCGCACTGCCGTCGGTGATCCGGTAGGCGACCATCAGGAAGGCGAAGACTGCGACGAGCGTGATCAGCAGGCTCTGGATGACCGTATCGAACAGTTGTTTCTGCACGATGTCGAACAGGATGGTCTGGCCGGTCGCAGTCGCCTCGATTCCGTTCCCGTTGATCCCGTCTGCGATAATTCGCATCTCGCTCGTCACGTCGCTCATCGACGCCGTTCCGCTCGTCGAGATGACCATCCGGAGCGCCTCGTAGTTGCCGTCTACTCGGTTGATGACGTTGCGGGCCTGCTCCGGTGCGACGGCGAACAGTTCGTCGTAGAGCTGTTCGATGTTCTGGTCGGGTGCGGTGGTCGGGCCGCCACCTGCTGCAGTGAAGGTGGCGTTGAACGACTCGTTTTCCCCGGCGACCGCTCGCATCAGCCGAAGCGGACTCTGGATATCGGCGTTACCGTCTGGGAGCGTAACGACAACCTCGCTTTCGGCGGCCGCGCGTTCGGCCGCTGCGATCCGCTGTAACGTGTCGGGGTTCGTTATTTCTCCCTCGATGAGGATCTGTGCCTGTGAATCCTCGCGGACGAAGTTTTCGTTGACGTACTGGAGGTTCTCCTTCATCGTGTACTCGCTGGGCCGGAAGGGTTCGGGGAGGTTGTCCGTCCACGCGGGCGGGTCCTCCGCGATGAAGTCCTCCTGATTGAAGCTGGTATCGACCTGCGTGGCTCCGTAGGCTCCGACACCGCTCACGACGACCGTCAGCAAGAGGATGACCATCGGGGCCTTTCTGGCCATCGTCGCGCCCACGGAGATGGCCTGACTGAACCGACCGCCGCCCGTTCCGAAGGCGCGCTTTTTCCGGGAGAACCCGCGCCCTTCGAGGAACGTGTCGACTTCGATTTTCAGCGCGGGGATCAGGGTACCGAAGATGAGCAGCGCGGCCGTAATTCCAACTGCACTCACGATACCGAAGTCCTGTATCGGCGGGACCGGACTCGTGAGATTCGAGAGGAAGCCGATTGCGGTGGTTGCTGTCACCCAGACGAGCGCGAGCCCGACGCCAGCAAGCGCGACTCGCATCGAGCCACGCACGTCGTCGTCGCCGTACTCACCGACCTCCTGGCGCTGTTCGCGGTGGCGCATGAAGATGTGAATTGCGTAGTCGATAGAGAGCCCGATCAGTAACACCGGAACTGCGATGAACAACTGGTTGAAGTTGATCCCGGCCCAGCCCATGAAGCCGAACGTCCAGACGAGGACGGCGACGATGCCGAACAGACCGAGTAGGATGTCGAGCAGGTCCCGGTACGCGATGATCAGCGCGAGGAGGACAAACAGGAGCGCGAGCGGCCCGACGATTGCGAGGCTGTCACCCATCGAGTTGTTGATCTCCTCGCTCAGTATCCCGGCGCCGAAGACGATGGCGTCACCGCCGCCCGCCTCCGCGTAGTCGTTCGCGAGCGTCTGCATGGTCAGTTGCGAGTCGATGATCGCCTCTGGTGCGGTCCCGCCCTGACCGGCACTGCCGCCCATCTCTTGGGTGACGAGCAGCATCGTCGCGTTCGCGCTCGTCGACCCAATCTCGTAGTGTGTCGGCATGAAGGCGAGTCCGCTCGCACCGTCTCCCAGCACCGCCTGAAGCGTTCGCTCGAAGGCAGCGGGACTCATCGACTCGAGCGCGGCAATCTGTGTTTCGAGTGTAGGTGGACCAGTCTGCTGTCCTGCCTCCTGCTGACTGCGTATCGCTGCCGTTGCGACCAGGTTGGCCACGCCGACAGTCGGCCGATTTTGTGAGAGCGTCGGGCCGATGGTCTCGTTGTCTCGGAACGCCTGCTGGAGTTGAAGTGTCTCGACTAGCATCTCCTGCGAGAGGACGTTCTCGCCCCGGAGGATGACCTGTGCCGTCGACGAGTTTTCGTCGCCAGTCGCGAAGTTATCCCTGTCCTCGATGTAGTTCAGCTTCTCCGCTTCCGTGGTGTCGCCCTGGAACTGGTCGAGCGACGACGACTGTTCGACCATTCCCATTCCGGCACCTGCAAGAACCGTCACGACGAGCATAACGGCGATGACGGCCCGGCTGTAGGTCGTTATCGTCTCCGAGAGGCGGTCCGCGAGGCTCATTTCCGCTTGCCTCCGCGTGCTGTTCGCCAAGTATGTCTACGACGACACTCGCTCATATTACTGAATGTTCATTCAGGGCCTATATATCTTCTGTGATCGGCCCGTCTGCGGAGTCGCCGGTGTCGATCCCACCTCGTGCTGGGCTGGCGTCGACATCGGTCTGTGGCAATTCGACGGAGAGTCTGCTGGCAGGTGGTGCGTCAGTGGCGTCTGCGATCGTTATCTCCCCGCCGACCGACTGTATCCCCAGGTACGCCTGAGCGACCGCCAGGTCGCTGCCGTGTTCCAGCGCCGTTTCACTCCCGGTCTCGATGAGCGTCCGCTCTCCGGCAGGGAGTACGGGTGCGTCGGCTGTCAGTTCCAAAAGCAGATACTGACTGTGGGTCTCGATGGTCAGTTCGAGCGTCGATTCGTCTGCATGACTCGACACGCTGTCGAACAACTGGGACACAGCCTGCACCCCGCGGCGGGGCACCGCACCCGGTCCCGACCGCTCGACTGTCATCGTCGTTGCCGGTTCCCATTCGGTCACGTGCTCGGACAGGCGCGACACGGCCGTCGGGATCGACAGCGAATCGGTCTGCTGTACGTCGTCAGTGAGACCAGTTCGGATCCGGCTCGCTTCCTCACTCAACGCCTGCAGGCGGTCGCTGGCTGCGCTGATCGTCTCGACTGCGTTCCGTTCGTGAGAACTCACGGGATCGAGCTGTTGAGCCCAGCCTCGGATGACTGTTAGTTCGTTTCGCAGATTGTGCCGCAGTACGCGGTGGAGGACGTCGAGTTGTTGCTCGCGATGCTGTCGCTCTGAGAGGTCGATTGCCGCCCCAGCGATCCCCGAGAACGTGCCGTTTTCGTAGATCGGCCGGGCGTACAGTTCGACGGGCACCCGTGACCCGTCCTGCGCCCGATGGGCTGTCTCGTAGCCGTCGAGGATCCCGCCGTTGAGAACCTGCTCGAACAGCTCGTCGAACTCCTCGTCTTCGAGAAAGAGCGGATACGACCGGCCGAGAACCGACTCGGCGGCGTAGCCGAACGTCGCCTCGGCAGCCCGGTTCCAGCGCTCGACGGTGCCGTCGACGTCGAGCACGGCGACCGGAACCGGGAGTGCGTCGAGAAGGGTTTCGAGTCGGCTAGTTGCCGATTCCAGGCGGCGTTCGCGATCCAGCTGGTCGGTCACCTCACGGAACACACCCAGGACGAGTACGCCCTCCGACGTATGCAGCCGCTTCGCGTTGATCTCGACCGGTACGTGCCGCTCGTCGAGCGTTTCGATGTACAGCGGCTCGCCAGTCTGGAGCCGGTTCACTCGCTGCCCGTCGATCGCTCGTCGAAACGCCTCCTCGTAGTCACCGTGGTTAGATGGGTGTAGCTCCGACTGGTGGCGGCCGACGAGTTCCGCGGGCTGGCAGTGAAATAGTGCACCGGCAGCGGTGTTCGCCTCGACGATGCGACCGGTGTCGGAGTTCGCTATCACGACAGCGTCGGGAATGCTGTCTAGGTCGACGTCGACCCCAGACCCGGATCCGGCGTTCGTACTGTCCTCTCTCCGAGACATTAACTTAGCTCGAATGTACGTACTGTCCTCGTGACAACGAATACACCGCCAAACTGGTTTGGCCACTGCCGCGGATCCAAAGCCGATTTATCCGTCAACCCCGAGTGTCGGATATGGCAGCGACAGGGCGAGTCAGACAGACGATTCGGGCGCGGCCAATTACGGTGACGGCAGTGTTGAGCGTGATCGGCTACGCGCTCGTGATCGGGACATTTGCGGGCGTCTTGAACATCTATCCCGACCTCTCGCAGTCGACGGTCAATCTGCTCTCGCATCTCATCGCTGCGATCAACACGACGGCGCTGACTGCGCTGGTACTCGGCGTTTACTACATCAAAGACGGCGACTACGAGCGACACCGCGCCGCGATGGTGACCGCGTTCGTCCTCATCCTCCTCTTTCTGGTCGTCTACCTGCTCAAAATCGGCGGCGGCACCGAGAAGTCGATCATCGCTCCCGATCTGGTGACAATCGTCTATCTGATCATGCTCGCGATCCACATCGTGCTCTCGGTCGTCTCCGTTCCCGTCGTGCTCTATGTCGTCTTGCTTGGACTCACTCACTCGCCCTCCGAGCTGACAGAGACACGAAAGGCCCAGGTCGGACGGATCGCCGCCAGCGCGTGGATTCTCAGTCTCTTTCTGGGCATCGTCACCTACCTGCTGTTGAACCACGTCTACGCCTCGGAGCCCCGGGACGCGCTGCTGATCCTCGCGCTCGCTCCGGTCTCTGTGGGGGAACTGATCCCTGACCTCTCGTGACCGATGACGGGCCACGGAGAGGCCAGCGAACGAACGGAGACGAGGGATCTGGGCCGTGATCGTCAGCAACTCACAGCCAATCCACGAGCACACCGCGATAGCGCGCGACGAGTTCGTCGACGACGAGTCGGTCCCGCGGGTCGACGCCGAGAACGAGGAGCGATCCGACGTAGGCGAGGACGCCGACGACGGCACCGACAGCGACGGCGAGGGGGCCCGCGAGGGTCTGCCGCGCGGCGAGCATCACTGCGGCCATGACCATCCCGGCGCCGAGCGGCGTGAGGAAGCTTCGGTCGAACGGCCACAGCCCCTCGAACCGGCGGAGCAAGAGCACCTGCAGGCTGTTTTGCACCGCGATCGCGAGCGACGTGCCGAGCGCAGCGCCGACGAGTCCGAACTGGCGAATGAACAGATAGGTCAGCACGATATTGAGTACGGCGAGCAGCCAGTCGAGTGCCATCCGGGCGTACTGGTGGTCCGTCATGATCAACAGCCACCCCGTTGCGCCGACAGCGTGTCCGACGAAGACGCCACCGAGGTAGACGAGCAGGGCACCGTACCCGGCGGTGTAGGTCGATCCGAAGACGCCGAGCAACTGCTCTCCGAACACCGCAAACAGCGCGAGAAAGGGCAGAACAGCGGTGACCACCTGCCTCGTCACCGACGTGTACACGTTGTTGAGGACACTGATCCGGCCGCTGGAATACAGGTCGGATGCGACTGGCGGCAGGAGTTGATTGTACGACCGAAGCGGGATCCACGCTATCGAGACGAGGACGAGCACCACATTATACACTCCTGCGCTGACGGCAGTGAGCATGGCCCCGACCATGATGAGGTCGATCCGGTTCTGGAATATCTTGCCGAGACTGCTCATCGCGACCGGCCCGGCGTGATTGTAAAACCGGCGCACCTCACCGCGGATGCCTCTGATCCGCGGAACGATACCGGTCACCCGAACGGAGACTGGCACACCGACGACGACGAACGCGAATGTACAGACCACGATGGTTCCGGTGACGCCGACGACGGAGAATCCGAGCGAAAGCGCGACGACGGCACCCACGAGTCTCGCACCCGGACGCAGCAGTTTGTTGAAAAGCACCTCACCGCGTGCCGACCCGATTGCGCGAAAGATTGCGGCCGTGACCATCAACAGGCCGACGAGACCGACTAGCGTCCCGAACAGCCCCAGCGTCAGCGGAAAGTCCGGATGTGAGACGGTGTGGTCGTTGATCCACCGAGCGGTCAGCCAGACGAGGAGCGCGATGAGCGCACCGAAGGCGACTGTCGTCGCGTACGCCAGTCCGGTGAGCCGGGACTGCTCGCCGGAGTCGTTCGCCGACGGCAGAAAGCGCTGAAGCGTCGGGACACTCCCGAAAGTGACGACCCGAACGAGTAGTTGCGAGATTCGCCAGGCGAGCGCGTACACACCGTATGCGAGCGGGCCGAGTCCACGCGCGAGAATGAACTCCGTCGCGGTCGTCAGCACTCGATGCGCCGAGACGCCGCCCGACGTGACGACTGCCCCTCGTGCAATCGTCACCAGCGCTTCGCGTTCGTCGTCCCCGATGTCGTCTTCGTTCTCATCGACGTCGCGCTCGCCGTCTTCGACATCGTCTTCGTTCTCATCGACGTCGCGTTCACCGTCTTCGACATCGCCTTCGATCTTCTCGACGTCGTGTTCACCGTCCTCGACGTCGTCTGTCGAGCCCTGACTCACGTCCTTGTCGGGCCGGAGCATCGGTCCATTCTTAAGCCGTTCGCTTATCTCCCGGGCATCTCGACGACCAGTCAATCTGTCTGTGGAAGCAACACTGCGGCGACGACGAACGTGACGAGTGCGAGCACCGACAGGACGGCCAGGTTCAGAACGGGGCTCGTCGGCGGCCACCAGTCGAAGATGGCTCCCCCTGCTGGAACCTGTTCGTGCGTCACCGTCCGGACACCACGTGAGAAGTACGTCAGCGGCGAGAGTTCGAGTGGCAGCCACTCGGGCAGCATCTCTGCCGGGACGAACGTCTCGGAGAGAAAGAGCAGCGGGAGCGCCAGCCCGTTGCTCGCGGCGACGACGCCGTCCCGTGAGTCGACGAGACTGCCGAGGATTGCACCGATCGCACAGAAGAGCGCGACGCCGACGACGATGAACGGCACGACGAGCAGCAACTCGGCTGACAGCGGAACGCTCAGGCTCGTTCCAGCGAAGAGCAGACCCACCAAAAGCAGTGTCGCGAGGCCGATGACGACGGTGTTGACGAGCGTCTGTGCCAGCAGCCACTCCCAGCGCCGCAGCGGCGTCGTCGCGAGTTTCTCGAACTGGCTCCCCTCCCTGTGGCGCGCAACCTCGCTGCCAACGCGCGAGAGCGGCGTGAACAGGACGACGACCCCGATGTACCCCGCGACGTACCAGCCTGCGGGTTCCGAAAACAGCCCGCCGTCGGTCGGCTGTGTCCCGACGAGCACGCCGAAGATGACGACCAGTATCGCCGGGAAGAAGAAGGTGAAAAACACGGCCGTCCGTCGGCGCAGAAAGCTGTGCCAGCCCGCTCGCGTACTCGCTGTGATCCGCTCGAGGCGACTCACTGGCTTTCCACCTCAGCTTCCGCGACGTCCCCGGCGGGTACGTCCCGCTCTGTCGCCGTCCGACCGACGCTCGAATCGGTCAGTTCCAGATACACGTCCTCCAGATCAGGCTCTCGCCACGTCAACGACTGATAGGAAACGCCCGCGTCGGTGAGTCGGTCGATGACATCGCCGATATCTTCGGGCGACACGTTCTGGATCAGCAGTTCTCCGTCTGTGACTGCTGCTTCGTGTGTGAGCCGATCGGTGACTGCCGGGATGAATTCACCCTCGATGACGAGCAGACTCTCGCCGCCGTGGTCAGCGATGAGTCGTTCGGGCGAGTCGACAGCGACGAGGCGGCCGTCCGCGAGCAGGCCCACTCTGTCAGCGAGGCGGCGCGCCTCCTCCATGTAGTGGGTGGTGATGAAGACAGTCGTCCCTTCGTCTGCGAGCCCCTCGATCAGATTCCACAGCGTCCGTCGTCCGGCCGGGTCGATGCCGGTCGTCGGTTCGTCGAGCACCAGCAGGTCCGGGTCGTTGACCAGCGCTGTCGCGACACACGTCCGGCGTTTTTGCCCACCCGAGAGGTTCTCGTAGTAGGTGTCGTCGTCGCCGTCCATGCCGACCGATTCGAGTACGTCGTCGACCGGTCTGGCCTCGTCGTACAGTCCACCGTAGTACTCGACCAGTTCTCGCGCCGTGAGTCGCGACGGCGGGTCGAACTCCTGTGGAAGTAGCCCGATCCGCTCGCGGTTTACCGCCCTCGGTCCCTCGCCCCACAATCGAACAGTCCCCTCGGCGTCTGTCGTCCCGGTGAGCGCCCGAACGAGCGTGGTCTTGCCCGCGCCGTTCGGCCCGACCAGCGCGAAAATCTCCCCCTCGGTGACTGACAGCGAGACGCCATCCAGCGCGACCGTCTCGCCGTATCGCCGCGAGACGTTCTCGGCCACGAGGGTATCCATAGGAGAGGATTCGGACGGTCAGGCAAAGGCCATTCGATACCAGTCTGCGAAATTCACTGCGCTCGGATCTCCCGAACGATGTCGTCCACGTCGAGTCCGTTTTCTTCCTTGTCGTAGACCACGTTCCCGTCCGCGCGCACCTGGAAAATCCCGTGGTCGCCCATCACGAGCGATACGGAGTCGAGTTCGGTCTCGAGTCCAGTCAGAATCGCCTGCTGGACGTCGAGCGCTCGGTCACGGAAGCCACACGGCACGCAGTACTCGATTTCGACTTCGGTCATACCAGCCGGTTGTCGGGCGGGAAGTAACAATCTTGGGAGCGAGAGTCTGTCCTCACACGGTCAGCGCGTCGACGACGATTGCGACGAGGACGAGGCCGAGATAGGCGTTCGAGGCATGGAACGCTCTGAACGCGGCGGCTTCGGTGCGCTCGCGGTGCAACTGCACGACGGCCCACAGGAACACTGCGCCGACTGCGACCGTCGTCGTCGCGGCCAGCCAGCCCAGGTCGGCCAGCCAGATGAGCGCGCTCATCGCCGCGAGGGTCGCACCGAGCCACAGCAGGATGTGCTTGCGCGTCGTCGTCTCGCCCCGCACGACGGGCATCATCGGGAAGCCGCCGCGGGCGTAATCTTCCTTGTACGCCAGGGCGAGGTTGTAGAAGTGCGCTGGCGTCCAGACGAAGATCAACCCGGCCAGCGCAACTCCGGCGACTCCGATTCGTCCGGTCACAGCCGCCCAGCCGATCAGTGCTGGCAACGCGCCTGCCGCGCCGCCGATGACCGTGTTCTGGACCGTGTTCGGCTTGAGTACCAGCGTGTAGACGATACTGTAAAAGAGGATGGCGAGAAAGCCAAGCGCCGCCGTGAGCGGATTGACCTGCAGAAAGACTGCAATCGACAGCGCGGTGAGGGCGAATCCAAAGGCGAGCGCGTTCCGGACCGGGATCTGGTAGGTTGCGACCGGACGGTCGCTGGTCCGGGACATCTTCTTGTCGCGGTCACGTTCGAGCACGTGGTTGAAGGTTCCGCTCGCGCCGATAGAGAGGACGCCACCGCCGAGCGTGAACACGATGGTCTCCACTGAGAGCGCCGGGCCTGCGGCGAGTGCCATCCCCGCGGCGGCCACCAGACAGAGCAACCACATCAGGCGCGGCTTCATCAACCGGAAGTACGCCCAGACACGGGCCTTGAGACGCGCACCGAAGGGCCGGTCGGCGAATGCGACCTCCGGGGTGGCGTCCGACTCGGAGTCCGAACCGCCCGGTTCGATCGGGTCGGGATCGAGCGGTTCGTCGGCACCGCCGGTCTCCGCTTCGAGGTGCCAGGCGAGCGCGAGCAGGAAGGTTCCGAAGATGGTCACGCCAGCGAGCAGATGAACTCCCGGGATCGATAGACCACCGGTCGCGACGAGCGCGCCGACCGCGATCTGTCCGGGGTACAGCGCGGATCCGAGCAGCGTCGTTGCCTTGACCCGCTGTGTCGCGTTCGACCGGACTGCAACCGCTGCAGTCAGGAGAACGAGTAACCCGACCAGTGCCGCGAGCGCGCGGTGGCCGAGCGCGACGAGCGCGCCGGGTTCGGAGACCGTTCCCTCACAGCCGGGCCAGGCCGAGCAAGCCTCGGCGGCCTCGGAGAACGACGCCGTCGCGCCGACGACGAGCAGCAGATACACACCCACGGTTGCTGCACCGAGAAGCGTCGTCAGGCGTGGCGTAGGTCTGCGCAACCGCATTACCACACACTTCTCCTGTGGGTATTTAGATGACGCGCTTCGTTCGCGGTGTTAGGATCACCGACCGGCGTCGAGACACTCGCCGACCGCCGGGACGAGTTCGGGAAGCGAGCGAACGGTCCCCATCTGGCCACCGTCGCCCGCGATAGCCGGACTTTCGCTTGACTGCGCTGCCGACGGGGCGAACCGTATCCGGGGCGGGTACGCTTCCGTGGGTTCGCTCGCCTCGATGTCGACCCCGGCGCTCCCGCCTTCGACGACGACGAGCACGTCACTCCCCGCGACGAGTTCCTCGGCTTCGCTCACGACGGTCCCGTCGGGCGGTCGAAACGGCGGCGCGGTGACGGCCTCGATGCCGAACGCTGCGGCCGTGCGAGCGAGGACACTGCCTTCCGGAACCGGACCCACAGATACGGTAAAGCCAGCACGCCAGAGGCGTCGAGTCGCCGCGACCGCCGACTCGCCATCACCGCTCACGTGTACTCGCCCCTCGCGACTCGTTCGGCCTTCGAGCGCCGTCACCGTCGGCGTTCCCGTGACCGGGTTCTCTGTCACCGCCGTCTCCGTTCCGAACGTGCGTTCGAGTGCCGGGTCGTCGAGCACTGTCTCCGGCGGGCCGTTCGCCCGTATCTGTCCATCAGCGAGCACGGCAATTCGGTCGCAGTACCGCGCGGCCAGATCCAGGTCGTGAATCGCGGCCAGCACTGCCTTACCGTCAGCGACGAGTTCCGTGATCAGTTCGAGCACGCGGATCTGGTGGTTGATGTCGAGACTCGCCGTGGGTTCGTCGAGCACGAGCGCGTCGGGTTCCTGTGCCAGCGCACGCGCGAGAATGACGCGCTGGCGCTGGCCCCCGCTTATCTCGTCGATCTGCCGGTCGCGAAATGCGGCCGTCTCAGTCCGTTCGAGCGCGCGGTCGATCGGGTCGCCCTCGTCCGTCCAGTCCAATCGGGAGCGATGTGGCGTCCGCCCCATCTCGACGATCTGTTCGACGGTGAAGGCAAATCCCATCGAGGTGTCCTGCGGGACGGTTCCGACCTGTCGACTCACGGCGCGGACGGACTGCTCGCCGACGGGCGTGTCGTCGAGCGTGACCGTTCCGCTGTCGGGGTCGAGTGTTCCGTTTATCGTCCGCAACAGCGTCGACTTGCCTGCACCGTTCGGGCCGACGACGGCGACGAACTCGCCGCGCTCGACCGCCAGATCCAGTCCGTCGAGCACCTGCACGTCACCGAAGGAAAGCGAGAGATTCTCGACAGTGATCATAGCGCGTGTACCTCCTTGCGACGGAGCAACAGCAGGAAGAAGGGCGCGCCGATGGCCGCGGTCACGATGCCGACCGGGACCTCTACGGGACCAGCGCGGGCGAACGTGTCGGCCGCAACGAGAAAGCTCGCACCCGCGAGCGCGCTCACCGGGAGGAGAATCCGATGGTCGGGGCCGACGACCAGTCGCATCGTGTGCGGGACGATGAGTCCGACGAAGCCGATGACGCCAGCGACGGCGACTGCCGCGGCGGTGATGACACTCGATCCGGCGAGCAGGAGGCGCTTGGTGCGCTCGACGTCGATGCCGAGCGCGTGGGCGTCCTCCTCGCCGAGTAACATGACGTTCAGGTCACGCGCGTACACGAGCAACAGCGCAAAGAGGACGACTGCGACCGGGAGCGTCACCGTCACGTCGTCCCACGTGGCGCGGCTGAGATGCCCCATCAGCCAGACGATAGCCTCGTTGAGGCCCTCGCCGGTGTGCAAGAGGAGATAGGAGATGACCGCTCCGAGAAACGTCTGGATGGCGACACCTGCGAGCAACAGTGTGGCGACCGGCGTTCGGCCGTCCTCCGTCGCGATGGCGTACACCGCCCCCGCGGCGACGAGCGCGCCGACAAAGGCCGCCGTCTGCAGTCCGAAGGGAATCGCGAGCGGGACGGCCATCGTTGCGACCGCGCCCACGGCCGCCCCCGAGGAGACACCGATGATCGACGGGTCGGCCATCGGATTCCGGAAGAAGCCCTGCATGACAGTTCCAGCGCTCGCGAGCGAGAACCCGACCACAGCACCGAGCAAGATCCGAGGCATTCGAACGCCGGTGACAATCGTCTGGTCGGTGTCGGAGACGGCAAAGTCGAACGGTGTCGTGTATCCGAAATCGAGTGTCGGAAACGGGATTCCGGCGCTACCGATGGTTCCGGTCGCGACGTCGACCTGAAGACTTGTCGGGAGCGCGACCCCGTTGAGCATCGCCTTCGCGACGCCGAGGACGCCGATATCTGCGGGGCCGACCGTCGCGCTCGTGAGTACCGTACCTACGAGTACCGCAAACAGCACGGCCGACCACAGCGCGGTACGCGCGACTATCCGCATGCTGTCCAAGTCGACTTGCTTTAGATAAATATTTGTTGCATACGCCCAGAGTCGCTGGCGTGCAACGACTCACACGCATTTTCGTCGCCCTGCTTGTCACGTTCGCCGCGGGGCCAGCCCTCGCAGGCGGCGCGCTCGCAGCGGACAGTGGCCAGACAGTCAGTGCAGATGGACAGACATCCGCCGTGCAACCACAGCCAGCCCAGCTCGGCGACGAGGTTGTCTGTGAATTCCCCGTCGGGGTGACGGACGGAACCAACACGACCGTCCGACTCGACGAGGAACCGCAGGAGATCGTCGTCACCGCGCCGAACGTCGCCCAGCACATGTGGGAGATTGGCGCACAGGACAAGGTCGTCGGGATGCCGGTCGCGCCACAGACGGCGTACCTTAACGGGAGCCAGAACAAGACTAGCGTCACAAACAATCTCCAGCCAGACCGGGAGAAAATTGTCGACCTCGACCCTGACCTGGTGCTCGTCGGTAACATCAACAGCCAGGAACTGGTCGAGAATCTCCGGTCCGACGGCCTGACAGTGTACTACTACCCACGCGTGAACTCGCTCGGTGGGATGTACGAGCAACTCGAAACGGTCGGCCGACTCGTCGGAAACTTCGAGGAGGCGGCAGCGACCACGGCCGAGATAGCGGGCAAAGTTCAGGCCATCGAGGCGGCCGTTGCCGACGAGGAACGACCGACGGTCTACTACGAATTCTTTGATTTCACTGTCAGTTCCGATACGCTCGAACACGACCTGATCACGCGTGCCGGCGGGAACAACATCGCAACCGAGGGTGATGCACCCCGTGCGTACTTCGAGTTGAGTGACGAAGTTATCGTCCAGCAGGATCCCGAGTGGCTGATCCTGCAGGAGGGCGCACCGATACCGGATTCGCCAGCGGTACAGGAATCGACCGCCGTGCAGGAGAATCAGACCGTCCGCGTCAATCCGAACTTCATCAGCCAACACGGCCCGCGAAACCTCGATCCACTGCTCGCGATGGCTGAGGCGTTCCACCCTGACGCCATCGACGCGGCAGATATCGAGAGCGCCGAGCCAGTCGAGGCGAGTCAGTGTGCAGCCGCCGCGACGCCGACGCCCGAACCGACGCCCGAACCGACGCCAGAGCCGACGCCGACCGAAACCCCAGAATCGACACCGACTGAGACCGCCGAACCGTCCAGTGACGATGATGACGGCGCGGGCTTTACCCCGATTGTCTCTGCGGTTGCGCTCGTCGCGTTCGCGCTCGTCGTTCGCAGACGCAGGTAGTGCACGCGCGACGGTCCGTCGCCCGCTGTCGGTAGCTACTTTTTCTTCCCCCTCTCAGTCGGCGTATGCACGACACCTACGAGGATATCGAAGTCGGCGAGACATTCGAGTTCGGAACCTACGAGGCCACTCGCGAGGAGATGATAGCCTTCGCGGAGTCGTACGACCCACAGCCGTTTCACACTGGTGACGTTGAGACCGATGTCTTCGACGGACTCGTCGCGAGTGGCTGGTACACGGCAGCCGTGTCGATCCGGGTACTCGTCGACAACTACGCCAGAGAGTCCGGCGCGCTGGCATCTATCGGCCACGACAAACTCCGGTGGCCCGCGCCGGTTCGTCCTGACGACGTGCTCTCTGTCTCGATGCGGATGGGCGAGAAGGAGGTGTACGACGACCGCCGCGGACTCGTCCATCAGGAGATAGAGACCGTTCGCGACGACGGCGAGACTGTCCTCTGGATGGACGCGCTCGTGCTGTATCCACTCGAAAGCGCTGTCGAGTAATCCTGAAAAATATCAGCGTCGGTCGCGAACCGCACAACGGAAGCTACCAGCGAACTGGGACGACCTGCACCGTCACTAGACCCCGGCGATCTCCTCTTCGGCTTCGAGCAGTTCGTGATAGCGGTTCCGGATGGTGACTTCGGAGATGTTCGCCACCTCGCTGACCTCGCTCTGTGTGACCTTCTGGTTGGTCAAAAGCGAGGCCGCGTAGACTGCGGCGGCGGCGAGTCCAACCGGGGACTTCCCGGAGTGGACACCCTGGTCCTTGGCGGTTCGGAGCAGTTCCTTGGCGCGGCGCTCGACTTCCTCGGAGAGGCCGAGGTCCGAGATGAACCGCGGGACGTAGCTCTCGGGGTCGGCGGGCTGAATCTCCAGGCCGAGTTCCCGGACGATGTACCGATACGTGCGGGCGATTTCGTCCTTGTCGACCCGGGAGACTCGCGTCAGTTCGTCGAGCGAGCGCGGGGTGTTCGCCTGCCGGGCTGCCGCGTACAGCGCCGAGGTGGCGACGCCCTCGATGGAGCGACCCGGGAGCAGGTCCTCGTCGAGCGCGCGCCGGTAGATGACGCTTGCAGTCTCGCGGACGTTCTCGGGCAGGCCGAGCGCGGAGGCCATCCGGTCGATTTCGCCGAGTGCCTGCTTGAGGTTGCGCTCCTTGGAGTCACGCGTGCGGAACCGCTCGTTCCACGTGCGCAGGCGCTGCATCTTCTCGCGCTGGCGACTCGACAGCGCGTTGCCGTAGGCGTCCTTGTCCTGCCAGCCGATGTTGGTCGACAGGCCCTTGTCGTGCATCATATTCGTCGTCGGCGCACCGACGCGGGACTTCTCGTCTTTCTCCTTGGAGTCGAAGGCGCGCCACTCCGGTCCGGGGTCGATTTCGGCTTCCTCGACGACCAGGCCACACTCCTGGCAGACCGTCTCCCCGTGCTCCTCGTCGGTCGCCAGCGCACCGCCACACTCCGGACAGTGAAGCTGTTCATCTGCAGCCGATTCCGACATCTGTTCGTCGCTCTGTTCGGATTTTCGCTCTCGTTCGCGTGGGTAGCGTCTCGTTGTCGTATCTGTCATGGTGGGACTTCCGTGGGCGAATGCCCTGAAAACGTCTTACCGTACCTTTATGTTGTATCTCCGCCGACTTAAAGCTTTCGCCGATTTCAGACGTTCTACGGAGCGATCTTACCGAAAAAGCGCTGCTGAACTGACCGAACGTCTCGATTATCCGCTACCGACGGAGACAAGCGCGCAGATCATCACGGGGAGACGACCGGAACGGTTCGAAACGCTTACCGCCCGGAGCGCACTGACGACGGACATGGACGACTCCGTCGTCGATCCGGCGGAGGTCGAGCACGTCGCTGACCTCGCACGGGTCGACATCGACGAGAGCGAACGCGAACGATTTGCCGAACAGTTTGGCGAGATCCTCGACTACTTCGAGACGCTCGATTCGGTTCCCGAAGTCGAGACCAAGGACGAACTGACGAACGTGATGCGCGCCGACGACGTGCGGGAGAGCCTCGACCAGTCGGAGGCGCTCGAAAACGCCCCCGACACCGAGGACGGCTTCTTCAAAGGGCCGCCGGTCTCGTAGGTGAAAGGATGGATCTGAACTGCTACATTACCGAGTCCACGATAGACGGGGCAGACGAGGGACCGCTCGCCGGCGTGACCGTCGCTGTCAAGGACAACATCTCGACCGAGGGCGTCCGTACGACCTGTGGATCCGAGATGCTCGACGACTACGTTCCACCTTACGACGCGACGGTCGTCGAGCAGTTGACCGCCGCGGGCGCGACCATCCCCGGCAAGACCAACATGGACGAGTTCGGGATGGGAACGACGACGGAAACCTCCGCCTTCGGGCCAACCGAGAACCCCGCTGCTCCCGGGCACGTTCCCGGCGGGTCCTCGGGTGGGTCGGCGGCCGCCGTCGCCGCTGGTGAAGCCGATATGGCCCTCGGCACCGACACCGGCGGTTCGATCCGCTGTCCGGCCGCGTTCTGTGGCGTCGTCGGGATCAAACCGACCTACGGGCTGGTCTCGCGATACGGGCTCGTCGCCTACGCCAACAGCCTCGAACAGATCGGGCCGATCGCTCCCACTGTCGAGGAGGCCGCGCAGTTGCTCGAAGTCGTCGCTGGCCCAGACGAGCGAGACGCCACGACGCGTGACGCTCGCGACCACGGAGGCAACTACGACTTCGCGGCCGCCGCCGACGGCGACGTGTCCGACATGACAATCGGGGTCCCGACCGAACTGGTCGAAGACGCCGACGAGGCCGTTCTCGACCGGTTCCACGAGTCGCTCGACGAACTCGAAGCACAGGGTGCGACGATAACGGAGGTCGAACTGCCGAGCGTCGAACACGCCGTGCAGGCGTACTACGTCATCGCGATGAGCGAAGCCTCCTCCAACCTCGCCCGATTCGACGGCGTCCGATACGGTACGTCGGGTGGCTACGACGGGAACTGGAACGAGACGTTCGCTCGCGCTCGGGAGGCGGGCTTCGGTGAGGAGGTCAAGCGCCGAATTCTGCTTGGAACCTACGCCCTCTCCGCTGGCTATCACGACAAGTACTACAAGAAGGCACAGGACGCTCGTGCGTGGGTCAAACAAGACTTCGATTCGGCCTTCGAGTCGGTCGACGTCCTCGCCTCGCCGACGATGCCCGTCCCGCCTTTCGAACTCGGCGAGAGTCTCTCGGACCCGCTGAAGATGTATCTCGCAGACGCGAACACGACGCCGGTCAATCTGGCGAACCTGCCCGCAATCTCGGTGCCAGCGGGCGAAACTGCCGACGGTCTGCCCGTCGGCCTCCAACTGGTCGGCCCCGCGTTCGGAGAGCAGACGATCATCCGGGCGGCGAGCGCGCTCGAATAACTCGTTTCTCGAACCGCTCTGTTGCTCCGCGCTCAGTGATGTTATCACTGCTGAGAACACCGTGACAAAGCTTTTGCCCAAATCTGTCCGTCAACACCGCATGAACGAGAAAACAGCGAACCTTGGGATAACAGGGCAATTGTTGGTTCACATTGGTGTCATTCCAGTACGTCTTGAAGGGTTGTTTCCAGACGTGATCCGGCGAAACTTCGGTGCACGTATTTTTGCCCTTGCGTTCATCTCTATCGTTGGAGCGCCGGTACTCGCGCTTTTGCTGTTCGAGAGTGCACTTCCAGCGGTCATCTTGGTCGCCGGTGTGACGACTGTGACCGGGTTCCTGGGCTATTGTGAGATGTATCGATCGTTGCGCGCAATCAACGCCAATATCAATCGGGTCGATAACGGTGAATTCGAAGTCTCGTTTGAGGGTGACCGGATTGATGAGATCGGTGAGACCTACACAGCGTTAGAGGAGACAGCCGCCTCGCTGGGCGAGATGATACAGGAGGCAGAGGCTGCTCGTGAACAGGCAGAAACGGCCCAGCGTGAGGCCGAGCGCGAGCGTGCGGAGATAGCAACGCTCAACGAGCAACTGCAAGAGCAGGCACGCTCGGTTCAGGAGGCGATGGACGCGGCTGCCGCCGGGAACTTCACTCATATTCTTGACACCGACCTTGATACGGAGGTGATGTCGGATATTGCGGCCAGCTACAACGACATGGTTTCACAACTTGCCGACACGATCGGCGAAGTTCGCGAGTTTGCCAACGATGTTGCAGACACCGGAGAGAGTGTTTCGAGTCAGGTTGCGAGTAGTCGGACGGTCAGTGAGGATCTGGCGAGCTCGATTCGAGATGTCTCCGAGGACGCTGCCGACCAGTCTGCGAAACTCGACAGCGTCAGTCAGGAGGTACAGACGCTGTCTGGGACGGTCGAAGAGGTAGCGTCACAGGCAGACCGCATCGCGTCTCTCTCCAGCGACGCTAACGACCTCGGCACCGAGAGCGAACGGGCGGCGACGCAGGCCGCGGACGAACTTGACGCGGTCGGCGACGAGGTGTCGGAAGCGATCACTCGCGTCGAGACACTCGCCGACGATATTGACGAAATCAGCGAAGTATCAGAGACAATCGCGAGTATTGCGAGTCAAACCAATATGCTCGCGCTGAACGCCTCCATCGAGGCCGCACACGGCGGCGGGCAAACTGGGAGTGACGGGTTCGCTGTCGTCGCCGACGAGATCAAGACCCTCGCAGAGGAGGCGGGGGAAGCGGCCGAGGAGATTCAGCAGTCGGTCGCAGGCGTCCAGCAAGCGGCCGAGGCGACGGTGACCCAGATGGAACACACTGGTGAGCGTGTTGCCGATGGGATCGATACAACCGAAGACGCGCTTGCCGCCCTCGGCCAGATTGCCGAGACGGTCGCAGAGATGAACAGTAGCATTCAGGAGATCAGTTCGGCTACCGATGACCAGGCAGTGTCGACCGAAGAAGTCGCGGCAGCTACTGATGATATCACCGCTGCCGCGACAAACATCAGTCAGGAGTCAACGTCCGTCACAGAAGCCGCACAGGACCAAACGGAGATGCTCTCGAATGCCGAAACGAGTGCTACGACGCTTTCGGCCCGTGCTGACGAACTACAGACGCTGCTGAGTACGTTCGAAGTCGATACGAACGGTCGGCCGGAGTCGGCTGGATGAACGGGCCGGGACGGAGCACGACCACACCGCAACCGATATTGTCACGCCTACCGATTCACGACCCGTGACTATCGCGAGCGAGCGCATCGAACGCCTGCACGAATTGGCACGAGAAGCGGCCGCGGAGTGTCACGACGACCGCGCCCGCCGATACGTCCGCCGGGCGCGCCGGATCGCAGAGCGAAATCGCCTCACTCTCCCCCGATCCTTTCTTAGGTACACCTGTGACGCCTGCGACGCGTACCTCCGCCCCGGCAAGAACGCCCGCGTTCGGCTTCAGAGTGGCCACGTCGTTGTCACTTGTGACTGCGGGGAGATCGCGCGCTACCCCTACGACGACCAGTGAGAACCGTCCATTTTCTACCTCGCTAACATTATCTCTTGCTGATCTGTAGTGCGTGTTGAATCGGGGGCCTATTCAGCAAGAGCGACGGCGTTTTCGCACGTGGACACGTTTACTCCGGGTATGGAATATTTCATCACCGGTGCCACGGGATTCATCGGTAGTCACGTGGCTCGTCAGTTGCTGAACGACGGGCACGATATCGTTGTGCTTGCACGAACACCAGCAAGCGCGGCGGACTTGGAAGCCGCTGGGGCAACAGTTGTCGAAGGTGACATCACCAAGAAAGAGACGCTTCGCGACCCGATGGACGGTGTCGACGGTGTGTTCCATATTGCAGGCTGGTATGATGTCGGTGTGACTGACCCAGCGGTCGGCGAGCGCATCAACGTCGAAGGCACGCGAAACGTGTTCGATGTGATGGATGCCCTCGACGTTCCGAAGGGCGTATACACGAGTACACTGGCAGTCAACTCGGATACCGGCGGCGTCGTCGTCAACGAGGACTACTACTACGCTGGCTCACACCTGACGGCGTACGACTGGACGAAGTGGAAGGCTCACTACGAAGTGGCCGAGCCGATGGTCGCGGATGGACTCCCGCTCGTGACGGTCATGCCCGGTATCGTATACGGTCCCGACGATACCAGCGTCTTCGGGGACTCCCTCCGTGACTTTCTGCGCGGTGACTTGCCGTTCATCCCCCGTGAAGTAGCCTACTCGCCTGGCCACGTTGCGGACATCGCCCGTGCACACGTGCTGGCGATGGAACAGGGAACGCCGGGCGAGGAGTACATTATCGGCGGTGAGCCGACGACGCTGGTTGAGCTGTTCGACATCGTGGCCAATATCGCTGGCCGTGATCCACCGCGGGCGGTTTCACCCACTCTCTTTGGCGCTGTTGCCCCAATCGTCGACTTCCTCGAACAGTTCGTCACACTCCCGAAGGATTACCGGGCCGAACGGCTTCGCGTCCTGGCTGGCGTCACGTATATCGGAGACAATAGCAAGGCAACGAACGAACTCGGACTCGAACACCGGCCGCTTCAGGCAGGACTCGAAGAGACAGTGGCACACGAACAGGCACGACTGGCGAAATCCGGCTGACAACCAGTATCGTCGGGAGTCTGGTACCGTTGAAATCCACAGTGAGCCATCGGTTGTCTGCATGATCTTGTCGTGATCATCGATATCTGATATGAAGTGGCTGCTGAATAGAACCGATATCTGCAGCAAATGAGGAAACGCATATCGTCTCGAACGCTGAATACGAATATGTGTGATGTGATAACGATGCCCAGAAAGAAAGCAGCTCTTCGGAGGTGGACGATGGATCCCTCGGCCCGTGACGGGCAGGTCCTCCCAATTACCCGATGGGTCGCGCGCTTCATTATCCCGTTTTTAGCCGCGGCGTTTCTGGTCCTCTACGGACTACCCGATCAGACCACTACGTACTTCGCGTGGACGATTCGACCCGAGATGACGCCGATCCTAATGGGCGCAGGCTACGGGGCAGGCGTGTATTTTTTCTATCGGGTTTCCACCGTCGAGGAGTGGCATGCGGTCGCCCCAGTTTTCCTCGGGATTGCCACATTCACGTGGTTGATGGCTATTGCCACCGTACTCCACTGGGAAAACTTCAACCACAGTCACTTCACGTTCGACCTCTGGGTTTTCCTCTACGCAGTCACCCCCGTTCTCATTCCAGCGATCTGGGCGCTCAATCGACGAACAGACCCCGAGAAACGGACAGAAGACGAGTCCCTTCTTCCACGAGGGGTGCGGGTGCTCGGTGGTCTCATCGGAATTCTCGTCACAGTCAGTGCCGTCACCCTGTTTGTTGCCCCTGAACTCATGATTGGTGTGTGGCCATGGGCCGTCTCCTCCTTCACAGCGCGAATTTTGGCGGGATGGTTTGCGCTCTTTGGTGTGGTCAACTGTGCCGTCGTACTCGACCCACGCTGGAGCGCCGCCCGAATACTGATCCAAAGCCAAATCCTTGGCTTCACGTTGGTCTTGATCGGTGTCGCCCGTGTCTGGGCGAACTTCGACCCGTCGAACGTGCTGACGTGGGGCGTCGTCGGAGGGATGGCGCTGTATTTGATCGCCATACTGCTCCTGTATATCGGGATGGAAATTCGCTGATCACTTATCGGATGAAATCCGTTCTGTCGATGGATACGCGCTCTGTATTCAGGACGGCTGCTGAAACATACCATCGTTAAAATATTTAATCGCAGTACTATTTTCAGCACGGACTCTACAACCGATCAGTGCTGCCGCGTTCCCATCCTTGATGCCCGTCGAGCGAGAACCGTTCCTGTGAAACACCTCCCGAAGCATCTCCAGCCGCGGTGGCGATATCTCGCCGTCGGCATCGAGACGTGGCCTGACGCCGCGCTCGACCGCGACCAGTTTCAGCGGGCGCTCTGGTACAGCGCCCAGAATCTGCTCGGGGATGTCGGCAGCGCTGACGCCGACCTGACCCTGTTCGGGTTCAGCCACGCCGACGGAAGCGGCGAGGCTGTCGTCCGAACGCGGCGCGACAGCGTCGAGCAGGCGCGTGCGATCATCGCCGCAATCGACAGCGTCGACGGCGTTGCTGTCGGCATCCGTGTTCGTGGCGTCAGCGGCACGGTGCGTGCCTGTGAGGAAAAGTATATGGGGCGTGGACGGGAAGGCACAGACCAGAGACACGTCGTGTTCGGAGACGCTGAACGGTCGGCATTTGTCCGTGACGGACGAGTTGACGTGCAGACCGACGAAGCGTTCACTGGCGCGACGACCCTCGATATCCACTAACCATGCAGGGCCAAAACCAACAGCAGGCGTACGACCGAGGGATCACTATCTTCTCCCCGGACGGCCGCCTCTATCAGGTCGAATACGCCCGCGAAGCGGTCAAACGCGGGACAGCAAGCATCGGCGTACGAACACCCGAGGGCGTCGTCATCGCCGTGGACAAGCGCATCCGGTCGCCGCTGATGGAGCGGGACAGCGTCGAGAAGATCCACAAGGCCGACGACCACATCGGCATCGCCAGCGCTGGTCACGTCGCCGACGCTCGCCAGCTCATCGACTTCGCTCGCCAGCGCGCACAGGTGAACGCGCTTCGCTACGGCGAACCAATCGAAGTCGAGACACTCACCAAGGAAGTCACCGACTACATCCAGCAGTACACGCAGGTCGGCGGCGCACGTCCATTCGGTGTGGCGCTCATCATCGCCGGAATCGCCGACGGCGAACCCCGCCTCTACGAGACTGACCCCTCCGGGACGCCCTACGAGTGGAAGGCGCTCGCAGTCGGCGCAGACCGGGGCGACATCAGAGACTACCTCGAAGCCAACTACGAGGAGGACCTCACCCTCGACGGCGGCGTCGAACTCGCGCTCAAGGCGCTCGCATCGGTCAACGACGACGAACTCACCCCCGAAGGGCTTGGCGTCGCAACCATCCCCGTCGAGACTGAACTGTTCCACGAACTCACGGACGAGGAGAAAGCGGAGTACCTCGAGGGTCTCGACCTGCTCCCCGACGAGGGCGAGGAAGACGAGGACGAAGACGAAGAGTAACTGCACCCGCAGTTTTGGACCGTCAATACGTTTCTACGTCGAGATCAGCGACGCGCTCGAAGTGGCTATCTCGTGTGACGAACTGAGTTCTCGGCCACCGTTTATAACCCGGTGCTGACGGGAGGCAGTTCGGTCACAAACACATTTAACGCATCCACAAGAACAATCAGGTATGATATCACTCGACGAGGCGGTGACGGCCCGACTGGAATCTCACGGGGAGCGGTTCGAGGTGCTGGTCGACCCGGACGCGGCACTCGCAATCAAGCGCGGCGAGTTTGAGGGTGACCTGGAGGACGTGATCGCAGCAGAGGACGTGTTCGAGGACGCAGAACGGGGCGACCGACCGCCCGAGAGCGCGCTCGAAGAGGTGTTCGGCACGACAGACCCCATGGAGATCATCCCGCAGGTTATCAAGGAAGGAGATATCCAGATCACGGCCGAGCAGCGCCGGGAGATGAAAGAACAAAAGCGGAAGAATCTCATCAATCGCATTACCAGAAATGCGGTCAACCCGCAGATGGACGACGCGCCGCACCCGCCCGAGCGCATCGAGTCGGCGCTCGAAGAGACCGACTTCCGAATCGACCCGATGGAACCGGTCGAGAATCAGGTCGACGACGCGCTTGACGCGCTCCGTCCGGTGATCCCGATTCGATTCGACACGATGACCGTCGCTGCGCAGTTGCCCCCGGATTACGCCGGGAGCGGTCAGGCGAAAATCAGAGAGTTCGGTGACCTCAAGCGCGAGGAGTGGCAGGCCGATGGCTCGTGGATCGGGGTCGTCGAGTTCCCCGCCGGGATGCAAGAGGAGTTTTACAGCCTCGTCAACGAAGTCTCGAGCGGCGAAGCCGAGACGCAGATCATCGAGAGCGAAGACGAGATTGGAACGCGATGAGCGAAGACGAGATTGGAACGCGATGAGCGAAGACGAGATTGGAACGCGATGAGCGAAGACGAGATTGGAACGCGAGGGGCGAAGGCGGGTCGAAACGCGATGAGTGCGGGCAAGGAACCCACACCCGATAACGGATTTATATATCATCGGGCCGTAGTGACGGACAAGTGACTGACACACCGACAGGCGAGCGCGCCGTCGTCGCGGCGCGCGTCGAGGCGGGGACAGCAGATACAGCCGAGATAACCGACCTCGCTCGGGCGGCGGGCTACCGGGTCGTCGAGGAGGTGACCCAGACCCGAACAGAGGACCCGGCCTATCACTTCGGGGAGGGGAAAGTCGAAACTATCGCAGAGCGCGTCCGTCGGAGCGATGCCACTGTCGTCATCGTCGACAACGAACTCGGCCCCTATCAGACGTACAACATCGGGAACAAACTCCCGGCGGACGTACGGGTGATCGACCGCTTCCGACTCATCCTCGAAATCTTCGGCCAGCGCGCCCAGACGCGCAAGGCCCAGCTTCAGGTCGAACTCGCGGAGTTGCGCTACGAACTCCCGCGGGCCGAGGCCAAAGCCAGCCTCGCGAAACGGGACGAACGCCCCGGGTTCATGGGGCTTGGTGAGTACGACGAGAGCCGCGAGGACGACATCAAGGCCCGCATCTCCCGCATCCGCGACGAACTCGAACAGATCGAACAGACCGACCAGAAGCGCCGCGAACAGCAACGGGAGTCGGGGTTCGATCTCGTCGCGCTCGCGGGCTACACCAACGCGGGGAAGTCGAAGCTGTTGCGCCGACTCGCCGAGGACCTGGATGTCGACGAAAACGAGGACATCCATCCCGACATCGACACGACCGCCGAATCCGAGAATCGGCTGTTCACCACGCTCGGCACGACGACGCGCCGGGCCGACCTCGACCGACGGGACGTACTCGTCACCGACACCGTCGGCTTCATCTCGGACCTGCCCCACTGGCTCGTCGAGTCGTTCAAGTCGACGCTCGATGCGGTGTACCGGGCGGATCTGGTGCTTCTGGTCGTCGACGTGAGCGAACCTGTCGAGGATATCAGAGAGAAACTCGTCACGAGCCACGACACGCTCTACGAGCGAAACGAGGCCCCAATCGTCACGGTGTTGAACAAGTGTGACACGGTCAGCGACGAGGAGGTTCGCCGCAAGCGCGAGGCGCTGTCCGCACTCGCGACGAATCCCGTCGTCGTGAGCGCGAAGACGGGCGAGAACGTGGACGCGCTCCGGGAGCGCATCGACAGAGAGTTGCCGGATTTCGAGCGCGAACGGCTTGTCTTGCCGATGACCGACGAGACGATGAGCGTCGTCTCGTGGATCTACGACAACGCCGTCGTCGACGACGTCGAATACGGAGAGCAGGTCGTCATCGAGTTCGAGGCCCGGCCCGCGGTCGTCGAGCAGTCCCGGTCGAAGGCCGGACAGCTCGTCGAGGCGTCCGCCTGACGCTGATCAGGTATCCTGCAGTGCGCTCGGAATCGCGCCTAGCAGGTCGCTCGCGAGGAGGCCACCGTCGTGTGATTCGTACACCGCATCTCCGGCGCGGCCGTTGACGAAGGCAGCGAGACCACCGGCGTCGACTGTCGACATCCGGGACGCGAAGGCTCCCGTGATGCCAGCGAGCACGTCGCCGGTACCGCCGACGGTCATCCCCGGGTTTCCGGTTCGGCTGACGCGCGTCCGGTCCCCGTCCGAGACGATGTCGTAGGCCCCCTTGACGAGCAGCGCGTGTCCGAGTTCTGCGGCAAACTCAGTGACCAGTTCACGACGTTCGCGCCAGTCGCTGCTGGTCTGACCGCCCATCTCCACGAGTTCGCCCTGATGGGGCGTACACAGAAGCGTCGCGTCCGTATTCAGGTCAGGCACGACCGAGAGCGCGTCGGCGTCGACGACTGCGGTTCCGTCGTAGGCTTCGAGGATGGCCTCGACGGTTTCGAGCGATCCCTCGTCTTCCCCGAGTCCGGGGCCGACGATGATCGTCTCGTGTTCGGCCGCAAACTCCATGACTGGGCCGACGTGACCGGGTTCGAACTCCCGGCCCTGCACCGGTCTGAGAATGAGGTCCTCGCTGTAGCCCTGCACCTCGTGTGCAATCGCGGTCGGACAGCACACGCGAACGAGATCAGCACCAGCGCGGAGCGCGGCCTGTCCGGCCAGCGCTGGCGCGCCGACGTAGGGGCCGCCGCCGATGACGAGCACCTCGCCGTGATGGCCCTTGTGACTCTGTGGGTCCCGCGCGAGTCGTCGGAGATCCCCGCGTTCGACGAACTGAGTAGCGCCATCGGGGATGCCGATGTCGGCCACAGTCACGTCCGCATCGAGGCTGTCGAGGCCGGGCTTGGTGTCGTGGAAGGTCACGACGTGGTCGGCGTCGACGGCGTTTTCGGCGAGTTCGCCCGTTTCGGCGTCGAGTCCCGACGGGACATCGACAGAGACGACGGTCGCGTCCGCGTCGTTCATCGTCACCGCGGCGGTCGCTTCCGGTTCCCGGAGTGCGCCCGTGATCCCCGTCCCGAGCATGGCATCGACGATGACGTCGCCCTCGATGGCGAGGTGTGTGGAGTCGCGGATTTCGGTTGGCTCCTGGTCGGCGGCGACGAGCGCATCCCAGTTTGCGCGCGCGATGTCGGTCTGGATGGTCTCTGCCCGCCCGAGTAACAGCACCTGAGTCGTGAACGACTCGAGAAACCGTGCGGCGACGAGCGCGTCACCGCCGTTGTTGCCGCGCCCGGCGACGATAGTGATCGTATCCGCTGGGTCAGCCACGTCTCGAACCGCGCGAGCGACGGCGTTCCCGCTCGACTCCATGAGTTGCTTCTGTGACACGCCGAGCGCCGCCGCGTTCCGGTCGACGATGGCCATCTCGGAGCCCGTGATCATGGGGACGGCTTCGAGGGGGCGGAGTATAACTCTGGGGCTCTACAGGCCGGGGACGCCGTAGGCGTCGAGGCCGCCGAGTCCGAGCGCGGCGAGAATGACCAGCGCCACGAGCGCGGCGACCCACGCGCCGATGCCGATGATCGCTGCCCGGATCCACCCTACCTGATAGCGCCAGCGAACCACCCACGCCCAGACAAGCAGGGCCGCGAGCGACGCAATCGCGCCGCCTATCTCGGCACGCGAAAAAGCAACGTCCACGACAGCCCACGCGAGTGCGCCGAGCAGGGCAGTCAGGACTGCGTGAGAGTAATCACGCGACGCGAGCGCGAGTTTCGCACCGACCGAGATTGCGAATCCGCCGACGAGTAGACTCACCGCGAACACGATGAGGGAGGTTTCGACGCCGTGTGCTGCCATACTGGTCTGGTCGAACGCTCGACAATTAAGTGTAGTGGCAGGTCGGCTGTGAGCGCTCCCAGCTAGTCCTGTTCGATTGACGCCTCGGCGCGGAAGTTCTCGACGTCTCGACTGTCTGTGACGACGCCCTCGAAGACGTACTGTGCTCTCGGGCTTGCGCCCCGGCCGATCGATATCTCGTGGCGCTGTTCCCAGCGCTCCAGAACATCCTCGCCGTCGGTGTATTCGAGCACGACCACGACCGTCCCTTCCTGTCGCTCGGGAACGTCGTTTTCGATGGTGACGCGGACGAGTAGGTCGGGCGGATACTGGTAGTCGACGTTTGGCATCCCGTTCTGGGGAATTATCTCGGTGTTGGTCACCAGAAACTCGGCGTCGTCACTGCTACAGCCAGCGATGGCGACGGATGCGACCACCAACCCGAGAAACTGCCGCCGCGACGGGGGAGTCATTAGCGAACCGTCGGGACCACGCCGACTTGTGGGTTCCGGGGTCCTGTCGAACCGTCCGCGCGTACCTCGGTGTGTGCTACCATCGAACCTGGAATCCGTCTTCTCCTTCCGGCGACTCCTCGTGCACCTCGACGTCCCTGACGGTCGCACGGTTGCTCCCCTCGTGACAGAACTCGACCATCTCCTCGACGGCATCTTCCGTCCCCTCGAAGACCGCTTCGACGCGGCCGTCGTCGAGATTTCTGACCCACCCGTCGACGCCGTGCTCGCGGGCCTGGTCGCGGGTCGTCGCCCGGAAGTACACTCCCTGTACCGTACCACTCACGTACACGTGAGCGCGTGTCCGCTCAGTCATACAGTGACTGTGGGTCGTCTCGACGGATAATCCTCTCGCTGTCCGTCGCTGGTCACTCGGCAGTGCGGAGATAGTGAAAGAGGTACGTCTGCGTGTACCCGGCATACGGCCCGAGACGCTTGCGAATTGCCCGCGAGGTGTCGGCGTAGTTACCTCTCTCACAGTCGGGATAGTGCTCTGCTATGGTCCGCTTGATCCATGTATCCAGCGGGACGGCTTCGAGATAGTCGAGCGAGAACAGCAGGACACAGTCGGCCACCTTGTCGCCAACGCCGACGAACTCGGTCAACTCCGCTCTCGCCTGTTCGTAGGGCTTGCCCCGAACGGTCTCCGGCGTGGTTCCGTCCGCGACCATTTCGGCCGTGCGCTTGACGTAGGGCGCTCGGTAGCCAAGCGAGAGGTCCCGGAGCTGTGCTTCGGTCGCACCGGCGAGTTGCTCTGGCGTCGGATACGCGTATTCAGTTTCTCCACGAAAGGAGACGGGCGTGCCGAAGGCTTCGCGCAGGGACTGTTGCATCCCGTGGATACGAGAGACGCGCATCTGTGCCGAGCAGATAAACGAGATGAGCGCGCCGAAGGGCGGGTCGCGGACGAGGCGCATCCCCCAGTAGGCGTCGTAGGCCTCGTCGATGAGGTCGTCTGTCGCGGTTTCCGCTCGAATCTCCGCCAGGTCGTCGTCGAGACGCACCCGCGAGCGAAGAACCGGGTCGGCGTCGACGGTCGCTTCCCACTCCAACTCGCCGTCGCGCTGACGAACGCGAATGACTGCGGGCGTACCGGTCGCGCGCGTGGTCGTCCGATACCAGGCGTCGCCGCCGTGCAGTCGGTCGCTTTCGTAGTCCTCACCGTCCTCGCGCCACCAGAGATACGACTGTCCGCTCTCGATAGTCGACTGGAGATCGAAGGGATTTCCAGACAGATCGATACGGCCGCTGTGCATCGTCACGAATCTGGGGCACGGTGACCATCTGCCTTTCGAGTTCACCGTCTCAGGGCCAAGCTTGATTACGAATGCCAGCCAACAGTTCAGTATGAACTGCCGAGTTGTCGTCGAAGCCGCCGTTCCGGTTTACGATGTCGAAACGTCAGACGAGGCAGTCCGGATCGCTATCTCGAAGACCGGGGAGATGCTCAACCCGGATCTCAACTACGTCGAGATCAACATGGGCGAGCGCTCCTGTCCCCACTGTGGGGAGGCGCTCGACCCGGCGTTCATCGCCGCCGACGAGAGCCTGGTCGCGCTCGAACTGGAGATGACCGTGTTCAACGTCGAGCGCGAGGAACACGCGTCCCGGATCGCACGCAAGGAAATCGGCCAGCGACTCGAAAACATCCCGCTCGAAGTCCTCGAAATCGAGGAACTCGAAGATGACGAAGATGAGGACGACGAAGACACCGACGAGACTGATTCTGCCGAGGAAACCGAACCCGACGACACTGGAGAGGACTCCACTGACGACACCGCAGAGACACAATCTGAACCAGCGGACGACGACCAGGTGCTGCCGGAGTTCGAGGAACTCATCGACGAGTGACCCGTTTCGACGCCGACCAGCGTGACGTGGACGCCGCTGTCCGGTGTAGTGTCACTACGTGACGAAACAACAGAACAGTTAGTCAGCGGTCGCCGAAACGCGCTCGGTCTCGGTCTCTCGCATCTCGGAGGTGATTCCGTTCGCGAGTGCAAACACTGCGTCCTTGTGATCCGTCTTCGATTTGTGGATCGATGTCGGTTGAACGCCGAGTGTGGTGTATCGATCGTGCTCGACCGTCTCGCCTGTCTCTTGCTCGTAGTGATTCTGTACCTGTGCAAGCAGGCCGTGGAGGTGAATGAGCTCCTGCTTTTTCATGGACACCAACTCATAGATACTGGAGGGTTATAGTACTATCCTGAGTCGCGTTAACACACTTCCCCCAATATTGCCCTCTCAGGCCCTGTATTCCCATGTGGGGCTTGACACGAGACTCCAGTTGCAGCTAATTTTTCGCAAATTTGTATCGTTATTAGTACTGATAGTATGTCCGATTCTCACATCTCTCTGTTCGATGAGCTGACCAGCGCGGCGCGCGACCCCACCATCTGCTCGGTCTGCTGGACACGTGCCCTCGCCGTAACTACTACGAGGATGCCCGCAAAATGACCATTCGATGCCGATACTCGTCGACATTCGGAAGCTGACTATTATCGGGAAGCTGATCCAGCACGGCGCGAAAAACGTCGCCTCGTCGCTGTCGACCATGGCCGGTATCGACGCCGACGTGAAAATCAAGAGCCTCTCCTTTGTCGAACCGGACGACGTCCCAAAAGAGATCGGCAGCGGGGAGTTCTATCACGCTAACATCAGGCTGACCGAACCGCCCTACGGTGTCTTTCTGATGACGCTCGACGAGCACACTGCCGCCCAGATTGCCGAACACATGACTGGCCAGCAGGTCGAGGGCGGACTCAACCAGATGCACGAGAGCGCGCTCCAGGAGATGTGCAACATTCTCACCTCCGGATTCATCGACGGCATCGCGAACACGCTGGATACGACCATCAACATGGACACTCCCGATCTGGAACTGGCCGACTCAGATACGATCGCCGAGCAGGCACTCTCACACATCCACTCGGACTCGCTATCTATCGTTCTGGATTCGACCGTCGACCTCGCCGAGCAGGACACGCAGTTTCAGCTTCGCATCTTCCTGATCCCCGACCCTGGTGCCTTCGTCAATCTCATCGACAAACTCGATGTCGAGGAGATCCGCGATATCGAGAACCCGACCGCTCTGCACGACGGCGACCGCGCGTTCTAAATCCTGCGTCAGCCAACCGGAGACGAATCGGACGTTTTGAGTGAGTGCATCCGACAGATGGTGACATGGAACCGATCGAAGTCGTCGCGTACGTGCTCCACTCGTTGTTCGCTGGACTGTGGACTGGCAGCGTCGTGTTCGTCACGCTCACCGTGCTGCCGCTCGCACGGGAGGGGGATCTGACTGCGGCCGCGCTGGAGCGGATCACCGGAAAACTCAAGACTGTCTCGCGGACGAGCGCACTCGTGTTGTTTCTCACCGGGAGCCACATGGCGGCCCAGCGATACACGGGCGAGTCGCTGACGGGAACCGACGGCGGGAACCTCGTTCTCGCGATGGTCCTGTTCTGGTTTCTGCTCGCCGCCACCGTCGAGATGGGCGCGAAGCGACTCGCGGACGGCACCGGGCGCGACAAGGTGCGCGAACCGGCCCGCGAGGCACGGCAACTGTTCCTGGCCGCGAGCATCCTCGCGCTCGGCTTGCTCACCGTCGCCGGACTGCTCTCTGCGAACAACGTCGGCTTTCTCTGATACAGCCAGTGAGCGCGGGATCACTCCGTGAGTCGCGTTATCGCGGTGTACCCGCCGAACCCGACCAGACAGCCGAGTGCCGCACTCGCTCCGACCCCGACGACACCGAGCGACGTCTGCGCTGCGAGCAGTCCGCCGACAGCGCCGCCGAGACCGCCGCCGACCGCACCTGCGGTGCTAGCTGTCGTCTGTGTCATATCATCCGATCGATCTGGGTCGGTGTTCAGTCTTTCTCCCCTTCGACGTGTTCGCGCATCCACTCGACGTGTTCGTCGAGACGCTGTCTCCCGGCGTCGGTCAGCACGTATCTGTCGTGGATGCCCGCCGTCTCCGTCTCGACGAATCCGCTGGATTCGAGCGCATCGAGCGCGCCGTAGAACGACTTGGGTTCGATGCGCTCGTCGTAGTGTGTTTCCAGACGGCTCTTGAGCGCCTGCGCCTGTCGGGGTTCGTCCGCGAGCAACACGCAGATGTCACGGCGTCGCCCGCTCTGGAGGAACTTCGTCATGCCTCGACGGAACAGACCGGACGGTTTTGCTGTTTCGACACGGTACTCTACCGCTCTCTTGCCGACAGCGAACCGACACGCTTGCCTGTCTGCGGCCGTAGATGCAGCTAATGACACCGGCCCCTGACGCGCTCACAGCTACCTACGACGAAACCGACGCAGAACGCCGCCTCGTCTACGAACTCGGGGACACACAGGTTACGATTGCCCAGAACATCGAGGGGTACGCGATGCTCAAGGTTCGGCGCGACGGCGACGAACTCGAACGTTACTACGGGTTCGACATGGCACTCGACCACGCGGCCGAGCTGCTCGGCGTCGATCCGACGAACCTTCCGGTGCCTGACGAGGCGGCCGACATGGGGATGAGCTAGACCTTCCGCTCGAAGACCAGTCCGACGGTCGTCCCGTCGCGCTGGAGCGTCTCGCTGAGTCGCCACCCCTCCTGTGCGTACTCGTTGATGATGCTCTCGATGTTGCCCATCTTCCGGGGACGGGCCTCGGTTTCGTGTGTCGTGTAGACGTATCGCTGGTCGGCCATATCTCAGGGAGGGGTTCCCGATGCAAAAGTGATAGGGCTACAGAGCGTGACGGACTCAGACCGGTAATCAGGCGAACGTCCGGTCGATCTCTTCGTCTTCGGTCTCGTTTTGGATCTTCTCGTAGGCTTCCTCGAAGTCTTCCATCCGGACGTTCGTCCGGTCGTCGCGGATGGCGAACATCCCGGCCTCGGTACAGATCGCCTTGATGTCTGCGCCGGATGCGCCGTCTGCCATCGCCGCCAGATCCGCGTAGTCCAGATCCTCCTCGACGTTCATCGCCCGCGTGTGGATCTTGAAGATCTGTTCGCGGCCCGCCTCGTCGGGTTCGGGCACTTCGATGAGTCGGTCGAAGCGACCGGGGCGCAAGATAGCGCGGTCGAGCATGTCGAAGCGGTTCGTGGCAGCGATGATCCGGATCTCGCCCCGATCCTCGAAGCCGTCCATCTCCGAGAGCAACTGCATCATCGTCCGCTGGACTTCAGCGTCACCTGAAGTCTTCGAGTCGGTTCGCTTTGCCGCGATGGCGTCGATTTCGTCGATGAAGATGACCGCAGGCTGGTGCTGGCGGGCCAACTCGAACAGGTCGCGGACGAGCTTTGCTCCCTCGCCGATGAACTTGTGGACGAGTTCGGAGCCAGCCATCTTGATGAACGTCGCGTCGGTCTGATTGGCGACGGCCTTCGCGAGCATCGTCTTGCCGGTGCCCGGCGGGCCGTGCAGAAGAACACCAGACGGCGGTTCGATGCCGACTGCCTCGAACATGTCGGGGCTTCGGAGCGGCATCTCGACGGTCTCTCTGACCTCCTCGATCTGTGCCTCGATACCGCCGATGTCGCCGTAGGTCACGTCGGGACTGGTGTCGACCTGCATCACGCGCGCCCGCACGTCTGTCTCGTCTTCCAGCGTCTTGACGACCGACAGCGAGTTGTTCACGGCGACCCGGTCGTCAGGCTCTAGTGACTCGCGCATCTCCTCGGTGACCTCGGTGAGCGCCTCCTGATTGTTGCCGTGCTGTTTGATGATGACCCCCTCTTCGGTCAGTTCCTGCACCGTCGCGACGAAAAGCGGCGACTGCTTGAGCTTCTTGTTCTCGTGAGTCAGCCGTTCGAGCTTCTGCTGATATTTGTTGTTCTCGGCGTTCGCATCGAGAAGCTTGTCCCGCATCTCCTCGTTCTGTGATTCGAGAACCTCCAACCGTTCCTCCAGTGAGTCGATCTTGTCCTGCTTGGACGCGTCGTCGTCGTACGGCAGTTCGACGTCGTCCACTGTGTCCGTCATTACCCTCGTATAGTGCCCTCAATAATAAGAGGTTTCGGGTCGACACGAACGCTCGAACCGATCCCGTCGGTCTGTGGGCCCTCTGCCCGCCGCTGTCTGGCGCGATATTCAAATTTGAATCTGTGACCCATTCATTAATGAGCGCGTTCGTCGTAGCGCGGATAGACGGTACTCCGGGCATGAGTAAGACAAAACTGAACGTGGAGGACTACCGGTCCGTTCTCGACAGCGTCGACAACGGGGCGTTTCTCCTCGACCGTGAATCTACCCTCGTGTACGCTAATTCGAGGCTGTGTGACCGCGTTGATGCACCAGTTGGTCAGTTCACCGAACGGCCAGTTGCGGACCTGGCAGCGGAACTGCTTGCCTCCGATGAGCGGGATCAATTCAAGCAGACGCTCCGTACTGTGTTGACCGACGAGTACGACGAGTATCCGGTCAGCGAACAGTTTCGGGCGAGCGGATCGACGGGAACCGAGTTACGCTTCTCTCCAGTTCGTGACGGCGGCGCTGTCGTCGGGGCTGTCGTGGTCGTCGGTGAGACAACGGGGCCATCCGCTGGCCGGGCGACGCGCGAGCAGGAACTCGAACGATACGAGGCGATCGTGGAGGCCTCACAGGACGTGCTCTGGATGTTTACGGCTGACTGGTCTGAGGTAGTCTATCTCAATTCCGGATTCGAGGAGGTCTGGGGGATCACCGCCGAACAGCTGTCCGAGGATCCCACGCTCTTTCTGGAGGGTGTTCACCCCGACGACCGAGCGACAGTTCACTCGGCCATGGAAATTCTCTCGAACGGGGAAGGGGCGGAACTCGAATTCCGCGTCAATTCCGCGGAGGACTACGGCCGATGGGTGCGCGTGGAGGCCGAACCGGTGTTCGAGGACGGCGAACTCACGCATATCGTCGGCTTCACCCGAGACATCACAGAGCAGAAGGCCTACGAGCGGAATCTCGAACAGACGCAGCGACGGCTCGAACTCGCCCTCGAAGCGGCCGACGCTGGCGTCTGGGAGTTCGACCCCGACTCCGCGGAGATCATCCTCCACGAGAGTCGTCAGACGCAGGTTCCGGCTGACGAGACGAACGGCAGACTTCCCTTCGGCGCGCTGCTCGACCAGATTCACCCAGATGACCGTGAGACCGCCCGGTCGACAGTCGAGACTGCCATCGAGAACGGTGAGGACTTCGAGCAGGAGTACCGGATGATCCACGACGATGGACAGACACGGTGGTGGCAGTCGAACGCACAGTTCGTGACTGAAGACGAGGCAACACAGCGACTCATCGGCGTCAGTATCGACATCACCGATCGGAAGGAACACGAGCGCCGACTGGAGGAGTCGAACGAACGCCTCGAACGATTCGCGTACGTCGCATCTCACGACCTGCAGGAGCCACTTCGAACGGTCGCGAACTACGTGGATATACTCGCGGAGGACTACGAGGACGACCTGGACGACGAAGCGCAGGAACTCATCGACGTCGCGGTCACCGCTACCGAGCGGATGCATTCGATGATAAACGCGCTGCTGGATTACTCCCGTGTGACGACGCGCGGCAGCGAATTCGACCAGGTTCAGGTCGACGAGGCCGTCGGCGATATCGTCGACGACCTGCGTGTCCTGCTGGAAACACACGACGGAACCGTCGACTGCGAACCGCTCCCGACGGTCGAGGCCGACGGGGATCAGATCCGGCAGGTCTTTCAGAACCTCGTGAAGAACGCGCTCGAACACTCGACAGACGAACCCGTGACGATCACCATCAGCGGGGAGGAACGGCCCGACGAATATCGCTTCGAGGTCGCAGACGACGGTCCCGGAATTGCCGAATCACAACAGGAGAAGATATTCAGGATGTTCAAAAGCACTCACCAGTATCAGACCGAGAGTCAGGCAAAGGGCGTCGGACTCGCCATCTGTGACAACATCGTGCAGCGCCACGGCGGCGAGATATGGGTCGAATCACCGCCCGACGAGGGCGCAACCTTCGTATTCACGCTCGACAAACAGCAGCCAGACGGTGATCTGCCATGAGCGATGTTCCATCCGGCCCGACCACACAGGAAGAACCAGTCGAAATCCTGCTCGCAGAGGACAACCCAAACGACGTTCGGCTGACAAAGCGTGCCTTCGACAAGGGAAAGCTGCTGAACAACATTCACGTCGTCAACGACGGGGTCGAGACGATGAAGTTCCTCCGGCAGCAGGGCGAGTACACCGACAAGCCTCGCCCGGACGTCGTGTTGCTCGACATCGAGATGCCCCGAAAGGACGGCCTTGAGGTACTCGCAGACGCCGAGCAGGACCCAGAGCTGTCGACGATCCCGATCATCATCCTGACGAGTTCCGAGGCTGAACAGGACATCGTCGAATCCTACGAGCACAGCGCGAACGCGTATCTGACGAAGCCGGTCGGCCACGCCGAGTTCAAGGAGACGGTTCGACAGATCGAGCAGTTCTGGTTCCAGCTCGTCAAACTTCCCGAAACGGAGTGACGGATGCAGGTAGATTCGCTCGACGTTCTGTTGGTCGAAGACAACCCGAACGACGCGCGACTCATCCGTCGCCACCTCACGCAGGCCGACTCTGCGCTGTTGCCCGACGAGGTCACCGTTCGTCACGAGCAGACACTGAACGCGGGCAGTGACTGGATCGAACAGAACGAGGTCGATCTCGTGTTGCTCGATCTCGGCTTGCCCGAGACCAGCGGCGTCGAGACCTTCCATCGACTCGACAACTGTATCGCCACAACCCCGGTCGTCGTCCTGACCGGGCTGCAGGACGAACAGGCGGCGCTCGAACTGCTTCAGCAGGGGGCACAGGACTATCTCACGAAGGGCGCGATGAACCGGGAAGCGCTCGTCAAGTCGGTTCGGTATGCCCTCGAACGTCAGGAGCGAGAGACGGAGGTTCGCACGACGAAAGACCAACTCGAGGTGCTCAACCGGATCCTCAGACACGATATCAGCAACGACGTGCAGGTGCTGGAACTGTGGGGCGAACGCCTCGCCGAACAGGTCGACGACGAGCACGAATCCGACCTCCGGCGAATCCTGCGAACGACCGACCGGATCCGGGAGTTGACACAGAACAGCCGCGAGTACATGCGGATCGCGACCGAGCAGTCGGATATCGAAACCGAACTGATCCGACTCGACCAGTATCTCCGTGAGGAAGTCCAGAAGGCTCGAACCCGCTATCCGGGCGCCGAGTTCGAGCTACGGGACCCGCTCCCGCAACTCTCCGTGGCCGCCAACGGGATGCTCTCCTCGGTGTTCCGAAACCTGCTGAACAACGCTGTCCAGCACAACGAGGGAGCGCCCCACGTCGAGATATCTGTCGAGGCAGACGACGAGTCGGTCCACGTCAGTATCGCAGACGACGGCCCGGGGATCCCGGACGAGCGGAAGGCCGAAGTGTTCGGCAAAGGGGAACGCGGATTGCGGAGCGAGGGGACCGGTATCGGCTTGTATATCGTCAACACTGTCGTGACTGAATTCGACGGCGACACCCAGATCCTCGACAACGACCCGACTGGAGCGATAATCAGCCTCGAACTGAATCGCGCCGAGAACCAACCGTTCTGATCTCACACCCTGCCGGTCTGTCTCATCGAACATGCTGATATTACTATAGTGAATAAAGCAAGATAGAAAATATTATTATAGTACATCCCAGAGAGGTGTGTATCATGAGTGTCACAGAGGTCGAGCGGTCGGCAGCACAGCGTGGCTGGGATGCAGTGCGGGAGTTACCACCGAGTGCGAAACTCGTCGCGAAGGTTCTGGAGTACAACGATCGGCTCACGCAGAGCCAACTGGCGTCGGAGACGCTGTTGCCGCCGCGGACGGTTCGGTACGCGCTGACCCGACTGGAAGAGGTCGGTGTCGTCGACTCGCGCATCGCGTTTTCCGACGCGCGAAAGCGGGTCTACACGCTCACTATCGAGTGAGCACCGCTCTCGCTGACTGTTTGTCCGCTTGCCGTCGACTGACCGCCACGTTCATCGTTCACTGCCTGCCGCGGTCGTCGTCGACTGACCGCCGTGCTCGTTGGGGCTGTCACTTTCACTGCGGTCGGGGAATTCATTTACCGGCGGCTTTCCTACTGAGGGGTAATGACGCGGATACTCCACACTGGCGATACGCATCTCGGCTACAGGCAGTATCATCTGCCCGAGCGCCGGGACGACTTTCTCGCTGCGTTCCGGCGGGTGATCGACGACGCTGTCTCCGACGACGTCGATGCCGTCGTCCACGCTGGCGACCTCTTTCACGACCGCACGCCGACGCTCTCTGACGTGATGGGCGCGGTGTCGCTGTTGCGCGAACTCGACGCCGCAGATATCCCCTTTCTGGCCATCGTCGGCAACCACGAATCCAAGCGGGACACGCAGTGGCTCGATCTGTTCGAGAGCATGGGGCTGGCGCAGCGACTCGGAGACGAGCCAACCGTCGTCGGTGACGTGGCGCTGTACGGGCTGGATTTCGTCTCCCGTTCGCAGCGCGAGGACCTGTCCTACGACTTCGAACCGCACGACGTCGACTATGCTGTACTCGTCTCTCACGGTCTCTTCGCGCCGTTCGCACACGGCGACTGGGACGCGACCGAGATTCTGGCGGAGTCGACGGTGCAGTTCGACGCGATGTTGCTCGGCGACGACCACGAGGCGAAGACGAAACGCGTCGAGGAGCCACACGAGGCGTGGCTGACCTACTGCGGGTCGACAGAGCGTGCGAGCACCGCCGAGCGCGAGGACCGGGGGTACAACATCGTCGAGTTCGACGACGGCGTCGACATCCGCAGGCGCGGCATCGAGACGCGATCCTTTGTCTTCGTCGAGGTGGAACTCGCTCCGGGCGAAGGTGCTGGCCGCGTCCGCGAGCAGGTCGGCCAGTACGATCTAGAAGGTGCCGTCGTCGCAGTGTGGATCCGCGGCGAGGGCGAGGACGTGCTCCCGGCCACCATCGAGGAGTTCGCCGCAGACCAGGGCGCGCTCGTGACTCGCGTCACCGACGAGCGCGAACAGACCGAGGACAGAGACATCGAAGTGAGCTTCGCTGACCCCGACGCAGCCGTCAGGGAGCGCCTCGACTCGATGGGGTTGAGCGGGGCCGCACGCGACCTCGACGAGACGATCCGCGCGAGCAAGGTGGCTGACTCGAACGTCGCCGACACCGTCGAGCGCCGCGTCGCAGATCTACTTGATGATCGTGATGCGTTCGAGCAAGCCGATTCAGAAGCGAACGCATCGCAGGACGGCCAAGATGCGTCCCCGGACCTCGACGGAGCGGGACACGTAGACATCGACGGAGAGGAACACGCAGACCTCGATGACACAGCACAGACAGACACCGACGAGTCTGCACGGTCCGACACGCCGCAGATAGACACCGACGAGTCTGACCAGTCGGAGACGGATCAGGCCGAGAGTGACGGCCAGGCGACGATGGGTGAGTACCGATGAGGTTCGACCGGGTCAGACTCTCGAACTTCAAGTGTTACGAGGACGCAGACCTCCGTCTGGACGTGGGTGTGACCGTCATCCACGGGCTGAACGGGAGCGGCAAATCCTCGCTGCTGGAGGCCTGCTTTTTCGCACTCTATGGCTCGAAAGCGCTCGACGAGACGCTCGACGAAGTCGTCACCATCGGGGCCGAGGAGACGACGGTCGAACTCTGGTTCACTCACGACGGGGAATCCTATCACATCCGGCGGGAGATCCGCAGTCGAGACGGCGACGCCCGAACCACAAAGTGTGTTCTCGACGGGGAGGACCGCACCATCGACGGCGCGACCGACGTCCGGAACTTCGTCACCGAACTGCTCAGGATGGACACCGAGGCGTTTCTCAACTGTGCCTACGTTAGACAGGGGGAGGTGAACAAGCTGATAAACGCCGACCCGTCGACCCGGCAGGACATGCTCGACGACCTCCTGCAACTTGGCACCCTCGAAGAGTATCGCCAGCGCGCGAGTCAGGCCCGCGTCGGCGTCGGCCGCGTCCGCGACGACAAGCAGGGCGCGCTCTCGGAGGTCGAAGACCAGATCGAAGCAAAGGCGGAGAAGAATCTCCACGACCGCCTGAACGATCTGGAATCCGAGGCAGCAGAGATCGATTGTGAAATCGACCGATACGAACAGAACAGAGAGCAGGCGGTCGAAACGCGCGACGAGGCCGAGGCCGTCCTCGACGAGTACGAACAGAAACAGGAGGAACTCGAATCACTCGAATCCGACATTGACGACCTCCGAGAGCAGATTGGAGAGACCGAACGAGAACGGGAGCAACTCGCCGAGCGGATCGAACAGCGAACTGAAACCCTCTCGGAACGGCGGGACCGGCGCGACCAACTCCTCGAAGGAGTCGAGCAGTTCGAGACAGTCGAGGCCCGGGCCGAGAGCGACGACCTGACTCGGGAGCAACTCGATACCGAAATCGATGCGGTCGAGGCAGAGATCGAGGAAGTGACCGACCAGATCAGGGAGCAAAGTGTCGAGAAACAGGAGGCAGACAGCACTCGCGAGTCGCTACTCGAATCGGCGGCAGACCTGGAGGAGACGGCGACCGAACGCCGCGAGGAGGCCAGTCAACTCGAAGCAGAACTCGAAGATGCCGAGGACAATCTCGCCAACAAGCGGGAGAAGGTTGCCGAACTGACTGCGGAAATCGAGGAGATACACGAACGCTTCGAGGACGCACCGATCGCAATCGGTGAGGCCGACGCGCACTACGAGACGGTCAGCGACGACCTTTCGACGTGCCGCGAGCAACTCGCAGAGCGGAGAACGGAACTCGAAAACGCACGGGAGCGAGTGAGCGAAGCCGAGTCGCTACTGGATGCAGGCAAGTGTCCGACCTGCGGACAGCCAGTCGAAGACTCCCCGCACGTCGACGCGCTCGGGGAACGCCGCGAGCGCGTGTCAGAACTGGAAACGGCCGTCGCGGACCTCGAAGAGCGCGAGGAGCGCCTCGAAACGAAACTGGAGCGCGCCGAGGACCTTCGCGAGCGAGAACAGCGAGCGGCGGAACTCGAACAGAACCGGGACAACATCGAACAGATCCTCGACGAGCGGGAGTCAAGCATCGACGAAAAGCGGGACCGGATCGAGCAACTCAGAGCACAGGCAGACGAGGACGAACAGGCGGCGGCCGAAAAGCGAGACGAAGCAGCGGCGGCCGAGGATCGTGTCGACGAAATAACCGAGGCAATCGCAAAGCGAAACCGGGAGCACGGAGAACTGAAGGAGCGACTCGAACAGCTCGAACAGATCGACACGACGCTGGAAGAGATCGACCAACTCCAGTCAGATGTCGAGCGATTCAGAGAACAGCGAGCCGAAAAGGAGACCGTCAACGACGAACGCCGCGAGCGACTGGCCGAAAAGCGCGAGCGCCGCGACGAGTTGCGAGAGACGTTCGACGAAACCCAGATCGAACGGGCTCGACAGCAACACGAGAACGCGACGTCGTATCTCGAAGAGGTCGGGGAGACGCTCGACGACCTGGAAGGCCAGCGCACGGAACTGCAAGAGCAGATCGGAGCGATCACGAACGAACTCGACGCACTCGAACAGTTGCGGGACCGGCGCGACGAACTCACAACGACAGTCCAGCGGCTGAACTCGCTGTACGAAGAGGTCGAACAGTTGGAGGAGACCTACGCCCAGTTGCGCGCGCAACTCCGCCAGCAGAACGTCGAGACGCTCGAACGGATGCTCAACGAAACCTTCGAGTTGGTCTACGAGAACGACACCTACTCCCACATCGACCTGGACGGAAGTTACGAACTGACTGTCTACCAGAAGGACGGCGAGACGCTCGACCCCGACCAGCTATCTGGCGGCGAGCGCGCGCTCTTCAATCTCAGCCTGCGCTGTGCGATCTATCGGTTGCTCGCGGAGGGCATCGAGGGAACGGCACCGATGCCGCCGCTCATTCTCGACGAACCGACGGTGTTTCTCGACGCCGGGCACGTCGGCCAACTCGTCGAACTCATCGAGACGATGCGGGACCTGGGCGTCGAACAGATCCTCGTCGTCAGTCACGACGAAAAACTCGTCGACGCCGCCGACGACCTAGTGACGGTCACGAAAGACAGCACGACGAACCGCTCGACAGTCGAGCGCCAGCCAGCGCGCGAGAGACTCCTCGAAGCCGACGACTAGCAGGTCTCGTCTCCTTGAGGCGCGGGAGTTCCCCGTCTCAGATCTGATCGATCACGGCGTCGGTGACTTCCTCGGTGGTGGCGTCGCCGCCCACGTCGGGCGTTCGGGGACCAGATTCGAGGACGGACTCGACGGCGTCCCGAACGGCGGTCGCCTCGTCGGGGTAGCCGAGATGGTCGAGCAACATCGCCGCAGAGAGGATCATCGCCGAGGGGTTTGCAATCCCTTCGCCAGCGATGTCGGGCGCAGAGCCGTGTACTGGCTCGAAGAGGGCGTTTTCGGGGCCGACGTTCGCAGAGGGGAGCAGTCCGAGGCCGCCGACCAGTCCCGCCGCCAGATCCGAGAGCATGTCCCCAGCGAGGTTCGGACAGATGACCACGCCGTAGTCCTCGGGGTGCATCACGAGGTGCATCGCGAGCGCGTCCATCAGCGCCGTCTCGTACTCGGCGTCGCGCTCGTCGGCCACGCGCTCGGCGGTTTCGAGAAATAGCCCGTCTGTCTCGCGCATGACGTTTGCCTTGTGGGCGATGGTCACGTCGTCGTAGCCGTTCCGTCGGGCGTATTTGAACCCGTACTCGGCGATTTCCTCGGAGGCGTCTTCGGTGACGACGCGGGTGAGTGTCCGGACGCCCTCGGTAATCTCGCTTTCGAGGCCCGAGTACACGCCCTCGGTGTTCTCTCGGATGAAGACGAGATCCGTCTCGGGTTTGACCGCGTCGAGACCGGGATAGGACCGGGCCGGGCGGACGTTCGCGAAGGACCCGACGATAGAGCGCAGCGGGAGGATGACGTCCGCTGCCGTCTCGCCTGCCGCGCCGAACAGCGTCGCGTCGGCGTCGGCCGCAATTTCCTGTGTGTGTTCGGGCAGAGCAGTTCCGGTTTCGGCAAGCACCTCGTCGCCAGCCTCGCCTTCGACGAAATCGAAGTCGATCGGAGTCGCTTCGAGTACGTCGACCGCTGCCGGTGTGACCTCCTTCCCGATGCCGTCGCCCGGTATCACCGCGATTTCGTGAGTCATGGCCGTACTTTTCCGGGGGCGAAAAAGAGCGTGTCGGTCGCCGTCTCGGTCAGCCACGACTCCAGATCGGTACGCAGTAACAGGTGAGACTGACTCCAGACCGGTACGCATTAACAGGTGAGACTGACTCCAGATCGGTACGCATTAACAGGTGAGACTGCATCGTGTGTGTATGGACGACATTTTCGTTGGGCGCGTCATGTCCTCGGGCATCGTCTCGGTCTCCCCGGACACCTCGGTCGCAGCGGCCGCAGAGATCCTTCTCGAGAAAAACATCGGCTCACTCGTCGTCGTCGACGACGACAACCAACTGCAGGGTATCCTGACGAGCACCGACTTCGTTCGGATCGTCCGGGACAACGAGCCAAAGGACAATTCGACTGTCGGCGACCACATGACCGAACAGGTCGTGACCGTCACCGCACAGGACTCGATTCGAAGCGCTGCCGACAAGATGATCACCTACGACATCCAGCACCTGCCAGTCGTCGACGACGAGGAAGGCGTCATCGGCATGTGTTCGACGACCGACCTGACGTCGTATCTCTCGGACATTCGAGAGCCGTCGCCAGCGTAATTCGGCGAGTTCGAGAACTAGTTAGACTTCTTCGACGTACGGAAGTTCGCTTGCGGTTTTCTCGACCTTCGAGAGGTTCGAGTACATCAGTTGGGTCGTGTCCCAGATGCCGTCGACGAGCGCTTCCTTCATCGCGTCGTCGATGTTCCCCTCGATGACGGTGTCGCCGTAGGTCACCGTCTCTGCCTCGACGTCGATTTCGATGTCGCTATTGGGGTTGTCCTCGATCCACTCCTGGAGTGCGGTCACGTCCTCGTGGGAGGCGGTGACCGCCGGAATGCCCAGCGACTTGCAGTTGTCGCGGAAGATTTCGGCGAAGGATTCGCCGACGACGCCGTCGACACCCCAGCGCATCATCGCCTGCGGGGCGTGCTCCCGGGAGGAGCCACAGCCGAAGTTCTGGTTGACGACGGCGATGGACGCGTCCTCGAAGCGGTTGAGTGGGTGGTCGTTGAACTCCCCGTTCTCGTCACGGCGGGCGTCGTAGAACAGATAGTCCGCCATGTTGTCGAAGGTGACCTCCTTCATGAAGCGGGCGGGCAGGATCTGGTCTGTGTCGACGTCGTCGCCCGGAATCGGGACGCCCGTCCCAGACACGCCGGTGATGTGTTGATCGTCTGCCATCAGTCTGCCACCTCCTCGACGTCAGTTGCTGTAACCGTTCGCACGTCGGAATCGAGGAAGCGACGCGGGTCGGTCACTTCGCCCTCGACGGCCGCGGCGGCGACCATCGCCGGACTCATCAGCACGGTTCGGCCCTCCTTCGAGCCCTGTCGACCGATGAAGTTCCGGTTCGACGAGGATGCACAGACTTCGTCCCCTTCGAGCGAGTCGTCGTTCATCGCGAGACACATCGAACACCCGGCGCGGCGCCACTGGAAGCCAGCGTCGATGAACACCTCGTCGAGGCCGTGCTGTTCGCATTGCTCGCGAACGGTCTCGGAACCGGGCACTGCGAGTGCGCGAACGTCGTCGTCGATGGTTCGGCCCTCCAGAATGTCCGCTGCGACCTGGAAATCGGAGAGTCGGCCGTTCGTACAGGTGCCCAGAAACGCCACGTCGACGTCGTAGCCGAGCATCGACTGGCCCGGTTCGATGTCCATGTGTTCGAGGGCCTGTTCTGCGGCCTCGCGGTCGCTTCGGCTCTCGAAGTCCTCGGGGTGGGGGACCGGTTCGGACACCTCGATGACCTGTCCGGGGTTGATGCCCCACGTGACAAGTGGGTCCATGCCGTCGACGTCGATGGTGACCACGTCGTCGTACTCGGCGTTCTCGTCGGACCTGATCGACTCCCAGTAGGCCTTTCGCTCCTCGAAGGCCTCGCCCTCGGGGACGTACTCGCGCCCGCGGAGGTATTGGTAGGTCGTCTCGTCGGGGTTGATGTAGCCCGCGCGAGCGCCGCCCTCGATGGACATGTTACAGATGGCGAGTCGCCCCTCCATGTCGAGTTCGCGGATTGCGGGGCCGCCGTACTCGTAGACGTGGCCGACGCCGCCGTCGACGCCGAGTTCCTGAATGATCTTCAGGATGATGTCCTTCGCGTAGACGCCCTCACCGAGGCTTCCCTCGACGTTGATGCGTCGGACCTTCTGTTTCTCGGCGGCGATACAGCCAGTCGCGAGGATGTCGCGGATCTGGCTGGTGCCGACGCCGATGCCGATGGAACCGAACGCTCCGTGCGTTGCGGTGTGGGAGTCGCCACAGGCGACGGTCATTCCGGGCTGTGACAGCCCCAGTTCCGGCGCGACGACGTGGGTGATACCCTGCTTGCCGGACTCGAAGCCGAAGTAGGTGATCCCGTTCTCGGAGACGTTCCGTTCGAGCGCAGAGAGCATCTGCTCTGCCTCGTCGTCCTTGAGCGGTCGGTCACGCTTGTCGGCCTCGGTCGGTGCGATGTGGTCGGTCGTCGCGTAGTTGCGCTCGGGAAAGGCGACATCGATGTCGCGCTCGCGGATCATCGCGAATGCCTGCGGACTCGTCACCTCGTGGATGAGGTGTAGCCCGATGAACAGCTGGTCCTGTCCGTTGGGCAACTCCGTTACCTTGTGCTTGTCCCAGACGTTGTCGTACAGTGTGTTCTTGCTCATTGCCCTTGTTCTCAGTCGGCTGTCTCGCCGCTTTCCTCGTCCCACGCGAACAGTTCGCGCAGGCGCGCGCCGACTTCCTCGACCTGGTGGTTCTGCTCTGCCTGCCGGTACTGTCGGTAGGCTGGCCGGTTCGCCTGATTCTCGTTGATCCACTCGCGGGCGAACTCGCCGTTCTGGACGCCCTCGAGAATTTCGTCCATTCCCTCGCGGTTGATGACCTCTTCGCCGCGGGTGAGACCGCCGTACTCGGCGGTGTCAGAGACCGAGTTCCACATCCCCATGTGGCCGCCCTCGTACATCAGGTCGACGATGAGTTTCAGTTCGTTGAGACACTCGAAGTAGGCCATCTCCGGGGCGTAGCCCGCGTCGACGAGCGTCTCGAACCCGGCCTTGACCAGGTCGGTCACGCCGCCACAGAGCACTGCCTGCTCGCCGAAGATGTCCGTCTCTGTCTCCTCGCGGAACGTCGTCTCGATGACGCCCGCTCGCGCACAGCCGATGGCCTGTGCGTACGCCAGCGCTTCCTGCTGTGCCTCTCCGGTCGCGTCCTGATAGATTGCGAGCAGGCCCGGCGTCCCTTCGCCACGCTTGTAGGTTCGGCGGACGAGGTGTCCCGGCGATTTTGGGGCGATCATCGTCACGTCGACGTCTTCGGGCGGTTCGATCTGCCCGTAGTGGATGTTGAAGCCGTGGGCAAACTGGAGCGTATCGCCCGCATCGAGCGCTGGTTCGATGTCCTCGTACACGTCTGGCTGAACCGTGTCGGGGACGAGCATGACCACGATGTCAGCGTCCGACGCGGCGTTTCGCGGCGTCGCGACCGGAAGTCCGTCCGCCTCGACCGCCTGGCGTGACGAGGAACTCTTCGGGAGGCCCACGACCACGTCGACACCGCTGTCGTCGAGGTTCTGGGCGTGTGCGTGACCCTGGCTCCCGTAGCCGAGTACTGCGACCGTCTTGTCTTCGATGTTCGTTGCGTCGATGTCGTCGTCGTAGTGTACTGGTGTCGTGAATTTATCAGTCATCAGAAACTTCCTCCGTTGCGACTTGCGCCTCCGTCGGCGCCTGATTCGGTTGCTTGACCTGTGCTGTCGGTGCCTCGCCGCGTGCGAGTGCGGCGTCGCCAGTTCGCATCACCTCGCGGATGCCGAACTGCTTGTACGCGTCGAGCGCGGCGTCGATTGTCGACTCCTCGCCGGTCAACTCGACCGTGATCGTTCGCGGGCCAGCGTCCAGCGTCTTCCCGTCGTACATGTCGGTGATGGCGTTGACCTCGTCGGGTCGCTGGCCGTTGACTTTTACGATGGCGAGTTCGCGCTGGACCGCCGTGTCCTCCAACTCGCGCACCGAGATGACCGGGATGCGCTTTTCGAGTTGCTTTTTCGCCTGGTCGATGCCCGGGCGCGTCTCGTCGATGACGATGGTCATCCGCGCGAGGTCCTCGTCCATCGTCGGCCCGACGGTCAGCGATTCGATGTTGAACTGTCGGCGGCTAAAGAGCCCTGAAATCTCCGCGAGCACACCCGGTTCGTGTGTGACCAGTGCGGAAAGCACCGCGCGCTCTGGTTCGTGTGTCGCTTCGACCTCGGGGTCGATTCGAATTCCCTGTGAGTTGCGTCTGCCGCTTGGCTGCATCCGTTCGTCCGGATGCGGCCCTGGGAGTTCTCCTTTCGTCATCTTAGATGTCCTCCAGATGCTGCTCGTTGAGCGCAAACTGTGCGTTGTCGCCGCCACTTGGCACCATCGGGTAGACGTTCTCGCCGGGGTCGATAATGGCGTCGATGACCGACGGCCCGTCGTACTCGCGTGCCTCCGCGATGGTGTCCTCGACGTTCTCGTACTCTTCGACGCGCAACCCTTGCGCACCGAAGGCCTCTGCGAGTTTGTCGAACTCCGGGATCCACGGGTACTCGGAGGCCATCCGTCGGCCCTCGTAGAACCCGTCCTGCCACTGCCGCACCATGCCGACCGCCTCGTTGTTGAGCACGACGATGGTCAGGTCGAGGTTCTCCCGCACTGCGACGCTCAGGCCCTGTGCGGTCATCAGGAAGGACCCGTCGCCGTCGAACGCGACGACCTCTTGGTCGGGGGCGGCGATTTTCGCACCGATGGCCGCCGGGACTGCATAGCCCATCGTCCCGAGGCCGTGTGAGGTGACCCAGGTTCGGGGCTGGGTCCACGTCCAGTACTGCCACGCCCACATCTGGTGCTGGCCGACGCCAGCGGCGACGATGGTGTCCTCGGGCGTCACGTCGTCGAATCTCTCGACGATGTACTGGGGTTTCAGCGGTTCGTCCTCGGGCATCTCGTAATCGAGCGGGTACTCCTCTTTCCAGGTCTCGCACTGTTCGACCCACTCGTCACTGTTCGGCGGTCGGGGCATCGTCTCGTAGAGTTGCTCGATGACGGCCGCTGCGTCGCCGACGAGCGGATAGTCGGCCTCGATGTTCTTCGATATCTCGGCCGGGTCGATGTCGACGTGGACGAGTTCGGCGTCGGGCGCGAACGTCTCCACGTCGCCGGTGAGTCGGTCGTCGAATCGGGTGCCGATACCGAGCAACACGTCGCAGTTCGACACGGCGAGGTTCCCGTAGCCGGTGCCGTGCATGCCTGCGATGCCCAGCGACAGCGGATCCGTCTCGGGGAACGAGCCGGTGCCGGGCATCGTCGTGACGACCGGAATCTCGTACTCGCGTGCGAACTGCCGCAGTTCGTCGCTGGCTTCGGCCTTGATGACCCCGCCGCCAGCCAGAATGGTCGGTCGCTCGGCGTTTGCGAGCGTCTCTGCGGCCGCCTGCACGGCCACGTCGTCTGCTCGTTCCGGTGGGTCGTAGGTGTCCGGCGTCTGTGGGGCTCCGGGCTGGCTGTCGGTTTCGCCCTGTGTCACGTCCTTGGGCAGGTCGACCAGCGTCGGTCCCTGTCGGCCGGTGTTCGCCAGCGCCCACGCAGTGCCGATGTCGTCGCCGACGGTGTCCGGGTTCTCGGCGAAGATGTTGTTTTTCGTGATCGGTTGGGTGATACCGATGGTGTCTGTCTCCTGGAAGGCATCGTTCCCGACGAAGTTCGTCGGCACCTGTCCGGTCAGCGCCAGAAGCGGGTCCGAGTCCATGTTGGCGTCTGCGATGCCGGTGATCAGGTTCGTCGCACCGGGTCCCGAGGTTGCCAGACAGACGCCCGGCTTGCCCGTCACGATGCCGTAGGCGTCCGCAGCGTGGGCGGCGCCCTGCTCGTGGGCCATCGTGATGTTCGTGATGTTCTCGTGTTCGTACAGCGCGTCGTACACCGGCATGATCGCGCCGCCCTGGACGCCGAACAGATGTTCGACGCCCGCGTTTTCGAGTGCCTTCGCGACGGACTCTGCGCCCGTCTCGACTGGCTGCTCGTCCTGTTCGTCTTCCCGTGACACGGATGCTCGTTCGCTCATGACTGTCTCTCCCGTAAGTTCGGTCCTGTTGTCGGTGGATCTGGTCGGTACATTTGTATATGCTCTTGCTGTCGTCGGACGATACGTGTCGAGAAACGACTGGTGAAATGTGGGGCTATACAGCCCCTACAAGGAGAGTCGCGGGGCTGACAGTGCGGGTGCGGCCGTGACTGCCAGCGCTCGTTCGCATCACGTTGACGGTCAGACGCCGGTCCGTAATAAACGTTCCGTGACACGCCCGGCGATCGCCCGCTCACGGGGGCGAAATTGCCCTCCACGCCGGACTGATCTCCGTCGTGTGACACTGGCTGACGACTGGTCGTCTGGTCTGACCGTCCTGCCATCGGCCTACGCCTGAACCTCCTCGCGCTGTTTGACGCCGACTTCGCGCGCGAACTTCCGCAGTTCGGACATCGTTACGCGCTGGGCCTCGGCGGCGAAGTCCTTGACCCGTCGGGTCACCTCGCGAACCTCTTCGTCGGTCGGGTCGAACCCGGCCTCCTGCAGTCGCTCCCGGACGGAATGGGTGCCGGTGTGTTTGCCCAGCACGAGTTCGCGCTCGGCACCGACCATCTCCGGCGTCATCACGCCCGGTTCGAACGTATCGGAATTCTCGATCACACCGGCCGCGTGAATCCCACTCTCGTGGGCGAATGCGTTCTTGCCCACCACGGGCTTGTTGCCCGGGACGGGAACGTCGGATTTCTGCTCGATCTTTCGGGAGAGCGCCGTGATCTGTGTGGTGTCGATACCGGTGTCGATGTTGTACAGCGATTCGAGCGCCATCACGACCTCCTCGTAGGCCGCGTTGCCCGCTCGCTCGCCGATGCCGTTGACCGACACCTGTGACTGGCTTGCACCGGCCTCGTAGCCAGCGAGTGCGTTCGCCGTCGCCAGCCCGAAATCGTCGTGCGTGTGCACGTCGACGCGCGCGTCGGGGTCCGTCTCCTCGACCGTCTCGACGACTGACTCGACCAGGTGAGTCATTCGCGTCGGCGTGGCGACGCCGGTCGTGTCGGGGATGTTGACCCAGTCGGCACCGGCGTCGACGGTCGCCGCGACGATTTCGTGGAGGAACCCCTCGTTGGTGCGTGTTGCGTCCATCGGTGAGAACATACACTCCACACCGGCCTCTTTCACGCGCTCGACCGCTTCGACGGCACGCTCCTGGGCTTCCTCGCGGGTGGCGTGCATCGAATCCTGTAGCTGGACGTCGCTGGTGGAGACGAAGGTGTGCACCATGTCGACGCCGCTGTCGAGCGCGGCTTCGATATCTTCCTCGACGACGCGCGCGAGTCCGCACACGTCTGTCGAACTCGCTGCGGCGATGTCGCGAACTGCCTCGAACTCCGCGTCGCTGTTGACCGGGAATCCCGCCTCGATGACGTGTGTTCCCATGTCGTCTAGAAGCGCCGCTATCTCGCGTTTGTCTTCGTACGAGAATGACGTTCGTGGCGTTTGCTCGCCGTCGCGCAGCGTCGTGTCGAAAAGTCGTGCGTCCTCAATTTCGGACGTGTTCTCCAGTGTGCCCTGGAAGAACTCGATCCGCCGGGGTTCCCGACGAATCCTCGTTGTCGTACATAAGCATGTGTAACAGGACGCCGACGCCATATAAATCTGTCTTGCTACTGATCGGTCTGTGAACGCATCGCACACGAACTGTCGGACTGCATCACTCCCTTTTCGCCCGCGACCAGCACCGATTAGTGGCTCGCCCCCGACGTTGACACGTATGTCTGACGAGATTGTAAACGAGAGTGAGACGTTCGATATCGGCGGCGACCTGACTGTGCACCGACTCGGATTCGGCGCGATGCGACTCACCGGCGAGGACATCATCGGCCCACCCGCCGACGAAGACGAAGCCCGGTCTGTCGTCCGCCGTGCCGTCGAACTCGGCGTCGACTTCATCGACACCGCAGATTCGTACGGCCCGGGCGTCAGCGAGCGCCTGATCGGGCAGGAACTCACCGACAGCGACGACGCGATAGTCGCCTCGAAGGCCGGACTGGTTCGCCATCGCGACAGTAACTGGCTCCCCCACGGCGACCCGGACTTCCTGCACAATCAGGTGCTCTGTAGTCTCGACCGACTTCGGACTGACACGATCGACCTGTATCAGTTCCACCGGCCCGATCCCGACACGGACTTCGAGGAGTCCGTACACGCCTTCGCTGAGATGAAAGACGCCGGGCAGATCAGACACGTCGGTCTCTCGAACGTCTCTGTCGAGCAACTGGAGACGGCGATGGACATCGTCGATATCGCGACGGTGCAGAACCAGTACAACGTCGGCTACCGCGGCGACGAGGGCGTGCTTCGCGCGTGCGAGGAATACGATGTCGGCTTCATCCCGTGGGGGCCGCTGTACACCGTCGAGGACGAGGGCGTCGCTGGCACTCTCGAACAGATTGCAGCCGACAACGACGCTACACCGCGGCAGGTAGCGCTCGCGTGGTTGCTCCACCACTCCGACGTGATGCTCCCAATCCCGGGCACCTCGAGCGTCGACCACCTCGAATCGAACGTCGCCGCCTCGCAACTCTCTCTGGACGAGGACGAACTCGCTCAGTTGAACGATATCGACCCGCAGGAGTGACTCGTCGTTCCCGAGTTGGCATTTGACATTCAGTACGGATCGTATTCTGCCACAGGCACGACAGACTGCACGCGATCATCCCAGAAGTGCTTCTCCGCGGTTGCGAATGTGCCGCCGTGTTCCCGCGCTGACGCCGCGATGAGTGCATCTGGATGGTCAGCCGCAACTCCCGCGCTGAGAAGTTCTTCCTGAAGCGATGCAGCCTCGTCTGCGGTTCGCTCAGTCACGGGAAGCACCTCCATGGATGCTGTCACGGCCTGCCGGAGCGTCGATGGCGTGCCGTCGATATAGCCGTGGATGCTTCCCATATACGCCTCGTACAGGACAATCGATGGGATGGCCCACACGCGTTGCTCGTGCTGCTGGAGAAAGTGACGCGCTGTGTCCACCCCGTCGAGATAATCGCTGAGAAGGTTGTTATCGAACACGAGCATCTATTCGTCCTCCTCGATATCGTCGGCCATCCCGGCTTGCAGGGCCTCTCGCATCCGATCCATCCCACGTCGTGTCTCTCGGTCAGTGTCCGAGAGCGCGCCGAACCCTGCCCACTGGTCGCGCTCGGTGAGTCGCAAAATCACGTCCTCGTAGCTCTCCCCCTCGCGTTTGTACAGATCGAGGCGGTCTTTGGCTTCCTCGGAGACGCGGATCGTGGTGTCGCCCATATATGCGTATACGTATACGTATGCAAAACGACTTCGATTTATGTTCTATTGGTTTAGTTATACTATCTCTGGCTCTGAGCGATTATACCTTACTGGTAAGGTACCATAGTAACCCGAGAGCCTTTCGAACTAGCATTTGTATGTACGATATTGTAGCCAACCGGCGAGACAATCGGCTGCGTATCGACCTGACCGGACGGATGAACGCTGCGAGCATCGACGAGGCGGCGGATGTCGCCGTCGAGGAAGCCGAACAGCTCCGGGATGGGTTCGACATCATCACGGATCTCTCTGGATTCAGGCCTCCATCACCCGAGGCGGCAAAGCCGATCAAACGCGCACAGCAACACCTCAAGGAGATGGGCGTCGACCGCGTCGTGAGAGTAGTCGACGAGGAGACGAGCGAGGTGGTCGTCAACGCGTTCGAGCGCCGCTCTCGGGACGTTGGATACCGCGGCGAGCAGGCCGGGTCGCTCGATGAAGCCGAGCGAATGCTCGAACAGGAGCAGATCGAAGGATACGCAGACTGACAGCGGTTGCACACGCTTCGCGGTGCTCGCTGGATTGCGTCGAAAGAAAGTGCGCTGGCCGAGATTTGAACTCGGGTTAGGACCGTGGCAGGGTCCTGTGATACCACTACACCACCAGCGCCGGGTGCAATATATCCTACCACCGGAGGACAATAAAAGGGTTCCGGATGTGTCCAAACGTGAGATCCGTTATCAATACGAATCGCGTTACTCCTCGCGTATACAGTCGAATTCTCCCTCGCTCAACTGAGTTATCTCTTCAGATGCCTCTCTGTAGGCTTTGGTTGCCAGAATCTGCGCTCCAGCAACGTCTGAGTGACGTTTTCCGTCGTCTAGGTGCGCTGCAATTACCTCACTGAAACTCCTATCTCCCTTTTTGCGTTTCAATCGCTCGTATACCTCGTCGCTAACCTCGATGTAGTTGCTCATGACAATCCCATGCCGTTCGACCACAAAAAATGCTATCCGGACGGGTGATCTCGATATCCTGTTATTCACTCCCTGTGTGCCCTTCTCACACGCTGAGAACCGTGATAACGCGACACAACCCAATCGGGAAACGGGGTCTTTTTAAGTCCGGATGAGAGAGTAATCGGCACAGTCTAGTGGCGCGACGTGGAAGCGTTACGGCATGACAGTCAGCGTGCTCGTGCCATCGTCGCTCACCCGGGAAGCCGAGGACAAACGCGAGGCAACTCGCAAAATCGGATACGTGGCCCGCGCGGCCACGATCTTCCGGGTCGACCGATTGACGGTCGTTCCCGACCCCGACGGGGCCGGGAAGTTTGGCGATGGGTTCGTCGAAACCGTACTCCGGTACGCCGCCACGCCCCCGGAACTCCGAAAGGAGGCCTGGGACAGGCGGGACGAACTGGAGTACGCGGGCGTCTTGCCGCCGCTCCGCGTGCGTTCACAGACCGGCTCCGGATCACAGAATTCGGGGTCGTTAAGACAGGGAATCGTGACCAGAGTCGGAGCTGATGGGCGCGTCCGGGTCAATTGCGGACTGCAACACCCGATCTCGTTGCCGGTGCCATCCGGAATGGAGGTAACCGAACGGGAGCGCGTCACCGTCAGGGTCTCTTCGCGAGAGCCGGTTCGGGCGAAACTCGTCGACGTGGCCCCACCGGGCTACGCCGTCGACCGCGCGAACCTCGATACGGCACTATCCGAGGACGATGCAGGCCTTACCATCGCCGCGTCGCGGCATGGCGAGGTCCTGGACGTGGACCTGCTCGGCAACCTAGCCGGGGATATCCACGGCGAGTCCTCCGACTATACGGTTGCATTCGGCGCACCCGAGCGTGGCTTACCAGCCATCCTCGGCATCGAGCCAGCAGCCGTCCGCGAAGAGCCCAGAGAGACTGGAGGGTTCGACCTCTGGCTGAATACGGTTCCGAACCAGGGCAGCGAGGTAATTCGCACCGAGGAAGCGGTGTTCGCCACGCTCGCCCCCCTCAACATCGAGGAGTAACACAATGCCACAACCTGAACGACCACGAAAAGGCTCGCTGGGCTTTGGCCCGCGTGAGCGTGCGGCGAGCGAAACGCCGCGTTTCAACAGCTGGCCCGACGACGAGGGACAGCCGACGCTACAGGGCTTTGCTGGCTACAAGGCCGGTATGAGTCACGTCGTTATGATCAACGACGAACCGGACTCAGCCCGCGAGGGGATGGAGGAGACGGTGCCGGTCACCGTCATCGAAACCCCACCCATGCAGGTCGTCGCCCTGCGAGCCTACGAGGAGACGCCGTACGGCAAGCGACCGCTGACGGACGTCTGGGCCGACGGGTTCCACCCGTCGCTGGATCGAACGCTCGATCTGCCCGACGAACCCGACGCGGACGCTGCAGAGGAACAGATTCGCGAGGCACTCGACGCGGGGACGCTCTCGGACGTGCGTGCGATCACGCATACCGTCCCGGGCGAACTCGACGGTGTCCCGAAGAAACGACCCGACGTGATGGAAAACCGCATCGGCGGCGGCACGCTCGAGGAGCGTGTGGACTACGGACTCGAACTCGTCGCAGATGGCGAGTACAACGCCACGGACGTGTTCCGTGCTGGCGAGTACGCCGACGTTGCGGGCGTCACGAAAGGGAAAGGAACGCAGGGCCCGGTGAAACGCTGGGGCGTCCAGAAGCGCAAGGGCAAACACGCTCGCCAGGGATGGCGACGCCGGATCGGCAACCTCGGTCCGTGGAACCCCTCTCGCGTGCGCTCGACAGTCCCGCAACAGGGACAGACGGGCTACCACCAGCGAACCGAACTGAACAAGCGCCTCGTCGATCTTGGCGACGACGTCACCAAAGACGGTGGCTTCGTCAACTACGGTGAGGTCGACGGCCAGTACGTGCTGGTCAAGGGTTCGGTTCCGGGACCGGAGAAGCGTCTGGTTCGCCTGCGTCCCGCAGTGCGTCCACAGGATTCCCCGCGCCTCGACCCAGAGGTGCGGTACGTATCCACGGAGTCAAACCAGGGATAAGCCATGCAGGTACCAGTATACGACACAGACGGCGAGCAAACGTCCGACGTGGACCTGCCGGAGGTCTTCGAGACGACCTATCGGCCGGACCTGATCCACCGGGCGGTTCTTGCAGCACAGGCAAACCGGAAACAGGACCACGGGTCCGACGAGTACGCCGGAATGCGAACGCCAGCCGAGTCCCACGGAAGCGGACGCGGCATGGCACACGTCCCCCGAGAGGGAGGCCGCGGACGGCGCGTCCCCCAGACGGTCGGCGGCCGTCGGGCACACCCGCCCAAGGCCGAGAAGGACCGGTCGCTCGATGTCAACGACAAGGAGCGAAAACTCGCGGTTCGCTCGGCACTCGCAGCGACGACCGACCCCGAACTCGTCCGCGAGCGCGGGCACGAGTTCGACGACGACCTCGAACTCCCAATTGTGATCGACGACGAGTTCGAGGACGTCAACAAGACACAGGACGTCCTCGGCATTCTCGAAGCGCTCGGCCTCGCAACCGACATCGAGCGCGCCGACGAGACGACGATCAAGGCCGGACAGGGGTCGACGCGTGGGCGGAAGTACCGTCGGCCGAGTTCGGTCCTGTTCGTGACGAGTGAGGAGCCCTCTCGCGGTGCACGCAACCTCGCTGGTGCGGACGTGACGACTGCGGCAAATCTCGGCGCGGAGAAACTCGCGCCCGGGACACAGCCGGGTCGACTGACCGTCTTCACCGAGAGCGCTCTCGAGGAGGTGGCAGACCGATGAGTTCAGTCATCAAGCATCCACACGTGACCGAGAAAGCCGTCGACAAGATGGACTTCGAGAACAAGATGCTCTTTATCTGTCACTCGGAAGCCACCAAGCCCGAGATCGTCGACGCCGTCGAGACGCAGTTCGACGTGGCGGTCACGGACATCAACACGATGATCACACCAGACGGCGAGACGAAAGCGACCGTACAGCTTTCAGACGACCACGATGCACAGGAGATCGCATCACGAATCGGGGTGTTCTGACCATGGGACGACGAATTCGCGGACAGCGACGTGGTCGCGGGTCGCCGACGTTCCGCGCGCCATCCCATCAGTACAAGGCAGAACTCTCCCACCGAACCGTCGAGGACGGCGACCTGATCAGCGGGACAGTCGTGGATATCGAACACGACCCGGCACGCAGTGCCCCGGTCGCCGCAATCGAGTTCGAGGACGGCGACCAGCGCCTCGTGCTCGCCCCCGAAGGGATCACCGTGGGCGACGAGATTCAGGTCGGAATCACGGCTTCGATCGAACCGGGCAACACCCTTCCGCTGGCGGAGATCCCGGAGGGCGTTCCGGTCTGTAACGTCGAGGCGAATCAGGGCGACGGCGGCAAGTTCGCTCGTGCCTCTGGTGTCAACGCGACGCTTCTGTCCCACGACCGGAATGTTGCGGTCGTTCAGTTGCCAAGCGGCGAGATGAAGCGACTGGACCCGCAGTGCCGAGCGACAATCGGCGTCGTCGCCGGTGGCGGACGGACGGAGAAGCCGATGGTCAAGGCCGGAAACAAGTACCACAAGGTGAAGGGCCGCGGAACGGTGTGGCCCCGCGTTCGTGGTGTCGCGATGAACGCCGTCGACCACCCGTTCGGTGGCGGCGGCCGACAGCACCCCGGCAAACCAAAGAGTATTTCGCGGAATGCCCCGCCCGGACGGAAGGTCGGGGACATCTCCTCGAAGCGCACCGGCCGGAGTGGTGACTCATGAGTTCGGACTATCAGATCGGCCACGAGGGTGAGTTCACCTACCGTGGTCACACGGTTGATGAGTTGCAGGAGATGTCAGTCGAAGAAGTCGCGGAACTGCTCCCCGCTCGACAGCGGCGAACTATCACACGCGGTCTGTCCATCGAGCACGAGAAACTGCTCGAGAAAGCACGTGAAGCAGAGGAAGAGGAGACCGCAAACGACCCGATCCGCACACACCTGCGGGATATGCCGATCCTGCCGGAGATGATCGGGATCACGTTTGCAGTCTACACCGGTCAGAGCTTCGAGCGTGTCAAGGTCGAACCCGAGATGCTGGGTCATTACCTGGGCGAGTTCCAGTTGACCCGGACGAGCGTCGAACACGGACAGGCCGGTATCGGAGCGACACGCTCCTCGAAGTTCGTACCCCTGAAATAAACCATGGGAATCAGCTACTCAGTCGAGGCCGACCCGGAGACCACCGCGAAAGCGATGCTCCGAGAGCGGCACGTAAGTCACAAGCACAGCAAGGCCATTGCCCGTGAGATCAAGGGGATGCAGGCAGGCGACGCAGTCGAGTACCTCGAAGGCGTCGTCGAAGGCGAGGAAGTCGTTCCCTTCAAGCAGCACAACTCGGGCGTCGGCCACCGGAAGAACATCGACGGCTGGGACGCCGGTCGCTTCCCCGAGAAGGCGGCAAACGCCTTTCTGGATCTCCTGGAAAACGCCGTCGGCAACGCCGACCACCAGGGGTTCGAGGGCGAATCCATGGAGATCATGCACGTCGCCGCCCACAAGGTCGGCGAAAACGAGGGACGCAAGCCCCGCGCGATGGGGCGAGCATCGCCGTGGAACACCCCCGAAGTTGACGTCGAGCTCATCTTGGAGGAGGTGTCCGAGTAATGGCGGACGAACTCCAGTTCATCGAGAACGGCCTCCAGCGAACCCAGATCGACGAGTTCTTCCAGGACGAACTCAGCCGCGCCGGGTACGGCGGCATGGAAATCGCCAAGACGCCGATGGGCACACAGATCGTCCTCAAGGCCGAAAAGCCCGGGATGGTCATCGGCAAAGGCGGGAAGAACATCCGCAAGATCACGGACACGCTCGAAAACGAGTACGGCCTCGAAGACCCGCAGGTCGACGTGCAGGAGGTCGAAGAGCCGGACCTGAACGCGCGCATCGTCGCAGACCGACTGGCGAACGCGCTCGAACGTGGCTGGTACTTCCGCAAGGCGGGCCACACCACGATCGACCGCATCATGGAAGCGGGCGCACGCGGCGCGGAGATCGTTCTCTCCGGTAAGGTCACGGGCGCACGCTCACGCGTCGAGAAGTTCAACCGTGGCTACATCAAGCACAACGGCGAACCCGCAGAGGAGATCGTCGACCACGGCGTCGGCACCGCGGTGATGAAGCTCGGAACCATCGGGGTTCAGGTGAAGATCATCCCGCCGGGCGTCGAACTCCCCGACGACTTCGAGATCTACGAGGACGTCGAAGTCGAGGAGTACGTCGAAGAGGGCGAGGGCGTCGAGGAACTGCTCGCCGGTGAACCCGAGGAGGGCGACGAGGCAGGCGAACCGCCTGCAGAAGCCGAAGCGACGGAGGAAGACGCCGAGGAGACCGTCGAAGAGGAAGTCGTCGAGGAAGCCGAGGAGTTCGAGGAACCAGACCTGCCCGGCGACGATGACGTCGAGGAGGAACTCGAAGACCTGGACGCGGCAGTCGAGGAGGAACTCGACGAGGAGACCGAGGCCGAAGCAGAAGAGCTGATGGACGAGATGGACGAGGAGGGTGACGACGAATGACGATCCTCCACCCAGTCGAGATCCGCGACATGACGCCAGCAGAGCGAGAGGCCGAACTCGAAGACCTCGAGACGGAACTGCTGAACGCCAACGCGGTGAAGGCGGCGGGCGGCATGCCCGAAAACCCGGGTCGAATCAAGGAACTCCGGCGAGCAATCGCCCGGATCAAGACGATCCAGCGAGAAGAAGGGGAGAGAGAATAATGGCGGCAACAGCAGAATCGCTCTGCAGACACGAACTCGTCGGTCGGTCGGTGACCGTCGTCTCGTCGTCGGACCCGACGCAGGTCGGATTCGATGGAGAAGTCGTCATGGAGACGACCCGGACGCTCGGTATCGAGCGCGAGGGTCGTGTCCGCCACGTCCCGAAGGAACAGGCCACGTTCGAGTGGTCGCTTCCGTCGGGCGAGCGCGTGCGAACCGACGGCGAGAAGCTCGTCGCCAGGCCAGCACGGCGCACAGAACAGACAGGTGATTCACAATGGCGATAGGACTAGACGTAGCACAACCACCAGAACCGGAAAACCCGGACGAATACGATTACGAGACCTGTCCGTTCTACGGGGAACTCCCCGTTCGCGGACAGGTCATCGAAGGCGAAGTTGCCTCGACGGAGATGGACAAGACCGTCATCGTCGAGCGGGAGTACGACGTCTCGCTGCCGAAATACGACAGGCTGATGAAGCGACGCTCGCGGATTCCGGCACACGTGCCGGGCGTCCTTCGCGGTCTCTCCGTCGGCGATACGGTCAAGATTGCAGAGACACGACCGCTCTCGAAGACGAAATCACACGTCGTCGTCGAAGTAGTCGAGGAGAACGGAGGTGAGGCCTGATGGAGGCGATGAAGGCAGACGTGACACAGGGCCTCGAAAAGGGGTCGCTCGTGACGTGTGCGGACAACACGGGCGCACGCGAACTGAAAATCATCAGTACGCACGGCTACTCCGGAACGAAGAACCGGCACACGAAGGCCGGACTCGGTGACAAGGTGACCGTCTCGGTCACGAAGGGCACCCCGGAGATGCGACGACAGGTGCTCGAAGCAGTTGTCGTCCGTCAGCGAAAGCCGATCCGTCGGCCGGACGGCACCCGAGTCAGGTTCGAGGACAACGCGGCGGTCGTCATCGACGACAACGACGACCCCCGTGGCACAGAGATCAAGGGACCGATCGCACGCGAAGTCGCGGAACGCTTCGGGTCGATCGCCTCAACAGCGACGATGATAGTATGAGTAAGCAACCACACAAACAGCGCAAACAGACGGAACAAGCGCCGCTGCACGAGCGACACAGCCAGGTGCAGGCGACGCTGTCCGCGGATCTCCGCGAGGAGTACGACCAGCGCTCGGTCCGTGTCAACGAAGGCGACACGGTTGAGGTCATGCGTGGCGACCACGCCGGGGAAGACGGCGACGTCGTCCGTGTCGACCTCAGAGACGCTGTCGTCCACGTCGAGGACGTCACCCTCGAAACCGCAGACGGAGAGGAGGTCCCGCGGCCAGTCGACGCCAGCAACCTGCGCGTCACGAGTCTGGATCTCTCGGACTCGCTTCGCGAACAGCGGCTCACGGAGGATGAGAACGATGAGTAACCACCAGAAACGCCTGTCGGCCCCGAAAAGCTGGCCGGTCGAGCGAAAGGAGGAGACCTTCACGGTCGCTGCTGGCGCTGGCCCGCACGGCGAGTCGGGCGTGCCCCTGCTCATCGTCCTTCGGGACGTGCTGGGGTACGTCGACAGTCGGAAGGAAGCCCGCTACGCGCTCAATCAGGACAACGTCCTGATCAACGGCGTAGCCGAGAGCGACGAGGAGCGTCCCGTCGGGATGTTCGACATCGTCGCCTTCGACGAGCGCGAGGAGTACTACCGGGTGTTCCCCGACGAGGGGGGTCGGCTCGCGCTGACGCCCATCGAGGCGGACGCCGCACAGAGCAAACTCGGCAAGATCGACGAGAAGCGCCACGTCTCCGGCGGCGATATTCAGTTGACGCTGCACGACGGACAGACGCTGCTCGTCGACGAGGACGCACCCTACGACGCCAACGATTCCATCGTCGTCGCCAACGAGGACGACGAAATCGTCGCCCACTTCGAGTACGAGGAGGGCGCGCTCGTGACCGCCATCGCTGGCGCGCACGCTGGCGAAATCGGCACCATCGACGAGATTCAGGTGACGCCCGGCAGTTCCGCGAACAACGTTCTCGTCAGTCAGGCTTCGAACGACGGCGGCTTCGAGACGGTCGAAGAGTACGTCGTCGTCATCGACGAGAACTTCACTGACGACGATTCCGACGCGGACACGGCCGAAGATACAGAATCAGACGCCGAATCCGCGGACGAGGCGTCCGATGAAGACACAACGGAGGGAGATGAATGAGTTCCGACACCGAGCAGTTCCATCCGATGCGCGAGCCCCGAATCGAGAAGGTCGTCGTCCACATGGGCGTCGGTCAGGGTGGCCGCGAACTCGCACAGGGCGAGGAGATTCTCGAAGAGGTCACGGACCAACAGCCAGTCAGAACGACGGCGACCAAGACCGAACCGGACTTCGACATCCGCGAAGGGGATCCGATCGGTGCGAAGGTGACGCTGCGTGACGAGGAGGCAGTGGAGTTCCTCGAGACGACGCTCGCCTTCACCGAGTTGCGTGAGCGGCAGTTCGACGACACCGGCAACTTCAGCTTCGGTGTCGAGGAACACACCGACTTCCCGGATCAGGAGTACGACCCGACGATCGGAATCTACGGGCTCGACGTGACGGTCAATCTGGTTCGGCCGGGCTATCGCGTCGCGAAGCGCGACCAGGGCGCACGGTCGATCCCGTCAGGGCACCGACTCACTATCGAGGATGCGGTGAACTTCGTCGAAGCACGCTTCGACGTGGAGGTCAACGATGAGTGAAAGCGAAGTTTCGACAGGTGAACAGGCGGCCAAACGAACGGAACAGCTCCGCGAATGCCAGCGCTGCGGGCGCAAGCAGGGACTGGTCGGAAAGTACGACATCTGGCTGTGCCGACAGTGCTTCCGCGAGGTGTCGCGAAGTATGGGGTTCAAGAAATACTCATGACTGGAAACGACCCACTCGCCAACGCGCTCTCGGCAATCGACAACGCGGGAAGTGTTGGCAGTCTGATACAGGAGGTACAGCCAGCCTCGAACGAGATCGGGAGCGTCCTCGAAGTGCTGTACGACCGCGGCTACATCGACGGATTCACGCGCCACGAGGACGGCAAAGCCGGGACGTTCGAGGTCGAACTGAAGGGAGCAATCAACGAATGTGGCCCGGTCAAGCCACGATACGCTGCTGGCGCAGACGAGTTCGAGAAGTGGGAGAAGCGGTTTCTCCCGGCCCGTGACTACGGGACGCTCGTCGTCACGACCTCGCATGGCATCATGAGCCACTACGAGGCGCGCGAGCAGGGGATCGGTGGCCAGGTCATCGCATACGTCTACTAACAATGCCACGAACAACACTACAGATACCAGCGGAGGTCAGCGCCGAGATGGACCATCTCGACCTGACCGTCGAGGGTCCCGAAGGAAGCGTCACACGTCGCCTGTGGTATCCCGACGTGTCGGTGTCGGTCGAGGACGGCGAGGTCGTCATCGAGAGCGACGTCGAGGACGCCAAGACCAACTCGACGGTCGGCACCTTCGAGAGTCACGTCCGGAACATGTTCCACGGCGTCACTGAGGGCTGGGAGTACGAGATGGAGGTCTTCTACTCTCACTTCCCGATGCAGGTGACGGCCGACGGCAACGAGATCCGCATCGAGAACTTCCTCGGTGAGAAAGCGCCCCGGCGGACGGAGATCCGCGGGGACACCGAGGTCGAGGTCGACGGCGAAATCGTGACGCTGAGCGGCCCCGACATCGAGGCGGTTGGACAGACTGCCGCGGATATCGAGCAGTTGACTCGCGTGACGGACAAGGACGCCCGCGTCTTCCAGGACGGTGTCTACATCACGAGCAAACCGAACCGAGGTGATGCCTGATGGCAGACGACGAGGACGACGTCGAAGTTGCCTTCGACGAGGAAGCGGAAGACGGCGCGGCCGACGACGCAGTCGAGGAAGCAGTCGAAGATGCTGAGGACGGTACAGAGACCGACGACGTAGACGAGGAAGCCGAAACAGTGACTGACGAAGGATCTGACACAGACGAATCAGTCGACGAGGACGACGCCGAAGAGTCCGGACTCACCCAGCTCGGCGGTGTCGACGAGGAAGTCGCCACGAACCTCGCGGAGGCTGGCTACGAGACGGTCGAACACATCGGCGCGGCGAGTCAGGACCAGCTAACAGAGGTCGACGGCGTCAGTCTGGCACTCGCAGCGCGGATCAAAGCCGAGACGGACGAACTCGACGTCAGCGACGACGTCGAATCGGAGGTTGCCGAACTCGAACCCGACGACGCCGAGTCGGACGATGTCGAGGACTCTGACGCTGACGAGGAAGTCGAGGAACCGGAACTGACCGACCTGACCGACATCAGCGGTGTCGGCGACGCGAAGGCCGAGAAGCTTCGCGACGCTGGCTACGAGACGGTCGACCAGGTCCGCGGTGCAAGTCAGGACGAACTCGCAAGCATCGACGGCGTCGGCATGGCACTCGCCGCGCGGATCAAAGCCGACGTCGGTGACCTCGAAGTCAGTGAGGAGGTCGAGGCCGAAGTCGAGGACGAAGAGGCAGAAGCCGAAGAGGTCGAGACGGAACTGCAGCCACGCGGACTGGTCGAGAAGACGCCGGATCTGGACGAGGAGACCGAGCGACTCCTCACACAGCGAAAGCGCGTCGGAAAGCCGCAGTTCAACCGACAGGACTACCACAAGAAAAAGCGCGTTCCCACCTCCTGGCGACGCCCGCGCGGCCAGCTCTCGAAGCAGCGCCGCGGCATCAAGGGCAAGGGCGACACCGTCGAGGCGGGCTTTCGCTCGCCGAAAGCGGCACGCGGCCTGCACCCATCCGGCTTCGAGGAAGTTCGCGTCCACAACGTCGATGACCTCGACGGCGTGGACGGTGACCGTCAGGCGGTTCGGATCGCCTCGAAGGTCGGCGCACGCAAGCGCGAGCGCATCGAGGAAGTCGCAGAGGACAACGGGATTCGCGTACTCAACCCAACCTACGAGGAGGTCGAAATCGAATGACGGACCTGAGCGCACAGAAACGAATCGCATCGGACGTGCTCGACGTCGGGGAGAACAAACTCTGGTTCGACCCTGACCGACAGGGCGACATCGCGGAAGCGATCACTCGCGAAGATATCCGTGACCTCGTCGACGAGGGGCTCATCCGGGCGGATCCGCCGGAGGGCAACTCCCGCGGACAGGCCCGCAAGCGAAACGAGAAGCGCGCCTACGGCCACCGGAAAGGTCCCGGTTCCCGCAAGGGGACAGCTGGCGCACGGAACAACGAGAAAGAGGACTGGACGTCACGCATTCGCGCACAGCGAAGTCATCTGCGCGAACTCCGCGACGACGGCCAGCTAGACAGATCCCAGTACCGCGACCTGTACGACAAAGCTGGCGGCGGCGAGTTCGACAGCGTCGCGGACCTGGATCGGTTCATCGACGAACAATACGGTGATACATAATGGCAACAGGACCACGATACACGGTGCCCATGCGGCGTCGCCGCGAGGCCCGTACAGATTACCATCAGCGGTTGCGCCTGCTGAAATCCGGCAAACCACGCCTCGTTGCTCGCAAGAGCAACACCCAAGTCAGGGCGCAGCTGGTCAGTACCGGCCCACAGGGCGACCGAACACTTGCGGCCGCAGAGGCAGTCGAACTCGCAGACTACGGCTGGGAAGCGCCGACGGGCAACATGCCCGCGGCGTATCTCACCGGACTGCTCGCAGGGCTTCGAGCCATCGAGGCTGGCGTCGAGGAAGCGGTTCTCGACATCGGGCTGAACTCCCCGACTCCCGGAAGCAAGGTGTTCGCAGTACAGGAAGGCGCAATCGACGCCGGACTCGACGTCCCTCACAACGACGACGTGCTGGCCGACTGGTCACGGACCCGCGGCGAGCACATCGCGGAGTACGCCGACTCGCAGGACGGCCTCTACAGCGGGGACTTCGACGCAACAGACCTGCCAGAACATTTCGACGAGATGCGAGAGACACTACTCGACGGAGAGGTTGAACTATGAGCGCTGACGACGGATGGGTCCCCCAGACGCGACTCGGACAGAAAGTCGCTGACGGCGAAATCGACTCGATGGAGGAGGCGCTAAACGCGGGCCTGCCGCTGAAGGAGCCGGAACTCGTCGACCAGTTGGTTCCGGACCTGGAAGACGAAGTGCTCGACATCAACATGGTCCAGCGGATGACCGACTCCGGTCGGCGAGTGAAGTTCCGCTGTGTCGTCGTCGTGGGCAACCGCGACGGACTCGTCGGCTACGCCGAGGGCCGCGACGACCAGGTCGGCGGTGCGATTCAGAAGGCTATCGACATCGGCAAGTTGAACCTCATTCAGGTGCCGCTTGGCAGTGGCTCGTGGGAAGACCAGCCCGGCGGGACGCACTCGCTGGTCCGGAAATCCGAAGGCAAGGCTGGAAGCGTGGAAGTCGAGATCAAGCCCGCTCCGAAGGGGCTCGGACTCGCTGCCGCCGAGACGCCGAGGAAGGTGCTCGAACTCGCTGGCGTCGAGGACGCGTGGACGAAGAGTCACGGCAACACCCGAACGACGGTCAACCTGGCGAAGGCGACCTTCAACGCACTCGAAAACGCGGCAGAGGCACGCGTCCCACAGCGCGTCCACGAAACCCGTGAGGTGACAGAATGAAGGCACTCGTACAGGTTCGCGGTGAAGTCAACATCGACGGAGATATCCGCGACACGCTGAAGATGCTCAATCTCGGCCGCGTCAACCACGCGACGCTTGTTCCCGAGGAGCCGACCTACGAGGGGATGGTGACGAAGGTCAACGACTACGTCGCACACGGAGTTCCGAGTCAGGAGACGGTCGAACTCCTGATCGAACGACGTGGCGAACCCGCGACGGGCGAGGCAGACATCGACGACGAGTGGGTCGCCGAAAACACCGAGTACGACTCGGTGTCCGCTCTCGCTGGCGCGCTGGTCGACGAGGAGACGACCCTGCAGGACGCGGGGCTGTCGCCGACGCTGCGGCTGCACCCGCCCCGTGGCGGACACGACGGTATCAAACAGCCGGTTCACACCGGCGGCCAACTCGGCGTCCACGGCACTGACGACATCGACACGCTACTGGAGGCGATGCGATAATGACAAACAAGAAAAAGCGACAGCGCGGTTCACGCACGCACGGCGGCGGATCACACAAGAACCGTCGCGGCGCCGGTCACCGCGGTGGACGCGGTGCGGCGGGCCGTGACAAGCACGAACACCACAACTACGAACCGCTCGGCAAGAGCGGCTTCACGCGTCCAGAGAAAGCACAGACGGATGTCGAAACGGTCGACGTCCAGAAACTCGACGAGGACGCGCCGCTTCTGGTCGCCGAAGGGCTGGCGACCGAAACGGGCGACGGCTATCAGATCGACGCCCGCGACCTCGTCGACACGGACGCGGATGTCGTGAAGGTACTCGGCAGCGGGCAGGTTCGCAACGCCCTCGACGTCGTCGCTGACGACTTCTCTGCGGGCGCAGAAGAACAGATAGACGCAGCAGGTGGAACGACGACGTTATCCGAGCGCGCACAGACAGACGAGGAGTAACATGAGCTGGAAGGACACCGCCGAACCGGTTTTGACGCGAATGCCTTCGGTCCGTCGGCCACAGGGGCACGTCCCGTTCAAGCGAAAGCTAGGCTGGACCGCGGGCATTCTCGTGCTGTACTTTTTCCTGACGAACGTCATCGTGTTCGGACTCGAAGGGACTGGCGGATCGGACGCATTCGGCCAGTTCCGCTCGATTCTCGCAGGGTCTCAGGGGTCGCTGCTGCAGGTCGGTATCGGTCCGATTGTCACTGCAAGCATCGTCTTGCAGTTGCTCGGCGGTGCCGACCTCCTCGGACTCGATACGCAGAACAACCCCCGCGACCAGGTACTCTACCAGGGCCTACAGAAAGTGCTGGTGCTCGTGATGACGGCGCTGACCGCGCTTCCACTGGTCTTTGCGTCCAGTGCACTCCCGGCAGACCCGCAGATCGTCTCTCAGCTTGGCATCGGAGAGACCGGCGTTCAGTGGCTGATCTTCTTCCAGATCTTCGTCGGCGGAATCCTCATTCTGTTCATGGATGAGGTCGTGAGCAAGTGGGGCGTCGGAAGCGGTATTGGACTGTTCATCATCGCTGGTGTGAGCCAGCGCCTCGTCGGCGGGATCATCTCGACGCAGCCACTCGGCGGCCAGCGCGGGATCCTCGCAAACTGGTATCAACTGCTCTTTGGTAGCGCCGACACACCGTCGCTGTTGACTGGGCAGGGCCTCGAAGAGCTGTTGATCGGAACCGGTGAGATTCTGGCGATCATCACGACAATTGCCATCTTCGTGATCGTCGTCTACGCCGAGAGTGTTCGCGTCGAGATTCCCCTCTCGAACACCCGCGTCAAGGGTGCCCGGGGTCGATACCCGGTCAAGTTGATCTACGCGAGTGTCTTGCCGATGATTCTCGTTCGGGCACTCCAGTTCAACATCCAGTTCATCGGACAGATACTCAACCAGCAGATGGGGTCGATGCCCGGCTGGCTCGGGTCGTATGCCGATGGACAGGTGACTGGTGGGCTGTTCTACTACCTTGCACCGATACAGAGCCCACAGGACTGGATGTTCTTCGCCGGGATGGGACGTGGCAACACCGCGCTCGAAATCCTGATCCGGGTCGGGGTCGACCTGACGGTCATGATCGTCGGCGGTGCCATCTTCGCCGTCTTCTGGGTGAAGACCACGGACATGGGTCCCGAGGCGACGGCTCAGCAGATCCACAACTCCGGGATGCAGATCCCTGGGTTCCGGCAGAACGTCCGGAGCATCGAACGCGTGCTCGACCAGTACATCCCGCAGGTGACCATCATCGGCGGCGCGCTGGTCGGTCTGCTCGCGGTCGGTGCGAACATGCTCGGCACCATCGGTAGCGTCTCCGGAACCGGGTTGCTCCTGACGGTGTCTATCACCTACAAGCTCTACGAGGAGATTGCAGAGGAGCAACTCATGGAGATGCACCCAATGATGCGCCAGATGTTCGGGTAAGAGGCTCACGGCGTTCCTCGTTCTCGGTGTATTGTCTCCTTCGTGATTGCCGAACTGTCAGATTCGGTCCTGTGAAGACGCACTTTACGACTGACCTCCGAGCCCGTCGTCTTGAACCCGGCTGTCAGCTTCCCCCTGTTCTCAGTCACGTCCGTGGTCGTTCTGTTAGTCGTCGGCGGGCGCGGGTTCGGTATCTCCATCCAGTCCGAGGTGGTCCTCGACTGCTGCCAGTCGGTCGGTGAGGGCTTCGTTTTCGGCCGCAAGCTCCTCGGCTCGCTCCTGAAGTTGCTCGATTTCTTCATCTTTCGCCTCGACAGTCTCACGGGCGTCGTCGAGTTCGGCCGCGAGTTCCTGGGTTGCTGCGAAGGCCATCCCGTCCGCGTCGATGGAGTTGATGTGCTTCTCGTTGTCACCCACGTCGAGCACGTCGTGGAAGTCCTTGGCCATCGGTCCGACGTGGCGCACACCCGCGCCGTCCCCATCCTCGTTGGTGTACTCCCAGGTCGAAACTTCCATCTCCCGCACGCCATCGAGGACTGACGCCGAGTCGACGGGCTCGATGTTCGTCTTCGCTGTTCGCGTCGACGTGGTCGACCATCCCGTCGACCCACCAGAGATGTAGGTCGTTCCGCCGTTCGTGACGAACTTGACCCCGCTGCTCGCCCGAACGTTGAACGTGTCATCGTTCTTGACACCGGAGTCGTTGGGGTCCTCGCTCGAACTGAACTCGGCGTCGGTGCTGTCTGCCCAGACGAATGCCCCCGGATTGAATGCGGTTGCGTTGCGGCCAGCCGCGAGTGCGTAGTCCCCGTAGACTACACAGGTGTCACCGCCGGGAACCGTTCCAGCGGTGCTGTTGATAAAGTTATTCCGGCCGCCGCCAATTGTTGAATGCTTGCCCTCGGCATCGTTTTCTTTCCCACCAGCCACTGTTGCGAACGCTGCGTCTGTGGAACCACCGTCTGATGTTCCTGCTGAGTTAAATCCACCACTCCGACCGTGCAGTAGTCGTCGACCGCCTCGTTGCTCGTTATGTCGGGGAATGAGGTATCGCTCGGACCGCCGCCTGCCACAGTCGCGAACTTCCTCAGCTGTCTGGCTACTGTTTTCGATCAGAGATCAGGATGCTCAGGGGTGACGAGGTGCCCCCAGCCGACCAAGTACGTGGGGTTCGTTGGAACGCTCTGTCGGGTCATGTTCCGATGGTGCATTTGAAAACACGCGATTGTCAGGCGCGTTCAGTCGGACGGTTCCAGCCTGACTGTCGGTGCTTCGAAGATGTTGGTTTGAACGCTGTCGAGGCCGTTTAACACGCCTTCCTTTCGGTTGTATCCCTCTCCCGAGTCGGCCATGATCGCTCCGGCCTCGTCGACGAATCGCCAGCGCCATTCTCCGGATCTGTCTCGGTACACCTCGAAGTGCGGCTGTGCCGTACCGTCGTCGGGAAGCTCCGGTGTCGTCTCGTCGAGTAGCTTTACCGATGCCTCGACACACGTCTCTCGGATACGTCCGATGTCGCGTTTGGCATCCGAACGCTCCGGATAGCTCTGGAGCGACCGTGCGATGATATTCCCGTTCTGGTGAACGAGTCGCCAGCGCCACTCCGACGCCTTGTCGCGATACACCTCGACTTTCGCCTTGGACTGGTGCTGTTGACTGGTAGCGGGATCTGGTCTTGAGTCGGTGGACCTGGGGCCGCTTCGGCCTGCGGATGTCCATGAGACGCGACGCCCAGTCACCACGTCGAACAGACTTCGGAGCATGATGAAATCCTGAAGCTGTTTGTATCCGATCACCATAAGCGGGGTGTACCGGAGCAATCTGTAGTCCTCTTTTTCGATGCTGTCTTCTATGACCATCGCGGTCGTTGCAAACAGCGCCTCCAGAATGACGAAGATCGCGATGAGGCCAAGCACCTGGACGACCGAGCCGAACAGACTCGTCCAGATGATCGCCGCTGAAACGATGGCTCCGAGTATCGGCGCCATCCCGACGGACATCCACATGTACGGCATGAGCACGATGTGCAGTGGGCCGTAGTTCGTGTTCATTACGATGTCTTTGTGCTTTCTCAGCGTCTGAATTGTGCCTCGATACCACCGGAGTCGCTGATTGTACAGCCCCCGGAGGCTCTGCGGTGCCTCGGTGCGCGAAATCGCAGTTGAGCAGTAATGGACTTTTCTGCCCTGTTTCAGCACACTCAGTGTAAAGTCGAAGTCTTCAGTCACAGTGTCACCGGAGAACCCGCCGACAGCCGTGACAGCCTCGCGCTCGAACAATCCCAGACATCCAGGAACGACGTTGACTATGCCGAGGTGGTCAAGTGCTCGACGGAACATATTGATCGAGACGATATACTCGAGCGCCTGTATCCGCTCGAGCGCCGAGTGTCTGTGCATGATCTTGATATTCCCCGCGACGGCACACGGTTCGTTGTGCCACTTGTAGGTCGTGACGAGTTCCTTTACTGCCTCGGCATCGACCACCGAATCAGCGTCGACACTGACGATCAAATCGCTGTCAATCTCTGACAGCGCGGTGTTCATCGCCTCGTGTTTGCCCTCGTTCTCTTTCTGGATTACTCGCACCCGGTCGGACTCTCGTTCGCGAATTTCGGCCAGTGTTCCATCGGTGCTCCCGTCGTCGACGACGACGATATCGAAGGACTCGTCGAGATAGTTGGTTGCGAGTACTGAGTCGATACACCTGCCGACGTACCCTTCCTCGTTGTACGCCGGGATAACCGCCGTTACTGTTGGCCACTCGTTGATCTCGACCGTCCGCCGTTGTTCGCCGTAGTGTTGGTACAGCGCCAGTGGAATGACTGTCCAGTAAATCGAGATGAACAACAGCAGCGAGAGAAAGATAAGGCCGGGAACGAGCGAAAACGCGACGTCGAAATACCAGACGAATCCTGCGGCGGTAAACACTGGAAATAGCAACAATACCAGAATCGGAACCGTGCTCACCCGCCGTGGGACGCGGTCTCGGAAATTGTATACGACATAGCCAATTCGGACGGGAGCGCAGACGCCCCGATGATAATTCCGCCCAGTAGAAGGATCAACCGGGGGAGCAAAGCGACAAGCAAGAACAACGTCGCGGCGAATATTACCACCGCGATCGCTATCTCTGTCCTCGATAGCGAACGCGACTCCTCTTTGTCAGTCATGTAACTCCTCAATTATTGTTACCATGTACGTAATCATGTGTGAATATACTATTACATTACTAGAAGATAAACGTCTAGGTTTATTTACTATTATCTTCCTGTGCGACTTTACCGATTGCTGAACGGATTGTTTACGCAGTTTACAGAGCCGCACCATTCAGTCGCGTTCTGACAGACGGTCGAAACGAGAGCGCTTCCCAGGTGGGTGTGTTGGTCCGTAGCTATGGAAAGCCCCCGTAGCGGAGATAGACCATCACGACGATGATCATGACCTGGAAGGCGCCTTGCACGCCAGCCAGCTTCGCGTTGCGCTGTCCGATCTGCTTGATGAGCGCCGCGTCGGGGTCGGCCGTGCTCATCTCTCGGTAGACGCGGATTTCGCCGGGCATGAGCAGCCCGAACCCCTGGAGATTGAGGACGGTAACGATGCCGAGTGCGGCGAGGATCACGTTTCGGGGCAGCTCCAGATCACCGACGGTGAGCGCGACCCACGCGAGGGATCCGATGAGCGTGACCAGAAATGGCGCAAGCCATCGCCAGTCGCGCCAGGCGTCGAACTGCCAGCCGATCAAAAGGAGCGCGCCGGGGACGTTGACCAGCGTAAACAGCGCGAGCCACGCGTTCGGACTCGGAAGCAGGTCCATCCTGATGGCGAGCGTGATGCCACCGAAGATAGCGACGGTCGCTATCGTCGGCAGCAGGAATGCTGTCTTCGGGGTGAACTTCTCGAAAAAGGCCGCAGACGACTCCTCGTCGAGACCGCCGACGACCGGGCCGACGACCAGTCCCATGAAGATGTCGATGCCGGTCCACAGCACCCCGGTCATCACGTGGACGAAGGTGTGCTGTTGGGTCGTGCCGACCGTCTGAACGTAGCCGAAGGCAGCAAACGGCAGAAACACGACGGCAACTGCGAAAGCTGGATTCGCTGCCTGTGCCATCCCGCGAATCGTACCACGAACTGTCGCCGTGGACATGCTATTCCATCACGGTCACGTCTCGCCAATAAACGCTACGTTCGATTCGACATCGCAGTGTGGGCATCCTTGAGATCCGACTCGGAGCCAACGTGTTATGCCCCGTCAGGACGTACACCTCGTATGCGCGAACTCGCCTTTGCGCTCGAATACGAACCGGGGTGCAACAGGGTGGCCGACACGCTCGCAGAGCACCCCGACGCCCGGATTCGCTCGCTCTCGCTTCACGCCACCGCCGAGAGCCTCTGGCGCGTCGACCACGCGACGGGGACGCCGGACGCGCTCGACGCCATCGAAGACGCCGTACTCGACAGCGACTACTACGCCGACTGTCTCGCCACCGATGAGTGCGGTGCCACCCAGTGTACGGAGATTCTCGACCGCACGGACGACACGCTGGTGATCTATTCACGCTGGAACCGAACTCCGGCCTGCTCGTCCGTCCCGCACATCGCTCGCGACCATCTGGGCGACGGCGTGCTCTTCGAGACACGCCACGAGGGGCGACACTACACGTGGCGGGTGCTTCACTCCGGCGAGGGTGACGTGGCGGCGTTTTTCGACGAAATCGAGGTGGCAGTCGGTGACACCGCTCGCATGGAGATGCTTCGAACTGCAGAGACATCGACAGGCGCGAGTGACATCGACGACAGCACGGGTGGCCTGTCCCCGGAACAAGCGGCAGCACTCCGGGCCGCCGTCGAACACGGCTACTACGAATCACCGCGGGACGTCGACGTGGGTGAACTTGCCGACCATCTCGACGTCCCGCGGTCGACGCTCACCTACCGACTCCGTCGCGCGGAGGAACGCCTCGCCAAACAGTATGTGGCCGAGATGCTGACGGAGCGCCCCTCGACGACGCTGTAACACCACGCACGATTGGTTGGAATATTCCAACAAAGGCTTATCGACGTACCGCTACTACCTGCAGGTAATGACCGACGAGGACGCGACGGAGCGGGCAGTAGAAGAGAGCGCGACGGTGACAGTTCGTCTCGTCGTCCCCGAGATGGACTGCCCGTCGTGTGCAGGGAAAGTCGACAAGAGCCTCGAGCGTGTCGACGGTATCGTCGAGACGACGCTCCAGCCCACGACTGGCAGCGCAACGGTGACCTACGACCCCACTCGCACGAGCGAGGCTGCTATCATCGAAGCCGTCGAGTCCGCTGGCTACGAAGTCGTCGGCGGTGATAGTTCAGCGGACGGCGAGCACTCCGACAGCGTCGACATCGCACCCCCATCGGAGGTCTGGACGAGTCCCCGAGCGATCAAGACGTGGGTCGGTGCAGTGTTGCTCACTGCCGGTCTGCTCTTCGAATTTGTCCTGACCGGTGAGAACCTCGCGGTGGCGTCCGTTCTCGACCGTTCTCTCACGCTGGCGGACGTACTCTTTCTCAGCGCAATCCTCAGCAGCGGCCTTCCGGTCGTCAGAGGCGGCTACTACTCCGCGAAGAACCTGAATCTCGATATCGACCTCCTGATGGGGACGGCGATCATCGCCGCGACCGGTATCGGCTACTTCGTCGAGGCGGCGACACTCGCCGTTCTGTTCAGCATCGCGGAGTTGCTCGAAGACTACGCGATGGACCGGGCGCGGGATTCCCTGCGCGAGTTGATGGAACTGTCGCCCGACGAGGCCACGGTGCGGCGCGACGGCGAGGAGCACACGGTGGCCGCTGACGACGTCGATGTCGGTGAGACAGTCATCGTCCGCCCCGGCGAAAAAATCCCGCTTGATGGGACGGTCGTCGAGGGAACGAGTGCGGTCGACGAGTCGCCGATCACCGGCGAGAGCGTCCCCGTCGACAAGACCGCTGGTGACGAGGTGTACGCTGGCGCGATAAACGAGGAGGGCTATCTCGAAGTGACGGTCACGTCGACCGCGGGCGACTCGACGCTCTCGCGCATCATCGAGATGGTACAGGGCGCACAGTCGAAACAGACTGAGACCGAGCAGTTCGTCGACCGGTTTGCGGGCTACTACACCCCTGTCGTGGTCGTGCTCGCGATTTTAACCGCTGCCGTCCCGCCGCTTGTCATCTCTGATCCCATCTCGACGAGTGTGGCTGGCTATGCGTTCACCTTCACCGGCGAGTGGGGGACGTGGTTCGTCCGCGGACTGACCCTCCTGGTGATCGCCTGTCCCTGTGCCTTTGTCATCTCGACGCCCGTCTCAGTCGTCTCGGGCATCACGAGCGCCGCGAAAAACGGCGTCCTGATCAAAGGTGGCAACCATCTGGAGGCGATGGGCGAAGTCGACGCCATCGCTCTCGACAAGACCGGAACGCTCACCCGCGGTGAACTCGCCGTCACCGACGTCGTCCCGCTCGGCGGTACCGACGAACGGACGTTGCTCCGGTACGCCGCCGGACTGGAGCAGCGAAGCGAACACCCGATAGCAGAAGCGATCCTCGCGCGTACCGAGGCGTCCGGAACTGACGACATTCCGGAACCGACCGCCTTCGAGAGTCTGACCGGGAAGGGGATCCGCGCCGACATCGACGGGGAGACGTATTACGCTGGCAAACCCGCGCTGTTCGAGGAGATGGGATTCGACCTCGCTCGCGCCAGAACCGAAACTGACGGCGGGAGCGTCGTTTCCGGGGCGAAACCGGACGGCAGCGAGACGTTCGAGGCGGACACGCTCGCAACGCTGGAGCGCGACGGGAAGACAGTCGTCATCGTGGGCACGGAGACGGAGTTACTCGGCGTCATCGCCATCGCCGACGAAGTGCGTCCCGCCTCGAAGCGCGCCGTGTCCCGCCTGCACGAACTCGGCGTCGAACACGTCGTGATGCTGACTGGCGACAACGAGGGGACGGCACGGGCCATCGCCGAGGAAGTCGGCGTCGACGAGTACCGCGCCGAACTCCTGCCCGATGAGAAAGTCGAGGCCGTCGAGGAACTGCAGGCCGAGTACGGCGAGGTGGCGATGGTCGGCGACGGCATCAACGACGCACCCGCGCTTGCGACTGCCGACGTCGGCGTCGCGATGGGGGCGGCGGGCACCGATACCGCTCTCGAAACCGCCGATATCGCGCTGATGGGTGACGACATCGGCAAACTCCCCTACCTGTACGGTCTCTCGCACACAGCAATTGGCGTGATCCGACAGAACATCTGGGCCAGTCTCGGCGTGAAGGCCCTGCTCGCGCTCGGCGTGCCGCTGGGTCTCGTGAGCGTTGCGCTCGCCGTCGTCGTCGGCGACATGGGTATGAGTCTCGGCGTCACCGGGAACGCGATGCGACTGTCACGTATCGACCCCGAGTGAGACGCGACCTCCCTTACTTCTTGCTAGAAATGGTTGCGGATTATTCGCAAGTAGATTTTTATATACTGGCTTAATGTATCAGGTTGATGGCGCGAAGACAGCAGACCCAAGGCACGGACGAAATCCCCTACGTACAGGGCGCAATCTACGGCGCTGTGGCCTTTGTCATCGGCTATCTGATCACCTTGGTCGTGGTATCAACGCAGGAGGCCGAAGCACTGACCGAGGAACTCGTGGAGGCCAGCGGGTGGTTGTACTATAATGCACAGTTCGTTGACGTCGAAGCCGCAGGGTCGACGTTCAATTATCTCTCATCCGATCTGGTGCAACTGGAAGCGCCCACGATTCTCTATCGTTTGATTCCCGTCGTTGTGTTGCTCGGAGCCGGATTCGCACTCGCGAACCAAGTTAATGTACGGGAACCGCAGGAAGGGGCGCTCGCAGGTGCAACGATCGCACTGGGGACTGTCGTACTCGCAATCGTCGGCACGTTCGTCTTCGAGATCTCCCAGGGTGGGTCATCAGCCGGACCACCGCTTGTCAACAGCGTTCTCCTCGTCGGACTGGTCTTCCCCGCCGTCCTTGGTGGCCTCGGCGGTGTGCTCGCGACTCAGACGTAAACTCCCCACGCAGTTCAAGCGGCACTCTGCACTGACGCTCTCCGCCGTGTACAGCTATCTGTGAACGCTCCAACAGAATTAATCGTGACCAGTCCCTTGTGAGGGCATGGCAATCGCACGGGGCGAACGCGGCGTACGTGCTGATCTGGAGGCGCTCCTCTCTCAGGTGCATCCCGTCTTCATGCTTCCGCCGCTCGCCGCCTCGTGGTTCGGAGCGGCCGTCGCTGGTGAGTTTACGATTTCGGTCGGGGTCGTCCACATGGGCGCGATATTCTTCGCCGTCTACACCGCACACGTCAAGGACGGCTACGTCGACTTCTACGGACGCGGCGAGGACGACGACCACCCGATGACGATCCGTGGCTGTCGGGCCGCGCTCGTCGGGGCGACCCTCGCCTTTGCCGCCTGTACGCTCGCGCTCGGCGTTCTCGTCGGTGCCGGGGCGGCACTCGTCACGCTCCCGACCTGGGTCATCGGCTTTCTGCACGCCCCCCAGTTCGATACGAACCCGGTCACGACGACGCTCGGCTATCCGACCGGGATCGCGCTCGCGATTCTCGGTGGCTTCTACGTCCAGACGACTGCGGTGACAGCCACTATCCTCGGCTTCTCGCTCGTCTTTCTCGTGGTGCTCGCTGGCGTGAAGATCATCGACGACGAGCAGGATTACGACTACGACCGCTCGATCGAAAAGCGGACAGTCTCGGTTGCGCTCGGCCCTGACCGTGCCCGAACGCTTGCTGTTTCGCTCATGTTCGCCGGTCTCGTAGGCGTTCTCTGGGGGACCGTCGACGGTCTCTTTCCGCCGTCAGCGCCAGCAGGTGCGCTCGCGTTCGGTAGTATCGCGCTCGTCGCGAGACGGGCGCGGCCGGACATCGCGACGATGCTTCTGATCCGGGGCGCGTACGTCTTTCTCGCCGCCCTGTTCGTCGCCGTCTGGTTTCGACCGCTCTCCGGTGCTGGGCTTCCGGATATCACGATATTCGGACGGTACACCTATCTCGTCACGGAGATTTGCTTCGGAGCGGTCGCGTTCGGACTGCTCTATCGTGCCGGTGCGCTCTGGCGCGCCGCTCGGACCATCGCTGTCCTGTATCCGGTCGCGTATCTCTGGGACTGGTACACGCTGGAGGTGGGCGTCTTCGCTATCACGATGCGCACCGGGCACAACCTGTTTGGGATCCCAATCGAGGAACACCTGTTTATGCTCGTCGTGCCAGCGCTCGTACTCGGGATTCACGAGACGCTCAGGGCACACCACTCGTGAGAGCGAGACGGTCGTGATCGGGAACGCCTAAGAGAATCCGCTGGCTCTATCCCGGTATGGACTATCGGTACACGGGCGACGCCCACACGCGCCTGTGTGACGCCTACGCAGACGACCAGGCGCCGTTTCCGACGGACCCGGAGATGGCGTTCCCCGAGCGCTGGCATCGACGTGCGGATATCGAACTGCTCCGGAAACTCTTCTTTCCGCGCTGCTGGAATGCCCAGTCGTTGCTCGCCAGTCCGACCGCTGTCGAGGAGTATCTGTCAGATCTCGGTTCGCTGTTTGCGACCGGAATCGACCCGTATCTGGACGGGTCGCCGACGCCGATCGTCGACGCCGCGCTCGACGCGTTGCCCGACATCCGCGCGGTGCTGAAAACCGACGTGACCGCTGCGTATCGTGGTGACCCGGCGGCGAAGACCTACCTCGAGATCATCCGCTCGTATCCCGGCCTGCAGGCACTTTTGACCCAGCGGGTCGCACACGTCCTCTACGAGGAGGGCGCGCCGGAGTACGCACGCGAGTTGACCGAACACGCCCACTCCGAAACCGGGATCGACATCCACCCCGGCGCTACCATCGGTGAGTACTGCTTCATCGACCACGGGACCGGCGTCGTCATCGGCGAGACTGCGACCATCGGTGACTGGGTGCGGATCTATCAGGACGTGACGCTCGGAGTGCTCCACTTCGAGGAGGACAGCGACGACGACCACATGCTGCGAAAGGGCTACAAGCGACACCCCGACATCGGTGACCACGTCGTCATCGGTGCCGGAACGAAGGTGCTCGGACCGATATCGATCGGCGACCGGGTGAGTATCGGTGCGAACTCGTGGGTCACCGAGAGCATCCCCGACGACACTCGTGTCTACGTCAGTGACCACCCGGAACAGGAACGAAAGCAGCAGAAGTGACCGCCGCGAGCCACGTAACGAACCGTCAGATGTCGCGCGTTACGTACCAGTCACGATACCTGAGAACGATCGATCTGTTCAGGTCCGCTTCGGCCGCGATGTCCGCTTCGTCGAGGTCGTCGAATCGCTGCACGTACGAGCGAGCCTCTGACTGACTGCGAAAGGGGACTGGATTTCGCATCGGGTCCATCCCTCGCTCTGGGAGTTCGTTCAAGACGAGAGATAGGTCGGTAATATCGATCAGGTCCCGCGTCGGGAACTCCCGGACCCACGTTCGGTGTACTGCTGGCGCATCGAACTCGTTGGGAAGTGTGTGATACGTTATCGCACAGCCGGGGCTGCAGAAAAACTGCCTGCTCCCGTCGCCGTGTGTCGTCTGTGCGTTCGCCTCCGGATACTCGGCCGGTGGCATGTGACAGACGCCGCAGGTGATGCCCTCGGGAGCCTCCGCCGTCTCGTCGATTGGCACGTCGGCAAATTCCTGTGGGGTGTTCGACGCTGTGGGTGTCGCTTCCCCTTCTTCGGTGTCCTGTCCGTCAGCGAGACAGCCAGCCAGCGCCACGCTGCTCAGACCAGCCACCGAACGCACAAAGCGCCGTCGGTGCATTATCGACAGATAGACCCCGGTCTACTAATCCAATCTGGTGCGCCCATCGAATCGTCTCACTCATCGAGTGAGTGCTGTGGGCCGCTCTGATACACTGCATACAGGATCAGTGCAGCGATCGAAAAGTCGAAGCTGTGTTCGACCAGATGATGGACGGTCATCGGAACCACACCTGAGACGGTTCCCATCCCGACTATCGACCGGACGAACAGCGCGCCGACAGCGACTGTAACGAGTAGATATCGTCGCGAGCGGCGCTGGCGGTAGGCGAAAACGCTCACGAGAAAGAGCAATCCAGTGCCGACCGCAGCGAGCAGAATGACACAGCCCAGCATAACCGACCCTTCGACACCGGGCCAGTTACCTGCCGAGAGAACGACGGCGGTGGTCATCGTCCCCGCATAGGAGCGAGGGTGACAAGAATCGTGGGGTACAGCTCGGTAAACACACGAAACGCGTTCTCACCTTCCGGGACCAAACGGCAGGCTTTTCCCTCTGATTTTGCTAGCTGAGATAGGAGATATCCCGTGTCAGAAACTCGGTCCCGCATCCGTGAATGCGTCTACAGGGAGCCCGGAATCCACTTCAACGATATCACCAGACGCCTCGATATCGCGACCGGGCAGACGCAGTACCATCTGCGGAAACTCACACGGAACAGTCGGGTCGAGCGAGCCGACATCTGCGGGCGGACACACTTCTATCCGCCGACCTACTCCGAGTGGGAGCGTGGCGTCATCGCCATGCTCCGCCGGGAGACGGCCCGAGAGATTCTCGTGCAACTCGTTCGTGGCGAGAAGACGCCGTCAGAACTCACCGACGCCGTCGGCGTCGCCCGGAGTACGACCGAGTGGCACCTCTCGACGCTGATCGAACACGACATCGTTCGCAAGCGCACGGAGTCGTCTGAGGCTGGGGACCAGTTGGTCGTCGAACTGACCGACCGGTCAGAGGTGTATCGACTGCTCCGTGAGGTCGAACCGAGCCTCGCGAACCGCCTCGTCGACCGGTTCACCCGTCTCACTGACGACCTGCTGTCGGACTGACCGTCGCTGGTCCATTCTTGACGCTCGTTGACGCGTGTCTCACCGCCGCCGAACGGCGACTGTCGCACCGACCAGCGAGAGCACCGTCCAGCCGAGCAACCCCGTCGCCCCCGCGATCAGTGACCCGTGCTGGGTCTCGCTCGTGAGTGCCGTCGACAACACGGACTCGAAGACCAACCCGCGGTAGGCGCTGGTCGGTGAGGCTGCGAGCGCAGCGACGAGATTCTCGTCGATCACGCCGCTTCCGACGCCCTGCACGAGCAGCAGGTCGAACCCGACGACGACCGCTCCGAGAACGACGACGCCGATCACCATCGCGCTCCGGAGCGACCACGCGATGGCTGACCCCGCGAGCGACATCGCCACGACGACCCAGCCGAAGGCGACCGTGAGGCCGAGAAATCGGGCGAACAGCACGAACGAATCGGCACCGGCGTGTGTCGCGATCACGTCGGTCTGTGGCGCGGCGGTGACTGCGACGTAGAGGCCGACTGCCAGAAGCGGCAGGCCGACCAACACGGTCACCGCGAGCGCGCGGCCGACGTACACGCCCAGCACGTACGCCCACGCGGGCAGCGGATAGGTCTTCAACACGTCGAGTTCGCCCCGTTCGACATCTGCGACGATAGTTCGATAGCCAACGGTGACGGCAACGACCGGTACGAGTACCTCCACCGGTGCCCTGATGTCCGTCACCGTCGGCAGATACCCGCTCTGTGGCCCACCGCCAGCGCGTGCAATCGTAAAGACCACGAGCGCGATCAGCACGAGCAAGGCGAGATACGACCGCGTCCGAACCACCGTGATCAGTTCCCGAACGGCGACCGCTTGCAGGCGCTGTCCGCTGGATACTCGCTCGCTCGCATCGCCCGACTGCGCTTCTGTACTCATTCGGTCACCCCCGCGACTTCGACGACGCTTTCAGGACCCGTCACGGCGGCGTCGAAGACTGCAGACAGGTCTGGTTCGTCGTATCCGGTTCGGAGCTGTTCGGGCGACCCGTCCGCCACGACGGATCCACTCTCGAGTACGACTACCCGGTCGGCCCGCGCCTCGACCAGTTCCAGGTCGTGCGAGGAGAGCACGACCGCTGCGCCCGCGTCTGCGAGTTCGGCGGCCACCGCCGCGACCCGGGTTCGCATCCCCGGGTCGAGGCCGCTTCCTGGCTCGTCGAGCACGACGACTGGCGGGCCGCCGACCGTCGCCTGTGCGATGCCGAGCAGGCGCGTCATCCCCCCCGAGAGGTTCTCGACGCGGCGCGACCCGGCATCGTCCAACCCCACCCGAGCGAGTGCCGAATCCGGGTCGTCTCCGACGAGTGCGGTGTAAAACTCCATCGTCTCGTTGACGGTGAATCCCGGGCGGAAGGCCGGTTGCTGTGGCAGGTAACCGAACTGCCGAAACGTCGGTGTCCCCGTGTACGTGACAGATCCCGAAGTCGGGTCGAGCAAGTCAGCGAGCAGGCGCAGAAGCGTCGTCTTCCCCGACCCGTTCGGGCCGACGATGGCCGTCAGACTACCCGCCGCAATCTCCATGGTGATGTCTTCGAGTACCGACACGCTTCCGAAGGACTTCGCGACGTCGTCGAGTTCGAGTACCGTTCGGTCAGTCATCTGTAGAGTCTGGTTGTGTCGTGGCCGGTGGCCACACGCCACGGTCGAGGGTTGCGATCACGTTCTCGTGATGTGGCTGTGCTCGCGGTGCGGTGTCGACAATTTCCCCCTGTCGTATCCCCGGCGACTGGTCGCGAACGGCGTTGAGCGCGCGCATCACCGGTGACTGTGTCAGTGTGAGCACGCCATCAGTTCGGTGCAGTCGGCTCTGGAGGACGTCCGTCGGCGAATACGACTGGTCGAGATGGCTCGCGGACGCAGATACGCTGGACCAGTAGTTCCCGGTCCCCTCGTACGTCCAGATTCGCAGCGGCCCGATTCCGGCTTCGGCGTGTTCGTCGTTGTTGACGAAGTCGTTGTCGAAGACGAGATTCGAGGGCCGTATCGACCCCGACTGGACCCCGATGTCGTTCTCGTACAGCAGGTTTCGCGTGTAGACCGACTGACTCGCGCTGGTCGTGATTCCCCGGTCGTTGTACGCGATGACGTTCTCTGCGATGTACGACCGAGAGCCAGCAGGAAGGATGCCGGTCGAGGCGTTCCGGATCCAGTTGCCCACTATCGCGTTTCGCGTCGGTGACGTCATGATCGTGACCCCTGCGTGTCCCTGTCCGGTCGCCACGTTGTTCGCGACGAGTGACTCGGAGGTGTACATGAGATGGACCCCGAAACGATTCTCACGGAACGTGTTCGCTCTGATGACGGTTCCGTGCGACCGATGGAGGTAGATTCCGTCCCGACCGCCCCGGAACGTCGAGTGTTGCACGACCACCGGTGAGTTCATCGCCATCACGCCCATGAACCCCTCGGCCCATTTTTCGGTCCCGTTGACAGTCACGTTCTCGACGACCGTTCCCGGCGACGACCGGAGTAAGACGCCGTTTGCTGGCGTCTCGATGCGAACGTCACTGACCGAGAGGTTCGCGGACCCGTTCCCCGCGATTCCAGCGTCGCCGGTTCCGTAACCCGACTGGATCCGACTGTCCCACTCGCTGCCGCTGTCGAGGGACTCGCCCTGTAGCGTGTCGCCGACGCCAGCGATGTCGAAGCCGCTGATCTCGACTGCATCGGCGCTGACCGACACCACGGTTCCGTTCCGGTCACCGAGCAGCGTCGCGTTCTGTCCCCGGAGTGTCAGCGGCTTCGTTATTTCGACTGTTTCCTCGTACGTTCCTGATGGAACGAGGACAGTCGTATTCGGCGGTGCTGCGTCGATTGCAGCCTGTACTGTCCGCGCGTCGTCACCGACGACAGTCGAGACAGGTCGCTCGCTGTAGGACTGGACGTTCTCGACGCGTCGGTCCGCGCGTCGGTGTCTGTCGGGTAGGTCCGCTTTGACTGCTGACCCGCTCTGCAGGTCGAACGAGAGCGACTGCACGCGCTCCCAGTCGTGGACGTGCCCGCCGTGTTTGGCAGCGAACTCCCGTGCCCGCTCGGCGTCTGCGAACGGGACGACCGTCTCACCGGTTGCCGACCGCGCATCGCTGCCGACCACGAAGTGTGCGTCAGTCGCGTCGACCCATTCCGGATCCGAGGAAACGTGCAATCGATTCGAGTCGGTCAACGCGACGCCCGTCTCGTCGTAGCCAGTCACGTACACCACGGTCGGATAGCCGAACTGCCGTTCGTGAGTTGGCTGCTGGAACTGCGTGACTGCCTGCTCGACGCCGTGGTAGCCGACGACGTACTGATACTGGGAGTAAAACACCTGCACTCGCGGCATCCGAATGGATTCGTTGTGGCGTATCGTCTCCTGCTGGGCCGTCAAGCCCAAGTCCGTCGTCTCCGAGAACGCCACCGGATCCGGGTCGGACGTCCCAGCATCGACTACGAGGACACCGCCGCCGAGCACGAGCGCTGTCGCCGCACACACCAGAAATGCGTACCGAACGGTCGGACTGCGAAAGAGCATCCGGGCGAGCGATGACACGACTGTCAGTAGCTGTCCGGCGAACTTACGCTAATTGGTACGTCTCCCGAATCGTACTGTCGTCGTTCGTCCGTCGTCTCAGCGACTAGTGACTGCCGCCGGGCATCCCAAGTCCGCCGTCCCAGAATGGGAGCATCGGATGGGGGATGTGAATTCCGATCGACATCAACCCGTGAGCCAGCAGGATGTATCCGAGTGCGAGAAAGGCGACCCCGAGCACTCGGTGAAGCCGCCGTCGGTGGGTCGCGCCGACGCTGTCGATGAGCGTACCGTAGGTGAAGACGGCGGGGATAGTTCCGACCCCGAGCGAAGCGAGCGCGACCCCACCAGCGACCGGGGATCCGCTGGCGAAGGCGTACAGATACGCCGGATAGAGGATCGGGCAGGGAAGCAACCCGTGGACCGCACCGAGTCCGACGATTCCGGGGCCGTTCACCAGTCTGTCGACCCACGAAGTCAGTTTCGCCGTCACGCGCTGTGCGCCCGGCAGCCCCATCCCGACCGAGATGCGGCCAGCGACGTAGTACGCGCCGATGACCATCACCATCGCGCCGATTCCGAGTCCGACGACGCCGCGGATCGTTTCTGCCGTTGCCGTCACTTCACCGAGTCCGAGGAAGACGACGCTCCCGAGCGCGCCCATGAGCACGCCGATGAGCGTGTAACTCGCCGCCCGGCCGACGTTGAACAGCGCGTGCTGGCGCACTTCATAGAGCGTCAGGTGCCCTCGCCGGTTCTGCCCCGCGGTGGCCGTGCCGCCGTCGGTCTGTGGCGTCATCCGGTCGGCGTAAATCGTCACCAGCGGCCCGCACATCCCGATGCAGTGTGCGCCGCCGAGCAGACCGATGACGAAAAACAGCGCCACGTCGACCCCAAAGGGCGTCACCGCCATCGCTGATCACCCGAGGACGGCGGTGGCGTCCGGCCCGTGACCTCCATGTCTCCCGCGAGGGTCTCTGGACACATAAGTCGTATCTCGATTCCCATCATCTGGTGTGTCATCGGCTCATCGACTGAGACCCCTGTATCTGCTCGACCACGGCCGGGGTGAGGTCGTCGAACGCGACCGGTTCGCCCCCGTACTCGGATACAAAGGCGTCCGCGTCCTGTTCGTCGGAGAACGGATGCAGGCCCGGCCCCATGCCGCCCCGCACGGAACTGTCCATGACGTAGGTAAGTTCGCTCGCGTCCCCGAAGGTGTCGGGTGCCGTCGGCGAGGGCATCGTCGGCGTCCCGTCGCGTTTCTGCACCTCGTACTCGACGGCCGAGAAGTCGGTCACGTACATCGCTGTCGTCTCCCAGCCCCGGTTTCGCCGGTCGAAGTAAAACGGGAAGAAGCCAAAGACGAGCGTGTGGAACCAGAACGGGCCGCCGTCGCGCTCGGACGGTGTCTCGTTCTCGTAGAATATCTGCCCGTTCGCGCCGCCGTGTGGACCAATTTCCATACCACCCTGGTCGTCGAACTTGCCCCCGGAGAGGTCGACCGGGTCCGGTCGCTCCCCATTATCCGATCCGAACATCGACAGACAGCCAGCGAGTCCAGCGGTTCCCACGGTTGCTGCGCCCTGAAGCAGTCGTCTCCGTCTCATTATCTCATATCGCTGCTGTCGGCTAAAGCCCGTTCGGGTACGAGAGTCGAACGCCGGTATTCACGACAGGCAGAATGGACAGGTCGCAGGTTCGGGTTACAGCAGGTCGTGGTCGTCGAGACGCTCGACAGCCTCCTGCAGACGCTCTTTGCTGTTCGCGTAGGAGATACGGGCGTAGCCCGGCGTGCCGAAGGCGCTTCCTGGCACCGTGGCGACGTGTGCCTCGTCGATAGCTTCCTCACACCACGCCTGGTCGTCTTCCGCGACGGGAAGCATCATGTAGAACGCGCCCTCGGGCTTTGCGACGTCGACGCCGCGGTCTGCGAACTCCTCGAGCAGCATGTCGCGGCGCTCCTCGAAGGCGTCGCGCATCTCCGCGACTGCGTCGTCGGTGTGTTCGAGCGCCTCGATGCCCGCGTGCTGGACGAAGTTGACCGCACACGACACCGAGTGGCTGTGAATCTTCCCCGCCTGGTCGATGAGTTCCTCCGGACCGGCGAAGTAGCCGAGTCGCCAGCCAGTCATCGCGTAGGCCTTCGAGAAGCCGTTGAGCGTGATGGTTCGGTCGGCCATGCCATCGAGCGAGCCGAGACTCGTCATCGAGACGCCGTCGTAGGTTATCTCCTTGTAGATCTCGTCGGAGATGACCGTCACGTCGTGGGTGACCGCAACGTCTCGGACCGCTTCGAGCGCGGCGTCGGAGTAGACCGTCCCGTGGGGGTTGCCCGGCGTGTTGACCACGAGCAACTCGGTGTCGTCGGACACGGCCCCGCGCAGGTCACCGAGCGCGTCTTCGAGACGGAAGTCGTACTTCGCCGTGTCGATTCGCGTGAGCGTTCCGCCCGCGATTTTCGCCATCGCCTCGTAGGAGACCCACGCTGGGTCGAGCAAAGCGACTTCGTCGCCGTCGTCGATGAGCGTCTGGAATATCTCGAAGAGTCCCTGCTTGCCGCCGGGCGTGACCATCACGTTCTCCGGGCCGTGATGGCCAAGACCGTCGGCAGCGAGTTTCTCGGCGATAGCTTCCCGAAGTTCCGGAATCCCCTGCGAGGTGGTGTAGCCCGTCTTGCCAGCGTCGAGGGCCTCCTTGGCGGCGTCTTTGATGTTCTCCGGCGTGTCGAAGTCGGGTTCGCCGACGCTGAGGTCGACGACGTCGACACCGTCGGCTTCGAGCGCCGCTGCCTTGTTCGAGATGGCGAGCGTGGCGCTGGGTTCGACGCGCTGTACACGGTCTGCGAATGTGAGTTCAGTCATGGTTGTCGAGTGCTCCTGCGAGTTCGATCGCGCTTTCGACTGCCTGTGCGCCCGAGTCGATTCGGGCCTGCGCTTCGTCCTGGCTCATCCCCGGTCCAGTGATTCCGAGCGTGACCGGCGTGTCTCGGTCGAGACTCACCTGTGTCAGCCCCTCGGCGGCCGCGTTCGCGATCACCTGGTCGTGGTCGGTGTCCCCCGTGACGATGGCTCCGACGACTGCGACCGCGTCCACGTCGTCGCGGCGCGCGAGTCTGTCCGCGGCCAGCGGCGTGTCGTACGACCCCGGAACGTCGATGGAGTCGACGATAGTCGCGTCGCGGTCCGCTGCCGCCTCGCGCGCACGCCGTGCCATCCGCTGTGGGATCTCCCCCTCCTTGCTGAACTGGGCGACGACGAGCCCGAGCTGTACCATACTGTGACCGGAGTCTGCTGTCCTAAAAGATGTACCGTTCTGGGTTTTGCCGGACGCTCGCAGATGCCCACCCCTTAAATGCGATGGCAACTGAAACGCACGTAGTGACCGATCCGATTCCGACCGGCTGTCGCCCGCTCGATTCCCTGCTCGGCGGTGGGTTCGAGCGGAGTGCCGTCACACAGGTGTACGGCCCGCCAGCCTCCGGCAAGACGAACCTCGTCCTCTCTGCCGCCGTCGAGACGGCCGCACGCGGCGGGTCTGCGCTCTTTATCGACACTGAGGGGCTGCCTATCGAGCGCCTCGAACAACTCGCCGAGGCTCATCCCGAGGCGGACCTCGATACGATTGCCTCGCGGATCATTATCACCGAGGTACACGATTTCGCCGAGCAGGCCGAGGCAGTGCAGGACGCCGAGGAGTTCGCGGACCAGGTCGATTTCGTCGCTCTCGACAGCGCGACCGGCTTCTATCGACTCGAACGAACCCAGCAGGAAGACGGCGAAGCGCTGCGCGACGTTGCTCGACAGGTGACCCATCTGCTCTCACTTGCGCGAAAACACGATATCGCGGTCGGCATCACGAATCAGGTGTACACCGACCCGGAGAGCGAAGGGACACGTGCCCTCGGCGGCCACACGCTGAACCACTGGTCTGCAATCGTCCTTCGACTCGACCGGTTTCGTGGCGGCAACCGGCGTGCGACGCTCGAAAAACACCACACCAAAGCCGCGGGCGAGACTGCCGAGTTTCGGATTACGGGTGACGGGCTCGCCGAGTCACAGTCGCGATAGGGCGACGCTTCGCATAGCAGGCGCGTTCAGCGAACGATTGTAACGGGGACTGGCGCGCGTCGGGTCACCGTCTCCGCGACGGAGCCAAAGAGCACGCGACGAACGCCCGTCCGACCCGTACTCCCCATGACGATGTGGTCGACGGGATGCTCCTCCGTGTAGTCGACGATGGCCTTACCAGCGTTTCCGGTCAGTCTGACGGTCTCTACCTCGCGGTCGTTCTCGGCTGCGACTGCCTCGGCATCTGCGAGGACTTCGTCGGCACGCTCGGCCGCGTACTCGAATGCTGTCTCTCCGGTCTGGTCCGGGATCTGGTCGACTTCGAGCACGTGTGCCACCCGGATCGAACGCTCGGGAAACAGATCGAATGCGTATTCGAGCGCGTGCATCGATTCACTGGAGCCGTCGACAGGGACCAGTATCTCGTCCATATCATGTGGTACTCCCGGCCGGGGCAAAGTCGCTTCGGTGCGTCTCCTGTCGTCCAGCACGCCCGATTTAGTACAGCAGATCGTCGTCGGAGTCGACCATGTACAGCGTCCGTGCTGCGATATTGACGGCGTGATCGCCGACACGCTCTAGGTCACGGATCGTCAGCAACAGCCGATAGACGTCCTGCATGAGTTCGTCGATCTCCTCCTGTGACTCCACGTTCTCGCGTTCGATGAGGTCGCGAGCGACAGTTTCAGACGCACGCTCACAGAGGTGATCGATCTCGTCGTCGCGCTCTGCGATCTCGTAACATCGATCGCTGTTCTGTTCGGCGTAGGCTTCCATCGCGTCTTCCACCATCTCGATTGTCAGTGACCCGATCGCCTGAATGTCTACCTCCGGGAACATGTCCTGTCTCGCATCGAGCGTGTGATCGCCCAGGTTCGTCGCCAGGTCGCCGATCCGTTCGAGATCGGTGATGATCTTGAACGAGGCGGCGATAAAGCGCAGATCACCGGCGACTGGCTGCTGGAGCGCAATCAGATCGATGCAGTCCTGTTCGAGTTCGAGATAGAGTTCGTTGATCTCGTGGTCGCCCTCGATGACCTCCCACGCCAGGTCTTCGTCTTTGTGTTCCAGCGCGTCGAGCCCCTTCTGGAGCCGTTCGAGCACGATTTCGCTCATGTAGAGGACGTCCTCGCGCAAGGCCTCCAACCGCTCCTGATAATCTTTCCGCGGCATATCACTCAGTGTGTTCCCGTCCCGTATGTAAGTTGTCACCCGGGCAATTCTCCGTGCGGCGTGGCTTCGAGGCCGCACTATCGAGCGCTTCAGGACCTCACTCGTATATCTCAGCCACGAGACCGTCGTAGCTGTTGAGGATGTTTCGGCGCTTTTTCTTCATCGACGGGGTGAGCATGTCGTTTTCAGCGGTCCACTCCTCGGGAACGAGCGCGAACTCTTTGATCTGCTCGATACGTTCCAGGTCCTCGTTCACTCGGCCTATCTCCTCGCTGACCCACTCGACGACGCGCTCATCCGCGACCAGTTGCTCCCGGTCGTCGGCCAGGTCGTACCCGCGTTCATCTGCCCACGCCCTGAGTCGCGCGAAGTTGGGCACGACGAGCGCCCCGATGAACTTCCGGTCGTCACCGACGACCATGATCTGCTCGATGCGGTCGCTCGTCGCGAAGCGGTCCTCGATAGGGCCAGGCGCGACGTTCTTGCCCGTGCTGAGCACGAATAACTGTTTCAGACGCTCGTGGAAGACCAGAAACCCGTCCGGCGTCTGCTCGATCAGGTCGCCGGTTCGGAACCACCGTTCTTTCGACGTATCGCTGTCTCTGTCCTCGTGTCCGGGGACTGTTTCGACGAACGCGCGTTTGGTCGCACCTGGCTGGTTCCAATACCCCTCGAAGACGTTGTCACCGCGAACGAGTAACTCGCCGACACGCCCTTCGGCGTCGATGTGTTCGGTCCCGATCGAAGGCGATTCGTCGAACGCAACCTCGACCCCCTCCAGTGGCGGGCCGAGCGTCCCGGGTCGCACGTCGTCGGGTGTGTTGACCGAGACGACCGGTGACGTCTCGGTGAGCCCGTACCCCTCCAGAATCGGTACCCCCATCCCTTTGAACAGCCGAGCCAGATCCTCGCTGAGACTGCCGCCGCCAGAGACCATACATTCGAGCCTGCCGCCCATCTGTTCTTTGACGGTGCTGTAGACCAGTCGGTCGGCCAGCGCGTGTTTCGCCCGCAAGACCGTGCCGGGGTCGTCGGTCCGGGCGTACTGTCTGGCGACATCGAGACTCCACTCGAAGATGCGTTCGGTCAGGAAACTCAGCGACCCCGAACTCGCCTGCGTGCGCATGCGGTCGAAGATGCGCTCGTAGACGCGCGGGACGCTCGCCCCGGTGTGCGGTCGGACCTGCGTGAGGTCGTCGGAAAGCGTGTCCGGACTCTCGGCGTAGCCGACTGTCGCGCCGGACCCGAGCATCAGAAAGTGCCCGGCTAGCCGTTCGAGGACGTGCGCGAGCGGGAGAAAGGAGATACTCACTGTCCCGGGGCCGACGCTGAACCGGTCGGACTGGCTCGGTCGCGGGCCGACACGCCTGCGGATCTGGTGGACGTTCGACCGAAAGTTCCAGTGTGTCAGCCGGACACCTTTCGGTCTCCCCGTCGTGCCGGAGGTGTAGATGATGCTCGCGAGGTCAGAGGGGTCCGTCTCGTCGAGCCATGCGGCGTACTGGTCCGGGTCGAAGACATCGCTCCCGGTTTCGTGTACCTCCGCGAGCGTGTGAATGTCTTCTCGCTCGTGATCAGTCTCGTCTAGCACCACGATCCAGGAGAGCTCCAGCTCATCTTCGACTGCCAGCACCGTCTCGAGAAGGTCGTCGTCTTCCACGACGACGCCCGTCGCGCCGGGGTCATCGAGGAGATACTCCGCCTGCTCGGGCGAGGAGTCGGTGTAGACTGTCGTTACGACACCACCGGCCGCGAGCACTCCGAGATCAGCCTGCGCCCACTCCATGCGCGTATTGGCAAAGATACCCACGCTGTCACCGTGGTCCAGCCCGAGATTCCGAAAGCCTGCGGCGAGGTTGCGAACGATCTCCTGGAGTTCTCCGTAGGTGAGCGATCCGTACTCCCCGGCGGGCGGTTCGGGCACGTAGGCGGTCATCGATCGGTTCGAGATGCCGCCCTTGTAGAGCTGGGCGAGCTGGTCTGCGTGACGCTGTGCGCTCGCCTCGAACAGTTCGGGGATCGTCCCACGTTCGCGGAGTTCGTCTTCGTAGTCTCGCTCCGCCTCTCTCCAGTCGGGGATGCCCTCATCCGAGCCCGATTGCCATGCCATAAAACCACATACGTATCCTCAATATTAAAGCAAGGTGCCGATCCAGACCCTTTCAGCTATCTATTTCCTTTGAAGGCACAAAATATCGCCCGGCACGACTGTCGCTCAGTGCGAACCGATAAACGCCCCCGGATCGAACGAGAGGTATGAGCGAGCGAGCGGACGACTCGGCTTGGTTTGCTGGCTGCCCTCTCACGGACCGCGAGGCGACACGTGCGGCCATCGAGCGGGGACGCGCCACGGAGCCAGCGGTGTGGCCCGAACGGGCAGTCGAGTCGGGCGTCGTCGACAGTACTGAGGAGTACTACGAACTCTTACACGAGGTGACCTGTCACGCGGCCCGCGAGGCCACGGCCGAACTCGAACAGGCCGACGACCGACAACTGATCCACGCCATCCGTGCGATGGACGACTGTCGACGGACGGCGAACGAACTCACCGAGCGCGTCGCTGAGTGGGCGGGCACACACGACAGCGACGCGGCGGTCGACACCGAGTATCTCCGGACGCTCGTCGACGACGACACGGCAGACCCGGCCCGGCGGCGCGTGCAGTCACTCGCCGAGACGGTGCTCGCCGTCGAGGCGGAGGGCGACGAGTTACAGCGATTCGTCGAGCGACTGGCGCCGGAGGTGGCCCCGAACCTCGCCGCGCTCGCGGGCCCGGAACTGGCCGCACGACTCGTCTCGCTTGCGGGCGGACTCGAAGAACTGGCGAAACAGCCAAGCGGCACCGTGCAACTGCTCGGTGCCGAAGACGCGCTCTTCGCCCACCTTCGTGGCGGCGCGCCGTCCCCGAAACACGGGATCATCTACACCCACGAGGCTGTCAGGTCGACCGCGCCCGAACACCGCGGATCTGCTGCCCGGGCGCTCGCTGGCAAACTCACAATCGCTGCCAGAATCGACCACTACAGCGGTGACCTCCGGTCGGAACTACAGGACGAACTGAACGAACGCATCGAGCGTATCCGCGCTCGTGATGAGACGTGACACTCCCCGCGGGCGTCGAGCGGCGGTCGGTCGATGGACAGACAGGGCTGGCGACGCGTGGGGAACCAGTCTACGGCGAACCGACAGACGGCGAGTGGCGACTCTGGAACCCCCACCGCTCGAAACTCGGCGCGACCATCGAGCAGGGCATCGAGACCGGTCTCGACGGTGAGGAACGGGCTCTGTATCTCGGCGCGGCAAGCGGGACGACGGTGAGCCACGTCGCGGACTTCGCAGGGCCGACCTACGCCGTGGAGTTTGCGCCCCGTCCGATGCGTGATCTGGTCGGCGTCGCAGAGGGGCGGCCGAACCTCTTTCCCCTGTTGAAGGACGCCCGCGAACCTGAGACCTACGCCCACGTCGTGGAACCGGTCGACGTGGTCGTCCAGGACGTGGCAACCCGCGGCCAGGCGGACGTGGCACTCACAAATCGGCTCTTTCTCGAAGACGATGGACGGCTGATCGCCGCTTTCAAGGCCCGAAGCGAGGACGTCACCGCTGATCCAGACGCCGTGTTCGACCGGCTACTCACAGAGTTGGAATCCGGCTACGAGATACTGGCGACCGAGCGACTCGAACCGTATCACGACGACCATCTCGCCGTCGTCGCAACGCCCGAGCGATGAGCGAGGTCGATACCGCCGACGATGAGTGATGCTGACCCGCTCGAAGCCGTCGACGTGCCAGCGGTCAGAGAGCGACTGGTGGCGTGGTATCGCGACGACCACCGCCCGTTTCCATGGCGCGAGACCACAGATCCATACGAAATTCTCGTCTCAGAGGTGATGAGCCAGCAGACGCAACTCTCCCGGGTCGTTACCGCCTTCGAGGCATTCGTCGATCGCTGGCCGACGACGGCGACTCTCGCGGACGCCGACCGCGGGGAGGTGGTGGCATTCTGGACTGACCACAGCCTCGGCTACAACAATCGAGCGAAGTACCTCCACGAAGCGGCGATCCAGATTGAGGAGGAATACGACGGGGAGTTTCCCCGGTACCCCGATGACCTCACTGACCTGATGGGCGTGGGGCCATACACGGCGAATGCGGTCGCTAGCTTTGCGTTCAACAACGGCGACGCCGTCGTCGACACGAACGTCAAGCGGGTGCTGTACCGCGCGTTTGGTGTTCCGGACGACGACGACGCCTTCGAGCGTGTGGCCCGCAAACTACTGCCCGATGGCGAGTCCCGCGTCTGGAACAACGCCATCATGGAACTGGGCGGCGTCGCCTGTGGGAAGACGCCGCGGTGCGACGAGGCGAGTTGTCCCTGGCGGGAGTGCTGTGACGCGTACCAGTCAGGTGATTTCACCGCTCCGGACGTACCCACACAGCCAGACTTTGAAGGGAGCAGGCGACAGATGCGCGGGCGAATTATTGGGGCACTCGGTGAACACGGCGAGATGCGTCTCGATACCCTCGGACACAGAGTTCGCGTGGACTACACGCCAGACGGCGAGTACGGGCGCGAGTGGCTTCGAGACCTCCTTGCAGATCTGGCTGATGATGGGTTGGTCGAGATAGAGGAGTTGGGTGAGGAGACGACCGCGCGACTTGGGTAGGGCATCTGCTATCGAGCGTTCGGTACGGTCCAATTAATCATAGTGATACGGGTTGTACGATCGATCGAGGTGTTCACGAGGAGTACCCATGGTCGTTGAACAATTTCCCAAACTGTTCGGAACGAATCCAGTCGTCCACGGACTGGTGGGTGGACTCGTCATCGCCGCCCTCAATCTTCTGGGTGCCTCTCTCGTATTCGTCTGGCGGAACCCATCAGAGCGTGCTCTGGACGGTGCTCTTGGTTTCGCCGCGGGCGTGATGCTCGCAGCGAGTTTCACGAGTCTCATCATCCCCGGTATCGAGACCTATACGCCGAGCGGAAGTCCGTTCCCGGTACTTATCGGTATGGCCCTCGGCGCACTGTTTCTGGATCGGTCGGACATGCTCGTACCACATGCGCACTATCTGCTCTCGGGGAAGCGCCGAAGCGATGCAGCGAATCCAAGCGACACCGTTCCTGTAGCCGACGAGCGTCTCGCTGGCGTCGTGCTGTTCATTCTGGCGATCACGCTCCACAACATGCCAGAGGGACTCGCTGTCGGCGTCGGATTCGGCAGCGGCGACCTCGAGACTGCCATCCCGCTGATGCTCGCCATCGGAATTCAGAACATCCCGGAGGGACTCGCGGTGTCTGTGGCGGCGATCAACGCTGGTCTGGACAGGCGGTTCTACGCGGCGTTTGTCGGGGTTCGGTCCGGACTCGTCGAGATCCCACTTGCCATCCTCGGTGCGTACGCTGTCCAGTCGGTGTCGGCGTTGCTCCCCTACGCGATGGGATTTGCCGCCGGAGCGATGTTGTTTGTCATCAGCGACGAAATCGTCCCGGAGACCCACACACGGGGACACGAACGGATCGCAACGCTGGGGACGATTTTCGGTGCGATCGTGATGCTCTATCTCGACATATCGCTCGGGTAACTCCCGGTCGCTACGTTACGCGACGAGATTCCCAGCAGGCGAACCCGCTCGGCAGGGACGCTCGACCCGTGTCGACTGGTTTTTATTCACGAGCGGGCTTGCATCGTGTATGACCGAGCAGGACGGCGACACCGACGTGGCCGCCGACGACGAGTCCGCACGCGAGGAAACGGAGGGAGCGACCACCGCCGAAGACACAGACGCACGTGATGAGTCGAGTGACGAGTCTGAAGCCGATCCACAGCGTGAAACGCTCGAAGAAATCGCCGAGAAGCCAGACGACGTGGAGCGGGCGCTCGATGCGATTCTCTCGCGAAACACCGACAACGATGCCGACGACAGCGCCGAAGGAGTCAGCGTCTCGACGGACATCGACCCCGAGGACGTGGCTGTCGATGCGGAGGTACTGGAGTGGGTGGACGCGGCGTCGGTGGAGACGACTGCCCGCGTGATCGAAGCACTTCGTCGGGAACGGGACAGACTCGAATCGGACCTGGCCGAGACGAGCGAGCGGGCCGACGATTTCGAGTCGCGGCTGAAGCGAAAACAGGCCGACTTCCAGAACTACAAGAAACGCCAGCAAAAGCGCCTCGAAGAGGAGAAACAGCGCGCGACCGAGGACTTCGTCGAGCGCATCCTCGACGTGCGAGACAATCTCGACCGGGCGCTCGACCAAGACGAAGGTGCGGACATCCGGAGCGGCCTCGAATCGACAGTCGAGCAGTTCGACGAGCAGTTGCGCCGCGAGAACGTCGAGCGGATCGAACCCGAACCGGGGCAGGATACCGACCCGCAGCGTCACGAGGTACTCGCAACGGTCGAGTCCGACCAGCCCGCGGACTCGATAGCGTCCGTCCACCGAACTGGCTACGAGATGGCTGGCAAGGTGCTTCGCCCGGCGCAGGTCACCGTCAGTGGCGGATCTGAGGAGTAGACCGAGCCGAGATTTGTTCGGCTGTCAGTAGACTTTTGTATCGGTCGGCCAAGCATGAGATATGGGAGATTTCGACGGTCTGGATCTGCAGTCGGTCGAAGACCAGCTCGACGAGGGGGAATCGGTCGACAGCGACCGTATCGTGCTCGGTGTGCTCGATGGGTCGACGCCCGACGAGGAGTGGCTCTCGGTCATCGAATCGAACGCGATACTCGTGCTGAACGTCGAGGGTGACCTGAACGAACTCGCGGCCGGATTCGCACGCCAGATCAAGGACGCTGGGGGCGAACTCATGCACTTTCGCGGCTTTCTGATCGTGACTCCGCCGGGTGTCAGCATCGACGCTGACCGACTCGAATGACGCGGTATCGCTCCGACCCGTACCGTCTCGAAAACCACTGTGGGACGTGTTTCTCTCTGTCCCGTTTGATCGATCACACAACGGTGTCGTGGCGCGGTATTCGTTCTGACAGTCTGCGTTATGCTTTTCCGGGCGATGGCGGCGCAGTGAATCTGTATATGGTCTCTTCGAGAATCACGACGTAGCTGTTCCGGGACTGATCCGCCACGACTCGTCGGTTCGAGTCGATCGCCACGTCGACCAGATCTTCGAGCGAGTCGACCTCCACGACGGTCCGCTCGTCGACATCTGCAGGGAGCGTGCCGTGGCTGATCCACTCCTCGAACTCCGACCGCTCTGCTCGATACTGGATCCACGTCCGTTCTCTGTCCGAGATCTCGAATGTTTCCTCTCGACGCCCGATGACGATTCCACCGATCCCGAGCACCGATACGAACAGTAGGACGGGGCCACCGACTGTCCAGAGCGGCCCATAGCGTTTCTGACTCGTCTCCTGTGCAAACTGCTGGCCAGAGTCCGTAACAGGGCCGCCATTCGTCACCCTGTAGACGTTCCCCTGTGTGTCGATCTGCATCTGGTACTCCTTCTCCTCGGCTATCTGCAGATCGTTGCGAGTGCCCGTGAGTTCTACCTGTAACTCGATAATAATTTATGTATTCCCGAGCGATCCACTCAGTTGACTCTCAATTTCCCCAATCTGTTCGTTGAGTTGGGTGATATTTATCGAGAATGGAACCGTAATTTCCTCCCCGGATTGGACGGACTCGTTACTGACAGCTCCCAGTTCGGTCTCCGTGCGCCAGTACTCTACATTTTGGTCGACTGAGCGGAGAATGACCGAAAGTTCAGTCGCCGTATTTAGCTCTCCGCCTGCTGTGGCTTCGTACTCGTACCGGAACGTACTGTCGAGCGTCGGTGTGACAGACTCGAAATACACGGAGCGGTTTGTTAACACGTCTCCCTCATCGAACACCGCCGTCTGGTTTACGACGGTCGCCTGGTGGGTAAACTCTGCAGTCGAGGACCAGCTTGCCTTTTCGCTTCGTTCGACCTCTGTCCCGGGACTGAGATACGATTCAAATGTGAGAAACCCCCCAAATAGTGTCAGTACAACGAACCCGGCTATGATGTATTCACTGTTCTCTGAAATGAACAGGGAAACTTGTCGTGGCCGGGTAGACCTCAGTAGGTTTCATGTTTTATGCACACCGTAAATAGATAACGAACAGACGGATATTCCTGAGTCAGCGACTGGTGATCCGTCCGTTGAACTCGTGTGTACCAATCAGGGGAAACCACGAGCTTGTTCTCGGTTGCGAGTTCGCGGCCGGTTCCGAACAAAAACAATCCAAACATGTAGAACAGGACACCGAGTACGAAGAGCCAGCTTTGGCTGTGTTCCTCTGACGAATACTCCATATGCGTTTCGGAGGAACTGTATTTCGAGACGTGTCTAGAACGGATCGAAGCGTTGATTCACCAAACTCGATGAGCGGACGCCGATTTCGACCTGCGTCAACAGTTTGTTGACCGTGCCCCTTTTTGGAGATGAGCCACAGAACAGCTTTCAGCCAGATACTACTATCTGGATACAATCTTGTGTTTATCGTCGTGTTTTCCTTTATTGCGCTCGTCGAACGGTGACACCTGATCTCCAATCATTTCCCGATATCGTCTCACTCGACCACTCTATTTCACTCAACCGTCTGCCAGATGTCTGACGAACTTATTTATCTTCGTGTTCGTTTGGATGGTTTGTATGGAAAAGCCAGTGAGGCTGGCAATCAGTAATCAGAAAGGAGGTGTTGGAAAGACTGCTATCGCGATAAATATTGCTGGTGCCCTCAACCGACAGGGATCGGACGTGTTGTTCGTCGATCTGGACCCACAGGGAAACGCAACCGAGAATCTCGGGATGCGGGAGGCATACGACGAGGATCCCCCCTCGCTCTTTGACGTACTGAGTGACGCAGAACAGCGCGAGCGAATCACCGATATCGTCCGGGAGCACCGGGAGATGGATCTTATTCCTTCGAATATCGACATGACGGCCATCGAACCGGAACTGACGCTGTCGCGTCGGTCGGGACAGCAACTCGATCTGGTACTCGAACACGTCGAAGACGAGTACGACTACGTCCTCATCGACTGCCCTCCGTTTCTCGGCAATCTTATGGATAACGCGCTCTATGCGGCACAGAATACACTTATCCCCGCGCTGGCGGAGACGACGAGCAAGCGTGCCTTCGAACTGCTGTACGACCACATCGGCGCGCTCGAGACAGACTACGGCATCGAGATTCAGGACTGTGGCGTGATCATCAACCGAATCGACGTCAGAAAGACTCAGGCACAGGAGATGATCGCCTGGATCGAAGACGCCTTCGACGACACACCGGTCTGGCAGGTTCGCGAACGGGCGAGCATCCAGCGGGCGCTCAGCAACGGCGTCAGCCTGTTCGAGGAAGACCCCAACTGCGATCAACTCCCGATGTTTGAGGATATTGCTGCACAGCTAGCCGATCAGTTTCAACGAACGGAGGTTCACGTCTAATGGACGACCGATCAGAACGACTCCGAAAACGCCGCAAACGGTCCACTGAACAGTCAGAGAGCCATCCCACCTCGAACGAGCAACCGCCCGACTCGTCCAGCGGTGAGATCACCGACGCAGATTCTGCGGATGTGACGGCTGACTCCTCGGATACGGAGCATACCCCGATCAAGGAAACGCAGACGGGAACGTACATGTATCTCCCAGACGCCCAGGTCCGCGAACTCCGCCGACTGTACAACGTCCTGAAAGCCGAGTACGAGTTCGAGTACGACGAGGAGTTCGAGAAAAATCGCCACTTCTACCCGCTGGTCATCCAGTATGGTTTGGATAGTTTGGACGGTGCGGACATCTCTGAGATTCGGGCGTACCTAGACGATTTCTACGAATAAGCACAGTCCGAGACCATGTCCACACTACTCGTCATGCAGATTATTCTGATAGCGACGATTGCTATCGGATTCACTGGCGCGCTGATCGCCTGGCGCGAGCGCCCTGAACCGGGCTCTGTCTCGTTGACAGTCCTGCTCGCTGGTCAGTGCTGGTGGTCAGCCACGCTCTTTTTCCGGATCAACGAGACTGGCGTGGCCGAGAAGATCTTCTGGACGGACGTCACCTGGCTGGGAGTTGCCATCCTCCCCGTTGCGTGGCTGTTCTTCTGTCTGTCGTATACAGGATACATCGAGTATCTCGAAGTCCGGTATCTCCTTGTTGCTTCGGTCGTTCCGATTCTCACTATCGGCTTTGGGTTGACAAACGACATCCATCACCTGATGTACACTGATTCAGTGCTCGTCGAACAGGGCGGATCGATGATCCTCGATCGAACTCCCGGAATCTGGTTCTGGGTGATCGCGGCGTACACGTACCTGCTTGGGATTCTGGGTGCAATTCTGTTGTTGCAGTTCGTTTCCAGTGACGTGTTTCTCTTCCGCGGACAGAGTCTCGCGCTGTTGCTCGGGCTGTTTATCCCGTGGGTCACCAACGTGACTCACTTGCTTGGACTCCTGCCCACTGGCGGAATTGACCCGACACCTGTCGCCTTTTCACTCTCTGCCGTCCTCTTTCTGGGGGCGCTGACGCGGTTTCAACTGCTCGGGACGAGTCCGACGCCGATTCGACCGGCGCGGCGGTCGATGTTCCGTCGGATGCAGGAGGGGCTGATCGTCCTCGACCGGCGCAACAATATCGTCGACATGAACGACCAGGCGGCACAGGCGGTTGGATCAGCGACACTCGGCAGTCCGGTCGAATCGGTGATCCCCCAGTTCGAGAACATCCGGAGTGAGCAATCTCACTCCGGGCGTACCGTGTTTCATTCTACGGACGGAACGCGTGTCTACGACATCTCGATCAACGAACTGACTGACACACACGACCGGCCGACCGGACAGATCATCACGCTCCACGATATCAGCGAATACGTCCGACAGCAACAGCGTCTCGAAGTTCTCAACCGGGTCTTTCGCCACAATATCCGAACCAACATTCAGGTCATCCTGAGTCAGACCGAGGTGCTCGCAGACCAGGACGACGAGGGTCGAGTCGAAAAAACCCGAGAGAAGGTACTCGAAATCGAGGAGTTCAGCGACAAGATACACCAGATTCTCGACGTCTTCGAGCGCGGCCGGGCCGAACTAACGCCGGTACGTCTCGGTATTATCGTTCAGGACTGTCTCAACTCGGTTCGCGACGACTATCCCGACGTAACCGTTCACACCGATCTCTGTTCGGAGACGACCTACGTACACGGCGTTCTGGACGACGTCCTCTCGAACATCATCGAAAACGCAGCAAAACACAACACGAACGCCGACCCGACAGTCTGGGTCGACGTTACACAGACCGACGACGGCGTCCGAATCGTCATCGAGGATAACGGCCCGGGGGTCAACGACGACGAACTCACGCTGTTGACCGAGGGGACCGAAACGCCGCTGAAACACGGCAGCGGCCTCGGACTTGCGCTTATCGTCTGGGGAACGGAACTCACCGGCGGCGAGGTAATCTTCGAAGACAACGACCCGACCGGGACCGTCGTTACCGTCGAGGCCCCCGTCCTTTCGGAGACTGATGGCGCGTCCTGATCGGGTTCGTCATCTCGCCGTGTTATCTCTTAGGTTCCAGCCGACTGACACTCCCAGACGCCCCGGTTTGCTTCTTGCGCATCCCTCTCTGCCTCGTTGAACTGGTCTAACTCGGAGAATGTCGTGTCGTAGACGCGGGCGTGTCCCTCCGCGACCAGGTGGCGGTTGAAGTTCTCGCCGTCCACGACGATGTATGCCAACAACCGTCCGAAACCGCCCCGCCGGTCCGCCCTCGCGTCGAATCGCAGCGTTACCCGTTCCCCCGCCAGTCGCGCTTCGGTGTGCTCTGATGCTTGCGACCCCCAGCGACGCAGACACTCACGGCCCCCGGTCGTGTCGGGGACGCCCTCGAACTCGTCGGTGGTGACCTCCGTTTGAACCTCTGGAGTATCGACGCCGAGTAGCCGAACCGTCGCTTCGGTTCCGTTGTCGTATCGCACGTCGACTGTATCGCCGTCTGCGACGTTCACGACGGTCACGACGATGGCATCTTCCCCAGACGGTGTCGGCTCACCGGAAAAGATGGGTGCGCCTGCACACCCCGACAGAAGGAGCATGCCAACCAGAGACAGATACGCCGACGACGCGGTTCTCATACTGATGCAACGAAATCCTGTGACAAAAAACGTCGGTGAACTCTGTCTGTGTCCCGAGTGGACCGCTTTCCTACGACAGAACCGCCAGCACTGCCAGTCCGAGCAGTACCGGGACGGGTGTACACTCGGCACCGAGTGCGAGAAGCCGTTCGTTCGATATTCGCTCGACCAGCGAGAGGATGACGACGAGACAGACCACGCCAGTCGAGAGGACTGCTGCCGAGAGCACAGTCACGATTCCGCTAGCGACTCCGCCACAGAGGACGACGAGTGTCCCCAGCGAGAGGGCAGACAGAACAACCCGGGTCCGCTCGACGCCGACGATTGTCGGCATCGTCGCGACGCCGCTTGCTCTGTCGCTTTCCACATCCCGGATGTTTGCAATCTCTGTATTGACAAAGGTTGCAAAGCTAAAGTAGAGAACGAGCAGTCCGGCGGTGGGCGTGAGCGTCGCATCCGCAAACGCAACTGGCAGGACGACGACAGGGACTGCCCACGCGATCGCGACGAGCACTGAGTTGATCACCGGAATCTCTTTGAGTCGGGTCACCTGGACCGTGTTGACCTGTATCCACTCGACGGCGTAGGCGACCCAGAGGAGACCGGGAAGGACCGTCAGACCGAACGCGAGCGCGCCACCGAGTGCGGCGACGGCGACACCGAGACCGTACGCGACTGCGGCGAGTACGTACAGTTCGCTTTGATACCGCTGTACGAATGCTGTCCGGTCCGGGTTCGAGACGCTATCGCTCTCGGTGTCGACGATTCGGTCGTTTGCATAGATTGCAAACGTGACGAGCGCACCGACGAGCGGGGCCGGACTCAGCGGGAGTGACAGAATGTACATCACGATAAGCACCTTCGCCGCCGCGATGAGCGCGAGATACGCCGAACTGTACTCCAGCGTCCGCCAGAGCCGCGTCGTGAGACTCCGCAACCGTGCATTCATCGAACCCGGTGCGCCGACCGACGTTTCGGGGACGTTTGACAGCGTCTGTTGGTCGGATGCCATCGTTTGCGTTATTTGTCTCTCGTTCGAGCGGCGACGCCGTGCTTGTACGGAGGGCTGGACGTTCGTCTGAACGGGACAGACAGCGTTTCATTTGGTTTTTCTTGCATGAGGAATAAAACGTCATACATTCGTATAAATACTGATAGGTTTCGGACTGTTCTCCTCTCACGCAATTCTGAATCAGCACAGAGAGACGAACTGTACAAACTCGTTTGTACTGCGTGCCCACTCGATGTCTCACGCAAGCGGTCCGGGTCTGTCCCGGCTACTTTTTATTCATCGCTCACCTATCTGTCGATATGACCGTTCTTTCGTTCGACGAGGAGGGTGTTGACGTGATCTACGAGGGTACCGAATTTCGCCTCGAAAAGGCGCTTCTGGAGGAAGCAATCGACAAGGAGTATCCCGCGATGACCGACCACGAGGTACTCCAGATCATCGACGAGGACCCCGCCCTTTCTGGGGAGCCACAGCGAATCGGGGATATCCTCACGTAGCTTCCCCTACCTCTCTGACGGCCCGTTGGGATGCGGGAGGCTTACCTGCACTCACCACGTAGCAAACCTATGGCGACGGTGACGCTCGTCGGGACGCGCCTCGCGCGCGAGGGTACGGAATTCGTCTATCAGGGCGAGGCAGACGCATGTGAGGGGTGTCCCTACCGCGACCAGTGTCTCAATCTCACGCCGGGACGACGATACCGTATCACCGACATTCGCGAGGATGCACACACGCTCGACTGTGCCGTTCACGACACCGGCGTCACGGCCGTCGAAGTCGAGCCAGCGACCATCCGGGCGAACGTTGCCGCCGACAGCGCGTACGCGGGGAGCAACGTCTCGCTGGAGGGTTCCTGTCCACACACGGGATGTCCCAGCCACGAGTACTGTGAACCGGCCGGGGCCGACTTCGAGCTGTCTTATCGCATCGACAGCGTCGTCGGTGACCCGCCCCACGACTTCTGCATGCTGGACCGGGACCTGACGCTCGTCGACCTTGAACCGCCCGAAGACGCGTGAGGCCGGGATACTGGTGGACGCCTGTGAAAGAGTGCAGCCAGTTCGCTACGCGTCCCGCACTTCGATTCCGGTACTGTTGAGATACGACCGGAACATATCCTCGTCGCCGGTGATGATCTTCCCGAGCGTCGCCTGATAGGGGGAAATCGTGTACGGCTCGTTCGGGTTTGCGGGCTGCTGTGGGAAGGGTACGTGTGCCCGGAAGTTGTCGAGACTCGCGATCGTATGATACTCGACAGGTGAGTTGCCGTAATAGACCAGATAGCTGAAACTTTGGCTGTTTGCCTGCAGGTGCTGTGTCCAGGGCGTTTCGAGATTCGCGTTCAGTTGTTCGTGGCGTTGAATCCGGAGTTGTACGTCGCTGCGAAAGGTCCACGTCCCCATATCGGCAAACTGTATCCAGTCGTCCGGAGCCGATTCCGCAATCGTCGTCTGTACCTCTCCGAGTGTCGTCATAGTCGGGATATATCGGCCGCTATATATAATTTTAGCTGTTCTGTGAACGGCCTGCGAGTCGCCTCGTCACTCGGAGCTAGCGGTGAACGTCCCGACGCGCTCGGCGGCGTACCCGAACAGTTCCTCGTAGCCATATGGCGACAGCAACACGGGGTAGAACGGCCCTTCCGCGACCATCTCGGTCTCGTCTGCGGCAGCGAACGGTTCTCCCTCGATAACGCGCTCGAAGTTCGACGCGTAGACCTGATAGGATTTTGCGTCCGCCTTCTCGATCGGTCGCCGGAGTCGAAAGAGTTCCAGATCGGTCTGGGGGGCGAGTCGCTCGCTGGGTAACACGCCAGTCGCGCCGAGAAACTCCCTGGCGACCTGAAAGGCGTTGTCGGCGGCCTGCTGGGAGCCCTGATAGCCACACTCGATTTCGACCGTCGTCGGAATCGACTGAAACAGCCGCCCCTCGTCGTACGGGCCGACGTCGACGACAGCGTCCACGGACAGACGCGGACAGATCTCCCGTGCGTACGGGCTGACGTCGTTGACCAGAGCGAACATCCCCTCGTAGGATTGCGTGGAGTGTAGCGACAGCGTCCGACAGTGACCGATCTCCTCGACGAGACGTGCGGCGAGTCGGGATTCGTGCGTTGTCGCATCTTTGCGGCCGGGAAACGCCCGGTTGAGATCCTCGTCGACGTAGCGTTTCTCGACTGCGAGTGCCCGCTCGTTCGCTATCACCAGCGCCACGGGACGTTCGACGTCCGGTTCCATCGCGAGCAATCGTTCGATAGCCTCCGGGCCACATGGCTCGTCGCCGTGGATCCCACCGACGACCGCAATATCGGGATCATCGCCGCCGAGATACTCGATACGCATTAGCGGTTCCTAGCGGTGGGAGCCTAATGAATCTGGAGACTTCCCGCCGAGAGATGTCAGTGGCGGTGACTGAGTTGCGTCTCGAATCAGCCTCCGCGAAGTCAGTGCCGAATCGGCCTCCACGAGGTCACGTCTCGAATCGGTCTTCGAGATCAGATTCGGGGCTGTCGCCGTTTTTCTTCGGTGACGAAAGCCTCCGCATGTCCGGTCTCTTCGAGAACTCATCGTCTTCTGGATCGTACGCGTAGTCGTCGAGCGTCGACCGGTCCACGTCGTCGAGCACGGACTCGTTCGTCGCTTCGAGTACGACCGGCGGCGCAACTCCCGCATCGAGTGCTTCCAGCCAGCGTCCGACACAGAGACACCATCGGTCGCCGGGCGTGAGGCCGGGGAAGCCGTGTTCCGGACGGGGCGTCACGAGGTCGTTGCCCCGCGCCTTGCTGAATTCGAGAAACTCCGCGGTCACGACAGCACAGATTTCGTGACGACCGATGTCATCGTCGTGGTCCCGACAGCACCCGTCTCGCAGGTAGCCAGTCACTGGGTCCCCGCTGCAGGGTTTGAGTCGCTCACCCAGCACGTTCTGTTCGTCCATACCGCTCATTTTCGCTTCGGACTCATACCGGCGACGATATCGCTCGACGGATGCGAACGGAATTATATCTCCGGCCCCGATCACGGATATGGATCTGTACCCGACACTCGATCCGGACGCAGGTGAGGTGATCGATACGGAACTGGTCGTGAGCGACGACGTGCTGGTGAAAGCCTTCGCACTGGGGCCGGGCGCAGAACTCTCTCCACACGAGCACGCCGACTCGACGAACATCTTTCACGTTCTCGACGGCACGGTGACCGTCATCCGCGATGGCGACGAGGCGACAGTCAGCGCGCCCGGTGTGGTCGAACACGGCCGTGGCGTCTCACACGGCGCGCGAAACGACACCGACGATCCGGTCGTCCTGACCGCTAGTCTCTGTCGGATGCCCGGCACGTAGCCTCTGTCCGTCTCGGAACTGGTCACCGACGTGTCTGCAATAGCTTTTTGCCTCCTGTCGGTGTGTCTCTGCCTGAATGGATCCCGCGGTTCTCGCACAGACTGGCGGCGAGATACCTCCCCTGACGACTGAGATACTGGTCGTGTTTGCGATTATTGGGGTTGCGATTGTGCTCTTTATCACTGAACCGTTACCGATCGACATCACCGCGATTGGGGTCATGTTCACCCTCATCGCACTGGAGCCCTGGACGGGCGTCGACGCCGAGATGGGTGTCAGCGGATTCGCCAGCCCTGCGACGGTGACCGTCCTGGCGATGTTTATCATCAGTGAGGGGATCCGGCGAACTGGACTCGTCAACATCATCGGCACCAAGATCGCAGACCGCTACGGCACGAGCCCCTACAAACAGCTCCTGGCCGTCCTCGGTCTCTCCGGTGGGTCGGCCGGATTCATCAACAACACGCCGGTCGTGGCGGTGATGATCCCGATGGTGAACACGCTCTCGAACAGGACGGGCATCTCCCCCTCCAAACTCCTCATGCCCGTTTCGTACGTCGCGATGCTCGGCGGGATGCTGACGCTCATCGGCACCTCGACGAGCATTCTCGCCTCGGACATCTCCGGCCGAATCATCGACCACCCGTTCTCCATGTTCGAGTTCACACAGCTTGGCGTTCTCGTGCTCGGAACGGGTGTGGTCTACTTTGCGACCGTTGGCCGACTGCTGATCCCCGAACGCATCGAGATGGGCGACGAACTCGTCGACGAGTTCGAGATGGCGGAGTACCTGACCGAAGTGGTCGTCACCGAGGAGTCACATCTCGTCGGAAAGACGGTCGACCAGAGTTTCACTGAACTCGACGTGGATGCAGAACTCATTCAGGTAATTCGCGGCGACCAAGTGTTCACCGAACCGCTCGCGAGAACGGTGATAGGCCCCGGTGACATCCTCGTCTTGCGAACCGACCAGGAGAGTCTGATGCGACTCATCGAAACGGAAGGGCTCGAACTCGCGCCGGACGCTGAGGTGACTGACGAGACGCTTCAGGCCGAGGAGGCGGACATGGTCCCCGTATCGGACCAGCAGCTGGTCGAGGTCGTCATCTCTCCCGAGTCGTCGATCCGGGGGAAAACACTCGAGACGCTGAACTTCAGACAGCGCTACGACGCGACGGTGCTTGCGATCCGCCGGGGCGGCCAGATCATTCACGCACGGATGGACGAACGCAAACTCCGACCGGGTGACACACTCCTCATCCAGGCCCCGGACGAGTCGATCAAACGGTTCGCGAACGACCGCGAGTTCATCGTCGCCCAGGAACTCACGCTCCCGGATTTCAGATACGAGCGCATCCCGGTCGCACTGGGTATCGTTGCAGCAGTCGTCGGGCTGGCAGCGCTCGATGTGATGCCGATTCTCGCCAGCGCGCTGGGTGGGATCGTCGCGATGGTCGCCACTGGCTGTGTCAAACCGAACGAGGTATACTCCGCAGTGGACTGGAGCGTCGTCTTCCTGCTTGCCGGACTCATCCCGCTGGGGATCGCGATGGAGGAGACGCTCGCTGCGGACTGGCTCGCAGAGGTCATCCTCGTCGCCACGGTCGGTCTCTCCCCGGCGGTCATCCTGGCGCTGTTCTATCTCTTTACCGCACTCGTCACGAACGTCGTCAGCAACAACGCGAGCGTCGCCCTCATGATACCCGTCGCAATCGAGGCGGCCCAGTCTATCGGGGCCGATCCCTTTACGTTCGTTCTGGCGGTCACGTTCGGAGCCTCGACCGCGATGCTGACGCCGATAGGCTACCAGACGAACCTGATGGTGTACGGCCCCGGCGGCTACAAGTTCACCGACTTCTTCCGGGTCGGCGCGCCGCTCCAGTTGCTGCTCACGGTGGTGACGACGCTCGGCTTGCTGGTCATCTGGGGAGTCTGACCGACACGCTGGGAGGGCCTGATCGACGTGTACTGCGCCGACTGGTGTGGACTGCAACACTGACGTCTCATTCGAGTGCGTCGACGTACTCGTAATCCTCCGGTCCCGCTTCCGGTTGCTCGCCGTCCAGTTCGATCTGCCACCCGTCTAACACGGTTGGATCGTTCAGCGCGTTCGTGAGCGTGGTCCGAACGTTGAGCACGTCGACGCCGTAGTAGTCGTTCGGGGTACCGTGGAGGTACTGCAGCGCCGTCTCGAAGAGGCTTCGCATCCCGTCGTCATTTTGAAAGCCGAAGTGCTTGTACGCGCCCGCCGCGACCTGTACCATCCCGTGGAGAAATGCGCTCTCGGTCTTTCCCCGACCATAGTTGTACCACTCTGCCTCGAAACAATCGTGTGACTCGTGGAACGCACCGGCGTTGAACAGTCTGACGCCGTGAATCACCGCCCGCCTGAGCGTCGCGTGTTCCCACCGCTCGGCGTCGGGATTCCAGCCAGTCGGGTCTCCCGCTGGCGGGGCAACCGTCGGATCCCGTGTGTGTTCGTCCACGCTCGAAATTGAGCTTCCGACGGCATAAACGCCGTCGCTCCGACAGGTTGCTGGTCTCGCGTCTGAACTGACCGCAACCACTTTCAAACTGGCAGTTGTCGTACCGCGGGACGGATGACGGTACTGGACGAACTTTCGGGGTTCGAGTTCGAGGACGTGATGGAGGACGTGTTCCGAAATCTCGGCTACGAGAACGTCAGACAGGCCCAGAAGGTCGGGGACGAGGGCCGGGACATCATCATGGAGGAGACGGTCGACGGCGAGCGCTGTTCGGTCGTCGTCGAGTGCAAGCACACCGGCACGGTCGGCCGACCGGTCGTCCAGAAGCTACACTCCGCGGTGGCGACACACACTTTCGATGGCAAAAAGCGAGGGATCGTCGTCACGACGGGGCGGTTCACTAGCCCCGCACAGGAGTACGCCCGGGAGCTTCGGGACAACAGCGACCCGCATCCGATCGACCTGATCGACGGGACGGACCTGCGAGCGATTGCCGAGGAGGTGGGGCTGGATCTCTACAACGGCCGCATCGAAATTCTCTGCGAGGAGACGCTCCGGCCCTACGACCCCGCACGGAGCGTCGACGCGCCCATCGTCGACGCCGTTCGCGACGTCGAGAACCTCGATCCGGGGGAGATTCCCGAACCGCGGACCCACGCAGTCTTTCGGCCGGTCGTCCGCATCCGTGCCGCAGTCGATGCCGTCTTCGAGACGACTGTCGGCGTCGTCCACCGGGTCGACGAGCGCGATACGTTTCTCGTCCACGCGGACAGAGACGGCCCGGAGATTCCCGAGAGCGACGTTCAACAACTCGTCACATCGAACTTCCACCAGCGGATCGAACTCGACGAAGACGAGTTCGAGACGACGTTCGACGAGATGACGGTTCGGCGGTTCGGACAGACCGAAACCGAGTACAAGGAGTGGGCTGTCGAGCGCCTGCAAGACCGACACACTGCGACCGTCTCGTACACCGGCGACAACAACGTCACATACACGAAGACCTGCGAGCCGAACCAGTCCGACATCTCCGTGCAGTCCATCACGCCAGTGTACCTGCCGCGCCTCCGGGGCGTCTTCGAGATGGGGTCCTACGCCTACCCCTACGAGTACTACACCGCTGGCCCGTCGCGGGAGACCATCGAGGACGGCATCCACCGCTGTGTGCAGTGTGAGAGCGCCGACGACGATACCTACACGTACTGTGAGAACTGCGGGAGCATCAACTGTTCCGACCACACCAAAACCGAGCGATTGGAGGGGGAGCCAGTCTGTACTGGCTGTGCTGTCACGGAGCGGTTTTTCCTCCGAACGAAGTACTTCTACTCGGAACAGAACCGCGAGCAGTTCCGCGCGGAGTACGAACAGATGCCGATACACGAGAAGGCGATGGAGAACCCGCCGCTTCTGGCTGGCGTCGTTCTCGCCGTCCTCGTGGTCGTCGGCTTTCTCCTCGTGAATGCGGGCGTTATCTAGTCTCGATCGGGCCGAAGATGCCACATAGTTTTTACCGCTCGGGCGAGCAGTTCACGTATGAAAGCTGTCGTACTCGCCGCCGGGAAGGGGACGCGGTTGCAGCCCCTGACCGACGACAAACCGAAGGGGATGGTCGAAGTCGCGGGCAAACCCCTCCTGACACACTGTTTCGAACAACTCGTCGAACTCGACGCCGAGGAGTTGCTCGTCGTCGTCGGCTACCGGAAGCAGGACATCATCGACCACTACGGGGACTCCTTCGATGGTGTCCCGATCACTTACGCACACCAGCGCGAACAGAACGGACTCGCGCACGCCTTGTTGACCGTCGAGGAGCACATCGACGACGCCTTCATGCTGATGCTCGGCGACAACGTCTTCCGGGCGAACCTGCAGGACGTCTGCAACCGCCAGCAGGAACAGCGCGCCGACGCGGCCTTTCTCGTCGAGGAAGTGCCCTGGGAGGAGGCGAGTCGCTACGGCGTCTGTGACACCAACAAGTACGGCGAGATCACGGAGGTGCTCGAAAAGCCCGACGACCCACCGTCGAATCTCGTGATGACCGGCTTCTACACCTTCACCCCCGCAATCTTTCACGCCTGCCATCTCGTCCAGCCCTCGGACCGCGACGAATACGAGATCAGCGACGCCATCGACTTGCTCATCCACTCGGGGCGAACCATCGACGCCATCCGACTCGACGGATGGCGGATCGACGTCGGCTACCCCGAGGACCGCGAGGCGGCGACCCAGCGGCTGACCGGCGAGGCGGACGCCACAGACGAATCTGAGACGGCTGACGAATCGGTCGCAGAAGCAGAGTAATTCCTGCCGCAACGTGACCGGTCGCTCGCCGTGCTACTCACTCGATAGCGTTCCCGGTTCCCACTCCCCGTCGAACTCCTCGTGGAGGAACGGCTTCGCGTCGGATCCGGCGTAGGTTCCAACTATCTGTCCGTCGCCTTCGAGGTAGTACTGGTAGGTGGTGATCCCCTCCAGTCCGACGGGGCCGCGGGCGTGAATCTTGCCCGTGCTGATCCCGACTTCTGCGCCGAGACCGAATCGGTAGCCGTCGCTGAACCGCGTCGATGCGTTGTGAAAGACACTCGCTGAGTCGAGACCAGTCATGAACGACCGTGCGTGCTCTGTGTCCTCGGTGACGATCGAATCGGTGTGTTTCGAGCCGTAGGTCGTGATGTGTTCGAGCGCGTCCACGAGCGAGTCGACGACTCGGATCGACACGATGAGGTCGCCGTACTCGGTCGACCAGTCGGCCTCGGTTGCCTCGCCTGCGTCGATGATCGCTCGGGTGCGTTCGTCGCCGCGCATCTCGACGCCCGCATCGGTGTACTCCGCCGCAATCTCGGGCAGGAACTCCGATGCCACGTCCTCGTGAACGAGCAACGTCTCGACAGCGTTGCAGACCGCCGGATACTGGACTTTGGCGTCGTAGGCGATGTCTGTCGCCATGTCCAGATCGGCCGCGCTGTCGACGTAGACGTGACAGATCCCCTCCGTGTGGCCGAGTACTGGGATCTTGGTGTTGTCTTGGATGTAGCCGACGAACTCAGAACTCCCACGGGGCATGACCAGGTCGATGGCGTCGTCCATCCCGAGGAGTCTGTCGACGTCCTCGCGCGTGTCGATGAGTTGCGCCCAGCCGTCGGGCATCGAGTCGGTCGCCTCGCGGATGATGTCGAACAGGACACGGTTGGACTCGCTGGCTTCGCTCCCACCCTTGAGGATGACCGCGTTTCCGGACTTGAGACAGAGGGCGGCGATCTGCACCAGCGCGTCGGGTCGGGACTCGAAGATGGTTCCGATGACGCCGATAGGCACGCGACAGCGGTAGAGTTCCAGATTCTCGTCGAGTTTGCGGGCGACTTCGGTCGTGCCCAGCGGGTCGTCCTGTCCGGCCACACTTCTGACCATCTCGGTGATGCTCTCCAGTTTCGATGGGGAGAGTTCGAGTCGGTCGACGAGCGCCTGCGTGTACTCGCCCGCTTCGAGCAACGCCTCGGCTTCCGTGACGTCTCGCTCGTTCGCGTCGAGGATCGTCTCCTGTGAGTCCTCGATTGCGTCAGCGATGGCATGAAGCGCCTGCGAGCGCTCCTCGTCGCTCGTGTTTGCAAGTGACAGCGCCGCTCGTTCGGCCGCCGATACCTTCTCGCGTGTCGTGTTTGCTGTGGTCGTTTGCTCAGTCATTGTGGTTCACTTGCGCGCTCACTCGTAGTTCATCCCGTTCGTGGGGACGAATATGGTCCCGACAGGCTTGCCAGCAACGATCTGTTCTAGCACGTCGGGTTCGTCGGACGCAGCGATGATCGCGACGATACCGTGTTCGCTTACCGACCGCGCGCCGCTGACTTTCGTCTGAATCCCGCCGAAACTCGACGACGAACTCGCCTCGACGAGTTCCTGTATCTCCCCGTAGTTGTCGCCGACGGCCTCGACGCGCTCGGCGTCGGGGTCGTCTTTCGGATTGTCCGTGTAGACGCCGCCGACGTCGGTGAGCGTCACCAGCAGGTCGGCGTTGACGCCGATGGCGATAGACGAGGAGAGCATGTCGTTGTCGCCGATGCGAATCTCCTCGGTGGCGACGGCGTCGTTCTCGTTGATGATCGGGACGATGCCCCACGCCAGCAGCGTCTCGACGGTGTTTTTGAAGTTGGTGAACCGGTCGGGGTCCTCCAGGTCGTGTTGTGTGACCAGAATCTGTGCGATCTTGCGGTCGTAGCGCTCGAAGCTCTCGGTGTACCGGCGCATCAGATGGGACTGCCCGACCGTCGAGAGTGCCTGCGCTTCCTCGACGCGCTGTGTGGAGTGACCGACGCGGCCCTTTCCCGCACCGATCGCTCCGGAGGAGACCAGCAGTACCTCCTTGTCTCGGGCGAGCATGTCCATCACGTCGTCGACGAGTTTGTCGATTTTGGCGTCGTCGAGCCGCGAGCTGTCGTCGGTCAGCGAGTTCGTCCCGGCCTTGACCACCACACGGTCGGCGTCGGCCGCGAGTTTGCGAGCGCGGGCAACCGTCGATTCGTCGGGCGCGTTCTGCCCCAGTGACTCGTGTTCACTCATCGTCTCCACTCGCTGCGAGTTCCTTCGAACGGCGTTCGGCCGCCGCGACTGCTTCCTTGAGCGCCACATCCGCGTCGCTGTCCCAGAGCACCTCCATCCCTTCGATGGTGGTCCCCTTCGGCGAACAGACCGCGTCGATGAGGTCTTCGAGCGACTCGTCTGATTCCAGGACGATTTCGGCTGCGCCCTTGAAGGTCTGTGCGGCGAGCGTCTGGGCGTCCTCGGAGTCGAGTCCGCTCTCGATGCCCGCATCGCGCATCGCCTGGATGAAATAGAAGACGAACGCTGGCCCACTCCCGTTCACTGCAGTCGCGATGTCCATCTGGTCTTCGGACACCTCGACGGCGACGCCTGCCTCGCTCAGGAGTGCTTCCACGTCTGCAGGCAGTTCTCCACCGGCGACTGCAGCGGCCATACTTTTGCGTTCGGCCGCGAGGTTTGGCATGACCCGAAGCACAGTCGCGTCGGTTCGTGGGGTGAGCGAATCGATCGAGACCCCGGCGGCAAACGAGACGAGCGTCTGATCTGCGGAGAGGTCCAGTTCGTCGAGAATCTCCGGTGCGAGGTCGGGTTTGACGACCAGAAAGATGACATCTGCCGTCGCCGCCTCGTCCAGATCGGTCGTCGTTTCGGTGCAGTACTCGGAGACGGCCGAAAGCGCCGCCTCGTCGATGTCGTACGCGACGAGTCTGTGCTCGCCATCGGAGAGACCGGCGACCAGGGCTGAACCCATGTTCCCACAGCCGATCACGCTTACATGAACCATTACCTCCCTCTCGTTGTCTGAAGACCAAAGCGACTGTGGTTTTGTGTTGACGCGTGAACTGTCGTCCCGCCCGTTGTGTTTTTCGAGACTGTCGAGTCCGATACGGTGGGTTTTTGTCCGCTATCGTCCACGGACTTCACATGGAGATTCTGGTCACCGGCGGCGCTGGCTTCATCGGCGGCCATCTGGCCGAGCGATTCGTCGCCGACGGTCACGACGTGACCGTCCTCGACAACTTCGATCCCTTCTACGCGACGGGGATCAAAGAGCGGACCGTCGAACTGTGCCGTGACCGAGCGGCCGACGCTTCGGGATCGTATACGCTCGTCGAGGGGGACGTTCGTGACGCCGACACCGTACAGTCGGTCGTCCCCACGGAGGGGTACATCTTCCATCAGGCTGCACAGGCAGGCGTTCGACAGAGCGTCGACGACCCTAGACGATACCACGAAATCAACGTCGACGGGACGCTGAATCTACTCGATGCGGCCCGCGAACGCGACGTGCGACGGTTCATCTGTGCCTCCTCGTCGTCGGTGTACGGCGAGATGGCCTCGCTACCGGTGTCGGAGTCGGACCCGACCACACCGAAAAGCCCCTACGGCGCGTCGAAACTCGCAGCCGAGCGCTACGCCTGCGCCTACGATTCTGTCTACGACCTGCCAGCGGTCGCGCTCCGGTATTTCACCGTCTACGGCCCGCGAATGCGGCCGAACATGGCCATCTCGAATTTCGTCTCGCGCTGTCTCAACGACGACCCACCGGTCATCTACGGCGACGGCACACAGACCCGTGATTTCACCTTCATCGAGGACATCGTCGACGCGAACGTCCAGTTGCTCGACACCGACGCCGCCGACGGTGAAGCGGTCAACGTCGGCAGCACCGACACCATCGAGATCCGCACGCTCGCCCGCCAGATCCGCGATCGACTCGCACCTGACCTGGACATCGTCTTCGAGGCGCGCCACGAGGCAGACACCGACCACACGCACGCGGACACGTCGAAGGCGGCGGACCTGCTCGACTACGAACCCGACTACACCATCGACGAGGGCGTCGACGCCTTCATCGAGTGGTACCGGGCAAACCGCGAGTGGTACGAACCGCTCGTTCGGTCGTCCTGACCGCTCGTCTTCGATCGTTCTGATCGCTCCCATCTGGTCTTGCGGCCGGTGTTCGGCAACGCTTTTCCCGGTCCGATCCATAGGAGAGCCATGGTCGACGAGGACGAAATCGAGGTCGAGGAGGGTGAAGACGGCACCTGGACGGTCACACATCCCGAGACGGGTATCGAGGCCCGCGGGCCGACGAAAGGCCAGGCGATGGCGTATCTCGAAGAGGGGATCGAAATGTACGCACAACAGGTTCCGTCCCGGTTCAGCGACGAGGAACTCCGCGAGATGGACATCGATCCCGAGAGCGTCGACGAAGACGCCCACGACCTCGACTATCCGTGGTCGCTCGACGAGGAGTGACTATCGTTTCCCCGGACAGCACAGCACTTAAGCGTCCACTAACACCTGTCTAGAGTAATGACGACCGGGTGGCGGTATCGACTCGTTGCAGCGCTGGGGACGCTGTCGTTGACCATTATTGCTGTCGTCGTCGCGAACGCCACCCTGATTCAGGAACTGTTCGCACAGATTCCGTACTTCGGCCGTCCGGCACCGGCAGTGTTGTCCGGTCAGGAATTCTGGGTCGCCCTCTGGACGACTGTGGCGGTGGTGTCTGCAAGCATGTGGCCGCTGTTCAAGCCGCGCCCACGTCGCATCCTCGACACCGGCTTGCTCACCGCACGGCGGGTCTTTCTGTCGACGATCGGTCTGGCGGCGCTTGGCTATTTCAACTACACCTACCGGCTTCCGCGGTCGACGCTGATGCTCGTGACGGGGATGCTGATGGTATCCCTCCCGATTCTCATGGTAGCGATCAGACGCCGTCCGCGAGCGCAGTCCCAGGCAGTTATCATCGGGGACGACCCCGAGGCGATGGCAGCGGTCCGCGGCGCTTACGACCGAGAGGTGGTCGGTTACGTGACGCCGCCGACGACACACGACGACCCGACCGCGGCGGAACTCGACGACCTCCCCATCGTCGGCGGGTTCGCCAGACTCGACGAGGTGTTTCTCGAATACGACGTAGACACGGTGTTGCTCGCCTTCCATCGCACTGACCGAGATGAATTTTTCGGGACGCTCGAGGCCTGCTATCAGCACGGCATCACCGCACTCGTTCACCGCGACCACGTAGACCACGTGCTGACCTCGGGTGTCGCCGGTGAGGCGCTGCTCCGCGTCGACATCGAACCGTGGGACTGGCAGGATTACGCCGTCAAGCGCGCCTTCGATATCGTCTTCGCTGGCGGTGCGCTCGTGTGTCTCTCACCGATTATGGCCCTCATCACGGCCGCGATCAAACTTGACAGCCCCGGCCCGGTGCTGTACAGCCAGCAACGCACCGCAACCTTTGGTGAAACCTTTACCGTCTACAAGTTCCGCAGCATGGTCGAGGACGCAGAGTCCACGACCGGTGCGACTGTCAGCGACGATGACGCTGGCGGTGAGGACCCACGCGTCACCCGCGTCGGGCGCTTCCTCCGGGAGACCCATCTCGACGAGATTCCCCAATTGTGGTCAATTCTCGTCGGAGATATGAGCGTCGTCGGACCGCGACCCGAGCGGCCGGAACTCGATGAGGACATGGAGCGTGGCGCGGGCCAGTGGCGGCGGCGCTGGTTCGTCAAACCGGGTCTGACTGGACTCGCTCAGATCCGCGGCGCGACCGGGCACGAACCCGGGGCGAAGCTTCGCCACGACATCGAATACATCCGCAGGCAGTCCTTCTGGTTCGACCTAAATATCGTGGCTTGGCAGGTGTGGCAGGTCTTTCACGATGTATTCTCATTCTCTACTGGTGACAAGTATGGGCCGGAAACTGATACCTCCTGTTCGGCTAGTGAACCTCCTCCTGTTGATGATGAACCTGCATTCGAACAAACCGATGAGTCAGAAGAGAACGATATTGAAGGGATACGACCTCCAAAGTGATCAACTCATGAAGGCAGCCTCCCTACAAATAGGAGTACCGGTTGGTTGACACAGCCAGCAGGCTACCTGTATGACCTCTTCTGTGGATTCCAACCCATGGCCTTCAGATCATGGATGATCTCATCTTATGCCCAAATCTCGTGTAACATAACCACTATACCCCCCCCACACAAACAATCTCCAACAGATGCCTGTTATTGACGATAAGGGGCGGTTGTTCGGGAAGATCAACATCATCGATGCGTTGGCCATCTTGTTTGTTCTCGCAGTTATCGTTGCGGGGGTTGCCCTTGTGACCGGTGGCGATAACAGTACCAGCAAGACGTCAACGCAGACGGTTGTCTTCGATATTGGCCAGCAACCCCAGTACATTATCGACGCTATTGAAGAGGGATCGGTCGAGAAGGAGGCCATTGTTGCAGTTAAGAACAAAACAGTTATTCCGGCCAAGAGAACAGACATTCCGCTCAATTGCACTGACCAAGTACGCCTGACGGTTGCGCTCACGGTCAGCGAGACCGCTGATGGTCTACCAATGTTCAAAGGAGAACGACTCTACATCGGTCGCCAAGTTCGGCTAGACCTCTGGACGACGATCGTCAACGGTACCGTTGTTACACTACGCTCACAATGACTAACTCTCTCCTGACCAACCTTCGCTATCGCGTACGTACAGCATTCGATCAGTCTCGGCTCCGCCGTACGCTAGTAGCCGCGGTTGAGGTCTCGCGTGTCTTCACTCTCTTGTCGATACTCGGGACGGCCGCCGATTATGCCCGCATCACGCAACATCTCCGGACTCTACGGCGCTGGGGTCGCCACTCGTTTCTCTATCGCTGGCTCACGAAGGAACCAGATCCAGACGTGATCGTTATCGACCTCCGCGAGACATACACGGTCGGTTCGATCCTCGCTGGCGTTGACCGACTCACGGATCCGCTTGTCCGGTCGTACCAGCACTCAAAGCTCCGTAACATAGCAGACAGTGTAGCAATCTCGCTCACCTGGATCGCAGCGACACGCGTCGGTCGCCTTCTCAAGCGCGCTCTCACTCCTCCGGATCCGCCGGGGAACCGCTCGGTCGAAGATTACCGGACACAGTCCGATGATGACCGTGAGAATTCCCGATAACAACGGCTTCCGCTCAGGAGTGAGAACCTGAATCCCAGCAAACTCTCTTGACGAGCTAACCTATCAGGGAGAGCGAAGTATGGTAGTGTCCGTTCTGAGTCGTGTTAGTTAATAATTTGAATAACTACCGTTCAAATAGTCAACGGTCGAATTGACACATGATCATCGGTTTATTTATCCGTCGAAACTGAGTCGTACCGAATAATGGGGCATCGGAATCAGAATGGAGGTCAAACTTAATGAGCAATATTTCCGTTTTACTTCCTGTATCCGCTACGAGCGACCCCGAGGATTTGCATCGAGCTCATCGAAGCATTATTGAGCAAACGAAACCGCCAGCAGAGGTCGTCTTGGTGACTAACCAGTCGCTCGCACGAGATATTGAAACGGCAATTACTGATCTAGTAAAGACACACTCCGTTAGCCGGCACGAACACTTTCCTGACGCCCAAGGCTTAGGAGGTGTGCTTCAAGCGGGTCTCAAGAGATGTTCAGAGCCGTTTGTCGCACGGATGGATGCTGACGACATTTCCGAACCCGAGCGATTCACGGATCAGTTAACTGTCCTCACAGAGACCGAGGCAGATATCGTTGGCTCACATCTCGCTGAATTCCGCGATGATCCCGAAACTCCAGAGCGAAGACGTGAGGTTCCAACATCTCATAACGAAATCGCAGAGTGGATGCCGTGGCGATGTCCAATGAATCATCCGACTACGATGTTTGACCGTAAAGCGGTTCTCGACGCGGGTGGTTATCGTAACTTTCCGATGATGGAGGATTGGGATTTGTGGGCGCGGTGTCTTGCTGCTGGACTTCAGTTCCGCAATCTCGATCAAACGCTTGTTCGGGCAGAAGTAAACGACCTTGTTGATCGCCGAGGTGGATTAGACTATGCTAAGGCCGAAATTCAAATGGCGTGGGAGCTACGGGAACTCGATATAGCTTCACGAAAAGATACACTACAACACTTTTCACTTCGAGTTCCACCAAGACTTCTCCCGCAACAGGTTCGTGAAGCTGTCTATCAGATATTTGCTCGGTAATCTCAGATAGGTCTGAAAACTCTATATCGCTAGTGCCGTCATTCAGGAGCTACGGAAGGACATATTCAAAAACTGTCTTAAGAAAAGACTGTTCTTCTGGTTCAGATATCACAGTCGAAAACAGTAGAGCGACGTATATTACCAGCAGTGCAACACCCAGAAGCAGCGTTGATATCTTAGACGTGAAAATAATATTTCTGAGAATAATGAAGGCTAAAAACAAGGAAGCAATAATTGTGATTATTTGACCAGTATGGTCGCTAATCGGAGAGATTCCTGTACTCTGATACAGCTGCCAAGAGTACAAGAGGTTCATCAGAGCATATGAGGTTCCGGTTGCAATCGCAGCACCAACGAACGAATATTGAGGAATAAGGAGTAAATTCAAAATGATATTACAGATACCTACGACGATATTTATTCGCATAATTGCTTTAGTGTTGCCAATTGATGTTAGCGTCGCCCCATTTGGGCCGGCGACGGCGTGTGTGAAAAATCCAAGTGATAGAATAGACAACGCTGGTGCGCCTGCTGTATATTCAGCACCGAACGTGATTTCAATCACCTGCGCCGGGAAGAAGAGAAAGACGAAAAGAACCGGGGCTGACAGGGCCATAATCCACTTATTAGTTAGTGCATACACACGACGGATATCTTCAGTCCTCACGTTTGCGTGGAGTTCTGATATCTGAGGCATTACGATGAATCGAAACGAGGTGAGAAACGCAGTAATCATTACAGTGAGTGGAAACACTACATTATAAATTCCCACCGCACTCGTCGTTGAAAAGTATCCGACCATCAGTGTATCAATGTTCGAGAGGAAGACGGTGATTGTCGCCGTGATCATCAACGGTGCCGAAAAAGAAACTAGTTCCCGACGCATCGGCGTGTACTGGTTTGTCGAAGGGATAGACACCCGTGTGAAAATGTAGTACATCGCTGCAACCGCAACCACTAGATACGACAGAAAGTAAGCGCCAGCGAACGCCTGCGTGCCGAGGCCGATGAAAACAGCGAGCGCGATTAGGCCGAACCGAGTTCCTGGAAGGCAGATATTCCCTAGTACAACTTTCGGTACCGAACGTTGTTGACCCTGAATAATCCCAATCGAGAGGCGGAACAAGACAACTAGCGGAATTGCTATCGCAAAGATCCAGATCAGTGCTGTCGCCTGCGGATTATCGAATAATACCGTTGCAATAGAATCAGAAAAGAGGATAATGATTATCGAACTCACAACGGCAAGTGGTAGTGCAATCTCAAGCGCGGATCTAACGATGCTACCGCGGTCAACCTGTGAATCGAAACGGGGTATGTATCGACCAATACCGGTATTGAGTCCAACAAGTGAAAATGCCGTCACCAGCGTCATTATCGTAATTCCGAGCGAGACTTCCCCGTAATCAACCTTCCCAAGATATCTGGCAATCAACAACTTTGCACCGAACGAAATCAGCATTTCGAAGCCAAATCCAAAGAAAACAATAGCGCTTCCCCGAAGAACTGTAGTAAACGGTGACGCATTATCTTTCCCCATTATTTAAAGAAATATACTACTACTCTAACGTTAGTACACCGATTCCGCCCCATTCGTCTGGTCCATTAGAATCATGGAACTCTTGTGTCGAATGATCAGACTTCAGTTCATTCCATAAAGTACCAACACCACAGCGTTCATGATCGCCACGAATATCATGGAAGGCAACAAGACCACCGGACGAAACGAGTTTTGAATACAACTGAAAGTCTTTCTTGACGCCTTCATATGAATGGTCTCCATCTATAAAAAGGAAATCCATCTTCGTGTCCAGATCTTGAGCTATCTGCTTAAGTAACTCTTCTGAATGCGAATTTCCCATATACGAATCGAATTTTCGACCAGTTTCAGATACGAAGGTGTTGTAGAAATCTGGATCTCTTCCCCAAAAATTAATATCTACTGCAATAACACGGTTTACTCCATCTATATAACGGCACCAAGGATATAGTGAACCTCCGTTTGCAGTGCCGATCTCAAGAATTGTTTCAGGCTTTCGGTCGTTTACTGTGTGTATTAATTGCCGGTGCTCTGTTGGATTCTGGAGGGGTTTGATAGAGTTATAAAGTCCAAATCCTTCATAATTTTCTAGTGTTTGGTAAATGCTATTTAAAGAATCTCGTTGTTCATTTTTCATTCGTGATTTTAATCGTGATTTCGATCTCCGTTTCGAAATACTATGAACTAATGGGGTCCGCCAAAAGGTTTGGGAGATATTTTTTGTGCCCTTTTGTATTGCAGAACGTATTGTCGCTGACGCACCTCTCTGACGATATGTGGATATCAACTTATCGAGCATGTAATCCATAAGATCGGGTCCAGATACTTATCTCTGAATGATTGACGGAGTTCGGACAGTTCAAATAAACAATGTATGGTGGTTTTCTCATTCAGGCGTACCCTAGGTCCTTCAGCTGCTGCCGCACATCGTCGGGAATTTCGTCATCTTGATCCTCAACATCACGTGTATCAAGATCACGGACAATACGCTGGATGCGTTCTTCTGGATCGTCTATCTCTTCACCAATTACGGTGGTTCCTTCAATAGTTTGGTACGCGTAAGAACCGTCGTGGGTAGCAACTCCGTATAGTTTCTCGTCATACTTGTCTACTAGACTATCCGAATAATCACTCTCTTGGAGGCGTTCCTCACTCCATGGAGTGAGCCCAGTGTACTCAGCAAGAATATCCCGTTCTTTATCAGTATTGAGAAGACTTTGCCCTCGTGGCGTATGGCTATGATCAATACCAGCTAATTCGAGAATAGTTGTGTAGACATCCACGAGACTCACGACGTTATCACATCTCCCTGAGAGTCCTTTACCTGATATAACCAATGGGACGTGAATTAGCTCCGGATATACGCCGTGTTCGTGACCCCATGCATCATGTTCGCCCAGCATTTCTCCGTGGTCAGCGAGTGTGATTATGTAGTCGAATGAGTCCGACAATTCGGCGAATAGCTCTTGATACTGGTCAGAGAGATAGCGAACACAGCTGTCATAGGCCTGCTGAATTTGATCCTGGTTAGTGCTGCCGGCAGAACCGTTATTAAATGATAGATCCCCAATTGAGGTGGTCAGGTCTGGCGGATCACCTTGCATATACTCTTTGGGGGGGTTATATGGTTCATGAGCCTCCATGAGATTTATAAACAAAAATTCCGCCTCGTCCCCATTCTGGTTTGCCAACCAATCTATTGCTTTATCAGATCCCCCCGGATTTGTGTACGAATCCTTGCTCAAAACCTGGTTAATACCAGACTTGATCGAATCAATTGTGTTCCAATCACCAAAAATGGATCTCTTTACACCGTGTGCATACATTAAAAGTCCAGAATACGGTAATTCTTCAACAAAGGATTTCCAGTTGATGATCTGATCTGAGTTCAGATGGCTAAACTCTGGTGGTGAATCAAAAGAGTCAAATCCTCTATCAAAACAGAAATGAGACGATACATTCGGGTTTGCACTAAATCCTCGCGTAGTGTAGCCTTTTGATGAGAGAATCTGAGCTAAGGAGCTTCGATCACAGTCAAAGTATAATTGATTAGAATTGACTCCAATTTCGCTTGAATACTCTCCAGTAAAAAGGGAGGCATGAGCGGGAACAGTCCACTGAGATGTAGAGTAAGCTCGCTCATATCGCCGACCAGGTAGCCAATCAAAGTACCGGTCAAAATGATCCTTCCGAAGCGTATCTAAAACCACAAGAGCAATACTTGGTCGGGCGTGCTTAGTCATTATAGCAGGTCTAAGTCGGCCCCGATATAATAATCAAGCGGAAAACTATGCATTTGAATTCCAGTGACAAATCAACGACTGAGATCGCTATCGTTCATCCTGATTTGATGATGAAAGGCGGAGGCGAAGCAGTTTGCATGAACATCCTTGAGGCACTTCAAAAATCATATAATGTTATACTACTAACAACGACAACTCCTGACTTCACCGAATTAAACAAATTTTTCGGAACCTCTGTGAGCGATGTTAAAATTAAAAAACCGACTGATGCCGCAATGCGGTCTGCCAAATGGGCTTCATCATCTCTTCCGATTAATATTGGTTTGGCGGCTTTTCAGTACAGTCTTTTGTACCGGCACGCTAGAAACGTTCAAAACGCATATGATCTTGTCATATCGACGCGAGACGAGATCGGATTCAACACAAAGGCACTACAGTATATCCATATTCCCACTAGAGGGTTGATCAAGAAAGGCGGGAGAGAAGCCATTCCGGGATATCGAGGTAATACTTCCGCATTATATGAAGTATATGATCATATGTGTAATATAATCTCCGGATTCTCCACAGAACGAGTTCGTCAGAGTCGCTTGCTCACTAACTCTGATTGGACTGCGAATTTAATAGAGGAGATCTATAATACTGAGACAGAAGTTGTATATCCACCTATTGAGGTAGACGAGTTCTCAAACCCAGCTTGGGAGCAACGTGAGAGCGGATTTGTTATGATCGGTCGATTATCTCCTGAGAAACGTATTCTTAGGTCAATTAAAGTAATTGAAAGGTTGCACGAATACAACAACGATATCCATATTCACGTCATTGGTCCGAAGGAGGATACCGAATACTCTGATCAAGTCGAACAATATGCAGCTGAACGTGATTATGTATATCTAGATGGTGAATGTAATCGAAAAGATTTAATTGAAAGAATACAACAACATAAGTACGGGATTCACGGAAAGGAATTCGAACACTTTGGTATGGTCGTCGCAGAAATGATTGCAGGTGGAACTATCCCATTTGTCCATAATAGCGGTGGGCAAACCGATATTGTACTAAACGATGATCGACTTATCTACGACGATGTCGAAGAAGCAGTGCAGAAAGCTAAGAAAGTAATTGGAGATAGTAGTCTACAACAGGAACTCGCTAAAATGCTAACGGAATCAGTGCATCGGTTTAGTAAACAAACGTTCCAACAGCAGATTAGAAATATCGTATCAGAGGAAATAAATCCTGATAAAAATGCTTAATTCCGCTTATATAGCTCTATCTGTCGGTATTATAATTCTATCCGCTCTTTTTATCCTACGAGTTTGGTTTTACATTCGAAATCAAGAGGATCCATTTGACCCAATTCTCTTATTTACATTATTGGCTATATATTTCTATCTTATACCAGGGATCTATTTATTTATTACAGGGGATTGGGTGTGGCTCGATAATGTCCCAAATAGGGACTTTTTGATCGCGTCGTTAGTTGTGCTCCTGTTTTTCATCCTTGTCATCAATTCCTACTTACGGTCTCCAAAACTGAAACTTCGTGGAGTTGGAATTAACACCAGTTCGGCAGATTTCCGCTATTTATTCTATGCCGGTGTTTTTTGGATAGTTCTCGGTCTTGTTGGCTATCTTTTATTTGTCTGGCTCAATGGCGGATTCATCCGATTATTCACCGTGAATCGCACTCAGTTCCAGATGGTACCAAATACTCAACGATACAAAATACTCGCATGGACTGGACTTTGGGGAGGACTACCGTTGGTGGTTTCTTCAGCTCACGAACTCTACAAGGGTATATATAATAGCTATAGACAGAGGTTTTTATTCATCGTCACTGGTATCGTATTAGCTGTTATTGTTGCAACGCTCTCCTTTCGAAGTCGATTGAAAGCTGGTTATCCTATCGCATTCCTTCTCCTGTACACTCATTATCGCATATACAGGTTTGAAATGAAACAAGTGGGAATAATTGCTGCGCTTGGAGTTATTGGTATCGGCGGTTTTTCTTTTGTAGAACATATTATAGGTAGTGGGGATACGAGCATCCAATTATTGATGAACGGAATTATATATCGTGTGCGCTTTGAGCCGTTAATTGCTGTTATTAATTCAGTTCCTGTTGAACAATCACTTCAATTTGGTACTTCTCTCTTTTACGGAGGAATGTGGTTCGACAATGGAATAACGGGCCTCGGAAATCAAATAGATCTGATTGTAACTGGAACGAATACATCTGGTTTGGCAATTGGCGGAACAGTCATTGCAGAGCTATATCTAAATTATGGTATTATAGGAGTGTTATTATTTGCGCCCATATATGGATTATTGCTTAAGTCCATTCGATCTACCCTCATTGAATCAAATAACGATCTCGCCCAAGGACTTTACCCAGCAATACTGTTCATTATGCTTGCAATTATCCCAACGAGTATTGGATGGGTATTCCGAAATTTTATGATCGTAATTCTACCACCGATAGTTCTTTCAATATTTGTTCGGGAGTTCTTGAGTACAGTTTCAAATCAGGACCAAGTCTCTGAACAAGAGTATAACAAGTCATAAATATCAGATATAATGACGAAACCTACAAATACTGTCTGGATGGCGTTTCTCGTCCTGCTACTGCTTATTATTGCTGTCCCAAGTCTATATCGCATATCTAATTCTCACGTTGATATAACTATTTCTGACTATAGCCAGGGCAAACACAATAGATCTACAGTAACCACAACAGGAAATCTTAGTTTAGATTATCAAATTCTTTTCTCTGAAGATTTCTCACAATCACATTCCATCAACCGATCTCGATGGACTGTTTCGACCCGAGGAAATTGATCTCTCCAAACTAGGCAAGGATCGATACAACTCGTAACGACAAGTAATGGTGATTCTGTCGGTTTCACAACTCACAAGCGGTTTGATTTCACAGAAGCCTCTGCTCTGGAATTAGATTTTGTCGCTCGTTCACCGGGCTCTGAAGGAGTGAATACTCAGGAATTCTTCTTTTTGAATGGTTCGGATATGGAAGAGAATTTCTTTGTAATGTACGACATGGGAGGCGCATCAAAGAATCCGGACAACCCAGAGGATAGTTGTGGCGCAAGTACGGATACTCCGTTTAACCGAGATCAGCTATCTTATCGTAACTTTCTCACCAATGAGCAGTGTTGGGACGATTTCGATGGCCGTCCAATCAATTGGTCGCGCCCATGGCACGGTGAACTGCGAGTAAATCTTCACGAAAACCGGATAACTGCATTCCGTAATTCGACGCAAATCGCGTCGCTTAGGCAGGAGGATGGACAGACTATGCCGCCACAAACCTCCTACAGAATATGGTTCAAGAATAATGATAAGGGTGGGTCGGGTGACTTGATCGTTTACCGTATTCGGGTCCAACAGATTGGACAATACCAGCGAATGGGAACATATGTTTCAGATCCGATTGATGCTGGTTCAAGTGTCTCATGGACTGCCGCTGAGATAGTAGGGGAAACGCCATCGGGGACGTCATATGATGTGGATTTTGCAACGAATCAATCGGGGAAATGGATCTACTATGACCGGATAGAGCAACTTCCAGACAGCAGATACATCCGTTACCGAGTAACCCTGCACACCAGTTCTGAAACGAAAACGCCGACGATATCCGATATCACCCTATACTATGATCCAGAATGAGGCTCACGACGCACTTCACAAGGGCTAATGGGATATGGGGGAAAACGGCGTAACAGATGGCAGATATCGCAGTCTTTCACCCCGATATCACCCGTGGGGGTGGAGGCGAAACGGTCGCACTCTATGTCCTTGATGCACTTGTTGATGATCACAGCGTCACACTCTATACTGCAAGTGACCCCGATTTTGAGACACTGAGCCGACAGTACGGCGTAACAGTTTCCGACGACGATTTGACGGTCAAACCCATATCATCTCTACCAGTCTCCGCGATCGAAACCCTTGCGAATGTGGCTAGCGAGTGGTTCCAGACTGATTTGCACCTAGATGCTCTCAAGTCGGCATTCATACAACGGCGTGTACGCGCGTCGGAACTTGTTCATGACCTCTTGATCAGTACAGCAAACGAGTTTTTTGTCGATGGTCCCTCATTACAATATATTCACTTTCCGACATATACCGGAAGCACCGGATCTGAGTACGAAACGTGGGCTCCATCGCTACCGTACCGACTATACCGAAGAGTCTGTAGATCCGTCGCCGGTGCGAGAAGCTTCGACTCCTCGACGACCTTGGTCACAAACTCCCAGTGGACACGAGAGATCGTCCAGCGCTCCTATGATCATCCAGTAGAGGTTGTCTATCCACCAGTAAACGTCGGAGACTTTGACCCAAACAGGGATAATCAAGAAACAGGCTTCGTCACTGTGGGCGCTATTCACGAGTCTAAGCGTCAATTGGAGCTGATTGAAATCTTAGATGAGTTGCGGGATCAAGGGATCGACACTCATCTTCACATCGTTGGTGGAGTGGGAAGCCAGTCGTACTACGAACGCGTTCGTGACGCGGCGAGCAACCGAGACTATATCCACCTTGAAGGATATGTGAATCGAGATCAGCTAGTAGATCTTATTGAACAACACCAGTATGGACTGCACGGTCGGAAGAATGAACACTTTGGGATAGCGGTTGCAGAGATGGTCGCAGGGGGAACTATTCCATTTGTCCCGGATGGTGGAGGTCAAACTGAAATCGTAAATGATAGACAGGAACTAAAGTACGAGAGTGTCGATGATGCGGTTCAAAAGATAACGAAAGTAATGTCTGACGGTGGATTACAGCAGAATCTGAAATCAGATCTTGAATCAACGGTTACAGAGTACTCGACAGACCAATTCACAAGATCAATCAGATCGCTCGTGACTGAACTCTGTACCTCACAGACACAAGGACACAACTCGTAACTATGGATTGACCGTGGACAAAACGATGGATGCTTGTACTATTTCAATTATCCGCATCGGTAAAATAATAATCTAACAAAATTTATAGTCTCTCATAAGCCAACATTATGCTACATTGATCTTTTGTACAAACTAGTGTGGTTGATTGTTTCCCGTTCCAGACTGACCTTTAACTTTGACCGGAGGTTTAGTTACAGCATGTCAAGCAACTCTGAGGGACAGTCAGAAGGGGGTGATCAGAAGGATCAACCGGAACTCCCCGACTTCGTCGAGAGGATGTGCCCAGTCTGTGGCCGTGTGTACGAAAAGAACGGGGCCGCATGCCACCCATCTCATGTGGTCAAGTTCGAACGTCGGCTCGCTACCCAGAACTGATTAGTCACTGCACAGCGATCACCTGACACGCCACTGGGCGCGTCTCCCGTCGTCGGAAGTGATTGCGCCTCATCCGAAGCCACGGACTTGGCGATCAGGTCACTCATTCACTCTGAACCAGACCAGTTCGACGCATACCTCTCGGATACATCATACCAGATTCAGGGGCAGAAGTGGATTGCATCGGTTTACCGTCAGTACTTGTCCGAGACAGATGAGCTAGTTCCGGGAGTCTTGGCAGGCATCCAGGCCAGCGAGAATCGGATTACTTACTCATCATCTCGCCAGGATCCCCAGACTTCACGGTATTTGCCGAGTTCGCGGTATTCTTTCGCTCGAACGCTTCGATGGCGTAGAGCACCTCGTTGTCCTTGTTCCAGTCGATCAGAACGTGAAAGTCGCTGACACGGAGCCTGTATCCAGGATGGTCTTTCATCCGGTCGAGAGAGTGATCCGGAAAATCGTCGATGTCCTCTAGTTTGTTGATGATCCGCTCGGCGTCTTTTGTCTCGAACTGCTCCAGCGTTTTCGACCACTGTCTCTGTCAAAACAACGTCGTGAGTCACAGTTCAGTCCTTGTCGATACGGAGGCGCTCAGGGCCTCGCTTGTGGACATCGTCTGGCCCGCCGCAACGTCCGCGTAGCCCTCAGAGACCCCTCCTGTACTTCTGCTGTCAAAATCGGCTCTGCGGTGTTGCGAAACACCTCACGAACGAACTCCGAGCGGTTGGTGTATTCCAGTTCCTCGGCCAGCTCGTCGATCTCCTCAAGCAGCCGCTTCGGTACCTTGACATTCAATTTCCCCATGCCGCCGTCCTCGTCGGCACCTGTACTCATATTTTGTGGTACATGAGTGGTACCCTAAGAACTGTCGTTCACCGAACTTCTTCCTTCGAGACGCTTGGGATGTCACCATCCCAATCGAGCGCACTGAGGACGTCCACAAGATCATCGATTCAGTGATCGAATACATTGAGCTGATGGATATCAAGAAACGCTGCACGCTCCCGCGGTACTGTTTCCCCTTGGTAATCGATCTGGAAATGACACTCTCCGAGATCCATGTGGGTTTCGTCCTGGTGCCATCCGAGCCTGAGTTCATGCTCTGACTCGACCCACTGAAGGGAATAATAATCGTAGGAGGATTCCGTGGGAAAATCGAACGAGATCTGGAGTGCAGCTTCATCGGCTGGATAGGATGTCCCAAGGAATACGTCGGGATTGATCGTCGCTCGAACGCTGGCCTTGTTCCCCTTTGAGGTGTGATACCAGACCCGTTCAATCGGAGAAATCTCGTCAGTGACCTGCGTCTGGAGTTTGTTGTGCAGTCGCGTGAGGAGCGTCCGTGTATCGAGGCTCGCCCGATTGGCAAGGAAGATCATCGAGACTACTGTGTGAGTGAGAGTGAAGAAGCCGAAGATCCGTTCGTTCCCGGATAGTGCGACCGGGCATCGTCGTAGAATTCGAGTGCGTGCTTGAGGAGTTGTTTGTTGTCCTCGTGGTGCTCCCACTGACGGAGCACGCCGTTACGGTTCCGATTAGCCTCACTGGAAAGCTCGTTGTCGGTGAGTGTCGATTCGAGTTCGTCTCGGGATTCGACGTCGAATTCACGCTTCCATTCGTCTATGGTGTCCTGGATCGTTGTGATCTCCTCACGGAGTTCCGCGCGCGTGTGGCTGTTGATCAACTCGGTTACTTCGTTGAAGTAGCGTAGCTGGAAGTTCGGCGCGTACTTCGTGTTCCCGTCGTCACCCTCGATGGCGTGGACTTGCCCGAATTCGACGAGCATTTCCAACTCGTCTTTGGCGGTCTGCCAGGCGGAGACCTGCGCTTGTTCGCGCACCCACTCGACGGATCGCGGTTCGGTGAGCGTCGTTGCGATCTCCCTGACGCGTTCGCGGGCCGTCAGGCCCTCTGTCCACGATTCGAGCCCCTGATCTGTCATATCCGGTAGTAGCCGCCACACTCTATTATGTCTTTGAGGATACACACATATACGAGAGCGAAATGATATTCTTCAAGGAGTAACGGCTGTTTGGCACAGCCATCGGTGCGCCTGTTGGATAAATCGACGGGGGAAGTTGCCCAACAAGAACAGGCCGTGTCGTGAGCCACAATATCCCAACAACGGTCGGGAATCCTCGCCCTTCAGGGCGGAGAGGATGTCAACAACTGTTATTTCGCTGGAGGCCCATGACACGCACATGAGTGACGTACTGATTGTCGGCGGCGGCCCAGCGGGTCTCAGCGCAGCACTGTTTACAGCCAAGAATGGTCTCGACACGACTGTCTTCGACACCGACGAGACGTGGCTGCACAAGGCACACTTGTTCAACTATCCGGGAATCGGGTCGGTCGACGGGACGAACCTGCTCGCGAACATGCGCGACCAGGTCGACGACTTTGGCGTCGACCGACAGCAGGACACTGAAGTCACCGACGTCGAAGCGGATTCGGATGGCATTACGGTCACGACAGAGGGCGGCGAACACACAGCGTCATACGTCGTACTCGCGACGGGTGCGAACCGCGACCTCGCGGAGGGTGCTGGCTGTGCGTTCACGGACGAGGATGTCGTCGACGTGGACGTGACGATGGAAACCTCGGTCGATGATGTGTACGCGACGGGTGCGATGGTTCGCGCAGAGGAGTGGCAGGCAGTCATCTCTGCTGGCGATGGCGCTGCCGCTGCACTCAACATCCTCACCAAGGAGAAGGGCGAACACTTCCACGACTTCGACGTTCCGGCCGACGCAGCGGAGGTCTTTGGATCGCTCGTCGAGTGATCTGGGCAGCCACAGGCAATCTGTCGACCCGAACTGACATCCCGTCGGCTCTCTTCCGGTGACGCATGGGCCGCAACGTCGGCGTCACCGAGGTTCTTCGTGACGCGCTTCCGGACGGGAGCAGGACAGTCTTCGAGACACTCACACATCTCGGCGACTGGCGACTCGTCCTCCTCGCGCTTGCGGTCATCGTCACAGTCGACTTTTTCGATGGACTCGTCCGTCCAACAGACGAGAACGCGCCACTGTTCTCCCCCGCTGTTCTCACTATCGTCGCGACTGTCTTCGGCGCGCTCGCGCTTGCGCTCGTCCTCGAGGTGGTGATCGACGCCCCAGTTGCTGGCCACTCACCACGGGAGCCACAGACTGCGACGGGCTTTCCGAGCGGCCACGCAACGGTTGCGGCCGTGTTCTGGGGCTCGCTCGCGACGTGGACCTCGGTCGGAACCCGACGAACGCGAGTTGGGGCCGCGACTGCTATCGTCGCCGTCGTCGCCGTCTCCAGACTCGCACTCGGCGTCCACTATCTGGTCGACGTGGTCGCCGGTGTCGTTCTCGGTGCGGGGTACGTCGCCGTCGTCGTCGTGCTCGACGCACGCCCCGGACGCGCCTTCGCGCTCGCGCTCACGCTCTCTGCGCTCGCTGTTGGACTCGTCGGAACCGACCGGGCGCTGCTCTCCGTTTTCGGCACGCTCGGAACCGTTCTCGTGTGGCGACTGCTCGAATTGCCGCCGGTTCGAACGGGGCTTCGGTCCGGTGTTGCAGCCATCCAGTCGTCTCGCTGAGTCCGCTATTCGACCGTGACACTTTTCGCGAGGTTGCGGGGCTTGTCTATCGGTCGTCCGAGTCTGTTCGCGATGTGATAGGCCACGAGCTGGAGCTGAACGTTCGCCAGCACTGCGCCGACGTGCGGGTGTGTCTCGGGCAGTTCGAGGACGTGGTCAGCGTAGGCCGCGGCGTCGTTCTGTCTGTCGGTCACGGCGACGACGGGAGCGTCCCGCGCTTCGACCTCTTTGATGTTTCCGACGGTTTTGGTGGCTATCTCGTCGTCACCGGTGACGACGGCAAAGACTGGTGTCCGGTCGTCGACGAGCGCGAGCGGACCGTGTTTCAACTCGCCCGCCGCAAAGCCCTCGGCGTGCTTGTAGCTAATCTCTTTGAGCTTGAGCGCGCCTTCGAGCGCGACGGGAAACTGATAGCGTCGACCGATGAAAAAGTACGCTGGCGCGTCGTAGAACTGCTCTGCGACCGCCTCGGCACCCGAATCGTCGAGCAACGCCTGGGTCTGTCCCGGGAGGTCACGTAATGCGGGGACCACCTCCCCCGCGGAGGCATCTGTCGTCGCGAGCACGAGCAGATTCAGGGCGAGCAGTTGACTCGCGAACGTCTTCGTCGCTGCAACGCCAATCTCCGGCCCGGCGCGGATGAACAGTTTGCGGTCAGACTCCCGTGCTACGGTCGATCCGACCGTGTTTGTCACCGCCAGTGTCTCCGCACCCCGACGACTGGCTTCTCGCAGGGCGGAGAGCGTGTCTGCAGTCTCGCCGCTCTGTGTAATCGCGACCACGAGGTCGTTGCCGATTGGCGGGACGGCGGTGGCGTACTCGCTTGCGAGAAACGCCTGTGCTGGGATCCCCTGCTCGCGAAAGAGCTGTGCGCCGTACAGGGCCGCATGGTAGGAGGTTCCGCAGGCGACGAACTGCACGCCGGTTGGCGCGAGATTATCGAGTTCGTCGACGGTGACGCTCCCGCCGAGTTCGTCGACGCGACCCTGCAGACACTGACGCAGAGCGCGGGGCTGTTCGTGAATCTCCTTGAGCATGAAGTGCTCGTAGCCGCTCTTGCCCGTCTCCTCCGGGTCCCAGTCGACTGTCTCGACTGACTTCTCTCGGACGACGCCGTCGCTGTCGGTTACCACCCACTCGTCGTCGAGTCGGACGAACTCGCCGTCGTCGAGGTAGACGACTCTGTCGGTGTACTCCCGGAAGGCTGGCACGTCACTCGCGACGAACAGCGCTTGCCCGTCGGGAGTGTCGTCACCGATGCCGAGCACGAGCGGGGAGTCCTTTCGCGTCCCGAAAATCGCGTCACAGCCTGCGATGAGACAGACGACTGCGTAACTCCCTTCGAGACGCGCGATTGCTGCCCGAAACGCGTCCTCCGGGTCCGTTCCGGCGGCCAACTCTGCTTCGATGAGATGCGGGATAACCTCGGTGTCCGTCTCGCTCGTGAACGTGTGTTCGTCGAGTTCGGCACGTAGCTCCTGATAGTTCTCGATGATGCCGTTGTGGACGACCGCAACGTCGCCGGTGCAGTCGGCGTGCGGGTGGGCGTTTTCGTCTGTCGGTGGGCCGTGTGTGCTCCACCGCGTGTGACCGATCCCTGGTTCGCCGCTCATCGATCTGCTCCCGAGCGCAGTCTTGAGTTTGGCTATCTCGCCTGCGGCCTTGCACACTGAGAGTTTACTGCCGCCGAGAGCGATGCCTGCGGAATCGTAACCCCGGTATTCGAGCGTCTCCAGCCCCGAGACGAGCGTATCGGCCGTTCGCTCGCCACGCCCCACGCAGCCGATGATCCCACACATCAGTTCGACACTCCTCGCCGTTCGTAGGCAGTGTCTGACCGACGATACAGCGAGCAACCCATCATCGAACCACCTCGGCACCTTCTGAAATCTGCCCGCGGACGTGCGTACTCGCGCCGATTTCGGCGTCGGGGCCGACGAGCGCGCCCGGTTCGAACGTGGCCGCTCCGCCGACGGTCACGCCGTCAGCGAGCACCGCGCCGAGGCGCTGCCGCTCGAACACCTCGTTCCCGACCCGGACGGTGCCCGGCCCTCCGGGGATAGTCACGTCAGCGCCGACGCGGACGCGCTGACCGAAGACGGCGTCGACGATAGTCGCGCCGTGCCCGACTCGATTATCGGTTTCGATTACTCCTCGCTCGATGGTCGCGTTCGCTTCCACTGTACTGTTTTCCCCGAGTGCGACAGTCGGACCGATGACCGCTCCTGGCCCGACCTCGCAATCTGCGCCGATGACGACTGGCGGCATGAGTGTCGCGTCGTCGTGAACTCGCGCAGTCTCAGCCACCCAGGCGCCTGTCTCGCGCTCTGGCTCCTCGACCCGCCCGGCTTCGAGAACCGACGAGGCAACTTCGAGCAGGTCCCACGGGTAGGTCGCGTCGACCCACAGCCCGTCGACGCGGACGCCTCGTGCGCGCCCATCTGCGACGATCCGTGCGAGTGTCTCCGTGAGTGCGAGTTCGCCAGCTTGCCGGGGCGTCTCCTCGATTGCCTCGAAGATGGTCTCGTCGAAGGCGTAGATCCCCGCGTTGATGAGGCGAAACCCGTCCGAGTCCGGCTTTTCGACCAGCGTCTCGATAGTCGACCCGTCGAGCCTGACCGCGCCGTACTTCTCTGCATCGTCCCGTTCGATGACCGCCATGGCCGCGCTCGGCGTCTCCGCTTCGAACAGGTCGATGACCGCCTCGACCGAATTGGCCTCGATGAGATGGTCCCCGTTCGCGACGAGCACCGACCCGTCCACGGCATGTCTGGCCTGTAACAGGGCGTGCCCGGTCCCGAGTTGTTTCTCCTGATGGACGTACGTGATCGGACGGCCCCGATACGATGGGCCGAAGTGCTCCTGCACGCGCTTGTGCTGGTAGCCGACGACGAGTACCAGCCGCTCGATCCCTGCCTCGACGAGCGCGTCGAGGACGTGTTCGAGGATGGGGCTGTTTGCCGCAGGCAACATCGGCTTCGGGCGGTTTCGGGTCAGCGGCCGGAGCCGCGTTCCTTCACCGGCCGCCAGCACGACTGCCGTCTGAACGCTCATACCTCCAGGTGGCGACCGGCGATTGTTAAGCTTCGGGGAACGGCGAATACTCCTTCTGGCGTCTCCGAGTCACCCGACTGGCTCGTCGCGCAAGAGGAAAAACAGCGCGACGAGAACGCCGCCCAGCACGACCAGCGAACCGACGAGGACGGCGGTGCTGTCGATGAGCACGGCCGTGACCACACCGAGCACGAGCGCGACGGCGGCGAGTGCGAGGACGGGAATCTCCGGTCGGTCGAACAGCGACGGTTCGGGTTCTTTCGGCTGTGGCTTCGCTAGCGACTCGTCGATGTTCATCGACTTCGCGGATTCGCGTGGCTCTGTGAGTTCCACGTCTATCCAGCGCGTCGTCGCCCCGTATCCGGAGGCGATCTTGAGCTTCCCGACGTACGTCGACCCGTCGAGTCCGTCGGTGTTTGCTTCGACGCGAACGAGTCGCTCCCCCTCGACGTAGTGGTTGACAGCCTCGATTTCCGCGCGCTCGGACAGTGGGTCGTCGAGGTGGAGGTGGACGTGCAGCGGCTGCCCGTGGTTGACGAGTCGGATGTCGAACGAACCGTCGACCTCGATCGAATCCGGGACGTCGAGAGAGTGTAGCTCGTCGCGATTGATGTGAACGGGCAACTCGTCGGTCACACCTGTATCTGGGTGTGGGCGGTAGAAAAAGCTTCAGGCTACAGACCGGTTCTACAGAGAAAGCAGGCAGAGTGCCTCGGGGCTTGACCCCGGAGCAGTTCACGCCGCGGCTTCCTCGCGCATGTCCGGCGGGAGCAGGTTCGGGATGCCGTCCTCGATTGGATACTGCTCGCCACACTCCGTACACGTGAGTGTTCCCGTGAGAATCTCCTCGCCTTCTTGCTGTTCGACGTCGAGTTCGAGGTCGTGTTTGTCCAGCGGACAACACAGAATGTCCATCAAGTCCTCTTTCATACCTCCTTTGAGGTCCGGACGGTTCAAAAGCGTTTGCGGTCCAGTTCTGTTACGAGTTCCGGACTACTCGAATGCCCGCTGGCGGACGACCGACTCGTTTCGGCCGGGGCCGACGCCGATTGCGTAGACCGGCGTCTCGGTCTCGCGCTCGATGTATTCGAGATAGTCCTGTGCGTTGTCCGGTATCGCCTCGTAGCCCTCAGCCGCGACGGCCGCCCAGTCGACGTCTGGCCAGCCCTCGAAGGAGCGAAAGACCGGTTCACACCGGCCCCACTGTTCGGTCGTCGCTGGGATGGTCATGCGCCGTTCGCCGTCGAGTTCGTAGGCGTGCCCGACCTTGACGGTATCGAGTCCGGCGAGCACGTCGACGTGGTTGACCGCGAGTCCGGTGAAACCGCTTCTGCGTGCGGCGTGTCGGAGCATCGGAATGTCGAGCCAGCCGACGCGGCGCGGTCTACCCGTGACTGTTCCGTACTCGCCGCCCTCCTCGCGGATGTACGTCGCAAGCTCCTCGTCGTCGCCGTCGCCGTCGTATCCCGGCGTGTCGCCAACGACGCCGCCGAGTTCGGTCGGGAGCGGCCCGCTGCCGACGCGCGTGAGATAGGCCTTGACGATTCCGATCACCTCTCCGCTGCCGACGGTTCCGGGGCTGAGTCCCGTCCCTACTGCTGCGCCACCCGCGGTCGGGTTCGAGGACGTGACGTAGGGGTAGTTCCCGTGGTCGATGTCGATCATGGTCCCCTGTGCTCCTTCGAGCACGACGTTCGCGCCGGAATCGATCTGTTCGTTCAGGAACGCGCCAGCGTTTACGATCATCTCCTCTTCGACGAGTCGCTTGCCGAACGCGTGAAACTCCTCGAACAGCGCGTCGACGTCGAATGCGTCCGAGTTGTCGAGTTCGTCGACGGACACCCCATAGACGTCCTCGATGAGCGCGCGCTTCTGCGGTACGACGTATTCGAGTCGCTCTCGGAGCACCTCGGTGTTGCGCAGGTCCCCGATGCGAATCCCGCGACGGCCAGCCTTGTCCTCGTAGGTCGGACCGATGCCGCGTCCGGTCGTGCCGACTTCGCTGTCTGATTCGCTTTTCACCTCTTCTTCGATCCCGTCGAGCACACGGTGGTACGGCAGGATTGCGTGGGCGCGCTCGGCGATGCGAACGTCGGGCTGGAGGCCGCGCTCGCCGAGCTGGTCGAGTTCGTCGAACAGCGTCCGAAGATTGACGACACAGCCGTTCCCGAGAACGCCAACTTTGCCGCGAACCGCGCCGCTCGGAACGAGCGAGAGCTTGTACTCCTCACCCTCGTGAACGACAGTGTGGCCCGCGTTGTCGCCGCCCTGATAGCGCGCAACGATATCGGCAGAATCGCCGTACAGGTCGACGATTCCACCCTTGCCCTCGTCACCGAGCTGTGCGCCGACGATTGTAACGGTCATCACGTACTCCATTCCGGCCACCCCGATAAACCGATTACGGTCCAGAACTGGTCCGATACCGCAACGCCGTTCATATCTGAGGCACCACTCTACGGCATGCTAACCGTCCGTTCTCTGTCGGGACTAGATCTCCAGCGTGACAACTGAACGATACCACGGTAGCTGTTCACAAGGGATATATATCGGCTGGTCGAACCAGTACCACCGCCAACGAAAGGGCGCGTGACCAAACCGGTACAGAGCGTGCATGCGGCCTTTTCAGGTAATACTGTCCGGATCCGGGGTGAAAACCCCGCTTTCTGTGCTGCTGGGACAACAACTTTTAAATCCACCCAATACAAGTTAACAATTGTCATGATAGACAGGCTTGAGAAGGAAGTCGATATGCTGGAGCGCCATCTGCAGGTACTGCGGATGGTAATCGAAAACGAACCCATCGGCATCGTGAAAATGTCGAACGAGACTGGCTACCCGCATCACAAGGTGCGCTACTCGCTTCGCGTTCTCGAAGAGGAGAATCTCATCGAGCCATCCAGCCAGGGCGCGATCACGACCGAAGACACCGAGGAGTTCGTCTCAGACCTCGACGGGAAGATCGACCACATCATCGAGAAACTCGAAGGGATGAAAATCGACGAAGTCGCGGAAGTCGAAGGGTAACCTCCAGCCGACACGGAATCGCTTGCCGTACCGAGACTGTAGTGACTCTTCACTGTTCGCGTCTCTGCCTGAGCTATCGGTTACTGTCGCGAGTGTTGTGAACTGCGTGCCAGGCTCAGCCTAGAGTTCCGGAACGGTGACGTGGAAGTTCTGATTTCTCGCCTCGACCAGACAGAGGTGGTAGCCGCGCTTGCGCGAGATGTTCACGAAGCTCTTTCGCTTGTTGCGGCTGAGCAACCCACCCTGTGTGGCCCCGCTCGTGGTTTCGAGCGCACCGGGCTCGAAGAAGCTCTGTGTCACCATGAACGCGGCCGCGAACTCTTCCTTGGACTGGCCGACCCGCTCCGCGGAGGTGATGAGCCGTTCCATCATCGACTCCGTGGCAGCCTCACGTGAATCGTTGAGATTCGCGACCAGCAAGGGATTGCCCATTCTGTCCCGGAGCACGACGTCGAAGCTCTCCTGCGTTCGAGTCTCCTGTCCGCCCTCGGTGTAGACGACGTCCACCACGCCGGACAGCTCTGCCCGGTCCACGTCGGGCAGCGCGTCGTAGAGGTCCTTGAGCGCGGTTTCGTGCCCTGTCGAGCGAATCTCGAAGAGCAACTCGCGGACGACCCAGTTGACGAACTGATACTCGACGGTGGATTCGAGGAACTCGTCGAACGTCTTCCCGCCGACGGCGACGTTCGACTTCTCGAAGGTGGTGTGTGTTTCGAGCCGGAGGTTGTCGTTGACGTCCTCCTTCCGGACGCCCGACCCGTGGGCCTTCGCGAGCGTCGCGTCACCCTTCGAGTGATACCGGACGAACAGATCTGTCCCCGACAGGGCTTCACCAGGTGTCAATCGCTGCTCGGCGTCGGTTGCCGCTCCGAGTTCGGATTCGAGTTGCTGGAGCTGGCCTTCGAGTGTCTCGACCTGCTCTTCGAGTTCGTCTCGCTCGGCGCGAAGCTCCTCGAGGTCGTCTTCGAGGTCATCTCGCTCCCCGCTGGTTCGTTCGAGTTCCGTCTCCAGTCGTTCGATTTCCGCCTCTCGGCTTTCGAGTTCGTCTTCGAGCGTCTCGACTCGCTCGGAGTCGACCGATTGGGCTGTGCCCTCTTCGGGGGGTTCCTCGCCCGCCTTAGACTCTGCCTGCGGTGTACGTTCGTCGGCGGGTGCAGTCTCGTCTGTGGACTCGCTCTGTGCTGTGTTGCGCTGGGTTTGGTCACTCGGTTCGGGTTCAGTGACACTGGCGTCTACTGGTTCGGTCGGCTCCGGCTGTCTGCCTGACTGCGTGTCCGCGGCAAGTGGATCTGTTCGGCTCGACTGCCGTTGGCTCGTCTCCATCGTCCGCGTGGGATCGAGCGAGGGGATGGCTCGCTGTTCGAGCGAGGCCGTTGTCGACGACGATTGACTTGTGTACTGAGACCGCGGCTGATTGCCTGTTGCGTCCGCTGTTTCGACACCGCCAGTCGGTTGGGTCGTCCGAGGCGTGGTCGTCTCTGACTGGTCTCTGTCTTGGCGCGTTGGCTGATCGGCTGTGGGGGCCGGTTGCGCTGACTCTCCGGCTTTGGTCGCGGGTTGACTGGCTCCAGAGTCTGTTGATCGGCCAGCTTTCGTTGCGGGCTGGCCGGATGCTCGGCCGGAGTCGTCGGCTGACTGTGCGGTCTCCGATTCTGTCGACTCGTTCACCTCGGCCGCTGACCGCTCTGTTTCCGCTGGTTTCTCTGTTGCCGTCGGTTCGTCTGTTTCCGCTGCTTCCACCGGTTCGCTCACCGCAGTGTCAGCCCTGTCGGTCGCTGTGGAGTGGTCAGCGCCATCGTCCGATCCGGCGTCCGGTTCGTCACGTGCCGTGACAGTCGATTCCTCGTCCCCCGTGCTATCATTCGTACTGGGGTCGCCGGTGGTCGGTTCCGAGTCTGTGGCCGTCGCCTCCGCTGACTCGGTCTCCGTAGTGTCTGCCGTCGTCGCAACTGTTCCGCCCCCCTGACTTGCTGTCTCCGCGTCGGGTTCGTCGGGCGCTGTGCCCGCTGGACTGCTTTGCTCTTCCCCTTCATCTTCGGTTCCGGTGTCGGGCGTGTCAGCGGGCGCTGGTGTACTCGCTTCTGGCTCGCTCGGTTCGGGTATCTCTATCGGGTCGATATCCACCTGGTACACCTGATAGATGCCGACCTCACCGTTGGCCCGTTCGAAGGCTTCGTCGCCGTCGAGCAACCGCTCCGATTCGCCAACGAACGCGACGCTCATCGACGTGCCAGCGTGATAGACTAGATAGTAATCGCCGCTGAGTACGTTCTCCGAGAGTTCGATGAACCCGGTAAAACCTCCATCCGAGAGTGTCGAGTCCACTTCCGATATCGATGTCTTCTCGCTGTAGTACTGCGCCCGCTGTTCACCGGCGCGTTCCTGCATGACTGCGAGCAACGGGAGCGACTCGGCGGGCGACTCGTAGACGGTCCCCTCCGCGTTCTCGAAGTCCTCGATCGAACCGCTGAGCAACCCGACACAGACACCCCGTGTCATGTATAGCTCCCCGCCACCCGCTCTGATGACGCCCGAAAACGATTGCTCTGCGAGGTCCTGCAGCGCCCGATACCCGCCCTCGAACGACCGCCGATCCCAGTCTTCGACCCGATCGGCCACGCGTGTACTCATTAGTTCACACAAACCAGATGGGAAGTATATACTTTGCGGGCATCGAACGAGAAATTGCAGCGATATCCCGGTCGCCCGCTTGCACGTCCGTCGGGAACCCCCCGTCACGAGGTTTCTTGCGGGCGCTGTGCTACGAGGTTTCTTGCAGGCGCTGGGTCGTCTCGACGAGGGGGTGCCGTGCGTAGTCGACTGCCTCGATGTCCTCGATCGTTTCGAGGTCCTCCTTACGTGCGGTTTCGGCCATCCCGAGTTCGATCTTCTCGTCGATGACGATCACGTACGCGTCCATCTCCTCGATCCCGAGTTTTGTCGCGGCCTTCACGCGGTGATGACCGTCTGCGAGCAGCATATTCCCGGCGACATCGACCACCACCAGCGGCTCGGCGAGTCCGCGCTCGAGTTCGTACTTCCGACCCTGGAGTTCGTCGGCGTACACCTTCCCCTGCGTCGGCGTCAGATCGGACAGCGTGACCGACCGGTGTTCCTCTCGCGCGTCCACGTCGTGGATGTTTTCGAGCGTCCGCAGGAGTTTGTCGACCTTGCCAGGGGTCGCTCGCTCGATCTGACTCCGGATCACGTCCGCGTTCGAGATGATCCCGACGAGATTGCCCGCGTCGTCGACGACCGGCAGGCGCTGGATCCCCGAGCGGAGGATCACTCTAGCTGCGTCGTCGACGTCCATCTCCGGATGGGCAACCAGCAGGTCGCTCGTCATGATTTTGAATATCGGGACGTGATCGCGTTCCAGAAGGAGATCACGCGCCGTCACGAACCCTTCGACGTGTCGGCCATCGCACACGGGAAAGCCACTGTGGTCGTCGCTTTCCCCGATCCGCTTTGCGACCTCTCGGACGGTGTCGTCCGGCGAAACCGTCGCCACGTCGCGGGTCATGTAGTCACCGACCTTCGCCTTGCCTTCGTCTGCCATCGCTCGTATAGTGAGCCGTCGCAGACAAAAGCTTCACGCCCACTCTCGCGTCACTCCTCGGTGTCCTGCTCGTCGCCGCTTTGCGCGTCGGTCACTTCGGCTGACGCTGTCTCCGACCGCGCTCGCTCCTCCGGTGGTTGCACCGTCTCGTCTGGTTTGAAAAACGCGTGATCGATGTCCGACTCGCTTCGATACGTGCTCGGCTTTCGTGCAGTTCTCCCCTCGAAGGCTTCGAGCAGTCGGTCGGCGACAACGGCCTCCACGATGTCGTTCAGGGACCTGTCCTCCCGGTCGACGGTTTCGAGCAAGCCAAGCGGGATCTGTGCGCCCGCCATGTCGACGTGACCGCCAGCGCTTCCGATCTGGTCGAACGCGGTGCGTAACGTCTCGCCCAGGTCGACATCTGACCCTCTCGACCGGGCAGAGATGTAGATGGTTCCGTCCATAATGCCGTACACGACCGAAACCGTCACTCCGTCGAGGTTGAGGATCCTGTCTGCCGCCTGTGCCAGCGCGTCGCGTTCGCCAATCTCGCCGACACAGCTCAACAGCACCGACCCCTCGCGATGCCGGTTGTCGATCGCACTCGCGATGATGTCGAGCGTGCTGAGGCTGACACTCGGGGTCTCGATCCGTTCGAGCGTGCCGAGGTCCGCTTCGGGCACGAGCGTCGCTGCGGCCTCGAAATCGGCCTGCGACACCTCTCTCGTGAACGCTCTCGTGTCGACCCGGATCCCAAAGAGCAGCGCAGTCGCAACACTTTCGTCGAATTCGAGTCCGAACCGCTCGAAGTAATCCACGAGGAGCGTGCTCGTCGCGCCGACGTCGCTCCGCAGGTCGACAAAGCGCGCATCGACGGGCGCGCGCGGCGGATGATGGTCGATGACGATGTCCACTTGTGTCGTTTCGGGAAGCTGGTCGTTGACGCCGGGTCGGGAGTGGTCGACGAGTGCGACCCCGTCGAACGCCGCAATCGCATCCGGCGTGTCGAGATGCGTCATCTCGATGTCGAGCAGGTTCACGAACGCCCGATTTTCCTGATGTGTGATGTCGCCGTAGTAACAGACTGTTCCGTCACAGCCAGCGAGCTGCGCGAGCCGTGTGAGCGCGACCCCACTCGCGATGGCGTCCGGATCCGGATTGTCGTGTGTCACGACCGCAAGCGACTCGATGTCACGCATGACATCGAGGAGTTGCTGCGCGCGCTGTCCACTCTGCCCGATGCGCTCTAGCAGATGCGAAGCGACTGCCGCGTTCGGGTCGAGCACGCTATCAGCGACTGCGGTGAGCGGTTCAGACTGCTCGTCTGTCCGTTGGGCCTGTTCGTCGTCCGCGTAGATGATGACGTAGGCGTCGGGGAACACGTCACGGATCACGTTCCCGACAGCCCGGTTGACCGCCGCGCTCTCGTCGGCGATGGCAACGATGTCGACCGGCCCGGCGAGTTCGAGTGCTCTCTGCTCGGTCGGATCCCCCATCTGTACGTCCACGTCGCCACGGATCGTTCGGGCGTACTGCTCGTCGTCGGTCAGCACCCGAACGGTTCCCGGCCTGTCGGCAAGCGAGTCGACGATAGTGTGGGCCAGCGACCCGCTCCCGATGACCAGCCGGTCTGTCATATCACTTGCTCGGAGACACGCGTCCTAAAAACTCCGGTTTCGTAGGCCACCGTCGTCAGTTACTTCAGCCGCTCCTGCAGAAACGAGGGGTGTGCGGCGCTGACGCCTTCGAGGCTCGTGATCTGCTCGTTGATGATATCCCCGAGTTCGTCCCCGTCTGTCGCCCGGAGTTCGGCCATTAGGGTGTGGTCGCCACTCGAGGTGTACAGCGCTTCGATCGCATCGAGTTCCTTCAGTGCCTGCGTCACCTCGACGTAGCGTTCGCTCTCGATATCGATACCGACGATTGCGATGGACTGACTCGATAGCTTCTTCGGGTCGACATCCGCCGAGTAGCCGACGATAACCCCCTCCTCTTCGAGTTGGTTGATGTACTTCCGGACGGTCGGCTTCGAGACGCCTGCCTGCTCTGCAATCTCCGAATACGATGCCTGTGCATCCTCTTCGAGCACCGAGAGGATGCGCTCTTCGGTGGCCTCGGCACTCATACCGTACTATTTTCCCCCATGGAAAAAATATCTTCCGAACCCAAAAACAGAGGTAGAACCGTCGAAACGTGGATCGGAAGCGGACAGCGAAGGGGGCGTGTTGTGTTGAGCGCCGTTCAGGTGTGGCGTTCGATGAGTTCGTCGGCGGTGCGCTCCCACTCGGCGTCGTCGTCGAAGTACCGCTCTGCGAGCGGTTGCTCGGGTACGTCTCCTTTCGCGCGTTTCTCCGCGCCGTAGGAGAGGCGGTTCTCGTCGTGGTAGAACCGGCCGGTGAGTACCTCGCCCTCGTAGAGGCGCGACTCGGCGTCGTACATGGCCTGTGCGGCCTCCTGTCGGTCGGTGATGTCGAAGTCGAACTCGTCGTCGTCCTGGACGTCCGTGTAGGGGACGTACTCCTTTGCGTCCTTGTTCCAGGTCGGACACTGCGTGAGGAAGTCGACGTGTGCGAAGCCGTCGTGTTCGATGGCTTCGGCGACGATCTCCTGTGCCTGTCGCGGGTTGACTGCCGCGGTGCGAGCGATGTAGGACGCACCGGAGGCCAGCGAGAGCGACAGCGGCCTGACGGGGTCCTTGGCGCTGCCGTGTGGCTGGGTCTTCGACTTGTGACCTTTCGGACTCGTCGGGGAGGTCTGTCCCTTCGTCAGCCCGAAGATTTCGTTGTTGAACACGATGTAGGTCATGTCGTGGTTCTCTCGGGCGGTGTGCATGAAGTGATTGCCACCGATCCCGTAGCCGTCGCCGTCACCGCCCGCCGCGATCACTTCGAGGCCGGGATTGGCGAGTTTCGCCGCGCGGGCGACCGGAAGCGAGCGCCCGTGGATGGCGTGAAAGCCGTAGCTCTCGAAGTAACTGGAGAGCTTACCGGAACAGCCGATGCCGGTCACCAGCAGCGTCTCCTCCGGTGTTCGACCGACCTCGGGCATCGCGGCCTTGAGCGCCTTCAGAACGGCGAAGTCACCGCAGCCCGGACACCACGTCGGCTGTGGTTCGACGCCGGGCGTGAACTCCTCGCTTTCTATCTCTCGGTCCTCCTCGATCGCTGAAAAGGCTGTCATAGTCGGTCACCTCGTGTGTGTCGTGTGTGTACCACCATCGTCAGTCACCCGCTGCGGGAACGTATTTCATGTTCCCGGTGGTTGGCTGGGTGTCCTCGATGCTCGACTCGAAGCCGGAGACGATTTCGCTAGGCTCGAACGGTTCCCCGTCGTATTTCAGCAGGCTCGACAGTTTGTCACCGAATCGGCCCAGTTCCTTCTGGGTCAGCCCGCGGAACTGAGCGGTGGCGTTCATCTCGACGACGAGACACTCGTCGACGCTTTCGAGGAACGCGCTCACCTCGGCCTCGGGATACGGCATCAGGTCGCTCACGCCGAGGGCTCTCACGTCGTGGCCCTGCTCGTTGAGTCTGTCGACGGCCTCGAAGACTGTATCCTGCTGGCTGCCCCACGTAAGGATGCCATAGGTGGCCTCTGCTGGGCCGTGTGCAGTCTGGTTCGAATCGTCACTGTCGTCGAGTTGGTCGCGAATCGACGAGAGCTTTCGGAGCCGCCGTTCCATCTGCTCGACGCGGTTGTGTGGGTCCTCGCTAATGTGGCCCACTTCCATCGACTCGTTGCCACTGACCAGATGACGGCCGCCTTTCTGTCCCGGAACCGAGCGCGGATTGATGCCGTCTTCGGCCCCGTGCTGGTACCGTTGGAACTTGCCCGCCGCGTCGTGTGCGGCTTCTTCGAGTTCGTCTTCGGTCAGTACGGAACCGGCGTCGCCGTCCGGTTCGCGGTCGAAGAAGTCCTTCGAGACCGACCGCATCTCGCCGCCCATCTTCTGGTCGTAGAGGATGATCGCTGGAAGCTGATAGTCGTAGGCGAGTTCGAAGGCCGTTCGCGTCTGTTCGTAGGCTTCCTGGAGGTTGCTCGGTGCGAACACGACGCGACAGGAGTCACCCTGACTCGTGTACAGGACGTGTTCCAGGTCGGACTGTTCGGATTTCGTCGGCATCCCGGTCGACGGGCCAGCACGCATCGCCTCCAGCAGGACGATAGGCGTCTCGGTCATCTCGGCCAGCCCGAGCGGTTCGCTCATCAGGGCGAAGCCACCGCCGGAGGAACCGGACATCGCCTTGACGCCGGTATGCGAGGCGCCGAGTGCGAGCGCCGCTGCGGCGATCTCGTCTTCGACCTGCTCTGCGATCCCGCCGAACTTCGACAAGTTCTGGGACATGATCGTGAAGGCGTCCGTCCAGGGTGTCATCGGATAGCCCGCGATGAACCGACAGCCTGCGTCCAGTGCCCCGTACGCGATGGCGTTGCTCCCCGAGAGCATCGCCTGCTCGCTCTCGTGAGAGCCAGTCGGCGCCTCCAGGTCGTGGGTGTGTTCGAGTTCTTCGGCCATCTCATAGGCCGCGTTGAGGATCTCGATGTTCGCTTCCATCGCCTCGCCGCTCATCGCCTCACTGATGAGTTCCTCGAAGTGGTCTGTCTCCAGACCGAGCAGCGACGCGGTCACGCCCACACCGGCAGTGTTTCGCATCACTTCACGCCCGTGCTCGCGGGCGAGTCCCCGAAGGTCGATGGGGTAGACGTGCCAGTTGTTCTCCGCTGCTTTCTCCTCGAGGTTCACTTCCGCGGCGTCTTCCTCGTCGATGAGGCCCGTGTCGTAGACGATGACGCCGCCCTCGTTGAGGTCGTCGAAGTGCTCGTACAGCGGCTTGAGTTCCTCCTTTCCGTAGTAGGCCTCTTCCGAGGGGTTCCGCGCGAAACTGTCCCCGAGTGCGAGCAGGAAATTGAACCCGTCGCCCCGGGACTCGACCGGTTCGTCAGCCGCGCGTACCTCGACGTACGTGTGACCGCCACGGATCCGCGAGGGATAATGTCTGTGTGTGAAGATGTTCAGCCCGGAGCGCATCAGTGCCTTCGCAAAGTTCTGACTCGTCGAGTCAATACCGTCGCCTGACCCGCCGGAGATGCGCCACATCAACTCCGTTCCTGTCATGGATACCGCCTCCACTGGCGTGCCATGCCCGAGAGAAGTACCGGTGCAGACTAAAGGCTTGCTACCGAATACCACATTATTAATTGCACGGGATGCGAGTAAACAATAATTACTTCCTTCGAAGGAATTCCTAACGCTCGGCTGTTCGGTTCGCTACTGCGGCGCCTGTCGATAGATGAGGTTCCGCTGGATCGCGTTAGCCCCTTCGTAGATCACCGGAACGCGCGCGTCCCGGAACACGCGTGCGATGCGGCGGTTCGTGAGTACGGACCGGCCGCCGTGCAACTGCATCGCACGGTCCGCACAGTCTGTCGCGGCTTCGGTGGCGACGGCTTTGGCGAGCGCGGCCCAGTAGCCCGGATACTCCTGATTGGCGACCTTCTCGGCCGCGCGCCAGGTGAGCGCTCGCGCGGACTCGAAGTCCATCCGCATCTCCGCGATGTCGTGCTGGACGGACTGGAACTCGTTGACTGACCGACCGAAGGCCGACCGGTCGTCGACGAACGCCGTCGCCTCCTCGATTGCCGCCGCGGCCAGTCCGAGTCCGTGGCCGCCGACGATGACCCGGCCGTGGTTGAAAAAGTCCGCCAGCATGTAGAATCCCGCGCCCTCGACGCCGACGAGATTCTCCTCGGGGATCCGGCAGTCGTCGAACGTGATGTGGGCCTGCTTCGAGGCGCGGAAGGCCATCTTCTCGGGGATGTGCTCGGCCTCGTACCCCTCGGCGTCGGTCGGGACGATGAACATCGAAAAGTTCCCGTACCGGTCGTTCTCGTCGTCACCCGTCTTCGCGTAGACGGTCATCCAGTCCGCCTCGACACCGTTGCCGACCCAGTACTTCTCGCCGTTGAGCACCCACTCGTCGCCGTCCTTGTCGGCGGTCGTCGTCATCCCGGCGAGGTCGCTTCCGGTCTCCGGTTCCGAGACGGCAAGCCCCGTGATCTGCTCGTTTTCCGCGACGGGGCGGATGTACTCCGCTTTCTGTTCGTCGCTGCCGTGTTCGACGACAATCTCCGCGCCGAAACTCGCGAGTTGCAGCGTCAGCGCGATTCCGGCGTCTGCGCGGTAGAACTCCTCTGCAATCGCGAGTACCTGCTGGAGATCCAGTCCTTTTCCGCCGTACTCTTCGGGCAAGTCCTGCGCGACCAGTCCGGCGTCCATCCCCGCTTCCAGAATCTCCCACGGATACTCGCCGCTCTCGTAGTAGGACTCCGCAGCCGGTGCAATCTCTGCTGCTGCGAACTCTCGCGCCTCCGCTTTTATCTCCTGTGCGTGCTCCGGGACGATAGTGTCCTCTAACAGTTCCATACCCATAGATACGCATCCGAAACCAAATAGATCCGCAAACTGAAACAAATCGCTTCGGGGTTTACTGATCGCTTTCTGATACTGTCGGCTGTAAGTGCGTAAAAATATTCGCCACTTCGGGTGGCGAATTATTTTCGAGATGTTACAGCCGACAGTATGAACATCGCCGTCATCGGTCGTCGACTGGGTCGATCACTTCGTAGCTGACGTTGTGCTCGCGGAAGGTGTCGGTGTAGGCCGACAGTCTGGTGTTGACGACGAGCAGGAGGACGTCCTGTCCTTTCGTGGCGGCCTCCTTCACTGCGGCTTCCGTTCCGAAGCGAATGTCTGGGGTGAGATCCGCCGCTCGCGCCGTCGCGACCCCCTCGGAGGAATCGACTGCAACCAGGTCGTGACTGCTGGCCAACTCCACGATCCGTTCGGGTGCTATCGTCACACTGCCGCCCTCCTGAACGGGCGGAACGGAGACGACGGTGACTGACCCGATGTCGTACTCGATGACACCCTCGAAGTTCGTGACCCCCACGTCCTGGTCGACCGACGCGTCCGTGACTGCGACCGCGGTTGCGCTGCCGGTCGACCCAGCCACCGCGTGCAAGACGCCATCGCGCATCGTCAGCGAGACGGTGTCACCCTCCTCGATGTCCGTGGCGGCGATCACTGTCTCGACGCCGACGTTGTCGAGTACGTCCTCGGAGACGTGGTCGACGAACTCGCGCAGGGTATCGGTCTGAGTGATCAGCCAGTCGACGCCTGTTTTCGTCACCTCGTAGCGTCCGCGTCCGCGCTTGTTCACGTGACCGCGCTCGATGAGCGTCTGCAAGTAATCGCTCACGGCCTGTGCGGTCACGCCGATCGCGTCTGCGATCTCCTGCTGGCTGACTGCTGGCTGGCGTTTCGCTATCTCGACGAGGATCTGGTAGGTCGTCGCTGCGCGCTTGCTCTGTAACACGCGCTCCTCAGTAGTCCCCTCGTCGTTGTCTGCCATTTGTTCGATCATGCCCGTCCCAATTCAAGTAAGTTTGCCATCAATACGGTAGATCAGGTGTCTGAGGTCCCCTCAACACCGCCTCGATCAAGTATAATTGGACACAGACAACAGAGATTGTACTGAACATCACAGTAGTTGTCCCTCCTGTGACGTTGTCATATAAGTGTGAAACAGATACACAGACAGCCCCACATCGAAAGGAAACGTATTTGGGTCGTCTCGCGTATGCTTGTTCTGTGGGCCGGTAGCTCAGTCCGGGAGAGCGACGGACTCTTGATCCGTCGGTCAGGGGTTCAAATCCCTTCCGGCCCGTTTTCCTGCGAACGAACGTGAGCAGTGAAAACGCTTGAAGGGATTTGAAGTAGAGAAGACGCGCGCAGCGGAGCGAGCACGTCTTCGCGTGGTTCAAATCCCTTCCGGCCCGCTAAATTTTACTGCGTCGGGTTCGCTCTTCGAGCGAACCACTCCTTGCAAAATTTAGTATAAAACTACCTGCTGACTCACTCCGTTCGTCAGCAGCGAAACGACTCGCTCCGCTCGTCGTATGCTTGTTTACTTCGCTGCTGAGCGACTGGCGTGAGCAGTGAAAACGATCGAATGGATTTGAACTGGAGCCAGACGTTCGCGCCCGATGGAGACGAGCCGAAGATTCTAGTCGTCTCGGAACGACAGGGAGGTATGGAGATTTCGTTTCCGGGAACCGAACGATTCGAGGGCGCTCTCGACTTCGAACTGGAGAACCTCCCCCGGTTTGCGACGGCGACACGGAGTCGAGATCAGCCGGTCGTCGAAGACGTGACGGCAGCCACGGAGACTGCGCTGGAGGAGATAGCGGCACTCCACGGGCTGCCAGCGGGGTCGCGAGTTGCGCTCACCGCCGGAAGTCGGGGGATCCACGACATGCCGGAGGTACTCGCAACCACAGTCACAGTACTCCAGAACCAGGGGCTGGAGCCGTTCATCATGCCTGCGATGGGCAGTCACGGCGGTGCGACCGCGGAGGGGCAGGTCGAAACACTCGCCTCGCTTGGGGTCACGCCGGAGTCGATGGGTTGTGAGATCGAATCTTCGATGGCTGTCACGGAGGTCGGACGCGACCCGGACGGCCGCCCCATCTACGCGGCAGACGACGCACTCGAAGCGGACGCCGTTGTCCTGCTCAACCGAGTCAAGGCCCACACCGACTACGAGGGGACCTACGAGAGCGGACTCGCGAAGATGGCCGTCGTCGGCCTCGGCAAACACAGGGGTGCCGAGCAGATGCACAACGCGGCACTCGACCGCGGATTTCAGGAGGTTATTCCAGAGCGTGCCCGCGTACTCATCGACGAGACCCCGGTCGTAGGCGGTATCGCGCTGATCGAGAATGCAAACGAGCGCGCCGCGGAGATAGTCGGACTCGCTTCCGGGGAGATCATGGACCGTGAGCCGGAACTGCTCTCGCGCTCGAAGGAACTCCTGCCGATGCTGCCGGTCGACGACCTCGACGTGCTCTTTGTCGAGGAGATGGGGAAAAACGTCAGCGGCACTGGCCTCGACACCAACGTCCTGGGCCGACAGCTGTTCCACGGACAGCCCGAACCTGACGGGCCGGATATCACCCGGATTTACGTGCGCTCGCTCACCCCAGAGTCACACGGGAACGCGCTGGGCATGGGGCTTGCAGATTTCGTCCACCGGGACCTTGTCGAGCGCGTCGATTTCGGGGACACCTACGTCAACATCGCGACCAGCGGGGAGCCAGTCAGGGCGAAGCTCCCCTTCGTGGTTCCAGCAGACGAGACGCTGCTGAAACTCGCCGGATCGACGACCGGGGTTCGCGAGCCAGATGAGTTGCGTATCGCGGCGATCCAGAACACGCTCGAACCTGACGACCTGTACGTCTCTGCGCCCGTCGCGGAGGAACTGCGGGACCGCCCCGCTGTTTCTGTTGGCTCGCTCGAATCACCCACGTTCGACGAGGACGGCACGCTTGAACTCCCGTTCGAGGGGTAAGTTCCGAATTCTGCCCCTCAGAGAGTCACCCAGGAACCGGTTTCGTCGCTCTCCTCGATGGCAGCGAGGACCTGCTGAACCTGAAGGCCCGTCTGGAAGTCGGGCTGGAACTGGTTGCCCTCCTCCAGCGCGGTGAGGAACTCGTAGTTCTCGTGGACGAACGTGTGTTCCCAGCCGATGATGTGCCCGGGGGGCCACCAGCGGTCGATGTAGGGGTCCTCTGCGTCGGTCACGAGTACCGTCTGGTAGCCCCGGTCGCCCTCCCGCAGCACCTCTAGTTCGTTGAGTCGCTCGTGGTCGTACCGGAGACTTCCCTTCGAGCCCTCGATCTCGATCGTGTGGTCGTTTTTCCGCCCGTTGGCAAACCGGGAGGCTTCGATGGTCCCGATGGCCCCGTTTTCGAGTTCGACGTTCGCCGTGTACGCGTCGTCGACCGTGACCGGTTTGGTCTCCTCCTCGTCGCCGTCCTCGTGTCCGACCGAGTCACCGCGGGCGTCCTGTCCCTCGATCGGCCGCTCGTCGACGAAGGTCTTGAGCTGGCCGCTGACGCGCGCCACGTCGTCGACGAGATACTGGAGGATGTCGACCGTGTGAGCGCCGAGGTCACCGAGCGCGCCGCTCCCGGCGAGTTCCTCGTCGTTGCGCCAGGACCACGGCGCGTCCGGATCGACGAGCCAGTCCTGGAGGTACTGCGCGCGGACGTGATGAATGTCACCGAGGACGCCGTCGTCGATGAGCCGTTTGGCGTAGATCAGTGCCGGGACGGCCCGGAAGTTGAACGCGACACCAGCCATTCCGTCGCTCCGGCGTGCCGCTTGCGCGACGCGCTCTGCACCTTCGACGGAGGGCGCGAGTGGCTTTTCGCAGAAGACGTGCAGGTCCCGGTCGAGCGCCTTGATAGTCGGCTCGACGTGGAGCCAGTTCGGCCCGAGATTGTACAGGATGTCGATTTCGTCGAGCGCCTCGCGCCAGTCCGTCGTAGTGGTGGCAAAGCCGAACCGGTCGGCGGCGTCCGCAAGTGCCGCTTCATTTCTGCCGATCAGGACGTGTCGCTCTGTCTCCGGTGCGTCGGGGAAAAACATCGGGAGACGCGCCAGCGCGTTCCCGTGAGCCTTCCCCATGAACTTGTAGCCGAGGAATCCGACCCGGTACATGGTCAGACGTTCGAGTCGACCCAGTAGGCCTCACCGGGCTGGGTCTCGAAGATTGCTTCGTCGAGCGAACTGATCGCCTTCTCCAGCCCCTCGCGGGAGGAGGTGAGCGAGTCCTCGTGTTCGACCGAGAGCGTCCCGTCGTAGCCGACCATGCGGAGCGTTGAGACGAAGTCCTTCCAGTAGTCCATGTCGTGGCCGTAGCCGATAGAGCGGAAGATCCACGACCGGTCGAGTTCCTCCGTGTAGGGTTTGGTATCGAGAACGCCCGTCACGTCCTTGTTCGCGTCGTAGACTCGCAGGTCCTTCGCGTGGACGTGGTGGATCGCGTCCTCCTCCCCGAGATACCGGATCGCCTTCGGGATGTCGATGCCCTGCCAGACGATGTTCGCGGGGTCGAGGTTCGCGCCGATCCGCTCGTTTGTCGCCTCCCGGAGCTTCAGCATCGAGGGCGGGTTGTACACGAGGAAGTTGGGGTGCATCTCGATGGCGACGTCGACACCGTGGTCGTCGGCGTACTCGGCCAGGTCCTGCCAGTAGGGGATGGCGACGTCCTCCCACTGGTATTCGAGCGCGTCGAGATGCTCGTTCGGCCACGGTGCAGTCACCCAGTTTGGAACCTCGTCGTTCGGGCCGCCCGCTGGCAATCCCGAGAAGCAGGTGATACAGTTCGCATCGAGCTGGTCCGCGAGCCGTATCGCGTCTCTGAGTTGCTGGTCGGCCGCCTCGGCCCGCGCTTCGTCCGGATGAAGCGGGTTGTTGTGTGTCGCGAGTGCGCTGATCCCGACGCCGTGCTCGTCGAGTAGCGACAGGAGGTCCGCCTGTGCATCCTCGTCGTCGAGATACTCGTCTATCGGGAGGTGGTCGTCTCCGGGGTCGCCGCCACATCCCAACTCGACCATCTCGACGCCGAGTCCGGTCAGGTACTCCAGCGCATCGTCGAGTGACTCTCCGCCGAGTGGTACCGTGAGAACACCGATTTGCATACGTTGGATGTTTTCGTCTTACATAATTTATAATTTATGTCACTCAGGCATGTCGATGGTACGGTCATTTTTCTGACTATGTATCGTCACAGAAGAAATCACTCGATCTGTCGCAGTTCACCCCACAATCTATGTATCCCGGCGGTCCAAGACTCAGTAGCGATGCGTACTCTCGACAACGTGATAGTTTCCTGTGCGATAACGGGTGCGATCCACACTCCATCGATGTCTCCGCATCTGCCGGTGACGCCCGAGGAGATAGCAACCGACGCCATCGAGGCCGCCGAGGCCGGTGCGAGTATCGTCCACATTCACGTACGCGACCCGGAAACGGGGGAGCCGATCACCGACCTCGACCTGTTTCGGGACGTCGCCGCGCGAATTCAGGAAGAGTCCGACGTGATCGTTCAGCCGACGACGGGCGGCGCACCGACGATGGACCCGGAAGAGCGGGTTCAGGTTATCCCGACGCTGTCCCCCGAGATGGCGTCGTGCAACCAGGGGTCGCTGAACATCGGGCTCTACCCGATGCTGGAGCGATACGACGAGTTCGAGTACGACTGGGAGCGGGAGTACCTCGAAGAGTCCTGGAAGAACGTCTTCCAGAACACATTTCACGACCTCCGGACGATGCTGCCCGTGTTCGACGAGCACGGAACCAAGCCGGAACTGGAGTGTTACGACGTCGGACACCTGTACAACGCCCGCCATCTCGTCGACCGGGGGCTGATCGAACTGCCCGTCCATCTGCAGTTCGTGATGGGGCTACACGGCGGCATCGGCGCCACCGAGGACCATCTCACCCATCTCGTCAACACCGCCGAACGGCTCTTCGGTGACGAGTTCACCTTCTCGGTCATCGGCGCGGGACGAAAGCAGTTCCAGCTAGGGCTGCAGGCCGTCTGTATGGGCGGCCACGTCCGTGTCGGACTCGAAGACAGCCTGTACATCGGGAAAGGGAAACTGGCATCGAGCAACGCCGAGCAAGTCGAGAAAATCGTCAGACTCGCGGACGAAGTCGCCGGGCGCGACCCCGCGACGCCCGCCGAAACCCGTGCATTTCTCGGCCTGAAAGGCAAAGAGAAGACGGCAGTTGCCGAGTCATGAGCAGACAGCGAGTCGCGGTCGTCGGAGCGGGACGGATGGGACACGGCATCGCACTGACCTATGCGCTGGCGGGACATCCGGTCAGGCTGACCGACGCCGACGACGCCATCCTCGAATCGAGCAGCGAACGGATCGCGACTGCGCTCGATACGCTGGTCCAGGGCGGACGGATCACCGAAACCGAAGCCGACGCGGCCCTCGACAACATTTCACGGGCTGACGAAATCGAAAGCGCCGTCGCGGACGCCGACTTCGTGACCGAGGCAGTCGCGGAGGATCTTGCGATCAAACAGGCGGTCTTCGCGGAACTCGATTCCCACGCGCCTCCGGACGCCTTGCTTGCCACCAACACGTCCGGACTCTCTATCGACGACATCGCTGACCCGGTCGAGAACGAGGCCCGCGTTCTGGGCACACACTGGTTCAACCCACCACACATCGTTCCGCTCGTGGAGATCGTCAAGGGGACTGCGACCTCAAACCGGGCCGTCGAGACGGTTCGGGACCTGCTCGCCTCCGCAGACAAGACGCCCGTCGTCGTCCAGAAGGACATTCCGGGGTTCATCGGTAACCGGATCCAGGCCGCGATGTCCTACGAGGCGTTTTCGCTGCTCGCGCGCGGTGTCGCAACGCCCGAGGACATCGACAGGGCAGTCAAGGCCGGATTCGGCTTCCGACTCCCGATACTGGGCATCTTCGAGAAGATGGACCAGTCAGGCCTCCACATCCACCACGAGGTGGAAAAACAGCTGATGGGCGAACTCGACCGGGGAAGGGACCCCAATCCGGTCATCACCGAACTCCTCGAGGAGGGACACCGCGGGACTGAGACCGGAAAAGGCATCTACGACTGGACCGACGTCGACCTCGAACGCGAAACGCGCGACCGCGACCGGGCGCTGCTCTCGATGCTCGACCTCTACGAATCGGCGGTGGACGATTCGCCGCCAGCCAACTACGACCGAACCTGAGTTGTTCTACTGTGTCGCTCGCACGGCAACCTCGACGGCATCGATCAGGCTCTGTGGGTCGGCGACACACTCTCCCGCGATGTCGAACGCCGTCCCGTGGTCGACGCTGGTTCGGACGATCGGAAGTCCCACCGTCATGTTGACTCCCGTTACTGCGCCCTCACCGAAGCCGAGCATCTTGATCGGGATGTGCCCCTGGTCGTGGTACATCGACACGACGCAGTCAGCAGCACCACCAGCGGCCTGCACGTAGACTGTGTCGGGTGGCTCCGGCCCGAATACGTCGAACCCATCGGCGCTCGCCAGTTCGACCGCCGGTTCGATCGCTTCTGCTTCCGCATCTCCGAGCAGTCCGCCGTCGCTCGCATGCGGGTTCAGTCCGGCGACCGCTATCGTCGGATCCTCGACCCCCAGTCGGTCGAGCCCGGACGCTGTCACTCGGATCGTCTCGTGGACCGACTCGGTCGTCACGAGGTCACACGCCTCGCGCAGCGGGACGTGCGTACTCACGTGCGTGACCCGGAGGTCGTCGTGGATCAACATCATCGAATAGGCGTCTGTGCCCGTCCTGTCAGCGAGCAGGCCGGTGTGACCGGCGTGTTCGCTCCCGGCGAGTCGCGTCGCCTGCTTGTGGATCGGTCCAGTCGTGATGGCATCGATCTCCCCGCTCTGTGCGAGTTCGATCGCACGCTCGACGTACGCGAGACTGGCGGCCCCGTACTCCTCGCGGACGACGCCGTATTCGAGTTCCGCAACCATATCGAGGTCGAGGACGGAGACCGAATCCGGCCCGAAGGTCGCTTCCGAGAGCGTATCGATTGGCTGGATGGAAAGCGACGACTCACAGCGTTCGACGGCAGCCCGCAGAACCGAGGCGTCACCGATGACGACGACGTTTGCCATCCGGGCGAGGTCGGGGTAGGACGTGACGATTATCTCTGCACCGATACCCGATGGGTCACCCATCGTCACGCCGACGACTGGAGTCCGGGACATGATAACCAGTCAAGGAGTGCAACGCGTTAAGAATTGCCATGTCGTCACCGAAGGCACCCGCTTTCGTGACACAGACGAGTCCGTCGGCCGGGCCGCCCTCAGCTTCTGCGACCGGAACACCGGCAGCGATCTGCGTGCCCGTCAGTTCGAACGTCTCCACGTCGAGCGCATCGAAGGTGGCCGTTGCCACCGCGCCGCCGGTGACGAACAGCCCCTGTAGACCCATCCGCTCGTGGACGCCGCGGGCGACGGTGCCGAGCGCGTCCGAGATCCGGGTGGCTGTTTCGCTCTCGTCGAGGCCCTGCTCTCGCCCCGCGTCCCGCGCCGCGGTCACGTCTGCGACCCCTGTCGCTGCAGTCACGACAACCCAGTCCGTCTCCCCATATCTGTCACCGACTGCTTCCACTGCACGATCGGTCTCCGAATCGGGGTCGTGAATCACCGCTTCGGGGTCGAGTTCGACGACGCTCTCGGCGGGCAAGGCAGCGAGCTGCTCGATGGTCTCCGGTGCCACGCTCCCGACGACACCCAGAACGGAGGAGGCGGGACCGAGACGAACGTGTTCTGCGAGACCGGCACTCCCAGTGTAGACGGGTATGAGAGCAGATTCGTCGGCCGCCCGCGCGATTGTCGACAGATGGGCATCGGTCGTCGCGTCACAGACCAGCAGCGACGGGTCTCGGTTCGCCGCGACTCGGTCGAAGCGGTCGCGGAGACGTGATTCGTCGGCGACGACATCGACAGAACAGTGTTCGACGGGATACGAAGACCGTTCGAGAAGCGACGGCAGGTGAGCGGTGTCCGGTCCCATCCGGTCGTGGCCTGCTTCGGTCTCCGTGACCGGTGTGCCGTCCACGAGATGATATCCGCCGACAGTGGTCCGCCCAGCCGACGGGAACGCAGGAGCGATGACTGCGCTGTCGGCACCGGCGGCGTCTATCGCTGCCTCGATTTCCGCGACCAGATTCCCGCGGAGGGTCGAGTCGACCTTCTTGTATCTCGTGTCTGGTGAGTTCCCTTCGAGCGCCCGCTCGACGCGGCTTCGTGCGACAGCCTCGTCCACGTACCGAGAGTCCGTGTTCACGACGGTCACGGCGCTCTCGTTGCCCTCGGCTGTCGGCTGGTTCGACCGGACGACTCTGGTTGGGTACCCTCGCGTGGCGAAGGCGCTCCCGGTGTCGTTGGCTCCCGTGAGGTCGTCGGCGATGACGAGACACCGCATAGCCTCACCGTTCGTGTGCTTGATAGGTGTCTTTGAACTCCGGTTCGAGGAAGTTGTGGTCCTCCATCGGGTTGCAGTCGTGTTCGAGCGCGGCGTCCTCGTCGAACTCGATCCCCAGTCCTGGCTCGTCTGGAACCGGGATCTGCCCGTCCTCGACGGTGATCGGATGGTCGACGACGTCGCTGACCCAGTCTGGACGGGTCGCCTCCTCGAACCCTTCCTGTATCTTGAAGTTGGGGATGACGGCGTCGACGTGGACACAGCCAGTCAGGCTGACCGGCCCCGCGGCGGCGTGTGGCGCGGTGAAGATCGACCGAGCGTCGGCCATCTGTGCGATGTACTGGGTTTCACGGAGCCCCCCGACGTTGCCCGTATCCGGCTGGATGATGTCGATCGCTCGGGGTGCGAGAAAGTCCATCGCCTCGTGCTTGTGGGCGATGCTGGCCAGGTCGTCTGAGATCGGAATCGAGAGGGCCTCGCGAACCTCGCGGAACGCGTCCGGCCCCTGTGACGCCTGCACCGGCGCCTCGAACCACAGCGGGTTGAACTGTTCGAGTCGCTTGCCGACCTTTATGGCCTCGCCTGGGGTGAATCGGGCGTGTCCCTCGATGATGAGGTCTGGCTCTGGGCCAATCCTGTCCCGTATCGCTGCGATCCTGTCGATTGCGAGTTCGAGCGCTTCGTTCGAGATGTCACGCACTGCGGTCTCGAACGGGTCGAATTTCATCGCGTCGTACCCGTCGTTGATGACTTCCTGTGCGCCCTCAGCGAACTCTTCGGGCGTGTGCAACGAGTCGTACCAGCCGTTCGCGTACGCACGTAACTCGTCTCGAACCTTCCCACCGAGTGCTTCGTGGACTGGCACGCCGTGGTCCTTTCCGACGATGTCCCAGCAGGCCATCTCCACGCCCGAGAGCATCGCCTGATTCAGCCGGGAGAGCCCCCACGGCGTCTCCTGAATCTCCATCCGGATCGCCTCGATGTGGTGCGGGTTCATGCCGGTGAGCCACTCGTCGAACTTCTCGGCGTGTGCCACCTTGGCGTCCAGATCGGTGTTCGCCCAGAGGCCACCTGCCTCCCCGACACCCCGGATCCCCGCATCCGTCTCGACGGTGACGATACACCACGGGTTCCAGAGGTCGTCGCGAAGCGGATACGCGTCGATGTCCGTAATCTCCATTATGCGGTGATAGAGACGCGGTTCTCATAATTAGCTTGTGGTGGGTTGACCCTCATAATTAATAAGTCGATATCGAGTAACAGTGTCTCATGTACGATTTTGCCGACCAGACTGTTATCGTGACCGGGGCATCGAGCGGAATCGGTCGCCGGATCGCACAGCGATTCGGCACCGAGGGCGCAAACGTCGTCTGTGCGTCCCGGAGCAACGAACCCCATCGGGGCAAGCACCACGATACGGACGTCTCGGTACCGACCGAACAGTGGATCGACGAGGAGACGGAGGGGAGCGCACTCTTCGTCTCGACCGACGTCAGCGACCCGGACCAGGTTCGGAATCTGGTCGAGGAGACCGTCGAGACCTACGGCAGGATAGACGTTCTCGTGAACAACGCCGGGATCTTCATCGAAGGCGATTCCCAGTCGACGACAGTCGAGGAGTGGGATACGCTCATGGGTGTCGACCTTGACGGAACATTCTACTGCTGTAAGTTCGCTATCCCGCATCTCAAGGATGTGGAGGGTGCCATAGTGAACATCGCGTCGGTCAACGCGACGGAGGGTGGCACTGGCCCAGCATATGCTGCAGCGCAGGCCGGTCGCGTCAACCTGACCCGCGACCTGGCAGTCGAACTGGGCGAACACAACGTCAACGTCAACTCGGTCTCGCCGGGGTACATCAAGACGCCGATACAGGACTACCAGGACGAGGAGAGCATCCAGATCAGCCGCGAACAGACGCTCCTTCCGAATCTCGGAGAGTCCGAAGAGGTCGCTGACGTGGTCGCCTTTCTCGCGAGCGACGAGGCGAGTTACGTCCACGGCGCAGACATCCTCGTCGACGGCGGTTGGGCCGCCCACCGGGTGTGACTGATGGCTGGGACGCACGACAGCAACGAACGCACTGCATCTGACGGGCTATCGCTGCTCGTCGAGCGCGTCTGGAGTACACTCGAGGAAATCGACGACAGGTTTCCGTACGTCGCTGACCCAGACACGGGCGAGTGGACGGTCACTGCTGACGGAAACTGGTGTGGCGGACACTGGATCGGGATGCTCTGGCTGGCCGCTGACCGAACTGGCGAGACGCAGTTCACACGGGCCGCGCGACGGTACACCGAGCAGATGACGTCGCGGCTCCCGTCGGACAACATGTTCTACGGGATGAACCACCAGTACGCCGGGTTCCGCGCGTACGATATCACGGGAGACGAGTCCCACCGGGAACTCGGGCTCCGTGGGGCAGACCGAACTGTCGACTACTTCCACGAAGGTGCCAGACAGGTCCCGCTCGGAACGCTCGCCATCGAGGCGCCAGCCGAGAACTTCCGCGGTCCGGACGACGAGGGCGGCCCGTCGGGTGACCGCCTCGGCGCGGTCGATGCGCTGTACACGGCCATTCCCGTCCTCTGGCGCGCCTATCGGGAGACGGGTGAGCCGAGATACCGCGACGTCGCAGTTTCACACGCCGACCGGTTTCTGGACTGGTATGTGCGACCTGACGGGAGTACGTGGCACCACGCCGAATTCGACCCTGATACGGGCGCGCTGGTCCGCCAGTACAACGAACTGGCCTACAGCGACGACACCTGCTGGGCGCGCGGACAGGGGTGGGCTATCGCTGGACTCGCACGCGCCTATCGAGAGACTGGCGCACGACGATACCGCCGCGCGCTGGAGCGCGTCGTCGGCTATTACGTCGACAACTCGCCGGAGGATCTGGTTCCACACTGGGACTTCGAGCATCCGGACAAGCCAGCGATCGAGCGCGACACGAGTGCCGCCGCACTCGCAGCCTACGGGTTGACCCGCCTCCCTGACGAGGCTGAAACCGAAGCACTGGTCGAAACGGGCGAATCCATCCTCGAATCGCTACTCACTCGCTATCTCACGCCCCGGTCCGACGACGACGCTCGACCCGCAGGGATGGTTCTCGAAAGCTGTTACAACGGCCCTGCGGGGTACGCCACGAAACACGAGCACGTCTGGACCGACTACTACACGATGTATACGCTCGCCCAGCGAGTCGAGGCGTGACCGATTCCGAACGAAAAGCGGGGCTCAGCGGCGGTAAGTTGATTAATTTTCGGGAGACATGTCTGACCGTTCACTATGACATGGAACGTCGCCGGAATCAACTTCGCACACTTTCACATGGGAGACCAGTTGGGATACGTCGAAGACCACCCCGACGCAAGGATCGCCGCGATCTGTGACGAGAACCCGGAGATCGCGACACTTTCACTGGAGACCACCGCCGAGCAGTTCGACCTCGACGACGATCAGGTGTTCACCGACCACGAGCGCTGTCTGGAGTCGACCGACGTCGACCTGGTGATCACCTGTCCCGTCCCGACAGAGCACGCCGAGTGGGTCGAGAATCTCGCCGAGTACGACGTGTCTGTGCAACTCGAAAAGCCGTTCGCGACGTCAGTCGAGGAGTGTGAGCGTGCGATGGACGCCATGGATGGGTCTGCGGGCGAACTCGCCGTCAACTGGCCGCTCGCGTGGTACCCGACCCACCGGACGGCCAAACGCCTCGTCGACGAGGGCCGCATCGGCGAACTCATCGAGGTCCACTACTACAACGGCAACCGCGGCGGCCAGCGGTTCACCGAAGTCGAGTACGGCGACGAAGGCGAGATGCACTTCATGGGCGACCTGGACGGCGGCGGTCCGATCGAGAACGTCGAGGCCCGCGACCGCGGTGACCGCGCCTGGTGGCACGACCCCGAGAAGGGAGGCGGGTCGCTCATCGACTATCTCGGGTACGGCACGACGCTGGGCACGTGGTTCCGTGGCGGAGAACTGCCCGTGTCCGTGACTGCGGATGCGTTCTACCCCGACCACATGGACGTGGACACCCACTGCATCGCGGTCGCCAAGTACGAAACAGGGCTCTCGAAGTTCGAGAGTCGATGGGGGACATTTACCGACCCGTGGATCGACCAGCCACAGCCACAGTGTGGGTTCGTCCTCGTCGGCACCGAGGGAACGATCGCGAGTTACGACTACAGCGAGACGGTTCGGGTGCAGGACGCGGACACGCCGGAGGGATACGAGGTGGAACTCGACGAGATATCGCCGCCGATGGAGAACCCCGTCCAGTACATGCTCGACCGGATGGAGCGAGGCGAACCGGTCGAGTACGGCCCGCTTCGCCCTGCCCTGAACCGCGACGCCCAGCGGATCACCGACGCGGTCACTGAGAGTGCCGAACGAGGTGCGGAAGTGATGCTATGACCGACGACGAGGACGACTACGGACTGGCCGACGTCGTCGACCTGCCGGAGATCGATCCGCCGGAATACGAGTATCGTCCCAGCGAGGTGCAATCCTCCGATCCGGGGATCGCACTCATCGGAACCGGCGGGATCAGCGAACAGCATCTCGAAGCGTACACGAGCGCGGGCTACGATATCGTGGCGCTTTGCAACCGAACGCGGTCGAAAGCGGAGGACAGAAAGGACGAGTTTGACCTGACAGACGCGGCTATCTACGAGGACTACCGTGACGTGCTGGACCGGGACGACGTGGACGTGGTCGACGTGACGACACATCCCGATCAGCGGGTCGGAATCGTCGAGGACGCACTCGCTGCGGGGAAACACGTTCTCAGCCAGAAGCCCTTCGCCGAGGAGCTAGACACCGCTGAGCGTCTGGTCGCTCTCGCAGACGAGAAGGGGATGAAACTCGCCGTCAACCAGAACGGGCGATGGGCACCACACTACAGTTACATGCGACAGGCAGTCGAAGACGGTGCCATCGGAACTGTTCACGGCGTGAGTTGCAACGTACACTGGGACCACAACTGGATCGGCGACGTCGAGGAGCTAGACGCAGTCGAACACATCATCCTCTACGATTTCGGGATCCACTGGTTCGACATGCTCACCTGTCTCGTCGACAAACAGCCCCAGCAGGTGTTTGCGAACTACGAGCGCTCACCCAGCCAGGAGGCGACGCCGCCGCTGACCGGCGCTGCTGTCGTCGAGTTCGACGAGGCGCAGGCGACGCTCACCTTCGACGGCGATACGAAACTCGGCCCCGAGGACCGAACGGTCGTCACCGGCAGTACGGGAACGCTCAAGAGTGAAGGACCTGACCTCGAGGAACAATCGGTCACGATATACACCGAGGAGGGGTACGGTTCGCCCGACTTGGAGGGGACCTGGTTCCCGGACGGGTTCCACGGCGCGATGGCCGAACTGCTGTGTGCGATCGAGGAGGACCGCGAACCGAGTCACAGCGCGCGGAACAACCTCGAAACGCTAGAACTGACGTTCGCGGCCGTGGCCAGCGCGGAGGCGGGTGAGCCGAAACGACCCGGTGAGGTTCGGTCGTTGCCGTAGGTCTGTGTCGTCGCCAGTTTGCGCGGCCGAGATGAAACAGCGTCGATGTGTCTGGTTGCAGGCGCTAATCTTCGGCGGGAACGGGTTCCTCCGACTGAACCGATTCCAGGATCGCTTCCATGTACGAAAGCGACATCTCGTTTGCCTCGTCGATGGCCTCGATGCCCTGGAGTTCGTGGTCTTCCATACAGGGGACACAGTACTCGGAGAGAAGATAGCCGTCGTACCCGATCCGATCGAGTTGCCGGACGAACTCCTCGTTGTTGATGAGTTCGCCGGACAGCGGCGAGGGAGTCTGGACGACCTCACCGTCGCGACGGGTGAAGTTCCAGGCGCCGTAGTGTGACAGTTCGATGTGGTCGGCACAGGCCTGCACCGCTTCTCGGATGTACTCGTCGCTCTGTCGCTCGTAGAACAGCACGGCGTCCAGACACAGCCCGACGTTCTCGCGGTCTATCTCCTCGACGAGCTGCAGGGCGTCCTCGTAGCCGCCAGCCAGCACCGGCGGGTGGTTCTGCACGGCCAGTGTGATGTCCCGTTCGGCCGCCCAGTCTGCTACTTCTCGAATCCCCTCGACGCACCGGTTCCACTGACGATAGTCCTCCGTCCCTGGATATCGCGTCTCCCAGTGGGACCGCATCGGCATCTCGCCGTAGATGGCGGTCTCCGCGTGGTCGTCTTTGATACCTGGCCACGCGGGGAACACCTTCACGAGGTCGACGTCCAGATCGGCGGCGAACTCGAGGACGTCGTGCATCATCGCCAGGTTGTTCTCCCGCTCTTCGTGGTACGGACTCGCGAAGTTCGACATGCTTTCGACCGCACAGATGTCGATCCCGGCGTCGTCTGCTGTTTCCTTCAGTCGCTGTCGGTCCTCCGCGTCGAAGTCGAGCGGAAACGCTGTCGGACGCTTTGTCTCGATCGATATCGCGTCGTACCCCATCTCGTCGGCCTTCTCGATCTGCTCTTCGAGCGACAGTCCTGGCCCGTCGTGCCACAATCCGCTGTAGGACACGCTGAGTAATCCGAATTGCATTGTCATGGTATCACAAACCAACATGTTCGACCCGGACGGATATAACTATTTCTCCCAATTTCGTGAGCGTTGTCAGATCCGAGTGCCCGAAGTCTATTAGTTGGCGTGCTCGGTATGACGGTGCAGGTGAACACGATGAACGTGCTACTCGCTGGGGAGTCCTGGCACGAGATTATAATGTACGTCAAGGCACGGGACGTGACGACGAGTGGCTCCTACACGGAGGCTGGGGAGTACCTGATCGCTGCGCTCGAGGCCGCGGGTGCGGACGTGACCTACCAGCCAGCCCACGTCGCCTACGAATCGTTTCCCCGCACCGCCGCGGCGCTTTCCGAGTTCGACCTCGTGATTTTGAGCGACATCGGGTCACAGTCGCTGCAGTTGACGCCTGCAGTCGCTGCCGGAAACACCGACGGGGACCGGTTGCGAGCGCTCGCTGAGTACGTCGAGGCGGGCGGAGCGCTCGGGATGATCGGGGGGTACATGAGCTTCGCTGGCGAGAACGGACAGGCCGGGTACGGTCGGACGGTTATCGACGACGTGCTCCCGGTCGCTATCTCGAACCACGACGACCGGATCGAACGTCCAGCAGGTGTCACGCCGACGAATCAGGCTATCGACGGACTACCAGACCGGTGGCCGGATGTCCTCGGCTACAACAGAGTGACCGCCGCTGAGGATGGCACGGTCCTGGCAACCGTCGACGACGACCCACTTTTAGTCGTCGGAGAGTACGGGTCCGGCCGAGCATTCGCCTTCACGACAGACTGTGCCGAGCACTGGGCACCACAGTCATTTCTCGAATGGGAGCACCTCCCGGAACTGTGGGACTGGATCCTTTCAAATATGAACGGTCAGAGCTGATACAAGTCTGAATAGACAGTGTCTAGCGCAAACGTCATACTTTCGTCTGGTTTCCTCTCGACTATAGCTTGTTATTTACAAAAATACGATACTACTGTTGGTTTCTCTGTACTTGCATCTATCATGAATAAATCACCACAATCCTTTTTACTTGGTTCCGAGTAAAAGTAGGATATGGCAGAGCAGCAACCAGAAAAAGCTGACGCAGTTACAGAGCGCTCTAGCACCTCTTCACGGATAAGCCGTCGATCAGTACTGGCTTCGGGCGCAGCGCTGACGACCACAGCGGTCGCCGGGTGTCTCGGCAGCGGTGGTGACGACGGACTGAGTATTGCGATCATTTCGAGCAACTCCGGGTTTGGCGACCGAGCGTTCAACGACCTCGCGCTCGAAGGGCTCGAACGAGCACAGGAGGAAAGCGACTTCGAGTTGAACCAGATCGAGGAGACTGATATTGCGCAGTATCCCGACACACAGGCCCAGGCGGCGGAGTCAAACGACCTGGTTGTCTGTGTCTCACTCCAGCATACGGAACCACTCCAGGAGAATGCACCGGAGTATCCGGACACGAACTGGATGCTGATCAACGCCAGCGTCGACGAACCAAACGTTGCGGGATACACCTGGGCCAATCACGAGATGTCGTATCTGGCTGGCGTGCAGGCTGGCACGGTGACGACGTACGACCTGCAACACGACGGGAGTTCGACTGACCCCGACGGCACTCACGTCGGGTTCGTCGGTGGCGAGGAAATTCCGCTCATCAGGGCCTTCGAGCGCGCCTACGTCGCTGGCGTGGAGTATGTCAACTCCGATGTCGAGGTATCGCGCGGATACGCGAACAGTTTCGGTGACCCCGCGGCGGGAGAACAGGTCGCTTCGTCACAGTACCAGGCCGGAGCCGACATTATCTACCACGCTGCAGCGGCGACGGGACCGGGTATCTTCGAGGCGGCACAGGAGGCAAACCGATTTGCGATTGGCGTGGACGCAGACCAGTCTGTCACGCTTCCGGATTTCTCGGATGTGATCATCGGTTCAGCGATCAAGAAGATCGACGAGGGAACCTACGACTGCGCGACTGCGACGGTCAACGACAACTTCGACTCCGTCGCTGGTGCCAACGTACTCGGCCTGCAGGAAGACGCTGTGGATCTGATTATCGGACAGGAATTCGAAGACCAGATGCCGGACGAACTGTCCGGGAATCTGGAAGATGCACGACAGGGTATCGCAGACGGCGATATCGAGGTTCCGTGTACCGCTGGCGGCTGTGAAAACTGAGCGACCAGTCTATTGGAGCAAATTACTCTATCGAGGTAAGTGACGGAACGTATGTCAACACAGAATAACGACAGTGGATCGGCCGTAGAACTGCGTGGAATAAGTAAACGGTTCGGGACAGTCGTGGCAAACGACGAGATAGACCTGACGGTAGACCAGGGAACGGTACACGCGTTACTCGGGGAGAACGGCTCGGGCAAGACGACGCTGATGAGCATCCTCTACGGTCTGTACGACCGCGACGAGGGGACGGTATCCGTTACTGGATCCGAGCGCGAATTTGACTCCCCACGGGATGCAATCGATGCAGGTATCGGGATGATCCACCAGCACTTCCAGCTGGTCGAGACGATGACTGTACTCCAGAACATCGTCCTCGGGCACGAACCTGCAAACCGCGGTCACGTCGATACCGCTCAGGCGCGAACGGAGATCGAAGCGATCTGCGAGCAGTACGATTTCGACGTGGACGAACACCTCGACCGGAAGGTGAGCGAACTCGAACTGGGGATCCGGCAGCGCGTCGAAATCGTCAAGAGCCTCTATCGGGGCGCAGAGATACTGATCCTCGATGAACCCACAGCGGTGTTGACACCACAGGAAGTCGACCGGCTGTTCGACCTGATGCACCAGCTTCGCGACCAGGGGACATCGCTCGTGTTCATCACGCACAAACTCGAAGAGGCGATGCAGATCGCCGACGAGATCACAGTGTTGCGCGATGGCTCCCGAGTTGGAACAGTTCCAGTGTCGGAGACGACGACCGAAGAGCTTGCCGAAATGATGGTCGGACGAGAGGTGATCTTCGAGTACGAGAAACGAGCGCACTCGACTGGCGACCCCGTGCTCGAAGTTGACTCCGTCGAGATGGTCGACGAGCGAGGGGTGCAGATGGTCAACGACGTCTCGTTCGAGATTCAGCAAGGCGAGATACTCGGGATAGCGGGCGTTCAGGGGAACGGACAGTCGGAGCTGGTCGAGGGAATCACCGGCCTGCACCCGATCGATGGCGGAACAGTCAGCTTTCGCGGTGAGGATATCACGAACGCGACCAGACGAGAAGCGATCGAAGATGGGATCGCGTATATCCCCGAGGACCGCCACGCAGAGGGTCTGGTCCTCGACTACGACCTGACGAACAATTCCCTGCTCGGATTCCAGACGCTGGCACCGCTGTCGAATGGAGGGTTCCTGAACTGGGACACGATCAAGGAACACGCGGAATCGATAATCGACGACTTCGACGTACGGCCGCCCGAGAGACAGAAGAAGGCGTCGTCGTTTTCCGGCGGTAATCAACAGAAGTTCGTCGTCGGGCGGGAGCTCAGCCACGAGCCGAACCTGCTCGTCGCCTCGCATCCGACACGAGGGGTCGATATCGGTTCCATCGAATTCATTCACCAGGAACTGCTCGACATGCGTGCGAACGGGCTGCCAATCCTGCTCGTCTCCTCGAAGCTAGAGGAGATACAACAGCTGTGTGACCGCATCGCAGTCATGTACGAGGGAGAGATTGTCGACATCGTCGAACCGGAACAGGTGACAGAGCGAGATCTCGGCTTGCTCATGGCTGGTCAGACGATCGACCAGCAGGAGTCTGAATCGGTCACAAGTGGTGGTCGAACATGAGCGAATCCCAGCCAGGGCGGATCGAGCGTCTCGGTCGACGGCTGGCTGCTGCCGGTGGGCTCGAACGGGTTGCCATCGCAATTGCGTCCGCCACGCTTGCGCTCGCGATCGGACTCGTAATCGTCGCGGCGACGGGGAACTCCCCCTCGCTGTTTCTCACCGAGATGATCAACGGTATCTTCGGCTCCGAGCGCGGCATCGCGCTGACCTTGCGCGAATCGACGATGTTCATCCTCGCGGGCGTCGCAGTGGCGGTCGCATTCCGTGCTGGAATCTTCAACATCGGCGTACACGGACAGCTCGTCCTCGGTGGTCTCGCGTCCGTGATGACGATCCTCTACCTCGCGCCCGTGTTGCCCGAAAACACGCTCGGCGGCTGGATACTTATTGTTCTCGGGACGCTCGTCGGTATCACCGTCGGCGGGCTGTACGGTGCGCTTCCGGGTGTTCTGAAAGCCTACGCTGATGCGAACGAGATTATCACGACGATCATGCTCAACTTCATCGCCCTTGGCGTCGGACTGTATCTGCTCACGGGCCCGTTTCAGGGAGAAGGGATTCAGGAGCCCCGAACTGATTCGCTCCCGGAGTATGCGGATTTCCCACAGATACTCTTTTCCTCAGGGTCGTTCTCGTTGGTCGGACTCCTGATCGCGTTGATAGCTGTCGCCCTGATGTATTATCTGCTGACCAGAACGAGGGTCGGCTACGACATGATCACGAGCGGCAAACAGGAGGCAGCGGCCCACTATTCGGGTGTGAACGCAAAGCGAACTATCGTCGGAACGATGACGCTTTCGGGGATGATCGCCGGACTGGCGGGCGCGATCCTCGGTATCATGATCATCGAAGGGTTCGTCAATCCAAACGGGATAAGCACGTACGGGTACGACGCAATCGCGGTGAGTCTGCTCGCCGCCAACAACCCGCTTGGTGTCATCCCGGCAGGCCTGTTGTTCGGTGGTCTCGCGAGAGGCGGGTCAGTTATCGGTATCACCACGGATATCCCCGGACAGCTCGTCGACGGTGTGACTGGATTGATCGTGTTGTTCGTTGCGGTTCCAGAGCTGTTCCGGATGGGTGCAAAGCGGTTCTACGATATCGGAGGTGACAAATGATCTGGACTCGCCTCGTCGAGGGATCTGCCGAGTTTGCCCGCAAGAATCGTTATCGACTCGGTTTTGTCCTGGCTGTTCTGGTCGTGGTCGTCGGCGCACTGGAGATAAGCGGGATCGAAACTGGCAGGGTGTTCACCGCCGGGTTCTTCGAGCGGACTGTTCGGGCTGCTGTCCCGATAACGCTCGCAGCGATCGGCGGACTGTACGCCGAAAAAAGCGGTGTCTTCAACATCGGCCTCGAGGGATTCATGATATTCGGTGCGGTGAACGCCGTCGCGATTTCCTTTCTCGTCGCTGGTGGCGAAAACGCGACGGTAGCACAGTCGGACATCTGGATCGGGCTCACCGGCGCGCTGCTTATCAGTATCGTCATGAGCACCATCTTTGCGATATTGCTGATCCGCTACGATGCCGACCAGATCGTCGCAGGGCTGGCGGTCTGGTTCATCGGTCTCGGGTTCGGTCCGTTCACCGCCGTCATCATCTGGGGGAGCCAATCCAGCCCGCCAGTCGGGCGAATCGGGCGGATCAACGTGCCAGCGCTCTCGGAGATCCCCTACATCGGCACGGTCTTCTTCAACACGTCTCCACTGGTGTGGCTCACGTTCCTGCTCGTCGGACTCTCGTGGTACGTCCTGTACTACACGCGGTACGGTTACTGGGTGCAGGCCGCAGGTGAAAACCCAGAGGCGCTCGATACGGCGGGCGTCGATGTCAACCGCGTCAGATATGCGACCACGATCTTCTCCGGCGCGATCGCTGGCTTTGGCGGCGCAGTCCTCGCCGTCGGTATTACGACCAGTTTCGTCGGCGGTGGCCTGACGATGGTCGATGGCCGAGGCTGGATCGCTATCGTCGCGTACCTGTTCGGCAACTACAATCCGGTCGGTGCCTTTCTGGCTGCGATACTCTTTGGCGGCGCCAACATGTTCCAGGTCCAGTTGCAGACCGTTGGTATCGACCTGTCGTCGACGCTAACTGGGCTGCTCCCGTACGTCATCGTACTGGTCGTGCTCACTCTCTATGGCACGACGCAGATGCCCTCGGAGGTTGGCGAATCCTACGAGAGCGAATCCTGAGCGGGACTCACTCACGTTTCTCGCTTGCCGAAATCGAACGGTAGACCGTCCCCAGACGTCTGTCGTGTTCACGCAACGCTGATTGATAATCGATGTGTAACCCAATCCACTACGGTGCGAGGCGATTCTTCCGGTTTTTCATGTGCTGTTCGTAGTACTGGAAGGTGATGGGACACCACTCGGACGCGATATCGAGCACTTCCTCGGTCATCTCTCGAATTTCCCACTGGGCGTCGGCGGCGGCGCGCATGTCAGCGACGTGCATCAGCATCCGTGCGTTCATCGACATGACCATGTTGACCTTGCTTCCGATCGGGAGTACGTAGCGTGCGTCCTCGGGCGGCATCCCGAGTTCGAGCAGTTCCTGATAGGACTCGAAGGCGTCGCCAATCGTCTCCCGAAACAGTTCCTCCCGGCGTTCGGCCGTCTCGTCGTCGACGGGACCGGACTCCTGATTGCGTCCCACCCAGTCGGGGTCCGTCGCTGACGGGGGAACGACGACCATCTCGCCGTCACGAACGTCGTCCGGGTCGACGTCGTCGAAGGAGACGTAGCGCATCGATTGAATGTCGAAGGAGACGTGTCGGTGCCGGGTGATCTGTGCCATACAGGAGCGGCTGATCCCCTTCACTGCGAACGTCGCGTGGGGATGCTCGAACGGGCCGAAGTGACCGTGTTCGAGCAGGTGACCGATGAGCGTCTCCTTGCGCTCGTCGAGCGAGTCGCCGTCGATGCTGGCCATCACGTCGTCGAAGTCCGTCTCACCGACGAAGGACTCCATGTAGTCGTTGCGGGCGGCCTGACAGATGAGTCGCTCGGGGTCTGGCGTCGACTCCAGTAGCGTCACTTCCATACTCGGCAGGGCGGCCCGGAGGTAGATAATACCTGCTGGTCTCCACAGAGCTGCCACTCCGGACTTGCTCGTCAAAAGAACGGATGTCGACCGTATCAGACCGCGGCGGCGGAGAGTTCGTCCGCGAGCGCCTGGAGGAGCGCTTCCTGGGCAGGGTCTCGCTCGCCCGAGAGGAACTCGACGCGTCCCTCGCGTGCGCCGCGTGCATCGAGGCCAGCACCCGGCGCGTGCGTGCTCGCTCGCTCGATGAGTTCGCGCACGTCGATGTCAGCGTCGGTTCGGATGTACGCCTCGTCTCGGTCGACACCGAGCAGGGCGGTGGCCGAGTCGCGGTTGCGTCGGTAGAGTTCGTCGAGCAGGAGCGGCTTCGGCGGGAACTCGTACCGGTGGGTGTAGGCGTCGGTGTCGAGCACGAGCACCGTCTCGCCGTTCAGTTCACGCTCGGTGAGGTTGGCCATCGCCGTCTCGATGGCTGTGTCCATTCGCTTGCGGAACTGCTCGCTGATGTGTGTCGCAAGCCGCATCGGGTCCTCTGCTTCCTCCGCGAAGAGCAGGTCGATGATCAGTTCGCGCTTGTCCTCGTAGGACTGGTAGTGGGCTTCGAGCGTGACTGCCTCGCGGAGGCGCGCGACGTCCAGGTCGTCGTATCCGGCCTCCGCAGCGAGTTCGAGATAGTTGTCGGGGGCGTTCTCCCAGAAGCTGACCGCTGGCAGATGTCCGATATCGCCCTGTCGGTCGGGATTGACGTGTGCAGCGACGTTCGCGGCGAGTGCCGTCGCGGTTGTCTCACTCACGGGGTTGACGAGCACGTCCACGGCCGCTGCGACGCCGGAATCGATTTCGCGCTCGTCGACAACAGCGCGCCGAACGTCGTACACGTCGAGCAGGTCGAACCCGTCGAGTGACTCCTCGGTCCCGCCCGCGGCGACGAAGACGAAAAGCGGGAGGTTCTCACCGTGACGGTCCTGATTCGAGAGCATCGAGGTCACGTCCTTCGTGGCGTCGTTCATGTCGTAGACGGACCCTTCGAGCGGCCGCCGGTCGAAGTAGTGGTACTCGGCGTCGGCCTGCTGGTGGTGCTCTCTGATGAGCGGCAGCGTCGCTCGCTCGATTGCGGTCGCGCCGACGTAGCCATCGGCCGTGTCTGCGTGTCGGACGACAACCGGACGCCCCTCGATGACTGCACGACGGATCGCGGCTGCCGTGTCCCGAATCTCGTCGAGCGTGCTCTCCACTGCCTCGTCCGCCGCGAGCGGTTCGAGCGTCTGCGGTCGCGCACGTTCGAGGAGCGCCTCCTCCATTCGCTCGGTGACTTCCGTTCGCTCCTCGTCTTCGAGGATCACGAGCGCTTCGGTTTCGACCTGCAACTCGCCGCGTCGCCGCTCGACGTGGCCCTCGATGCGGACGATGTCGCCCTCGTCGACTTCTGGGTACGCGCGAACGCCTGCCTCCTCGAAGGCGGCACACTCGACTGTGCCCGTCTCGTCGCGCAACTCGAAGATTGTCGGGCCGCTCGTCTGCCGCGCGTTTACGACTTCACCTTCGAGGCGAACACGGTCGCCCACCAGGTCTTCGAGGCGGTCGACCGTCGCTGACTCTGCGGCCTGTGATTCGGCCGTCGCTTCCTCGTCCGCTTCGGATGCCTGCGATTCGGCTGGCGCTTCCGTCGATTCGGCCGTCTCGGCAGATTCTTCGTCGCTCGCTGAATCGCTGGCTTCGTCAGTTGGTTCCGTCTGTGTCTGCGCTGTCGACTCTGAGGGCGTATGCGTGACAGGTTCCTCGCCGCTGGTGTCGTCGCTGATGACTGTCTCCTCGCCGTCAGGGTCGTCGACGAGCGCGCCACGGAAGTCAGACCGGGACTGCCGTATCGACCAGCCAAGGTCGATGTTCCCGTTGTCCCTGACGTTCTGGACTTGGACGAACACTTCGTCGCCCGGTTCCAGGTCGATACTGTCGAGGCGCTGGTCTAGCTCACTCTTGTGCAACAGTCCGGTGATGCTGTCCCCGATGTCGACGAAGATGCCGAACTCGGCGTAGCCGTCAACCGTCCCGCGGTAGTACCGATTCGGGGTGAGTTGGTTGGGATGGTCACCGCGAAATTCGAACACGACGTCTTCCTCGTGGAGCTCACAGACGCGGCCGTCAGCAGACGAACCACAGATGATACACGAACTCATTACACGATGAAAGCAGACCCGGCCTAAAACGGTTGTCGAAACACGTTCGGGAGCGATTGTCGAAACGCGTCGGATATCTCGGAGTCGCTACTCGAACACACCACTTTCTTCTTCGAGCGATTCCAGCGTCCGTGCGAGCGATTTTGCCTCTGGCGGATCGACTGCGACCTCTACTTCGTTGCCTTCGCCGTCCTCGAACGTGAGCTTCACCCGCTCGTCCCCGAACTCCCGGGCGTCGACCGCTTCGACGTCGTAGAGCTTCGCCGTTGCCGTCTTGTTCGATGCGCCGACGTGTTTAAGCGCGCCGTCTTTCAGTTCGAACATGAACTGGTCGAGATCAATCGTGAGCATATCCACCGCTTCGAGCGGGGGTGATATAAGGACAGGCACTCCGGTCAGGCACGCGCTAACGACCGCCGAACTTGGATGCCAGTTAGCGTGAGCGATCCGACGACCACTGGCGTCCAGAACACCAGGCCGCGGGAGACGGCGACGGCCGTGACTATCTGGGCTTCGTGCCCATCGACCATCGCGAGAAGGAGCAACACTTGCGTGCCCTCGATGCCACCACCCCCACCCGGGAGTGGGACGGCAGACGCAAGCAGTGATACCGGGACGACGAAGATCGTCACGGCGAGCGCAGTCTCGACGCCGACGCCAGCGAGTGCGACCCAGAGCAGAGCGCCCTGTGTGAGTACCGCCGTCGTTGCGAGCGCACACGCGACGGTGACAGTCGACCGATTCGAGACAATCTGCCCTACTGATTCCGAGAAGCGATCCACTCTGGTCTGTATCTCGGTTGCGTCAAGTTCGGGAACGCGTGGAATCTGTGCTATCCCTCGATTCAGCGAGGACACCGCGCGATAGATCGCCTCTCGGGCAGCCGCTGGGTTCCGGTACACCAGAACGACAGCGATGACGAACCCAGCCACGCCGAGACTGAAAATCGCGGCGAGAGACCGAAGCCGTGTCGGAACTGGCTTGTCGGTGAAGACGATGTAGGTCCCACCGAACAGAAAGACCAGAATGCCCGGGACGAAGGCGACGACCTCCTTCATCGACATCGCCGCGACACTCCGCTCGAAGGGCTGTTTCGTCCACCACGAGATGATCGCCCCACCGGCCGGAACGCCGCTTGCCTGACCGAGCGGCGTGAATCGCTTCATCAGGGAGACGGTCGCGTTCAGAAAGATACTCTCGACCGGAGAAACCGTGAGACCAGCGCCGCGAGCAACGACGTACAGGGTAAGCCCCATACAGACCGTTCCGAGAGCGTTCAGCGCCACCATCGTGGCAAATCGCGGTCGCGATATCGCTGTCACAGCGTCGACGAAGTCCCGCGGGCCAGCCAGTGCGACAAGGAGTACGAAGACGGCCACCCAGACCAACACACCGGCGACAGCGTGTCGTCGATTGAATTCCATGCTAGTTCCCCTCGTTCGCAGCGGTGTCTGATAGACAGCGGGCCGCCTGGTTATTTGTCGGTTGCGTCTCGATACTCCCGTATCTGTTCCAGCGACTCGTCCGCGTAGTTTCGCTCCATCAGTGGAATATCCGCCTCGTAGAACCAGTACGTCACTAGCGATGGGTGAACACCGGTCACCAGTCCGATCCACCAGAGCGTTCGTTCTCGCTCCCAGAATAGCTCTCGCAACCGCTCGTCTGACGGGCGGCGGTCGACGAGTGACGGGTACGCTCCATCTGCCTCGTCGTCGGGGTCGATAATCCCATTTTGTTCGAGAAGATACGCCGTAATGAACGGCTCTCCGAGGCTCGGGACCGTCCGCTCGACGTCGTCTGCGTATAGGGCGTCGTGGATTGTCTTCACTGCGTCGTAGGGGTCCATCTCGTGAACCGTGTCTTGCATCTGTTCGACCAGTGCCGTTACCTCGGGTGCAGGGGGACCGAGAGCGGCCTCTCGAACGTCCCAGGAAACCGGATCGAACTCGCCCATTATCTCACCGGCCGGATATACACTGGCCCCAGGCATAAGGATGGGTAATGGAGCAATTAGTCACAGACATGTGCCACCGCGGGATAATCAATCGTCAGCGCCGACGTTCTGTGTACTCTCGAACGAGGCGGGGTCCGGTTCGATGCGGGCATACTCGACGGCCCGTTCACCGAGGACAGCGACGCGGTTTTCCATGCTCTCGTCGACGAAGGAACCGTCCTCGAACTGGCTGCTGGCGTTCGGAATCGCTGCCTGATGCGGCAACACCCACGCGTTCAGCGACCGACAGACAGAACGGAGATGTTCGAGTGTGGTGATCGGGAACTTCCCGCCGGAGACGCCGAGCAGTCCGACGGTTGTCTCCTCGAACTCGTCGAAGCCAGTGTAATCGAGTGCGTTTTTGAGCGGTGCGCTGTAGGACCCGTGATACATCGGCGAGCCGAGCAGAATCGAGTCAGCCGACAGAAGCCGATCACAGAGACGGTCCGCGTCCGGAACGGTTCCGCTGTCGGGGTCGAACATCGGGAGGTCGTACTCACGAAGGTCGATCAGGTGCGTCTTGGCTCCGCGCTCGTTCGCGCTCGCAAGCGCGCGTTCGAGGCCGAGACGCGTGTAACTGCGGTCACGAAGACTTCCACACAGCCCAACGACGGTCGGTGGTGTCGACATGATTCCCGGTTTATCCCGCGTTCAGTTATGTCTGGCTGTCCAATCGATGGCAATCGGAGCGGTGGGTCGCGATTCACTCGTCGGTTCGGTGTTCTTCGAGCGCCTCGTCGATCGTCAACTCCCCGACCGCCACCTGTCGTGCAAGCCCCCCGTCTATCGCGCGATTGCGCTCGCTTCGCTCCCGGGAGCGCTCTCGAATCTGCTGGATCTCCCCCGGCGTCGGGTCGACCTCGCGTGACTCGACGCGCTCTCCCTCCCGCCGGGCGATGTTGACCGCCGCGAGTACGTCACCGAGGCCGCGAGCGCCAGCGCCGAGATACGGCGTCGTTCCCGTCTCGTCGACGAGTTCGACCGGCACGTCGAGGTCGTCGATGATGCGCGCGCCGATCAGACGCGCTCCGTCGCCGATCCGAACCAGCGGATCCGACTCGTCTGCGAGTTGCTCGTGGACGACGTCGGCAACGCGTTCTGGAGGGACCTGAAACGTCGCGATTACGGTTTCGCCGACAAGCACCGCTATCCCGGGGTTCTCGCCGGGGTCGATCCCGATGACGGTCCTGCCAGCCTCACCGCGGAGCGCAGCGAGCGCCTCCTCGACCGCCGCCCGTCCGGCATCGGACGTCGTCTCGATTTGCGTCACTCCCTCCGGAATCTCCAGGTCGTCCTCGTTCGTCGTGATCAGGACAGAGGTGGCCGCTGGCAACTCCGCACCGGGTTCGACCGTCGTGAACGTTACATCGCGGTCGCGCAACTCCCCCAACACCTCGTGATAGACCTCGAAATCCTCCGTCGCGACGACGATCACACCCGGATCTGAGAACTCGCGCGTATTGAACACGTCGGAGAAACCGTAACTGTTCTTACGCGGGGCCGAAAGCCCTCAACTAATGAGCGAGGGTCGGCGCGAGTCAGACGAGGATGCAGTCGAGTCTGATGGGACCGCGGACTGGCAGGAACCGCTCACATCGTGGCTGAAGCGCCTGTCCGAGGTTCGCCTGCTCACGGCCGTGCTCGCGATTGCCTTTGTGGCACTTCTGGCCCGTCTCGTCTGGCTCGGCGGCCGGTCTGCCCACTGGGACGAGGCCCGCGTCGCCTACTGGGCGCAGTACTACGCCGACACAGGGTCGCTTGCCTATCACTGGGAGGAACACGGCCCGTTCGTCCAGATTGCCGCTCGGTGGCTGTTCGACGCCTTCGGAACCAGTGACTTCACCGCTCGCCTGCCCGTCGCACTCGTCGGTGGTCTGTTGCCCGCGGCCGCGTACCTCTACCGCGAACATCTCGACCGCGCCGAAGTCGTCGCGCTCGCGCTCGTCCTCTCCTTCAATTCGGTACTGCTGTACTACGGCCGGTTCATGCGAAGCGACGTGCTGGTCGCGGCGTTCATGTTCACCGCCCTCGGCATGCTCGTGCGACTGTCCGACACCCGCAGGCTCCGCTATCTCTACGGGGCCGCTCTCTTCGTCGCTCTCGGCTTTGCTTCGAAGGAAAACGCCATCGTCTACGTGCTCACGTGGGGTGGCGCGACCGGATTGCTCGGAGTCCACGCGCTCGCTCGCGCGGACACGTCTGGGGTTCGCGGCCGCGTCCGGGCCGTCGTTCGTCAGGGCTGGACTGGACTCTGGGAGACGCTCCGCCCGCTCAGACACGTCGCTGGCGCAATTGTGCTGTTTCTCGGTGCTATCGTCGCGCTCTTTGCCCCGCGAGGAAACGGCCTCGAAGGACGATACGCACCGCCGGGCGGAGCGGACACGCTCGGCCTGTGGGAGGCACTGCGCACCCCGACGAAGATACCGAAACTGGTCGATACGACGCTTCGCTCGACCGTCGACGGGTTCGAGGAGTGGTTCAGTCAGTCCGAGGAGACGACCTTCAGCGAGTATCTCGACTTCGTCGCCGGGTACGCAGAATTTCTGGCCGAGTACGCCCCGATCCTGATCGCCTTCGCTGCCGTTGGCTTTGGCGTCGAGTGGTACCGTCGGACGGATGCGCGCCCAATCGTGTTGTTCCTGTCGTACTGCGGCGCGGCCTCGTTCGTCGGCTACCCGCTCGGGTCGCACATTCAGGGCGACTGGGCGTGGATTTCGACGCACATCGTGGTCGCGCTTGCGCTCCCTGCCGCGGTCGGACTCGCGTGGCTGTTTTCCCGCGGCGTCGAGGGGGTTCACGATGCGGAAATCAGGCCTGTCGCAGTCGTCGCCGTCGTCCTCGCGATTGCGGCAGTGGCTGTCGGAGTGGTCGTGGTCTCTGACGTGTACCAACAGCCCCAGGACAGGGACAACGGGCTGGCGCAGTTCGCCCAGCCAGCGAGCGACCTTGGCCCGCTCGAATCACAGCTTCGTACGAGTGCCTCGCCGGACCGAACGGAGGTCGTCTTTTACTACGGCGAAACCGGAGAGGCGTTCGAGGGCGGTGATTCGCTCGTCCGCCTGTCGGGGGTGAACGCGTCCGCACGGTGGAACGTCCGTCCGGTCTGTACCTCGTGGGCGGACTCCCAGCCGCTGAACTGGTATCTCGCAGCGACGGGAGCAGATGGAACCTGCGAACGGAACGCTGCTGACCTCAGAGAGCGAATCGATGCCAATCCGCCGCCGATCATCATCACCAGCCCGCAGGACACCACCGTTCCGCGAGACCGACTCGGGGAGTCCTACACCGAACAGTCCTACGAGATTCGTCTGTGGGCAAACGAGATCAACGTGTTCGTCCACGAGGACCTCGTCGAGAACTGACCGCTCTCTCCGAACATCGGGAGCTTCTTTACTCGCTGGCCGGGAAATCGTGGTATGACCCTCACATCGGGCGAGACAGTCGTCGGCGTCGTCGGCGGCGGTCAACTCGGACGGATGCTCGGTGAGGCGGCCGGGCCGCTGGGTATCGATCTGGTCGTCTCGGACCCGACCCAAAACGCCCCGGCCGCATCTGTCGTCAGCGATCAGATCGTCGGTGCGTTCGACGACGAATCCACGATCAGAGCGCTGGCAGAGCGCTCGTCGTATCTCACCTACGAAATCGAACTCGCGGACCCGGACGCACTCGAACGGATCAGCGAGGAGACCGACACACCAGTCCACCCCCACCCAGAGACGCTGCGGCTCATCGAGGACAAACTCAGACAGAAGCGCCGACTCAGCGAGGCCGGAATTCCGGTTCCGGCCTTCCGTCAGGTCGACTCCGCCGAGCAACTCCGTGACGCGCTCGACGAACTCGGCTATCCGGCGATGCTCAAGGCACGCGAGGGGGGCTACGACGGGCGCGGGAACGTCCCCGTCCACTCGCCCGAGGACGTTGAGGACGCCGTCGCCGCTATCGACGGCCCGGCGATGGTCGAGGAGTTCGTCGACTACGAGCGCGAACTGGCTGTGATGGGTGCGGTCGGTGACGGCGAAGTGGACACGTTCCCCGTGACCGAGACCATTCACGAGGAGGAGATTCTCCGGGAGACGGCCAGCCCCGCCCGGACGACGCCCGAAGTCAGAGCGCGCGCGAAGGAGGTGGTCAGAGACGTGCTCGACGTGCTTTCGGGCCGCGGCGTCTTCGGCGTCGAACTGTTCGAGACCAGCGAGGGGGAAATTCTCCTGAATGAGATTGCCCCCCGGCCGCACAACTCGGGGCACTGGACCATCGAGGGCTGTCACACCTCCCAGTTCGAGCAGCATCTCCGAGGCGTGACCGGGCGACCGCTGGGCACGACCGAACGGCGCGCTCCGACTGTCTCCACGAACATTCTGGGCGACGTCGAGAAGCGCCAGCGAGCGACCCTAACCGGCGAGACGGCTGTCTTCGAGCGGCCGCGCGCCCACCTCCACTGGTACGGCAAGCGCGAGGTGTATCGCCTCCGGAAGATGGGCCACGTCACGCTCGTCGGTGACGACGCGGCCGAAGATGACGATGCGGAATCGGCCGAAGATATTCTGGCGGACGTGCGCACGCTTCGAGACGGACTGACGTTCACGGAGTGACGGTATCCGAGTCGGCCCACACTATTTTGACGGATCCAATCAGATCTGATCTCATAATGTCGCTCCCGCTGTTGGATACCGGACAACCGATCCGTTTGCAGGTGTTTCTCGCTCCGCTTGGGGTCTGGCTCGTGCTGGCGGTTATCGCCGTTCTCAACGGCGGGCTCCGGGAGACTGTCCTCATCCCGCGTGTCGGGGAGTACGCCGGACACGTCATCAGTACTGCGCTACTCGTCGCCGCCATCCTCGTCGTCTCCTTTCTCTACTTTCAGTGGACGACACTCGCGTACGCCCGGGCAGAGTTGGTACTCGTCGGCGTCCTGTGGACGGTGCTGACCGTCGGCTTCGAGTTTCTGGTCGGCTACGTGGAGGGTACACCGGTGTCTGTGACGCTCGGACAGTACAACGTCTTCGCTGGACAGGTCTGGATCGCCGTCCCGCTGACGTTGCTCGTCTCTCCCTTACTGTTTGGCTGGTATCTCACGCCGTGAGCGAACGATTACTCCAGTTGTCTGTCGAGCAGGCTGTCTATCTCCTTGCTCACGTCCGCCTCGGTGTCGATACCGAACGTGTCGGCGAGTCCAGCGCGTTCGATTGCCTGTTCGAGTTCCCACCCCGTGACGTCCGCCTGCGTCGCGGCCTCGTGGACTGTTGCGTCGCTGAGCGCAAACAGTCCCAGCGCCAGGGCCATCTCGGCGTCGACGTCGTCAATCGATTCGTCAGTCCCCATGTGGGTAGACAACTCGATCGATGCTATTGAATGTACCCCTGATCTGTCGGGGGTTCGTCGCTCGGTCCAGTTTCGTGGCGACCGTTCGACGAGTTACAGTTCGATCCGCTCGACGATCCGGTCCTCGTCGGTGTGTGCGTTGATCGCGACAATACGGAGATGCTCTTCCAGCCCCGACTCCTTGATTTTCGCCTTCAGGAGGCTGTCGACCTGATAGACGCCAGCGGCGTTTCGCATCTGGATCTCGATCAGCACGGCGCGTTCCTCCCCCTCGGAGAGGGAGACGCGTTCGATGGCCTGACTGGAAACAGTGTTGATCCCGCGACCACCCTCCTCGTAGGGGACACGGGAGCGCCCCCGCTCCATGTCGAGCGCGTCGGCGACACGAACCACACCAGCCTCTAGCGTGAGCGGTTCCTCGGAGGTGTGATGACAGAGAATCGCGTGGAGCACCTCTCCTTTCACCCGGACCTGCTCCGGGACGTCGTAGAACTCGGGGAGCAGTCTGTCGAGCAGGTCGGCCGCAAGCGGGAGCGAGTAGTAGGGGTGTTCGTCGCGGTGGATCACGTGGCCGATGTCGTGCAGGACCGCCGCGAGCGCGATGATGACGGCCTCGTCCGCTTCGTCGAGGCCCTGCTGGCGCGCTCCGTTGAACTCGATGCCCTGACGCTTGAGCAGGTCGTAGAGACAGAGCGCCCGATTGCGGACGATTTCGATGTGTTTCGTCCCGTGGTCGTTGTACCGCTTTCGCTTGACAGGGTTGACGTTCTGCGCTTCGAGGTAGGTAGTTATCTCGGGGTCCTCGTCGACGACTGCCAGCACGTCGTTGACTCGCTCGTCGGGAAACGCGTGGTCGTCGTCCGGGTCGTAGACGCGCCCGTTCCCCGCACTGGAGTCTTCCTCCAGACTCTCGGCCACCCGTCTCTCGTCGCTGTCGTCTGCCATGACTGGTGAAAGGCCCCGGACGAACAAAAGGCTGCTCGGTCGTGATATCACCCGTCGGTCGTCGAGTCAGCTCCAGTAGCCTCCTCACGCGCAGCGAGGACGAGACCGAGATACGAGGTTCGGATCTGGTCGTCGGCGTCGAGTCCGAGCCGGTCGAGAATTTCGATTGCCTGCTCGCGTGCGGCGTCGATTGCCGCCTCTGTCTCCTGTGTGTTTGCCACCGCTGTCTCCAGTTCGACCTCGACGAATTCACCCACTCCAGCGACGTGGTCGAGCGTGACCGTACAGCCGTCGAGTTCGTAGCGCTCGCGCTCCTTGGTGACCGTCGCCGCGGGTCCGTACCCAAGCCCGGAGAGGATACCGCGGATGGCATCGTCGTCCTCGACGGTTATCTCGTACTCCTCGCGCGTCTTCGAGTCAGCGTCGACCAGCGGACCCTTGTATGTCAGAAAGACGCTCTCTGCGTCGCCGTCACGGTGAGAGCGGTCGGATGAACCGCCCGTCGAAAGTGTTGATTCGGCCCGAACGCGGAGCGCCTCGTCGGTTTCTGCGAAGTCGCGGTCGGGGGCGTCATAGTAGGTGTCTTCCTGTCTGACTGCCCCCAGAAACTGCCCCCCGCATTCGGACAGCCGCGTCCGGACGCGGTCGTGGTCGGCCCGCACCTTCAGTTCGACCTCGTACATGAGTTCCATGTCGAAACGGTGTCCTTAAGAGTACTACGACTGACCCACAGGGTATGAGCAACGAAGCCGAAGACGACGAGACCACGGACACGACCGAGGTCGAGGAGCAGGAACCGGACGCCGAGGAAACTGGGGAGAATACGCCAGAGGGCGAGGCTGAAGAGAGCGAAGAAGTCGAGGAAAGTGGACTCGCAGCGGGCGATTTCATCAGGCTCGCGTACACCGCGCGCACCGTGGAGGACGGGGACCTGGTTGACACCACGGACCCCGAAGTCGCCGAGGAAGAAGACGTCGACGCCGACCAGGAGTTCGCCCCGCGAACGATCGTACTCGGTGAGGGCCACATCTTCGAGTCCGTCGAGGACGACATCATCGGCAAGGACGTCGGCGACACCGGATCAGTCGTGGTTCCGGCCACCGAGGCCTTCGGCGAGTACGAGGAAGACGCAGTCCAGACGGTCAGCAAGGACAAGATTCCGGAAGACGACCGATACCCGGGCGCACAGGTGCAGATCGACAACCAGCAGGGCTTCGTCGAGACGATCATCGGCGGTCGCGCACGCGTCGATTTCAACCACCCGCTCGCTGGCGAGGACATCGAGTACGAGTACGAAGTTGTCGAGGAAGTCGACGACCGGACCGAGATGGCACAGGGCCTGCTCGACATGTTCCTCGATCTGGATCTGGAGATCCGCTTCGAGACCGACACCGTCACCGAGACACAGATCGTCGAACAGGACGAGGCGGAAGACGAGGAAGCAGCCGACGACGAGGAGAGCGAACCCGAAACCGAAGAGGTCGAGGTGGAGAAGGAGTCGCTGTACATCGAAGCGACGCCCCAGCTCTCGATGAACCAGCAGTGGATGATGCAAAAACAGCAGATCGGCCAACAGCTCATCGATCTGCTCGGCATCGACCGCATCGTCATCGAGGAGGTCATCGACGGTAGCGGCATGGGCATGCCCGGCATGATGGGCGGCATGGGCGGCGGAATGGGCGGCGGTGACCTCGAAGCGGCGCTCGAAGAGGCCGACGTGGACGCCGACGAACTCGCGGAAGAAATCGAATAACTGACTCGTTTTTCAGAGTTGACTTTGCAGCATGGCGCGCCCGGACCGCAGCAGCGACGGCCGTGTGATTCGCTCGTGCTCCTCGCGTGAGAGCTTGAAATCGAAGATGTCCACGTTCTCTGCGAGGTGCTCGCGCGATGTCGACATCGGAATCGTCACGACGTTCTCGTGTTGGGTCGCCCACCGGAGCGCGACTTGTGGGCCCGTCTTGCCGTACGCGCGCCCGACTGCTTCGAGTACGTCGTCACCGATTGCGGCCCCGTTTGCCAGCGGGCTATAGCCAGTTAGCAGAACGCCCGAGTCCTGACAGTACCGGAGGAGTTCGCGCTGTGGCCACCAGGGGTGAAAGAGCACCTGATTCGTGAATATCGGTTCGTTCGCGATTCCCTGCGCGCGCTGAAGGCGATTCTTTCCGAAGTTGCTGACCCCGATGTGCCGGGTCATCCCGCGGTCGACTGCGGCTTCGAGTCCTGTGATTACTGTCTCGAGATCAACGATCGGATTCGGCCAGTGTATCAAAAGCAGGTCGACGGAGTCGACGCCGAGTGCTGTGAGGCTCTCCTCGACAGACTCGACGATATCGTCGATAGTCCGATGCATGGGGTTGACCTTCGTCGTGAGAAAGAGTTCGTCGCGAGAGAGATCGGCGTCCGTGATTGCGCGTCCCACTCCCGCCTCGTTCTCGTACAGTTGCGCGGTGTCGACGTGTCGATACCCGATATCGAGCGCCGCCGAAACCGACTCGTAGGCCACGTCCGAATCCATCTGCCACGTCCCAAGTCCGAGTACCGGCACACTCTCGCCACAGCGCGTCTCATACTCCATACTTCCGGGAAGAGCGTGAGATGTATAGGAATTGGCCACGGGAACGTGTGATGACCGGACGCAGGAAACGTCTCTGCGGTCAGTCAATCGCTACGGGTTGGGAACCCGCTCCGACGTGTGGTAATTGCAGACACACATTCAAGTGAATGGAATTTAACATGGACAGGTATGACCGAGGGATTCAGCAACATAGCCGAACTGAACCCACACGTCGTCAGAGACAACGCTGCGGAAACGGATGGCGAGTTCGTCCGATTCGAAAGCACGATGTACCCCTCCTCCACGGATCCGACAGCAGCGAGAGAGCTTTCACACGAACCATGGGGGCTGGATAACGATTTCGAACACGTGCATCCCGAACAAGAGGAACGCTGGAAAGTGTTAGCTGGCAAGCTTCGCATCGCGGTGGACGGCGACGAACAGATTCTCGAAGAGGGTGAAGAGACCACTCTCCCGTCGGACGTTCCGCATCGGCACTGGAATCCGACGGACCGGCCGATCCGAGTCAGGTGGGAGCGACGTCCGGCCTTTCAGACCGAAGCGTGGGCTGAAAGCGTGTACGCCTTGGCTCAGGCCGGAAAGACCAACGAGGAAGGAGTACCGGATCCATTACAGATCGCAGTATGGATCGACGCCTTTCCGGCTGAGACGGCGTATCCGACCGTGGCTCCGGTCAGCATCCAGAAGCGTCTTTCCGCTCTTTTTGCTCCGGTGGGTCGACTTGCTGGATACGAAGCACAGTATTCCAGAGAGACGACCGGTACAGAAGAGTAACGCGGACATGCCCATCATGTGGCTCTGACAGACGCGTGCGTCAACCCAGAATGTGCGAGGCCAGATCCTCCCGAATGATCGTATCACAGTAGACACAGCGGACCCCCTCTTCGAGTACCTCGAACTGCGAGTCGACCGGTTCGTCTTCCGTCGTGATGCAGTGCTGATTCGGACACTGGAGGATTCCGGTGACCTGTTGTGGACGTTCGACGCGGTGTTTCTCGACTACTTCGTAGCCCCTGACGATGTTGATTGTCGCCTCGGGCGCGATGAGCGAGAGGACATCGACTTCAGACTGGCTGAGTTCGCGCCCCTCGACTTTGACGATGTCCTTTCGCCCGAGTCGGTCCGATGGGACGTTCATGGCGATGCTGAGCACGTCGGTCCCCGTGCCGTCGATGCCGAGAATCGCCAGCACGTTCAGCGCCTGCCCGCCGGGGACGTGGTCGATGACGGTGCCGTCTTTGATCTTGCTGATGCGGAGTTCGGTCTGTTCGCTCATTGGTTACCCCCGAGAAGCAGGTCGAGCAGCGCCATCCTGACGGGGACGCCGTTGTGCGCCTGCTGGAAGTACTGTGCGTGACTCGTCTCGTCGACGTCGTGGTCGATTTCGTCGACGCGCGGGAGCGGATGCATCACGGTCAGGTCGTCGCTCGCCGCGTCGAGTGTCGTCGTGTCGATTTGATACTGTCCCGCGACCTTGCGGTACTCGCTCTCGTCGGGGAACCGCTCTTTCTGGATCCGGGTGATATACAGCACGTCGAGATCAGAGAGTACGGGATCCAGTTCGGTGTGTTCCTCGACAGTCGCGCCCTCCTCGTCCAGATCGTAGCGGACGTTCTGTGGAAGGCGAAGGCTCTCCGGGCTGATGAAGTACTGGCTCGTCTCGAAGTTCGTCAGGGCATACGCCAGCGAGTGAACTGTCCGCCCGTACTTCAGGTCGCCCATGATCCCGATCGTCAGGTCATCGAGCCCCGCCGCCTCGCGGATCGTATACAGGTCGAGCAGCGTCTGTGTCGGGTGCTGTCCGGCCCCGTCGCCGCCGTTTATCAACGGCACGTCGACGAACTCGCTGGCCATCTGTGCCGACCCCTCGCTGGGGTGGCGAAGCACCAGCGCGTCTGCGTACCCCTCGACGACCCTGACCGTGTCTGCGAGACTCTCCCCCTTCTTGACGCTCGAAGCCTCGACCGGACCCATGTCGACGACGTCGCCGCCCAGACGCTTGATTGCGGCGGAGAAACTCATCTTCGTCCGCGTACTCGGCTCGAAAAAGAGCAGGCCAAGCAGCGCCCCAGCGTGGCGGTCCGCGTACGACGACGGGTCGGCCGCGATCTCCCGCGCGCGGTCGAGTACCGTCTCGATATCGCCCCGCGAGAGCTGTTTGGCGCTCGTGATGTGGTCGTGGCGCATCGGTGAAAATCCTGTCCCGAACCCTCTTGAATCTCCCGACACCGCGAGCCTGATATTTATATCGGAAGCCGAGCCACCCTGCCTATGATCGCCATCGCTGGCGGAAAGGGTGGCTGTGGCAAGACGACGACAGCGCTCGGACTCGCGAGCGCGCTCGCCACCCGGGGCGCTCGTCCGCTCGTCGTCGATGCCGACCCTGACATGCCCGACATCCATCACGCAGCAGAACTGGACCGTGGACCGGGGGTCGACGCGGTGGCCCGCGGGGAACCGATCGAACGCGTCTACAGACAGTCAACCACGCTTCCGGGTGTCGCGGTCCTCACGGCTGGCAGCCGCGAGAACTATGCGCGTACGCTGGATGCACTCGGGGGTGGCTGCACTCGACGCGGGTCTCGTCGAAGTCGCTGGCCAGGCCCCGTCATCCTCGATTGTCCCGCAGGGGCGGGGCCGGACGCGATCCGTCCACTTCGGTATGCCACGACAACACTCGTGGTTACGACCGGGTCCTCGCAGTGTCTGGAAGATGCGGCCCGGACGACAACGGTGGCACGCGAACTCGACGCCGACCCCGTGGGAACCGTGTTTCGTGACGGTCAGACCACCGATTCAGGTGAGCGACGCGTCGAGATGCAGGATTGTTTGCCGCCAGTCCGCGCACGGGTTCCGACAGTCGAAGGAGATCCACTGGAGAACCCACGGACGCAGTCCGTCTGGACGCAACTCGCGGCGACACTTCCGACGGACTGATCGATATCCCGTAGTGAGGCGGAATCTTTACGGAATGGTAGCACAAACGATGTGACGAGATGCCAAACCGGCTACGGACTGGTATCGATGTGCTCGACCGGAAGCTTGGCGGGGGGCTTCCAGCGGGTAGCATGGTCGCGCTGTCGGCCAGTCCGTCCAGTCAGGCCGAGCTATTTCTGTACGAACTCACCGCGACGCGTGGGACGCTGTGGCTGTCGCTCAACCGGACTGCCGAGGCAGTGTCTGACAGCATCGAGCACACGCCCGCCGAGACGGGCGACCCGACAGTCCGACACATCTCGGGGGAAGCGCCGCTTGACAACGCCGGGAAACTCATCAGCGCACTGCCCGAGACGTCGAATCTCATCGTCGACCCGCTGGACGTTCTGGAATCGCAGGAACCCCCCTCCCGGTTCCGGAGTTTCATGAACGACCTGCAGAATCACATCTTCAACACGAACAGCCTCGCAATCCTGCACTGTCTGGAGGGTCGCAGTGTCCCACCCTTGCGCGATACGACCGAACACTTCGCCGACGTGGTCTTCCACCTCGAAACGAACATCAGAGGCGACGAGGTCGACAATCGCCTCTCGATTCCGAAGTTCCGCGGGGGACGCGCACCGTCTGACGTGATCAAACTCAACCTGGTCGAGGACGTCTCGATCGATACCAGCCGCGATATCGCCTGACCGGTCCACACTGTCGACGCTCCGAGTGTTGCCTGCCCCGGAAAGATTTTAATCCAGTGTGTCGTTATTTCAACTGATGTCGAAGAAACGAGCCTTCATCATGGTTGCCGCACTGGCCGCGATCGTCCTCGTGTACAAGATTGCCCTCGAGGACTGAACCGCCCGACCCGCTCGGTCGGGATTTTCTCCGTGGTGTCGCGAGAGGAGTAGTACGCACTATCCCGAACGGATTACGTGTCTGCAGGCGGAGACAGTAGTATGTACGGTATCGTCACGCGCAACGAGGAGGAACTGACCTGGCCCGAGTTCGACCGGGCGTTTTTCGAAATGAAAGATGTGACCGGACGGGCGACCGACCCCGTCAGCGAGGGGGTCAACATGATCTCCTGTTTCGGGGACAACGCCGCGGCGGAGGGGAACCCCGAACTCGTGCCCGTCAGCGACGACGGTGAGCGCGCAACACGCGAGCGGGAGTACTTCGACTGGGATTACGTCTGTCCGAGCCACGAGCCCTACCGAGAAGGGCTGTTCGAGATGATCGAAGACGCTGTCGAGGCAAACGAGGATGTTCGCCTCGACGACGTAGGATTCCCGCGCGCGGAGTACTGCCACTGCGACCGGTGTACCGCTCGGTTCGAGACGAGTGAGTACGACACGTTCTCGGAGTGGCGTACCGCGACGATCACGGAGTTCGTCGCGAACGCACGCGAGCGGATCCCGGGCGACCTGTATCTGACACTGTATCCCGACCCCTATCCCGGTCATCTCGAGCGCAGGAGCGGCGTAAACCCCGACGCCCTCTCGCAGTACGTCGACGAGTTCGTCGTCCCAGTGTACGACACGGCCTACGGGACGACCTACTGGCTCGAATCGATCGCAAGCGGCTTCGAGGACCGTCTGGACGTCCCCTTCAGCGTCGAACTGTACGCGATCGATATCGACGTGGACAACCTCATTCGGGCCGCTCGGGTGGCCGGAACCTACGCCGAGACGGTGCTGTTTGGCTACGAGTCAGGAAACGCTCGCGCCGCACTCCGCCGGATGCGTGCAGACGGCCGCGACGGCGTCTCGCATGGTCCCGAGGACCTGTAGCCAATCACTCGAATCGCCGCGCTCGCCACGCCCGCAACTGTTCTCTGTCGCGCGTGTCTGGCGGCAACTCCGCGAACCAGCGGGCGTCCGAGATTTCGTCGTCGGGATCCTCGACAGTGAGCGGTTCCGGCGACGCCTCAGCCTCGAAGATTGGCAGGACTCCCCACGTTGAGTGGCTGTCAGTGTAGAAATCGACGCGGACGAGCATCCCAAGCCCGTCGTAGGCGGCATCGATCCCTGCCTCCTCGTCGAGTTCTCGCTGGGCGGCCGTTCGGAACGATTCTGACCCCTGTGTCTCCCCGCCCGGGAGAACCCACAGGTCGACGCCGTCGTGTCGGACCAGCACTATCGACCTGTCCGATCGATAGGCGAGCGTGTGCGCTCCGTAGGGTGCGCCGTTGTCGCGGATACGGCGCGCGACGGTGCGAAATCGGCGGCGCGAGACGTGTTTTGTCGTCTCGAATTCCATGTAATCCGTGTACCGATCCGCCAGGCGGTGGTACGTCTGGTCGGCCTGCTGGTCAGCCTCGTCAGCGAGATACCACAGGTCGTCGACTGTCGTCATCGGCGTGTATCGAACAGGGGCACTCGACAGACCGATACAGCGAAATTCGGAGGGGCGAACGCGGTCATGTGTGTCTCTTGGTGTCCGTGGGTATAAGCTTTCAAGGCGAGGTGGGTCGCGACAACGGCCGTCTCGACCAAAGCAGGCAAGAGTCTCACGGGCGAACTGTACGTATGTACGAGACGATACTCGTCGCCACTGACGGAAGTGAGACAGCGGAGCAGGCTGTCGATCACGCGGTGTCGCTCGCCGAGGCGACGGACGCAACGGTCCACGTGCTCATGGTGATCGATACGACAGCAGATCCGATGCGGTTCGGCGTCGAGGACGTAGCCGAGATCGAAGATGCCGTCTCTGATCTGGCGGCCGACCTCGTCTCCGTGTACGAGGATAGTTCGGCCGAGATCAAGCCCGAAATCCGTAGAGGGCGGCCCGCAACAGTAATTCTCGACCACGCAGCAGAAATCGACGCCGATCTTATTGTCGCCGGACAGCGAGGTGGAAATTCGCTCAAACGAGCCATTCTCGGCAGCACGACCGACAGACTCGCCCGCGAGACGGACATCCCGCTGACCGTGGTTCCAGCGGAGGAATCCGGCGACTGAGGGGTCTGACTGTTCACCCGTCCGGAACGATTCACTCAATTTTTACCTGCCCGTCGAGAACGGAGAGATATGGGACTGGAGAAAGACGATACGGTCGTACTCAACGACAAACACAGCGAACACGACGGCGAAGTCGGCACCATCACGCAGGTGTCGGAGACGATGTTCGGCGACAAGAACTTCACCGTCTCCTTCGAGGAGGGGTCAGAGGCTGGCGTTCCCGAGGAGGCGCTCGAACCGGCCGACGACGCGGAACAGGACGACGAGTCCGACGAGTAATTCGACATGTCCGCTGTCCCGTTTCACTACATCGACCTCCGGACGTTCTGTTACGTCACGGAAGACGAAAAGCGGGTAGCGGACGCACTCCGTCGACTGTTGCCCGAGGAGTTCGAGATTACCCGGACACCGTCTGAAGGCCATTTTGGCGACCGGATTCTCGTCCTCTCGGCGCGCGTCGAGAATGCCGACGAGATGCGAACGGTGCTGGACGCACTTGGATCGCTCCCAGCGGATGAGTTCAGCCAACTGATGGCTGAACTCGACGAACGCGTCGACGAGAACTGTTCGTTTTTCGCCACACTCGATAAGCAGGCCGCGTACAACGGGGAGGTCCGGTTGGGGACCGGAATCACACTTCGTGGGAAGGTCGAAGCCTATCCCGCGAAACAGGAGCGGGCGTTCGAAACACTCGAAGACGCCTTCGAGAGTCTCTGATGTACGAGGGTGTCCACGCTTGGCCGGACGGCGAGAGCACCGTCGCGCGGATGGCCCTGACAGCAAGCGAGTACGGCTTCGACGGTATCGTCGCCCGAAACCACGGGGAAGACCCGGCATCTTACGACCCGGAAACGATCGCCGAGAAATACGGGATCGATGTCGTTCCAGGTGTGGAGATCCGCGCGTCAGACCCCTCGCGGGCGAGCGGGTTTCTCGGAACGCACCGAACTGACAAGACAATCGTCGCGATCCACGGCGGATCCCCGGAGATGAACCGATTCGCGGTCGAACAGGCCGCAGTCGACGTGCTCGCACATCCGATGGCAGAGGATGGGGGATTCAATCACGTTCTCGCACGCGAGGCAGTCGAAAACGCGGTTCACATCGAGTTCAACTTCGCGGCTGTCCTTCGCTCGACCGGCGGCGAGCGGGTCAAACAGCTGCGTAACCTGCGCAAACTTAGAGAGCTCGTCCGGACCTACGACGTGCCCTACGTCGTCAGTGCGGACCCACGGACACATCTGCAGTTGCGCGCGCCCCGCGACATCGCGGCCGTCGGTTCGACGATTGGCTTCGAGGCCGACGAGATTGAAGCGGGACTCCGGGCGTGGGGTGAGCTGGCCGAGCGGAATCGAGCGCGCCAGTCGCACTCGTTTGTCGAACCCGGCGTCTGGGTGCAATCGGACGACGAAGAATAGGATTTACTGACGGTCTTCGCTCTGGATGCAGGCCGAGACAGCCGACGGTAAAGCCTATACACGACGGGTTCAAACCGATGGAGAGATGGAGCGTGGCGACGCCGCGAACTTCGACCGGATGGGAACGCTCGGCATCGAAGAGGAGTTTTTCGTCGTCGACGAGCGCGGTCGGCCGACTTCCGGGACTGACAGGCTGGTCTACGAGACGGAACCGCCGGAGATACTCGACGGACGTCTCGACCACGAACTCTTCAAGTGTGTCATCGAGACCCAAACACCGCTGATCGAGTCGCTCGACGACGCAGAGGAGACACTCAACGCGGTCCGGTCCGCGTTGTGTGAGCACGCTCACGACAACGGCTTCGACATCGCCGCAGCGGGGTTGCATCCACTCGCGAACTGGCGTGAACTCGAACACGCAGAGAAGCCTCGCTATCGGGCACAACTCGACCGCATCCAGTACCCACAGCACCGCAACACCACCACGGGGCTTCACATCCACGTCGGGGTTGACGACGCGGACAAGGCCGTCTGGGTGGCGAACGAACTCCGATGGTATCTCCCGATGGTGCTTGCGCTGTCTGTCAACTCCCCGTACTGGTGTGGGTTCGACACGGGACTCGAATCGGCCCGCGCGAAGATATTCGAGGCGTTGCCGAACACCGGCATTCCGACCGCGTTCGACTCCTACGAAGCCTTCGACGAGTTCGAGCGCACGATGGTCGAGAACGGGTCGATCGACGACCGAGGCGAACTGTGGTTCGACGTCAGGCCGCACTCCGAACACGGGACCGTCGAGGTCAGAACGCCCGACGCACAGGCAGACCCCGAGCGCGTGCTCGCGTTCGTCGAATACATCCATGCCCGCATTATCGACCTCTGTGAACGGTACGAGGATGGCGAGAGCGGCCACCGACAGCGCCGCGAACTGCTCGACGAAAACAAATGGCGAGCGTTGCGATACGGACACGACGCGTCGTTCATCGACCGCGAGAGCGCAGACACCGTTTCGCTGAGTCAGGCAGTCCACCGCGAGGTCGACCGTCTCGGCGTCGGGTCGCTACGTGACATCCTCGACCACGAAAGCGGGGCGACCCGTCAGCGCCGCGTTCGAGACCAGCACGGCGACGACGAACTCTGTGACCTGCTGCGCATCCCGTCGCAGTGAGTCAGGAAACTATCACACCAGGAGTCGTCGACAGTTTCGAGACGGTTTCGGCGGCGATGTCTGATACTGCTGGCTGTCCCATTTTGAACGAATTCGCCACCCGGGGTGGCGAATATCTGTACGAACGTACAGCCAGCAGTATCAGACCGCGAGTTTCGATGATGTGACTCGACGAACTCGTCGAAAGGGCCATTCGACTGGGTTCGAATTCTGTTCAGTGAGAACAGTGGTTACAGACACGCCCGTCACGCTCGTGGCTCATACTCACAGCGCAGAAACACGAGAACAATAACGCGTTCACGGGCCGGTGCCACCCCAGTGGCATCCCCCTCAGTCCCGACGCCAGGAACGAACGTTCCTGGACATTCATGTATATCTCCCGGGGGAGTATATAATGAACGGAGATCGGAATTATCGATAATGAAAATCGACTCTGCTTCGAGTGGCATGTCCCCTGATATCGATCAGAATCCTATTTTATCGAAAGAATTTGTGGAGATGGAAAGTAAAATGCAATCGGTGAACCGTACCGACTACACCTTCGACCAGTACGCCGAGCCCGCAGACGGTTCGGCATTTCGCGAGTCGACAACCGCTTTCCAGACACTCCCGTTATGGGAGACTCGATCGCCAACCTTGTACAGAACAGTCGGATCCCACTTCGGATACTTGTTGCTACCGTCGTCTCCACCGCTGCCATCGTCACCGCCACTTCCATCATCGCCACCGTCGTCACCGCCACTTCCATCATCGCCACCGTCGTCACCGCCATCGCTACCGCCACCATCACTTCCATCGTCACCGCCATCACCGCTATCTCCGCCGTCGTCAGTTCCATCGTCGCCACTACCGTCGTCACCGTCACCGCTATCTCCGCCGTCGTCACTTCCATCATCGCCGCCACTATCACCTCCATCGTCGCCACCACTACCGCTGTCGCACGATTTGACGTTGCTCCATGGACCCCACTTGCTGGCACCGGGCTTGTCGCCACGAGTCCACCACTGTGCCTTCCAGAGTGAGCCGTTGTAGACGGCGTGATCCGGATCCTCTGGATCGCTCGGGTCGTATACTTGCTCACTGTCCCACGCCGAGTACTCATCACAGTTTACGCCATCACCGCCATCACTTCCATCATCTCCGCCACCATCACTTCCATCATCGCCGCCGCTCCCGTCGTCGCCGCCATCGCTACCATCATCTCCACCACTGCCATCGTCTCCGCCATCGCTACCATCATCTCCGCCGTCGCCGCTATCTCCACCGTCGTCACTTCTGTCATCTTCGCCATCATCGCTCTCGGTGACCGTGACGGTCTCTGTTGAACTCGCGGAATTGCCTTCTTCATCAACGACAGTCACGGTGACTTCGTACGTCCCGGGCGCACCATAGCCGTAGGTGATCGACGCTGTTTCGTTGTTGAACGTGGCCCCATCGTCGAGCATCCACTCGTAGCTGACGATGGCTCCTGCGTCACTCTCCGCATCGCTTGCGTCCAGTTCGACCTGTTCTCCGACGGAGATATCTGCCGCGCTGACAGTCAGATCAACTTCTATTTCGGCGTCGTCCGATTCGCCCTCTTTGACGCTGACTGTCGTGGATGCAGTGTCGGCGTTCTGTTCCGTATCGACCGCTTTCACGCTCGGGCTGTAGTCTCCGGGTTCAGTATACGTAACGTCGACAGTGGGGTGCTGTGTTCCATACGCGGTCCCGTTGTCGAAATCCCACTCGTAGATGACCACGGTCCCCTTGCTCGATGTTGAGTCGTCAGCATCGAGAGTGACTGTCTGTCCGGCACGCACCTGGCCGGGATCCGCTGTGAGCACAGCGTCGACTGCCGGTTCCTGACTCCCCACGTCACCGACCGGGACGGTCATCTTGTCGCTCCCGGTGTTGCCCTGACCGTCGACTGCCGTGACCGTGATGTCGTACTCGCCGGGCTGTTTGTAGCCGTATCCGATATCGCCATTTTTCGTCTCGAAGCTGTTTCCGTCCCCGAAGTCCCACCGATAGGTCTCGATGCTGCCAGCCGAACTCGTCGACGCCGTCGCGTCGACATCGATCACCTCCCTCGGCTCCGCAACCGTCGGTTCGACCGAAAGCTGTGCGTCGACCTTATTCTGGGCTGGCACCACAGTGACCGTGGCCGTTGCCGAATTCGTATTGCCCGCCTCGTCGATGGCCGTGACCGTGATGTCGTACTCGCCGATCTTTCTGTATCCGTATCCAATACTGCCCTGTTCGGTCTCGAAGGTGGTTCCGTCGTCGAAATCCCAGCTATAGCTGACGATTCGGCCAGCACCGGAACTGGAGCGGCTGGCGTCGACTTTGATGTCGTCACCGACCGTGACACGGTTCGAGGAGAGTGACAGTCGCGCGTCGACGCCCGCCGTCGATTCGTTCTGGTCTCCCTCCTGTACCACGACTATCCGCGAGGCTGTGTCCGTGTTTCCGGCGTCGTCGACGACGCTGAGTGAGATTTCGTACTCGCCGGGTTCCCGGTAGCCGTGACGGATCTGTGGCTTGCTCGTCTCTCGAACGGCTCCGTTATCGAAATCCCAGTTGTAGCTGATGATCTGCCCCTCGGTAGACTCGGAACCGCGTGCATCGACGGTTATCGGACGCCCCTGGCTGACCGTCTGGGACTGTACACTCACGTCCGCCACGATTGCAGGGCCAGTACTATCGCCGTTCGACTGGTCGTCGTTCGATTGGTCGTCGCTGGATTGACTCCCCTCACCAGCGAGCACGGTGATCGAATCGGTATCCGATTCGCCGTCTTCGCCTGTGACCGTCACCGTCACTTCGTACTCGCCGTTCTCCTCGAATTGATATCGGATGGTCCCGCCGCTGCTCTCGAACGTGGGACCGTTCTCGAAGTCGAATTCGTAGCTCGCTATCTCGCCCGGAGCCTTGGACTGGCTCGCGTCGAGCATGACCTTCTCGCTCAGGTCGACTCGGGCGGCATCGACGAGCAGCGTCGCCTCGACGCTCTCGACATCGCCCCCCGTCGCATCCGGGTTGTCTGTTCCCGTCCCGTTCCCCTGTTGGTTACCGTCCGATGCTTCAGTCGTGCTGCCACTGTCGGGTGTCTCCTCGCTTCCGAGTGTGCCCCCACACCCTGCGATTGCGACAGCGGCAAGTACGGAGCTACCTGTAAGTAGCTCTCGACGCGTCTGTTCCATCCCACACCCACTACCATCACTATTTTCCCTCAAATTGTAAAAGCGTTTCTGGATATAACACTCATACGAGGGGTTTGGGCACGCTCAACGTAGCCCTTTTGAGCACGAGGTGAGAACAGGGGGGTATGTTTGGAGGAGGCGGCGGCGGACTCGACCCGAGCAAGATGCAGCAAATGATGAAGCAGATGGGCATCGACATCGACGAACTCGATGCCGAGGAGGTCATCATCAGAACGGCCGACGAGGAACTCGTCTTCACCGACCCTGACGTCCAGCGCATGGACGCGAAGGGCCAGGAGACGTACAATATCGTCGGCACCCCGGAGACGCGCGAGCGGTCGGGAGAGACACCTGAACTCGAAAGCGACGACGACGAGTCGGGGATTCCTGACGAGGACGTCGAACTCGTGGCCCAGCGCGCTGGCGTGAGCGAAGACGACGCCCGTGACGCCCTCGATGCGACCGACGGCGACCTGGTCGCAGCGATCGAACGCCTCGAATAGTGGCGTATCTGCTCGTTCACGACGACCGGGAGTATCTGCTCGACCCGGGAGCGCGCATGGAGACCGATCTGGGGATTCTCGAAGTCCCCGAGGACGTCTCGGCCGGAGATATCGTCCAGACGCATCTCGGAACCGCGTTCACCGTTCGGAAACTCAGGCTCCCGGATCTCTTCCATCACCTCGAACGCACCGGCGCGCCGATGATGCCCCGCGACGTGGGACTCGTGCTCGGACTCACCGGAGCTGGCTCCGGTGACTGTGTCCTCGATGCGGGAACCGGAACGGGGATTCTCGCCGTCGCACTCGGTCGGGCGGGCGCAACCGTCGAAAGCTTCGAGCGCGACCCCGAATTTGCTGACACCGCCCGAGAGAACCTGGCGGTCGCAGGCGTCGAGGAATCGGTCACCGTCCACACTGGAGATATCCTCGATCATCTCGGAGAACTCTCGGGGTTCGACGTGCTCACGCTCGACACCGAAGACGCCCCGGCCGTGATCGAACACGCACCGACGCTGCTCGTCTCGGGTGGCTACGCTGCAGTCTACTCCCCCTTCGTCGAATCCAGCCGCGAAGTCGTCGAGCGCGCTCGCGAGGTGGGTCTCGTCGACATCGAAACCAGAGAGACCATCCAGCGCGAGATGGACTTCGACGACCGCGGATCCCGCCCCTCTACAGCGGGGGTCGGTCACACCGGCTATCTGACCGTCGCTCGGCGGCCCTGACCGTCGCTTGACGTCCCTGACGGCGGCCGTGTTCGGCTAGCGTTTCGCTCAGTGGTCGTCTTCGCGCCACTTGTGTTCGCACTCGGTACAGACGAAAAACCGCGTCTCGCTCTCGTCGGCCGCACGGATCTGCTGCATGTACCAGTACGCCTGGTCGTTGTCACACTCTGGACACTGTGCCGTCGTCTTGGGCCGTCCAGAGTCCTCGGCGTCGCTGATGTCGATGATTTCACTCTCTTCCTGGCCGGTCGTCGTCACCATCTGTTCCTCTGTGGCCTCGTCGCGGAGTTCCTCGTACCCACAGCTCCCACACACCCAGCGGTCGTCCTCTGTCTTCATCATCGAGCCGCACTCGTCACAGAATTGCATATCGGAATGTAGCCGTCGGGACCGATATAAGCGCCCGGGTTTATACTGCTGGCTGTACCATTTTGAACGAATTCGCCGCCCCGGGTGGCGAATATCTTTCCGAACGTACAGCCAGCAGTATTAGTTGTTTGGCTCCCACTCCTCGCAGGCGTCCATGTCCTCCATCAGCGCGTTCTGGAGGCCGCAGTAGGGCGTTATCTCGCCGTCGGCGCGGACGTACTCGAAGTGCTCACAGTTGCCGCAGTAACTGTCCGGCCGCGACCGACGCCTGGCAGCCGGAATCGTCTGCTGTTCGGAGCCTATCGAGACGGCCGTTCCGCCGTCGCTCGTCGGTTCCGGCGTCGTCGAGAGCGGATCCGACGACTGACTGCCGGTCGTCGTACTCGAATTCGAGGTGGTGACCGGCCCGGTGTCTCGCTGCTTCTTCGTGCCGGATGAGCGCTGCGTCTGCGATGAGGACTGGGTGCGCTGGTCGCTGGCGGTAGCTGTCGCGTCAGGTGTCTGTGCTGTCGGTTCGGGAACGAGCATCTCGTCGTCGTCATCGCGGTTCGTCTGTGTTTCCACGTCGCCGTCCGGGTCACGGCCGAAGAGACCGACGCTGCCAAAGCCCGGCATCGGTGACTCAGTCTCGACGAGTCGAACCGTTCCCTCGTCGGTTATCTCCAGACGAGCGGTACCGCCAGGTTTGTTCCGAGTCTTGAACGTCGCGGCGGCGATAAACAGACACCAGAAGGTGATGAGCGTTCCCAGTGAGTACACCACTATCGTCGCGAGTGTGAAACCAGGGTCGGTCGTGAGCCAGCGCTGTGGATAGGCGTGCTGAAAGAGTCCGACCCCGAGAACGGCCAGACTCGCGCCGATGGCACCGGCGGCCCGCGTCGCGTTGCTGGCTGGCAACACCGCGAAGATGCCAACGAAGACAGCGGGCACGCCGAGGCCAGCGAGAACCCCTGCAAGCTCTCGGGCTTCGAGCGTCGTGAGCCCGAGCGACGAGGGCAATCCGGTCGTCGCGAGAGGGATCGCACCAACCACCATCGCAACCCCGGCGACGAAGACGCTCATACCGAGAACGCGACGCTTGCGGTCGACGACGCTCCCGACGCCGCCCTCGTAGACGCGTGACAGACTGGTCATGATCACGTCGTTGCTCTCGCACGCACAAAATTACCCGTCAGACAGTCGTCAGACGACAGACTCCGGATCGAAATCGGATAGTCGACAGTCTGAGCCGAAAAGGCTAATCAGCGCCGGTGTGAAGCGCCAATCATGGCTGACGAAGACGAGGCCGAAGCGAACGCGATCGAACTCGGGGACGGAGCGCCAGTCGAGGGTGCGCCGCTGGCCCGGATCGCCGCTCGATTCATGTGGGGGATCGAGAAAGGCGAGATCGAACGACGCGAAGGCGACACCATGATCCGGACCCCCGACGGCCCGAGAGCGCTCTCAGACCTGCTCGAAGCGGTCGACACGACCTACTTTTCGAGTCGCCGTGAGTTCATGGACACGCTCGAACCCGTGGTCGGGTCCGGGCCCATCCCGACCGCCGAGGAGTGACCCGCTGCGGTTGTTTCTGCCTCCGAGATTTCGCCCCGAGACGGTTCACAGATCGTTCCTGTTGAAGAGAACGTATCCACCCAGCAGTGGCACAGCAAGCCAGACCAACACGACGCCGAGGGCGAACCACAGCGTCATGTAGACCGGCGGGTTCGGGGGAACCGAGGCTGCAACCACGGGGAACGGGTCAGCGAGGTCGGGCGCGACACCCGCCGCAATATTTCTCGTACCTGCAAACGGGGAGAGCTGTTCGAAGATGCGCGCCCACTCGGGGCGGTTGTTGGGGATCTCGAAGTCGTTCAGCAGGAACAGCACACCGTCGGGCAGGAGTCGCCACAGCTGAAACGCAAAGAGCAGGTACATCCCGAACGCGTAGACCGAGGCGGCTGACGTACTTCGCGTGACCGCCGAGAAGCCGATAGCGAGTGCCACAAACACCATCCCAAGAAGGGTTATCAGGACAAACCCGATCAGCAGTTCGTTCGCATCGATTGGCTTCCCGAGGAGCACGGCGACGACGGCCGTCGTCGCGTATGCGCTCGCGACAGAGATTGTGAGAACCACCGTCCGTCCGAGGTAGCTTCCGAGATAGACCTCCAGCCGGGAGAAGGGCAGTCCGAGCAGCACGGTCAACTCGCCGCTGTCACGCTTCCCGACGATGGAGTGCTGAGAGAACAACAGCCCGACGAGCGGGGAGAGAAAGGCCAACAGCAACACGAGCGCCTCTGCAAAGTCAGCGTCGACGAAGTACGCGAGCGCACCGCCGACGAGCGCAAACATGACGACGAGTGTGTGCAATCGCCATCCCCGAATGGAATCACCGACATCCTTCCGGGCGATCTGTGGCAGTCGCATCTCAGTTGCCCCCCGTGTACGCCGCAAACAGGTCTTCGAGCGACGCCTTGCTCGTCTCGATGTTCGTCACGGCGGGGTCGACCGCGAGACACGCACGGACCACGCCGCCTTTCGCGCGATTCGTACAGCTTACACGGAGTGTCGACTCCGAGACGGTGGCCGAGGAGACCCCATCGAGGGCTTCGACGTGTGCGACAAGTTCCTCCGACACGCGTTCGAGCGAGATGGCGATTTCGCCGGTCGTTCCGGCCGCCTCGCGCAGCCCCTCGATAGTGTCGACCGTGACAATCGAGCCACCGGCGAGAATGCCGACCCGGTCACAGACAGCCTCGACCTGTTCGAGGATGTGGCTCGAAAAGAAGACCGTCGCGCCGCGCTCGCGCTCGGCGGTGATGATCTCGCGCATCTGTCGAGCGCCGTTCGGATCCAGCCCGGTCGTCGGTTCGTCGAGGATCAGGAGTTCGGGCGACCCGGCAATCGCCATCGCGAGCATCAACCGCTGGCTCATCCCCTTCGAGTAGGCGCTCACTGGGCGGTCACCGGCTTCGAGAAGACCAACCCGGGCGAGTAGTTCGTCCGGGTCGTCGGCGGTGCCCTTCGCCTCGATAGCGAAGTCGAGATGCTGTCGCCCGGTCATCTCGCCGAGCGGGCCGAACGCCTCGGGCAACACACCAGTTCGTTCCCGGACGGCGACGGTGCTGTCCTGTGCGTCCATTCCGAGCACCCGAACCTGCCCGGTGTCGGGCCGGGCGTGGTCGAGCAGAATGTCGATCGTCGTGGATTTCCCTGCACCGTTCGGGCCGAGAAAGCCAAACACTTCCCCGTCCTCGACTGTCAGAGAGAGGTCCTGGAGGGCAGTGACGTCCCCATACTGTTTGGAGACGCCGCGGAGATCAATTGCTGACACAGGCTGGCAGTTCGCACAAGGCGCATGAAAATCGTTTGCATTCGGTTCGACGCTCGTCGGGCGGCAAAACAGACGTATTCCACCATCGGTCACGCGAACGGTGTCACAGTCGCGGCAGTACGAGCCAGACCAGTCCAAGGACAGCGGCACCGGCGCCGGAGACAAACAGCGTCTGCCGGTAGCCAATCACGGTTGCCGCCCCGACGGTGAGCGGCGGGCCGACGGTCGTCCCGAGTCTGAGCACGCTCGTCCGAATGCTCATGATGCTACCGCGAAATTCGTCGGGTGCGCGTTCGTTGAGTGCGGTGTCCGTAATCGGCTCCGCGAGCCCCTGACCGAGTCCGAACAACAGCAACGCGCCAGCGACGACGACGATCGATTCCGCAACTGCCACGATAGCGAGACCGACCCCGTAACTCACGAATCCGAGCGCGATGGACTGGAAATCCGTGACCACGCCGAGGATCCGGTCAGCCTGCATCGCGGCCGTCCCCATCATGACGGCAGGCAACGCCAGCAGAACGCCGATATTCGCCGACGAGAGGGAAAACTCGTTCGAGAGCAGGAACGGCACGGCTGTGAGTTGCGCACCGTAGAGGAGAACGAAGATGCCGAAATAGGCGAGATACAGGAGCGCGAAGGGGGCCATCGGCGTCGACCCGGTGAGAAACTCGCGGATGCTCGAACTGGCGTCGGTTTCAGACCGATCTGGTTCCGCAAGCAGTGTTATCCCCGGGACAGCGACGAGTAATGCGACGAAAAAGCACGCGAACGGGGCCGCCCACGTCAGCGCGGCGAGTCCGCCGCCCAGAAGCGGATAGCCAGCCGCGCCGACAGCGAGTACGGCCGCGTTCGCGCCGATCAGCGTCTGTCGCTGTTGACCCGTGAACATATCGCCCAACAGCGTGACCGTGAGCATGATTATCGCGCTACTCGCGGCACCCTGCAGCGCTCGAAGCGCGAGAATCAGCGTGAAATCGGAGACGAAGATGATCCCGCCGCCAGCGAGTCCGAACACGACGAGCGAGGGGACCAGAACGGGCTTTCGGCCGATCCGGTCGGTCACTACCCCGATCGGCGGTGAGAGAACGATCCCCGGAAGCGTAAACACCGACAGCAGTAAACTGGCCTGTGATTCCGAGATTCCCCACGCCTCCTGGATAGCGGGCAAGGCGGGGCTGATGAGCGAAACACCCATGACACCAACGAGCGTGCTCGCAAATATCACCGCGACTGCGGGCGATTCCCTGAGTGTCGGTAGCACGTCCATCCTGTCGAGTATCGATCGGCGGGACTGCCTTCTAAAGCCTCTGATAGCGTCGACTGATCGTAGTTATCGCGATAATCACAGTGACGCTCCACCTCCCGTCTGTCGCAGTTACGCCACTTCCAGCCACGGGACTTCCATCAGCGGGTCGATGTAGGTCTCGATGTGGTGTTCCCAGACGCCTTCCTCGCCGAAGGCTTCGCCGTGGTCGGCGGTGACGACGACGTCGCCATCCAGCTCCTCGACGAGGTCCTCGATTTCTTCGAGTGCGATCCGGAGGTTCTCCTCGTGGTACTCCATCGCTGTCTCGCGGGTGCCCTTGCTCAGCGCCGTGACGGTGTCGAGTTCGAGAATGAGTCCCGCTTTCATCGCGAGCGAACTCCCATCCAGGAGCGATTCGGCCTTCGGTCGGATCTTGTCCCCGACAGACGAGAGCAGTCCACCGTCGTCTTCCTCCTTGTCCCCCTGTCGCTTGATCCCCTTCTGGATCGTGGTCAGTTTGCCGCCCTCGCCGCGGCCGAGATACGGAGCGTGGGGCTGCATGTAGTGTAGGACCGTCCTGTCGCGTCGTTCGATGGCGTCCCGGTGGTCCTCGACGGCCTCGGTCATGCTCTCCGGCGGAACGGTCCCGAGGTCGTCGTCCCACCCTTCCTGCCAGATGTCGAATATCTCCGCGAGATGCTCGGTCGCCGTCCACTCGTAGTCACAGCTTGCACCCCACTTGAGTTCGTTCAGCGGGATTCCGAGCCCGTTGATGAACGGATTTCCGGAGAAGTAGGCGATGTCGAGATCCCCCTGCAGCGTCCGGTAGGCCCACTCCGGGGTCGAGGAGCCAAGCGACCGACGCTTTTCCAGAGTCCCGTCCAGATAATCGTCGTAGACCTCCGAGAACACGTCGAACCGACACGAATCGAGCACCAGACAGTAATCCCACTCCGACTCGAGAAACTGTTGGTCTTGCACAGTAGAGGGTTCACGCTCAGTGAATTAATTGTGTCGGTCGAAACCGCTCGCGACGAAGGACGCACAGATGACGATTGCGTCGACAGTCAAACCGCAGTAGACAGTCGATATACACGCCCGAACGGTGAACGGTCGTTAGAGATTTAACACTCGTCCTCGCACAGTTAGGTATGAATCGGTCGCTTCTCGTAGCCGCGCTGGTCGGTGTGAGCACACTCGCGTTCGCGGCGGTCGCGATTGGGGGAGTTGCCGGGCAGGACACAGTGACCGTCGACGTGACGCTCGTAGACCAGGACGGTGAGGGTGTGGGGGATGCGGAACTGACTGCAACGTGGGATGGGGGCAGCGATACGGCGACAACCACCAGCGGGGGTGCCGCTCTGCTCGAAGTCGAGGCTGGGGCTGACGTGGAAATCTCCGTCGACCACTCGGTGTACGTCCGCAACCAGCCCTACGAGATCGAGGACGCGTCGGTTCCGGAGGGTGAAAATCGACTGCCGGTCGAGGTCGACGTCTCGATGTCGGGAACCACGACGGTGACGGTCACGGACGAGGCCAGCCAGCCGATCGGAGATGTTGCGGTTCGGTTCCGTCAGCAGTTGGAGAATCGGCCGAACGATGTCGTCGAGACGGTTCGAACAGACCAGAATGGCGTCGCCGAAACGGCCGAACTCGAACGCGGTGAGTACGAGGTCTGGACGCGGGCGGAGGGCTTTCTCGACACGTATCGGGACTTCACGCTCTCGGACTCCGAAGCCGAACTTGATATCACGATTTCGCGTGGCTCCGTCGAGTTGGCGGTCAACGTCACAGACGACCATTTCGACCCACCACAGCCAGTCGAGAACGCGAACATCCAGATCGAAGACGACGTCCTCTCGACGCGCAGTGACGGTACCCGAACCACCGACATGGCTGTCAACACGATCTACGAAATTTCGGTGACAAAGGACGGATACGTGTCGGTCACGGAGGGGGTCAAGATCAACGAAGCGGATGCGACGATGAACGTCTCGATTTCGCGGACGCCGGAGATCACGGTCGACTCGGCGCAGGACCGGGTCGTCGTCAACGAGTCCACCACGGTGACCGTCACGGACGCCTACGGTGACCCAGTCGAGGGGGCGACAGTCTCCCTCAACGACGAGGAACTCGGGGAAACCGACGCGAACGGGCAACTGACGGTTCAGATCACGGCAGCCGGACAACAGACGATTTCGGCGTCTGACGGTGACCTCTCCGACTCCAGCACTATCGAGGGCGTCTCACCGGGAAGCGACGAAACGCCAACGCCGACGCAGACAGCGACTCCGACCGAGGAACCGGAGGATGACGATAGCCTCGGTCCCGGATTCGGCGTCGGTACCGGACTCGTTGCGCTGGTGGCCGCCGCTCTGCTCGCGCGCAGACGGTAGTGGGCTTCAGCACAGTAGCGCGTTCGGCACCCCGGCTCTTCGGGGGACTTAACACCCGCGGGCCCCGAGAATGCGCCGATGACTGTACTCGGGGACGTTCACGAGGACCACGGGGCGACGTTCGTCGAGCGCGGCGGTCGCCGTGCAGTCGGGGAGTACGGCCGACCGGAGAGCGCGCACCGCGCCGTCCGTAACGGCGTCGGTCTCATCGAGCAGGTCGCTGACGTGCTGGTCGTCACCGGCGACGACCGCGTCGAGTACGTCGACAACACAATCTCGAACACCGTGCCGCAGACGGACGGAACGGGAACCTACGCGCTGATGTTGACGCCACAGGGCCGCATCGAGACGGATATGTACGTGCTCAACGCGGGCGACAAACTGCTGCTCTTTCTCCCGCCCGGTGAGGGCGAACCGCTCGCTGAGGAGTGGCTCGACAAGACCTTCATTCAGGATGTGGACTGCAGCGTTGCGACCGACGATTTCGCCGTGTTTGGCGTCCACGGCCCGCAGGCGACCGAGAAGATCGCGAGCGTGCTCTCGGTGGGAACGCCCGAGGATTCGCTGTCGTTTGTCCGCGGGTCTGCAGGGGACGTCGGTCTCACCGTGATCAGAATGGATGCGCCGACCGGTGAGACGGGCTATCAGGTCGTCTGCGACGCATCCCGCGCAGAGCGGGTCTTCGACACGCTCGAAACCCGCGGACTGAACGCCGCGCCATTCGGCTATCAGACGTGGGACTCGCTGACGCTAGAGGCGGGGACGCCGCTGTTCGAGTCGGAACTCGACGGACAGATCCCGAACAGCCTCGGTATCCGCAACGCCATCGACTTCGAGAAGGGGTGTTTCGTCGGTCAGGAGGTGCTTTCACGCATCGAGAACCGCGGAGAGTTGAACAGGCGTCTGATCGGACTGGAGGTCGAAGCAGTTCCGGACGTCGGTTCGACAGTCGCACTCGATGGGGAGGCAGTGGGAGAGGTCACTCGTGCGCTCAACAGTCCGACGCTGGAGACGCCGCTCGCGCTCGCACTCGTCGACGCTGAGGGGATCGATGGGGGAACGCTCACGGTGCGAGCGGAGTCAGAGTACTCGGCGGCCAGCGCTGAACTGCCGTTCGTCGAGGGGTCCGAACGCTCCGCGCGCCTGCCGACCTACTGATTCAGCCGACAGAGCCAAGCCTATTACTGAGCGCATCAAACGAACCGGTATGACTCAACAGCACGCGAACGAGCGCGAGACGACCGTCGATACGTCACCGAGTCCAGCAGCGGTTTCGCTCCTTTGTGGTGCGATTGGGACCGCAGTCGGCGCTCGACGCGGCGTCCGCGGGGCCGCAGCCGGTGGGTTCGTGGCCGGGACTGTCGGCTATCTCGCCACAGCGGTTGCGGGAGCAGGCACTGACACCGCGCCATCCGCCGACGACCCGATCAGCATCGACATCGAGTCTCAGGGCACGGAGAGTGTCGAGGGGACGGACGGACCCACCGAGTGACGACGACCAACCGACGGTATCAGGCCAACCCCTCGACAGAGCGGAATTTCTGCTCGACATCCGGGGGAGCGCCGCTCGGGCCGTCGCGGATCCGATGGTCGGGAATGAGAAGTGGGACGGGATTCGCCGCGAGCGCTTCCCGGACGAGCGTGCGGTCCGACTGCTCGTCTGGGTCGCGCCCGGGGACCATCCGTGTGAGTCCCTCGACGGTCTGCTCCTGTCCGTATCCAACCTCCCGAACCGCTTCGAGCACCGCCCGATGGTCTGTCTCCATCGTCATCGCCACCTGCACGTCCGAAAAGTCATCGCGCGCCCCGTTCAGGTACGATTCGATCCGGTCCAGCAACTCATGGGTGTCCCCCGCATCGTCGGGTTCGCTCACCGGAAACGAAACAGAGATGACGCGCCCCTGTGCGATGCCGACCTGTACGTAGCGGTCGAGATACCCCGACTTGCGTGCGTAGATGCCCGCATCTTCCATACGTGCCCCTCGGCGCTATCCCCCTTGAAGATTCGTGTCCGTTCGAGACACTCTCGCGCCCGGACCGACCCGCACTCCGACGCTCTTACACAAGCCTTATGTACATCTCTGTCCATTAGTGTTCACTAATGGAGTCTTCAGAGGAAGTCGCGCCAGCAGTTCGGTCGATACTGGCGAGCGCACGGGAGCGAGCGGGTGGAGATGAGCGTGTGACAGTGACCGCTCGCTCGTTGCCGGAGGCGTTCGAGCGCGCCAGCGCAGACGGCCGAGTCCCGGTGATCGCTGAAGTGAAGCCAACCTCGCCAACGACGGACGGCGAGCGCACCGACGACCCGGTCGAACTCGCGCAGGGGATGGTTGAGGGCGGCGCGGCGGCGCTCTCTGTGCTGACCGAACCCGATCACTTCGGCGGCGACCCGGAGACGCTGACTGCGATCCGCGAGGCAGTCGACGTTCCGGTCTTGCGGAAGGACTTCATCCTCGAAGAATCCCAACTCGACACCGTGCAAGCGGACGTTGTGCTTCTGATCGCTCGTTTCGTCGAGGACCTGGAGTCGCTGCTGACGGCGGCCCGCGAGCGTGGCTTTCAGGTGCTCGTCGAGACCCACACCGAATCGGAGGTCGAGGCGGCCCTCGCGGCCGGGGCCGACATCGTCGGAATCAACAACCGCGACCTGGCGCAACTTGAAGTGGATCTCGAAACCTTCGAGCGTGTCGCGCCCGCAGTTCCCGACGACGTGACACTCATCGCCGAAAGCGGTATCACCGAGCGAGCAGACGTGCGACGAATGTGTCAGGCGGGCGCTGACGGACTACTCGTGGGGTCGGCGATCATGGACGGGGACGTGCGGGCGAACACGCAGCGACTCACGGAGACCGACGTATGAATGCACGATTCAGAAGATCAACGATGAACACGCGACCAACTGAGGCAAACCGATGAGCACAGAGAAGACGTTTGGTGAGTACGGCGGACAGTACGTGCCGGAGGCCCTGATGCCGGCACTCGAAGAGCTAACCGACGCGTACGAGCGGTACGTGCTCGAAAACGAGGACGGGTTCATGGACGAGTTTCGCCAGCGACTGCGCGATTTCGGCGGTCGTCCGCTCCCGCTTCAGCACGCCGAACAGTTGAGCGAGCGCTACGACACGACGGTGTATCTCAAGCGCGAGGACCTGCTTCACGGCGGCGCACACAAGCTAAACAACGCGCTGGGGCAGGTGTTGCTGGCCAAGTACATGGGCAAGGACCGCATCATCGCAGAAACCGGCGCAGGGCAACACGGGACCGCGACGGCGATGGCCGCGGCGCATCTCGACATGCCCTGTGAGGTCTACATGGGCGAGACCGACATCGCCAGACAGCGCCCCAACGTCTTCCGGATGCGAACCAACGGCGCGACTGTGACGCCGGTGACGACCGGTCGGGGAACCCTGAAAGAGGCGATAAGCGAGACGATGCGGGACTGGTCGCGAACCGTCGAGACCACGCACTACGTGATCGGGAGCGTCGTCGGCCCGCACCCGTTCCCGGCGATGGTCCGAGAGTTCCAGTCGGTCATCTCCGCGGAGACCCGCGAGCAGATTCTCGACCGCGAGGAGCGACTGCCCGATTCCGTCCTCGCCTGCGCTGGCGGTGGATCGAACACGATGGGTACGTTCGCCAACTTCGTCGACGACGAGGGCGTGGGCCTGTACGCCGTCGAGGCTGGCGGGTCCTCGCTCACCGTCGACGAGGACGCTGGCGTCGCCCCGAACTCGGCGACGCTGTCGACCGGCGAGGAGGGCGTGTTGCACGGCGCACGCACGAAGATTCTCCAGGACAGTCACGGCCAGATCATGGAGTCGCACTCGGTCTCTGCCGGTCTCGACTACGCTGGCGTCGGCCCGGAACTGTCCCATCTCGTCGACGAGGGGCGCGTCGAGGCGGTCAACGTCGACGACGACGACGCGCTGGAGGCGTTCCACCGACTCTCGCAGGACGAGGGGATCATCCCCGCACTGGAGACGGCTCACGCCTTCGGCTATCTGGAGAACGACCACGACGAACTCGGTGATCTGGTCGTCATCACCGTCTCCGGTCGAGGGGACAAGGATCTCGAAACCGTGATCGAAGAGACGATGGAGCGCGACCTCGATATCGCGCCGGACATGAGCATCTTCCGCGACGTAGGAGGTGGCCGCCTGTGAGTCTCGAAGACGCCTTCGCCGACGGCCCCGCCTTCGTCCCGTATCTCGCCGCTGGCGACCCGAACTACGAGGCGTCACTGGAGTACGTCGAGGCGGTCGAGCGGGGCGGCGCAGACGTGATCGAACTCGGCTTGCCCTTCTCGGAACCCATCGCCGAGGGGCCGACGATTCAGGAGGCCGTCGTCCGCTCGCTCGACGCAGGAATGACCCCTGACCGCTTTTTCGACTTCGTCTCCGACCTAGACGTGGACGTGCCGCTCGTTTGCATGACCTACTACAATCTGGTCTACCAGTACGGCGGTTCGGCGGACAGCAATACGCCGGGCGACGACAACGAGAGCGAGCGCGGCCCGCGGCCGTTCGTCAAGCGCGCCGCAGAGGTCGGCATCGACGGCTTCGTCATTCCGGACCTGCCAGCGGAGGAAGCGGGACCGCTCCGTGCGGCCTGCGACGAGTTCGGTCTGGATCTGGTCTTCATCGTCGCGCCGACGACGGAGGGCGAGCGACTCGAACGGATGCGCGAGCAGGTGTCGGGCTACGTCTACGTGCAGGCACGACTCGGGACGACCGGCGCGCGCGACGACGTCTCCGAGTACACGGAGCGCTCGCTCGAACGGATCGCAGACTGGGACGTGCCGAAGGCTGTCGGCTTCGGAATCAAGACCGGCGACCACGCAGAGCGCATCGTCGCCGCTGGCGCAGACGGCATCATCGTCGGGTCGGCGCTGGTCGACATCATCGCCGAGGGGTACGAGACCGACGAACCAGTCGAGCAGACAGCATCGAGACTGGAATCGAAGGCGCACGAACTCAAGGAGGGCGCGCTGCGCGGCCGACCGACAAATCAGAGCACGAAATAGGTGAAAATGCTGACAGCACAGAGACAGCAGACGACTGTCGGTCGCAATCGGAACGCACATAACCGTACTTGCCACACTGTGTCACAATGACTGCTGGGAACGCGGCACGACTCGATCGGATCGGGACAGCGGGCCGACATCTCGTCGTCCCGATGGACCACGGAATCACACTGGGCGCGGTGAAGGGGCTCGTCGACATCGAATCCACCATCGACGCGGTGACCGCCGCTGGAGCGGACGCCGTGTTGACCCAGCGAGGGATCGCACCGCGGGTACACCCGAACAAGAACGGCGCGGGCTATATTGTCCACCTCAACGGGTCGACCAGCATCGGCCCCGACGAGAGTGACAAGCGCCCGACCGGAACCGTCGAAGATGCGATTCGCGCTGGCGCAGACGCCGTCTCCTTTCACATCAATGTCGGGAGCGAACACGAACCCGACCAGATCACGCAACTGAGTGAGGTGACGAGCACCGCCGCCGAGTACGGGATGCCCGTGCTCGCGATGACCTACGCCCGCGGCCACGATGTCAGGACGGACGACCCCGCGAAGTTCGCCGAGGACCTGGGCCACGCAGTCCGTCTCGGCGAGGAAGTCGGCGCGGATCTGGTCAAGACGGCCTACTCGGGCGACCCCGACACCTTCGAGCGTGTCGTCGAATCGACGCGCCTGCCGGTGCTCATCGCCGGGGGGAGCAAGGGAACTGACAGGGAGACGCTGTCGATGGTTCGCGGCGCAGTCGACGCCGGGGCCGCTGGCGTCTCGATGGGACGGTCCCTGTTCCAGCACGACGACCCCGGCGCGATCACTGAGGCCGTCGCGGCGGTCATTCACGACGACGCCGCTGCTGAGGAAGCCGTAGAGCGTGCTGGTCTGTCGGTCGAGCGCTGAGTTTGCGACGGGGAACGCCGAACTGGCTCGAATCGTTGGGGAATCCTTTTTACCGCGGTCACACTTCCTCCTTGCAATGGCTGACGGGGACCACACATGACGATGGACGACCGTCTCGACGAACTCAGAGAGTTGCGCGAGGAGGCCCGCAAGGGCGGCGGCGAAGAGCGCATCGAGGCCCAACACGAGAAGGGGAAACTAACCGCTCGCGAGCGCATCGACTACTTCCTCGACGACGGCACGTTCACCGAGTTCGACCAGCTTCGAACCCACGACTGCTACAACTTCGACATGGCGGAAAAGAAGGTTCTCGGCGACGGCGTCGTCACCGGCTACGGCGAGGTGAACGGCCGGACAGTGTTCGTCTTCGCCCACGACTTCACCGTCTTCGGCGGGTCGCTCGGGATGGCCTTCGCAGAGAAGGTGACGAAGGTCATGGACCGGGCGATGGAAACTGGTGCGCCGATCATCGGTCTCAACGACTCGGCGGGCGCTCGCATTCAGGAAGGTATCGACTCGCTGGCTGGCTACGCGCACATCTTCCACCGCAATCAGCAGGCGAGCGGCGTCGTCCCGCAGATCTCGGCGATCATGGGACCGTGCGCTGGCGGCGCAGTCTACTCGCCAGCGATCACCGACTTCGTGCTGATGGTCGAGGAGACCAGCCACATGTTCATCACCGGCCCCGATGTCATCGAGACAGTAACGGGTGAGAAGGTGGGCTTCGACGAACTCGGCGGGGCGGGGACACACGCCTCCGAATCGGGTGTGGCCCACCTGACCGCCGCAGACGAGAAGGCAGCGCTCGACGATATCCGGCATCTGCTCTCCTATCTCCCGCAGAACAACGTCGAGGACCCGCCGCGCATCGACCCACAGGACGACCCACAGCGCCGCGACGAGGAACTGCACTCCATCGTCCCCGACCAGCCACGCAAGCCCTACGACATGACCGACGTCATCGGACGTGTCATGGACGAAGGGTCGTTTTTCGAGGTTGCTGAGGCCTTCGCCCGGAATCTCGTAATCGGCTTTGCGCGACTCGACGGGCACTCGGTTGGTGTCGTCGCCAATCAACCGCGGGTCAACGCAGGCACGCTCGACATCGACTCCGCGGTCAAGGGTGCGCGCTTCGTCCGCTTCTGTGATGCGTTCAACATTCCGCTCGTAACCTTCGTCGACGTGCCCGGGTTCATGCCCGGGACCGACCAGGAACACGACGGCATCATCGTCCACGGCGCGAAACTGCTGTATGCCTACTCCGAGGCGACGGTGCCCCTGCTGACCGTGATCACACGGAAGGCCTACGGCGGCGCGTACGACGTGATGGCCTCGAAACACATCGGCGCCGATGTCAACTACGCGTGGCCGACCGCCGAGATCGCGGTCATGGGGCCGAAAGGCGCGGTGAACGTCCTCTACGACGACGAGATCGAAGCGGCGGACGACCCCGAGAAACGGCGCGAGGAACTCATCGAGCAGTACCGCGAGCAGTTCGCGAACCCCTACACGGCCGCCGACCGGGGCTACGTCGACGACGTGATCGAACCCAAGGACACCCGGCCGCGGCTTATCAGCGATCTCGATATGCTGCGCTCGAAACGCAAATCACAGCCGGAACGAAAACACGGTAACATCCCCCTCTAATGATGACTGACGACGACACGCTGACTGGTTCGCTCGACATCCCGACCGACGCGACGCCGGAGGAGGCCGCCGCCATCGCGACGGCAATCGGCGCACACCTCCGCGACGAGCGTGCGGCCGCACGCACCGCTGCCGCCGACACCGACCGTTCGTGGGACGGCGACCGATTCCGCTTTGCTGGCCGTCTCGAAGCGCTCTCGGGGCGGTCGGCGCGGGTTCCGAGCACGGCACCGAGAGACGAGTGGACGGCCGCGGGCCGACGGGATAGGTTCGACCGATGACCGGGGGGTTCGATCGCGTCCTCGTCGCGAACCGTGGTGAGATAGCCGTACGCGTCATGCGCGCCTGTCGGGAACTGGACATCGACACCGTGGCGGTCTACAGCGAGGCCGACCGGGACGCAGGCCACGTTGCATACGCCGACGAGGCCTACCGCGTCGGTCCAGCGCGGGCCGCCGACTCCTATCTCGACGGCGACGCCATCATCGACGCTGCGAAGCGATCAAGCGCGGACGCGATCCACCCCGGCTACGGCTTTCTCGCGGAGAACGCCGACTTCGCGGCACAGGTCGAGGAGACAGCGGGGATCACGTGGGTCGGCCCGCCGAGTGATGCGATGGAGCAACTCGGTGAGAAGACCCACGCCCGGCGCGTCATGCAAGCGGCTGGCGTCCCAATCGTCCCCGGAACGACTGATCCCGTCACCGACCCCGAAGAAGTCGCCGCGTTCGGCGACGAGCACGGCTATCCGCTGGCGATCAAAGCTGAGGGTGGTGGCGGCGGCCGCGGGATGAAAGTCGTTCACGACCCCGAGGAAATCGAGGCAAAACTCGAAAGCGCACAGCGTGAGGGCGAGGCGTACTTCGACAACGATTCGGTGTACGTCGAGCGGTTTCTGGAGCACCCCCGCCACGTCGAAGTGCAGATCCTCGCAGACCAGGATGGCGAGGTTCGGCATCTCGGCGAGCGGGACTGTTCGCTCCAGCGCCGCCACCAGAAGGTTATCGAGGAAGGCCCTTCGCCCGCGCTCTCCGAGGAACTGCGCGAGCAGATCGGTGCCGCGGCCCGGCGCGGCGTCGAGGCGACCGAGTATACCAACGCCGGAACCGTCGAATTCCTGGTCGCAGAAGACCTCGACCGGGACGAACCGCTCGGTCCGGAGACCGACTTCTACTTTCTGGAGGTGAACACGCGAATTCAGGTCGAACACCCCGTCACCGAGGCCATCACGGGTATCGACATCGTGAAGTGGCAACTGCGGGTCGCGCAGGGCGAGGCAATCGCTTTCGAGCAGAGCGAGGTCGACATCGACGGTCACGCGATCGAGTTTCGCATCAACGCCGAGAACGCCGCCGACGACTTTGCTCCGGCGACGGGCGGCACCCTCGACACGTACGACCCACCGGGCGGCATCGGCGTCCGCGTCGACGACGCGCTCACGCAGGGCGACGCGCTCGTGACCGACTACGACTCGATGATAGCGAAACTGATCGTCTCTGGCGAGACGAGAGTCGAGACGCTCGCCCGGAGCAAACGAGCGCTGGCGGAGTTCGACATCGACGGCGTCGTCACCATCCTCCCCTTCCATCGACTGATGGTCACGGACGACCGCTTCGTCGCCGGGACACACACGACGCGCTATCTCGACGAGGAGGTCGACACCGAGCGCATTCAGGACGCACAGAACCGCTGGGGAACCGAATCGAGCGAGTCCGACGACGGGGACGAGTCGACGCGACGCGAATTCACCGTCGAGGTGGACGGCAAGCGCTTCGAGGTGGAACTCGAAGCACACGACGCACCGTCTCTCGATGTCCCCGACGGGCAGGGAACTCAGCCACGCCCGGAGCGGGCGAGTTCCGAGACAGACCAGACGGCGAACGCGCCCGGCGGCCAGACGGTCACCGCGGAGATGCAGGGAACGATCCTCGAAGTCAACGTCGAGGAAGGCGACGAGGTTGCTGCGGGTGACGTACTCTGTGTGCTCGAAGCGATGAAGATGGAAAACGACGTGGTCGCGGACAGTTCCGGCACGGTCACCGACGTGCGAGTGAGCGCCGACGAGAGTGTCGATATGGGCGACGTGCTCTTTGTCATCGAGTGACGTGCGTTCGCGCAAATCGATTCGCTGTGCAATATGGAGCGTGTTCACGAGTATCGATTCGCCGTCGAGAGAGTCCCTTTTGAGGCCTGCCCTCGAAGACGAGGTATGCAGGAGACGCGGCGAGCAGTCCTTCGGGCACTCGAAGACGGACCGGTGACGGGGCCGGAACTGGCTGACAGGCTCGAGGTCTCCCGTGCAGCCGTCTGGAAGCACGTCGAGGCGCTCAGAGACGAAGGGTTCGAGATCAGCGACGGGTCGGAGGGGTACACCGTCGAATCAATTCCGGAGTACGGGGAGGCGGCGGTCGTCTTCGGTCTCGATGCGCCCTTCGAGGTCGAGTATCACGAGCGGATTCCGAGCACGAACACGCGCGCTCGCGAACTCGCGACGTCGGGGGCGAGCGACGTGGTCGTGCTCGCGGACGAACAGACCGGCGGGCGGGGCCGTCTCGACCGCGAGTGGCACTCACCAAGCGGCGGAGTCTGGCTCTCGATTCTCGCCCGTCCGGATCGGCCCGCGATGCACGCGCCGGTGTACACGCTCGCGGCCGCCGTCGCGACGGCCGAAGCCATGCGAGAACTCGGCGTCGACGCCGCGATCAAGTGGCCGAACGACGTGCTCGTCGACGGGGAGAAGGTGGCGGGAATCCTCACCGAGATGGAAGGTGAAGCGGATCGGATTTCGTGGCTGGTGGTCGGGGTGGGGATCAACGCAAATGTGGACCCGTTAGAGATTCCCGCAGACCGTGACGCCACAAGCCTTCGGGCGCTCGTCGGCGGTGTCGACCGGCGGGCGCTCACGCAGTCACTGCTCGAACGGTTCGACGTGTTGTGCCGTGATCTGGATGGAGTTCTGCCTGCGTGGCGCGGTCTGAGTGAAACGCTCGGACGACGCGTTCGCGTCGAAACGGGCGAGCGCACCGTCACCGGCGAAGCAGTCGACATCACCTATCCGGGGACGCTCGTTGTGGACACGGGAACAGCGCGTATCGAGGTCGCTGCCGGTGACTGTGAACATCTACGCCCTGCCGAGAGTCGGTAGCCCACCCCGGCCGCGACTCACTTTTCGCCGACGCGAATAGTCAACACCGGCACGGGAGAGGACCGGACCACGCGTTCTGCGACGCTTCCGAGGAGCCATCTGTCGAATCCAGACCGGCCGTGCGTTCCCATCACGATCACGTCACAGTCATTCTGGGAGGCGTACTCGCCTATCTGTCGCGATGGAGAACCGGTCGCCACCTCCGTCGTGACCGGAACATCACCCGCCCGCTGCTCGACCTTCTCGAGGGCGGTTTTCCCCTCGCTCTCCATCGCCTGACTGACCCCCTCCCAGGAGGATTCCAGCGGCAAGTCCGACAACGAGGCAGTATCGACCACGTACAGCGCGTGAATCGTGCCGCCGTGTATCTCGGCCAGTTCCAGTGCGTGGTCGATCACTGCCCCCATCTCCTCGGACCCATCCACCGGAAGCAGAATGTTGTCGTACATACCTGGTGTTACCACGTGACACGGTATATATCCCCGCACTCATTCGTTCGGAAAGACCACGTCTTTGAGGTCGTGAACGCTCGCCCGGCGAACGACGGCACGAACCGGGTTGCGCGCGCCAGTGAGGTTGTGCGAGTCGCCGTCGAGGACGAGCAACCGGGCGTCGTAGCCCTCCTCGACGAGTCCACAGTTCAGTCCGGCGATTTCGGCCCCGTTGATGGTCGCCATCGCGAGCACCTCCCGTGTGGTCGCCTCCGTTAGCTTCGCGGTGAACTCCATCTCGCGGAACATCGACGGCGAATTGAGCATGACGTTGTCGGTGCCGAGCGCGACTGTTGTCCGGTCGAGCAGTTCTCTAACCGGGGGGAGGCCAACTTCGGTGGTGATGTTCGACCGCGGGCAGACGACCACCGGAATTTCGCTGTCCGCGACGCGGTCGAGATGGATCTCCTCCGCGTGAACCATGTGGACCAGAAGATCCGGGTCCAGGTCGAGCGCCGGGTTGATGTCGGTCGTGTCGACCTCTCCGGCGTGGATGCCGAACAGTTTCCCGGCCTCTCGTGTCGCCGTCCGCTCGCGAGAGAACTCCCCGTCGTTTGCGCCGCTGGCTCCGAAACCCTCGCCTGCCTCCATCGCCTCGGTGGATTCACGGCCGAGAATGACTCCGGTGATATCCTGCCCGGCGAGCGCGTCCTGCAGCGCGTGGACGCCGTCGACGCCGCCCTCGCGGAAGTCGAAAAACGCCGCCGTTCCGGCCGACTCCATGAACTGGATGGAGCGATCCATCCCCGCGACCAGTTCCTCGCGGCTGGCCCGACGGAGCAGTCGGTGTTTCAACCCGTCAGGCGGCGCGACCAGTTCCTCCAGAGTGAGCCCTTCGCCCGCCTCCTTGGCTATCGAATCACCGATGTGCGTGTGCGCGTTGACGAAGGCCGGAAGGATGATGTCGTCAGTCCGAACGTCACCTTCCTCGACTGACTGGATGGTCCCGTTCTCGACGACGACGCGGCCCTCGATAGGCTCGAACGACCGGCCGCGAAGAACGGTTCCTTCGAGGATCATACCCCGTATGTGGACGGCCCGGCTTTTGAACGCACCGGAGAGTCACTCGAACTCGTCGAGCGTCGCGTTTATCCCCGGCCGAACGTCCCGGACGTAGGTGTCTTCGAGGTCGAGGCCGAGCGTGCGGACGGCAGCGGTTCCCACGCGGTCGCTGTGTGGTGCGGGCGCGTACACGCCGAGTCGCCACTGGTCGCGCTGTGCGATCCGGAGCGCGTTCACGAGTGTCGACTGCTCACCGAGACGCCGAACCTGCCCGCTGACGAGCACTCGCGAGGTCGATTCGGCCATCGACGGCTCCGAGGGCACGTCGAGGATCACCTCTTGGCTGTCGACGTTTGCGGCCGCGGCTATCTCGCGTTCGAGTTCGGTGATCTGGTCGTGGTCGGACCCGACCAAGTCGTCGGGGACGGCCGCTCGCTGTGCCCACACCGCTCGCTTGTACAGGTCCCGGTCGTCGAGTCGCCGGGCAATCTCCACAGTGCTGTCACACTCTCGGAGCAACACCCGAAGCTCGAAATCGTCCATCCGCCGGAGCGTTTCGGGGTCGGTTGCATCGGCTGCGAGCGCCCGCTGTGCCGCCCGGCGCAACATCGCCTTCGCGATGCGCGCGACGTGGTGCCGGTAGACGGTCGGATTCATGAGCGCACGCGCAAGCAGGAGACTCTCCGCAGTCTGGACGTTCCCCTCGTCGAGGACCAAGTCGCCGTCGACAAACCGGAGTTCGCGGATGAGTCGCCCGTGGTCGATGGTGCCGTACGGAACGCCGGTGTGGTGAGCGTCCCGGACGAGATAGTCCATCCGGTCGACGTCGAGTTCGCCCGAGACGAGCTGGCCGAGTTCGCCCTCCCCGGCGACGATGGCAGCCACGTTGTCGGGGTTCAGCCCGTGGTCGGTCAGCACGCGTGCGACCGGCCCATCACCGATCAGGTCGTGTATCTCGTCGTGATACGCGCCCGTGTGTCGGTGTATCAGTCCCTCGATGTTGTGGCTGTACGGGCCGTGGCCGACGTCGTGCAAGATGGCTCCCGCTCGGACCCGCTCGGCCTGCTGTCCCTCGATACCGAGATGGGCGAGCGCGCGGTCGGCGAGATGATACACCCCGAGGCTGTGCTCGAACCGGGTGTGATTGGCCGACGGGTAGACCAGTCCGACAGTCCCCAGTTGTCGGATGCGGCGAAGCCGCTGTACTGGCGGTGTGTCGATCAGGTCCTCGGCAACCCCCTGTAACTCGATGTGGTCGTGAACGCTATCCTTGATCGTCGTCATTATCGGGTCTTGGTCGCCGTCTGTCAAAAACGTCAGTATCGTGCCAAAGTCAGCAAGCGGATTAGATTGGGACGCGCTCACGTTGTTCCCGGCGGGTTGCAAACCGGTCGAGGACATCGAGCAGGTCGTCTTTCGATGCGGAGCCGTCGAGTCCCTTGGTCGGTGACCGACCCGTCTCACGGACGGCATCGAGCGCCTCTCGCGGGGTGCGTCCACGGCCGTACACGAGCCACGCCGAGAGCGCTCGACCGGTCTGTTCGAGACCTGTCAGCGAGTGAACGACGACCGGATCCCCCTCGCGTACACTTCCCTCGAGAAAGGAAAGCACGTCCTCTGCGAGGCGGTCCGGAGGTGCGAGTCGTCGGTCCGGGAGCGGCACGTGTTTGACCTTCTCACTCCCGAAGGCCTCACGGTACAGCCCAAGATTCGCGTCCGACGCGTCGAGTCGCCGCCCGGCGAGCAGACAGCAGACTCGTTCGATCCCCTGTGACTGCATCTCCTCGATCCAGTCTTCGATCGCTGTCTGCTGGTCACAGCACGCGTGCCACCCCGGACTGCACGCCCCATACACGACCTCCTCGTCCGGCCCAGCCGGTCCGAATCGATAGATGTCATCGATTACCACCTCCTGATCGGCCATTATCTCATCTCGACTGTCAGTACCCTTGAATCTATAGACGCAGTTCTCAACGCTGAAACCGAGAGTTGACAACTGAAAGAGAGTTTCTGTGAGATGCAGTGTTGCTCGTCCGGTCGGCACGCAGAGAGCCCGGGCCTGTCGTCACTCATCGTGGTTCGAGAGGACGGTCTTGAGTCGGTCGAGTCCGAGTGTCGTGACAAAACAGACGCCAGCAAAATACAGAAGTAACTGCGGGTCTACGGCAAGACGAGTCACGAGGGTCGTTCCGTACCCCAAGATAGCACTCAGATACCCGAGCATCGAGACAGTCCAGCCGAGACCAGTGATCCCCGCAAACTGATCGAGAAGGTCGATATCTGTTACTCTACTCTGAGACATGGTGAGTCATCGTCACGGTAAGTGTCTCTTACTCTGGTGCTGGTTATGAGTATTCTTACGATGCACTGGTAGTATTGTTGCGAGACAGCACCACTTGCGTAGTAGAAACGTGTCCACTGAAAATAGGCAGATTCGACGTGACACAGCCATCCAGAATTCACCGCAGTTGACGGAACCGACTGCGCGAAGAGAGCCCATGCGGTTTTTAACCGCCCATCTCCGTAGAGTGGATATGGTGACGTTTCTGTCAGGCGGGACCGGCACGCCGAAGTTGCTCGCCGGAAGCGACGACGTGTTTCCGGCAGCGGAGACGACAGTCGTCGCGAACACTGGCGACGACATCGAACTCGGCGGGTCGCTGGTCTGTCCGGATCTTGACACCCTGATCTTTCTCGGCGGCGACGAACTCGACCGGGACCTGTGGTGGGGTATCGAGGGCGACACCGCCAACACGCACGCGGAGCTGCAGGAGATTGCCGACCGTGCGGGGATCGACGGCGGCCCGCGATATCTCCCCGACGATCAGCAGACCGGCGGACGGCGACTCGCTCGCTGGCGGCGGTTTTCGGCCGTCGCGGAGTTCATGCACATCGGTGACCGCGACCGGGCCGTTCACCTGACGCGAACTGGCCTGCTCGACGAGGGGGCGTCGCTGACCGACGTGACCGCGACGCTCACCGATGCCTTCGACGTTCCGTGGCGACTCCTCCCGATGAGCGACGACCCCGTCGCGACGCTGATCCACACCCCAGAGACCACGATGCACTTTCAGGAGTTCTGGGTCGGGCGCGACGGCGAACCGACTATCGAGAGCGTCGAGTTCAGAGGGGCGGCGGACGCGGAACCGACCGAGGCCGTGCTGGACGCGCTCTCGGATCCGGTCGTCATCGGCCCCTCGAATCCGATCACGAGCATCGGCCCGATGTGTGCGCTCGACCGATTTCGGGATCGACTCGACGAAACGACCGTCGTCGCCGTCTCGCCGTTCGTCGAGAACACGGTCTTTTCCGGGCCAGCGGACGACCTCATGCGGGCGGAAGGGTACGAGGCATCGACCGCTGGCGTCGCCGAAGCATACCCCTTCGCAGACGCCTTCGTGCTCGACGACGCCGACGGGACGGCACTCGACAGACCAGTCGTCAGAACCGACACGAGTATGGACACCCCAGATGACGCCGACCGCGTTGCGCGGGCCGTCGCGTCCGCGCTGGAGGTGGCAGAGTGAACGGATCGGTGAGCGGGCAAGGCGACGCGAACGGAGGCCGACCAGTGCCAGCCATCGATCCGCCAGTGGTGCTCGCGAGTCTCAGCGGCGAGTCCGACGCTACGTGGGCGCAAGCGGGAGCGCCGTATGCTGGTCTCGCCATGCTCGGTGGGATCGCAATCGACGAGTCGACGCGAGCGGCCGCACGAGAACTCGTCGCGCGCGATCGGACGGAGTTTCTGCCAGCGGATCCGGTCGCCTTCGTCGACGACCAGTTCGAGAAGCTAGAGACGGTTCAAATCCGGCCCGGGATCAACGTCAGAACCACATCGACGGAACCGCTGGAGCGTCTCGCGGGTGTCTGTGCTGACCACGACGCCGTGCTCGAACTCAACGCTCACTGCCGACAGGACGAGATGTGCGCGGCAGGTGCGGGCGAGCGACTGCTCCGAGACACCGACCGCCTCGCAACGTACGTCCGACAGGCAACGCGAGAGGCCCCGACAGTCGGTGTGAAGGTTCGCGCAGAACTGTCCGGCGTCGACCTGGTCGAGGTAGCGCAGGCAGTCGAGAACGCAAGTGGCGACTTCGTTCACGTCGACGCGATGGACTCCGAGGAGGTCATCAGGCCCATCGCGGCAGCAACAGACCTGACAGTGATCGCAAACAACGGCGTGCGAGACTGGGAGACGGTCGTCGAGTATCTCGAATACGGTGCGGACGCGGTCAGCGTCGGCCGCCCGAGCGACAACCCAGCGGTCCTCGAACGCGTACATCGAGCGGCGACCCGGTGGTTCCAGAACGAAGCCAAGGCAGTTGGGAGTGATCCGCCGTGAGAACGGCGGCACAGAACGCACGTCTCGCGCTGTTGCTCGAAGTCGCCGGGACGCCAAAGCCCGGCAACGTCGACAGACACAGGGAGTACCCCGACCTGCGATTCGAGCACTTCCTGGCCGGTGCGGTCGGAGCGGAAGATGGGTTCGAGCACGCGAGCGCTGGCGGTGCTGTCGGCGCGTCTTTCGAGCGTGCAATCGAGGGGATGAGCCACCAGTCGGGCGGGAACACGCAGTTCGGCGCAGTGTTGCTCCTGACACCGCTCGTGAAAGCGGCGGTTGACTCCGAACGCCTCACGTCGGAGGCGGCGACTGCCGTCGTCGACGCGACGACAGTCCCGGATGCGGTGGCGTTCTATCGCGCCTTCGAGCACGTCGACGTGGCAGTCGACGAACCACCTGAGGGGATGGACGAACTCGACGTTCGCCGGGGCGGCGAGGCTGCTCCGTACCTCCGCGAACAGGAACTGACGCTCGCTGACATCATGGAGCAAAGTGCAGACAGAGACGGAATCGCCGCCGAGTGGACGGGCGGGTTCGAGCGGACGTTCGGGGCGGCCGACCGATTGCAGGAGTACCAACGCACGGAGGACTGCCCAGTGACAGACACCGCCGCGGCCGTCTTTCTGGAACTGCTCGCAGAGCGGGTCGACACGTTCGTCCAGACACAGCACGACCACGAGACTGCGATGGACGTTCGTGACAGGGCGCAGGCAGTTCGTGCGGGCGAGGAGTCGGTCGAGTCGTTCGCTGACGAACTCGTCGAGCGAGAGATAAATCCCGGGACGACGGCCGATATCACAGCTGGCGCGCTGTTTGTCGCGCTCGAACGGGGGCTGGAGGTATGACAGACGGGGACAGCGGTGAGACGGCCGACGCAACGTGGCCGGTCCGATTGCGCGGCGTGACCGAAACAGTGGTGACGACTCGCGGACCTGCGGGGCAATACAACATCGCCGCGCTCGGGATCCACGCCCCGACTGACGGCCCCGCGACCGCCCGAACGTGGGGGCGAACCCGGACGCGACAGAACTTCGAGCGACACGGCACGGGTCACGTCCATTTCGTCCGTGACCCGGTAGTGTTCGTCGATGCTGCGCTCGGTGTCGTCGAACGCGAGCACCCCACGCTCGACTGCGCTGCTGCGACCGTCGAGGTGGCCGTCGAGGCGCTCGACAGCGGGCAGGAGGGCGACACCGAGTGGGTCGACTGGTCCGTCGAACCCTTCGAGACGACCGTTCGATCGGAGTCCGTTCCGGTGATCCATCGCGGCTTCGCGGCCGTCGTCGAGGCGACCGTTGCGGCCTCACGGCTCGGCGTGGCGACGTACGACGACGCCGACCTGCACGACCGGATCGAGTACTTCGAGGGCGTCGTCGAGCGCTGCGGTGGCCCCGCCGAACGGGAGGCTTTCGCGAAACTGCGAATGTACATCGAGGAATGACGGGGACGACAGGACTCCATATGGACCGCAGCAAAATGCGAGTCGAATCCTTTTAGGCCCGGTGTCAGTAAAGGGAGTACAACGATGGCAATCAAGCCCGCATACGTGAAAAAGACAGGACGGATCCTGATGGAGCGATACCCCGACGCGTGGGGGACGGACTTCGAGCACAACAAGGACATGGTCACCGAACTGACGAACGTCGAGTCGAAGGGCGTTCGCAACCGGATCGCAGGCTACGTGACCCGAAAGCAGGGCGCGCAGATCCCCTCTCAGTAGACGATTTTTCGGTCGATTTACAGCGAGCGTGCGCTCGACAGCTTGTCCTCGAAGCGCTGTCGCTCGGTGACGACTCTGAACGCTCGCATCATGTCTGTGCGCGTGATGATCCCCACCAGTGACCCGTCTTCGTCGACGACCGGTAATCGCCCGACGTCCTCAGTTCCGATCGTCGTGAACGCGTCCATCACGTCTGTCGACGGCGAGACTGTCGCCAACTGTTCGTTCGGCGTCATCACGTCACGAACAGACTCGTCGGAGGAATCGGCCGACTGAACGTCCGAGAGCGTGACGATACCGACGAACTCGCCGTCTTCGATCACCGGATAGCCGGAGTGTCGCTCCTCGAACATCACGTCGAGGAGTTCGTCGAGCGACAGTGCCGCGTCCACCGTCGACAGTCTCCCGGTCTTTGTCATCACCGACTGTACCACCATCCCCTCGAAAGCAGCGTCGAGCATCATCTGTCGGCTTTCGGAGGTCGCGGCGATGTAGACGAAAAATGCGATCGCCACGAGGACGAAGTTGAACGCGAGCAGTCCGACAATCCCGAGCAGTAGCGCCATCCCCTTTCCGACGGCGGCGGCCTGTCGGGTGGCGCGCACGTACGACTGATTTCGGGCGAGCAGCGCCCGGAGCACTCGCCCGCCATCGAGCGGGAACGCCGGGAGCATGTTGAACACGGGCAAGACGATGTTCAACAAGGCGAGATAGAGCAACAGAAAGACGAGCACGTCACTCGCAGGAACGACGACGAGCGCGGCCCCACACCCGAGAGCAATAACAACGTTCACGACCGGTCCGGCGACTGCGATCCAGAACTCGTGTTGCCATTCGGTCGGGAGTTCGGCTGGCTTTGCGATGCCGCCGAGCAACCACAGCGTGATAGACTCGATTTCGTAGCCATACGACAGCGCAACGGCCGCGTGGCCGAGTTCGTGGAGTGCAACGGAGGTAAACAGCGAGACTGCAGCGACAAAGCCGACGATCCACTCCCGGTTGCCAGCCGTCAGCGTCTCTGTCTCGAGTGAGGTTCCAAAGGCGTCGTTGAACAGGGGGACCACGTCACCGATCTGGGCGCCGATCAGCCACACAAACACCGGGAGGATGATCAGAAACGTGATATCGAGTTTGAACGGAATTCCGTGGATGGTTCCGACTCGATAGCTTTTGAACATATCAGTTACTCTGTGTCTGATCCGCTTCAACCTAGTGTTGGAGCAGGTCTGTAGTAAAACAGAATCCAAACCACACAGAGCGTCGGAACGCTCGTCCTTCGTGAGAAGGGCGGGATTCTCTCGCTGAATCAAGATAGAAAAGACGAAACGTTGATACAGATCCCCCGAATGGTCTTGAGCAGAGCACAGTCGTCTGTCGGCTGTGACCGGTGTAGGAACTTGAATGTACCTGCATATACTGGCTGTACCCCTTAGCTGATACGGGACAGAATCACCGTAGGGACGATATGGCAGGCAGTGTCCGCGGGACGAGAGAAGAACACCGATACATGAAAGAACACGAGTTTACCTGTTCGGAATGCGGCCAGCAGATCACGGTCAACGAGGGGATGCGTGAGGCTATCGTATCGAGCGGCTGTCCAGTCTGTGGCGCTGCAGCCACCGATGCGCAGTTTGCGCCCATCGACACGGGAGAATAGGCGGGGGATTACGATTCGTCTCTGTCGACTTCCGTCAGCCGCCCATTTAGCTCGTCAGGTCGGAACCGAAACAGTTGGATGTCGAGGCTGTCCCGTTCCTGTCCCCAGATCTCGAAGAGCGGGCGCTTCGCGCTCCCGTACTGCTCGATTTGCTCTATCGTGAGTTCGTCGGGGTCGATCTGTGCTAGATCTCCCGAGGCGACGACGCTCTTATACTCCGTTCCCTGGGTGTTGCTGTCGTAGACGACGAGTCGTGCGGCGGGGTTTGAGGAAAGAAACTCCCGCTTTTCGCTTTCCGGCGTCGACACCAGACGCATGTAGAACGTTCGTTCGGAACTGTCGTATCCATAGGAGATCGGAATCGCATACGGGCGCTCGTCACGGGCGAGCGAGAGCACGCCACTCTCCCGTTCGGCGAGAAAATCGTCCACTTGCGCCGCCGTCATCTCCGTTTCCTCGGCGAGAGCCATCGTTTAGTAGCACGATGATCCGTGTACCCTTAAGCTATTCCCACTGAGTGTAGCGGCTGTGCGGTCGGATCCGCGGCCGAACGAACCTACGCTTATGGTCCGGGCACTGAAACAGAGAGCTACCGTAGGCAACCGAGGATGACAGACCCTAAGCTACTGAACGCCGTCGGACAGAGCAGCGACCTGTACGAGCGCTACAGGTCTCGCGCATTTGCCGCACTTTCGACGGACACCGCGGTGCAGTCGGCACGGCGAGAGTGGGTGACGTTTCTCACCCGCAGTCACGGCACCATCTTCGACGACAGTTCGGTCGAGAATCCCCGCGACGCGCTGTTCGTCGAGACGCTGTACTACGATTTTGTCGTCGAGCGACTCATCGAATCCGCTCAACGCGAGTTCGGGGTCCAGGTCGTGAACCGAGAATCGACGGAAAACACCGACGCGCTTTCCGTTTCTTTCCGGTCGCTTCACGAGCGAATCCTCGGTTCGGACACGCTCGAACCCCTGCTCGCGTCGCGGCTCGATCTGGAATCGCTGGCCCAGTCAGACCTTCTGCGAGCGCTGTACGAGGCTGTCGTCTCCCGCGAGATGCGCCGACAGCTCGGCCAGTACTACACGCCACGCGGGGTAGCCGACCTGGCTGTGAGCGAACTCGGTGTCATCGATCACCGGTCGGAGACGTTCCTCGACCCTGGCTGCGGGTCGGGTGTGTTTCTCGCGGCCTGTATCGACGCAAAACGGGACGCGCTCGCAGACGACTGTGACCCCGAAACGCTCATCGAAGTCATCACGAGCACGGTGTTCGGAATCGACCTCAACCCTGTCGCGGTCAAAAGCGCAAAGCTCAGGTACCTCCTCGCACTCCGGCCACTCCTTGCAGAGAGCGATATCGACCGACTCGAACTGCCGGTGTTTCTGACCGACGCGCTCGCGCTGACGCGCGATGACGAGATCCGATTCGGTGGATCCCCCATCTCGCTGACCGTCGACCATCTGGTCGGAAATCCGCCATGGATCACGTGGGGCGACCTGCCGGAGACGGTGCGCGATGCGTGGCGAGCGCAGTACATCGACCAATTGAACCTATTTCCACAGGAGGGAATCGATGCACGTCTGGGGCACGGAAACGACGACATCTCGGTGCCGTTCGTCTGTGTCTGTATCCATCGATATCTCGACGAGGGAGGTGACGCTAGCTTCGTCCTGAAACGCGACATTATGAAGGGGCCGGCGGGCCGACTGCTCCGGACACAGCAGGTCGGGTCCCGTCCGGTCGCTGTCACGCACATTCACGACTTCAATCAGCTCCATCCGTTCGAGACAGCGACGGTCCAGTCTGCCATCTACACGATGGGCGTCGGGCGTGAGCCGAACTTTCCAATCCCGGTCGATTCCTGGAGCGCCGGAGAGAACTCGGCTGACTTTTCCGCTCTCGAGACGATTCGGGAGACACTTAAACACGAGACGACCGAGATGGTTCCGCTGGACGACGACCCCGACTCGCCGTGGGTCAGAGCGGATGCCAGCACGCGTGCGCTCGGTGACTGTCACCACGACATCCGTCACGGGGTAAAAGACGACGCCAAGGACGTGTTCAGTATCGACCGGGCTCAGCTCTCGGAGTTAGAACACGACCACGTCTACCCGTACCTCAGATCGAAACATATTGTCAAGTACGGCCTGTTCGGGCACGACCTGCATCTCGTCCCGCTCGAAAAGACGAACGTCGACAACGAGGCCGAACTGCAAGCCACCTGCCCGAACACACACGAGTATCTCAGCGCGAACAGGGAGCGCCTCGAAGCCCGTTCCTCGTCGTGGCTCCAGAAGGGGACGTTCTACAACCTGTTCGGACTCGGCGAGTACACGTGGGCAACGTACAAGGTCGTCTGGTGCCGACTCGGATTCAAGCCGCATTTTGCCGTCGTATCGACCCGACACGACGAGGATCTCGGTGAGAAACTGGTGGTCCCCGGCGACCACTGTATGTTCATCGCGACCGACGACCGGTACGAGGCGCACTTTCTCTGTGGGCTGCTCAACTCCTCGATCTACCAGCAGTCGCTCAGAGAGATCGCCTCCGAGGGGAAGGCGAGTCTCTCGAAAGAAGTCGTCTCGAAGCTTTCCTTGCCGGAGTACGAGCCGACGGCTGACGCCGAGCGACTGGCCGAACTCTCGATGGCCGCTCACGACGTCGTGCCAGAGCACACAAACGTGCGCAAGCGAACGTACAACGAAACGCCAATTCCGGAACTGGAGGCGTTACAGACAGAGATGGACGCGTGCGTCGAGTCGCTGCTGGACTGAGGTTCCGATACGGAGAGGAGTCACGTTCCGACGCGGACGTCAAGACTCACGGTGTGCGTCGGTCTCGCTGCGTTCGAGCGCCCGCAGTGTTCGGTCGTCGAGTTTCACGAGATGGCAGAGCGGATTGCCGGGATAGACGAGCGGATTCTCGACGGCACCGACCAGCAGGCCGGTGAATGGCGCTTCGACGACGGTCGATTCGGTCTTGAACGGGTTGGAGATGGTGGCGATGCGGTCCCCCTCTCTGACGAGATGGCCCCGGTCTGCGTGCATATCGACCAGACCGCCAGCGTCTGCCCGGATCCACGTCTTGTCACGGCCGCGGACGACCGTTCGCCATCCGGGCCACGCGACAGTCGAGGTGTCGATCATGCCGAACTCAGCGAACACGCTTTCCACGCCAGCGAGTGCGGGGTCGATGACCTCGCGCTGGAACCGCAGGGCTTCGCCCATCTCGACGGCGACTGTCGCAGTGTCGTTTTCCTTTGCCGCCCGGCGGACCGTTCCCGAGGGGCTTTGCTTGTCGATGACGACGTGCGACGCGAAGGCCTGTGCGACCCGCGCGACGGATTCGTCGTCCATGTCCGCGCGGACGTGGAGCATGTTCGACCGCCCGCGGGTCGAGGTGTGAAAGTCGATGCCGAAATCACAGGGTTCGATGAAATTGGTGAAGATGTTGTGAGCGATCCGCTTGGAACTGGTGCTGTCTGGGTCGCCGGGAAACGATCGGTTCAGATCCCGGTCGTAGATGGGGAGGTATCGCTGCTGTGCGATGAAGCCGGGGACGTTCAACACGGGGAGACAGACCAGCGTGCCACTGAGGTTCGGAAGGTCCCACTCGTAGGCGACTTCGCGAACGACTTCGATCCCGTTGAGCTCGTCGCCGTGGGCGGCCGCCGAGAGAAACGCTGTCGGCCCGGGATTTGGCCCGTTGATGATCGTGACGGGTATTCTGACTGGGTCGCCAAGATACGTCTCGGTGACTTTGAACCGGAGGTCCTGTCGTTCTCCGGGGTCGACCCGCCCACCCTGATAGGTAAACGCTTCGGCGGCGGTCATACCCACCGGTGAGAGAGCAACGCGCATACATCTGACGACATCAGAGAGATTATTTTTGCGCCGGGCCGAAACAGCGTATGGGTACTGAATCAGGGCCAGTCACGGTCGGCGTCCTTGGGCTACACAACAGCAAGGAGAGCAAAGCGATTTTGAATGCCGTCGAGGCGCTCGGGCACGACACCGCGTGGTTCCGGCGCGCGAACACGAGCGTCAGCATCGACGACGGCGCAGTGACGCTCGAACCCGCTGCCGACATCATCGCAAATCGGCTCCTTTTGTCGACCAGCGCACAGCCAGCCGAGGAACTCGGTCTGGCGCGACTGTTCAACTCCGTCAGACCGATGCTCAACGAGCCAACTGCGGTCCTGACTGCGATACACAAGTTCGCCACCGCGGTCGCGCTGGCCGAGGCGGGGCTGCCGGTCCCCGACGCAGTGATGGCACTCGCCAGCGACAGACTCAACGACGCCAGACGGGACTTTGGCGACCGGGCCGTGTACAAGACAGCGATCGGGACCCACGGCGGCGGCGCGTGGAAGATCGACCTCGACGACCCGGTGAACCCGCGCGTCGGTGACAGACAGGCATTTCTCCAGCACTTTGTCGACACGCCGGACACGCCACGCGACGCACGTGTCTACGTCGTCGATGGAGAGGTCATCGGCGCGATGTATCGGTACGCGCCAGAAGGGGAGTGGCGCACGAACGTTTCGCTGGGCGGTAATGTGGAGGATGCGACTGCAGACCTCCCCGAGGACGCCAAAGAGATCGCCGTTCACGCGGCCGAGACAATCGGACTCGACTACGCCGGTGTCGATCTCATCGAGACGAAAGAGGGCTGGGCAATTCTGGAGACGAACCCGACGGCTGGCTTCCGTGGGCTGTTCCGTGCCACGGGGACCAGCCCTGCGCCCTACATCGCCAAGATGGCGGTCGAACGCGCCGGGGGGACTGTCGACGACGACGCCGTCAGAGACCTCTCGAAGACGCTCGACGACTCGACCCCATCCGCCGCGCCGAAAAAGCCCCGACAGACTCCGACGGAACCGAGTGTCATCGGATACACCGAGGAGGTGGTCATCAGCGGGACCCGAGGCAGCCAGCCAGTGCTCGCCAAGGCAGATACAGGCGCCGACCGAACCAGCATCGACTCGCAACTCGCCGCCGAGATCGGAACCGGGCCGATCAAGGACATCGTCCGGGTGCGCTCGGGCAGCGCCAAAGGTGGTCGCGCTCGTCCGATCGTCGACGTCGTCGTCGGCGTCGGCGGCACACAGCACACCGTCGCCGCCAGCGTGGAAGACCGGAGCCACATGGACTACTCGATGTTGCTTGGCCGTGACATCCTGAAACACTATCACGTCGATGTAACGCGAAAAGTCGACGAACACGCGGGACCGGTCGAGGAGTGACTGCGCGCCGGTCGGAACGTCACGAGCGGTCGCTGCACGCTGGTGAGTCGTGTGTCGAGCGACCCTCGGCTCATACTGCTGGTTGTACGTTCGTACAGATATCCGCCACCCCGGGGTGGTGAATTCGTTCAAAATGGTACAGCCAGCAGTATCAGTCGAGAATATCTTCGAGCAGTTTCCGCTGTGCCGCCATCAGGTGGCCGGTGAACGTCGACTGTGTGATGTCGAGTGCCTCCGCGATTTCGGTCGCATTCGACTCCTTCGGGCGCTGGAAATACCCCATCTCGAAGGCCGCTTCGAGTACCTCGCGCTGTTTGTCCGTCAGTCGGCCGCGGTTGACGAACACGCGCTCGTCAGCGGGCCCTTCGAGCGGTGGCTGAAGCAGGCGCTGGACGTCGATCGGCGGGTACGACTCGCGGAGATCCTCGACGATCGTCTGTAGCTGCTCGAAGCTGCTGACGTGAAACACGAGCGTCAGTGTGCCGTCGTCTGCCACCTGGCGGTGAACGGGGCAGCCGTGCTGGCCGAGGAGTTCACACGGGCAGGTTGGGTCGCCTTCGTGGCGCGTCCGAAACACCGTCGCAGCCCCGTAGGAGAAGGTCGGCTCTGCATCGATGTCGTCCAGATCAGACGCCTTCACGAGAAACTCTGAGACGCTCGGGTGTTCTGTGGTGCCGACGCTCGTCGACACCTGTTCGATCACGTCGCCGGTCGCACGGGACGCGGCGGCGATCGGACAGTCACCGGGGTCGGAAAATGCGATCGTCGCTCGTATCCCGGAGTTCATCACGTTCTAGTTTTCACTCTGCGGTTTTGAGCGTGCCGGACTCGCGCTCAGTGGGTGCCGAACAGGTTCGCATCGATCACTGCGACTGCTGTTCGACACGCTCGGCGAGGGCAGCGATCTCTCCCAATCGCGTTGTCAGAAACGGCCCGGGAACGGTCTGGACGTGCGCCGCCGCCGCGACAGCGTAGTTCAGCGCAGTTGCGGTGTCGGCCCCGTCGATGAGTTGCTGGAGGAACGCGCCGACGAACGCACTGCGCGTGCCGGTCGTGTCGACGACGTCGACGTCGACCGATTCGCGCTCGTTGAGGACGTTCGTCCCCGCCGTGTTGTGCAACGCGACAGAACTCCCGTCGGATTGTGTGAGCACGACGATCTCGAAGTCGTAATCAGCACCCAGGATGTTCACGAGTTCGCGTGGGGACCCGGACCGGTCCAGCACCGTCTCGATCGAGTTCTCGGTGGCAAACAGCATATCGAGGTGCGATGTCAACCCCTCGAACGCCTCTCGATAGCGCTCCGGTGGTGCCAAGCCCGCCTGGTAATCCAGTTCGAGCGCAGTCACGGCATTAGTACCGCCGCTTGCTCGTAACAGCGCCTGCGTCGTTTCGGTCGTCTCCGGCGAAAGCGCGGGCGTACTCAACCCAGTAAACACGACAGCGGCGTTCTGTGCGCGCTCCATCGGTAACTCGCCCGGGACGGCCGTCGCCGCGGCAGTGTACTGTCTGTCATGAGCGGTGCTCGTGTCACGGGGTGCTGACCCACGTTCGTGAAAGACAAGCCCCTGCCGGAGATGCTCGTCGTCGCTCCAGGTCACGTCCGTCTCGATGCCGTGCTGTTCGAGTTCGGTGACGACACGCCGCCCGAGTGCCGTCTCCGGAAGTTTCGACAGCCAGAGTGACTCCGCCCCCAGTTCCGCCGCCGCAACTGCCGTGTTGCTCTCGGTCCCGGTTGCGGTGAGACTCGTTTCCCCTGCCGTCTCCAGTCGCTCGTACCCCGGCGATGAGAGCCGCAACGGCGTCTCACCGAAGGTGACAAACTCTGCCATACCGCCACTGTCGACGTGGAGAATCTTAATTCGACTGGTCGATATCTCGAGTGATTACTGTGACGATTCGTCCGATTCGCTATCGTCCGATTTGCCACCATCTCGCTCGTCAGAGACGACATCCGCATCCGAGACGGCCTCCGAAACGACATCTTCGACCGTCTCCTCGACAGTTTCCTCCACCGTGTCTTCGACCGTCTGCTCGACTGTTTCCTCGACGGTCCCTTCGACAGTATCTTCGACCGTTTCCTCGACAGTATCTTCGACCGTTTCCTCGACAGTCTGTTCGACTGTCTCCTCAACGGTGCCTTCGACCGTATCCTCGACGGTTTCCTCCACCGTGTCCTCGACTGTCTGCTCGACTGTTTCCTCGACCGTTCCCTCGACAGTCTCTTCAACCGTGCCTTCGACCGTCTCCTCGACGGTCTCCTCGACGGTTTTCTCGACGGTTTCGCCAACCGTCTTCTCGACTGTCTCTTCGACAGTGTCCTCGACAGTCTTCTCCATGGTGTCACCAACCGTTTCTTCGACCTGCTTGCCAACTGTCTCTTCGACTTGCTTACCGACGGTCTCTTCGACTTGCTTACCGACTGTCTCTTCCATCTGTTTGCCGACGGTCTCTTCGACCTGCTTACCAACTGTCTCCTCGACCTGCTTGCCGACGGTTTCTTCCATCTGCTTGCCGACAGTCTCCTCGACCTGGTCGCCGACCTGCTCCTCGACGCTCTGTTCGACCGACGTGCCGACCGTCTCCTCGATCGTTTCCTCGACCGAGCGAGTCATCCAGTCAGGGTCGAATCGTCCCATCTTCCAGACGACGTGAATCGCATACGAGACCAGGACGCCGATCCCGAATGCGAGTCCCTCAGGGCGTCCAACGAGCAGCATCGTCAGTGCGGCGATAAAGATCAACACGCCATACGCGAGATCGACGAGTGCATCGACGCGACCTGGATCCATACCACCCATTCGTCTGGCCAGCCGTTAAGCACTTCTGAAACGAGTTTACTGATGACCGGGATAGTCACGCTCGAATCGCCCCTCCAGTTCGTCGCGGTCGAGTTCGACGATGACTGGTCGCCCGTGCGGACAGGCGTAGGGGTTCTCGCAGGCGTCGAGTGCCGAAAGCAAATTGACGATCGATCCGTCAGTCAGCGACGTGTTTCCGGTCACTGACGGGTAGCAGGCCAGATCAGCGAGTAACTCGTCGGCCGCGGCCTCGACAGTGTCTGCCGGTTCGCCGTCGACACAGGCCGCGAGGGCGTCCTGCAGGAGTTCCGGCCCTGCAGTGTCTGCGACGAAGGCGGGGACTGTGCGGAGTTCGACGGTTCTGTCCTCCGTGAGGGTCGCATGAAAGCCAAGCGACGTGAGCGCGTCTTGCTGTGCCTCGAACAGTGCCGCCTCCCGCGCGGTCAGTTCGACCGTCACTGGCTGAGCGAGCGTCTGTGTCGTGGTGTCGCCGCGACATTGTTCTCGCAGACGCTCGTAGTTGATCCGCTCGTCTGCCGCGTGCTGGTCGATCAGCACCAACCCCTCGTCCGTTTCGGCGACCACGTACGTGTCGTGGAGTTGCCCCAGAATCCGCATCGCTGGCAGACGCTCGAACATCGGTTCCTTATTGCTCTCTGCGAGCCGTGTCTGTGTTCCGCTCTGCCTGAACTTTCGCGACCGAGAGCCGTTGTTGTCGCTCTCGGCACTCTCGGGTGTACGGCGACCAGCCTGTCGACTGTCAGCCGATGACGAATTGGAAATCGACGATGCAGTGTCGGCCGACGACTGCGCTCGTCCTGACGCGCCGTCCTCCGCGTTCACCGAACTGCGGTCGGCAGTCTCAGTCGATTCGCGCTGGACGCCTGTCTCGTCTCGGTTCTCTGCCGTGTGGCCTTCCGTGTTCTTCGGACTCGGGCTTCTGTCTGGGCTTTCAGAGTGGTTAGAGGCTGGCTCCGACGGGGCTGAACCCCTCCGGTCTTTGTCCTCCCCGTCGGCCGTGGTCGATTCTTCCGCTTCACCGTCGGCAGTCGAGTCGTGGCCGCGTTCGTTCGCCTCGGGCCTGATCTCCGTCTGTTCTGGCGCTGACCGCCCGCGCGGGGCCGAGGACCGGATCAGCCCGTCATCGAGCAGCGTTCGCTCGACGGCGGTTCGCACCTGCTCGCGAACGCCGGACTCGTCTGCGAATCGGACCTCCATCTTCCGAGGGTGGACGTTCACGTCGACTGTCGCCGGATCCACGTCGAGAAAGAGTACGGCGAAGGGATACCGGTCGCTCGCGAGTTGTCCGTCGTAGGCTTCGACGAGCGCGTCGGTGACTGCCGTCGCGTTCACGTATCGGCCGTTGATAAAGACCGAGCAGTACTCCCGACTCGCGCGGTTGGTCTCGGGGTGGCTCACCAGCCCCGTAATCTCCGCGAGCGGCCCGTCCGGAAGGTCGATGTGTTCGACTCGACGCATCGACTCGGCAACGTCGTGTCCGTACACAGAGAGGACGGTCTCACGCAGGTTTCCCTGCCCGGTCGTCGAAAACGTCTCGCGTCCGTCGTGTTCGAGCGTGACCGCCACGTCTGGATTCGCGAGCGCGTAGTTCCGCACGACTGCGCTGACGTGTGCAAACTCCGTCGATTCCTGTTTGAGATACTTCCGCCGCGCTGGTACGTTGTAAAACAGGTCGTCCACCTCGACTGTCGTCCCCTCCGGACAGCCTGCCGGATTGACTGCAGTGATATCGCCACCCTCGACGGTGAGTGTCGTCCCCTGCGCACTCCCGACTGCACGGGAGGTGATCGTCAGTCGCGACACCGCACCGATCGCGTGGAGTGCCTCCCCGCGGAACCCGAGCGTGTCGACACCACCTTCCAGGTCGTCGATGTCGGTGATCTTGCTCGTCGTGTGTTTCTCGACGGCACGACGGAGCGCAGATTCGATCATTCCAGCGCCGTCGTCGGTGACTTCGATGCCGTCGATGCCGCCGGATTTGACTGCGACTGTGACGCGGGATGCGTCGGCGTCGATGCTGTTCTCGACGAGTTCTTTGACCGCTGACGCCGGTCGCTCGACGACCTCCCCTGCCGCGATACGCTCGACGGTGCTCGGGTCGAGTTCCCTGATCTCGGATGGCATGTTCGATTGCGTTCGTGGGGTGTAGTGCGAGCGGTGACTTGACACTGCTGGCTGTACATTCGTACAGATATTCGCCACCACGTGGTGGCGGATTCTTGCAAAATGGTACAGCCAGCAGTATGAGGGTACGGGTCTGCCCGAAGTCAGCCGATAGCGGTCAGTTTCCCTGCCCCGACTGCGAGAGGAACCGCCCAACATCGAGGCGGAGGTAGTGATAGAGCGCGCCGGTCAACCCGGACTCACCGAACCGTCGGCCGGACGTTTCGACCAGCACGTCGGGATGGTAACCAGTCTGACACTCCGTACCGAGTTGACGGCTGTACGCGGTATCCTCGTTCGGAACGTCCGGAAACCCACCGGTCTGTTCGTATACGTCCGCGTCGACGACGAAATTGAACCCCGGCAGAATCGGTTTGCGCAAGTGCGGGAAGACACGATTGACGATGACCTGCTTCGCCTTGCCGCGGTAGACATCGATCACTCGACAGCGCGAACTCGCCGCGTCGAGGTTCCGCTCGCGGACGTACTCCAGCATCGCCGAGAGATACTGCCCAGTCACTCGCGTGTCCGCATCGACGAAGACGAGCCAGTCACCGACTGCGCGCTGTGCACCGAGGTCACGCCCGGCACCGATCCCGCCCGAGGGCTGGTCGAGCACGCGGACACCGTACTCCGGGGCAATCTCTGGCGTCCCGTCAACGCTCCCACCGTCGACGACGAGGACTTCGTGAGAGATATCGGTCTCCATCGCCCGAATGCTTTCGAGCGTTCGCGGGAGATATGCAGCCTCGTCGAGTGCAGGGACGACGATGCTGGCAGTAACCGACTGCTGCCCCATGGCTGATATCTCACAGACCACATGTACAAAATTTTCATGTGTCCCGCGGCGGTTTCTCGACGCACCTGTGGGTGACACGAGCACCGTCGGCGGGTCGGAGAAGCGACAGGTGTTAACAGCGTCGGTGAGTATCGTCGCCCATGACAATTTCAGAGGGCGATACAGTCAGGATCGAGTACGTCGGACGGCTGGAGGACGGGAGCGTGTTCGACACGTCGGATAAAGTACTCGCAGAGACGGAGGGGTTGCTCGACGACAACCCGGACCGAAGCTTCGCGCCATTCACGCTGGAAGTCGGTGAGGACGACGTCATTCCGGGACTCACCGAGGCGCTGATCGGGATGGAAGATGGCGAGCAGAAGACGGTGACGATTCCGCCAGAGAAGGCCTACGGGGAACACACTGACGAACGAATCGCCGAGTACGAACGCGACACCTTCGAGGAGATGCTCGGCGGCCGCGAAGCGACTGTCGGCACCGAAGTCGAAACCGAGCAGGGGCTTCCGGGCGAAGTGACCGCAGTCGAAGACGATACCGTGACCGTCGACTTCAATCACGAACTCGCCGGTGAAACGCTGGAGTTCGATATCGAAGTTGTCAGCGTGAAGTGACTCGCTGAGCAGTTCGCCCAACCGTCGAGAACCGACTGTCGGCGTGGCGGAACGCTCTTTGATATCCTCCGAGTACTCCAACCCGGCCGATGACGAGCACTGCCCACAGAGCCGGATACCGGCGATGACGAACCCTATGAGTGCCGAGGCCGCCATTCTGACGGTAAGGGAAGTCTCTGGGGTTAACTGGTTGTGGCCATGGTAGATATAGGCCCCGGTCAGTTCAGCCTCCGCTCACCGTGTTAGATTGAAGCTAGTTAGCCGATGGAGCGAACGACACTCCGAACAGCAGCCGAAGATTGATTAATGCGTATATCCGAGTATACGGCACATGAGTAAATCAGTTCGTATCTCCGAGGAGTTCCACGAGTTCGTGAAGGCTCACAAGCGCGAAAACGAGACGATGGAGGAGACGCTTCGTCGCCTCATCGGAGGACCACATCCCGAGGACGTCGCCGGGATACTCTCGTCGGAAACGGCGACGGCGATGCGGGATCGTCTCGAAAACAAGCGCAAGACCGATGCTGAAGAGAAACACAAACTCCGGGAGCGGTTCGAGTGATCCTCGATACGTCGTTCCTGATCGATCTCTTCAACGGTCGCGAGGGGGCGTTCGAGAAAGGCATCGAACTCTCCGAGACGAAGACCGTTCAGCGGGTTCCATCACCGGTCGTCATGGAGCTCTCGTACGGTGCCGAGTTCGGTGATGAGGACGAACGGAGGGCGGTTAGGAACGCGCTCCGGATGTATCCGGTCGTCGAACAGAACGATACGATAGCTCATCGCGCCGGACAGTTGCTCGCACGGGCCGACCAGCAAGCCGACGGTGAAAGCGGCATCGATAAAGTCGATCCGATGGTCGCAGCAGTCTCTGACGTCTACGATGAGCCCGTCCTCACCGACAACGTCGAGGACTTCGCAGCACTCGGAGTCGACATCGAGACGTATTAAGACGTGGATAGATCGTGAGTTGTGAGTCCCAAGGCCGACTTTCTATCCACACAGTTGCGAGGAGAAGTGAACGAAATATCACCCCTCGTACTCAAAGATGTCGCGCAGTACGTGGTGGATGAGTCGGTGACCGAGCCACGGACGGCCTCGACGGCAGGCGCGTCGGATTACGGTGACGACACGCCCGAACGCAAGCGGTTCACCGTGGCAACGGCACCTGCCCAGAACGCCGAGAGGAAGCCAGAGAGTCTGAGTTCGACAGGATCGATACCCAACCACCGTGCGAGTGGGCCGCTTCTGGTCCCGGCACCGAGCGCGGCAAGGGTGCGGTTTCGGGCTCGAATCTCCAGTGCGAGATCTCCCGTCGTCAGCACCGAATGCAGGCGCCCGTGCTCGGTTGTCGGCAGACTTCGGAGGGCCTGCACCGCCGAGACGGCCGACGGGAATTCGAGGAACAGTCGCTCCCCCGTCGACCGGAGCGTCGCCTCTGTCCCGTCGACCGTCAGGGTGAGGTCTGTCGTGACTGTGAGCGGCACCGACTCGGAGTCGTCGCTGTCAGTCACGTTCACGAGTCGTGATTCGGACTGTGCCATCGAGTCGCCAGTCGGCGTGGTCGGCATTATCACCGACCTTGCTGGGAACCTCGACCACCATGTCCTCGAACTCGTAGATTATCTCGGCATCGCGGCCGGTCAGCCTGTCGTAGAGACCGATGGCCAAATCGGGCCACGTTTCCATTTCGTCGATTCGTTCTTCGCCGGTTGATGATTCAGCCATACAATATCTTTCGTAAGACATAGGAAAATACTGTTTTCGGGATACATATTGGTGCAGTCGTATTGCGTACCGATAGTCTTTGTTCAGTATTCAATTGGTTACCTCTGGCAGTCACGTGATCCTGCAACCACAGTATTTGGAACCACAACGTATAAGTGTGACACTAAAAAATAATAGATTAGATGGGTCTAATTATTTGCTTTGGTGGTGACCTATGACACGCGAGGTGTCCGACGGACGAGCGGTGACGCGACGGGACGCACTACGCGCTGGCGGTGCCGCGGCGCTCGTGGGTCTGGCCGGGTGCACGGCGCTGCCGAGCGCACCCGGACAGGCCCAGAGCGGCGGTGGCGACCCGGTCGCAGTGGCTTCGTTTTTCAGCTTCTTCGACTTTGGACGACAGATCGCCGACGGGACCCCGCTGACGGTGGAGAACCTCGTCCCGACGGGACTGCACGGCCACGGTTGGGAACCCAACGCCAGTATCACCCGGCGTATCATCGACGCGGACGCGTTCGTTCACGTCGGGGAAGACTTCCAACCCTGGGCCGACCGCGCCATCGAAATAATCAAAGCGGACGACGTGGACACGGCGCTGATCAACGCCCGAGAGGACATCGACCTGGTGGATCTCGCCGCATCCCTCGACCGTGAGGAGGAGGGCGTCGGCGCTCAACGCGGGAAGGACCCGCACTTCTGGCTCGACCCGCAGCGCGCGAAGCAGTCCGTCGACAATATCGCCGACGGGTTCGCGGAAGTCGTCCCGGAATACGCCGACGCCTTTCGTACGAACGCCGAGACGTACAAGTCCGAAGTGCTCGAACAGATCGATTCAGACTACGAGGCCATGTTCGATCGGTCCGAACGCGACATCGTCCAACTGGCCGCGCACAACGCCTTCCAGTACATCGGGGTACGCTACGGCGTTCGGATGCGACCGCTGGTGACGAGTCTCGCGGCGAGCGGCGACGTCAAGCCCGCCGACATCCGTGAGGCGGCGGAGGTCATCCGCGAAAATAACATCCGCTACATCGCAAACGGCGTCTTCGAGGCCCAGCGTCCAGCCCAGACACTCGTCCGCGAGACGGCTGTCGAAGCGTACTTTCCCGTGACGCCGTACGCTGGCGTCCGTGAGGACTGGGTCGAGGAGAACTGGGGCTACGAGGAAATCGCCTACAATATCAACATGCCCACGTTCGAGATCGTCCTCGGCAACAAGACACCCGAGGATGCGGCCCCCTCGGCGAGCTGGCTCGAGCAGTGGCGGAACTTCACACCGATATGACAACGCACGATACCGACTCCGCAACGGCGGCCGACACGGACGAGCGGATAGCCACTGGGACCGGTCCGGACACTGCGATAGACGAGCCACTCGTCGACCTCTCGGGCGTTACCTTCGGGTACACGTCGACGCCCGTCGTGGAGGACGTGTCGCTGACTATCGACCAGGGGGAGTACGTCGCTATTGTGGGGCCCAACGGCTCGGGAAAGTCGACACTGATGCAGCTCATGCTGGGCCTGCTGCGTCCGGACGAGGGGACAGCCCGACTGTTCGACGAGTCGGCCACACGCTTCGACGACGGCGAGCGCGTCGGGTACGTCGCCCAGCACGCTAGCGCGGCGAAAGAGATGCCTATCACCGTGCGCGAAGTCGTGAAGATGGGACGCTTTTCTCACGTCGGACTCGACCGCTTCGCCGCCGAACGGACCGTCGACAGCTTGCTCGAAGAGCCGGTGAGGACCGTCACTGACGCCGCGAAGGCGGTCTTCGGCCGCCTCTCGGCGGAGGACTGGACCATCGTCGACGACGCGCTTGCGACTGTCGGAATGAGTGCGTTCGCCGACCGGCGTGTCACGCAGCTCTCGGGTGGCCAACGCCAGCGCGCGTTCATCGCACGGGCGCTGGCGAGCGAGGCCGACCTGCTCGTGCTGGACGAGCCGACTGTCGGCGTCGACGCCGAGTCGGTCGACGCCTTCTACGACCTGCTGGCGGCGCTCAACGCAGAGGGCATCACCGTCGTTCTTATCGAACACGACCTCGGTGCGGTTGTCGAGCACGCCAACCGCGTCGTCTGTCTGAATCGCGAAGTCTACTTCGACGGTCCGACCGACGAGTTCGTCGAAAGCGACGCGCTGGCCCGAGCGTTCGGGACTGAAGCGCGGTTTCTCTCGGGGGTGGACGGATGAGCGCGGGCGTGGCGGCCACGCTCACGGCGAGTGCCCTCGCCAGCGTGGACCTGTCTCTGACCCTCCCGCTTCAGGGCGTTCTGGGTGGAATCGGCGACCTGGTCTTCGGGATTCTCCTGTGGTTCTTGGAGCAGTGGTACTGGCTGATGGACTGGGTGTACTACTTCACGGGCGTGGAGATGCTGAACCCGGAGTACCGGTATATGCACCGAGCGCTCCTCGTCGGGCTCTGTATCGGTGTGATGGCCCCACTCATCGGTACGTTCCTCGTCCATCGACAGCTCGCGCTCATCGGAGACGCACTGGCTCACACCGGGTTCGCCGGGGTCGCTGTCGGACTCTTCCTGAATGCTGTCCTCGACCTGGGGGTGTCGCCCTATCTCACCGCCGTCGTCGTGGCGATGATCGCCGCGCTGTTCATCGAACTCATCTCCGAGGTCACGGACGCCTACAACGACGTCTCGATGGCCATCGTCCTCTCGACGGGGTTCGCGCTGGGGACGACACTCATCAGCCTCAACGCAGGAGGACTCGCTGTCGGTGTCAATCAGTTCCTCTTCGGCAACCTCGCTACGGTGTCGCCCCAGAGCGCAGCGATTCTTCTGGTGCTATTCGCCGTCATCGTCGTCACGGTGGCCCTGACGCGCAACCAGCTCCTGTACGTCACGTTCGACGAGACCGCAGCCGCCGTCTCCGGCATCTCCGTCAACTGGTACAACCGAGTGATGGTGATGCTGACAGCGATGGTCGTCGTCGGCGCGATGCAGATCATGGGTGTCATCCTCGTCGCGGCGATGCTCGTGGTTCCAGTCGCGGGTGCGACCCAGGTGTCCCGTAGTTTCTCTGAATCGCTTCTCGTCTCGGTCGTCCTCGCGGAACTCGCGGTGTTTTTGGGTATCGGCGTCGCCTACTACACCGGCGTTACGGCCGGTGGCATCATCGTCCTCGTCGCCGTGGGCATCTACATCTGCGCCGTCGCGCTGGGTAAGGTTCAATCTGCTCGTGGTGATCAGGCCACGCCCGACATGGGGAGCATCGAGGCCGACAGCGTCGATGTCGGCGTCGGGAGGGATGACTGATGGTGACCGCCAGTGACCGCGACTCGCCACGCGACGATCGCGTCAGAAGCGACGAGCGGGTGTTGCCTACGGTCGATCCGGGTCTTCTCTGTCGAGTTGTTCCGAGAGCAGATAGCGACCGAGTTCTGACAGCGCGTCCAGCCCCTGTACCTCGGTCTCCTGGAGCGGAACGACGCTGACATCGAGATCGAACTGTTCGTCGATCTCCCGCAAGCGCTGTGTGTGTCGTCGTGCGTCGCGCTGACACCTGTCACACTGGCACTCGTCCTCATTCTCGAAGACGCGGTTCACCACGAGTGAGTCGACCGGAACAGACGCGGTATCGAGACGCGAGACGAGTCGATCGGTTTCGGCTATCGCCATCCGCTCGGGCGTGAGTACAACCCGAAACTGAGTTGTGGCTGGGTCACGGAGCAGTTCTCTCACCACGCCGACGCGTTCGCGAAGTGTCTCGATCTCGTCCGAGTTGTCTGTGCCACCCCAGTATGCTGCGGGCCCGAGTACGATGCTCCGTGCCGCTCTGGCCGTCCGCTGAACGCGCCGCTGCACCTCGCCAGCCACGCCGAGGGTCTCCCCGAGCACTTCGGGGAGGTCGAGCAATCGAAGCGTGTGACCGGTCGGTGCAGTGTCGAAGACGACATTGTCGTACCCCGCCAAGGAGTAGCGAGCGATGTACTCGAGCGCGGCCACCTCGTCGCCGCCCGGGATCAATCCCGACTCGAAGAGACGTTCGAGGTCGTCGTCGTCCAAGCGTAGTCCTGCATCGCGAAACTCCGCGACGAGCGCCTCGACGACGCGCTGATACGCTTCCTGCCCGCTCTCGGGGTCGACCTCGGCGGCGAACAGCGAGTCGGTCACTGCGCTTGGTTCCCCCGTGAGGTCGCGCTCGAATGCGTCGCCGAGGGAGTGAGCCGGGTCAGTCGAGACCACGAGTGTTCTCGCGTCCGACGACCGCTCCGAGAGTGCCAGCGCGTGTGCTGCCGCACAGGTCGTCTTTCCGACGCCGCCTTTCCCGCCGTACAGCGTGATCGTAGACGAGTGCTGTTCTGTCTCGTCGGACTGATTCATCATCCCTAGATAGGGACCACGTCGTTACAAGTGTACGTCCGACTGCCATCACGATACGCATCACTGGCTGTGTCTTCCGCAACCAGTATCGGCCATTTGTGAGTCAAGATCCGGCGCAGACGGGTACATTTATACGGTCATCGTATCTACATTCGAGTATGGCAACGAACCCTGTCGAGCGGAACTTCGTGACCCGGTACATTCTGGGATTTGCAGTTATCGTCGCGATGATGTTGGGTGGCGGCGCAGGCGGCTACGTGCTACAAGGCGTCGATATCCCCTATGCTGGTGGGATTGGAACGGCACTCGGTGCCCTCCTCGTATTCGTGGCGTTCGTGGCCTGGTATCGTCGCTACGACGCATCCTACTCTTCTGAGTAGCGGAACGATGCAGTAATGGGATTGACAGCGGTTGTCCGGAAGGAAGTGCTCGATTCGCTTCGCTCGTATGCGTTACTCACTCTCACCACCGTCTTCGTCCTCTCACCGTCTTCGTCCTCTTTGGCGGTGGCCTCGCTGTGATCGAGTGGGTGCCGACCATCTTTCCACGGATAGATCTGTCTTGAGAGGCACTTACGAAGCCCGCACTCAGAACGGAACGGATCGCATCACCGCGGGAAGCTTGTTTCGGAGGCGGACCGACAGGCTTCCCGAGAGGTCGTGAATCTCGCGCATCTCTGCGTCCGTCAGACTAAAATCGAAGATGTCCACGTTTTGCGCGATGTGTTCGGGCGAAGACGAGCGCGGGATCGGCGCGACGCTCGGTTGCTGAACGAGCCAGCGCAGCGCGACCTGCGCCGGGGTCTTTCCGTATCGTGTTCCGATCCGTTCGAGTGTCTCGTCGCCGAGGACGGACCCCTTGGCGAGCGGGCTGTAGGCAGTCAGAATAGTATCGGTTTTCTCGCAGTGCTCGCGGAGGCTCCGCTGGTCGATGTAGGGATGATAGAGTACCTGATTCGTGACGATTGGAACCGTGGCGGCGGATTGCGCCTCTGAAAGCTGCGACTCGGTGAAGTTGCTCACACCGATGTGCCGAGTCACGCCTCGCTCGACGAGTTCTTCCATCGCCGCGAGTGTCTCCTCGATCGGTATCCGGGGGTGGGGCCAGTGCACGAGCAGCAGGTCGACGTAGTCGGTCCCGAGGCGGCCACAGCTCGCCTCTGCAGCCTCGATGAGATCAGCGCGGCGGAGGTTCGACCGCCACACTTTCGTCGTCAGAAAGACGTCGTCACGATCGACCGACGACCGCCGTATCGCCGCCCCGACCGCCCGCTCGTTGTCGTAGTACTCGGCGGTGTCGACGTGGCGGTAGCCGTATTCGAGGGCAGTCTCGACGGCAGATTCACACGACTCGCCAGACAGCTGAAAGGTACCAACGCCCGGAATCGGCATCTCCACCCCGCTGGCTTCGATGTGTTCCATGCGTGTGTCGAACGACCGGAGCGAGTAAAGCGACGTGGTCTCGTCGTCAGTGTGTGCCTCGACCGCGATATTTTTTGCTCCCGAGAGAACGTCACTTGGAGACCACGTCGACCGCGATGCCACCGTCGTTTCTCGTCAGCAGATACAGGACGAACGACGACAGCCAGTGTGATCCAGCGTAGTCGTCTGTAAACGCCAGCTCGATGCCAGCGCGTGCGTGCCGCCGTGCGCTCGCTGTGAACAGGTCGCTGTACCGGTGTTCGGGAAGCGATTCGGCGAGGCCGACCAGACACCACGCTTTCGAGAGGTTCATCCCGACCAGATGGAGCGCGACCCCCTCGTCGGGGTCGGGGTCGACGTCAACCGGATCCAGAATCGTGTCGTAGGGAGCGCTCGTCAGGTCCGGGAAGAAGTCGTCGACCCACTCGATGAACGCGTCGGGAGTGAGCACTCGACGCATCAGGTCAGCCTCGGTCAGCGCCGGGGAGAGGAAGTCCCAGCCCATCGGTTCGTACTCGACGGGATAGGCCTGGTCGTCCTGATAGAACGCCCGTGCTGTCTGTGCCGCAGCAGTCGCAAGCGAATCGTCGTCCGTCACCGCGGCGTAGTCGAGGACGAATCCAAGCGCGAACGCAGAGTTGTGATGCGTCCCGACTCGGAACGGGCGATCCTGTGTGAGAAACTCCTCGCGCACCAGTGAGACGATCCGAGATTCGAGCGGTTCGAGCGACTCCCGCCACGCGATTGCGTGCTCTGTGTCCCACAGCGAAAGCTCTGCGACGAGCCGGAGCAGCCATGCCCACCCGTAGGGTTTCTCGAAGGTCGGGTTTTCCTCGAAGTAGGCGAGTTCACCCTCGACGTTCGCTGGGGTGAACCGGTCGTCGAGACGCTCGACAATATCCGCGCTGCGAGGGTGGTCTGCAAACAGGCGAAGCTGGCGAATCAGACACCAGTGACTGTGTACCGCAGAGTGCCAGTCGAAACAGCCAAAGAAGACCGGATGTTGCTCGCTCGGCTTGGTCATCGAATCGGGACCCTCCGTAGCGCGCTGATGGTGTGGGTACTCCGTCCCGATGCAGTCGAGTGGATACGCTGCGAGTTCCTCCTGCAGCGGGGACTCGATCGGATCGCTGTGCCCAGCGAGAATCGTCTCGACGTCGACCTGTTCGAGTGGATCCATCGCTCTGTGCTTGCGCGCTGGATCCTATCAGTATTTGGGTACTGTGGTGGCGAGCGAAGTTCGCGACGTCACTCCGGGTACAGTTCGTCTTCGCGTTCGACGCCGTCGATGGCCGCGACGTCTTCGGGGTCGAGGTCGACGGACTGTGCCGCGAGATTCGCTTCGAGATGTTCGCGGCTGGATGCTTTCGGGATCGGGTGAATCCCCTTTTCGAGGAGCCACGCCAGACTGGCCTGTTCGGGCGTGATGTCGTGGCGGGCCGCCACCTCGACGACGGCATCCACGTCGCCGACGCGTCCGTCGTACAGCGGCGAGTAGGCGACGAGTGGATACTCGTGTTCGCGAGCGTGTTCCAGTCGGTCTTCGGGCTGAAAGCGCGGATGGTACTCGACCTGATTGGCCGCAGGGGGGCGCTCCAGCACGTCGATAAAGCGGTTCAAATCATCCAGTTCGAAGTTACTGACCGCGATCTCGTCGACCAGTCCGTCGGCCTGCAGGTCCGCAAGCGCCGGAAGCGTCGATTCGGGGTCGTATTTCCCGCGCGGCCGATGTACGTACAGGAGGTCCACGGCGTCGAGTCCGAGTCGGTCGAGACTCTCGACGGTGCTTTCGCGCACTCGGTCGAGTTGGTCGACCCAGAGTTTCGTCGCCACGACGAGTTCGCCGCGGTCGACGTCGGCGCGAGCGATTCCCTCACCGACGACAGCCTCGTTGTCGTAGATTTGCGCGGTGTCGAGATGCCGGTAGCCCACGTCGATTGCAGTCGCTATCGCTTCGGGGTCTGTAATTCCCATCGTTCCCAATCCGAGTCGTGGCAAGTTCATACGATCATGTCTGCCACTGCGGATTTGTACCCGTCGACTCGCGTGCCCGTCGCGATCTGGTTCGGCATACCCGAGCGTCCGTCGAGTTGACGGTGTAGCCTCTGCCGTTCCGTCAGGGACGATCCGGTCCGCGACCTATCTTTATAGACACTATATCTGGACTGAGTGGTATATAGCACTCTCCAGCGATACAGCGACCTCTACTCGGATCAGAACAGAACGTACCGCTCGTAGGCATCTATACCCCTATTATAAACCGCTTTTACCCTCTTCTCTCTCTACACAGGTGATGGCGCAAGACTCAGAGCGTCTGTCTGACTTCGCATCGCGACGTAAATTCCTGGTGGCCTCGGGTGCCGTCGGTGCCACGGCGCTCGCTGGCTGTTCGAGCAACGATGGCTCAGACGATGGCGACGGAAGCGGTGACAGCTCCGGAGACGGAAGCGGTGACGATTCCGAAACAACCAGTGGTGACGGATCCAGCACTCCGGAATCGAGCGACGGCAGCGGTGACGGCTCGGGAGACGGCAGCGGCGACGACGGCAGTGAGCAGATGTCCGACGAGGACGAGGACATCGCCCCGGTGACGGCGGACGGTTCCTCGACCGTCTACCCGATCACCAACCTGGCCTCGTCGCTGTGGAACGGGAACCCGCCAGCAGACGACCAGGAGTACTGGGGTCCCGGCCAGTACGACATCGACACGGACATGAACCTCGCGGATTACTTCGCCAGCCTCTACGGGTTCGAGCCGACCGAGACGCGAAGCGTCCCGCCCTTCCAGGCGCAGGTCGCACTCAGCCACTCCGGGACGGGCGTCGAGGGGGTCATCAACGAGCGCGTCGACATCGGTGACGCGAGTTCGACGGCCGAATCCATCCTCGGGAGCGACCACGAGGCACTCGACAACATCGTCGACCACGTCGTCGGCGTCGACGGTCAGCCGGTCGTCGTGAGCCGAGAGATCTACGACGCGGGCGTGACGCAGGTCACGGGCGACCAGCTCCGTGCGATCTACAAACAGGAGATCACGAACTGGAGCGAACTCGGTGGCCCGGACCAGGACATCTACGCGATCGGGCGCGCTCAGGACTCGGGGACCGACACCGCGTTCAGAGCCAACCTCTACGGCGACCCCGAGGAGCCGATCGAGCCGGACGTCCGCCGCGGACAGAACCAGCAGGTCGCACGGCTAGTCGAGCAAAACGACAACGCAATCGCGTACATCGCATTAGCGTTCGTCGAGCCCGATGGCGCGACGCCACCGATCGGACTCGAACTCGACGGGACACTCTACGAGTACGGCAAGAACCTCGGTGCGAAGGAGTACCCGCTCAGCCGCGACCTGCACTGCTACACGTGGGAGGGCACCGACCGACGCGAGAGTGCCTTCCTCAACATGATTCTCTCGGAGTTCGGCCAGCAGTACTTCGTCGAGCCGAACAACTACTTCAAACTCCCGCCGGAGCGACGCGAAGAAGAGCGGGCGAAGCTGGCTGACCAGGCCTGATTCAGGCTACGACAGTCGTCTCGCCGACGAGCGACTTTACATCATGTTTCATATACTGACAAACATACTGACGTTCGTTCGACAGCCGAGAGCGACGCTTGTCTCGACGCTTCAGGAGGCAAAAGCGGAGGGGCGTTTGCGTCTCGGACTCGTACTCGCACACTGGCTGTTCGCAGCCCTACAGGTCCTGTTTCTGGCCGGTGTCGTCGTCGCAGTTCTCCGCCAGTCTGACTGGACCAGGCCGCTCCTGTACAGCTTTCTACTCACGGGCGCGGCCGAGGTGATAACGTGGCGATTCCGGGAACAGACCGAGTCGCTGCTCCGGCGTGGCGCTGACCTCGACCGTCTGAGTCTCGCTCTCGTACTCGCACAGATGCTGCTGATAACCGTCGTCTTCGCGGCGTTTCTCCGCCAATCGGTGTGGACGACAACGCTGCTGTATGGCTTCCTGATCGTCAGCGGCGTCGGATGGGTCAGCAGACAGGCGCTGACCGCGAAGATGCTGACGTTTTTCATGACCGCGGCCACGCTCCTGACGCTGGGGCTCATCGCGGTCTTTCTGGTGCTCGAGGCCGTGCCCGCATTTCAGGAGCTTGGATTCGGTCTCATCTCACCGTTCGAGGTGAAGGAGTGGCAACCCAGTCAGACTGAGTATTCGCTGGTCCCGATGATCTGGGGGACTGCGCTCACAACCTTCGTCGCCATCCTTGTGGCGGCACCGTTCGGGATCGCTGGCGCGCTGTTCATCAGCGACATCGCCCCTATCTGGCTTCGCGATATCGTCAAGCCAGCGGTGGAACTGCTCGCGGGCATCCCGTCGATCGTGTACGGCTTCATCGGCTTTACTGTCATCAATCCCTACGTCGGAAATCTCCTCTCGGTCAACCCCGGCGCGCTGTTTGCTATCGGTCTCATCATCGGGTTCATGGCGCTGCCGACGGTCATCTCGGTGGCAGAAGACGCCCTGTCGGCCGTCCCAGAATCGATGAAAGACGGGTCGGCGGCGATGGGTGCGACTGACTGGCAGACGATGAAAAGTGTCTCGATACCGACTGCCTTCTCCGGCATCTCTGCGGCAGTGTTGCTCGGGATCGGTCGAGCCATCGGCGAGACGATGGCGGCGACAGTCATGATCTCCCACAGCCGCCGAATGCCCCAACCCTCGTCGTACAACGTCTTCGACAGCACCGAGACGCTGACGACGTTTATCGCCTCAAGTTACGGACACGTCACGCCCGGACAGCTATTCTGGAGCGGACTGTTCGCAGCCGGGGTCATTCTGATGGTGATCGTCACCGGACTCGGTGTCGTGTCACAGCTCATCGAACAGCGAATGCACCGAAAATTGGAGGGTGGACAATGAGTGACGCGTACGCAGTCCGACTCGTTGACGACGGCGGAACAACCTACGAACGGTTTGCGATGGCTGTCGTGGCCGGGGCCTTCCTCGCGTTCGTCCTCGGAGCGGCGACACTGTTTGGATGGGTCCCCGTCGAGGGGGTTGTCGCTGGCGTCTCTGCCCCGTACTACTTCGGCGCTGGCGTGCTCGCACTCGGCATCGCATCGGGCGCGCTCGGTGTGTTTTCACGCTGGGGAGCCGTTCGAACCACGCCCGATAGCACGCCCGGACTCGGTGTCGGTTTCAGCCAGCTCGTCATCTGGACGGTCACCGCCGGACTGGTGGCGAGTAACACCGTTGGACTCGGGTGGCTCGGCTGGCTGGTTGCCCTTCCGATCGGTGTCGGTGCTGGCTACCTGACACTCATCGCACGCGAGGATGTCGGTGGAACACTCCCCGCTGCTGTCTTCATCGGCCTCGTTGGCCTGTTCGTTCTGACGGGTGTGATCGCGCCGGAATGGACGTGGGAACCAAACGCGTTCGACGCCACCATCCCCGGCACCCTCGTGATCCCGATTCTCACGATGGTGTCGAGTCTGCTGGCCGGCTGGGCCGGGGCGTCGGCGTACGACGGATTCGGCATGCAGGGCAGGCAGAACGGTGCCTTCATGCTCATCTCACTCGTCGTGATGCTGGTTCTCTCGGTGCTCGTCTATCTGCTGGTGTTTGTCTTCCAGCGCGGCATCATGGTCGTGCTCGAAAATCTCACTGTCGGTGCTGGAACGGCACTCCTGCTCGTGTTGAGTTCGCTCGTGTTGCTGGTCCGCCATGGCCATGTCAACCCCGGAGTGACCCGAGGCGCTGGCAGAGTCCTCGCGTTCGTGCACCTCACCGTGGCGTCGCTGCTCGCGCTGGGCGCAGTCGGATTCTCGTACATCATCGCCACGAACCAGTCTGTAACGAGAAACGCGGTCACGATAGCCCCGACGACCACTGTCGGTGCGCTTATTGGACTGTTCGTCGGGGCGCTGTTCCTGCTGCTAGCCCGGCGGTCGACGCCCACGTGGGCACCCGAGTCGGATCGGGGACGTACTGCCGAGTTGATCCGACGGGTCGGCCTCGGCATACTGGCCGCGACCGCACTGATAGAGGTCTTCAGCAGCGGTGAACTCGCCGTCGGCGGTATCGCAGTCGTGCGTTCGCTCGTCTTTCTCGTCGGCGGTGTGGCCGTCGGATTGCTCGTCGTTCACGGACTGGACCGGCGGTCGAGTGCCTCGCTCACGCGGCCATGGCTACCGCCGCTGTCGCACAGCGTGACGATGGGATTGAGCGCGTTCGTCGTCGCCTGTCTCCACGTCACAATCACCGGCTATCCACTGGAACTCGGTCCCGTCGGGCTGACCGCGGGCGGCACGATCGACTGGCCGTTCGTGATGAACGCCTCGCAGGGACTCGGGATCCAGATCGGCGTGATGCCCGCGATGTTTGGAACCATCTGGCTCGTTATTGGTGCCGTGCTGTTTGCGGTGCCGCTTGCCGTCGGTGCTGCCGTCTATCTCACCGAATACGCCGAGGATAGCATGTTCACGCAGGCAGTCGATATCGCGACAAATGGCCTCTGGAGCACGCCGAGCATCGTCTTTGGCCTGTTCGGCCTCGCCTTCCTCGTGCCGAGATTCGGCGGGAGCCCCTCCATCTTCGCCGCGCAACTCGTACTCGGGTTCATGCTGCTCCCACTCGTGCTCATCACGAGCAGGGAAGCGATGAAAAGCGTTCCCGACGAGTACAGGGACGCGAGCGCGGCATTAGGCGTCTCGAAGTGGGAAACGATCCGGAGCGTCGTCATCCCGGCGGCGATACCGGGGATCACGACGGGCGTGATCCTCGGTGTCGGCCGAATCGCAGGCGAGACCGCGCCGCTACTGCTCGTGCTCAACGGGCCGAACTTCCCGAACGCCGGGCCGGGCGTGCTCTCGAGTTTCGCGTTCGACCTGAGCGCGCAGGCACCCTTCGTTCACGTCTCCAATCCCGCACTGCTCGAACGCGCGAGCGCACTGCCGTATCAACTGTACGCGGTCATCACCGCCGGTGTCGGTGCCGAGGAGTCCTTCGGCTGGGGAACGACGCTCGTGCTGATCGGTGTCGTCCTCATGTTCTTCGGCATGGGTATCGCAACCAGACGCTACTTCAGGAAGAAACTGCACCAATGACAGAAACAAGTCTCGACACAGCGACAAAGCAAAGCACTGAATCGAACGTATCGACGACAGAGACGACCACCGGAGAGAGCGAAGAACAGACGAAAGAATCGTGGCGACAGTACTCCTTTACCGGCGAACCGGTGCTGTCGGTCGAGGATCTGAACGTTTGGTACGGTGACGACCACGCGTTGACGGATATCTCGATCGATATCCCCGAGGAGAGTGTGACCGCGCTCATCGGCCCGTCCGGCTGTGGCAAGTCCACGTTTCTCCGGTGTCTCAACCGGATGAACGACCGGATCAAAGGTGCCCGTGTAGAAGGGTCGGTCTCGTTTAACGGGCAGAACATCTACGACGAGGGAGCCAACCTGGTCGAACTTCGAAAGCGGATCGGCATGGTGTTTCAGCACCCAAATCCCTTCCCGAAGTCGATCCGAGCGAACGTTGCCTACGGTCCGCGCAAGCACGGCGACATCGACCGTGGACTTGTCCCGCGATTGCTCGGGCGCGACGACAGGGAGAAGGAAAACGAACTGGTCGAGCGCTGCCTGCGTGATTCGGCGCTCTGGAGTGAGGTGAACGACCGCCTCGATTCGAACGCGCTGAGCCTCTCCGGCGGACAGCAACAGCGACTCTGTATCGCCCGGTGTCTCGCGGTCGACCCCGAAGTCATCCTGATGGACGAACCCGCCTCTGCGCTCGACCCGATCGCCACCTCGAAGATCGAAGACCTCATCGAGGAACTCGCCGAGGAGTACACGGTCGTCATCGTCACCCACAACATGCAGCAGGCGGCGCGCATCTCCGACCAGACCGCCGTCTTCCTCACCGGCGGCGAACTCGTCGAGTACGGCGACACGGACCAGGTGTTCGAGAACCCCGAGAGCCAGCGTGTCGAGGATTACATCACCGGCAAATTCGGGTGAGTTCCGTGGCACGAGAAACCTATCAGGAGTCGCTCGATGCCCTCCGCGAGGACGTCGTCGCGATGGGTGATCTCGTCGTCACGCGACTCGATACGGCGCTTTCGTGTCTGGACAGCGGTGACGAGGCGCAGGCCCGCGAGGTTATGGACGGCGACGACGAGATAAACGAACGATACCTCTCGCTCGAAGACGACTGTATCGAACTGTTCGCGCTGCAGGAACCCATCGCGAGCGACCTGCGCTTCGTGGCGGCCTCGTTCAAGATCCTCACTGACATCGAACGCGTCGGAGATCTGGCGACGAACATCGCGGGCTACGCGATCATGTCCACGCGCGATCTTGCCCCGCCGGTCGCGCTCGACGAGATTGGTCAGGACGCGAAAGAACTCCTCGAACGGAGTCTCAGTGCCTACGAGACGGGGGACGCAGCGGCCTGTCGGGACATCGTCGCGAGCGACGACGCCATCGACGCGCTCAGTCAGCAGGCAAGCGAGACGGTCACACGCGACCTGATAGAACGGGAGAGCGGTCGGGAACGGCAGTGGAGGGTCGAGCAACTGCTCGACGACGTCGCCAGTGTCCTGTTGACGATCAGAGACCTCGAACGCGTCGCGGACCACGGGGTGAACATCGCGGCCCGCACTCTGTACATGGTCGAAAACGACCCCGAACTCATCTACTGAATAATGGACACACGCAAAGTACAGACGGTCGGCGGCGGAACGTACATGGTCTCGCTCCCGAAGGAGTGGGCAGAATCACGCGACATCGACCGCGGCGACACCGTCAACGTCCACAGCCACATCGACGGCATCCTCGTCATTCAGACCGGAGAACGCGAGGAAGATATGCTCGGCGCGGTGACGGTCCCGGTGACAGCCGACGACGCAGACGAACTCGAACGGACGCTCCGGGCGGCGTACGCGGCAGGATCGACGGAAGTCACGTTCGACGCAGTGGAGACGTTCACCAACGAACAGCGGCGAGTCATCAATCAGGTGGCCCGAAACCTCCCCGGCGTGTCGATTGCCGAGGAATCCGACACGTCGATCAGCGTTCGCACCCTGCTCGATGCCGACGAGGTGTCGATCCGTCAGTCGGTGCGGCAACTCAAATTCGTCGCGCTCTCGATGCATCGGGACGCGACAGCTCCGCTGACCGGGGAGACGGAGCCAGCGAGCCTGGCTGACCGCGACGACCAGGCGGACCGACTGTACGCGATGATCGACCGGACATTCACGCGGGGCCTCGCTCGCCTCGACCAGGTCGATGCGCTCGAACTGACCAGACCCGAACTGTTCGAGCTGTGGGCGGCGACACACGAACTGGAACGTGTCGCAGACCACGCCGAAGCGCTCGGGACGGCAGTACGACGAATCGATGGATCCGTCGACCAGTCGATGCGCGACGAAATCGACGTGATCGCATCCCAGTCTCGACAAATCGTCTCGGAGTCGGTGGACGCGCTCGTTGGCGACGGCGGTGTCGATACCCTCCACGAGACGCTGAATGCCCGCGATGCGCTCCGAGAAGAGATCACGGCGTGTACGTACCAACTGTCCACGTCAGAGACGAACGCCGAGCGCGTCATCCCCGTTCTCGACCGATTGCGCCGGACGGCAGAGCACGGCGGGAACATCGCCGAGTTCGGACTCCGCCGGGCGGTCCGGGAAGGAAACCTTTCGAGATCTACGTCGAAAAGCGGGTCCAAAAATAGTGCTGAACAGAAGTCCCAGTTTTCAACTGGCGAATGACAGCAGCGTTCTCGCATTCGTCGAGTCTTGACGTGACCGAAAGCCACCGACTGGCATTCTGTAGAATCAGTGTCTATTACACCCGAAATTCGATCAGTTATGTAGAATAATATCGGATAGCCAAAACAATTTTGTTATAATAATCCGAGTAACAACCAGATGCCGATAGCTGGTGAGTTGATTCGGCTGGCTTATATTGGTGTTTTCAGTCTGACTGCGCTCGTTTGTTTTGCTGCAATCGCTCGTGCTCGGTCCCAGATCACTGATACAGATACCCAGTGGGGTCTGATCTCTCTGCTGGCAACCTGTGGCCTCTGGTCGTCTTTCCACGTTGGTCGTATGGTTGCCCCGCTCCCAGAACTGAAGCTGACCTTCTATATCCTCGGTCTCACTGTGGGATTAGCATCAGTTGGCTCGTGGCTGTACTTTTGTTCGGCCTACGCCGGGGAGTCCTACCATCGACAAAAATTCTATAGACGGCTGGCGCTTGGGGTTTTCAGCATCATTCTCATAATAAAGTGGACGAGCCCAGTTCACGGCCACTATTTTTCGACCAGTACCGCTGCCACACCATTCTCTCATCTCGTAATCCGATTCGGGGTGCTTCACTGGATCGTTACCGGGTTCGCGTATTCGCTCTCAGCGATCGGATTCTATATTCTCTTTGACCTGTTCCAGGACTCGAATTACGCCACCAAGCGCTTGTCAGGTCTTGTCGGATTGGCGGGTTTACCCGTGATCTTCGATCTTGTAGCGTATTCAAATTCAGACATCTTTCTCACGATGAACTACGAACCGATAGGTGTCGGCCTGTTTGCGATCGGAGTGCTGTACGTTATTGATGGGCGATTTGTTGCCGTTCAGCGGTTCGGCCGTGAGCAGTTATTGGATGAGCTTAATGAGGGAGTGATTCTGCTCGACGAAGAGAATCTCATTCAGGACGCCAATATCGTGGCGAAAGAGATGTTTCCGAGTCTCGAGAACAGCATCGGTAGCGCCTTAGAGGACTCGGTTCCAGAGTTGTCAACGTATCTACCGGCGAACTCAGAAATAGTCAGCTTTTCTGAATCGAACCTCTCCAACTACTATTTGTTATCGAGCAAACAGCTCACTGTGGGTCAAACCGCAGTCGGGCAAATTCTTGTGCTGGCCGATGTTACCCAAGTTGAACGGATCCGGCGTAAACTTGAACAACAGAACTCACAATTCGATGATTTCGCGGAGGCGATCACCCACGAACTCCGAAATACGGTCAACATTATCACGCAATACACTGAGCTGACTCAGCAAGCGATCGATTCAGACGCAGAGTCACAACTGTCTGGCAATCTTACCACGATCATGGAAACAACCGATCGAATGGAGCAGATCATCACCAATCTAACGATGTTGAGTCAGTACGGACGCCCCATCGAGCAGACAACAACTGTCGACGTCACGAGTGAGGCAAAGAGAGCGTTCAACTCGGTGACGAACGGAGGACAATCCCTCGAGATTAGCGTCGACGAGACGATCGAGGCAAACGAGGTACAGACTGGTCTATTGTTCGAGAACATATTCCGGTTCCTAATTGAGAACGGTGCTGATCAAATTACTGTGATGCAGACGGACAATCAGTTCGTAGTATCGGATAACGGAACATCGCTGAAAGGTATGAACGAGCAACGACTATTGGCATATGGCGAAGCAGTACCGGATGCAAAGCGAGGAATGATACTTCCAATTGTCAAAACATTAGCTGGAGCACAGGGGTGGGACGTAGCGGTTGACACATCCTACGAAGACGGCTCTCGTCTGACCATAGACTACTTGCACTAAACATACCTACTGACATCTGCGTTATAAAAATACCCAATAAAATGAATCCACGCACGAGACGGGAATTCGGCAGGCTTGTCGCGGGAACGGGACTGTCCGGGATCGCGCTCGCTGGCTGTTTGAACGCTGACAGTGACACTGACGATGACACTGCCACGCCGACTGGTTCGGGGGGCACAACCGCTACCGATTCCGACGGTACCATGACTCCGACCGATTCCGACGAGAGAGGCGACGGCACCACGCCTTCGACCGAGCCGGGGGAGAACGCAACTCCAACTGATTCTGGCGAGACAGACGCAGACGGGAACGCAACCGATTCTGGTGGGGTCGCGACACCGTCGTTTCCCGACCACGAGACGACCGATCTGCGCGTCCAGACTCCAGACGGCGATCGACTCGGATCGCTCCAAGTCGCCATCGCCGAGACTGTCGAGGAGTGGACGACCGGTCTCAGCGAAACCGACTCGCTCCCGTCTGGGTGGGGGATGCTGTTCGTCTCGGATTCGGTCGAGGACCACACCTTCTGGATGCTCGATATGGACTTCGGAATCGACATCGTGTTCGCAGACGCCGAGCAGACGATAACCGGGATTCACCACGCCCCCGAACCCGGTCCAGGGGAGGACGGGACCGATCAGCAGTACCCCGGCCGGGGGCAGTACGTCCTCGAAACGCCGTATCGATGGACGGACCACCACGACGTCACCGAGGGCGATCGAATCGAGTTTGACCGGTCCTGAACAGTCACGCCACGGTATTCAGGCGAACGCGACGTCGAGATACTGTAGTGCCGCCTGCCAGGCGCTGGCGGACGCGTGTGCGTTGGCTTCGTTTGTTCCACCGTACTGGTGACGGTCTGTCGGATCGGTGTCCCCCTCGAACCGATAGGGGACTCTGATCGCATGGCCTGCACGAGGGAAGGAGAGGTGTTCGAACTGCCACGGATGGTCGTGCTCGTCGAGTCGGTCTGCCGCCCGGTCAGCGAGCAGCGCAGAGGGCCACACGATGTCCTGTCCCCCAGAGACAAGCAGAACGGGCCCGTCGATATCTTCGACGGGAATTGCGGCCTGTTCTCTCTCTGCTGTCGTCGACCGATCGATTGCGAGTGTCGGAGCGTTCGGTTCCTCGCCGAATGGCTCGTCGACGTCGTCCGATTCGTAGACGTATTTATCGATCGGGAGATGTGGGAGCGGTTCGCCAGCGAGTGTCCACGTTGGTTCGCCCTCACCGACGCCGTCCATCCAGGACGGCGCTGGCCAGACGTAACAACTCGGGACGTACGCGACCACCACACCGACCGTCTCGAACGTAGAACCGACGAGAAGCGACGCTTCACCGCCCCGGGAAAAGCCGACAACTCCGATGCGGTCTCCGCTAACCGCCGGTCGGTCGAGAAGCCAGTCCGCCGCACGCTCGAACTCCTCGAGGGGGACCTCGTGGAGGGCGTCACGGGTCCCCGGCGCAGCAAAGTATTCGACACAGAGTGCGGTGTAGCCGTGTTCGGCGAGCAACGCTGCGTATTCCTGTTCGTATCCACCCGCACCACCGCCACCGTGGAGCACGAGGACCCCCGGACGAGGGCCATCACCGAGGCCGGGGTAAAGGCGACCAGACACCGTCTCGCTTCGGATTTTGGTTCCCGAGACGAACATTACGTGTACGGAGCGTTTGCAAGCGGCCTGGAATGTAGCTATCGGATCTGACGGCGTCTCCTCACAAGAACGGGAGATCAGTCGGTCCCAGAATCTCACTCGACGCAGACGAGACCATCTGGGAGTTCGAGAACCACCAACATCTTTACTCAGCCCCCAGGAAGTACGGGTATGACTGCGTTCTGTGCGAGTGACGACGCGGGAGGGACGCGATGGTAGACCTCGTATTCTCCACGACACGACTGCTTCTCGCGCTGTTTCTGGTGGTGCTGAACGGCTTTTTCGTCGCCTCCGAGTTCGCCTTCGTCCGCATCCGCGCGACGTCAGTCGAGCAACTCGTCGAAGATGGCCGCGCGGGAGCGGGGACGCTTCAGGAAGTTGTCGACAACCTCGACAACTATCTCGCGGTGACACAACTCGGAATCACCATCGCCTCGCTGGGGCTCGGGTGGGTCGGGGAACCCGCCGTCGCATCGCTGCTCGAACCCGTTCTGGAGTCGGTGCTCCCGTCGAACCTGATCCATCTCGTCGCCTTCGCGCTCGGGTTCAGCATCATCACCTTTCTGCACGTCGTCTTTGGCGAACTCGCACCGAAGACAATCGCCATCGCTGAAGCAGAGCGCCTCTCGCTGTTTGTCGCTCCGCCGATGAAGTTCTTCTACATCCTGTTTTATCCCGGACTCGTCGTGTTCAACGGGACGGCAAACGCCTTCACTCGACTGCTCGGGATTCCGCCAGCCTCCGAAACCGAGGAGACACTCGAAGAGCGGGAGATCCGTCGCGTCCTCGCTCGCTCGGGCGAGAAGGGCCACGTCGACACGGCGGAAGTCGAGATGATCGAGAGCGTGTTCGATCTGGACGATACGCTCGTCAGGGAGGTGATGGTCCCCCGCCCAGACGTGGTGAGCGTGACTGGCGACGCCACACTCACGGAACTTCGGTCGGTCATCCTTGATGCAGGACACACTCGCTATCCAGTTATCTCGGAAGACGGAGACGAGGCCGCCGGATTTCTCGACGTCAAGGACGTCCTGCGTGCGAGTGAAGCGGACGACGAGGGCGAAACGACCGCAGACGACATCGCGCGGGAGATTCTCGTCGTCCCCGAGACGACGACGATCAGCGACCTGCTGTTGCAGTTTCGCGCCAACCAGCAACAGATGGCCGCCGTGATCGACGAGTGGGGCGCGTTCGAGGGAATCGCGACCATCGAGGACGTGGTGGAAGCCGTCGTCGGTGACCTCCGCGACGAGTTCGACACCGACGAGAGCGAACCCTCGATACGACAGCAGGACGAGGGGGTGTACGAGATAGACGGCGGCGTCCCGCTCTCGGTGGTCAACGACACGCTCGACGCCGACTTCGAGAGCGAGGGGTTCGAGACGCTCGGCGGACTGATACTGGAACGACTCGACCGCACACCGGAACTCGACGACACGATCGAGGAAGCGGAGTACACGCTCACCGTCACAGGGGTGGACGGCGCTCGAATCGTGGCGGTCCGCGTCGAACAGCGCGGGTAGCGAGACGCCCGCATCGTCGGTCCACAGACGGAACCTATTACTCCGCCGGGGCGGTATGTCGGCGTATGACTGTCGTGGTCTTCGGGATCGACGCGCTCGATCCGGACTTGGTCGACCCAGGCGACCATCCACATCTCGCGCTGTCGGCGTCACAGCCCATCGATACGATCGTCAGTTCCAGCGGCGAACCCAGCACGCACGAACTCTGGCCGACGATCATCACGGGCCTACCACCGGCGCAACACGGGTTGACGCTCGACGACGGCGTCGCCTGGGAGAGTCCGATACTCCGGGCGGGGAGCGACGCGGCCGAGTTTCTGCTCCCAGATTCGGTCCAGACACGACTGGGGGCGATACTCCTCAATCGAACGAGCGAAGACGCGTTCCGGACGCCGATGTCGTACTACAGCGAGCGCGAGATTACGACCGTCTTCGACGACCGGTCGGCCAAGGTGATCGGCGTTCCGAACTACGTCGTCGATTCTGATTCCGAGGACCGGGAACACCAACTCCGCCGCGAGATGGGCGAACTGTTCGAGCGCGACCCGGAGGCACAGGGCGGACACACCTCTTCGGACCCGGTCGAATTCTACGAACAGTGTCTGGAGATGGCGATGATCCGAACGGCGCGCGTCAGACGGGGACTGCGAGGGCGACAGTACGAACTCGTGTTCGGCTACACGAGCGGGCTGGATCTGGTCGGACACGTCAGCTACGACCGGCCCACCCTCCAGGAGCGTGCCTACGAGGAACTGAACGACTTCGTTGGCGAATTGCGAGATGATCTACGCGACGAAGACGAGCTCATCCTCGTCAGCGACCACGGCCTGCAGGACGGTCTCCACACGGAGACTGCGATGATCGCCGCAACCGACCCGGCCATTATCGACTCCGTATCGAGCGTCCTCGACGTGCGGGCGGCGCTGGAAGAGGAACTCGAACGGACGGACCACTCCCCGGAACCGCGAGACGACACCGGCGAAATCGGTACGTCACAGGACGTGCAGGAGCAACTGGAAGAACTCGGATACATGTAGCCACGCGGAGGGGCAGCGGAAGTCACATCTCGTGGTCGAGATAGCCAAGGTCTGCGAGTCGCTCCCGCATGGTGTCGTCCACCTCCACCTCCGAGCCAGTTCCGACCGGTTTCCCCTCCGTTTCGAGCCACTCTGAGAGCCACGCGTCCATCTCCGATGCGCGCTCGTCGCATTCCTCGGTCAGGTTTTCGTCCTCGTCCGGGAGGCGATAGAGGCGCGGGTCGTCGGAACGCTGGACGTACTTGTACTCGCCGTCCTGAGCAGCCGAGTACTCCCCCGTGTAGAACTTCGCTCTGTCGAAGTCGGGGTTCCGGTCGAGAAGCGGATCCAGATCGCCCTCGCCCGACTGACTGATCGCGTACTCACGAGAGTCGGTTCGCAGGTCGACGCCCTGTATCGTTTCTGTGTCAGCGCTGGCGATTTCGAGCGCCGTTCGCACGATATCGGAGTGTTGCACGACGCCGGACTCTGAGAGGTCACTGATTCCAGCGACCACCATCGGAACGTTGAGCACGGCGTTGTGGAGGCTGTACTTGTGGGCGAGCATGTCGTCTTCGCCGAACAGTTCCCCGTGGTCCGCGGTGACGACGACGATGGTCTCGTCGAGTCTGTCGTCGATCAGGTCGAGCAGGTTCCCGACCAGTTCGTCGGTGTAGGCGATTTCGGCGTCGTACATCGCGATCAGGGCCTCCATCTCCGCCTCACTCAGGTCACAGCCGTTCGCGACGATGTCCACGAGGTTGTGATGGACGTCCATCGCGACCGACGCGGCTTCCTCGGGACCCATCTCGATGTCGTCGGTGAATGTATCGAGGTAGGGAAGCGGTGGATGATACGCCCGATGTGGCTCGTTGTAGTGAACATAACAGAACAGCGGTTGCTCGCTCGCCTGTAGCTCCTCCTTCGTGAGTTCGTTCAGCAGATACGCCCCGGAGTGTGCGTGAAAGTCCGTACTGAACCCGACGGAGTGACGGCGGATGTTGACGAGATACTTTAGCAGGTTCGTCACGCCGACGCTCTGGAGAATCTCCCGCGGCGTCGATCCCAGAAGGGTGAAGCTGTCGAATCCCCGGTCCAGCCCGGTGAGCGCACTCGCGTACCCGTTGTTCGAGACCCCGATTGTCCTGTAGCCGACGTCACTCAGCAGTTCCGACACGAGCGGAAGTTCTCCCGGAAACTGAGTGCTGTTGCCGAAATACGTCCGGTGTCGCGACGGGTACGTCCCGCTCAGGATGGACGGAACAGATGCGGGAGAGGACCGAGCGTGAGAGAAACAGGACGAAAACGAAACCCCATCGTCGCGATTCGCCAGCGCCTGCAGGTTCGGCGTCGTGTTACGTTCGTAGCCGCTCATCGACGTGTGGTCGTATCTGACGCTGTCGAGCGTGAGCCAGATGATGTTCGGATGCTCGCTCATCGAATCCTCGTGCTGTACTCCCCGTCGAGGGGTCTTGAAACTCACCTTCGACAGTCTCACTGCGGGGATCGGAGCGAACGGTATCCAGGCCAGATGACAAAACCCATGTCAGCCGCGTTTGACTATCCCAGCGTAGATGGGCGAACCAATCGCAGTGTGTCACGTCGTCAACTCCGCTGGCGCGTCGAGCATTCCGGCGGAGATTGCCGCGCGCCAGGCGTCGGCCGATGCGTTCGACCAGGTCGGACTGCTGGCGTGGTTTGACATCGACCCGTTCGACGGGATGGAGCGTGTCGAGACAGTCTCCCTCAACAGTCCGGACCGGTTCCGGATCGACCGGTCACAGTACAAGACGGTTCGGTCGATACTCGCAGAGTACGACCTGATCCACACGCACCATCCTCACTCGGCGTTCTACGGCACGCTCATCGCCAAGCGGCTGGGCAAGCCAGTCGTCCAGACCGAACACAACACCCACGACGGGTACACGAGGACGGGCCGGATCGCAAACGGGCTGACGAACGGCCTCGTCGATGCGGTCGTGTGTGTCTCCAGCGCAGTCCACGAGTCGTTCGCCCGCTGGGAAGACGCTATTGTCCGCGACCGAACGGTCAGCGTCATCCACAACGGCGTCGACCGCAGTCGAGTGATCGAGGCGACTGATATCCCCTGGAGCATCCACGACGTCGCTGATATCGACCCCGGTGGCACTGTCGTCGGTGCTGCAGGGATGCTCACCGAACAGAAAGCACAGGACGTTCTGATCGAGGCAGTGGACCAGCTCAACGCTGAAACCGACCACCACGTCGAACTCGTCCTCTCCGGGGACGGGAACCGCAGAGCGGCACTCGAAGAGCAGACACAACGCGCCCGATACAGCGACCGACTGCACCTGCTCGGATTTCTCGACGAGCGCGCACAGGTATACAAGATGCTGTCCGAAATCGACATCTACGCCATGCCGTCCCGGTGGGAGGGGTTCTGTCTCGCCGTGCTGGAAGCGATGTCACTCGGCAATCCGTGTGTCCTGTCTGACATCCCCGTCTTCCGAGAGGTCTACGGCGAGTCGGCGCTGTATCACGCAGTCGACGACCCCGACGCTCTCGATGCGCAGTTGCGTACGCTGGTAGAGGATCCGGCAGTCTACTCGGAGTACGAACAGAGAGGGACGGAGTTATCGAAGACCTATTCGCTCGACCGGACAGTCTCAGCCTACACAGACGTCTATCGGTCGGTTCTCGGACACGCGTCTCGGTGAGGTTACTGCTTGTACCCGAGCGCTCTGAGTTTCTCTTCTGCGGTGCGCGCCGGGTCGTCGGGTTCCGTGGCTGGTTCGAGCGTGATGAACGGGACGCGAACGAGTGGGGCGACGTGACACTTGTGTGGATGACAGTAAAAGCCGTAATCCCGGAGACGGCCAAACCCCTCACCGTGGTCTGCGGTGATCACCACGGAGTTCCCGTCCGTGACCCACTGTCCGACGTATTCTGCGATCACGTCCCACGTGCTCTCGACGGAGGCACGGTAGCCGCGGGCGGCCCGGGTCGTGTCGACGTGGCCGCCAGCCATCGCGACCTGCGGGCTGAGTCGCTCGGAGTTTCGGTCGCCCTTCCAGACGTCCGTATCGGGGAGAATGTCGACCCACTCCCCGCCGAGTTTGGCGACGTAGGGTGCATGGGGCTGGAGCAGATGCACGACGACCGGTGAATCGTCCTCGTCGAGAATGCTGTCGGCGCGTTCGAGAACGGGTTCGGGGAGTACCGTCCCGAACCGGTCCTCCCAGTCAGTTTCCCACAGGCCATGGAGTTCCGCCTCCCCGAGGTCACGGTCGAGTTGGTGATATTGTGAGTTCGCCGCAACGATTCGCGCATCTGCAAAGATGCCAGTATCGGCAGCGACGGTCAGCCATTCGGTCGTCGAACTCGCGGGGGACCGGCAGGTGTCGAGCGCCCACGGGGTGACAGCATTGAGCGTATCGGCCCGACAGGCGTCCATTATCACGACGACATCTGCGTCGAAGGCGGCGAGACGGTCGTGCTGGTCTCCCGCGCTTCGAAGCGTGGAAAGCCCCTGGGCCAGTCGCTTCCACGCTCGGTAGCGTAGCGGTTCGTGCATACTCTCTGATTCAAAGCCCCGGGGTTAAGTCTAACCGATCGTGTGTCCCGTGAAGACTGTCCACGAACACGGAGGCGATGAGTGCTATCCAGTGGTGCGAAAAAGATAGGTAAGTAGATATATGTCGAACGGCGAAAAACCCGGAAGCAAGTGAATGAGTGACCCGAATATCCTCCTGGTCGTGTTGGATGCAGTTCGCGCCGACCACACGACGGTTCACGGACACCATCGAGAGACGACGCCGAATATAGAGGCGCTTGCCAGCGACGGGGTCCAGTTCGAGAACGCATTTGCGCCATCGATCTGGACGCTCCCCTCACATGGGGGGCTTTTCACCGGAAATCTCCCGAGTCACAGCGACGTTCGGCGGTCGTCGAGAGACCTTCCGACGGACACCACGACGCTGAGCGAACACATCAAAGCGCAGGGGTACAGAACGTTCTCGTCGAGCGCCGGTGCGCATCTGCGCTCCGGCCGGGGGTTCTCGCGGGGCTTCGACGTCTACAAGGAGACCTATCGGATACGGCCCGACGCAACCGCGCTCAGCAAGATGGTGCGCGACCGGTCGTTCGCGAAGCAGACGCTGTTTTCGCTGACGCGCGGGCCGGACAAGAAGACGCTGTACAAGTTCGACGCGCTGAAGCGGTGGATCGCAAACGGGGACGACGAGCCGTTTTTCGCGTTCATCAACTGCAAGACCGCACACAACCCGTACAATCCGCCGCGGCCGTACAAGTCGATGTTCTGTGATGGGCTCTCCCGCCCTCGATACGAGTTTCTCGAACGGTTGTCCTCGCAGGTCGGCCAGCGATCACAGTCGGTGGCAGGCATGGACGGGACACGACTTCGGAAGATGTCGGAATCGTTCCCACTGATGGGCGGGGAGTTCGTCCCGACTGAGGCGGAGTGGGAGGTGATACGGTCGTGGTACGACGGCGCGATCCGATATCTCGACTACAGAGTCGGGGAACTCGTCGACTTTCTCGACGCCCGGGGTGAACTCGACGACACCGTCGTCGTGATCACCGCGGACCACGGGGAACTGTTCGGTGAACACGGGCTGGAAAAGCACAACTACTCGCTCGCAGAGCAGTTGCTTCACGTTCCACTCGTGGTCAAGCCAGCAGGGGAACAGCGCGGGGGAGACACCGTCGAATCGATGGTGTCGCTGCTCGATCTCTTCCCGACACTGATCGAGGCGGCGGGCGGCACACCGCCCGAACGGCCGTTCGCAGAGACGCTGTACGACCTTGCCGACAGACCGCGCCACGAACACGTGTTTGCCGAACTCGACGGGATGGAAGACGCGGTACCGAAACAGCGGTATCCCGCCCTCGACGATTCGGAACTCGGCCAGCCGCGACAGTCGGTCCGGAACGACCAGTACAAACTCGTCCGACGGATCGACGGGACGACGACGCTGTACGACTGGCGAGCGGATCCCGAAGAGTCGACCGACCTCACAGACGAGTACCCAGATATCGTCGCAGCCCTCACAGACGTGCTCGAACGCGAGGTAGGGGACATCACACAGAACGCGATAGAGGACGAAGAGATCACGGACGAGCGGCTTCGGGACCAGCTCGAAGACCTCGGATACCTGTGAACCACCACCGTGGATCCCAACGAATAAACTGGTCTCCGACAATAGACCGGACCAGTTAGCGAACGCCGGTATCAGATAATGAAAGTCGGACAAACATCGATCATCGTCTTCCTCTCGAAGCTGCTCGGGTCAGCGCTCGGGTTTCTGGGGACGCTCTATTTCGCACGCGAACTCGGCGCGGAGGTGATCGGGGTCTACACGCTGGTGCTGACGGTCGTTGGCTGGCTCATCCTCGCGAGCGAGGTTGGGGTCGGAACGGCGATGGTGAAACGGATCAGCGAGGGGACAGACCGCGGTGCATATCTGACGGCGGCGCTTCTGACGATACTCGCGTTTGCCGCGTCTCTCTCGGTACTCGTCGTCCTCGGAACGCCCGTACTGGAGTCGTACATCAGCGAGTTCGACCAGTACGTGACACGCTCTGTCGTCTGGTTCGTGATCGGGTTGATCTTCATCGAGTTGTTCGATAAGTTCGTGTACAAGACGCTCAAAGGCGAGCGGAAGGTCCACATCGTCGGCCTGCTCAATCCGGTGCAGATCGGCGGACAGAGCCTCCTTCAGATCGCGCTGGTCTTCGCTGGCTTCGGCCTGTTCGGGATGCTCGTAGGGTATATCGTCGGCGGCATCATCGTCGGCGCGGTCGGACTGGTCTGGGTCTCGGTTCGCCCCACGCGACCGAAGAGACGCCACTTCAAGAGTCTCTTCGAGTACGCCAAGTTCTCCTGGCTCGGCGGCCTCCGGAACCGCGCGTTCAACGAAGTCGACATCCTGCTTCTGGGTGTGTTCGTGCAGACGGGGCTGGTCGGCGTCTACTCCGTCGCGTGGTCGATTGCGAAGTTCCTCGACCTGTTTGGCACCTCGGTCGCGTCGACGGTGTTTCCCGAAATCAGCCACACGTCCACACAGCAGTCGCGTCAGGACGCCGCAGCGATGCTCGAAGATGCCCTCGCGTACACGGGTCTGATCGCGATTCCCGGGCTGGTCGGCGGTCTCATCCTCGGTGACCGACTTCTGCTACTCTACGGCGAGGAGTTCGTCGACGGGACGGCGGTGCTCGGCCTTCTGATCCTCGCGGTACTGATCTACTCCTACCAGAAGCAACTCCGAAACGGGCTGAACGGTCTCGACCGTCCTGATCTTGCCTTCCGGATCAACGCGGTGTTCATCGCGCTCAACGTCCTTCTCAACCTCGCGCTCATCTGGCAGTACGGCATCGAGGGCGCAGCGGTCGCGACTGCGACGTCGGTCGCCGTCGTCCTCGTTCTCTCCCACTACATGCTCTCGCAGTTGATCACCTTCGAGGTACCGTACACGACAATTGCACAGCAGTGGATCGCCGCGCTGGCCATGGGCGCGACGGTGTTCGGTGCCCGTACTGCCATCGAACGACTGTCGGTGATCGACCACAACGCGGCCATCGTCGTGGCCCTCGTCGCGCTCGGCGCATGCATCTACTTCGTGACGCTGTTTGCAATCTCGACCGACTTTCAGGAGACTGTCAATCGGAACCTCCCGTTCGAGCTACCGACCGTTCGGTGACCGCGCAGATAGTTCGGGTCGTCAGTCGCTCACAGGCTCTGAAACTCCGCCAGCGAGGCCTGTCCGCGCTCAGCGAGGATGTCGCGGCTGGTCTGCCAGGACTCCCGGGCGCAGTCGGGCAACTCGCCGGTTCTACTGACGAACTCCCGGAGGAACGTGCGGGTCGTCTCGTCGCCCGGATAGCCGCTGCCCACGTCACCGTACTCCTCGGCCAGTCGAGCGACGTGAGCGTCTCGCTCCACCTTGGCGACGATGCTCGCCGCGCTCACGACCGGGTCGGACTCGTCTGCGCCGTGTTCAGCCCGCAGGTCAACGTCGTCTGGGAGTCTGTCGGCGAGACGGCGCTCGAACCGGACGGCGTTGGTGTCACAGGCGTCGGCACGACAGCGAAGTCCCTCGACCGTGACAGCACCGAGCGCGTCAGCCTGTGCAGCGACCGTCAGCCCGTTCATGTCCGTCTCCGGGTCGTCGATGCGCTCGACTGGGACTTCGGCAACCGCGACTGCGCTTGCTCGCTCGCGGATGGTCGCTGCGAGTTCCTCGCGCGTGTCGGCCGAGAGCTGTTTCGAGTCGGCCACCGCGGCTGGTACCCGGTCGGGATCGATCCGAACCGCTGCCGCGAACATCGATCCCAGTACCGGCCCTTTCCCGGCCTCGTCGACACCTGCTCGCATTATGTGCCGATTGGTCGAGAACCGTATAAACCTTCCCGGCGCGTCAGCCCTCCGTCTGACGGGAGTTACACACGTCAGATGGTCACTCGCGCAGGAACTCCTCGCGGGCGAACGCCTCCGATTCCCCCTCGACTGCGAGCACGTCGAGCGCCGTCACCGTCGCCCCGACGCCGAGTGCTCCTGCGAGACTCGGTTGGGTCCGGCCGTCGTCGCTGCTGACCAGTTCCTTCACGTACAGCCCCCCTTCGCCGTGAACCTCCAGCGTCGCCTCCCGGCCGTCCGCTTCGAGTTCGCCGGACGCGTCGTAGACGTCCCGAACGCGCGTTTTCGCCGCGCGGCGGTGCGACACGCGCTGTGGCGTCTCCTGCTCGACGGTTGCTCCAGCGAGTGCGTCGACCGCCTCCTGAAACGCCTCCGGAGAGACGGACTCCTCGAACTGGATGTCCATCCGGTAGGTCTTGCTCGCGTCCAGTTCCTTGACGCGTTCGACCATCTCGTAGGTCGCGAGTTGGAGGTCCCGAACTTCGACTTTGCCCTCGGCGAACTCGTTGACTTGCTCCTGCAGGTCGTCGGTGTCCGGGCGTCGCAGTCGTGGATCTTCGACTTCGACGACGAAGGGGCGGCCCTCGCCGAGCATCCGCGCGTCGACGTCCTCCCGGCCAGCGCCGTGGAAGGTCGCACTCTCCCCGTTCATTGCCTCTCGGATCGGCGGTGCGGTCAACTGCTCGACGCTCTCCTCGTAGCGATAGCCAATCCCGTCACAGCCCCCACACTCCTCGCCGTGGACGAGACCGGTGCCGTTGCACTCCCGACAGGGCCACTTCGTCTGCGGGATGTCGCGTTCGAGTTTGCGGTAGCGACCGTAGACGAAGGCGGAGTTGACCTGCAACTCGACGTCGTCGGTGCCAAGGTCACAGAGCACGAGTACGTCCGGGCGCTCGAAGTCGACTTCGCTGTCGGTTTGCTCGCCGAATCGCTTGCCTACTTCGCGGTTGAACTCACTCTTGAGCAACTCGCCCGCTTCCGGGTCGAGTCCGGCGTCCTCGCGGAGCAGTCGGTCGTTTTCCTCGATGAGCGGTGGCACCTTCGTCCCGACTTGGTAGGTGTCGAACTCGTAGCCGCGGACGACGCTTTCGGCTTGTCTTGCCCACCAGTCGTATCGGTCACACTCGCCCTCACAGACCCAGCACTCGTCGGGCGGGTCGAAGTCCTCGTCGTCTTCGAGAGCGAGACTCACCCGGAGCGCGTGGCCGCGCTCGTGATTCGAGAGTCCGAAACTCCGGTCAGCGACCAGTCGGCCTAAACAGGCGTCACAGACCGGGCCGGAGTCGAGCGCGCGCCGGGCAACGTCGAGTACAGTCATTACGGGAGGGTCGGGCCGTCGGAGTAATTCCCTTTCGAAAAGCGGTGCTCTACGCTACTACGGTCACTGTGGCAGAAAGTAACGAACTCGTCCGGGGTTTCATTTGGCTCCCTCATCCTCTGACTGCGATGCACTTTGCCTGCGAGTCACTCAAGCAGTTTCCGCGAGGAGTTAGTGACGACGAGCGTGCTGCTCAGCCCCATCGCGACGGCGGCAAAGAGTGGGTTGATGAGGCCGGTGATCGCAAGCGGGATGGCGATGCTGTTGTACAGAAACGCCCAGCCGATGTTCTGCTTGACGCGGCTGTTTGCGGCCGCCGCCAGGTCGAAGACGGTTTCGAGCGAGCGCAGGTCGTCCGTGACGATAGCCACGTCTGCGGCATCTGCAGCAAGCGCCGTGCCGCTTCCGAGCGCAATACCAAGGTTGGCGCTCGCGAGCGCCGGTGCGTCGTTCGTCCCGTCACCGACCATCACCGTCTGTCGCCCCGCTCCGAACTGCTGGACCGTCTCGGCTTTGGCCTCAGGTGGCACACCAGCGAAGACGTGGTCGACGGCCGGATGGTCCTCGAAGGCCGTCGCGGCGTCGCGCTCGTCGCCGGTCAGTATCGCCACCTCGATGTCCTGCGCTGCCAGATCAGCGAGGACGGATTCCCAGCCCTCTCGCGGTTCGTCACCGACGACGAGAAGCCCTTCAGCAGTCCCGTCTCGGCCGACGAGTACGGGCACGTTCCCTCCGTCACGCGCGTCGTCGATCTGTGAGCCGAACGCGTCGGGAACCGACCAGCCCTGCTCGGCGAACAGGTCGGGATGGCCGACGAGCAGGTCCGCCCCGTCGACCGTTCCGCCAACGCCGGTGGCGTAGCTCTGAAAGCCCGAGACACGGGCCTCGCACTCGTCTTGGTCGTCGAGTTCGGCCGTCTCGTCGTGCTCGCCCGCCTCGTCGTGTTCATCATCCTCGTCCACGACGACACCGCCGTCTGTGGTCTGCTGGTCGGAGCGGTCCACGATCAGCGACTCGGGGTCGACTCGGCCGGGCGAGTCGTATTCGTCCGAATCGGTGTTCCGATCCGCGTTCCCGTAGGCGGTTGCGATTGCCTCCGCGATGGGGTGTGAGGAGCGCGTTTCGAGCAGAGCGGCCTGCTCGAACAGGTCCTCGGGGCCGTCAGCGTCGCGGACGCGCATCTCGCCGGTCGTGAGCGTCCCCGTCTTGTCGAAGATGACGACCTCGACGTCGCGCAAACGCTCGAAGATGGTCTCGTCGAAGACGACAATGCCGCGCTCCAGGGCCGCGTGGATGCTGGTCGCGATGGCGAGCGGCGTCGCAAGCCCGAGCGCGCAGGGACAGGAGACGATGAGCACGGTCAGTGCGACGAGCAGCGTCTCGGACGCGCTCGCACCGAGGGCGAAGTGCGCAACGCCGACGACCATCGCGAGGACGAGTACGACCGGAACGAACACCGTGGCGAGTCGGTCAGCGAGTTGCTGGATGCCGTGGTCGGCGCTTTGCAGATCCCAGACCATGTCCGTGATGCGGTCGACGCTGCTCGTCGCGCCCTCGTTCACCTCGATGACGAGCGAGCCATCCTGCAGTAAGGAGCCACCGACAACCTCGTCGCCAGCCGTCTTTGCCACCGGCAGAGACTCGCCGGTCACGACCGCCTCGTCGACGGTACCCTCACCCTCGTGAACGACGCCATCGACGGGGATCCGTTCGCCGTCACGGACGAGAACGCGCTCGCCGCCGGAGAGATCCGCAACCGGAACGGTCGTCGTCGACCCGTCGGAATGGTACCGTCGGGTTTCGCTGACCTGCGATTCGGTCAGGTTCGCCAACTGCTCTGTCGCTTTTCGCTTGATCTGGCTTTCGTAGTAGCTTCCGGCCGTGACGACGAGAACGATGCCGACAGAGACGTCGTAGTAGATGTGTTCGGCCCCGAGAAAGATTGCGAGCGTGCTGTAGGCCCACGCGGCGGTGGCGGCGAGTGCAACGAGCAGGTCCATGTTCGGTTCGCGGGTTCGCAGGCTAACCCACGCGCCCTTGAGGATCGGTCCGCCGGTGTAAAAGAGGACGATGCTCGACAGCAGACCGACGACGAGATAGAAGTACGCCGCGGAGGCGCTCGCGAGCATCTCCGCGAGGAAGGCGGCGGTCTCAGCGGGGTAGTACAGGCCGTCGAAGTACGTCGGATAGATGATGGCGACGTAGTTGAGCATCACCATCATCCCGAAGACGGCCCCGACGATCAGTCGCGTGAGGATGTTGTCCTCGGCCCGGCGCTTTCCGAGCGGGTCGTCCCGGGCGTAGGCCCGATAGCCGAGCCCAGTCACCGCCTCCGTCAGTTCCGACTCCTCGACTGCGGGGTCGTGGTCGATGCGGACGGTGTCGGTGATGTAACTCGCTGCAACTCCGGCCACGTCCTCGTGGTCGCTCGCACGTGCCTCGATGAACGTCTCACAGGTCGCACAGTGCATCCCGTCGACCCGGAGAAAGGTGCGTTCGTATCCCTCCGGGGTCTCGGTTTCCTCGGTCAGTGTCTCCTGAATATGCTCCAAGTTATCGTCGGGCGAGAGGTCCTCGCGCTCGCTGAGCGTCCCGTGAACGTCACGACAGCCCCGACAGCAGAAGGGGTCCCCGGTCTCGTTTTCGACGGCTGGCTCCGAAACCGGCAGGTCACAGAGCGTGCAGGACTGCTCAGTGTCTGCCATCGCCGTCACCTCGGCTGTGAGTTCGTGTTTTCCTCATGTGGCGATTCACAGGGCGGAATTGCTAGACAGCTTTGTGACGAAACGGCAATACGCTGTTGGTTTCGCGCAGTCCGGTCACAGCCCGGCCAGTGTCTGCCGGAGTTTGACCGTCGCAGTCATGAATCCGGTGGCGGTCATGATGATGAACACCACCTGAACGTGCATAACGACGACGCGTTCGAGACCGAAGGGGACCGCGATTGCCACGATACCGATGAGCGACGCAAAGGTAAGGATCGGGAGTAGATGTCGCAACAGCGAGTCGAGCATCGTGCCCTGCAGTCGCGTCCGCTCGGTCTGGTCGTAGAAGTACACCATCCCGTAGCCGACGTAGGCCAGAGCGCTCCCGCCGAGCAGGGCCGCCGACAGATCAGTTTGCCCGACGGCTGTCACCGCGAGCGCGTACACGACCACGGCGAGCACGAAGACGACACGGACGACACGCTCGTAGGCGTACAGCGACGCGGACTGGTCGCCTGCGTTTGCCGCGAGATACACCTGACGGAGTGCGAAGGCGAGCAGCAGCGTACAGGCGAGCAACAGTGAGTCACTCGCCGGAACCGAAATGGAGCTGACGATTTCGAGGACGCCGACCCCGCCGTACAGCGCGGCAAAGATTCCGATGTACTGGAGATAGCGCCAGATGCCGCGCTGGAGGGCCACGTCGGCCTGTCGTCTGTTTCGCCACGCGTAGTAGGAAAACCGGAGTCCGAGAACGCTGATGAGGACGAATGCGATAAACAGCAGGAAGGTCAGACTCGGGTTGTCCTCGACGAGGAACAGGCCGAATTCGAGTTCGGAGCCGCCGACTTCGATTGTTGTCATCGAATCACGCTCCACCGAGTCAGGTATCGCTGTGTTTCTCGGCCAGACTTGTTAGTTCCTGCTGAAACTGCTCGGCAGTCTCGTAGCGCCGGAGCTTTTGCTTTGCCATCGCCTTCATCACCAGGTCGTCGAGTTGCTCGGGAACGTCCGCGACGGTGCTCGGCGGCGGCGGGATGCTTTCGAGCACCGCGGCGCGGACGCGCTCGAAATCACCTGTGTGGGGTGGCCGCCCGGTGAACAGCCGATAACAGACCGCCCCGAGTTGGTAGATGTCGGTCGAGTGGTCGATCCGGCCGAACTGGTCGTTGTAGTACTCTGGTGCGGCAAAGCGCGGGTCGAGACACTGCGATGGTGGGAAGTGGTGTCTGTAGACGTTCATCAGGCCCACGTTGTCGAGCATCAGTTCGTGCGTCACCGTCTCGGCCATCGATTCGCCGGGGACGACGACGTTTCCCGGATCTATCCCGCCGTGAACGAGGTCGCTCGTGTGGAGATGCGCGAGCGCATTAGCAAGCTTTCGGGCAATGTCGAGTCCGGGGCCGATGTCGGCCGGGTCCCGATTCGACAGCGTGTCGGCACTGAATGGGGTGACGACCCACGGCTGAGGTTCGAGCCCCCAGTCGAGCACTGACACGACCTGCGGATGCGAGTCGAGCGTCGCCCACTCGCTGATCTGCGATTCGAGTTCCCCCTCGAACACGGGAACCGAATCAGTTCGCTCCGGACGGTGGAGCAACCGAAGCGAGACGGCCTGTTCCTCGCTCCCGCCACCGACGAGCGCCTCGTAGGTGTCGGCGTATCGGCTCCGGCGATGGTCGCCGCGGACGTGTAGTTCGTCGAAGCGACTCCTGACAGCAATCGTCGACACTTCGGTCGTCCGGCGAAGCATCGCCTCCGGGTTGTTCTCGAACTCTTCGCCCCACGCTGGCCCGCCACCCTCGTCTGCAGCCTCCTCCGTGCCGGTCTCTGCTTTGTCGTCGCTCTCAAGCTCCCTGTCGCGCTCTCGTTCGCGTTCGTCGCGTTCTTCTTTCAGTCTGTCCGCGTACGTCTGTCGTGGGTCGTCTTCGTCAGTCGAAGCGACCTGCGTTCGACCCACGCCTTCGCGGCTGTAATCGCGGCTGTAGTAGTGTTCGCGCGTGAAGTTTCCGACCTCGGGCAGGGGGATATCCCCTCGTTCGGCTTCAATCTCTTCGAGCAACTGTTCGACCTGGTCGACATAGAGCGAGGAGAGATAGTCGAGCGCCGTCGTCAGTTCGAGCGACGCTTCCTCACCCAGACGGTCGCTCATCCGCCGAACCAGATACTCGTTTATCTCGTCGTCGTCAGCCTCGATCGCGACGAGACAGCAGGTTATCGCGGCGGTAAACCGTATCGAGCGCTCCTCCGATTCGAGCAAACTCACCAGATACGGAAGCCGTTCCTTTCCCTGTCCGGGGTCGTCGAGACAGTCGATGAGAAAGGAGCGAACGTGTGCTGTTTCCTCGTCGCCGTCACCATCGCGCTCGCTCGATTCTGTCGGAGTCATCTCGCGCAATTCATGTACGCTTGTCGACAAACAGTTATTACTCTTTTTGTTGCAAGTATGTCACGATTGCGTTCGTTCCCGTCGTCAGCCACTTTGTCGTGGAACTGGGGGACTGTGATTATCACCAGTGAAAGCTAGCCTGTACCGTTCAAGTACTCCCAGTCGTAATCACGGCCATGTCACAGAAGGGACAGTCCTTTCTCCCATCGTTCGTGGAGGAGAGCTATGCGGCGCGACTCGGTGTGGCTCTGTCCTTCGCCATCGTCGTGCTGGTGTGTTTCGGACTTGTCATCAGCGTTCAGGCCACTGGAACGCTCGAAGACGATGTCGAGACAGACCTGACCGGGGACGCCGAAACGCAAGCGAGCGAACTCGAAAGCTGGGTCGAGAACACCGAGCGGAGCGTCCGAGCGACGTCGGCGTCGCCAGCGCTCGACACCGACGACCCCCAAGCGACGAGCGACTATCTCGAGACCCTCGTCGAAACCGACCGCGTCTCCACGGATGTCGCCGCGGTTCATTATGTCGACACCGAACAGTCACAGATTGTCGCCAGTTCGAACGAATCCTTCGTCGGTGTGAATCCGGCAGACCAAGGGGCCGCGTTCGCGACGAATCCGCCGGATTTCTCTGGGCCACACGACACCCACGTCACCGAACCGTTCACTGTGCCGATAGCGGACCATCCGATAATCGCTGTGCTCTCCCCGGTCCCCGGCGACGAGAACGGCGTGCTCGTGTACATGACTGACCTGCAAGAGCGCGCACAGACCATCGGTGACCAGCAGTCTGACACCTACACCGTCGTGGTCAACGACGGCGGTCAGTTCGTTGCACATCCAAACACGAGCATGATCCTCGCCGACCATCGCGAGATGGGGATGCTCGACTCGCTGTCGCCCGGTGAGAGTTCCTTCATGGAGATGAACGATGAGGTGATGGGGCTGTCGCGAATGGGTGTCAACGACTGGACGGTGATGGTCCATTCAGATAAGGAGAAGGCGTTTGTGCTTGCCAACCAGATCAACTCAGATCTGATCGGATTGCTCTTGTTTGCAGTCATCAACCTCGGACTGGTGGGTGTCACCGTCGGGACGAACACTATCACGTCCCTCCGTCGGATCTCAGAGCGGGCACGGGAGATGGGCGAGGGGAACCTCGATGTCGACCTGTCCACGTCTCGCAGTGACGAGTTCGGCACGCTCTACGATTCCTTCGACCAGATGCGGACCTCACTCAGAGAGAGTATCGAGGACGCAGAACAGGCCCGCGAGGAGGCGGAACGCGCCCGCGAGGAAGCGATAGAGGAACGCGAATCGGTGAAGGAAGTGAACGAGGAACTCGAACGGAAGGTCACTGAGTACCGCGACGTGTTGAGCGACGCCGCGGCCGGTGACCTGACCCGTCGCGTCGACCCCCAGAGCGACAACGAGTCGATGCAGGTGGTCGGCGAGGAGATAAACAGCACGCTCGACGCATTAGAGGAGATTATCTCGACTACCCAGTCGTTCGCACAGAGTGTGTTGGCGGCCAGCGAACAGGCCGGATCGAACGCCGACCAGGTCGAGTCTGCCAGCCGCGACGTTCGTGACTCCATACAGGAGATATTCGAGAGCGCGTCGCGACAGAACCAGCAACTCCAGGACGCGGCAAACGACATGGAGGGGCTCTCGGCGACTGCAGAGGAGGTCGCGGCCTCGGCCCAGCAGGTCGCAGACACCTCACAGGCGGCCGCAGAGGTCGGTGAGACCGGACGCGAGGCCGCCCGGGAGGCCATCGAGGAGATGAACGCAATCGACGCAGAGACTGACGAGACGGTCTCTGAGATAACCGAACTCGCGGAGGATCTCGACGAAATCGGTGAAATCGTCGACCTCATAACAGAGATTGTCGAGCAGACGAACATGCTCGCACTGAACGCCTCTATCGAAGCGGCCCACGCGGACGCGGACGGTGACGGCTTCGCCGTCGTCGCAGACGAGATCAAGAACCTCGCCGAGGAGACCAAAGACGCCGCGGGCGACATCGAGACGCGGATCGAGCGGATCCAGAGTCAGGCGGGTGAGACAGTCGAGACGATGGAGGAGACAAGCGAGCGCATTACGACCGGAACCGAGACAGTCGAGGAGGCCATCGAGGCGCTCGAACGCATCGTCGAGTACACCGAGGAGGTCGATGTCGGGATTCAGGAGATAGACGACGCGACCGCCGAGCAGGCCGACGCGGCACAGTCCGTGATGGGCGTCATCGACGAACTTACCGAGATCAGTCAGCAGACCGCTTCTGAAGCCGACCGCGTAGCGAACGCGGCCGAAGCACAGACCGAGTCGATCGACGAGGTGTCGACCTCGGCGGACGAACTCAGAGAGAACGCACGGGCGCTGCAGGACTTGCTCGATCGATTCACGGTCAAGAGTGATGCGGCCGGAACCGGGGCGGTCGGAGGGTCCGACGCGTTCGACCAGAGTTCGGCCGCGTCTATGGGAGGTGACGAGTGATGGCGACGCTCGAAACGTGGTTCGGACTCGGCGCGGTTGGGATGCTACTCGGGACGCTTGTGCTGGGATACGGCTCCCGATACGTCCCCGACCGTCAACGGCGTCGGTACGCGCTTCTGGTCGCCGTTCCGCTCATCGCGGCGGTCGCGTACGCGCTCATGGCGCTCGGGTTCGGGGAGCTAACCTCACAGAGCGGCGATCCGGTCTTCCTGCCGCGCTACGTGGACTGGCTTCTGACGACGCCGATCCACGTGCTCTATCTCGGACTCTTCGCTGGCGTGGCGATGTCGACGATATACCGCTCGATCGCGTTGATGGGGCTCACTATCGCCTTCGGATTCGCTGGCGCGATGCTCTCGGGACCGCTGGGCTGGCTTGGCTTTCTCGCCGGGTCGGTCACCTTCGCTGGCGTCGTCTACTACGCGTACGACGACTTCGAAGACGCAGCACGCGGTGGCGGCATCGAGAGCGCGGCACGCGATGGCGAAGCCGCTGGCGGCATCGGCGGTGCTGCACTCGTGACCTTTCAGAAACACCGCTCGTTTCTGGTGGTCCTGTGGCTCGTCTATCCGGTCATCTGGGCTCTGGCTCCCGCTGGTCTCGGACTGATGAACGTGGAGACGACAGCGCTCGTCGTCTCCTATCTCGACGTGGTCGCGAAGGTCGGATTCGGTCTGATCGGACTGACTGGCTACCGGTCTGTGAGCGACACGGCCTCGCAGTCGACGACATCGGCGGACTGACGACGTCGACAACGTCCGCTGATGGAGACCACCTTTCGCCCACCCCAAATCACTAACTCGCTCGACTACGGTGAACAGGCATGGACGTTTCAGTACTCGGAACCGGACCGGCGGGACGCCTGCTCGTCGAGCGGGCGGCACGTTCCGGACACGACGTTCGCGTTCACGATACGGACGTGACGGTGGTGATGGACAGCGTCGACCGGATTCAACAGCGTATCGAAGACGATACGGCCGACTCAGAGGCCGCCGGAGTAGGTGACCGCGTCGAGGCGACGACGGGCCTGGAGGCGGCCGTCGACGGGGCCGACTTGGTTATCGAAACGGCCACTGAGGGGACCGACGAACGCCAGCGTCGCGTGGCCGACATCGAGACGTTTCTCGACCGCGAGACGCTCATCGCGGTCACCACAAAAACGGGGTCCATCACGGCCGCTGCGGCCGGACTCAGACACCCCGACCGGGCTGTCGGCTTCCGGGTGCGCGAGCGCTCGGACACTCGGTTCGTCGAACTCGTCGCGACCGAACAGACCGCCGAGGAGGCGATAGACCGAGCGTCGTCGTTTCTCGACTCGCTCGACTGCGACTCGGTCGTCGTCGGGGACGCCGTCGGCGGTGCGTCCACCCGACTCGCGCTTGCACTCGAAGCCGAAGCCATGCGACTGGTCGAGGAGGGTGTCGGACGCGTCGAGGCCGTCGACACGATGCTCGAATCCGGATACGGACACCTCCACCGCCCGCTCGAACACGCCGACAGAGTCGGCCTCGATGCACGCCTCGAAACGTACGAGTTTCTCGCCGACACGGTCGGTGAGCGATTCGACCCACCCAGCGTGTTGCGCGAGCGGGTCGAGGCAGGAAAGACGGGACTCGACGCTGGCGAGGGATTTTACCTGTGGGAGAGCGGGGAACCGACAGCGAGTGCGCTTTCGAATCCTAGTGTGGTCGGCCGTACCGACCACGAAACTGAAACGCGGTGAGACTCCCGGGTGTATGAGCCATCGGGACGAGCGTTCGACGGCCGATGGAGTTGACAAGGGTTAAAACCGCTGCCGCGAAATGGGCTGGTATGAGCGAGAGCCAGCAACGCAATACGCAGAAGTGCATCTCGTGTGGCATCAACATCGCTGGCACGAACGCAGCGACGTTCGCGTGCCCGGAGTGTGGCCACCAGATCCATCGCTGTGAGACGTGTCGCAAGCAGAGCACGCTGTACGAATGCCCGGACTGCGGGTTCACGGGGCCATAACGATGGGAAAGGTAGCTGCTGCGATCAAGGTCATGCCCCAGAGCCCGGAGGTCGACCTCGACGAACTCGAAACGCGGCTACGGGAGTCACTCCCCGAAGGCGCACAGATCAACGGATTCGAGCGTGACGACGTCGCCTTCGGTCTGATTGCGCTCATCCCGACGGTCATCGTCCCCGACGAGGCTGGCGGCACCGAGGCAGTCGAGGAGGCCTTCGCCGACGTCGAGGACGTCGAGAGCGTCTCTGTCGAGGACGTCGGCCGCCTCTGAGGACGGAACGCACGTTTTATACCAGCAAGTCAACTATCAGGTGATACGAATGCCCAACTCACACGGACCACAGAAAGGAACGCGGAACAAGCTGAAAAACGACCCCCGAGAGCGCGGTACGTCGCCGCCACAGCAGGCCGTCGAGCAGTTCGAGGCTGGCGACACCGTCCATCTCGACCTGGACCCGAGCGTGCAGGAAGGCCGCTTTCATCCACGATTCAACGGCCGGACGGGCACTGTCCTCGGCAAACAGGGACAGGCCTATCAGGTCGAAATCGTCGACGGCGGCGTCGAAAAGAAACTCATCGCGAAGCCAGCCCACATCACGAAGGCGTAAGTCGAGGGCGAACATTCGCGGCTTCTAAAAAATCCGTTTCCGAAGGTATTTTTCGGTTGGTCGTGTAGGCTTCGACAAGCGAGAACCACTCCGGGTCGATAAGATGACAATATTCAAGGAAAAAGTGGACGAGGAGTATCTGACGGTTGCACAGACGAAGGCAGTACTCGAAGACATCGAAGCCGAGCGTGCGGCCGACGAGGAACGCGAGATGCGGTACGAACTCGCGCGAGCCATCGAACACGTCAACCGGTTCGCCAACCTCACGCCCGAGGAGTCCGCGGAGTTCGTCGAGCAGTTGCTGGAACTCGAAAAGGTCGACGAGAAGACGGCCTACAAGATTGCGGACCTGCAGCCACTCGACCGGGACGAACTCCGGGCGGTGTACGCACAGGAGCGGTTCTCGCTCTCGGGCGAGGAACTCGACGAGATTCTCAACGTCGTCAAGCAGTACGCGTAGGGCGGCCCACGTTTAAGTGACCACTCCTCTTATCCACAGAACATGACCGACGACGAGCGTGACGACTCTGCTGGCCAGCCGGACGCGATCATACTGGACGTGTTGCCCCACGGGCGGAGTGACGACGACCGCCCACAGTACCAGAAGGAACCGCTCGCGTACGCACTCGACACCGACCAGTTTCGGCTGTACGAGTTCATCGTCGACGGCGACGAGGACATCACCATCGGCGACCGGATCGACATCTACCAGGACTCGTTTGTCGGCCGCGTCAACGAAATCGAATACGAGGACCTCCCCAGCGGCGCGACTTCGGAACTCGACTACGTCATCGAGGACCTGGTCGAGGAAAACGAGGACCGGTTCGTCGACGTGTACAACGACGCACAGCCGATCACGCTGCGACTCCACCAGTTGAATCTACTGCCCGGGATCGGCAAGAAACTCCGCAACAACATCCTCGACCAGCGCAAGCGAACGCCCTTCGAGAGCTTCGAGGACCTGGAATCGCGCGTCGACGGGCTTCACAACCCCGAGGAGATTCTCGTCGAGCGGATTCTGGAGGAACTCAAGGAGGACGACCTGAAGTACCGGCTGTTCGTCCGTCACGACGAGCAATGACCGAGGGGAACCGCTCGACTGAAGACGACGGGAAGCGACAGTTCCGTGACCCAGATGCGCTGCGCGCTCGCGCTGGCGTCAGCGGCAACCCCGACGAGGATCAGCACTTTCTCGTCGACGACCGCGTCCTCGACCGGCTGCCGACGTACGCGACAGCGGTCGACGCAGACACAACACACATCCTCGAAGTCGGGGCCGGAAACGGGGCGTTGACCGACCGACTGCTCGCAGTCGGCGAGCACGTGACGGCTATCGAGCGAAATCCGGACCTGGCCGCCTTCCTCCGCGAGGAGTTCGCCGACGCAATCGACGCGGGGCGGCTGACCGTCGTGGAGGGCGACGCGCTCGACGTGGAACTGCCCGCATTCACGTGCTCGGTGTCGAATCTTCCCTACGGGATTTCGAGCGAAATCGCCTTTCGACTGCTCCCCGCGAAGCGTCCGCTGGTGTTGACCTTCCAGCGGGAGTTCGCAGAGCGAATGGCCGCCACGGCGGGCGAGGCGGAGTACGGTCGGTTGTCGGTCACGGCTGGTCACTACGCCGACGTGGAGATAGTCGAGCGGATTCCGAAGGAGGCTTTCGACCCACAACCCGCCGTCGAGAGCGCCGTCGTGCGGACGCAACCACGCGACCCCGAGTACACTGTCCCCGACGAAACGTTCTTCATGGATTTCGTGCGAGCGGTGTTCACCCAGCGGCGCAAGACACTCCGAAATGCGATCAGAAACACCACCCACATCTCGGGGATCACCGACCCCGAGGCAGTCATCGAGGGCGCGGACGAAGCAGTTCTGCAACAGCGAGCGGGCAACACCACGCCGGAGACGTTCGCGCGACTGGCGACGCTCGCCTGGGAAGTCGGTGACCCGGCCGAATGACCGAGGAACCGCCGTCGCTCGCAGAGCGTCGTGACCTGGAGGCGGTGTACCAGCCAGCCGAGGATTCGGCGCTGCTTTCCGAGACGGCCTGCGACCGAATTGACGACGAGGACCGCGTTCTCGAAGTCGGCGTCGGGTCTGGCTTCGTCGCAGAACGCGTCCGAGAACGGACGGGTGCGACAGTCATCGGGTGTGACATCAACCGCGAGGCCTGTCTGGACGCCCGCGAGCGCGGCATCGAGACGGTGTGGTGTGACCTCACCCATCCGTTCGCCGCCGAGAGCTTCGACGTCGTGCTCTGTAATCCGCCGTATCTGCCGACCCCGGCCGAACAGGAGTGGTCTGATCCGATGGAGGCCGCCCTCTCCGGCGGCCCGGACGGCCGCGCCGTCGTCCGCCGCCTACTCGCCGACGTCGGCCGCGTCCTGCGCTCTGATGGGCGACTGTATCTTCTGGTCTCGTCGCTCACAGACCCCGACGCCGTCCGCGAACACGCCGAGGTCGAAGGGTTCACCGTGAGCCGAGTCGCACAGCAAAAACAGCCCTTCGAGCGGCTCGTCGTTCTCGAAATTACTGATATGCATTCTTGAGTGGAAAATATTAAAACGCGTCATCTCTTACCGGAGGCTAATGTCGGAGATAATCGCAACGACGCCCGGCCTGTATCCGTTGCCTGACTGGGCGAAAGACGACCTTCCCGAACAGAAGGGAAGGCAGAAAGACGACCTGATCGATGGAACGGAGTCCGAAGAACTCTCTGCAATCTACCGGGAGGTTCGCGAAGAGCTCATCGACCGTCAGATCGAGGCCGGACTCGACAGAGTCGTCGAGGGGCAGGGGCGGTGGGACGACATGCTCGCACACCCGCTGGCGGTGAGCGAAAGTGTGGAAACCCGGGGCATCGTCCGCTACTACAACAACAATAACTTCTACCGAGAGCCAGTCGTCACGGACGCGCTCGAACCGACCGGCGACGTCGCGTCGGAAGTCACCGCCGCGACCGAGTACACGGACGAGTCAGTGCAGGCGGCCCTTCCTGGCCCGTACTCGCTTGCAGACCTCGCGACCGACGAGCACTACGGCGACAGTGCGGACTTTCTGTCCGCCATCGCGGAGTTTCTCGCCGGGGAAGCCGACGCACTCCCCGAGGTCGAGACGCTGTTCTTGCTCGAACCCTCACTGGTCGAGAATCCCCCCGACGACGGGACTGACGAGCGCGCAAGCGAAGCAGTCGATACCGTCGCCAGTGCTGTCCCGGCTGACGTCGTCGTCTATCCCTACTGGGGCGCGCTCGAAGAGAAAGTGTACGCGCACCTCCTCGACGCCGACATCGACGCGGTCGGGTTCGACCTGGTGAGCGACCACGACGCGAACGTCTACAACGCGGGGGAGTACGGCACCACTGACGACGTCGCGCTCGGTATCGTCGACGGACAGAACACGCTCGTCGAGTCGCCCGAGGAACTCCGCGAGCGCATCGACTGGTTCGACGACCGAACGCACGGTGACTTCGACCGCGTGTACGCGACGGCGAACACCGGACTCTTTTACCTTCCCGTCAACCGCTTCGAGGAGAAACTGGATGCACTCGGTGCCCTCACGACGGAGGTGACGGCATGACGCGAGAGCAGTTCCGTCCGGCCGACCACCCGAACGACCACTTCCTGCTGACGACTGTCGTCGGGTCCTATCCGAAGCCAAAATGGCTGGACCGAGCACGAGAACTGTACGAGGACGACGACCGCTCGTTCGACGCCGACTATCTCGAAGAGGCGATGGACGACGCCGCCCGTCTCATCACCGAGGAACACGAGCGCGCGGGACTCGACGCCGTCGTCGACGGCGAGATGCGCCGTAACGAGATGGTCGAGTACTTCGCCGACCGCATCGACGGCTACGAGTTCAACGGCCGCGTGAAGGTCTGGGGCCACAACTACTTCGACAAGCCCAGCGTCGTCGACGAAGTCTCCTATGGCGAGGAGTGGCTCGTCTCCGAGTACGACTTCACCGCAGATGTCGCGGCCCGCCCCGTGAAGGTCCCCATCACTGGCCCCTACACGCTCGCCCGCTGGTCGTTCAACGAGGTGTACGACAGCGAGGCCGAACTCGCCTACGAACTCGCCAAACTCGTCAACACGGAGATCGAGGCGCTCGTCGACGCTGGCGCACGCTACATTCAGATCGACGAACCAGCGCTCGCGACGACGCCCGACGACCACGCCATCGTGGGGGAGTGCCTCGAACACATCGTCGCCGACGTGCCCGACGACGTTCGTCTCGGCCTCCACGTCTGTTACGGCGATTACTCCCGAATCTACCCCGAGATGCTCGACTACCCCGTCGAGGAGTACGACATCGAACTCTGCAACGGCGGCTACGAACAACTCGACGTGTTCAAAGAGACACCCTTCACCAAGGATCTCGCGATGGGCGTCGTCGACGCTCACGTCGCGGAGGTCGAACCGGTCGCAGAGATCAAGGAGAATATCGAGAAAGCACTCGAAATCGTTCCGCCGGAACGCCTCACCGTCAGCCCCGACTGCGGACTGAAACTTCTCCCCCGTGACGTTGCCTACGGCAAGATGGAGAACATGGTCACCGCAGCACGGGAGATCGAGCAGGAACTCGACGCTGGCGAACTCGACATCGAACCGGCTGCACCGAGCGCCGACGACTGATTCTGGTTCCGGGCGCGCTGAAACCGCCGTAACCATATATTTGGGGTGACAAAAGAAATATATTTGCAAGCCCCGTCTGAGGAGATATGACAGACGACGCCCGCAGCGGCGGCCCGCCACCGTTCGATAGCCCATTCGAGGATGAGGACACGAAACAGCGCATCTACAGTACGGTATTGCACGCTCGTGATCCGATGACTGCCGCCGAAATTGCCGATCGGGCGGACTGCTCCGAGGAGTCAGCGCGGACACACCTCTCCTTCTATGCTGATCTGGGGATCGTCATCCGACACGAGGGACGACCCGTCAGATACGAGCGCAACGACGATTACTTCGAGTGGCGGCGAGTGAACGAGTTGGCCCGGGAGCATACTGTCGAGGAACTTCAGACGCGCGTCTCGGAGTTGACCGACCGGATCGAAGCGTACCGCGACACGTACGACGCTGACTCGCCTCCCGAAGTCGACGTGCTCGAATTCGACGCGGAGCAGGTCGAGGAGGTGTACGTGGAATTAGGAGACTGGGCGACCGCCGTTGAGGAACGCCGCGTTCACGAACGCGCGCGACGGAAGGCCGCTGGTTCGACAGCGCCATCACACAGTTGACGATGGTGCCAGCAGATGACGGTGCGAGCCCTGCCCCACTCGACCGGGCGGTGCTAGAACGGATACGATCTCGCTTCGCTGGCAGTCGTCTGAGTGAGTCTGCGGAGATAGTCGAGGCGGAGAGAGTGCATCTTCGCGTCGCGTTGGCTGACGAGTACTATCCGAGAAGAGTAACAGCACGTCTTGAGATCCGCTGGTATCGCAACGACGATTTCAACGTTCACTATCAGGAGGAGCACGAGGATAGCGTCTGGAAGTGTCGCTGGGATCGACATCCGAGTGCGCACAGCGCGCGGGATCATTTTCACCCGCCACCGGTCGCCAGTCGTACCGATGCCGAAGACGCTCAGTGGCCCGACGACCATCGTGATGTTTGTCGTCATGTCCTCGAATACATCGAAGAGCGCATCGAAACGCTGTGGGAGCAAGCATGAGATGACAGCACTTCTCTGTAGTCGCTTTCGATCTCTCTCTGTGTGCGAATCCGGTAACGAGAGAATTCGAGCGATAGGACAATCGGCCGTGGCGGTGCGGTCAGGCCGGGTCGAACACCAGCAGTCGGTCGCCGGTGGTCTCCGTCTCGTCGACAGCAGGGGTGACCTCGTCGCCAATTTCCACGTCCTCGGGGTCGACGCCGCGCACCTGCCCGGTCATCTGCACCGGACCGAAGTCGGCGACAGCGACGACGAACGGCGCGTCGTCGACGAAATCAGGCGAGGCCACGTACGTGGTCGTGCACGTAAGAATCTCGCCGGTCTCGGGGAGCGGTTCCTGACTCAGACCTCGCTCGCCAGTTTCGGGGTCGAACTCTCGCGGTGGGAGCCACCCGTCGCCGTCGCCCTGCAGGTAGAACGGGTCACCCTCCTCGACGGCGTCGAGGAAGTCGTCGTAGCCAGCGTCGCGTGCGTCGCTCATCGGTCCACCTCCAGAGCGTCGCTCTGGCGTCGTCGCATTCGTCGAGGCACTGCTCGACTCATGCGACCACCTCCAAGACGTTGACGACACAGCTAGCGACTGTCCCGCCCGCGTTGTGGGTCACGCCGACTTCGGCGTCAGAAACTGCGTCGCTGTTGACGTGGTCACCGCGGAGCAGTTTCGTCAACTCCGAAATCTGTGCGCCGCCAGTCGCGCCGACCGGGTGGCCCTTCGCCTTCAGACCGCCCGAGAGGTTGACCGGCAACTCGCCGTCGATGGTGGTCTCGCCGCGGCGGGCCGCCCCGATTGCCTCGCCGTGCTCGTACAACCCGAGCGATTCGAGCGCGAGCGCTTCGGCGATGGTGAAACAGTCGTGGACCTCAGCGACGTCGATGTCGTCGCTGGTGATCCCAGCGTCCGCGTAGGCCTGCTCGGCAGCGCGTTTTGCCGCGGGGGTCTTCGTGACGTCGTCGCGGTCGTGCAAGGCGAGGTTGTCGCTGTCCTGACCGGTTCCGGTGATTGCGACCGGCGCGTCGACGCCGTGTTCCTCGACGAACTCGGGCGAGGCGAGCAGGATGGCGCTCGCGCCGTCGCTCATCGGCGAGCAGTCAAAGAGGCCAAAGGGCGAACAGACCGTCGGCGCGTCGAGCACGTCGTCCATGTCGATTGCCTTGTTGAACTGCGCCAGGTCGTTGTTGACCGCGTTCGCGTGGTTCTTGATCGCGATGTGGGCCAAATCCTCGCGGTCACCGCCGTACTCGTGGAAGTACCGATTCGCCATCAGCGAGTACGCGCCGGGAAACGTGATGCCAGCACGCAGTTCCCAGAGCGCGTCGGCGGCCGCGCCGAGTGCCTCGGTGCCGTCCGCCGTCGAGAGGTTCGTCATCCGCTCTGCGCCGCCGACGAGCACCACGTCGGCCTGTCCGCTCCGGACGCGCTCGATGCCCATCCGGACCGCGGCACCGCTTGATGCACACGCGCTGTCGACGCGTGTCGCGGGTGCGGTCACGCCCGCTGCCTTCGCTGCCATCGGACCCTGATGACCCTGCGTCTCGGCGAACTCGCCCATGAAGTTGCCGAAAAAGACCTCCTCGACAACATCAGGGCCGAGCTCGGCGTCGTCGTAGGCCTTTCCGGCGGCCTCGGCGAAGAGGTCACGAGCGGTTCGCTCTGGCGACTTCCCGAAGGGCGTCATCCCGACGCCCGCGACACGAACGTCGCTCACCATTCCATCCCTCCGTTGATGCCGAGCACCTGACCAGTCATGTAACTCGACTCACGGCTCGCGAGGAACCGAGCCATCCCGACGATGTCCTCGACTTCGGCGAAGCGGTCGAGCGGGATGCGTTTGAGGATGTTCTCCTGTACGCGGTCGGGAACGTCTTTGAGCATATCGGTCATGACGAACCCGGGGGCGATAGTGTTTGCTGTCGACCCCTCATTTGCCAGTTCCAGCGCAATCGTTCGCGTGAACCCAAACAGGCCGCTTTTCGTCGTCGCGTAGTTGGCCTGTCCGTAGTTGCCTTGCTGTCCGACGACCGATGAGATGTTGATGAGCCGACCCTCGTCGGCCTGACGGATGTCCTCGAAACAAACCTTCGTCGCGTTGTAGACGCCGCCGAGATTCACGTCGATAACCCGTTCCCAGTCTTCTCGGGTCATGTTCTCGAACTTCTTGTCGACGGTGATCCCCGCGTTGTTGACCAGCACGTCGATGGTGCCGAACTCGTCGGTGGCCTGTTCGTACATCGCTTCGACTTGGTCGAACTCGGAGACATCCGCCTGGGCGACGATGGCGGTGCCGGGGCCGTCGTTTATCTCGTCCCGGACGTCGTAGGCGTCCTCCTCCGACGACCGGTAGTTCACCACGACGTTCGCGCCGTGGGCGCCGAACTCCTCGGCAATACCGCGACCAATCCCTTTCGATGCGCCTGTGACCAGACAGGTCCTGTCTTCCAATTGCATCTGTGATACCATCAACACGTTCTCGTAATTCGTCCCGCGCTTATTAGCATATTGTTCGATACCTCACAGGATCCCATGGATAATGCCTTCAAAGGTATCTTTATCACGTATCACAGAACGGTAACCGTTGATTACTTTCGCGGTTTGGGCCTCAGCCGCGAAAATCTAAATACCCCGACCGCAAAGCACCCTCTGATGCTCGGACTGGAGCACGGGTTCAGGGTCGTCGACACCCACATGGAGATAGAACCAGACGAGCGGCGTCGGCCGCGGGCTATTGGCGACCCGGAACAGGTCGAACGCGAGATGCAGCAGGCAGGCGTGGTTCGGTCGCTCGCGTTCCCAGCAGAGCGAAACGGGAGCTACCTGAAAGCGAACAACGCAGTCGCCCGGATCGCAGTCGACCGCCCCTTTATCGCTCTCGCACGCGTCAACGGTGTTCGTGATCCGGGCACCGGAACTGGGAGCCGGATTCGAAACGCCGCTCGGTCGCGGTCCTCGGAGCACACGTCACCGGCCGACATCGAGCAGTACGCCTACGAGGACCGCTTTGTTGGCTTCATGCTCAATCCCGCCGCGGACGGACTGCCCGACTCCGAGGTACTCGAACAACTCGAAGCGTCCGGATTGCCCGTTCTCACCTATGGCGGGCGCGGGTTTCCGCCCGAATCGATCGAACGAACCCTGCTCGAATACGACTTCCCGCTCGTTATTGCTCACTTTGGTGGCTATCCGCTCGACGAGCGACTGATGAACCGCACTATCGAACTGCTGGGTCGCTACGAGAACTGCTTTGTCGATACGAGTTTCGTCGGATTGCGCGACCCCATCGAGCAGGCGGTGATGGAACATCCCGACCGAGTCGTGTTCGGGAGCGGCGCACCCGCGATCCATCCAAACGTCGCTATCATGGAGATTCTGACGCTCGACGTTCCCGAGGACGCGATGCGAAAAGTCTTCTCGAACAATATTTCCCGGGTGTTCGACGAACTCGCGCCCTGAGCACGTCGAGAGGCGATCCGATACCGCTACGCTGAGTCTCGCCTGTCGTAGACGGTGACGGCACGGTCCGTTCGCGCCGAGCGGCCACGTGGGTTGTGCCGCTTCGAGCGGTCCGTCCGGCGCGCGCTCATACCCGCACGGATTCCGCCGAGAATCCCCCCAACCACGTCCCGGCCATTTCCGAGCCACTCCGAAGGTCGAAGATCCCCGCTCCAGACAGCGCGAAACTGACTCACGCCGTCGCCACAGGCGTGTCGTCCCGTGCGCCCGAGCACCGTCGGCCTGAGGCCGTAGTTTTTTACGAGGCGATAGGACAGCGACCGATACTTCCAGTCCCAGTCCGGTTCTCGTTCGCCGCCATCAGCGCCCAGTCGCTGCCGGACGGCCATGTCGTCGTCCCATCGAACGGCGTGGTCCAGACCGGCCAGCCGATGCGCGAGGTCGCGTGCGCCACCGATTTCCAGATACTCGTCGAACCCGTCGAGCTCGTCGAGCGGGCCGCGCTCGAAGACGACGTTTCCGGGGTTGAAGTAACTCACCGACCGCCCCCGGATGGTTCGCCGCTCCGGTTCGGTGTATCGGGAATCGATCCCCGACTGTGTCGGTCCAGTGACGACCGGCGCACGGTCCAGACCACTCTCGACTGCGTCTCGCCACGCCGACGTGATAGAGACAGTCGGGTGGACGAAGGCGATAGCGTCGCCCCGGGCCTGTTCGATTCCGGCGTTTCGGGCGGCGTTTATCGTCCGGTCTGCGAGTTCGACCAGTACGTCGACACCCGTCCGCTCACGGACCATCCCGGTCGTCCCATCTGCAGATGGCCCGTTGACGACGATGACTTCGGCGTCGGGCACGTACTCGGCGAGTGCGTCCAGACAGTCCGCGAGTTCGTCGCGGGTGTTGAGTGTCGGGACGACTACCGAGAGATTCATATCTGTCCATAGCACTCCCGAGACATATAATACCCGCGGGCGCCGGTTTTGGGTGATGGAGAGTCCCGGAATACTGTTCGGACCAGAACTTACCGCTGGACGAACTCGATGAGTACGCCACCAGTCGAGTTCGGATGGAGAAACGCAACGTCGTGGTCCCACGCGCCCGGCCGTGGCGCGTCGTCGATGAGGCGAACCCCGTTCTCTCGTGCGTGCCCGAGTGCACTCTCGATGTCCGACACGGAGACTGCGAGATGGTGGATCCCGGAGCCGTGTTCGTCGAGATAGGACTGTATCGGCCCCGGTTCGACCGGTTCGATCAACTCGAAGTAACTGTCGCCGACCGCGAGAAAGTGGATCTCCATGCCGTCGAATCTGGTTTCGTGAACGCGCTCACAGCCGAGCAGATCGGTGTACAACGTCGCCAACTCCTCCGCGTCGTCGGTCGCGATTCCGGCGTGGTCGAAACGGACATCCAGAGATGTCGCGGCGGTCATTCAGACCCCACTCCGGTATTCGCCGAAGACATCTCGCATCGCGTCACAGATTTCGCCGACCGTGGCGTAGGCTTTCACCGCGTCGATGATGTACGGAAGGAGGTTCTCGTCGCCGCTGGCGGCCGATCTGAGCGCGTCGAGCGTCTCCTCGACCGCGTCGTCCTCGCGCTCCTCGCGGATCGATTCGAGGCGGTCGCGCTGGCGGCTGACCTCCTCGTCTGCGACCTCCTGAATGTCGACCTGTTCGTCCTCGTCGCTCGCGAACCGGTTGACGCCGACGATGACGCGCTCGCCCGCCTCCTGTTCCTGCTGGCGGTCGTAGGCCACGTCCTGTATCTCCCGCTTGACCCATCCGCTCTCGATGGCGTCGAGCATCCCGCCGCGCTCGTCGACTGCATCGAGAATCTCGAAGGCCTCCCTCTCTAGGTCGTCAGTCAGCGACTCCACGTAGTAGCTTCCGGCGAGCGGGTCGATGGTGTCTGCGGCGCCGGATTCGTGGGCCAGTATCTGCTGGGTGCGCAGCGCCGTCCGGACGCTCTGCTCGGTCGGAATCGAGAGCGCCTCGTCTTTCCCGTTCGTGTGCAAACTCTGTGTCCCACCGAGTACTGCAGCGAGGGCCTGATACGCGACGCGGACGACGTTGTTCTCGACCTGCTGCGCGGTCAGCGTCGACCCCGCGGTCTGGGTGTGAAACTTCAACTGCTTGGATTTGGGGTTCTCCGCACCGAACCGCTCTTCCATAATTTGGGCCCACATCCGTCGGGCTGCGCGGAACTTCGCCACCTCTTCGAGGATGTTGTTATGCGCTGCGAAGAAAAAGGAAAGCTGTGGTGCGAACGTGTCCACGTCAAGCCCCGTTGACTCCGCCGCCTCGACGTATTCGATTCCGTTCCCGAGCGTGAAGGCGATCTCCTGGGCCGCCGTCGAACCCGCCTCTCTGATGTGATAGCCCGAGATTGAGATGGTGTTGAAGTTCGGCGTCTCCGCGGCACAGAACTCGAAGATATCCGTGACTAGCCGCATCGACGCCTCGGGCGGATAGATGTATGTGTTGCGCGCGATGTACTCCTTGAGGATGTCGTTCTGGATGGTGCCGCGCAACTCCTCGCGGTCGACCCCCTGCTCGTCTCCGACCGCGATGTACATCGCGAGCAGCACACTCGCGGGCGCGTTGATCGTCATGCTCGTCGAGACGTCGTCGAGCGGAATCCCCTCGAAGACCCGCTCCATGTCCCGCAGCGAGTCGATGGCGACACCGGTCTTGCCGACTTCGCCAGCGGCCATCGAGTCGTCCGAGTCGTAGCCCATCTGCGTCGGCAGGTCGAAGGCCATCGAGAGGCCCGTCTGTCCCTCGTCGAGCAGGTACTGGAACCGCTCGTTGGTCTCGCGGGCGGTGCCCATCCCCGCGTACTGGCGCATCGTCCAGAGCCGACCGCGATACATCGTCGGATACACGCCGCGCGTGTACGGCTCCTCGCCCGGGAAGCCCAGGTCGCGCTCGTAGTCGTAGCCCTCCAGATCAGCGGGCGTGTAGATCCGCTGTACGTCCTGCCCGTCTGTGTCGGTCTCGAACTGGTCGCGGCGCTCACCGAACCGCTCGATGACGGGGTCGAGCGTCTCCGATTCCCACTCGGATTTCGCCGACCGTATCTCCGCGAGGTCGTCGGCGTCGAACATACCCGAACGGACTGGCTGTACGAATAAAACGTTTGAGTCTTGCCGACTTCACTGATTCCGTGAGGGCGTTCCACAACCGCTGAAGATCGCTGTGATTAATCCTGCACCTGCTTCACGACTTCCGATTCGGTGCCACGAACGGCGTTTTTGTCCGCATTTCGTCCGATTGCGAGTGCACCGTACAGCCCGATCTGGTCCTCGAGTGTCGTCATTTCGATAGCTGGTTGGTCGACAAAGCAGTACTCCTCGAAGTGTGGTAACACGCTCTCTTGGAACCATTCACAGTTGTTCAGCGCCACTCCGCCACCGACTGTGATCAGTCCCGGGTTGTACGCATTTGCGACAGCACCGAGTCCGGCGGCGTTATACTTGCCGACCTGTTCGAGCGCGTTCTGCGCGACCGTGTCACCGTTCGCGGCTGCCTCGAAGACCGCTTTTGCGGTGGTTGGTTGGTCGAGGTCGGTTTCGTCTTCCTGGCCAAGCAGTTGCGCTGCATAATTGGGAATCCCACGGCCGGAGCAGTACGCTTCCCACGCACCAGTCACTCCGGCACTTTCGAGATCACCGTCGGAGACGACTGGAAGCAGCCCTACTTCGCCAGCCTGGTCAGTTTCGCCCCGCAGCAGACGCCCACGCTCGACTACCCCACACCCGATTCCGGTGCCGAAGGTGAGATGAACGATCGAGTCGTACTCTCTCCCTGCGCCGTAGAACCACTCCGCGAGTGTCGATGCCGTGCAGTCGTTTTCGAGACACACGTCTATTCCGTGTGTTTTCTCGATCGAGTCACCGATCGGGACTCGCTCGATAATCTCCCCGTCAGGGGTGTCGAATTTCCGAATTTCGGTATCACTTACCAGTCCGGCACACGCGATACACACTGTCTCCAGATCTCCGTTCTCCTCGATGAGCCGGTCGACTATCTCGACTGCCTGGCTGTCCAGGTCATGTGCCCGCGTTGGCTGGCGTTCGACAGCCCGCAGTGTTCCGGCCACCGGGTCACCGAGACCGCTGTAGAGATTTGTGCTACCGATCCCCAGGACACCGATGGTTTTTCGTCCGTTCACTGATCCCCCATAGCGTAACGGACACTTAATTAATAACGCATTATATCGTGTCGACTTGCGCACAATTTTCACTCCAGATGGACGCGGTCATCCCAATATATTCGTCTGTCAGTAGATAGGCTGTTCATAACACTTCAAATCGGTGGGGGGAATGGTCCTGTGGGCGCTAGTTGCCCGTGTCGTACTTGTAGGTCGCCTCGTCGGGGTCGATGCCGAAGTCTTCTGGCCCCTCCTCGGGTTCGGTTTCTTCCTCTTCGGGGGCGGCCTGTTTGAAGCGCTCGCGCAGGTGGCCGGGCATCCGGAAGCGGTCCGGTTCGATCCGAACCGGGACAGCATCGGGTTCGAGTTGTTCCTGCTTGGTGAGCAGTCGCTCCTGCAACACCTCGGGAAGTTGCTCGGGGTCGATGCGCTCGAACCCGAACTGGGAGAGATACTCGGGCTCGCCGGTCAGCGAGTACACCACGTCGAAGTCCTTGTCGCGGGCAGTCGTGACGAGGCGTTCGACGACGTGCGCGCCGACGCCCTGCCCGCGCCAGTCTTCGAGGACGCCGATACTCGTCAGTTCGCAGTACTCCCCGTCGTCGGTCTTGTGGATCCGGATCCGACCAAAGCCCGCTCGTTCGCCCTCGCGTTCGTCCATCGCGATGACGTAATCCCGGGATCGAAAGGCGGTTTCGTCCAGTCCCATCGCCTCGATGTGGTCAAGTAGCCAGACCTCGTCCCTGTTTTTTGCATCCCGGACGTACATGGAGTCATCTAATCGGTCCCCCGCCTAAATAGTTGTCACCCGGATTCGGACGTCCGCCTTCATATTTGGTTGGTCTCTCTTCTCGACACAGAGGCGATCCACGCCGGACCGTGACGAACACTTTTGCGCGTGTCGGGCAAACTGTTCTACATGGATCACAACACAGAGGACGCGATCCGGGTGTCTCACGAACCGCTTCGGTCGTTCGCCGTCGACGCGCTGGGGGCCGTCGATATGCCAACGGAGCGGGCAGAGACACTCGCAGACCTGCTCGTGCGGATGGACCTGCGCGGGATCCACAGCCACGGGACGGCGCTTCTGGGCAACTACTGGGGCAGAGGCTACGTCCGGATGCTCGACGAGCGTGTCGTCAATCCAGACCCCGAACTCGATGTGGTCAGGGAGACGCCTGTGAGCGTGCAGGTCGACGGTGACGGTGGACTCGGATATTTCCCGGCGCTCGACGGCACCGAGCGCGCAATCGAGAAGGCCAGTGAGCAGGGTATCGCTGTGATGGCGACGCGCAACCACAACCACTTCGGAGGTGCGGGGATCTACCTGCAGGAAGCAGTCGACGAGGACCTGCTCGCGTTCGTCATCTCCGGTCACCAACTGCAACTCTCACCCGGCGACGAGATATACGAGGCCGCTGGCGGGTCGCCGATGGCGTTCTGTGCGCCTGCAGACGAGGAGGAGGACATCCTGCTCGATTTCGGCACGATGCACGACCTGTACGACACCAGCCCGTATCGGGACGCTATCGCGGAACTCGCGCCCGGACTCGTGCTTCGACACGTCGGGATGGGGTCGATCTGTCAGTCGTGGGGTGGCTTTCTCACCGGACTTGCACTCGACGGCCCCCGAGAGCACCAGACCTACGATATGGCAAACCAGGGCGCACTCGCCATCTTCTTCCGGATCGACCTGTTCGAGGACCCTGACCGGTTCAAGCGCGAGATCGACGAGTACGTCCGGACCGTCGGTGAACTCGAACCGCTCGATGGCTTCGACGAGTCGTATCTCCCGGGTGGCGTCGAGGCCGCACGGGAACAGAAGAACCGAGCGGTGGGCGTCCCGGTCACATCAGAACACCAGGCGACACTCGAAACCCTCGCAGACGAGTATGGCCTGACTGTACCGTGGAGCTAACTGTCTGGTCGGTCCCTGTTCCTGGGCTTGATTCTCTCCTGCGTTCAACTATTCAGCAAGAGCACAATACTCGCGACAGAATAGTATGATTTTTACTGACGTAGGGATATCCCTGTGGTATGGCTGTGCATGGTACGGGAGGGACAGACACATCCGGTCGGCGGCTCCCGGATGTTGTTCCCTTCGATCTCCAACATCTGACGCGGTTGAGCTGGGAACTCGGATCACGCGTCGTCGACGACGACGAATCGACCTGTCACAGCGACTGGGAGCACGCGGGAACGCCGTGGTCGCTGTCTATCTTTCACGCAACTACCCATACCGTCCTTATCCGTGTGCGAACACCCGTTGGTCGGGAGCGATTCTACGGCTCGACAGAGTCCGATCTTGAGCGTGCGCTTCCTACGATCAGAGACGCCCCGGACTGGGAATTGTCAGACTAGTACTGGTGCATGACTCGTGTACGTCTGGACTGGTCTCTCGGTCGAGTGCTGTATGCGACTGCCAGACCGGCACAACTGCTGTTGATACTCGGCGTCTACCTCTTTGGGGTGAAAGTTGCGCTGTTTATGGGTGCGACTCTGTCGGTACTGGCGCTTGCTTCGGGGGCGCTCGTCTTACTCCTGACAGCTACAAGTGTCCACCAGATCAACGAGTACGCTGATTACGAAACCGACGCCCGCACCGACCGCACGCCGTTCTCCGGCGGGAGCGGCGCGCTCCAGCGGTTCGACGTGTCTCGGACCGTCGCGCTCCGGGCGGCCGCGCTCTCGCTCTGTCTCGGCATCGTGTTCGCCGTCGCCTTCGCCGTCAGCGGCTGGCTTTCGCTCCGTGCACTCGGAGTGCTTGCGGTGATTGCGGTCTTCGGCTGGCAGTACTCCGTCGGCCCGCTCAGACTGGCCTGGCGTGGCCTGGGCGAACTCGATAATGCCGCGCTCGGCGGACTCGTCCTCCCGGTGTACGGCGGCGCTGTCGTCGGTGGGACACTCGGGTTCGTGGCGCTCGCATCGATCCCGTTCTTTCTGGTCGTCCTGTTGAATCTGTTCGCGACCCAGTGGCCGGACCGCGAGGCGGACCGAGCGGTCGGCAAGCGAACTCTCGCAGTGCAGTGGTCTCCGACGCGGCTCCGGCGTGTCTACGTGGGAATTGCACTGCTGGCTGGCCTCTCCCTGTTCGCACTCGCCGGGCGGTCCATTCCCGTGCCGGTAGCGCTCGCCAGCCTTCCGGTCGTCCCGCTCGTCGGATACGGTGCGTACGGATACACCCGCCGACACACCCCGTGGCCGACCGTGACGGCGATGGTCTCGCTGTTGATCCTGCAAACGGCTGGTTGGTGCTGGGTGGCGGGCTAAGCCGCCAGCACGCCTTCACTTCTCCGCTGCAATCTCTGAGTCTGCGTACTGCTCGCGGTGCATCGACCAGTTCCAGTCCCGATAGGAGAGGCGCGGCGTCACCCCGGGTGGGATCTGCTCGTATCGCTCCAGAAATGCGAGGATGTCGCGCTTGCGCCCGAAGTCGCCGCGGAACCACAGCATGACCCGCGGGACGCGAACGACTCCGGCGTCCGGGTCGTACTCGACTGTCTGGGCCAGATATCCCTCGGTCGCCCAGTCGAGTTGCTCGTCGATCCGGTCCGCGGTGTAGGCGGCAATCGCCGGACAGCTTTCGGCCCCGCAGTTCACCGCAAAGTGGATCCGTGGATCTCTGGCGTCGAGTTCGTAACGCTCGCAGAACCGGTCTCGAAGGGGCGAGCGGAGATAGCCGAGGGCGTACTTGCTGTACGAGCGGCGCAAGATCCTGTGTTCGATGTCGTCGAGGCTCAAATCGCTCCCGGCGACGGTGACAAGCGGCGTGGAAAAGAACGTTCGGCGGTTTTCGTATCGCTCTGGGTCGGCGTCGAGCGCCCACTGTGTGACTCCGTTGTAGAGGTTTATCCAGAAGGCCAGACGCGCATCGTCGGAATTCAGTGCGGCCGAGAGGTCGTCCGGATCGACCGCCGCGAGTCGTTCGAGAAGCGATGCGACTGGTTCGTCGCGCCTGACCGCGAGGAGAAACTGCGCCGGAACGGAGGCGATGTCGGCCGTCACACCGGACCTATGGACACCAGACGGGAAATAGTTCGGCAGGTGTGTTCGGAGCGGACACGACCGACAGCACAGTTTTCGGGCTGGCAGCCGAACCAATCTGCATGGAACTCGCCGTCGATTTCGAGCTCGAAAACGTCGGATCCGGGCCGGACCCACTCGCCTTTCGGTCGCTCGCTGCCGATAACGACTTCGTCGCGCTGTTTTTCCAGCGCGACTACTACTGTACGAACTGTCGCAAGCAGGTACAGACGCTCGCATCCCGGTACGAGGAATTCCGAGAACGGAACGCCGCAGTCGTCTCAATCGTCCCCGAACCGGCCGATAGACTCGAAGACTGGCAGTCGGATTACGACCTGCCCTTTCCGCTCTGTGCCGACCCCGACACGCGAGTCAGTTCGGAGTACGACCAACCGGTCAGATTCGGGGTTCTCGGCCGGTTCAGCGACTTCTTCGGCCGGATGCCGAAGATAGTGATGCTCGATTGCCGCGGCGACACACCCGAGATCATCTACACGCACGAGGGGTCGTCCACGTGGGACAGACCCGAGATCGATGACCTGCTCGACGTGATAGATGCGCATCGATAGCTCGACCGGACTGACTCGCGTTCGTCTCGTTCTCTCAGTATGTTGGCTGCCACACCGACCGGCTTACGATGGTCCGGGCTCAAATACCGCCCATGACAGACCCCTGGGAGACTGTCTCGGAGCAGACCGCGTACGAGTGTGACGGGTTCACAGTCCGGAATCAGACCGTCAGACTGCCAGACGACACTGAAGCGGAGTTCGACTACATCACAGAGGAGCCGAGTACCGTCGTACTCCCTTTCACGGCCGACGGAGCGGTTGTAACAATCGAGGAGTGGCGACAGGCAGTCGAACGGACGAATCACGGTCTTCCAGCGGGCACACTCCACGAGGGCGAACAGCCAGCGGAGGGCGCACGCCGGGAGTTGCGGGAGGAGACCGGCTACCGCGCTGAGTCGATGGAGCATCTGGTCACGCTCGAACCGGCAAATGGCTTCGCGGATTCGGTCTTTCACTACTTCGTCGCCGAGGGCTGTGAACCGGCAGGCGACCAGAACCTCGACAGCGACGAGACGATAACCACGCGGACGGTGGCCTACGAGACCCTCATCGATGCGCTCCGCGCGGGTGATATCCGAGATGGCCGAACCGCGAACGGCCTGCTGTACTACGAACTGTTCGAGCGGTCAGAGTGACTGCTGTGGGGTGAGAGAGATTGCCCGGTGAAACACAATCCTTACCGCTGGGCCACGCCCATGGTGGGCTAATGAACGAGGTTTTCGAGGTTCGCTCTTACGACGCCGCGGGACGGATCGGCGAGTTGACCGTCCCGCGTGCTGACGCGACGGTGCAGACGCCAGCGCTGCTTCCCGTCGTCAACCCGCACGTCCAGACGGTCGAGCCAGCAGAACTCGAATCCGACTTCGGCGCACAGATCCTCATCACGAACAGCTACATCATCCACGGCAGCGACGAGTTGCGCGAGCCAGCACTCGAGCAGGGTCTCCACGACATGCTCGATTTCTCCGGCGCGATCATGACCGATTCCGGCTCCTTTCAACTCTCCGAGTACGGCGATATCGACGTCGACACGCCCGAGATACTGCAGTTTCAGCACGACATCGGTTCCGACATCGGCACTCCGGTCGACATCCCGACGCCGCCCGATGTCGACCGCGAGCAGGCGGAGTCCGAGCAGGCAACCACCCAGTCACGACTCGAACTCGCGGCGACTGTCGAGACGGGCGAGATGCTCGTCTCCGCTCCGATTCAGGGCTCGACCCATCCCGACTTGCGCGAACGGGCCGCGCGCGAGGCGGCGACGACCGGTCTGGACCTCTTTCCCATCGGCGCGGTTGTCCCGCTGATGAAGTCCTACCGATTCGCTGACCTCGCGAGCGTCGTCACCGCCGTCAAGCGCGGCCTCGACGAGGCAGCGCCCGTGCATCTGTTCGGCGCGGGACACCCCATGATGTTCGCCTTCGCCGCTGCGATGGGCTGTGACCTCTTCGACTCGGCGGCCTACGCCCTCTTTGCCCGCGACGGGAAGTATCTGACCGTCAGGGGGACGAAACAGCTTTCGGACCTTTCGACGTTTCCCTGTTCGTGTCCGGTTTGTACCGAGTGGACGCCCGAGCGCCTTCGCGACGCCGACGAGGGCACGCAGGAGCATCTGCTGGCAAAGCACAACCTCGCAGTTTCGTTCGCCGAGATGCGAACCGTTCGGCAGACCATCGAGGAGGGCAATCTGCTCGAACTCGTCGAGACGCGCGTTCGGGGCCACCCCGCGCTCCTCGACGGCTATCGACGCCTGCTCGACGACGCCGACCAACTGGAGCGGACCGATCCGGTCTCGAAAGACGCCTTCTTCCACCTCTCGACGGAGAGTGCGCGCCGCCCGGAAGTGCGTCGCCACCACGACAGACTTTCCCGGCTGACCGTCGAGGGTGATCTGTTGCTTACTGCGGGGAATCCGAGCGACCAGTTCGACCAGTCGTGGCGACTCGTTCCGCCGTTCGGGCCGGTTCCGCGCGCGCTCTCTGACGTGTACCCGCTCGCGGGCGAGATTCCCGAGCGACTGGAGCCACAGGCCTACGAGGCGGCCGCGCGAGGGGTACAGAAACTGGTCGCGGCGAACCCCAAGACGACGGTGACGCTCTTTCACGACGACTGGCCGACGACGGCGCTCGATCAGGTTCCCGAGTGCGTCGAAGTCGAACCGCTCGGTCGCCGGGCAAAGCAGGGCGGCGACGGGGCTGTCGGTGGCGACGATTCGACGAAACCGGAGGACAGTTATTCCGGAGCGACAGACGGGGACGTATGAGTGAGTACGTGTGTCCGCTCGGTAGTCACGACGGAGCGAGGGACGCATGACCGACTACTTCGAGGTACACGAGCGCGACGGGGCGGCACGACTCGGGGAACTCCGGTTCGCTGATTCCCGGCGGACGCCCGCGCTCGTCGACGACCTGATCCGAGATGCGGGCAGCGAGTGGGTTCGTGACCGCGAGTTCGACGCCGACCAGTTGTCCGACAACAGCGACGCGATAACCGTCCTCCCGCACCGCGCACTGCCGGGCGAAACTCCCGAGGACGTGCAGGAGGCATTTGCGCCGGAGTACCCCGGCGTGGACGTTCCGAGCGGTGCAGTTGTGACGCCAGCGACGGCCCGCGACCACGGCACAGATGCGTACGTGCTCTCGAACGCCCAGCAACTCGTCGGCCACGCCGAGGCGTTCGTGAGGGGGATCATCGAGACGCGTGAATCGATCCCCGCCGATACCGCGCTGTATCTACCCGGCGTCGCGACGCCCGCGAATGTCGCGACGCTCGCGTACGCGGGGGTGGATCTGCTCGACACCGACGAGGCCGTGCTCGCTGGGACGCGAGGCCACTACCTCACGACTGACGGGATGCGGTTTCTGGCGGATCTGGCGGAGTTGCCGTGTGCGTGTCCCGCCTGTCAGCAGTCGATCGAGACATTCGACCGCGAGGACTGCGCTGAACACAACGAACACGTTCTGCGGGCCGCGCTCGGGACGGTTCGCGAGCGAATTCGTTCCGGGAGTCTCCGCGATTACATCGAGGGACAGGCCCGTCACGAGCAGTGGCTGACCGCCGTCTTTCGTCGTCTCGACCAGCAGTACGCCTATCTGGAACAGCACACGCCCGTCTTTCGCCAGTCTGAGATCACCGCTGCGACCGACGACACACTCAACCGGGTCGAGATTCAGCGGTACGCACAGCGTGTCACCGAGCGCTACGAGAACCGCTTTGCGAATCCGCTCGTGCTGGTTCCGTGTTCGGCACAGAAGCCCTACAGCGACTCCCAGAGCCACGGCCAGTTCCACGATGCCATCCAGTACCGCGCCCATCTGGTCTCGATGACTTCGCCCATCGGCGTCGTCCCGCAGGAACTCGAACTGACCTACCCCGCCCAGCACTACGACACCGTCGTCACGGGCGAGTGGACGCCGACCGAAATCGAGTTCGTCGCGAGCGTGTTGGAGGCGTACCTCCGAGCAAACGAGTATCCACGGATCATCGCACACGTCGCGGGCGAGGGCTACCGTGACATCTGTGAGCGCGTCGAGGAACGACTCGACCAGTCGTTCGAGTACACCGCCGTCGACCATCCCACGACGACCGACTCGCTTGCGAACCTCGCCGCGACGCTCTCCGAGGAACTCAAGTACTCGAAGCGTGAGCGCCAGCACAACACACTGCGGGCGATCGCAGACTACCAGTTCGGCGCGGGCGCAGGCGGGGCCATCTTCGAGGATCTCAGCGTCGAGAGCCACTATCCCAAACTCAGAGCGCTCGACGGCGACGGAACCCAACTCGCAACGCTGGTCGCCAAGTACGGCCTGCTCGCGCTGACACTCGCTGGCGCTCGCCGGTGGGTCGAGAGCGATGCGCCCACGAAGCGGGTCACCATCGACGCCTTCGTCCCGCACGGGTCGGTGCTCGCGCCGGGCGTCGTCGACGCCGACGAGTCGATCCGCGTCGGCGACGAGGTGGTCATCGAGGGTCCGAAGGCCTTCGCCGTCGGGCGAGCAGAGATGTCCGGCCCGGAGATGGTCGAGAGCACTCGTGGGATCGCGAGTCAGGTTCGTCACGTCGAAGAGCAGTAGCGAGACGCGTGCTGTCGAGACACGCGGATTTTTGTGTCCGGCCCGTCTCAACACAAATATGACAGATATCGAGCAGTCGCTCCGGAGCGCATTCGCCGATGCGGGCTACGAGGTGGGGGAGATCCGTCAAAACCGCAAGCAGGTCAGCGTCGTCGTCACCGAAGACGACGCGAGCGCGAGCGCCCTGCGGGAGATCGTCGTCGACACGCTCGGCGATGACAGCGTGCTCGGCCTCGACGTGACCACGGAGTCGACGGGTGACGACGAGATCACAACGGTCGTCTCGTTTCGACACCGGGAGTAGCCCGTTGTACTCGGTAGTCGTGTCGACAACGCAGACGCTTTAGGTTCCGCTGTCCTATCGGTCGCTAATGAGCAAACCCAGCCCCGATGTGTACGAGCAGGGCAAGGGGATGGACGCCCACAACCGGGCGATGCGGGAGATCCGCGCCCGTAACGATACCTCCCACGACCCCCGAGAGCCGACACGCGTCTGGCTCGACGAGGACAACACCCCCGACGGCGTCTACGACTCGCTGACGATCATCTTGAACACCGGCGGCTGTCGGTGGGCCCGCGCTGGCGGCTGTACGATGTGTGGCTACGTCGCCGAATCCGTCGAGGGCGGGACGGTCGCCCACGAGGATCTGATGCGACAGGTCGATGTCTGTCTCGAACACGAACAGGACAACGCTGACGAGCCTGCGGGACAGATCAAAATCTACACCTCTGGATCGTTTTTCGACGAGCGAGAGGTTCCGGCGGAGACGCGGGCGGCCATCGCAGACACCTTCGCCGACCGCGACCGCATCGTCGTCGAGTCGCTCCCCGATTTCATCGCGAGTGAGAAGATAGCAGATTTCACCGACCACGGCATCGAGACGGACGTTGCAGTCGGACTCGAAACCGCGACAGACCGGATTCGCCACGACTGCATCAACAAGTACTTCGACTTCGCGGATTTCGAGGCAGCGGCCGAACACGCACGCGACGCGGGCGCTGGGATCAAAGCCTATCTCCTGATGAAACCGCCATTCCTCGCGGAGTCGGAGTCCATCGAGGATATGGTCGAATCGATCCGCCGCTGTGCAGACGTTCCAGGCTGTCACACCGTCTCGATGAACCCGACGAACGTCCAGCGCTACACGATGGTCGAAGAGTTGTACCACAACGACGGCTACCGCCCGCCGTGGCTCTGGAGCATCGCGAACGTCCTCGAACGCACGGCCGAGGAGGATGTCCTCGTCGTCTCAGATCCGGTCGGTCACGGGAGTGACCGCGGCCCACACAACTGCGGGGAGTGCGACGACAGGGTCTTCCGGGCAATCAAGGACTTCAACCTCCGGCAGGACTCCTCGGTGTTCGATCAGGTCTCCTGTGCCTGTGAGCGAACGTGGGAGGAAGTCCGCGAGCGCGAGCGAAGCTATTCGATGCCGCTCGTTCGATAGACAATAAGGGCTGGGTCTCTGCTTCGGCAAGCATATACCCCACCGAAGTCGTATCTCAGGATAATGTCTGACGACGAGCCAGCGGTTCCCGTCGCCTGTCCCGAGTGTGAAACAACGACGCGGATCCCACTCTCCGATCTGAAAGCGGGGATCGAAGCGCACAACGACCGCCTCCACGACGGTGAGGAGGTCGCCCGGATCGACCCAGCGATCAAGGAGGAACTGACTGACCTCGTCGCGAAAGACCTCGAACTGCTCGATTAGCGGTCGATATCCCCCGGGTCGGTTCCTGGCGCGGACACGACAGCCGACGTTCTGTTTTCCTCGATGTGTATCTCGAATCCGAACTGGTCGAGCAACGAGCGGTGTGTCTCGACGTGTTCGGTAACCTCGGGGATCCGGATCTCTCCGCCGGAAAGCGCGAGAAAGAGCAGGAGTTGGTCGGCGAGATATCGGTCGACGACGGCGTCGCTCTCGTGAACAGATAGCGCCCGTGAGACAGCCTCGTCTGCGATGTCTTCGGCGGGCGTTCCAGGTTCGCCGAGCGCGTCGAATCCTGCGCGAGACCGTTCGTACTCGAATGCGACGGTAATTGCTGACCCGGTCGAATCCGTCTCGTCGACGGTCGTCGCCCGCTCTGTCGTATCGATACCTCCCGACGAGAGTCTCTCGACGGCCTGCTCGGCCTGTCGCTGCGCGACGTCTCTGGCTGCCAGATCCGCCGAGCATCGTGAGTCGACGACCACCCGTTCTAGATCGCCGCGCTGGGAAAGTGACAGCGGGTCGAGTGTCGAGGGGGCTAGCCACAGCGTCGCACGCCCGCCCCCTGCAGGATAGAAGCCAGTTCGCTGGCGCTCGACGGTTGTCTGGAGTCCGAACCGGCGACAGAGCGGGAGTTTGACGCGTTCGTGAGTCGCGAGTGGTGGCGACCACGCGACCTCTGTCCCTCCCGTCGCCGTGACCGAGATTGCGTCGTCGATTCGCGTCGCAAGCGGCAACACAGCGTCGAACAGCAAGGTCAGACTCCCGGCCGTCGGGATCTCGATTTCGATTGGGTCTGTGGTGAGCGCGTCCGGGTCGAAGGTGATCGTTTCAGACCCGAGCGTTGCACCCTCGACAGTCGCTTCGCAGAGCCGTTCGAGTGCGCGCACTGCTGCGAGATGCTGCGGTTTCAGCCCCGGATCGGGCCTGTTTCCGCGAATGTTCGCTATCTCGACTGGCTGGTCGGTGAGCGCGGCGAGCGCTAGGCTCGACCGGAGCAACTGCCCGCCGCCGTCGTCTCCGTCCACTTTGATCATGGTCCGACGTTAGCTCTGTCGGGATAAAATCACCCTGGCCTAACATCAACGCTTAGGTGGCCGCCACCCCCAGCCACGCACATGGCAGACAGCGTCGAACGACTCAAGAAACAACTCGAATCAGAGGCAGCGAGCGAGCGAGACCCGGAGACGACACCCGAAGTCGGGATCATCATGGGATCAGATTCGGATCTGGACGTGATGATGGGCTCAGAGACCGGTCGTCCAGGCGCGTACGACGCGCTGACGGAACTAGGCTTTGCGGAACAGACTGACTTCGCTGACGCCCCCGAGGAGCGGTTCACCTTCGAGACCTTTGTCGTCTCCGCCCATCGCACCCCGGACCTGATGGATGTCTACGCTCGCACGGCGGCCGACCGGGGACTCGACGTCATCATCGCTGGCGCGGGCGGCAAGAGCGCCGACCTGCCGAACATGACCGCCTCGATTGCCTATCCACTTCCGGTGATCGGTGTGCCCGTACAGGAGAAATCGGTTCCGTCGGTCATCGGGATGCCACAGGGCGCACCCATCGTCGCCGTCGACGCCGGAAAGTCCTACAACGCCGCCCTCTCGGCCGTCCAGATTCTCGCCCGACAGCACGAGGTGCTCCGCGAGCGTCTCGAACGTGCCCACGAGGAACTCCGCGAGGGCGTCGGTGAGGTCTCGAACGACCTGCACACGCTTGGGACGCCGGAGTTCAAACGACAGCGCGACCAGTAACAAACACGTCTAACTGGGGTGGTTGTCCGAACGCGACCTTCGATTGTTCTACTCCTCCAGCAGTATCTCATCCACCTCTCCGAGTGTGTGGACAGGTGCGATATCGCCGTCATGGTCTTCGAGAAATGGCGAGTCGAGGAATGCAGTGACTGACTCGAAGTCGTCTACCTCGAGGACGAAGTAGAGTTTGTGCTCGTTCGGTGTGACGTAGGACCCATGAAGTTCAACGTCGTGCTCCGCTGCTCGCTCGTCTATGGTACTGATCCACTCTTTGGCTTTCGTTCGGTGTTGTTCTCGTGCCCAGCAATTATCGGCTGAATGTTCCAGGGTTGCTACGAAGTGCATTATTCTCCTCGCTCATTCTTTCACACTCGATACCGTTGTTATTGAGTACTTAGTGGAGAACGCGAGTTCGAAGCGAAAGAGCAGAGTTTGCTAGATCTTCTCTACTCTCGCGTTTTGGCAAAGTGGGGTTTTCTATCGCATCAGCGGTGAGCGGTACGCAGAGAACCGCTTTTAGCTGTCTGCGACGATTTAATCGACACTGATTCGAGGGAAAGGACTCCGTACCTATTCGGCAAAGGCTCGCAGAATACCCTGTCCGTCTGTACCGTCGATATCCGGCAGCGAAACGCGCTCTGGGTGGGGCATCATCACTGCAATCGTCTCGCTCGTGCCGGTGATGCCCGCGACGTTTTCCTTCGACCCGTTGGGGTTCGCGGCGTCGGTCACATTCCCGGATTCGTCGCAGTACCGAAAGAGGATCCGGCCGTCGTCGTCGAGTTCGGTCAGTTTCTCGTCGGTGATCTCGAACCGCCCTTCGCCGTGTGCGATTGGGAGCTCGATCACCTCGCCTTCGTCGTACCGTTCGGTAAAGGGCGTCTCGGCGTTTTCGACCCGTAAGTAGACGTGTTCACACTGGAAGCGCGCGCTCCGGTTGGTGGTAAACGCCCCGGGCGTCAGCGAACTCTCACAACCGATCTGTGCGCCGTTGCAGATGCCAAGCACCGGAACGCCGCTCTCGGCGCGGTCGCGAACCTCGTCCATGATCGGCGAGCGGGCGGCCATCGCGCCAGCGCGCAGATAGTCGCCATAGGAGAATCCGCCGGGGACGACGATACCGCTCGTCCCCTCGGGTAGGCCGTCCTCGTGCCAGACGAGTTCGGCGTCGACGCCGAGTTCAGAAAGCGCGAGGACCGTGTCCCGGTCGCAGTTACTCCCGCCGAACTGAATCACTGAGACGGTCATCGTTCTCGTACCGTGACCTCGTAGTCGTGCAACGTCGGGTTGGCGAGCAGTCGCTCGGTCATCTCCGTGACGCGCTCTGTTGCCTCCTCCTCACCGTCTGCGTCCAGATCGATCTCGAATTCGTCGGCCGAGCGCAAGTCCGAGAGCTCGAAGCCGAGCCGTTCGAGCGCGCGCTGGGTCGTTTCGGCCTCGGGGTCGAGGACGCCGGATTTGAGCCGAACAGTGACGGTCGCTGTGTAGGCGGTCATCGGTGAAAACGCGGTGGCCCCGCTCGAAAACGTTTGTGATCCGAAGTCGCAAAACGAACGTTTTTGACCCGGGAGTGCCCTCTATCGGTGTATGAACCATCGGCACGTGCACACGGCCCGGGGGGATCGTCATGGCTCGTGAGTTCACCGAGATAATTGTCGTCGGCGAAGACGAAACCGGTCTGATCGCAAACGTCACGTCGCTCCTGTTCGAGCGCGGGATCAACATCGAGGACCTGGACCAGGCCGTTCGCGAGGGCGTCTTCCGGATGACGATGCGGGTCGACACCGACGAGATGGTCTGTACGAAGGCGAAACTCCGCGAGGACCTGGCCGAACTCGGCGATGAACTCGGCGTCGACGTGCAGGTCAGATTCCCGTCCGAGCGCGACACCCAGCAAATCGCAGTACTGGTCACCAAGGAGTCACACTGTCTCGAAGCGATCTTCGAGAAGTGGGCCAGCGGCAACCTCGGCGCGGACGTGAGCGTCGTCATCGGCAACCACTCGGACCTCGAACCGCTGGCGGAGAAGTACGAGGTGCCGTTCCACGACATCGGCGACGAGAAGGGCACACCCGACGAGGGCGAACTCCTCGACATTCTCGACGACTACGACACTGACCTGATCGTGCTGGCGCGGTACATGCGGATTCTCAGCCCCGATGTGGTCTTTCGCTACGAGAGTCGCATCATCAACGTCCACCCCTCGCTGTTGCCATCCTTCCCCGGCGCGGAGGCGTATCTGCAGGCCCTCGAAGAGGGCGTTCGCATCGCGGGCGTGACCGCACACTACGTAACCACCGACCTCGACCAGGGGCCGATCATCACCCAGCGAGCCTTCAACGTCCCGCCCGATTCCGAAGTCGAGGACCTCCGGCGCATCGGGCAGCCACTCGAAGCCGAAGCACTGCTGGAAGCGATCGACCTGCATCTGAACGACGAGGTTACGGTCCACCGTGGTCGCACGCAACTCCGCAACCCCGAGGAGAGCGACGCGCAACTCGGCGCACCGTCGGAACTCGATGAACTCAACCCGGATCGACCGATCGATGGTCTGGGCGAGTACGTTGCAGAGTCACAGGAAGCAGACGACTGATACTGCTGGCTGTACTATTTTGAAGGAATTCGGCCACCCTGGGGTGGCGAATATCTGTACGAACGGACAGCCAGCAGTATGAGCGATCGAACGGACAGCCAGCAGTATGAGCGGTTCTTCTGCGTTCGCTGTCGCGGTTACAGGTCTCTGACTGCCTCGACCGCAGCATCTAGGTCTGGCGCGTCGAACACGTCTCGACCGATGTAGGCGTTCGCGCCAGAGCAGTACAGATCCCGTGCCACCCGAATAACTGACTCGTCGAGGGGTGCTGGCTCGCGGTCACACAGTGACTTCCAGTCGGCCTGGCCCGTTTCGTTCGCTCGCTTCTTTGCCTCACTGACGGCCTCGACCCACTCCGGTTGCGTGCGCTTGTGGTACTGCCTGATCACTTCCTTCGAGAGCTGTGTCCCCCCGTAGGAAAAACGGTTCTCGTCGAACGTGCCGACCACGTCAGCGACGCGAATCTCGCCCTGATAGTAGAGACACTCGATTTTCCCGTCCTGGTGGGTCAGCCCCGCCTCGGCGGCGCGTTCGGTCACGAGTCGGTTCACTTCGCGGGCGACCGCTTCGAGGTCGTCGAGATCTGCGACTCCTGCGATAGCGTCGGCCTCGGACCGGGAGAGATACCGGTCCTGTTTCTCGTACTTGGTCGAAAACTCTACGATGGGTTCGGAGAGTTCGACCGCCTCCTCGGGCCAGACGTCGAAGTCGAGGCCGTGGTCGGCGGGGTCGGTGCGCCGCCGGAGCGAGGACCCGACGCCGACCCGGTTTCGGAAGACGATTTCGAGTGGGACGAGGTAGTTCTCAGCCGCCGCCTCGTGGTAGGCGTCGTAGTCGTACTCGCCGCCCTCGACCGGAAGGTCGGGCACCTGTGTCAGGTCAATTGCCATCTCCGTCGGCGTGTGTCCGGCATCGAGTGCGTCGGTGAGTGACTGGACGCCATCCGCCGTCTGGATGCCTCGATAGTGCGTCGGCACACCGTGGTCTTCGAGCAACTCGAAGTTGAATGCGCCCATGGCACACAGCGAGGCACCCTTGTCCGGAATCGGGTCGGGCATCTGTCCCCAGTCGAACACGGAGTAGGCGTCCGTGAAGACGAAGGCACCACGCCCGAGCGTCTCCGCCGTGGCCGCCTCGTCGATGCGGAAGTTCTTGACGCTGGTCATTACCACACCCTTTCCGGGCCACCGTTAAGTGCGTTGCAGTTTTCGGCGCACGAGTGGCGTGTCTCGTCCGGCAATACGATCCCGGAGGTTCGGGCGGTGAATCCGATAACCACACAATTTTACCCCCCGAAAGCGAGGGTTCCGATAATGGATTGGTCGCTCGCGTTTGCAGTACTCACCGTCTTTGTCTCGACAGCGGTGCTGTGGGTCGGGAGCGACCTGCTCGAACGCGGAAGTGCGCGCCTCGGGACACACTACAACCTCCCGCCAGTCGTTCAAGGTGGGATCATCGCCGCCGCGGGGTCGAGCTTTCCGGAACTCGCGACAGTCGTCATCGCTGCGCTTCTGGGCACGTTCGGCCTCGGTGTCGGGACCGTCGTCGGATCTGCTGTGTTCAACATTCTCGTCATCCCCGGACTCGCGGTCATCATCTCCGGCGGGCACATCGCTTCGACGCGGACGCTCGTTCACAAGGAGACGCTGTTTTACATCCTCTCAGTCGTGGTGCTCTTTCTCACGTTCGCACTCGCCGTCGTGTACAATCCAGGTTCGGGCGGTTCTGTCGGTGAGATGGACCGCCTTCTCGTCTCATTTCCGCTTCTCGTCTACGGTCTCTATCTATTCTTGCAGTGGCAAGATACCACGGACTACACGAACGAACCAGAGAAACTCGACATCACTGTCTGGAAGGAGTGGGTCCTCCTGCTTGCGGGGCTTGCGCTCATTCTCGTCGCCGTCGAACGACTCGTCCACGCGGTGCAGATACTCGGTGAGGCGGCCGGAACACCCGACTTCCTGTGGGGTGTCACCGTCGTCGCGGCGGCGACGAGCGTCCCGGACCTGCTCGTGAGCGTACAGGCCGCAGAGCGTGACCGCCCGGTGGTCAGCATCTCGAACGTGATCGGATCGAACATCTTCGACCTGCTGGTCGTCATCCCGGTCGGCGTCCTCATCACGGGCACAGCCACCGTCGACTTCGGGCTTGCTGCGCCGATGATGGGCGTGCTCGGGGTGGCGACTGTCGTCCTGTTCGTCCTCCTCCGAACCGATCTGGTGCTCGAACCGTGGGAGGCGTATGTCCTCCTCGGCGTGTACACCCTGTTTGTCCTCTGGCTTGCTCTCGAGACGCTCGCGGTCGTGAACCTGCTACCAGGGGCGAGCGGCTGAGCGCGTCGTGGGACGATCGCTCGCAGCTGTAGCTATCCGCCGACAGATGCACCCGGATGAAATTCTAAGATAGTGAGAATGATGATAATCCATTATAGTTCTGTGTGTGAATTTCAAATTGGGTGAAATCAAATGCCAATCGAAGACCTATCCCGAAGCGAGGTTGTCACGGCCGAACCAGACACAGGTGTGGCCGAACTCGCCAGAACCATGGACGAAGAACGCGTCGGAAGTGTCGTGATAACGAACGGCGGTGAGATCGCTGGTATCGTGACAGACCGTGATCTGGCGGTTCGCGTGCTCGGCGCAGACGCGGACCCGGCCGAACACACCGCCGAGGACGTCATGACGAGCGACCTGTGCACCGCAGGGAGCGAGACTGGCTTCTACGAGGCGGCCAATCTGATGGCCGAACACGGCGTCCGGCGACTGCCAGTCTGTGAAGGAGATGACCTCCGAGGGATCATCACCGCAGACGACCTGACGGAACTGCTCGCCGACGAACAACAGCAACTCGCGGCGGTCATTCAGGCCCAGCGACCGGAATACTGACCCGCAATCAGTTCCGGTTCGGGCCCGCATCGTCGAACAACCACAGCAGAAACGAAACTGGGAACCGCTAATGCCTGAGGAACAACTGTTCAAAACCACGGCAGAGCAGTCGAGAGAACAGATCGCCGAAACACTGCGTGTCGCAGCTGACGAAATCGAGTCTGGTTCAGTCAACCTGGAGAGCGAATCCGAGATGCAGGACGTGACAGTGCCCGAACGTCCCCGATTCGAGGTCGAACTCGAACGCCTAACCGATTCGGAGACGGGCGAACAGCGGTACGAACTCGAATACGAGGTTAGATGGACAGAGTGACGCTGACCTGCCGTCGGTGTCGTCCACGATTCGACTGACGGATCAGACGAGGTGGAACTCGATCGCTGCGCCCTGTCCGAAGCCGACACACTCAGTCGCCAGTCCGAGGTCCGCGTCGCTGCGGTGCATCTCGTGAATCAGTGTGACCGGAAGCCGCGCCCCGGTCGCGCCGAGGGGATGTCCGAGCGCAATCGCGCCGCCGTTGACGTTGTAGATGTCGTCGTCGAAGCCGAGTTCCTGCTGGCAGTACAGACACTGGCTGGCGAAAGCCTCGTTCAGTTCTACTAGGTCGTAGTCGTCGATATCTCGGCCAGTGCGCTCTGCGAGGCCCCTGACCGCTGGCACGGGGCCGATCCCCATCACCGTGGGATCGACGCCAGCAACGTTGTGGTGCCCGACTTCGGCCAGCACTGAGAGGCCGCGCTCCTCGGCGAACTCGCGGCTGGTCATCAGCAAACCTGCGGCCCCGTCCGAAATCTGTGAGGCGTTGCCCGGCGTCACAGTCCCGTCGGACTGGAATACCGTCGGGAGGCCAGCGAGCGCTTCGAGACTCGTATCCGCTCTGATCCCTTCGTCGCGCTCGATACGTCCGTCGTCGGTTTCGATGGGGACGATCTCCTCGGCGAATCGGCCAGATTCGGTCGCGTCGGCCGCGCGCTTCTGGCTTCGGAGTGCGTACTCGTCTTGCTGCTCGCGCGTGATGCCGTACTCCTCTGCCACTTTCTCGGCGGTCATCCCCATCTGGAGGCGGCCGACGTTGTAGTGGTCGTTCAACCCCGGATGCACGTTGTGGGTGTTCGCGCCCATCTCGACGCGACTCATCGACTCCATGCCGCCGACGACCAGGCAGTCGCGCTGTCCGGCTGTAATGGCGTCTGCGCCGCGCATGATCGACTCTGCAGAGGACGCACACCACCGATTGATAGTACTCGCCGGAACCGACTCCCCGAGGTCCGAGAGGAGTGCGATGACTCGCGCGACGTTGTTGCCCTGCTCGTCGCGCTGCTGGGCACACCCCCACAGCAGGTCGTCGACGTCTTCTCCCGACAGACCGGTTCTGTCGAGCAGTTCGTTGATGAGCGGTATCGAGAGGTCTTCGGCCCGAACGTCGGCGAAGACGCCGTCTTCCTTGCCCTGTGGCGTCCGGACGGCCTCGACGATGACTGGTGTCTGTGCCATACTCACTTGTCGGCCCCGTTCGTGTTAAACCCTGACAAACTGTGTGCGACTGACTGGGAGTTGCCGCGACGAGCAGGACGGAACGGCGCGTGAGAACACCTAAGGCGCGCCGCTTGATACTGGGAGTGAATGGAGACGAGTCACCGCATCGTCACGGGGGACGCCCGATCGCTGTCGCAGGTCGAAGACGATTCTGTGGAGTTGGTCGTCACGTCCCCGCCGTATCCGATGATCGAGATGTGGGACGACCTGTTTGCTGATCTCGACCCGGAAATTGCGGACCATCTGGACGCAGGGGACGGGCAAGCGGCCTTCGACCGTATGCACGAGCAACTCGAAACCGTCTGGACGGAACTACGCCGCGTCCTCGTTGATGGCGGCATCGCTTGCGTCAACGTCGGAGACGCAACCCGAAAAATTGGTGGGAGCTTTCGAGTCTTTCAGAACCACTCGCGGGTCGTCTCGGCGTTCGAGGAGCTGGGCTTCGAACCGCTTCCGGAGATTCTGTGGCGAAAGCCCGTCAACTCGGGTGCGAAGTTCATGGGATCGGGGATGCTCCCCCCGAACGCGTACGTGACCCTCGAACACGAGTATATCCTCGTCTTCCGGAACGGGACCGACCAGCGCCACTTTGAACCGCACTCGAACCGACGATATCGTTCGGCGTACTTCTGGGAGGAGCGAAATCGGTGGTTCTCTGACGTGTGGACCGACATCAACGGCGAACTCCAGTCGCTCGAAAGTGACAAACTTCGGGAGCGCTCCGCGGCCTATCCCTTCGAGATACCGTATCGACTGATCAACATGTACTCGGTCTACGGGGACACCGTTCTCGACCCCTTCTGGGGGACTGGAACGACCGCGCTCGCGGCGATGGTCGCCGGACGAAACTCGATTGGATACGAACTGGACGAGGAGTTCGTCGACGTGTTCGACGAGCGCATCGAGCGCGTCCCGGACCACTCCCGAGCGGTCATCGAGCAGCGACTGGACCGCCACCGGGAGTTTGTCGAAACGCGACGCGCTGACGGCGAGACGTTCAAATACGAGGCAGAACGCTACGAGTTCCCAGTCACGACCAAGCAGGAACGGCAGATCCAGCTTTACACCGCGTCGTCCGTCACGAGCACGGACGATGGATACGAAGTTTCGCACGTGCCTGTCGAAGAAGTCGAACGGAATCGCGACGACAGCAGGGAGGCTGACGGGGTCAAGTCACCGTCACACACATCGTGATGGTTCGCCGTGGAGACGGCCGCAACAGGTACTTTGCGAGACAGCCCCAACAGTAGCTATGGCTGATGAATCAATTCCGGTGAGTGCAGCGCAACCGGACAGTCCGATCCACACGACAGGAACCGACCACATCACCATCTGGGGGTCGAACCCCGAAGACACCATCGAGTACTACCGGGACGTGCTCGGCATGCCGCTGGTCTTGCGCCAGCCGAATCTCGACGACCCCAGTCAGACGCACCTGTTTTTCGACACCGGCGACGGGACCATCCTGACCTTCTTCGTCAGTGAGGACCGCGACGCCACCCGTTCCCCGCAGCGGACGGGCGTCGGCGGCGTCCACCATCTGTGTTTCACCGTCGCGCCCGAGCGCTTCGAGTCGGTCGCCGAGTCCCTGGACGAGGAGGGGTACTCCTACAACGTCTTCGACCGCGGCATCTTCCTCTCGCTGTACACCCGCGACATGGACGGCCTCATCATCGAACTCACCGTCGACAAGTTCGACTTCCCCGACGAACGCAAGGGCGAGGTGCTCGCCACCGCCCAGCGCATCCGCGAGGAGGACGGGGCGGAGTACGCGAAGACCGAACACATGGAGGCCGCGCTCGAAGAACTCGGCATCGAAGTCAAACCCCACGACCTGCCGGACGCCGAAAGCGGCGTCGGCGGACTCGACTGACCAACCGCCGACGCCACTCAAAGTAACACCTCGCCACCTGGTTCGTTTCGGAATCCATATATCCCTTTAGAAACAAAAGAAAGTCAGATACTGTCGATGTCGCAAATGAGTACACACGCAGAGGAGAGCGTCGAGGAGAAAAACGAGGCGGCGTGTCCGGTGGTCGAAGCCATCGAGGAAATCGGGTCCCAGTGGCGACTGATCGTCGTGAACGACCTGCAGGACGGCGAAAAGCGGTTCAACGAACTCAAGCGCTCGACCGGCGCGAGTTCGCGCACACTTTCGCGAGTGCTCGACGACCTGGAGGACGATGGGATGGTCACTCGCCGGGTCGAGGACCGCCCGATAGCGACTTACTACAGCCTCACCGAGAAGGGGAGGGCGCTGTTCCCAGTCATGGAAACTATCGAGTCGTGGGCCAGCGAGTGGGTCGAACCGAGCGAGGAGTAACGAACCGAAGCGAGTGCCTGGGGACGCGTTCGGTAGGGAAATCCATATCCCTCCCGCGCCCGAACGAGAGACCATGACGTTCGATCCGAACGCGCCGGAACTCGACGCCGAAGAGGTACAGGAACTCGTCGACGAGCGCATCGAGAACGAGGACCTCGTTCTCTTCATGAAAGGCGACGCCCAGATGCCCCAGTGTGGCTACTCAGACCGTGCGCTCACGCTGCTCTCGAAGTACCGTGACGACGTGGTGACCGTCGATACGCTCCAGAACCTCGACGCCTTCCGCGACGCGCTCGATTCACACAGCGGGTGGGAGACCATCCCCCAGACGTTCGTCGACGGGGAGTTCATCGGCGGCAGCGACATTCTCGCTGAACTCGAAGAACGCGACGAACTCGCGGAGGAACTCGGTGTGGATCCAAGCGACGTCGAACCGAGCGATGTCGGATCTGCCGGAAGCGGAAACGTCGACGCGCCGTTCTGAGAATCGCTGGGTCGATTCCCGGTCGATCAGTTCTCGCTGGAATCTTCCTCTTCTGTCTCGTCGCTGATTCGTTCGCTTGTCCCCGCTGGTTCTGATAGTGTAATCTCGTGTCCTGTGTGCCGCGCGTGCGTTCGTGCCCAGCGCCGTGCGGGCGTCTCGGAGAGAAACGCATCCTCGTCCGGACAGTGCCGACAGTCGACGACGTAGGGGCTGACGTCGTCGGGAAAGTGGCCGGTGTGGCGGCGGTGGTCGAGTGCGAACTGTTCGACCGCGCGGTTGCCGACCTGCAACTCGTCGAGTTCGAATTCGAGCGTCCACGTCTCCCCACAGCGAGCACAACTCACTGTCGGTGTCCCCGCTGGATCCGAGCGATCACTCATATCCGTTCGAAGGGGGGTGATGGACTTGTATCTCCTGCACTCCGGGTCGGTCACCAGCGAACACTCCGTGACAGATGCAGTCACGACGAGGTTTCGACGAACGGACCGAGGACCAGCGAAAATTCGGCAACAGGAAAGAGATTTGTGTGTGAGTCTGCTGGTACTAGTATGGTCGAAAACGTCATCTGGCCCGCCTATATTGACGCCAATTGTTCGCGGTCGGAGGGACGACGGGTGTCGCTAGAACTCGCCGTCGAGGACCCCGACGTCGAGGAGATCGCTAAGGCGGTACAACAGGTAGGCTACGACGCCGTCATCGAACGCGATGTGACATATCCCCGTGAGTACGAACCTCGCGGGCGGGTGTTGATTCAGGGTGCAGACGACGCGAGCAAGAGTGATCTCCTGCAGGCAACCGCGGCCTACCTCGACGCGCTCCGAGCATGAGACGCGTCGGGTCCGTCGTACAGGCTGCTCAGGGGCTCGCAATCGTTCGCTCAGACGAGGATCACCCCGATATCGGGACCGCTGTCATCGACGAGGAACTTGCCGCGGTCGGCCGCGTCGTCGACGTGTTCGGCCCGGTGGACCGACCCTACATAGCTGTCTCCCCCGATTCTGACCGGGTTGCCGCGCTCGTCGGCACGACGCTGTATGCTCGTGACCAGTAGCGCGAACGCTGGTCTCTCTTACTCTGTACTCACTCCGGAACTGGTGTCGAAATCCTCAAATCCGTCACCCTACACGACCCAGTATGGACCATCGCCGCCGAGTCGTACTCGCCTGTGCCGGGATCGTCGGCATCTTTCTGCTCGTCCAACTGGGGGCAATCGCGCTCGTCGAACCCTTCCAGGCAGAGGGCTTCCAGCAGGTCGAGGATACCAGCGACCCGACGATAACCGTCCTCTACATCGGTGCGATCCTCGTGGCGACTGCGCTGATGCTGCTGGCGATGAAATACGGCGGCTCCGGGGTGCTCCGGTACGTCATCCTCTTTGCGGCCGTGTACATCTCCTACTGGGTGCTCTCGGTCATCGCACCCGACGCACTCGCCCCCTCGATTGGCGGCAGTCCGGTCGACGTACTCGCGATTGCTGGCGCGCTTCTCATCGGGGCAGCACTGCTGCTCTATCCCGAGTGGTACGTCATCGACGCGACCGGCATTTTGATGGGCATCGGCGCAGCGGGGCTTTTCGGGATCAACTTCGGTCTCTTTCCAGCGCTCGTGTTGCTCACCGGACTCGCCGTCTACGACGCGATCAGCGTCTACGGGACCGAACATATGCTCACGCTCGCCTCCGGCGTGATGGAGATGCGCGTTCCCGTCGTCTTCGTGGTCCCACTCTCGCTCTCCTATTCGTATCTGGACAACGCCTTGCCCGAGGTCGATGCAGACGATGCGGAGACGCCAGACACTCCCTCGGCCGAGGAGTTGAACGAACGCGGACCGGAAGGGATCGAAGCGCTCGACGACGAGACGCTTGCTGCGATAGACGAGGAGACAGTCGCGGAGATAGACGCGGAGATACTGGACGCGCTCGACGACGAGGCCCGAACACAGCTACAGGGCGAGCGAGACGCGCTCTTTATCGGACTCGGTGATGCCGTGATCCCGACCGTTCTCGTCGCGAGCGCGGCCTTTTTCGTCGAGAGCGGGCCTGCGCTGACGGTACTCGGTGTCACCGCGCCGCTCCCGGCACTGACGGCCATCGCTGGCACACTCACTGGGCTGGTGATCCTCCTGTGGATGGTGCTGAAAGGGCGCGCTCACGCGGGGTTGCCGCTGCTCAACGGCGGCGCAATCGCTGGTTATCTCGTCGGTGCGCTCGCGAGCGGACTTACGCTGGCGGAGGCGGTCGGTCTCTCCGGCGGTCTACTCTAAAACGCGTCGCTGGCCGGTGAGAGCGTGAGACACGTGCCGGAATCGTTCTCTCGCGCGCGGTCGTAGAGCATCCGCGCTGCTGCCACCGTCTCGATTGCCGTCCCGCCGCTGTCGAACAGCGTTATCTCCTCGGCTGACTGTCGGCCCGGCGCAGTCCCGCAGACGACATCCCCCAGTTCCGCGTGAACGTGTCCGTCGTCTATCGCGCCCTCTTTGCGGGCAAGAATGTACGCGCCAGCGTCCCGTTCGATCCGCGCCCGGAGGTCCGGAACGTACGTGCTTCGCGCAACTGTGGTTGCGTCGACTTCCCGGCGCTCCGGATGGTACTGCCCCATCGCGGTCACGTGCGTTCCGGGTTCGAGGTCGTCGCCGTCGAAGACAGGTTCGCTCGCTTTTGTCGCCGTGATGACGATGTCGGCCCCATCGAGTGCGCTCTTGGCGTCCGGCACTGCCTCGACAGTCGCGTCGAGCCGCTCGTTCATTTCGCTGGCGAAGGCGCGACGGTTCTCCGGCGTTCGGGAGTACACGGACACCTGTTCGAGCGGTCGCACTGTCGCGGTGGCGAGCAACTGACCGCGGGCCTGGGACCCGCTTCCGATGATGGCGAGGTCAGTCGCATCCGCTCTGGCGAGCGCATCGACGGCGACTGCGCCTGCCGCGCCGGTCTTGGAGGGGTTCATCGCAGCCCCATCGAACAGCGCCAGCGGTTCGCCGCTCTCGAACTCGAACAGCGGGAGCATGAAGTGTGCGTCACGACTGCCGAACCCGGCGGTGTAGGTGTACGCGCCCATCGCGTTCGAGTCCGGGAGGATAGCGAAATAGCCTGTGAGAAAGCCCGGCGGGTCCGCGCTGTCGAGTTTCGTTCGTGGCTCCGCTGGCGCACCTTCACCGCGCTGTCTGTAGCCGTCGCGAACTGCTGGGACGTACGCCGCTGGCTCTGCGAGCGTGGCCGTCTCCTGACTCGATAGGAACAGTACTTCGACCATACCAGGGAGAAGCACCGCGGGCTAATACGCTTTGACACATCGAGTGCCACGCTGTGACACCAGCGAGGATAAATCTCCCCGCTGTTCTCTGTTTGATGTGTATTTTCTCTGAACGCTCTGTTCTGTATAGTGTTTTCGTTTGTGATATTAGCCCATGATATAGTTATTCACTGCCGAACTCCAGCTATCAGCAGTGAAAACACCCCGGTGTACTTTAGTACTTGTATGCCCATTATTCACATGGAGGATGGAGGCATCGGCCTCATCACCAATGAGCAAGCGTGCAACTGACAACGAAGCCGTCGACGACGAGACGAACCGATACGCCGAACTGACCATCGGTGACGAAGAGTTCGTCATCTATGACCGGGAGAACCATCAAGCCTGGATCCAGTCGACGGTAGCAGTCACAGCAGACGACCTTCGGTAGGCGCTTGCGATTCAACGCTATCGCTCTTACTCCTACGTCTTTTCGAGGCCTCTTCCAGACAGACGTTGCTGGCAGGGCGACTTTCTCGAACCCGCCCATTTTTGTCTGAACCGTCGAAGAATCTCCTATGGAGCAGGCGCTCGTCATCGGCGGCACCAGATTCATCGGCCGACATCTCGTCACCGAGTTGCTCGACCACGACTACGCAGTGACGCTGTTCAACCGCGGCACGCACGAGAACCCCTTTGCGGATAACGACTCGGTCGGACATATTGCGGGGGACAGACGGAGTGGCGCTGCACTCAAAGCGGCACGCGATGCGGTCGATCCAGACCTGGTGGTCGACTGTGTGGCCTACTATCCGGGCGAGGTGCGAATGGCCACGCGAGTGTTCGAGGCTGTCGACGCGTACGTCTTCATCTCCTCCGGCGCGGCCTACGGGCCGGACGTGATCCCGAAACGCGAGGACGAAACGCCACTTGAACCCTGTTCGGACGATGAGGCTGTCGACGACAGCGAACGGACCTACGGAGCGCGCAAGGCCGAGGGCGACCGTGCGGTGTTCGAGGCCGCTGAGAACAGCGTCCAAGCGATGAGTGTGCGTCCGCCGATTGTGTACGGGCCCTACGACTACACCGGGCGCTTTGCCTACTGGGTCGACCGTGTTCGAGACCACGACCGGGTGCTCGTTCCCGGCGACGGAACCAACATCCATCACCTCGTCGCGGTCGAAAACGTCGTTCGCGGAATCCGAGCCGTCGCCGAGGAAGGAACCGCAGGAGAGGCATACAACGTTGCCAATCGACGGATACTGACCCTCGGGGACCTCCTCGAGTCGATTGCCGATGCGCTCGACACCGACGTCGAACTCGTCACCGCTGGTGCGCGGGAACTCGGCCGACTGGAGCCGACTGATTTCCCGCTGTACAATCCCAATCCACACATTCTCTCGACGGCGAAACTTGCCGATCTGAACTGGGATCCGGTCGATGTCCAGACAACGATTGCGAACGCAGTCGACGACCCCGCCGAACCCGAGCGCGACCCCGGGCCGGACGTGGCCGAGACTCGGGCAGTGCTGGACCGACTGGTCTGACGCTGTGAGCGACCCACCGCTTCAGCGGTGGACTCACGTGAACCTCAGTTACTAAATGCGTTGGAGCGAAAGAGACCCCTATGTTCGAGAAGTCGACGTGGATTCGGCTGCCGAGGAACGTCCTCGTCGGCCACGGGATGCTCGACAGGACCGGCGAGGCCGTCGCTGATCTGCATCTGTCCGGCCAGCCGCTCGTCGTGACCAGTCCGACGCCGAGAGCGGTCGCGGGCGACCGAGTCGTCGAACAGTTGTCGCAGATCGGTCCCGAACCGGACGTGGTCGTCGTCGAGACTGCTTCCTTCGAGGCCGTCGAGCGCGTCATCGACCGAGTACGAGATATCGACGCTGGCTATCTCGTCGGTGTCGGCGGCGGCAAGGCAATCGATATCGCGAAGATGGCCGCGGCCGACCGTAATCTGGGCTTCGTCTCCGTTCCGACGGCCGCGAGCCATGACGGCATCGTCTCCGGACGTGGCTCGGTTCCCGATGGCAAGACGCGACACAGCGTGGCCGCCGCACCGCCGCTTGCTGTCGTCGCTGATACGACGATTCTCGCAGACGCGCCGTGGCGACTCACGACCGCTGGCTGTGCTGATATCATCTCGAATTACACGGCAGTACAGGACTGGCGACTCGCAAACCGGCTGAAAAACGTCCCCTATTCGGAGTACGCAGGCGCGCTCTCGCAGATGACTGCGGAGATGCTCGTCGAGAACTCCGCGTCGATCAAGAAAGGGCTCGAAGAGTCCAGTTGGATCGTCGTCAAGGCGCTCGTCTCCTCGGGCGTGGCGATGAGTATTGCCGGCTCTTCCCGGCCCGCAAGCGGCGCGGAACATCTCTTCTCGCACCAGCTCGACCGACTCGCGCCCGGGACGGCGCTGCACGGCCATCAGGTCGGCGTCGGGTCGATCATCACCGCGTATCTCCACAGCGGCGACGTCGGCTGGCGGGACGTCAAGCACGCGCTCGAAAGCATCGGCGCACCGACCACCGCCGAGGAACTGGGAATCGACGGGGAGACGATTATCGAGGCACTGACGACTGCGCACGAGATCCGCGACCGATACACGATTCTCGGGGACGGTCTCAACGAAGACGCCGCTCGCGAGGCGACACGCGTCACGGGCGTTCTCTCGGACGAATCGGACTACTGAGCGCTAGACGCGAACCGAAACGGCTCCCTCGACGGTCGGTTTCCAGACGGCATCAGAATCGGCTGAATCGTCTCGAACGGACGCGGCAAACAGCACGGCCAGTCGATACACCGTATCCCGGTCGGGGTTCGCCTGGTCTCTGATTCCGACGATGGTCGCCTGTTCGACGTCGTCGATCTGTGCGGTGATTCCCGTTCGCTCTTCGATGGTCTCGATGAGAGACGATTCGAGCGTGTCCGTCTCGGCAATCGTGGTACTCGGCAGTGACGGACTCCCCTCTCGTTCGAGATGCAATACGTCGGACTCGCCGTTCGTTACCTTCCCGAAGATATCGAGATTATCGAGTTCGGCGCGCGCCTGCTCGTAGCGCTCTGTCGCCACCGATACCGTGGTCTGATTGACGGGGAACGAACTGTATGCGGTTTCTAGCTCCGTGAGACGCGACTCGACGCTCGCGCTGGAGTGCTCCACCACTCCCATGGACACAGCGATCGGTTACAGACGAATAAATCCAGTGACTTCGGACATATTCAGGTTTCTCGTTTGATTGGTTTTGCGTTTGATGTGTCGAGAAGATGTAACGGAAAGTCGGCGGTGTTCAGTACTGCTCGTAGTTGTCGAGGCCGTACGCAGTGAGAGCAGCCGTGGCCGCAATACCGATCACAGCGGCGATCATCCCAATAATTTCGGCACCGAGATCGACGCTTCTCGCCACCTGACTCGGCTCGAAGATCATGACGAGCAGAAGTCCGATGATGAACGCGACGATAGATCCGGCTGCCGCCGCGACCGCCGAAGCGATGTGTGATGGGTCGCTTGGCTCGTGCAGATAGTAGTAGACAGCGACGACGAGTGCAAGTATCAGTGCGAAGGCCATGAGCGTATTCATCATCGACTGTGCAGCAAAGTACAACTCCTCTCCGCCCTGACTGTTGAAGAACGCTGCATTCTGGTCGTCGCCGAGGAACTGGATGAGTGCGTTCGTGATGAACGTACCCAGTGCTAGTGCGAGATAGAGGACAAGCCCGAACTTCGCGTACTCCTGATAGTTGCCCGATCCACCTGTTCGTTGCGGTACGCCTCCTTGAGGTTGTCCACCTGGCTGTTGTGCAGACATGACAGAAGAATGTGTGCGGGTATGGTACTTAAAAATACCTGTCTATTACTAGCTGATTATATGTTCTTGTAGTTTGGTTATTTTTCGTAACGTGTGACATCCAGTCACAATCTGAGATGGAGCGTACCTGATCCCGAAATTCTAGCTGCTATCAGACAACACTAGTCAGTTCTCTGTCTTGTCGTCCTTCTTAACCGTGGTGGCCCAATCGCGTTCCACGGTGGTGTGTGCGATACGTGTCTTCGATAGTGCGTTTTTTGCCCCTCGGTGTCACAGATAGGGGTAATGAGTGAGTTTGATTACGAGGATCTGGGGCTGGTTGCGGGCCTCGAGATCCATCAGCAACTGGACACGGCGACGAAGCTGTTCTGTGCCTGTCCGACCGAACTCCGGGAACCCGAGGAGTCGACCCGCCGATTTACCCGCTATCTGCATCCCACGAAAAGCGAACTGGGCGAACTCGACGAGGCCGCGCTCGAAGAGAGCCGCGTCGACCGGGAGTTCGAGTATCTCGCTTACGATACCACCTGTCTCGTCGAGGAGGACGACGAACCACCGGCCCGGGTCGATAGCGAGGCGCTCGAAACGACGCTCGAAATCGCTGCCCTGCTGGATATGGACCCCGTCGACCAGGCCCACGTCATGCGAAAAATCGTCGTCGACGGCTCGAACACGACGGGCTTTCAGCGGACGATGCTCGTCGCTGGCGACGGTGTTATCGAGACCGAGGAAGGTGCAGTCGGCGTCGAGGACCTGATGCTCGAAGAGGAAAGCGCACAGCGCGTCGAGGAAACCGCTGAGGGGGTTCGGTACAGCCTCGACCGACTCGGGATTCCACTCGTGGAGATTGGGACGCGCCCCGACATCCGCACGCCCGAACAGGCCCGTGAGGCCGCCGAGCGAATCGGGATGCTGTTGCGCTCGACTGGCAAGGTCAAGCGCGGCCTCGGCACCATCCGCCAGGACGTGAATGTCTCCATCGCAGAGGGCGCTCGCGTCGAGATCAAAGGCGTCCAGAGCCTCGACGATATCGACGACATCGTCCGCAACGAGGTCCGACGACAGGTCGAACTGCTCGATATCGCCGAGACGTTGACCGAACGGGACGCCGCCGTTGGTGACCCACAGGACGTTTCGGACCTCTTTGCCGAGACTGACAGCGGCGTCATCAGGGGTGCGCTCGATGACGGGGGATCCGTTCGCGCCGTCCGTCTCGGCGGCTTCGACGGACTCGTCGGCCGGGAGATTCTGCCAGACCGACGGCTCGGCACCGAGTTCGCAGACCACGCGAAGCGCCACGGCGCTGGCGGTATCTTCCATACTGACGAACTGCCCGCCTACGGGATCACCGAGGCGGAAGTCGACCGCCTCCGGGATGCGGTCGACGCTGGCCCGGAGGATGCGGTCGCACTCGTCGCCGACGACCCGGAGACGGCGGAACTCGCCATCGACGCAGTCGTCGAGCGGGCGCGAACGGCCGTCGAGGGCGTCTCTGAAGAGACGCGAGACGCGAACGAGGACGGCACCACGCGGTACCTCCGTCCGCTCCCGGGGGCCGCACGCATGTACCCCGAGACCGACGTCCCGCCGGTCGAACCGGACCCCGCCGCGGTGGAACCGCCGGAACTGCTGACCGAGAAGGTCGAGCGCTATCAGGACGCCCACGGTCTGGACGTCGGACTCGCCGAACAGGTAGCCTACGGCGAGCACATGCCGCTGTTCGAGCGTCTCGTCGCCGAGGGGGTCGACCCGACGCTCGCGGCGGGGGCGCTCGAATCGACGCTGACCGAACTCCGGCGCGACGGCGTTCCGGTCGAGAATCTCACCGACGACCACCTCGCGGACGCCTTGCTGGCGGTCGAGAGCGGTGAGGTTCCCCGGGAAGGGCTTCCCGACTTGCTCAGCGCCCTCGCAGAGAATCCGTCGCTTTCGGCGTCTGCGGCCATCGAACAGGAGGATCTGGGCGGCGTCGACCGGTCGGAAGTCGAGGAGGCAGTCAGAGACGTCATCGAGCGCAACGCAGACCAGGTCGAAGCCGAGGGGATGGGCGCGTTCTCGGCGCTGATGGGCGAGTGCATGGGTGCACTCCGGGGGAAGGCAGACGGTGACCTCGTGAGCGACGTGCTCCGCGAGGAGATTCAGAAGCGAGCGAACTGACTACGCCGGTGACTGGGACCTGTTTGGGCGTTTCCAGCAGGTCACTCAGTCAGCGTGACGACGTACTGGTCGAAGTTGAGGATCACCTTCTGAGCAGTGTCGCCGAAGACGGCCTTTCCGGCCGGACTGCGGCGTCGGCCAAGGAGGAAGATGTAGTCGTTGTCGTGTCGTTCGGCCGTCTTGAGAACCTCAGAAGCGCGGTCATCGTCGTCACCGACCGCCCGCCCGACCGCTTCCGTTTCGATGTCGTACTTCGAGAGAATGTCCGAGATGGCGCTCTCGGCGACTTCCTTGGCGTACTCGGCGGCGCTCATCTCGTAGTTCGCGCCTTCGATGTCGCTTATCGTCTTGAGGACGTCAGCGTCGCCGGAGTATTCCTCGTCCGAGACGACTGTCAGTACCGTTAGCGGCACGTCTGCGGCTTCCGCGAGTTCACCGGCCTCGCTGATCATCTCGGCAGACCGATCACCCGGGTCGGTAACGACAAGTGGTCGTTCCATGGTCTCCGTTCGTGAAACGTTCACTAATAGCTTGTCACATAGAACGAAATACGGTTGGCTTCAGTCGACTCTCGCTGCTCAGTCTGTCGAGCTATCTCCCGTCTCGTCCGCGATACGTTCGCTCCCGCGTCGAAACAACCCGACGAGCGTCCGGACTTCGCGGGGTGTTGGGTCCGCCCGCCCGAGAAGGCGGCGAAAGAGCAGACGGGTTTTCTCCTGTTTGTGCTCGGGGTGTCCGACGGCTTCGATGAACGTCCCGAACTGGTCGTGAAGGCGCTCGATTTCGGCCTCGTCGGCGCGACGATGGATCGTCTCCGGGTGTTGCGTGTCTGTCACCGTGAGACTCCGAAGTTCGTACAGCGTGATAGTCGCGGCCTGTCCGAGATTCAACACGGGATAGGACGCGCTCGCGGGAATCGAACAGATCCGGTCGAGTTCGGCGAGTTCCTCGTTCGAGAGACCGACCGACTCGCGACCGAACACGAGCGCGACCTGCGAGTCGACGCCCCGGAGTTCCTCAACGAGGTCGGCCGGTTCGGCGGCCGGATAGCGCACGTGCTCTGTGGCGTCCTCGTTCGTCGTCGCCGTACAGGCAATCGTGTGGTACTCCCGTGCCAGTTCCTCGAAGCTGATCTCGGTCGCGTTCGGCAGCACGTCTTCGCGGGCGTGTCCGGCGAGTCCGTATGCCTCCCCGTCGGGGTCGAGTGGCGGCGGGTCGACGAGCAACAGGTCCGAGAGACCGAAGTTCTTCATGGCACGGGCGATGGTTCCGACGTTTCCGGGCGTCTCGCTGGCGACGACAGCAACCGAGATGTCCGGCGCGGAGTCACCCGCTTCCTCGTCGGCGTGCATGTGTTCGGAGTGGTGGAGACGTGATATAAATCGCGTGACTCTGCGGAGTCGATCGGCGGTCCGACGAAAACTCGTCAAAGACGAGGCACTTATCCATCTGCACTCAAAGGGACTGCCATGCGAACCGTCGACGCCGCAGGGCTCGATATCGGTGACGATGCGCCGCCACGCATCATGGGTGTGCTCAACGTCAGCAGCGAATCCCCCTACAAACCCTCCGTCTTCGACGACCCGGGGGAGGCCGCGGCCTACGTCGACAGCGAACTCATCGACGAGGGGGCGGACATCGTCGATATCGGTCTCGAGTCCGCGAACAAGCGCCTCGACGTGCTGTCTGCCTCGGAGGAACTCGACAGACTCGATACTGCAGTCGAGGCCATCGAGAGCGTCAGCGGCGACGCCGTCTTCTCCATCGAGACGCGGTATCACGAAGTCGCAGAGGCCGCGCTCGAACGCGGCTTCGAGATGGTCAACGACATCTGTGGCTTCGCCGACCCGGAGATGCCCCGCGTCTGCGAGGACTACGACGTTGCCGTCGCGAAGATGGCCAGCCCGCCGGATCTAAAGCGCCCCGGGGCCATCGAGGCCGTCGACGACATCTACGACGCGCTCTTTCAGAACGGCCTGACCGACAAGACGCTCGTCGACCCCGCGTTCGGTGGCTGGAGCGAGGACAAGACCCTCGAAGACGACCGGGAGACGTTCCGCCGCCTCCGGGAGTTTCGGGCGATCGGGCAGCCGATCCTGGTCTCGATAAACCGGAAGAACTTCCTCCGGGAGATTGCTGGTCGTGACACCGAAGACGCGCTCCCCGTCTCGCTCGGAGCGACTGCGATGGCCGTCGAGCGCGGTGCGCACGTGGTCCGAACGCACGACGTAGCCGAAACACGCGATGCAGCACTCGTCGGCAGGGAGTTCACCCGTGACCGTCTCAGAACCGAAGCCAACGGCCTGCGGATCGAGGAACTGGACGCCCAGACTGTCGAGGAGATGACGGCTCATCTAGACCGGTTCGGAACGCCGGGAAGCGCGGCAGAACGGACGGTCACACGCGCCTTTACCGTCGACGGTCTGTCGAAGAATACACGCGAGCAACTGTCCGCTATCGGGGCCGAAATGGGGCTACTTGTCGCGACTGCCGGAGCGACGACACTCGTCGCGGGAACTGTCGCAGCCATCGAAAAGACGGCAAAGCGGGTCAGCGAACCGCCCGAACTGGCCGACGTGCTCGGGCGGATCTGGTCTCAATCTCGGTAAGAAAACTTATACGGGATGAGCCTGAATACCCGAGTAACGGCCGAAAGGGCACACGGGCAGGGGAACACCTCTGTGCCATTCCGGCTCAATCCGGTTTATCTGGGAGTTACCCGATGAGTGGTATGTCTATCCTACCGACACGAACACTGATAAGAGCCGCTCCACTCCGAGAGACTTCCGCTGGCAAACGGAGGTGGCTCTGATGCGGTTTGCCGAGTGGGAGCCAGTCTACGAGCGGATCTGTGACGACTTCGGATACGACAGGGCGGGCGACGAAGCGGCGCGAGACGAACTGGCCGCGCTGTTCGCGGACGTGACGCCGTTCGATCCCACCGGGATTGGTATCGAGGGGCAGACCGTCGCAATCGCCGGTGCTGGCCCGACACTCGAATCGGATGCCGCGCTCGCACGCGAGGCAGACGTCGTGCTCGCGGCGTCGGTTGCCGCCGACCGGCTTCAGGCAATCGACATTAGGGTCGACTGTATGGTGACAGATTTGGACAAAAACCCCGAGACGGTCCGGGCGCTGACCGAGGCCGAAACACCCGTCGCCGTCCACGCTCACGGTGACAACCGTGAGGCGATAGCGCGAATAGTACCCGACCTACACACGGAGTGGGTCATCCCGACGACGCAGGCTGAGCCAGTCGGACCGCTTCGCAACGACGGTGGCTTCACCGACGGCGATAGGGCGGCGTTTCTCGCAGACGCACTCGGGGCCGACAGACTCGTCTTTCCGGGGTGGACGTTCGACGACTCCACTGTCGGCCCCGAGAAGGCGAAAAAGCTCCGCTGGGCAGAGCGCCTGCTCTACTGGCTCGAACGCCGCCGAGGGGAGCGGTTTGCCGTGCTGAATGGGCGTCGAGACGGTATCGACGCGGAGTGGCTCTCGTAGCTGGCCCGGTACAGCAACCGAAATTCAAGCCGTCAGACACACGTTCGCGTGCGACTGACTTGTCTGTATGAACGGCTCCGATGGCACCTATCACGTCGTTGCAGCCGACTCGCTCGACCCGACGCCAGACTACCCGTGTACTCGCCAGTCGATATCGGAGGCCGCTGGCCTGTCGATGCTTGCCGCGGCGACGTACACGCTCGCACCCGGCGAGCAACTGCCACGGACCTACCACTCGCACGACCAGCGCGAGGAACTGTTTTACGTGCTCTCTGGTGAGTTGTCCGTCGAGACGCCCGACCGAACCTACAGCGTCCCCGAAGAGTCCGTGTTCGTGGCCGAACCTGACAGCCCGCACCGTGCGTACAACCCCGAAACAGCCGACGAATCCGTTTCTGTCCTCGGTGTCGGTGCGCCCCAGTACGACCCTGCCAAGCCCTACGATCCAGCCGACGAGACGTAACTCACACTGGCTGGGACGACAGACGAACCCTGCTGAAGATTTATGCCCGTCCCGTCCTGCTGTTATGGCATGTCACTGCTCCCCGGCAACGGGCCGGTCGACTCACTCAGCCTCGCACTCCTGCTTCTCGCGCTCATCCTCGCCTATCTCGTCCTCAGACGTGAGGACGGGCGGGTGTTCGACCCACTTCGGCGGCGCTTCGTCCTCGGCGTGCCGTGGGGAACGGTCATCGTTATCGTCGGCGTCTGGGCCGTCTACCAGTTCGTTCAGGGTGGCTCCGAACCGGGCGGCCCTGTCGTCGTCGGCTTTCGGTCGTGGTCGTTTTTCTACCCGCAGGGGATGCTGTTTTCCTCGTTTGCCCACGGGAGCGAGTCGCACCTGTTTGGCAATCTCGTCGGGACAGTCCTCTTCGGAACGGTTGCCGAGTACGTCTGGAGTCACTACCCGCAAGCGCGCGGCAGCAAGACGTTCTCCTCGTGGCTGACCAATCCCTTCGTTCGCATTCTCGTGTTCGTCTCCGCAGTCTTCGTCGTGGGACTGCTCGCGAGCATGTTCGTTCCGGTCGCCGCAATCGGGTTTTCGAGCGTCGTCTTTGCCTTCGCTGGGATGGCTGTCGTCACCGCCCCGATTGCCGCTGTCGGTGCGCTCCTCGGCGTGCAGGTACTCGCGCTCCTCCGCGATGCGGTTCTCTATCCCACGCCGACGTTCCGGACGGAGCCCGGCTTCTTCACGCCGTCGTGGGTCGACACCGCCATTCAGGGACATCTGTTTGGCTTCGTCGTCGGTGTGTTGGTCGGAATCGCGCTGCTGTCGTATCGCGACCAGTTCCCGTCGCTTAGATACGTCTTCTTCGCCGCGCTCGTCTTTCTCGTCACCCGGTCGATGGAGGCGGTGTACATCGCTCGCGGCGGCGGGGAGTTCGTCCTGTATCGTGCCCTCGGCACCGCTGGCGTGATCGTCCTCGCAACTGCTGTCGCGCTGCTTGTCACCGGGCGTAATTGGGAGTTCATCTCGCGCCCCTCAGTTTCTCTGCGGTCGGTCGCGGTCGGATTGTTGCTCATCGTCGTCTGTTCGCTCGCGCTCACGGGTGTCGCGTTCAATCTGGTGTCGGTGACCAACGGCGACGCTGTCGACGGCGGCCTCGATGTGCGCGATTACACGGTCATGTACGCCGAAGACGCCGAAAATCAGTACATCGCTGACTCGCCGCTTCCCGATTTCCTCACGCCCCCACCGGCCTCTTCCGGGGTGATCGTCACCAGCGAACAGCGCGACGCCTGGGTGCAGGTCTCCTCTGCCCGGGAGTTCTCCGCCGAGGGGCGTGAAGTGATCGCCCTCGGTGACGCCACGTGGCGGGAGGTGGTTGTTGTCTCCCGGACTGCGTGGACGTTCGTCGACGGCAACGAGACCTACAAGGTGTTCGGGAACCGCGCCGGTATCTCTGCACAGCAGTTGTTCGCGTCCGGGCCTGCGAACGCGTCGGTTATCATCAACGGTAGCACAGTCGCAATCGAACCCACGACCGAGTCGTACGCACTCAGCGTCAGCCGAAACGGCACTGTCCTCGGCCAAGCGCCAGTTCCAGAGCACAACCAGACGGTCGAAATCGCTGACATCACCTTCGAGCGCGACCGAAACAGCCTCATCGCGAGGTACGAGCGAACCGAAATCGAGTTCGCACGCTACCGGGTCGGCGGAACGCTGCAGGATGTGGAACAATAGCCGTTCGAGGCTACCACTCGATCCGGAACACTTCCACGTCGATAGATCGACGCTCTTCGGTGTGGAACTCGAAGGAGTGTGGCAACTCGAATGTCGCCTCGAATGCGTGGGTCACCGTGGCGTCGTGGTCGTCCGCGAAGGCCTCGATGAAGTCGGCGCTGTCGGCGTTGTGAATCGAGTAAGAGACGTCAGCGATGTCGGCGGTCGTCTCCAGAAAGGCTCTGTCTGCGTGTTCGTTGCCCGACTGCGCCCCGAAGGGCGGGTTCATCACGACTGTCGTCGATTCGGTCGGACACAGCGGCGCCTGTGTCGCGTCCGCGCGAACCCACGAGACGCGACTCGTGGAGGCGACCTTCCGCTCGTTTTCTCGCGCCGTCGCGAGCGGGTCGGGGTCGATGTCCACCCCGACGACGGTTTTCGGGCCGCGTAACGCGGCGCTCAGCGCGAGCATCCCCGTGCCACAGCCGAGGTCGACGACCACGCGCCCGGCGATGTCTCCCTGCAGGTCCGCGGTGTGAACGAGATGCGCCGCGAGTTCCGGCGGCGTCCGATACTGCTCCAGGTCCACCCGCGGGTCGTCGAAGCCCGCGACGACCCCGAGCTGCTGGGTCAACTCGCTCTTTGTCGGCATCGACTACCAATACCCGATATTAATACAAAAATGTTTGTACATGCTTGATGGTTATTTCATTCGCGACCGACGCTTTTGCCTACCACGTGCCGTGGAACGTATCGAAGGAAAGCGAGTCGAGCGGCTTCTCGCCGATGGCTATCTTGTATTCGCCGGGGGTGAGCATCGGGGAGTTGAACTGCGGCCCGTCGTCGGTGGTGATCCGCGGACAGCCAGTGTTGACGTAGGCATCGAGACCGAAGTTCCGCAGTCGGTCGGGTGTGATCTCGTCCAGCGTGATGAGGTAGGCGTCGTCGTTTTTCGCGACGATTTCCTGTGCCTGGTCCCACCGGCCCTGTCCGATCTTCGTACAGAAGATGACGCCCCAGGTGTCGGCGTCCATCGCGCGATGGACGGCCCCATATCGCTGTTTCAGGAACGATTCGGCGTCGGCAATCGAGATGGCGTTGTTGACGGGGTCGGCGATGACGACGGTCTTGTCCTGGTGTTCCATCGCCAGTCCGAGCGGGTGGAACTTGCCACCGCCGACGTAGAGCACTTGCTCGGCGTCGATATCTGCGGAGGCGTAGTTACAGCCCAGAACCTGGCCCTCGTGTGTGAGTCGCTCGTCGCCGCGGCGGGTGTGTACCGTGTAGCCGTTCGAATCGAGCAGTTCCTTCATCTCCTCGAAGCGGTTCATGTGCTGGGCGGTCGTGACAAGGCCCACGTCCGGATCCTCGTCGGGGTCAGCGAGTTCTTCCTCCATCGCTCGCTCGACGATGGGTGCGACTTCGACGTTCGAGAACAGCGGCACGTAGATGATGTTTTTCGACTCCTTCATCGGCGAGTGGCCGAAGTGGACGAACACGTCGGTCCGGCGCATCAGGTACGTATCCAGGTCACAGGCTCCGTAACAGGGCTGGCCAGATATCATCACCGAGACGCCGTCCGGGAGGCGTTCGCGCAGGTCGTCTGCGACGCCCGGTCCGCGGCGCTTGAGTCCTTCGGGAAACTGGAGTCCAACGGAGTCTGCGTCACGCTCCGAGACGGCCTCTGTGATGCGGTCGAGTTCGTAGTCCCACTCCCTGTCGTGGCGGAGCGCCATCCCGGTCGCCCGCAGGTCTCCGTCGGGAGTCGTCTGCTCGCGGCTCATTACCCCTCGATTGGAGTCGTGCGCGTAAAACGGCGACGCTTCCACATCGATCGCTAGTTCAGTCAGCGACCTACCGCTGGGCACCTTCGAGCGAGTCCGACCACTCACCGAAACACTCAACCGGGACTCCCCCGCAGGTTCGGGCATGACTGAAATACACAGTGACTGGGGCGACTGGCTGCCGAGAGCGGTCGCAGAGGCTGACCCGGACGGAATCGCCGTCTGGTATCTCGGCTGTAACGGGTTCGTCGTGAAGAGTTCGGGCGGGACAACTCTGTGCATCGACCCCTACCTGAACACCGGCGACCCGCCGCGGACGGTTCGGATGATCCCGATTCCCTTCGAACCCGACGACCTGACCGGGATCGATGCTGTTCTCGCCACGCACGAACACTCGGACCACGTCGACGAGCGCTCACAGGCACCGATTCTCGAAGCGAACGACGCGACGTTCTACGGCCCCTCCGCCAGTGTCGACGTCGTCGAGTCCGAGGGCTGGACCGACAACTGGGGGATCGAACCGTCACAGACCGAGCGGGTCACCGAGGGTGACCAGTTCGCGCTCGGCGACCTGACTGTCTCGGTCGAACCGGCGAACGACCCGGACGCAGACCACCCCGTCTCCTACGTCTTCGAGCACGAGACTGGAACCTTCTTCCACGGCGGCGACGCACGCCCCGGTGAGTTCGAATCCGTCGGAGAGCGCTACGACATCGACCTCGGTGTGCTTGCGTTTGGCTCGACCGGGATGATCCCGGACAAGGAGACGCGAACGCCGAAGCGGACGACGTGGTACAACGACGAGAACATGGTCATCGAGGCCGCCAATCACCTCCAGATCGACCGACTCGTGCCGACACACTGGGACATGTGGAAGGGACTTCGCTCCGACCCGACCGTACTCCATCACCACAAACAGAGCTTCGAGTATCCCCGCGTCCTCGACGTGGTCGAAATCGGCGACCGACTCGACCTTCTCCGATAAGCGCGCATCGAGTGTGAGATCTGCTCATACTGGCCCGAATTCCGTCGAACTGTCCGATTTGATACAAAAATACCTTAATGCTGTTAGCGATTGCACCTACATGTATGAGCGAATCAGAGGGGTACGACAAGCAAGTAATTCACGAGGATGGGGTGACCGTGACGAAGCGGTTCGAGGAAGACGAGTTTCCGGTGCCAGCGATCGCATTCGAGTTCACGTCCGACAGAGACGAATCCGTGTGGGTGTCGCTGAGCGACACCGTTCCCGAGGGTGTCGAGGTCGAGGATCTGGGATTCCATCCGGAGTACGGCAGCGAGTTCTGGATGATCGACGACGAGACGATCACCTTCGAGCGGGAACTCGACAGTGGTGATTCGTACACGACAGTCTACGGGATCCGGGCGACGGGAACCGAAGACGTCGAACAGTTTCTGACCGAACCCACGCTCGATGAGGTCGACCCGCCACTGCCCGAGGATGAACAGGCAAGCGGCGCGGAGGATATCATCCCGAAAAGCGGCGACGACGTCGTCGAGGAGGCGATTCTCGGGGACGGTGAGATTCCGGGGCTCGAAGAGACAGAGGCAGAAATCGACGACGAAGACGTTGGGACGCTCGAACTGAACGACCCGAACTCGGAGGGGACAACCGCCGAGAACGCGTCGGACGCTGCGGTCACGGCCGACAGCATCGTCAGCGCGTTCGTCGCAGAACTCCGTGAAGGGACTGCACCCGCTGAGGATGTGAAGGCACTCCAGCAGGCCTTCGCTGTGGAGTCGAGCGATTCCGACGGGAGCGCAGACGCAAAGATCAAACAGCTACAGACGGATATTGCGGATCTGCGCGCGTACACCAGTGCGCTCGAAGAGTTCCTCGAGGAAGAGGGGACAGGGCAACAACTCATCGAGGACTTCGAGGAGCGTCTTGCCTCGTTCGAGGACCGACTCGAAGGGATGCAATCGGACATCTCCGATCAGAGTTCGGACCTCGAAACCGCACTCGAAGAGGTGGAGACCGTTTCGGAGAACGTCGAAAGCGTCGAACGCGAGGTCGAAACCGTCGAGGGCGAACTCGATTCGCTCACCGAGGATATCGACTCGGTCGAAGCGTCGATAGCAGACCTCGAAAGCGACGTTGAGCGCATCGACGAGGATCTCGTCAACGGGGAGGTGCTCGACCAGATAGAAGACATGGAAGAGAGCATCGACGACCTGCAGGCCTGGCAAGAGCAGATCAAAAAGACCTTCGGCGGTAACTGACCGGGTGTTCGCGATCGAGGGTCCGTGGTTCTCGCGGGGAAACCGGACGGGTTTTTACGACAGCAGCCGTCACACCGGACGATGACTATTCGCGTTGCTGTCCCACGGAAGGGCAGACCGCTCGAAGCCGTTCTCGAGCGACTGGCCGATGACGGCTGGCAGGAGACTGCCGACAGCATCATCTCCACGCTCCGGTACGAGAAGGCGCTGACGAAGGACAACCAGACAGACAGCCGCGACGTCTACGACCGTCTGGCCGCGTACAGCAACCTCTCAGACCCGCATGCGCCGGAGTACACACTCGTCCGTGACAGCAGGTCGGGGATGCCCAGACGGCTTGTATTCGACAGCGTCACGGTGCCACGGGATGGCCCCGACCTCCAACTCGTCGGTCGGCAGGAACCGCTCCGGGCGCTCAGAACACACGAGTTCGCGCTCGGATTCGACAGTGCGGATCTGGTTTTGGAGACGCTCGTCACCCTCGAACCCGAGCCGCTGGACTCGCTGTCTGCGGTCAACGACCGGATCGACCCGGTCGACACCGACGTTCGGATCCACACCGGTCTCGGTGACACGGTGTATCACACGCTGCTCGGAACGCCCGAGACCTGTGGGAACCGGGATCTGGACCGCGAATTCGTCCGCGAGTACGAGGGGGCGCTGTGTATCTCGCCGCGATACGAGCGACTCGTTGAGGCCGTTCTCGGTTCACGAGCGACCGAGGGGATCGAATTCACCTATCCGGATAGCAGCCACGCAGAAGAGGAAGCGGCAATCGCAGAGACTGGCCTCGGGGTCTATTTGACGGTGACTGGCTCGACTGCGCGAGAGCACGGTCTGATCGTCGGCGAATCCCTGTTTCCCAGCGAGACCGTGTTGCTGTCGAACCGATTCGAACTCGACGAGACCACCGAAGCGGTCGCCGAGTCCATCGTCAACGGCGGAACCGAGACGGCCATCCCGCAACTCTGACGGTGAGACGGGACCGGTCGCGGTGCGCCCCAGTCGGAGTCGAGTCGCACACTCGACAGGTGTAGTAACTTTTTAACGCCGTTCGTTCGACTATCGAGTGTGGCACCGACCCGTCGAAAGATCCTCTTTGGCGTTCTGGGAGCGACCGTCGTGATAGCGGCGCTTTTCCTCTCTCGCGTAATCGGTACTGTCGTGCTTGGAGTCGCTGCGGCGTACGTACTGCTGCCGGTGCATCGGTGGTTCCTCTCGCGCGGGGTTCCGCCGTACTGGAGTGCGATCATCTCCACGGGGATGCTCGTCGTCATCGGCAGCGCACTCATTTTTCCGGTCGTTATCGTTCTCTGGGTGCAGTGGGACCAGATCAGTGATATCCTCACCGGGGAGACGTTCCATCAGTCGGTCACCGTCGCTGGTCGCGAGTTCGACCTGAGCTTTACCGAGATCCAGGAGATATTCCTCCCGAACGTCGACGAGCTTGCAGTCTCGCTGGCGACGGACGCGACGGTGTACGGCGCGCAGGCCGTCGTCTTTGCCTTCGTCATCTTTGCGCTGTTGTACTACCACGACCGGCTCAAACCGCTCGCGTACGCGCCGCTTCCGGACCCGTATCACGACGTTGTGAACGCCATCCACGTCCGAATCAAGGAAGTGCTGTACGGTCACTACGTTCTGGCTGTCATCGGCGCGACAGTGACCTACGTCGCTGGCATCTTCGTGTTCGGACTGCTCGGCTATTCGCTTCCGTTCGTCTTTGCGCTCACGGCGGCGCTGTTCTGGATCCTGCCGTTTCTGGTCCCCTCCGTGTTCGTCTTCGGGCTCGGTGCGTATCACGCGCTCGTCGGGGACCTGCTGCTCGCGGGACTCATCGTCGTGATCGGATCGATTTTCCTGATCGCGCTTCCGCGTCTGGTCGTCGCCGAGTTTCGAGAGCGACTGGGCGACCCGCGTCCGCTATCCTCGACAGTCTACTTCATCGGCTTCGTCGGCGGCGCGCTCACCATCGGCTTTTACGGCATCGTTATCGGCCCGCTCGCGCTTGCCGTTCTCGGCGTCGCGCTCGACTTGCTCGCCGACGATACGAACGGCGAGGCCCCTACGTGACAGTCCCGCCGGTGTTCGTCCTCTGATATAGGACAGCCGACAGTATCAGTCGGCGGTGAGACCATCGAAATAGAGAGATACATCCTCATCCGGTTTCTGGGTAGTCACCAGCGAGACGCCGACGGTGACGGCCAAGCCCAGAACCATACAGTAGAGCGAAATCCCCCACCCGAAATAGGTCACCGCAAAGACCGTCACATCGGCGACCCCCGTCTCGGGGAGAAAGTTGAAAGCGATATAGCCGAGTTGCGAGGCCACAATCCCGGCGGCGATTCCCTGCCGTGTCGTCTCCCGCCAGTAGAGTGCAACGAGCACGGGGAGGGCAAGTTGAGCGAATCCGCCGAAAGCGAGGTCACCGATTTCGACAAGGAGTGAACCGACGGCGTCTGCACCGAATGCGCCGACCTCCTCCACCCAGATGCTCGCCGCGAGCGCGAGGACCGCAAACACTCCGACGCCGACCCGACCGAGCACCTCCTCGCGGCTCTGGGAGAGGGTGTCGTCGACGAGCGGTCGGTAGATGTCTCTGGTGAAATACGACGACCCGGACAGGAGCATCGAATCCGACGAGGACATCATCGCTGCGACGGCACCGGCGACCACCAGCGCGGCGAACCACGCAGGGGCGAACTCGTTGAGCACGACTGGAAGAATCGACTGGCCGGAACCGATATTCGCTTCGAGGCCGAGGCCTTTCGCCCACGCCCCCAGCAGGAATGCGGGAACGAACAGCAAGACGACGAGGATCGGCCACAGCGCGAACGAGCGTTTGAGCACCGTCTCCGACGACGCTGCGAAGAACCGCTGATTGACCTGCGGAAACATCGCGACGCCGAAGGCAATCGAGATGGCGAACGTGAGCATCCGCTGTGGGGTGTACCACTCTCCCCCGAGGGCGAGATACTCGGGTGCGCTCGATTCGAGGCCTGCGTTTATCGTCGATACGCCGCCGTCGACCGAGACGAGCACCCACACCAGCGCGGCCCACACCATCAGAAGCATGAATCCACCTTGGAGGGTGTCGGTCCACGCAACTCCACGCATTCCAGCGATCACGACGTACAGAACCATGAAGAACGTGATGAGCGTCGCGCCGAACCAGAAGGGGACAGCGCCGTCGGTGAGTGCGAGGAGCGCACCGCCAGCGCCGATCTGTTGGACCATGATGTAGGGAAACAGCCAGAACAGCGAAATCCCGGCGACGAGTGCCTGCAGTCGGCGCGACCCGAATCGCTCGCCCAGCATTTCGCCCAGCGTGACGTAACGGTGTTGCTGTCCCAGCAGCCACTGCTTGTACCCGATGAAGTACCACAGAATCGCGAAGATGATGCCGTCCATCAATCCCATCACCAGGATCCACTCCGGCCCGAAGGCGTAGGCGGTGTCTGGTCCGCCGAAGAAGGTGAACGCAGAGAGAAGCGTCGCAAACACGGTAAAGAGCAAGACGACTGTGCCGAGAGTCCGGCTGGCGAGATAGAAGTCCTCTGCCGTCCGCTCGGTGACGCGGTAGGCCACCAGTCCGACTCCGAGTGCGACGAGGAGATACGCGACGATGATGCCGAGCTGGAGCCTCACAGTCATGCCTGATCACCCCACTCCGGGTTTCCATCTCGTATCCAGATCCCCCACGCGCGTTTCGTGAATACCCAGAACACGACCCCGGCGACGGCCATCCAGCCAATATGCCACCAGACCCAGATGGGCAGGCCTGCGATCACCCGGTCGGCCCCCCACAGAAACCACGGAATGGCAAATGCGACCAGCACGGCCATCATAGCCAGCCATCCGACCTGTTCGACCCTCGTTACTGTCTCAGACATTACTCTATCTATCGAAACTGCCGTCTGTTAAGGATTTCTACTAACATCTTCTCTCTCGAAGAACAATCTTCTTCAACGGGTGCGGACCCAGCTGTCGCAAACACGTGGCCGCGGTAACTCTGCGGCATTGGGTCTGTTGGCGATGGACCGGTCCCAGCGATTTACTCCAGAACAATCGCAGCGATATGAGTATAGGTTCGATATAGCGATATATGATTTATATCTCTCAGACACAACGAGATACGCTGGCCACACCTAGTAATAATTCTACAATATCGGGTAGATATTCGCCTCGTAGACCTCACGAACCCGATCACCCCAGTCGTGCGTGTACGTGTCGATGACGTCGGAGGCGACATCGCCCCGGAGGTACTTCACGATACCACGGTCGCCGGTGCGGTCCCGGAGGTGTGTCGTGAAAAAATGCCGGAAGTAGTGGGGTGTGACGTTTTCCTCCGGCCCGCCACCGCGTGTGTACCAGCCTGCCGTCCGTGCGTGCTGTTCGACGATGTGGTGGACCATGTCGGGGGTGAGGCGCTTTCCCCACTCTCGGGTGCTACAGAACAGCGGATCCGCACTTGAGCGTGGATCGGGCCGGACGGCGAGCCACTGACACAGGGCGTCTGAGAGTTCGTCGTCGACCGGAATCGTCGTTGCGCGCTTGCGTTTGTTCGAGGCAGTTCGACGCTCGCCGTTGTACACGCTGTCTGCTGTCGGCGTATCGTCGACGTACAGCGAGTCCGGCCGCCCGTCGAGACGAGGCCTGTGTGGCCGTTCAGGGCCCGCAGTGAGGTACACGTCGCGCGTGTCGAGATTGCATAGCTCACCGGCTCGCATCCCGGTTTTTAGCAGTGTGACGATGATCGCCCTGTCCAGCGGATGGGCAATCGTCTCGACAAAGGAACGCATCTCCGGAATCGAGATGTCGCGGCGAGCCGGGTCGGTGTTTATCGATTCGTCGATCTCCTCTAATACGATCGCCATCGGATTCTCGTCGAATCTGTCCACGCGCATCATGTAGTCGTAGAAGCGATGCAGGTAGGAGGTGTACGAAGCGACGGTGCTTTCGGCACGTGCCTCCCGAATCTGGTGGACGTAGGCCATACAGTCCCGGTGATTTGCCGTTTCGAGTGTCAGATCGCGGGAATCCAGATACGCCTCGAAGTCACGCAACACGCGCTCGTACGCGCGTCTGGTCCGGTTGGACTTTCCCTGATAGGTGATGTCGTCGAGGAAGTACTCGACGTGGTCTACGGTTCGCTTCGACTCTGATTCGCTCACGAATTTGCCTCCAGAATGTATCCGCCGTCTCGACCGCTGTACCGCACACGATCACTCGACTGGAGGTCCTGCAACGTGGTGTCGAGTCGCGATTCGATGTCTTCGGTCAGGATAGAGAGCAACTCGTCCCACGAGAGCGGCCCTGACTCCTCTAGAATCTCACAGACTTCTGATTCGAGTGACTTCTCCTGACCTGGCTCGCTCTGTGTCGATTCCTCTGGTTCGCTGGCACCGAACTCGCTTCGTCCGGCCTGCACCATCGCCTTGACGAACTCGGACCGGTTCATTCCGAGTTGATCCGCGTGTTCGTCCCACTGGTCGCGCTGGTAGGCCGGAACGTAGGTCTGAACGACAGTTCGCTCAGTGTCGCGCTCCGATTCGTCACCCATATTCGGTGATCGACCCCCTTCCTCATCAAGGTAATGGTAGATACACAGCTAAAGGCTACAATACGTGTTGAGAGGCCTTTAGATTGCCTGAAATTGATTCTCTGTATCTCTCGGGAAATGATAGTAGATATACATCATAGGACCGCTCGCAGACTCGACAGAAACAATTCTAGGAGGCTGATAGAATGAGCAAAACCAGCAGTCAGAACGGCATCGATGCATCGCTCGCAAAGCGCGTCGGAACGCCCCCGGCGTTCGAGATCCCCGATACCGTCGACGGCAAGCCCTGGACGCTCTCGACGAGTTGGTACAGAGCCGTTGCAGAGGACGCCGACGTGTCGCCCGTGCGGGACGCCGAGTGGATGGTCTCGATGGAAACGAGCGAGGACTATCACCGGCTTGTGTTTGTGCTCGACCAGGCGACCCTGCGCGCCGAGTGTAGCTGTGCCGGGTGGACGCATCGAGACTGGTGTCCCCACGTCGCGACGCTCTGGTGGCGATGGGTTCGCGGGCAGTTGCAGGTGACGCACTACCAGACCGGACACGAGTACGAGACGCCGCCCGAGTGGTACCAGCACGGCGAGCGAGACGTGCAGATACAGGTGTCCAGAGGCATGACCAGCGCCGAACTCGACGCCTATCTGACCTGCGAACTCGGGCAAACCGGCGTCCGCGAGTACGCCCGCAAGACCGACCGCGCCCCCGGCACGATCGGGAACCTGCTCCGGCGAGCGCGAAACAAGGCAGGTGGTCAGGCATGACCCGGCGCACCTGTCAGCCCGGTCAGACGAACCGCCGGACTCGCGCGTGGGGGCGCACGCCCGCCGACGCGAGTCCTTCTCAGAGTGGGGGAGGGGGTGGTACCCATGTTGCCTTTTCAGCGGTGAATCGCAACATGGCGGCCCGACGCCCCCTAGTACCACACCCCCGGTGTGCTAGTACCACTCATGGGGGTGCAGCATGAGCGGTCAGTCTACAGACGATACTGAGCGAACGCGGGTCGGTCACTACAAGGCCGATGAGACTGACGTGTACGTCGGCCGCGGGCCGGACGGGCGCGACATGACCGAGGCGGAGATCGGCGAGCGTGGGTGGCTCGGGAATCCGTTCTCGTTGGACGACCACAGCCGAGAGCACAGTATCGAGCGGTTCCGGCAGGTGTTCATCCAGCGGATTCAGGACGATGGCGATTTTGCCGCCGCGGTCGCGGACCTCTCCGGTCAGACACTCGGATGTTGGTGCCAGCGGCTCGACGAGGACGGGCCAGCTTGTCACGCCGAGATAATCGCCGACCACGCCGACCGACTCGCCGCTAAGTACGACACGGGAACTGACCGGAACGGAGGGCCGAGCAGTGAGTAAGCAGATCCACGACGAGAGTCAGCGCCGCAAGCAGGTCAAATTCCGCGCCGCCGAGTCTCTTATCGACGAGTTTGATGCACTCGTCGACACCAGTGACGAGTACGACAACCGCGCCGACGCGCTCCGAAGTGCGATGCGACGGGCGCTCGGCGACGCCGACGAGTCAGACGCCCCACGCGAGCCGCCCGCCGACGAAACGCTGCGGAGCGCGTATCTTGCGCTCGTCAGCATGGCGAACCACCGCGGGGTCGTGCCCCATGATATCGCTGTCGCCGAACTCTCGACGCAACTCGCCCGGTCGCAGGATATCATCAACCGGCGCGTGCTCGGCAAACTCCGGAAGCGTGGCTACCTCCGGCAACTCGTCGGCGAGCGACTCGTCGATCGGGCGTGGCAGGTGCGCGGGATGGAGGATACCCCCCACCCGGATGCGGGGGGTGGTTCCGGTGGGTGAGCAATACGACGCCTGGAAGTACCGCCGCAAGCTCGCCGACGCCGACCCCGAGGACCTGGGGCTGTCGCCGCGACTCGACGAGGACGGTGATCCCGATGCTTGAACCGCTGGCCGCCTACGGACTCTTGGCGGCGTTCTGGTATCGGTACGTCACGTTCTACTGGGCGTCAGTCGAATAACTGCCGCGCGGGAATCTCTGCCTGTTCCTGCCCGCGCGGTTGTGTTGTGCCGTACCAGTTGATCGAGATCGCCGACGCTCGGAGCGCCCGCGAGTGATGCACCGCGATCCCGTTCGATCGCAACTGATACTCGACGAAGACGTAGCAGCCATCCGCGCGCTTGAGCGATTCGTGTTGGTCTCGCCAGACCTTGAACCGTGTTTCGTCCGGACGCCCACCCCGGCGGTTCCGCGCGACCGCTTTAATCTCGACCGGCGTCTCACTGTCCGGGTCGATCGCGTCCATCCTGACACCGTTGACAGGCTCGTAGGAGCGTTCGAGGCCGTACTCGTCGAGAACCCACGCTTCGACTTTCGCCCCGTAGTAGCCCGGCGCGCGTCTGTTCTCGACCATCAACGACCCCTCTCTGTCTTGTGTTTTGTGTAGATTCGATCGCCGCGCGTCGACCAGCACCGCAACCATTTTTTCTTTTTCCAGCCCGATTTTCCCCACCCCGGCGGCGATTTTCGCGCCATCCACGCGACCCCGATCACGCACGTATTAAACAATATTTGCCCAGGTCCGGCTGGATGGATGGACCGATTCACCCGCCTGCGGTCGGTCAGTTTCCTATTCATCAATCTCCACCCAGTCGAGTTCTCCGTTCCGGTATTCTTTGACGCGATTGCCAACCCACGAGTCAGACCAACCGACCGCTTCACCAGCCTCCGCATAGGTCATGTCTTGCTCAAGCGCGAGTGTCAGGGCCGTCTGGATGGATGCACGCTTCTCCGCGCTCATGCCGCTGTCAGCGCCGTCAGAGTCGTCGCTGTCGTAATCCTGCGTTACCTCAAACTCTGAGGCCTGATACTCGTCGTATCGTTCTGCGGTCTCCGTGAGGCCCTGATAGGTGGCCTTTTCCTGCCACTCGTCTTTTCCGCCCTCGCTTTCGAGGATGCGTGCTCGATCTGGCCGTGTCTTGTCGGGCTTCTCGACCGCGAACGATGCGACCCGCCGGATATCCTTCGCCGTCTTGGTCCGCGTGTGGGCGACGCACATCACGCTCCCGCGTTTCGCGTATTCACCGTGCTGGGACTCGCGCTTCCGGATATAGAGCAGTTGGTCGGTGAACGCTTCGGCCTTTTTCGAGCCGGTACCGAAGCCCGAGAGTTCCTGCGCGATCTCGTCGAGCACAGCGAGCACCGGCCCCTGATAGGACGCCATCGCTTCGAGCATCTCCTGGTCCGAGTAGAACTGCCGATCCGCGCCTTCCCAGTCGATGTTTGCGATTACCTTCCCGCCGGTGATCGCCCGCCACACCTGCGCGGCGTCGAGTACGACCGACGTTTTCCCCGACCCCGGCGAGCCGAACACGAGTCCGATCGATCCCTCGTGCGAGAGTTTGTCCGCTACTTCGACGAAAAACCGGTCTTTGTTCTCGGACTGGTTCGTGAGACCGGTCGCCGCTTTCATCTGTGAGACGTTTCCCGCGCGAACGCTCTCGTCGAGCGTGTCCGTCGCGGCGTTCGCGATTATCTCGCGGCCGATCTGTGTCTGCTCGACTGGTTCGGTTAGCACAGTGTCGAGATGGGCGAGTAAACCGAGTGTGTCCGGGTCGTCAATCAGTCCGGCGTAGGGTCGGACGTGCTCGCCGGGGTCGTCACGCAGGTGCGATGCCAGTTCAGCCGATGCGTAAGCGTTGTTCTTGCTCATTCTTAGAGTCCCTGCAGCGGCATGTCGTCGTTCACTTCGATATCGATCTCGTGGTCGTCAGCGTGGCCGTTCTCGCGGGGTGCGTCGGCCTTTGGTTCGTCGTCTGACCCCCGCCCCGCATCCGGGTGCAGGTCGTCGGGGATCTGCTCGTCGATAACCTCCGAGATAGTCGTCGCGTCGAGGCCCTTGTCCAGCGTCTGCTCGTCGAGTTGTCGGGCGCGGGCTTTGGTGCGTTCCTCGTCGAGTCGGCGCACGATCCCGCGGATACGCCGGCGAAGTTCCCGTGCTTCGGCCGCCGACGGTTCTAGATCCTCGCGGAGTTCGCGGATCGCCGTGAACACGTCTTCGACAGTGCGCTCCTGGGCGAGTGTGCTTCCGGGCGCGGTCTCGCGCCAGTTGGCGATGGCCGTGTTCTCCTCTGGGTCGTAGTTGCGCACCTCGTAGACCCGGCGGCTGCTCTCTGTCCACTCGAAGAGCGTGCCGTCGGTCTCCATGTCGGCGAAGGTGTCGTCTTGGAGTTCCCAGATTTCGCCGCCGCCGTCGTCGTCAGCGCGAAACGCCACCAGCAGAATGCCGTCTTCCTCGGGGATGAGTTCGGCCACCTTGTCAGCGCCGAAGTAGGCGGCGATGCCCGCGGCGATCACGACCGCCGCGGCCAGCGGCCACCAGTCGGGCAGGCCGATATCGATTACGCCGCCCCACTGCAATGCAAGTAGGAGCGTGGTCGAGCCGATCACTAGTCGCGAGTGTTCGTCAAGCCAGCGCCGGAAGCCCTGCACGCCCGCCGCGAACCGCTGTTCGAGTTCCGTCATGCTATCCGCTCCTTGCCGTGATCCTCGTCGCGTTTGATCCGAAACACAAACACAAAGACGCCGGCGGCGGTGACGACCGCCGTCGCACCGACGAACAGGATCGCCATGTCAAACGGAATATCCGGATAACTCGACGGGTCGCCGTCCTGCAAGACCAGCGCCTCGTTCCGGTCGACGGATTGGGTCGTCGTAATGAGGATCGCGGCCGTCCCGCCCGAGCGGATCTCCGCGCCCATCTTCACCGTCGTCCGCTCGCCGGGTGCGAGTCGGAGTTGTTTGAAACTGATCTGTGTCGACCCGCCGCTGTCGAGTTCCAGCATCTCGGTCATCGTCACCGACTCCGGGGCGTCGCCGCGCCACGTCAGATCCATCGTGAACGTGTTCGTCGCGTCGTCGTAGTTGTATTCGTGAACGATCAGGTCGCCGAGTTGGTCGGCGATCTCCTCGTCAGCCTCGGGCGTCGGCGTTGCTCGCGGATCGTCCGGGGCGTCCTGCGCCACCGCAGTCCCAGCAAGCGCGAGCGGGCCAGAGACGGCGAGCACAAACACAAGCGCCGCCGTCGCGACAGTGCTCCCGCGCATTAGTTTGAGAGCGCGGAGAGGCCCAGGTAGCCACCGCCGATGATGATCACCGTTTCGATGACGCCGAAGCCCGGCAGTGTCGGGATGTTGATCCCGCCGAAGTTCCAGCCGCCGCTGCCGAAGATCGGATTGCTCCCAGCAATCTCATCGAGAGCGTTCTCGAACTCGTCGCTGATTTTGGCCATGTAATCCGACCACTCCGAGATATCCGCAGAGTCGTACTGCGGCGGGCCGAAATCGTCGACGTTGACGTTATTGACCGGATTGCCGTCAGCGTCTTTCATTTCGAGGATCGTGGTCTCGCCCGAGAGATACAGTTGATCCATCCCGTTTTCTATCGCCGCCGAAAATTGAGCGTCTTGCATGATACCGTCGAATTTGGTATATGCCTGATACACCGGCAGATCCACGGTATATCGATTGTACCAACCAGAAACTATCGGTTCGTTCTGGTCTGTCCCGATATTACCGAGCTTACTCCCATCGGAGATATCTATCTTCTGCCCGGCAGTCCCGTTGTTGGTAACAACAATATCAGGTCCGAGGAGACTGATCCTCGGGGGGGTAGCTTGACTTGCCGATTGGGTCCAAACAGTTTCATCGACACCACTATCCGACCACTTGATCCGTTTCACATTCCCTTCTCCGCCAATTCCGATGAAATCGGTTTCAGAGACGGCTACGATATCTTTGTCTCCTTGTACACCGTCGACTTGAATCACAGTATCTTGCGACCACAGGATCGACTGATTTTCAGTGTCAATAAGGTTTAGCTCCGGGGTTCCGCTCGTAACTGATCCAGCAATTATCCGATTGTCAGCTATCTTGTGGACAGATCGCGCCATCTCTCCAAGTCCTACAGTCCAGTCTGTCGACTCGGACTCAATACTGATCGCCGTGACCTGATTCGATCCTGCATCAGCGACATAGATATGGGAATCAGTTACCTCAAAACCCTCTGGGGCATCAAGGGACACCTCCCATTTAATAGACCCATCGGAGACGTTACGGGCCGCGACTTTCCCCGCGCCAACATCCAAGGTTGCGATAGTGTCCGGCCCGATTGGTTTTATCCCCTCACACGAAGGGGCCCCTGCAGAACTAACCTGTACCTCAAACTCTTTTTGACCAGATCTATCGAACTTGTATAGATATCCACCGTTGTCCCCAGCAAATATCTCTCCATTATGAATTAACGCAGACATACCAGTACTCCGGATCGAACTCGTCCAAAACACAGATTGATCTATCGGATTGACAAGGGAGATATTTCCATCACCAACAGACACCATAGCCAGATTAGTTAGATACGTGTTGTCGACCGACAGATCCGAACTAATTGAGGATGCGAAGATCTGGCCCTGGAACACCTGATCTGTGACCGAGCCGGTGAGCTCCCGCTGTCGCGTCCCGTCCGCGTCGACAGAGATCTCGATATCGGTGGGGCCGGTGTGTTCGATCGTCACCGTGGCGACCTGCGAGAGATCCGGCCGCGGGACGCCCGTCAGCGTCGAGAGGGCGATCTGATACCGTCCCTCCGTTGCGTCCGACGTGCCCGACAGGTGTTCGGCGAGTCCGGCGACCCCGCGGATCTGATTTGGCGTCACGTCGCCGTTGTCGAGCGCCGTGTAAATCTGTCCGACCCGTTCGAGATCGTAGTTCTGCTTCAGGTCGGTGGCGTTTTGCTCGATCCGATTGAGCGCGTCGGCGAGATCCGCACAGTTGAGGATGCGTTTCGAGGGGAGATTCGCATCCGGAACCGAGAGGTTCGCCGCCGTGAAGTCATCGGTAAACTCGTTGCCCTGATCGGTGCTAAAGGTGAACTCGCCGCTCGCCGAGTCGTAGCCGTCGAGAAACGAGTTATCGAGCAGCGACGACCACGTATCGCCGTTGTCCCACTCGACGCTAAACTCGACGACCTCCAGCGTCGGCGTCTCACCGTTCGGGAGCGTGATATCCGTTTGTGTTGTGTTCGGCGAGATTTGCGTGCCGCCGTCGACGATCGACCCGCTCCCGGTGTAGTCGGCGTTCGCGGGCGTCGGGCCGATATTCGTCCAGTTCGAGTAATCGGCTTCGGTCGTATTCGCCGCCGTCTGCATCACGTAGGCGATCTGAAGGGCGTTCGCCTGTTTCGAGACGAACGTATTTCGCCAGAGGATCGAGTGGTAACCATCGATCGCGTCAAGTGCGGCCTGTGAGGCTTCAGATTCAGTTTTGCCGTCTTCCCACGCGTCGGCGATAGCGTTACGTGCCTCAATATCCGCGAGCATCTGGGAGTTCTCGATCTGGTTCTCGATGTGGACTTTTGAAACCTGTTGCCACCCCATGAAGCTGTTCGTCGTCGTCTGATGGAACGACACGTCTCCGGCGGTCGGCGAGTCGTTCGTGCCGCCGAGGCCGAGTGAATCGCCGAGGCCACCGACTGCGAGAGCCAGCGACGACGGCCCGGCGAACGACCCGGTATAGGCGGTCGGGAGTGTCAAACCATACGAGTACTTGATCGCTTTTCCCGTTAATCCGTCAGTCGCCCAGTCAAATGTATCTTCGAGGACTCCCGCCCTCGCGTTTCCGATCGGGGATATCCCTGCACCTGTCGCTCCGCTGCCAACCGCCGCCGCGCCGACTGTCCAGCCCGCGCCCTTCATGAACGTTCGTCTGTCAATACTGCTTCGGTCGCTTGTGTTGTGTTCTGATTCGCTCATTCTCTTGAAAAATGGCGTCGCTTCAGGCGACGAATCTATATCAGTTCTTGGCCGCGGGCGTAGAGCAGTCCGAGAATCACCACGCCGAAGGCGACCAGTTCGGTCTGTCCAGCGCCGCCGATGATGCCGCCGCCGCCGAGGAAGCCACTGTCATCAGAGACCCACATCGCCTCATAGCCAGCCGCGGGCGAGGTGGTCACGGTCACGTTGACCGGCCCATCCTCACCAGCATCCCACTTGACGGTCTTCATCCCGGAGCCGTCCTCGTACTCGACGGGATCGAAGTTGATCGTCGTCGTGTTCGAGGACGTGTTCTGTTGCCACTCAACTGTGGCCGTCGTGGTCTCTGTCGCGTCAAACTCCACGTCGACCGCGACGGTGTCGTTCTGCGAGACGTTCAGCGCGTTCGTCTGCGTAGTGATCATCCGCGTCTCCGACAGAGACGCGCTCGCGTCGTCAGTGACGACGAGCGAGTAGTCGCCTGCAGAGACCCCGGTCAGGTCGAGCGTGCCCGTTTGGGTTTGCCCGCTGGTGCCCGAGACCGTCGTCGACTCGACAACGCTGCCGTCGCTCGTGAGGTTCACGTCGACGCTCGTGTCGCCGCTGAAGCTCACGTCTACCTCTAGCTGTTGATTGTCCGGCTGGTCGACGGAGATGTTCGTGTCAAGCATCTGCGCGCCTGCGCCGCCCGAGAAGACAGCCATGACGAGTGCGAACAGCGCCGCCAGACCAGCCAGCCCGATACCGACCGATTTGAGTGTATTTCGTGCCATTGTTAGTTGATGTAGGTGATCACGACGAACCCGATCGATTGCACGGTAAACGCGATGAAGCTCGCCGGTCTCGCCGCTAAGGTTTCTGCGAATGCGGGGAAGAACGGGGGTGCCAGTATCAGCCCGACTGTCGCGTAAAACACCCAGAGTTCCAGCGCGCCGAGTGCATCAGCGATCGGGGCGTCCCGGTTGACGATGACTGCCACGAGCGCCCCGATCGAGACGAGTCGGCCGAGCGTCCAGTCGATCGTCCCGAACGTCAGCACCGTCTCACCGAGATCAACCCACGGCAGGATATCCGTCGAGACGATCCCGAGCGTCGCCGCCGCGCCGAGCGCGAACAGCGGATAGATCAGGTACGTCTCCCTGTCTATCTCTAGTTGCGTCATTTGGGATCACCCATCCATCGGGTCGCCGAGTAGCTCGACGACCCCGACGTTGTAGAGCGCCAGTGCACCAGCAGCGGCGACGACCGCGATCACCGCCGTGTACGTGTCGCCCGTCAGGCCGAGCGTGTCCACGAGGAGATCTGTCCCCGCAAACTCGATAAGGCCCCAGTTAATTGCGCCGACCGATGCGAGTACGACCGCGACCATCCGCATGAGTTCGTTACCTATTTTTGCCATAGTGACACCCAGCGCGAGCCGGGATGTATTGAGCAAGCGAGTGATTGGATAAATATTATTTGCTAATATAACTGAATGGTATCGCAATATAGAGACGTAACTACTCAGTAGTATTAGCAACAAATCTATTACCGAGTAGTGAGGTTGTGTTGTGTATGGTTGACGACAGATTTTCTGTGTTTGTGCCGATGACGGCTTCTCATACAAGTCGGATCTACGCCTGTTTTTGAATGTTCGAGTCTCCTAATAGAAGCGAACATTCAAGGCGGATGCGCGTCTGTTTCTTTATATACTACCCATGTCGGAGACAGCCCAAATGACAGAAACGAACATTCATTATCTGAAGCCCGCGCAGGTCGAAGCGATGCGAGACGCCGCCCACGAAGGGACGTTCGGCACTCGCGACGACGCGATCGTGACGATGCTCTACGACACCGGGCTTCGGCGCGGGGAGCTCGCGCAAGTCAACCGCGACATGCTCGACCTCGATGAAGGAGAGTTGCGCATTCCGGCACGGATTCAGAAGGACTATCCCAACGACAACAGTCCCGACCCGGCGACGTTCCGGCTCGACCGGAGCGGCGACCTCCGGACGGTGCGAACGCTCCGGGCGTATCTCGACAGTGACAGCGACGACGCGCTGTTCCCGAGTCGCAAGAGTGACCGCATGACCGGCAAGGGCATCAACGACGTGGTGAAGCGGTTGGCCGAGCGGGCGGACGTACGCCCGTATCGCTTCGACGGCCGCGGCCAGGCGGACGACGTGACCGCACACACGCTTCGGCACTCCGTGGCGTGGCGGATGCTCCGAGCAGAGGACGAGAACACGCTATACGACGTTCGGAACCGGCTTCGGCACGCGACGATTCTCACGACCGAACGGCGATACGACCACTTCCAGACTATCTAACCCCCCACCCGCATGCGGGGGGGGCTATTGGGCAAGATATGAATAGAACCCGGCAACCACTACTCCCGCTGCTCCTACTAGACAGACATACACCCCGACACCTACTTCCATCACTTGATACAAGAGTAATTCCGCGGCTGAACTAATATCCCCCTTGAAAATTAGCGGATCGTTCAAATAGAGTAACAGAACGATCCCAGTGATGAGGGCAAGAACGGAACCCAGTACGTGCAACTCCGGTTTGTCGTCGAAAAAGAACGCCCCAGACAGCACGCCCACGACCACAGTGACCCATCCCCAATTATGTTGAATTCCGAGAACCGTTTCTGTAACTTCTACTTGCATGAATCCGAACTGGGCCGTCACCCACGGGAGGAATACACCAGCGATCAGTCCGAGTGCGGAGATCGCACCGACAGCCCTTATCCCGAGCCGGAGGTTCTCTTGTCCCGGAACTGTTTCGTTCTGTTTCGCCGAGCCTGCTCGCGAGGGTTTTTCTTGAGTATGTGCCTGTTTCGGTTGTTTCTGAGGCGGTTGTCGGTTTTGTTCGGCCTTTTCGGCTACCCGCGCCTGTCTGGATTGTTCTTTTGTCTTTTTCTTGACTTCCGGGAGTTCCTTCCCGCAATTCACACAGAACGTGTCCCCCTTCGAGAACTCCGCTCCGCAATCAGGGCAGTAGGGCATGCGTCGGTTCTCTCCCGCTACTTGTATATTTGTTATCCTTTCCTCGGTGTTTATTTACCGGGCGGTCATGCTGGCGCGCATGGGACTCGGCGATATCTTCGGTGGCGACGACAGCAGCGACGGCGACGACGAACCGACCGACCTGCAAGCAGACATTCTCCGGATGGCCAGCCAGAACCCCGACATGACTACGTCGATGATCGCGGCGCGGCTGGATTGTTCGCATTCGTACGTGAGTGAGACGCTTCGAGTCTACGGCGATTGGGGCGAAGCCGACGACGGCGACGGTGACGACGACAGTGACGGGCTTGGAGAACTGTTCGGGTAGCTTTTCGGAAATCCGGAAGCCGCCCTCCTTAGTTGAAGTACACTCCCCAGAAAGATGTGTGTATCGTGGCTTTACTTTCACTTTCACCGTGCGTCTTCGCCTTGCCCTTATCAGTCTGGTGGCCGCGACAATCACCTATGCAACAGCGACAGCCCGCCAGTGGTCCCCCTGGGGCGACACATCCCGGATCGTCAAATCGTACAGCGAGAGAAGACGCGAGACCGCAGGCGGCACGCCCTCGGCGCACAACACAAGCTCGACCGTCCAGCGGTCCGTCGGGTCGGTCGCCGGGTCGAGCGCGTCCGCGTGCTCGACAGCAGGCTCGCCCAAGCAGGCCGTCGCACAGTCGCGCGCGTTCTGGCGCTGCTCGACGGTACAGGTCATGCGTCCATCACCGGGAGGTTCCGGAGCGCGCCGTGGCCGAGGCCGCGAGCGCGCAGCGCGTCGGCGAGATCGTCGCGATCCTCGATCTCGGCGAAGCCGACGAGTTCCTTGCCGATCGAGCGTGGTTCGTAGACGAGCGTGCCGCCGCTGACCGGGACGCGGATGTAGTTATCGGCTGTACCAGAATCGTTTTGCGTTCGTGGTTCGTTGGTCGTCATGGTTCCAGTCCCGGAACCCCGGCCGTCCTGTCTAAGCAGGGCGGGCGTTTTCTCCGACGCAACGCCCGCGAGTGGCCGGTGTTCCTAACTAACTGTTGTTGCAGGACAACCATAAAACTATTGTTCCGGGACAACAGATGGATAATTAGAATGGCTGTGCGAGGTCCAGACCCAACCGTGTCAGACAGTGAGATAATATCGGCAATAGAGAGTACAGACTGCCCGTTTGCAACTGCTAAGGATGTTGCTGAGATAGTCGGACTTTCCCGAGAGCGTGCGCGTCAGAGACTCAACCGGTTATCAGAGCAGGGCGCGATTGAACGTGAGAAAACAAGCGGAGTAGTGATTTATTGGCTATCCGATGACTGAGACCCGATTTTTCGCTCGCCCTCGTCAGTTATCCACCAGATTCTTACCTGCCCTACCTTTCGAGAATCTACGTGTCCGTCTTCCTGTAGCCGCTTTAGGTGTCTCGCTGTTGCTTGGTTCGATATCCCGATCTCATCAGCTATATCCGCAGTTCCCAAAGCTGGCGGATACGCGAGTTTGATGATCCGGAGTATTTCCTCCGGGTCGACAGTTGGGTCTGGTCCGGGCCTATCCGCCATACAAACACTGTTATTTCCCACGTATTTAATAGGAATCCATTTTATCTGTTGTTCTGGAACAAGAGTTAAGTACCCCGCAACTAGACGTATGTAGATATGACTCGACAGGCGGCGCTCGCAGACACGTTGTCGCGCAAAAGTCGAGGACGGCGCGCCACCATGCGCCGACGCGCGCCGTCTGTCGGGTCCGATCAACCCATGACTAGAAACGCCGATCGGGCACTTAAGCCCGCTGGTAGCTGTACAGTCTCCAACTACCCCCACCCGCATGCGGGGGGTGGTTTGCGATGAGCGAAATCGAAACCAAAGGCGGCGTGACCGTCACGCTCGACGCCGACGATCTCAACCACCTGCTGACGCATGGTCGAGCGACCGTGACCAAGGAGATCGGGCCGCTTGAGGTGAAGATCAAGACCGACGCGAAGGTGCGTCACCAGATCGTGCTCGAAGATCCACACGGCGAGAGTGAACCGATCGCCGCAATCGACGGCGGTGATGCCGATGCCTGAGGGTAGCACTGAGCGGCAGACTGCACTCACATCCCACGCCGGACGCGAGATCGCCGAGCCGGTGCGCGACGACGAGCGGAACGTCCGCTGTCCGGACTGTGACAAAGTAGTTTCGGCGTCGAAGGGAAGTCACCCCGCACCCGACGACGCACCAACTGATCGGATCTGGGGCTGGCAGTGTGGTGTTTGCGAGAACACGCTTCCGAGCAACGCGCTCCGAGAGAACGCGCCGACCTTCAACGACCGGATCACAGCCGTCGAAGTGACGTTCCGCGACGGGAGCCAGCGACTCGTACCAGCTCCGAAAACGCACGTCTACAGCGGTGATCAGGCATGAGCGAAGCCGTTCCGCAGCTCGACGGCGACGACACCGACCTCGATTTTGCCGCTCCCGAGGACGCCGCCGTGTCGATCGTCACGCAGGGCGACCCCATCCGGTCGCTGGCTTGTGTTGTGTCCGCGCTCGTCGAGGAAGCGAAGCTCCGGTTCGACGCCAACGGGCTCTCGACGACCGCCGTCGACCCCGCGAACGTCGCGATGGTCGACCTCGACGTGCCCGCCGAGGCATGGACTGGTTACGAGTGTGACGACGAGACCGTGGTCGGCATGCCACTCGACCGGTTCAAACGCGCGCTCGCCTTCGCCCGCAAACGCAGTGGTGACGGCGACCCCGTCCGGATCGACCTGTTCGAATCAAGCACCCGCGCACGCTGTCGCGTTGCGGTGTTGCGCCCGGACGAGGGTGTGCGTCGCGTCAGCGAGTTCTACACCATCGATCCCGACTCGGTGCGCGAGGAGCCTGAGGTGCCCGACCTGGCGCTCGGCAATCACGCACAGGTCGATATCGACCCGTTCCGTGAGGTCGTCGAGAGTATCCAGTACGACTACGGCTATCTCTCGCGAGCAGGCAACACGCTCCTCTTTGGCACACAGCCGACGCGAGATTACAAGCTCGACGAGGATACCGACATGGTGGAGATCGTTGAGTTCACCGCCAGCGCCTGGGCAGACGACGACGCAGGCGAAGACGAGTCCTCGCTGTTCTCGCTGGATTACCTCAGCGACATCATGCAGGCTATCGACACCGGCAAGGCCGACCACCTGACGATCGACTTCGGCGACGAGTTCCCCGCCATGTTCCGCAGTGAGTGGACCGACTGGGGCTTTTCAGCCGACTTCATTCTCGCGCCCCGCATGGAGAGTGATTCGCAATGAGCATGACAGCGCACACCAGCCGTGACCGTGCCAGAGAACAGTTCTGGACAGACCACGACCCAAAATCGTACACCTGCCCCGACTGTGGCCGCGGTCACGATCGAATCTATCAGTGGGAAATCCATCATAAAGACGGGGATCCCCAGAACAACGACCCAGAGAACCTTATTGGCCTCTGTCGGCGGTGTCACGCCTGGCGACACTACGACGGGCCGACGTTGTCCGGTCTCGACCTCGAAGAATGGAAAGACGGTTTCGCATCGATCGGCGACGATTCTACCAAGCGACATACGGTTTATGACCAACCAGCCACGACGGAATGTAGACAGTGTGGAACCCCGACACCCCCATCAGTCGCTTGTGTTTGTGCCGGGTGTCTCCGAGACCTGGAGGGCGAGACATGAGTCAACGCGACCCCGACCCCGAGCAGTTGCCGACCGACTACATGCCGTCGCACGTCATCCTCAATACTGACGAGTCGCTGTTCGTCGCCCACGCCAAAACGCTTGAGAACGGCTGGTTGCTCGTCCGGCTCTGGGACGGCACCCGGCGGAAGTATCCACCGCACCGGATCGACTACTACGAGACGATCCCGACCGACACCCACCGAGTCGAGTTGCGAGAGGATACCCACGTTCGGGTTATCGACAACCCGCAGCTGAAGGATCGTGCCCGCGATCTTGCCAGTGCGACCGGGAACGGACAGGCGATCGCCGATGGAGGGCAGACAGATGGGTGACACACGCCGCCGATCCCCCTGGGAATGGCCCGAGTGTCCCGGCTGTGACAGTCATCTATTCGTCGACCGGATGCACACCCACGGCCTCGACGGCGAGTATCGCTGTCACCAGTGCGATCGGGTCTTCAGCGCGCCCGATTTTACCCCACCCGCATCCGGGGGTGGTGTTGCGTGATAGAGCGCGTGATCGCCACGTGGGAGAACCAACCATACACGGCCGTCGATAAGCGCTACATCACCGTCAGGCACCGCGTGAAAGTCGCATTCTATCCCGACGTGGGCGCGGATATCAGGCACGAAATCCGGTGTGAAGAACGCAATACAGGCGACTGGAGTCTCGCAGAGAAGTGGGAGTTCCGTTCGCACGGCTGTGACAAACTGAAAACAGAACTCGGAGAGGGATTACCGTGAGTGCAGACCACGACCACGACCCATACAGCCGGTGGCCGCCCGAGTTCGAGACCTGGCCCCACGCCGACCAACTCAAACACTGCGAGATGCGCATGACTCGGAAAGGCCTCATCGCCGCGATGCTCAGCCGGTCGGGACTCGACCCCGAACAGTACCAACTCAGAGATGACAGCAAACTGCGGAAAAAAGAACTAGCAGCGATATATCTCAAAATGGAGGGTGTTGCGAATGCAGAGTAACAATCAGGCCCAGATAGCAGATACACAGCTAAAGGCTATTATTTGTATAACTGCATCTGTATATGGCGGAAATAGTGACAAACTCTGGCTGGGTATATTAGTTTCACAAATAAGAATTGGTCTTGCGCTCACTCCCCTGCAGCTGTGCCGCTGGCGGATTCAGAACCCACTGCTAAATCGAGTGCCATCATGTCGGTTGAACACCCGCAGTATCGTTGACGCCAGTATTCTGACCGGGGTTTTAAATGGGGTCAAGTGTTCGGAATATCTCGGTCAACTTCGGCGAATTCACTCCGCCCGGAGCCGTCGTAGCACCCATGCTCCGGTTGGAACGTAGTTCGGCCGTCAGTATGCTCTTTACCGTGGTCGGTGTATTCACTGTCATGGTAAGCGTAGGCGTCCTTTTGCTCGGTCTCGGGTCGATAACCGTACTACTCGCGATAAGTGCGTTCTTTTCGAGTTCAGAGACTGCTATCTTCTCGTTACCCGACGAGTGGTTCGAGCAGCAAGCAGAGACGGACGACCGACGAGCGCGTGTCCTGAACGAATTGCACGACGACCCCCATCGGTTACTCGTCACCCTCCTGGTCGGCAACAACGTCGTGAACATCGCCATCTCGAGCATCATGACTGTTCTCGTTGCTAGCGTGCTACAGCCTGGTCCTGCAGTCGTCGTAACCACCGTCTTGACGAGCTGCCTGATCCTCATCTTCGGTGAGATCGTTCCGAAGGCGTTCGGACTCGGTAACGCCCGGCGCTGGTCGCTGACAGTCGCGAGGCCTGTCGGCATCGTCGAACGCGTACTGTTTCCCCTCATCGTTGCCTTCGATCTGATCACCCGACGCATGAATGCCCTCATCAGCGGAGACAGCGACATCGAGAAGCCCTACACCGACTGAGTCTCCCTGTCGGCGTGTGTGATCATAGTCGATATCCGAGAGCTATGTCCGGTCGGGTGGCTCTTGCCAGTCTGCCTTTCGGCGGACAGCACGCAGATATGTACCAGCTTGTATTAATATATCGGCCGATAGGACTGTCTCTCTCCCAACTCGTAAACCCCATACTGCTATATGAACTATTTGGTGTCCAGCTAGCAAAGCGGTCCCGTCTGCGCACGTATCGATACCATGCGTGCTTATCGGTCGTATCGCGTGGCAATCATGGCCGCTGTGATGAGCACGAACGCGGCCAGCGAGAGATTGGGGATCGTGAACAGTCCAAACAGCCGGTATTGAACAGTTCCACAGCCGCCGACAGTACAGACCGTCGACTCGCTCGTGGTCTGAATGTAGGTGTGGTACGCGGCGATGAGCGTCCCGAGCGCTGACAGGGGAACCACTGTCCGGTAGACTCTCGGCCGATCTTCGAGCGTGGCGACGCCGAGGACGACGACGAGCGGGTACATCAAGATCCGCTGGAACCAGCAGAGTTCACAGGGGACCAGCCCCATCACTTCACTAAAGTACAGACTGCCGCTGGTGGCGACGACAGCGACCAGCGTCGCTGCGGCGAGCAAGCGGCGGGTAATATCGTCCTCCATCACTCACCGCGTTGCTCGCAGATCCACTAAGATCTATCGACTTACTATCCTGATGAGAGACGTTTTTGGTGCAAGCGAACGAATGCACGGCTATGAAGGCACTCGCGGTCGTCGGGCCATCGGACTCCGGGAAGACCTCTGCCGTTGCGACGCTCACAGAGCGACTGCGCGACCGGGGATCGGTGGCGACGGTCAAGCATCTCACACACGACCCTGACGTTGACACCGAAGGGAAGGACACGGCACGACACCGGTCAGCGGGCGCGACACACACGGTTGGACTCACTGATGACGGCTCGTGGTTTGCGACCGGACAGGAGCAAACGCTCGACGACGTTCTCGACCAGTACACACCCAAGTACGACTACGCGCTCGTCGAGGGGTTCAGCGACAGCACTCTCCCGAAGGTAGTGCTTGGCGACCGGCCAGCGGCCGACCCAATCGTCGCCACCGCGCCCGACGCCGACGCGCTCGACGTGGACGCGGTCGTGAAAGCCATCGACGATCAGGACCCCCGCGAGACGCTCGAATCGCTCGTTTCCCAGGCTAAGGCGACGCAAGGAAGCGAGTTCTCGGGCGCGATAGCGACGTTCACTGGCCGGGTTCGCGAGCGCAACCATTCTGAGGATACGCCGACAAAATACCTCGAATTCGAGAAATACGACACTGTGGCCGAACAGAAAATGGCGACAATTCGTGAGGAGTTGTGCGAACGCGAGGGCGTCTACGACGTGCGCTTACATCACAAGACGGGCGTCGTGACGGCGGGCGAGGACATCGTCTTCGTCGTCGTGCTCGCTGGCCATCGAGATGAAGCGTTTGCGACCGTCTCGGACGGCATCGACCGACTCAAAGACGAGGTGCCGCTGTTCAAGAAAGAAGTCACGGTCGACGACGAGTTCTGGCGACACGAGCGCGCCGAATAGCGAGTATCGCAGTATGTCAGGAGATGAACTGCTCGATCCGATCGAGCGCCTCCTTCAGGTCGGCCATCCCGGTGGCGTATGAGACACGGAGGTGCCCCTCACCAGCCTCGCCGAAGGCCGAACCGGGGACGACTGCGACCTGCATCTCTTCGATCAGCGCCTCGGCGAACTCCTCGTCGTCGTCCCACGGACAAGCCGGAAACGCGTAGAACGCGCCGCGTGACCGGAAGCAGTCGAGACCCATCTCCTCGAACCGCGAGAGCACCAGCTTTCGGCGGCGGTCGTACTCCGACCGCATTTCCTCGACGGCACCGCCACAGGACTCGAGCGCCTCGATAGCCGCGTACTGTGCCGTCGTCGGCGCGGACAGCATCGTGTACTGGTGAATCCGATTCATCGCGTCGATGACCGGATCGGGGGCGAGCGCGTACCCGAGCCTGAGGCCGGTCATCGCGTAGGCTTTCGAGAAGCCGTTGAACACGACCGTTCGCTCGCGCATCCCGGGCAGTGTCGCAATCGACGTGTGGTCGTGGTCGTAACTCAGCGCTGCGTAGATCTCGTCTGCGAACACCGTCAGGTCGTGTTCGCGGGCAAACGCGGCGACTTCCCGGAGTTCGGATTCGGTCATCGTCGCCCCGGTCGGGTTGTTCGGATAACACATCACCAGCACGTCCGCGTCGGCAGCACCTGCGTCCGAGAGCACCTCACGCGTCAGCTTGAAGTCGTCCTCCCGTCGGGTCGTGACTGGCAGCGACTCCCCGTGCACGAAAATCGTGTTTGGCACGTACGAGACAAAGCCCGGCCGCTGGACTGCAACGGTGTCACCCGGGTCGACCAGCGCTCGAAATGCCAGATCGATCGCCTCGCTCGCGCCTGTCGTCACGAGGATCTCCGTATCGGGGTCGTAGGACAGGTCGTACTGTCCGTCCACGTGGGTGGCAATAGCCTCACGGAGTTCGCGGCGGCCGCGATTCGCCGTGTAGGACGTCTTGCCCTGTTTGAGCGACGTGATCGCGGCGTCGCGGGCCGCCCACGGCGCGGAAAAGTCAGGCTCTCCGACGCCCAGCGAGATGAGGTCGTCTTTCTCCTCGGCGAGTTCGAAAAACCGCCGGATACCCGACGGTGGCACCTGGTCGACGCGGTCGGCGGGCTTCATGGTGATATCGACAGGCGGTCGTCGTCGCTTCCGTCCCCGAACACAATACCCTGCTCCTTGTAGGAGTCCATGACGTAGTGGGTCACCGTTTGCGTAATCTCGGGGACCGGCGCGACCTTGTCGCTGATGAACTGCGAAACCTCCCGCATCGAGTCACCCTCGACCTCCATCAGGAAGTCGTAGTCGCCACTCATCAGATGCAGAGACTCGACCAGCGGGAACTTTGCGATCCGGTCTGCCACGTCGTCGTAACTGGTCTCGCGGTCGAGTTTCACGTTCAACTCTACCGCCGCCCTGACGGACTCAGATTCTGTCTGGTTCCAGTCGATGACCGCTCGATAGCCCCGGACGACGCCGTCGGATTCGAGTTCGTCGATAATCGCCTCGACCTCCTCGGGGTCGGCGTCGGTCTGACGAGCGATGTCGTCGACGTTCTGTCGGGCGTTCTCGCGGAGTACGTCGAGCACCTGCTGGCGACTGCTCATACCATATCTCCGCTCCAGCGCAGACAAAAGGTTTGCTACTGACAGCTCGATACAATTTCAGCCTGTCAGCGCTGACTTCTCCCGAAAACAGTACCTTCGAAGGCACGTTTGTCGACATCTGAGAATCGCAGAGTCACTTTTGCGTACATACTACGAGCGTACAACTAGCATGCCATCTGAGAGTGCCAGTTCACGGATGAACGTCGCGGCGTCGCTCGACGAACTCATCGGGGAGACGCCGCTGCTCCGTCTGGATTCGTTCGCGGAGAACCTGCTGGGGAAAGTTGAGGGGCAGAATCCCTACTCGGTGAAAGACCGGATCGCTCGCGAAATCGTCGACGCGGCCGAGCGGGATGGGTCGCTCGAACCGGGCGGTACGGTCGTCGAGTCGACGAGTGGCAACACCGGCATCGGTCTGGCGTCGGTCTGTGCCGCCCGGGGGTACGACTACGTGCTCACGATGCCGTCCTCGATGTCCGCGGAGCGGCGAGCGATACTGCGCGCGCTCGGCGCGGATCTGGAACTCACGCCCGCCGAAGAAGGGATGAGCGGCGCGAACGAACGGGCCGAGGAGATCGTTTCCGAGTACGACGACGCCATCATGGCACGACAGTTCGAGAACGAGGCGAACCCGGCGGCACACCGCCAGACGACGGGGCCCGAACTGTGGCGTGCGACGAACGGCGACATCGACGCGCTCGTGGCAGGCGTGGGAACCGGGGGAACGATCACGGGCGTTGCCGAGTACTTCACGGAGGAACGGGGTGAGACCAACTTTACGCCGTCGCGGTCGAACCCGCCGAGTCTCCGACGCTCTCCGAGCAGTGTGCTGACGGACACGACATTCAGGGGGTCGGTCCCGGCTTCGTCCCCGACATTCTTCGCACCGAACTGGTCGACGAGGTTCGGGCAATCGAGGCCGAAGAGGCGAAGGCGGCCGCGCGCAAACTCGGGCGGACCGAGGGCTTGCTTGTCGGGATATCCGCGGGGGCCGCACTCGCGGCGGCGACAGCGTACGCCGACGACCATCCGGACGAACTGGTCGCAGTCGTGTTGCCTGATCCCGGCGAGCGCTATCTCTCGACGGGTCTGTACGAGACCGAGTGACAGGACCACGGCCGGAAAAAGAAGAGTCAAGCGGCTGTCGTTCCCGCATTAGCGTGTGGACTTCGAGATAGACGGCTGGGAGGCAGACGAACCGACGCTCGAACTCGACCACCGGGAGTTCGCGTACGCGGGCAAGTTCGTCGTCTCGAACACCGGGAAAGCGGTCGTGCGAGAGAACGAAGCGATTCTCGGGGCGGTCGCGTTCAGTCGTGATTACAGCGACGAGACGGCTGTTCGCCTTCGGTACGTCACTGTCAGAGACGACCGACGAGGCGAGGGGATCGGCGCGCGCCTGCTCCGGTTCTGTGCCCATCGACTGCAGGAACGATACGAGACTGTCGGGATCGCGGTCAACAACCCCGTCGCCTATCGCGCGTGCTATCGGGCCGGATTTCAGTCGACCGGCGAGCAGACGGGCATCGCCGAACTCGAACTCGTCTACGACCCCGAGCGTGACCGCGACCGCTCGCGGTACGAGGCCGGACTCGACGTGTTCGAGTCCCGCGATTTGCCCGACACACAACGTGCCTGTCTCGACTCGTCCAGAGCGAGCGGCCCGCCCGCCGTCGTCGACGTACCAGAGTAGTTGGATCGAACTCCCCGCCTCTCACTCGACGGTGTAGGACTGGTGGTCGCCACGGGTCCGAACGTCGACGAACTGGTGGCGCGTCGCGTTGCCGATGTCGCCCGCGAAGGAAACGTCGGTCACACCTTCTGAGTACACCTCGTTTGCACCGCGAAGGTCGTGTGCCCGGAGTCGCGCAACGATGTCCTCCGGGAGTCGTTCGCCAGCCGTGTTGTCGACGATGAGGAGATGATCTGTGAAACTCTTCGCGAGGAAGGCGTCATGCACGGCATCGTGCTCGCGCAGTGTGCTGGCGAGATCGCGGAGTTCCTCGTCGCGGCCAGTCATCGCTGTCCACTCAGGACGGGACTCCCAAGACACTTGACGCGAACGTATTCGTCTACCGTGATGGTCTCTATCCGAGTTCGACTTCCTCGCCGTACTCTGCACTCTCGTAGAGCGCGTCGAGGACGGCCATATTTCGGATCGCCTCCTCTGGTCCGGTTCGGGGTGTCGTCCCCGTCTCAACACAGTCAGCGAAGTGCTCGACTTCGAGGCGGTACTGGTCTGCTGGATCGAACTCCTCGCGACCGCGCCGCCCGTCCATGCGATACGAGAGACTCGTCGACTCCTCAGTTGGTGCGTTGAACGTGACCCCCTGCTCGGCCTCGACCCAGCCCCCGGTCCCCTCGATGCGATACCGCTGGACAGGTTCGGTGTCGAACGAGCAGTCGAACTGCGCTGTCTCACCGGTGTCGTAGACCAGCATCCCCATCATTCGGGTGTCGACACCGTAGTCCCCGGAGTCGCGGGCGCGAGCGTACACGCGGTCAGGTTCGCCAAGTATCCACCGGGCGACCGACACCGGATAGCAACCCAGATCCATGAGACTCCCGCCCGCGTACGCCGGGTCCAGGCGGAAGTCCGCGGAATCTGAGAGCGGATAGTGGAGCGTGCCGCTGACCGAGTAGACCTCCCCGAGAGCGCTCTGAGCCAGTTCGTACGCCCGCTCGTTGCGCGGATGGTACCGGTACATGAACGCTTCCATCAGCGTCACGTCCCGCTCGCGACAGTACGCGGCCAAGTCACGGGCCTCCACGGCGTTTGCTGTGAGTGGCTTCTCACAGAGCACGTCGAGTCCGTGGTCGGCGGCTCGCTTCGACCACTCAGCGTGCATCGAGTTGGGAAGCGGATTGTAGACGGCATCGATGTCCGGCGCGTCGAGCAATTCCTCGTAGGAACCGTACGCGTCAGGGATGTCGTGTTCGTCCGCAACCTGCCTGGCCCGGTCTCCATCTCGGGATCCGATCGCTTGTACGGTGTGGTCGCTTTTTGTGATGCCCGGGATGACGGCGGTGCGGGCGATGGCCGCCGTGCTGATGATGCCAAATCGCATACTCCACACAGGAGGCGTTACCGGATAAGTGTGTGTCACTGCGGAAACGGCACTGGGGCGAGAACGAGAGCGAACTACTCGACGAGAACGGCGTTGATCTGGCCGTCCTGTCCGGGTCGTGAGGTGACGCGCGCGCGGCCCGCGCTGGTCTCAACGATGGCCGAGCGCGTGATGATGTTCCGTCGTGCGTAGTTCGGGTCGGCCGGGTTCTCGACGACGTCCTCGATCTCCGCGGCGACGACGCCGTCGTCGGTCGCGACGCTTGCGGTGTCTGCTTTGATCGCTCGCACCTTCGTGCTGTTGCCGCGTGCGTCGACGGTCTTGAGTTTCGCGTCCCCGACCTGTGTCTCGGTCGGTTCGTTCCCGATCTCGTGTTTGCGCCGGTCGCGTTTCGGTCGCAGTCGTCCGCCAGTCCGCTTGCGCAGCGAGCGTCCGTGGTCTGTCATGGCCGAACGAACGGCCAGCCCACACTTGAACCTCTCGACTCGGAGGTGCCAGCGACACACCCCGACAGATTTAGGCCCCTGCCGACCGGCCACAACGACGATGAGTCTCCGACGTGCCGTCGCGGCACCCTTCCGGCAGGAGGGTGTCGAGCAGATGCCCGAAAGCGAGTTCGTGGTCGCGCTTTCCTTGGACCGCGACTGGTTCTCGCCCGACCAGGCCAAGCGTCTGATCACCGTCGCGGACGGTGAGGGCCTGCTCGACCGCGAGGCAGCCAGCCTCGCGCTCGCGTTCGACCCGCACTCCATCGAGATCCCCGACGGGTTCGAACCCGACGAGAGCATCCTGCAGGCCCGGAGTACGTTCGAGCGCGCGCTCGACACCATCGTCGACGCGGGCGTCGAGAAACAGACGGCCGTCGCGAACATCAATCGGATCCAGTCGGATCTCGGGGTCACAATCGAGGCCGCGGCGGTCGTCTACGCCCACCGCGAAGGGGTCGCTGTCGACGACCTCGCAGACCGCGTTCGGGAACATCTTGGGGGTGAGGAGAGTGGTTGAGGACCGGATCACCGACGGCGAGCGCATCGCGCAGTTGCTCGCTTCGGAACTTACCGGTCTGGACGTCGAGCCACTCGAAGGGGTGACCGTCGTCGACGCAGACCGGGACGTGTCCCCGTCGTCGGACGGGCCGGTCGCGTACCGGATTCGGCATCGTGAGAGCTACGTCGGTGCGGTGCGACTGTATCCAGACGGCGCACGCCTCCAACTGACCGTTACTGACGACACAGTCCTCGAAAGTGTCGATGAGCGTCACCGCGAACTGACCGTGATCGAGGGAAGATCCGGGGACATCGGTGGCGAGTTTCACTCCACGAGCGCCATCGACCGGGAGTCGTACTCTGACGACGTGCTGACGGTACAGATTGCATCCGGCGCAGCGGTCAAACCTGCGCTGGACGTGGTCCGCGACGTACTCGAACAGACGTAGCCATCGGTGTCAAACCCGAACGTTCAACGGTACCGTCTGCGAAGAGCACCCATGACGTTTTTCGACCGTCTCGCGGATCGTATCGACGCTGCCGACAGCGTCGTCTCGGTTGGCCTCGACCCTGACACCGAGCGGCTACCCGATGCTGTCTCCGATGCAGACCTGCCCCGCTGGGCGTTCAATCGGCGGATCATCGACGCCACGCACGAACACGCCGCCTGCTACAAGCCAAACGCCGCCTTCTACGAGGACAGCGACGGCTGGCGGGCGCTCCGGGAAACTATTGCGTACGCACACGGCAAGGACGTGCCGGTGCTGCTTGACGCAAAGCGCGGGGATATCGGCAACACCGCCCGCCAGTACGCTCGCGCGCTCGATACACCCGCTGAGGGTGGCCTCGGGGCGGACGCAATCACCGTCAACCCTTATCTCGGCCGGGATTCGCTGGACCCATTCCTCCGGAAAGACGGCGGCGTCTTCGTCCTCTGTCGAACGTCAAACAGCGGCGGCGCGGACCTGCAGGATCTGGAACTCGCAGACGGGCGAACGCTCTACGAACACGTCGCCTCGCTCGCGGAGACGTGGAACGGCGATTCGGCCGATAGTGCGGGTTCGATTGGGCTCGTCGTCGGCGCGACTGCACCCGACGAACTCGAATCGATCCGAGAGACGGTTCCGGGTCTTCCCTTCCTCGTCCCCGGTGTGGGCGCACAGGGCGGCGATGAACGCGCTGCAATCGAACACGGGCTCGCAGACGGCGTCGGTCTGGTCAACTCTTCGCGGGGGATCATCTTCGCTGGCGAAACCGCTCAGGGGGACTACTTCGAGGCGGCGGGCGAGGCCGCAAAACAACTCAAGCGAAGTCTCAACCAGTATCGCTGACGCCAGCTCTATGCAGAGACACTTCTATTAAAACCGATAGGTGTCGACGCCATCTGGCAGGTCTTCCTCTTCCCTACTCTCCCCACGGCCGACCTCGGCCACGCACGCGGTGCAGTACCCCAGCGACTCGTCGTAGTGGTTCTCACAGACGAGTTTGCCACACCGGTCACAGGTGTCTCGGACCTCTCCGCGTCCACAGATCTCACAGGGGCTGGAGACGCTCATACCGATTTATTGGATCTCTGTCCGTTTCAACCCTCGCCCGTCGGTGTATCGGACGTGTCGCCAGCGTATTCCCTCGCGAGGGTCCCGTACTGTGTGGGACTCCCGCGATCGATTGGTTTTTCCTTTCAACTGTTCATCACTGAGTAATGGACGGAGACACAGCCGGGAGTATCGACGAGCGGCTTACTCACTGATAACCCACGGTTGGCACTGGGATTCCTGACTGCGGACTGAAATCGTGGGTTTTCATCCCCTGCAAAGCTATTCTCCGGATCGCTCTATCTTCGAAATCGAACGCAGCGTTCGGAGGAGGAACATCATACTCTTCCGCATGTACGACCACTGGTTGAAGGTCCCGATCAGGTACACGTCAATCGTGGGATTGTACAGCATGAACGCACTGCTCGCACCCAATCCACCCCACGAGTGGAAGCGTTTGAGAAACGGTAATGGGCGGATGCGGACGATGCCGTAGCCGTAGTCGATTCCCTGCCACAGTTTGTTCCACTGCTGCATCTTCTGGAGCGTCTCCTCGGCTACGAGTTCCCCCTCGACCAAGGCCCGATGGAATTGGAATAGTTCTTCTGCGGTGTTTACCGTCTGCCCACCGGCGTAGAATGCGCTCAACGAGGGCACGTCATCCACATCGATCCTCGTTTCGTCGATATAAAACGGGGCCGTGGGAAACTCACTTTCGACAGCAGGGTCAGAGAACGGCGGTAAGTACGAGTGATCCATCCCCAACGGATCAAAGAGGAACTCCTCTAGCGCCTCGTGATACGGTTGCTCAGTTACGCTTTCGATGATCAATCCGAGCAAGTTGTATCCGAACTCGGAATAGTAACAGTCCCCCCCAGGTGGGAAGTGCGGTTCCAGATTTTGTTTTGTCCACTCAATCGTCTCCTCCGGTTCCCATATCCGGTCCGGTTCCGCTAACATCTCGTCGAACAGTGTGTTCCCCTCGGGAGATTCTTCCAATCGAGTGTTCAAGAACATCTTCCCGCCTTCGGGGAGGGAATGCGGGAGTCCAGAGGTGTGACCGAGGAGATGACGGATTCGGATATCGTCTGTGTAGTCTGTGCCGTTGATCGTGTGAAGACCGTCGAGAATTGACTCAGACAGGTACTCCGAGATTGGGTCATCGAAACGCAGTTGCTCGTCGTCGGCGAGCATAGCCACAATTGTCGAGGTAAAGGTCTTGCCAATACTGGCTGCGTAGTATGGTTGCTCTGGAGCGGCTTCGATACCCTCCGTCTGACCGGTGGCTAGGTTCCAGTGAAGGTCACGGCTGTCGGAATGGACCAACAAGTACGCGGAATGGAGGTCAGAGTTGTCTTTGACAGCAGATTGTAACCTCGATTCCAGACGCGATTTGGCTTCTTGCCGTTCCATACTGTTCGAATATTTGAATTTAGGGATGTTAAACGGTGGTATCGTCCCCGACCCTGAAGCGTGTATTCTGCGATCTACATTTCCCGACACCCGGTGGGAAAGATTCGCGATACTCAGTGTGACACAGCGCATCGCAAGGGTCAAATCACGCGTTTGCCAAAGCGCCAGCATGGACGAAACAGAGGCGCTCCGCGCCGCAATCCCCGGGGACGTGGGTCCGCTGGCAGTCGATATCGACGGGACGTTGACCGACCAGAACCGCGCGCTCGACGCGCGGACGCTCGACGTGTTGCGCGCCTGGCCCGCTCCGGTCGTGGTTGCGACGGGCAAGGCGATGCCCTATCCCGTGGCACTCTGTGAGTTTCTCGGCATCGATTCGGCCGTCATCGCAGAGAACGGCGGCGTGGTCGTCATCGAGCAGGCAGATTTCCTGTCCGTTCACGGGAACCCGGACGCTGCAGCGGCTGTTCTCGCTGACTACCGCGAGGCCGGACACGACTCGGGATGGGGGACAGTCGATTTGATCAATCGCTGGCGCGAGACCGAACGGGCCGTCAGCCGCGACCAGCCACTCGAACCGCTCGAAGCGATCGCTGCCGACCACGGACTCGTCGTGGTCGATACGGGCTTTGCCTACCACGTCAAATCCCCCGACGTCTCCAAGGGACAGGGGCTCGAGACCATCGCCACACAGATGACGTTCGCGCTCGGAGACACCGTCGCTATCGGTGACTCCCGGAACGATGTCTCCATGTTCGAGGCAGTGGGAACGTCGATTGCAGTCGGAAACGCGCCCGAATCGGTGCGTGCGGCGGCCGACTACGTCACTGAGGCGACCTACGCGGATGGGTTTCTCGAAGCGATCGAGTGGGTCGGAACGACTGACTGATACCGACTCCTGGCGCTGTGTCTCAATTCGGCTGTCTGACTCGTCCGGTCGATTTCAGGAGGACTTGCGACGTGAGATACCCGGCCACGTCGTAGCTGCCGTCTCCGTGTTCCGTACCACTTTCATTCAGGATAACAGTAACAACCTGTGGTCAAATATGACGAAGTATGCACTGTCTCAAGCAGTTCTTCTGGTCACATTTGTACGGCGACTGGGAGTCAGTCACACGGCTGCTCTGGATATATCTGCATGTGAATATTCTGCTTGCGACCGCTCTCGCCCGGGTACTTCTTCGCCCGCGGCAGGTACGTATTCACGCTTTTGTTGCTTCCATTTCCGGCCGTGTATCTGTACAAGCGATACCAGAAAGCCAGAACCTACATCGTTCACTCGGAGACGCCGATTGAGCCAGGCGAGGAGTACGACCCTGGCGAAGAACGCTCTCGATAAGGTCGCCTGTCTCGGTCCAGTAGTTTCGTCCCGGGGAAGGTTTTTATTCAATCGCCCGTAATTCGGTTGCATGAGCCCGGACAGGGCCGTTCTCGAACGCGCAATCGACGAGGGGGAACGCGAGGGTGGACGCGTCGAGTTCAAAGAGCGACTCACCAAGGATCTGCATCTCTCCGAGGGCCGACTGGAGAGTCTGGCTGCACAGCTTCGACACCGCGTGCTCTCCGGTGACGGCACTGCAACCTACGTCATCGGGATCACCGACGACGGCGGCATCGCGGGCATCTCCCCAGATGCCTTCTCGGAGTCGATGGACGTGCTCTCGATTCTGGCAGACGAGGCCGACGCTCACATCGAGGACGCACAGACGTGGGGTGTCGACGGCGACGGACTCGTCGGCGTCGCGACGATCAGCGAAGGCTCCGTGATGACCGACGACGAACACATCGTAGTCGGAACCGCTGGACACGTCGACCACGGCAAGTCCACGCTCGTCGGGTCGCTGGTGACCGGCCAGCGCGACGACGGGCAGGGCGGAACCCGGAGCTATCTGGACGTCAAGCCCCACGAGATAGAGCGTGGCCTGTCCGCCGATCTCTCGTATGGCGTCTACGGCTTCGACGAGGACGGCCCGGTGCGGATGGACAACCCCCACCGAAAGGGCGACCGCGCCAGCGTAGTCGAGGAGGCAGACAGACTCGTCTCCTTCGTCGATACGGTGGGGCACGAACCGTGGCTCCGCACGACGATCCGCGGACTGGTCGGACAGAAGATCGATTACGGACTCCTGACTGTCGCGGCAGACGACGGCCCGACGCAGACGACTCGCGAGCACCTTGGCATCCTGCTGGCGACGGACCTTCCGACGATCGTGGCGATCACGAAAGTCGATCTGGTCGAGGACGACCGCGTCGCAACAGTAGAGCGCGAAGTCGAGCGACTCCTTAGAGAAGCAGACCGGACGCCGCTCAGCGTCGCTCGACACGGCGCCGAGGCCGCCCGCGAGGAGATAAGCGAGACGGTCGTGCCAATCGTTGCGACGAGCGCCGTCACAGGGCAGGGGCTGGAGACGCTCGACGACTTCTTCGAGAACCTGCCCAAGACCGAGGACCCCCGTCGCAGCGAACCCTTCCAGATGTACGTCGACCGGACGTACAGCGTCACCGGTGTCGGTGCTGTCGCGTCGGGAACGATCCGCTCGGGGGAACTCGAAGCGGGCGACGAACTCCTCCTCGGGCCGATGCCAGACGGCCGATTCCGGGACGTCGAGGTCCGCAGCATCGAGATGCACTACCACCGCGTCGACAAAGCGAGCGCTGGCCGCATCGTCGGCATCGCGCTCAAAGGCGTCGACGAGGAGGAAATCGAGCGCGGCATGGTGTTGCTTCCACGAACCGCCGATCCCAGTCCAGTTCGGGAGTTCGAGGCCGAGGTGATGGTGCTCAATCACCCGACACGGATCGGGTCGGGCTACGAGCCAGTAGTGCATCTGGAGACGATAAGCGAGGCCGCCGCCTTCTATCCCGAGAACGAACAGCTACTGCCCGGCGACACCGGCACGGCGACGGTTCGCTTCAAGTTCCGGCCCTACCTGATCGAGGAGGGCCAGCGCTTCGTGTTCCGCGAAGGACAGAGCAAGGGCGTCGGCACAGTCACCAGTCTCGACCCGGACGCGTGAGTCCGTGCTCACCGACGAGATCGGTACGCTACAGGCCGAACGATTCTGCGAGCACTGAGTCTGACACGCTCCCGTAGACTTCCGTCTCGCCGCCGACGACGTTCACCGTCACCTGTGCGGGCGCGAACAGTTCCATCGGGAGTTCGTCGAACGCCCAGTCGACCGACTCGAAGATTTCGAAGAAGGGTGCGCCGTACTCGTCGTCAGCGATAGAAACCACATCCTCGAAGTTGTCGAAGGGTTCCTCGACGACGAGGTGTGCCTGCCCGCCGTAGGCGACTGCGTCGTTCGTCGCGGCCATCGCGCGCTCCTCACTGTCGGCCACGGGCGCGACGGGTGCGGAGCCAGTCACCGAGAGGATGTCGACTGGGTCGTATCCGAGTTCCATCAGTCGATATGCGGCGAGTTCCGCCGCTCGGGCGGCACCGACGACGCTGCCGGTCACCGACGCACTCGCGTAAGTGGGCATGAACACGCCGCTTTCGGGTACCTCCGAGAGCTCTGCGACGTGACTCGCGACCGCCTCGTCGGGGAGCTGGTCGGACTCGACGACGAGCACGGCAAAGTCGAAGTTCTCGTGGTAGCCGACGCGCTCGAAGACGTCTTCCTGCGCAACGAGCGCCCGCGCCGGGCCGCTCCCCAGCCCCTCGAACTCGTCGACGCTGAGTTCCCAGCCAGCCTTGCTCGAACAGAGTAACGCGAGCGCGGGATGGTCCGTCGACAGTTCGACGTGCGGGATGGGCGCGCCAGCGACGTCGCGCATGTGGGTCCCGACCGTCGCGAGGCCTGCAGTCTGTATCTCGGCAAGCAACAGTCCGGCCTCGATAGACCCGGGGACCCGCACGCCGCAGTCGATCACTGCCGAATCGCCATCCAGCGAGTAGACGTCGACCGCCAACTCGTCGGCGAAATCGATCGCCTCGTCGACGAGTTCGGTCGCCATCCGGTTGAGACTCTCCATACACACGGGTTGGCCGTCCCAGGTTAAGAACTCGGGGCTTTGGAGTTGCACAGACGCAGGGTGTCGGGGTTGTGGCCCTCATCCGACGACTGGCAGATCACCGTGCTGTTCGCGACGGGCGATATCACGGACGAACAACTGCACCTGCTCGACGCATACGGTGAGTAACTCGCCTGCGCAGCCCTCGAATAGTCACTCCCGGTCGCGTTTCGCTTCTCGGCCGAGTTCGTCCTCGACAGAGCGAACCTTGCCGGCCGCGGACTGGTCACTCGTGCGCTTGTCGTCTATCTTGAGGAAGGTGCTCACCCGGTCGCCGTCGACGGCATCGTGGGCGGCGTTCGCGGCAGCGAATATCTCCGTGGCGTCGTCGGCCTCGATGATGGTCCCCATCGGCGTCGTCTCGTAGGCCACGTCGAACTCGTCGAGGGCCTTGACTGCCTTCGCGACTTCCGACGCCATGCTCTCCTCGATGACCGGTGCGACGCTCAGGAACGCGACTGTGGTCATGCGGGGACGTTGGGGCGAACTGCTCTTAACGCTCGGGATGCGATACTGCGGGATGCGCGGGATTCGACAGAGACCGGCAGGCTTTTTCAGTCGAGTCGAGCATGTGCAGGTATGACTGACCGCGGTTCGTACGACGCCGTTTCGCCGCTGGATGGACGCTACGCCCGGTACACCGAGGGGCTGGTCCCCTACGTGAGCGAGCGGGCACTGATGCGCGCCCGCGTCCGGGTCGAGGTGGAGTATCTCATCGCGCTCGCCAATCTCGACGAGACGCCGCTGTCGATATCGGAGCCTCAGCGCCGCCAGTTGCGAGGCCTGTACGAGAACTTCGACAGCGAGGACGCGACGCTGGTCAAACAACTCGAAACCGAAGGATACGGCGAGTACGAGGCGACCAACCACGACGTGAAGGCCGTCGAGTACTTCATCCGCGAGCGCCTGTCGGACGACCTCGACGTTGCGGAGTGGCTTCACTTCGCGCTCACCAGCGAGGACGTGAACAACCTCGCCTACCGACTCCTGCTCAAACCGGCCGTGGAGTCGGTGCTTCGTCCACAACTTGCGACGGTTCGCGACGAGTTGACAGCGATGGCCCGCGAGTACCGGGACTGCTCGATGCTCGCACGCACACACGGCCAACCAGCGACGCCGACGACGTTCGGCAAGGAGATGGCCGTGTACGCGTCTCGACTGGGTCGACAGATGGGTCGGCTGAGCGAAGCGACGGAGTCGCTGTCCGGAAAGCTTGCCGGAGCGAGCGGTACGTACGCCGCCCACCGCGCGGCGTACCCGGACGTTGACTGGCGGTCGTTTGCCCGAGAGTTCGTCACCGGACTCGGTCTCGAACACGAACCGCTGACGACACAGGTCAACCCCTCTGACGACCTGGCGACGCTGTTCGACGCACTCCGTGGCGTGAACAACGTCCTGCTGGATCTGGACGTGGACATGTGGCTGTACGTCTCGGATCGGTATCTTGGCCAGCAGACGGTGGCGGGCGAAACCGGTTCCTCGACGATGCCACACAAGGTCAACCCTATCGACTTCGAGAACAGCGAGGGGAACCTCTCGAAGGCAAACGCCGATCTGTCATTCCTCGGGGAGTATCTCACCCGGTCACGGCTCCAGCGTGACCTGTCGGATTCGACGGTCAAGCGAACGATCGGTGCGGCCTTCGGTCACTGTCTCATCGGCTACGAGAAGACCGAAACCGGCCTCGGCAAGGTCGTCCCGAACGAGCAGGTCATGCAGGATGATCTGGCGGCGAACCCGGCAGTCATCGGTGAGGCAGTCCAGACCATCCTCAGACGAGAGGGTCACGACGATGCCTACGAACAGGTCAAGGCCCACACGCGCGGCGAGACAGTCACGATGGACGATTTCCACGACCTGTTCGACTCGCTTTCGGTTCCCGAGGCGGTGCGCGAGGAGCTATACGACCTGACGCCAGCGGCGTACACCGGGTTCGCGAGCGAACTGGTCGACGACATCCCGGACCAGAACTGAGACAGCGAGGAATTTACGCCAGCAGTCGCTCGACAGCCTCCTGGACCGCGACCGCCGCACGCTCGACTTCCGCGCGGGAGACGTACTCGCGTTCGGCGTGAGCGACCGGTCCCTCGTCGTCGGCGAGTACGCCCGGGCCGAAGACGACAGTCGGAGCGTCGTCGGCGAAGTACGACGCCTCGGTCGCTGCGCCGAAGGCGCGCACCTCTCCGCCGCTCGTCTCCTGAAGCGTTCGCACCAGATCAGCGTCCGCTGGCGTCTCGAACGCGTCGGGAGCAGGCTGTCCGGGTCGAACCGGGCTGACCGTCACCTCGAACGGATCGGGCAGTCGGCCAGCGAGGTGCGCACGCAGACCATCCAGAAACGACTCGATCGTCTCGGGCGGGACCGGCCTGCGGTCGAATTTGATGGTACACTCGGCGGGCACCTGATTGAGTACGTCGCCACCCTCGATGGCAGAGGGAGTCAGCGTCGCTCGCCCGAGCAGGTCGTGTTCGGTCGGTCCGCGCTCCCGGTCGTAGGAATCGAGCGCTTCGAGAATCGGTGCGGCCGCGCTGATGGCGTTCGCGCCGTCGCCCGGATTTCCGGCGTGGGCGTTGACCCCTCGGATCGTGACCTGCCCCTCGAACTGGCCGCGGGCGGCACGGCAGACGTCGAGTCCGGTCGGTTCGCCGACGATGTACCCATCCGCCGAGAGCGTCTCACCGAGATGTGCGCCGCCGGTCTGTGTCGTCTCCTCGTTGGGCGTGATTGCAAGCACCAACGTTCCGGACTCGATATCTGCCCCGAGGAAGGCATCGAGCAAGGCCGCAAGTGGCCCCTTCGCGTCACAGGCCCCGCGCCCGTGTAGCGTGTCCCCGTTTTCGCGTATCGGGACGTGTGGTGCGACCGTGTCGATGTGCGTGTTCAAGACCAGCGTCCGGTCACCGCTCCCACGCCTCGCGAGTACATTTCCGGCCTCGTCTCGCTCGGATTCGACCCCCTCGCGTTCGAGTGTCTCGACCAGCAGGTCACGCATCTCTGCCACGCTGTCGTGTGAGGGCATCTCGACTGCCTGCGTGAGAAAGCCGTTCCGGTCGAACGTCATTAGCTGTCACTCCGCGCCCAGACGGATAGCGATTCTGGATCCCGTCGGACGGAGCGTGACTGCCGTGTCCGCCCTCGACGAGGGCGTTCAGAGAAGCAGATACAGTCCTCCGCCGATGGCGGACAGAAAGGTGGCGGACCCGAGCATCGGGACCTGATCGATCTGCTGGCCGAAGAGCCGTTCGAACAGGCGTCTGACCGGCGGGAGCGCGAAGACGCCGCCGACGACGACGAAGGCCCCGCCGACCGACGGCAACAGCGCCAGTCCGACGACGAGCACCAGCCAGCCGAGCGCATATCCCATCCGGTCCAGCAGGACGCTTCCGGACCCGGACGGCGCGTTCTCCGAGGCGAACTCTTCGAGCGCCGCTGCCGCCTCCTCGTTTTGCGGTGCGCCACAGTGATGACAGAAGTTCGCCGACTGGGGGATCGACCGATCGCACGCCCGACACTCGACCATGTAAGGTATCTTGACCGCCCCCACCCTCAATCTTTGGAGCGATACGTGTCGGTTCGATCCCGTCGCCAGTCCCAGTTGTCACGAGTGAGAATGTGCCCACAGGCTTAATAGCGACTCTGTGTCTACGATGGGACAGTTCAACCCGCCATGTTCGGTGAACGCGGACGCACTCGTCTGGGCATCTCGCTGGTCGCGTGTGTCGTCTGTCTTCTGTGTCTCGCGATCGCGCTTCCCGGAGCGGCGGGCGCGGAAGAAAATACCGTCACTATCGAGGAGGTCACACCCTCGTTCGTCCAGTCTGACCAGAGCAGCGTGACGGTGACTTACACCGCACAGGGGCCGGACATCGGCAACGACGACGTTACGCTTCGGTTCACCGACGTGGCGGGCAACGAGTTCACCGTCGAGGGCACAAGCGGGAAGGAAGTCGAACAGACCGTGGTGATCCCCGGTTCCAGCGACCGTGTGCCAGGACCGTACGACGTGACGGTCGAAACCGGCGTGAAAAGCGACACCGAGACGGAGGCCTTCGAGGTCGCTCCCCGGTACACCCCTGACGACGCCGAGTTCGACCTCACGACGTTTTCGACCAACGCGGGCGACCAGGTGTACGTGAGCGTGACGATGAACGACATCGATGAGGCGTATCTCGTTATCGGCGGCGACCGACCCCTCGGACAACACCAGGTGACGAACTACCTCGACGTGTTACACATCGACAGCTCGACGACGTTCCGGATCAACACTCGCTTGCTCGGAACGGACCGGCCGAACGACGCCGTGTTCTACGACCCCAACGGGGACGTGACCAGTTACACCCACACCTACGGAGCAGACACCCCGGCGGAAGCAACCGAGGAGTTCGAGAACTTCCGCTTCGAGACGGAAGATTACGAGCAGGTCGGGGACAGCCTCGCCGACTTTCAGGCGGCGGTCAACATCACGACGCTCCCGGGGCCGCTTCAGCCCGGAAGCTACAGCATGGCGCTCGCTGACGGCAACTCGTTGATGATCCGCGAGGATGGGATCACCGACCCGAGACAGCCAGTCGACCGGGCCGCGCTCGAACTCACAAAGCCCGGAATCGAGGAGTTGACGGTCTATCGACACCCGACCGGTAACGCGAACGAGATGGATTTCTTCCCGAGTACGATCACGAGCGATCCGCTCGGAGTCAACAACACCGACGAATTGCTCGCGGAGGCCACAGAGACAGACCGCTTCGCCATCGGGGACCGGATCGTTCTCGACATCGAGGCGACGGGGCTGTACGGCGCGTTGCTGGACGAGAATCCGACGCTCTTTCCGCGTCGCTCGCTCGACCCGCCAAGCGGGATGACACCGTCGGAGTTCGGCGCGCTCCTGCGGAATCACGAGGGTGTCGAACTCGAACTCACTGAGACCAATCCCGGTCCCAACAACAGGTCGATGGACGTCGACCTGCTCGATGCGGACGGTACCGACGTGTATCTGGTACCAGCACGGACAACGGACCCGCAGTTTCCGGACCCGGAGGAGATCCAACAGGATACCACCGTCGACGAGACGCTCGAACCGTTCGTCGGTGAGCCAGTCGCAGACCGGTTTCTGGTCGTCATCGACACCCGGGGGGCAGCGCCGTTCGAGGAACCGTTGGCTGGGGGCGAGCGGTTCGAGATAACGTTCTCCTACGAGTCACCACCCGGAGAAACCTATCGGTTTCAGGCGACCGACCATCCGGAACTCCCACCGCCCTTTGACCCGCAGAACACGCCCACCGACGGTGTCGAACACTATCCGTACTTCACCGCTCAGGAGGAGACAGTCTCCGTGAGCGAGACGCTGACCGCCGAGCAACCCCAGGTCGAGTACAACCGGACCACGGCGGACGGCCGACCGATCTTGGAGACAGGCAACGCGACGCTCTCCGGCGTGACGAACATCGCGCCCGGCATCGCACAGGAGATAGACATCATCTTCGACGTGCGACAGGAACCGACGAAAGTCGTCGCGGAGAACGTCAATATTCTGTCCAACGGCACCTTCGAGGTGACTGAAGACCTCTCTGCGATCGACCCGGAGGACGACGTGGAGATCACGTTTCGCGCCTACCAGCGGGTGCTCGACGAGCGTGAAGCGTATCTGATCGAACCGGACGGCGACGCGTCGAACTTCGTCGTCGAACGGCTGGAGACGCGCTCGGAGACGACGGCAAATGAGACAACCGCGAACGTGACGGCCACAATTACGAACGTCGGAGCGATCCGAGACAATCGCACTGTCGAACTGTTCATCGACGACGAGCCAGTCGATAGCGCCCGACTCGATTTGCGCGCCGGGTCGTCAGAGACCATCGCCTTCGACGTTCCGAACGGGGCGTACGGCCCCGGGAACCACGTCGTTCAGGTGCGGACACCCCACGACAACCAGACGCAGTTACTCGTCGTGCAGGAACCGACGACCAACTTCACTATCGAGTCGTTTGCTGTCGACTCGCCGGTGACAGCGGGCGACCCGCTCGCGGTGAACGCGACGCTGCGGAACAACGGTACGGTTCGCGGTCAGCAGGAGGTCAGACTCCTGGTCGGCCAGACCGAACTGGGAACCGAGACGGTCGAAGCGTTCGACGGTGAGACAGTCCGGCCCGCCTTTGCCGACGTGACCGCACAGCTCGACCCCGGCGAGTATCGTCTGACACTCCAGACCGACAACGACGAAGCGACCGTCGACCTCACCGTCGAACCAGCGCCGGGCGAGTTACTCGTCGCCGATCTCTCGGTCGATTCGCCGGTCAGCCCCGAGACGCCCGTCAACGCGACGACGACGATAGCGAACACCGCTGGGTCGGAGCAGAGTGGAACGGTGACGGTCATCCTCGACGCCGAGCAGCGACAAACAATAAACGCCACGCTGGCTGGTGATTCTGAGGAGACGCTCGAGATTGGGGAGGCGATCGGTTCGCTCCCGGCGGGTAACTACTCGCTGACGGTCGAAACGCAGGATGACGAACAGACCGTCGAGTTCGTTGTCGAATCCGAGGGGTCAGACAGGAGCGACGACGAATCTGGAACGTCTGGCTTTTCCCTGTTCGGACTGGGTGTCGGAACCCGAGAACTCGCTGTCGGAACGGCTACCGTCGGCGCGATACACGTTCTCGGTCACTGGGTGTGATGCTGTCCCATCTGAAACGGCGTCGCTGGCTACAGCGCAAAGAGTGCGAGTACCATCCCGATTACGACGACGCCGACCGTCCAGAGGACGATGATAGCCCAGACGTGTTTGGTGTACGTCGTATTGTCGTCGGTCGGCATGATCGTTCTCTCTTGTGAGAGAATGCTCATATCCGACAGTACACAGCCTACATAATAAATCGTATTGTTTATTCTATTACCAATTTCTCAGTTGGATTCGACGCGAGTGACGTCGTCGAGCGTCTCGCGCCGACGGACGACCCGTGTCTCTCCCGCTTCGATGGCGACTTCCGCCGGACGGGGTTGGGAGTGGAACTGATTTGCGAGTTCGTAGCCGTACGCGCCAGCGTTGCCGATGGCGAGCAGATCAGTTCGCTCGGGGCGTGCGATTGGCCGGTCGGTGCAGAACACGTCGGCGCTCGTACAGCACGGCCCGCCGACAGACACCGGTTCGGGCGCTCGGTCGGGTGCTGTCACGTTCCGGATCGGGTGGTAGGAATCAAACATTGCCGGGCGGATGAGCGTCGCGAGCGAGGCGTCCACCCCGACGACTGTCGCCGTGTCCGTCTCCTTGATTGTGTTCACACGCGTGAGAATACACTCCGCGTCGGCAACGACGTACCGCCCTGGTTCGAGGGCCAACTGCACGTCCATGTCGCCCACCGCCTCGCGAACGCGCTCCCCGACCTCCGACATGTCGAGCGGTGGTTCGTCCTCACGGTAGGGCACGCCGAATCCGCCGCCGATGTCGAGAAACTCCAGGCCGACGCTGGCTTCGCGCGTCGTCTCACGTGCAATATTTGCAACTCGTTCGATCGCTGTGCAGTGGTCGTCCAGATCGCCCTGTAGCACGCCACTGCCTACGTGGGCATGAATTCCAACGAGATCGAATCTGTCGGCGATGTCGGCCGCGAGAGTGGGTACCTGTTCGGCCGGGATGCCGAACTTCGCGTCCTTGCCGGTTGCGACCTTCTCGTGGTGGCCGGTACCGATCCCCGGGTTGACGCGGATTGCGACGCGGCCGTCGTAGCCGCGCGCTTCGAGTCTGTCGAAGGTGTCTCTGGCTCCAGCAGTGATCGTCAGCCCTGGGTGATCCTCGCCGAGTTGTGCTGCGTACTCGACGTCCGCTTTGGGTGGGTTGACCGCCGTGTACTGGAGCGTGTTTGGGTCGGCTCCGGCCTGGATCGCGCGCTGTAGCTCGCCGCGTGCGGCACACTCGATGTCCGCACCGGCATCGAGAAGCGTCGAGAGCACTGCCTGACCGGTGTGTGCCTTCGCGGCGTACATGACGTGCGCGTCCGGAAAGGCGGCCGAAAACCGGCCGTAGTTTTCCCTGACGCGGTCGGTGTCGAGGACGTACAGCGGCGTCCCGTGTTCGTCCGCGAGGCGTTCGAGCCGGTCGTGTGGCCAGTCCGCGAGGCGTCGAACCGGCGGCGACGTCTGGTCGGTCATATCTGCTATAGGGACTCGGCAGGATAACAAGGGTTCCCTTTCGGTTCGTTGCGGGCGAACCATCCGAACCACGTCCGCAAACACTGCATTTGAATGCCCAGCATATTGGGCACAATTCTTTACTTCCCGTTCGACGAACAGGAGAGACGATGCGCGAAGCGAACGTGTCAATCGACAACTCGGCGTTCGAGGCGATGGGGATCGAACCGCTCATCGACCTCGGGCGGGAGGCGGGGATCCGAGAGTTCGAGGAACTGGCCTGTCACGGAACCAGCGCCGTCGTGCAGATGACTGTCGAGTCGCGATACGACGAGGAGCAACTCGACGGACTCGACTGTGTCGACCAGTGGGACTACGTCGCCGAAACCGAGACCGGCCACCTGTACGTCATCGCCTTCACCGCGCCGGACCTCCCCGAGAGTCTCACTGAGACCTCGGCGGATCTGGTCGGAACCTGTGACCCGGAACTGGACGAACGGAGCGCCACCATGTCACTCGTCGGCCCGCAGGAGACGATTTCGGACACGATCAGCGAGTACGAGGCTGCCGGTGTCGCTCCCCAGCTTCGAAAACTCGGGTCCTACGAGGGGGACGACCATCCGCTGGACGCGCTGACGGATAGACAGCGAGAGGTCATCGAGACAGCGTTCGAGATGGGGTATTACGAGGTGCCACGCGAGATATCGACCGAGGAGATCGCGTCCGAACTGGAACTCGACCCCTCGACGGTGGTCGAACACCTGCAGCGGGCCGAGCGAAACGTCTTCAGTCAACTTCTGTGAATGTCCGAAAACGGGCACTCCTGCGGTCAGTTCACGAGTGCAGCGGCAAGGTCGGTCGCGTCAGCGAGTTCGAGTGCGACCGTGGCAGCCGGAACTGACTGCGCCCACCGTTCGTACGCCGCTCGGTCCGGAAACGCCTTGACGTACGGACAGATGGCAGCGTAGCCACGTTCGAGGTTCGGTTTCCCATCGGATGGCGGATCCACGTCCGCTGCGATGCCAAACGAGAACACGGCGTCCGCGGGCGTCACCGCGAGACGCTCGGTACCGACGGCTCGCATCTCGATGGATGCCCCTTCGGGACTCTCCGTGTGAATCTCGACCGGGTCGTCTCGCAGCGCCGCGAGTATCACCGCGTCGTAAAAACACAGGAAGTCGTATCGCTCGCCGTCGACGACGCCGTAGTGGGCCGTCTGCCCGTCGCTTACGCAGAGTTCGTCGACGGAGATTGTGTCTTGTTCAGCGTGCTGATTGATTTCGTCGGCCAACTCGCTCAGCGTCTCGACAGACTCGCGTCCGAGAAACCGGCCGAACGCTGTCTGCACCGATTCGGGGAGGTCGGCGTCGAGAACTGGTCCACCTGGTGTCCATCGATCGGCAGTCGATTCGTCTGTCGCGTTCTGTGCTCTGTCGCCACAGCACTGGCACGATTGCTCTGCCATATCCGTACGAACGTCGTCGTCAGCAATCGGCGTGACTCCCATCTTATGGGGGCCATTTAGGTACCCACCGTCAGTTGTCTCTGAGTGCGTCCTCGCGTTCGGTCGCTTCGAGCGTCTCGGTTTCGAGATCCGTCGCGACGACCGCTGGCTTGTACGCGCCGCCCTCGAACATCTCGTGGTCGCTGACCGAGGACTCGACGTAGCGAGTGAACGCACGTCGCTCGGGCGGCAGTTCGCCGTAAACGACCTCCTCGTTTACGAGGTCGTACACTGGAATACGCGGAGTCAACAGGGTGTTCTCCCCGACGACGCTGTCCTCGCCGACGACAAAGCCCGACGTGACGCGACAGCCAGCCCCGAGCGAGACGTTATCTTCGACGATGACTGGCGCGTCCTCGACCGGTTCGAGCACGCCGCCGATGAGCGTGTTCGCACCGATCTTGACGTTTTTCCCGATCTGAGCGCAGGACCCGACCGTATCACAGGAATCTACCAGCGTGCCGTCGCCCACACGTGCGCCGATGTTGACGAAGGAGGGACTCATCATGATCACGTCGGACCCGAGATTCGCGCCGCGGCGGACGACGGTTCCGTCCGGTGTGTTGCGCGACCCGCGCTCGGCCAGCGAGGTGGAGTCGTACAGTTCGAGGACGTCGTTGTAGGCGACGCCGCCGTGCATCTGTGTCGTGATCTCACGCAGACTGAAGTTCAGCAGGACGCCCCGTTTCACCCACTCGTTTGCCTGCCACTCGCCGTCGACGCGTTCGGCGGCGCGTATCTCGTCGCTTTCGAGCGCGTCGAGAAACTCGTCGAGTACTATCAGATCGTCTAGGTCCGCCTCGCCGCCATCCTCCTGCGTTCGCTCCCAGAGTTCGGTCACGTCGGATTGGAGACTCATACGTGTGGTCTCGATGGCTCCGAACTTGTCGGTTGCGTCTCCGGGCGGCGTGAGCGGCCGCGTCGATACGTGAACTCACTCGGAAAGGTCGCGCGCAGTCGAGCGAATTGCGTCGGAGATGACTTCGACACCGATCGGAAGCGACCGCTCGTCGACGTCGAAGGTCGCCGAGTGATGTCCGCCAGGGTGGTCGGTTCCGATGCCGAGATACGTTGCCAGACCGCCGCGCTCCTGGACGCGTTTCATCAGGAAGGTCGCGTCCTCGCTCCCGCGGAACTCGTCCCGTCGCACGATGGAGTCGACTCGCTCATTCGCATCCGCGGCCCGTGCAATCTGGTCGACGAGCTCCTCGTCGCTTTCGGCGCTCGGTGCCTCCGCGCCCTCTTCGATAGAAACGCTACAGTCGTGCATCGACGCGGCCGATTCACACACCTGCGTGACCCGTCGCCGCATGTACTCTCGTAACTCCGTCGTCCCGCCCCGAACTTCCCCCTCGATGAACGCCTCCTCGGGGATGATGTTCGAGGCCGTGCCGCCCCCGACGCGGCCCGCGTTGACGCGGGTTCGGCCGTCGGTGTGCCGAGCGATGCCGTACATGTTCTCGACGGCGGTCGCCATCGCCTGCACCGCGTTTCGTCCACCGTTGGGATGCGCACCGGCGTGTGACCCCTCACCGGTGAACTCCATATCGAGGTGGGCGACTGCGAGGAAGTCGCTGAAGCCGCCCACGACCGTGCCGGTGGGATAGGTGAGGCCGATGTGGACCGCAAAGAGCGCGTCCACGTCGTTGAGGTGGCCGCCCTCGGCGACCGGTCTGCCGCCGCCGATGACCTCCTCTGCTGGCTGAAAGACAACCTTGAGTGTCCCCTCGAAGTCGCTCTCGGCGACGGTTTGCAACACACCGAGACCGATCGCCGTGTGTGCGTCGTGGCCGCAGGCGTGCATGTGCCCGTCGTGGACCGACCGGAACCCCTCTGCCGTCGGGTGGTGACCATCGTCTGCCGATTCGGTTCTTGGGAGGCCGTCGATGTCGACTCTGAGTGCGATCGTCGGCCCATCGCCGCGGTCGAGTGTGGCGAGCGCGCCGGTCAGCCCGCCTTCCATCTGGTCGAGCAGGTCCGGGTCAGCATCCGTCTCCCGGGCACGGTTGAGCCACTCGGAGAGGGTAGCAGAATCCGGAACGCCCTGTCGGGCGTCAGCGTCGAGCAAGTCAGGTCCGAGCGTCACCGCGACGGGCATCTGCTCCAGTTTCTCGACGATCCGTGCCGTCGTGTAAAACTCGCACCAGCCCGGTTCCGGGCGGCGGTGCAGGTCGCGGCGAACGTCGACGAGCCAGTCCTTCGTGCGTTCTGTCGCCATGTCTCGGGCAACGTCACAAACCCACATAAGAACACGCCTTCATCTGCGGAATACGAACAGCAGTTTATCCATCGCCGATCTGGTCGAACTGCTCGATATCGGCGCTGATGTGGATCTGGTCGGGGTACTCACGTGCTGCGACAGAGCGGGCAAAGTCGTCGTGGCCGACGATTTCGATCAGGCGGGTGTAGACGGTGTAGTCCCACGTGTCGAAGGTTCCGGATTCAGGAAGCCCCTTGTGGAGCGCCACCGCGTGTTTCGATGGCGGCTTCGGGTGTGGCCCCTTGAGTTCGACCCCCTTTCGCTCGGCGCGGTCCTTGATGTCAGCGACGACGGCGTCGAGTCTGTCGCCGTCTCCGCTTTTGAGCGTCAGTCGCGTCACGAAGGGCATACCTGCGATTTGACGGCCGCTGACTAAACCCGTTCGCTTCTGTGTGGCTCCGAGTGGCATCGCTCGAATCGCGGGATGTTAGCCAGGCCCGGAGTTCGACATTCTCTTTACACGGGGGCGAGTAGTTACAGGTAATGATAGAGGCCACGAGTGCGGGAGCAATCCTCTTTCGCGACACGCGTGGCCGGCGGGAGTACCTGCTGCTCAAGAGCCGCCCCGGCGACTGGGAGTTTCCCAAGGGCGGGGTCGAGGGTGAGGAGGAGCTTCAACAGACCGCCATACGCGAAGTGAAAGAGGAGGCCGGAATCGAGGATTTCCGGCTCATCGACGGCTTCCGCGACGATTACGACTACGTGTTCGAAGCGCAGGGTGACACCATCCACAAGACAGTCCACCTGTTTATCGCCCGCTCGTTCGAGGCGTCGGCCGAACTTTCGAACGAACACCGGGACATGCAGTGGCGCGACTACGAACAGGCGATAAATACGATCACACAGGACGGCCCCCGCGAGATACTCGAAGAGGCCGACGAGTTCCTCGACGAGGAGGTCGAGGACGCAGACAGCGACTGACGACTCACCAGCGGTCGCCGCTGGCGAGGTCCCGCTCGCTGTCCACTTTCGAGGAGGGGCAGATATCTTCGAGCGTGCAGTCTCCGCAGTCGGGGTTCCGAGCGGTGCAGGTCGCACGCCCGTGACTGATGAACAGGTGTGTGAGCTGTTGCCACTCCGATTCTGGAACCAGATCCATCAACTCACGTTCGATCGCATCGGGACTGGACTGTTCAGTTATCCCCAGACGGCGGGTGATCCGCTGTACGTGTGTGTCGACGACGACTCCCTCGACGACGTCGTGGCCGTGCTGGAGCACCACGTTTGCGGTCTTTCGACCCACGCCCGGCAGGTCCGTGAGTTCGCTCATCGTGTCCGGGACTTCGCCGTCGTGTTCGTCGAGAATCTGCTGGCAGGCCTCGCGGATGTAGCTCGCCTTGTTGTTGTAGTAGGTGATCGAGTTGAGATCCTCGGCCAACTCCTCCTGGTCGACGGCGGCGTAGTCTTCGGGGCCGTCGTACTTCTCGAAGAGGTGTTCCGTCTCGGCATTGACTCGCTCATCCGTACACTGTGCTGAGAGAATGACGGCGATCAGCAGTTCGAGCCGATTCGAGAAGCGAAGCGATATCGAGGAGTCGGGGTAGGCTTCCTCCAGACGGTCGATCACTTCGCGGACCTGCTTCTCGCGTGATGGCAGCGACGTTCCCATAGCCGGAGTTCGTGTCGGGTCGGTTTGAGCGCACCGACTCGGACGCCGAGAGGAGCGCGCCGATCCGGATTCGATTTACTGCCCGGACAGCCACGCCCGAAGCACCTGTTCGTACTGTTCATCGTCGATTTCTCCCGCAGCGAGCGCGTCGCTTGCAGCGTCGAGCGTCTGACCCGACTCGCCTGAGTCGCGTTCGGGGTCGGATATCGATGTCGACCCGCGGCTCATCCGAGGACCGTCGACCGGGTGTGACCCATCCCCATCCAGAATTGCTCCGTCGAACCTGACCGTACCGGGGTCGGAGCGTTCGACGGTGTAGACCAGCCGCGCTGGCTCGCCGTCCAGTTCCCACAGCGAGTACAGCCGTTGCCCGTCAGACACGAGCGTTTCAGGTTCCGGCTGGACCGATTCGACGGATGCGGTCCCACCGTTGATTGACTCACGGAGTGCGACCCGACCGCTACGCGGCGGTATCTCGACGACGACTCGCGCCCGCCCTGACGACGAGAATGTGAGTGTCTGTTCGTGTTGCTGCTGGCGGGTGTCCGGAAGCTGTATCTCGACGGTTCGCGGGCTATTGGACTCTCGGCGTCCGGGGGGCTGTTCCTGTGCTGTCTGTGGCCCCCGAAGTTGGTCCCGCGCCCACTCTGGGCCAGCAACGCGCGTCCACAGCGTCAACAGCGTCGGCAAGACGAGGACGCTCCCGATGAACGCGTAGATAATGCTGAGCGCGGTGATGAGTCCGAACTGCCGCAGCGGCGGCAGGATGGCGAAAACGAGTACACCGAAGCCACCGACCGTCGTTGCAGCACTGCCGAGCAACGCACCGCCGGTCCCCGTCACGGACGTCTCCATCGCCGCCCAGACGTCGCTCTGTCGCTCCAGTTCAAGTGTGTACCGCTCGCTCACGTGGATGCTGTAGGCCACGCCCAGACCGATAGTGAGACTCAGGATCATCCCCGTGATGACGTTGAACGGGATCGAGAGCAGATACATCGAGCCACCGATCCATGCGGTGGCAATCGCGACTGGAGCCAGCGTCACCGCGCCGAGCGAGGCACTCCCGTTGGTGATCCGGTACGCGGCCATCAGGAACAGGAAGACGGCGACCAGCGTGATTGCGAGGCTCTCGAAGACGGTATCGAGCAACTGGTCCTGGATGACCGTGTTCAGAATGAGCGTTCCGGTGACGGTGGCCCGCAGCGTGTCGCCGGAGAGGTCGTCAGCAACCGACTGCATCTGGTCGGTCACGTCCTGACTGGGGGCGTCTCCGCGAACGGCGACGGTGAGTCGCAGCGCGCGATACTCGTCGTCGGTCCGGTGGATGTACTCCGCGGCCCGCTCGGGGGCGAGTTCGAACATCCCGTCGTACAGGTCGGCGATGTTCTGGTCCGGAATCCCGTCGCCGTTCGTGTCTGCCGCTTGCACCTGCTGGCCAAATTCGGGATTCTCCTCGGCGAGTTGAGCCAGCAACGAAAGCGGGCTTTCGATCGCTGGCTGTCCGGTCGGAAGCGTCTGGGTGACGTCCTGTTGCGCCAGCCGTGCCCGGGTCTGACTGAGTTGCACTATCGTCTGTGAGTCGGTTATCTCCCCACGTATCAGAATCTCGGCGGTCGCGTCACTTCTGATGAACCGTTCGTTGACGAACTGGAGCGACGATTTGGCAGTATACGTCTCGGGGGCGAACGGTTCGGGCAACTCCGTCATCCACTCCGGTGGGTCGTCAGCGAGAAAGTCCTCCTGATCGAACGAGGTATCGACCTGGAGCGCGCCCGCAGCGCCAGCCACTCCGAGTAACAGAACGACCGCGATGACGACCGCTGGTGCGCGTCGCGCGCCCCGTGACCCGACAGCGAGGAGCGAGCTAAACTGTCCGCCGCCGGTGCCGAAGGCCCGCTTGCTGCGGTCCCAACCCCGCGCTTCGAGCAGTTCGTCGAGTTCGACCTTGATCGCCGGGACGAGCGCGCCGAAGATCACGAGCGCGGAGACGATGCCTGCCGCCGAGACGATTCCGAACTCGCGGATCGGCTGGACTGGGCTCGTGACGTTCGAGAGGAATCCGATCGCCGTCGTCGCCGTGACGAAGACCAGCGCGACCCCGACGCCTGCAAGCCCCGTGTGCATCGCCTCTCTCACACCAGCCTGCGTTCCGTCTGCCCCCCGATGTTCGCGGTGTCGCATGAAGATGTGGATCGCATAGTCGATAGAGAGACCGATCAACAGGACCGGGACGGCGACGAACACCTGCCCGAAGTCGATCCCGGTCCAGCCCATGAATCCGAAGGTCATCAGCAACACCGCCCCGATTCCGAAGAGACCGAGCAGGATGTCGAGCGGGTCCCGGTAGGCGATGGTGAGCGTCAGAAGCACGAACGCGAGTGCCAGCGGGGCGACGACAGTGAGGCTGTCGGACATCGAGGCGCTGATCTCGTGTGAGATGATACCGCTGCCGAAGACCTGATACTCGTCGGGGGACATCTCTGCTCCGATCGAGCGCATCTCCAGTTGTGCGTCGATCGTCTCCTCGCCAGCCGCCTGATTGACCGCAGAATCGGTCTGGGCGACCTGTGTGACGCTGATGACCGTCGCCTCGGCCGTCGTCGCCCCGGGTTCGTAGTCGGTCGGCATCAGCGACAGTATCTCGGCGCTCCGGGCGGACTGTCCCGGGCCGAGCGCCGCCGAAACCGCCGCCTGCAGTTGCTCCGAGTCGACCGACTGCAGAAGCTGCTGCTGTTCGGACAGCGACAGCGTCGGTACCTCCCCGTTTGCTTGCTCCGCTCCCCCGTCCTCCTGCGCTAACTGCTGGCGATACGCGGTCTGTGCAATCGCGTTCGCCACGCTAAACGTCGGGTTCTCATCGACAAACGTGGTGCGAACGACGTCGGTTTCGTGCAACCGCTGCTGGTATTCGAGCATCGCAACGAGCGACTCCCGCGAGAGGACGTTCTCTCCGCGGACGACAACCTGTGCAATAGTCGTCTCACCCTCCCCCTCGAAGTTCGTCTCGATGTAGTCGAGCGCGTCCGACTGCTCGGATTCGGTCTGGAACTGTTCGAGCGACGTCACGCTGTCGACCGCTGGCGCACCGGCACCGACGCCCGCGACGACGAGCAAGAGGACGACGATCGTCGGTCGAGTGCGTGCCGTGATCGCTCCAGACAGCCGCTCTGGGAGACTCATCGGTCCCTCCCGTACCAGTCCCGGACTCGAATCATGCTGACCTGTCTATGCCCGATTTCTTCCCGATCCGGTATAAATCGACTGTTGTGACACGAATGTCCCAAACTCTATAGGTGGCTGTATCTATCAATAGGGTATGGCGTTCCGTCGGCTATTGCGCGGGGAAATCGCGGAGGAAACCCTCGAAGGGATCGCGAGGGAGGCGGCCAGCCGGTACGACCAGCGGCTGGAGTCGATTCGGCTACTCGAAGCCGACAACTGGCTGTCGACGCCTGCGGTGCTCAACGAGGAGTTCTTTCTGAAGATCATCACACCACAGAACACGTTCGTTCACGGGCTGTTGACGACCGGTCGCAACGTCGGGGTCTTTGCGAGCGGAACGGAGGGGTTCTTCGAGCGGTTCGGGACGCCAATCGGGATGGCCGAACACGAACTCGACGCCGCCAGACAGATGCGCGAATTCGGGGTGAACGTTCCGGAGCCACTGGAGGCGTTCGAACACGAAGGGTACGGCGTCGTCGTGTTCGAGTATCTGGACGGATACGAGACGCTCGAAACGCTCAGCCCCAACCAGGTCGAGTCAGTCGCACCGGACCTGTTTCGCTCGCTGGCCCGGATGCACGACGCCGAGTTCGTTCACGGCGACCTCCGCGGGGAAAATGTACTCATCGTCGACGACGAACTGTTTTTTATCGACGCCACGAACGTTCGCGAGGACGCCATCGACGACGCCCGGGCGTACGACATCGCCTGCGCGCTGGCCGAACTGGAGCCACACATCGGCGCGGCTACTGCCGTCCGAATCGCCGCACAGTATTACGACAACGACACGCTCATCGATGCAGAGCGGTATCTCGACTTCGTGAGCATCCGTCCCGACCACGACTTCGCGGCGCTCGCGCTGAAAGGCGAGATCGTCAAGCAGACTGATTAATATATAGATTCTTGAATTATGCGATACCAGGACGCGGTATATATAGAATAAGAAAGATTAATACAGATATAGCGTTTCGGGTCAACTATGGAGACGCGCAAAGTGCAGGTTACGGGCGGGTCGACCTACACGGTGTCGTTACCGAAAGACTGGGCGACGAACAACGCAGTCAGTAGCGGGTCAGTCGTGGAGTTTCACTCCGAGGACGACCTGCTTCTGTTGACGCCGCGGGACGAGGAGGGACACACTGAGGGCGAACTCGACATCACGGGACTCACTGAAGAACACGAGATAACTCGGGCGGTCATGACGATGTATGTCAGCGGCTTCGACGTGATCCGGCTGACGACAGACCGGATGACGGCAGAGCAGCGCCGGACCGTTCGGGACGCAACACAGCGACTCGTCGGTCTCGAAGTCATCGAGGAGATGCCCGACGAGATGGTGTTGCAGGACCTGCTCGACTCCTCTGAGCTGTCGATCGAAAACGCCGTCACGCGCATGCGGCTCGTCGCTTTGACCATGCTCGAAGACGCCGTCGAGGCGCTCGTGACGAACGACGACGCACTCGCCCACGACGTGATGGAACGGGACGACGACGTGGACCGACTGTGGTACATGACCTCCCGCGTGTTTCGGACCGTGTTGCGCAACCCGACCGCAGCGGACGACATCGGCTTCTCACGGGAGACCTGCTTCGACCTGCAATCGAGCGCTCGACAGCTCGAACGGATCGCGGACCACGCGACCAAGATCGCGACGCTCTCGCTCGAGATCTCTGCGGTCCCCGATTCGATGGCGGAACCGCTCCGCGACCTCCATCGGGAGGCCTCGACGATTCCCGAGACTGCGATGGACGCGCTGCTGGCCGACGACTCTGACGAGGCGACTGCCCTTGCCAGCCAAGCGCGCGCAGACGTCGAGACTGTCGACGAACGAACCCGCGCAGTCGACACCGAAATTCACGAGGCCGACCCACAGACCGCGCAGGTTCTCGGACTCGTCATCGACTCGCTCTCGCGGACTGCTGACTACGGGACCAACATCGCGGAAAATGCACTGCAGAAGGCCGCACCACGGCCCTAGAGTACCCACCCGCAGCGATTCACAGCCACGTCAGGTTCGGTGCATCGATTCGCGGTTTCGCTGAATGTGCTCGAACAGGCGCGCGCCACAGTTGTTACAGTCGACAGCAGCCACCTGATGTGCAGTACAGCAGGACTCGACCATCTCGGTGCCCAGCTCCGGGATACCCCCGCAGTTCGGACAGCTCGTCATAAACAGACGAAGTCCGGTCAGTAGTTGACTTTTCTGCTGGACGGAAAACGAGTCCCAGTTCTGGACTGCATCTTCGAGGACTCGGGCCGCACCGACGTCGGCATGGAACGCCGCCTTCGACTCCCAGCGGCCGATGCGTTCACCGTCGACCCCAACCTCGAACGCCTCGTTATCTCCGAAGTCTTTGAACTCGACATCTCGGTCCGAGACGTCGAGCAGTTCGAGCATCGCCTCGCGTTCCGTGCTGTCTTCCTTCGCGTTCTGTATCTCTTCGTGCCAGACTTCCCGGAACGAGTCAGCGAGACAGAGGTCGTCGCTGTCCTCGCACTCTTCGAGCGCACCGATCTGCAGCAGCGCCGCCTCTGCGTCCAGCTGTTCGTCTTCCGGGATCTGCTCGCCCTGCCACTCCGCGAGCGGTTCCTTGCCAAATAGCCGGAGCAGCCAGACCGGGAAGTACCGCTTTGTCAACGTCGGTGTCCCCGGCACGAAATACCCCTTGAGATAGATCACGACGACCGACGCAGCAAACACCAGTAGCCCCGTCGTCATCGCCATCTGAACGGATGCGACCGCAAACACCGCGAGTCCGACCACCCACGCGAACATCCCTGCAAGCAGCGTGTTGACGGCTGTACACGGCAGACAGCGGTTTTCCCCTGTGTACTTCTGATCTTTCAGCCCCCCGAGTCGTCCGGTCGTTTCTGCCATATGTTGTTGATCGGCAAGGCAAAACTTGAGTGTTGCGCACGGAGGAACTGCTGCGACCGTGATCGAGTGACGATGACCAGAACCGATGGGGGAGATTCAAGCCTGCCACGCTCGTAGGCCGGGTATGGGAAATGCAGACCTCCGTGATCTCGCTGTCATCGAACCGATCTCCTTCGATGAACTTGCGGGGTCGGTCGTCGCTGTCGACGCGCACAACTGGCTGTATCGATATCTCACGACGACAGTCAAGTGGACGGCAAGCGAGTCCTACACCACGGCAGATGGGACCGAGGTGGCAAATCTGATCGGCGTCGTGCAGGGGCTCCCGAAGTTTTTCGAACACGATATGACTCCCGTGTTCGTCTTCGACGGCGCAGTCACGGACCTCAAAGACGACGAGGTACAGGCCCGACGCGAGCAACGCGAGCAGTACGAAAGCGATCTGGCGGAGGCACGCGAACGTGGCGACGAGATTGCAATCGCCCGACTCGATTCTCGCACACAGCGACTCACCGACACTATCGTCGAGACCACCCGAGAACTCCTCTCCGTGCTCGACGTGCCCGTCGTCGACGCGCCCGCCGAGGGGGAAGCCCAGTGTGCGCACATGGCCCGGACTGGCACCGTCGAGTACGCCGGAACCGAAGATTACGACGCGCTGCTCTTTGGCGCGCCGCTGACACTGCGACAACTCACCTCCAAGGGTGACCCGGAGTTGATGGATCTGGACGCGACACTCTCGAAGCACAATCTGACGTGGGAGCAACTCGTCGACGTCGCCATCCTCTGTGGAACGGACTTCAACGAGGGCATCTCCGGGATCGGTCCGAAGACGGCCGTCGACCTGATCTCCGAACACGGCGACCTGTTTAGCGCCCTCGACGCTCGGGGCGAACATATCGACCACGCCGACCGGCTCCGGTCGCTCTTTCTCGACCCCGCAGTCAGAGACGTGGCTGTCGACACAGACATCGACCCGAACGTCGACGCCGCGCGCGAATACGTCGTCGACCAGTGGGGGGTCGACCCTGACGAGGTGCGTCGCGGCTTCGAGCGCATCGAAGATTCGCTCGTCCAGACCGGGCTGGGCGAGTGGACGTAGCTGCTGGGCGAATGGACGTCGGTTATCGCTTGCTCACGCTCGTTCGCGCCGCTGTCACAGCGAGCAGGACGACGGTCAGCACGAACACTCCTGTCGCCAGGTCGTAGGTGGCGGACCCAGCAGAGAGCGCGACGGAACTGCCGCCGAAGATTCCAGCGACTGCGGCAAACACAGGGATGACACAGGAGATACAGGAGAAGAGTCCGAGGAGACCGGCGACGGCACCGCGTGACGTGCCAGCGACTGCCCGGTAGACGGCGTAGGTCAACGCGAGATAGCCAATCACCTCGAATGGGATGAGCACAGCGGCGATCTGGGCATTACTGTAGGAGATGATCGGTCCCCACCCGGGGGTCGCCCACGTGACTGTCAGGCCGTTGTTCGCGGTGGTCAGGTCGACGACGCCGCCGACGTAACTCAACAGGAACAGATACCCGACGGCGACCGCCGCGCCGAGTCGCGGTCGAAGGCGTGGCGGCCCCGAGGTGTAGAGATACACGACGAGCCAGATGCTGGCGACGATCCAGACGAAGGGCAACAGCGTGTGTCGGGTCGACGTGACGGCTGCGCCAGTTCTACCGACGTAGGCGAACAGCAGACCGACGAGGAGAAACCAGGCGAGGAAGGCGAGGACGCTCGCGGGCCTGAGCAGAAACTCGACAGCGCGCCTGATGCCCTGATTTCGCGACCGTGTCGACATTATCGGTGATCAGTCTCTCCCGCTCTTATATCGTTCGACTGGTGCGGGCCAAGAGGAGTCCGGAGTCGCGGCGTCCGGTGATCGGTCAGGCCCTAGTCGGATTTCCCTTCCGATTCTCCGGCAACAGCAGAATCGCAACTGCAGCCAGCACGACCAGCGAGATGCTCACGCCGAGATAGATCTCTGAGGACACTTCGACACCGAGCATCGATAGGACGGTCCGAAACTCGACGATGACCGGTATCGAGAACGCGAGCAGGACGAGCAATCCGGCTCTCGATGGACGCTTCATCCGACCACCTCTATCAGTACCTCAACCGGGACGAGCAGCCCGCTCTGGCCGAACACGCCCGACCCCTGAATGATGGAGGCGACTGGCAGGACGTATGTGAACGTGATCAACACCAGTGCAATCGCCGTCCAGAGCTTCAGATTGCTCAGCACCTTTGGGGCGTGTTCCGGCCCTGACAGCGCCGGTGGCAGCGTCTCCTCGGTCGCCTTCGGTCGGTTGCTGACCGCGAAACTCGACAGCAGGAGGTGAGCGAAAAACAGCACGAGCGAGAGCGACAGGATGACGCCCCCGAGTGCGATCTGTAGCCGAAGCTCGGAGATGGATCCGAGCGCCGACGAGTAGTCGAAGTTCGAGTACGTCGGGTCGGCGGTCCGACGCGGAACGCCAGCCAGACCAGCACGGTGCATCGCGTTGCCCATCAGGACCATCCCGATGAACCACAACAGCACCTGCACAAGTCCAAGTTGCTTGCTGAACACCTCGCGGCCGGTGAGTTTCGGCAGGAACCAGTAGGTTGAGGCCATGATGGAAAGCGCCACAGCCGTGCCCACAGTCATGTGGAAGTGACCGACGACCCACAGCGTGTTGTGCACGAGGTAGTTGAAGTTCATCCCCGCGTTGACCATGCCGGAGAAGCCAGCGGCTGCGAACATCAGTCCGGCCAACACCATCCCTGTGAAGGCCGGAGCACGCCAGGGCAGCGCGGTCAGCCAGCCGAGATACCCTTCACCACCGCGCTGACGAGCGCCGTGTTCGATGCTCGCGACGACGGTGAAGGCAGTCAACAGACTCGGTAACAGCAGGAACATCGTGTTCGACATCGCGAGGAACTTGAAGCCTTCTGCGATACCGGGATCAGTGTACTGGTGGTGGATGCCAGTTGGCACGGAGAGAAGCAAGAACAGCACGAAGACGATTCGTGCGAGTGGGTCGCTGAACAGCCGACCACCAGCGAGCTTCGGCAGGATGACGTACCACATCATGTACACTGGCAGCAGCCAGAAGTAGACCACCGGGTGGCCGAAGAACCAGAACAGCGTCCGCGTCAACAGGGGGTTGACGCTGTCGACGAGCCCCAGCGACCACGGGATAATGAGGAAGATTACGGCAATCGCGATACCGATGGTGGTGAGATACCACATCAACATCGTCGTCAGCACCATGAACGTTCGCAGCGGGGTGCGCTCGTCGGGGTTGTCCTTCTTCCAGGCCCACCACGAACGGAACCAGTCGAACCCGGCGAGCCAGGTGCCGACGATGAACACTGCCAGCCCGATGTAGTAGATCGGGTGTGCTTCGAGTGGCGTGTAGAACGTGTAGAGGACGGTCGCGTCTAGGTTCGTCGTATCGATGAATCCGCCCAGAATTGCGGTTGCGGCCAGCACCGTCCCGACTGTCATCAGCCCGTACCAGAGCCTCGTGAGTTGGATGTTCTCCGACGCCCGGTCGAGACTATCGGTGATCGCCCACTGGAAGAACCCGACGAGGAAGTAAATGGTGAACAGCAGCACCATCGCGACGCCGTGCAGCGTCAAGACGGTGTAGTACGTCGAATGGTCGATTATCTGCAGATAGCCCGTGCGATGGAGCGCCTGAATCAGTCCCATCACGCCGCCGAGAAAGAGTGCGACGAATGCACTCGTCAGCGCGGCCTTGACGATGAACGCCTCGTCGGGGTATCGGTCGACGAATACGTTCCCCATCAGGAACCACCCTCCCACTCGTCTTGCGGAACGACTCGAAGCTGTCCTTCCATCACGTGATGTTGCGGACCGCAGTATTCGTGACAGATGTAGCCGTAGGTCCCGGGTTCGTCGAACTCGACGGTGAATTCGGATATCTGCCCGGGCACGATCATCGTGTTGACGTTCGTGCCGACGATCTCGAACCCGTGGATGACGTCACCGGAGGTGATGTAGAAATCGACCGTGCTGCCCGCTGGAATTTCGAGTTCTCCGGGAACGAAGCTCGGATGGAACGCGAGCATGTTCACCTCGTAGTGGTCGCCGCTCACGTGATGGACACCGGTGTTCCCGAACCGTTCGTGGTCGGACAGCGAGTCGGGGTCGACCGTTCCCCCTTCGTCGGAGATCATCTTGATGCCGACCCCGGCCGCCCCGAACGAGACGGTGGCGATGAACCCGACGATCAGAAGCAACGAGACGCTGAACCAGAGCTTCTCGTATCGATGTATCTCCATTACTTACACCACCGTTGGGCCGTTTCCGAGGAATTCGACGAAGTACATGAACACCCACAGGGCCGCGACGATGACAAAGTAGATGAATATCAACACGAGCGTCCCCACGGGGTCGAACTCGTCGTGACTGATCTCCCGTTCTAGTTCGCTTGCCGTCTCCGGTTGCTCGGTGGACGAACTCATTTCTACCTACCTCTTTCGACCCCCACGGTTTTAATTCGGTCGCCATTCCCAACCCGTGGGAACGTTGGCGGTTGATTAAATACAGTTCGTCCCTACCTAGTAAAACATGAACGTTCCATCAACAGACGAGGTGCCCCTCCCGCCACACGTCATCGCTATGCTCGGTATCCTCGCAACCGTTCCGATCACAGCCTACGCCTCCGCTACCGGCTACATTCTGGAGGTAAGCCTCATCCTCACGTTCGTGAACGTATTTCTCATCACGTCCTCGCTGGTCTTTCTGTTCGGACCGGACGAAGATCCTTCCCCCGGAGAAGTGGCGTCACTGGACGAGGTCTGATGAGACTCGCCAGCACACGCGTGGCTGACCACTCCTGATGGACTGTACACTGTGTGACCTGCCCGTCGAATCGCACGCCGTCACGGGCGAGTCCGTCGATGGAACCTTCTGCTGTCGGGGGTGTCTGGAAGTCTACCGACAACTCGGAGATGTCGATCCGGATCAGGCCAAATCGACACAGCACGCCGACGACGAGACGTATCCCGACACCGCAGCGTCGACGTACTTCTCGGTCGACGGGATGCACTGTTCGACGTGCGAGGTGTATCTCGAACTGGCAGCAGACGAGGCCGACGGCGTGTACGACGCAGACGCGAGTTACGCCGCGGAGACCGTCAAAGTCGTCTACGATTCGGACCAGGCAGACAGCGAGGAGATAGCCGACGCAATCTCCGGGTTCGGCTACGTGGCCGCCAGTCGCGGTGACGACACCGAGACCGGATCCGACCTGCAGAGCCGCCTGCTCGTCGGCGGCATCTTCGGGATGATGGCGATGACGTGGTACGGCATCTTTCTGTACCCGACCTACTTCGGTTTCGACCCAATCGTGACGCTCGGAACGTTCGACGGGGCCTACCTGTACGGCCAACTCGCCGTCGTCACTGCGGTCATTCTCCTGTACACAGGCGGGCCGATGCTCCGCGGCGCGTACGTCAGTCTTCGCACACGGCGGCCGAACGTGGATCTGCTCGTCACCGTCGCCGCACTCGCCGCGTATCTGTACAGTACCGCACGCCTCCTCACAGGTGGGTCGGACCTGTACTACGACGTCACTATTGTCGTCGTACTCGCGGTCACCATCGGCAACTACTACGAAGACCGCATCAAACGACGGGCGACCGGCCTGCTCGCAGATCTGACGGAGTTGCAGGTCGACACAGCTCGGCTGGAGAACGGAGAGACAGTGTCAGTCGAGACACTCGACCCCGGCGACCGACTGCTTGTCAAGCCGGGCGAACGGATCCCGGTCGACGGCACTGTCCGAGAGGGACGAGCAGCGGTCGACGAAGCGCTGGTTACCGGCGAATCACTTCCGGAGACCAAGACGGCGGGCGACGCCGTCGAGGGCGGCACCGTCGTTACCGATCGTCCGCTCGTCGTCGAGGTCGGTGCGGACGCAGACAGCACGCTCGACCGCATCGTCGAGATGCTCTGGGAGATACAGGCGACCCGGCCCGGCGCACAGCGCGTCGCAGACAGGCTGGCGACTGTGTTCGTTCCGCTCGTTCTCTCTCTTGCGGGGTTGATCACAGTCGCGCTTCTGGTGACCGGTAGTTCACTCCAGGCAGCGGTGTTGACTGGTCTGACAGTGTTGATCGTCTCCTGTCCCTGCGCGCTCGGACTCGCGACGCCGCTTGCCGTCGCCGCTGGCTTACAGTCGGCCGCGAACAGGGGAATCGTCGTCGCCACACCAGCGCTGTTCGAGTCGGCAAGCGACGTCGACACGGTGGTTTTCGACAAGACCGGCACTGTCACGGACGGACGCATGTCGGTGACGGCGGTTCACGCACCCGAACACAGTCCGGAATGGGTGCTCGAACGCGCGGCCCGCGTCGAGCGGTTCTCGGACCATCCTATCGCGGTGTCGATCACCGCGGCCGCGTCAGTCGAGCACGCACAGACCAGCGACGAGATGGCCGACTTCGAGTCGTTCCACGACGGCGTCGCCGGAACCGTCGACGGCGACCGGGTACTCGTCGGCCACCCAGACCGGTTTTCGGAGGCTGGCTGGCCGGTGCCAGAGGAACTGTCGGACCCCATCGTGGCGGCCCGCGAGCAGGGGTCGGTTCCGGCCGTCGTCGGCTGGAATGGGACCGCAACGGGCGTGGTCGTCGTCGGTGATTCGCCACGGCCCGAGTGGGACGAGGTGGCGAGCGAACTGGCAGATCAGATGCGAATCGTCGTGCTGACCGGCGACGACAGCGTCGCCGCGGGCTGGCTCCGGGATCACCCGGCGGTCGACGAAGTCTTCGCTGGTGTGCCGCCCGACGGGAAGGCGGAAACTGTGCGGCGACTCGCGGCGACCGAAACCGTCGCCATGGTCGGCGACGGGAGCAACGACGCACCAGCGCTCGCGGCCGCCGACGTCGGCGTCGCGCTGGGCGACGGGGCGAAACTTGCGTCGGACGCCGGTGATGCCATCATCGTCGACGGTAACCTCAGGCGCGTCCCCGATGTCTTCGACATCGCAACGCGGACGCGGCGACGCATCAGGCAGAACCTCGCGTGGGCGTTCCTGTACAACGGCATCGCGATACCGCTCGCGCTCACCGGCGTGTTGAATCCGCTGTTTGCCGCGCTCGCGATGGCGACGAGTAGCCTCTTCGTCGTCGCAAACTCTGCTCGCACGCCCGAGAAACGAGTCACCGAGGACACAACAGTCGACCAGCCGAGTCAGGACCCCGCGGCGAATGCCGCTCCGACGTGATGGCCACTGTGTCAGTCCGTGTGACATGGCATCGAACGGAGCGACGACACGTCCGATGCGGGGAATGGTGACTTTGATATAGCTGGTGAATCAATAGCGTCCTGTAGCTGGAATGGACTCACCGAGCATCCTTCTCGTCGAAGACGACCCGGAACTCGCCAGTATACACACCGATTTTCTCGACGACGAGTATCAGGTCACGACCGTTCACAGCGGCGAGACAGCGCTGGAGACGCTCGGAGACGAGTTCGACGTCATCCTGCTCGACCGCCGTCTGCCAGTCGTCTCGGGAAACGAGGTGCTCGCAGCGATCGAAAACCGGAATCTCGACTGCCGGGTTGCGCTTGTCACCGCTGTCGCCCCGGATTTTGACATCATCAATCTCGGCATCGACGACTACCTCGTCAAACCGGTCACGAGAGCGGAGTTGCGCGAGACAATCTCACGACTGCTCTCGCTCGACGAGTACACCGAACACAAGCGCAAACTCACTGCAAAGCGACTCAAGCGAAATCTCCTCGAAGTCGAGAAGAGTCGGCGCGAACTGCATGGCAGCCCCGAATTCGTCGAACTGACCGCTGAAATCGACGAACTCGAAGCCGAGATGGAGTCGATAGCCGAATCGCTCGACGTCGAGAACATCGAAAGTCGGCTGTGATCGACGGGCGTTCTCCCCGATCAACAGTCCCGTCCGCGTTCCTCACTTCCGTTCGACCATGTCGCCGAGCGTGTAGCTGCCAGCATCCGAGTCGCTTTCCCACTCGGTGTCGTCAGCACCGCCGCTCTCGGACAGATCGATGTCGAGTTCGTGTTCGAGTTTGGACTGAATTTCGTCGGTCGGGAGCGTCGACCCCTGTTCGAGTTTCCGGATGAGACTCGCTTTCTCGTTGAGTCGCTTCGCCAGGTCCTCCTGACTGAGTCCCGCCTTCTCGCGCGCCGTCCGGATGCGCTCGTCGTAGTCCTGCGCGATTTCGTCGATGTCGTCGAACATCTCGGTGTTCCGGGATGAACTCCCGCCGGAACTCCCGCTCGTCCCCCCCGTCGTGCTGCTACTGGAAGACGAACTCGAAGACGACGAGGTGGAATACTTCGTCGATGTCGACGAACTGCCCTCGTCCGTTTTCACCTCCGTCCCGAAGTCCGTACACTCGTCACAGACATCGAGTTCAGCCCCTTCGATCTTGACGCGGTTTGGATTTGCCGTCTCCGTTCCGCACATCTCACACTGAACCATATCTGCCGTAGATTGGCCGCAGGCATAAAACGCACGCACACTCCAGATGATGCCGTCTCGTACGAACTCATATTACCGTATCGGAAGGTCGTTTACAGGTCCCGCATCGCTCCGGAGAAGCGCTGGAGAGCGGTCAGGTGGCCGACGACGGCAAAGACGACGAGCAGCCAGCCGATCAGCCCGAGACCGTACGCAGTCGCGTCGGTCAGGACTCGCAGCGTCGCCACGACGCCGACCAGCGCGAGTCGGTCCGCTCGCCCGAGCAACCCGCCGTACACTCGGTCGAGACCGACAGCCTGTGCCTGTGTTCCGAGATACGAGGTCATCAACACACCCGTGACTGCGGTGAATCCGAGCGCGAACGCCTCGATACCGGCGGCCAGCCCTGCGAGGATCAGAATGTCAGAATAGCGGTCGAAGACGTGGTCGAGCAGGTCACCGGCGGCCGACTGACTGTCGAGTTCTCGCGCGAGCGCACCGTCGAGCAAGTCGAGCATCCCGTTACAGAACACCAGCACGGCACCGAGTAGATACAGCGACCGCATCTCCCCGGCACCGTAGAAGCTGAGTCCAGCAGCCAACGCAGTCACCAGCGCGATGACGCTCACGCCATTCGGCGTCAGACCGACGCGTCTCGCGCCCCCGACGAATGGTTCGAGCACTCGCTCGGCCACCGGTCGCAACGAGTCGAGAGTCATGCTCTGCTCACCGTGTCACACTCGCTTTGGGATACTCCGGTGCTGGACAAATATTTGTGGTTCCTCGGCTCACAGATAGTCGATGTAGGAGACGGTTCCGGCGGACGGTTCGCGCCTGCCGTTGATCACGTCCTCGATCGCCGCTGCAACCTCCGCGATGGATCTGTCTGTCGTCTCGATTTCGTACACGTTCTCACGCCCGTAGAGTTCGACGGCTTCGGTCAGGATGACGTCGAGCGCCTCGCTCTCTGCGTTCTCCGTGATCGATTCCTCGGCGTGGTCCGTCCCGTCGAGGCGCTGTTCGAGTTGCTCGGGATGACAGCGCAAGACGACGACCCTGTCTGCCGGGAACTGGTGTGCGAGATGTGACTCGAAGATGACGCCCTCCCTCCCGGACAGCCACTCCGCCGTGGCCTCGATGTCGACCACGAGCGAATCGCGTTCGGCGTCCCGGCCGGTCGTCAACCCCTCCTCGCGAACGACGTCGTTGAGATGGACGACGTCCAGATCCGTATCGAGTGCCTCCGTTGCGCTCGTCTTTCCCGTCCCGGGCGTGCCCGTGACTGCAACGCGAAGACCCCCTTTTCGGGGTGGACTTGCCTCATCTGGGTCGGACCCGTCGCTCATCAGTCGAGAACCCCGTTTATCGCCTCGATAGCTTCGGGCATGGTCTCGCGAGTCCCGCACGTTATCCGGACGCATTCAGGAAGCCCGAAACTCGAACAGTCACGGATGATGACGCCCTGTTCCTGAGCTGCAGCTGCGACAGTCTCGCCGTCGCCGACGTCGGCGAGCACGAAGTTGCCGCCGCTCTCCCATGTCGGCGCCGCGAGATTGTCGTGAATGTACTCCCGCGCCCACCGCACCGTTTCGACGGTTCGTTCGAGGTGCTCATCGTCGTCGAGTGCCGCCAGTCCGGCGTGACAGGCGATCAGACTCACTGCGAAGGGCGTGTTCACTCGTTCGTAGGCGTCGGCCCACTGCTCGGGGACCAGCGCGTAGCCGAGTCGAAGCCCCGCGAGACCGTACGCCTTCGAGAACGTCCGAAGGACCGCGATGTCGTCGCGCTCGTCGACCAGCGCGCGCGCAGACGGGCTATCGGTGAACTCGCCGTATGCTTCGTCGACGACCAGAAGCGTCTCGGAGTCGGTTTCGGCCGCGAGCGTCGCTATCTCCTCGCGCGGCATCTCCGATCCGGTCGGATTGTGCGGACTCGTCACGTAGACGATCCGGTGACCGTCGTAGGCCTCCAGGACTCCGCTTGCGGTCTGGGCGAAGTCGTCGCTCCGTTCGAGGCGATACTGGTCGACCGTCGCGCCGTGATACCGGGCGCTCATCGGGTAATACGCGAATCCGGGGTCTGGAACGAGGACGCTGTCGCCGGGGTCGAGCATGGCCCGTCCGAGATAGTCGAGCACCCCATCGCCGCCAGCGCCCAGCCAGACCTGTCGGTCGTCGACACCCCACTCGTCTGCGATTGCCGCTTCGAGATCCGTGTGAGCGGCCTTCGGATAGGTGTGAACGCGCTCTGCGTGCCCGGAAATTGCCTCGACTGCGGCCGGACTCGGGCCGAAGGGGTTCTCGTTCGAGGAGAGTTTCACCAGACTCTCCGGATCGAGACCGAGATCGCGTGCGACCTCCTCGATCCCCCGGCCAGCGCGATACGGCGTGTGGTCCGACAGGTCCCGCGTGTTCATGTTCGGTGGGAGCGGACGGCCAGTCTTAAGCGTGGTTATCGCGGACTCGCGCGGCCATCTCACGGGGTTGATCCGAGAAGATTAGAGAGCGAGTGCGAGTCAGAACGGCGCTTCGAGTTCCTCGTCGGACACCTCTCCCTCGACTGTCCCGCTCTTTCCGATCAGCACCCGGAACTCGCCGTCGTCGCGCTGTCGGTACTCCCAGCGGAACTGCGGCCCCGCTTCGGCGTCGAACTGGTGATACAGGGGCTTGGGGTCGTGGTCGTTCACCAGCACGAACCCCTCGCCGCCGTCGAGCTCGGCGTAGCTCTCGAAGATCAACTCGTGGCGCTTCGCGGGCGGCAGGTCCCGAACGTCGAGTTCCTCTGTGATCGCTATCGAGTCGTCAGTGTTCGTTTCACTTTCGTTCGCCGCCGTCTGTTTCGTCTCGCTGTCGGTCGCTGCTGTCTGTTCAATCTCGTCTGTGTCTGCTCCGTGGGCGTTCGCCCCGTGTTCGCAGCCACCGGCGGCAGATTCTCCTGATACCGCCTCTGATCCCTCTCCAACCTCCGCGCGCTTCGTGACATGGACGCGACAGTAGCCGGGTGACTGCTCGACTATCTCCCAGTCGAACGAGTCGCCGTACTGCCTTTGGAACTCCTGGCGGAGCGGACGTGGCTCGTGGGGTGCGACGAGTTCCAGCGTCCTACCTTCCGGGATCATCCCGTAGCGGTGATGGATGGTCGGATGTCGCTCTGCTTTGGGAATCTCGCGGACGTCGTAGGTCGTGACCACGTCTCGCTCACTCGCATCTGACGCCGCCGTCTTCTCTATCCGAACGCGCCACTCGGAACGCCCCTCCTGTTCGTACTCCCAGTCGAGGCTGTCGCCGTGCATCGATCGGAGTTCGTGATACAGGGGCTTGGGGTCGTGGTCGTTCACCAGCACGAACCCCTCGCCCGCCTCCAGCGTCTCGAACGTTTCGAGCAGGGCCTCGTGTCGCCGCTGGGGGATCAGGTCACGTACGTCGAACGACCCCATCTCCCCGTCGAGTGGTCCCTCCTTGGTCATCTGCAGTCGGCGCGGGTCGCCGTCGGGTTCGTCGTGCTCCCACGTGAGCGACCGGCCCCGGTCGTTTTGATACTGAATCAGGAGCGTGTTGACCTGCCGGTCTGCGGTCAGCGCGATCTCGGTCCCCGCCTCCGCGTCGTCGAGCGCGTCGAAGAGGAGTTCCTGGTGCGTTTCGTCTGGATGCGTTCGCAAGTCGAGTGCTCGTGTCATCTCCGTGGTCGATCATTTCGACGCTGACGGATGACCGCTACCCCGAAGCGGTTCGGGACGACCCACAAATAGCGCTCCCACAGATCTAGAGACGATGACGACCACGCACGAAAACTCCTGGTCTGCGAACCTCGAACAGCCCAGATACGCCGACAGTCCAGCGCTCGCTGTCGACGACGCTCTCGATGCGATAGCACGCACGGCGTCAGGCTATCACGTGAATCTGGTCACGCACGGCAATCTCGGGCATCCAGCGGACTTTCTCTACGACGAACTCGACGTCGCTGATTACGATATCGAGTGGGAGTACGTCGACCAGTGTGGCTGTGGCGGGCACGTCACTCGGGTTCACGTTCGGTGAGCTGCCCCAAACCAGACGGCGGTCGGTCTGATCCGAATATATTCGGAGACAGGTGAAGGGGAACGCGCGTCGAAGGAGTGCCTATGAGCGCCATCCTGGGGAATCTGGACACCGACCAGCAACCGCCGATGACGGTTCCGCTCCGTCACTTCGCCATCGGACTCTGCGTTCTGCTCGTCGGCGTGGGATTCGGCATCGGACTGGTCGTCGATAGCGTTCCCGGATGGGGCACACTCGCACACGTCCACCTGTTGCTGGCTGGCTGGGTCTGTCTCACGATCATGGGGGCGATGACGCAGTTCGTCCCCGTTTGGTCGGGCGTCGACCTGCACTCGCGACGGCTCGCGAACGTCCAGCTACTCCTGGTCACGCTGGGGCTGCTCGGGTTCGCAACCGCGTTTGTGCGGGAAACGGTCGCCTGGCTCGCCCCATTCGGGGCGGTGATGCTGGTCGGGTTCTGGGTCTTCGTCTACAACATCTCGCGAACGCTCGTAGGCGTCGACGAGTACGACGTGACGGAGCGTCACTTCGGCTACGCGATCGTCTTCTTTCTCGCACTGACGGCTCTCGGACTGGTTCTCGCGGTCAACCTCTCTCACGGGATTCTCCCCTCGGCGTCGGTCTCTCACCTCGAACTGCGGAGCGCGCACGCGACGCTCGCGGTCTTTGGGGCCGTTCTGACGACCATCTACGGCGCGCTGTACCAGCTCGGGACGATGTTCACACAGACCGAGTTGCACGGAATCGACCACTACCTCCAGTCGGTCGAGGAGGGCGGCCATCTCGCGGGCGCCGTCCTGCTGGCAGGTGGTCGCCTGTTCGAGAGTCCCGCGCTCGCCCGAGTCGGTGGACTCCTGGTTCTCGCTGGCGCGATTGCCATCGCGGTCGTTCTCGGGCGCAAACTCGTCGAGATGCGCGTCGAGTGGACGCCCATGCACAGTCGGTACGCCGTTCTCGCGCCCGCGCTGGTTCTCTGGGCGCTTTTCTCCGTTTCGGCATGGGTGCGCCAGCCGACTGCGCCCCAGCACCTGTTTGGCGCGTCCGGCTCCGTTCACCTCCTACTACTCGGCGTGATCGGGTTCGTCATTCTGGGGACGCTCTATCACATCGTCCCATTCATCATCTGGGTCCACCAGTACAGCGACCGACTCGGCTTCGAGGCGGTGCCGATGATCGACGACCTCTACGACGACCGACTCGCGACGGTCGATTTTGCGCTCGTGCTCGGCGGAACGGTTCTGCTCGTCCTTTCGGAGATGGCACTCCACGCCGACACCGTTACGGGTGCCGGTGGCGCGCTCGTGACGCTCGGACTCTGTGTCTTCATCGCGAACATGCTACTGGTCGTCCACAGGCACAGTCCACAGCCGCTGGACCGAATCGTGCTCGGGCGGTTCAGTCCACGACGGATTGACTCACAGCAGGGTCACACGGCGTCGGATTGACTCTCGGGAGATCACGGGTGATATACGAGCCGAGACGGGACTCTCGGGCATGAGACGGCGGGCTGGAACGAGTCTGTATGCCGGACTGCTGTTTGTCGTTCTCGGAGGCGTCGCGTGGGTGACCGGACAGCCGTTCATCTTCCCGAGTCTCGGCCCCTCGGCGTTCGTGCTCGCCTTCGAGCGGCGCAGCGAACGGACGCGAGCCACCCGCATCGTCGGAAGCCATCTCATCGGCGGCGTCGCCGGACTCCTCGCCTGGTCGCTGCTGGCGGGGAATGTCTCAATCACCGCCACGCTCACGCCAGCCTCCCCCGAGGGGTTCCGACTCGCAGCGAGCGCGACGGTTTCGATCATGCTGACGAGTTGGGCGATGATCGGAACCGACCTGATCCACCCACCGGCCTGTGCGACGACGCTCATCGTCTCGCTCGGACTGCTTTCGACCCCCGTTCAAGTCGGCATCATCGTCGTCAGCGTCGTCGTCCTGACCGCGTTTCACGCGGGAGGGTTGCTCGCATTCGAGCGGCTTTTCGGGCGGTCACATCCACTCTCTGGTTGAACACTGACTGTCGTGAGTCAGTCACAGCGAGAGACCTGCAGGTCGAAGGTCCCATCGCGGATCGAGATCCGAACGGAGTCGAGACGGAGCGAGTATCTGCTGACGTTGTTGCCCGTCGTTTTGACCTCGGTGTGCTCTTCGAGCAATCCCGCCTCGGTGAGCGCATCGACCTTTCGATAGGTCGTCGACAGCGAGAGGTCACAGGTTTCGGAGATCTCCCGGGCTGACTGTGGACGCTCGACAGTTGCTTCGAGGATGGTGCGGGCGTCCGAGTCGTTGAGCGCGTCGAGCAGCGAATCTATCCGTTTCCGGTCGGCGCTATCGGCTCCACGTACTGCCTGTCCCGTTCCCTTCGTCCCCCGTCGGGCAGTCGGATGTATGTCGCTCATCAGTTTCGGTCCACCTGCTACGACGTTTCGCCCAGATTGGTGTGAGGATTTGGCCGAATACGTTCGCCCCGTCGCTGGTGTTCGGAGCGAGTTTTATGTCTGTCGCGCCCGACAGTACAGATGATGTCAGCACCCGAAACTGGAGACACTGCACCCACGTTCACAGCGACAGTCGGAACGAGCGACCACGAACCGTTCGACCTCGACGATGTACTCGGGGACGGACCCGTCGTCCTCGCCTTCTTCCCCGGCGCGTTCACGCCGCCCTGTACGAACGAGATGATAGCGTTGCAGGAGCGACTCGACGAATTCGAGTCGGCTGGAGCGACCGTTCTTGGCGTGAGCGCCGACTCGCCGTTCTCACAGGGCGCGTTCTGTAACGAACACGGTATCGAGTTCGACCTCGTCAGCGACATGAGCGGCGAGGTGATTCGAACCTACGGCGTTGAGTTGGATATTGCCGACCTTGGTCTTCACGGGACCGCCAACCGCAGCGTCTTCGTGCTCGACGACGAGGGAACGGTCGTCTACCGGTGGATCGCAGACGACCCGACGAACGAACCCGATTACGACGAACTGATCGACGCAGTCGAGAACGCCTGAGAGCGGGACGTATCAGTCCGAATCGCCTGTTCTGCACTGCGCGCTATCCGTTCGAGGGATCGATCTTCTCGACCGAATCGCCGACAGAAAGTTGTTTTCCTCTGTCGCGTTCTGGAACGCGCGCGATGAGCATCACCGTGTAGTGGTGGTCGAACGCATCGTCGTCGGCCCAGTCGGGGAACGTCTCGCGACGTTTCTGAACGAACCGCTCCCGGAACTCGGGAATTGGTTCTCCTGTATCCGGGTCTCGTTCGGGCACGACACACCGACCGCACGGGGTGACACCCTCGAATCTGATCCCACCAGCCTCGAAGGCTGGCGCGTTCTCACCGACGAATCGGTCCTCCCAGAAGGCCGGAACGCCCGATACTTCGATGTTGGCCCGAAGGCGACGACGAGCGCTCTCTGCGGACAACCCGTCGAACCAGGATGCGACAGTTTCGATCGTCGCGGTGCTGATAACCGACGGCCCCATATCGCGCCGGTCGACGTAGCCGAGTGACTGGTCGCGTTCGAACGAGAGGTCGACGCCGAAGAAGTCAGCGAACCACGCCTCGGCGCGGTCACGCTCTGCCGGTTCGTCCAGCGAAAACTGGTGACTACGACCATCGGGCGTCGCGACACTCAGAAGGGCTGAGTCGGATTCGAACTCGGTCGACAATTCGTGGACGCGCGCGCTCCATCTCCCGTTGATGATCTCCCTTTCGCTGTCGAACAGCGCGAACTCCCTGTCGTGAGCCAGCGTCCCGCCCGCCAGTATCTCGGCCGCTTCGAGGTCGATTCCGTCGAGTCCTTTCACCGGAAAGACGCTGATTCGGTCGATGGTGGCCATCTGTGCCCTGTTTGTACCCGGCTCATAATGAAACCGGTCGCTCGTCCAGATGAGTGCTCCGTTCGAGACACACCGCTGTCACTCATTCCATATAACTGTCACGACGGGATCCTCGTCGAACGTCTCGTAGCGATACCCGCGCTCATCGAGTTGCGGATAGAGGTGCTGAGGTCGCCGATCGTTCAGCTGCACGAGAACGACCGAATCGTCCAACTCGGCGAGTCGCTCCAGCGTGTTCTTGAGCGGCTGTGGCGGCGGCAGTTCGCGCGCATCCAGCATCTCGTGAGGGCGCTCGCTCGGGGCCTCCGTTCTGTCGAGATAGGATTCAGCCTCCATACGCGAGCGTAGCTTCTCCGAAAGCAATCAGTTGCCCCGAACATATTCCCCTAACTCGTAACTTCGGGTCGCAGGCGAATATCTCCGGGGTCAGGCGTACATGCTGGTATCCCGTACTGAGAGCCATGCCCAGTTTCCCGTCGCCGTTCGGATCGGACGACGACGATTCGCTGTTCGACAGCTACGACGAGTTCGTCCCCGAACACATCCCCGAATCTGATCAGTTCCTTGATGCGCACGACGTGCTTGCCGACGAGGCCCACCTCGCTGTGCACCGGTTGACCCGCGAACTCTTCGAGGAGCGGACAGTCTACGACATGACCTTCAACTACAACCTGGCGCGGCTGAATCTCGACACCCGCCACACGAATGCTGGCTACCGATACGCCAGAGAGGCGGACAACCCCTCCGTGTTGCGGGCCGAGTTTACGCCGACGACACCGTTCTGTCCACAGACACACACTCTGACCAGCGGGTCTTTCCGCGCCTGGAACGGGCTGTCCGACCGCCACGAGTACGATATCGTTCGCGTTCGGGCGGCACCGATGCACCACCAGAGTGACGCGATAAACGAACAACTCGAAGCACTCGAACAGGCCTACAGAGAGACGGGCGAGGTGAGCGACGAGGCGCCATCTGACATCGGGTCGAATCTGATGGAGCGGTCGATGCGGGAGGAGGGAACCAGCCGCGGTTCGAGCGAAGCGCCATTCTGACTGGATAACCTGACCAGCACGTCTCGCAGACCGGTCACTCAGTTTCGAGCGTTCGACCGCAGTCGGGACACTCCTCGTCGACGATAGTCACCTGCATGTCACACTCCGGGCAGTACTCCCGGTAGCAGGATCGGTCTCCCATACGCTCTGTTGCCGCGGTATCCACAAAAGGGTAGTGCCGGGGGGAACCACTCTAAGGGACATCAGCCCGGAGAAGACGAACAGTTTCGGGGTAATATATGTCCGGGCGCTCGGCCAACTGCGAGTATGAGCCTCGACCGGCCCGACGCCGACAACACGCTGGACGTCCGAGAGATAGACGGTGAACCGTTCGACGACATCATGGGTGCGCTCGCTGATCTCTCCCCCGACGAATCGCTGTTGTTGCTGAACAGCTTCGAACCGGAACCGCTCTATCGGGTCATCGAACAGCGCGGCTTCGAGTACGAAACCACCAACCCCGAACCGGACCTCTGGTGTGTCACGATCACACATGAATGAGGGCTGTGTGTCTGTCTCGGAGCCCCGAATCGATTCGGACCGAGTTCAGCGAGCACTCCATCAGCGGGCTGACACGATCACAGAGAGCGAACTCGAAACAGCTCTCTCGAAACTGGAAGCGCGTGGCGAACTGACACCCGAACGGCGGGAAGTTCTCCGGACGCTCGCAACCAGACTCGCAAGACGGATTACTGCGGCCCCAGCGGCGAGCGTCGAACGGCGACAATCTGCCGATGCGGAGCGGACCCAGGCCGTAGCTCGGCTCTTTGATCTCGATGTCGGAGCACGTGACTGATCGGAACGGTTTTTCTGTCGGATCGACAACCACGGGCAGGGCGTGTGGCCTAGCGGATAGGGCGAGGGGTTCCTAACCCCTCGATCGCGGGTTCGAATCCCGCCACGCCCGTGGCTTGTCGCGAGCAACTGCGAGCGACAGCCACGGCACGGGATTCGAATCAGGGAGGTCGCGCGCAGCGAAGCGAGCACGTCCGACCGTGGTTCGAATCCCGCCACGCCCGTCCACTTTTTACTGCGTCGGGTGGCCTCGCTTCGCTCGGCCACCGCTCTCTGCTCACGGGCCGTAGGCCCGTTCGCATGGTTCGAGGGAACGGAGTTCCCTCGCAACTTGTAAAAACATGGGGAAAAACCCCCTACTGGCTCCCTACGGTCGCCAGCAGTAAAACGGCTCGCTTCGCTCGCCGTATGCTTGCGTTTGCGAACTTCCCCGCGCCCGTGCAGCGAACAGAGTGAGCGAACACAGTATCCCGATTTTCCGGCCTCAGGCTGTCTGCCGCCGCTACGTCTCGGTCGTGACCTCGAACCGCGCGCCGCCGGTGTCACTCTCCGTCACCGAAACTGCCCACCCGTGCGCCTCGGCGATACTCTGTACGATGCTCAGTCCGAGTCCGGTTCCCTCCGCTGCCGTCGTGTGGCCGTACTCGAATACGTCGGCGCGCTCCTCTTCGGGGATTCCCGGGCCGTCGTCGGCCACATAGAATCCACGATGTTCCGTGAGCGGCCCGACCGAGAGCGTTACCTCGGGGCCGCCGTGCATGACCGCGTTGCGAAAGAGGTTCTCCAGCAGCGCCCGCAGGCGCTCGTCGTCTGCCTTCACCAGTGGGGGATCTGCGGTCTGCAGTGTCGCCGTGTCGGGTGCACCAACCGTCGCCCAGGCCAGATCCACAGCCTCGTTGAGGTCGACAGGTTCGGTTTCGCCTGCGACTTTCCCCTGCTTGGCGAGCATCAGGACGTCCTCGATGAGTGTCTCCATTCGACCGTGTACTTCGAGGAGTTCGTCCAATTTCTCACTGTCACAGTCACGCTGTGCGAGTCGAACCTTCGCCTGTGCAGTGTTCAGCGGGTCGCGCAGGTCGTGTGAGATCACACTGGCGAACCGTTCCAGTTGCTCTATTTGTCGTTCGAGTTGCCGCTGGTACTCCTCGCGACCCGTGACGTCGCGGAAGATCCCGATCCGTTCGGTCGCGTCACCGAGTTCTTCGACGACATCCACGTTGAGTTCGGTCACGTACGTGTCGCCCTCCGACGACTTGATCGTAACTGTGTTCTCTGTCTCGGTCGAGTCCGTACTGGCCGCATCGGTGACGCGAAGCAGGAGTCGCTCGACTGACTCCACCGCAGTCACGTCGATGTCGGTGACGTGTGTGCCAAGTACAGCACTGCGGTCGATATCGAACAGCCGAGCGAACGCGTCGTTGACCTCTGTGATGATCCCGTCGTCCGTGACGACGACAATTGGGTCGGGCGTGGACTCGAACAGCGTCTGGAACCGCTCTTCAGTAAATTCCTGTTCGCGTTTGAGTTCCAGCGACAGTTCACGGCGCTGCAGCAGATTCGACACCCGATTTGTGAGTTTCGCCCGCGCGATTGGTGTGTCGATGACTTCGTCGACGTGCTCCCAGACGCTTTCGGCCGCCCTGTCCGGTGACCGACCGCCCAGTAACAGCAGATAGGGCAGAAACACCGGCGACGCCCGTTCCTTTTTCTCGACCAGCGTCTCTCGATGACTACGAAAGGCGGGGCCATCGACGATACAGAGGTCGAACTCGGTTTTGAGGAACGAGTCAGCGCTGTGTACACCGTCGACGACCTCGTAATCCCCGTCGAGGGCGTCAGCCAATAGCTGACGATTCTGCTGGTCCTCGAGCAGTAGTTGAATTGCCTCCATACGCTACTCGGCCGTCACCCCCTTGTGGAGAACTGCACCGACTCCCGCGCGTCCGCTACCCTCGGCCATGGAACGTCGTTGCCGCCGGAACCATTTGGTGGTGGCGGTATCGTCAGAAGAGTTGACACTCTCGCGTGCTGGCCAGACTGACCGTGTGTGCTTCCACCGTGCTACTCGGGTGTGGCGTCTTCGTCTGACAATCCAGACAGCATCTTCTCGAACAGTTCGTCGTCCATCTCAGCTAGCTGTTCCGTCGTGTGTCCGTCGAGTTCCGCGCTTCGCTCCTGGAGTGTCTCGTACTCGTCGCTTTTAATGAGTTCCCGGTCGGTTTTCTCGGCTTCGAGTGCGGCCTTCTTCTGGGCGACTGCAAACAGTTCCTTCGTCCGGTCGTCGTACGACGAGAGCGTGACCAACTCACCGACGACGTCTCTGATCGCCTCGTCGTCGACGGGCTTTGTCAGATACGCATCGAAGTTCATCTCCGTGATATCGAATCCGGGGTCAACGGCAGTGACCATCGCCACGCGCACATCGAGGCCACGCGCTCGAATGGCTTCGAGCACCTCGTGTCCCGACAGGCCAGGCATCCGGCGGTCGAGCAAGACGACGTCGACCGTCTCGTCGATCTGTTCGAGCGCCTGTTCGCCGCTGTACGCCTTCCACACCTCGTATTCGTCGTCCAGTGCGAGCCCGTAGATCTCCACAACATCCTCCTCGTCGTCGACGATGAGAACCCGTGAAGGGTTGTCCGCCATCACCTGTGTCAGTTTGGGTGAAGGCTACTAGTCTTTTGTGCTCGGATACACGCCAGACTGGCGTACAATTACGTAGAATCGGCGTGTTCCGGCTCTGCAACGTACGATTCGGGCTCGCCCTGTCGCAATCGCAGAACAATTCTGGTTCCGTCCTCGCCCGCTCGCTGTTCTCGATAGATTTCGCCGCCGTAGGACTCGACGATCCACCGAATCAGCCAGAGTCCGAGGCCACTCCCGTGGCTCAGTTGGGTGATCTCTTCCTCGCCCGTTACGATCTGCCATTCGTCGTCCGGGATACCGGGACCGTTGTCGTGGAAGGACAGCTCGACCCACCCGTCCTGGTCGACGTCACGCGCACTGATCGCAAGCCGCGGGCGTGCTCTCTCGTTGTGTTCTATCGCATTTTCGACGAGTTCCTCGCAGGCTCGCTTGATGTTCTCGTTGGCCACGAGCCACAGTTCATCGGGAAGATCAGTGACGAAGTCCGCGTCGGGATAGGCTGTCTGCTTTTCAGCGGTGAGCTCGCGGAGGTGGGCTGTGGCGTCGACGACGCCGGTTTCGCTCGCCCGCCTGCCGAGTACGCGTTCGATCTCCTTTGCCTTCTCGCTGAGTGTTGCGACCTCTCTTGCGTTGTTCTCCAGTGTCGCCGCGTACTCTGCGAGTTCCTCGTCTTCGATGTTCTCCGCGAGCCGTTTGGCCAGCGCCATCACGACGTTCATGTCGTTGCGGAGGTTGTGTCGTAACACGCGGTTGAGGACCTGCAGATACCGCTCGCGTTCCTTTTGCTCAGTGATGTCCGTGTACACCGCGAACCCGTAGGAGTCCTCCTCCCGTGTGTACTCGAACCCACGAAGGAGAAAGTCACGGCGACCGTCGGGCGTCTCTCGCTTTACGCCCGCACTCGTTTCCTCTCCTCCTAATGCACGTTCGTCGAGTGTCGTCGCAGACTCGCGCTCGCCTCCCGGAACAATGAGGTCGTTCAGGTTCGCGCCCTGCACGCCGTCGCGCCCGTACCCGAACGTCTCGACGAATGCGGGGTTGACGTACTGCACGATCGGATCCCTGTCGACGAATTTGACTTCGACGACCGGGTCGGGGAGGTTCTCGAACAGCTCCTGAAACCGCTCGCGCTCGGTGACGAGTGTACTGCGGGTCTTCGCGAGTTCGCTGATGTCCGTGACGACCCCTGCAATCGCCGCCACGGTACTGCTTTCCTCGATTGGTGAGAGTTCGAGTTCCACCGGACGCGTCTCGCCGCCCCCTGTGCGCACGCCGACCTCGACGGTGCAACTCTCGTGGGGGACACTGATCGCGTCCTCGAAGGCCGTCTCCACCACGTCGCTATCCCCGTCGACGACGATATCGGTCAGTTGTGTGCCAGCAAGTTCGTCAGCCTCCCGCCCAAGATACGCTGCGAGCGGGTCGGTGACGTGTGCGAACTGTCCGTGTTCGTCGAGCAGAAAGACCTTCACGTCGACCCGGTCGATGATACGCTGGAGGTAGCGCATTTCGGTTTCCTGTTCGAGGCGGTCGAAGGCGTTGGCCGCGGAGGTGGTCAGGAGGTTGATGAGCGCGACGTCCTCGGTTCTGAAGGCGTCGGTGTCGGTGGCACCCACACCCAGCACGCCGTAGTGCGCAATCGGGAAGAACATCGCAGAGTCGATCGAGTCGTAGTCGTGGTCGGTCGCGGTAGACAGGTCGTCGATAACCGTCGGTTCGCCCGACTGGAACGTCTCTCCAGCCACGCTCTCCTCGTCGTCGTACGTCGGTGGATCGGTGACGCGCTCCGCCGCCGCAGCCGAGAGGCGGGACGGCGGCAAGGTTCCAGACTCGGGGTCGTGGAGACGGACGGAACTGATCTCGTAGCCGAAGACCGTCTCTATCCCGTCGGTGATCGCCGCGACGAGTTCGTCGCGGTCGCTGGCGCGAATAAATGCCTGCGTGGCGTCGAGCAGGTCGTTGAGCGTCTGCTCGTGTTCTTTCCGTTCTGTGATGTCCTGTGCTGCACCGCGGATGGTCACCACCCCGCCGTCGTCGACGATAGGGACACCCTGGACGCGGAGCCATCGAACGTCGCCCGACCGTCGATAGCGCGCCTCCACGTCGAAGGGTTCTCTCGATTCCACCGCTGACTCGACGGCACGTTCGACGATCGGCCGGTCCTCGTCGAGGTAGATGTCGAGCGCGTCGTCGAGCGATGGCTCCTCGTCGTCCTCGCCCAGCAGATCGAAGAGATTGTCGCTCCAGAAGACCTCCATCGTGTCGATATCGATCTCCCAGCCGCCGACGTCGGCAATATGCTCCGTCTGTTCGAGCAGGTCCTGCAACCGACGGAGTTCCCGCTGGCGCTCCTTGCGCTCAGTGATGTCGGTAAAGTACACCGACAGACCGTCTTCGTCGGGGTGGGCCCGCACCTCGAACCAGACGTCGAGCGGTTCGTAGTGCTCCTCGAACGTTATCGTGTTCTGTGTCTCGAGCGCCTCGTGGTATCGTTCGTAGAACGGTGTCCCGACAGCGTCGGGGATCTCCTCCCACAGATGCCGCCCCAGCAACTCCTCGTCATCGTAGTCAGCCCCCATCGTCTGTCGCAGGATATTGGCCCCTGTCCCGTTGACGTAGGTGATCTGCCACTCGTCGTCGACCGCAAAGAAGCCGTCGTCGATACGTTCGATAGTCTGCTCGAACCGGTCGCGTGCCGCTTCGATCTCTCGCCGATACTCACGCTGTTCGAGGTCCCGTCGGAGCCACTGTGCCATCAGGTCGACAAGCGTCCGTTCCTCGCTCGAAAACGCCACATCCCGTGGGTGTTCGTCAGCGAAGCACAACGTCCCGTACGGCTCGCCGTCGACGACGATTTCTGCCCCGAGATAACAGCCCAGACCGTACTTCTCGAAGGCGGGATCACCTGCCATCTCGTCGGCTGCGGTCTGGATCGCGAGCGGACTCTCCGTCTCCACGTCGATCGTTCGACGGCAGTACGTCTCTGCGAGATCGCTTTCGTTGCCGGACTGGATCAGCGGGTGGTCACCCCGCGCTTCGACGATCTCGAAGTAGTCGGTGTCGGCGTCGATGCGGGCGAGAAACGCGATGTCCAGGTCGAAGCGGTCGGTGCCGAAGTCGAGAAGGTGCTGTATCTGCTCTGTGAGTGTAAGGTCGGGGTTCGACGTGATCTCGTGAAGTCGCCTGAGCGTCTCCCGCTCCTCCCGTGCTTCCTGCTCGCTGTCTCTGCGTTCGGTGATGTCGTAGCCTGCGATGACGCATCCGCTGGTGGTATCCTCGTCACGAACCGGTTCGAACTGCAGGTCGAGATGTCGCCGCTCGACCGTCTCGCCTCCGAGTTCGACTTCGAGGCGGGCCGTCTCCCTGGCGGTCGCACGCTCGACTGCGCTCCGAACACGCTCGGCCGCAGCGTCGTCTTCTTCCCACCACGGGCCCTCCCAGACGGCCACGCCCTCGATGTCAGACTGCGTGGAATCGACGTATTCGAGCGCCGTCTGATTCGTTCGCACGACCCGTCCACTCGCATCGAGGACGACCACGAACGACGCCGGGTGGTTGAAGACGGCTTCGAGTTGCTGTTCGCGGTCGCGGAGCAGTCGTTCGTTCTCCTTGCGCTCTGTGATGTCCCGGACGAACGCGAGCACGCGGTCGATCCCACTCAGTGTGACAGGCCTGTGGCTAACCTCCATCCATCGCTCGTCACCGGTGGCTGTCTGTACGAGCCACTCGACAGTCTGGCCCCCATCCTCGGCGGCCTGTGTCACCAACTGTCTGGCACGGTCTTCGGTGTACTCCTGTATCTCGGGGGCGATATCACCGAGCATCAGTTCGTCCTCGGTCGGATCGTAGCCGAGTATCTCGTAGAACCGGCGATTTGCTTCGAGAATATCGCCCGTATCCGGGTCGTGAACGACGATTCCGTCGTTTGCCTGGTCGAAAATCTGCTCGTACGTTCCCAGTTCGCGTGCCTGTGAGACGATGGCCCTGATCCGGTTGACGACAATTCCGCTGTGGAGGGCACCGTCCGAGACTGGCAACACGTCGGTTGCGGCGCTATCGAGCGCGCCATCGGCGTGTGTAGTCTCGGTCGCGAGGAGAATCGGCAGGTCGGGATGTGCTTCACGAAGCGCAGTCAGTATCTCGACGCCATCGATCGCTGGCGGGTCGTGTTGGCAGATAACACAATCGACGTGTTTCTCGGATAACACTGACCAAGCGGTCTCGAGATCAGAGACGGACTCGATAGCAAGCGGATCCCTCTCCTTGACTGTGAGTTGTGACGCGAGAGAGACCGTCTCACCGACAGATTGCTCGATTATGAGCACGCGAATCGCTAGTTCGGCAGAACTGGTCCCGACCATCGTTTGCCAGTATCTTTGAGAGTGAATAAGCGTTCTGGGATTACGGAACGACTATCCACCACGTATTTTCATTTACTCAGATAGTTAAATGCCTTTTGAATCATCTAAAATGTGTCATGTGCCAAGGATAATTCTCCTACGGAAATAGAATATATCTTAACGATGGACACGCCTGTATACGCACATGCCGAATTGTCCGAAGTGCGGCGAGACCATCGGTTCAGACGACAGTTTCTGTAGTTATTGTGGGACCGATCTCAGTCAGGTTGAAATCGAGGAACAGACAGCACCACAGTCACCGCCGCCAGCGGTATCGCCACAGGACCAGCGTTCGGGGGAACAACAGTCAGAGCAATCATATCAAGAGCCACGGCGACAGCAATCGACAACGTCACAGAGTGGACCGGCGAGTCAGAGCCGACGGACGCTGCTGCAGGCTGGGGTCGCAGTCCTCGGCATCGGTGGCGTCGCCTACGCGCTTCAGAGTGACGACATCACGGTGCCGGTACTCGAAGACGAGGAAAGCCCGGCAGACAACACCACGTCCGGAGGGGACGGGACCGTTACCCCGCAGAGCACGCCCGACGATGATGGCGGATCCGACGACTCAGGGGGTGGCGAAACTGGCCCGTACGGTGGCTGGCTGAGCGGTGCTACCAACTACGAGGAGGGAACCCACGACTTCCGCGGGTTCGACGAGGTGGTCGTCACCGTCAGTCCAGGGGAACAACTCGCCTTTGAGCCGACCGCGATTCTCGTCGATCCGGGGACGAAAGTACGCTGGCGATGGACGGGCAGTGGTGGCGCTCACTCGGTCACACACCAACCCTCACGGGGAGCAGAACTGTTCGACAGCCCGCTGTACGATCAGCAGGGTGTCCATTTCGAGTACACCTTCGAAGAACGGGGGTTGTTCAGATATTACTGTACCCCGCACGAGCAGACCGGGATGAAAGGCGTCGTCGCTGTTGGACAGACGGAGGACACACTGGTCGAACCCGAGCGAGAACCCACTCCGGAATCTACTCCGGATAGCGACGAAACATATCCGAGTCAGGCGGTCAGGCTGTTTGTGCCGAGCACGACAGAACGACTGCAACTGTTAAGCGAGATCGCCGCAGATCATCTCGGGGTCGAGGTCCAACTGGAAGAACTCGGTCGCGGGGAGATGCTGGACGCGCTCGACAGTTCCGACCCAGACGGGTACACGATCGGCATGCACAGTGCGTCCATGATGCAGGAATACGGCACGGAAGCGCTTCTAGATGTCGCTCGCCCGGTTGGACAGTTCATCGGCGTTCCAGCTTCACTCACGGTCGCACCGGGCTACGCCCAGACTGTCGAAGAATTTATCCAGCGAATCGAGAACGAATCGGGGCAAGCGGTCACGGTTCTCCAGCCGGAAATATTTCAGACATCGATCATCACTGCACGGGTACTACGAGAGTATATCGGCTCTGACGCGTCCTTCGAGATCGTCCCCAGTGACCCACAGGCGGCGTTCCGGCGCGTCCTCGAGGAGGATGGGATCCTTGCCACGACGGCAGAGCCGATCTGGGCACCGCCCCAGCTGTTGGAAGAACTGAACTTGCTCGCTGTGTTCGGGGAGAACCGTCTCATCTGGCGGGAGGGCGTCCCGACGTTCCAGGAGGCGACCGGCAGCACGCTCCCACCGATGGAATTCTGGGAGGGTGTCATCGCACCACGGGAAACGCCCTCCGGGCGGATCGACCGCCTCGCTGTCGCTATCGAGCGCGCGGCGAACCATCCAGAGTTCCAACAGCACATGCGAGACCGTCGCCTGCAACCGATGTATCGTGGCCCCGATGATTTCAGGCAGTTCCTCGACGAGCAGGGCATCCTGTACAACGAATACGGCAACCTCTGACGTCAGCGGACTACTGCTCGACGGGGGTTTTGATGATCGTGATCGGCTTTTCAGACATATTGACGACCCGGTCTGCCACGCTGCCCAGCAGCCGTCGATACTCGCCCGGCCGGTGTTTCGAGCCGATCACGGTCAGGTCGATATCGGCGTCGTCCATGTAGTGGAGAATTTCTGTGTGAGGAATGCCGTGACGGATCTCTGATTCCGTCGGGACACCGGCCGACTGGGCGTCTGCGACGATCTCTTCGACCGCCTCCTGTCCTGCCTGTTCGAGTGCCGATTCGAGGCCCTCGAACTCGTGGACGTACTCGTCACCGGGGTAGGAACTGTACGCATCAGCGTCGACGACATAGAGCACGTGAAGCGTCGCATCGTACCGCTGTGCGGCATCGATCGCGTGTTCGGTCGCTTGGTTGACGCCGCGACTCATGTCCGTCGGAAGGAGCAATCGGTCGTACATCGTCGCGATAGTTCGAGCGGTACCCACTAAAGTCATCGTTCACATTCTCACCTGCCAATTTCGAAACGTTCAAGCAAGCGATCCCCTACTGTGTATCAGAATCGATGGCCGAACCGATCGAGGTCGTCCACGTCGACGACGACGAAAACTACAGGGCCCTCGTCTCGGAGCAACTCCAGCGGGTCGCAGAGAACATGACTGTCAGGTCAGTTGGGACCGGGTCAAATTCTCTCGATCTGTTGTCCGAGGAGTCGGTCGACTGTATCCTCGCGGATTATCGGCTCCCGAAGATGAACGGGCTCGAACTGCTCTCTGCGGTCCGCGAGCGCCACTCTGAGATACCCTATATCCTCTACACTGGGAAGGGATCCGAAGAGGTTGCCAGCGATGCGATCGCGGCTGGCGTCTCGGATTACGTGACCAAATCCATGACCACTGAGAGCTGGGAACTGCTCGCCCAGCGGATCGAGAACGCTGTCGAGGAACGCCGAGCGAAAGACCGGGCGCAGAAGTCCACACGAATCGCCGACCTCGTTCGCTCGATCCAGTCTGAACTCGTTCATGTGACCGACATCGAATCGATCGACTCGGCAATCTGCGAGACGCTGGTCGACGCCGAGCCGTACGTACTCGCCTGGATCGCTGACTACGACGCGGACACTGACCAGGTCGAAATCCGTGATTGGTGTGGCGTCGGCGCAGGATATCTCGATGTGATCGAAGTATCGGCCGACGAAAGTGAGAGCGGACAGGGACCGACGGGGACGACGATCCGTACCCGTTCGGTGACGGTCACACAGGACATTCAAACAGACCCGTCGTACGAGCCGTGGCGTCAGGCAGCACTCGAACGTGGTTTTCAGTCGAGCGCGGCAGTGCCGCTCATCTACGACGGGACGCTCTACGGCGTGTTGAACCTCTATGCGGACCGATCGGAGGCCTTCGAGTCTGAGGAGCAGAAACTCCTCTCGGAACTCGGAGCGACGATCGGTGCGGCGTACCATCGCATCCGGATACAGGAGCGATACCGCGTCCAGTATCAGCAACTGTTCCAGCAAGCGCCCGACGGGATCATCCTGCACGACTTGCACGGCGATATCCTCGACGTGAACAGAGCGATCTGTGAGAGTCTGGGGTACACCCACGAGGAACTCTGCTCGATGAACGTCTCTGACGTCGAAACCGGGATCGAGATGGAACGGCTGGGGCAGGCATGGCAGAAGTTAGACCCCGGTGAGACGATGAAAATCGAGGGGCGACACGAACGGCAGGACGGCTCGACGTTCCCGGTCGAAGTGTGGGTGAACAAGGTCGAGGTGAGCGGGGAGGTCCGCGGACTCTCGCTGACGAGAAACATCACTGATAGGAAAGCGCGCCAGCAGGAACTCCGAGAGTTGAAAGAGCGTCTCGAACTCGCTATTGAGGTGGCGAACCTCGGTGTGTGGGACTGGGATGTCGAGCAGGACAGGATCGAATACAACGACCAGCTAGCCAAGATGTTCGGCTACGAGTCGACTGCGCTGAGCATCGACGAGATGGAGGCTCGCGTCCACCCAGAGGAGCGCGAGGCAGTCAAGGAGACACTCAGCCAGCACCTCGACGGAGAAACGGCGTACTTCGACGAGGAGTATCGGATGCGAACGGCGGACGGCGACTACAAGTGGGTCAGAAACATCGGGCGAGTCATCAAGCGCGACGAGTCACGGTCCGCGCTTCGAGCCGTCGGTGTGTATCTCGACATCGACGAACAGAAACACGCGGAACTGGCGCTCGAACGTGAGCGGGACAACCTCGACGTACTCAATCAGATCGTCCGCCACGACATCCGCAACTATCTCCAGATCGTCTCGCTGTATGCGGAGTCGCTCGCAGACCACGTCGACGAGGAGGGTCAGGACGAACTGGAGCGCGTGCAGTCGAGCGCGCAGCGAGCGACCGAGATCACACAGACAGCGGGCGACGTTGCGGAGGTGATGTTGCAGGCCGAGACGGACCCGGAACCGCTCAGGTTCAACTCGGTGCTAGAGCGGGATGTCGCGGAGGTGCGGTCGGCCTACGGGAACGCTATCATCGACATCGAGGGGTCGATCCCGGCAGTCGAGGTGTATGCCGACGACATGCTGGAGTCGGTGTTCAGAAATCTTCTGACGAACGCCATCGAACACAACGATAGCGACACGCCCGTGGTGACTGTCTCGGTCGATGTCACCGACGACTTTGCCACGATCCGGATCGCAGACAACGGCCCGGGGGTCCCCGACGAGCGGAAATCGGAGATCTTCGAGAAGGGTGAAAAGGCCCTCCAGAGTTCCGGCACCGGGCTTGGGTTGTATCTCGTCCAGACCCTCGTCGACCGCTACGAGGGGAACATCTGGGTCGAGGACAACCGGGGCAAACAGTCGGCGGCCGACGAGTCGACCGGGGCCGTCTTCTGCGTCCAGTTGCCCCTCGCAGAGTGATCTGTGTGTACGTCCTCAGATGTCAGACAGTCGTGACCAGAGATGAGACAGTAATGACTAGAAATCGGACAACTGTGACTGGATGCCAGCGACGAGTTCTGATTTCCGCCGGAGTTGCGCTAGACTGACCGGTAGTTCCGGTGCGAGTTCGGCAATCGCGTCGTGGAACGTCTCCGCGACAGCCGGGTCGTTCTCGAAGGCGTGGCGGATCCCCTCCCGGATCTGCCAGACGCCGACGGGTGCCCAGTAGGCGTCACTCGCGTGGCGGATGACGAGTGCGATCCCCTGTCGGTCGTTCGCTGCGAGTTCTTCGAGCACCGCGAGACGGGAGGCGTGGTACGCGCCCGCAGTCTCCTCGACGTAGCCCGTTCGGCCGTCGTAGCCCTCGCTGTCGGCGGCGAGATAGTACTCGCCCCCTTCGTCTGGGTTCCAGATACTGCCCGGCGCTTTGAGTTCGACGAGTTCGTACTCCCAGTTGCCGGGAGCGACGATCACCCAGTAATCGTTACCGACGTAGTGGTTGTACCACACCTGTACCTCCGTGACCGATGGCGCGTTGCGGATCTGTCCGCGGAGATACTGGCCGACAGTGTCGTCGACTGCGGTGATCGACCAGCGAGTCGGGACGAAGCGGCGATTGTGCCCCTCGCCGAGTGCGCCAGCCGAGAGGATAGTGTTGATGTCGTAAACGTCGAACCCGCGCCGGTAGAGGTACGTCATCGCGCCCTCGGCGCGCCAGTCGTCATCTTCGAGTGTCTTCTCGACGGCGCGCGGAACGGAGGGATTTTCAGCAAGTCGCGCGTCGGTTGCCCGAGCGCGCGGCCCGGTTGGCGTCGCAATATCGTCCACCGAGAGGTCGATATCCGGGGTCCCATCGAGTCCAACCTCCACGTCGACGGGCCGGTCGGCGATGGCGACTTCGCGCTGGACGCCGACAAAGCCGTCCCACACGTCCTCGACGTTGACCTGCGTCGACCGCGTCGAGTTCAGAAGTCCGGTGCGGCGCTTGAGCACGTCGTCGATGTCCAGTCCGTGCTGGTACCATTGCTCGCTCGTGGCGAAGGACTCGGGGTCTTTCTCCCGGTCCATCGGCGAGAGCAGTCCAGTCGAGACGTCAGGGTAGTTCGAGCGTCCGACGAATATCTCGGGCGCGGTCGAGCCATACAGAGAGTCACCCTGCACGACCTCCTCGAACTGGCGCTCGACTTCGTCGAGGTGGTCGGTGATGGCGTAGGACTTCTCGCGCGCGAGGCGGCGTCGCTCGGCGGCCTCGTCGCGGGAAAAGCCCTCGATGAACTCGTCGAGACGCATTCAGTTTCGGTACGGTATCGGTCGATAAGAATCTGACCCCAGCACACGAAACAGAGAACGGTTCGGTCGTCACAGCCGCCGGGTGCGCGGCCGCGTTCGAGAACAGCCTTCAGCTATGGATACCCATCGCTTCGATCTGTTCCTGATACCGGTTACGGATGGTCACTTCGGTCACCTGTGCGACGTCTGCGACCTCGCGCTGGGTCTTTTTCTCGTTGCAGAGCAGTGAGGCGGCATAGATCGCGGCTGCAGCGTATCCCGTCGGCGACTTTCCAGATAACAGTCCTTCCTCCGCGGTCGTCTCGATGATCTCGTTTGCCTTGGTCTGGACCTCTTCTGAGAGTTCGAGTTCGGAGCAAAAGCGGGGAACGTACTTCTTCGGATCGACCGGTTCCATCTCCAGGCCGAGTTCCTGTGAGATATACCGATAGGTGCGGCCGATCTCCTTGCGTTCGACGCGTGATACCTCCGATATCTCTTCGAGACTGCGCGGGATCCCCTCCTTGCGACAGGCGGCATACAGTGCGCTCGTCGCGACACCCTCGATCGAGCGGCCACGGATGAGGTCGTCATCCAGCGCTCGCCGATAGATGACAGAGGCGACCTCCCGGACGGAACGTGGTACACCGAGCGCCGAGGCCATCCGGTCGATTTCAGAGAGTGCAAACTGCAGATTCCGCTCGCCCGCGTCCTTCGTCCGGATCCGCTCTTGCCACTTTCGCAGTCGGTGCATCTGACTGCGCTTTTTCGAGGATATCGACCGTCCGTACGCGTCCTTGTCCTTCCAGTCGATGGTGGTCGTCAACCCCTTGTCGTGCATCGTCTGCGTGGTTGGCGCTCCCACGCGCGATTTCTCCTGGCGCTCCTGATGATTGAACGCCCGCCACTCCGGACCGGGATCGATGTTCCCCTCCTCGACGACGAGGCCGCAGTCGTCGCAGATGAGTTCACCGCGGTCGGAGCTTTTGATGAGATTCGACGACCCACACTCGGAACATTCACGCACCTCCTCTGATTCCTGTTGTTCAGTTTCACTTTCAGACTCGCGCTCGCGCTCCCGCTGGCGGCTGGACCGTGTCATCGCATTTTTATAGTAGTATCGTGGCGGCCCTTAAACCCTTGCCACGTATCTGTCGTCTCGTACTGGTCAGGGTTCCTCGATAAGCCCGACGAAAGCCGGAAAACAGCATCTCCACCGAACACCGTAAATCGCAAACCGTAAAAGGGATCGGGAGCGGATATGGGCCAATGCCGGTCATCGAGTGTGACCCAGCGACCGCCCGGGAGCGTCTGGAAGCCGCGGGGATACCGGTCGAACCGGGAAACACCGATCACGAACTGTGGCGCGCGAGCGCCGAGGGTGGAACCGCTGTCGCCTACGAAAACAAGGTCGTCATTCAGGGGTCGGACACGACCACGATGGAGGCGGCGCTCCGGGACGCTGACGGGCGCGCACATCTCTACGTCGACGGCGCGTCTCGTGGCAATCCGGGGCCAGCGGCTATTGGCTGGGTCATCGTCACCGGGGATGGTGGGATTTTCGCCGAGGGGAACAAGCGGATCGGAACGACGACGAACAACCGCGCGGAGTACGAGGCGCTCGTCCAGGGCCTGTCGCTCGCGGCCGAGTACGGCTTCGACCGGATCGAGGTACGGAGCGACTCGGAACTGGTCGTGCGACAGGTCACCGGCGAGTGGTCGGTCAACGACCCGGACCTGCGCGAATACCGGGTTCGTGTCCGGGAGTTGCTGGCGGAGTTCGATGACTGGTCGCTCTCTCACGTACCGCGAGAGATAAACGAACGGGCAGACGAACTTGCAAACGAGGCGTTCGAGGATGGCTGACGATTCACCGATACCAGACGGCGACGCAGACGACACGGACAGCGACGAGACCGACTCGGAGCTACCAGCAGAGGTGATCGAGCGTGCGGTTCGACTCACCCGGCTGGCGCGCGAGGCTGTCGACGACAACGAGGCTGAGGCGTACCGCCAGTCGCGGGCCGAACTGCTCGCTGACCACGAGTTCACTGCCCGCGTGCGGTCTGAGGACAACGATGTGCTCGTTCTGTATCCCGTCGACTGGGTCGAGGATGACGTCGTAGTCCCCGAGCGAATCGACGACATCGACCGCGGCGTCGAACGGCCGCTCGAAGGGCCGGGTGACGCTGACGACTGGGCGACTGTCGACGACCACAATCAGTCGATCGTGGCGACCGTTCAGTCGGAGTGTCGGTCCGTACACGGAGCGAACGCACAGGCGCTCGCTGACTTCATGAGCAACCATTACGCGAAACCCATCGAGGACGCCACCAGCGAGGAACTCCGGGAGTTTCTGGACGAATACTTCCCACGAAACGCCTGGCCGACGGACAAACAGCGCCGACTCGTCGAGGCGTCACTCGAACACGTCTACGAGCGGACCGACGTGGAATTACCGCTCGATTGAGGATTCTGGTCGTACGGTCTTGCGTTATCTGTCCGAGTGCATCGGCTGTTGCTCTCGGGTGACGACGTCAAAAAATGTGTCTCGGTACGTCCGTTAGGCCTTACCGCGCCTGCTCGACGAGTTCTTCGATGTCGCTGGCGCGCTCTTCGTTGGTGATGATGCTGTCGAACACCCATTCGAGCTGGCTCAGAATTGCGTCGTAGCCGTCGTCGGTCAGGGCGTACTCGTTTGTTCGCTTGTCGAGTTCGCTCTTTTCGACCAGTCCCATCTCGACGAGGTCGTCCAGGTTCGGGTACAGCCGACCGTGGTTTACTTCCGAGTTGTAGTAGGTTTCGAGTTCGCGCTTGATCGCGAGCCCGTATCGGGCCTCCTCGGCCAGAATCGTGAGGATGTTCTGCTGGAACGCTGTGAGTTCACGCGCGATACCGGGGCTGTCAGTAACTGCTTGTGCCTCTGACATGCTTAGATGAATGTCATTTGCACACTTAATTGTTTGGAAACAGAATCCCTGTTGTCAGGTGTGTATCGCAATACGGCAGATGGATATACCTGAGTCTGTCGAAGCAGGTGATAGGTAGTCCCTGCTACAGGTCGTGCCGAACCGGTGCCTCTGACCACTTCTATCGGACTAGACCGAAAGTAGTTTTTGGTCGCTTATTGTTGATGATACTGATGGTAAATCTCTGGGAAGACCTCGAGACGGGACCGAACCCACCCGAGGAGATATACGCAGTTGTTGAGTGTCTGAAAGGCGAGCGAAACAAGTACGAGTACGACAAGGACCTGCCCGGCGTCGTGCTCGACCGCGTCCTGCACAGCAACGTTCACTACCCCTCGGACTACGGCTTCATCCCACAGTCGTACTACGACGACGAGGACCCCTTCGACGTACTCGTGCTGGTCGAAGACCAGACGTTCCCGGGGTGTGTCATCGAGGCACGACCGGTCGCACTGATGAAGATGGACGACGACGGCGAGCAGGACGACAAGGTCATCGCCGTTCCCTCTGAGGACCCACGTTACGACCACATTCAGGATGTCGAAGACATCGCCCAGCAGGAGAAAGACGAGATCAGCGAGTTCTTCGAGACGTACAAGAACCTCGAAGCGGGCAAGGAAACCGAGACCCTCGGCTGGGAGGACAAAGAAGCCGCACAGGACGCAATCGAACACTCACAGGACCTGTACGAGGAACACTTCGGCTGACGTCGTCCCACGTCCGATTTTTCGCACTCACAGCAGAGCGCTGAGTGGCGACTCTCGACTCAGATCCCACCCGGCCTGTATTCGTTCCAGTAATAACGGCAACTGTTGCCGATGTATTATGAGCATGGGTAATTACTTGTGTGTCGCGGCACTACCTGTAGCCGTGATGGCAGCAAGTACTCAGCCAGTCGGTCTGGACCATCCGACGGTCGTTCCGGAGAACTTCGAGCGCGAGGACGCGGATTCCGACGCTGATGACACCGCCCCCGTGGAGTGACGAACAATCGGGCATATTTGCTCATTTCGGACACGGAAGCGGCCAGTACCGGAAAAGAACCTTCTTGTAGGATAGACCAGTAGCCTGAGACATGGGCCTGTTCGATCGGATCCGTGGTGACGACGGACCGCGGGTGGCATTCATCGGTATCGACGGCGTGCCGTACAGTCTGCTCGCCGACCACTTCGACGAGTTCGAGAACTTCGAGGCGATAGCACGCGAGGGGACTGCTGGCCCGATCGACAGCATCGTCCCGCCGGAGTCGAGTGCCTGCTGGCCGTCGCTGACGACCGGCGTCAACCCTGGCGAGACGGGCGTCTACGGATTTCAGGACCGCGAAGTCGGCTCCTACGACACTTACGTCCCGATGGGCAACGACGTGCAGGCGACACGGCTCTGGAGCCGTGTCACGGAGGCAGGCCGGAACGCGACGGTGATGAACGTCCCCGTCACTTTCCCGCCGGACAGGGACATCCAGCGGATGGTCTCGGGCTTTCTCTCGCCGGGGGTCGACAAGGCCGCCTACCCCGACGAACTCAGAGAATACCTGGAAGCGAACGACTACCGGATCGACGTGAATGCGAAACTCGGTCACAAGGACGACAAGACGGAGTTCATCGAAGACGCCCACGAGACGCTCGACAGGCGCTTCGAGGCGTTCTCGCACTACATCGGCGAGGACGACTGGGACCTGTTTTTCGGCGTGTTCATGACGACCGACCGGGTCAATCACTTCCTCTTCGAGGACTACGAACGTGACGGCGAGTACTACGACGAATTTCTGGACTTCTACCGCAAACTCGACGACTACATCGGGCGACTGCGCGACCAACTCGACGACGACGTGACGCTCGTGATCGCATCCGACCACGGGTTCACCACGCTTGACTACGAGGTGCATCTCAACGCCTGGCTACAGGAGGAAGGCTGGCTCTCCTACGACACTGACGACCCCGACGAACTCGGTGATATCTCAGAGGGAACGCGCGCATACTCGCTGATCCCCGGTCGACTGTACCTCAATCTGGAGGGCAGAGAACCGGACGGTGCCGTCCCCGAAGACGAGTACGAGAGCGTCCGTGCCGAACTCAAAACCGAGATCGAATCGCTCACTGGGCCGGAGGGTCGCGAAGTCGTCGACCGCGTCGAGACCAGAGAGAACGCCTTCCGCGGCGACCACACCGATATCGCGCCGGATCTCGTCATCATCCCGAACCACGGGTTCGACCTCAAGGCTGGCTTCACCGGCGACGACGAGGTGTTCGGCACGGGTCCGCGAAACGGGATGCACAGCTTCGATAACGCCTGTCTGTTCATCGACGACGACGATGCGAGCGTAAAAGACGTGGACCTGTACGACATCGCGCCGACCGTTCTCTCGCTTTTGGAGATGGACTACGACCGAACCGACTTCGACGGCGCGTCGCTCGTTCGGTGATACTGTCGGCTGTCCGTGCGGGCACCGGATCGCAAAGTAGTTTCGAGATGGGACAGCCGACAGTATGAGTCCCCTCAGAACAGGTCGTCGAGTTCGTCGTTGCCGAACGTTTCCACGGGGTCGCGTTCTTCCTGTTCCTGCTGGGCTTCTCGTGCGCGGTCCAGAAACTCCTGGACGCGCTGTGAGCGCTCGACGCCGCCGAGCAGGACGAGCGCGGCGAGTCGGTCGCTTTCGAGCGGGAAGTCCCCGCCGCGCACCTGGAGCGACCCGGTTTCCTCCTCGATCCAGCTACGTGCGCGTTCGACGCCTTTGCGCGCGATGTGGTCCGGTTCGCCAGCGATCACCAGCAGCGCCGCCTCAGCGTCAACCGCATTCGGGAGGCTCATCCCCGTGAGCAGGGCCTTGCGCGTCAGGCTGGTGATCGTGTTGATATTGTCACTCGCGTCGGGCGATGCCTCGGCGCTCGCGTAGCCGAGACAGGCGATCCCACCGCCCTGTAGCGTGTTGATTATCTCTGAGGAGTCGACGACGCTCTCTCCGACGCCTTCGACGACTTCACCCGAGGCGAGGAGGAGACCGACGCGCTGAGAGATCTGTTCGTTGATGTGGGCGAACCCTTCACTGACGGTTTCGTCGTTCTGTCGCCACGCGTCGTTGTCAACGAGGATTGCCGCATCGGATTCGCGTGCGACCGTCTTCAGCGACCGTCCGGCGTTTGCCTGGTAGATCGATCCCTCGTCGCGACCGGGGAGGATTCCGAGGACGTACACCGGAACTTCGTAGACGCGGCGGAGTTCCTTCGCGAGCGCTGGCGCGCCGCCTGAGCCAGTTCCGCCACCAAGCCCACCGACGATCATGACTGCTTCCGCCTCGGTCGTGATGCGGCCATCGAGCGCATCCATGACCTCTGTGGCCTCACTCTGCATAATCTCCGCGCCGAGTTCGTTGTCGCCGCCGACGCCGTGGCCCTTGACGCGGTCCTGGCCGATGAGCATCGTCTCGAGTTCGAGTTGTTTGAGGTCTTGCTGTGCCGTGTTGACCGCAAAGGCCCCCTGTACCGCCCCGAAGCCCATCTCCGAATCGAATCTGACGAGTTCCTCCGTCACCTTCCCGCCTGCTTGTCCGACACCAATCAGGACGACCTTCATGTTTTCTACTGTCGACGCACCGGCTAATTAACGTTTGGCTCACGTATTTTGCGGCAATATTTTCAACATCGTGTCATCTGTGCCGGGCTCTCTGGTCTGGATCCGGCAACGACAGGTGGAGTCGGGGATTTCAAGCCCGTCGACGCTCCAGGTCTGATATGGATCCGGAACGGCTTCGCGAGGAGATTCCAGCACTGGACACCTGTCGGTACTGCAACTGGGGCGCGAGTGGTCCGAGTCCGCGTGCGGTCGTCTCGGCCGCAAACGAGTTCGAGAAACGGCATCAGTTCGACGCGCCCTGTGGCGACGGCATGTACACGGTCGCCAGAGACGCGCTCGAATCTGCTCGTGTGTCGGTTGCGGCGTTCATCGGCGCGACCCCTGAACAGGTTGCCCTCACACGTTCGACTGTCGAAGGGATCAACCACGTAGTCAACGCCATCGACTGGAACGAGGGCGATGTCGTTCTCAGAACTGACCTCGAACACCCAGCGGGCGTCCTGCCGTGGGAGCGAGCGCGGGAAACAGAAGGCATCGAAATCCGCGAATTGCCGACCGAGCGCGGGCGACTCGACCGCGAGATGCTTCGCGATGCAGTCTCGGACGCGCGACTCGTCTGTCTGAGCTCGCTGAGTTGGTCACACGGCACCAAACTCCCCGTCGAGGAAGTCGTCGACCTCGCACACGACGCTGGCGCGCGCGTGCTCGTCGACGCCGTCCAGTCGCCTGGTCAGGTCCCCGTCGATGTCGACGACTGGGGCGCGGATTTCGTCGCTGCATCGGGACACAAGTGGTTGCTCGGCCTGTGGGGGTCCGGCTTTCTCTACGTCGACGAGGATGCGCTCGACGCAGTGACACCGGGACGGATCGGTTACTTCTCCGTGGAAGAACCCGGTGCAGACTACGAGTTTCGGTCAGATGCACGACAATTCGAGCTCGGAACGACGGCGGTCGCTCCCTACGTCGCACTCGAAGCGGCAATCGAACAGATCGAAGCGGTCGGAATCAAGCGAATTGACGAGCGCATCAGCCGTCTGACCGACAGACTCAAAGAGGGCCTCGGCGACAGGCTTGTGAGTCCGCGCGACTCCGAGTCCGGGCTGGTCACGTTCGCTGCCGATGACCCAGATGCCGTCGTCAAGCGTCTCGGTGACCACGGGATTCAGATACGGTCGATCCCGGACCCACACGCGTGTCGGGTCTCGGTCCACGCACCGAACACAGCCGAAGACATCGACGCGCTGCTGGACGTGCTCTAATCTTGGATGCACGCGACAACGACACGCGCATCGGGTGACGACAGGGTTTTTGCTCACAAGTCAAAGACGGGGTATGGATAGACGGGACCTGTTGGCCGCCGCGGCGACGCTGTCGGTCGGACTTGCCGGGTGTCTCGGCACTCCCGACGGGGAGGATAGGGAGACCCCGGCGGGCCGCGACCGAGAGCCTCCGACCAGTATCGAGGAGGTGTCGCTCGTCTTCATGTCTGCCCTGCTCGACGGGAACGTCGAACGCATGCGCGAGTTTCTTCATACCGACAGCCCGCTCCGCGGCGAGCTAGCCGACCACCGGATCGATGACGTCGACGCTGACCTCGAATTCATCGACGTCGAGGTGGTCAGCGAATCCGGCAACGAGGCCGTCGCAGACGTCAGCGTCCTCTCGGGCGAGCGCAACGACTTCGAGCAGCGATACCGGCTTCGGCTGGACAGTGGTGACTGGCGAATCTTCGACATCGAACCCGCGTGAGATCCATACTGTCGTCTGTTCCATCTCGGAGCTACTTCGCCACCTCGGGTGGCGAATCGGTGTCCGAACGGACAGCCGACAGTATCATTCGTCGCCGATGGGCTTTCTGCGCAGCGCGTCGATGTGGTCACGGAGCGCGTTCAGTTCCGACTCCAGTCGCTCGTGTCGGTCGATGAGTTCGCTCAACTCGTCGGTGTTGACCGAGTGGTTCTCCGAGAGGGCAAATTCGAGCGAGTCGTTCGTCGCCTGCACGAGATAGTTCGCCGTCTGGAGTATCTCCTGCGGTGAGCCACGGCAGTCATACAGATCCATCTCGCCGGACCGTGCGGTGTAAGCCACGATCGGAACGTCCTCCTCGGCGTGGTAGGCAGTCGTCACGTCGAGTGTCGTGACGGGGTTTCTGCGGTCGTTCGAAACCTCGATCCGGACGATGTTGAACGGCTCTGCGAGTCGCTGGTAGGTGTCTGCGAGTTCGCGAAGCGTATCCGCTGGACCGACGCCGAGTTGGGCCTCGACGTCGCCGAAGAAGTGTTTCGAGTCGGTCAGCGCGAGCGCAACAGTGTAGAACACCTCCTCGCTGTGTTCGGCAAAGGTCCGGATCCGCTCGCGGAGTCGTTCGTGTTTCCCCTCGATGGCAAGCGTCTCCAGTTCGTCCAGAAGCGCCCGCGTGCCGCGCTCGCAACTGAGAAATTCCTCGACGAGCGCGCCGGGCATCTCCGTCCGCTCCACGTCGTCCATAGGCTCCGTTCGCACTCGACCCGTAATACTGTTTTCAAGGCGCTGGCCGCGTCCGCCGAGCGCTCCCCTGTGTCACTCGTCGGTCTGGACCGTTCCCCACTTGCCCTGATAGAACGCGAGCGGGTCGGCGTCGGGGTTGAGGTCGTCGCCCTCGACGACGCGTCCGACGTATATCGTGTGGTCGCCAGCGGGGTGTGCGTCCTCGATTGTACAGTCCAGATAGGCCAGGTCCTCGTCGAAGACGGGGGCGTGTGTGTCCACGCCGTCCAGCGTCCTCGTCTCGAAGGGGTCGTCGGATAGCTGGGTGATGTCCGCGAAGTGACTGCCCAGGTCCTGCTGGGCCTTCGAGAGGATGTTGACGGTGAATCCCTCGACGTCGCCGCGTTCGAGCAGGTCGTACGTGTGCGTCTCGTGGTCGACACAGACGAGCACGAGCGGCGGGTCGAGCGAGACACTGGAGAAGGCGTTGGCCGTGAGTCCGTGCAAGTCGTCGCCGTCGATGGTCACGACAGTACAGCCCGTTGCGAACGTTCCGACGAGTTCCCTAAAACGACCACTCTCGAGTGACATGCCTGCTACTCCGCTCGCACGGTACTAATGTCTCGTGGTCTGTGGCCCATCGAAGCTCCGCTCCGGGTCATCTCTCGTGGTAGCGACGGTGCCACACGTGGGGGTGAGACCGTCACGCTAAAGCGGACTGCACCGATGAGCACAAGCATGAGGTTTCACGAGGCGGCGAATTTCCTCTTTGACTTGCGGCGGTTCCCCTCCCGGCCCGGGACAGAGGCGACGGCGGCGCTGCTCGCCCATCTCGACGACCCCCACGAGGCGGTTCCCACTGTCCAGATTGCGGGCAGTAACGGAAAGGGATCGACCGCTCGCATGGTCGAGTCGGTGCTCTCGGAGGCTGGACTCGACGTCGGACTGTACACCTCCCCGCATCTCGACGACGTGCGCGAACGGATTCGGGTCAACGAGCGACCGATCCCCGAGAGTGCTGTCGTCGACTTTGTCGAGTCCATCGAGGAGTACGTGACCGACCACGCCGCAGATGGGGAGTCGCCGACATTCTTCGAGACGATTACCGCGCTGGCGCTGTGGGAGTTCGACCGCCGGGACGTCGACGTGGCCGTACTCGAAGTCGGCATCGGCGGCAGGCACGACGCGACGAGTGTCGTCGACCCCGTCGCGAGCGCGGTGACGGCTGTGACGCTCGAACACACAGACGTCCTCGGTGACGACGTCGAGACCATCGCCAGGGACAAGGCGAGCGTCGCCCCCGCGGAGCGAAACCTCGTCACGGCCGCCAGCGGGGACGCGCTCGCGGCCATCCGCGAGGAGACCGACCCGCTCGTGGTTTCTGCCGCTGATGACGCTCCCATCTCCGTCGAGTACGGCGGTCGTGATGGACTCGAAGGCGTCGTCGAAATCGAGACGCCGGAACGGACCGTCGACACTCGCCTCCCGCTCTTGGGGGCACATCAGGCACGGAACGCTGGCGTCGCGGTTGCGCTCGTCGAACAGTTAGCTGACGCCGACGTTCTGGACGGACTGGAGACTGCGACGCTCGCGCGCGGCCTCCGCAACGCTCACTGGCCCGGCCGGTTCGAGGTGATGGGCCGCGACCCGCTCGTCGTCCTCGACGGCGCACACAATCCAGGCGGTGTCGCCAGTCTCGCCGAGACGCTCGACTCCTTCGAGTACGAGGACCTGCACGTCGTCGTCGGTGCGATGGCCGACAAGGACCACCGCGAGATGGCGGCCGAACTTTCGGCTGCCGAGCGCGTGACCGCCTGCGAACCGGACCGTGACCGCGCCGAGGACGAACCCGTCATCGCGCGGGCCTTCGAGAACGAAACCGGCGCCGATGTCGGGACTCGCTCCGACGTGGAGGGAGCCGTTGCCGACGCAATCGAGGCGGCCGGACCCGACGATTGCGTGCTCGTCACCGGGTCGCTGTACACAGTCGCCGAGGCACGAACGCGCTGGTCACGAGCGTACGTCCCCAAGCGAGCGGACACCGTCGACGAAGCGCGCGAGATACTCGAAGACGCCCACGTCACCGACGCGGGCGTGTGGCGGATGGGCGGAAAGGGCGTCCATCGGGTCGTGAAAACGCGCGTCCGGCCGCGACAGGCCCAGTACCTTAAGGAGGAACTGCTCTCGCTTGGCGGGGAGTGTTCCATCTCGGGACTGAACGACCAGGACGAGGAACCCCTCTCGGTCGTGCTGATGGCCACGATGGCGCAGTTCCGACGGCTCTGTGAGAAATTACAGGGCCAGCCATACGGACTCGCGCCGCTCGGTGAACAGATCCGCGAGACGCTCGGAATCGACGTCGACCCCGACGCTTGCGGCTACCCGTGGGAAGATAGCACCGCAGTCATGGGGATTCTCAACGTCACGCCGGATAGCTTCCACGACGGCGGCGAGTTCGAGGCCAGTGAGGACGCGATAGCACGTGCCCGCGAGATGGCCGATGCTGGCGCGGACATCATCGATATCGGCGGCGAATCCACTAGACCCGGCGCGGATCCAGTTCCGGCGTCGACAGAGCAGTCTCGGATCGTCCCCGTCATCGAGGAACTCGCGGATCTGGACGTGCTCGTCTCGGTCGACACCCGGAAAGCCGAGGTTGCCCGCGCTGCCCTCGACGCGGGGGCAGACATCCTCAACGACGTGTCCGGACTCGCCGATCCGAAGATGCGGCTGGTCGCCGCCGAGTACGAGGTGCCGGTCGTCGTGATGCACTCCATCGACGCGCCGGTCGTTCCCGGGAAGGACGTCCCCTACGACGATGTGGTCGAAGACGTCATCGACGAACTCACAGAGCGCGTGTTACTGGCAGAGAAGGCGGGGCTGGACCGCTCGCAGATCATCGTCGATCCGGGATTCGGCTTCGGCAAGACGCCCGCCGAGGACTTCGATATCCTCGGCCGACTCGACGAGTTCCGTGGACTCGGCTGTCCGCTCATGGTCGGACACTCACACAAGTCGATGTTCGAGCAGATCGGTCGCGACTCGAACGAGCGATACGAGCCGACGATCGTGGCGACTGCCCTCGCGGCCGAGCGCGGCGCAGACATCGTCCGCGTCCACGACGTGGCCGCGAACGTCGCCGCTGTCGATGTCGTCGAACGTACAGACGGCGAGTGAGAGACGACCATCAGGGCACTACACGCGCTCGTATGCATCCACGTACCGCTCGATGATGGCGCTGTGGTCGTAGGACCGCCACGTGTCGTCTTCGGTTAGTCTCTCGAAGGAACCAGCGTCGACTATGGCGTCGGCGAGTTGCTGTGGGTTCGTCACCCGATAGCTTCGCTCGTAGTTCTCGATGAGTTCGTGCGCGCTCGATTCGGCCTGGTACTCGACGATGCCGACACAGCCACAGGCGAGCGCCCAGAGCAGTTCCGTCGCGAACTGCTCGCTGTATGCCGTCTGGACGAACGCGTGTGCGCCCCGGTAGATGGAGAGTCGCTCCTGTCGGTCGCAGGCCCCGGCGAAGGTGACGCGGTCGTCGATCCGCAGGTCCGCTGTCTGTGATTCGATCGCGTCTCGCCGTGGGCCGTCACCGACGACAGTCGCAGTCCACTCCCGGTCGCGCAACTCTGCCAACCCGAGCAACAGGTCCTCGACGTTTGCGCTCTCGTCGAGTCGGCGCGCGTACACGACGTCCGTCTCCTCGCCCGGTCGCGAATCGAGCACCTGCTCGTAGTCGATGCTCTCGGGGATCACCTGCACCTGGCTGTCCGCCGCTCCGAGTTCTCGAATCTCCGTCCGGACCATCTCCGACGGCGTCACGATGCGGTCGGGTCGGCCGATAGCCCACCGGGTCGCCCGTGCGTCGGGGTCGAGACCCTCGTTGCCGTACCACTCCAGAAACAGCGGAGCGCGAGCGAGCGTCGCGCCGACGCTCGCAGCGATGACCTGCTGGGGCGGCTGTGGCGTCACATGAACCACGTCAGGGCGATGGCGAGCGAGCAGTCCCGGAATCCGCGAGCAAAACGAGGTGGGGGCGGACCCGAGCGTAACCCCGTAGTATCGCACGCCGTCGAGGAGCCACTCGTCGTCGTAGTCGTTCCACCACTGCGAGCAAAACACCGTCACGTCGTGGCCCGCGTCGGCGAGCAGGCGCGCAATCCGCTCGAAGCGGCGATTACTGGCGCTGTCGCGACTGTGTGTCGTCTCCATCGCGACGAGCGCCACGCGCATATGTCTGCGGACGGGTGGGGCTGTCAAAAATCCCTGTCTTTTCGACCACGACGGGGCGGTCTGGAAACTCGCGTGATACTTCATTACTGTTCCCTTCGAAGAGACACTAGCGGTTCGAAAACGCCCGCACATCCGAACACAGAGTTCGACAGACTATGTTCAGAGACCGCACACACGCTGGCGAACAGCTCGCCGCGCTCATCGCCGACCACGATATCGAGGCCGACATCGTCCTCGCTATCCCACGGGGCGGACTCCCCGTTGGTCGCGCCGTCGCAGACAGACTCGGCGTGTCGCTCGATATCGTCGCTGCCCGGAAACTCGGAGCACCGTGGAACCCAGAACTCGCACTCGGTGCCGTCGCGAGCGATGGAACTGTCTGGCTGAACGAATCGATGATCGACGAGTCCGGCGTCTCGGAGCGCGACATCCACGAGCAGATCGAAACAGAGCGCACGGCCGCACAGGAGAAAGTCACGCGATATCGAGGTGATCGTCGCCCGCTCGAACTCCGCGGGAAGACCGTACTCGTCGTCGACGATGGCGTCGCCACGGGCGCGACGACGACCGCGTGTCTCAGACAGATCAAAAATGCTGGTGCCGAACGTGTCGTCCTCGCTGTCCCAGTCGCGCCACCGGATACCGTCGAGCGTCTCAGATCCGAAGCAGACGAGGTCATCTGTCTCGAAACACCGACTCACTTCGGGGCAGTCGGGCAGTTCTACGAGTCGTTCACACAAGTTTCAGACGAGCAGGCCATGGCGTATCTCGAGAAGGGGTGATCTCGACAGCGTTCGGAGTGTTGCAATCACGACTCGGAGAACGCTGAGTGTACTTTTGTATCCCTGTCGAGAACACATCCTGTATGAGTTCGAGCGGTCTGGTCGGACGGCGAAAAACCGTAATTGGTCTCGCGAGCGCGACACAGGCCGCAAGTGGGGGGATGCTCGGAACCGCATTAGTGGTGTATGTCGGACGAGACGGCTCACCGCTTGCCGTGAGCATGTTGGCAACGATATTTTTTACGAGTTCGATGATCTTCTCGCCGCTCTGGGGCGGAATCGGTGATCTTCTCGGTCGTCGGCGGGACCTCCTGCTTGGTCTCAGTGCGCTTACTACCCTCGTGACTGCCGGATTTCTCGTTATCGACAGCATCTGGGGGCAGATTGGGCTACGCGGTTTCAGAGCCGTCTTCGCGGTGGGATTCGGTCCGGTCGTGCTTTCGATCGTGAGCGGGCTGGCTGGACGCACACATCGAGGCCGGTCAGTCGGGTTCGTAAGCAGCGCATCCGCAGTAGGCGACGTTGGAGCGCAACTCACGGTCAGTGCACTGCTCAGCGCTCTCGCCTCGACGTCGGTCTTTTTCGTCATCGGCACACTGAGCGCGCTCACGACCGTGCTTCTCTTTTTCTTCGATGATCCCGCCGAATCAACTGATTCGTCACCGTCTGTCGGTGAACTGCTGACAAGTGTTCGCACACGGTTGGTCCCGGATCGGGACGAGCGGGCACGACTTCGGCAGACCGGACTCACGTGGTTGTACGCAGGCATCGCCCTCCGACACACCGCAGTTCAGGGCGTCGGTAGCCTCGTACCGATCTATCTCGTCGGCGAACTTGGCCTCCCACTCTCACTCATGGGGGGCATTCTTGCCATCGGGCCTGCTGCACAGATCGGATTCATGCCGCTTTGTGGTCGCCTCGCCGACCGCGGCTCGCGGAAACAGCTCATCGTCGGGGGGATCGTTCTGAGTGCAACCTACACGCTCGTTCTCGCTGGAGCCGTGGTCTTCTCGCGGCCCGTGTTGCGGGCCGCAACTGCTGGCGTCGCATTCATCGTGATCGCAGCCGGATTCTCGGCGATGGATGTTGGAACCGTCTCCATCATCGGCGATTCCGTTCCGAGTTCGCGTGAGTCCGCGTTCGTCGGATTGCGCTCGACTGCTGCTGGCGCTGGCGGGATTGTTGGTCCCTTACTCGTCGGGATTACTGCAACGCTGATCGGGTTCGCAGCCGCGTTCGTCATCGCGAGCACCTTCGCCTTCGCGGCGACCGCTGTCGTCTTGACGAAGTTAGAGGAGCCATCCAGAACGACCGCCCCGACGACCGAACTCCTGACGGTCGAAACCAGCACTGGAATCGTCCAGCGACCCGGAATGCATCGGGGCGAGGATGGGGACTAGTCGTCGGTACTCTGTCGGAAGTTGTCTGTCTCCGAAACTCGTTATTCGTCTTCGGCGAGTTCTGATTCGGCCGCTTCCTCCTCGTGCTCCTCGCGTTGCCGCTCCGTGTCCGCTTCGAGTTCCTCGTCGAGTTCGCGCTCTCGCTGGCGTTTCTCCTCGTCGTGACCTTTCTTGTCCCGGCCGTCTTTCGTGTCGGGCATATCCGAGGGTACGGATCCATCACGGCTAACGTTTGTTGCGAGATGGTATCGGGATACGCATCGTCGAGAGCCGTTTTTCCCCTCTAGACATATGTTTTCGGTGGACATATCGACTAGTGTATGGCAAACGCATTCGACCTCAGACTGTCGTCCAGCACCGAAACAGCATCCACACTGATCGTCGGTATGGCCCACTTCGGGATGGCGGGTGTGACCGCAACCGACTATCTGGTTCGGCATCTCGACTCGACACAGATCGGCCACGTCATCCCCGAAGACCTCCCCGCGATCGCCCCCTTCGAGGAAGGCGTGCCGCGCCATCACAGTCGGCTGTACACGCTCGACGAAAAGGATCTGACTCTCCTTGTCAGTGAGCTGTTCATTCCGGTCGATGCAGCGCGGTCGTTCACCGATTCGCTCCTCGATATGGCCGAAAACGAGGGGATCACAGAAATTCTCGTCCTGCACGGCGTTCCGTTTCCACACGGCCCGGAGGAGCACGATGCGTTCACGGTCGCAACCCCGGAGTATCGGGAACGGCGACTCTCCGACACGGAGTTCAAGCCGCTCCAGGGCGGGTTTCTCGATGGGGTTGTCGGCGAACTCACGATGCGCAGTCTCGACGAAACCGCCCCGGATCTCGGCGTGTTCATCACCCCGACGCATCCGCCGGGTCCGGACATCGATGCAGCCCTTCGACTCATCGAGGCGGCCGAGAGCGTGTACGACTTTGAGGTCGACGAGAGCGAGTTGCGGGAGTTGGGCGAACAGTTCCGGGAGTACTACGAGCAGTTGGCCGACCGGATGAACTCGCTGACAGAGGGTGTCGAGTCGCCCGGGAGCCACGACTATCCGGTAGACCGGATGTACATGTAAGCGACACCCAAGAACCTGTTCTCGTCTCGCAGAATCCCCTCCGACGACGCCAAGGTCTATGTATCCGCCACGCCATCTTCGTCCGTGTACGACCTCGAACGCTATCTGACGATCCGTAGCGCGTATGGGGCGTCGCTGGGGCCCGAGGGCACCGTCGCCTTTCTGCTCGACACGACCGGCGTCTCGCAGGTCTGGACGCTACAGGAACCGCGCGGGTGGCCCACACAGCGAACCTTCTACGACGAACCCGTCTCGTTCTGTCGGTTCTCTCCGACCCGACCGGAATTGGTCTTCGGGATGGACGAGGGCGGCAACGAGCGGATGCAACTGTTCCGACTCGACATGGACGGGCGGATCACGCCACTGACCGACCACCCCGAGGCCAAGCACCGCTGGGGCGGCTTCAGTTCCGACGGCGACCGATTTGCCTTTGCCTCGAATCGCCGGGACGAGTCAGTCTTCGATGTGTACGTGCAGGGCCGCGACGAGATCGGAGCGGCGGCAGAGCGTGTCTTCGAGGGGGACGGCTGGTTCTCGGTCGGCGGGTGGGACCCCGAGGACCGCCGACTCATCCTCACAGAGTCACACTCGAACTTCGACCAGGACGTGTACGTGCTGGATCTTGAGACGGGCGAGCGAACCCACCTGACGCCCCACGACGGCCGCGTTCGGTACAACAGTGTCCAGTGGGGGCCGGATGGTGACATCTACATGGTCACCGACGAGGGTGCGAACACGCTGTCGCTCGCTCACCTCGACCCCGAGACTGGCGACCAGACGACCATCCGAGACGGGGACGAGTGGAACATCGACGGCGTCGCCGTCGACGAGGACAGCGGCCTGCTCGTGTACTCAACGAATGTCGATGGATACACCGAACTCACGCTCGGGCAACTGGAGAGCGCGACGAACCTTTCGACCTTCCCCGTGCCAGCCCTGCCGGGCGCTATCGCTGGCGGCGTGAGTTTCGGGCCCGACGGCGAACGGATCGCGCTCTCGTCCTCTGGACGCACCCGAAACACGAACGTCTCCGTGCTGGATGTGCCCGCGCTCAGAGAGGCCGACACCCTCGACCGCCCGTCGCACCGAGAGCGCGCAGTCGAGGAGGCCCGCGACCAGTACACGGAGGCCTCGACCGCTGGCATCCCACAGGAGTCGTTCATCGCGCCCGAACTCGTCCGGTACCGAACGTTCGATGGCCGGGAGATTCCGGCGTTTTTCTCGCTGCCCGACTCGATTCCCGAGGGCGGTGCGCCGGTCATCGTCGACATCCACGGCGGACCAGAGAGTCAGCGTCGTCCGTCCTTCTCCGGCCTTCGGCAGTACTTTCTCTCGCGAGGGTACGGACTCCTCGAACCGAACGTCCGCGGGTCGACCGGCTACGGGACCGACTACACCGAACTCGACGACGTCGAAAAGCGCATGGACTCGGTGAAAGACATCGACTACGCGGTCGAGTGGCTCACGGAGCGCGAGTCGGTCGACCCGGACCGGATCGTCGCGAAGGGTGGCTCCTACGGCGGTTTCATGGTACTCGCCGCGCTGACGGAGTACCCCGACCGCTGGGCGGCCGGAATCGACAGCGTCGGCATCGCCAACTTCGTGACCTTCCTCGAAAACACCGGGTCCTGGCGGCGAGAACTCAGGGAGGCCGAGTACGGATCGCTCGAAGACGACCGCGACTTTCTCGAATCGATCAGCCCGATCAACAACATCGACCGGATCGAGGCCCCGCTCTTTGTCCTCCACGGCGAGAATGACCCGCGCGTCCCCGTCGAGGAAGCCGAACAGATCGCGGCGGAGGCACAGGACCAGGGCGTCCCGGTCGAAACGCTCATTTTCGACGACGAGGGCCACGGCATCTCCAAACTCGACAATCAGATCGAGGCGTACACCCAGATCGTCGACTTTCTCGACGAGTACGTCTGAAGTTCTGATGGGCCGTCTCCGAATGACGTATGAGTCGGCCGTGAAATATCTCCCTATGGATGAACCACCGGTCACACGCCGTGCGTGTCTGACCACGCTGGGGGCCGCTGGGGCGCTCGCTCTCAGTGGCTGTGCAGAACTCGGCAGTTCCGGAGACGATGACGACGAACCGTCCGTCGAATCGTCGGACACCGTCACGGCAGAAGGGGAGACCACAGACGACACGGGGGGAGATTCTTCCGAGGATACTTCGTTCCCATCACTCGAGCAGACCGATCCGGGCTTCCGAAACTGGATTCCGGGCGCGGAGGCGGATCTGGTGACCTTCGACGCCGCGTACAACATTGCACACGCCCGGGCCAACAGGTCCGCATTACCGCCCGGGGTCTACGAATCGGTGACGGCCTGGACGATGTTCGGTGGCTACCTGGGGATCGACTTCGAGGAAATCGAGGGAATGCTCGGCGGATTGCAACTCGGCGTGGCCTACCTCGGATCGTTTGCTCGCTCCGATGTCGAGTCACGGCTCGCAGATACCCAATACGAGCAGATCGGAACTGCGAGCGACATCACGTACTACGCGGGGTTTGCCACTCATTCGGCGCGCGAGCAACCGAACGTGCTGGCCGTCGGTGACGAGGGTGTCATCTACGGGAGCGCAAAGTCCGATGCCGACACGCCCGGCGAGCAGTTCGTCCAACGAACAGTGCCGCTGTTCGAGACGGCACGGGGCGAGCGTCCCCGACTACACGAGGAATCCGCGGTGTACGAGCAGTACACGGACGATATCGGATGGCCGCTGACTGCACAGGCGCTGCCACCACGGTCGCTCGATCCCGATAGCCCCGGCATGGGAAGTGGCGCTGCACGACTGCCGGGCGTCGACGAACTGGACGAGTCGATCCGGTCGAACACCAGAGTCGGCTACGCGAAACAACTTGGGGACGGCACGCTCGTCGACCGGTGGTGGCTTCGAGCCGACCCGGACGCGAGCGTGACGCCAGAGGCGGTGCGGGACGCGTACACGAGCGAAGAGATGAGCGAGGCAATCGACAGACGAGGAGCGCTTTCCGTCAGGCAACGCGGGCCGGTCGTCGATGTCGCCCTTCAACACCCGATCGAAGCGCCCGGCGGCGGAGCCGACCCGGTGCTCGCCTCGATTGCTGTCTCCGTCGAGTCCGGGACCGCAACGCTCTCTCACATCGGCGGTGAATCCGTTCCGCTCGACCGAGTGACAGTGCAGGCTGGCAGCGAGGCAGTCGACCCCGGAAGCGGAACGCTGTCGCCTGGCGACTCGACCACTGTCGAAGTTGGAACGGTCGACAACGTTCGAGTCATCTACGAATCGCCACACGGTCAGGCTATCGTGATCGGAACGACCCGATAGCGGGCAGAACACACGAGTGCGCAGTCGATACGGCTCGTAGCCAATAAGTACCCCCGGCGGTTCTCTGCGAACGTGAACGCGAACGACAGGGCGATAGCGAGCTTTACCATGCTCGGCCACGGCCTCGTCCACTGGTTCGAGATGTCGATCCCCATCTTCCTGGTTGTCTGGCGTGACGACCCCGGCGCATCAGTGTTGCTCGCTGGGCTGGTCATCGCCCTCGGCTACGCCCCGTTCGGAATGGGCGCGCTCCCCGGCGGCATCCTCAGCGACCGGTTCGGTCCGAAGCGACTGATCCTCACCTCGTTTGCTGGGATGAGCCTCTCCTTTCTCGTGCTCGCGCTCGCATCGTCGATGGTCACCATCGCCGTCGCGCTCGTCTGCTGGGGAATTGCAGCGAGCGTCTACCATCCCGCTGGCAACGCACTGATCAGCACCGGCGTCGAGAGTCGGGGAACCGTCTTCGCGTACCACGGAATGGCCGGAAACGCGGGCATCGCACTCGGACCGTTCGTGACCGCGACGCTTCTGATCGCCTTCGAGTGGAACCTCGTCGCGGCGGTGCTCGCAGTTCCCGGCATCGTCGCGCTGCTCTATGGTCTCACGGTGAACTTCGATCCAACCGCGGCGAGCGCGGAGGACGTCGAAGCCAGCGGCACCGCGCTGACGCTTCCGACCTTTCTGCAAAACTCGAAGAAGTTGCTCGCGAGTGCCTTTCTGGTCGTGTTCGTCCTCGTCACCTTCGAGGGGCTGTTCTATCGGGGCGTGCTGACCTTCCTGCCGGAGATACTCCACGACCTGCAGGCGATCGAAGGCGTCAACCTCGGCGGCCAACTGGAGGGCGTGTCCCCGGCCGACTACGTCTTCGTCGGCCTGCTCGTCGTCGGGATGGCCGGGCAGTACGTCGGCGGAAAGCTGACAGACCGGATCCCTGTCGAGCGCGGCCTCGTCGCAATCTTCGGCATCCTCGCTGCGCTTGTCCTCGTGTTCATTCCAGTCTCGGCGCTCGGTCTCGCACCGCTTCTCGTCCTGTGTGGCCTCCTCGGATTCTTCCTCTTTGCCATCCAGCCGTTCTATCAGGTCGCCGTCGCGCTGTACACACCTGCCGACACTCGCGGACTCTCCTACGGGTACGTCTACCTCGCGGAGTTCGGGTTCGGCGCGAGCAGCGTCGCAATCGGCGGCTTCCTGCTCGGTGCGTATCCGCTCGGCGTCTTCTTCGCCGTCCTCTCGGTGTTTGCCCTCGTCGGCGGGTCGCTCGCGCTTCTGTTGGTCGTCGGCCACGATGGGCTGGCAATCCTGCCCGATACCGAACGCGAACCGTCTGACTGACCTACACGCGACGGCTTTCGAAAACCCACAACTTTACCGCCGGTCCGATAAATCCAGCATGGATGGATCTCGTCGAGAAGTATCAGACGGCCTTCGTTCTCGTGGCCATCATCGGTGGACTCGCACTCGGACAGGTGTCCGGGGTTTCCCGACTCGCAGACCGGCTGATACTTCCATTCCTGATGGTGATGTTGGTCGCCACCTTTGCTGGCGTCTCGCTGGCGCGACTTCGCGGCGCGTTCGGAAATCGCCGCGTCGCCGGGTCGAGCCTCCTCGTCAACTTCGTCTGGAATCCACTGCTCGCTGTCCTGCTCGGCTTTCTGTTCCTTCGAGGGCATCCCGCCCTCTGGGTCGGACTCATCATGCTGCTGGTGACGCCCTGTACCGACTGGTATCTCATCTTCACCGACACCGCAGACGGGGACGTGCCACTCGCAACGTCGCTTCTGCCGTACAATCTCGTCTTGCAGTTGGTTCTCCTTCCGGTGTATCTGTACGTGTTTGCGGGGACACTGGTCGACCTCCCGCTGCATCTCCTGTTCGAGAGTGTCGTGCTCGTGCTCGTCGTGCCACTCGTCCTCGGAGGGATTCTCCGTCGGGGCTTGGTTCAACGAAAGGGGCGCGAGTGGTTCACAGCGCAGTTTCTCCCGATACTAAGCCCGGTTCAGATCATCTTCTTGAGTCTCGCAATCGGGGCGATGTTTGCCTCACAGGCCGAGGTGGTTCTCGAACACACCGGGTTGCTTGCACGTATTGGACTTCCGGTCGCTGCGTTCTACGCGGTCAATCTCGGTGTCGGCTTCGGGGTGAGTCAGTTGCTCTCCTTTTCCTACGCCGAGATGGTGTGTTTCAACAACACGATCCTCTCCCGAAATTCCCCGACGGCGCTCGCGATCGCTGTCGTCGCATTTCCGAACGAACCGCTAATCGCGCTTGCGCTCGTCATCGGCCCACTGCTGGAACTGCCGATGCTCGGCGTCATCGCTCGAATCCACGTCGGAATCAGAGAGCGTGCGTGGTGGCCCTTCGATCTATCCAGTCTCGGTCACCGGGACTGAACAGTTCCCTCGATTTCAAAAACCACAGGGTACATTTGGCTCGTTCGCCAGTCACCTGTATGGAGTGTGCGGCCCGACTGCACCGCGAGGCACGCGAGACGAACCAGCGACGCCTACTGGTGCTGTCGGGGGATGCACCGAACACACGAGCGGCGGCGACCGACCTGTTCGACGAGACCCAGATCGATCCGGCACAGACGACCTACGTCGGCCCTGCAGAGGCGCTGCCGGTCGAGACACTCGACCCCAGACAGGCGACGCAGTTACTCGGGACGACTCGGGAGTGTATCGTGCTCGACTGTCACGAGCGGTGTGAGCCGAACGCGCTCGGGCAACTCGTCGGCGCAGTCGACGGCGGCGGCCTCTTCGTCTTGCTCACTCCGCCGCTCGACTCGTGGCCGGACACCCGTGACGAGTTCGACCAGTCGCTCGCAGTCCTGCCCTTCGAGGCCGGAGACGTCACCGGTCATTTCAGATCGCGGCTGGTGTCGACGCTCCGGGCGCATCGGGGTGTCGCGATATACGACGTCGACAGCGAGCAGTTGGTTGCAGACGGACTCACCGATCCGCCGCAACGTCGCCCACGACCGGAGCCAACACCCCCAGACGACCCGCAGTTTCCGCCCGAAGCCTACGAGGCCTGTCTCACGCAGGACCAGGTCGACACCGTGTCCGATTTCGAGCGACTCCGTGGTGCGGGAACCGCGCTCGTCGTCGAGGCCGACCGCGGACGGGGAAAGTCGAGCGCGGCGGGCATCGCGGCGGCCGTACTGGCCGAGTCCGGTCTCGACATTCTGGTCACCGCTCCGTCACAGCGGACCGTTCGGCCGTGTTTCGAGCGAGCGGGGGAACTACTCGAAACACGTGGAGTCCTGATCGACCGCGAAACGAACCCACAGCGACTCGAAACCCCTGCTGGAACGATCCGGTACGAACCGCCCGCCGTCGCCGCGTCGCTTCCGGATGACCCCGACCGAGTGATCGCCGACGAGGCCGCGGCGGTTCCCGTTCCGATACTCGAATCGCTCCTCGACGCCCCGGGGGCGGCGTTCACGACGACGATTCACGGCTACGAGGGGACCGGGAGAGGGTTTGCGGTCCGGTTCCGTGAGCGACTGGCGGAGTCGTCGTTTGCTATCGAGCGCAGACAGATGAGCGAACCGATACGATACGAGGCAGGCGACCCGGTCGAAGTCTGGTCGTTCCACGCGCTTGCACTCGACGCTCGCCCGCCAGTCGAGCAATTGGTCTCCGACGCCAGCCCCGACACCGTCGTCTACCGGGAGTTCGACGGTGCGGAACTGCTCGGGGACGAACACCTCCTCCGTGCGGTGTTCGGGTTGCTCGTGGTCGCCCACTACCGAACTGAACCGAACGACCTGGCGCGCATGCTCGACGCTCCGAACGTCTCGGTCTGTGCGCTCTGTCACGACGGCTATCCCGTCAGCGTCGCGCTGCTCGCCCGAGAGGGCGGCCTCGACGAGCGAATCCGGGCACGGACCTACGAGGGTGGTGACTTGCAGGGACACATGCTCCCGGACGTTCTGATGGGACAGTTGCGCGACGAGGACGCAGGCGAGCCGGTCGGACAGCGTGTCATGCGAATTGCGACCCACGACGTCGTGCGTTCGCGCGGCCTCGGGTCGGAACTGCTCTCGCAGGTTCGGGCTCGCTGTGAGGCTGACTGGCTCGGCGTCGGCTACGGCGCGACGCCCGAACTGGTCTCGTTCTGGACGGCGAACGGCTTCCGACCGGTTCACGTCTCGACGACCCGCAACGAGCGAAGCGGCGAACACTCCGCGCTCATGCTCGACCCGATCTCGACCGCGGGCCGGGAACTGTTCGACCGACACGCGCGGTGGTTTCGCCGTCGCCTGCCCGCGACGCTCTCGGATCCGCTGTCCGACCTCGACCCGGACGTGGTGCGAGCGGTCTGTCGAGCGATCGCTGACCCGCCAGCGCTCGCTCTCGACAAGATGGAGTGGAAGGTTGCGGCCGGACTCGCACACGGCGTCTCGATTGTCGAGACGGCCCCCCGCGGCGTGCGACGACTCGTCTATCACCACCTCGTCGCGCAAACCGCGAATCTGTCAGATACGCAGGAACGACTGCTCGTCCGACGTGTTCTGCAGGCACACGACTGGGCGTCGGTCGCGGATGCGCTGGGATTTACGTCCACGCCCGAGTGTAAGCGCTTCTTCGGCAACACCGTCGACGTACTCGTCGGCGAATACGGTCCCGACTGGGTTCGGTCCGAACGAAAGCGGTTCGGATAAGGCACTCCGCACAGAACTGGCGGCCGTGACTCTTGTGTTGGCTCTCTCCAGTTCCGACCCACTCGTCGTGGCCGTCGTCGGAGCGCTTTTCGGGGGCGTGCTCGTGACGCTTGCCGACCGCGGCCTAGGATCTGTTCTCTCGCTTGCTGGTGTGCATCTCTACTGGTACTCGACGGACTTTTCCGAGCCATCGACGCTGATCGTGGCTGGCCTCACGATGGCGGGGGTCCTCTCGCTCGTCGGAACACTGTTCGGAGAGACAGTCGCAGAGCGGTTCGGTCGCCCGTCCCGACTCAGTATCGGACTTGCTGGTCTCGCAGGGGTCGTTTTGCTCGCGCTGTCGGCTCCGATAGCGGGACTCGGTGTCGCGCTCCTCGTCGTCTTTCTCGTCGAATACCGGCGCAAGCGGCGGGTCGGATCCGCGACGGCCGTGGTGTTTGCCACTGTCGTCGGTTCGATTGCCACCAGAGACGTTCGCGTTCTCCTGACCGGGAGCATCCTCGCCGTGATGCTCGTGGTGCTCTTTCTGTAGCCGATAGCTCTTTTTGACTCAGCCCGTAGATGTGGTATGGAGTGTGCCGTCGAGGACTGTGACAGCGAGGCGACCTTCGAGTTACACATCCCGTGGGCGGAAAACGAGTACGTCTGCGCGGGCCACGCCCGCGTTCGAGGGCGCGAGGAGGGAGTCGTCGCTGATCCACTCGATACGGCCGGAGATGCGCTACCGGACGGTGCAGACCAGCCCTAGAGCTTCGTCGCCAGCATTACCTCGTCGACGTCCTCCCCATTCATGCGGTAGTGGGCCTCCCGAACTGCCTCGATTTCCCAGCCGCGAGACTGCAGAAACTCGATTGCCACCTCGTTTGTCGCGGGGATCTGATTGTAGATTTTCTCCAGCCCCTGCTTGCTCGCCCATTCGAGGCCGCGTTGGAGCAGGTGGCTGCCGATACCGTTCCCTCGATACTCTTCGAGCACCCCGACAGTGAGCTCTGCGGTGTGGCTCAGCTTGTCGAGATCCGTATGCTTGAGATGCACCCAGCCGACCACCTCGTTGTCGACGGTTGCGACGAAGAACATCCGCGATTCGATCTCGTTGTGGCGGATCAACACCCCCTCGTTGTCGACCACGTCGGCGACCGTCTCGGCTTTGACGTACTCGCCGCCGCCGATCGCCTCTCGAATCGCGCCGACGAGTCCCGTCAGGTCCTCCTCACGGGCCTGCCGAATCGTGAAGGAGACGTCGTCAGTCTCGAACTCCTCCTGTGCGCCCGCGTCGAACGCGACACGGATCTTTCCGTCCACCTCTTCGAGGACCTGATTTCGCTTGAGGATCGCCACGTGATGCCCGAACGCTCGTCGGTCCATCTGAAGCGTCTCCCGGACCGTTTCGGTATCAGTCGCCCCCGACCGCTCCACGTACTCGTAGATATCTCGCCTGTCTTTGTGGTCGAACTTCGGCTTCTGCGCGACTTCCATGCATAGTGATACCACACCACCCCACTTAGTAGTTCAGGGTTGATCATGATCGAATCGTCGGCGTTCGGTTTGGCCGTGCAGAGACGAGTCTCACGAGCAACGAAGCGGAGAACAGACGGACGGGTCAGGTGCGTTCGGGAACGCCAGTCAGGATCTGTGCCACGTCCTTGATGTTGTGGGTATCCACCAGCAGTTCTGCCGCTTCGCGGACGGTGAAGGCCGCGTCGATGTCGACGCCGTAGCAGGCGGCGTACAGCTCCAGCCAGTCGTTCATCGCGTTTTCGAGCGCGTTGTACTCGTCGGGCGGGAAGTGAACCATCAGTCCGCCGGTTCGCGCTTCGACGTACAGCGAGACGGCGGGGCCAGCACCCTCGCGGAGATAGGACATCGCCTTCGTCTCGGCGGGCGGGTCCTCCGGCGACTCGAAGGCGGCACAGTCGTCTGTCGCCTCGTCTGCGAGCGTCCAGACCCGCTCGTGGAATCGCTGTTCGACGGACATCTATCCTTGCTTGTACTCGACGCCCTTGCCGCCGCTCGGGTGCTCCCAGTGAGTGTCCGCGACGACCGCACAGGTGCCACACTCGACACAAGGCTGGGTGTCGAGGCTTACCTTCTTCTCCTCGGTCCCGTTTGTCTTGACCGTCTCCTCGCGGTAACAGCCACCGCCGAAGCCCTCTGCGCTGACCGGACAGGCGGTGACTGCGGTGCCAGAGGCCTCGAAACTGTTGTCGAGCACTTCGATATGCGGGTCGCCGACGTTGTAGGTCAGGTCGCCGATCCGGTCGTCGAGTTCCGGTGGCTGGATGTCGTTTTCCCCCTCGACCGGGTCGCCAAGCACTTCGGCGATCCGTTCGGGAACGGTGACATACGAGAATCGCGTGTCCGGAACCATCCCCAGCACGAACGGCGAGTTGAAGGCCCGTTCGAGGACGCCACCGAAGAGTTTGATTCCCGCCGTGCCGACTGGTGAGTTCACCAGGCCGCCCTGTACCTTGTTGAGGACGGAACTCTCCGTGACACGATGGGTCGCCCGGTAGCGACTCGGGCGCAGTTTCTTCATCACGCCCTCCTCGTTGAGTTTCTGCTCGTAGAGGTCGCCCGCGGCGTCGGTGTTACCGCGAGTTTTGGCCTCTGAAAATGCCTCTGCAGCGAGTCCGCCCGCGCTGACAGCGTGGTTCATCCCCTTGATGATCGGGCCCTGTGCCTGCATCTGTCCAGCGGCGTCACCGACCAGCAGGAGTCGGCCCCGGTGTGGGGAGGGATGAGCGACCTTCTTCGAGTCAGGAACGAGTTTCGCGGCGTACTCGTGTTCCTCGTACTCGCCCTGGAACCACTGGTCGAGCAGCGGATGCGTCAGGAGGTTGTCGAGCAGTTCGTGCGGTTCGGCCCGCTTCTCGGCGAGTGAATCGAGGTGGAACACCGTTCCGATAGACAGCGAATCCTCGTTCGTGTAGAGGAAGCCGCCGCCGCGGACGCCGTCGAAGAGGTCACCGCCGAACAGATGTGCGACGCCCTCGCCGTCGTCGATGTCGAATCGGTCGTTGACGGCGCTGGGTTCCATGTCGACGACTGCCTTGACGCCCTGGAACCAGTCTTCGGGTTCCTCCCAGTCCATCAGTCCGGCGTCCCGTGCGAGCTCCGAGTTGACGCCGTCGGCAGCGATGACGACGTCGGCTTTGATCGGGTCGAGTTCGTCACACGTGACGCCGACAATCTCTCCGCCTTCACGGAGGAGTCCGTTGACCCGAACGTCGGTCAGCAGGCCGCCGCCGGTCTCTCGGGTCTTCTCGTGGACGCGCTCGGCCAGCCACGAGTCCATCTTCCGGCGAAGCACAGCGTCACACCACTCCGTGTCGTGATGGTGTATCCGGTTCAGGTCGAACGTCTTGACCTTCTCTCCGGCGATGTTGTGCATGTAGTACTCGTCGACCGGGCGCTCCGCCGCCGCCTCCCGGAAGCCCGGAAACAGGTTGTCGATGGTGTAGGGGGCGGATTCCTCCCCGTAGATGAGTCCACCGGAGACGTTCTTCGAACCGGCGTCGACGCCACGTTCGAGAACGAGCGTCTCGATGTTTTGCTCTGCCAGTGCTGCTGCCGCCGCTGCGCCGCCGGGACCCGCGCCCACGACGACGGCCTCGTAGTGTTCGTACTCAGTCATCGCTTACCTCCGCAATCGCTCGCTCCAGCGTACCGGTCTCCAGTGCTTCTGTCAGTCGCGGCAACACCTCGAAGAGATCACCCTCGATGAAGTAATCCGAGAAGTCCCGGATGTCCGCGTCGGGGTCGGTGTTGATCGCGACGATCGTCTCGGATTCGTCCATGCCGACCTTGTGCTGTACCGCGCCGGAGATGCCCGCCGCGATGTAGAGGTCAGGTTCGACGACCTGCCCGGATTCGCCGATCTGTCGTTCCTCGGTGATGTACTGGTCGACGTGACCGCCGAACTCGTAGGAGGCGGTGATGACACCGCGCGAGAGGCCGAATCCGGCGTCGTCGAACGCGTCGGCCAACTCCAGTCCGAGTTCGATCCCTTCGGTCGGGTCCTGCCTGTCGATGCCCCGACCCATCGCCACGATGACGTCGTGCCCGGTCAGGTCGACGCCATCGTCGAGTTGGTCGTAGTCGGTGACTTCGATCTGGAACCAGTCCTCGGGCAGTTCGATGTCGTGTTCGACGATTTCGCCCTCGCGGTCGTAGTCCGGTTCCGGCAGGTCGAACGTGCCGGGGATGATGCTCGCACCCTGCGGGTGGAAATCGCGGAACGGCTTGTCGATACAGAGAATCGTCGAGTACTCGAAGCCCGAGAAGTCCGGGCGGGGCATGTGGAGCACGCGCTCGAACTCGACGTTGTCCCCCGGCTTTCCGGTCTTGGCCGGGTTCGAGATCATCGCCTCCTCGATGTAGAGGTCCGAACAGTCGGAAGCGAGTCCGGAGTCGAGTTCACCCTGGACCAGCGCCGACAGGTCACGCCCGTTGTGCGTCGCCGGGAAGATGTTGTATCGCGGTTCGTGGTAGTCCCGCCAGTCCTGCTCGAAGTCCCGGCACATGTGGCAGACGATTTCCGTGTACGGTTTGTGCCGGAACCGTCCGAGCCTGTCGTCCTCGTGATAGACGACCCGATCCGCGCCGTACGCGACGGCTTCCTCCGCGAGGTCACCGATGTCGTCACCGACGATGACGGCAACCACCTCCTCGGAGGAGCCCTCCTCGTCGCCGCCGTAGGCACCGTCGGCGCTCTCGGGATCGCTGTTGTACTCGTCCATCAACTCGCGGGCTTTCCCGAGCATCTCCTTCGAGACGTCGATGAGTTCGCCCTGCTGGGTCTCACAGTAGACCCACATGTCCCGATAGCGCTCGCCGGAGACGCCCTCGACGTACTGCTTGTCGGCAGTCGGATGCGTCAGGTCGGGATACTTCTCCTCGGGCGGGACGTATTCGAGTTCCTCGCCGTCGTCCTCGCTGCCCTCGATCGATTCGATGCGGTTCTCGATCTGGCTGATAGCACCCTTGCGCTCTTTCCCGTCTCGTTCGCGTTCCAGCAGGTCTTCAAGCAGGTCGACATCGTCGATGTCACGAACCATGTTCGCCACGTCGGCGACCGTCAAGTCGGTCAGATCGACCGACTCGGGGTCGACCTCCTCGTCTTCCTCCTCGAGTGTTTCGATGCGGTTCTCGATGAGCGTCTTGACCGGCGTCCGGTCCTCACCGCCTTCTTCGAGTTCCAGCATCTCCCTCAGTTCGTCGACGTCGTCTATCTGGTTGACCTCCGGGCCGAGTTCCGAAATCTCGTGTTCAGTTGGGTCGATTTCCGGCATTATCAATCACCTGTTGCAAACTCGCTCATTTCCTCGAACACGGCTTCCATCCCTTCCTCGTCGTTGGGGTCTATCAGCATCGCGTCGCGCTCGGAGGGGCCTTTCGGGATCGGGTCGACCCCGGCGACGATAGTGGGAGAGCCATCGAGACCGATGAAATCGGGATCGAGGTTGAGCGCATCGTGATTCCAGACGGTCACGTCCTCCTCTAAGTCAATATCTGCTGCTCGCTGTTTGGTTTCTTCGCGCAGGTCCTTGTACCGCAGGCGGTGGTCCGCTTTCCGGTAGTTCGCCTCGAACTCCGGGTCGGTGACAATAAACGCTGGCAGATCCGCCTCGATGGTCTCTATCTCGGAGATGTCCCCCTCAACGAGTCGCTTCGCGCGGACAGTCCCCTCGTCCTCATCGACTTCCAGCGAGATGACGTGCGTGATGAGCGGTCTGTCGGTCAGGTTCTCGTTGATGTCGATACACCAGTTCGTCTGCGGGCCGGTGTGACCTGTCTCGCCGTCTGCGGTCTTGAAGCCCGCGAAAATCAGGTCCGGCTCAGATTCGAACTGTTCGATCCCCGTGGCGACAGTCATCGCTGTCGCCCAGGTGTCCGCTGCTCCCATCTCTCTGTCGCTGAGCAGATAGAGGTCGTCGGCGTAGATGTCCTCCATCCCTTCCTGCAGGATCTCCTTGTATCCGGGCGGACCCATGCTCATCAGCGATACGTGACCGCCCTCTTTGACTTTTGTCTCCAGCGCTGCTCTGAGTGCGATCTTGTCGTTGGGGTTCATCACCGTCGGCGTCTTGCCGCGTTCCAGGTGTCCGTCCTCGTCGAAGGAGACTTTCCCTTCGCGAAAATCCGGAACCCCTTTGGTAAGTACAACCATGTCCATTTCTATCACGTCCTATGTGAGATGGATACCCAAAGGCTGGTAAGTGTTTCGTCACCACGTCCCAAGACCTGTGGGTGTCCGCTCACTTCAAGCGTTCTGAGGGCGTTGCTCCACAAGAGTAGTCGGCTGCTAATCAACGGCTGACCCCCGGTAGCATCCGCAAGAAGAGTGGAACAGTCAGATACGACCCGCTCGGCTGGGGTCGACGTCGATAGCGTCGACGGGACAGACGTCAACACAGAGCATGCAGTCGATACACTGGTCTTCGTGTGTGGGGTGGGCCTTGATCTCACTTTCAGGGTGTCCGGGCGTATCGACCCACTCGAAGACGTCGACAGGGCAGTCTTCGAGACAGGCCCCGTCAGCGATACAGATGTCGAAATCGACCGCCACGTGTGTCCCGTGAATCCCCTGCTTTTCCTCGGTCAGTTCCTCACCGTCGGGCGACCAGATTGCCACGTTGTTGTCGTCTTCGTCGATCTTCTCGTAACTCTCCTCGAACTCCGGGTCGATTGCCATGGTACATATAGCCACACCGGGAGAGTACTTAAAGCTTTGATACTGTCGGCTGTCCGTGCGTACACATATTCGCCATCCTGGGTGGCGAAGTATGTTCGAAATGGAACAGCCGACAGTACGAGTGCGTTCCCAAACCGCATCGAGTCAGGCGATCAGTCCGACCAGCAGATACGCACAGAAAAACGTGACTGTCGCACCGGCGAGCGAGCGGCCGACGCGGTATCCGACGAGTGAGCGGTCGAGGCCCTGTGTCAGCCCGGTCGAAAGTGCGGGCAACAGCACTGCGAGGACGAGCACGTACCAGCCGACGATAGCGCCGAGCCACGGTATCGACTGCCCACCCTCGATGAGTCCAGTTCCGATCCCGTCTGCGAGCGCGACTGTCGCGCCAGCGACCATCGGCCCGAAGAGTGCGCCCGTCGTCGAGAGCGTCCGACAGACGTGAGAGAGACTGTGTCGCGCGTCCTGCTCGATGCGACGCAAGTCGTCGACGTGGTCTGCGAGCATGAGGAGCGCGCTCCCGGCCGGACGCCCTTCGTTCGCTCCGAGAGACAGTAGTGCCATCGACCCGCTGATGCGTCGGCTCGGCAGGTCTTGAAGGACGCCGTACTCACCCAGAAAGGCCTCTCGAACTCCGATCTGCAACTGTCTGGTCTGTCTCGCTCCGTCCGCAAGTGTCTCCCCGAGCGGCCCATCCAACTCGGTCGCTGTCCGGGCGATTGCCGTTTCGACCGCGCGGCCATTCGCCACCCGTCGACCCACGAGCGCGACCGCATCTGAGAGTTCAGATTCCGCGTCCCGGATCCGCTCGTAGACGCCGATCACCGGGCGATAGGTCATCCAGAGCGCACTGCCGGTACTGATCCCGAGTGCCGCAACTGGAGGCCCCCAGGCTGGCGCGAGACGGCCGGTCACGACCCACGCGAGACACCCCAGAAGCAGTCCGAGTCCGGCTGCCACCGGACGCCTGTCGGGAACATCGGGATGCGCCGTCGTCACGTTCGGCGGCGGAAACGCGACCGGTCGTCGCGAGAGCAGCCACACTGAAACGACGAGACACAGTGCCGGGAGGAGGATGCCGTAAATCAGCGCGACCGAAAGCGGCGTCACCGAAAGCCCGGCGGCCCCAGCCGCTGGCAACAGCGCGATCAGAGCGATTGGCAGAAGGACGCCGAACGCGTAGAGTGCGGTCGCGGGCGCACGGATCTGCGAGGCGAACGCGTTCATCTGTTCGCGAGTGCCTTCGAGTACGACATCGAGCGCGCAGTCGAGTAATCGCTCACGGTCGTCCGCCGACGCAGACCCTGCGGCGTGTATCAGGGCAAACGACCGGCGGACCGACGGAAACAGGTCGCCCCACTCCTCGCCGAACGTCGAAAGCCCGGAGTTCGCGGTGTGGCGGGCCTGCCTGACGTGCCGGGAGAGATTTTGTGCGAGCGCACTCTCGCCCGTCGACGCGGTGAACGTCGCGGCACGCTCCGGGGCTGGCGACAGACGCATTCGAAGGACCGTTCGCGCGACCAGATCCGGTGCGGCCCCGAGCGCGTTCGTCCGGCGAGCGGTCGCCCAGAGCTTCGGAAGGGCGCTGACGCCGTATGCGACACCCGATCCGAGTGCGAGTGCGGCCAACGCTCCCGCGAGCCGAAACTGGCGCAAAAAAAGTAGCGCGATACAGAGACCGAGTACCCCGACCAGCAACCCGGCACCGTATCCCGCTCTGCGGACACGCGATGGCGTCAGATTCCAGCCGAGTACGGACAGCGCAGTCCCCAGGCCCTCGTCAGACTCGACGGGGCGGGGATAGAGATGCGCGAGCGCGAGATAGACTCGTTCGACCGCGTTCCGGTCATTTTCCTCGCGGTTGGATGGCACGCGATCGATTCGGTCGGACCATCCCCCTGCTGGATCAGTTCGGTCAGTCTCGTTCATCGTCGCTCGTGGGCATCCGTCACATCTCTGCCGCTGGTTCTGTCCTGTGCTGCGAGGTTGGAGAGCAACCGCTCACGTCGGTCGAGTCTGTCGCGGACATCTGCGTACGTCTCTGCCGGATCGGCGAGGCTATTGACCAACGCACTCTCGCCTCGCTCGATCTGTCCAGTCGGAACCAGTCCGTCCGCTGTCCGCTCGAACAGCGCCTCGAAGGCCGCAGGTTCGCCGCCCCGAACCGATTCGAGGCAGCGAACCTGTCGCCGTCCGTCCTTTCCTTGTTCGAGCGTGACGAGCAGATCGGTCACGCCAAAGGAAGACGGAGCGACGCCGAGGTCGTTCACGACGCGCTCGTAGACGTCCTCGCCCCCGTCACCGTGGATCGTTCCGAGTACGGCCTCGCTGTGTGCCCCGACCCGCATCGCTTCGTACAGCACGCTTGCTTCCTCGCCGCGGACTTCCCCGACCACGAGCGCGCCGTCACCGAGTCGAAGCGCCGTCCTGAGCGTCTCTGCGGGTGAGAGTTCCTCGCTGTCAGTACTTGCTTGGAGCGACTGCACGTCGCGTCCAGTTGTCTGAAGCGCGGCGACGGGCAACTCCGGCGTGTCCTCGATGACGACTGTTCTGACGGCGGGTGGCAACTCCCAGAGCAACGCCGAGAGCATCGTCGTCTTGCCCGCCCCGCGCGGACCGGCAAGCAGCACGGAACGGCCGCGCTCGACTGCGACCGACAGCACTGCTGCCGCTCGTGCCGAAATCGTGTCGTTTTCCACGAGCGCTGGCACCGTCCAGACGGTTCGGTCGTGTGCGCGAAACGCGAAGGCAGTGCCGTCGCTTGTCGGGTCAGTCACTGCCGCGACGCGGACGCGCCTGTCAGAAATCTGGGTCTGTGAATCTAACGTCGGATCCGCCCGCGAGAGTGCCCGTCCGCTCTCACGGCGAAAGCGAGAGGAAAGCGCCGCGACGCCCCGGTCGGTCAGCCTGACGTTCGTCGCGAGCGACTGGCCATCGACTGTCACTCTGAGCGGGTTCGCGGCCGCAGGCGCAGTCACGAACGCGTCCGACAGGTTCGGGTCGGCGAACAGATCCGCGAGTAACCCGTAGCCGTGTGCGTGTTTTTCGAGAACGGTGCTGACGCGCTCGACGCGCAACTCGTTCTCGTCTGGGATCTGGCCACCGTCACGTCGGTCGCTGACGACATCCCGAACCGCCCGAGCGGGCGCACGCGAACCGCCCTCGTAGGTGCCTCGTGCCAGCCGTTCGTAAGCATCCCCCAGTACGTCGAGTTCGACGGCTGAGAGGTCACTCTCCAGTGGGGTGAGATGATACTGCTCCCGCCCCGAGGAACGTTCGTATCGGCGGACCGTCGCTCCCGTATCGAGGTCACGAACGGACGCGAGCGTGGCATCCGGGGGCGGTGCCCGTTCGACGCGCCAGCGACTGACAATCGGGCCGACAAACGGCGCAAGAAGCGTCTCGACTTCGGACGCTTCCGCAGTACTCTCTGCGAGACCCGTCTCTGCGGCAATCTCTGACACTGCGTCCGCTCGTCCCGTCGCCTCCCGCGCCGCGGCGATCGGATTTCGTTTCGTTCGCTCACACAGGCGCGCGTCGTGAAACGACACCGCCTCGGCGAATCGACCGGCCGCGAGGAGTTTCGCGGCGGCCGCATCTTCGTATGCGCGAACGAGTCCGTCAGTCTTCGTTCGAATCGCCTGAGCGTCCCGGCCCATGAGTGCAGTGATGACCGTCTCACGACACTCCGGAACCGATTCGATGCGGCCATCTCCGGGACACTCCCGGGCGTCGACGACCAGCGTGTCGTCCTCGAACTCGGGCGTGCAGGCACAGCCGTTCGACTCGCGCTCGTCGAAGACTGATCCGACAACAGTCCGAACGCGCTCAGGTAGTTCGACCATGGGGCGTCTGGTCGCGGTATCTGACTTAAACGTCAGCACGCTTGACCCTGATCGAGCCGTCTGGCTGCATCTGCAAGACGAGGCGATGACGGCCCCCATCGTGCAGTTGTAGGGAACCGGCGACTGGCCGCAGGTCGACGGCCGACAGGTGTCGCGTCTGTTCACTGCCGCCGCTGACTCGCCACCGAACGGTCCCGGTATCGACAACTGTGAGTCGGTCGATGTCCGCGCTCGCCCAGCCTTTCGTGGGAAGTCTGAGTATCATCGTCGTCCGAGCGCCGCTCGTTCCCGCTGGCGGCGGGTCGTTTCGCTCCTGCAGCGTCTTCGCTACCGTTTCGAGCGTCTCGAACTCGCTCGCGATGCGCTGATCGCTGTACTGAACGCGTGCAGTCTCGACGGCCGGGACGGCGATTGCAAACAGCGCGACGGCGAGCGACACTGCGAGGACCACCCGAAGCATTACAGCAACTGTCGGATGCGTTCGAGCGGTCCGGACCCCCCGTTCGTGGCGCTCGGTTCCGGCTGGAGGGGGTCGTCCGACTCGGAAGTGGCTCCGAACGGATCGTGCCCGCCCGTGTTACCGGTGTCTGTGCTGTTCGCCCCGGTACTGGTCGCTCCGGCGTGGACTCTCTCACTGTTTGTTCGTGGCCGACCACATTCTCCACATCGTCGTTCGTGCGTGTCACGTGCCCCGTTGCTCGCGAGATGTATCGACGCTTGCTCTCGTCGCCCGCTGTTGGGTTGCAATCGTTCATCAGAGCTGTCATCCCTGTCGGTCGATGCGTCCCGCGTCTCCGCTGACCGATTGCGGCTGCAGTCGGTTTCTCGCCGGTCGCGTTCGTCTGGATCTCGGTCATTCAGGCGCTCTTCGAGCGATTCGACCTTCGAGAGTGCCGCATCCGCCCTGTCTTCGACATCGCAGTTGACCGAGCGGATGTTGCCAACGTAGCCCCGTAGCGCCTGCGTTGCCCCGTCGAGTTCGTCGACGCGGCGTTCGATTTCTGCGATCTGTGTCTCGATAGCGTCGAGTCGCGCCGTGACCTCTCCGGCCTCGGCGAGTGCAGAGAGATCGCCGTCGCCGTCAGTCACCGCCCGCTCCAGTGCGTCGACACGGTCTTCGAGCGCGTCGTCCATAGCGCGGGATGGTCGCGCCTTCACACTTGAACCCTCGCCGACGAGAGACAGACTGTGGCGTCCGGCGAGACGTAGTGCTTATCTGCCGGGTCGGCAAAGAGTACGCCGATGAGAGTTATCGGTCTCGTCGGCCTTCCCGGGAGCGGAAAGAGCGAGGCGGCCGCCGTCGCGCGCGAACTCGACATTCCCGTCGTCACGATGGGCGATGTGATCCGCGCGGAGTGTCGCGACCGCGGTCTGGATCCGGCGAGCGAACACGGAGCGGTCGCGAAAGCGCTTCGCGAGGAGAACGGCCCCGCCGCAATCGCCGAGCGGTCGCTTCCAGTCATCGAGCAACAGCTTGAGGATAGCGAGACAGTCGTCGTCGACGGCATCCGCTCGGAGGTCGAAGTGACGCAGTTCGAGGCGGCGTTTGGCGATGACTTTCGACTGGTGAGCATCGAAGCGCCCTTCGAGACGCGGGCGGAGCGACTCGACCTGCGCGGCCGTGATGTAGACGCGTCCGAGGGGGGCGAATCGCTCGAAGACCGAGACGAACGCGAACTCGACTTCGGGATGGGAAAGGCGATCGAACAGGCGGACCTGACGGTCGAAAATACCGATTCGCTCGAGTCCTTTCGAGAGCAGATCCGCGAGATACTGCTCGAATCTGAGGCCGAAAACGCATGATCTACAGCATCGACGTCGAGATTACGACCCCAGTTCGAGACACGGAAGTCACCGACAGAGTCGAAGATGCAGTTCACAACATCTTCCCTGACGCTGACCTCGAGTTGCGCCACGGGGAGTTGCGTGGGACAGTTCACGACCTCGAACAGTTCTCGGAACTGCTCCACCGTCGCGAAATTCTCGACACTGCCCGCGGCGTGTTTTTCGACAACAGGCGCGGGAACGGCTTTTCGTTTCAGCTGAAAAAGCAGGCTGCCTTCCAGGGCGTCGTCAACTTCGTCGCTGACGAACCGGGTGAACTCGGTGCGATCAGCGTCCGCGTTCGCGTCGAAGAGCCAGACGTCGAGGCGTTCATCGATCACATCGCGCCGCCGACCGAAGACGGGAAGCCCGTCGACCCAGACTCCCGCTAATCGGTGTCAGTCAATCGCCCGTACCCCAACGTACTTGCCCAATCACGTGATCGATCCCACCGATGAGTGAGTCCGTTCCGGACGATTCAGACCGGATTTCCGAACGGGTCCGGGCGATCGAACCACAGGGGATCCGCGAGATGTTCGAACTCGCGACCGAGCAGGACGGCGACCTCGTCCACCTGGAGTTTGGTGAACCCGACTTCGACACGCCGGACCACATCGTCGACGCCGCACACGCTGCCGCGAGTGAGGGCATGACGAACTACACCTCGAACGCTGGGGTTCTGGAACTCAGGCGAGCTATCGCGGACCATCTCGCTCGTGATGGTGGCCCCAGACCAGATCCCGAGTCCGAAGTCGTCGTCACGAACGGGGGCGTCGAGGCGATCCATCTCGCGATCCACTCGGTTGCAGATCCCGGTGACGAGGTGGTCGTTCCCACACCGACGTGGCCCAATCCAATCTCACAGGCGCGACTCGCCAGCGCCGTCCCCGTCGAGGTGCCGATGCCCGCCGAGGATGGGTTCGTTCCCGATGCCGACCGGATCATCGATGCGATTGGTCCGAACACCGCAGCCGTGCTGCTGACCTCCCCCTCGAATCCGACCGGGCGCGTCGTTCCACCTGCGGTCGTCGAGCGAGTCGCCGAAACCGCGGCCGACTACGATGCTTTTGTCATCGCTGACGAGGTGTATCGGAGTCTCACCTACGAGGAGACGCCGCCGCGAGCGGCGGCCGTGACCGACCGCGAGGAGTGGGTACTCACAGTTGGATCCGTCTCGAAAGCCTACGCAATGACGGGCTGGCGCGTCGGCTGGCTCGCCGGACCGCCGGACGTGCTCGCGCAGGTGACGAAAATCCACGAGAGTACGACGTCCTGTGTGAATACACCCGCCCAGTACGCTGCCATCGCCGCGCTCACTGGACCGCAGGATCCACACGAGGAGATGCTCGACGCCTTCAGCGCGCGCCGTGCATTCGTCTTCGACCGTCTCGGTTCGTTGCCAGTCGTCTCTGCGACCCGACCGGAGGGGGCGTTCTACGCGTTCGTCGACGTGAGCGACCTCCCCGGGTCGAGCGCCGATATCGCCAAGCGTCTGCTCACCGAGTACGGCGTCGTGACTGCTCCCGGATCGGCCTTCGGTGCTGGCGGCGAGGGGTTCCTTCGGCTCAGTTTCGCAAACAGCATGGATCGACTCGAACTCGGGCTGGACCGACTCGAATCGATGGTCAGAACCGAATCAGTGTGAAAATTAGTCACCGAACGGGTTGCCGCCGCCACCCATCCCGCCGGGGCCACCCGGCCCGCCGCCCTGTTGCATCTGCTTCATCATCCGCTCCATGTCGCCCTCGCCCATGCCCTGGAACTGCTTGAGCGTCTGGGCCATCATCTTGTGCTGTTCGAGAAGTTCGCGGATGCGCTCCTCGGGTTTGCCGGACCCGCGCGCGATACGTTTCGTTCGGCTCGCACCGACGACACGTGGGTTTTCGAGTTCCTCCTCAGTCATCGAGTCCATGATCACCTCGAAGTCGCGCATGCGCTCCTCGGTCATGTCCATCGCGTCGTCCGGGAGTTGGTCCATCATGCCACCGCCCATCCCGGGAATCATGTCCATCACCTGATCGAGTGGGCCCATCCGGTTCATCGCCTCCATCTGCTTGCGCAGGTCGTGGAGGGTGAACTGCCCCTCCATGATGTCTTCAGGCTCCCAGTCGTCGTCGTCCTCCTCGCGGGCCTCCGCCATCGCCCGCTCGACGCGCTCGGCGAGTTGCTCGATGTCACCCATGCCGAGCAGTCGGGAGACGAAACTCGACGGCTCGAAGCGCTCGATGTCCTTGACTGTCTCACCGGTGCCGAGGAAGGCGATAGTCGAGTTCGTCTCGTTGACCGCAGCGAGCGCGCCGCCACCTTTCGCCGTCCCGTCGAGTTTCGTGATGGCGACGCCGTCGATACCGATCGCTTCCTCGAACTCCTGGGCCTGGTCTTTCGCGCTCTGGCCCATCGCCGCGTCGAGCACCAGGAGGTTGCGGTCGGGATTCACCGCGCTTGCAATCCGTTCGATCTGCTCGATGAGTTCCTCGTTGAGACCGTCCCGTCCCGCGGTGTCCACGATGCGGACGTCTGCGTCCGCCGTCGCTTCGAGGCCATCGGTCGCTATCTGTACCGGGTCGTCTTCGTCGGGGTCGCCGTAGAAGTCGACCTCGGCGTTCTCGGCCATCTGCTTGGACTGGTCGTACGCACCGGGTCGGTCGGTGTCAGTCTGGATGATCGCAGGGCGGAGCCCCTTCTTCGAGAACCACCACGCCATCTTTGCCGCGGTGGTGGTCTTCCCCGACCCGTAGAGACCGGCGAGCATGATCGTCTGCTCTTCGAGGGGCAACTCGGTCGACTCGCCGACCAGATCGACCAGCTCCTCGTAGACGATGCGCAGCACCCAGTCTCGCGGGGACGTGCCAGCGGGCGGTTCCTCGTCCAGCGCGCGGGATTTGATGCTGTCTGAGAGGTCCTGAACGAGCGCAATATCGACGTCGGCTTGGATGAGCGACCGCTGAATCTCCTTGACGACGTCGTCGACGTCCTCCTCGGAGATGCGGGACTTCCCGCGGAGGTTGTCGAGCGTACTCCGGAGGGAGCTACCGAGATCGTCGAGTACCATTTGCCGCTAGTACGAGACCGGAGGGGGTAAAGCCTTGTTCTCGACAGCGGAGAAAGTGAAGCGCAATCGTGCGACGAGCGGTCAGTAAAACGCAACCGCGGGCGAGCAGTCAGTGGTCCGCGTCGTGTGGGTTCTTGACCGTGCCGTAGTTCTCGGCGTGGTCGGCGTAGTCGATGAATCGCGGTGCATCGGGGTCGAATGGGCGCTCGAGTGACTCGAAGGCCTTCTTTTTGTCCCAGCCCTGAAGCTTGCCGACCGCAGATTTGTCCTCCAGGTCGTGGTAGTCGAGATGTTCCTTCGTGAGGTCCCACATCTCAAGCCCCGTCTCGCTCCGGATGATGACCGACGAGTACTCGTCGGAGGATCCGACAGAGCCGACCGTGATGTCCGCACACATCCCGGTGAAGTCTGCACACTCGTCACAGCCTTTGAGCGCCGCGTCGTGGAAGTTCTCGATGTCCTCGGTGAGGATGCGGTTCCCCTCGAGGTCGTCGACCATCAGTTTGCCGTGGAGCACGTCCATCTTGCCGACGTTGTCGATGTCGATGTCGCGCTCTTCGGTGAGTTTCTCACCGACGAGGGACTTGTAGTTGAAGTTCTTCGTACACATCAGGGCGATGGTGTAGTCGATGGCGCGGACGCCTTCCTCCTGGGAGCCGTACTCCCACTCGAAGTCCTGTAGTGCGCGAATACCCTCTATCTCACAGGGCGTGCCGACGAGGGCGAGCGAGATGTCCTCCCAGGGCTTGTCCGGGAGTTTGTCCTCCCACTTGCTAAAGTCGAGATGACCGAGCGACATCGTCTGGTTGTAGATGGTGCCGGTGTTCTCGACGAGTTCCTCCTCCGTAGTTGCGAGAAAGCCCTCCGCCTTCCAAGCGTCCTCGTCGCTTTCGGTCGCGATGAGCGCACCGTCGATCTCGCCCGCTTCGAGAAGCGTGGTGAGGACGGCAGTCACTGCACCGCCGTCCTGAGAGTTTTCGCGCCAGTCCTCGGTGACGCGGGCAGAGTACTCGGTGATCGGGTCGCCCGCGCCCTTGGCGTTGTCCTCGCCGCCCGTGATCTTCCACTGGCGCTCGTAGCGCAGGCCACCGCGGGGGCAGAAGTCCCAGCACAGCGAACAGCCAGTACACATCTTGACCAGTTCGGGCAGGTCGTCGTCGCCGATACCGATCGAATCGGAGGGACACGCGGCCACACAGGTGCCACACTGGATACACCGGCCCTCGTCGATGACGGCCTCGTCGAGTTCCATGAACCACGTCTTGTCCTCGGGCGTCTCGATGTCGTTCATCTCAGAGCGGATGCTGTATCCGGGCGTATCCAGTTTCGCGTCGCCGGGCAGATTGACCCGGTTGTCCGGTCGGTCGGGGCTGCCGTGGTCCTCGCCGGGGAGCGTCTGACTGACGCCCTCTGCCGGTTTGGTGAACTCGATGTCGCCGAGTTCGCCGTCTTCGGTGACGTTCGTCGGCGTTCCACCCGCACTCGACGCGCCTGCGCCGTCCGCCATCGCGCGCGGTTCGCTCTCGTCACGTCGGTCAGACTCACAGCCACACGATCCGGACTGACAGCGTTCGCCGGACGCTTCGGTATCCGTGGGGATCGTCTCGTGCTGGCTCTGGGTTCGGTTCGTCCCCGAAACCGGCGGCACGCTCGGTTTCGAGTCGCCGCCGTCGGGGACGCCCGGGAGCGTCTTTGTCGCTTTGCCCCCTGATTGAGTGGCTTCCGACTCCGAGCGAACCGGCTGCTCACCGACGCCCGGATCTGCGAGCGCATCGAGCGCGCCGTCCTCGACCAGATCTGGCTCCTCAGTCGCCATGGGCAACACCTCCGGAGACGTTTGCGTCTGCTCGCTGCATCACGGTTCGCAGGCGGTCGTTGCCGACGCGGCGACACCACTCGTAGAATCGCTCGCCTTCGTGGCGTTCGTCGGTGTAGGCGTCGAATAGCTGTTCGAGCGCCGGAATGACGGCGTCTGCCGGAACGGCGTTTTCGACCCAGTCGATGAACTCGTTGTCGGTGCCGAGGCTTCCGCCGAGGCCGAAGTCCATCCCTTCGACGATGTTGTCGCCCTCCTCGTTGGTCGTCCCCTCGGGGTCGTCGACCTGAACGGTCTCGCCGCGGAAGCCGATGTCGGCAATCTGTGGCTGGGCACAGGAGGCCGAACAGCCAGACATGTGCATCCGGACGACGCCGAGGTCCTCGGGCGTCTCGATGCGCTTGTCGAGGGCCTTCGCCCAGCGTCGAACGCGGTTTTTCGTCTCGATGATGCCGTAGTTGCAGAACTCGGAGCCTGTACAGCCGACTGCACCGCGCGAGAACGGCCCGGGATCCGGACGGTACTTCCGGGCGAATGGCTCGTCGAGCAGGTCTCCAATATTCTCCTCGGGGATGTGCGTCACGACGAAGTTCTGGTCGGTCGCCAGACGGACGCTCGCGTCCTCGGTGCCGTACTCTTTCGCCGCGCGGGCGGCCTTCGCGAACTCGTCGCCGCCCATTCGGCCCGTGATGACGTTGAACCCGACGTACTTCAGCCCGTCCTGCTTCTGGTCGTGAACGCCGACGTGGTCGCCGGTGTAGCCTTCTGTGAGGTCGACGCCGCGTGTCGGGAACTCCAGTTCCGTCCGGTCGCGGATGGCTTCCTCGAATGCTTCGGCTCCCATCTGCTGGACGAGATAGCGCATCCGGCAGACGCCGCGGTTGTTCCGGTCGCCCAACTCCTTGAACGTCTGGGCGACGGCGCGGGTAAACTCGACGGCGTCTTCCGGCGGGACGAACACGTCGAGCGGGGAAGCCATCCGGGGACCGTCCGAGAGACCGCCGCCAACCTTGACGTGGAAGCCGTACTGCCACTCCCCGTCGAGTTCCTTCTTCGCCGGGGTCATGCCGACGTCGTTGATCTGGGACTGACCGCAGTCGTGTTTACAGCCCGTGATCGTCATCTTGAACTTCCGGGGGAGGTTCGCGTACTCGCGGTTCTCCGTGAAGAAGTCAGAGACGGCATCGACGACCGGTTGCGCGTTGAACGCCTCGTGGTCGGAGACGCCAGCGACCGGGCAGCCGAGCACGTTCCGCGCCGAGTCGCCACAGCCCTGAATCGTCGTCAGACCGACGTCGCCGTAGGTCTCCCAGATCTCTGGAACGTCTTCGACTTCGATCCAGTGTTTCTGGATGTCCTGTCGGGTCGTGATGTCGAGATAGGCATCCCCCCAGATGTCGTTCTGTTCCTCGCCACCGTACTCCTCGGGAGCGGTCGCGTACTCGTCTGCGACCTCGCCGATGACTTCGGCCTGTTCGGGCGTCAGATAGCCGCCGGGGACCTTGGTCCGCATCATGAAATAGCCCCGCTGGACGCCGTGACTGTACATGCCCGCCCACTTGAGTCGCTCCCATTCGCCGTCACCCGCGTACTCCTCAATTTCGTCGAATGTCATCCCCTCTTCCGCGTAGGTTTTGACGTCTTCGATTACATCGAGCGGGTGTTTCTCTTCCTTGTATTGTTCGACCGTATTCATATCTGGTCACCGACAGCCGTGTTCGAAAACTGCCGTCGTTGTCCACCCTCAATATCCCGGGACACTTTAGCCACGCTCTTACGGAGAATACCGCCACCCTTCGCCTTTTCCGGAATATATTTCCGGTATCCGGACACGGACATACGCCTGCGAACCCGTACCATCGCACCTCTTTCCAGTGGTTTCCCCACCTCAGTAACTGTGCGTTTCCGAATGAACCGGTGAATGTTTCTGGTAGATGTGTGATGGCAGTTCCGGTGGAGCGTATGGGTGGCTGTTTCGGTCGCCTTACCGGCCGAGAACGGGCGGTTTTCGGGTCGCTCGCGGAGGGAACCTGTCGGTCCGGAACGGTCAAATCACCACACGTGAACATTCCGGTGATATTTTACGAGAGAACTGCGAAGGTGTTGTATGACACATACGTGCCGGGACTGCAAGCGCACATTCGACTCGGAACTCGAACTCGCACTTCATCAGGACACCTGCGAGTCGGGACAGCTATTCTGTGATTCCTGTGGCGAGCGCTTCGCGGAGCAAGAAGCAACTGAGGACGGGTGGCACTATCGCTGTCCGACTGACGGCTGTGCCGGGTCCGGTATCGGCGAGGACATCAAGAACGTCGCGGACATTCGGCTGGAAGCGCCATAGGCTGGTCCTGTTTTGCGGGCGTCGAAAAGTTGGGGCCCCTGTGCGAGGAGCGACCGCAGTGACAACCGAGAGACAGAGGCCCCAGACGAATCTGGGGGTCACGGGCAAAGTACCGATTCACGGCGACAGTACTTGCCAGCGCACTCGCCCGAATCGGTCATCCGTCAAGTAGCGCCACGGCGTTCTCCGACACAATTGAACAGATCACTCGAACCAGTGTACGCGAAGTGGAATGTGACAATTCTTGTCTCGATACACATAGTCATATTCACACGCGGTGTAGTCACCACTATGACGGACGCATACGTCCACGTCGTCGCAGAGCCGTCAGCCGTATCACGAACAGCAACCGAAATTGCAGACGGTGAAAACGTCGACACAGTGCATCTCGTAACTGGCGAACACGACATCGTCGCGCAGATCGACGCAGAGAGCAAAGACGACATCGCCGATATCGTCACCGAACAGGTTCACTCGGTATCTGGTGTGGTCGACACGATCACGAGCGTCGCCTTCGAGCCCTGAACCGGGCGTTTTCCGACTCGTCCCTTCGTAACACTACTCCGAGAGCGTTCACTCTTCGACGTGTACGACGCCGCGCATGTCACTTGCCAGATGGGGGATGCAGACGTAATCGTACCGTCCTGGGATCTCGAAGGTGTGTTCGTGGGACTGGCCCTGCGTGAGGATCCCCCCGTTGTTCGACTCGTAGGCCTCTGTCGCGGCCTCGTAGTCGTCGAATTCGCCGGTCGCGAAGTACGTCGCGTCCTCGGGAATGTCGACTGCGGTGACCGTGTGGCCGTGTGAACTCGTGTTGCGGAACTCGACGGTCGTTCCGACGTCGACGGTCAGTTCCTCGGGTCGGAAATCGACCTGCGTCATTCCGACGTCGTGGTCACCGGCCGCACGCCCCTCCTCGAATCCCAGACAGCCAGCCACGCCGATGGAGAGCGCTCCGGTTGCCGTCGCAAGGAAACTCCGGCGGTCCATACCGGAGGTCAGGAGTGAACAAGTAAATGCGTCTCGATCGTTCCCGGAGAAAGGGAAACGCTCTTGGCCCGACCTGTCACATATGGCTGTATGAGCAACGGGGACGAGGACGCCGAATCCGCGGCGGAACCGGAGTCCGAAGCGGAGACAGAACCCGCGGAGGAAGACACAGAGACTCAGCCAGACCCCGAGGAGTTCGACGACCCGGCGGCCTTCGAGACGCGCCTCGACGAGGCAGAGAGCGCGCTCGAAGCGGCCGAAACCGAACCCGATCTGGACGACGTCGAAGCGACGCTCGACGAAATCGAGGACGACCTCGCGGACGCCGAGTTTTTCGTGCCCGAACCGGAAGACGAAGACGACGACCCCGAGGACCCACGTGACGACCTCGACGACCGACTCTCGGACCTGCGTGACGACCTCGAAGACCAGCGCGGCCCCTACGTGTCCGACATCGTCGACGTGCTCGAAGACGCACAGACGACGATCACCTCCAGCAAGTGGACAGAGAAAGGCGAAGGCGAGGTGAGCGAGGCCGTCGAGCGCTTCTTCGGGACGACAAGCGAGACGCTCGACTGGGAGGCGACGCTCGAAGCAAGCGACCCAGAGGACGTCAACGACGCCCTCGCAGAACTGACCGAATCGATCGGTGACACCGAACTCGATCCCGACGACGACGCCGATGCCATCGCGACGCTACTCGACGCCGCGAACGACCTCACTGGAGACCTGGAGGACGCACAGGTCTGGAGCGATCTGGAAGTTCGCGAGCAACTCCGCAGACAGGGCTTTTACGACGTGCTGACACCGGAGACACGGCGGGATTTCCCGCCGGAGTGGAACGCGATCAAAATCTACGAGAAGGAAGGCGAGGTCGAGCCAATCCTGACTGCGATGGAGTCGCTCGGCTCTGACTTCATGGAGGAGAACATCCTCGATGCGCTCGAACATCTCGCGCCCGAGGAAGCATTCGAGCAGGTCCACGCGCTCGCACAGCGGCGCAACAAACAGCCAGTCCGGATCCTCGGACGCATCGGCGACGAGCGGGCCTGCGAGACCCTGCACGACTTTCTGGGCGGTGGCGACGTGAAACTCGAACTCGTCTCGCTGCGGGCACTCGGAACGATCGGAAGCGAGGACTCGACTGAACCCGTCGCACAGCGTCTTGCCGCCGATAACCCCGACATTCGCTCGACGGCCGCACGGGCGCTCGGTCTCATCGGTGACACCCGTGCTATCGACCCGCTCGCGGAGGTGCTGGAGACTGACGACGCAGACGCCGTCCGCGCGAGTGCCGCGTGGGCGCTCAACCAGATCGGAACGGAGCGGGCGCTCGCGGCCGCCGCCGACTACGACGACGACCGATCGTATCTGGTGCAAGTCGAGGCCGAAAACGCCGCTCGCAGTTAAACAGCGAAACGCTAGAGGTCGCTTACAGATCGCCCAGTTTCTGGAGCAACTGTCCCCGGTACTCCTCGTCAGCCTGAACGCCTTTCATCTCGAGGACGCGCCGTTCGAGTTTGTCGAGCGCGACACCGAAGGCCGTGCGCGCGCCGTATCCCTCGCCGCTGCCTGCGACCTGTCCGCGGTTGGTTCGCAGTCGGATCTGACACTGGATGAGCGGCGTTCCACGGAGCGTCTCCTTGTGCTTGTGGAATCGGACGTGCGCGTGCATGACCTGCATCTTCTGGTACTTGTCGGCCACCTCCTCGATGCGTTCGCGGATGTCCTCGCGGCCGATCGTATCCAGCAGTTTGACGTTCGTGATCTGTACGTCCATGTGTTCGCGCTCGGTGTAGGTCAGCGCCCGAAGCACGTCGGTTTTCGTGATGATCCCGGTCACGTACCGGTCGTCGTCACTCGGCGTGACAACGAGTCCCTCGAAGTCGTTGTCGAGCATTCGCTTGACCGCCGACCGGACAGACTCGTCGACGCTCGTCGTCGAGACTGGGCTGTTCATGATATCGTAGACAGGAATGTCGAGAATCCGGTCGATATCGCCCGAGCGGTCGCCTTTCTGCTGTCGCTCGACGTTTCTGACCGCGATGTCCGCGATGTCGTGTGTCGTCACGACGCCCGTCAGGTGTCCGTCGTCGTCGAGAACTGGCAACCGGGAGATGCCGTGTTCGCGGAGCAGTCCGATAGCCTTTCCGACCGTCTCCTTGTCGTTCATCGTGACGACGTCGTCGGTATAGATTTCCTCGACGTCGAGCGCATCGAGGTTGTCCAGCACAGCTTCGAGAATGTGGTCTTCCGTGATGATCCCCCACAGTTCGTCGTTCTCGACGACCGGTGCAATCTTCGAGCCGCTCTCGACGAGCACTCTGGCGACTTCGCGAACGTCGTCAGTCCGTTCGACCTTCGGGGCCGAACGGATCAGTCCTCGCACCTTCGCACTCTCCTCGACGTGAGATTGCACCAGCTGTTTCTGTGTGATTACGCCTTCGTACTCGCCGTCGTCGGTGACGAGTATCCCCTTCGGGTTCGAGCGCTCGAAGAGTGATTTTACCTTTCCGAGGCGCTCGTCGGCGTCTATCTCGTTGTAGTCGCTGGTGGCAATGTCGGCAATATCCATCGTCGTTCCCAATCTGGGGGTTCGACGCCTGGCATAATCAAAGTTGGTTCTGCTCCCGCGCGGCTGGATGAACCGAAATCCACAGATTACGATGTCCAGAAGGATTTCGTGAACAGCACCAGTACGGGGATAATCTCGATGCGGCCGATCCACATCAACACGAACATGACTGCCTTCGTGCTCGGCTGAAAGCCCTCGTAGGTGCCGTAGGGGCCAGCATCACCAAAGGCCGGACCGATGTTGAGAAAGGTCGATGAGGCGGCACCCAGCGCATCGAACTCCGGAACTGAATCGCCGCCCCGCTCTGCGTTGATGACGATGAAGACGGTCAGTAACACGACGATGAGGACGCTCAAGAGGACGAAACTGTAGATGTCCTTGACCGTCTGCTCGTCGATGGGCTTTCCCGAGACGCGAACTGGTCGAATCGCATTCGGGTGGATACTCGTGAACAGATCGCGGCGAAGCGACTTGAGCGTGACCAGCCAGCGAAGCGACTTGACTGAACACGTCGTCGAACCGACCATCCCGCCGATGAACATCCCCAGCCAGAGCATGTGCTTTGCGGCCGGGGACCAGGTCGCGAAATCGGCGCTTGCGTATCCGGTGGTCGTGATGATCGAGACCACGTTGAACAGCGCGTGACGGACCGTCCCCGTGCCCCCGAACGTCGTGTTCGGGTCGTACACGAGTGCGGTCCCGACGACGAGCGTGAAGGCTGCGATGGCCCCCAGATAGAAGTGAAACTCCTCGTTGCGCAGCAGGCGACCCGGCTCGCCGTGGATGGCGTAGTACAGTAAGGTGAAGCTTGTCGACCCGACGATCATGAAGGGGATGGCAGCCCACTGCACGACGGGGTCGAACGCGCCGAGACTCAGCGGTTCCGACGAGAATCCGGCAGTCGAAACCGAGGTAAAGGCGTGGGCGACGGCGTTGTAGAGGTCCATGTTCGGGGCCAGCCCAGATAGCCCAAGTCCCCAGTACACTGCAATCGCAAGCCCCGTGAGCCCGAGATACAGCCCCCAGATGAGCCGCGCGGTGTGGGATATCTTCGGTGTGAGCCGGTTGACGTTCTCCGTCTGCGTTTCGGTCTCCATGAGTTGCGCACCGGCGACGCCCAGCGAGGAGAGGACTGCCGTCGCGAGAATGAGAATCCCGAGTCCACCCAGCCACTGCAGCAGTTGCCGCCACATCAGAATCGATTGTGCGTGGATCTCGAAGTCGCGCAACACCGTCGCGCCGGTCGTCGTCAGCCCGCTCATCGACTCGAACAGGGCGTTGACTGGCGATCCGATGGTTCCGGTCCCGGCGACGAGAAACGGAATCGCGCCGATAACAGCCACGAGCAGCCAGATGAGCGCAACTGCGAGAAATCCCTCACGCGGCCCGATGTCCAGGTCCGGGTCGGTGATATACCGCATCCCACTGCCGACCGAGAGCGTCACCGCGATCGTCACCAGAAACGGAAGCAGCGATTCCCCGGCGTATGCCGCGATCAGAAGCGGAAAGGAGAGCGGAACTGCGAGATACAGCAGTATCCGTCCCGTCAGATCGACGCTCGCTCGCCACCTGACCCGGAGTCGAAGCATGTTATTGCATCGCTGTGAGGTCGCTGACGAAGGACGATTCAGCGAAAATAACGACGTGGTCTCCCGGTTCCAGTGTCGTTTCGCCGCGCGGGATAACGAGCGAGAAGTCCCGCGAGATTGCGCCGATGACAAAGGAGCCGTCGAGTTCGGTCGCCAGTTCCTGAATCGACCGCCCGACGAGTTCGCTGTCGGCGGTCAACTCCAGTTCGACGACTTCCGCCCGGTCGTTTTCGAGGACTGCGAGGTTTTCCGCGACGCTCTCGAAGCTAAACCGGATAATCTCCTCTGCGGTCACCTGACGGGGGTTGATCGCGACGTCGACGCCAATCTCCTCGAACAGTTCGACGTACTCGGCATTTTCGACGACCGAGACGACGCGGCGACAGCCGAGTCGCTTCGCGAGCATCGACGTCAGGAGATTCTGCTCGTCGGAGCGAAGCGCGGAGACGAGATAATCTGCCTCGTCGACGTGCTCGCGTGCGAGAAAGTCGGTGTCTGTGGCGTCGTGTTCCATCACGAGCGTGTCGGGCAACTCCTCTGCGAGCGTTCGCGCTCGGTCGCTGTCCTTCTCGATGAGAACGGACCGGAGACCCCGGTCTTCGAGGAGTTTCGCGACGTGATAGCCGATTTCGGAGCCGCCGATGATCACGATTTCGTCGGTGGTGTCCGGCGTCGTTCCGGGTTCGGAGTCCATCGCGAACCCCTGCACGCTCTCCGGGCTTCCGATGACGACAGTCCGGTCTCCCGGCTGTATCCGCGTCGACCCCTTCGCGATGATCATCTCGCCGTCGCGAAACAACCCGGCGAAGGTGAGTGACTCGAAGTGGTCTGCTTCCGCGACGGTCTTTCCGGCGATTGGACTGTTTTCGTCGATTTCGAACTCCGCCATCTGGACGAGGCCGCCAGCGAAGGGATCGACATCGACCGCCGAGGGAAGACCGATCACGCGAACGATGTTCTCGGCCGTCAGCAGTTCCGTACAGACGAGAAAATCGACGCCGAACGCGCCGCGCTTTTGCTCCCACGTGTTGAAGTACTTGTCACTCCGCGTTCGGGCGATCGTAAACGGGTCACCGAGCGTCTTCGCAGTCCCACACGAGATGATGTTCGTCTGGTCGTCGTCGGTGCAGGCCAGAAAGAGGTCAGCATCGCCAGCATCGACCGAGTCAAGAACGGTGTGAGAGGTTCCGTCACCGGCGAGTGTCATCACGTCGGCTTGGTATTTGAGCTCCTCGACGCGAGTCTCGTCGACATCGATGACGACGACGTTGTGCTCCGATGCGAAGTTCTCGGCTATCGTCGTCCCGACTTCGCCAGCGCCAACGATAACTACGTCCATACACGCGTTGTGTCCACGCGGCCTCAAATCTGTTTCTACACCGTCATCGGCGGTGTTCAGATACACACCAGTCGAACAACCAGGTTCTCCTGGCTAAATAGACAAATCCTGGCAGACTGAACGGGCGAGACCGTCTCGGGGAACCCGGACGACCTGACCAGGGCGAGACACCCTGTTTCGGTTCAAACTTCGATCTGTTGCATCAACTCGACGAGTTCGTCGAGTTCGGGGAAGGTGTACACCTTCACGTCGATGTCGGATTCGAGCGCCTGCACCCGCGAGTCGAACATCAGCGCCATCTCCTCGTTCCGGTCGCCGACGAGTTCGTCGACCATCCCGCTTCCGGGACCGTAGGTAAAGGTCGGCGTCGACATGTCGATGGTCGTGTGGAGGACGTTCGCCCACCCGTCGATAAAGCCCGAAGTCATGATGTTGCCGATTTCCTCGATTGCGGAGCGCTCCATGTCCGTGAAGCCGTCGGTGGCACTTCCGGGATCGTCCATCCCGCCCATCATCCCTTGCGCGAGCTTCTTCCCGTCCTCGGCGTTGAACAGAAAAAGCACGTATCCGTGGGGTGGTTCGAGCATCTCGATGCTGATCCCGATCTGTTTTTTGTCACCGACGTGTGCCTTGATGTCCGGGATGTCGATGAAGTTGATCTTGGTTATCTCCATCTCCGTTTCCATCCCTGTCATCTGACTCAGGTGGTCAGCAACCGTATTCCCGCCCTGCTTTGCCATCTTGTTGAACAACCCGAGCTTCCGGATATCGATCATCAAGCTCATGAGTGCGGTTGGCGGTGGTTTCGGCCCGACCCACATAAGCGAACCCCCCGAATTTTCGCAAGCGAGAACAGGAGCGGAGTTACGAGTCCTCACTCGGTGACGACGCTCACCGCGACCCCTTCGCCCTGAGGCAACAGCGCCGTCTCGATGTCCGGCTGGTCACGGACGTAGTCGAGGTAGTCCGCAATCCCACGGCTGCTTTCGCTGGCGTCGGGAACCTCTTCGCCGTCCAGCAGCGCAACCACCGTGTCCCGGTCGACCGAGGACGACGTGATCGCGTTGTCTGCCAGCACGACACTGCCGGGTTCGAGTTTCCCGCGGACGGCCTCGAATGCCTCTCTGTATCGCTCCTTCTCGTTGTCGATGAGGACAATATCGAACGGGCCGTCGTACTCGGTCACGATGTCGATTGCGTCGCCGTACTCGAAGCGCGCCCGATCAGCGAGACCGCCCTGCTCGAAGTACTCCCGTGCGAGGTCGAGTTCGTCCGCGTCAATCTCGGTCAGGACGACCTCCCCATCGGAGCCGAGCGCCCGCGCGAACCAGTACGCGGAGTAGCCAAAGCCCGACCCGAACTCAAACACGCGCCGCGCGTCGGTCAGTCGAGCGAGCGTCGAGAGCCATACTCCCACCGTCTGCCCCACAATCGGGAACCCCTCCGCGCTGGCGCGCTCGTCCATCGCCTGGATGACCTCGTCGGGTTCTGGCCCGATCAGCTCTGCCAGTTGCGTCACTTCCGCGGGACAGGTTTGCTCAGTCATCGTTTCCCTGTTCAGTCATCGTTCCAGTAGTCGGGTTCGTTTCCGGCCGTCCACTTGATCGAACAGCCTCGGGAGGGGTTCTCCTCCTGGTCGATCGATTCCCCGGCAAGCATCGTTTCGATGTGGGCTTTCATCTCTCGCACCTCGGCCTCGTCGTCGGGGTTCGGGGCGTCGTCGAGACGGCCGTGATAGGCGAGTTCGAAGTCGCCGTCGACCCGCTCGAACAGCAAGGGGTCCGGTGTGCACATCGCGCCGTAGGCGGCCGCGACCTGCTGTGACTCGTCGCGCAGGTAGGCGTCCCACTGGATGGTCCCGTCCTGGACGCGTTCGACCATCGTCTCGAAGTCGTCCTCGGGGTACTCCTCAGCGTCGTTCGGGTTGATCCCGACGACTGCGACCTCGTCGTACTCCGTGGCGAGACGGTTCATCTCTGCGAACTTCGCCTTCGCGTACGGGCAGTGGTTGCAGGTGAAGACGACGAGCAACCCCTCGTAGCCCTCGAAATCTGCGAGCGTGTACGTCTCGCCGTCTGTTCCGGGCAACTCGAATCCCGGGGCGCTGTCACCACGTACCAGTACGTCCTGCGATTCTTTCGCGACCATACCCGACCTTTGGCTGCCGCGCCCTTACTCGTATCGCTGCCCGATCCGCTCGCGCACGACGAGCAGACAGGGTAGCACCGTGACCGAGGCAATCAGCGCGAGTACGATTGCCGACCCGGTTACGAGACCGAACCGCTGGAGCGGTGGCGACAGCGAGAGTGCGAGTACGCCAAAGCCAGCGGCGGTCGTCCCCGCGCTCGCGAGCAGCGCGCCGCCGGTGCCAGTGATCGACGCCTCAAGCGCGTCGTCGAGCGAATCCGTCCGCTCGCGCTCGACCATGAAGCGCTCGCCAGCGTGGATGCTGTAGTCCACCCCGAGTCCGATCGCCAGACTCGTGATCACTGCTGTTTCGCTGTTGAACGAGATTCCCAACAGCGCCATCGCCCCGAGCAACCACGCCAGTGCGGCCACCACTGGGGCGAGTACGACCGGCCCCAGCGACGGCGACCCGTATTGTCGCCAGAACAGCAGCACTAAAAAGACGAGGATGACGACGAGGGTGATGGTGAACGCCTGCACTAGATTTTCCAGCAGGGCGTCCTGGAACACGGCCTCGGTGACTGGCCCGCCAGTCGCGACGGCAGAGACCATCGGCGCATCGGACTCAATAGCGTCTGCGAGCGCTTCAGTGTCTGCTGCGATCTGCTGGGCCGACTCGCCGCCCCGCACGCTCACGAGCAGTCGGGCTGACGTGATCCGTCCGTCCTCGCGGCTCAGAACGTTCTCAGCGGCCGATTCGTCGACCTCGAACAGGAGGTCGTAGACCGCCGTCACGTTCTCGTCTGGCAGTCCATTCCCGGACGTGTCACGCTCGTCGATCGCTGCCGCGAGTGTCTCGTTGTCAGCAGCGACCGACCGAAGCACCGTGTGTGGTCCCTCGATGGCCGCTCTCCCGTCCGCCCGGACGACGACCGAACGGCCCGCCGGACTCTGACTCACGCTGTCGATGGCTGCGAGCACCTGCCCGTCAGTGACGGACTCTCGTATCAGTATCTGCGCTCGCCTGTCCGGCCCCTGCGTGCCGAAGTTGTCGCTCAGATATGCAAAATCATCGGCGATGGTGTACGTTCCGGGTTCGAGCGGCCCCGGCAGATATTCCGTCCACTCGGGTGCGTCCTGCGGGAGGAAATCGGCCTGATTGAACTCGGTGTCGATGGTCGTCGCCCCGTATGCGCCACCGGCGGTCAGCAGGAGCGCGACCACAATGACGGCAAGCGGCGACCGTGAGGCGAGGCGAGCGACACCCGAGAGCAGACTGTTCACGACCCCACGACCCACACCGAAGGCTGGCTTCGCCCGACTCCGCCCGAGACGACGTTCGATGACGCTGTCGAGTTCGACCTTGAGCGCGGGAAGCAGTACGGCAAAGACCAGAAAGGTCGCGAGGATGCCGCCCGAACTGAGCAGAGCGAAATCGCGAATCGCCGGGAGCGGACTCACGGTGTTCGAGAAAAAGCCCACGCCCGTCGAGAACGTTGCCGCGCCGAGCGCGAGCACGACGCTGCCGAGTCCGAGTGCCATCGCCCGCCTGATCGCGCGGTCCGGATCTGGTGGTCGGTCCGACGTCGCAGCGCTCGCCCCGTCACCTCCCTCCGGATCGTCCCCCTTGTCGGGGGCGACGTCGAGACGACCCGCTCGCGCTTCCCGGTAGCGCATCACGACGTGGAGTGCGTAGTCGATGCTCAGCCCGATGAGCAGGAACGGGACGGCGATGAGGATGACGTTCATCGGGATCGAGAGCCAGCCCATGATCCCGCCGAGCCACACCAGCACGACGGCGATGCCGACGAAGGCGAGCAGAATGTCGAGGACGTCCCGATAGGCGACGCCGAGGACGAACAGCACGAACGCGAGCGCAACCGGGGTGATGATGGCGAAGCTATCGCCAGTCGCTCGGCTGGAGGCATCCTCGTTGACTCCCTGTCCGAACACGAAGGCGTCTGCGAACCGCTCGTCAACCATGTCGTCGAGCGCGACCTGCGCGGCGTAGGCGCGTTCAGGAACCGCATCTTCACCGCCGTCGTCGACCTGGAACAGAAGCGCCAGGCGCGCCTCGGCCGTCGTTGATCCGGGTTCGTATCCTGCTGGCAGGAAGTCGTATGGGTCGGCGTTCGCCACCACGTTCGAGTCAGGGTCGAGCGCCCGTTCGAGTACCCCCTCGTAGGTGAGACTCTCGTACTCGTCGAGCGCGTCGAGCGCCTCGATCTGTTCTGTGAGCGTCGGCCGTTCGTCAGTCGGTTCCCCCGCGGCGGCGCTGACCTCGTAGTAGGCGACCGTCCCGATGATGTTCTCGATGCCAGCGAATCCCGGCGGTGCGAGCGTCGACCCGATCGCACCGTCTGACCGCGCCGCCTGCTGTAGTTCGAGCCCCGCACGTATCGACTCGCGCGTGAGGACGTTCCCGCCCTCCGATCGGACGACGACCTGTGAGACGATCCGCTCCTCACTTGGGTAGTTCGCCTCGACGTAATCGCCTGCTCGGGTCTGCTCGGTGTCGACGTCGAACTCCCCGAGGTCGGTCTCTCCCGTCTCGCCGACGGCGATGCCAGCTCCGACCAGCACGGTCACCACCAGCATGAGGGCGATGACGCTCTTCGAGCGGGACGTGACAATCTCTGCGTATCGGTCAGTGAGTGAACCTTTCATCGGTGACTGGTGATCGGTGGGTGCTTGCTCCCGAGTCGCATCACGTCGAGACGACTAGCCGTACGGGAATACTGTGCTATTGCTCACTACTGCACCCGCACACATATGTGATTGGGTGACGTGTCTGATCCCGATGGGAAATCGGGACATCGCGCTGTTCGAACGGTTCGCGCCCGCCTACGACTATCTGCTCCCGGCGGCCGACGGTGCCACTCTGCAACGCGCCCTCGACAGGGCGACCCGTCCTGTCGAGCGAGTACTCGATGTCGGCGGCGGAACGGGGCGGGGCGTCCGGGCGCTATCGACACCACAGCGGGTCGTCGTCGACCCGGCACGGGGGATGCTCAGCGAGGCACGGAGCCACGGAATCGAGACGGTTCAGGGGGACGGGTCGAGGCTTCCGGTCAGGACTGATTCGGTCGACGCCGTCCTCGTCGTCGACGCGCTCCACCACATCGCCGACCAGCGCGGCGTCATCGAGGAGGCCAAACGAGCGATTATGCCCGGTGGCGTCCTCGTCGTCTCGGACTTCGACCCGACGACTCTCCTCGGTCGCCTGCTCGTCCGGAGCGAGCATCTGGTCGGCTTCGAGTCGACGTTTCACCAACCTGACCGACTCAGGGAGACGTTCGCCAGCGTCGGCTTCGAGGCTGGCGTCGTCGAGCGCGGGTTCGGATACACTGTCGTCGGGCGCGTTCCGGCGTGAGACGAACGGCATCCGTCTGTGCTGAATTGCCGTCACTTACTTCCCGCGCTGTCAACAACGTTTACATATGGGAACGAAACAGGTTCGGCTCGAAGAGGATGTCTACGCCCGTATTAAGGACGAAAAGCGTGACGAGGAGTCCTTCAGCGATGCAATTGACCGACTCACCTCCGACTGGAGTCTCGCTCAGTGGGCACAGAAATACGAGACAGACCCCGAACAAAGTGCCTCGCACCGAAAACTGTTGGATGAGCTTGACGAGATCGACAAAGAGGCGGCAAACGAGATCGTCGAACAGGTCGAATGATTCTGGATACGAGTTACGTCATCGCTCTCAACCAGCAAGACTCGAACGCGATCGAACTCTCTCGGGAGCATGATGCAGCGAATCTTCCCCAGCGACTGCCAGCAACCGTCCTCTCCGAACTCTACGTCTCAGCTGGCGCGGGACAACTCGCCCACGAGAATGTGCGAGCCTACGAGGAACTCGTCGGGAATTTACCTATCATCGATATCGATGCGAACATCGCCAGACGTGCAGGAGCTATCCAGGGAGACTATCTTGCCAGCGAGACCAAGCCAGATCTCGGTCTTGCTGACGCGACAATCGCTGCGACCGCGCTTGTCTATAACGAGCCAGTCGTGACCGATGATACGGACGATTTTGGTAGTGTCGAAGGACTGGATGTCGTTTCCTGGAACTAAAGGCTGTCCCCGTGCGATCGACCTCGATCAGAACACCGCTAGACGTGCAGATTACGCTCTCGTGGGAACGACCGAGAGACCCAAGACGGCGGAGCCAAAGACTGGGGCATGGACGTTGCAACGTTTGCGCGAACGCGATTCGGTTCACCGGGACGAACCGCTCTGCTCGTTGTTGGTGACGTGCTCGCCATCCTCGTGTTCTTCGTCATCGGAAACATCGAACACGGCTTCGACCCCACGAACGTCGACCGGATCCTCCGGTCGGCGGCACCCTTCGTCTTCGGTTGGCTGGTCGTCGCCATCCCCGCAGGGCTGTACGGCCGAAGCGCCGTCCCCGCACCGATTCGCGTGCCGCTCTTTATCGTGCCTGCCTGGGTCCCCGCCGCGCTCATCGGCTCTGCGCTCCGGTCGACATCGCACTTTCCCGGCTACGCGCCACAGAATTTCGTCATGGCCGCGATGGGCTTTGGCGCGCTCTTCTTGCTCCTGTGGCGACTGACCGTCTCGATTGGGTATCTGATTCGCGCTCGATAGCAGTCCAGTCAGTAGGGGAAGGCGACTCCAGTCCGCGCCGGTCTGTGTTCAGTCCGCGCCGGTCTGCGCTCTCGTGCCGACCTCTCCGGCTTCGAGCGTCGCGCTGTTTGGCAGATTCGCGCGAACGTCGTCTTCCGGCCGTTTCTCGATGACCTCGGCGTAGGCGTCCGGCATCACGCGCGTGAAGTTCTCGATCTCCGCGTCCCACTCGTCGAGCAGTTCCATCGCACGCTCTGAGTCGGTGTAGGCGGCGTGGTTCTCGACGAGTCGGGTAAGCATCTCGCGGTCGCTCTCTTCGAGGTCACCAGAGAGCGTGACCATCCCCGTGTTCGCGTACTCCTCGAACTCGCCGTCCGGGTCGTAGACGTACGCGACGCCGCCGCTCATCCCTGCGGCGAAGTTCTTTCCGGTCTCACCGAGGACGGCGATTGCGCCGCCGGTCATGTACTCACAGCCGTGGTCCCCGAGCGACTCGACGACACCCTTGACCCCGGAGTTGCGAACTGCAAAGCGCTCGCCAGCCGCGCCGTTGACGTAACACTCGCCCTGCGTCGCGCCGTAGAGTGCGACGTTCCCGGCGATGATGTTCTCCTCGGCCTCGTAGCTCGCGGACTCTGGCGTTCGGACGACGAGTTTCCCGCCAGAGAGCCCCTTGCCGACGTAGTCGTTCGCGCTCCCAACCAGATCCATCGTGACACCGTCCTGCAGGAAGGCACCGAAGCTCTGTCCTGCCGTCCCGTCGAAGCGGATCGTGACGGTGTCCTCCGGTAGTCCTGCGACGCCGTATTCCTGCGAGATGCGATTCGACAGCGTCGCACCGACCGTTCGGTGGCTGTTCGATATCTCGCTGTCGATCGTCACCGGTTCGCCGGTTTCGATTGCCGACCCGATCGATTCGAGCAGTTCCCAGTCGAGTTGCTCGTCGATTTCGTGGGTCTGGTCTTGGGTCTTGTACCGGTCGACGCCCTCCGGAGCGTCGGGGTCTGCGAGTATCGAGGAGAGGTCGATTTTCTTCGCTTTCTCCTGTGTGACGTCCGTGCGCTGTCTGAGCACGCCGACGCGGCCGACCATCTCGTCGACGGTGCGGAAGCCGAGTTCGGCCATGATCTCCCGCAGTTCCTGTGCGATGAATGTCATGTAGTTGATGACGTGCTGGGGTTGGCCGGGGAAGCGCTCGCGGAGCTTCTCGTTTTGGGTCGCGACGCCGACCGGACAGGTGTTCTCGTGGCACTGCCGGGCCATCACACACCCGGAGGTGACCATCGACGCCGTCCCGAAGGTGTATCCCTCGGCACCGAGCAGCGCGGCGACTGCGACGTCTCGCCCGGTCTTGAGTCCACCGTCGGTCGTGACGCGAATCCGGTCGCGCAGTCCAGTCGACCGGAGCATCTGATTGGCTTCTGCGACACCGAGTTCCCACGGGACGCCCGCGTTTTTGATGCTCGTCTTCGGGGACGCTCCTGTTCCGCCGTTGTCGCCGGAGATGTGAACCACGTCGGCGTTCGCCTTCGCGACGCCAGCGGCGATGATTCCGACTCCTGCCTCCGCGACCAGTTTGACGTTGACGTCCGCTTCTGGGTTGGCCGCTTTCAGGTCGTAGATCAACTGTTTCAGGTCCTCGATGGAGTAGATGTCGTGCAGCGGCGGCGGGGAGATGAGTCCGACGCCGGGGACTGCGTATCGGACGTGTGCGATCATCTCGTTGACCTTCTTGCCGGGCAGGTGGCCGCCCTCGCCGGGCTTTGACCCCTGTGCCATCTTGATCTGGAGTTCCTCGGCCGAGGAGAGATACGTCGAGGTGACACCGAACCGACCGGATGCGACCTGCTTGGTCTTGCACTCCTTCTCGGTGTCGAATCGCTCGGGCGGTTCGCCACCTTCGCCGGTGTTTGCCGTCGCGCCGATGCGGTTCATCGCGATGGCGTTGTTCTCGTGCATCTCCGGCGAGAGCGACCCGAGTGACATCGCGGCCGTCTCGAAGCGCGTGACGATGTCCGCGACGGGTTCGACCTCTTCGATCGGAACGGACTCTCGGCTCTCGCCGTCGAATTCGAGCAGTCCCCGCAGCGTCTGCAGGTTCTCGTTCTGGTCGTTGATCATCTCGGCGAACTCGAGGTACTTCTCGTAGTCGCCCATCCGCACGGCCTGCTGTACCGTGCCGACCGTGTCGGGGTTCCACTGGTGATGGATGCCGCCGGTTCGGTTTTCGTACTCGCCGACGCGCTCCATCTGCGGGTCGTCACCCCACGCGACGTCGTGGCGCGTATCCAGGTCTGATTCGATCTCCTCGATTCCGATCCCCTCGGTGCGGTTCTCCGTCCCCTCGAAGTACTCCGCGACGAAATCAGAGGAGAGACCCACGGCCTCGAAGATCTGTGCGCCCTGGTAGCTCTCGACCGTCGAGATGCCCATCTTCGCCATCGTCTTCAGCAGGCCGTCCTCGACGGCGTTGATGTAGGCGTCGATTGCCTTCGACGGGTCTGCGCCGTCCGGTCCAGCGACGAGATCTGTGATTGTCTGGTAGGCGAGGTACGGGTTGACCGCGCCAGCACCGTATCCGATGAGCGTCGCGAAGTGATGGACTGCGCGCGGGTCGCCCGATTCGAGGACGAGGCCGATGTGATTTCGCAGGCCGTTCCTGACCAGATGGTGGTGAACCCCACCGACCGCGAGCAGCGAGGGGATCGGTACCGCGTTCGGCCCGGCCGAGCGGTCAGAGAGGACGATGATGTCGTGTTCGGTCGCTAACTCGGCCGCCTCGGCCCGAACGTCCTCCACGGCCGATTCGAGGTCGGTCGTCTCCGGGTCGTAGGTGATGTCGACGACTGCCGTCGAGAGGCCGTTCTCGACCTCCTTGATATCGGCCAGTTCCTGGTCGGTGAGGATAGGTGAATCGACGACGAGTTGGCGGGCGTGCTCGGGCGTCTCGTCGAGCAGGTTGCGCTGGAAGCCGAGTCGCGTCTCCAGACTCGTCACCAGTTCCTCGCGGATGTAATCAAGCGGCGGGTTCGACACCTGTGCGAACAGCTGTTTGAAGTAGGTAAACAGCGGGCGGTTGTACTGCGAGAGCACAGACAGCGGCGTGTCGTCGCCCATCGACCCGATGGGGTCTTTGCCCTTCTCGGCCATCGGTTCGAGCAGGTGGTCCACCTCGTCGTAGGTGTAGCCGTACATCGCCTGATGTGCCCGTAGCGTCTCCACCTCGTCGGTTGGCGTGTTGTCGCTGCTCGTGCGAATGTCGTCCATGCCGACCTGCTCCTGATCGACCCACTCGCCGTACTTGTCGTCGACGAGTCCCTCGAACACTTCTTCGTCGGGGATAACTCGTCCTTCCTCCGGGTCTGCAAGGAAACACTGACCGGGCTGGAGCCGTCCGCGCGTTTCGATCTCCGCCTCGTCGTAGCCCAGCGCGCCGACTTCCGAGGACATCACGAGCGTGTTGTCCTCCAGGACGTCGTAGCGGCAGGGTCGCAGCCCGTTTCTGTCGAGGACTGCACCGATGCGCTCGCCGTCGGTGGCGGCGACGAGCGCTGGGCCGTCCCAGGGTTCGACCAGCGAGGCGTGGTAATCGTAGAAGTCCCGCCGGTCGCCCTCGACGTGGTTTGCGTCGCCGCGCCACGCCTCGGGGATGAGCGTCCGGAGCGCGTGTGGCAGCGACCGGCCGCCCTGCATCAGCAGTTCGAGCGCGTTGTCGACGCTCGCGGTGTCTGACTGGTCGGGGTCGTCGATGATCGGCGTGATCTTCTCGATGTCGTCGCCGAAGTCCTGGTGTTCGATGTCGGTCTCCCGGGCCCGCATCCAGTTGATGTTGCCCTGAATGGTGTTGAACTCGCCGTTGTGGATGATGTTCCGGTAGGGGTGGGCGAGATGCCAGGCCCCGAGCGTGTTCGTCGAGAAGCGGGCGTGGACGAGCACGAACGTCGAGCGCATCCGCTCGTCGGCGATGTCGGGAAAGTACGCTGCGAGCTGGTCGGCCTTGAGCAGGCCCTTGTAGACGACCGTCTTCCGGTCGAGCGAGACGATGTAGAACCGCTCTGCACCCTGACTGTCCATCTCCTCGACCGTGTTTTCGACGACGCGTCGGCCGACGTACAGATTCCGCTCGAACCCCTCCTCGGAGGCGTCTCCGGTCGGTTCGACGAACACCTGTTCGATGTGCGGCTCCGAATCGAGTGCGGTCTGTCCGAGCGAACTGTTGTCGGTCGGAACCTCACGCCACGTGATGACGTCGAGTCCCTCGCTCGCGAACGTCTGCTCGACTGTGTCCTTCAATTCCACCCGTGCAGTCTCGTCCTGCGGGAAAAATATCGATCCGACGGCGTACTCGCCGGGCGCTGGCAGGTCAGCAGAGAGCGTCTCGTCGAAAAACTCGTGTGGGATCTGGAGCAATATCCCCGCACCGTCGCCGGTTTCTTTCTCGGCCCCCGTCGTTCCCCGGTGTTCCAGACATTCGAGTAGGTCGATGCCGTCGGTGACGATTTCGCGGGAACTCCCCCCGTCGAGATCCATAATCGCCCCGACGCCGCAGTTCGAGCGTACATCCGCCGGGTCGGCGAGCATAGCCTCCCCATCCGACGTGTGTGTGTCTCTCATAGTACTTCAACTACAGCACTGGAGGCATTTCAGCGTATTCCTGATATTCCTCGGATGTGTTATGGATACTCTTATGCATTCCTATGCCCTTATACAAACTTATATTCCCGGACAAATCCATCGACATAATCCGTTATAGACTCTCTCTCCCGGGATTCTTCTCTTGATCTGTTCTCCCAGAAAAGATCTACACTCGATCACTTTCCGCGCAAACTGCTGTCTTTCCCGGCGGATATTGCAAATATTGCCCATACCGGAGGTGCTCGTTTCACAGTAAATATTGCCCCATTCAAAAACTCTCTGTCACGGTCGGCACCTCCTCGTTCAACGCCATCGATTGCAGTACTGCGACGCGTGTCTCGGAACCGGTCTTCGCGCTCAGTACGTTTTCGCGAAGTACGCCGTCTCTTCGGCCGGTTCGCCACAGATGGCACACTCGTCGTGGATCGGTTCCTCGTCGCGGTCGAGTGGCACCAGCGCGATCTCGGCGGCGATGGCGTCCTTGATCGGTTCCTCACACGCCTCGTCACCGCACCACCCACACTTGACGTAGCCGCCGTGTTGCCCGATGGTTCCGAGGATTTCCTCGCGACTCGTGGCTTCCCGCACCTCGCCTTCGAGGGTCTCCTCGGCACGTGCGTACAGTTTTGCAAACACGGTGTCGAGATGCTCCTCGACGGTGTCACCGAGTCCGTCCCTGTCGACGGTTTCTGTTTCGCCGTCCGGACGGTGGACGAGCGTCGCAGCCTCCTCCTCCAGTTCGTTCGGCCCGAGTTCGATCCGCACCGGGACGCCCTTGAGTTCCCACTCGTTGTACTTGAAGCCGGGATTGCGGTTCTCGCGGTCGTCGAGGTGGACACGGATTCCAGCCTCGTCGAGCGTCTCCTCGATTTCCTCTGCGTACTGGAGAACCTCCGTCTGGGTGTCCTCGTCCCAGATGGGGACGATGACGACCTGTTCAGGCGCGAGCGTCGGCGGCAACACGAGACCCTGGTCGTCGCTGTGGGTCATGATGAGCGCACCCATCGCTCGCCACGAGAGGCCCCACGAGGTGGTGTGTGCGGTCTGTTCGTCCTCGTCCTCGTCGATGTAGGTGATGTCGAAGGCCTCCCCGAAGGAGGTGCCCAGATAGTGTGAGGTTGCGCCCTGAACGCTCTTGCCGTCGGGCATCAGCGCTTCGACTGTCGTCGTCGTGTGCGCGCCGGGGAACTTGTCGTGTGGGGGCTTGCGCCCGGTCAGCGGCGGAATAGCGAGCACGTCCTCGTAGAGACGCTCGTACTGCTCTAGCCGAGTCATCGTCTCGTCCCACGCGCCCTCCTCGTCGCGATGGGCGGTGTGGCCCTCCTGCCAGAGGAACTCCTTCGTCCGGAAGAAGGGCTTGGTCTCCGTTGCCTCCCACCGGACGACCGAACACCACTGGTTCAATCGGAGGGGTAGATCCCTGTGCGAGCGCGTCCACTCGGCCATGAACGGGGCGATGATCGACTCGCTGGTCGGCCGAACTGCGAGGCGTTCTTCCAGTTCGTCGTAGCCGCCGTGGGTGACCCACGCGACTTCGGGGTCGAATCCCTCGACGATGTCCTTCTCGCGTTCGAGAAAGCTCTCGGGGATAAAGAGCGGAAAGTAGGCGTTCTGGACGCCGGTGTCCTTGAACCACCCGTCGAGTGCGTTCTGGATGCGCTCCCAGATGGCGTACCCGCGCGGGCGGGTGACGATGAACCCGCCCATCGACGTGTAACTCGCGAGTTCCGCCTTCTGAACGACTTCGGCGTACCAGTCGCCCGTCTCGTACTCCTTCGATTTCGTGATGCCGAGTTCCTGTTCGCTATCCTCGCTCATTGGACGAATTTGTGATACCGAACTATAAACAGGCTACGCTTGTGTGCTGGAACCGTTTCGACTCGCAACTACCTCCACCACCTGGAAAATGGTTATATAGGTGGACTCGGTCGGAGACGGAACACAGCCGATCTTCGGGCACGTTTTCGAGATAGGACAGGCAGGTATCAGGCGAAGGTAATCTCAGCGAACGACGCCGGACTGTGAAATTCGGGTTCGACCGTGTCGATGTCCGACCAGACGGCGAGTTCGCTGTCGCCCCCGAGTCGCTGAAAGTTGCCCGTCCAGACGGTTCCGGCAGTCGGGGCGATGTCTCGGCCGCTGAAGGTCGCGAGCGTCTCGTAGGGGAGCGAAACGGCGACCCACCATTGCTCGTCCTCGAGCGCGGGTGACTTGTGGGTTCCCTGGATGAACGTTTCGACACAGATTGGGTCGGCCAGCGACCGCGGAACGCGCGTTCGCCGGTTCCGGTCTTTCCCCCAGCCAAGGATGTACGCGCCGATGCAGTTCACCTCGAAGTTGAAGTACGGCGAGTGGTCACGACCCGGCGAGAAGAACCACTCGACGCAACTGTCCCGGTAGACGGGGCCGTTGAGCCACGACACCGCCGCGCTACTGTGGCTGTCTTCGACCTGAAACTGCAGATACAGCGCCTCGTCGTCGTAGAGCACCCGGACTGTGGCCGCCTGCTCGTCGCCCCCGGTGTCCCACGGATAGCTGTCGATGGTCGCCGACTCCGCCTCACTCCAGACCGTCCCCGAAACGTCGCCGACGAGCGGAACCGACTCCGGCGCCCGCTCTATCGTATAGCCCGTCATCTCCTGCGCGTTGCTATGTCACCCCCCTAATTAATAGCCTGGTATTGCCGCCTGCTGATCGCCATCTCGTGTTCACTCGACCCCAAACGGGCTCTCCGTCTCTGTCCAGTCCCAGCCCGGAAGTCGCGTCTGGAACCCCGCCGCGAGTGCGGCGTCCAGATCGTCGATACCGGCCCGTTCGCCCTCGTGGACGGTGATATCCGCGTAGTGAAAGGTCGCCTCACCGAGTAGCCGGAGGGGTTGCTGACCGGCGATCAGTCCTGCGAGTTCCCGTCCGAGCACTTCGTCGACGATGAAGCCGGGATAGTCGCCGTCCACGTCGAGTTGTCGCAACAGACCTACGAGCGCGGCCGCGTTGACCGCCACGTCGCCGTTCTCGAAGACGTCTCTGACAGCCTGTCGGTACTGGTCAGTCGTGACCGAATCGACCGACGTTTCGAAGGCGTCACTGAGGTCGTTGCGAACGCGGTTGATCACCGCGACGATGCGCTCGTCTCGATCCCGAACCCACTCGTACTGTTCGGTCACTGCCGCCGCCGTGAGATGCATATCGCTCACACGGATCTGACGAGTCTTAGGTTTACTGCAAACCGCGTGTGCTTCGTGCACGCCGTAACTACTTCACCAGCGGAAGAAAGACACCGAAAATCCAGATCGAGAAAAACCCAACGAGGATGCCGATCCCCTCGGAGTACAGAAACAGGGTATTCTCCCAGTCCGGGATCGGGGAAAGGATCGTGTGACCGAGAATCCCACCGACAGCACCGATCACAAACAGCGCGAGGCCGAGAGCGAACCCGGACTTTGTCATCTTGGCATAATCGACGGTTCCGTGATGGTTCATATGCGACGAACTTCCCTGCGTTTGATTAACTCTTTTGCTTGCCGCTGTCAACACCGAGCGCGTTCCCGGTGAACATGCTACCCGCTGCGGGTCACCGTGTCTCGCATCGGTCTGCACGATACCTCGTGACTGCTCTCTCTTCGACAGCGGGTAAACGGGTCAACGCGGCAGAAACTTGCGAAGGCTTTTATAATCACTGGCGTCAAGCAGAGGTATAGTCGGTTTTCCGGGTAGTCTACTCGGAGACTCCTGGCATCGCCGATCACACATGAGTGGTCTTACTGATACGTTCATCACCGAACGGAACCGAGCGGAGCGGGGTTCCCCCGCGAGCACTACACTGGAGCTATGAGTACGGTAGAAAATCAGCTAGCGGACATCGAAGAAGAGATAGAACGCGAGGTACCGAGCGACATCACCATCACGGAGGTCCGATACGAGGGGCCGGAACTGGTCATCTACACCCGGGACCCAAAGCGGTTCGCGCGCGACGGCGACCTGGTTCGGAAACTGGCCTCGAAACTCAGAAAGCGGATCACTGTCCGACCCGACCCCGCATCGCTCTCCCGCCCCGAGGAGGCCCGGGAGACAGTACTCAACGTAATCCCCGACGAGGCGGGCGTCACCGACCTGGACTTCCATACTGACACCGGTGAGGTCGTCATCGAAGCAGAAAAACCCGGGATGGTCATCGGCCGCCACGGGTCGACGCTTCGCGAGATAACGCAGGAAGTCGGCTGGACGCCCGAAGTCGTCCGGACCCCACCCATCGAGTCCTCGACGGTCAAGAACGTCCGGAACTTCCTCAAACAGGAGCGCAACGAGCGCCGGGACATCCTCGAACGGATCGGTCGGCAGATCCACCGCGAGGAGATGTCCGACGACCAGTGGGTTCGCATCACGACGCTCGGATGCTGTCGCGAGGTCGGTCGCGCCGCGTTCATCCTCTCGACGCCCGAAACGCGAATCCTCATCGACTGCGGGGACAAGCCCGGTGCGGACGACGAGGTGCCGTACCTGCAGGTGCCCGAAGCGCTTGGGTCGGGCGCGAGTTCACTCGACGCCGTCGTCCTGACCCACGCCCACCTCGACCACTCCGCGCTCATTCCCCTCCTGTTCAAGTACGGCTACGACGGGCCGATATACACGACCGAACCGACGCGGGACCTGATGGGACTGCTGACGCTCGACTATCTCGACGTCGCGGCGAAGGAGGGCCGTGCGCCCCCCTACGAGTCCGAGATGGTGCGCGAGGCGATCAAACACACCATCCCGATCGAGTACGGCAACGTGACCGATATCGCGCCCGACATCAAACTCACGCTGCACAACGCCGGTCACATCCTCGGCTCCTCGATTGCCCACTTCCACGTTGGCGATGGCCTGTACAACGTCGCCTTCTCGGGGGACATTCACTACGACGACACGCGCCTGTTCAACGGCGCAGTCAACGAGTTCCCCCGCGTGGAGACGCTCGTGCTCGAATCGACCTACGGCGGGCGAAACGACTACCAGACCGACCAGGAAGATTCCGAGCGAAAACTCCTCCATACCCTGAACAATACACTCGAACGCGACGGGAAGGTGCTCATCCCAGCGTTCGCGGTCGGTCGCTCACAGGAGATCATGCTCGTGCTGGAGGAGGCGATGCGAAACGGCGACATTCCGGAAGTGCCAGTACATCTCGATGGCATGATCTGGGAAGCGACGGCCATCCACACGACCTATCCTGAGTACCTGCGTGACGACCTGCGCGAGCGCATCTTCCACGACGACTCGAACCCGTTCCTCGCTGAGCAGTTCAACCACATCGACGCTGGCGAGGAGGAGCGGCAGGAAGTCGCGGACGGCGGCCCCTGCATCATCCTCTCGACGTCGGGGATGATGGAGGGCGGCCCCATTCTCTCGTGGATCGAGCATCTCGGGACCGATCCCGATTCGACGCTCGTGTTCGTCGGCTACCAGGCACAGGGAACGCTCGGACGACGGATCCAGAACGGCTGGGACGAGATCCCGGTTGGTAACGGAAACGGTCGCGGCCGGGGGAACACACTCACCCTGAAGATGGATGTCGAGACGGTCGACGGCTTCTCCGGCCACGCCGACAGACAGGGGCTCGAAAACTTCGTCCGGACGATGAATCCACGCCCCGAGAAGGTGCTCTGTGTCCACGGCGACGAGTCCTCGACGCAAGATCTCTCCTCGGCGCTGTATCACGAGTACAATATGCGCACGTTCGCCCCGAAGAACCTCGAAACGTTTCGCTTCATCTGATACTGCTGGCTGTACCATTTTGAAGAATTCGCCACCGCGGGGTGGCGAATATCTTTGCGAACGTACAGCCAGCAGTATGAGTGTCGTCCTCTCCGTGACCGCTTGATATCCCGCACAACATCCATACATGTCCGCGGACAACTAGACCACGAGATGCCCAGAGAGACATCCACCCGCCGGGAGTTCCTCAAACTCGGGAGTGTCAGCCTCGTGACAGCACTTGCAGGTTGTAGCGCGCCGTTCTCGGACGATGACTCGCCACCCGCCGAGCAAACTGACACCCCCCAGACAGAGCCACTCGCCAAAGCGGACGGAAGTGAGTACACGCGAGTCTACCGTGATACCATCCCCTCGGTCGTTCTGGTGCAGACAGGCCAGGGACAGGGAACTGGGTTCATGTACGACGACGAACACGTCATTACGAACGCCCACGTCGTCGGGACCGCTTCGACCACACAACTCCGGTATCACGACGGCACGTGGGGGGACGGCGAGGTTCGCGGAACGGACCCCCACAGTGATCTCGCGGTCATCAGCGCGGAGTCTGTTCCCGATACCGCTCAGCCACTCCCGTTCATTAAAAAGGCCCCGGTCATCGGCCAGAAAGTCGTCGCAATCGGGAACCCCTACGACCTCGATGGTACTGTCACGTCAGGCATCGTCAGCGGCACCGACCGGCTGATCCCGTCGCCAGCCGGGTATCGGATCCCCGATGCGATCCAGACTGACGCCGCAGTCAACCCGGGCAACAGCGGCGGGCCGCTGATGTCTCTGGACGGGACTGTCGTCGGCGTCGTCAACTCGAAGCGCGGAGACAACATCGCCTTTGGGATCTCGGCTGCGCTCACCCAGCGCGTCGTCCCGCGACTCATCGACACTGGCGATTACGAACACGCCTACATGGGCATCTCACTCGATACGGTGACCCCGACCGTTGCCGACGCGAACGGGCTGACGGAACCTCGGGGATTGCTCGTCGTCCAGACCGTCCGCGGCGGGCCAGCGGACGGCGTGCTCCAACAGAGCACCCTCGAATCCGCCGACGGGACGCGACTCCCGGTCGGCGGGGACGTCCTCCTTGCAGTGGAGGGAACACAGATGCGTTCGTTCGAGGACCTGGCGAGCTATCTCGCGCTCCGGACACAACCGGGGGATACGATTCAGCTGACGATCCTCCGGGACGGCACCGAGCAAACCGTCGATCTGACGCTCAGTTCCCGCCCCGACCGCTCGCAGTCGCCGCTCCGGTGATGACTGGTCTGCTCACCGCGAGACAAACACTCATGGGCGTGCTGACAGTAGAGACGGTATGCACGTCCGCGTCAACGCGGCGATGAGCGTCGACGGGAAGCTCTCCTCGCGGGAGCGAACGCAGGTGGAGATAAGCGGAGCAGACGACTTCGACCGGGTCGACGCGCTGCGAGCCGACAGCGATGCGGTCGTGGTCGGCGTCGGAACTGTGCTCGCGGACGACCCCTCGCTCACCGTCGATAGCGAGCGTCGTCAGAGCGAACGCACAGCGGCGGGCGACCCGCCGAATCCCGCACGCGTTGCGGTCGACTCGCAGATCCGAACGCCGCCGGACGCCACGATACTCGACGACCGCGCGGAGACGTATCTGCTCGTCAGCGACCGGGCACCTGACGCTCGTATCTCTCGAATGGAGGACCTCGGCGCGACGGTCATCCGGGCCGGAACGGACCGCGTCGACCTCGAAGCAGGGCTCTCGGAACTCGACGCTCACGGGATCGACCAGTTGCTCGTCGAGGGCGGCGGGGAACTCATCTTCTCGCTGTTCGCGGCGGAACTGGTCGACGAACTCTCGGTGTTCGTCGGGTCGATGCTCGTCGGCGGGCAGGGCGCGCCGACACTCGCAGACGGGGAGGGGTTCGCCGACGACTTCCCGCGACTCTCCCTCGATACTGTCGAACGACTCGACGACGGCGTGTTGGTATCCTACGACGTCCCCTGACTGCCGTCCGACCGTTGGGTCATTATCCGCCCCACTCCCCGCCGATGTCGTCTCGAATCTGCGCTCGCCAGGCCTCGAATCGCTCTCGGCACGTCGCTTCGTCTTCGATGTGGTCGATAAAGCCCATCCCGCCATCCGAGAGTGACGTGCCACAGAACGGACAGCAGTCCGGATTGTCCCACCCCGGAGAGTCGCGTGGCGGATGGTCTTCTGTCATGACGCTATCCCTCTCCCTCTGACTGATACGGCTCGCCGACCGCCTCGCGCGGGAGCACGTTGTGGAGTTCCGCCTCGAGCGCCTCCGAAGACTCGAACGTCTCCGTGGTGCTGTCAGCGATCAACCCGCCGAGATTCGCCTCGCCGTCAGCCAACTGTAACGTGACGTCTGCGAGCTGTTCTGCTGCCACGTCCCGGTCGATTGGGTAGTCGAGTTCCTCGAACACTGCCGAACTGGCGTTGAGTGTTACTTCGCGTGTCATCGTTCGAACTACGTCAGAATCGGTAATAAGTGCATATTCCGCGCCGAGCATAGCCTGACGCTACGAAGCGATCGATCGGCGATGCGAGGTGAACGGTTGCGAGCGGACGGCAAAAGGACAATTCGCTCAGTGCGAGTGGCCGGTCATCTCACCGTAGCTCTGTCCGAATCGCTCTTCGAACAGGTCCATCGTCAGCTCTTCGGCCGCCTCGATGTCCTCGTCGACGTCGCCGTGTTGGTGATGGACGATGCCGTGGGCCTGCTGTGCGATTCCGAGCATCGCGAGGTCCCCCACGACGGTGGTGATGTCCTCGTCGCCCTCGCTGAGCATCTCGAGGATGGCAACGGGAACCGTCAGTTCGTCGCTCGCGTCGTCGGTTTCGATTCGGACGGTAGCAGTTTCTTCTGCCATACCTCTACAAGAGAGCGCTGTCCTAAAGTCTCTGTGTCTTTGTGCGATGACTCGGACAGACCGCCGGACCGAGTCCTCAGTCGTCGCGTTCCGCAGCGGCCGTCTCGCCGGATTCCACGGCGACGGGAACGTCTTCGAGATACTCGTCGGCGTCCATCGCGGCCTTACAGCCCATACCGCCAGCGGTGATCGCCTGCTGATAGTGGTGGTCGACGACGTCGCCCGCGCCAAAGAGTCCCTCGACGGCAGTTCCGGTCTGCCCGCCCCCGTCGCCGCCGACCGTCTCGATGTAGCCCGCCTCGTCCATCTCGACGCCGGTGTCTTCGAGATACTCGGTGTTCGGCGTGTGCCCGATTGCGAGAAAGACCGCGCCGACGTCCATCTCGAACTGTTCGGTCTCGGGGTCGTCGAGGTGTTCCTTGGGATGGCCCGACTTGTTGCGAGCGAGGGTGACGTGGTCGACGCCCTCCTCGGGCGAGCCGTGGACTTCCAGCAACTCGGTGTTTTTCATGATCTCGATGTCGCCTGCCTCGGCCTTCTTTCGCACGCGCTCGACCCAGTGGGCCTCCGCGCGGAAGTTCTCTCGGCGGTGTGCGAGATAGACGGTGTCAGCGAACTTCGTCAGGAAGGTAGCCTCCTCCATGGCTGCGTCGCCACCGCCGACGACAAGCATGTCCTCACCGCGGAAGAACGCGCCATCGCAGGTCGCACACGTCGAGACGCCATACCCCATGAGTTCGTCCTCGCCGGGGACGTCGAGCGTTCGCGCGCTCGCTCCCGAGGCCGCGATGAACGCGTCACAGGAGTAGGTATCACCGTTCGAGACTGTAACGAGAAAGTGCCCGTCGTCTCGCTTTTCGACGCGCTCGATGACGCCGTGCTGTGTCTCCGAGCCGAACTGCTCGGCCTGCTCTTTCATCCGGTTTACGAGTTCCGTCCCGCCGATGCCCTCGGGAAAGCCGGGATAGTTTGCCACGTCGGTCGTGAGCGTCAACTGCCCGCCCGGTTCGTCGCCCTCCAGCACGAGCGGGTCGTTGTTCGCACGACCGGCGTAGATTGCGGCCGTCAGTCCGGCGATCCCTGTCCCGGCGATTATCATCCGCCGGTGTTCGCGCACCTCAGAGTCCATACGCGAAGTTGGGCAAGAACCGGTTTGTAGGTTGCGCTGTAGCCTCGACTCGTTAGCTATGGGAAAAGAGCCAAGCGCGACGGGACCCGACCACCGCGTATGGCCGAACTCAGCGAAAAGACGGACCGATACGAGCGGTTGCTCTCCGAGGCTGTCGCGGAGGCGACAGTCGCCGGACCAGCCGAGACGCCACTCGCAGACGCCGGAGCTGACTGCATGGAGATGGCCGAGTCGTATCTCGAAGACGGGCGTCACTTCCGAGACGACGATGATCTAGTGAACGCCCTCGCAGCGTTTTCCTACGGCCACGCCTTCCTCGATGCTGGCGCCCGAATCGGCTTGCTCGACGTTCCCCGGGAGGGACACCTATTCACCGTGTGACCTGAGCAGCTTCCGGCCGTCCGGTCCCCCTACCACGAAGTTTATGTTGTGGGGTGTGTTGTACACTCACATGAACGAGGCGACTGTTCGGCTCGTGTGTCCGGAGTGTGGGAAAGACTGGCAAACGGATCCTGTCGACTTGCCCGAGAGCGGACGAACGTTTCACTGCCCCAACTGTCACGCGAGTCGTCGGCTTTCCGAATATCTGCATACAGAGCGGGACCTGCAGGTGCTCCAGAAGCTCGGTTGACTGACGGTCGCAGGGCAACACTCGGTCTCTGATCGCCAACGCCGTAGGATCTTTCTAACGACTTTTCCGACCTCTCTGTCGTCGATATACACTCTATAACAATCACACACTGTCGGGTAAGCCGGTATTACACGCCGACGAAAGTGGGTTGATCCCACTCGTTCGGCAGCACGGAGGAGAACATGAACCAAGCCGAACTGACCCCGACACGTGGTCGCAGTATCGAGCACAGGACGACGAGACAAGCGGAGACGGAGGTAAGTCATGGCTAAGTCAGAACAGCCAGACACTGTCAGTCACACGTGCGAAACCGGACCGGTGACTGTCGAGAAGGATCCGGAACGGCGGGAAGATGGCCTTCTCCTCAGATACACGATACTATCCACGGCCGACGAGCCGCTGGAGGTGGTGCTGGAGGACAGTCTGCCCGTGGAGGACTACTCGAAGATAGGCTTTCACCGCGCCCATCAGCCGAATACGTGGGAGGAAACCGACGACGATACGATCCGCATCGAACAGTCAGTGGATCCCAACGAGGAGTGTTCGCTCACGCTCGGTATCGTCTTCGCGAGTGAGCCGTCCGGGGCTGTCTCACTGTCCGAGCAGCCACAGATCACGCACAGCCGAGTGACGACGGAGCGACAGGACGACGGAGAGAACAGTGCGGGACTCCTCGGACGGGCCCGAGAGACGATTTTTCAGGACAGTGACGAGGCGCCTGACGACGACGAAACGGAGCGACTCTCGCTTACCGCACCGGCCGACGATTCTGCCGAGACGACTCCGGCCCGTGACGGTTCGACGGATGGTGAGAATGTGACGGAGGGCGACAGCTCGGCGGCGAACGCGGGGAGCGACGAGCAGGAGGAGAAGACCCCGGAGAGCGACGAGGGGACGCTGAACCTGACAGACCCGACGGACAGCGATGTGACCGACAGGTCAGATGAAGACACTGAGACCCGACCGACTGAGGCAGACGACAGCACACACTCAACCGAACACGACAGCGACCGAACAGCGATGAAAGACACATCCACAGACACCGATGCGGGAACGAACTGGCACAAAAACTCGCCAGCGAACCTCTCACTGAGCGATACCAAGATGGCAGAGGCCGGTGGCGACACGGACGGACGTTCCTCGGAAGTCAGTGAAGATTCAGGTGAAGCGACTGACGAACGGAACCGCTCCGTGCCCAAGCGAAGTCTCGTGTCCGAACTGACCGAAGAGCTAACGGAACTCGACGGGTCGTCCGACGAAGCCGCGTCCCTTCGGGAGGCACTTGAGCGTACGGATATGATGCACACCGCAGAGGCCCACTCTCGAACGGACCAGATCAGACTGCACCACGTTCAGGCACGGATGGACGACTTCGCCGCCTACGTGGACCTGCTAGAGGAGTTTATCGACGAACGTGGGACGCCAACCGAGTACGCCGACGAGACCGACGAGACGCTCGACAGCATCGCAGGCGATATCGGTGAGATGGAAGACCGACTCTCGGAGCTAGAAGCGGGCCAGTCGTCGATTCGATCGAACGTACAGGAAATCGAGACGGCCGTCGAGGAACTCACAGCCGAACTCGAACGGGCACAGGAGTCAGTCGAGGAACTGACTGAAGACTATGGCCGCGAACTCGAGGACCTCTCCAGCCAGCAGGCTGATACCGAGGCTGCCGTCGAGGCGATGGAAGAGCGAATCGAGACGGAACTCGCCGACATACAGGTGCGCGTCGAGACGGTCGAGGCGTTCAGTTCGCGACTGGAGGAGGCATTTGGGGCGACCCCCGAGGAGGAAGGATGACTATCAGCACGAACCGGCAACCCTTCCCAGGAATGTCCGTGGAGAACGCGGTGGCAGCACTCACGGATACGATCGACGGAGAGATCCACCTGTTTGCAGGGTACGACCGTGAGACGTTCACACCGTATCATCTCGGTGATTCCTTCGTCGATACGCACTCGGTCGACGATCTGCAGTATTACTTTGGTGTCGACTTCCTTGAAAACGATCTGTTCACCGATAGCCTCTTCGAGCACGCCTCTCGTGTGGAAGGGGACGTGCGGATCCTCGACGACCGCTGTATCGTGACGAGATATCACGACGACGGCGCACTCATGGCGATTGTCGGCGGCGACCAGTCCATCGACCGGATACAGACAGCACTGTCCAACATCGCGACCGGAGGTGACCCATGACTGACCGAAAACTGGTGTCAGAACTGATAGACGAATCGCCCGCGACAGAAGAAGACGAGGACGACGGCGTCTCCCGGCGTCGGTTCGGAGCGCTGGCAAGCGGACTCGTCACGCTCGGGGCACTGGGCGGTGGATACACGCTGTTACAGATCGGAACGGAACCAGCCCTCGCGTTGGACAGCACCAACCAGTTCATCGCAAACGGGGCGAGTGTCACCGCACACGACGGGAGTGTCTCGACGGTCGAGTTCGGTGATCCAGGCGGTACCACCGACCCCGGGGCAGACGACAACAGGATCGCACTTGCCTGGGAGGGCATCGACGACCCGACACACGATGACCCGAATGTCTCACTTGCGGTGCGGGGCCATCCGAGTGACTTCAGTGGCGGCGCGAAGCAGTGGGAGGAAGTGCTCTCACAGGCAGACGCGGTGTCGATAACCGCGACGAACGGGACAGCGACATACTCCTGGAGCGACGTGTTCGGCCAGCAGACGGCAGACGTACTCTCTCACAGCGGACTCAGCGCGTCGGATTTCGAAGCGACAGCCGATGGCGAGTCGCGTGTCCGAGAGCTTCAGGCGAAGTTCCGTGTCGAGTGGACGATCGACGACGAACCCACAACGCTCACAGCAGAAAGCGCAGGGAAAGCGACGATCACGGTTACCAACGCCACGGCAAGCGCCACGAGCACCACACAGGGAAGTTTCAGCGTCGATTCGGACGAAGAGGTCGGGGGCTGAACACGACTGTCATCCGCGCTTGACTCCTTCTTTCACGCAGTTTACGTCGGCGACCGCGCGCCGCAGGCGTCACACTGGAGGATCTCTGCACCCTGTTCGCGCTCGATGTTCGTATCGGGAAGCCCACACTCCGAACAGAGGACGTACCGGTCTGCGTACGCCGAGAGCCCATCCTGAATCCGGTCCGCGTCGAACTCGCCGGTGAGTCGCGCACGACCGCTTTCGTCGATGTGTGCGCTCGTCCCGAGTTCGTCCTGGAGGAACTTCAGCACGTGATCTCCCTCGCGGCCCAGGTCGTCACACACCCCTTTGAAGTTCTCGAACACGGTGGCGTGGCCTTCCTGACGAACGTCGGGGTCGGGGACGGTGAACCGGTGTGAGTCCCCCTCGATATCCGGTGTCTCCTCGATACCGCGGTCGAGCATGTCGTCGTAGTCCATACCAGATTATACGGGGTCTCGATTAAAATGTGCCGTGATTTCGACCGAAGTGCGGCGCTTTCACGACGATAGTTCCCGGATCGGTCAGAGGGCCTCCTCGTCCTCGACTGGTGTCGCGGGGACGCCGGCCACTGTCGTATCCGGCGGCACGTCCTCTGTGACGAGCGAGTTCGCCGCAACCTTCGCGTTCTCCCCGACGACGACGCCTGGAAGAACCACCGCGCCAGCACCGATCATCGCGCGCTGTTCGATCACCACCGGTCCGGTGCGGTACTCGCCAGCGAGAAACTCGTGACAGAGGATAGTCGCGTCGTAGCCGATGACCGCGTCCGCCTCGACTGTGATCTTGTCCGGCCAGAACACGTCGGGCGTCGACTCCAACCCCCATGCCGCGCCCGACTCGACGTCCATCCCGATGAGTCGAAAGAGGGCGCGCTTGAGTCGGAGACTCGGTGAGATACGACAGAGCAGAATGACAGCGTAGTTGATCACGACGCGTATCGGATTTCGCTTGCGATACCACCTGTGGAGCGAATTGTGTCCCTGTTCGGTCGGATGGCGCGTCACGCGCTCGCGACGGCTGGGTCCGCTCGTCGTGGAATCCGGTTCGGGCGAATCGTGTGCCGCGTCCGAGCGCTCGTCGTCAGTCATGCGGAGCGCCGTCAGTTCCCGCGGAGTTCTATCATGTGGTCGATGCGTTCGTTCACCAGGTCCGGCTTGCCGATGTCGTGACGCACGCGCATCCCGTCTCCGACGGCCGAGAGCGCGTCGTCTGCGATTTCCTCGGCCTCCGTGATGGACTCTGCGACGCCGACGACGGCGAAGGACCGCGACGTCGTCGTGTAGATACCGTCCTCACGCTCGTCGACACTCGCATAGAACAGCAGCGCATCGCCGATGCTCTCCTCGTCGACGGTGACTTTGGTGCCGCCCTCGGGGTCTGTGGGGTAGCCGGCGGGAACGGCGTACTTGCAGACCGTCGCCTGTCGGCTGAAGGTGAGTTGCGGGAGTGCGACCCCGTCGTGGGCCGCCTGCAACACGTCGAGAAAGTCCGTCTCCAGGACTGGGAGCGTGTTCATCGCTTCGGGGTCGCCAAAGCGGGCGTTGAACTCGACGACTTTGATCCCGTCTGCCGTCAGCATGAACTGCCCGTACAGGACGCCCTTGTACCCGTCGAGAGCGTCGACGACTTCTTGCAGGATGTCGACTGCCTCCATGTACTCCTCGTTGGTCATGAAGGGCAGTTCGAGCGACCCGTCGCTGTAGGAGCCCATCCCGCCGGTGTTTGGCCCCTCGTCGCCCTCGTAGGCGCGCTTGTGGTCCTGCACTGCTGGCGTCACGCGCAGGTCGCCGTTCGCGACGAACGCCTGCACCGTGAACTCCTCGCCGACAAGTCGCTCTTCGAGCACCACCTGGTCGTAGTCCGAGGCTCTGAGGTACTCCTTTGCCTCCTCGGCGGTCACCTGGTCGCCGATGACGCGGACGCCCTTGCCCCCGGTCAGTCCGGCGGGCTTGACCGCCAGATCGCCGTCGTACTCGTCGATGTACTCGCAGGCCCGCTCCATGTCGTCGAACGTCTCGAAGTCCGGACAGCCAGAGATCCCCTTCTGCTTCATGAAGCGGCGCTGAAAGGCCTTGTCCGTCTCGATGCGGGCCTCGGACTGCTGGGGGCCAAAGGCGTAGACACCAGCGTCGTCGAGCGCGTCAGCGACGCCCGCTTCGAGGGGCGCTTCCGGCCCGATCACCGCGAGCGTTGCGTCGATGTCTCGCGCATATTCGGTCACCGCCGAGGGGTTCGTGGTGTCGAGTGACTCGAACCCGTCGGCGATACGCGCAATCCCGGGATTGCGGTTGCCCGCGCAGGCGTACAGTGCGGCGTCGCTGTCTGCAAGCGCACGTGCCACTGCGTGTTCCCGACCGCCGCCGCCGACCAGCAGTACTGTCTCGTCCATACCCGTATGCGGGTCCGAACTGCGTGTAAATGTTGTGTTCTGCACGGCGATGGGAGCAATCTGCGAGGCGATGTTCCCCTGACGGAGCGCGATCAGTCGGCTGTATTCGAGTGCGGATGAGTGCGCTTACCTGTCACGAGTGTCAACCAGTCCCTATGAGTTCCCCCGTGGAGGAAAACCGGCTCGACGAGGAGGAGAGCCCGTATCTCCGTGCCCACGCCGACAATCCCGTCAACTGGCAGCCCTGGGACGAGCAGGCGCTGGCGGCGGCACGCGAGTTGGACCGACCGATCTTTCTCTCTATCGGCTACGCGGCCTGTCACTGGTGTCACGTGATGGCCGACGAGAGCTTCGAGGACGAGGAAATCGCCGAAATTCTGAACGAACAGTTCGTGCCGATCAAAGTCGACCGTGAGGAACGTCCCGACGTCGACAGCATCTATCAGACGATCTGTCAGCGCGTGAGCGGAACTGGCGGGTGGCCGCTCTCGGTCTGGCTGACGCCCGACCAGAAGCCGTTCCACGTCGGGACCTACTTCCCGAAGGAACCCAAGCGCGGCCAACCCGGATTCCGCCAGTTGCTCGAAGACATCAGCGCATCCTGGAGCTCCGATGACCGCTCGGAACTCGAAGACCGGGCCGAGCAGTGGACGGGAGCTGTCGCGGACGAACTGGAATCGACGCCCACTGACGCCGAACAGCCGGACGACGACGCCGTCGAAGATGCGGCGAGGGCGGCCGTGCGAGGTGCTGACCGCGAGCACGGCGGCTGGGGGAGCGGCCCGAAGTTCCCCCATCCCGGCCGACTCCATTTGCTCATGCGTGCCTACGACAGAACCGACCGCGACGTCTACCGGGACGTGCTCACCGAGACGCTGTTTGCGATGTGCGACGGCGGCATGTACGACCAACTCGGTGGGGGCTTCCACCGGTACGCCACCGACCGCACCTGGACCGTCCCGCACTTCGAGAAGATGCTGTACGACAACGCGGAGATTCCGCGGGCGCTGATCCACGCCTATCAACTCACCGACGAACAGCGTTTTGCGACCGTTGCCGAGGAGAGCCTGGATTTCGTCGAATCGGAACTCACACACGAGGACGGGGGCTTCTACAGCACACTCGACGCACAGAGCGTCGGTGAGAGCGGCGAGCGCGAGGAGGGGGCGTACTACGTCTGGACGCGTGAGGAGATTGAGGGACTTATCGACGACTCCGAGGAAGCGAACCTCTTCGCTGACCGTTTCGGGGTCGACCAGACCGGCAATTTCGAGGGGGCGTCGGTACTGACACTCGGTTCGTCGGTCGAACAACTCGCCCGGACGTATCAGCTCGAGGAATCTGAAGTCGAGGAGTCACTCGCGCGGACACGCGAGACGGTGCTGGCAGAGCGCGAGACACGCTCACGGCCGCCGCGTGACGAGAAGATTCTCGCAAGCTGGAACGGCCTCGCCATCTCTGCGTTCGCAGACGCCGCAATCGTCCTCGACGACTCGTACGCGGAGACAGCAATCGACGCCCTGCAGTTCCTGCGAGAGCATCTCTGGGACGACGACGAACAGCGTCTCCTGCGCCGATACAAGGATGGCGTGACGAAAATCGACGGCTACCTCGAAGACTACGCCTTCCTCGGACGGGGTGCCCTCGACTTCTATCAGGCGACCGGCAACGTCGACCAGCTTCGATTCGCGCTCGACCTGGGTCGCGCCATCGTCGACGAGTTCTGGGACGACGACGCGGAGACGCTGTACTTCACCCCCGAGCACGGCGAGTCGCTGATCGCTCGGCCCCAAGAGTTGCACGACCAGTCGACGCCGTCGAGTCTCGGCGTCGCGGTAGAGTTGCTCTGGGCGCTCGACCACTTCGTCGACGACGACGCGTTCGGAGACGTTGCCGCGAGCGTCGTCGACACTCACGGATCGCGCGTTCGGACGAATCCGCTGCAACACGCTTCGCTCACGCTCGCGGCCGATACTGTCACAAACGGGGTGCTCGAACTGACACTCGCCACGGACACGATGCCCGAGGAGTGGGCTGAGATTCTGGCAGAACGGTATCTCTCGCCGCGGTTGATAGCACGCCGCCCGGGCGACGAGGAGACGTTCCAGAACTGGCTCGACTCGCTCGGCCTCGAATCGGCCCCGTCGCTGTGGAACAACCGTGACCAACTCGACGACAAACCGACAGCCTACGTCTGTCGTTCCTTCACCTGTTCGCCGCCGCGGACCGAACTCGAAGCGGCCCTCAACTGGGCAGAGAGAATGCTCAACTACTGATCGAGAGAACGCTTTCAGTCACTGCTGTTCTACGTCACCGAGCACCTCTTCGAGGCGGTCAGCGATCCAGACCGCAATCGGCTCCGGTTCCTCCTCGACGAAGCGAACGATTTCCTCGCCGTTGCGTTCCACGACGACCGTCGGGATGTACTCGATGTCGTACTCCTCGACGCCGGGGCCCTGCTTGTCTTCGTCGACCGGGTAGTGTTCGATGTGGCTCTCTGGCACGCTGGCTGCTTCGAGCGCTGCCCCGAAGTCGGGAAGCTGTGCTCGGCAGTCCTTGCACCAGTCCCCACCCCACACCTTGTAGACGACCGCCGTGTTGTACGCTTCGAGCGTCGCTACCGTGTCGGCGTAGGCGTCCGCCATCCAGACGGGGTTGGGTTCGAGCGTTTCAAGTGTCATACGTACCCTTGCGTGTCCAGACGAATTAAGGTTTTCAGCCGTGAGACACCTCCGGCGGTTCTGTCGAGCAAGGCGGCCCGCTGGGTCTGTCGGGCTGCATGCGGAGTGATTGGATCGGTTGACAGCAGACGTTCTGCCCGCTCGTCGTCTCCCGTTCTTTTAAGCGACGGGGGAGTGTATCCCCGCTATCGACATGTCGGGTCTGGTCGACAGAAGTGATCTGCAACTCCTCCGAGTTGCGGCGTTTCTCGCTGTCGTGGTGTTGCTACTCGCGCTCGTCCCATTCGCGCTCGGACTGGGGGGTGTCGACATCCGGGGGACGGCAGATGCACCCGACGGTGGAACGCTAGTCGTGCTGTCGGCCACCGGCGACGCGCCCGCCGACGAGGGAACCTCGCTCGGAACCGTCGAACTCGACGTTGCGGCGGGAACGCACACTGAGCCAGTCGATCTCGACCGCGTGACCGTCTTCTGGGTCGCCAATCGGACCTATCGGGTGACGGCCCCGGATGCCACGGGCGGCAACGGCACATTCGCCATCGACGGCGACAGCGTCCTCGAAAACGGCGAACGCGCACACCTGCAGTTCGACCTCGGAAGCGACGACATCGACGGCGCGGAGGAGTTCGGAGAGCGACTTGCGGCCGGGGAATCGGTGCGAATCGTCGTGCTGACCGGGACCGAATCGATCGAACGGGAACTCACGGTTCCGGACCCAATCGGGGATGCACCGGTTTCGCTCTGACTGTGGCTGTCAGCGACCGGTGGATCAGGCTTCTTCGCTAAGACGCTCGTACTGGTCGACAAATGCACTCTTGCAGGACGCACAGCAGAAGTGATAGACCTCTCCGTCGATTCGCTCGCGTTCGCCTTCCTCGGTGACCGTGTTTCCACACTCGACACACTCCGGCGCGAATGTCGCATCACCGACCTGTGGCTGCCAGTCTCGGCCATCGAGCAGTCGGATCTCGTACTCGCGCACCGCGTCGAGGTCGAGTCGGTCCCGAACGGTCTCCCCGGCGCTGGTCGCCCGAACCGTCATCGTCGCAACGACGGTGTCGTCGACCGTCCGGAAGACGTGTTCTGTCTCTTCAGCGGCCGCGAGTGACGCTTCGATATCGGGGCCTGCGCCCGACACGCCGGTCACGGTCACCAGCACAGGCACGCCCTGTGCGAGCACACTCCGGTCGATGTCGACAGTGAACCTGCGGATGACGCCCATCTCCTGAAGCCGCTCGATCCGGTCCGAGACAGCGGGCGGTGACAGGCCGACGGCGTCGGCAATCGCGCTGTACGATCGCCGGGAATCCGACAACAGAATGTCGAGAATCTCCCGGTCGGTTTCGTCGAGTTCGTCCATACGCGACAGACGAGTCCGAGCGTGAAAAACCCGTGCGAGGCCACGCTGGTCGCGACCACGAGAGTCGGCGTAGGCAGTCAGGCGAGACGCTCGATATCGGCCGCCCCGTCGACGGTGCGGACGTATATCGTGGAGGCGATTTCGTCCGGGACCGAAACTGTATCGCCGTCGGGCAGTTCGACGGTGAGCATCCCGATGGGGGCGACTTCCTCGACGACTAGTTCGGTACCCGGGCTGATCCCGTGGGCTTCGAGATAGTCGAGTTCCTCCGGGTCCCGGTCACGGACGCGGTGGACGACGACCGTGTCGCCCTCGCCGTGTTCGATGAGCGTCGAGTCGGGCGCTTCCTCGACCGGTTCGAGCGTGTCTGCGGGGATTGGGTCGCCGTGGGGGTCGACTGTCGGGTCGTCGAGCGTCTCCGCGACGCGGCGCTCGAACTCCTCGCTGATGTGGTGTTCCAGCCTGTCGGCTTCCTCGTGGACCTCCGACCAGCTGTAGTCGAGTTGCTCCGCGAGATACGTCTCCAGCAGCCGGTGATGGCGGATGACTTCGAGCGCGACGGCTTCCCCCTCCTCGGTCAGTTCCGCGCCGCTGTACTTCTCGCGCTCGACGAACCCTCGCTCGGCCAACTTCTCCATCATACTCGTGGCCGTCGGCGGCGTCACGTCGAGCAGTTCGGCGATCGCCGAAGTCGATGCCGGTTCCCCCGTCCGCTGTTGCACCTCGTAGACCGCCTTCAAATAGTCCTCCATCTTGGCACTGAGCATGGTCGGATTAGACGCGTCAAAACCATAAGGATACCGTCGCCGTGCGGTCGCGTTCGGGAAAGCGAACTTCAGCGTGTCAGTCCCTCCGCTCGGCCGTCTCGGTGGTTATGAAATGAACTCGTTGCTGCGCCAGTCGACGCTGTCGTCGGACTCAGAATCAGTGGGGTCCTCAGCCACAGTCACGGATGCTGGCCGCCGGTCACCGTCGACGATGCGGACAGCCTCGATGTCCTCCTCGTCAGCGGCGACGGCTGTAAGTGTCCCTCGTTCTGCGCGTTCGGCGATCTGACACAGCACCTCGAACATCTGGTACTGCAAGGCCGTGTTCTGCAGAACAGTCTCCCGGTCGCCCTTGAAACACGCGTATTCGACGAGTTCAGATTCGATCTCTTCTTCCTCTTCGAGTGCGCCCCACTGCGGGCCGCCGCCGCCTCGCGGTGGCTTTCCGTGTTCGTCCTCGGGTTCGTCCTCGTACACTCGATTTTCGGTAACGCTCGCCTTCAACTGGGCGGTCGGGGTGTACTTGCTGATGCTGTCGTCGCCGGGAACGGCGCTGATGATGAGCGTGTTGTTTCGTCGGGTGATGTCGACGTCTTCGACGTTTTCGGGGAGGTCCGGATCGTCGAAGTAGTCGTACACGTCTTCGAGCGGCAGTTCCAACGTCGAATGAAGTCTGTATACACGGCTGGTCATGGTTTGAATTGGTTGGGGTGGGTCCACGGGCCTGCGCTGGTGACGGGATGTCACCTGCATCTACGCACCCCATCCATATATGGGCTATCCTTCGAGCGCCGAGAAATACATCGGGCGAGTGGCTGGTCGTCGCCGTCACCATCCCTTTCTGTCGTTACAGCAACTGGTTAGTCTGCGCCAGCAGCCAGTGACGACGGACGCTCGGTCACCAGGTCCCCAAACGAGACCTGCACGCCGCTGTCGGAGTCGATGGAGACAGTGATGTCCTCGACCTGCACCGTGTACTCGCTCGTATGTTTCCCGGTGGTAGACAGGCGGATTTGTTCCTTGAGAAATCCGGCTTCGTTCAACTCCTCCAGCTTTCGATAGGTCGTCGAAAGCGCAATATCACAGCGGTCTGCGATCTCCTGTGCGGAGAGGGTGTCCGTACTCGTCGCTTCGAGAATCGCCCGGCAGTTCTCGTCTTCGAGGACCGACAGCACGGAGTCGATGTCCCCTGATTCCTCGTCGGCCGCCGTCCCATTCCGCTGTCGCGCGCGTGGTGCTGGGGTTTGTGTCATGCTTGCTTCTTACTCCCGGGAAACAACCAGTCTGTCACACGCATATACGGGGTGTTTTTTATACGGGGTGGCTGGTGCTGGCGTCGAACGCGGTCGTGTCCGCTAGACGCGTCTGCACCGAGGCTGTGACGATGTGACCGACAGAGTGAACGATCACCTTCATGGCGGGCGGGGACGAAAGCCTCGGCATGAGTCATATCCACACCGCTGACGGGGGGACGATACGGCGGGCGAAGATCGTCTGTACGCTCGGCCCCGCATCGTCGGACGCCGAGACGATCAGGCGACTCGCACACGCCGGGATGTCCGTCACCCGATTCAACGCCAGCCACGGGAGCACGGACGAGCGCGGTGACCTGATCGAGACCGTACGGGCGGTAAGCGACGATCTCGACAGACCGATCGCGACGGTTCTGGACCTGCCTGGCCCGGAGATCCGAACGGCGGCTATCGACGAACCGATCCACCTCGAATCTGGGTCGGAGGTCGAACTGTTCGAGGGGGAGACGGCGACAGTCGACCGGATCGGCCTGTCCACGTCACTCGAACGGGCGAGTGCAGGCGACGAAATCCTCATCGACGACGGGCGGATCGAGGCGGAGATAACGAGCGTCTCCGGGGGGATCAGAGCCAACATCGTCTCGGGCGGAAAGCTGACGAGCAGGAGCGGCGTGAACGTGCCCGGTGTGGATCTGGGGCTGCCATCGGTCACCGACGCAGACAGACGCGAACTCGACCTGGCGGCGGAGAAGTCGGTCGATTTCGTGGCTGCAAGCTTCATTCGGGGGGCAGACGACCTGTTCGACATCAGCGCGGAACTCGAAACGCGCGGGGCGGATATCCCGCTGATCGCGAAAATCGAGCGCGCGGATGCTGTGGAGAATCTGTCCGAGATCATCGAGGTAGCGGACGCTGTCATGGTCGCACGCGGTGACCTCGGGGTTGAGTGCCCGCTCGAAGACGTCCCCATGATCCAGAAGCGAATCGTCCGGCAGTGTCACCGCGCTGGCGTCCCAGTGATCACCGCGACGGAGATGCTCGATTCGATGATCCACGAGCGCCGCCCCACCCGCGCGGAGGCCTCAGACGTGGCAAACGCGGTGCTCGATGGCACCGACGCGGTGATGCTCTCCGGGGAGACGGCCATCGGCGACCATCCGGTTCGTGTCGTCGAGACGATGGACCGCATCATCCGCGACGTCGAGAACAGCGAGGAGTACGACGACGTACTCGAACAGCGGGTCCCACCTGCGAGTGACACCCGGACGGACGCGCTCGCCCGGTCGGCCCGCTATCTGGCGCGGGACGTCGATGCCGACGTGATCGTCGCGGCGAGTGAATCGGGCTACACGGCGCTCAAGGCCGCGAAGTATCGCCCTCACATCCCCATCGTCGCGGCGAGTCCAAACGAGTCCGTTTGCAGAGAGTTGACGCTGTCGTGGGGAACGATCCCAAAGCTGACGAAACACATCGAAGACAGCGCCGAGATGGTCATCCAGCAGGCGATTCACGCCGCACTCGATACCGGCGCCGCCGAAAGCGGCGACACCGTGGTCGTGCTCTCGGGGATGATGACCGAGTTGAGCGGGTTCGACACCGCGAACACGCTGAAGGTCCACGTCGCCTCGGAGACGCTCGTCTCCGGGCGCTCTGTCGTTTCGGGCTTTGCCAGCGGGCCACTGTACCGTGTCGACGATGGCGACCTTGCTGCGATCCCGGAGGGAGCGATCATCGCAGTGCCAGCCTCATTCGACGGCGAGTTCGAGGGCGACGTGTCGAAGCTGTCGGGGATCATCAGCGCACGCGAGGGGATGACCGGCTACTCGGCTATCGTCGCCAGAGAACTGGAGATTCCGATGGTCGGACACGCACAGATCCCGGACGACGTCGCGGATGGGGCCGAGGTGACACTCGACGCCGAACGCGGCGTCGTCTACTCGGCAGCGGACCAGACCGAGCGGCCCTGACCGCGTGTCGGTGCCGAACCCGCGCAGTATAAGTACGGGGAAACCACACACACGACCGATTGGATGGGCTATACGCCACACGTCCTCGTCATCGGCGGCGGGGTCACGGGGATTACGACTGCCAGGGATCTCGCGATCCGCGGGCTGGATGTGACGCTCGTCGAGCGTGGCACGCTCGCATCGGGCGCTACTGGCTGGACAGAGACGCTGCTCGAAAGCGGCGCGAGGCACGCAGCCACGGATCCGGAACTCGCCCGTCGGTGTCTCCGCGAAGGGCAGGTCTTGCGCGAGATTGCGGGGCACTGCATCGACGACTCGGGTGGATTGCTCGTCGACCACGGCGACCAGTCGGCGCAGTACGACCGCACCATAGAGGCGTGCCGCGAATTAGACATCTCGGTCAGAGAACTCGGAGCGGACGAGATTCGCGCGGTCGAACCGTCGCTCTCGCCCGAGATCGACCGGGCAGCCCGGATTCCGGATGCGACGGTCGATCCGTTTCGGCTCGCACTCGATACGGCAAGCGACGCAGCAGCGCACGGGGCCACGATCAGAACGCACACCGAGGTGACCGACGTACTCGTCGAGGACGGGTCGGTCGTCGGTGTGCGGGTCGACGGCACTCGGCAGGCGGTGACCGACGGCGGTGCTGTCAGCCCCGCCGCCGCGCCGGGCCGAAGTTTCGGTGCGCCGGATACCAGCAAACAGCGGCCGGGCGAGAGTGGATCACAGCGCTCCGGTGATGGCAATCGGGCGGGACAGTCCGAGCGGGGCGATACGCTCGACCACACATCGATCGAGAACACCGTCGCGAGCAACGAGGAGGAGATCCGTGCGGATTACGTCGTCAACGCGGCCGGGGCGCACGCGGGAGAGATTGCGTCGATGGCCGGATTCGACCTGCCACTCGAATTCACCCGATCGGCCGTCGTCCTCTCTGCGTCTGCGTCGACCGAAACGATTGTCCGACAGATTCAGGAATCCGGCGAACAGCACGTCGTTCCGGCCGGTTCGATGAGCGTGCTGGGAACCGCGACCGAGACGGTCGAGAATCCGGACGACGAGACGGGTCTGAGTGAGGCCGTCGACGGCATCCTCGCGGGTCTCTCCGAGACTGTTCCGGGTATCGAGACCACTCGACTCCCTCGCACCGAGTGGAGTGTCCGAACCGACCTCGAAACCGCAGACATCTCCGGGGGTGTACACATCGACCACACGAAGTATCACGACACGTGGGGGATGGTCACCGTCGTCGGCGCGCGACTCACAACACACCGCCATCTCGCGGAACGCGTGACCGACCACATCTGCGGCGAGTTCGGCATCCAGCGCGAGTGTCAGACGGACGAACTCTCCTTGCGGAACTGGGGTGGGACACAGAATGCATTCGGGCGACTCACCGACGACACCGACCAGTTCGAGCGCGGACAACCGGACCCACAGGGGGCTGTGATCTGCCCGTGTCTGGGCGTCACGAAAGATGCAGTCCACGAGGCAATCGACGACGCCGGGCCGTCCGCGGATCTGAACGACGTTCGGATCCGAACAGGGGCAGGGTCAGGCGTCTGTCAGGGCGGTCGCTGTGCGCATCGGATGGCGACACAGCTCCATCCCGGCAAGGATCGCTACGCGGTCGAGTCAGCCCTCAACTCTCTGCTGAACGAGCGGTGGCGGGGCCAGCGATACACGCTCTGGGGGGACCAGCTTACGAGTGCGATGGAGACCTACTTACTGCACACGGAGACGACCGACAGGATGGCACCGGACGCGTCTTCGCTGGACCTGAGCAGGTTCAGCGACGGATCGGAGACGACCGACGAACGACCGACACAGTGCCTCCGGGAGCCGCCATGAACGACCTCGTCGTCGTCGGTGGTGGTCTCGGCGGATACGTCGCGGCGCTTTCTGCCGCCCGCGAGCGACCGGACAGCGCGGTGACCGTGCTTACTCGGGGGGACGAATTTGCCCATCTCACGGGAACGATCGACGTACTCGGCTACATGGCAGACGAGCGGTGGCCGGTAGTGACACCCGAGCGCAGGATGGGTGAACTCCCCGAGAATCACCCCTATATCCGCCTCGGTGAGGGGTGTGTGACCGAGGCGCTCTCGCTGTTCGACGACGTGACTGGCGATCACTACGCCGGAGGCGAGACGAACGCACTGCTGATGACTCCGACCGGGCGCATCACACCGACCAGTCGCTATCCCGCCGGAATGGCTGGCGGCCTCGTGAGCGACACCCGCGAGACCCTTCTCGTCGGATTTCAGGAACTGAGCGCCTTCGACGCGTACTATCTGGCCGATACGTTCGACGACCAGCTTCCATACGCTGTCACAGGAGAGTCGATATCGCTCGATATCGCCCTGTCGGAACCGCTCTCGGAGTCGTTTGCCAGCGCGCTCGACGGTGACGACTCGGATCGAGTTCGACCGGAGGATGACCAGCCGGCGACGCGCAAACCGCCCGAGCGTACGTTCGACTCGCCGCTCGAAGAACTCGTCGAGACGCTCCGAGAGAAACTCGATGTCGAACAACGACTCGGTCTCCCGGCCGTCCTCGGGCTCGATGACCATCGCCGCATCCGCGAAACTATCGAGGAGCAACTCTCGGTCGACGTCTTCGAGATCCCGATCGGCCACCCGCATCTCGGCGGGATGCGCCTCGAACGGCTGCTCGCAGATCGACTGGCTGCCCACGATGTCTCAATCGAGTCTGTCAGCATCGACGGCTTCGAACACCGCGGCGACAGGATACAGCGAATCGAGTGCGAGCAGGATGGCGAATCCGTCACGTACAGCGGCCACGAGTTCGTGCTCGCAACAGGTGGCCTGGAAACGGGCGGACTGGTGAGCGACCAGACCGGTGTCTTCGAGCCAGTCTTCGACTGCCACGTCCCGCATCCGGATGACCGAACCGAGTGGTCCGTTCGCGCTCCGCTCGACGACCAGCCCTTCGCAAGCTTCGGCGTCCTCGTCGACGACCAGCTCAGGCCGTTGACCGAGCGCGACACGCCGGAGTTTGCCAACCTCCAGGCGGTCGGCCCGCTTCTCGGCGGGACGAACTTTGCAACACAGAAATCCCGGAGTGGCGTGGCCGTCGTCACCGGCTACGTTGCCGGGCGAACGGCGATACAGGATGAGTGAACGAGTAGGCGTTCACCTCTACCGCTGTCAGGTCGGGTACCAGGCGAGGCCGTGGTCCGCCTCGATGTCGACGCGGACTGGCTGGCCGTGTTCGAAGGTTTCGACGTGGTTGTGCAGGCACCGAACAGCGGTTCCGTCGGTGAGTTCGACGGTGTAGACGAACGTCGGTCCGTTGTACTGCCGGTCGACGATGTGGCCGTCTGCGGCGTCCTCGTGTTCGAGGTGGGCCGTGAGGTCGTCGGGTCGGAGGAGTACGTCGATGCGCGCGCCGTCGTAGGCCTCGATGGGGCCGTTAAGCTGGTCGGTGTGCAGCGTGCCGAGCTGTGTTTCGACGACGTCACCGCGAACGCGACCGGGGACGAAACTCGCCCGGCCGAGAAAGCTGGCGACAAAGCGTGACTTGGGGTTCTCGAACACCAGTTCGGGCTTGCCGACCTGTTCGATCTCCCCGTCGTTCATGATGGCAACGCGGTCCGAAATCGAGAGCGCCTCCTCCTGATCGTGTGTCACGGAGACAGCGGTGACACCAGTTGCCTTGAGGATCTCCCGCACTTCCTGTCGCATCTCGACACGGAGGCGAACGTCGAGATTCGAGAACGGTTCGTCGAGGAGGAGGACGTCCGGTTCTGGGGCGAGCGAGCGCGCCAGCGCGACCCGCTGTTGTTGTCCGCCGGACAGTTGCGCGGGCATCTTCTCGCGGTGGTCGGTCAACCCGACCAGTTCGAGCAACTCGTCGACGCGCGCCTCCCGGTCGTCGGCGTCCCAGTCGTCGATTCCGAATGCGATGTTCTCCGCAACCGAGAGGTGCGGAAAGAGCGCGAAGTTCTGAAACACCAGCCCCACATCGCGGTCTTCCGGGGAGACACAGCCCGTCTCCGAAGCGACCGTCTCGCCGTCGATCGTGAGCGTCCCGCGAGTTGGCTGTTCCAGCCCAGCGATCATTCGGAGCGTGGTCGTCTTCCCACACCCCGACGGCCCGAGCAGCGTCAGCAGTTCCCCGTCACGAACGGAGAGCGTCAGGTCCTTGACGGCCGTTTCCGCACCGTATTCCTGCGTGAGTCCATCCAGCTCGAGCACGTCGGTCGACGCGTCTGCTGGTCCTTCACTGAACTGCGCCGAATCCGTCTCCGCTGTGAGTGTCTGTTGTGACATCGTGGCCTCTACCTCACTGAATTGGGACTCCCGTTCTGATGACGCCGGTCTGTGAGTCGACAGAACGCAGTTGTCCGCACCCGGACGAAACAACTCATTATACGTATATATTTTAGGCACGCCAAAAGTATCTGTCGCTTCCTCTTCGGCAGTGGGAATTGTCACACCACGTTGCTGGTCAGATGGCTGACCGAAACGACCACAACCGCGGCGTTCGAGATAGCGCGTATGGACGTCGCTATCATTGGCGCGGCGATGACGGACTTCGGCGAGCGGGAGGGCTGGATTCTGGAGTTGCTTTCGGAGGCTGGGCGAGCGTGTCTCGACGATGCTGGCGTCGCGGGCGACGCCGTCGACCATCTCGTCGTCTCGAACATGGCGAGCGGTGAGTTCGAGGGACAGACCGGGACGATGAACGCGCTCGCGTCCGATCTGGGTGTGCTCCCGGCGTACGCCGAGCGCGTCGACCAGACGTCTGCCTCCGGCGGGGCCGGGCTTCAGACGGCCGTTCGGGCCGTTGCGTCCGGAACCAGCGAGATGGCACTGCTGGTCGGCGGCGAGAAGATGACCCACCGGAAGACAGCGGAGTCGGCCGACATCGTCGCCTCCGTCACTCACCCCTTCGAGTACGCACACGGCGTCACGCTCCCCTCGTTTGCCGGACTCGTCGCTCGCCTGTATCTCTCCGAGACGGCGGCCACGTGTGAGTCACTCGCGGCTGTCGCGGTGAAAAATCATCGGCACGCCTGCTCGAACCCGCACGCACAGTTTCACAAGCCCATCACTCGGTCGGACGTGCTGGAGAGTCCACTGGTCGCGGACCCGCTCCGACTGTACGATTACTGTCCGGTCACCGACGGGAGCGCGGCGCTTCTGTGCTGTCCGGTCAGCACGGCACGGGAGTACACTGACGAGTTCGTTCGCGTCACTGGTATCGGCGGTGCGACGGACACCCATCTCGTCCAGCATCGCCCCAATCCGATGCAGTTACGGGCCGTCGAGGAGAGCGGTCAGACGGCGCTCTCGATGGCAGATTGTCGTCCCGCGGATATCGACGTCGCGGAACTGCACGACATGGCGACCGTTCTCGAACCACTCCAGCTGGAGGCGCTCGGGTTCGCCGAGCAGGGCGACGGCTGGAAACACGCAATCGGGGAGGCAATTCCGTCAGGTCCGCTCTCGGTCAACACCTCCGGCGGGCTGAAGGCACGGGGACACCCGCTCGGTGCCACCGGCGTCGCACAGGCGGTGGAGGTGTACCGACAACTGCTCGGGGAGGCAGGTGACAGACAGGTCGAGGCAGACCGGGGACTGACCTGCAATATCGGCGGGTTCGGGAACTGTGTCACGACAGCCGTCTTCGAGGGGGGAGCATGAGCGAGCGACTGCTGGCGGGACGGTGCGACGCGGGACACGCGACCGTCCCGCCGATGTCGTCGTGTCCACACTGCGGGCGTACACAGGACGAGACGATCGATCTGACGGATAGCCACGGGACGGTACTCTCCTGGACGGAGAGTGCTGTGACGCCGACTGGCGTCCGGGAGCCAAACGGACTCGCGCTCGTGGAATTTTCTGCCGGGGACACACAGGTGCGTGTTCTCGGGCAGACGACGGGTTCGGTCGCGGTCGGTGACACGGTGCGGCCGGTGTACGTCGACCGTCTCCGGGACCCGGAACGAAGTCTCCGTGACGCGGCGAGTCAGGAGTGGGACGGCCACCGATTCGAGCGCGTGCGGTCGGACTAACTCTCGTCCGGGTCGGGGGCGTTTTCGTCCCCCGTGTCCGAGTCAGACCCGTCTGCATCGTCGAGGTCGTCTTTGATCGCCTGCAGTTCTGCGTCGACGTCGATGTCGACGGGGTCGCTCTGGGTGTCGAGTTCCCGCTGGACCTCCGCGCGCAACTCCTGTGCGCGTTCGAGCAACTCCGTCGTGCGCTCGTTTTCCGACCGACCGTCGACTGCCGACTGCAGTTGTGTGAGCGCATCGTCGAGTCGAGCGAGCGTCGCGCTCCCGGCCTGTTCTGCGCGCTCGCGTGCTTCGGAGAGTGTACCGTCGGTCTGTGGACTGCGGCCATCAGCCATGCGAAGCGTCCGCTGGAGCAGTTCGAGCGCGCGAATGTTCGTGCGCAACACGAGAATTATCCCTGGGATCGCGATCTCCGAAGTGAATCGGGTGAGTTCGCCTGGAGTGGGCGGCCGCAATCGTCGGTCGGGCTCGACTTCCGCCTGCAACTCTCGCAACGTCTGTGTCAACTCCGCGAGCAACTCCGCCGTGTCCGGATCCCTGCGCTCGCTCATACTGGACGTAGATCACCGACACACTAAAACGATGCCCGCTGTTACGCTATCGCGTCTCTCTGCGCCCTGACCGGTCGCATCGAACTACCCAATTCTCAGAATTTTAGGCACACCAAAATCCTTATAGCCCCCCGACGACCTACCCTGTACCATGTCAGTGCTTGATGGTGAAGACGGCCCGGAGGTCCCGGAGTGTCGGGTGACTGCTCATCGGAGTTCACCGGATCGCATCGTGTTCACGGAGGCGGACAACACCGACGGCTGGATCGCGACCGACTACACGGAACCGCTCGAACCCTGACGCGGTTGTCTCGGCTACTGTTCCGCGCGCCCAGTTCCGGGATCAGTTGAACAGCGTCCGTATCTTCTCAGTGGTAAACTCGGCGTAGATGTCTCCCTCACACTCGGCGAGGTCGGCCCCTCCGTCTTTCAGTTCGGCAAACTCCGCTTCGAGGCTGGCGTAAGCGGCGCTCGATTCGAGTTCTTCGAGTGTCATCTTCGACTCGAGTGTTGCCATCTTCGAAGCGACTGCGACGAGTTCCCGTATCTGTTCGTCACAGGACATCCGAACCAGCATCCGCTCGACGGCATCGCGGATCTGGTCGTGAGACACCGGCTTGACCAGATAATCGTCAAATGGGAGGTCGAGAATGTCCCTGTCGGGTTCGACTGCCGTGACCATGACGACCCGACACTCGAGCCCCTGCTCGCGAACCCGGTCGAGTACGTCGTCGCCCGACAGTCCGGGCATTTTCCGGTCGAGCAACACGACGGCCACGTCTTCATCGATCCAGTCTACCGCTTCCGCTCCCGAATATGCAGTCCGAACCGTGTACGTCTCGCTGAGCGACTCGGCGTACGCATCGGCCGTCTCCCTGTCGTCGTCGACGACTAATACGGTCGGTTGTTGGACGGCAGTATCCGGATCACCCATAGTTCTATTTACACGTCTCGGTGCATAAGGTTTGTGTGAACGCCTTTGACTCCGCTCTGTGAGACCGTGGACGAACGTATTTGACCATGGCACTCGAACCACGATCTGATGGGTGAGTTATCGACGCTGTTCGCCCCCGAACAGGTCGCCGTCGTTGGTGCATCAGACGACGACGGGTCAGTTGGAAAGGCAGTGACCGAAAACCTTCTCGCGGAGTTCGAGGGAGAGGTGTTCGCAGTCAACCCCAACCGGGACTCGGTGCTCGGTCTCGACTGTTTTGCCTCTCTTGCGGACGTTCCAGTTGTCGACGTTGCGGTTGTCGTGGTCCCGCCGTCTATCGCGACGGATGTCGTTCGGAGCGCTGGCGAGGCGGGCATCAAGAACGTCGTCGTCATCACGGCCGGATTCAGCGAAGCGGGAACCGAAGGTGCCACACGCGAGCGCGAACTCGTCGAACTCGCAGAGACCTACGACCTCAATCTCGTCGGCCCGAACTGTCTCGGCGTGATGGGGACTACAGTCGGTCTGAACGCCACGTTCTCGCCCACGTCGGCACGCCCCGGGTCGATCTCTTTCATGAGTCAGTCGGGCGCGTTCGTGACGGCCGTCCTCGACTGGGCCAGCGACCGTCACGCAGGGTTTCAGAACGTCGTCTCGCTGGGCAACAAGGCGGTGCTCGACGAGTCCGACTTCATCAACTACTGGGGGGCAGACCCCGAAACTGACGTCATTCTAGGGTATCTAGAGGATATCAGCGACGGACGGGCCTTCATCGAGGCGACCCGGGAGGTGACACAGGACACACCGGTAGTCGTCGTCAAGTCGGGCCGAACTGAGGCAGGTGCGTCCGCCGCAGCGTCACACACCGGGGCGATGGCTGGCAGCGAACGTGCCTACGAGGCGGGTCTCGACCAGGCCGGAGCGATCCGCGTCGATCGGGCCGAGCAACTGTTCGACTACGCCGCCGCCCTCTCCGGCCAACCACTGCCGGACAGCGACACGATCGCCATCGTCACGAACGCTGGCGGGCCGGGCGTGATGTCGACAGACGCAGTCGGCGGTTCGAATCTCGAACTCGCGAACTTCACCGACGAGACGCTGACCGCACTCTCCGAGTCGCTCCCAGAGGGTGCGAACATCTACAACCCGGTCGACATCATCGGTGACGCCCGCGCAGACCGCTTCGAGTCGACGCTCGATACCGTGCTTGCTGACGACAACGTTGGGATGGCGCTCGTGCTCGCGTGTCCGACAGCGCCGCTCTCCTTCCAGGCGCTTGCCGACGCCGTCGTGACGAAACAGCGCGAGTCGGGGACGCCGGTCGTCACTGCGCTGATGGGCGGGTCGTCGACGAACGCGGCCGCGGACACGCTCTCCGAGGCGGGCATCCCGACATACTTCGACCCGGCGCGGGCCGTCGACAGCCTCGACGCGCTGGCGGAGTACAGACACATTCGCGAGCGCGAGTACGTCGAACCGACGACGTTTCCGGTCGACCGCGAGCAGGCGCGCGCGTATCTCGAACGCGCAGCAGAACGCGGGACGCGTCAGATCGGCGTCGAAGGGATGGAACTGCTCGACGCCTACGGCATCCCGACGCCGGACGGCGCGGTCGTGAATTCCCCGGACGAGGCAATCGAGACCGCACGACGACTCGGGGAGCGCGTCGTGATGAAAATCGTCAGCCCGGACATCTCCCACAAGTCCGACATCGGCGGCGTCGAGGTTGGCGTCGCCCAGTCGGACGTACGCGACACCTACGAGGACCTGCTCGTCCGGGCGGAAAACTACCAGCCCGATGCGACGGTCGTCGGCGTTCAGGTACAGGAGATGGTCGACACCGACACGGGGACGGAAACCATCGTCGGCATGACCCGCGACCCGCAGTTCGGCCCGCTCGTGATGTTCGGGCTCGGGGGTATCTTCGTCGAGGTGATGGAGGATACCTCCTTCCGGGTCGCGCCCGTCTCAGAGCGCGACACCCGGTCGATGCTCGACGAGATCACGTCAGCGCCGCTCTTGCACGGTGCCCGGGGACGAGAGCCAGCGGACGTCGAGGCGATTGCGGAAGTCATTCAGCGTGTCTCACAGCTCGTGACGGACTTCCCCGCGATCACGGAACTGGACATCAACCCGGTCGTCGCGACCCCCGACGGCGTCGCGGCACTGGACCTGCGACTCACACTCGATACGGAGAAGCTATGACCACGATACTAGTCAGTTCGACCAGAGAGAGCACAGGCAAGACGGCAATCGCGCTCGCGCTCGCCTCGATCGCAGACGAGGCCGGACACGACGTCGGCTACATGAAGCCGAAGGGGACTCGCATCGAAAGCACGGTCGGCAAGACGCGGGACAAGGACCCTGACCTCGCTCGGGAGGTACTCGGTCTCGATGCCGACATGGCCCAACTCGAACCGATCATCTACTCCCGAATGTTCGCACAGGAGGCAATCCGCGGGCGCGAGAATCCGGCGGAACTCCGCGAGCGCGTCGCCGAGCAGTACGAGACGCTTGCGGCCGACTGCGACGTGATGATCCTGGAAGGGAGCAACCGCCCCCAGACCGGTGAGATCATCGACCTGACCGACCCCGACATCGCGGACCTGCTCGACGCCGAGGCGGTACTGGTGAGCGAGTACACCGATCCCCGTGATCTCGACGAGGTCATCGCGGGCGCGGAGGCGTTCGGGGATCGGCTGTCGGGCGTGCTGTTCAACGCCGTCGAGGGGAACAATATCGAGGAGCTCAGCGAGGAGGCGTTCCCGTTTCTCGACGGCCGGTCGATCCGGACGCTCGGAGCGATCCCACGCGACGAACGGCTGGCCGGTGTCACCGTCGAGGAACTCGCGCAGTCGCTTGGCGCTGACCTGCTGACCCCTGACGTGCCCCTCGATGGGCGCATCGAACGACTTCTCGTCGGGGCGATGGGCCAGAGCGCCGCGCTCGAACACTTCCGACGCACCCGCAACTGTGCGGTCATCACCGGCGGCGACCGGTCGGACATCCAGACGACAGCGCTCGAATCGTCGGGTGTCAACTGCCTCATCCTGACCGGCGGCTACCGCCCCTCGAAGGCTATCCTCGGCACGGCCTCGAAACGCTCCGTCCCGGTACTGTCTGTCAAATCAAACACTCGCGTGACGATCGACCGAGTCGAGGACGAACTCCGTGCTGGCCGCACGCAGGGCGTCACGGCCGTCGAACACATGGCCGAACTGCTCGAAGAAAGCTTCGAAATCGACGACGTCCTCGGATTGGAGTGATCACGACAGTACGCCTCAAATATCTTTCAGTTGTCAGACACACTTATTTCTCCTGAGAGATTAGTGTGGATGGAGCCATCTGGCTCCGTAGTGTCACACGCGGGGGCAAAACGCCCCTTTCTCCAGCGACAACAGGCGACGAGCGCCGCGGCAATCGGCACACCGGGCATCCGACGGAATCGATCTTCAACCGGAGACTGAATCGATCCCCAACGGTATATATTGGGACGGTGCTATCTCGTACTCACTGAATGAGCGAGCAGTCACTCTCTGCCATCGTCGAGAAGGGGCGCGCGCAGGCGGCCATCGGGTCCCTTCGTTCCGAGGGCGTCTACGACGCCGACCGGAGCGTCTACGAGTGTGGCGACGAAACCGTCGCGATTCCAGTCACGGTCGCGCCCGAGGAGACCGACGTACTCGAACTCGTCCGTGAGGAAGGACCAGTGCGACTCCGGACGCTCGAAGACCACCTCCGTGACCGCGGCTGGACCGCGGCGGAACTCGACCGCGCGCCGGGGTCGTGGGCGGTACTCGGAAGCGTCGTTCTCGTCGACATCGGCGACGCGCCGCGACCCGAGGAAGTCGGCGACGCCTTGCTCGCGATGCACGGCCAGACCGACACCGTCCTCGCACGTGAGGGGATCGCGGGCGAACACCGGGAGCCGTCGGTTCGCGTCATCGCCGGTGAGGGCGATACCGAGACAGTCCACCGGGAACACGGAACAACCTACGCGATGGATCTCTCGACGGTGATGTTCTCACCCGGAAACAAGGCAGAACGCGCCCGGATGGGCGAGGTGGTGTCTGATGGCGAGCGCGTCCTCGATATGTTCGCCGGAATCGGGTACTTCGCGCTCCCGATGGCCCGGTCGGGGGCGACGGTGACTGCCGTCGAGCGAAACCCGCCCACCTTCCAGTATCTCGTCGAGAACGTCGTCCGAAACGACGTCACGGACCGCGTCGAGACCTATCGCGCTGACTGCCGCGACGTGATCGCAAGCGGACTCGACCAGTCTGACTCCTTCGCCTTCGACCGGGTGGTGATGGGCTACTACGAGGCACACCGATATCTGGAGAGCGCACTCGCCGCGCTCGCTCCGGGCGGCACTGTTCACATGCACGAGGCGACACCCGAAGGGCTTGTCCCCGACCGACCGGTGGGGCGGCTACGGGAGGCGGTCGAAGCGGCCGGTCGACGGATAGCGACACATTCGACCATCGACGTCAAGGGATACAGCGAGGGCGTCCGTCACGTCGTCGTCGATGCACAGGTCGAGTGAGCGACGCTGTACACTCGATTACCCACTTCTCTGGAGCGAAACACATAATTCCAGCCGGGTCGAACCGGTTGTATGGACAGCGAACAGTTGATCGCGCTCTTTTTCGTCATCCTGATGGTGGGATCGGTGGTCGCCTACGGCGCCGTCTCGCTCATCTGAGGTCCCGAGCGCCACCGACGGGCCACATCCGCGATCATCGACGCTCTGCGAGTTCGTCCCGGAGGTCCTCGAGCGTCATGTCTTTCATCGACAGCAAGACGAGCAGGTGATAGACGATGTCGGCCGCCTCGTGTGCGAGTTCGTCTTCCCGGTTGTCCTTGGCGGCCAACACGAGTTCAGTCGTCTCCTCGCCGAGCTTTTCCAGCACCGCGTTCTCGCCTTTTTCGTGTGTGAACAGCGACGCAGTGTAGGAACCCTCCGGCAGCGTCTCCTTCCGGTCTTCGATGACAGCGAACAGTTCGTCGAGGATCTCGTCGGGCGTTCCGTCCGATGCTGACGATTCGACCATACCCGAGTGTCGATTGCGACCGCCTTCAGGCCGTCGAAACACCCACTGGGACCGTCGAGCACGTCATCCCGGCGATGCCGTCGAGCAGATCACTCAGTTGGGGCCGTCGAACGGTCGACTGCGATATCGTCGAAGAAGGCCAGATCGTGGATTCGCGAGTCAGCGGTCAGTTCCGGGTGGAACGCGGTTCCGACGATCGGTCCCTGTCGAACCGCGACTGGACGGTCCTCCCACGTCGCGAGCACCTCGACGCCGTCACCGACGTCGTCGATGAGCGGTGCGCGGATGAACACGGCCGGAAACGGATCGTCGAGACCGGTCACCGACAGCGGGGCTTCGAAGCTATCTCGCTGGCGGCCGAAGGCGTTTCGCTCGACGGAGATATCGAGCAGGTCGAGCGTCGTCACCCGCTCGTCGTTCGCGTCCCTGCTGACCAGAATGAGTCCGGCACAGGTCGCAAGCAACGGCTTGTCGGCCTCGACGTGGGCGCGAATCTCCTCGTCGATCCCCTCGCGCTCGACGAGTCGCGAGATGGTCGTCGACTCGCCACCCGGGATCAGGAGGAGATCACAGTCCGGAACGATTCCCGACTGCCGTATCTCCCGAACGGTCACCTCATCGCCGTGAGCGCGTGCGGCCGCTCGTATCGCGTCACCGTGTTCGGTCACGTCACCCTGCACGGCGATGACGCCCGCAGTCAAACTCATACGCTGACTAGTCGCTGCCCGCGAAAAAACCTCTCGCTTGCCGTTACACACCGTACCATCGCAAACGACCGTCCGCTCTGGAACTACGCGTAGCCCTCGACCAGCGACTCGACGTACTTCGCGACGACATCGACTTCCAGATGAACGGGGTCACCGACTGCCTTCTCCGAGAGCGTCGTTATCTCGTAGCTTTCGGGGATGATCGCAACTGCAAAGGAATCAGCGTGGAGGTTGGACACGGTGAGGCTGATCCCGTCGACTGCGATGGAGCCCTTCTCGACGACGTAGGGGGCGAGCGCGTCGGGAAGCCCGAAGGTGAACTGCCAGTCCTCGCCGACCTGCTCGATGGCTTCTACCGTCGCCGTTCCGTCGACGTGTCCCTGAACGAAGTGCCCGTCGAAGCGCCCGTCTGCGGGGAGGGCACGTTCGAGGTTCACAACGTCACCCGCTTCGAGTTCCCCCAGATAGGTCCGTTCGACCGTCTCCTCGGAGAGAAACGCATCGAAGTGCCCGTCACCGAATGCTTCGACGGTCAGACAGGCACCGCTGACGGCAATCGACTGGCCCACGGATAGCCCCTCGAAACGGGTCTCGATCCGGAGTCGAACGCCATCCTCGGCCTCGGTGACAGCCCGCACCGCACCCGTCTCCTCGACAATTCCGGTGAACATACCGGGCGGTTACGGGCGTGTGCGCAAAGCGGTTTGGATATCTCGACACACGCAACTGTGCGATTGGATATCTCGCGACACTACTGTGTGACTCGTCTCTCTCGACCCACGTTACTGTGCGACCGGCGGGTCCTCGACGTCGTCGAGCAGGTCCTCGATAGGGCCTTCTGTTGGTTCGTTTTGCAAGAGCACGTCGATGGGGAGCGTCGGCGCGCCGTCGACCAGGTTTTCGAGGATGACGAGTCGCTCGCGGGCGCGCGACATCCCGACGTAGAACACCCGGCGCTCGTTGTCGGTCAGTGTCGGCACGGGACTCGTGTGTTTGGTGAACTCGCCGTCGCCGGGCACGTCCTCGTCGTTCTGTTCGACAGTTGCGGCCATCTGCTCGACCACCTTCTCGGTCAGATCCGTGGCGACGAAGACGTGGTCGGCTTCACGACCCTTCGCTGAGTGGATGGTCCCGAGACGCACCCGGTCGCGTTGCATTCCCTCGTACGTTCCCGCGAAGTACGCAGCGACGCTTTGCTCCTGGAAGTTCGTCACCTTTCGGAGCATGTCGGCCGCGGCGGGCGGGTCGGGCGCGAACGGGACGTACTCGCGAATCAGGTCGGGTTCGATAGCCAGGTTCGCGATGTCCTCAACGTCGCTTTCCTCCTCGCGTTCGTCCAGCGCGTCGAAGAAGTCGTCGCGTTCGCCGGTTCCGAACGCGGAGTCTGCGAGCATGTCCGCGAGGCGGCGTGCCTGCAGGCCGGTGAGCGGTTCGTCCTCAGCGAGTGCCTCGATGCCGTCGACGTACTGGCAGAGCCGGTCAGTCCACATCCGCTGGTCGGTCAGACACTTGAACGGGATCCCCTCGCCGATGAACTCGTCGATGAACTGGAACATCTGATAGCGCGCGCGGAACAGCACCATCACCGTCTCGTCAGTCTCGTCGACGGTTCGCGTCACCTCTCGGGAGAGATCAAGCATCGACCGGTTGCTGATTGCTTCCACGCCGCCGCCTTCCTTGCGCGGTTCAAGATCTTTCTCCTTGCGCTTCTCGATGTGTCTGACCTCCTGATTGACGACGTTGAGAATCTGGGAGGGGAGTCGGTAGGAGTTGGGCAAGATAACGTCCTCGTCGACCGGTTCTTCGAGCAGGAGATCCGGGTCGGCCCCCTGCCACGCGTAGACGACCTGGTCGTCGTCACCGGCGATGAGCACGCGCTTCATGTGGGGTCGCCACTCGGTGTAGACGTCGTACTGCAGCGTCGTGATGTCCTGAAACTCGTCGATGACGAGATAGTCGACGCTCGGCAACAGCGAGCGCTGCTTGACGCGTTCGAGCATGTCAGCGAAGCCGGTCAACCCGTTTTCGCCCTTGTAGTTGCGCCACGCCCGGATCGCTTCGGGGATGTCGAGCCGGTCGTCGTCGCTCGGCCACGTCGGCGTGTACTTGTTGCCCGTCTGTGCGTTGTCGTCTATCTCCGGCGGGAGGCGAACCTCCTCTTCGTCCCACTGGAAGGGGACGTCGTACCAGTCGGCCACGTCTCGGCGGGTGCGCTGGAGCCACTGGCTCGTCGCGATCACCTTGTTTCCGAGCGTCGTCGACCGTGCGGACCGACGGCGCGACCCCTCGTACTCGTCTTCGTATTCGATGCCGTACTCCTCACAGAAGTCCTCCTTGTCTGACTCACCGACGACGTCCCCGCGAGAGAGGTTTAGCAGGTCGTAGGCCTTCGCGTGCATCGTGCAGACGTTTCCCCGAAGTGCCCGCGGCGTCGTGTCGAGTCGCTCCGCGAGTCGCTCGCGGATTTCGGCGGCCGCGGCACGGGTGTACGAGACGACGAGGACGTCCCGCACCTCGACGTCGTCGTTTTCCTCGAGTAGCTCCTCAACCCGATCCAGCAGTGCCGTTGTCTTCCCGCTCCCCGGTCCCCCGAACAGACGTGTCACCTGCGTAGCTTCAGTCATTGGGCACCTAGAAGCCCTCCGGCCTGATAAACAACGCGAATTTCAACGGCGCGAGTCCGCCGTACCGCCTATCGGTACAGCGAGAGATACAGCATACTGAACCCGATGATGAACGGGATCGTCTCGACCATCTGGAAGAAGGTGATGATGCTCGGGTCGGCGTCGGCTCCGAGTTGTGTGATAACGCTACTCACGGCAACCCCCATGCTGATGAACGCAAACCCGAGAAACGCGTACTGGAGCCGCGTCGTTCGCTGTTTCTGATACGCCTGAAAGCTGATCAGCGTCAGGCCAAGCGCCAGCCCAAAGACGATAAACCGCAAGACCAACAGTACCCCCCGTACGAGTGGCTCGGCTTCGACCATCCTTCCGTCGGTGCATACACGAACCGCTATAATAAACGTGGCTACTGATACGAACCGCGACTCATTCGCTGTGGAGTTCGTCCCAGAGTTTGCTGAACCGGTCCGGGAGGTTCTCTTCGCGGTAGATCCGGACTCGGTACTCGTCGTCTTCGAGTGAGATAACCGTACTCTCGAAGTTGGATTCGTAGACCTTGTAGTGGTTCCCGTCGTCCGCGACGAGGGTCCGATCGCTGACCAGGTCGTGTTCTTCGAGCAATTCGATGCGACGATACACCGTTGGGAGTGACAGGTCACACTCCTCAGCGAGCTCCTTCGCCGATTTCGGCTCTCGACTGATCGCGGCCAGCACGCGGCGCGCGTGCTGGTCGCCGATGGTGTCGAGAACTTCCTCGATGCTTCGGTCGTCCACACCGGGGATTTGCGGCCGGACACAAAAGCACTTTCGAGGTATCTTCGATGATTTTGCCTGATCGTCTGTGGCTGTGCCGTCGCCTGTCCGCGAACGCACAACCTTTATTCGCCAATCTCGAACGCGTAGGCATGACCGACGTCGACATGGACAGCTACAGGGAGCACAACGATATCCCGCCGGGCGAGCCAGCACCCCGCGCTCCGGACGAACAGCCGGACGGGGTCAACGAGGACTTCCGCGTCTGGATGTTCGACGCCGAGCAGTCGACGACTGTGCCGGACACCTACGTCGTCGACCAGCACCCGGAACCGCTCGATTTTCGGATGTGGGTCTTTGCCGGTGACGGCGATCAGGCGCGGTTCGTGATGCGAGCGTCACACAAGTACGCCCCCGACGAACAACCGCCCGAGGGCAACGAGGACTGCTGTGAAGTCCTCGTCGAGGGCGAGTCGCTCACGGCCGAACACTGTCCGGAGGCAGTCGAACAACTCGTCTCAGATCTGACTGCCGCCGAGGTTCACCTGCCCGAGTCGACCGACCGCGGCGGTCCCGTCAGATACTGACCGACGGCGCTCTGTCAGTACGTCACTCTCTCGGCGCGAGACCACGCTCGACAACACGAACGAAAACGGGAAGATCAGCGGTTATACTGGCGTCCAGCCACAGACCCCACACTCTGTGGATCCTGTCTCGTGCAATCCGCCACACTCGGGACACTGTAGCTTGTTATAGTTCTCGTCCCAGCCGACGCTCTCGGTTTCGTGTCCACGCTGGGAGAGAAACTCATCGAACATGTCGTCCGTACCCGATGCGGAAGCCATACATGGTATGCTATGCCACACCACCATATATACTTAGTGGTACTGACGGTTGTTGTCGGTTCCCATGATATACGTGGGCGGGCCGCACGCTATCGGGGAGAAAAAGAGGGATTTATAACGGTGAAGGCCACACGACAAAATGCTCGCAGAGCACGCTCGGTTGGTGTAGTCCGGCCAATCATTTTGGCCTTTCGAGCCGAAGACCAGGGTTCAAATCCCTGACCGAGCACTCCAACGAACGAGTTTTTGCGAGTGAGCGAAGCGCGCAGTGGCTGGATTTGAACCACGCCGGACGCGCACCGAAGTGAGCACGTCTGGCACCGGGTTCAAATCCCTGACCGAGCATTCTTTTGATACTGTCGGCTGTACCATCTCGAAAATAATTCGCCACCCCGGGTGGCGAATATTTTTACGCACTTACAGCCGACAGTATGAGACACGACCTGTGAGACTGTCGTGTGCAGTAGTCGGGAGCCGCGAGTATCGGCGAGGGAACTCACAGTCCCCAGAGAAGCACGATACCGACGGTCGTGACGCCAGCGAGCAGGAACTGCAGGGGTGCGCCGACCCGCACAAAGTCGGTGAACTCGTAGCCGCCGGGGCCGTAGACCATCAGGTTCGTCTGGTATCCCACGGGCGTCATGAACGACGTCGCGGAGGCGAACATCACGGCGAGCAGAAACGAAAACGGCTCTGCGCCGAGTTCCATCGCCGCGTCGACGGCGACCGGGATCATCAACACGATAGTCGCAACTGGCGTGATGACGTTGGCAAGCAGGCCCGTCACGATAGCAAACAGCAGTAACACCGCGACGAGGGGCAGATACTCGTCGGTCGCCACCAGCACGTCGGCAATCACCTCCGACCCGCCAGTCGCTTCGAGGGCGATCCCCAGCGGAATCACGCCCGCGAGCAGGAAGACGATGTTCCAGGAGACGGAATCGTACGCGTCCGCGGTCGACAGACAACCAGTGACGATCATCAGAAAGACACCGCCCAGCGCGGCGATCACGATCGGGAGCACGTCGAGTGCTGCCACCCCGACGACGCCAGCCATGATCGCAATCGCGACCGGCGTTTTCGAAGACAGCGGGGCGGTTTCCTCGAGCTCCGCTTCGAGCAAGCGAGTGTACGTGCTTTCCTCGACGACCAGCAGTGCCCCCGTATCGGTAAAGTACTGCACTGATTCGGGCACCGTCTGGACGAGCAGCAGATCGCCTGTCTGCAGCCGTATCTCATCGAGACCGGTTCGAATCAGGGTCCCCTCGCGCCGGATCGCAAGCACCGTCGTTTGGTGAAACTCTTCGAGCCGTGTCTCTGCGAGTGTTTCGCCGACAAACCGCGACGCCTCGGGAACGACCGCCTTTGCGAGGATATCTGCGCCCGGCGTCTCGGCGAACGTCTCTTCTGTGATGTCCGCTCTGGTGAGATGTCGCAACCCCTGGTTCTCGCGGAAGGCGTTGACCGCCTGCAGGCTGCCGTGAACAGTCAGAATGTCACCCGCCTGAATGCGCTGGTCCGTCTCGCTGGCGAGAAAGACCGCATCCGCGCGTCGGAGCCGGAGGATGCGAACCTGTGACTCCATCTGTGCTTCGAGTTCGTCGACCGAGAGTCCGACCACCGCCGAGTTGCGCCTGACACGCAGTTGCGTGAGATGGTCCTCCAGATCGAACTCCGTGACGAGATCCGCATCGGCCGGGATCCGTGCTGGCGTCAGCCACCGTCCGACAGTCATGAGATACGCGATGCCCACGATAAGAATGACGACGCCCAGCGCCGTGAACTCGAACATCCCGATCGGACCGCGAGTGAGCAACTCCGCGGCGAACTCGCTCGCGAGCAGGTTCGTCGCCGTGCCGATGAGCGTCAGCGTACCGCCGAGGATGGCCGCATACGAAAGCGGCAACAGGAGTTTCGAGGGGGAGACGCCGCTTTTCTCGGCCAGATCGGTGATCATCGGGATGAAAACGGCGACGACCGGCGTGTTGTTGACGAACCCGGCGATGGGGCCGGTCGTGAGCACTGTCGCAGCCAGTGCGCGCGTCTCGCTGCCGCGGGTGAATCTGGCGAGTGATAGTCCGAGTCGCTGGACGAGACCGGTCTGCTGGATCCCGGCGCTCAACATGTACATCGCGACGATGGTGATCGTCGCGGTGTTCGCGAACCCGGAGATTGCCTGCCGCGACCCGACGCCGGTCATCGGTTCGAGCGCCGCCAGCGAGACGATGATACCGATCGCAGTCACGTCGTTCGGGATGAGTTCCGTAACGAACAGGACCAGCGCAACGCCGATCAGCGCGAAGACGACGACTGCACCATCGGAGAGCCCCGCGACCATGTTGGCGGATCAAACGACGGTACGTGGGATATAGATGTGGTATTGTCACAGAGTGATCACGCGGTCGTTCGGATCTGCGCTGTCTGGTGGAGAGAGCGTTCGGTGACCGTATCGAGACATGGAAAGCGCTTTAGCCAGCGTCGGGCAAACCCCCGGTATGGCGCTGGCCGAATCCGACCACGAACTCGTCGTCGACCATCTCGGCCGAGAGCCGTCGCCCGCGGAGGCGGCTCTGTTCGAGAACCTCTGGAGCGAGCACTGCGCGTACCGCTCGTCGCGCCCGCTGTTGCGGGCCTTCGAGTCCGAGGGTGACCAGGTCGTCATCGGCCCCGGCGACGACGCCGCCGTCGTGGCCCTGCCGACTGACGATGACGAGGACGTCTACATCACGATGGGCATCGAGAGTCACAACCACCCCTCCTACGTGGATCCGTTCGACGGCGCGGCCACAGGTGTCGGGGGAATCGTCCGGGACACGCTTTCGATGGGAGCCTACCCAATCGCGCTCGCAGATTCGCTGTACTTCGGCGACTTCGACCGCGAGCACTCCCGGTATCTCTTCGAGGGCGTCGTCGAGGGGATCAGCCACTACGGCAACTGTATTGGCGTCCCCACCGTCACCGGAAGTGTAGCCTTCCACGAGGACTACGAGGGGAACCCGCTCGTCAACGTCGCCTGTATCGGCCTCATCGACGACGTGGACCGTCTCGTGACGGCGAAGGCCCAGGAATCCGGAAACAAACTCCTCCTCGTCGGGAACGCCACGGGTCGCGACGGACTCGGCGGGGCCTCCTTCGCGAGCGAGGATCTGGCCGAGGACGCCGAAACCGAAGACAGGCCCGCTGTGCAGGTCGGAGACCCCTACACCGAGAAACTGCTTATCGAGGCCAGCGAACAGTTGATCGCGGAGAATCTCATCGAGTCTGCACGTGATCTTGGTGCGGCGGGGCTTGGCGGCGCGAGCAGCGAACTGGTCGCGAAGGGCGGACTGGGCGCACAGATCGAACTCGAACGCGTCCACCAGCGCGAACCGAACATGAGCGCGCTCGAAATTCTCCTGTCGGAATCGCAGGAGCGAATGTGCTACGAGGTGCGCCCCGAGAACGTCGACCGCGTTCGGGAAATTGCCGACCGCTACGACATCGGCGCGTCTGTCATCGGGGACGTCACCGACGGCAACTACGTCTGCACCTTCGCGGGGGAGACAGTCGTCGACGTGGATGCGGAATTCCTCGGAGAGGGCGCGCCGATGAACGACCTGCCGATGGTCGAACCCGACGACGGCAGTCGGGACCTGCCGGACGTCGCCCTCGACGAAGCAGTCGAGCGCGTCCTGTCGAATCCGAACACGGCCTCGAAGCGGTGGGTGTACCGCCAGTACGACCACGAGGTGCAGGTCAGAACGGCGCTCGCGCCGGGCGACGACGCGGCGCTTCTGGCAGTCCGCGAGGCCGGTGTCGGTCTCGCGTTCGCGTCGGGCGCTGACCCCAACTGGACGGACGCCGCACCGTACGACGGCGCGCGAGCGGTCGCGCTCGAAAACGCGACGAACCTCGCAGCGAAAGGCGCGGAACCACTCGCAGCAGTCGACTGTCTGAACGGCGGCAACCCAGAGAAGCCAGACGTGTACGGCGGCTTCGCCGACATCGTCGATGGTCTCGCGGACATGTGTTCGGCCCTCGATACCCCAGTCGTGGGCGGGAACGTCTCGCTGTACAACGACTCCGAAACCGGGCCGATCCCACCGACGCCGACGCTCGCCGTCGCTGGCGTCTCCGAGTCGTACGACGCGCCCACGCTCTCCCTCGCTGGCGAGGGGGACCTGTTGCTCGTCGGCGACCGACCGCTCGACGGCGAGGCCGACCCGCGACTCGGCGGATCCGAGTATCTCAGTCAGTTCGGCGGCGACGACCGGTTCCCGACGCTCCCGAAGGACCCGAAGGGGCTGGTCTCGACTATCGTCGACGTGGCAACCGACGAGACGACGCTCGCGACACACGACGTCAGCCACGGCGGCCTCGCGGTGGCACTCGCCGAGATGGTGACCGACGACGCAGGCGCAGATACCTCACTCGACGGGCCGGGAACGCCAGCCGAATTGCTCTTTCACGAACAGCCCGGTCGGGTCGTCATCGAGACGACCGACCCACGCAGCGTGCGCGAGGCCTTCGACGGCGTCGCTCCCGTCGCCAAACTCGGGAGTGCCGACGAGACGGGGACGCTCTCGCTCGACGTCGACGGAGAGGCGCTTTCGCTGGACGCAGACGAGATTGTGTCGGCGCGGTCCGTTATTGCCGACGCGCTGGAGTGAGCGCACGGCCACCGGCCGCGTGACTTCTGCCTTTGTCACACGGATGACCCCGCGGATTTATAACCTCCCCAGCGGAGATACAGCACATGGAGATTCCGGATCTGATCAAGCAACGCCTCGGGGGTGAAGAGATCGAGTCGGCGGTCAATCTCGGCGACGAGGACCTCATCTGTTTCACGCCGACGCGAACCTTGCTCTACCGTGCCGAGGGAATCTTGAGCGACGAATCCGTCTCTGTCTACGACCACGATATCGAGCGGCTGAATGTCTCGGAAGGGCGGCGAAAGACCACCTTCGAGTTACAGTATCTCGACAGCACGGAGTCGTTCAAGATAGCCAGCGGCCGGGCCGAACCGGTCCTCAAACGACTGCTCGCTGGCGTCTTGCACACCTCCGACGTGACCGACGACGGCGAGAGCGTCGTCGACGTGTTCCGGTTCAGCGAGTTGACGCTCGTCATCACCGAAGCACGACTCATCAAGCACATCGGCGCGTCCGTCTGGGACGAGGACTTCGCAGAGTACCCCTTCGAGAGCGTGACCGGACTGGAGTTCGAGGACGGCAGCGTCGCGACCCAACTCGTGCTCTCTGTCGACGGTCGCCCGCAGCGGATTAAGGCCCCGTCCGACCAGGCACGCGTCGTCAGAGATACTCTCGAAAAGGCACTCTTTGCCTACCACGACGTCGAGTCGCTCGACCAGTTGAACAGCGCCGTCGGTGTCGACGACGAACCCGAGACGGACGACTCCAGCGACCTCTCGCTCGACGATACGATTACCCCACTCGTCAGCGACGACCCGGACGACTCGGCCGAGCACGACGACCCCGCGGAATCGGATACCCTTCTCGACACCTCGGGCGACGAGTCAGCCGACAACGAGGACGACGAGAGCGACCAGTTCTCGGTCACAGAAACGGACACTGCCGCGGAATCAGAGGTCGGATCACAGCGGGAGACGGACAGTCAGTCCGAGACTGCGTCGGCGGAGTCGCCCATCGATCCAGCGGAGTTCGAGGAGATGCAGACACAACTCTCGAAGCTGACCCGCGCGGTCGGCCAGCAGAACGAACTGCTGAAACAGCAACACGAGACGATCGAACGCCTCATCGAGGAACTCAGACGCCGCGAGAACGAGTAGCCCGTTCGCCCGGAGACTATTTTTCTCGGCCCGTTACCTTGCGGATACACGACGAGCCGAAGGGTCCGTGTTCGGCCGTCTCGAACTGAACGAAATGCCCTGTCGAGATGTCAGTGCCACAGCGCCGGCACGTGAACTCACCCTCGCGCTGCACGACGTCGGCCTCAAAACTGACGAACGACCGGCCCTGCGGTCGAACGATGCCGTCTGTGCGCTCGATGACGCCGCGCATCTCGGCCGTGTCCAGTATCTCTCTGGTGAGTGCTGGGTCCGTCGTCACCGTCTCCAGTCGGTCGAGCGTCTCCTTCAGGGACAGCGTCTCGTCTTCGAGATGGTCGAGCAACTCCACGCCGAGTTCGACCGTCTCCGTGACTGGGTCAGTGGGCTCCCGGTCGGATCGCTCGCTCACGGTCGACTCATCACGCTCGGCTCACAAAGCCTTTATCGACAGTTCGTCTCGTGCTGTAGTGCATCGACCGGCCAGACCACAAGAGGTTTGCCGGGGCGAACGAGTATATCATGTTGATGCAAACCGCGACGTACCGGCAACTGGGCGGTATCTGTGGGCTGCTCGGCGTTGCGGCGGTCGCCGCGATGCTGTTCTCCCCGTCGGCGGTCATTAACGGTCTCGAAGGTCTCGCAGAACGCCCGGCGCTGTTTCTCGTCGCTATTGGAGCGGTCTACGTGATTCGACCCTTTCTGCTGTGGCCTGTCACTTCGATTGCGGTCGGTCTCGGCTATCTCTATGGGCCCGTCGTTGCGCTCCCAATTGCGCTGCTCGGTGCAGGTGTGACGGGTGTGCCGCCGTATCTGGTCGGCCGGTACGCCGGAACTGACGCCGGACTCTTCGGTTACATCCGTGGCTCCGGTCAACAACTCATCGATGTGGCTGGTGAGACTCGCGGCGTGATCGCGGCGCGTCTGTCACCGATTCCCGGCGACGCAGTCTCGTATGGGTCCGGTCTCTCGGAGGTCTCGCTCGGCCCGTTTTTCTTCGGAACGGTCGTCGGTGAGATTCCGTGGGCCGCCGTGGCGGTGCTCGCGGGCGCGTCGATGCGGTCGCTGACCGTCTCCGAGTTCGCGTACAGCCCGCTCTTTTTACTCGGACTGACTGCACTCGCCGCGCTCGTCTTGATCGGGCCGCTGTACAGTCGCGCCTTCTCCGGTGCCGTGGCCGACTCGTAGCACTCCCTAATAGAACGTATCCGAACAGTCGAAGACGACACCGTGTACCGGACAGACGTACTTGCAGTGACGGCGATACATCGGCCGTGAACAGCGCGGACACGGGCGGCCGCCGTTTGCGTCCGATGCGTGATGGTCTGTCATTGCGTCGCCGTCAGGTGTGGCTCCGTAGCGTCAGCACTCCGACCAGCCACAGGACTCGCATGTCTTGCAGCCCTCGGAGTAATACAGCGAGAGCGACCCGCATTCGGGACATTCGGGGTTCTCGCCTGCCTCGATGAGTTCCTGCTGCTGGTCGACACTCGCTTGCTGCGTGCTCGCGCCGCCGTCAGTCTCCGGTTCGGCGCCCGGATTCGGCTCTGCCTCCGCGAGCGCCTGGGCCGCTTCCTCCTCGGTCGGGTTCTGCTCTGCTCTGTCGGCGGTCTCTTCGAGCGTCTGCTGCTGTGGGTAGGCGCGCTCGACGTCGCCGTCCAGATACCGGCGCATCGCGGTCCCAATCGCGTCAGGGATCGACTGGATCTGCTCGCCCTTGTCCCACGCGACTTTCGGTGACCGGATGCCCTGGAGTTCGTCGGCGATCTCCTCGGGGTCGACGCCTGCGCGGAGCGCCGTCGAGATGGTCTTTGCGAGCGCCTCGGTGAAGGAGGCGGTGAAGCCACCGGAGTTGCCGATGTTCGCGAACAGCTCGAACGGTCGGTCGGCCTCGGGGTCCTCGTTGATGTTCACGTAGAGTTTCCCGTAGCCGGTGTCGATCCGCTGGGTCACGCCGTGCAGTACGTCCGGGCGGGCCTGCTTCTGTGCGAACTCGTTTTCGCCGTCGACAGCCCCGAGCAACTGCGACACCTCCTGGTCGATTGCCGCCTGCACCTCCTCGCTCTCGACGAAGGCGTCGATGCCCCCGAAGACCTCCTCGATCTGTTCGACGAGCGCCTGTGCGGCCTCGGTTTCGTCGGCAAACTCGGTGTTCTGGGCACGCGTGGTGAGCACCTGCTTCGAGCGCGTGCCGTCGCGGTAGTAGGTGACGCCCTTGCCGCCGTGGTCGTAGATGTACTGGAAGACCTCTTTGGCATCTTCGATGGTTGAGTCGTTGGGCGCGTTGACCGTCTTCGAGATGGCCGAGTCGACGCCCGCCTGACAGGCAGTCTGGACGCCCGCGTGGTCCTTCGCCGAGAGGTCGCCGGTCGTGACAAAGAGTTCAGAGATACTGTCTGGCACCGTCGACAGCGACTCGACGCCATCGAACTCGTTTGCCGCCATCTGTTCCTGGGCCTCCTGCTTGACCGTCTCGACGTCGATGTCGTTTTCCTCGAGAGTTCGCAGGAAGTAGTCGTCGAACTCGACGAGCATCTCGTCGCCCTGCACGTCGTCGGAGACGTTCTTGTAGTAGGCGACGTTGTAGATTGGCTCACACCCACCAGTCGTGTTGCCAACCATCGATGTGGTCCCGGTCGGCGCAATCGTCGTCGTGTTGTGGTTGCGGATCTCGAATCCGTCGGCCCACTCGTCGGCGTCCAGCCCCGTGTGGTGCTCGAACCACTCGCGGTACGCGGTCGGATCGGCGAACTTGGATTTTCCCCACTCGCCGAAGGAACCGCGCTCGGTGGCGAGTTCGTGACTCGCCCACTTGGATTCGTGGTTGATGTGAGTCATCAACTGACGGGCGATCTCGTTTGCCTCGGTGCTGCCGTATTTCACGCCAAGTTGGATGTACAACTGGGCCAATCCCATGATACCCAGCCCAATCTTGCGCATCTCCCTGACGGTCTGTTCGATTTCGTCGACCGGGAAGTCAGACATCGTGACGACGTTTTCGAGAAACCGCGTTCCGAGTTCGATCCGGCGGTCGAACTCCTCCCAGTCGATTGACTCCTCGAGGAAGGCGATGATGGCGTCCTCCTGCGAGGCGAAGTCGTCGGCGTTGTGTTCCGCCCAGACGCGCCAGTCCGGCGCGTCCTCGGCCGCGAGCGTCGAGAGATTGATGTGGCCGAGGTTGCAGGCCTCGTACTCTTCGAGTGGCTGTTCACCGCATGGGTTAGTCGCCAGAATCCGGTGGTCTGGGTGTTCCTCCACGTCGAACGAATGCTTCTTGTTCACCCGTTCGAGATAGATGACGCCGGGTTCGCCGTTCTCGTGTGCGCCCTCGACGATGCGCTCCCAGACGAGATTTGCGGGCACCGAGAGTACTTCTCCAACCTCGACGTGCTCGCCGAGGCCGAACATATCGTAGAGTTCCTTGGTCTCCGCCGTCGCAATATGCGGTTCGCCGGTTCGGGGGTTCGTGAAGGTGTACTCCTCGTCGTTTTTGACCGCCTCCATGAAGCGGTCAGTGATACCAACGGAGATGTTGAAATTCGAGAGATGGCCTTCGACGGCGTTCCGGAGATGCTCCGGGACGCGCCCCTCGTCGTCGATGAGTTCGCGGGCCTCTTCGAGCGCTTCGGCAAAGGAATTGTGCGTGAAGTCGTCGGGGTCGTTCAGTCTGAGCGTGTTCGCAAGCGAGACGTCCTTGTTCTTGGCGTGGATGAACTGGATGACGTCGGGGTGGGAAACGCGCATGACGCCCATCTGCGCGCCGCGTCGGGCCCCGCCCTGTGCGATGGTCTCGCACATCTGGTCGTAGGTACGCATGAAGGTGATCGGGCCGCTCGCGATGCCGCCGGTCGAACCGACCGGATCGCCGTAGGGTCGAAGCTTCCAGAACGCATAGCCCATGCCGCCGCCGCTCTGGAAGACCTGTGCGGCCTCCTTGGCAGTCTGGTGAATATCGTCGATGTCGTCCGCTGGTGAGTCCACGAAGCAGGCAGAGAGTTGCTGGAGTTCGTCGCCCGCGTTCATCAGCGTCGGGCTGTTTGGCATGAAGGAGAGCCGCTCCATCGCGTTCTGGAACTCCCCGGCGACAGTCTCGACGTGGTCGCGGATGTCCGCAGGCAGTTCCGAAACGATAGTCTCGTATGCGAACTTGTTGACGTTGTATTCGGTCAGTTTCGTCTCGACGTCGTCGTCGGCGGTGACGCCTGTTCCAAACACCTCGGCCGCGAGTTCGTCACGGCGCGGATGGTCGGGCTTGAGTTGGTCTGGCGTGACTGAAATCTCCGTGTCCTGGTTGTCCGCCTCGTAGACAGCCTCGGCGAGTGCAATATTTTTCGCAACGCGCTCGAACAGTTCCTCCTGCTGTTCGGCAACGTTGCCGTCCGCGTCCTTCCTGAGATAGCGCGCCGGGAGAATATTGTGGTAGGCGTTTCCGGTCAGCCGCTCTTCGAGCGTGTCTCCTTCAGTGCGTTTGATCGGTAGTGAAAGCTCGCCCGCACCAAGCTCGCTGCTCATACGCGCTCACCCCGGACGGCGATCTGTCCTCCATCTGCTCGTGTCTCGCTTGCTCCTGATCCTATCATTTGTGACGGAATTCTGTTTCGAGTTCGGCCACAATAATCCTTTCGTGTGTACATTTGGGTGTCTCGATAAAGTTGTCACTTTTATGTGAATTGGTCGTTCCTTCGGCGCCCGCAGGGGCGTCGCTCGCGCGACTACTACTAACGGCACTGCCGTTCTTAACGCTGAGTATACCGGAGTGGAAGTGAAACTAAGCTACAGTACCCGCTCGCTGTCTGTGTGTTCGGAGTGGAAATACTGGGGGGTTTTCGGGTGGAGATCGAACTGTTTCCCGACCCGCTCGCGGTCTGGATGAGATGCCTCGGAAGAATTAACAGAAAAGGTATATTAGCCGGGTGATGGACGTGTCGGAAACGGGACCAAAGTGCCTCCGGAACGGACTAGCTGTGCGGATAAACGGCGCATACTGTCGGTCGGGCGGTTGCCTGCCAGAATGTATATACGTTCGACAGGAGTACGATCAGTATGAATCCACTCGTCGGGGTACTGCAGGTCGGTCCGCTGGAGACGCCGCCAGAGCTGTTACTCGTGTTACTCGCTCTCGTTGTGGCGATTATCGTCGCTCGGTTCGTTCTGGCGCTGGCAAAGAAGGTGATCATCATCGGTCTAATCATCGTCGGGACGCTGTGGGTACTCGCGGAACTCGGATTTCAGTTCGGCGTCTTTTGAACGCGTTCTCGAACGCCCAGACAGGTCACTCCAGGTTGAGGAAATTTCTGATGATGTCGTGTCCCACAGCGGTCAGCACGGACTCGGGATGGAACTGCACGCACTCGATGGGGTGTTCGCGGTGGCGAATTCCCATGACGAGTTCCGTCCCGTCGACTGTCGTCGTCGCCGTCACCTCGAAGCAGTCCGGAACCTCTGTCGCGACCAGCGAGTGATAGCGGCCGCCCTGAAAGCCCTGGTCGAGACCCTCGTAGACGCCCGCGCCGTCGTGGTCGATGGGAAATGCCTTGCCGTGGATCGGTTCCGGCGCGCGCCCGACCGTTCCGCCGTAGGCGTAGACGGCCGATTCTAGCCCGAGACAGACCCCGAGCGTCGGCACGTCGGGGCTGAGTTCTCGGAGCACGTCGAGTGTGACGCCGACGTCGCGCTCGTTTTTTGGATGGCCCGGTCCGGGTGAGATGACGATGGCGTCCGGATCGAACGACTCGACAGCGTCGAGCGACGCTGTATTTCGCATCACCTCGGTGTCTGCGTGTTCGCTGACGTACTCGACCAGATTGTAGGTGAAGGAGTCGAAGTTGTCGATGAACAGCACCCGCTGTTGAGTGTCGGCGGTGTCGGCTTCGTCTGCCGCGTGCTGTTTACTCATTCCGTTGCCCTCCCCGCTGTTTGCTCCTGTTCGTCCTCGACTGTCTCCGCCTCCAGCCGGTCAAGTGCGACCAGCACGCCGTCCATCTTCGCCTCGGTCTCCTCGTACTCCGCGGCAGGGTCGCTGTCCGCGACGATTCCGGCACCGGCCCGAACCGTAACTCGGTTCGACTCAGGGGCGTCGATGTCACTCTCGATTGTCGCAGACCGGATGATGATCGCAAAGTGCGCGTCGCCCTGCCAGGAGACGTAGCCGACGCCGCCGCCGTATGGGCCACGCGGCGTCCGTTCGAGGTCGTCGATGATCTCCATCGCCCGGATCTTCGGGGCGCCCGAGAGCGTCCCCGCGGGGAAAGCCGCTCGCACGGCGTCGAAGGCGTCGTACTCCTCGTCGAGCGTTCCCGTCACCGTCGACTCGATGTGCTGGACGTGCGAGTACTTGAGGACGTTCATGAACTCGTCGACGCGGACGCTGCCTGCCTGTGCGACCCGGCGCACGTCGTTTCGCGCCAGGTCGACGAGCATCGTATGTTCGGCGCGCTCTTTCCCGTCTGCGAGCATCTCTCCAGCGAGTCGCCGGTCCTCGACGGGACTCGTCCCGCGCGGACAGGTGCCCGCGATTGGATTCGAGACAATGTGCCGGTCGGCGACCGAGACCAGCGTCTCCGGGCTGGCACCGACAATAATTCGGTCGCCGTGTTCGAGCAAGTACATGTACGGCGACGGGTTGACCTCTCGCAGCGACTCGTACAGACCGAGCGGACAGACCGACCCGTAGAGTTCGCGCGTCCGGGAGATAACTCCCTGGTAGATGTCACCGCTGTAGACGTGTTCTTTGGTCTCTGCGACCGCTCGCTCGTACTCGTCGCGAGGCCCTGCGCGCTCTCGCTCGCGGCGAAATCCGCCAGTCTCGATGTCGTCGGCGTCGGAGAGAAGCGAACTGACGCGCTCGGCTTCGGCGGCCAGTTCGTCGTACACCGCACCCGCGTCGTCCTCCGCTCGGACCACAGGCGTGAACACGAACGAGATGGTCTCCTCTGAGTGGTCGAACACGAGCGTCTTCGTCGTGAGCAGGAACTGGGCGTCCGGATAGCGCGACTCCGGGCGGTCGAGTCCGACCTCGTCGAGCCAGAGGTCGTACACCGCATCGTAGCCCAGAAAGCCGACGAGACCGCCGTCCAGTTTGTGGCGGTCGCGCTCTGGGAAGCCCTGACGTTTCACGTCCGGCATCGCCCCACGAAGTCTGTCGAGCGTATCCCCGGATCCGGATTCGATGAGTCCCTCGTATCGGTCCGAGAGTACGTCGACTTCGGTGCTACCCGGTTCGATGGTGATGACCGCCGCAGGGTCGTATCCGACGAAAGAGAATCGTGCGTGGCGGTCGCTCCCTTTGGGCGCAAATGCTCCGTCCGGGTCGCTCGATGCGACCTTCTCGGCGCTTTCGAGCAGGAAGGCGTACTCGCCAAACTCCGATTCAGTGGTGCGCCCTGTCACCGCGCTATAGGTCTCCAGTGGCTCGATGTCGACGTCGATCTGGGCGGCCGTTCGGACGACGGCGGGACGCTCGCACTCGGCCAGCGAGACGAACTCCTCGCGTGTTCGTTCGAGCATCGTCACGCTGATCCCCTCCGTGCATTCTCGACGAACGCCGCAACTGCGTCCGGGTCTTTCTGTCCGCCGCTCGACTCGACGCCACTCGCCGTGTCGACGCCGAACGGGTCGACTGTCTCGACAGCGCGGGCGACGTTGTCGGGCGTCAGTCCGCCCGCGAGTACGACCGGCACGTTGAGTCGGTCGACGTGCGCTGCAGACTGTTTCCAGTCGTGCGTCTCGCCCGTTCCGCCGCCGCCCGTCTCATCGGTCGAGTCCACCAGTAATGCGTCCGCGGCCGCCGCGTACTCGTCGATGTCTGGCGTCTCGGTATCGACCGTCGCGACGAGGTGGCCGTCGATGCGCTCGCGCAGGCCGCCGAGATGCTCTGCCGACAACCCGCCGTGAACCTGAATCGCGTCGGCCCCGACGCGTTCGTACAGCGACACTGCCGTCTGCACGCTGTCGGGCATCGTGACGAGAATAGTCGTGACAAAGGGCGGAACGGAATCGACGAGCGCCCGTGCACGCTTTGCCGGGAGTTCTCGTGGCGTGTCCACCGGAACATCGACGATGAATCCGACTGCGTCAGCGCCGACCGCTACCGCCGTCTCCACGTCCTGTTCACGCGTCAGCCCGCAGATCTTGACCCGAGTGTAGCTCATACCCGCGCTCCGCTGAGTTGCTCCAATTTTTCTTCTGCGCCACCCGAGTCGATGCTCTCGGCCGCGCGCTCGATCCCTGCCGCGATGGAGTCTGCCTCACCAGCGATGTAGATCGCTGCGCCCGCGTTCGCGAGGATGATGTCCCGTTTCGCGCCGGTCACCTCGCCGGTGAGGATGCCGCGCATATCTGCGGCGTTTTCTTCAGGTGTTCCGCCCGCGACTGCCTCGATATTGTGCGGGCCAAGGCCGAGTTCCGCTGGCGTGAGCGTGTAGGTCTCTATCTCGGAGCCGTCGACTTCGGCGACGGTCGTCTCGTCGTGGACGGCAATCTCGTCCATCCCCGACCCGTGGACGACGAGCGCCCGGTCGACGTCCATCCGCGCGAGCGCGCTGGCGAGCGTCTCGACGAGTTCCGGGTCGTAGACGCCGACGACCTGTGCGTCCGCGCCCGCCGGGTTCGTCAACGGCCCGAGCACGTTGAACAGGGTTCGCATTCCGAGTTCCTTCCGCGGCCCGATGACCGCCTTCATCGCCGGGTGAAAGACCGGCGCGAGCATGAACCCGATCCCGTCGCTTTCGATCGCTGACTCGACCGCTGGCGGTTCTGCCTCGACTTCGACGCCGACCTCTTCGAGAACATCGGCGCTGCCGGAGGAGGAAGACACCGAGTAGTTTCCGTGCTTGGCGACCGGAACGCCTGCCCCCGCGGCGACGATGGCGCTCGTCGTCGAGACGTTGATCGTGTTGTAGTCGTCGCCGCCGGTCCCACAGGTGTCGACGAGCGTCTCGCGGTCGGGTTCGATCGTTCGGGCCGCCTCGCGCATCCCCTCGGCGAACCCGGCGATTTCGGCTTCAGTCTCGCCTTTCGCTCTGAGCGCGGCGAGCAACGCGCCGATCTGTGCCTCGGTCGCATCCTCGAACACCGCCGTCGAGGCCGCTCTCGCCTCGTCCTGTGTCAGATCCGCACCGTCTGTCACGCGTTCGATGTACTCCTGCATAGTGAACACCAGTGAACTATATCGTTCTGTAATGAACAACTCCGTACACTAACTTAAGCGTGTCGTCTCGACGGGGTCGTTCCAGCTCCGTCGGCGTAGCTTTTTGCGCCTGTCGCGAGACTGGACGGATAGAGTACGGTGGACTCGAACCGCGAGAGCACACTTGCGCGCGTACGGAACTCTACTCCGGTAGTCGTCGGTGCACTCGGTTCGATCCTGCTCTTTCTGTTCGCGGTTCAGTTGCTAAGTGCGTCGACAGAGGCCGGAGCCGTTCCGCTCGAACGCTTCTTCAGACGCCACGTCGACGGGAGCGGACAGGCGCTGGGCGCGAGTTGGCTCGCCACGTACGCGCTCACGAACGGGTCCGTCGTGGCGGCCCTCGCTGTCTCGCTGTTCGAGTCGGGGATACTCACGGCCACACAACTGTTCGTGATGCTCGCCGGGTCACGGCTCGGGGGTGCCGCTATCGTGCTCCTGATCGGGGCGCTCGATTACGTTCAGAAGCGGCGCTACTCGTTCAGCGATGCCACCCGGCTGGGAGTGCTGACATTTCTCGTGTCACACTCGGTCTATCTCCCGGCAACCGCTCTCGGCTCTCTTTTGTTGCCGACGCTTCAGACGGGGTTCGGTGGTGCCAGTGAACGGGTGGAGGTGGCCGCTCACCCGCTGTTGGTGTTCGCACCAGCCACGAGCGCAATTGTCGATACCGTCGGTATCGGGATTGCGCTGGTCGTGGCACTTCTCGCGCTGTTTGCCAGCCTCACGCTCTTCGACCGGATGCTCAAGCGGATCAGCACTGACTGGCTCCGCACGCGGCTCTTTCGTCGATTTCGACACAAGTGGGTGGCGTTCGCACTGGGCGTTCTCATCACCGGCGTGACGACCAGCGTCGCGTTCTCGGTGGGCGTGGTCGTCCCGCTCTACAATCGCGGCTACCTCAAGCGGCGGGAGGTCGTTCCCTACGTGCTGGGTGCCAATATCGGAACACTCTTCGATACGGCCGTTATCGCTGTGTTGCTGGAATCTCCGAGCGGTCTGTCCGTCGTGCTCTCGCTCATCGCTGTCGCGACGGTCATCACGACCGGAACGCTGGTGTGGTTCTCGACGTACTTCCGGGTCATCGAGACAGTCCAGACCCGTCTTCTCGCCGACCGTTGGTCTCTGATCGCGTTTCTCGCCTCGCTGGTCGTTTTTCCGCTTCTGCTGGTTTTGCTCCCCTAATTTCACAGCCGCACTCGGCAGTACCATCTGGTGGTTTGGTCGGTGTGACACGATAACGTTCGGCGGACTCGTGACGACTTGGAATCACAGACTCGAAAATAAGGTCGCCAATACAGACGCAAGCTATCCTTACGGCCACACAATAGCGCTGTACGCATTTTGTTCGTCAACGGTAGCGACTGACAATTTTGACACCGGTCTGGAAAGACGCCGTTACGTCTAATGAACCGCTGCATAACTAACCGAGTAGCCCCCGTATGGTTGATTGGTTATGCCACAAAACCCTCGCGTCCGTATCGGACACTGCTGTCCAGATGCACCGAACGTCGACATCCTGGTTGACGGATCACCTGCCTTCGAAGACGTAGCGTTTGGCGACCTGAGTGACTACGCGACGCTCGACGCTGGCGAACACGAGGTTCGTGTCGTCCCGTCCGGCGGCGGTGACGCGGCCATCGAGGCGAGCCTCGATCTGGAAGACGAAACAGCGTACACCGTCCTTGCGACGGGAATGCTCGAAGACATCGAGCCGACAGTTCTCATGGACGAACCCGGCGAGGTGCCATCTGACAAGGCACACGTCCGACTCATCCACACATCACCCGACGCTCCGGACGTATCGATCAGCGTCGCGGGCGGCCCGGAACTGTTCGCGGGCATCGGCTTCCGTGAAGCAAGCGACTACGAAGCCGTCGACGATGGGACGTACGACCTCGAGGTCCGGCCCACAGGCTCTGACGATGTCGCACTCGCACTCGATGACATCTCGTTTGACGGCGGTACGGCGTACACCGCTATCGCCATCGGCCAGGTGAGCGACGGTTCGCTGGATGCAATCCTCGCAGAAGATGCGATGATGCAGATCGCGGCCGACGACTGAACCTGCGCTGAACGTGTGCGTCAGCCGAAACTTTATGCGGCTCGTCGACGCACACTCTCTATGGTTCGTGGTCTGATCAGGTGGTTCGCGGGGCTGTTCGGGAGCGAGTCTGAGTCGGGAGAGTCAGACGAGGCGGAGAACGACGAGGGCGGATTCATGCCCTCCCGTCTCGACGCGTCGGTGCTGTTTGCACATGGGATGAACAGCACCGAGGCCGCACAGCAGGTGGCCAGCATGGAAGACGAGGGGGCACTCGCGGCACAGCAGGAGGTCGTCGAAGACCAGAAGCGAGTGGACGCCCAGCAGCGAGGAGACGATCAGCCGGCGCGACGATAACGGATCCGTTCGATGGGGGCAGGCGATTCCAAACAGTCGCAACTCCGAAGTCATTAAGAACGGGAACGTCGAACGTCGTGACATGCAAAAGCTCATCATCCGCGGCGACCCCGGCATCCGAAAGGGTGCGACGATCGAATTCGAGGGGGAGGAGTACGTCTGTTTCGGCATCAACCGCCAGGGTGAGTGGAACGGGCCGGACCGGCCACAGCTGTGGTGTACTATTGGTTCGGTCGACGAACGCGAGGCCTACGAGCGCCGGGAGTTCATCCCCCTTCACCTGGATGTCGACGACGTGGATGCCGAGGACATCGAGGTCATCGAAGCCGCAACCTGACGACGGCGCACGCCCGTGAACGTCCCGGTATGCGCCGTGACTGTTCGGGACTTCTCGTAGACTGTTACTGTCGATAGCGCGTCGTCCACTTTGGGATCGCCAACCGATAGAGTGCGACACCGATGCCGCCGAGTGCGAATCCGCCAGCGAATAGCGCGGCGAGCAAGGGTCTGGAGATGGGTGCGAGCGCGAACCCGACGACGAGCACGGGGACGAGCGCGACGACGACGGCGACGCCGAAGGCCGCAAACAGGAGCGTATCGAAGAGAAACTCGTTCGGTGAGAGTCCGGTGAGATACACCGTCACGCCAAAGATGTAGCAGGCGACGCCGACGAGCACGACGGCTCCGACGATGGCATCGAGAGGCCGACTCCCGTGCCAGAGTAGTGCGAGCAGGTAGTACCCGAGTCCGACCAGCGGACCCAGAAGCAGAAATGCGCGGAACTTCGCGCGGAAGATGTCGGCGACTGAGAGCGGGTGCGCGAGATAGGATTCGATATCGTCGAACTGGGTGAGCCAGTTGTACGTCGTGAACCCCGAGAGGCCGAGGATGGTTCCGAAGGAGACGCCGACCGAGGGGGAGACGCCGGTTATCTGCCCGGCCAGATCCACGAGGACAGCGGTGACGCCGAACAGAACCGCCGACGAAAAGAGCACCTTCCCGAACCCACCGGAACTGCGGTGCACGTCAAGCAGTGTCTTGGTCGCGACGGGGTCGCCGACCCGCTCCCCCCAGCCACGCATGGACGGGCCGACGGTTCGCACGGCGTTGCGAGTCGTCGTCTCGAACGTGACTGCACCGAGCAGCAGGACTGCCGCGACGAGCGCGAGCGCAGCGCCGACTCGCATGGGGGTAAGCGAACGAAAGGCCCCGTAGGGCGTGGCGGCGACGAGCGAGACGTCGCTGATCCACACACCGACACCGCCCGCGACGAGCGCGGCAAACGCCGCCTGCCCCCAGCGGCCGCGTCCGGTGAGACCGAGCCCCGCAATCGTCGTTGCGAGTCCGAGGACGAACGTTCCCGTGAGGGTCACCCAGAGCAACAGGACGGTTCCGACGGCCTCGCTAGTCGTGAACGCCGAGGAGCCAAGCGCCGAGGGAAACACGCCGAGTGCCATCGGGATCAGAAACAGAAGCGCGTAGTAGACGACGTCCTTGACGAGGAAGAGACCGAGCAATCGCCGCTGTGAGAGCGGGAGCGTCCGAGCCGAAAAGACCAGCAGCGTCACGTCACCGAGGAGGTTCTGCACCGCGTCACGCCCGACGAATCCGATCGAACCCGTGTGCAGTCCGAAGACGAACACGAGCGCGTGCAACCCGACGAAGATAGTCTCGAACGCTGTCTCGGTGGTGACGAGCACCTGGACGGCTCCGGCGACGAACACGGCGATCAGGGCCGGAAAGAGCCCGAATCGACGGCCACTGAACAGTCGGCTGTGCAGTCGCCACTCCTCGCGGAGCATCTCCACGAAGATGCGTCGGCTCTGTCCGGCCATCTATCCGTCCTCCCACGCCACGTCGGTGTCCGTGCGCTCTAGAAACACGTCCAGAAGCGTCTCGTCGTTCTCGATGTCGGCGGGTCGCACGTCGCCGACGACCGATCCGGCAGAGACGATGCCGACCCGAGAGCACAGTTCCGCGGCCACGTCGACGTTGTGCGTCGAGATGAGGACCGTGTTCCCGGCCGCCTGATACTCCCGGAGGAATCGCTTGACGCGCTCCTGTACGATCGGATCGAGGTTCGCGAGCGGTTCGTCGATGAACACGAGCGCCGGTTCGTGGAAGAAGGTTCCGGCGATCATCACCTTCTGCTGTTGCCCGCGCGAGAGGTCAGTCGCGAGCGTGTCTAACTTCTCGGTAAACCCCAGACGGCTCGCCCACGTCTCGATACGCCGGTCGACCGTCTCGTCGGGCAGTTCGCGGACCGCGCCGACGAACTCGAAGTATTCGCGGGGCGTGAGAAAGCTCGGCGGTGACTCCTTCTCCGGCAAGATTCCGACCTGTTTGCGGACGGCAATCGGTTCCGCGACGGGGTCGATATCGAGCACCGCAACGGAGCCCCTGTCGGGGACGATCTGCCCTGTGAGAACCTCCATCGTCGTTGTCTTTCCGGCCCCGTTCGGCCCGAGCAGCCCGTACAGTTCCCCCGCCTCGACCGTGAGCGAGAGTCCGTCGAGCGCAGTTACTGCCCCGTAGTTCTTCCGAAGCCCATCGATCTGGATTGCAGCCATCTGAGACACTCGTGACTCAGTTTTGCCGTCCCATAAGTTCCGGTGTCAGCGACAACGTGGGACGGTGACGCGAAATTGACCGACGATTACCGGGATACCTCGTAGATTGTCACCGACCCGCTTCTGTGTGCGACGGTCACGGTGTCGTGGTCGCCAACGGTGATCGATCCATATCGATTGCGCTCGGCGGGGCCGACGTACACGTAGTCGACGCCGTACTCATCGAACAGAGCAGTCTGCTGGCTCGCGTTTCCGGTGTACATCGTCTCCACCGCGTCGAGGCGCGTCTCGTAGGGGTCGTCACCGCGGTACTGCCGCTCGTGGAACCAGCCAAGCACCGTCGGCACGCCAGTGAGACTCGCTGGCGCGGTAGCCCCCTCGCCATCATCTGGATCCCAGTAGTAGCTTCCGGGTGCCGCCGTGAGCAGTGTGGGTTGCCCCTCCCGTTCGTCGATCCAGCGGATCGCTTCGGCTTCCTCTGGATATTCGCTTTCGAGATAGGCCGTCGCATCGAGTGTCGGCCCGTTTCCGGTCGTCTGCGGGCCGTCGTCGAGATGGTGTGCAACTGCGAGTCCGGCGTACACACCTGTCACCACCACCAACAGCACAGCGATCATGGCCCCGTGCTGTCTGAGTCGCCGGGTATCGACTGACGGCGGTGACGGCGTCGCGCCAGCCAACCGCGGGAGGACAACCGCGGTCGCTACCGACCAGAACAGCCAGACGTGAACGTAGGGCTTGAAGATGACGTTGAACCGCTCGCCCTCGATGGTGACCAGTTCCACGAGGAGAATCAGTCCTGCTCCCGCCGCGACCAGCGCGAGTTCGAATGGCGGTTCGTCGACGGTGCGGAGGAGCCACCAGCACGCGAGCAGCAGGGGGGCAACCAGTCCGAGTGCGGGCGCTCCGAGTATGGCCGTGACTGCGACGCCCGCTACTCCGAGAAGGAAGACGAGCGACGTCGAGACGCGTCCGGCCCGCTCGCGCACTGTCGGTGCGTGCGTTGTGACCATCCGCGCGAGAAAAACTCCGATTGCGAGCAGAAAGGCTCCATGGACGACCAGAAGCGGGGACAGCGGCGTCCACGGCTCCCAGAACTGTACCGACCCGCCAGCGCCGCCAGCCACCACGAGCAGCCAGTACGGCAGTGTCAGCCCGAGCGCACCGACGAGTACGGCGAACGCGACACAGACCGCCGTCAGCAGGGATTGCAGTTCGCGACCGACCCGCCCGCCCGCCTTCACGGCATCGGGCCAGGGAATGAGTGGCTCGCCGGGGAGCGCGAAGACGACGACCCCCGTTAGTCCGAGCACGACCGGAAACGACCACAGGTCGACGAGACCAATCACGCCGACGACCGGAACGAGCGCGCCGAACAGTACCCGTCGCCGCCGGGTCGTGGATCCGCGCCACGCGGCGAGCAACACCCCCGCAGCGAGTAGCATGAACGGCTGGACCATCATGTGCGCGTGCAGGTCGCCGTTGAGCCACGCGAAGAGGGGAAACTCGGTGGCCGCTGCCGGGGAATCCCCCGCAGTGGGATCGATCGGAATTACTCTGCTCGCATCGAAGTAGCCGAAGTCCCCCGGCGACCACCCGAGCGCGCGCTCGTCCAGACTGAACCAGCCTGCGATGGTGTCCGCGACGCTGTCGGGTGCGAGCCAGACGAGGACGCGTCCGAACGGTTCGAGATTGGCCGCGAGGCCGACGAAAAATGCGCCGAGTCCGGCGGCGATGCGTTGGGAGACATCGTAGGGACGCGCTATCGACCCGGCGAGTCCGTACGCGGCAGTCACGAGCGTCGCGTAAAAGCCAGCGAGTCCGAGATTGTACGCGAGCGCTGGCTCTGTCCCGGTCAGGGTCGCGACCAGCGTCGTGATCAGGTGCCCGCCGTAGTGATACCTGACCGACTCGCCCGCGAACCACATGTCCTCGGGCGGGAGCCGTCCCGCGCGGTCGAGCGTGTTCAGCAGACCGAAATCGAGAAACTTCTCGCCGATGGCCAGCGGGAGCGGAGCGGCGGCCGGATCGAGCGCACGCAGGAGGACGATAAGCAGGAACGCGACCACGAAGACCAGCGCGAATTCCCAGCTTTCCCGGAGGTCCGTGCCGTAGTCGTAGTCCGTCCGCCGAGCGGCGAGTGCCGAGAGCGCTCCGACCGCGGCGAGTCCGGCGATCAGGGCCGGGAGCACGAAGGCCACGTGTCCGACGAGATGGCCGACGATAGCGAGCACGACGAGGGCAATCGGGATTGCGAAGCCAGCGTGGTCGAGGTCGCCGAGCACCCACGCGGCGAGCGGGAGTGCGAGCGCCCCAAGCCCGAGGAAGGCGAGCAGCCAGAGTCCGACGGCGACGACTTCCATCACCGGAACCCCGGCGGCCTGGATTATACGTTTTGTTGTCTGCGGTCGCCAGCCGAGTGCTGACCCACCCGAAGTCGGAGCGAAACACGGGACTTTTATCGACTCCTTCCAACCTTCCACTAATGGCACCCTCCATCGGGCTGGTCGTTCCTGCCTACGACCCCGATATCGACCAGCTCGACGCCTACGTTCACGGAATCGCCGAAGAACTCGACCCCGAGGTCATCCGGATCGAACTCGACGGCTGTGAGTCCGTTCCGGCCGAGATCGCGTCACTTCCGGCCCAGATCAGTGCCGTCCCCTACAGACGAGGCAAGGGCGCGGCGATAACGGCCGGGTTCGAGGCCCTCGACACCGACGTGCTCGCGTTTGCGGACGCTGATGGCGCGACCCCACCGGCGTCGCTCCGTGGCGTCATCGAAGCGATTACTGAGGGCGAGGCTGACCTCGCAGTTGGGTCACGGCGACATCCGGATGCGGACGTCCAGAGTCATCAGACTGTCGCCCGGCGGTACATGGGCGATACCTTCGCGTGGCTCGCACGCCGGTTTCTCGACGTAGACCTTCACGATTACCAGTGTGGCGCGAAGGCGATCACTGCCGAGGGGTGGGACGCCGTCCGCGAGCACCTGTACGAATCCGGCTTCGCGTGGGACATCGAACTCATCGCCATCGCCGGGGCGCTCGACTTGCGGGTCGCGGAGGTACCGGTCACGTGGCACGACCAGCCCGGGTCGACGGTGTCGACGATTCGGACGCCGCTGCGGTTCATGCGGACGCTGTTCGTCGCCAGACATCGGGCGAAACAGCTTCACAACAGCCGTCTTCACGCCGCGATTGCACAGCATCGGACGGATTCAGCAGCACTCGTCGAGGAGAAATGAGAGCGACCGTTCGCCATCTAGAGAGCACCAGCCAGCGATGAGCGGGGAATCGAGTCGCGTCGACGCACTACGGTCCCGGGTTCGCTTTGGGAAATTCGTCTCGGTCGGTATTGTCGGCGCTATCAGCGACAACACCGTCCTTGCTGTGCTTGGACTGGTCTTCGGCGTGAGCGACATGTGGGCCAAGGCCGCTGGCGTCGAAACGGCTATCGTCGTGATGTTTCTCGTCAACGAACACTGGACGTTCGCTGGCCAGGGCAAGGCCGGTCGTCGCTCCTTTTTCACGCGACTGGGCAAATCACATCTCGTCCGCTCGGGCGGCGTTGCGGTCCAGCTTGTCGTCTACTGGTTTCTGACCCAGCGGCTGACCTACGAACTCGTCGTCGGCGGGACGGATCTGTGGTTCATCGCTGCGAGTCCGGTGGCCATCGGCGTGGCGATGATCGTCAACTACGTCGCAGAGAGCATTTTCACCTGGCAGGTCCACGTGGACGGTGGCGAGTAGTGCGTTACTAACTCACGGATGGCACTCGAATCACAACCCTTAATGAGGGGACCGGATTACCAGATGATAGCGGGATGGGATAGCCAGGAGATTCCGGCGGGCTCATAACCCGCAGACCGGTGGTTCAAATCCACCTCCCGCTATTCTCACTGAACTTCATCGCGGAGGTTTATCTCCGCGATATCAGTGAAGTGTGTATCGTCTCTGTGGATTTGAACGAGGGCAGACGCGCGCAGCGAAGCGAGCACGTCTGGACGTGGTTCAAATCCACCTCCCGCTACTTTTCGCGTCGAACTACGTGACGAGCACCGCGTAGCGTGTGCGAGTCACATGTGAGACGCATAAATCGTGGCTGGATTTGAATGAGACGAGACGCAGCGCGACCAGCGGGAGCGACCGTCTCGGCGTAGTTCAAATTCCACCTCCCGCTATTCTCACGGAACGTCATCGCGGAGACCAATCAGGAACCGCTCCTCACGACGTGTCGACGCCAACGAGTCGATAGACGAGACACATCCGAGTCAGCGCGGTCCCGACGAGAACCACACCGACGAGTAGCGCGAGCGCGCCGACGACTGGGCCGCCGGGGGCGATTCCAGCCACGACGACAAGACCAAGCACGACCAGTAGTGCGCCGAGCGCGAGTCTGACGGTTCGGTCTGTCGGACCAATATTGGACTTCATACCCATTTCTACACACGACAAAGGTATAAACGTTCCTCCGTTCTACGGAGGCGTATGTGAGACGGAGCAATTCTACGTGGGAGATGCCAACCGTTCGGGGAGTTGTGTGTAGACGACTGCGTTGTTCGTGAGTGCATCGAGGGTCGTGTATTCGTCGACAGCGTGTACGGTGTCGGTGCCGAAGGCAAATTCGACCGTGGGGATACCCGCGTTTCTGAGTCGCTTCGCGTCCCCACCGCCCGTCGCGCTGCGACGGAAAACGCGGTCGCCAGACACGCGCTCTGCGGCTGTCGAGACAGCCTCGACGAGTGGACTCTCGATCGGCTCTGCGGTGCCGACGCTCCATGCAACGTCTGCGATCGTAATCCCCTCACAGTCCGCCACGCAGTCACGGATATCAGAGAGGACCTCCGATGTCTCGACGCCTGCAGTGAGTCGGATATCGATTGCTGCGGTGGCGGATTGGGGAACGCTGTTGATGGCGTCCCCGCCTTCGATGGTTCCGAGATTGATCGAGGGGGTGCGAAAGAGGTCACGGGCGGCCGCTTCGCCTATCGTCGGTGCGTAGTACGCAACCGATTCGTCCAAGATCGCCTCCATCGAGGCGTCGACGGTGAACTCACACGATCCGAAGCGGCGACGTAGTGTCTGTACCGCTTCGTAGAGCCTGTCGATGGCGTTCTCGCCCAGTATCGGTCGTGATCCGTGCGCTGCTTCGCCGCTGGCCGCAAGCGTCACCCAGATGCTTCCCCGGTCGGCAACTGTCACCGAATAACGACCGGTCTCGCAGGTCGGTTCGCCGATCACACAGGCATCGCCGTCGATTTTGTCGCGGTCGAGCACCGTTGGCAGTCCGGCGTCGCCGCCTACCTCTTCGTCGCTGACGAACGCGAAGGTGAGGTTCCACGGCGGTTCAGTCTCGGTGTTGCTGAACGCTCGGATCGTCTGGAGCATCGCCGCAATCTGTCCTTTCATATCGGTCGCTCCCCGCCCGTAGATGCGGTCGTCGACGCGCTGGCCGAGGGGATCGTGCGACCACACATCGGCGTCGAACGGCACGGTATCCAGATGGCCGACGTACAGGAGCCGCCGGTCACTCTCGCCGGGGATCCGAACGAGGAGGTTCGGCTTGGCGGGGTCAGCAACGACCCGCTCAGTCTCGACGGAAAGCGGAGCGAGCGCCTCGTCGATCAGGGACAGCGCTTCGCTGGTCTCTCCGGGTGGATTCGACGTATCGACCGAGAGGAGGTCGAGCGTGAGGTCTACCAACTCCTCGCGATGACTCTCGACGTACTCGTCGGGAGTTCGTGCGTCACTCGTCACGTCTCTTCCCCTCCAGCACTTTTGCCGCAGTGAGTACGGGATCCCACGTGGGGCTAAACGGCGGGGCGTACGCGAGGTCGGCGTTTTGCAGTTCCTGCGTGGTCAACTCCGCGTGCAGTGCGGTTGCGATGGTGTCGACTCGCTTGATACCCTCGCTACCGACGAGCGTCCCACCCAGAAGGCGGCCCGTTCCCCGGTCAGCGAGCAGCGTAACCGTGATTTCGGTGCCGCCAGGGTAGTAGTGTGCCCGCGTCGGAGCGGAAATCGTGACAGCGACAGGATCGAATTCAGCCTCCAGTGCGCGTGACTCGTCCACGAGACCAGTCCTGGCGGCACCGAACTCGAACGCCTTGACGATGGCCGTTCCAGCGGTCGCTCCGGTACGTGTCGGCGACCCTGCAACCGTCTGTCCCACCGCACGGCCAGCGCGATTCGCTGTCAACGCTAGCGGCACGTGATCCGGTTCACCAGTGACGACGTGTCGTGCTTCGGCGCAGTCCCCGGCGGCATAGATGTTCTCGTCGTTCGTTCGGCCGTACTCGTCGGTGGCGATTGCACCTGTCGGACCGAGTTCGAGGCCAGCGTTGGCGGCGATGTCGACGTTTGGCTCGACGCCGACGCCCACGATAGCGATGTCGGCGGGGTTGGACTCACCCTCGAAGTGAACGGACTCAACGTGTTCGTCGCCGGTGAATCCCGAAATTTCCGTTTCGAGATGAAGGGTGACGCCCTGCGCTTGCAGGTGTTCTTCGACGCGCTCGGCGACTGTTTCGCCGAACGGCTGGAGGACGTGCGGGAGCATCTCGTAGAGGTGAACGTCACAGTCGTGTGCAGCGAGTGCCTCGGCCATCTCGATGCCCACGTAGCCGCCGCCGATGATCGCCGCCGTCTGTGGTGAGTGGGCGTCGACGTACGTCTTGATCGCGGCCGCCTCGTCCATGTCGTGGATCGTGAACACCCCATCCAGATCCATGCCCTCGAATGGCGGTTCGATCGCCGATGCGCCAGTGGCGACGAGCAGGTGGTCGTAGGGCTGATCGAAGGTGAGACTCCCGTCAGCTACCGTGACACGCTGTGCGTCGGGATTGATCGCCACCACCTCGTGACCCGTACGCAAGTCGATATCGCGCTTCTCGCGGAAGTCCTCGGGCGAAACCGCAACCAGGTCCTCCAGGGAGCCGACGTCTCCCTTGACGTAGTATGGCATTCCGCAGGCGCCGTAGGAGACCCACTGCCCCTTCTCGAAGACGATCACGTCCATCTCCGGCCACTCTCGCTTCGCCTTGCTTGCAGCGCTCATTCCCGCCGCGTCACCGCCGATGATTACGAACGTGTCGCTCATACGTGATCGTTCGAGTGGTAACACCAAAAGTATTGCCTGGTGAATACAATACTGTAGGGCAGCGTTCTCTGCTCGTGCCAAGGTGAGGACGACGCTGCTCGTGTTGCATGGTTGGTGTTCAGACTGTAGTGCGTTCCTTGATGCGGACGTCGATCCCAGTTGCTGTCAGCGGCGTTGCTGTCGAAAGTGCTTTTCTTGGTGCACACAATATTGAACACGAATGACGCTCCCAATCGATCCGTCGCAGATCCACCCGGACGACATCGGAGAGGCCCAGACGACCCTCGAAATGAGTCACGAGGGGGCAATCGAACACGTTCGTGAAGTGTTCACCGACGCTGGCTTCGGCATCCCCGTCGAGTTCTCGCCCTCGGAGATGCTCAACGAGAAGATCGACGCAGACAGGGATCCGTACTACGTACTCGGTGCCTGTAATCCAGAAGTAGCAGAGCGCGCACTCGACGCGACGGACAACAAACTCGGCGCGCTGATGCCGTGCAACGTCGTCGTCTGGCAGGAAGCGCCGAACCGACAGCGCGTCTATCACGTCTCGATCATGCGCATCGCGCGTCTCGTCGGGATGGCACCCGACGACGAGGCGATGGCCGGTATCGTCGCGGAGACTGGTGCGCTCGTCGACGAGGCCTTCGAGAACCTCTAACATGGGACATCATACCTTCGACGCTGACCGGGCAGACGACTTGGAACGGCCGGATCGCTACAGATATCTCTCGGCCGAAGAACTGCTCTGGGCGCTCGACCTTGACGGCGCGGCGACCGTCGCCGACCTGGGAAGTGGAACCGGATTCTACACGGACGACGTGGCAACACACGCAGAGACGGTCTACGCCGTCGACATTCAGGAGGCGATGCACGAGTACTACCGAGCGAAGGGGCTCCCCGAGTCCGTCGAACTCGTCACGAGCGGGGTCGAGGAACTCCCCTTCGAGACCGACCAGCTCGACGCCGCGTTCTCGACGATGACCTATCACGAGTTTGCGAGCGACGAGGCTATCGCGGAGGTCAACCGCGTTCTCGCGCCGGGAAGCAGACTCGTTATTGCCGACTGGGCGGCGACAGGCGAGGGCGAGAGTGGACCGCCGCTGTCCGAGCGCTACACGGCCGAAGATGCAGTGGAGATGCTGCGCTCCCATGGGTTTTCGATCGGTCACGAGGCCGTCCGACCGGAGACATTCTTCCTAGTCGTCACCGTCTGACTGCTTCGATAGCAGACCACAGACACGAGTCAAGCGCCGAGATGCGCCTGATACTTTTTAGGATCGGTTCTAAGTACCAACTATGGAGTCTAGCACGGTTGACCGGTACGGGAAGACCTGTTGATCGAGCGTATCGCTACCGTTTTCGGATTCGATCGCCTCGCGAAAAAACTGTCTCAAGACATTCCCTCGTCAGATCTGCTCGTATTCACGGTGCTATTTCTCCAGATCGGTATTCTGGATACGTACAACTACGCTATCGCAGACAAGAACTCGAGAGTCACCGATCCCGGTCGCATCTTCATAGCGATTGGGGCGATTCTGGCCGTCGTCGGAGTTCGATGGATGCGAAACCAATATGCACACGCCGTGAGCGCACTGGAGATTCCGCAACGAGATAACGAACGAGCGACGGAACTCGAAGACAGTTTCATGACGATCGTGTCGTTCCGTACCAAACTCGCCGTGTATCTCGTTGCGGTCGTCTTCTATTATCTCAACTTCGTGTTCCTGTTGGGCTTCTCGGCTGCCGTCGAGTTCCTGTTGGGCTTCTCGACTGCCGTCGAAATCGAAGGGATACACCGGGTTCTGGTCTTGACATCCTCCCCGCGCTAAAGCGCGAGGATTCCTCCGTTAGGGGTTTGTCTACCGACCCACGGAGGCAACTTGCGGGTTCGTACGCACTTGTTTGGGACTTTCGTGAGGGTGTGTTTCTCTGACCAGTTGTGGTCGTCCCACTCGAACCGTGCTTGAAAACGCTGCGCGTTTTCAGCATCCCGGAAACCGTCGGTTTCCGAGGACACGGGCCGTGCCATCGGCCTGACTTCGCAATCGCTGTTTTCTCGAAGGAACGTCTCTGACGCTGTGCGGTCGGCGTGCCCCCGAACCCACACGGACACGTCAGTGTGTCCCCGTGACGAACCGCCTCCTCGTGATCGTGACGAATGTTGCAGAGGGTGTCAGATCCTTTCTGGACACGAGGCATATCTACCGCAATCGCCCCACAGTTTTTGACCCGGTTCGTGGTAAACATCCACATGGCCAATTCGAACACATCCGTGTCTCCGCTCGAGTTAGTGGGCAGGGGCGCTGAAACCCACGTAACCGAGGCGTTCAAACTGTTGAGCGACGAGAATCGATTGGCCATCCTGCTGGCACTGTGGGAGGTCTACGATCCCCGCGCCGAGAACAACGCAGTTTCGTTTTCACAACTGCTGGATCGTGTCGGCGTGCGCGACAGCGGCAATTTCAGCTATCACCTCGACAAGTTGGTCGGCCACTACGTTGCGGAGACCGACGATGGCTACCGCCTCCGAAACTCCGGACTCAAGATCGTCCGGGCAGTTATCGCGGGATCGGGTCTCGAAACGCGCCGCCTCCCGCCAACCGAGATCCCTCGATCCTGCTACCACTGTGGTGCTCCAGTGGCACTCAGTTACGAAGACGAACGACTCTACCAGATCTGTACGGAGTGCGAGGGGAATCTCGGCCCCGAGTCTTCCGAACAGGCACCCGAGGGAACGCTCATCGTGTACGACGATTTCGATCCCGCTGGCTTGTCCCACCGAACACCCGAGGAAGTCTTCGTGGCAGGAACTATCGCATATCTTCAAGGCGTCAAGTTACTCATCCGGGGTATCTGCCCGGAATGTTCAGGCCCGATCCAAGAGTCACTGGAAATCTGTGACGCTCACGACGCTCCGGCGGGGGAACTCTGTCCAAATTGTGGCACGTCGATGCGTGGTGGCTGGAACGAAGCCCGGGTCAGTTACGTATGCTCAGTCTGCAAGCACAGCGCGTCCTATCCGGCCTGGGTGGCTCTCTTCGACCATCCTGCAGTCGTCGCATTCTACCACGAGCATGGATTCGACATGACCTATGGTCTCGACGACCCCGAAGTCTGCGGCAGGTTGTTTGAGCGCCTCAAGAAAGAACAGACGCTCGTGTCCACCGATCCGGTTCGGATTCGCGTGACAGTCACGTGTGATGGCGCGGAACTTTACCTCACCCTCGACGGGAACCTCACTGTCGTCGATGTCGTCCGTGACGACGAGACCGACCGAGACTCTCCCGAGGAGACGAGAAAGCGAGTTGGCGGTGATGCCTCTCCAGACTGTTCATCTGCAGACAGACAGGAGAGCGATACGTCGGTCACTCTTCCAGACACAGAGGACTGCCTGCAGGCGCTCCGTGGCGCTCGCTGGCCAGATGGGGTCCAGTGCCCGAACTGTGGCAGTGTGGACGTGATCAAGAAAGGAACAACGAGCAAGGACGCGCAACGCTACAAATGCCACACTTGCAATCGTAAATTCAACGACCTGACCGGGACGCTGTTTGCTAGCCATCAGCTTGGCATTTCAGAGATGGCCTATATTATCCGGGAGAGAGACGCAACGGAGACGACACAGATAGCGCAACAACTCGGTCGGTCTTACAAAGCTGTCCTGACGTTCGTCCACGAAGTCCAGGATAACGAAGGGCCCGCCTCGTCCGTCGCGACGGCCGTAACGCAGCCGAATTTGGTCTGAGTGGGATTTCGTCCAAGTCCCGAGTACTACATATGACCTGATTGAACCTTCTGACCCCCTCTCCGATGATTGTCGGAACCACGCCGTGACCTAACGCGGCTGCGGCGGCGAGTGTCGGCGTCCGAGATGGATTAGGAAGACATGTTACTTACTTAAAGTCAATGCAGATTACACTTTTGGCCCGCCAGGTGGTATTAGTACTTAGTCGTGAGGGCACGCGTGCCGTTGCCGCTGCCCGCTACCCATTCCGTGAACGACTGGCGGTCCAGCAGACGCACAACAGACGAGACCCGACTACACGGTGAATACGCATGGCAGAAACCACACCAGACCAGGGAGAACACACACCCGAAGAAAGCGAACCGAACCCAGAACACATCATGCAGGTGGCGACGGGGGTTTGGGGGACGAAAGTGTTGGGTGCAGCAGTTGATCTCGAACTGTTCACCCTTCTCGGGGGCGGAGAACTCCGAGCCACCGAGATCGAACGGGAACTCGATCTGCATCCACGGGCGACCAGGGATTTTCTCGACACGCTCGTGTCGCTCGGGTTCCTCGAACGTGATGACGACGGCGACGGCCCCCGGTACCGGAACACACCGGAGACGGCCGCATTTCTGAACAAAGACGACCCACGCTACATCGGTGGCGCGATCGATATCTTCAACCAACAGATCTACGACGTGTGGAGCGGTCTCGAAGATAGCTTGCAGACGGGCGAACCACAGGGCGTCATCGACGAGACGGGCGACCCGTTGTGGGAGGAGATGTACGACGATCCAATAGAACTGGAGGCATTCGCCGAGGGGATGGCCGGTTTATCGAAGGGGAACTTCGTCGCGTTCGCCGAGCAGTTCGAGTTCTCGGAATACGACTCGATGACGGACGTGGGTGGTGCCCTCGCCGACCTCTCTCGGATCGTGGCCCGACGCGAATCCCACCTTTCGATCACCACGACGGACCTGCCGGAGGTAACTGAACTGGCCCGCGAGCGCATCCGAGCCGATGGTCTCGAGGACCGGATCGACGCTGTCAGTAGCGACTACAATACAGATCCCATCCCTGACGCGGACCTCGTGACAGCGAGTCTGATACTCCATCAGGAGAATCTGGAGACGAAGAGGACGCTCATGGAGAAATTCTACGACGCCGTCAACCCGGGCGGAACGTTCGTCGCTATCGACCACATCATCGACGACGAGCGCAAAGCGAACACCATGGGTCTGATGATGTCGCTGAACATGCTCGTGTACTACGGTGATGCCTTCGACTACACCGGACAACAGTTCGTGTCGTGGGCGGAAGAGGCGGGATTCGAGGATGTCCAGGTTCAGCATTTGAATGGGCCAACGAGCATGGGGATTGCACACAAGCGCTGAATCCTCTCTCTACAATCACCATCAGGCAAATTTCAACAAGCGATTGATTTTCTCCATTCCGATCAGTTTGGCTGTACGCGAACCCCATCGATTGAGTACCCGACGTTCGATTATCGAACGAAGGCATCCCACCCCGGTCGTTCGATCGATAATATCAACGCTGTCTTGCGATTATCCTGCCGAAAGTATATGGGCGCTCCAGGCTCCGGTTCGCTAGTCGAACGAATCGACCTTCGAAGCGTGAGGCGGCCGAAATCAACCGTCTCAAAATCGCCTATTCTGACACCTAATCGAGGGGTCTGCACTTTCGGTGCAATGGTGCAGTGCGCGTATGCAACACGCGTCCTGTCTAATTGGTCGTGTGTCACTCACTTGTTCGTAATACCATCCTAGCGTGAAAATGCTACCAGTTCACATGGGTGGGCGTCCTGTGTGAGCGTAGAGAGACACAGCACATGAGTCAATCACATACCGAAGCAGACGCCGTCCGAGACGCATCCGACAGGTTCTACAGTGCACTGGACGAGATGGCGAACGGCGATGCCAGTGCCATGGCGGATGTCTGGTCACACGAGGACGAAGTGACGACCATGCACCCCATCGGTGGACGGGAGGAGGGCTGGGACGCCGTCAAAGGATCCTGGGAGGGCGTCGCATCGATGAGTGAGGGTGGGGAGGTCACCCGCGCGGACCAGCTCATCCGCGTCACTGGCGACCTTGCATACGAACTCTGCACCGAGTCGGCGTCGATGACCATTGCGGGTGATCAGCTCTCCCTGGAGGGTCGGGCGACCAACGTCTACCGGAAGGAGAACGGCGAGTGGAAGGTCGTCCACCACCACGCCGATCTCCACGCCGAGTTCGCCGAGATGATCGAGAACATGGGTGCCTGAACGACCGACGAGAATGTAGCGATGGAGATACACACACATGACGTCCCTTGACCACGAGATCGAGATTGAAGCGCCTATCGAGTATGTTTTCAAATGGGGAACCACCCCCGAGAACTGGATGCGTTCGACCCCTGCCCTTATCAACGTCGAAGTCACCGATGAGACCGACGAGGGGACCCACTACCGGAACACGCTCAAGATACTCGGACGGACCACTACCAGCGACGAACTGTACACGGCCGACGAAGAGAACTACCGCACTACCTCGGTGTACGACGACGAGGACTTTAGCGGCGAACTGTTCTTCGACCACACTGAAACCGAGGCCGGCACGCACGTCCGCCTGCACGGCGACATCGAAACCGGCACCTCGCTGTTCGACCGGGCGCTTCGACCCGTTGTCACTCGCTACATGAACCGCCAGTACCGGAACTCGCTGATGACGATGAAGGAACTCATCGAGGTCGAGTACGCCGCCCAAGAGCCCGAACCCGTCGAATCCTGACTGCAGACCTCCGATATACCGCCAGTCTACCGTCTACAAATGAGGCCTTGTTGAAACCCTCACTCGGCGATTGGTTTCAGTGGTCGTGCTGCATACAGCGCGAGCACACATCAAAGAGAGTCAACGAAATCGCTCAGGATTTCATTGAATCGCTCAGGTTGCTCGATAGTGATACAATGACCGCTTTCTTCGAACAGTTCAAATCTGCTGTCCGGGACGAGTTCTGCTACCTGTTCGACGGATTCGACGCTCCGCCATTTCTCGTCCGCCCCTGCACGCACTAACATTGGGACATCCAGGTCAGGTAAGACGTCTGGTGGCTCACGCAAGACATCGGCGTAGATTGCGCTCTTGATCGGGGGTGGGGTACGCGATACCTCGTCGAACATCATGGTTTCGAGTTCCCGCGGAGGCGAATCTTTGAGCAGTAATTCGTTCTCGCGTTCAATGAGACTCAGATGATCAGTCTGGATATCCACGAAGGCATCGCTGAGTCCCTCCAGCCCTATTCGTCCGAATTCGTAGTCCTCCTGCTGGAACGGAGATTGCTCACTGTCCACATTTACCAGTGCTTGTATCCGTTCCGTTCCGAACAGATCGACATACTCCCATGTGACAGCCGCGCCCATTGACCACCCGATCAAGACGACATCGTCCAAATTACGCTGGCTGAGAAATTCGTTTACATCCTGGGCATACTGACGGACAGTGTGGCCGTGCTCTGTCTTCTCCGACCGGCCGTGGCCTCTGAAATCAAGAGCCACTGTCCGATATTCGTCTGAAAGAGCCGTCAACTGTGGCTCGAAGAATCTGAGTCCCATCCACGCCCCGTGGAGAAACACGAGCTGTTGTCCCTCTCCGTACTCCTCATAATAGAGGGTGGCTCCATTGCATTCGATAACTGCCATAGCCTCTTATTTCGGCTCGTATATGGATAATTGTTCGTGGTGAAGATTGCCTCTGTATCGGTCACACCGCTACTGACAGACATCGAGTAACTGGCGAAGGCGCTGCTGCATACAGGACGCATTTTCAGCACACGCCTATTCTCATCCGTCGAAGTTCACTCGAATACTCCTAACATGACTCTGTTGTGAATATGTTACCAATTCACATAACAGCGCCCCGTAGACAGGTCATGGCAAACGTATCGACACTAGACACAGACGAGGAACTAGAAATTCACCGAGCCGTTTCGGGTGACGGCGCTGAACTCGCCGGGCACGTACTTGGAAAGGGGCCACCCTCGGTGTTCGCCACGGGAGCAGAGGTGAACAACACATGAGAATCCCCTGGAACATAGAATCCCATCTCAGGGACGAGCAAGTGGCCACGGAAGTGGCTGATGACGTCTACCAGCTCTGCTCGACCATGACCAATATGTATCTTATCGAGGACGATGATGGACTGACATTGGTCGATGCAGGATTGCCTGCTCAAATGGAACTGTTGGAGTCCGGGCTTGACCGAATTGGTGCCGAGGTAGCCGATATTAAGGCGGTGATTCTAACGCACGTTGATCCAGATCATATGGGCCTGGCTGAACCGCTTCGGAAGGAGGGAATACCCGTTTGGGTCCCTGAAGAGGGATATGAAACAGCGTTGGAAGGCGGACACAATCCACAGCTTGGATCCTTTCTCCTCTTGTGGCGACCCGCGTTTGCGCGATTCATCCGCGCACTGATGAAGGCTGGATTGATGAACGTTGAACCGATTGCTGAGGCTCACACGTTCACGGACGGTCAGGTATTGCCCGTCCCCGGCCAGCCTAAGGTGATTCAAACACCTGGCCATCGGAAAGAGCACTGCTCATTCTGGATGGAAGAGTCTCGAATCCTTTTCGGTAGCGACGCGTTGCTAACGATGGACATAATGAGTGGGAAGGCCGTGGATCCTGAGCCCGTGCGAGGAGGGAACCTGATGAATTATAATAAAGAGCAACAGATGGAGTCCGCACGAAAATTGGCCACTCTCGGCCAAGTAACCTTGCTCCCTGGGCATGTTGATCCATGGGAGGGAGATCTCGGGGAGCTGTATCCTCCCGCAGAGAGCGAGCCAAGCGCATCTCCCGGTCCTTCCGTGAGAGACGAAGGGTCCGTCGCTTCGTCGGAACCGAAGACCGAACAGGCGAAAGTCGAGCAATAAGTCCGGCAGTCATCCTTCTGACGTCGCCTATGGAGTTTTCATCCATGTTCTCTCCAAGGGGTGAGCCATTTCCGATCCGTACAGGTCTGGTTTGCTGCATACACCCTTCTGTATCCAATACCGACCTTATACCATATTGGCTCTGTTGAAATCCTTAGGGAGTTACAGGTACGTCCAGTAGTCTGACCGGATGGAAGCCCTCCCGAAATCGCGGTTGCTCCGGTTCGTTTCGTGGCGACGTACCGATATTGGTGGTTACAGGATGCACTTCATCTCTACCTTAGAACACAGTCCCGACAATTGTTGGGGACACGAAGACAAACAGGAAATGGCAGTGGAGTTGATTTCCAGTTTAGACCAGCGAGCTGAGGAGCATGGCGTTGAAATCCACGGAGCGTACGGCACGCCGAGCGAACACAGATTTTACTTCATTATGGAAGCCGACAGTTTCGAGGCAGTTACTGGATTCCTTGGTCCGCCGATTCTCGAAGACCATGAGGGACACATCGTGCCCGTCCTCACGTTACAGGAATCCATCGATGTGGTCAGAGATGACTGACCTGGTGGCCCCTAAACGACGAAAGACGACGGTGAAGGAGGAATCCTGTTAGGAGAGGGCGGAGGGATACAGGGCGAGTGCTGAATATGCACTATCTATGCAGCAGTACTTCTGAGACCTACTAGAACGGCCCTATTGAAAATTAATTTGATATCAGCGCTCAATCGCCCGACTTCGAGCGTCGAAACACGGCCGAGGGCGCGTATGCAGCACGCTTCTCGTCCGGGTGGCTGTGAGTCACTCAGTTGTTCGTAACATTATCGCAACGTGAAATTGTTACTAGTTCACATGGGTGGCCGTCCGATATGAGCATGGAGTTGTCCCTACATGGCATCCTTCGACCACGAAATCGAGATCGAAGCGCCCATCGAGTACGTCTTCGAGTGGCGGACGTCCCCCGAGAACTGGCTGCGGTCGACGCCCGGCCTCATCGACTACGAAGTTATTGAAGAAACGGACGATGGCACCATGCACCGCCTGACATTCAAAATGCTCGGCAAGACGATTACCAGCGACGAACTGTTCACAGTTCACGCCGAGAACTACCGCACGGTGTCGGTAATCGACGACGAGACCATGACCGCCGAGATGGTCTTCGACTACACAGAAACCGACAGCGGCACGAACCTCCACGTCCACGGTGACTTCGAAACAGGCGGGTCGTTGTTTCAGCGCGCCCTCCAGCCCGTCTTCAAACGCTACATGAAGCGCCAGATTCGTAACACCATGACGACGATGAAGGACGTTATTGAGGCAGAGTACGCCCTCGAAGAGCACGAACCCGTCGAAGCCTAACTACGAGCGTATCCGCTGCCTTCGTTTGCTTTTCCGCTTTGTTACGCCGCTCCCCGAGGACTGACGCGGTTCGCCTGAGGTTTCGACAAGCCCGTTAGATTCAGAGACGGCTCATCAAACCGTATCGAGGGACATCCATGCCCGTCGGTCTGGCAGTGGAATCCAATTGAACTGCCGTGGTCCTTGATCGAGTTCGCGTCCGGGCCAGCCTTATCCGCTCACCGGTAGTACGGTTTCTAATGACAGTGGATGGCTATCCCCGAGAACACCCGGGTGAGCAGGTACTTACAGCGCTCACAGCGGATGATATTGACACGTTTCGGGCCGCAGTTCGTGGGGATATCGTCTTTCCCGACGACGAATCGTATGACGATGCCCGCCGGGTTTGGAACGGCCTGATCAATAGGTATCCGGCGCTCGTCGTTCGATGTTCAGGTGTTGCCGACATCATCGAAGCGGTCGCCTTTGCTCGGCGGCACGAGGTGCCGGTGGCCGTCCGCGGTGGTGGTCACAGCGTTGCCGGTCACTCAACATGCGATGGTGGAATCGTTATTGACCTCTCTCCAATGGACGGAGTGCGGGTTAACCCGAAGGAGCGGACCGTGCGTGTTCAGGGAGGGGCGACAGTTGGAGATCTCGATCATGAGACGCAGGTTTTCGGACTAGCCGTCCCTGGGGGTGGCGCGTCGGATACGGGCATTGCCGGGTTGACGCTCGGCGGCGGTCTCGGTCACCTCAGCCGCAAGTATGGCCTGACCTGCGACAACCTCCAGTCGGTTAATGTCGTCACTGCGGATGGAGAGGTCGTGACAGCCAGCCAGAACCAGAATGAAGACTTGTTCTGGGCCCTCCGTGGTGGCGGCGGCAACTTCGGCGTCGTCACGTCGTTCGAGTTTCGGTGCCACGAAGTCGGCCCCGACATAGCAACCTGTTTCATCGGCTACTCCCACGAAGAAGCCACCGAGGTACTCAGGTACTTCCGGTCGTATGCAGCCGATGCCCCTGAGGAGGTGACCCTGACAGCCGCATACGCACGCGTCCCCGAACTTCCCGAGTTCCCGGAAGCGGTGTGGGGCGATCCTGGTCTTGCTATCTTCGGAGCCTTTGCCGGCGAGCCAGCGGCCGGTGAGCAGGAGTTCCAGAAGTTTCGAGACGTTGCAGAGCCGCTCGTCGATCTGAGCGGGACGATGCCCTACACCGACTTCCAGTCCAGGGACGACGCGTTCAATCCACCTGGCCGCCATAACTACTGGAATTCGCTCTATCTCAACGAGCTGAGCGATGGAGCTATCGATCAGATCGTAGCCGCCGGCGAACGAGCCCCGTCGGTCTATTCGAACGTGGGCGTTATGCAACTCGGTGGTCGGATTAGCCAGGTAGATCCGGGGCAGACGGCGTTTGTCCATCGTGACGCACCGTTTCTGTTCACCGTGGATGCGATTTGGGATGACCCCGTGGAGACGGAGGAGAACATCGCGTGGGCACAGGAGAGTATCGAGGACATGCGGGAATTCACCTCTCGCGGTCCCTACGTGAACCTATCAGGGGTGCACGAAGAGGGCGAAGAACTCCTCCGGTCGATCTACGGCACCAACTATCAGCGGCTGACGGAGGTGAAAGCGGAGTATGATCCGACAAATCTCTTCGACCACACCAGGAATATCGAACCTGCATCGTAAATCGAGGTTGTTACTGAGCGGGAGGATACATACGAAGGAGCTTGTCGAAGCCGAGGTGAGTGCTGAGACGGCGACCTGAATGCAGGAACCAGAGTACTTTGGATGCTCTCGGGAACCGTTCCTGATTATACTTAGTCAATCGTATGTAACCCATAACTAATGATACGCTACATGAGTCGGGCAGAATATGCGTCCTGATTCGGTATGCGACCTGGTCCCTTTGGAGATGATTAACTCAGTTATTCCTAACTGTGCTTATCCGTAAAAATGTTAACACTTCACGCCTCTCCGTGAACTAGATCAGATAGATGATTCAGAGATGTCATTAGAAACACCCACACCAAATGACGAAGCGGTTACCGAATTTTCTGAGTCCCTTCGAGGAGTTCTTCTCCGTCCGGATAACGAAGGGTACGACGAGGCACGAACGGTCTGGAACGCAACGATAGACAGACATCCTTCCCTCGTCGTCCAGTGTGCTGGCACCGCAGACGTCATCAGCGCGGTGACGTTCCCCAGAGAGCACGAGTATCCAATTTCGGTGAAGGGCGGCGGCCACAACATCGCAGGTAGAGCCGTCGATGACGATGCCCTCTTGATTGACCTCTCGTCGATGAAATCGGTTCGCGTCGATCCAGACGCAAAGACGGTCCGCGTCGAACCGGGAGTCGTGCTCAACGAACTGGACCACGAGACGCAGGCTTTCGGCCTCGCCACACCCGTCGGCTACAACTCAACGACGGGGGTTGCAGGCTTGACGCTCGGCGGCGGGTGGGGCTGGCTCTCTCGGAAACACGGATTGACCGTTGACAACCTCCTGTCGGCCGATGTCGTCACTGCTGAAGGCGAACTCGTCCATGCGAGCGAATCGGAAAACGAGGACCTCTTCTGGGGGCTCCGGGGTGGGGGCGGGAATTTCGGTATCGTTACCTCATTTGAGTTCCAATTACACGAGGTCGGCCCGACCGTATTGTCCGGCCCAATTGTGCATCCGTTCGAGGACGCCAAAGCGGTCCTTTCGGGGTACCGTGAGTTCGCCTCCGAGGCACCCAACGATGCGACGGTTTGGTGTGTTATCCGGCATGCACCCCCACTACCGTTTATTCCAGAGGAGTGGCATGGCCGGAAAGTCGTCATCCTCGCCACGTTCTACGCCGGCGATATGTCGGAGGGAGAAAAAGTACTGCAGCCGGTCCGTGACGTGGGTGATCCTATCGCGGACGCGGTCGGCCCGCACCCGTACACCGGCTGGCAACAGGCATTTGACGGACTGGCTCCGGCTGGAAACCGAAACTACTGGAAGTCCCACAACTTCGATGAAATGACCGATGAGATGATCGAGACGTTCGTCGAGTATGGCGAAACTATCCCGACTCCGGAGACGGAAATCGCCATCCCACATCTCGGTGGTGCGATGAACGAGAAGCCGGTCGATTCGACGGCCTATCCCCACCGCAACTTTGAGTTCACGATGGTCCTTCACACCCAGTGGACGGCCCCTGAGCAGGACGAGGAATGCATCGAATGGACACGCGACATGCACGAGGCGATGGCCCCCCATGCGACCGGCGGTGTCTACGCCAACTTCGTTCCTGAGGAGATCGGCGACCAGCAGGCCGCCTACGGCGAGAACTACGACCGGTTGGTAGAGGTGAAAAACGAGTGGGATCCGGAGAATCTGTTCCGGCTCAACCACAACGTCGAACCGACGAAATAAGATATCATCTTCAATAATTCAATCGGCGATTGATTTTCAGAATTCCCACCAGTTTGGATGTACGCGAACCCCGGTGGAAATCACCCGTCGTCCGACTATCGAACGAAAGCAACTGCGCTCAATTCGATAGGAGGTATAGACCACCGCTGTCGGGCTATTACAACCCTCGAAAAGATGGGCGCTGCAGGATTTGAACCCGCGACCTCTTGGTCCGAAGCCAAGTACTCTGTCCAAGCTGAGCTAAGCGCCCTGTAGAAGAAACGATCCGACGTCGGAATAAAAACCCCCCGATCTGAGTCGGTCAAATATCTCGATCCACGGAAAACAATATATGCTTTCCCCCGACAGTCAACACACAGCCGGGGGGTGACCCCGCTGCACAGGTAGATCCTCATGTACGATCTTGGAACAGCGTTCGAAAACGCCACACTCGCTCCCGGACAGAACGTTCTGGTTGCGGGGCCACCCCTTATTGGAAAGCGCCGTCGCACACTGGAAGCGCTCGCAGCAGGTGCAGACCGAGGTGACGGGTCGATCATCGTCACCAGTCGTGACGACGCCGACCGGGTGCTCGCGGATATCCGCTCGCTGGTGTCCAATCCGGACGACGCACGGCTTGGCATCGTCGATTGCGTGACTCATCAGCAGGGTCGAGCGGATGAGGACAGTCAGATGGTGAAGTACGCGTCGTCGCCGGTCGATATGAGCGGGATCGGGATCAAGGTGTCTGCATTTCTCGAGGAATTTTCGGTCGAAGCGGGAATCGAGCAGAATCGCATGGCGCTCGACTCACTGACGCCACTACTCGTGCATTCGGGTCTGCAGACGGTCTTTCGTTTCATGCACGTCCTGACTCGACGTATCGAGGCCGCCGACGCGGTCGGGCTGCACATCATCGAGTCGACGGCACACGACCCGAAGACAGTCAACACACTGAAGCAACTGTTCGACGGCGTCATCGAAGTGGACCCCGACCGTTCGGCGTCGGTGCAACTGTCCGACGGAATCCAGACGACTGGCTAGTGGCAGCGGCGACTGGGTGGTGGCAGTTCAGGACGTGTGCCGGAGAGAGCGTAGTCTTTTGTTCCGCGGGACTGACAGTCTAGTATGCCCGTCGAGACAGACACAGAGCTCAGACAGATCCTGACACTCGATCCCATCGCCGTCATCGGCTGTTCGACCACAGCAGGGAAACCGGCACACGACGTGCCGAAGTACATGATCGACCACGGCTACGAGATCATCCCGGTCAACCCCTTTGCCGACGAGATATTCGGCCGCGAGGCGTACGACTCGATCACGGACGTTCCGGAACGTGTGCCGCTGGTCGACGTGTTTCGTCCGAGCGACGAGATTCCCGAGATCGTCGACGAGGTGCTCGAACGCGACGGCGTCGAGGCGCTCTGGATGCAACTGGGAATCAGTCACGACGAGGCGGCGACGCGGGCAGAGTCTGCGGGGCTTCGGGTCGTTCAGGACCGCTGTATCAAAGTCGAGCATCAACGACTCATCGAGTAGCGCCGTTCGTGACGACCAGAAGCGATACCTCCAGTCGACCTCGCCGGACGGGAAATTCCTGCGTGGGGTTGTACGGCACCAGGTCCGGGCGGGCAGTCAACAGGACGAGTCGCTTCCAGTCGGTTTTCGATAGCGTCTCGAAGAATGCGCTGTAGAGCGCGTGCAGTCCCTCGCTCGCCGTTCGAATTCCGAACGGCAGGTCTGAGACGACGATATCGGCGTCGATCGGATCCGTGGTTGCGTCTGCTGCCACGAATGCCGTCTCGTCAGCCACGCCAGCGGCGCGTGCATTCTTGCGTGCGCCAGCGACACACGCTTCGTCGCTGTCGCGGCCCACGATGTCGATGTCCACCGGTCGTTCTGCTGGATCATCTTCGTAGGCGTCGTCCAGAAACACCAGTTCGCTGGCTGCGGGTTCGTGTGTCGGTCTCACAGGTGTATTCCGGTGAGACAGCGCGGCTTCGATCGGGATCGTTCCGCTACCACAGAGCGGGTCGACGAGCCGATCGCCTGGCGCCGGATCGGCCAGTCGAACCATGGCGGCCGCGACTGTCGGGCGCAAGGCGGCGTCGTGTTCGTACTCGCGGTAGGCCCGACGGTGCAGCGAGTGCTGTCCGGTCGCGTCGACGGCAAACACCACGCGCTCGTGCCTGACGAACACCCTGACCAGTACGGTCGGGTCTTCGAGGTCGACCGGTGGTCGGTCACCAGTCTGGGCCCGATACTCCTCGATGAGTGCCGCGCCGACTTCGCGCTCGACGTCGGGGCTCGTAAACTCGTGTTCGCCGTGTCGTTTCGCACGCACCGCGATCGGTTGCTGTGGTTCGATGTACTCCGTGACTGCCAGAGACCGCGCCGTCTCGTAGATCGCAGCGAGCGTTTCACACGCTGTGCGGTGCCACTCGACCAGCACCCGGTGCAGGGTCCGCGCGTGGGTCTGAAGCAGGTGCGCCGCTCGCTCGGGAGCCTCGAACTCGATCACTCCCGGATGGTGTATCGTCGGACTCGCTCCGACGAGTTCGTTCACCTCCTTCCCCGCGATGGCTTCAAGCCCCCGATTCGTCGTCGCGAGAAACCGCACTACTTGTCAGCCGAGGATGGTCGGCTTGTGGCCAGTTTCGCCGGGTCAGGTGTGTTCTCCTCACGCTCCTCCGGCGGGGCCAGTAGACCGGCGTCTTCGAGCACCGCTTCCGTGTCGACCCCCTGCTCGGCCGCGATGGCTTCGAGTATCGCCCGCTGTTGTGCGAGTTCGGCCTCCATCTCGTCGACCTGTGTGCTCGTCGTCGCGAGGTCGTCCTGCATTTGCTGCATCTTCTCCATCATCTCGTTCATCTTCTTGTAGGTTTCCTCGGCGACTTTCGTCGCACGCTGGATCTTCTTTTTCGTGCCTGCGATGTCCATACGCGTGCTATCGACGGGAACCCTTGTGGATGTTTCGGGTTTGACAGGCCGTTCCGAAAGGCCCTTATGAGCCACTCCGCTATCTTGAGATGGACTAGGTCGGGCGGTTAGGCCCCGCTCCTCGTCACGTGTGGCCTCAAGTGAGACCGAACGCCGGGTGCGTCCGCTCAGACGGGCGCGGGCCCCGCAAGTCAACGTCGAAGCCTCGTCCTTCGGGGACGGAGGGTCAGTCGAACGCATCTGCAGGGATGCGGACGGCTGATTAACCGGCGGCACTTCGCCAGGCGCGGAAGCGAGCAGCGAACCGCTGGACATCCGTCGCTCGAAGGGTCGCGGGGTGGAGGAGACAAGCGGGATTACCCGTGTTCGAACGACGGGCAATCCCGGCCCGTCCGTTCCTACATTCTACACCCGGAGCGACAGAACCGACAGTGACGACCGATTTCTCGTCCGGTAGACGGCGCATAAATATATCCTCCCGAGATGACGAGCGACGTATGTCTGCCGAAACACCGGAGTACGTGATCGCTCCGTGGGGGACCGGCAACTGCGAGACGGAAATCGTCACGGTCGAACTCCCCTCTCGAAACCTCGTCGTCCAGCTAGAGACGCCAGCAGACGTGCTCGACAGTATGGCCCGACTCGCACGCGAACACGACATCCCGGTCGAGGAGGCGCTCGCAGAACGACTCGAACTCAACCGCGCCAGAGTGTCTCTTCTGGCCGCACAGTCCGTCGACGACGTGGCACAGGTTCGACGCCATCTCACGGAAGCGCGTGAACTGCTCTCCGGTGTCGAACGGCTCGACACCGACGAGATTCACGCCAATATCGACCGCGTCTGGTACAGTGAACTCGACGCGGAGTGACTGTGAGCGTCTTCTGCATCTCTATGCGGAATCGAATCCACGAGGCTCACCACGAACGAATCTCCACATCGCGTAGCGGCCGCGCCAGTGGCAGTTCGACGCGAGCGCTCGTGTACTCAGAGAGAAACAGTCCGATGAGCGTTTCGAGGGCCTGAACTGCCTCGTCGCCGGGTGAGCGGTTTTCGGTCGCGCCGTCGAGGAGTTTCTGCACGTGCGCTCCGGCCTCGCGCCAGGCGGCTTCCCGGTCGAAGATGTCTGTTGTCTCTATCGGTAGTTCACGGCGGACGTGGTGGCTGTCGTCGAGATCCCAGTAGCGACACTCGTTGTCTGTCTCTTCGACGTCGAGTTTGCCGCCTGTTCCGACAAACGAAAGCGATCCGGTCCAGTACTCCCGTGAGAGCGTACAGTCGAAGGAAAAGACCGTCCCGTCTGCGAGACTGATCGTCCCCGCGCCGCCCGAATCGTCCACGTCGACGGTGATGTCGAGGCTCTCGGTCGCCTCCTCTTCACCGGCGAGGACGCCGCCGACGTCGGCCGGTCGAGTGTCGAGCAGAAAGCAGACGATGTCCAGAAAGTGCGTCCCGTTGCGCAGCAGTTCGCGCTTGAAGGTTGCGTTCACGGACTGTACCTCGCCGGTTAGCTCTCGGAGGTCCGAGGCGAGTTCGGCGTAGAACGGGTCGAACCGACGGATGTGATTGACGAGCAACTCGACGTTCTCGGCATCACACATCGCCACAGCGTCGTCTGCGTCCGTGACGCGACTCGCGATGGGTTTCTCACACCACACCATGTCTGGGTCGCCGACGTAGACGGTATCCTGAACGTGCTGGGCGTGGAGATGACTCGGCGTGCAGACGGAAACGACAGCCAGATCCTCGGCGTCGAGCATCGCCTCGTGGTCCGTGTATCGCCCCGCCTCTGGGATGTCCCACGTCTCGCCGAACTTCGCGACCCGCTCGGTATCCAGATCCGCGACTGCGACGAGTTCGATGCCCTCCGTCGCGTGATACGCACCTGCGTGTGATGCCACCGGGAGCTCCTCGCTTTCGGTCTTCTGCCCGATGAATCCGCCGCCCGCGGCACCGCCTGCTCCGATGATCCCGGCACGGTATGTCATGACACCGCTTCGCCGCTCTGCCTCTAAAAGATATGGGGCGACCTGCAGACACTCCTTCACTGCCGTTCAGTCGTGCCGAAAGCACCGCGGGACTCACTGCGTTCGCCCCGCGCGCGTTCGGCACTCCCGTTAGTCGTGCCGAAAGCACCGTCAGCAAACGCGCTGACGAGCTCCAGACACTCCTTCACTGCCGTTCAGTCGTGCCGAAAGCACCGACTCCCGGTGAACACCATCGCCATGTCGTGGTCGTCGGCCGCTTCGATCACCATATCGTCGTTTTTCGACCCGCCGGGCTGGATGACCGCCTCGATGCCCACCTCTGCGGCCTCCCTGATACCGTCAGGGAACGGGAAGAAGGCGTCCGAGGCCATGACCGCGCCGTCGGCGTCCTTCCCTTCTGCGTGTTCGTCGGCTTTCATCGCTGCCAGTCGAACCGCGTCGACCCGGGAAACCTGCCCCATTCCGATACCGACCGTCTCCGTCCCGTCGGCAAACAGGATTGCGTTCGATTTGACGTGCTTGATCGTCTGCCAGGCGAACTGGAGCGATTCGAGTTGGTCCTCCGTAGGTTCGCGCTCGGTGACCACCTCCATGTCCTCGGGCGTCACTGTCTGGAAGTCCCGCTCCTGTACGAGTCGACCTCCGACGAGTGGCTTCTCAGTCAGTCGGTCGGTTCGATCGCCGAGTTCGCCGACGTCAAGCACCCGCAGGTTCTCCTTCTCGAACAGCGTCGCGAGCGCGTCATCGGTGTACCCCGGCGCGACGACGACTTCCTTGAACGAGTCGATGATCTGTGCTGCGGTTTCCTCGTCGCACTCCCGGTTCAGGGCTACGATGCCACCGAACGCGCTCATCGGGTCCGTCGAGAGCGCACGCTCGTAGGCTTCCGCGAGCGTCCCCGCAGTCGCACACCCTGCCGGATTCGTGTGCTTGATCACCGCCGCCGCCGGTTCGTCGAACTCCTTGATGAGACTCAGAGCACCGTCGGCGTCGTTGTAGTTGTTGTACGACAGCGCCTTCGCGCCCTCGTTGCGTTGTGTCGCGTGTACCACGCTCGCCTCGCTGACGGTGTTGTCGACGTACAGCGCGGCGTCCTGATGAGGGTTTTCCCCGTATCGCAACTCTGTCCCGCGGTCGCCGCTGACGAGTCGTCTGGCAGGGAACTGGCCGCCGTCGTCGCCGTCGACGTGTACCGCCTCGGCGTCGTGGTCGACGGTCACCTGTCCCTTTGCGAACCACTCGACTGCGCGCGGATAGGCCCGGAACTCGGCCTGATAGAGCACCCGGTCCTGCAGGTCCTCCCGCGAATCGTCCTCGTAGACCGGCACTGGTTCCTGCGTGACGATCGGCCCGGCGTCGATTTCCGACTCGATGACGGTACCGTCCTCGTCAGTGGCGTCGGTCACGACGTGAACCGTACAGCCAGCGACGGACACGTCCGCATCGAGCGCGTCGCCCCACGCGTCCATCCCGGGAAATGCGGGCAACAGCGACGGATGAACGTTCAGCGTCGTCGGCGTCTCGTCGAGGAAGGTATCGGAGAGAATGCGCATGTAGCCGTCGAGACAGACCAGATCGAAGTCGTAGCCCTCGAGCGCGTCGAGCACGCGACGCTCGTGGTCCGTGCGTGATTGCCCCTCCGGTCGCTCGACGGTTTCTGTCGGAATCGACCGGTCTGCAGCTTTTTCGAGCACCGGCGCGTCTGCGTCGTTCGTGAGGACGACGGCGAACTCGACGTCACCGGGAACGCGGTCTGCGATGTTCATCAGATTTCGGCCGCGGTTGCTGGCCATACCAGCGAGTTTCATATTCGAGGAAGCGTCCGGCGAGCGCATAGTCGTTGCGACTCGCAGTGCGGTCTAGCGCTCGCGCCCGGTCAGTTCGTCGAGGCGCTCGAAGTACGCCTCCCGCGGCACCTGATAGAGGCCCCGGTAGTCGATTTCCCCGCTCGCAAACCCCGCTGCGAGAGTACAGGCACCATCGACGGCCGCCTCTCGGCTTTCGTACTGGTCTGCGCTGCGGTCAATTTCGGGTTCGAGATATAGCGTCACGTACCACTTCGTTCCCGGCGTTCGCTGTTCGCGGCCGGGACGACGATTTCGCTGACCCTGCGTGATGTAGATGGTCGGCATACAGGCGGCGGGGAACGCCTGCGTGTCGAACACGTCCGGGCGGTAGGCGAGCACGACCTTTCGTTCCTGGTCGCTCCAGACCTCCCAACCGTCGGCGAGTTCGTCCAGTTCCATACCCGTCTCTTCGTGCCCCAACATATCAGACCATCGCCCGGACGCTCCGTGTCGGTATTTAAACCCAGACAGACCCATTCTGGTCAATCTGTATCACTATCGCACCGTGGTGCGGTTCGCTCCACACTTCGATGCAAATACGGGTGAATATTACCTCCCCACAACAACAGTTATATGATTGTAGCACTCGTATAATAAATAGTATCGGGACTCCCTCCGGCTCGTTGACCCGTGACCGGTTGTTGAACTCCGATGCGTGGTATGTATTCACATGTCAGGGACGAACGACACTGACCGCCGCTCGCAGGGCTGGGCTGTTGGGAACGGTGCCGATTCATCGAGGCAGACCCAGAGTCCGGACCAGCCAGCCGATGTGACCGGAACGGAACACAGCATCCCGACCACCGAACGCACGAGTACCAAACGATGAGTGAACACAGAACGACACTGGAATCGATCAGCGAACAGTACAGAGAGACGATACCCGGCGACCTCAGGACGACCCACTCCTTCGAGTGGTATCTCGACGAACTGCACGAACACCCGCGGATCGCTCGCAACGCCCACCAGCGCGTCGCGGACATGTTCGACCACTTCGGGACGACTTACGACGAGGAGGCCGGTATCGTCGAGTACAAGATGGCCTCCAAGGACCCGCTCAACGACGGCGAGAACACCTTCTACGGACAGGTGATCCACGAGGCGATCCACCAGTTCGTCAACAAGGTGAAATCCGGTGCGCGCGGCCTCGGCCCCGAGCGGCGGATCATGCTGTTGCTCGGTCCCGTCGGGTCCGGCAAGTCGGACTTCGACTCGCAGGTGCGGTCCTACTTCGAGGCCTACACCGCCCGCGACGAGGGGCGGATGTACACCTTCCGGTGGACCAACCTCTGTGACGTGATCGCTGACCAGGACCCCGCCGACGACGTGGTGCGCTCGCCGATGAATCAGGACCCAATCGTTCTGTTGCCGCTCGAACAGCGCCGGTCGATCATCGAGTCGATCAACGAACAGCTCGACGCCCCCTACTCGATCCGCAACGAGCAGGAACTCGACCCGGCCAGCGAGTTCTACATGGACCGGCTGCTGGCGTACTACGACGACGACCTGGAGGCCGTCCTCGACAACCACGTCGAAATCGTTCGACTGGTCGCTGACGAGAACAAGCGCCGCGCCATCGAAACCTTCGAACCGAAAGACAAGAAAAATCAGGACGAGACCGAACTGACCGGCGACGTCAACTACTCGAAGATCGCAATCTACGGCGAGTCCGATCCGCGTGCGTTCGATTACTCCGGAGCCTTCTGTAACGCGAATCGCGGGCTGTTCTCGGGCGAGGAACTGCTGAAACTCCAGCGAGAGTTTCTCTACGACTTCCTGCACGCCACTCAGGAGCAGACGATAAAGCCAAAGAGCAACCCCCGGATGGACATCGACCAGGTCATCGTCGGCCGGACGAACATGCCCGAGTACCGCGAGAAAAAGGGCGACGAGAAGATGGAGGCCTTCAACGACCGCACCAAGCGCATCGACTTCCCCTACGTGCTCTCCTACGAGGACGAGGCCGAAATCTACTGGAAGATGCTTCGCAACGCAGACCTGCCCGACATTCACGTCGAGCCACACACGCTGGAGATGGCCGGTCTCTTCGGCGTGCTCACCCGGATCGAGGAACCCGACGCCGGGAAGGTCGACCTCATCCAGAAGGCCAAAGCCTACAACGGCGAGACCGACGAGGCCGAGGACATCGACGTGCGGAAACTCCGCGAGGAGGCCGAGGACAAGACCGATCTGGGCGAGGGGATGGACGGCGTCTCACCTCGCTTCATCGGTGACGAAATCGCCGAGGCGATCATGGACTCGATGCACCGGCAGCGCTCCTTCCTCTCACCGCTGACGACCTTCACCCACCTCGAACGGAACCTCGAAAACCACGGCTCCATCTCTGCGGAGATGTTCGAGACCTACTACCGCTATCTCGAACTCGTCCGCGAGGAGTACAAGGAACGCGCTATCGAGGACGTGCGTCACGCACTCGCCTACGACATCGACGAGATCCAGCGTCAGGGCGAGAAGTACATGGACCACGTGATGGCCTACATCGACGACGACACCGTCGAGGACGAGATCACCGGCCGCGAACAGGAACCCGACGAGCAGTTCCTCCGCGGCGTCGAGGAGAAACTCGACCTACCAGAGGACCGCAAGGACGACTTCCGGCAGGAGGTCGCAAACTGGGTTTCCCGGCGCGCCCGCGAGGGCGAACCGTTCGACCCGCAGGACAACGACCGCCTGCGTCGCGCGCTCGAACGAAAGCTCTGGGAGGACAAGAAACACAACATCAACTTCTCGGCACTCGTCTCGAGCGGCGACATGGACGACCAGCAGCGCAACGAGTGGATCGATGCGCTCATCGAACAGGGCTACTCCGAAGCGGGCGCGAAGGAGGTGCTCGAATTCGCCGGTGCAGAGGTCGCAAAAAGCGAGATGGAGAGCTGACCGGAGACCATGACAGACAACGAGTTCATCGAGGCCGCTGATACCGCGCTCGAAGCCACCTACGAGGAGCCGATGAGCCTCGATGCGTACGTCGAGATGTTACTCGACCAGCCGCAGTTGGCCGCGCACGCCCCGAAGTACCTGCTCGATGCCATCGAGCACGCCGGAACGCGAACGGTCCTCGAAGAGGGCGAGGAGACCGAGCGCTACCGATTCTTCGACGACCCGTGGAACGATGGGGAACACGCCATCCTCGGCAACACCGCGGTGTTGAACAGTTTCGTCGACGACCTGCGCTCGATTGCGGCCGGGCGGGGCAAAGCCGAGAAGATTCTCTGGCTCGACGGCCCGACGGCAACCGGAAAATCGGAGCTGAAACGCTGTCTCGTCAACGGGCTTCGCGAGTACTCGAAGACCGACGAGGGGCGGCGATACACGCTGGAGTGGAACGTCGCAGGCGTCGGGAACGAACCGGGCATGACTTACGGCGACCGACCCACCGCCGACGAGGACGACTGGTACGAGAGCCCGGTCCAGACACACCCGTTGACGGTGTTTCCACGGTCGGTTCGGACAGAGTTACTCGCCCGGATGAACGAGCGACTGGACGACCACATCCCCGTTCGCGTCGAGGGAGACCTCGACCCGTTCTGTCGCGAGGCCTACGACCTGCTGGAAACGGAGTACCGACGCGATGGTGTCGAGGACCTCTTTTCGGCCATCACCGACGAACACCACCTTCGGGTGAAAAACTACGTCGTCGACGTCGGGGATGGCATCGGAATCCTGCACTCCGAGGACGAGGGGTCACCCAAGGAGCGTCTCGTCGGCACGTGGATGGCCGGAATGTTGCGCGAACTCGACTCACGGGGTCGGAAGAACCCACAGGCGTTCTCCTACGATGGCGTCCTCTCGCAGGGCAACGGGCTGGTAACCATCGTCGAAGACGCCGGACAGCACGCCGACCTGCTCCAGAAATTGCTCAACGTCCCCGACGAGGGCCGGGTAAAACTCGACAAGGGGATCGGGATGGACGTCGACACCCAGTTGATCATCATCTCGAACCCGGATCTGGAAGCGCAACTCGACCAGCACGCAAGCAAGCAGGGACAGGACCCGCTGAAGGCGCTCAAGCGCCGCCTCGACAGACACGAGTTCACGTACCTGACGAACCTCTCGCTGGAGGCCGAACTGCTCCGCCGCGAGTTGACCGACCAGACCGAAGTCTGGGACGTGAACACGTGGGACCAACTCGAAACGCGGATCCGCGAACCCGTCGTCATCACCGTCAGCGCTGGCGACGAGGTGGTCGAACGGGAACTCGCACCCCACACAGTCGAGGCCGCAGCGCTGTACGCCGTCGTCTCCCGACTGGTTGAATCGGATCTGCCCGAGGACCTCGACCTGGTCGAGAAGGCGCTGCTGTTCGACCGTGGCTATCTCCACGACGGGGACGAACGCGTCGGCATCGAGTCGTTCGACTTCGACGACAGTGCACACGACGGCGCGACTGGGATCCCGGTCACCTACACCCGCGACGTCATCGCAGACCAACTCTACGAGGAGACCGACAGGTTCCACGAGGACCTCGACGTCGACCGAGTGATCATGCCGCGGGACGTCCTCGACGCGATGGCAGAACATCTCATCGACGCGCCAGTGTTCTCGGCGAGCGAGGCGACCGAGTTCGAAGAGCGCGTCGTCCCAGTGAAGGAGTACATCTTCGAGCGACAGGAGACGGACGTCCTCGACGCGATGATGCGGGAAAAGCGGGTCGACGAGGAGACTGTCGAGGAGTACCTCGAACACGTCTATGCGTGGGCCGAGGGCGAGCAACTCGAAAACGACCGCGGCGAACTGGTCGACCCCGACCCGCTGACGATGAAGGTCTTCGAGATCGAACATCTCGGACGGTTCGACGAGTCCGAATACGACGGCAGCAGACCGAACGAGGACGTTCGGGCCTTCCGAACGGAGAAGATCATCACTGCGCTCAACCGACACGCGTGGCGACACCGCGACGAGGAGTTCCGCGTCTCCGACGTCGACCCGAGAGAGATCCCCGTCATCCGCTCCGTGCTCGGGACACACGACTGGGCAGACATCGAGCGCACGTTCGAGGAGTTCGACCCGCGACAGTGGGCTGACCCGCCGAAAAACACCCAGACCGCCCGGATCAAAGCGGAGACGATCCGCAATCTGCAGGAGATGTACGGCTACAGCGAGGCCGCCGCTGAGTTGACCAGCCGTCACGTCATGGACCAGGTGAGTTACAAATGGGGCTGAGAGACGACCTCGAACGCTACCGGGAAGTCGGCGAGTCCAGACGACAGGACCTTGCCGAGTTCATCCAGTACGGTGATCTGGGACAGAGCAGACCAGACTCGGTGCGGATCCCGATCAAGATAATCGACCTGCCCGAGTTCGCCTACGACCAGCGCGATATGGGCGGGGTCGGACAGGGCGACGGCGGGACGCCACAACCCGGCGACCCGGTCGGTGAACCGCAGGACGGCGACGACGACGGCGACGAGGGCGAACCAGGCGAAGAAGGTGGCGAACACGAGTACTACGAGATGGACCCCGAGGAGTTCGCCGAGGAACTCGACGAGCGACTGGGGCTGGACCTGGAGCCGAAAGGCAAGCAGGTCGTCGAGGAGACGGAAGGCGATTTCACCGACATCACGCGAACTGGCCCCACCAGCACGCTCGACTTCGAGCGCCTGTTCAAGCAGGGCCTCAAGCGGAAACTGGCGATGGATTTCGACCGGGAGTACGTGCGTGCGGCGCTCCAGATAGACGGCTGGGGGCCACAGCGAACCTTCGAGTGGGCGCGGAGCGAACACTCGATCCCCGTTTCGCGTGCCTGGATCGACGAGCAGTACGACGAACTCTCGGAGGACGACCGGGCGGTCTATGCGGACCTCGACGAGATGGAAGCCAGCGTCGAGCGAACGCCCCCTGCCCAGCGTATCCGACAGGAAGGGATCGACCAGATCCCGTTCCGCCGGGAGGACGAGCGCTACCGCTACCCCGAGATCATCGAGGAGCGCGAGAAGAACGTCGTCGTGGTGAACATCCGAGACGTCTCGGGGAGCATGCGCGAGAACAAGCGGGAACTCGTCGAGCGGACGTTCACGCCGCTCGACTGGTATCTGCAGGGCAAGTACGACAACGCCGAGTTCGTCTACATCGCCCACGACGCAGAGGCGTGGGAGGTCGACCGGACGGAGTTTTTCGGCATCCGCTCGGGCGGCGGAACGCGCATCTCCAGCGCGTACGAACTCGCGCAGGAGCGCCTCGACGAGGAGTACCCCTGGAGCGACTGGAACCGCTACGTCTTCGCCGCGGGTGACTCAGAGAACTCCTCGAACGACACCGCGGAGAACGTCATCCCGCTGATGGAGTCGATCGACGCGAACCTCCACGCCTACGTCGAGACACAGCCCTCCGGCAACGCGATCAACGCGACCCACGCCGACGAGGTTGAAACCGAACTCGGTGACCGGGACGACGTTGCGGTGGCCTACGTCACCTCGCCGGAGGATGTGACCGACGCCATCTACGAGATCCTGAGCACCGAATCAACGGAGACAGAGCGATAATGACAGACAACGACTCACCCGAGACCGACAGCAGATACACGCCGATCGATACGGACCGCAGTGGTTCGGACGGCGCGTCGCGTGCTGGCGAGCGCGCCGACGTCACGGAGCGCTGGGACGTCGACGAGTCAATTCGGATGCAACGCGAAGCAGAGCGACTCGAAGAGGCCGTCCGCGAGGCGTCGAATCTGGCCAACCGACTCGGACTCGACCCCTACCCGGTCAACTACTGGATCGTCGACTACGACGAGATGAACGAGCTAATCGCCTACGGCGGCTTCCAGGAGCGATACCCCCACTGGCGTTGGGGGATGCAGTACGACCGCCAGCAAAAGCAGGGGCAGTTCCTCGGCGGCAAGGCCTTCGAGATCGTGAACAACGACAACCCCGCACACGCGTTCCTGCAGGTGTCAAACAGCCTCGCCGACCAGAAGGCGGTGATCACCCACGTCGAGGCCCACGCGGACTTTTTCAACAACAACGAGTGGTTTGGCCTGTTCAGCGACAACCCAGACGCCGCCCTGTTGCTCGCTCGCCACGCGGACACCATCCGCGACTACATGCACGACCCCGAGATCGACCGGGCCGAGGTCGAGCAGTGGATCGACCACATCCTCTGTCTGGAGGACAACATCGACCAGCACGCGGTGTACAACCCGGTCGAGAGCGACAAGACTGACCTCGATATCGACATCGACGACCTGGAAGACCAGCTTTCGGGGCTTGACATCTCGACGGAGGTCAGAGACCACGTGTTCGACCAGGAGTGGCTCGACGCACAGTCCGAGTCGGAAGAACGCGGAACCGTTCCCGCAGAACCGGAGCCGGACCTGCTCGGCTTTCTCAGAGCACACGGCATGCAGTACGACGACGAGGCCGACAAGGCCGTCGAGATGACCGAGTGGCAAGGGGAGATTCTGGAGATTCTCCGCCGGGAGGCCTATTATTTCGCTGCCCAGAAGATGACGAAGATCATGAACGAGGGCTGGGCCTCCTACTACGAGTCGCTAATGATGGGCGAGGAAGGATTTGCGGGTGCCGACGAGTTTCTCACCTACGCCGACCACATGTCGAAGGTGCTCGGGTCGGGCGGCGTGAACCCCTACAGCCTCGGTCTCCAGTTGTGGCAACACGTCGAGAACACCGCCAACCGACGGCACGTCGTCGAGCAGTTGCTCCGGGTCGAGGGTATCACGTGGCGGAACTTCCACGAGACGGTCGATTTCGGTCACGTGCTCGACCTGCTCGAACCCGATCCGCTCGTCGATTCGGTCGACCCAGACGGTCTCGATTCGGTCCCCGAGGACGACCCCCGCATCGACGCCGAGTCGCTCGCGGCGGCGCGCGAGGGAGCGTTCGACCTCACAAAATACCCCTGGAAGCTGTTCACCTACGAGGGTCTCGCAGAGCGGCATTACTCGCTCGTCAAGCCGCAAAACCGCGGCTATCTCGGCCGCATCTCGACCGAACAGACCGAGCGCATCTCCCGTTACCTGTTCGACCGGTCACGATACGACAGCGTCGAGGCCGCAATCGACGACATCGAGTACACCATCGGCTGGGACCGCATGCTCGAAGTTCGGGAGAGCCACAACGACGTGACCTTCCTCGACGAGTTTCTCACGCAGGAGTTCGTCGACGAGCACGACTACTTCACCTACGAGTACATGCACACCACCGAGGACTATCGGGCGACTTCGACGGATTACGAGGACGTGAAAAAGAAGCTCATGCTCCGGTTCACCAACTTCGGAAAGCCCACTATCGTGGTGGCCGACGCGAACTACCAGAACCGGAACGAACTCCTGCTGGAACATCAGTACAACGGCGTCGCACTCGACATCCCGCAGGCGAAAGCGACGCTCGAACGAGTCTTCGAACTCTGGGGTCGTCCGGTCGCACTCAGAACTATCGTCGCGGAATACGACGACCACGATATCGAGGTGGCGCGACGGCGCGACCGCGAACCCGAACCGACAGAGAAGGGCCGGGAAATCCGCTACGACGGCGAGAAGTTCGACGAGACGGAACTCGACTGGGAGACGGTCGAACACCTCGCGGCAACCGACGTCGATTACGACACCAAACCCGACGAGTGGCTCGCCTGAGGCACGGATTTTCTATACCGTCACTCGTTACTAACTGATATGGAAGAGCTAACTGTCTCGACGGAGTCGAAGCTGACAGTCGTCGATATTACGGACGCTGTCGAGCGTGCCCTCCCCGCGGACACAACGGGCACGGTGACGGTGTTCAGCCAGCATACGACAGCCGCAATCACGGTCAACGAGGCGGAATCGAACCTGCTCGCGGACTTCGAGGACGCGCTCGCGGATCTTATCCCCGACTCGGGGTGGCAACACGACCGACTCGACGGGAACGCGGACTCACACGTCCGGTCGCTGCTGCTCGGCCCCGAGGTGACGATTCCCGTCGAGGACGGGAACCTGCAACTCGGCACGTGGCAGTCGATTCTGCTCGTCGAGTGTGACGGGCCGCGGACGCGCACCGTGGTCGTCGCGCCGCCCTAGGGTCCGGATGGTCGGACGGCACGCAACCTTGATGCGGTTGCGAACGCTACCCCGAATTGTCTGTGACACGGTACGAGACGGTCATCGATGATGGAGTCATCTACGTTGGGTCGGGCGACGGCCGTCTCGAAGTCGGGATGGTCGAAGATACTGTCGACGCCGTCGGCGGGCCGTCGTGGACCATCACCTACTCGGCGGAGATGACCGAACGCCATCCCGGACTCGACACGTCTGACGAGGGACTCACCGTCGACGTCGTCGACATGATAAACGCGATGACCCATTCCGAGCGGTTCGTCGAGACGCTCGCCGCTCAGCCAAAGGAAGGCACTGACGGGGACATCTCACCGCGACTGGGACTGTTCGTCGGGAAGTTGCTGGAAAATCTCGAAAGCGGCGTGAGCTAATACTGCGGCTGTCCGGACGGACAACGATTCACCACCCGGGGTGGAGAAGTAGTTTCGAGATGGGACAGCCGACAGTATAAGGTGCCGTAATCAGTACGAAAAACCTACATCGACTGCCCTCGGAGTCAGAGATGTGTGGCCGCCCGGACATCTCGCTGCTGCCTATCTGTTCCATCAGCTGTACAGTCGGGAGCTTCGCGGACAGATCTCCCAGAATGGGGCCGTGATCGCGGTGCTCTTTGGCGCACTGCTCCCAGACCTTCTGGATAAACCACTCTCCTGGTACATCGGGGTCCTTCCGACTGGTCGGTCGCTCGGACACTCGCTGGTCTTCGCCGTTCCACTCGTTCTCGTAGTCGCGCTGTACTGTCGACGCCACGACCGCATCGACCTGGCGGCCGGACTCGGAGTTGGGCTGTTCTCACATCAGCTTATGGACCTACTTCCGATCCTGTGGACTGGCAGCGGCTCTGCGAACATGCTTCTGTGGCCGATTCTGCCCGTCGAACCGTATCCCGGAGGGCCGCCCACGATCCTCGGGCTGCTTACGGGACAACTGACCAATCCGTACTTCCTGTTCGAGTTCGTTCTCGTGGCCGTCGCGATGCTGGTCTGGCGGCGGAATACGACTCACACCGGCGATAGGGCAGTATAAGTCATACTGTCGGCTGTAAGTGCGTGCAAATATTCGCCACCGGGGGTGGCGAAGTAGTTTCGAGATGGGACAGCCGACAGTATCAGTCAATTCCGCGAGCAGAAGGGACTCCCATCTACTGCAAAGGATCTGTGCGTTATAAGGGTCTCCGGACAAACTGGTGTGATACTGATGAGTACCGGTACTGGCATCACGATGTCGTCGATGTCGACGTATGCGATTCTCGGGTGCGGGAGTGTTGGCCACGCTGTCGCGGAGGAACTGGTCGCCGAGGGCAACGACGTGTTGATAATCGACCGCGACGAGGGGCGCGTCGAGGCGCTTCGCGACCAGGATCTGAACGCACAGCAGGCCGACATCCGCGACAGGTCCGTCGTCGACGCCATCGACGACCGCGATGTCGTGTTGATCCTCTCGTCGGATACGGACGCGAACGCGGACGTTGTCAGACACATCCGCGACCGGGGGACGAACCAGTACATCGTCGCACGCGCATCCGACCCAGTCTCGGCAGACGAACTCTCTGAAGCAGGCGCAGATGTCGTCATCAACCCCTCTGCCGTCATCGCAGACTCGGCGATGCGCGCGCTCGAAACCGGCGAACTGGAGTACAAGGCCCGGCAACTCGTCGACCTCATCGACGGCACCGAGATGGCGATGGCCATCCGGATCCACCAGAGCCCCGACCCCGACTCGATTGCGAGCGCCGCCGCACTCCAGACCATCGCCCGAAGCCGAGATATCGACGCGGACATTATCTACGAGGGCGATATTGGGCACCAGGAGAACCGCGCCTTCGTCAATCTGCTCGGCATCGAACTCGTCTCCGCCAAGGAGGTCGATCTGGACCAGTACAGCACGGTCGCGCTCGTCGACCACGCGAAGGGTGGCGAACCCGAGTGGCCCGAGGGCACCGATATCATCATCGACCACTACGAGTACGACCACGAACACGACGCCGAGTTCTCCGACATCCGACCCAACGTCTCGGCTACGTCGACCATTCTCACCAAGTACATTCAGGAACTCGACCTCACACTCGAACAGGAGGTCGCGACGGCGCTTTTGTACGGCATTCGGGCTGAGACGCTCGATTTCAAGCGAGACACCACGCCTGCTGACTTGACTGCCGCGGCCTATCTGTATCCCTTCGCTGACCACGACACGCTCGAACAGGTCGAGTCGCCGTCGATGTCCGCCGAGACCCTCGACGTACTCGCCGATGCGATCCAGAACCGCGAAGTCGAGGGCTCACACCTCGTCTCGAACGCCGGGTTCATCCGCGACCGCGACGCGCTCTCGCAGGCCGCCCAGCACCTTCTCAATCTGGAGGGGATCACCACGAGTGCCGTCTTTGCGATTGCGGACGACACGATCTATCTCGCGGCCCGCTCGAAAGACATCCGCATGGACATCGGTCGCGTTCTCGAAGAAGCGTTCGGCGACATCGGCTCCTCAGCGGGGCACTCGACGGACGCGAGCGTCGAGATACCGCTCGGGATCTTTACGGGGATCGAAGTCAGCGAAGACAACCGGGACACGCTGCTCGAACTCACCGAGGAGGCGGTGAAAAAGCGGTTGTTCGAGGCGATGGGCGTCGAAAGCTCAGATGGAACGAACGGGAGCTAGGCGGCTACTTCGTCGTCAGTCTCGCTGTCCTTTGCCTGCTGGATGCGTTCGACGATGTCGTTGACGATGACGACATCCCCCACGGCCTGAACCCACCGATACGGAACGATGACGCCGCGCGACGAGGCGGTCTCTGGGCCGAACAGTTCGCGGTTGAGCTGGTGCAGCGCTAACCCATTGACCTCCTCCGCCTCCAGATCGAGTCGCAGATCTTCGATCTCACCGACGAGAACGCCGTTTTTCGTGTACACTTCTCTCCCGACGAGCGCCGTGATCTCCTGTGGGACTGACTCGTGGTCCATACACGTCACCAGTCGTGGTAGTCCCTTAACTGTTTTCAGGGGCGACGATTGCGCTGGTTATCTGAGACAGCGCTTGCGTGTCTCTCGGATCCGTTCGAGCACGTCCCCGGCAGTCCGAGCGACGGGTGTCGCGGGCCGTATATCCTCGTACAGAAATTCCAGAATCGTGATGTTCTCGTCGGTTCGGAACGCGACAGACTCCTCTCGGACGCGTTGCTGGCGATGCTCGACGATGTCCAGACACTGCTGTTCCAGCGGTTCGAGTTGGCTATCGATCGCACTGAGCGTCGACGACTGGGTCTCCGCGTCGATCCGGTCTTTCAGTGAGAGATACTCCTGTTCGATGGATCTGAGTTCCTCGCTCGCATCCTCGAGTGATTCCGCTTCGGCGTCGAGAATCTGGAGTAAGCGATGACGCCGGTCCCGAGACCCGCGTGCAGCATCGAGTACCGCCTCGCGGGTCCGTCCGGTCAGCGCCTCGCCGCGGATGAGTTGAAATGCGAGCGTCGAACCGAACTCCGCGGTGAGGCTCTCTGCGAGTGAATCGCCGTACTCGTCCTCGTAGTGTGGAACCGCCATGACTGTCTCGCGGTAGGCCGTCGTCAACGCCTCCAGCCGTCCAGCACCGCGCCCCACTGACGGTGAAACCGACCGCACGACTGTCGTCTGTGTCTGTGCATTCGCGGCCGCGTGTACTTCCGAGGGGACATCGGCAAGTCGAACCAGAAATCGGTCGAACGCCTCGATCTCCCGCTGTATGTACGTCCGTTCGGTCTCGACGACCGCTGTTGCCTGTTCGATGTGTGGATATCGTATCGTTCTCATTTGGTAACACGACCAGCTCAACTCTGATCCACTGGTGGACGGCTAATGAGCGCTACTATGAGCCGAATGTATCGCTCGATATCTCTCAATAGCTACTGTTGTAGATCGACCGTCCTGTCGACTGACTGTCCGAGTACCCGATAGAGGTTCTCCCCTATCGCCGAGCGCGTCACGCCGTAGAGACCAGTCACGTCACGTTCACTCGTCTGTCGTGAGAGATGCGTGACCAACCGCACGATGTCCTGATCGTCGACGTACATCGTGAGCGTGGCCAGGTCGTCGAACACGACCCAGTCGCCGGACAGCAACGAATCGAGCGCCTTGACGAACTCGATGCTGAGTCCGGTCAGGTCCCCCGGCGACACCGGATCTGTGTGACACAGCGGGCCGTCGTATGCGTACTCTGACTCAGAAAGCGGGATCAACCCCACGTCCTCGATAGCGATTCCCCGGTTCTCGATGCGACGCTGTACCCGTACCGGGGACGCCGAGGAGATGAGCAGAACCCGCCCGGCTGTGGTCGGTGAACACCGTTCGAGCGGCGACTGCATCGAGTTCACCGACACGAGCACCTGCTTGCCAGGTCTGAACTGCTGTCCGGTCCCCCGTTGCTTGTGCGTCTCACTCTGGCTTGTCATCCTTCCCCATCCCCTGTTTGTGTGTATCTCTGTCTGTTCGGTTCATCGTACACCCCTCACCGCTACCCATGTGGATTTCTGTCCGGTTTCAGTATAAATCTATCGCGTCCCTCTGTGGCCTGTTCCAGTACCCTCCGTTTGAATCCCTGACTTCGTTCAGTTTATTTGATAGTACTGGCGGCGTTCAGATCGTCGCATCTCCTTGTGAGGACTGGCCACCGACCGGCACAAGACTCATCTCGATCCCATGCCATCTCCACGCATGCCATCGACACTCGTCCATCTCGCCCTTGCGGGGATGGTGGCTGCCGCGTTGCTCGGAACTGCCTACGGCTGGAAGGCGCTGCTCGTCGTGTTCGCCGTGACGGCGTTTGCGGATCTGGATTCGTTTATCGCGCTGGTCTGGGACCCCGCCCACCGGGCCGCGCTTCACACGCTCGTGATACCGGTCGGGCTTGGTGTGCTTCTGTGGGTCGACCTGCGAATTCGCGAGCGGTCGTTTGTCCTCGACCGCTGGGGATACTGGGGGCTGCGCGTCGCGTGGGTGAGTCTGCTGTGCTACGCCGTCGTCGCGATTCTGTTCGACATGACCGACGGGTCGGCGAATCTCCTCTGGCCCCTGCACGACCAGTTCTACGCGCTCGATGGCAAGATCGAACTGTCGAACCAGCGCGGAATCGTCCAGACGTTTTTCGAGTCTGACAGCGGCGCTGTGCCAGCCCCCGAACCCGTCGGTTCGACCGACGAGGTTGTCCAGAACACCGGCGTCAACCCGGCCCCCGCGGAGGACGGCGGCGACCCCGAACGAATCTTCCCCGTCATCGGTGCGGCCTGGGAGCTGCTCGTCGTCGTCTGTGGCTCCATCGTCACGCTCGCTCGGTTCCGACTCTCACCGTCGCTCGCCGACGAGGAGTGAACTGGTTACTCGGCTCCGGTCGAGCTATTCGGTTCGCTGTGAATTGCGGTGTTTGCCGTTTCGATGTCTTTCAGCCCGCTTCCGGTGATGACCGCGATGACGTTCGATCCCGGCGCGACCAGCCCGCGCTCGCGGGCGAGCGCAAGTCCTGCTAGCGTCGCTGCACTCGCCGGTTCCGCAAAGACCCCCTCCGCTGATCCGAGTTCGTGCATCCACGTCCGTATCGCCTCGTCATCGACTGCGACGGTCGCTCCGTTGCTCTCCGTGAGTGCCGCACGGACCGCTGCCGTTCGCTGGGGCGTGCTGACGTCGATGCTGTCGGCGCAGGTGTCGGTTACTTCGCCGCTGGCGGAAGCGGCTCCTGACGCGGTGCTGTCGCCGTCCCTCTGTCGCTCGGTGTCCTCGGTCAGCGACTCGTGAATCGGACACGCGCTTCTCGATTGCACGCCCAGAAATCGCGGGGTCTGATCGACCAGTCCCAGCCGTTCGAAGGTTCGCCAGCCCTCGAATGCACCGGCGAGCGTTCCGCCGTTGCCGATGGGGACGACGACCCAGTCCGGGACACGGCTGGTCTGCTCTGCGAGTTCGTACCCGAGCGTTCGCTCGCCCCCCGGGACGTGCGGTGTCGAGCCTGCACTCCTGTCGAGCCACCCCTGCTGTTGCACGCGCGTTTGACAGACCTCGTGGGCCTGTTCGTACTCGCCGTCGACGGTGACCACCTCTGCGCCGTAGATGCGCGATTGCACTCCCTTGGCGCGTGGCAGGCTGCCGGGGACGAAAATCGTGCAGTCTCGTCCGCCGCGGGCAGCGTAGGCCGACACCGACGCCGCCGCGTTCCCCGTGGACGCACAGGCCACGCCGTCGTATCCCTGCTCTCTGGCGTGCGTGACGAGCACGCTGCTTCCCCGGTCCTTTGCCGACCCAGTCGGATTTGCCCCCTCCAGTTTGAGTGAGAGATCGACGTCCAGACGACCGCCGAGTTTGTCCGCATCGACGAGATCCGTCCACCCCTCACCGAGCGTCACCGGCGTCTTTCCCGAAACCGGGAACAGGTCGCGGTATCGCCAGATGTCCCGACGGCCGCGCTCGGCCGGGTCGAACCGCTCACGAATCTGATCGATATCGAAGTCCAACTCCAGCGTGACGGGCGTCTCATGGTCGAAACAGCGCACCGCCGTTCCGGGCTGGACCCGCCGACCACAGCGCGGACAGGACAGTCCGATATCCGAAGTCACGTCACATACAAGCGACCGGGGAGCGGATATATGTCTTCCGGGCCTGTTTCGAGGCTCGGCTGTAAACCGCCCGACGCACGCGAGGGATTACTGCTCGCCCATCGCCTCGCCAGCGACCTTCCGGCCCTGCGCGGTCAGTCCCACGTCTTTGCGCTCGCGAACGACTTCGACGACGTCGAGTTCGATCAGTCGGTCGTAGATTTCCTCGACGCGCTCGACATCGATGCCGACGAACTCCGAGATGGCAAACGGTGAGACGCCCGAGTACAGCGCCATCACGACACGTCGCTCGGTCGCGCTGAGGTCCAGGTCGGCCTGGTTCTGTCGGGCGCCCTCCTCCAGCAAGCGCGCGAGCACCGAGATGTGGTGTTCCCGACCGGAGAGATACGTCTCAACGCTGCGACCCTCGTCGTCGGTGTGTTCGACTTCGAGAACGCTTCGCTCCTCGCCAGCGACCACCTGTTCGTCCTGCTCGAACTCACCGATGTCGTCTCTGTCGATGGTGAACTGCTGTCCGTCTTCGAGCGAGAGTCGAACCGATTCGGTCGTCACCTTGAGTCGGCCGCGCTGCCACTCGGTCCCCTGAACGACTCCCCCGAGCACTGCGGGATGGCGCACGTAGATGACTGCCCGGTCGAGAATTGCCCGGTAGAAGTTCGTCCGAAACGTCTCGTGGTCGGCGGTCGTCACGAGCAACACGTCGTCGCCGACCGAGAGCGTCGAGTACGACCCCATCCCAGCAGCGTTGTCGTTGACGTCGTACCGGTCGCCCATCTGGTCGATGTCGGCGAGGGGCACGACAAGTTTCTCGTCGGTGATCAACGCGATTCGCTCGGTCGTGAGAATGACGCGACACTGCTGCCACTCCGCGTCCTTCAGTTCCTGCCCGTTTTTCACGGCCCGCAGATACTGCCCCTGCGTGTCCTCGATTTTCTGCTCGGAGTCGCTCATGGCAGTCGTGTTGATCGTAAGTGGCTCCCCCAATTAAAAACAGCGGCCCCTATCGACAGTTCGCTGTCGGCAGTGTTCGGGTCCGGCAGGTCGCTCTCATCGCTCGTTCATCTCCTCGCTCGCCATGTTGCGCCCCTGTGCGTTGAGCGTCACCTCCGTCCGCTCACGCACTTTGTCGACCGCACCCACATCGAGGAGGTTCTGATAGATCTCCTCGACTTCGTCGACGGGCAGGCCGACGAAATCTGCCATCTCGAACGGCGAGACGCCCGAGTACAGCGCCATTAGCACCTGACTCTCCTCGTCTGAGAGTTCGTAGTCGTCCTGCCGGTCCTCGATCACGCTCTGGAGCAGGGATTCGAGCGCACGCGAGTGCCACTCGACGCCGGAGAAGTGCGTTTCGACGCTGTGGCCGCTCTCGTCTGTGTGTTCGACCTTCACGACCTGACGGCGGTCGCCCATGACCTGCTGGGATTCGGTCTCGACGGTGCCGACGTTGTCGATTGCGAACTCCACTGTCTGGTCCTCGGGCAAGGCGAGATGAATCTGGTCGTCGTCGAGACGGAATCGCGCCTTCGACCACGTTGCATCGTCCTGCACGACGCCGCCGACAACCGCCCGGGACCGAACGAGAATCACTTCGTCGTGCAGCGCAGCGCGGCAGTACTCCGACTCGAAGTCGTCCACCTGCTGGGCGTCGACGAGAATGACGTGGTCCCCGATCTTGAGTGGCGTCGCAGCGTCGGTGTCGAACGCCGCTGGAACGGCGTCGTCGCCCTCGGGGACGTAGATGTTCGGGTGTGCGATTGCCTGCTTGTTGTCCGACGTGGAGAGAACCAGACGCTCGTTCGTCAGTACGATCCGACACGAGTGCCACGCGGGCGAATCGAGCACCTCGCCGTCCCGAACCGCATAGAGGTAGTCCCCGGCGACGTCGAGCAGTTTCTGTTCGCGTTCGCTCATCGGGCCGTGTTGGTGAACTGTACTGGTGCCAGCGTATATAAGAACTCCCACCTGCCGAACCGAGGAAAAACAATCGTCGATTTGCTGTACATGCTCTATGTTCCGGCGGAATTGCCGCTGCCTCGCCGATGTCCCGCGCATCTAGGAAACTGGTTTTTCCACTCCCAGACGGGACGAAGATTTCGTCGTGTTCGGCGAGATCTGGGCGATGCACTTCGAGGAGGTTTTGCATGAAAAACGACGCCCGCAGCAACGTGTACGGGGTATCAGTCGCCCGGATACGCCGTTCGATCCAGTGGTGGGGAACGAGGACGGTCTTTGCTGCACCGAGCGTCGAGAGGTGCGCGATGTGGCCGACACCGACACGATCCGCGGCTTCGGCGAACGCACCGACATCGGATTTGTCCACGACAGGTGGGCGAACGAGGAAGACGCCACCCACGCCTGTCCGCGCCCGGCCCCACGTTTCAGGCCTCGTGAAGTCGAACTCGACCACGTCCCCGGCGTCCGCAAACTCGTCCGGGAAGTGTCGGGGTCACGAACGCCGATTCTGACGGCGGCGTCACGGTCTGACAGGGAAGCGACCACGTGCCGACCGACAGTTCCGGTCGCCCCAGTGACGAGTATCGGGTCCGTCATGCGTCAGTGACCTTCGGCATCTCGTGGACGTACAGGTCGTCTTCGAGACAGTCCAGAATGAACGCGGCAACGTTCGCCCGCGCGGCGGTATCGCGCATGCCGAGCGAGAGGTCAGTCCCGTGGCGGAACTCCCCTGTATGCTCGTCCTCGGTGAGTCGCGGGCCGCGAACGACCGTCCAGCGAGTGTCGCTGGCTCTGACTGCTTCGACCTGATCGCGGGCGTCTTCGAGCACCGACCGTGCCAGCAGTTTCAACAGCGCGCCCATGGCACGCCCGCCGAGACTCACCGATTCATCCTCCTCGCGAACGCCCGCACCGACCAGCGTCACGAACCGCTCGACGCCGTGTTCGTCCATCGCCGCGAGCATGTGCCGCCCCGCCGCTGTCAGCAGGTCGTCCGGCCCGTCGGAGGACTGTGCAAGCACGCTGACGACGGCATCGACAGGGTCGTTGTCGCCCGCAATCGCGCGTTCGACGCCCTCACCGCTGTAGGCGTCGCCCTGGACCACGATAACTCGGTCGTCGCTCCGGAGTGACGGCGGGAGGCCAGTCGGGTCCCGAACGAAGGAGACCACCTCGTGTCCGCGTTCGAGCGCCTGTTCGACGAGCGGTTGCCCCGTCCGCCCAGTTGCACCGAATACTGCGATTCGCATACGTACCGATAGTCACGGAGATTGTATATACGTGTAACTTCGAATGTGCTAAGTATTGGCTTCGTGAGTCCCCCCAATCCAAAGATACAAGATTGCAAGTGTTGATATTCGACTGCCGATGGCTGGACAGAGTGAACCCCCGAACGTTCCAGATCTGAGCGCTGGACTGTCCCGCGAAGAAGCGATCGCGCTCCGTGAATCGTTCGATGCTGCGGAACAGGAACGAATCGATCAAACGGTCGCGACCCTCCTCAGTCTCCTCGGAAAGACCCACACGATGGCCGTTCTGAGCACCTTCGCGTTCGCCGAGGGGCCGCTCCGGTTCAGCGACATCGAGAGCGAACTCGATATCGCGCCAAACACGCTCTCGACGCGACTACAGGACCTGACGGAAGCGGGGTTGCTCGACCGTGAAGCCTACGACGAGATCCCCCCTCGCGTGGAGTACACACCGACAGAGAAGGCGGAGTCGCTGTTTCCCGTGTTCGCACACCTCCACCACTGGGCAATCGAGTACGACCTCTGACTTCGTTTCCTGTAGTAACCGATAGACTTCGAAGTCGGGAGTATATGGCTTCACAACGAATAGTAATGGTATGACGTCATCGGAACCCGAGCGTCTGGCCGGAGTCTCCCGAGACGAAGGCAGATCCGACGCGGAGAGAGCGGACCAACGCACCGACGCGACGGCCGCTATCGATGTCGATGGGCTCGAACTCGTCTACGCCGACGGGACGGCCGCGATTCAGGGAATCGACATGGCCATCCCCGAGGGGGAGTTTTTCGGCTTTCTCGGGCCGAACGGCGCGGGGAAGACGACGACGATCAAGGTGTTCGCCACGCTGTTGTCCCCGACCAGCGGCGAAGTTCGCGTCAACGGCTTCGACGTCCGCTCCGAGTCACGGAAGATCCGGGAGTCGATCGGATACATGGCCCAGGAGACGAGCATCGACCCGGAACTCACCGCCGAGGAGAACATCCGCTTTGCCTGTGAGGCCTACGGTGTCCCTCGTGACGAACGACCCGAACGAGTGACTGAACTGCTCGACCTCGTCGACCTCGCCGAGGTTGCAGACAAGCGCGCCGAGGAGTTTTCCGGTGGGATGAAGAAGCGACTAGACGCCGCGACCGCGCTGGTCCACCGCCCACCGCTCGTCTTTCTGGACGAACCGACGACGGGACTCGACCCGAAGGCCCGTAATCGCCTGTGGGAGTACTTCGAGCGCATCAACGACCTCGGAACAACCATCTTCCTGACCACGCAGTATCTCGAGGAGGCGGACCAGCTGTGTGACCGGCTGGCGGTCATCCTCGACGGCGAAATCGTCGCAGATGGTAGCCCTGCAGACCTGAAGCGCAAAGTCGGCGGTGAGATTCTCGACGTGGAACTCGAGGGCGGTCCGACGGCCCGGCAACGAGCCGTGGAAATCGCACGCGAGTTCGACGTGTTCGCTGATGGGTCAGTCACTGAGACGGACGAGGGGGTAAGCGTCACCGCTGAGACAGCGCGCCAGCACGGGACGGATCTGCTCGTCGCGCTCCGGGACGCGGAGCTGACAGTGACCGGATTCAATATCCGCGCACCGACGCTCGACGACGTGTTTCTGGCAATTACCGGTGAGGAACTCGACGCCGACGACACGGAGGGCGAACGATGAGCACGCCCGGAGCAGACGAGCGCTCGGCAGCGACTCCAACGGAGCGCTCCGGGAACACGTTCGCCGGAGACGTGTGGGTGAACTTCAAGCGGTGGAACCTCAAGGCGGTCCGGAACCCGTTCGTGCTGGTCGTCTCGCTCGTTCAGCCGATCATCTTCCTCGTGTTGTTCACGGCCGTGTTCGGAAACGTGGCCGGGAGCGCAGTCAATCAGGGGATTCCGGGGATCGGATACGAGACGTATCTGGTGCCCGCCATCGCGATTCAGGTCGCGCTCGCGGCAGCCATCACCTCGGGCGTCGGACTCGTCAACGACATCGAGAATGGGATGTTCGAGAAGGTGCTGGTCACGCCGATGAACCGCACGGCCGTCTTCCTCGGCAAGACTGCCGCGGAAGTGTTTCGGATAGCCGTACAGATAGCGATCATTCTCGGATTGGGGATGCTCATCGGCGCGGAGATCGTCACTGGCCTCGTCGGCGCCGTCGCCATCATCGCAATCGGCGTTCTCTTCTCGCTTTGGTTCGTCGCGTTCTCGAACGCGCTGGCGATTCTCACACGGGATCAGGAATCGACGATCATCGGTGCGAACCTGTTGCAGTTTCCACTGTTGTTCCTGTCGAGTGCGTTCCTTCCGCTTGCGGCGCTTCCCGACTGGATTCAGACGTTCGCTCGGTTCAACCCTGTCACGTACGGCGTCGACGCTGCTCGTTCGGTCATGGTTGACCAGGACGTGATGACGGTCATCGACGTTTCGTGGTTCGGGGGGACGCTCGACGGCGTCGTTCCCGGCGTGGCTGTCCTGATCGGACTCGACCTCCTGTTGGGCGGCATCGCTGTCTACCTGCTGTCACGGGCCTCGAGTTCCGACGTGAAATAATAGACAGATACGGTGCATTTAGGAAATAGTATAAAGAACACGACATTTGGACTATTGTTTTGAGAACTGAGAGGTGTGATCAGATCTGGTCCCACTGAGTGCGATTTCGAACACACAGTTTGTGCAGTGTAACTGCTAAAACTACGTATAATTTCGTTTCTGTATTCCGATACTACTCAAAGGGTCTATGCGTTCATAGAGCCGTAAAGAACACGAAAAAAGAGACATTATCGATATAATAATAGAGTGTTTTTAGAATAGTTGTCGCCTTTTCTTTCTTTCCCGGCTAAGATAGGTGCTTTGTTAGGAAAAAGTTCAAAAACAAACGACGCGCTATATGAGTTCGTTATTTGGTCATCCAATCAAAAATAGATACTATATCTGAGTCATACATATTTACGTTCGATACACTGGTCCAGTCTGATAATAGAGTCAGCACTCAGGACGAAAATCGTTCGGAGATCCGGGACCGGAGTAGACCGGTGAACCCGGAAACGCCGAAGTGATTATCCAGTGGAGTTCCTGACGGCGGATGAGGGGGGTTGGGGATTGGCATGTCGACCCGACGACTGGAACTCCACTTGAGTCACAGGGCCGAATTGCACTTAAATGTTGCCCCCGTTCATTCCCATTTATCCGAATAAACAGTGCGAGACGGTGTCAGGAGCGGCAATCAGATATCGCAGACTGAGAGTGCGAACGGTCGGTGAGACCGCTCACAGAGCGCGTTCAGTCTTCGGTGAACCGGTCGAGAACGTTCTTCGTGATAGTCGGCGTGAAGTCGTCGACAAAGAGTGATGCGGGGTACGTGATAGACCCGACGGAGAACACCGCGCCGCCGCTGTCAGTCTCGTAATACACCATCTCCGCACCGCCGTTGTTGGGGTTCGTCCCCTTCGCGATGAGCTTCGTCGACTCCGGTGCGTACTGACTGCGCTTGTCCGTCTCCTGCCCGGACGCGCCGCCGCTGATGCGCTCCTGGAGTGTTTCGGTGCCGAACAGGTCCCCCTCGTCGAGGTCTGTGCCGTCGAATATCCAGTGTTCGGGGTCGGCTACCTCGTACGGCGCAGCCGTCATCAGCCCCGTCAGTGTCGTCACGACGCCGAGCAGATTGCCGCCGGACTCGTAGGTGCGGTCGAAGCGCGTCTCGTACGCCTCGCCCCGCGACCGGGGCGTGTCCTCGTCGTACTCGTCGGCTTCGCTCACCGACATCGGGAGGCTCTTGTTGAGATAGCGGACGCGAGTCTCGTCGACGACGTCCACTTCGCAGTCGATTCCGTTGCCGCCGAGGTAGGCGAGATGCCCGCCGCGGTCGAACACCCACTCCTTGACCCGGCGGTACATCTCCCGGGACCAGTACTCCGGATGGGTGTGGATGACCAGCGCATCGTAGGCATCCAGGTCGAGCGTCCCGTCGTGGAGTTGGTTGTCCGCGTACAGGTCGTAGTCGTACCCCTCGGCTTCGAGCCAGCCCAGAAAGCGCCACTCAGCGGGCGCAAAGTAGGTGTCGAAGCGCCCGCGGATCGGGTCGCGCACCTCGACGTCCCGGTCGACAGAGTTGTACGGCGCGGGGCGCTCGAAGGAGAGTGGCTGATACTCGTAGTTCTCGGGGCCGTAGAGTTGCTCGCGGACGGCGGGGTCGCTGTCGTACCGGTCGAGGTCCTGGTGTGAGTCGACGACCGGTCTGTCGGGAAGCCGCGCCGGGTTGACGTAGTTCGACCGCCCGCCGAAGTTGTTGTACGCGTTCCAGGTCATCGTCGCCGAGAGGACGGCGATGTCGGCCTCCGGCGTCTCCGGGGCGACGACCCACGGAAAGGCGAAGAAATCATCCGACTCCTTTCCTTCGAGGTGGACGTAGTACAGCCCAGTTCGCTCCGGCGCGTCGACGGTCTGCGCGGAGAAGGATCCGGGATGCGGCGGATGCCAGTCCACGCCGGTCTGTGTGAAATCACCGTCCGGAAGCAACTGCTTGCCTGCCTGCGGGCCGTGTTCGCCGTGCCAGTCCAGCGGCCTGATAAACTCCTTCTGTTCCCCGTAGCGCCACAGCGTCACCCGCGTCTCCTCTGTGGCGTGAATCCTAAGCGTGGTCGACTCACCGCCGGTCGAACAGATCGGAGTCGCGAAACCGTACAGCCGATCGGAGAGTAGCCGAAACTGGTGCGGGCTGGCATCCTCACCGACAGTGACGGTCACGCGCTTCGAACCATAGCCGTCCTTCGCCAGCGTTGCCTCGTACGTCCCGGCGTCGAGGTCAGCGTAGACCGTGCCGGTCGGCGTCGACCGAACGACAGCGTGGCAGTCGCCGTTGCGTCTGAACTCGACGTGTACGTTGTCGAGTGCGAGATAGTCCTCATCGCTCACGTAGCCGATCAGTGATTGACTCATCAGTTCTGTTGAGTTCAACGCAAGAGTCGGATAAAACGTTGACTGTTCCGCTGGTCGAACGCGCAGTCGAGACACGCTAGCTGTCGGGGTCGATCGCTCCCTCGATTCGGAGCCAGTCCTGTGGCGCTGTCGCCGGAAACGGTACGTAGAGGTTGCCGCCGACGGTGTCGAGAACCGTCGCACCAGCGTTGAACGCGTAGGTCGACTCATCCGCCCACTGTCCCTCACCAGCTGCAGGGTTGCCCCGGTTCGTTCCCCGTCCCTCCAGAACGGTTCTGGTGCCGTTGTCAGTCACGTTTCGGGTGAGCAGACAACCGGTGACGAGACACTCCGAAGCGTCTATCGTCAGCCCGTCCGCGTTGTACAGCCCGGTCACGAGTACCTGATGACTATCGAGATGGAGATGTGACTGCGAGGCCCGGCAGTTGATGATCTGTCCCCGGTCCTCGAAGTGCCACCGTGACAGCTCGGGCTTGTACTTCCCGCGGAGGTAGATCCCTTCGAGCCTGAACTGCTCCGCGAAGGTCCACTCGGCGTTGATGCGAGAGCCCGGACCAGACCCGAGTTGGCCCCGGAAGTGAAGCCCCTCGGTCGTGATCGTTCTGTCTTTGGTGAAGTTCTCGTCGTAGCTGCCGTCTCGTATCGACCCCGTCTCGACTCGTGTGCCGGACTCCCCACCGAGCCGAATCATATCGCCGGTCTCGGCCACGTCGAGCGCCGAGTCTAACTCTGCGTCGTCGTTTGCGAAGTGGACACGTCCGCCTTCAGCGCGGGTGGTGTGTGCTGACATGCCGCCCGATACTCCGCCCACCACCAAAACGATCGCGGTCGTGTTGACTGTCCGGAGCGTACATAATGATCCAACCAGTTGAATGAAATATGGATCTCGATCTGGATGGTAACACAGCCCTCGTCACGGCGAGTACGAGCGGGCTCGGAAAGGCGAGCGCGACGGCGCTGGTCCGTGAAGGTGCGAACGTGACGGTCTGTGGACGGACGCCCGAACGACTCGAACGCGCCCGGGAGCAAATCAGTGCTGCGGGTCCGGGGAGCGTTCTCGCTCTCGAAGCCGACATCACGGACGCCGACGACCTCGAATGGCTCGTCTCGACCACTGTCGAGGAGCACGGCGGGATCGACCACCTCGTCACGTCGGCGGGTGGCGTTCCACCCGGAAGCTTTCTCGAGATGGCCGAGGACGACTGGTACGATGCGTTCGAGTTGCTGGTGATGAGTTTCGTCCGCACCGCCACACTCGCGCACCCACATCTCGCAGACAGCGACGCGGGAACGATCGTCGCCATCACCTCTGCGAGCGTCAGCGAACCGATCGACAATCTGGTTCTCTCGAACTCGGTCCGGCGTGCCGTCCACGGACTCGTCAAATCGATGGCGCTCGAACTGGCTCCGGAGATTCGCGTGAACTCGGTGCTGCCGAGCGTGTTGATCGAAGACATCGACGCGGCGATCGAAGACGCACTCGCAGACGGCGACTTCGATTCCCGCGAAGCCGTGCTCGACGCCTGGACGGCCGACCTCCCGCTGGAGCAGGTCGGCGATCCCGCCAGACTCGGGGACATGGTCGCCGTGCTCTCTAGTGACCGGACGAACCACACGACCGGCGCGGCCGTGCCCGTCGACGGCGGTCGCATTCGCGGGTGACGCTGTCTCTCGGAAGATACCGCATCTCGGCCAGATCACGACCCACCGGAAGCTATTTGATCCCGACGTGTGTTCGGAATGCTATGCCACGATACGTACGTGTGCGATTCGTCGAAGAGGGAGTACAGGCAGTCGCGCGAATGCTGGACAGTCAGGCACCGGAGACCTGCGACGCAGTCTGGGAGAACCTCCCGCTCGAGGGTGACGTCTATCACAGCAAACGCTCGGGGAGTGACTTCTACATCCTGCCGCCCGCAATCGAACCGAACCCGGGAACGGAGAACGCGACCGTGACGCCCATCGCCGGGGATCTGACATACGCCCACGTGCCAGCGTACGCGAGCAACGTGATCCCGACAGAACTGAGCGAGGCCAACCCCGACGGGATGGGCGATGTCTGCGTCTGGTACCAGCGCGACAACCACCATCCCGGCGACGGACTGAACGTGTTCGGGCGTATCGTCGAGAATCTCGGTGAATTTGCCGACACCTGTGGCCGACTCCATCGCGAGGGGTACGCCGACGAGACGTTGCGATTCGAGCGGGCCGAAGAGTACGAAGAGGACGAGCTCACGGAACTTCACCAGCAGCGCGCCTACATGTGAGGAGAGACGCTTCGAGTCGTACCGTGACGGGAGCGATACGTCAGGGCAAGTTTTTGACGAACGGTCGCATCGTTTCGGTGTACATCGCATCTAGATAGTTCCCGAGTCCTGCGTACCGCTGGAAGTCGCGGTCGATTTCTCTGGTCAAGAATCGACGCACGTCGGTCGCAAGATCGTTTCTCGCCGGGGCAAGACTGTACTCCGTGAGCGTCGTACAGTACCCCGACGTGACCTCCTTTCTGAGTTGCCGCGAAGACGACTGCGCCCGGACGAACCCCCTGAACCCACCCACGCCGAGGGTGTCAGCGAACCCGACGCCTCGTGCGTCCTCGGCCACGAGCACGGAGGGGATCCGGCGGCGAATGAACGATGCGTGCGCGTGACACTCGTAGCCGACGTGCAGGTCACAGTCCTCGTAGAACCCGATGTTCGTGAGGTCACCGCCAGCGTCGACCTGCTCGAACCCGTGCTCGTCCGCCGCCGCTCGAATCCGCCGGTTCTTTTCGGCGACATCCTCCGTAAGTGCCGCACTCTTCTCCGAGGTGGTGTCGTCGTCTGCCGTATCCGCATCAGCGAGATGGATGGAGAGGATTCGTCTCGCGTCGGGAAACAGGTCTGTGAGCATCTCGACCAGGGCCGTCGCCTGCTCGACGTAGTACGGACTCAGCGGCGGGGTGAACACGACTTGCTCGACGGCGTTTGGGCGTCGCATCGAGTCGCCGATCCGGTCGGGATCGAACCAGGCCGGATCCCCCGTCAGCAGGGTGTTGTCGATACCGTGTGCGTTCAACACGTCACAGGTGTACTGTTCTCGACACGAGAACGACTTGACCTGCCCGGCGACGTGTTCGAGCACCTCTCTCGTCTCCTGCGAGAAGTCCAGTTCCGCCCGCGTCTGCTCGTCGCCGGGATAGACGTTGTAGTTGCTCCCAATTGGTATCAGCGGCACCGTGATGTCGGAGAGGTTCTCGGTCAGTCGGTACGTCTCGGGATACAGCGGCAGGTCACGGATAGCGAATGCGGGCAACAGCACGGCGTCGGAGTCGTTGATCCGGTCGAGGTGGTCGTCGAGCGGGTTCTCCCGAAAGACGGTGAAAAACTCCGTCGGCCCTCGCTCGGCCTCGACAATTCGCTCGACTGCGTGCTCGATGAGTTTGTCCCCGACGTTGGCGCTCCCGTCTGCGGGAAACGTCGACACGATAGTGTACATCGTCTCGGGGTTCGTCGCGGCTGCAATTCAATCTATGCACTCTGCTGGCAGTCTGTTGATACTGTCGGCTGTCCCATCTCGAAGCATCACCGGACAGCCATCTCGATGCTCACGATGCGAACGGACCGCTCGCTCCGTTCGTCTCGGGTCTCTGTTCCGGAGTGCCCGTGGCACACGGTGAGGTCGTTCCATCCCGAACGGATCCTGCCTGCATCGAGGGTGAACTCGTAGGCTCGGCTGGATGCGACGTGTTCCGTGTAGGGGCCAGTTGGAGCGAGGAGTTCGTCCGTCTCCACTCCGTCGAAGCGGGGCCAGGAACCGTTGAAGCTGATACCGACTGGCGATTGATTGGTGTCGCCCGTTTCGTCAGCGTCGACGAGGCCCTCACTGGCATCCAGAACGACCTGCACGTCGAGCACGCGTGTGTCCGGTTCGTCGGCCATCGTGAGGCGAAACTCCCGGCGCATTCCGGGTTCGATCACCGCCGGGAGTTGTTCGGGGAGGTTGAACGGCGTCGTGTGGTCGATGTCGCCCTCGCCCTCGTACACACGCTGTCCGATCGGAACCCACGTCGACAACGCGTACTGCTTGGGACGGCCGCTGAGGGCAGCGAGGTCACCAAGCGGTTCCAGCGCGTCGTAGGTACAGCGCATCTCGGGGTGGTCACTGCGAGCCCCGATCACGTCCGTACAGAAGAAATTGAACAGTTCGATCCCGTCGACGCCCGCAGCGAGTTTCCCGGCCGCGTTCCCACACAGCAGTTCTGGACTGACACCGAGAAAGCGAACGCCCTGTGTGTCGATCTCAGGGTCGTATCCCGGGACGAAGTTCGGTGCGTTTTCGATGACACCGTAGACGGCCACTCCCTCACCGACGTACTCGCGCACTCGGTCGTAGGGAAGCGACCACGTGGTCTGCCAGAAGTTACTCGGGGCGACGAAATCGAGAAGCCCCTGGTCGCTCATCGCCGGGAGGTCAAGCCCGATTTCACGGGCCATGGGCACGTTCGCGGGAACACGGAGTCCGAGCGGATACTGTCCGTCCTGCGCATCCATAAGTTCCCGCACGTCTGCTACCCACTCCGTCATCATCGATCGATCCTCGTCTGAGGCGGGTGGCTCACAGCAGTGTGGGTTTCGCAGCCAGTCGAGTTCGAGCCCCTCGAAGTCGTACTCCCCGACGAGTTCCTCGATCATGGCGAACATGTAGTCCCGAACGGCCGCCGAGCCATAATCGAGCGCACGCTGGTGCTGGTCGATGCCTGCGTCTGCGAACATCGTCTCGCCGCTGAGTCGGTTCGCGGGGTCGTCGAAGACCGGTGCGGTGAGAAAGTCGATGTATGGGTCGTGTGCGCCGTGCATGTCGTTCATCCGTACCGACACCCACGGTTCGATCCCGTGTTCGCGACAGGCCTGAATGGTCTCGTCAAGCCAGTCGACCCCCTGCTCGGAGAGCGTCGCGTACGCGTCGAACAGTCGCCGTTGTCCCTCGACATCGAACACTGACTCGTAGTTCGGGTTGTCCCCACCGCTTCGCTCGGTGTCGGGTGGTGTGAACGCGTCGCGCAGCAGTTCCTCGTCACCGCGCGTGTACTCGTCGAGCGCCGTCGGCACGGCCGCGCTGGGATACCAGGCGACCTGCGTGTTCGGATTCACAAGCAGAACGTCCACGTCAGCGTCCGCAAGCGTCTCGACGTACCGGTGAATCGTCGTCGCGGAATACTGATCGGAGTCAGGCTGAAAGCGGTCGACTATCTCCGGGTAGAAAAACGTGTTCGGGTCGGCGTTGAACAGGACCGGGCGGTCGGGTCTGGACATAGCTTCAGATTCTCACAACCACATAATAGGTGTTCGGAACGTAGGGGACACTCCGGCGACACATGTGTTCTATTCTGTAGAACGTATTCAGTTCATGATCGCGGATAACGGAAGGGCGCAGACAACTGTAAAATCAGGAGCAGTGACGACATTCCTGTGATTAGTTGGCAAACAACAGTAAGGTAGTATTACAGACATACAAGTGTAATCTCTTCGTTCTCTATGATAGAACACGGTTGGTCAGTGAAGTGATCGACCTTGTGGTTCTCCGTCCAATTCGGGACAAAATCGTCGCTGTGAAGCCGCGTTCGTTGCCCGTATTTTCCAGAGCGAAACGGAGGACAGCCCATACTCTTAAGAGGTGACGAATGCATCTGAGAGACGCATGAGACACGAGAAACTGAAGCAACAGGTAACCGAGCGGATCGAATCTCAATCCGAGGAGATGGTCTCGTTCCTTGGCGATATGATCGACAAGGAGACCGTCATCGGCAACGAGCGCCCCGGTCAGGAAGTCGTCGTCGACAAGTTCGAGTCGATGGGGCTGGAGCCCGATGTCTGGTCGCCCGACGTCGAGAAGTTGCGCGAGCACGAGGCGTTTTTCGAGACACAACCATATCAGGAAGCGGGCTACGACGACCGCCCCAACGTTGTCGCGACGGTCGAAGGGGCTGGCGATGGCCCCACACTCACGCTCAGCGGCCACATGGACGTCGTGCCGGTGACCGAATCCGAGTGGGAACACGAGCCATTCGAGATGGAACGCGAGGGCGACACCCTCTACGGCCGGGGCACCGGCGACATGAAAGGCGGCATCGCGGCGTACGTTCACGCCATCGAGTGTCTCCGTGACCTCGATGTGGAACTCGAAGGCGACCTCTACCTGCAGAGCACGCTCGAAGAGGAAGACGGCGGCATCGGCGGCGTGCTGGCGACGTTGATCTATGGGTACCAACCCGACGGTGCCATCATTCCGGAACCGTTCGGCGTTCCGAATCTCGGCATGGCGAGCGCGGGCGTCCGGTACTTCCGGATCACCGTCGAGGGGAAGAGCGCACACGTCGGCCGTGGCTATCTGGGCGAGAACGCGCTCGACAAAGCCATGAAGGTCTACGAGGCCCTGCGAGAACTCGATGCAGTCCGCAAGGAGCGCATCGACTACGAACCCGCGTATCGGCTCGAACCCAGAATGCGCGGTCACGAGACGAACCTCAATATCGGCATGATCCAGGCGGCGAACTGGCCCGCGATCATCCCCGGCGAAGTCATCATGACGGGGAGACTCGGCTGGCCGCCCGGCGAAGAACCCGAGGAGGTCATGGCCGAACTGACCGCGACGCTCGAAGCCGCAGCGGAGGGCGACGAGTGGCTGGAGGAACACCCACCGGAACTGGAGTTTTTCGGCCTCCAGGCCGACCCACACGAGGTCGACCCGAACGAACCGCTGCTCCAGACGGCCATGGAAAACGCCGAGTGGGTCACCGGGCGTGAGGGTGTCTTCTACGGCGGGAGCGCAGGCAACGACACCCGTCACTACAAGCGCTACTACGACATCCCAGCCACGTCGGTCGGCCCCGAAGCGACGGACATCCACGGCGCGGACGAAAACGTCACGGTCGATTCACTGCTCGAAACCGCGAAAACCATCGCCTGCACGACAATCGATTACTGCGGCGTCGTCGACGACTGACGCAAAGCGAGATGCGGTTTTCTACTGACTGAGTTCCGAGAGGACGTCCTGTGCGGCCTCGATAGTCCGTCGCGCGTCCTCGTCGTCGTGGGCGGCGGTGATGTAGTTCCGCCGGACGTTTTTCGGCACCATCATGATTCCTTCGTCGACCATCCCCCACCGGTAGTCCATGTACAGTTCCTCGTTCTGTTCAAGGACGTCCGTGTATTCGTGTGGGGTGTCCTCCATGAAGTAGGTCAGAAACACCGTTCCGTACTTCTCGACGGTCGCTGTGATGCCGTTGTCTTCGAGGATATCTTCGAGCGCGTCGCAGATGCGGTCGCGATACGCTTTCGCTTCCTCGTGGAAGTTCCGCTCGTCCAGTTCCGTCATCGTTTCCCGTGCGGCCGCGAGCGACCCGGCGTGTGCGTTGTAGGTGCCGCCGAACGCAACCGGCCCACCGGCAGGCGAAAGCTGGTTCATGTACTCTTCCTTTCCACAGAGAATCGAGATAGGATAGCCGTTGGCGACGCTTTTCCCCATCGTCGTCAGGTCGGGCGTGACGCCCTCCAGCTTCTGTGCGCCGCCGAGGTCGTGTCTGAACCCGGTGATGATCTCGTCGAAGATCAGGAGGCTCCCGTAGTCGTCGGTGACCTCGCGGAGCGTTTCGAGATAGCCCGGCCGGGGCGGGATACAGCCCATGTTGTGAGCGATCGGTTCGAGAATGACGCCCGCGATCTCGTCGCCGTGTTCCGCGAAAGTCTCTCTGATCGCATCCTCGTCGTTGAACGGGAGGACGATAGTCTCATCGACAATTTCGTCAAGCAGCCCCGCTGTATCGGGATCGTTTGTCCCGAGCTTTTCGGGTTCGGTCAGATGGTTCATCGCGAGCGAGTCGTACCAGCCGTGGTAGTGACCCTGGAACTTGATTATCTTCCGGCGGTCTGTAACGCCCCGGGCCAGTCGCGTAGCGTGTGCAGTCACCTCTGACCCGGTGACGCCGAACAGCACCTTCTCGGCCGAGGGGACGTGGTGTTGAATCCGCTCTGCGACGTCCACCTCCAGTTCCGTCGTTCCGTAGCCGTACAGGTCGTGCTGGGACTCCGCCTCGGTGACCGCAGCGTTTATCTCCTCGTCGCAGTGTCCGAGAATGATCGCCCCCCACGCCTGAAGATAGTCCACGTACTCGTTACCGTCGACGTCTGTGATTCGTGAGCCGGAACCCGAATCCCAGTTCAGTTCCCGGTCGAATTTCCGCGCGTAGCTGTTGATTCCGCCCGGAATCGCCTTCCGGGCGCGCTCGGATAGCTCTTGAGACTGGTCTAGCTTTTGGCTCGGCATATACCAGTACGTTGGGGTCGATCTACTTAATGGTCGTGTTCGATCGAGCGGATCTGCCCTGCAGATGATGACTCCGTCTCCGGGCTACCTGTTCGATAGGGCAGAACAAGAGTTATACAGAAGGAAACTATTAGGGAGAGTATGGCACGCAAGGCAAAACATCCGGTGCAGACGACCCAGAAGTCGCTGGATATCATCGAGGCACTCAGCGAACTGGGTTCGGCCGGGGTGACCGAGCTCGCTGAGGAGCTTGGAATGAACAAGAGCATCGTCCACAATCACCTCAGGACGCTCGAAGAGCGAGGGTTCGTTATCGTTGAAGACGAGCAGTACTCGCTGGGGCTCCGGTTTTTCCAACTCGGCGGCAAGGAGCGACGAGACCGGAAGATCTACCAGATCGCGAAAAACGAGATCGACAAGACGGCATCGGAGATAGAGGCGTCGGTCAATCTCGCCGTCGAGGAGAACGGCAAATGCGTCTACCTCTATCGCGCCTGCGAAGACCGGTCGATCGATCTCGAGTTTTCCTACGAGGGGATGTACGAGCACATGCACCAGACTGCGGTCGGAAAAGCGATCATGGCGTATCTCCCACAGGAGCGGGTCGAGGAAATCGTCGAGCGGCACGGGCTACCCCAGCGAACGGAACACACGATAACCAACTTCGGCAAACTGATGGAAGACCTCACCCAGATTCGGGAGCGGGGCTACGCCATCGACGACGAAGAGAGCATCCTCGGACTCCGCTGTGTCGCAGCACCGATAAAGACAAACGAGGGGGAGATCATCGGTTCCATAAGCATCTCGGGACCAAAGAGCAGATTCAAAAACGAGACGTGGTCGCAGGAACTCCCCGAAAAAGTTCGCGACGCGTCGAACGTCATCGAACTCCAGTTCGTCGGTCGGAACTAGCTGCTGATTGCGTTCGTGCCACTGTCTGCGGCGAGGAGAACGGCCGCTGGCGGACTGTTTTGATCACTGGCAGAACAGCCACCAACAATTATACGAAACCACCTCCAAGCATCGGCTATGCCACCAGAAGCCGCCGACGAGGGCGATTCGGTCGTTCACAGCCCCTCGCAGACGTTCGTCGAATCGACCAACGTCTGGGAGTTCATGCAGACCTACGGCATCGAGGACTACGAAGCGTTGATCCGACGGACGACGACCAATATCGACGGCGAACCACGGTCGGGCGTCGACTGGTTCTGGGATACGCTCCCCGACTATCTCGGCATCGAATTCGACGAGGACTACGACAGAGTGCGAGACGACAGCGACGGGCCACAGTTCACCGACTGGTACCCCGGCGGTCGGATCAACACCGCACACAACGTCCTCGACAGACACGCAGCACGGGAGAACCCGTCACGCAATCAGGTGGCGGTCATCTGGGAGGGCGAACCCGGCGACGTTCGCGAGGTGACCTTCCACGAACTCCATCGCCAGGCAAATCAGGTCGCGAACTACCTCGAATCACGGGGCGTCGGCACCGGTGACACGGTCGGCCTCTACATGCCGATGGTTCCGGAAGTCGCAGCCATTCTCTACGGCTGTTTCAAGGTCGGGGCAATTGCGGTTCCGATCTTCTCGGGGTTCGGCGTCGACGCGACTGCGACACGGATCACAGACGCCGAGTGTTCTGTGCTGTTTACCGGCGACGGCTTCTATCGACGTGGCGAGCAGGTGTTTCTCAAGGGGACTGCAGACGACGCAATCGCGGAGGCCGGGCACGTCGAGAAGACAGTCGTGTTCGACAGGCTGGGAGCGAGCGACCCCGACAGCCCTGCCGAGATTGACTGGCACACGGACCGTGACCGGTGGTGGGCCGACGCTGTTGCCGAGCGAGACGACACCTACGAGACGAAATCCCTCCCCGCAGACCAGGAGTCGATGCTGCTGTACTCGTCGGGAACGACGGGCGAACCGAAGGGTATCGTCCACACACAGGCCGGAGCGCTTCTGCAGGCGGCCAAAGAGATCTACTTCGGATTCGACCACAAGCCCCACGACCGATTCTTCTGGGTGTCCGACATCGGGTGGATGATGGGGCCGTGGATGCTGATCGGGAATCACACCTTCGGCGGGACTGTCTTCATGTACGAGGGCGCACCCGACCATCCCGAACCGGACCGGTTCTGGAATATGATCGACCGACACGACCTGACGATGTTCGGTATCTCACCGACAGCGATCCGGGCACTCCGAAAACACGGCGAGGAGTGGCTCATGGACCACGACCTGTCGAGTCTTCGGTTGCTCGGGTCGACCGGGGAGCCGTGGGACACCGAATCGTGGCGCTGGTTCTACGACCACGTCGGCGGTGGCGACACGCCGATCATCAACATCTCCGGCGGCACGGAGATCATGGGTTGTTTTCTCATGCCGATGCCGATTCAGGACCTCAAACCCTGCACGTTGGGCGGGCCTGGACTGGGCATGGACATCGACATCGTCGACCGGGAAGGAGAGTCGGTCAGGGACGACCACGAACGCGGCTTTCTGGTCGCCCGCGATTCCTGTCCGTCGATGACGAAATCGCTCTGGCGCGGCGACGAGCGCTACCTCGACGAGTACTGGAGCACGTGGGACGACCTCTGGGACCACGGCGACTGGGCGCAGATGGACGAAGATGGCCTCTGGTTCCTGCACGGACGGGCGGACGACGCGCTGAACGTCGCCGGACGCAAAGTCGGCCCCGCCGAAGTCGAAGCGGCGGCTATCGAACATCCCGCGGTCAATCAGGCGTCTGCGGTGGGTGCGCCGGACGAGACGACCGGAACTGCCGTGGTTCTGTACGTCGTCACCGAACCAGACGTTGCGGAGACTGACGAGCTCAGAGCGGAGATCCGTGCAGTCGTCGGATCGGAACTCGGCAAGCCGTTCCGGCCACGCGAGGTGCTGTTCGTCGACGCATTTCCGAAGACCCAGTCGGGCAAGATCATCCGGCGTGCCATCCAGGCGACCTATCAAGGGGAAGCCCTCGGAGATATGTCCAGCATCGAAAATCCGGGCGTGCTCGACGACATCGCGAACCCGCGGTAGGACAGCACTTCGGCGCCCTCGGGCATACCGTTATTACTCCGGGGCGAATATCCTCGCCGAGAACGCACATGACAGCATCCGAAATCCGCGGTATCTGTCCGATCGTCGATACGCCCTTCACCGACGACGGCGAGATAGATTACGAGAACCTGCGTCGACTCGTCGCCCGCCTCGCAGAGAGTGGCGTGAACTCACTTGCAGTCTTTGGGTTCGCAAGTGAGTACTACGCGCTGTCGGACGACGAGCGACGAGCGATGGCGGAGGTGGTCGTAGAGGAGTGTGCAGGGACCGGGACCACCTCGATCGTCTCCATCACGCCACACGCGACGAAACACGCCATCGAGGAGGCGGAGTTCGCAGAGCAGATCGGCGCGGATGCGCTGATGGTACTGCCGCCGCACATCAGACTCTCCGCGAGCGCTGACGTGCTCGACCACATCTCGGCGGTTGCCGACGCTGTGTCGGTCCCCGTCGGCGTCCAGTACGCACCCGAAGAAGGCGGCGTCGCGCTCTCGCCCGGCGAACTGGCGGACCTCTACCGAACCGTCGACAACGTCGAGTACTTCAAGGTCGAGGCGAAACCGCCCGGCGGATACGTCACGTCACTGCTCGAAGAAACCGACGGCGAGGCGACCGTGCTGGTCGGAAACGCGGGCTTCGAGATGATCGACGCCTTCGACCGGGGCGCTGCGGGCGTGATGCCAGCATCGGCGATGTACGACGTGTACCAGACGATCTACGACAGATATCAGCAGGGAGACCGCGAGGAGGCCATCGACATCCACGGCGACCTGCTCCAGATGCTCACGCTCATCGGGCGGGTCGGCATCCAGTTCGAGAAGGAGATACTGGCGCGACGAGGCATGGCCGACACCGCCCACTGCCGGGAGCCGGTCAACAGCCCCGACGAGCACTATACAGAACAGTTCGAGTACGTCTACGAGACGTATCTCGCGCCGCACTTTCGGGACAGAACATGAGCGCAGCAAGACTGCGGGAAGGCCCAAACAGAAAGTATTATTCCCGGTTCGCGTGAAGGGGGAGTATGCGGAAAATCACACCCGCGAACGGTTCCGACCCGGACGTACCGCTGTCGATGGGCATCGAACACGACGACGTCGTCTACGTCTCCGGACAGGCGGCCTTCGACCCCGACACCGGCGAAGTCGTCGGTGACACAGTCGCGGAAGAGACCACACAGACGCTCGAAAACGTCGAGAGCGTCCTCGAATCGGCTGGTGCATCACTCGACGATGTTGTGAAAACGCAGGTGTTCCTGACGGACGTCGACGACTTCGACGAGATGAACGGTGCCTACCGCGAGATGTTCAACGAGCCATATCCGGCACGGAGCGCATTCGAGATCGGTGATCTGGCCGCAGACATTCGCGTCGAAATCGAAGCGATCGCTGTCCTCGACTGACCAGGCGGTTCGTCTCTTTTTCACCGCACCCCGGACGCATCGGATCCGCTCAGAACGTTCCGTATTTGTCGTAGGCCGCTTTGGGTGTGACGCCGTCGGTAACCGCATCTCGAACGGACGTTTCGTCGTCGCGCATCGTTTCGGCTTCCCGCAGCACGTCTTCGGCGATGTCCTCGGGGACGACCGTGATGCCGTCGATATCTCCGAAGACGATATCGCCGGGGTTGACCTCGACGCCGCCGACGACGGCAGTCGTGTCCCAGTCCAGTAGTTCCCAGCGACAGAGCGAATCGGCTGGCGTCTGAAATCGGACGTACACGGGAAATTCCTGCTCCTGAATGAACTGTGTGTCGCGGGTTCCACCGTCGGTGACGACGCCGCGGCACCCCCGTGCTGTCAGTGCGTGCGTCGTGAGTTCACCGACCTGTGCGGAGTTGTCGGTGTTGGCGTTCAGTACCAGACAGGAGTCCGCGGGGGCATCCCCGAGCATCTGCAGGAATCGCTCGGCCTGTGCGTCGTAGTCGACACTCCGGTTACGCCGCCCGACTGCAGGATATGCCGTTCCCGCAACAGTCTGTTCGGGGTTGATCGGCGTGATGTCCGAATCCATCGTCTGGTCTCTGTACCCCATCGAATCCAGCACGTCCGCCACGACGCCGGTGTACAACTGTTCGTATCGGTCACACAGCTCCGCGGTCGGAATCTCGGCCATGTATTCGTATTCGCCCTCAGTCACTTAAAAACAGGCGTCGAACCGTACTCGACGTCTGCTGTCGGTGAGGTAAAAACGAGCCGCGCGAGTTACGGTGCACCAAAGCTACTTACCGAATCCACGCGAACCTGGCTTCAAATGGTGGACACGATTGGATACATCGGTCTCGACCACTCACACCGGAGCCTCTATCTGGAGAGTCTCGCACAGCTACCGGTCGAGGTCACCTGCGTCTGCGAACCGAACGACTCGTTCGACGTGACGGGCGTCGATGGGATCGATACCGACGACGTCACGCTGTATCGCGACCCGATTGCGCTTCTCGACAAGGAGGAAATCGACCTCGCGTGGGTGACACTCCCGAACAGGGAAACGACGCCGGTCGTCGAGGCGGCAATCGAGCGAGGAGTGAACGTCTTCTCGGAGAAGTCACTCGCCCGAACGGGGGACGAACTCGAACCAGTCGTGGAGAAGGCAACACAGACCGACGTGGCCGTCGGCGTCTCCTACTTCAACCGCGCGTCGCCGGTGTACCGGGAGCTGCACGACCGGCGAGCAGACGGCTTTTTCGGCGACCTGCGGGCGTTCGGGGCGAATTTGTTCACCAACAAACTCGCGACGAGACTGGAGTCCGAGCAGCAGCCGGATTATCTCTACGACCGGGCACAGTCGGGCGGCGGGATCGTCCAGTGGCTCGGCTGTCACTACCTCGACCTCTTCGAGTGGGTGCTCGACGACCCGATCGAGCGGGTGAACGCACAACTCTCCAGCGGTGATGCTGGGGCCGACATCGAGGATGGAGCGACAATTCAGGTCACGACCGAGTCGGGCGCACAGGGGACGCTCCAGCTCGGCTACTATCTCCGTGCGGCCGCGGGCCATCGCGGTGACGCGGCTATCGGCCCGGACATCGAACCGATGTACGTCCACGGTATGGACGGGTCGGCAGTCGTCGCGTCGGACGGACAGACAGTCCGACTCGGAGCCGACGTGCCGGAGTGGGACAGCGCACCCGTCAGGACAGTCTCGTTCGAGCCAGCAGACGCCCCCGGCTACGCCGGACGGGCCGGTCTCGACTACATCAGCGACTTCTTCGACATGTGCGAGGGGGCAGACAGCGACCTGGTGGCGACAGTCGAGGACGAACTCCGCGTGCTTCGACTCATCGACGCGGTGTACGAGTCCGCGGAGACAGGCGAGTGGGTCGCCCCTGAGTGATGAGACGCCTCCAGACCGCCACCGACACCCGAGTCAGTACGAAAGTTCACCGTCGACAAGCGCGGGTCTGCCGTCGATGTACAGCCGCCGGATGTCAGTGAGGTCGTCTTCGTCGAGCACCAGCACGTCGGCGGCAGCGCCCGGTTCGATGGTGCCGCGGGTGGCACCGATCGCGGGATAGGTCTCCGCGGGCGTCCCACAGACGAGTGTGACTGCCTCCGCGAGCGGGAGAATGTCGCGCTCGACGATTGCCTGCAGCGGAACGAGGAGGCTGTGGTACTCCCCGCCGGGATGTTGCCACGACCAGTCTGTGGTGACGGTATCGACTAGCCCTCGCTCGACGAACTCGAAAAATTGCTCGCGCATCTGCGCTTGTTTTTCCGGTCGCTGTCGGTCGCTGTCGGTGAACAGGTCCCAGGTGCTGATGTCGATTGTCACGTTCTCGTAGGAGCCGATTTCGGCCGCAAACTCCAGGGCCTCCTCGTGGGCGAACGTGGGGTGGTTCGAGTGGCCAGCGACCAGCGGCACGCCGCGCTCAGCGAGTTCTCTGGTCTTGTCCATCGAGGCCGCGGCGTTGTGTACCATCACCGGGAGGTCGTACTGCGTGGCGTACGTGCTGACCTCCTCGAACCCGTCGAGCGTCTTCTCGACTGACGGCCAGGTCACCTCCATGATCAGGTCTTTGAGCGCTTCCGGGTCGAGAGCGTCCCGAAGGTCGGTGTCTTCGAGTACCTGCTCGGCGGCGGCCTCGTCGTAGTGGTCGGGGTCGGCGTACCGGCCGATAACCGCAGTAATGAGGTCGTCTGCCGCTGCCGCCGTAATCTCCTGTCCGGTGCGCTCCTCGACTGCATCGGGGACGTACTTGATGCGCTGGAGCGACCCCGCCAGCGTGCTCCCCGACCCGACTTCTCCGAGCATGACTGCCCCGGCCGCCACGGCCTCGGGAATAGTGTACGACTCGTGTGCCGCGTGTAGCCCCGACCCGTCCGAGGCCCGGGCCGCGTCGAGATTTGCCGGAGACGGGCACGCTCCGAGTTCGATCTTCAGCGGGTGGTTGTGCCCACCCGCGGTAATATCGGACGGGAGCGCGAACGTGTCGACGTTGATCACCGTCGACGTTCCCTGCATGAGGTGTCTGTCACGGTTTCGCTTCGCCACTGCTGGCGTCGGCGGATCCGAGGCCGACGCCGAAAACGGCGCTTCGACCACGTGGTGAACGTGACTGTCGACGAGTCCGGGCATCACGATGTCGCCTGCAACGTCGACGATATCCGCCCGTTCGAATGCTGGGTCGTCCACCGCGACAGCGGAGTCGGAAACGCTGACAATCCGACCGCCCGCCATCACGACTGCACCGCCCCGGACGAGCGGTGACCCGTCACCCGGAACGATTGTGGCGTCGTTGAGAACGACTGTCTCCGTCGGGAGGTCCGAAAGTGGCATGTCTCCACTCTAGCCGGTAGACTGGATAATTCTTCCCCACGTCGCCTGAGAGCGGCCCAGAGCTACCTACATTTATATACACATCGACCCACCGGTATCCTGAAGACAATGACAGACACAGTCGCCGATCCGATCGTCGTCCTTCCCGGGGCCGCACACGGAATCCCTGTCGAGGAGTACGTCCAGTTACTCCGTGACCGCCTCCCCGACCACGAGATCCGTCTGGCACGAACCAGCGAGCAACAGCGCGAGGCCATCTCTGATGCGGTGGTCGCCACGGGCGGGGCCATCGACGCCGACCTCGTCAGACAGTCAGAGCAACTCAGATACTTCGCCTGCCGGTCTGCGGGCACGAACCACCTGCCGATGGAGGAACTCGAAGAGCGAAACGTCGTCGTGACGAACGGGTCCGGCGTCTACGGCGTGCAGGCGGCGGAACACGCCGTCTGCAGCATGCTCATGTTCGCACGCCGCTCGCAGTACGGCTTTCGTCGGCAGGAAGACCGCGAGTGGCAGCACTATCAGGCCGCGGGTGAAGTCACCGGGAGCACAGTGACGGTGCTCGGTCTCGGGTCGATCGGACAGACCGTCGTCGAGCGACTCCAGGGGTTCGACGTGCACACCATCGGCGCGAGATACACGCCATCGAAGGGCGGCCCCACAGACGAGGTGATCGGCTTCGACCGAGACGAGATACAGGACGCGCTCAGTCGGAGTGACTACCTCGTCGTCGCCTGCCCGCTCACCGACGCCACGGAGGGGTTGATCGACACGGCGGAACTCGCGGCGCTACCGAGTTCGGCCGTGCTGGTCAACGTCGCCCGCGGCGGAATCGTCGACACCGACGCGCTCGTCCGGTCGCTTCGCTGGAATCAACTCCGCGGGGCGGCTCTCGACGTGACGGATCCGGAACCGCTGGATCGCTCGCACCCGCTCTGGGAGTTCGAGAACGTTATCATCACGCCCCACATGGCGGGCAGCTCGCCGAAACTCTGGGAGCGAATGGCCGACATCCTCACCAGAAATGTCGAACGGATCGAGGAGACGGGGGACTTCGATGAGCTAGAGAATATCGTCCCCACATGAGATAGCAGTGGCTCGCGACAGCAACGGCGCTCGGTCAAGCCAATTCAGTCAGTGCTCGCCCACGGTTTCGTCTTGCTGTCGTTGACGACATACCGGAGTGTCCCATTCTGAAGGCCTGCGACAACTTCTTCAGCGGCTTTTCGCTGGAGTTCCTCCTTAGATTGCTCGGAGTACCACGCGGCGTGTGGCGTGATGATCACGTCGTCGAGACCGAGCAACGGCGAATCGCCCGGCGGTTCCTCCTCCATGACGTCGATGGCGGCAGCATGGATCTCGTCGTTCGTGATCGCATCGTAGAGTGCGGACTCGTCGACGACTGGGCCTCGCGAGGTGTTGACGTAAATTGCGCTTTCCTTCATCGCGCTGAATGCGTCTGCATCGATCAGGTGACGCGTCTCCTCTGTCAGCGGCGGATGTGAGGAGATCAGGTCAGACCGGGCGAACAACTCCTCGAATCCGACCGATTCGACACCGTATTCCTCGATCGTCTCGTCAGAGACGTACGGATCGTAGGTGAGTACGGTGAGGTCGAATCCCTCGATTTTTTCGGTGACACGGCGGGCGATCTTTCCGAAGGCGACGAGTCCAAGCGTCTTCCCGCGGAGTCGTTCGAGCGGTGCCTCGGCTTCCCAGTCCCAGTTCCCACTGTTGACGTGTTCGCGGTACTGTGGGATCCGTCGAACGGAGGCAAGCAGGAGCGACACAGCGTGTGTCGACACCTCCTCGACGCTGTAGTCGGGAACGTTCGTGACAGTCACCTCGTGGTCGTTCGCGGCGTCGAGATCGATGTGGTCGACCCCGATACCGTAGGAGGAGACAATCTCGAGGGAATCGATATGCTCGAACACTGCCGCTGTGATGGGTATGTGCGTCGCTGTGAGCAGTGCATCGATATCATGGCCCTCAGCAGCATCGATAATCTCCTCGGCGGACCCTGCGTCAGTCACGATCAGATTGATCCCCGTGTCCTCGAACACACGGTGCTCCGGTTCCAGATCGGGGAACACTGTCTCGGTTACGAGTACATTTTTCGACATCTGTATCAGTCGATCTAGCCCTTGTTCGGCGACTGTCTTAATTATACTGGCTACGTGTCGAGGGCACTCGCCGCCGAGTGACTCCCCCGCGGCGGCAGTCCGGGGTGTGCATAGTTTTTTATCGCCTGCCGTATCACGATGAGGTATGTCTTACAGCCTGCTCCTGAAAGGAGCGAGAGTTGTCGATGGAACTGGAGCGCCGTGGTTCGACGGTACTGTTGCGGTTCGTGACGGCACGATCGAACGGGTGCTGTCCGACCCCGACCCCGACCTGACAGCCGATACCGTGGTTGATCTCGATGGTCTGGCGGTCGCTCCGGGCTTCATCGACGCACACTCTCACTCTGATCTCGCGCCGTTCGGTGGGTCGCCGTTCGAACCGAAGATCCGACAGGGCGTGACGACCGAAGTCGTCGGACAGGACGGACTCACGATGGCTCCGCTCGACGACGACCGGGGTGACGAGTGGATCCAGTATCTGCGTGCCGTCGTTGGAGAGGCCGACGATGGGCCGAGCACGTGGGAGACGACAGAGGCGTACCTGAACGCAATCGACGAGGCAGAGCCGCCAGCGAACGTCGCGATGCTCGCTGGGCACGGCACGATCCGAATGCAAGTACTCGGCATGTCGAGTGCGACACCGACAGAGAGCGAACTCGAAGAGATGGAGAACCTCGTCGCGCGGTCGGTCGAGGCAGGCGCAGTCGGGTTCTCGACGGGGCTGGAGTACTTCCCGCATCGACACGCAGACACCACGGAAGTACGTCGCCTCGCCGGACAACTCAGCGACTCGGGCCTGCCGTTCGTGGCGCACATCCGGAGTTACAGCCGCGACATGTGGACTGCACTCGACGAGTTTGTCGACATCGGGGCAAGCGAAGAGATTCCGGTTCATCTCTCGCATTTCAAACTGGGCGGAGACAAGTCCGGACTCCACGACCGCGCCCTCGAACTCGCCCGTGCCGCGCGCGACCGGGGCGTCGATTTCACCGCTGATCTCTACCCGTGGATTCCTGGGAACAGTATCCTCAGCGCACTCCTCCCGCCCTGGGTCTTCGATGGCGGCACGGAGAAGATGATCGAACGGCTGGCAGATGAGGAGACTCGCGCACAGATCAAAGGAGACATGGAGGCAAACGACGGTAGTTGGGATATCGCGTGGGAGAACCTCATCATTAGCCACGTCGGATCGAGTGAGAACGAACACGTGCTGGGCCGAACGCTCGGCGAGATAGCAGAGAAGACGGACACCGACCCGTTCGAACTCATGTGTGACCTCCTCGTCGAGGAGGATCTGGAAGTCGCCATCGTGACCCTGAACCCCGCAGAGACCGCAGAGGAGGACATCCGAGTCGTGATGCAGGACGAACGCGTCGCGCTTGGCTCAGACGCTATCATGGGGAAACACTCACATCCCCGGATGTACGGCGCATATCCAAAGATTCTGGGAACCTACGTCCGCGAACTGAACCTGCTCTCGCTCGAAGAGGCCGTCCGGAAGATGACCTCGCTCCCGGCCAGAATCTACAACTTCGAACACAAGGGACTCGTCCGGCCAGGGATGGATGCGGACCTCGTCGTCTTCGACCCGCTGAACGTCACCAACCGGGCGACGGTGGACGACCCGCACAACTACCCACAGGGGATCCCCCACGTCCTCGTCGACGGCGAGTTCATCGTTCGGGACGGCGAGCGCACCGAGGCGACGCCGGGCCGTGCGCTCCGGTCCTAAGCGTCGCGTGAACGTAGCTTTATCACCCGGAAACACGACAGCGGTCGTATGGAGATTACGATACTGGGGTCCGGGTCGCCGCCAGTTCCACAGATCGACCGCGGCGGGATCGGCATTCATCTCTCACTTGGTGACGACGACGTGCTCGTCGACTGTGGGCCGCTGACCGTCCATCAGATGGTCGAACACGGGATCGATTTCGTCGATATCGAAGACGTGTTTTTCACCCACCATCACATCGACCACAACAGCGACTTCTTCCAGTTCGCGATTCTGGGCTGGTCGCTCGGGCGTGATACGCTGACCGTCTATGGTCCCGACGGGACTGCGGAGTTCGTCGAGGGGACGACCGACATCTACCACGACCACATCGAAAGCTGGCAGATCCGGGGGCGTCCACGGGAACACGACGCGGCGATACGGGATATCGAGGTGAAGACGGCACCCGACGCGTTCCCGGTCCAGACTGCGGACTGGGAGGTGACCACACAGTCCGTCGCGCACAACATCACCACGACTGCGTACCGATTCGAGGAGCACCCAACCGGACAGTCGTTCGTGTACACCGGAGACACCGGCGCACTCCAGACCGCAGCCACCTTCGCCGCTGACGCGGACGTACTCGTCCACGAGGCGTCACAGATCACCGCAGCGACGATTCTGGAGGCGGAAGCCGTGCCCGCGAAATACCTGCAGGGACCCTTCAGGACGGACACCTACGAGGGGTATCTCGACGAGGCCACGTCGGGAGGAGACCGGGACGACTCAGAGTACCACACGACGGCCGCAGAGGCGGGCGAAGTGGCTGCCAAGGCAAACGTCGACACGCTCGTGTTGACTCACCTGTCCCCCTACCACGACCCCAACGGGATGATACGGCAGGCGAAACAGCACTTCGACGGGGAGATACACATCGCAGAGCAGGGACTTCACCTGACACTCTAGACGCCGTTCGCGTCGACTATTTGACTTTCCCGCGGGCCTGGACCTCCCAGACTTCCTCGACGACGCCGTCACGGTGGCCGACGAGCGTATCGTGGAGGTTGATCGTCGTACAGACGTGCGGGGTGATGAACTCGACGCGCTCGCCAGCGTCGAGCGTCCCCTCGCTGGTATCGACGTAGCCGTGTTCCTCCGAGGCGTTCTCGTAGCTGATGTCGTCGCGGTGTTTCGGCACCGGGTCGAGTCCGTCGATGTCCATCGAGATGGACTTGCTTCCCGCATCCACGACAGTTCGTTCCTCGACTGGGCTGGAGATAGCCGTCGTCAGGACGGTGACGGCACAGTCTTCCTTGCCAATCTCGAAGTCTCGGCGGTTGAGCTCGCCCACGTCGTTGAACGGGTACATGCCGGGATTGATCTCGGTGACGACGTCGTGTTTGCCGCTGAACTTCGAGGTCGAAGTGCCCCCGACTTTCACCTCGTCGACGGAGACGCCGGTCTCGGTCTCGATCCGGTCGATCCACTCGGCGGTCTGGTCCATCGCCTCCGCACAGAGTCGCTCGAAGTCCTCCTTCGACTCTGCGCTGAGTGCGACGTGTGCCTCGTAGGCCATCACGCCAGCGAAGTTCAGGTTCGGGAGTTCCTCGATCAGGGCCGCCATCTCGACTGCATCCTCGACTGTGGGAGCGCCGACCCGGTTCAACCCGAGGTCGAACTCGAGGATGACGTCGACGACCGCGTCGCGGCGCGCTGCGGCCTCCTGCAGCGGGTGGATGTTCCCCGGCGTGTCCACTGTCGTCGTGAACTCGTCGAGTTTCTCCGAGACCCGGATCAGGCGGTCGAGTTTGCTCTCCTCGACGACCATATACGAGAGGTAGATGTCGTCGATGCCGTTCTGAGCCATGACCTCGACCTCTGAGAGCGTCTGGCAGAGGATGCCGTCGCCGCCCGTCATCTCGTTTTGAAGATGGGCGAGGTCGGGGATCTTGTGGGTTTTCACGTGCGAGCGGAGCCCAATCCCCTGCTCGTCGGCAAAGGAGGCGTAGTCGCGCATGTTCCGCTCCATCACGTCCAGATCGACGAGTACGGCAGGCGTTTCGATGTCGTCGATCGAGTCGTATACGTCCGGGTCGAGGTCGGTCAGTGATCGCATTATCACCCTATTCGGTGCCAGTGATTTAAAGATTGTCAGCGGTCCCCGGACAGCGGGGTCACACCGTCACCAGATCGTCCAGCCGCCGTCGACGACGAGGTTCTCGCCTGTCACCCACTTGCTCGCGTCGGAGGCGAGAAACGCGACTGCGCCTTTGAGGTCCGTCTCGTCGCCCATCCGCCCCAGCGGCGTGCGATACCGGTAGTTCTCGACGAACACGTCCTCGTAGTCCGGGTTGTCCTCGTGGTCTTCGTTGTAGAACCCGCCTGGAGTCACGCAGTTTACCCGGATCCCCTCCGACCCGAACTTGGCGGCAAGCCAGCGGGTGAGTTGCACGACGCCAGCCTTCGCAGGCCCGTAATTGCTGGGATTGTCGAGGCCGCTGTCGCCGTAGATGCGGTGGTCCGGCGCGACGAGTCCGTAGATGCTGGAGACGTTGATGATAGCCCCGCTCCCCCGCTCGCGCATGTGATCAATCGCCGCACGCGAACAGAGAAACGTGCTCAGCGCGGCCCCGTCGAAAGCCGACCGGAACTCATCGGCAGTCATCTCCTCGAACGACGCCGCGGATCCAGAGTAGGCGTTGTTTACCATGACGTCAATTCGCCCGAAGTGGTCGAGCACCGTCTCGACCATCTGTTCGACCGCATCCTCGTCAGTCACGTCGGCCGGAACCGCAAGTGCCTCCTGATGATTCGCTGTGAGTTCGCGGGCCTTCTCCTCACAGTCAGCCGCCGTGCGTGAGACGACGACGACGTGTGCGCCCAGTTCGGCCAGTGCATCACACATCTGGGAGCCGAGTTGCCCGGGGCCGCCAGTGACAATCGCTACCTGTCCGTCTAGATCGAGTAGTTCAGGGACTGTCTCTGCCATAAGCCAGTCATCACCGGCCACCGTCAAATAGATGCGGGCCGCTGGCTTGCGGAGACCGGTCTGCTACCGAGCGCTTTGGGGCGCTTGTAACAGCAGACACTGGTGTGTCAGTTCGTGGGCAAATAGACGATAGTACTGTATACTAACACACAGATTCGCGACTTCACCCGTCGACTGGGCGGTTTTTCGGGAGTAACATTAATGAGCCTTCGTCGTATGATTCTGTTTGTAATGCAAGGCAACGATCCAAGAGATCAACTACCAAATTCGGTAACGGACCTTTCAAGACGACAATATCTCTCCATCGCGGGGCTGCTCTCCGCGAGCGCGCTTGCAGGCTGTTCGGGAGATGACGACGGTGATAGTTCCGGCGACGGGAGTGGTGACGGCAGCGGCGATGGTTCTGGTGACGGTTCTGGCGACGGGAGCGGTGACGGATCCGGAGACGGTTCTGGTGATGGGAGCGGTGACGGAAGCGGCGATGGCTCTGGCGACGGAAATGGCGGTCCGCAGGCGGGTGGAGACCTCACCGTCGCGATATCGAGTACCATCGACAATCTCGATCCGGCCTACACGCAGTTGGTCACCGCGATTATGATAGAGCGTCAGATGGTCGAGAGCCTCTTTCACGTCAACGAGGATCTAGAGGTGGTTCCGCTGCTCGCGTCGGACTACGAAGTCACCAACGGCGCACAGACGTGGACAGTCGAGTTGGAGGAGGGCGTTCAGTTCCACGAACCCTATCAGCGGGAGATGGTCGCTGACGACGTGGTTCACAACATCAACCGGATCCGCGACCCGGACACTGGCGCTGCAGGTGCCAGTATCATGAACCCCGTCGAGGAAGTGACTGCCATAGACGATTACACCGTCGAGTTCTCGCTTTCCGAACCGGCGGCCGGATTCAACACGGCACTCTCGGCACACACCGTGGCAATTCTCTCGCCGGAGGCGCTCGAAGAACAGGGGGACGCACGCAACAACCCCATCGGAACGGGGGCGTTCACCCTCGACGAGTGGCAGACCGGTTCCTACGTCAGAGTCGCGAAGAACGACTCGTACTGGCGCGAGGATATGCCGTACGTGGACACCGTCTCCTTCCGCCCGATCAGCGAACCAGCAGTCCAGTCCACCGAAATTCAGGAGGGCAACGTCGACGTTATCTCGGGAACCGCCCCGAGTTACGTCGAGACCCACCGGAGCGCGGACGGCATCAACGTCGAAGCGATTGCGGGCGGTGGCTACACGTGCGTCCACATCAACTCAGCCAGTACCACGACACAGGGGCGCAACAGTAACACGCCAACGACAGACGTGAACGTCCGGCGCGCGATCAACCACGCCATCAGCCGAACCGAGATGGCGGAGGTCGTCTCCAGCGGATACGGGACGCCGACCCAGCAGTTCTACCCCGAAGGCAACCCGTGGCGGATCGATTACGACCGATACGGCACCGAGTCCAACCCGGAACGCGCGATGGAATTGCTTGAAGAGGCTGGCTACGACACGCCGATTCCGCTCTCGCTGATCACCGCACCAGCGAACGTGCTCTCCCAGATGGCCGTCGTCGTCGAGGACAACCTCTCGAACGCTGGCTTCGACGTCTCGATCAACGAGTACGAGACGGGAACCTGGGTCGACGAGTTCTTCGCCCACCGGTACGACCTCTGTGTCAACTTCTTCCCCTTCTACGCCGATCCATCGCAACTCCGACAATTCTACCACCCCGACGGCGTCTACGTCCAGCCATACGTCGACGGCAACAACTCGAGCGATCAGGTGATGGATCTCTGGTCGCAGGGGAATCAGGCGACGGATGCAGAGGAACGGCGGAGCATCTACGCAGAACTCCAGCGAACGTTCCTCGACGACTCCGTCAACGCGATCATGTACCACCGGCCGGTGATCGGCTCCTGGCGCGATTCAGTGCAGGACTACAACGTCCACCCGTGGGGCCAGGAGATAAACGTCAAGCAGGCGTGGCTCGACCGGTAGGCTGAGAACGGCGGCTTTCGTCTCTTTCATTCGAGTCGAATTCGCTTTCTCGATGGTGAGTCCGATTCGAGCCGAATTCGCTCTCGAAGGTGAGCGAGCGATTTCCCGCGTGTCACGAGAGTGCCGAACAGGTGGTTAGTCCGTGTCGGACGGCTTCGGATCCGACTGTTCCTTCTGGCTCGGGAGCAACTCGCCCCCAGTCATAATCTCGTCGACAGTAAAGCCCTTCTCGCGCTGGAGTTCCTCGTCGAAGAGATGACAGTGGATGTCGTGCCCGTCGCCCACGTCGTGGTAGTCTGGGACTTCGGTTTTGCACTCCTCCATCGCGTAGGGACATCGCGTGTGGAACCGACACCCTGACGGCGGGTCGATTGGGCTTGGTGGTTCGCCCTGAGGAAGGATGCGGTCGCGCGCAGCGTCGGGGTCGGGCTGTGGGATCGACGAAAGCAGTATCTCGGTGTAGGGATGGTGTGGCGAGTCGAAGAGTTCATCGACAGTGCCGGACTCGACGATTTCGCCCAGATACATCACGGCGATGCGGTCGGCGATGTGCTGGACGACGTTCAGGTCGTGAGCGATGAACAGATAGGTGAGTCCGAACTCCTCCTGAAGATCCATCAGCGTGTTCAGGATGCTCGCCTGCACGCTCGCATCGAGCGCGCTCACCGGTTCATCAGCGACGATAAAGTCCGGTTCGACGGCGAGCGCTCTCGCGATGCCGATCCGCTGTTTCTGCCCGCCGCTGAACTCGTGGGGGTAGCGGTCGATGTGACTCGCTTCGAGTCCGACCGTTTCGAGCAGTTCGACGACGCGGTCGCGTTTCTCCTGCTCCGAAGAGACGATGTCGTGAATTTCCATCGGACGACCGATGACCTCCTTGATCGTCATCCGCGGATTGAGACTGGAAAAGGGGTTCTGGAAGATGACCTGCAGATCCGAACCCGCGTCCCGTAGCTCTCGCCGCCCCAGTTCTGTGAGATCGGTTCCCGCGTACACGATTTTCCCCTCGTCGGGTTCGTACAGGCGCGTCAGTGTCCGGCCGAGCGTGGTCTTTCCACAGCCAGACTCGCCGACCAGACCCAGCGTTTCGCCCTCCTTGATCGTGAGCGACACGTCGTCGACGGCGTGAACGTACGAGCGGTTGCCGAACAGCCGGTCGGCCCAGGTTTCAGACTCGGGTGTGAAGTACTTCTTGAGGTTCTGAACGTCGATGAGCGTCTCGCCGATCTGTCTGTCGCGCTCGGTGTCGTCGGCCTCGATCTGTTGGTCGGCCGCGAAGTCGATGTCGTCGACGTGGAAACAGGCCGACTCGTGGCGGCCGCCGGGTCCGGCCTCGACTGGTTCAAGATCTGGGTCCTCGGCCTCGCACTGTTCTGTGGCGTAGGGGCAGCGGGGATGGAAGCTACAGCCACTCGGCATCTCGATGAGGTCCGGCATCGTCCCCTCGATGGGATCAAGTTTCGTCCGCTGGTCATCGATCCGCGGAATCGCCTTCAGTAACCCGAGTGTGTAGGGATGGCGAGGAGCGTCGAAGAGACCGTCGACCGTTCCCTTCTCGACGATTTCGCCAGCGTACATGACTGCGATCCGGTCGCACATCTCCGCGATGACGCCCATGTCGTGAGTGATCAGGTGTACGGAGAGGTCGTACTCGTGCTGGAGTTCGTCGAGCAACTCCAGAATCTGTGCCTGTGTGGTCACATCGAGTGCGGTTGTCGGTTCGTCAGCGATGACCAGATCCGGGTCACAGGACAGCGCCATCGCGATGAGTGCACGCTGGCGCATTCCACCGCTGAACTGGTGTGGATAGTCGTCGATCCGGCTCTTTGCGTCGGGAATGCCGACACGGTCGAGCAGTTCGATCGCACGCGTTCGTGCGCTCTCGTGGGAGACGTCGCGGTGGTGCTTGATGATGTCGGTGATCTGTGTCTCGATGGTGTAGGATGGGTTGAGCGACGTCATCGGGTCCTGGAAGATCATCGAGATTTCGTTTCCGCGAACCGACCGGAGTTCCGCCTCGCTCATCTCCTGCAGGTCCTGGCCCTTGAATCGAACTTCGCCGTCGGTGATCCGTCCGGGATCCTGTATCAGTCCGATGATGGACTTCCCGGTGACGGACTTTCCGGCCCCGCTCTCACCGACGAAGCCGAACGTCTCGCCCTGTTCGATGGTGAAACTGACGTCGTTTACCGCGTGAACAGTTCCGTCCTTGGTCTCGAACTGCGTCGACAGATTGCGGACTTCGAGGAGTGGGTCTGCCATTAGATTGCACCTCCCTTCTCGTCGGTGTCAGTCTTTGGATCGAGCGCGTCGCGCAACCCGATGCCGAAAAACGTCAGTCCGAGGACGGTGACGAGAATCGACAGACTGGGGAACATGATGACCCAGGGCGCGAGTTCGATCGTGTTTTGCCCCTCGCTGATGATCGCACCCCACGTCGGAGTCGGCGGCGAGGCGCTCAAGGCGAGATACGACAGCCCAGCCTCCGCGATGATCGAATACGCGAACGTGATCGTCGCCTGGACGATCACCGCAGAGAGCAGGTTCGGGAGCATGTCCCGGCGCATGATCCCGAAGCTACTCTCGCCGTAGGATATCGCGGCGAGGACGTACTCCTCTTCCCGAACCGAGAGCGCGCTTCCCCGCGTGACACGCACCATGGGCGGAACGAACGCAATCGAGAGGGCGAGAATCGCCCGATTCAGACCGGGACCCAGAATCGCGACGATGACGAGTGCGAGAAGGATACTCGGGAAGGCGAACATCACGTCGATGACACGCATGATCGCTTCGTCGACCTTCCCGCCGTAGAACCCCGCGAGAAGCCCGAGGAAGACACCGACGACCGTCGAGGAGATCGTGACGATCACTGCGACACGAAGGCTGATCCGGGCACCGTATATCGTTCGGATGAGCACGTCACGGCCGTACCGGTCCGTTCCGAACAGGTGTTCGAGCGAGGGGTTCTGGAACCGCACCGTCGGATTGATCGAGGTGGGATCGCTGGTGATCAGCAGTGGCCCGATCACTGCGATGAGGATGTATACGATCGAGAGACCCAGACCGACCATCCCGAGTCGATTCTGCTTGAATCGCCGGATCATCGCCTTTCGTTGACTGTTCTGCTCGATCCGCCCAGTGAGACGGTCACGGAGAGAGGTGGATTCTGAACTCATGAGTTAGTACCTGATTTTCGGATCGAGGAGGCCGTAGAGCAGGTCCACGACGAGGTTGACGACGATGAACGTCGTCGTCAGCGCGAGCAACCCGATCTGGACCACTGGATAGTCTCGTTCGAGGATACTGTTCAACACGAGTCGGCCGACGCCCGGATAGGCGAACACCTCCTCGATGATGACGAGACCGCCGATCATGTACCCGAACTGGATGCCGATCACAGTCAGCGTCGGAAGAAATGCGTTCCGGAGCACGTACTTGAGGACGACACGTCGCGGTGGGTGGCCGAATGCCCGCGCCGTCTGGACGTAATCCTTGCCGAGTTCTTCGAGCATCTCAGACCGGAGATACCTGGTGAACACCGCCGCGTTGATCACCCCCAGCGACAGGGCCGGTAAAAAGGCGTGCTGAAAGTTTCCGACGGGGTCCTCCAGAAGAGGCGTGTATCCCGAGGGCGGGAGTATGCTGAGGTAATCGGCGAAAAACAGAATGAAGAAAATCCCGATGACGAAACTCGGGATTGCGATGCCGATCTGTGAGAAAAAGAGTGCGAGGTAATCGATCGGAGAGTTTCGATTGACTGCTCCGAAGATTCCCAGCGGGAACGCCAGGATGAGTGCGATCACCATGCCAAACAGCGCGAGCTGGAACGACCGCGGATACCGCTGGAGCAGGAGTTTTTGGACAGACTGGTCGTTTATCAGGCTGTTCCCCCAGTCCATCGTGATGACGTCACCGAGCCAGATGAAGTACTGTTTCCACACCGGAACATCGAGACCGAGACGCTCCCGGAGCGCCTCCAGCGCCCCCTCCTGGGCGAACTGTCCGAGGATGATCTGCGCGGCGTCACCCGGAACAAGCCGAACGATGGAGAATATCAGCACCGACGCCCCGAGGAGAACGCCAATACTGACCACGGTACGCTTCGCAGCGTAGCTGATCCAGCTCATATTATCTCTGCCAGCTGTCGCTCTGCCGTCGTTTAGTACGGTACGTTGACAATACACCACACCGCCGGGCTGCGATCAGAGTCATTCTGTTGGACGCTATCGCCCCGACAGTATAATTGTTATGCACACCCACGGTATCGGGCGGCCGAGCGGGGGGGGGTAGGACCTGTTCGAAGGCGAGAACGCTCGGCGTCAAAAATTTATAAACGGGAGGTGTGAAGACGTTAGATATGGCCCGAAACGTACGGACTGGCAGTGTTGATCGATACGGACTGTTCGTCGACGGCGAGTTCGACGACAGTTCCGAGAACACCTTTACCACTATCGACCCGGCGACGGGAGACACACTCGGCGAGTTGACGTCGGGCAGCCGTGACGACGTTCAACGGGCGATAGACGCCGCAGCAGCGGTTCAGCCGGAACTGGAATCGATGACTGCTTTCGAGCGAGCGGAACTCTGCCACGAGGTTGCCGACGCGATGGAGGACAACCAGGATGAACTCGCCGAGTGGCTCTCCCGCGATCAGGGAAAGCCGCTCGAAGACGCTGCGGGTGAAATCGAAGGGGGAGCGAACCTCTGGCGGATGGCCGCCGAAGACATCAAGCGAGATGAACCGGCGACACATCCCTCCGAGAACCCAGACAAGCGAATCTACACCACTCGGAAACCACACGGCATCGTCGGCGTCATCACCCCCTGGAACTACCCAGTCGCCATCCCTATCGAGTATCTCGCTCCGGGAATCGCCTGCGGGAACAGCCTCATCTGGGTCCCTGCGCCGTCGACGTCGGTCATCGCGATGAAAATCGCAGAGGTCATCCAGGAGACGTCAATTCCGGACGGCGCGATCAACGTCGTGACCGGCGACGGCGCGACGGTCGGCAACGAGGTGGCACAGAACGCGGGTACACACGCCGTCGGCTTCACCGGGAGTCCGGCGACCGGTGAGGCGGTGGCCCAAGCCGCTGGCACGAAGCCGACACTCCTCGAACTCGGCGGAAACGGCCCGATTGTCGTCCTCGATGATGCGAACATCGAGGCGGCAGTCGAGCGAGCAGTCTTCAGTTGCTTCGCGAACTCCGGGCAAGACTGCGCCGGGGGCGAGCGCGTACTCGTCGACGAGTCGGTCCACGACGAATTCGTCTCGCAGTTCGTCGAACGGGCCGAGGAGTACACTGTTGGTGACCCGCTGGAGGACAGCACCGACCTCGGGCCGATGAACAACGAGGGTGTCTTCTCGAAGGTGGTGAGCCACCTCGACGACGCCAGAGAGAAGGGTGCGACCTTCGAACTCGAGGGCGGACCGATGGCGGACGCGCCGAGCGACCTGTTCCTGTCGCCGAGCGTCCTCACCGGCGTCACGCCGGAGATGACCGTGTTCCAGGAGGAGACCTTCGGCCCGGTCGCGCCGATCACCTCGTTCAGTTCCGAGGAGGAGGCGATCGACCTGGCCAACACTCACGGGACGGGGCTGATCTCCGGCGTGTTCACGAGTCGGATCGACCGCGCGCACCGCTTTGCCGACGCGATCAAGACCGGGACTGTCCACATCAACGAGGGGAGTTGCTACTGGGAGCAACACACCCCCTTCGGCGGCTACAGTGGGCGAGACAGCGGCAGTGGTCGCCTCGGTGGACGGTACTCCATCGAGGAACTCTCCCAGATCAAAAACGTCACCATCGACACGGGGAACGTGCGAGACGAGCAGCCCTGAGAGCCGTCTCACGTCACCCAGATTCACAGCGTCTGGCTGCACAACCTATTTTTACCGCGAACGGGTCTGTTCACTCGTTATGTCGAACGACACCGGATCCGTCGTCACTGTCGAGGGTACGATTCCCCCGGAAGACCTCGGTCTCACGCTCCCGCACGAACACATCTTCATCGACCTGGTAGAGGCGTGGTTCGATATGCCGTCCTCGGCCCACGAGCGGTCGCTGGCGCGCGAAGAGGTCTCGCTCGATAACCTCTGGTACATCCGCCGGAACCCACTCGACAACCGCCACAACGGTCGACTCGAATCAGTCGAAGAAGCGATCGACGAACTCTCACAGTACTACCGCGCAGGCGGTGCGTCCGTGGTCGACGTCACCCCGAAAAACACCGGCGACGACCCGAAGCGCGTCCGCGCCGTTGCGCGAGCGACTGGGTTGACCATCGTCCACGGAACCGCCTACTACACGCGACCTGCTCATCCCGCTCACGTCGACGAGTCGTCGGTCGAAGACCTCACCGAAGAGTTCGTCAGCGACGTACGCGAGGGGATCGACGACACGGACGTTCGGGCGGGACTCGTCGGCGAGATCGGCCTCAGTGACCGGATCCACGACCAGGAGGAGAAAGTGTTGCGCGCAGGTGCCAGAGCGGCCGTCCGCACCGGTGCGCCGCTGAACGTCCATCCGCCGGGGCGAACGCCCGAGTCCCACCAGAACGGAACCTACCCCACCTCCCGGTGGGCGCTCGACATCCTCGACATCGTCGAGGAGGAGGGACTCGCCCCCGACCGAGTCGTCTTCAGCCACATGGACAGGTCCCGCCTCGAACTCGAACCGGAGTCGCTGGACTATCAGCGAGAGGTCGCAGACCGCGGGGCATACCTCGAATACGACCTGTGGGGGACCGAACTGTTCATGGAGAAATACGACAACGGGTGGCCCTCCGACCCGGAGCGAATGAAGGCCGTGCTGGAACTGATCGACGACGGCTACGAGGACCGACTCCTCTTCTCACACGACGTGTGCATGAAGATCCAGCGCCGTGAGTACGGTGGCTTCGGCTACAGCCACCTGCCCGACAATATCCTCCCGACGCTCGAACGGCGGGGCGTCTCGAAGGACACGCTCGACCAGATCACGATCGAGAACCCCCAGACCATTCTGACGTTCGAGTCGCCAGCGGAGTGACGGGAGCAGGGGCTGAACCAGAACCTCCGCCGAACTGAGAACTGCCCGGTCGACCCACACCGAGGGTTTAATTCGTCCCCTGTCCTCTGTCCGGGCGATGGCAACTACCGTCGCGCTGAACGGATCCTTTCTCTCCGAGGTGGAACCGATCCTCGACGAACACGTCACCGAACCTGTCGAATTCGTCTCGATTCCTGACGACGCGAGCGAGGACACGATCAGGTCTGTCATGGAAACGGTAGACGTCCTCGTCGGTGAGTGGCCCGATTTCGAGGGGGAGTCGAGCGTGCGTCTCGTCCAGCAGGTCGGCGCGGGCGTCGATAGCTACGAACGGGAGGTGCTTCCCGCATCGGCCTATCTCTGCAACGTGTACGGCCACGCGACGGGCGTCGCAGAGCACGTGTTCACGCTCTTGCTGGCATTACGCCGCCGACTGATACCGATCGACAGAGACCTCAGAGAAGGACAGTGGCCCGAACCACAGATCACGGGGACGGTGCAGGAACTCGGCGGCCTGACGATGGGCGTCGTCGGGTTCGGTCGGATCGGGCGAGCGCTGGTCGACATGGCGGACGCATTCGGAATGAACGTCGTCGCGATGCGCAGTTCCGAACCGACCGGATCCCCACCGGATGGCGTCGAATACGTCGTCGGACCTGATGCACTCGACCGGTTGCTAGACGACGCGGACGTGGCCGTGCTCTCGCTCCCGCTGACCGAGGAGACAGAACACCTGATCGGACCGTCGGAACTCGACGCGCTCGGAGAGGACGGATATCTGATCAACGTCGCCCGAGGACCGGTCGTCGACGAGGCCGCACTCTACGACGCGCTCTCGGCGGGCACGATTGCAGGGGCTGGGATCGACACCTGGTACAACTATCCCGACGACCACGACGAGCGGTGCGAACCGGCCTCGCATCCATTCGGAGAACTCGACAACGTGGTGATGACGCCTCACATCGCTGGCTGGACGGAACCGACCGCCGACCACCGCTGGCGATTCATCGCCGGGAACATCGACCGCATCGCACGAGGCGAACGCCCGGAAAACGTCGTCTGGGAGCCACGCGAACAGCAGTCCTGATCGGCAGTTCGGTCGGCAAAACGACCAGTGAACCCTCAACATATCTTCTAGATGTTCTTTCAATTGTGAAAGTTTATTAGCTATCATTACGTATCGCGTCGCGTGTCAGCATACGACACACTTCCCGATGAACGACGAGACTAACGAAGACGCGAACGACTCGTCCTTGCTCGAACCGTCGAAGATGACCCGTCGGAGTGTCCTGGCCGGAACCGTCGGCCTGGCATTTCTACCGAAGTATACTGGCGCATCAGACCAAGGACCTGGCATCGCTCAGACAACTGACAGCGGACCATCGCAGGCGAACGGCAACGCACCGATCGAGATCGGTCAGCGACTCGAACTGTTCGTCGACGATTACCTGATCGAGGAGGTAGACGGCGTTCGGAGCAACTACCACCATCCGACGCCGGAGGAGGTTGTCGTCGTCCACGACGAACCCTGGGAGGGCGGAAGCTCAATCTACCACTCACTGTTCGAGGATCCAGCACATCCCTACGATTATCGGATGTACTATCGGGGGTCAGGATTCGAAGATTCGCCGGGCCAGGTGGCGTACATCGAGAGCGACGACGGCCTCGACTGGGAGAAGCCAAACCTGACCGACGACGACAGGAATCTGGTCCCGGACCTCAACTCCATCGCTGGCACGCCAGCGGTGTTCAAAGACGGGAATCCGGACGCGCCCGAGGAGGAGCGCTACAAGGCCGTCGGGGCTACCGGCGGTGGCCTCTCTGGATTCGTCTCGCCGGACGGGTTCAACTGGACGCCGCTGGACGAGAACCCAATCATCACCGACGGTGCCTTCGACAGCCAGAACACCGCCATCTGGGACCCCGTTCAGGAGGAGTACCGCGCATTCTGGCGTTTCTTCGACGACACCGGGCGTTCGATCCGGACCGCTCGCTCGGACGACTTCCGTCAGTGGACCGACCAGAAGGACCTCTCGTATCCCGAGGCACCACCGGAACAGTTGTACACGAACAACATCAAGCCGTACTACCGGGCACCACACATCTGGCTCGGCTTCCCGGCGCGGTACGTCGAACGGGACCCGGACTCCCAGTCGCTCCGCGAACTGCCGGGCTGGGACCTTCGCGAGGGACTTCTCCCGAGCAGATCCGGGTACGCGGTGACTGACACGCTGTTCATGTCGAGTCGTGACGGCGAGACGTTCTCACGCGCTCCCGAGGCGTTCATCCGCCCCGGACTCTGGGAAGACGACGCCGAGAACAACTGGTTCTACGGCGACAACTATCCGGCCTGGCAGGTCGTCGAAATCGAGTCGCCGGACCCGGCGCGGCCGGAAGAACTGTCGCTGTACGCGACAGAGAAGTACCGCACGGGTCAGAACGAACCCGGCAACGGGGCGTCGCAACTGCGGCGGTTCTCGCTGCGGGTCGACGGTTTCGTCTCGATGCACGCACCCCTCATCGGCGGCGAGTTCGTCACCAAGCCCATCATCTTCGATGGTGACCAACTCGTGTTGAACTTCGCGACGTCGGCGGCAGGGTCGATCCGGATCGAACTCCAGAATCCAGGTGGCCAGCCCTACCAGGGCTTCTCGCTCTCGGAGTCGCCGGAAATCTTCGGCGACGACATCGAGCGGGTCGTCGAGTGGCCCAACGCTAACCTGGGAACGTTAGCAGGTCGCCCGGTTCGGATCCGCTTTGTGATGTCCGACGCCGACCTGTACTCGTTCCGGTTCCAAGGCGAAGGCGGTGGCCCGACGATCGAAGAGCCAGAGAACCCGGTGTCACACTATCCGTTCGATCGAGTCCTGGGTGGTGAGGTGTTTGCGGACGCGAGCGGCAACGGTAACGACGCCACAAACAACGGTGGGACGGTCGATTCCGGAACCATCAACAACGCTGTCCGTCTCGACCAGAACGACACCTGGGCCGACACGCCGACGCTGTCAATCGAGGACGAGATATCGGTCGCTGGGTGGGTCAACACCGAGGCGGTCGACGACTCGCATTTCATCCTCACCGGCGCAGACGACGAGGGCAAGTTCATCCTGTATCTCTTTAATGACCAGCCCACGTGGTGGCTCGGAACCGACGACAGTCAGGGGTATCGGCTCGCGCGGAACCCGTCGATTTCGACGGGGCAGTGGGTGCATCTGGCAGGCACCTACGACGGCAGTGACCTCCGTCTGTACGTCGATGGTTCACTCGCAGCAACCCAGGCCGTGGACGTTCCCGACCTGCTCGAACCGGTGCCCTGTCGTATCGGTGCAGACACCCGGCCAGGGCAGGACGGAAACTTCGAGTTCCTCGGTCGGATCGACGACATGTGGGTATTCGACCGCACGCTCAGCGAGAGCGAAGTGCAGGATCTCTACAACAACGCGGCCCAACCCAGCAATCCGGTCGCACACTATCCGTTCGACCAACTCCAGCAGACCGACGAGTTCTTCGAGGACGCAAGTTCGAACGGCAACGACGCCACCAACAGCGGCGCGGTGATCGACGGCGGCGTCATCGACAACGCGATCCGCCTCGACCGGAACGACACCTGGGCCGACACACCGACGCTCCCATTCCAGAACGGCGTGTCGGTCGCTGGCTGGGTCAACACCGAAGACACGAGTACGTCACACTTCATCACCACCGGCGCAGACGACGAAGGGAAGTTCATCCTGTATCTCAACGGCAATCAGCCCACGTGGTGGCTGAACACCGAGGGCGGCCCTGTCCTCGCGCGGAACCCCTCGATTGCGACAAACGAGTGGGTACACGTTGCAGGCACCTACGACGGGAACGACCTTCGCCTGTACGTCGACGGCCAAGAGGTGGCGACCCAAGCCGTGAACGACGCGGATCTGCTCGAACCAGTGCCCTGTCGCGTCGGCGCTGATTCTCGGCCGGGCAGTGAGGGCGACTTCGAGGTCGAAGGGCGCATCGACGACATGTGGATCTTCGACCGCGCACTCGAACCGGGCGAGATAGCGTATCTCTACAACGAGGGAAGCAGCTAACGCAGCTCTCTATCTGACCTTCTCGCTACTGCGAGAGCGCCAATTGGACGGGCAATATTACACCGGCGTGACGTGATTTTCGAGTCTCCCGATGCCGTCTATCTCCATCACGAGTTGGTCGCCCTCTTGCAGCGTGTCGGCCGGGGCGAACGGGCCACCGGTGAGCAGGACTGTCAGCTCTGCAACGTCGTCGTGTTCGGTGATGTGACTCGGCAGGTCCTCGACCGCCCGGAGCATCTCCTCGGTCGATTCGGCGTCCTCGAAGATGATCTCGCCGTCCCGCTCGACGGTCATCCGAATCTCCAGGTCGTGGGGATCCGGAATCGACTCGGCGGATGCGATCGCCGGGCCGATCGAACAGCAACGGCTGAATATCTTCGTCGCGGAGAGATAGAGCGGATTGCGCCGGAGCAGCCCGGACGCGCTCATGTCGTTGCCGACCGTGTAGCCGACGATGTCGCCGCGGTGGAGTATCAGGGCGAGTTCCGGTTCAGCGACGTTGTACTCGACGTCGCTCCTGATGCCGACTGCCTCGCTGGGCCCGACCGTCCGTCGGGCCGTCCCCTTGAAGAACAGTTCCGGCGGGTTCTCCGGGTCGTAGACCATCAGTGTCAGGTCGGCGTGGTCGTACTCCTCTCGGAACGCTTCCTCGTCCTCGACGTGGTTGTAGGTGCCGCCGATCGCCCACACTTCGTCGGGCGCGACCGGGCGGGTGGCGTCAGCGACGACTCCGTCGACTGCGAGTTCTGTCGCCTCGGGGATGTGGAGTCGCGCGACGTCGTCGATGCTCTGGTCGGAGAGCGCGGCGGCCCGAGCAAGATCTGTGAAGGTTCCGAGGTCTTCTGTGGCGGCAGTCAGGTCGTAGGCTGTCTCGTCAGTGCGGGCAATCAATCTTGACGCGCCGGTTTCGTCGGTCAGTCGGTAGTATCGCATACTATCGCAGTCGCGTGTCTGGTAGAAAAACCTACCGAGCAGATGGCCCGTGTCAGACCACCCGACTCGCACGAACCCTGGTCAGTCCGGGGACGTAACTGGATTGTCGAGTTGTCCCACGCTCTCGATAGACGCGCTGATAGTGCTTCCGACCGTCAGCCCCTCCTGCACCCCGCCAGGGTCCCCGACCGAGATGACATCACCCGGTCGCAACTCCAGAATGGAGGACAGAAAGCGAACGATAAACGGGAACGAAAACCGCATTCCTGCCGACGACCCCGAGCAGATACGCTCCCCGTCCTGCTTGAGCGTCATTTCGAGTGACGTTGGATCGTCGACCTGATCTGCAGGCGTGATCCCCGGACCACACGGCGAGAACGTATCCAGCAACTTGTACGCCATCGGCCCCGGCCAGTCTGTCTTGGCAGTGACATCGTTCGAGACAGTGTATCCGGCGACGTGGTCCATCACGTCGGCCTCGTCGATATCGCGCCCGCCCCTCCCGATGACGAGACAGAGTTCGACCGCTGGTGTGACTGCCTCGCGAACACGCTCGGGCACGACAATCGGTTCGTCCGGCCCCACGATAGCCGTTTTCGGAACCAGCCACTGCGCCGGAACGCTTGGCAGGGAATGGCCCCCCTCACGGAGATGGTCGGTGTACACGTCGCCGAGCGCGATGAGCCGACCACTTGATGCAAGCGGTGCCACGACAGTCACCGCAGACGACGGATGTATTGCAGCCTCGGGGGCGTCGGAGACGGCAGCGACGAGATAGTCCGTCCCCTCCCGGCCGAGCCGTTCGAGTGCCCGTGTAAATCCGCTCGACTGATCGTCAGTTTCGGCGACGGCAGTCGCCGTTAGATCGACGAACGAACCGTCATCACGCCTCACGCCCGGTCGAGGCGGCCCGTCACCGAACACACAGCGGAGCAGTTTCATCGGCTTGCCTCCCACTCGACGGTGGCCTGAAGGGTTCCAACGGATTCGACCCATGCCTCGACTTCGTCACCGTCTTCGAGCGCTGGTGCGCCGCGTATCGGCGTCCCGGTGGTTATGAGATCACCCGGTGACAGTGTCATCACCTTCGAGACGTAGCTGACGAGTTGCTCGAGCGGAAACCGAAACGAGGTCGTCGATCTGACGTCGACCGGTTCCCCCTCGACCCGGATCCCCAGAGCCAACGCCTCCGGGTCGAGAGCTTCGGATTCGACGAACTCTGGGCCACACGGCAGACTGGTATCGAACATTCGGTATCCCTCCAGCCCCGGTTCGTCGTCGTGGACGGCGAGATCCATACAGACGGTGTATCCGCCGATGACCTCCAGCGCGTCGTCGGGTTCGAGTGCGTGAGCGTGCGAGTCGACGACGACACCGAGTTCGACGCCGGGGCGAACGTCGCGCATCTGCGCCGGAATACGAACTGTACCCTCGTGAGGAGTGAGCGTCGAGTCGGGTGCAACCCACAGACTGGGAAACTCCATCTCGTTGAACCCCGCGCCTTCGACGAGGTGGTTGAACCCCTCGTCGGTTACGTCGTGCTCATAACAGCCGTCGAGTCGGACGACGGTCGACGGATCCGTCGGAACCTCGATGTCGACCTCGTTCGCGTCGAACGTCTTCGAGTCATCAAGCGATTCAGCGACAGTCGAGTGTTCCGGCGGAGCGGAGCATGAAACGATCTGACCGGCGATGCGATAGCCGAACTGCGGCGGCCCGCGCTCTGAAGTGAATCGGACGAATCCCATACCGGTCTGTCGCAGTTCGCGATGATAAAGCCACCGCGCACATCGTGAGTGCTTCCGACACGATCGGTATCTGATTTCGGCTGTTCGTCGTTCCAGACAGGGCTAGAACAGCGTCTCGCCCGATTCGAGATACTGCTCGCAGACCGACTCGTTGAGTTCGACCCCGAGGCCGGGTGCGTCAGTGAGCGGAACCGCGCCGTTCTCGAACAGCGGAGCGTCCGTGCGCTCGACGTACTCCGCGAGCCACTCGGTTTCGACGTGGTGATACTCGATTCCAAGGAAGTTTCGTGACGCGGCGGCGACGTGGGCCGCAGCGATGGTCGCGAGACAGCCGCCGTTGCCGTGCATCGCCATCGGGACGCGGTGCATTTCCGCCAACTCAGCGATACGGTGGGTCGCGTGCAGACCGCCGGTAAAGAGCACGTCAGGGTGGACGATGTCACAGGCACCCATCTCCAGATACTGGCGGAACTGGTCGGGCGTGAGCATCTCACCGGCACAGACCGGCACGTCCGTCTCCTCGCTGACTCGGACGTAGGTTTCGGGGTCGGTCACGGGGGCCGGGTCCTCGAACCACATCAGGTCGAACTCCGAGAGGTCGCGCGCGAGTCGGAGCGCGTCGCCCTCGTTGTACTGCCAGTGACAGTCGACAGCCAGTTCGATGTCGGGACCAATCTCGTCCCGGACAGCACCGATCCGTTCGACGATCCGATGTCGCTGTGCGCTCGACAGCGACCGATTCCACGGATCGTCCGTGTGGTCGGGGGCCGTGTAGTCGATGTCGAACTTCAGAAAGTCGAAGTCCTCGGCAACCGACTCGCGGGCCATCTCTCGCCAGGCGTCCAGGTCGTCTTTCACGTCGGGAGCGCTCCGGTCGAGATAGATGCGTGCCTCGTCTCGATACTGACCGCCGAGCAGGTTGTACACCGGCGTGCCGAGCGCTTTCCCCACCAGGTCACACAGCGCCATCTCGACGCCAGCGATGCCCCAGACGGCCGGGCCGTAAGGCGTTGCGGTGGGCGACGTCGCAGTCACCGGCTGAAACCCCTCCGGCGAGTCGGCGACGAGTTGCTGTTGCTGTTTGGTGTGTGGCGGGAGCGTTCCGAACACGACTTCCGAGACGTGCGGGCGAACGGCCATCGGGTCCCGACCTTCCAAGACCGTTCCGATGTACTCGATTGCCTCCGTGACGCCGAAGAAGTCCTCGGCCTCACCGAGTCCATAGGTCCCATCGTCGGCCTCGACGCGGACGATCAACTTCGAGATCTCTCCAGCACCGCCGCCGGGCAGATGCGCTCTCGGTCCATTCAATCTGACGACACTTACGTCTGCTATCGCTATGTCTGACATGTCTGGCAGGTCAGTGAATGCGTACCACTACCATAAACCTTGGTTTCAACGGGGGGATATCGCCAATTGTTGCGGAGCGAGTCAAGAGGTCGTGGCGCGAAGATATCTCTCACCGTGCAGCGCGGCCAAAAAATGGGTGACGCATGCAGCGAGACGGTTCCGTCCGTGCTGGGATTACATGTCCCAGGACTGGTCACGGAGCGGGATGTTGCTCTTCGAGTCTTCGAGTGACATGCCGTCCACCGACGAGCCCTCGATCGAGTGGTAGAGCTTGTCGTATGGGTACTCCGAGATGGAGTTCTGGCGTGCGATTGCGGTGCCGATCGCTGGCTGGAAGAACGGGTTGCGCTGGAGCGTCTGTCCCTTGTCGTCCGGGTGCGGGAAGTGGAACCGACCGTAGTCTTCCATCCACGCGTTGTGACGCTCGGCGTAGGGCACGTACGGAAGCGTCTGATTCCACGTCCACGCCAGTTGTTCGAGCGTGCTCGTCAGTTCCTCGTCAGACAGCGGCGTCGCGAGTTGTTCCGTGAGTTCGCGCACGTTGACGGTCTCCGAACCGGAGCTCTCGCCGATCGGCGGCACATCCACCGTCTCCGGCGGGTTGTGGGTCGCGTTGAGGAGGAACCCGTTGATGTACGTGTTCCGGTACGCGTAGTACGGGTGTGGCTGTGCGCCGCCGAAGTAGTTCTGCGCCACCGGCGTCCATTCGCCGTTTGGCATCGTGGACGACCAGAACTGCGATCCGGGCGTGCCGTTGATCTCTGCACCGAGGTTGATCTCTCCGAACCAGGACTGCAGTTGGCGCATCGCGTTCATGTGGGTGTCGACCGTCGACGGTGCGGCGAGCGGAACGGTGATCTGGTTGCCGTTATGGAGCAACGTATCGCCGTCCATCTCGAAGTCGTCGTGTCGGTCGGCCAGGCTCTGCAGTTCGGACATGGCCGCATCGAAGTCCTGCTCGACGTAGGACGTGAGCGTGTTGTTGATGAAGTCGCTGTCCATGAACACTTCGACCTGTCCTCGCGCCATGCCTGACGCACTCGTGTTCGCGAACCCGGTCGCGCCGTAGGTCGTCTGTGCAATCGATGGCACGTCCATCGCGTGTGCGATCGCGCGCCGGATCTCTCGTTGGCCGAACACGGGGTCCTCCAGGTCGAAACAGAGACACGAGCCCCGGAACGTCGGCCGCAGGGTCATCGTGTGCGTGTCCGGGTACTGGTCGAGGATCGCCTGCGATCCCGGCGGGCTGTCCGAACCAATATCGATGTTCCCTGTGAACCACGCCTGTCGTAGTGCCGACCCGTCAGCGAAGTATCGGAGATGGACTGCTGGGTAGTTCGGCTCCGTGAGCGCCCAACTGGGGAACTCGTAGTCGACCTTGTTTTCGATTGACTGCTGGAGTTGCTCCATCGGATAGTCGTCGAACGGTTCGAGGACAATCCGTCCCTCCTGTGTCTCCGAGTGCTGGAACGGTCCAGTTCCGACCGGGGGACGTTCCTGGTACTCGGACACCGCGGCCAGCGCCTCGTCCCGTGCAGAGGTATCGGGCTCTGAGCTCTCGATCGCCTCGACCATACTCCCGTAGTCGCCCTCGTTGGTACTCACGCTCCGTGGCTGGTTGATCGTGAACAGGGCCAGTTCGAGCAACTGGTTGTTGATGGTCCGGGGCGTGAAGATGTCGACGGTGTAGTCGTCGACTTTCTCCACGCTATCGATCTCCGAACCGATACCGCCGAGATACTGTTCGAGTTTCAACTGGGTGACAACGTCGTCCGCGTTGAAGTCCTCTCCGTTGTGCCACGTCCAGTAGTCGGCGAGGTGGAGTCTGAAATGGTCGCCATCTTCGATCCATTCCCAGTCTTCGGCGAGGAACGGGAAGTACTCGCCTGCCGCAGTCGAGTACCAGGCCAGTGGCGAAAAGAGCAGGTGTTCACCGTACGAGGCTTGATTGTTGGTGTTGAAGTAGTTCCACTGCGCGTTCCGCGGCGGTGTACTGAAACGAGCGACCAGTGGCCGGTCGACCTGTGGCGGGAAGTCGCCGCCAGTGCCGTCGTCACCAGAGCCATCGCCGCTTCCGTCACCGGATCCGTCACCGCTGCCATCACCGCTGCCATCGCCGCTACCATCACCGCTACCATCACCGCTTCCGTCACCATCGTCATCATCATCACCGCCGCCGAGGCAGCCGCCGAGCGCACCGACTGCTCCGGTGGCTCCAATTGCTTCGAGGTAACGTCGTCGGGGGACGTTAAACTTGTTCGAACTGGGGTCTTCTTTCTCTGTCATCGATTAACACACAGCAAACCAAAGACCCGCGGAGGATATAATTCTTTTCCCGTTGAAACGTGTTTCACGCGAATACTCCCGACTGAGACTGCCGACTTTCGGCTGGATGTAGACTTGTCCGAACGAGAATTGTACGCTGGGTGAGGCTAGTCTGAGAACGCTTCTTCGGTGAGTTCAGGACTGTCCCAGTACTCGTGGTCGGGGTCCTCTCTGAAGCACGCTGCGCTGTGCTCCTCGCCCTCACGGAGTTGGGGACACTCCTCTCGGCAAACCTCTCTCGCTTCCGGACAGCGAGTGTGGAATCGACACCCGGACGGCGGGTTCACAGGATCCGGAATGTCGATATCGCGGACGGGTGGGGACTCGGCCTTACCGGGCGTGGCTTCCAGATCCGGCGTCGCCCACTTGAGCACCTTCGTGTAGGGGTGTTTCGGGTTCTTGATTACTTCCTCTGCGGGGCCGATCTCGACGAGGTGGCCGAGATACATCACGCCGATCCGACCGTCGGACTGCTGTGCGAGATATCTGGCGTTCGAGAGGTTGTGTGACACGAACAGATAGGACGTGTTGAAGAGGTCCTGTAGTTCGAGCATCAGATCCATCATCTCGACGCGCAGGGAGACGTCGAGCGCCGAAACAGCCTCGTCAGCGAGAATGAGGTCGGGGTTCATAAGCAGTGCCCGACCAAGCGCGACCCGTTGTTGCTCCCCGCCAGAGAGCTGATGCGGGTATCGTTCAGCGTAGTCCTGTGGCGGCGTCATCCCCATCCGTTCGAGGAGCTGAAGGATCCTGTTGAGGCGGTCGTCCTGGTCCATGTTTGCCTGCCACTTCTTCAACGGGGCGGCCATGATCGCCTTGACCTTCCGGTTGGGGTTGAGCGAACTACTCGGGTCCTGATGGACGATCTGGAGCGACCGGCGGATCTCTTTGAACGGGATGTCGATATCTCCCTTCCCGTCGTTGGCGTCCCAGATGTTCTGCCCGCGATAGTTGACTGACCCGCCGGTCGGCCGCTGCAGGCCGACGGCAGTCTTGCCGAGGGTCGTCTTCCCACAGCCAGACTCACCGACCAGCGCAACGACATCGTTTTCCGGAATGTCGAGACTGACTCCGTCGACGGCGCTCACCGTCTCTGGTTCGGAGAACAGGCTCTTCAACACCCCTCCGCCACCTTTCGTGAACGTGACTTCAGTGTCTTCGAGTGAGACGACCGCGTCGGAGGTGTCACTGCTCATCAGTCATCACCTCCTTGAGAGTCCTCCTGACTTAATGCGACTGCCTGTCCGGCCTGTTCCCAGTGGAAACAGGCGACTTCACGATCAGGTTTGAACTCGTCTCGGTCCGGGTCTTCCTCTCGACACTGCTGGTCCGCCAGCGGACATCGCGGATGGAAGCGGCAGCCAGACGGCAGGGAAATCGGGTCTGGACTCGACCCCTTGATCGGACGCATCTCGTCGGGTTCCAGGTCGAGGTTCGGTGTGGTCTGTAACAGCAACCGCGTGTACGGGTGGGCCGCGTCGGTGAGGATATCCTCGGTCGGACCGATCTCAGCGAACTCGAAGGCGTACATCACCGCCAGTCGGTCACACAGCTCCGAGACGAGGGGGAGGTCGTGCGTGATGAACACCATCGTCAGGTCGTATTTGTCCTGTAAGTCCTGCAGGAGACTGAGAATCGACCGCTGCATGAGCAGATCCAGCGCTGCGGTTGGCTCGTCCATCACGAGCACCTCCGGTTCGAGGACCAGACTCAGCGCGACCAGCGCCCGCTGTTTCATACCACCGCTCAGTTCGTGAGGATACGAGTCGAGGACTCGCTCGGGGTCCATGTAGAGGTCCGAGATCAGCTCACGTGCGCGCTCCATCCCCGCATCCACATCCGCGTTGTGCGCACGCAACGTCTCCTTGAAGTGGGTCCGGATCGATATCGTCGGGTTGAACGAGTCCAGAGCGCCCTGGAAGACGAGCGATATCTCCTCCCAGCGAGCCTGTCGCAGCTCCTCGTCGGAGAGGTCGAGCAGATTGACCGGCTGCCCGGGCTCGGGGTAGTAGGTTATCTCCCCGGTGAGTTGTCCGGGACGGACGACAGCATCGAGCAGCGATTCAGCGAACATGGACTTGCCCGAGCCGGATTCGCCGACGACCCCGAGGATCTCGTTTCGACGAATATCCAGATCGACGTCGTCGAGCACCTTCGACTCGCCGCGCTCCATATCGAAGGAGACGCTCACGTCCCGAAGCTCGAAGATGATATCGTCGTCTGTACCTCCGCGTACCGCTCCTGTAGACTCTGTCGTAGTCATTATTCTGAATCAGCCTCCGTCTCGATGTGTTTCACCCGCGCCTGGGGGTTGAACAGCCGGTCAGCGGCCTGCCCGAAGAGGACCAGTCCGTAGATGAACAGGATGATGGTGACAATCGGGACGAGGAACCAGTGGAACGCCTGCATCGAGTAGAGCCCGCTGGAGTTGTACGCTTGGTTGAGGATGAATCCCCAGTTGTAGTCAGAGACCGGTAAGATTCCGAGGAAGTACAGCGCGACCGCTGCGATGATGACTCGCCGGGCACTCAGTGTGAAGTTCACCAAGATGTACGGCATCAGGTTCGGGAGCAGGTCCTTCGTGATGATAGCGGGCGTCGAGATACCCATCGCACGGGACGCCTCGACGTATGATTCGCCACGCAGCGTAAGCACCTGTGACCGGATCGACCGGGCGAGACCTGCCCATGCGTTCACGCTGACGACGATTCCGACAAACGCCGGGTTTCGTGGCTCAAGGATGAACGCGAGAACGATCACGAGTGGGAGTCCCGGTATCGACATCGCGATATCCATCACCGTCGAGAGGATTCTGTCAAGCGTGCCGCCCTTGTATCCCGCGACGGTCCCGACTATCGTCGCCAGCACAGTCGTAAACACTGCACCAGCTGTAATCATAATCAACATATTGGGCGTTGCGTGGACGATAGCGCCCAGCAGGTCGACACCAATATTGTCGGTTCCCAGCGGGTACTCCCACGTCTCGAAAGCCCCGACGAGGCGGTCCGGACCGGCACTCGGCTCCTCGATAATTCGTGTGCCAACAGTCCCCATCAGCACGAAAAAGAGGATGATGGCTCCGCCGACGCGGGTTCGCCAGTTGTCCCACATGATCAGGAAGGATGCGATGATGTACTCCCTGACGAACCGCTTGAACCGCTCTTTTCGAGAAACCTCAGCTATCACATCTGTCTCGAAGACCGATCCCTCTGACTCGTCTGCTGTCGTATCAGTATGACTCACGTTCACCACCTGCGCTTATCCGCGGGTCCAGTTTTCCGTACGTCAGGTCTGCTATCAGTATCGCCAGGACGACGGCCGTCGTCAACACGATGAACGACCCCATCATGAGTGGGTAGTCCCGCGTGTTGATCGCCTGGAACATGTAGAAGCCGACGCCCGTGTAGGTGAAAATCTCCTCCAGAATGACGGCACCACCGAAGTAGATGCCGAGGAAGATGAGGAAGTTGGTGTACATCGGCAGGATTGCGTTCCGTCCGACATACCGTGTCGCGATCGTTCGCCCTGGAATCCCTCGAAGTCTGGCGACTCGGAGGTAATCCTTCCCGAGTACCTGAATGCTGTTTCCGCGCATCTGTAGCGCCGGACCGCCGATTCCGGGGATGACGATGGCGGCTGCAGGGAGAACAGCATGCCAGAGTGCGCTTCGGAAGAACTCCAGTCTCAGTCCGGGCGGCACGCCGGAGGCGTGTTTGCCGCCCGTCGGGAACCATCCCTTGATGAAGCCGAAGTAGTACAGGAACAGGACAGCGAAGATGTAGTAGGGAACCGCCATGGTCACTGTCGAGATCGTCGAGAGCACCGAATCGAATCTCGACCCTTCGGCGTACGCCATCGTCGCACCGAAGATGACACCGATGGTGAACATAAGTGTCACCGACATCGACATGAGAAACACGGTCCACGGAACCGCATCTGCAAGGATCGTGGAAACTGGTTCCTGATTGTATATCGACTGCCCCATATTTCCCTGCAATAGACGCGAGACGTAATCTGCATACGCCTGTAAGAGTGGTTGCTCTGGGTTGATGTTGGTGTATATCTCGGCAAGTTGATTGAGTCGGTCCTCGTCCACAGTCTGGCCCTGCCGTATCAATCTCGCCTTCATGAAATCGACCGGCCCACCGGGAAGGAACCGGGTGAGCGCAAATGTGATTGTTATCACGGCCCACACCGTGATGATCGCTTGAGCGAATCGTTTCAACAACCAGTTTCTCATAGAAGGAGAAAGTCAACAGTGTGTGTTAAATCTATCGCCTGACCGCCTGACAGTTTCCGTGTGGGTCTGGGTTCCGTGAGTCGTGTTGAACCCCGGTGAGTCCATTTCGCTGGCTCACTCAGCGACCCTGACCTGTCATCCGTACGTTCAGGTCCGAAAGTTACTGGTCTGGATGAGCACAACACTTAATGAGCCGTCTGTCGACGTACCGCTATGGTTCTGACAAAGGACTCCCTCGAAGGTGCGTACGCGTTTGTCCCCATGCCCTGGGACGAACAGGGCAATCTAGACGAACAGACGCTCGAACACGACGTCTCGTATCTGGCCGACTCCGAGATTGACGGGCTCTTTGCCTTCGACAGCACGGGCGAGTTTTTCACCATCGAACTTGACGAGTACCGCGAGGCTGTCGATATCATCGTCGAGGCCAGCGGTGACACGCCGATACAGATCAACTGTACGTGGCCCAACCAGACGGGCGCGCTCGAACGGGCGGCGTACGCTGGCACGCAGGGTGCCGACGCCGTGCGGTTCGCGTTCCCGTTCTGGGAGAAGCTTACGGTCGAGGAAGCACTCGAGTTTTCGGAACGGCTCGCTGCGGCCGCCGACCCCGCTCCCCTGGTACATTACAATATTCCGCGGGCGAAACGCATGTTCGGGGCCGACGAGTACAAACGGTTGGTCGAGCGCGTCCCGAGCGTCATCGGAACGAAACTCGCAACAGACGAACGAACTATCAGAGAGATCCTGGCGGAGGTGCCAGAACTCAACCACTTCGTCGGCGAGCCCCACTTTGTATCGATGATGGGTGCCGGAGCCAACGGGTCGTACTCCTGGCTCGGAACGATGAACCCCGCTATCATGTCCGAGTGGTACGAGGCTGCTGCGGCCGGTGACTGGAACCGGTCGATGGAGATCCAACAGGACGTCTGGGAGTACGGGCGGATGCGACTGGACAGCTTCGATGTCCACACTGACGCCGGATACAACAAGATAGACGCCGCAGTGAACCCGAACCTTGAGTGTGGTGTCGGCGTCCGCGAACCGTACCGGTCGGCGACGCCGGAGGACCCAAAGCGGGCACGAGACTGGGCAGAAAAGCACACGCCGGAGCTCGTCGAGTACTGAGTTCGAGCGGAACGGTCAGGGGCGAAGCAACCGCTCGATGTTTCGGTGTGCGATGTTCTCGCGAACGTCTCCCGAGAGCGAGAATCGGTCGAACAGGGCGGCGTGCTGTGGCTCGAATCCGACGTAGGACTTGTCGGTGCCAAAGAGCACCTGTTCGTGGTGGCGCTGCAGGAACGCCCGAGTGTACTCCTCGTCACGGATGAGGGCGTTCCACCCCGACCCGGCCGAGATGTCGGCAAAGAGGTTGTCGTAGTCCGAGAGCAACTCGTCACAGCGACCGCCCTCGACGACGGGGCCATCCGGCATCGCTCCTCTCGCCAGGTCGTCGGACTCGACGTCGGCGGAGATGTGCGACCACCAGCCATGCGAGTGCATGATGAAATCCGCATCGGGATAGGACTCGAGCATCCGTTCGAGACGTGGTAGGCCCACCTCGTCCATCATGCTCTGGTCGTCGAGATGAAACAACATGGGAAGGTCGAACTCGCCACAGAGTTCGTAGATGAGTTGCATCCGGTCGTCGTCTATCGGCAGATTGCACTTGATCTCGCCGAACCCGCGCGCGCCGCGGTCGACGTACTGCTGGATGAGTTGCCGAAAGCCCGCCGTACGGGAGTCGACGAACGATCCGGTTCCCAGATCCACGCGGGGATCGAACGAACAGAAGGGAATGAACCGCTCGTAGTCCTCGGCGATGTCGAGAATCGACCGCGTGGTGCTGTAGTAACTGGCGGCGCTCGGCGATTCGAGCGGCAGCAGCACCGCCCGGTCGATGCCGGAGTCGTCCATCCAGTCGAGCAGCGTCTCCGGCGTGAGCGGTTCGGTGTTGATCCACGTCGGGCCGACGTGCGTGTGACAGTCGATCAGCATCGTCACCAGGAGAATACCTCGGTCGTCCGGAGCGGTCCAGACAGAGGAAGCGAGACCCGAGCGCCAGTGTGATCAGAGACGAACATCGCGATCAGCATTTCGAGTACCGCTGTCGCCTCCGCGCCCGGCGAGCGATTTTCGACGCTCCCATCGAGCAGGTCGGCGATGTGCTGTGCGCCGGTGGCGAACAGGTCCCGGTCCTCGACCGTCAGCGGGTCGGGAAGTGGGGATTTCACGCTTTTCCCGTACTGGGTGTCTGTCTCCTCCTGTTTCCAGTAGGTCCACTCACCGCCGTCGTCGATGTGGAGGCGGCCCTCCGATCCGACCAGATGGAACGACGTTGCCGAGTGCGCCCGCGGCGAGGTGTGGTCCAGCGAGACGTACGTGCCATCGGTCAGGTTCACCGTGCCGCTCCCGCCGCAGTCGTCGTACGCTTCGGGTGCCGCGTCTTCGACGTGGTCGGGCATGCCGTGTTCCCCGGTCAGGGTTCCGGTGACGGACTCGCCCGTCTCGCCGAGCAGATAGTAAATCAGATCGAGCGTGTGTGTCCCGTTTCGTAGCAGTTCTCGGGGGAACTGTGTGGTGACCGAATCCAGGTCGCCGAGGAATCCGTCGGCGATCAGCTCCCGGAGGGCAGTGTACGAATCCGAGAACCGGCGCATGTGATTGATGACGAGTTCGATGTCGGCCTCCGCGCAGGCGTCGAGCATCTCCTGTGCGTCCGCGACGTTGAGGGCGATTGGCTTCTCACACCAGATGACGTCTGGCGCGTTTCCGGCCTGCGCCGCGTCGAGAACGTGGTCGTGGTGGAGGAATGAAGGTGTCGTCACCGAGAGCGCATCAAGGTCTTCTGCCGCGATCATCTCGTGGTGGTCGGTGTATCGGCTCGATTTGGGGATCGACCACTCGTCGCCGAACTCGGCGAGTTGCTCCTCGTCGATGTCGGCAATCGCCACGAGGTCGATATCGTCAGACTGTGCGTAACCTTCCGCGTGTGATGCAGAGACGAAGCCTGTCCCAAGCAGGCCGGTCGTGTAGGTCATACACTTGCCCTATCGGAGAGGGGTGGTAAAACTGTTGGCCTCCCCGTCGTCCTGATCGGCTGAGACGACTACACTCTGGGACCTGCCGTCGCCCTGCGCCCCAGATTTAATACAGGTGACAGACAATCCCGGACATGGATACGCTGAACGTCTGGGCCGGTGCGTGTTCGCACGTCGGCACGGATCTGCAGGAAGGCAGAGAGAGTTTCGCGGAAGCGATCAGACAGAGCGAAGGCTTCGTCGACGGCGCGCCCGAGTTCGAGTGGGACGTGATGCTTCACCTCGGGGACATCTCTGGGACGCAGACCCCGCCCGACGACGAGGAGGGCAGAGAGATCCGCAGGCAGTGGTCTGCACTCAGAGAAAATCGACGCGAACAGATCTACAACGTTCTCGGGAATCACGACGGCAGCGGCCCGGTCGTCTCCGGCGAGGACAGAGACGTTCAGTGGTGGTTCCGGAAGTGGGTCGACCCGACCGGCGAGCACAGCGACGTCTCCGGCGTCGACCCCGACCAGCGACCCTTTCCCATCGACGGGACGTGGGAGCGGTACGCCTTCGAGGCCGGGAACGTCCTGTTCTTGCTGATGGGCGACCGGAACGACGGCGGGCCGCCAGCAGGCCGGGCCTACCGCGAGGAAGGCGGCGGGTATCCCGCCGGGAAAGTCACCCGCGACACCTTCGAGTGGTGGCGCGAGCAGGTCGAGGCAAATCAGGACAAGATCATCGTCACCAGCCACCACCACATGCTCAAGGACACGACAGTCGCGTCAGGGCCGTGGGAGGGTATCGTCGGCAACTATCACGGCCACATGGCGGACGGCGCGCCCGAGGGAGCGAGTTATCTCTACTTCATCGGTGACGACCCGGACGCGAACGCGTTCGAGTCGTATCTCACTGAGAATCCCGGCGCAATCGACCTCTGGCTCGGCGGACACACCCACGCGCGACCTGGCGACCGATACGGCGGCAAGTCACACGTCGAGCGCAAGTGGGACGTGACCTTCGCCAACGTCGCGCCGATGACCAAGTATCACGTCCAGGCCAAGTCCGCCCCGCTCACCCGCTTGATCACCTTCGAGCCCGGCAAATCGCTCGCAGAGATGCGATGTTACCTCCACACGGACGACCTGGCCCCTGTCGGGTGGTACGAGGAGGCACACCGGCGGATCCCGCTTCGACACTCCTTCTCCGGCCTCGAAGAGTAACAGAGATCAGAGACGACTCCCGCGCGCTCACTCGACGGTCACGAAGATCGGTGAACTCCACGCCATCTCGCCGTTTTCCTGTGTGACGCGGACGTAGTAGGGATGGCGCCCTTCGGGAGCGTCCTCGTCCCAGAACGTCACGTCGGCGTCCAGCCGGGAACTCGTTCCAGTCCGGCGAATCGTCAGGCGCCGTTCGACACCGCCCGCGTCGACGCTGTGGGGGAGGTCGTCGAGTCGGGCGGACGTCGTGACTGGATCGGTCGCGACTGTCATCGTCGCGTCCTCGGGCGCATCGAGGTCGAGACGGAGCGATTGCGTGTTGCCTGCAGTGGACCCGTCCCATCGTAGACTGGTGTCTCGACGGCGGACGACGCCAGCGTCGGGGTGGTCGAAGCCGACCGCAGAGACGTCGGCGATCCGCCCCCGGTCGAGACCCAGACTCCCGCTCCAGTCCTGCACTTTGTGTCGATCCGTCGAGCGCGCGCCCGTCCAGGCCACCTCCACCAGATCAGCGCCCTCGACGAACGACCGGGTCGCGACCCGGTCGCTTCCCCGGACGAGATCGATTTCGCGTATCGGTGCGGTCCCGTGGACGGTCACGTCTATCTCGGGCGATCCCGTCACCGACACGTCACCGCCCATGCGCTCGCCTGCAACCTGGACATCCAACAGGATGCGTGCCCCCGTCGTCCCGTAGACCCGACGGTCTGTGAAAGCATCCCAGAGCGACGGGCGCGAGAGGTCGTCCCCGCGAGCGGCCATGAGCCCACCCTTGATCGGGAACGCCCAGTCGGCCTCGTTGGTCGGATGGCTCGCGCCAGGGCGACCCGTGTGGTCGTCGCTCCCTGCGACGAACCCGACATCGTAGCCCCGTTCGAGCGCCTCCTGCCCGTACCACTCGAAGATCCCCCACACCGAGAGTATCTCGACGAAGGGCGTGAGATCCGGGTCGTAGGCGTCGAGCGTCGCTGGTCGGCCGCCGCGATGGGGAATGATCAACACGTCGTCCCGTCCCTCGTACACCTCGTAGAGCGCCTCCGCCGGGTAGGTTCCCCGCGCTCTGTCAGTGCCGTCTTCGACCTGCCAGAGCGAACTCCGATGGATCTCCGCCTCGTCGCCCCGGAAGTAGACGTTGTGGTCGCCCCCGTTCGGCGTGTTGGCCGACCACTCGTAACAGAGGAAGGTCACGAAGTCGCCGGGGTCGTTGTACTCGGCGATGAGTTCGCGCAGTTGTGCCCAGAACTCGGGCGTGATCTGGAAGTCGTTGCCAGCGTGAGAAGCGAAGTCGAGAAACGCGCTGTCCCGAGCGAAGTCGAGGTACTCGCGTGCGGTGCCAGTGCCCACGGTTTCGCCCGACTGTCCGTGGATGTCGCCCCAGTACACCGTCCCGTCAGCATCGTCGGTGCAGACGACCGGGTTCGTGGTCGTCCGCAGGTCGCGGTCAGCGTCGACGACAGTCAGGCGGTGGACGGCCGGATCATCGAGCGATACGTCGGCGCGTGCGATTCCGTCGTCGGCCTCGACTGTCGCGAGTCGGTCACCGTCGCCGGTCTCGATGGACAGCGACCCCTCGTAGCCGTCCGCGACGTTCCCCCAGTAGTCGACGGCGCGGACAGCAACCTCGATATCCTCGCCGGGTGTCGCGTGCGAGGGGGCGACCGCGTGGAGTCGTCGTGCCGGACCACCCACGACGTCGATAGTCAACTCGTCTGTGAGTTCGACGAACTCGCCCGTCTCGAAGGCGTCGACCAGACCGATGAGCCGGAAGTCCCGTTCGGGAAACGACTGCATCACGAGTCCCAGCGACCCCTCCCCTCGCACCCCGAGCGTGATCGTAATCTGGTCGCCTTCCGCCAGTGCGCCGTCGGAGACGCTCACCTCGATGACGTTCCGGAACGGGCGGACGTGCCCTTGGGTGTCGTACCGCCCCTCGACTGACGCGTCACCATCTGTCTCGACCGTGCAGTAGTTGTCCGCCGCTGGGTCCTCGAACTGTGGTGGCCCCCAGTCGCTCGTCGAGTTCGCGGCTAGCTTCAGCCGAGCGCCGTCGTCCATGCCGATGGCTCCGACGGTGTAGGTGATCGTCCACGATCCGTACGTCCCCGCGACCACGTCGTCGTCCGGGTCGAGCGAGACTGTGCCGTACCGTCTGCGAATCTCGGCGTCGTCCATCGTGGGCTACCGTGGCGTCGGCGAGACTATAACAGTACCGCCGCGCGGGCGTTTTGGATAGGAATCTGCGATGCAACGAAACGGAGCGACCTCTGAGAGCAGAGTAATTATGAACCAGGGCACCAATTGGTCCTGTATGGGTAAACTCGACCGGCTTCTCAAAGATGGACTCTGCCCGCTGATGCCGATGTGGAACACCATGCTCATTCTCGAATTCGTGTTTATCTCGCTTTTGCTGATCAGCCTGTTTTTGAACCGCGGCCAGCCGAGCCCCGCCATCTACTTCAGCCTCGTCTTCATCGTACCGACGACCGGACTCTTGCTCGGACTCATCTACTACTGCAAGCGCGAGGAGGCGTCCGATCCGTTCCGAAGCGAAGGAAGCGACCCGTCTCGCGAGAACCCGGACAGCCCCTTCAGGCGGGAGGACACTTCCACAGAGGCGAGCGACAGTGACGCTGAGCGAGAGAACCCGGCGCGCGAAGACTGACGCCGGTGAAATCCGAGCTGACCGTCACAGCACGTCGTTCTCGCTGTTTCTCTCGTGAGTCTCCAAGAGGAGTTCCGCAAGTCGCTCGCTGGCCTCGGCGAAGAATTTCTCACCCGCTGAAGCGGTTGCAGACGCCGGATCACCGGCGGCCCCAGTCTCGCTCAGGTCAGCGAAGTCCGCGTACCCCGTCGTGTTGCTCCCGTCGCCGAACATGTCCACGTCACGCATGGTTCCCGCCATCGACGACTCGTCGACGAGTTCCGGGTACAGGTAAAGCATCATCGCGGTTTCGAACTCGCCAGCGTGTGCCATCCCGCCGTGGTCGCTCTCTCGAATCTCGTTGATGTACTCGCTGTCGGGAAGGTCGAAGTACGTACACGCCCGGACATCCGTCTGGGGATACTCGGGGCCCAGAATTCGCGGGGTGCTGTCGACGAGCGAGCGGTTTCCGCCGTGTCCGTTCACGAAGATGATGGCGTCGAACCCGTTGTCGATCACACACTCCCCGATTTCTTCGAGCAGGTCGAGCAGCGTCTCGAACGACCCGGTGATGGTGCCCCCGAAAGACATGTGATGCGGGGAGGATCCGACCCACTCGGTGGGCGTCACAACGACAGGGAGATCATCGCTCACGCGCTGTGCGCCTTCACACGTGACGGCCTCGACCAGGATGCTATCTGTCGCGACGGGCATGTGAGTTCCGTGCTGTTCGACGCTGCCGACCGGGACGACAGCAACGGACCCGTCCTGACTTCCCGTCGCCTGTATCTCCCGGTAGGGCATCGCGCCCCAGTCGACGTCGCGCAGGTCTGTATCTCGGTACACAGTCTCGCAATCAGCGCAGACCGGGATAACTGTTGGCCCCCGAAATCAGCCACGTTGAACAGCCACCTCACAGAACGATGTACACCGTTCCGTCCTCGACAGCCGTCTCGTAGGTGACCAGATCGTACTCGGGGCCGGAGGCCGCGACGTTCTTGCCGGTCGCGACGTCGAACGTCCAGGAGTGACACGGACAGCGAAGCACCGTCCTGTCCGGGTCGTATCGCTCCTCGACGCGTTCACCCTCTTCGGGTGGGTCTGCGACGACTGTCCGGCCGAGTTTCCCCTCGGCAACCGGGCCGTTCTGGTGTGGACAGGTGTTCAGCACCGCGTGAAACTCCCCGTCGACGTAGAACACGCCGAGTTCGACGCCGCGAACCTCGACGATCCGTCGTGGGTCGTCCTCGAACGCCGCAACCTCGCCGACGGCGATCCGGTCGCTCAAATCCCAAACACCTCCTCGGCGTTTTTCCCCAGTATCTGTGCCTTCTCCTCCTCCGAGAGAAAGGACAGGTCGGTGATCGCGTTCTGCTCGTCGTAGTCGAGATGCGGCCAGTCAGTCGCGTACAGGAGGTTGTCGACGCCGCCGATCATCTCGAAGACGTACTGCAGGTACTTCGGGTCCGGAACGTGTTCTATCGGTTGCGTGCCGAAATAGCAGTCTTTCATGTACTCGCTCGGAAGCTTTTCGAGCAAGGGTGCGTCGTCAGGCATCATGAGATAGTACATGTCGAGTCGGTACATCATCAGCGGGATGTAGAACAGTCCCGTCTCCTCGAAGACGATATCCAGGTCCGGAAACCGCTCGGGGACGCCCCGGATGATGACGCTCGTGAGCGTGTTCATCCCGGTCACGAGAAACCCCAGGTGGTTGGTCGCGAGGTTGGTCTGGAACCCTTCGAGGTGGTACTGGTCGACCGCAGAGCCTGCGCTGTGGAAGATGACAGGGAGGTCGTTGCGCTCGCAGGCTGCGTAGAGCGGGTCGTACTTCCGGTCGCCGAAGGGCGGTTCGACGAACTTCGGAACGACACAGACCCCAGCGACGGCCTCCTCGTCACCCCAGCGGTCGATGTGTTCGGCCGTCTTGTCCACGTCCGTATGAACGACCGGAATCGTGATGTAGATCCCGTTGTCGGGGTCGGCGATGGTGTCGAGCAGGTACTCGACGTAGGCCTCGGTGTACTTGATCGCTCGCTTGTCCATCCCCCCACCGGACGGGATGTTGAGCATCTGCTGACCGATCAGGAGGATCTTGTCGACCCCCAGGTCGTCCATCGCGTCGAGGACGTCCTGCCGTGAATGGAAGTCGCTACGCTCGAACTCGCTGTGGGTTCCCGGGCCGGAATCCTTCGGCCAGACTGACCCGATGGCGTCTGCCCGCCGCTCCATCTCCCCCTTGAATCGATCCTTCCACGGATCGTCGTCGTCGAGATACTCGTACATGTCGTCCATGTGATCCATATAGTGAGCGTCGGCATCGACGACAGTGTAGCTATCAGCACACATACCGTCCGGATACGCAAATTGCATTAAAAAGCATTACGGTGTCACAGATCGACAAGGAATAGCTGTGCGTTCTCGTCGATACCGTCCACGAGCGGTCCAGATACCGCCGCAGGGCTACTCTGTGCGCACGTCGTGTTCGAGCGTTCCGATCCCCTCGATTTCAATTTCGATAGTGTCGCCGTCTTCGAGTGGACCGACCCCGTGGGTAGTTCCCATCATCACGACATCGCCTTCTTCGAGCGTAACGAACTCCGTGATCGCCTCGATTGCTTCTGCGACCGAGAAGACCATCTCGTCCTCTTCGGAGTCCTGCTTGAGTTCGCCGTTCTGGTACAGGCGGATCCGCGGGTCGGGGTCAACGTGCTCGGGCGTGGCAAGCACCGGCCCGATCGGTGAGGCGTTGTCGAAGGCCTTCCCGCGAATCCAGTTTGTCTCGGCCGCCTGGTCGTCCCGGTTCGAGATATCGTTCGCACACGTATAGCCCGCGATCACGTCCTCGGCGTCCTCTGCGTCGACGTCTTTGCACTGCTGACCGATGACGACGCCCAGTTCAGCCTCGTAGTCGATCCGACCCTCGCCAAGATCGATCCCCCAGTCGTCGGGGAGCAGTTCCTCGTCGACGTCCACGTCCGGGATGGTGACGGTGTCGCCGTGTCCGGCAACCGCGTTCGGCCCCTTGAGAAACAGCAGAGGTCGCTTCGGAGGCTCACCGCCGCCCTCCTTGATGTGCTCGATGTAATTTGCGCCCAGACAGACGAACTTCGTGGGTTCGACCGGCGGGAGAATATCGACCTCGTCCGGGTCGTACGTTCTATCGCCAAATTCGATACCGTCGTCAGTCCAGCGTCCGGTTCTGGTCGATCCAGCCGGGTCCGTGAATCGTACTTGCTTCATGATTCAGTCTGTACTCCTCAAGGCGAATACAAAAGTGTTCTCCCGCCGCTGTGTCGAGTGCTCCGTGACGGGACCAGTCAGGCTACTTGCCCCAGTAAAACCGGGGTGCAAGCAGGAGATACGCGAGGGCAGCGACGAGCAACGCTCGCGGGAAGGCGCGATAAAAGGCCGTCGGAGCAAGGATTGCACCGATCTGAACGACGCCCATCACAGACGCGTCCCGCGCGGAGATTTTTGGGTACGGCACCGAAGCGACCATCAGCACCGAGACGACCACCGACACGCCGAGCAACACGGGCACCGAACTCACGCCCGCGAGGTAGGTGGTCACCAGTAGCGTCGACGCGAGCGTGTTCTGGATCCCCGGACGCGTCTCGTCGGGGCCGACGTAGACAGTGTATAGCGCCGTGCGAACGAGCGAGAAGATGACGAAGATGGCGGCGGCCGCTGCTCCAGCGGCAAATTCGAGTGGCTCCCCGGTCACCGGCCCCCAGACGTCCTGCACGACGGCGAACAGAAAGAGACCGGGTGCAGTCCCGAAGGAGACGATATCGGCCATCGAATCGAGGTACGGGCCGACCTCGGTGCTGTCGTGCTTGCGGGCGATGATCCCGTCGAGCGCGTCGGCAACGGCCGCGAGCAAGATCAGTCGAGCGACCCACTCCGGTTCACCCACCAGCGCAGCGGCCATGGCGACGACACCCAGCGCCGCATTCAAAAGCGTCACCACGTCCGCAACCCCCAGCCGTTCGGTGAGTCGAAGTGACATACTCGCTTCATCGATGACGCCGTACAAAAATGGCGTGGATTTCCGACCAAGGGCGTGCGTCGTTGCCCGAGTCGGCGTGTGTACAGCGGCACAACATGTCAACAGATACTGACGAAACGCTTTTGCCCGCAGACGCGAAAGCAGTCGGATATGCCGCAGGAAACGATCGGGGACCTCTATCCGTCGTCGAAGCCAATTGTTGACGTCGACGTTCACGTCGACCCCGACGAAGAGCAGGTTGCAGAGTACTGCGAACAGCCCTACCGGGATCGGCTACTGAACGACTCGGCGTTTCCGCGAGACCCGGGAAGTGACTGGGTGCAGAAAACCGACCGGTTGAACGACGCGAACCGGCTCACTGATCCCGAGCGTGTCCGCTCACTCGTCCAGGAACAGCGGGGTGTCGACCATCCAGTTCTCAACCTCAACACGGGGATCCAGAAGCTCCCGACCGACGACCTTGCTGTGCATCTGATGCGGGCGTACAACGACTACTTTCTCGACCACTTTCTGACCGACGAGGACGTGTACGGGCTGGCGGAGATCACACCACAGAAGCCCGACGCGGCGGCGGCGGAAATCGAGCGATTGGCCGACGAGCCGCAGATAGTCGGCGCGTTCATCGGGAACACCGGCCCGGAGCGACCGCTCGGTGACCCTCGATACGACATCATCTACCGCGCCGCCGAAGCCAACGACCTCCCGGTCGTGTTTCATCCCTCGGCAGGACCACACTTCCGTCACGACTTCACCAAGCAAAATCAGGGGATGACGAACTCGCTGGGCGTCGAGACACTTTCGGGCCTGTGGTCACAGACGATGACGTTCGCCAGCCTGATCGTCCAGGGCGTCCCCGAGAAGTTCTCAGATCTCGATTTCGTCTTCCTCGAAACCGGGCCGTCGTGGGTGCCCTACATGATGTGGCGACTCAACAAGGAGTACTCGATCCAGAAGCCCGAAGCGCCGCTTCTGACCCAGAGCCCGGAGAAGTACGTGCGCAAGTCGTTTTATTTCGCCAGCGACTCGATGGGCGACCCGAATGACTCCGACCAGCTCCGGACGATGATCGACTCTGTCGGCGCCGAGTCGATGTTGTTCGCCTCGAACGCGCCGTTCGACGAGTACGGCGACCGAGAGGACATCGTCGACAGCCTCGCAGCGCAGTTCACGGTCGACGAGCTCGAAGGACTCCTGTACGACACTGCCGCCGGCGTGTTCGGGATCGACGCGTAATTTACAACAGAACGAGGATCAGCGCGAGCGAGCCGAGACTGGCGAGGACGAGCGTCGTCAAAATTAGCAAGAGCGGAGTCGGGCCGGTATTGCGAAGATCCGCGAGCCGAATCTCGGCACCCAGACCGACAAACGCCAACAGAAAGAGCCAGTCGTAGGCGCGTTCGAGGAGCTGGTGTTGGGTCGCTGTCAGGACGCCGGTACTTGCCAGACACATCAGCGCGAGAAAGCCCAGTACGAACTTCGGAAATTCGTTCCAGAGCGTCCCCAGCGACGCGCGCTCGTCCCCGCCAGCGTAGTAACTGGCATAGACAATTACGACGACGCCGATGAGGACGTTTCGCGAGAGTTTCGTTATCGTCGCCCACTGGCCCGCTGTCTCGGAGTAATCGAAGCCGACAGCGACGACTGGCCCGGTCGAGAACATGCTGACCCCGGCCCAGACACCGAAGGCGATGTCCGAGAGGTCGAGCACCTCACCGACGAGCGGGTAGACGACGATGGTGACAGCGTCGAACAGCAACACCGTCGCTGCGGCGTAGACGATCTGGTCGTCGCGTGCTCGGATCGCCCCAGCGACTGCGATCACCGCAGATACCCCGCAGATGCTCGCGCCAGCCGCGAGCAGCGACCCGAGTCGGTCGTCGAGTCCGAAGACGTTCCGAGAGAGAAGTTCGACAGTCGCGAGCGTCGTCGCCGTGACGAGTACGACCACGACCAGCACGACGCTGCCGACGTCGAGGATCGTATCGAGCGTCACCGATGCGCCCATGAGGACGATACCGGCACCGAGCCAGAGTTTGTGCGTCGCCAGCCCCGGGCCAAACCGGTCGGAAACGCCGATGCCGTTGGCCAGCACGAACCCTAGCGCGATGGCTGCGAGCAGGTGGTTGAGTCCCGTCGCTACTCCGACGGCGCGTGCGAGGGCCGCACCGAGACAGAGCACAGAGAGCCCGGGAAGCAGTCGTCTGAGGGTCATGAACTACAGCGGGATTCCCATCTCGGGAATCGCAGACAATGTGACGATGACGGCACCAACCACGACGCTCTGCCAGTCGCGTTCCAGATCGCGCCACCACGAGCGGACGGGAGCGATCAACCACTGTTCACTCGCCATTCGCCTCAGGATTCCCCGGGTGTGTACTTAAGTATTGGCCTCGCTCGGGCGTTCGACTGAAGCGTGTATCTCTGGTTGGCTGCCAAGGGTTTATATCCACCCAAAGGGTGATCTCCAGTATGTCACAGGAACTCACGCCCGGATTACGGGTGCTGGAGGAATCGACAGTGGTCGACGCTGACGTCCATTTGACGGTACAGAGCGGCGCGATTTCGCCGGAGGTGATGTCCCGGTACGTCGACGACAAGTATCACGACCGACTGCGGGCGTCGTCGGCGTTTCCCCAGAGCTACGGGGCGGACCGAACGAACGCGCCCGGGGAGCGCATCGGCTACGACGACCGACTGCTGACCAGTCCCGAGCGTGTCGAGAAAAACGTCGTCGAGGGACTGCACGTCGACTACCCGATCTTGAACACGAATCCCGGCGTGCAGAAACTGCCCGACGAGGACCTCGCCGTCGGTCTCATGGAGGCGTTCAACGACTACCTGCTCGATCACTTCCTTGACGACACGGACTTTCTGGCACTGGCCGGAATCACACAACAGAAACCCCACAAAGCAGCAGAGGAGATCGACCGGATCGGCGACGAAGACCAGATCGTCGGCATCTACCTGGGGAGCACGGGACCGCGGCTTCCGCTCGGGCATCCAAAGTACGACCCGATCTACGAGGCCGCAGAGGACAACGACCTGCACGTCGCCTACCACGGCGCGGCGGGCGATAAGTTCCGCTACGACTTCCCCAAGCAACACCAGGGCATTCAGCGCTTCATGACCAGTCACACGCTGGCACATCTCTGGGCGCAGTCGCTGACTGCGACGAGTCTGATCGCAAACGGCGTTCCCGAGAAGTTCCCCGGCCTGAACTTCACGTTCCTCGAATCGGGCCTCACCTGGGTGCCGAACGTGATGTGGCAACTCAACGAGGAGTATGAGCGAAAGCAAGGCGAGGTGCCGCTGCTCGAACGGACGCCGGAAGAGTACGTCCGCGAGTCGTTTTACTTCAGCAGCCAGCCGCTCGGTGAACCCGAGCGTGCTGGCCAGTTGCAGGAAGTGATCGACGTCATCGGCGTCGACTCGATTATGTTCGCATCCGATTACCCACACTGGGACTTCGACCACCCGACCGAACTCGACAAGCATCTGCGCTCTATCTTCACCGAAGAGGAACGCGAGAAGGTACTGCTGGAGACGCCGAAGGAGGCGTTCGGACTGGATATATGAGCGAACACGTCGTTTCGAGCGTCGACGAGTTAGCGGACGGAGACAGAATAGTTGTCCAACTCGAAGGCCGCGAGATAGCCGTGTTCAACATCGACGGTGAGTACTTCGCATATACGAATTGGTGTGCCCATCAGGGCGGCCCGGCCTGCGAGGGCAAGATAACGGGGACGACAGACGCCACCTTCGACAAGGAGACGCTGGAGACTGACTTCTCGTGGACGAGGGAGGGTGAAGTCCTGACCTGTCCGTGGCACGCCTGGGAGTTCGACGTGACGACGGGCGACTGTCTCTCCCGGCAGGGGATCAAGTTGATCGAACACTCTGTCGAGGTCGAGGGCGACGACCTGGTCGTCTCGCTGTAGAATCGCAAACGCCGCTCGGATTCTGTGACACAGTTGTATCGAGAGTGCCTATCCATTCTGTCGCACACTCTGAACATATGTTACTAATGACGAATACTAAAATAAAGATATAATATAATATTCTTATAGGGTAGATTTAATATTCTGTGATATGACATCTCACCCGTGCCAATATCTGGCACGGTTCGATAATGGACGACCAATCAAACGAGAACTTCACACCGGAGTTCGACATCGACCAACCGGAGATGAGTCGTCGGAGCGTGTTAGCAGGGACAGCAGGTCTCGGGCTGATTTCGAGGTACATGCCCGAGAAGGCACCGAACAACGTCAACCCACCACAAGGGAAGCCAGTCGACATCGGGTCACGGCTGGAACTGTTCGTCGACGACTACCTGATCGACGAGATGGACGGCGTCAGCCAGCACTTGCACAGTCCGGACCCGCAAGACGTATCGATCGTCTTCGACGAACCGTGGGAAGGTGACGGGAGCGCCTACATCACAGTCTTCTGGGACGACGAGATAGAGCGCTATCGGATGTACTATCGCGGGACGACGATCGGTGAGACGCAGTACACCTGTTACGCCGAAAGCGAAGAGGGGATCAACTGGGAGAAGCCGAGTCTCGGGATCATCGAACACGAAGGGTCGACAGACAACAACATCGTCTGGGACCGGTGGCCAGACGCCCACAACATGGCACCCTTCAAAGACCCGAATCCGGACGCCGACTCCGACGCCAAGTACAAGGCACTCGCAGGAACTGGTGAGAGCTATGCGCTCAAATCGCCGGACGGGATCCACTGGGAACGCATCCAGAATACGCCGGTGTTGACCGAGGGCGCGTTCGACTCACAGAACATCGCGTTCTGGGATACGGTTCGCGAAGAGTACCGAGCGTACTTCCGGTACTTCGATTCAGGACGGCGCGCGATCAGAACGGCACGATCCGACGACTTTGTCAACTGGGAAGAGTTCACCGATCTCGAGTATCCAGACGCTCCCGCAGAGCAGTTGTACATCAACGGAATCAACCCCTACTACCGGGCACCACACATCTTCCTCGGCTTCCCGGGTCGGTACCACGAGCGCGACTGGGATTCGCCCTCGATGAAAAAGTTGCCGGGGTACGAGGAGCGGGTCGAACGCACCGAGCGGTTCGACCTGCGGCAGGGAGCGGCGGTGTCTGACACTCTCTTCATGAGTAGCAGGGGGACCGACACCTTCCAGCGATGGAATCGCACGTTCCACCGACCGGGGCTCTGGGAAGACGACACCGTCAATAGCTGGACGTACGCGACCAACTGGATGGCAGTGGCTCCCGTGGAGACGCCCTCCCCAGTGGAGGGCAGGCCAAACGAGATCTCGATGTACGCGCTCGAACACTACTGGCACCCGGATCCCCAGATGCGCCGGTACTCGATACGGATCGACGGATTCGTGTCGATGCGCGCGCCGTTGAGCGGCGGGGAGTTCGTCACGAACCCGGTCAAGTTCACGAACGACAAACTCGTGTTGAACTACGCGACCTCTGCGGCAGGCACGATCAAAGTCGAGTTACAGAATCCAGCGGGCAAACCGATCGAGGGCTTCACGCTGGACGATTCACCGAAGATATTCGGCGACGACCTCGACCGGATCGTCGAATGGCAAGGCGACCGGAAGCTATCGGATCTCAAAGACGAAGACGGCGAGTATCCGCCGGTGCGATTGCGATTCGTGATGTCCGACGCCGACCTCTACTCATTCCGCTTCGCGGATCTGGAAGAGACACTGCCAGAAAAACCGGAGAACCCAGTGGCTCACTACTCGTTCGACCGAACCCTCGGCGGCGAGGTGTTCGCGGACGCGAGTGGCAACGGCAACGACGCCACCAACAACGGCGGTACGGTCGATTCCGGAACCATCGACAACGCCGTCCGCTTCGACCGGAACGACACCTGGGCCGATACGCCGACACTGACCTTCGAGGACGAAGTCTCGGTCGCCGGTTGGGTGAACACCGAGGCGGTCGATGACTCGCATTTCATCGCGATGGGCGCACTGGGCGCAGAGTCGAAGTTCAACCTGTATCTGTTCGGTGACCGCCCAACGTGGTGGCTCGGAACCGACGACAGTCAGGGGTATCGGCTCGCTCGGAACCCGTCGATTCCGACGGGTGAATGGGTGCATCTGGCGGGCACCTACGACGGCAACGACCTTCGTCTGTACATCAACGGCTCACTCGCGGCGACCCAAGCCGTGGACGTTCCCGACCTGCTTGAACCGGTGCCCTGTCGCGTCGGTGCTGATCTACGCGATGGAACCGCCGGGGATTGGGAGTTCGACGGCCGGATCGACGACCTGCAGTTGTTCAACCGTGCACTCACGGAAAGCGAAGTGCAGGACCACTACAACAACGCCACCCAACCAAACAATCCGGTCGCGTACTATCCGTTCGACCAACTCCAGCAGACACAGGAGTACTTCGAGGACACCAGTTCGAACGGCAACGACGCCACAAACAACGGTGCGGTGACCGACGCGGGCGTCATCGACAACGCAATCCGTCTCGACCAGAACGATACCTGGGCCGACACGCCGACGCTGTCGTTCGAGAACGAAGTCTCGGTCGCTGGCTGGGTCAACACCGAAGACACGGGTTCGACACATCAGATCATCCAGGCCGCGATCGGTGAACAGGCGATCGTCTCGCTGTATCTCTTCGGTGCTCAGCCGACGTGGTGGCTCGCCATCGAAGAGGGAGACTGGAGACTCGCGCGGAACCCGACCATTCCGACCGGCGAGTGGGTTCATCTGGCTGGCACCTACGATGGGGAGACGCTCCGGCTGTACATCGACGGGCAGCTGGCAGCGACCCAATCGGTGCCCTACGACATTCTCCAGCCAGCGCCCGCACGCGTCGGAGCTGACCTCCGGCCACAGTACGATGGCGACTCCGAGTTCGATGGGCGGATCGACGACATGTGGGTGTTCGACCGCGCCCTCGACGCGAACGAAATCGAGTATCTCTCCGATCAGATGAGTAGCTGAGCGCTGTTCTCTCTTTTCGTGTTCTCTATTGGTCTCTATTCCGTCGAAGCTGACCCGGAAGCCAACATTCAAGAGACCCCTCCTCGCACTCATGGATAACAGACTGACTATACAGTCAGTGTGAGACAACAGAGAGCGATGATCACTGAACAGTGTCGTACTTCCGTTGGCTTGGAAATCAGAGTGGGACGCCGAACAGCGAGTCAGACGCCGCTATCACGCCATCCTCTGCGTGCTGGTCGGGTGATTGCGGAGGCATGAGCGGAGCGCTCCGTCGAGCGGGGGCGTCGGTCCGCCGAACCATCCACCGGGTCGCCCGCCGCGATGACGATCGCTACGCAGTCATCGGTGCCGTCATCGTCAGCACCTTTTTCGTCGGCTTCGGCGGCGGTATCGTCTTTCCGATCCTCCCGAATCTTGGGGCAGTCATCGGTATCTCCCCCTTTTTGATCGGTCTTATCCTCAGCGCGACGCGCTTCTCGCGACTGATCGCGAACGCACCAGCGGGGATTCTGGTCGACCGGATCGGCACCAGAACGCCGTTTCTCGCCGGGATGTTCGTCCAGTCGTTCGCCTCGCTGGGCTATCTCGTTGCGGTCGTGGCCCCCGCACCCGCGGTGTGGTTTCTCCTCGCGCGTCTCCTATGGGGGGTCGGGAGCGCGCTCATCTTCGCGACGGCGTACACGATTGCCGCCGACGTGAGCGAGTCCCGCTCGCGGGGGGCCAGCATGGGTCTCATCCGCGGTGGCGTCCTCTTTGGAACGCCAACCGGTCTCGTGCTCGGCGGGATCGTCAGCGAGGTTGCCGGTATCTCGATTGCATTCCTGCTCGCGACGCTGTTTTCGATCGTCGCCAGCCTCGTCGCGTACGTCGCGATTCCGGAGACACACGTCGAGAGTGGGACGCGCAAATCGGTGAAACCGTGGGATGTGGACACGAGTACAGCAGCAGTCACGGTCGGCATGATAAACTTCGCCGTCCTGTTCGTGTACATCGGCGCGCTGTTCGCGACGCTCGTGCTCTTTCTCGGGGCGAACGACATCAGCGTCTTCGGCTTCGCCGAACAGGGCACCTCCGGCGTGTTCATGGCGGTCACCGTCATCGCCGCGGGCGTGTTCATGTTCGGCGGCGGCTACCTGAGCGACCGGCGACAGTCCCGCGTCCCGACGCTGGTCGTGTTTCTGGTCGTCACCGTCGTCGGGTTCGTGCTGCTCGCGTACGCCAGTTCGATCGTCACCATGACCGTCGCCTGTCTGTTCATTGGGGCCGGACAGGGGGGAACGAGCGGCCCGCTGATGGCACTGCTCAGCGACCTCACACCCGACGAGCGGATGGGCCGTGCGATCGGCACCAACAACGTACTCGGTGACGTCGGCGCTGGACTCGGGCCTATTCTGACGCTCCCGCTCGTCAACACCGTCGGTTTCAAACCCGTGTATCTCACCTGTGCTGCGTTTCCGCTGCTCGCGGTCGCAATCCTTCTGGGTGGGATCTATCGGGAAACCGGCCGATTCCGCCCTGCCGTGGATCTCGATGATACGTGACGCCGTCGACGTCAGAACTCGACGGCGCCTGCGCGTAACTGCTCGCCGTCGGTGAACGCCTCCGGACGGGACGCGAGACGGTCGACCAGTCGCTCGCGCCACGTTTCGAGTTCGGACTGGTGGTCTGGCTCGCCCGCGAGATCGTGTGTCTCTCGTGGGTCCGATTCGAGATCAAAGAGCAGTTCGTCGCCAGTCACGGGGTTCCAGATGTATTTGGACTGTTCGTCCACGAGATACTGCATCGCGTTGTCCGAATGGTAGACGGGCGCGTGCTCGCCGTGGTAGTACTCCCGCCAGGACTCGCTCCCTGTCCCGTCGAGAAGCGGACGCAGGCTGTGTCCCTCGACGGTGTCGGGAACGGGGACGTTCGCGAGGTCGAGCAGCGTCGGCATCAGGTCTTCCAGCCCGACTGGCTCGTTCACCGTCAGTCCGCGCGGCGCGTCGACGGTGTCTGGAAGTCGGACGAGCAGTGGTATCCGCGCCGACCCCTCGTAGCCGTACGATTTGAACCAGAGGTGGTGATCCCCGAGCATATCCCCGTGGTCCGCCGCGACGACGATGGCCGTATTCGACAACTCTCCAGTGAGTTCGAGCGTCTTGGTCACGCGGCGCAACTGATGGTCGAGTTGCGTGATCAGCCCGAAGTACGCCGCGCGGGTTCGGTCGAGGCGAGACGACGAGAGATCCGCACACCACGGGTTCGGCGTGGAACCGCGCTTGGCCTCCAGATAGGACGGTCTGACGTCACCGTACACGTCGTCAACCCAGTCACCGATTGCGGGGTCTGGGATGTCCCGGTTGGCGTACATGTCGAAGTAGGGCTCGGGCGGGTCGAACGGGTTGTGCGGCCGCATATAGCCGAGCGTGAGAAAGAACGGGCGCGTTTCGTCACGGGATTCCAGAAACCGCACCGCACGCGTGGTCGTCCAGTTGGTCGGATGGAGCCGTTCTTCGAGATGCCACGGTCGCCCGTCGACCGTGTTTCGGCTCAGCCCGTGTGACACCTCGTCGGCGGAGTCGACCTGTTCCGCGAGCCACGCCGCGTACTCGTCTTCCTTCCCGGGCCGGTCCCAACTCGACAGCCCAGTGTGCAACTCCATCTCGTCGAATCCGAAGTGATTCCGGTCGGGAAACGAGTGAGTCTTGCCGATCAGCCGGGTGTGGTAGCCCGCTCGGGAGAGTTCCCCGGGGAGAGTGTGCTCGAAGTCCCACGGGTCAGTCACCCACCCCGTCGATTCGCTGGTCACGGGCGTCTGCCCGGACCAGAGGCATCGTCGGGCGGGCACACACGTCGGTGCAGGCGTGTACGCACGAGTGAACTGCACGCCGGTGTCGGCGATGTAGTCGAGATTCGGCGTCTCGACGAACGCAGAGAGACCGCCCCCATCGGAGTGACTCACGACGCAGTCGGCCCGGAGCTGGTCTGGGAACACGAACAGGATGTTTGGCTGGTCTGCCATGCAATAGACTCACTCAGACTGACAATAAGTTCTCTGGTCGGCCTGATCGCGTCGCTTCAGATCTGATGGTGGCTCTGGTTGCTCTCGTGAGCGCGTGGGTAGTTATTCGCCTCCGCCGGTGAGTTTCGCTTCTAGCTGTTCCCGGAACGCCGCCGCGCTCATCTCGTAGACGGTGTTCGCGTTGTCGTCTCTGTGTCGCCCGACTCGCATCACCGGCGTGCCGTCAAGGGTCACGAGAAAGCTGTCGGGATAGCTCGTGTTCTTTCCCATGAATCGGATGGTACAGTCGTACTCCGCCTCCAGTTCGTCCGTCACTCGAAACGTCGGCGTTCCGTCCTCGAATCGGGGTGGTTCGTAGGGCGGGAGGTTCATCTGCTCCCGCAGTCGCTCGTTTTTCCGCCACCACTCAGGCTTGGAGGGGTCGTCCGCGTCAGGTTGGGTCATAGCTAACTGAGAGGCTGGCTCGAAAATAAAAGTGCGGTCGAGCGCGTGGTGACCGCTAGACCGTTACTCCTCGTCCGGCCAGTCCGAGAACACCGATCTGGGATCGGCCGTGAGCACGTGCGGGTCGTACAGCGGGCTGTCGGCGGCGACGATTCGGCCGTCGGGAAGGTGATACAGATTCCCGCTCCCGTCGTGGGCGCGTTCACCGAGCGGACGGGCGGGGAGGGAGAGTGAATGGTCGCGCTCCTTGCGCTCGATGTTCAGCGCTCGACGCTCCCGTGCGGCCTCGAAGTCGAACGTTCGGTCGACGAGCGCGCGCAGTCGCTCCAGTGCGGCCTCGTCCTCGCCGTCGGCAGTCGGCGCGAGGTTCTCCGTTTCGAGCGGGTCAGCGTCGAGGTCGAAGAGCAACTCCGGCGCGTCCGGGAACTGGACGTACTTGTAGCGGCCGTCGCGAACGGCGCGGAAATCCCACTGGCCCGGGCGGAGATGGTCACAGAACACCGGGCCGCGCTCGGGTTCACTGCCAGTACGGATCGCCTCAGAGAGGTCCACTCCGTCGAGACTGTCCGGGTAATCGATCCCCGCCAGCCCACAGAAGGTCGGGAACAGGTCGAGCAGACTGACGGGCGTGGAGGGTCTCGTGGGGTCGAGTTCGCCCGAGCGGTGCTCCGGCAACTGGACGAATAATGGCACGCGACTGGATGCTTCTTGCCAGGTGTGTTTCCACCACAGACCGTGTTCGCCCGCGAGTTCGCCGTGGTCGCTGGTGTAGACCACGATGGTGTTTTCGAGCAGTCCTGAGCGTTCCAGCCTGAGCAAGAGGTCACCGATCACCTCGTCAAGATAGTCCACCGCGGCGAAGTATGCGGCCCGCGCCTTGCGCAGATCCGTCTCGTCCATGTCGTCGAACGCGTAGTGGTCGAGCATCGCGACTGTCTGGGGGTGGTCGGCCGTACTCGTCTCCTCGCGGCTGACTTTCGGCGGCGGAACGTCGTCGGGCCAGTACTTGTCCAGATGTCGCTTCGGCGCAGTGAGCGGGAAGTGCGGACGACTGAACGAGGCACATAGAAACCACGGCTGTTCCGGATTCGCAGCGTCCTGTTCCCGGAGGAAGGCGACTGTCTCCTCGGCGACGTTCGTCTCCATGAGCAGGCTCTCGGGGATCATCGTCTGCCCGACATCGTACGTCGATCCGTGTCCGAGTCCCGCATCGAGGTTCGGGCCGTCCATCTGGTGGGTGTTGCCGCCGGTCAGGTCACCGTAGGGCCGGTGGTCGAATCCGACGAACTGCCGATCACCGGCGAGATGCATCTTGCCAACGAGACAGGTCTCGTACCCCGCGTCGGAGAACTGCCCGGGCAGTGTCGGAAACTGTGGTTCGAGAAACGACTCGTTGGTCCAGGCGCCGGTGTGCTGTGCTTCGCGGCCGGTGAGCATCGAGATGCGTGAGGGCGTACACAGCGGCACGTGACAGTAGGCGTTCTCGAACGCAGTCCCCTCAGTGGCCAACCGGTCGAACGCGGGCGTCTCGGCGGGTTCGCCGACAGCGGGGTCGAGGTGGCTGAAACAGCGGAAGCTGTGCTCGTCGCTCAGCAAGAACAGGACGTTCGGCTGGTCCGATGGCATATCTCCCGTATGGCCGAGCGAGGAGTTAACCGTTCCCCCGGCCAACCGTCACCACGACCTCGTGGCGGCGAAACAGTTAGGAGCCACGGCCCGCTGGTGTCTCGGTATGACCGAAGACGACCCGGCGTGTTGTGCCGCTGGGCGGGCGGAGAATGAACGGTCGGCGGACGACAGAGCGGAGCGGACCCCAGGCGAACGGCCGAATCGGTCACAGAGCGCGCAGTCACAGCGAGACGAGGGCGGAGACGTGACAGCGCCGGACCCCCACGAGAGCGTGCCAGCGACGACCAGTGACGGCCGCACGGACGGGATGGTTCGACTCGACGGCGGAACGTTCACCATGGGGACCGATTCGGACGTCGGCTTCGAGGCCGACGGGGAAGGCCCCGCCCGCGAGGTACGACTCGACCCCTTCTTCGTCGACAGATACGCCGTCACGAACGCTGAGTTCGTCGAGTTCGCTCGCGAAACGGGATACATCACTGACTCCGAGCGATTCGGCTGGTCGTTCGTCTTCGAGGACTTCGTTGCTGAAGCCGACGAGGAACACGTCATGGACCGAGTCGAGAGTGCACCGTGGTGGGTCGCCGTCGAGGAAGCGACCTGGATCCGACCGGAAGGCCCGAGTTCGAACGCCCTCGAAGGTCGATTGGATCATCCCGTCACCCACATCTCGTGGCGGGACGCCGCCGCCTACGCCGAGTGGGCCGGGAAGCGCCTCCCGACGGAGGCAGAGTGGGAGTACGCGGCGCGTGGCGGCCTCTCAGAAAACCGCTACCCGTGGGGAGACGAGTTGCACCCGGACGGCAAGCACCGCTGTAACATCTGGCAGGGCGACTTTCCCGAGCACAACACCGGCGCAGACGGCTACGTCGGTACCGCGCCGGTCGACGAGTACGAACCGAACGGCCACGGCATCTACAACTCTGCCGGGAACGTCTGGGAGTGGTGTGCCGACTGGTTCAGCCCCGACTACCACACCACCAGCGCGTACGACCCCGACAACCCGAGTGGGCCACAGACCGGACGCGAGCGGGTGATGCGCGGCGGGTCGTATCTCTGCCATCGGTCGTGGTGTAACCGATACCGCGTCGCGGCGCGCTCGAAGAACACGCCCGACAGTTCGACCGGGAACCTCGGATTCCGGTGTGTCGTCGACGCACGGGAGTGACCGTCACGACCCCTCGACAGGGAGCAACTGCTCCCCGTCCGTGAACCCCTCGTCGCGGTCGCGAAGTTCCTCGATGAGTCGCTCGCGCCAGCGCCTGAGCCGTGCCTGCGCTTCCGGAGACGCTGCGAGATTTTCGGTTTCGTTCGGATCCGATCCGATATCGAAGAGGAGTTCGTCCCCCGTTATCGGATTCCAGATATACTTCGTCGTCCCGTCGGAGAGATACTGCGTCGCGTTTTTCGGATGCCACACCTGCGCCTGCTCGCCGTGATAGTATTCACGCCAGTCGTCAGTCTCAGGTTCCTCGACGAGTCGCAGGAGACTCTGACCCTCGACCGTGTCCGGAATCTCGACGTTCGCCAGTTCGAGTAAGGTGGGCATTACGTCCTCTAACCCGACGGGGCGGTCGACCTGGAGTCCAGCAGGAGTGTCCATCGAGTCTGGCAGTCGAAGGACGAGCGGGATTCGGGCGGTGGCTTCGAACCCGTAGGAGATATACCACAGGTCGTGGTCGCCCATCATCGTCCCGTGATCTGAGGCAAACAGGATGACCGTATTGCTGAGTTCGCCCTGGAGTCTGAGCGTATCGAGAACCCGCCGGATCTGGTGGTCGAGTTGCGTGATCAACCCGAAGTAGCCAGCGCGCGAGCGATGGGTCCGCTCCGGGCGGAGTTTCGCACACATCGGGTTCGGCGTGTCCGTTCCGCTATCGCTCACGAAGTGGGCTGGCTTCATCTCCCCGTACACGTCGTCGACCCAGTCACCGACGACTGGGTCGGGGAGATCCCTGTCGTTGTACAGTTCCCAGTAGGGTTCGGGCGGATCGAAGGGTGGATGCGGGCGGACGTACCCGAGCGTCAGGAAAAACGGCCGCGTTTCGTCCCGGGATTCGAGAAACCGAACTGCGCGTGAGGTCGTCCAGTGTGTCGGGTGGAGTCGCTCGTCGAGGTGCCACGGTCGGCCGTCGATGCTTCCACGGCCCATGTGAGATATCTCGCCTGCGAGGTCATCTACGTGCCGCTCCAGCCACTCGGTGTAGTCGTCGGTTCGCTCCGGCCTGTCCCAGCCCGTCGACCCAGCGTGCAGCTCCGTGTGGTCGAACCCGAACTCCCTGCCGATGGGCTGTGAGTGGGTCTTGCCGATCAGACGCGTCTGATAGCCCGCGTCGGACAGTTCGCCCGGCAGCGAGTGCTCGAACTCCCATGGCTCGTCCCACGTGTTCTCCCCTCGTGTTGCCGTTTCCGCGTTGGTCGCAGCAGTCCGTCCGGTCCACAGACAGCGCCGCGCCGGAACACACGTCGGCGAGGGAGTGTACGCCGACGTGAACTGCGTGCCGGTCGCAGCGAGATGGTCGAGGTTCGGCGTCTCGACCGCCGGTCGCCCGTCGGCAGACTGGAGACTGTGTGGGTCGCTCCCGAGACAGTCACCGCGGAAATACTCCGGGAACACGAACAGGATATTCGGTCGGTTCGGCATACCCCATCATGAACGAATCTCCGCATAAGTGTTCTGGGAATCAACTCGATCACGACCCATGTTATCGATCACATGTTCGTTCTATGATGTAGAACAGTGTGCGCAAAACGTGTTCACATTTCCCTGTGTTGCTGTAAACTACCCGTGTCTTCAGCTCATCTGAGAGTGAACGTCAGCAACGCATTACACTCCTATGAGTGTAAATAGCCGCATAATTGTCAATTTACCACCAATCATCTCTTCTCTCATAGAGAACACGAGATCGACTGTGCCGGACGTCCTCCCGTGCTGGACAGAGTCGTTGAGATATCCCCGTTGAGTTATGTGAGCGGACCGTACGACAGTACCCACCGGGTTTGTTGGATCATCTGTGTGCCCTTCTGAGTGGTGCGGTTCCGAGTCGTGTCCGTCTTGCTGGACGGCCAATAGTGCTCTTCTCGGTTGATCGCTACGCTACGAGATTCCACCGCCGTGCATGAGTGTTACACCGTTGGCTGGCCGTCAGTGACCCATGCACAGGCTGGTCACGGTCGTTCTGTGTCGCAACTGCAAACTGTTTGCTCCGAGAGTATCGGTTCCTGAAACAGCTGTTCTATTAGGTAGAACGGGGTGCGCTCGGTCGCTTGTCTTCCGCCCGCACAGTTCAGATGGTGACTAGCGGGCGGGTTCGTGCTCGCTTGCTGGTGCGATAAGTTCGACGACGTGCTGGGGTTCGTCGCCGAGCAGATCACCGATCTGGTCGATACAGGAGGTACCGCTCGCAACCACGTGGTCGGCGTCTGCCGCGCGGAGTTGTCCGGCCAACTGCGCTCCGACATCCATTGCGAGTTCGTAGTACTGCTGTTTGTAGCCAAAGGAACCGGCCATGCCACAGCACTCCACGTCGCTCGTCGTGACTTCGTAGCCACACGTCTCCAGCATCTCGATGCTGTACGGTTCGATTCCCATCGTCCGCTGCTGACAGTGGCTGTGGTACGCGACTGTCTCCGTCCCCGCTGGCGTGTCGAGTCGGTCGACGTCTGCGCCGTTTGCTACCAGCCCGTAGATGTATTCGAGGATCTCGTAGCTCTGATCGGCGAGCCGATCAGCTTCCGCTTCTGGCAGTAGCCGCTGGTAGTCCTCCCGGAACATCGCCAGATCGCTCGGTTCGATCACGACGACGTCGTACCCCTCCTCGAGATACGGGTCGAGCGACTCCGATACCCCGCGGGCTTTCGCGCGTGCCGTGTCGATCATCCCCTGTGAGAGCGGTGCCCGTCCGGACCCCGGCGCGTCGGCGAGGACGACTTCGACACCGAGGGCTTCGAGCGCTCTGATGGCCGCTTTCCCCCGCTCGACGAGCACGTAGTTCGTGTACACGTCGGGATAGAGCACGACCTTGCGGTCCGGATCTGCTGGCGGGACTGCATCGCGGTTTTCGGCCCATTTCCGGAGGGTCGTCCGCTGGAACGCTGGCAGGTCACGCTCGCGCGTGACTCCGGCGATCCGTTCGAGGATGACCGACGACGGGGTGGAGTTTGCCAGCCAGTTCGAGAGCGGAGCGAACGTACTCCCGAGTTTGGCGAGCGTCTCGAAGTTCCCGAACAGGCGCTTTTGCAGGTCCGGCGACCCGTCGCGCTCGGCGTCAGGCGTGAGGCCGTCGACGAGCACGTCCGTCGGCACGTCGTGGCCGTCGTTGAGTCGGTCGCGCACGACCGTGTTTATCCACGGGATGTCGATCTGCACCGGACAAGCCGGGACACACCGCGAACAGCCAGTACACAGATCGTTGAACTCCGCCGCCGAGTCGAGCCCGTGGACGCCAGCCTCCCACCCGGTCGCGATTCCGCCCGAGTACGTCTCTCCGCCGAAGGCGTGTCCGCCGACGGACTGGAAGTTCGCACACGTGTTCGCACAGGCCGAACACCGGATGCAGTACAGCGTCTCCCGCAACTCCTCATCCGCGCGCATCTCCATGCGCCCGTTGTCGATGAGCACGAGGTGAAAGTCCCGGTCGCTGCCATCTCCTGCGACCGGCGCGTCCGGAGCGTCAAAATCCAGCGTCGGCGAGGTGACCGGCGGCGTGAACAGTGAGACGTAACTCGTGATGTCCTGGCCCGTCCCCGAGCGGCCGATTAACTCGACGAACGGTTGCAGGTCCTCGACGGCGGGAACGATCTTCTCGACGCCAGCCACTGCGATCTGTGTCTCGGGTACCGTCACGCACTTGCGGGCGTTGCCCTCGCTGGTCACGAGCGCGATGGTGCCCGAGTCGGCGGTGATGAAGTTCGCGCCGGTCATCCCGACGTCTGCGTCCTCGATACGCTCGCCGAGTTCCTCGCGGGCGAATTCGGTCAACTCCGCGGCCGTTTCGAGAGGTTCCTCGGGATCGAAGTACTCGTTGAACAGTCGAGCGATTTCCTCGCGAGACTTGTGAATCGCGGGAGCGACGATGTGGCTCGGCGCTTCCTCAGCGACCTGTAGGACCCACTCACCGAGGTCGGTCTCGACGACGTCGACGCCGTCGGCTTCGAGCGCTTCGTTGACCTCGATCTCCTCGCTCGTCATCGACTTGCTCTTGACGAGGCGGTCGGCCGCTGCGTCGGCGCAGACGTCCCTGATGTACTGATTGGCGTCGGCAGCGTCGTCGGCCAGATAGACTGTACCACCGTTTGCCTCGACGGTCGCTTCGAGTTGCTCGACCAGTTCGGGTAACCGCTCGATTGCGTCTTCCTTGATCGCCCGTGCGTCGTCTTTCAGCCCCTCGCAATCGTCGAGTTTGGCGACCGACTCGTAGCGACCCTGATTGAACCCGCGGGTGTTCTCACCGACGGCGTCGCCTTCGGCCTGCATGATCTGTCGGATATGGTCGGCTTTGGATTCGCGTGTGGTCATTCGACGACGAGCACCTCCACTGACTTCGGGCCGTGTGCCCCCTGCACGAGCGCGCCCATGTCGGCCGTCGCCGAGGGACCGGTGGCGAGCACCGTCGAGTCACGCGTCTCGCGCAGTTCCTCCCCGAGCCACTCGAACGCCGCCGCCATGTCGGGGAGAATATCGTCTTCGTCGAGCACGACGACGTGCAGGTCGTTGAAGAGGCTGACCGGTTCGCTCCCGTCCTCGTCAGTCCGCAACAGGACTGTCCCATACGAGGCGATTGCGCCCGCGCCAGCAGTCACGCCCGTCGTCGCTTCCTGCAGTTTCTCGACAGTCGGATCTACCGTCACGTTCTCCGGAAGTGATATGCCATCGAACGGAAGGGGCGTCCCGACTGCAGGTGGCTCGACTAACTCGGCGATCGATTCTGTCAGATCCGGTAGTTGGACTCGCTGTGACCTGACGCCGTACGCCTCTGCGACAGAGGCAAACTGGTCGTAGCTGCCGTCGCTTGGATTCCCGTGTGACATTCCCGCTAACTCCCTAGAAGGACAGACCGATCACACTTAACATTTCGTCTTGTACCGTGACAGAAACACCTCCCCAGTAGTACCCCCTCTGTGGTTGTGCCTCTGGTGTGTAGGGTGGTTCGGGCATTCGGTACGGGAACCACAACACACAGTACTTTCCGCGACACTACGTCAGTCATGGCTCGCTCGAATCGAACGCAAAACCGGTCGTTCGTGCGGACGGTGCTTACGACCCCTGCCGCCGAGCAGCGTGACGGCAACTCCGCGAAGAAACTCGACACGGCGGTCGGTCTGCGAGGGATGCAGGCCCCGGACGTCTGGGTGCCAGACAACGAGGACGGCACCGCACCCGCTCTTCGGGCAGAGGGACTCCAGAATCTCGTCGACGTGATCGCCGCTGACGGCGCTGACTTTCCGGGGGAAATTCATCCGCGGATCCCGTGGCATCGGGATGCGCCCGAGACGCGGGACAGTGGCTATCACCACCTGCGGGAACTAGCCGACCCCGAGAACGGCGCAATCGACCATATCGACGGGTTCGTGATCCCCGAAGTCGGTGCTATCGACGACTGGAACAAGGCAGCCGAGTTGCTCTCGCTCGTCGAAGCGGAGTACGAACTCGGCGCGGGACGCCTTTCGATGTCTGTCGTCGTCGAGAGCAGTCAGGCAGAGCAGGCAATAACCGACCTGCAAGAGGAACTGCCGAAACCCACGAACACTCTCGAACGCCTGTACATGCTCGTCGTTGGCGGGGCTGACTACACGAAAGACATGGGTGCGATCACGCCCACTGGCTCACTTCCGGAGTGGGACGCGTTACAGCACAGCGTCGCCCGGGGCGCGAGTTTGGCCGGGGCGCTCGGTATTGGCGGCGCCTACCTTGCGACCACGGACATCGACGGCTATCGCGACCGTATCACCGCCAATCAGGCGACGGGATTGCTCGGCATCTGGGCGCTCACACCCACACAGGTCACTGAGGCAAACCGGGAAACGCTCCCCCCAGCGAGCGGCCACTGGCGTATCGAGACACCAGAGAGCGACGTAGCACTCCGCTCAGCGGACGACACTCAGGTGTACGAGGGAAACTACTTCGGGCTCGAAGAGCAGGGTGACAGCTACGTGTTTGCTGCTGGGGCCGAGGGACAGCGACTCACGGGGGCGGAGTTGCGGGCAGAACTACAGAAGGTCGTGAGCTACGTCCCGAGTCTGGCCGATATCGTCGATTCGATAGAAGCGTTCGAGCAGGAGCGCGACGCCGGACGAGGCGCGAACACAGTGACCCGATCAGCGAGGGTACGAATCGACGATGTCGAGGTGGATATCGAACTGACGCGGATGTGGGACGAGGCCGTCTATCAGACCCGGATGACGCCAGTCCGTCTCTTCCAGGACGTGTATCAGAATCGTCCCGACCAGCACGACGAACTCGCCGAAATGTACGGCGAGAGTGTGATTCAGCGAGCAAACGCGATCGGAACGTAGGTGTTGGAACTGTCCCTGTACCGGGCGGAATCTATTAACCAGCGTGTCACAAACTCCGAACTATCATGAGGTGGCTGACGTAGATGACAGACGACACGATAGACCGGCGTCTCGTCTCTGGGTGGCAGGGGCGATACTACGAGGACTTCGAGGTAGGTGATATCTACAAACATCCGTTCGGAAAGACCGTGACCGAGGCGGACAACGTCTGGATGACGAACGTCACGATGAACCTCAACCCGATGCACTTCAACGAGGCGTATGCGTCCCAGACGGAGTTCGGTGAGCGGTTGGTCGACGGAACGGTCGTCATCGCACTCGCGGTGGGCATGAGCGTCATCGACGTCTCGATGAACGCGACGGCGAATCTCGGCTACGACGACGTGACACACCACGCGCCGGTGTTTCACGGCGACACGATCTTTGCGGAGAGCGAGGTTCTGCACAAGCGAGAGAGCGACTCTCGGGACCACGTCGGCATCGTCACGACGGAACTTCGGGCGTTCAATCAGGAGAACGAACTGGTGCTCTCACTCGAACGAACGCCGATGGTTCTCAAGCGCGACCACGCACAGCCCTCGGCCGAGAAACCGCCGGGATGGATCGACGGTATCGGAACACAGCCCGAGGATATCGAGTAACAGGACGGTCCTCTCACAGACCTGCAGTACGTCGCTCGGACCTGTAGTACGTCTCTCGCACTACGTCGGTACGCTGTACTCCGTATATTCGTGCTCGCATGGCGGACCGACTGCGCCGACCATGCGTCGGTCGTCGAGGTCCATGACGAAGCTACAGTTGGTCTGCACCTGGTCTTTCACCGGGAGATCCGAATCGGGATGCTTGCAGACGCCGAGTTGGCTCCCCTCGGGCGCATCGAAGTGGTCACGGAGCACTGACTTGACCGTCTCCTCGGAGATGTCTCCCGCCTCACGCCGCAGGAGGCGCTCGATCCGGTTTGCCCGGAGCAGAGTGTTCGTGCCGAACCGGTGTCGCTTGTCGACGATGTCGATGCCCGACGAGTCGGTGAAGTGATTCGAGTGTCCGAGGATTCCGCCCTCCGGATAGATGTAGCGGATGTCCTCGGGCGCGGTTTCGAGGTCGAGTATCTCGCCGCTGGCGTGACCCACGAGGAAGTTCGCCGAGCAGACGCGATACGTCGACGTGATCGGGGCGATGGCGCGGTCGATGCGGTCGGCGTTCAGTATCTCGCGACAGCGGACGTGGAAGGGTTTCCGGTCGGGAGTCTCGCCGTCGCTCATCGTCCTGAGTCCGTTCACGCCGAGACCGATACCGTACTCGTTGACCCCCGTCTTCCCGCCGACGATGCCCGCCTCCGTCATCACGGCCATGTTCGCGTGTGCTTCCTGGTCGATCCGGAGGATGACGTTCTCTAAGGGCGGCAGCCAGTCCCAGTTCTGTCCGAGGTACGTGTGACCGTCGGCCGTCACCTCCGGTTGGACACCGAGCGTACTGCACTCGCTGGTCATTCCAGCAGTAGCACGCGATTCCTCCTCCTCGATTTCACCGAGCAGATCCTCCCGGATCGCTGGATACATCGCCTCGTATCGAGCGTTGAGCAGCGTGATGTGGTCGATCGGAACGTCGCTTCCCTCCGCGACACCGCGCATCTCCTCGGCGTACTCCTCGTTCACGTTCTCGATGAGCGAGAGATAGTCGCTTCCGTGGGCTACCAGTCGCTCCTGATCCCATCCCTTTCGGTCGAACCAGTCGAAGTACGTCTCCAGATTCGTCTCGATTTCTTCGTCGAACCGCTGTCCGTGGGTGACACCACGTTCGAACGGCGTTCCCGTCACTGTCACCGCCGGGAGAAACTCGCTATTTGCCATGCTAACTCCTTCCAAGACAGCCGATAAATACCTTCGGATGGGGGCTATTGCCGGTGGTGCAGATAGACGAAGTTATAAGTCCACTCGACGCGCCACATCGACCGTGACGGCACCATTCGAGGACATCAACGTCGTCGAAGTAACGCAGATGGTGGCCGGATCGCACGCCGGGATGATCCTCGCCGACCTCGGCGCGGACGTCGTCAAGATCGAACGGCCGGAGACTGGCGAGATTGCCCGCGGTATAGATCCGGAAGTCGGCGGCGAGAGCTTCTACTACATGAGCGTCAACCGGGGGAAACAGAGCGTTGCGCTCGACCTCAAATCCGAAGAGGGACAGGAGGCGCTGCTGTCACTCCTCAAGACCGCAGACGTCTTCATCGAGAACCTCTCTCCAGGAACTGTCGAGGGGCTCGGAATCGGGTACGAGACAGTTCGGGAACGCAACCCGGATATTGTCTACTGCTCGGTCAGTGCCTTCGGGCAGACGGGACCGTACGCCGAGCGACGAGGGATCGACACCATGGTTCAGTCGTACGCGGGGATACCGTCACTCACTCGTGGAGAGGACGGACACCCGCTTCGCGTCGGCCTTCCCGTCGCTGACCTTGCTGGTGCCATGTACGCGACAGTTGGCATCATGGCCGCCCTTCGCCGCCGAGACCAGACCGGCGAGGGCGACTATCTCGATACTGCGCTGAGCGACAGCCTCCTCGCCTTTCTCTCAGTCAGAGCAGGCTATTCGTTCGCCACCGAGAAGCCGTTTCCATCCATCGCGAAGTCGCACGTGTATTTTGTCCCGGAAGGGATCTTTCCGACTGCGGACGGGTACGTGCAACTGTCTGTCGTGACGGAGGAACACTGGGGGCGGTTTTGCTCGGCCATCGACCGGGAGGAACTGAGAAGCGATCCGTCCTACGAGACGGTGGCTGACAGACGAACAAACCGAGAGCGACTCAACAGCCTCCTCAGCGACGTGTTTCGGGAGCGTCCGACCGAGGAGTGGCTCGACCGGTTCGAAGCGGCGGACGTGCCTGCACAGCGGATCCACGACGCCCTCTCCGTCTGGGACGCCGAGCATACCAGAGCGCGAGAGATGATCGCACCCGTCGAAACACCCGGTGGGGAGTCGTATCGAACCGTCGATTACCCAGTGAAACACCGCTCGTGGAACCGAACGCCGAATCGCTACATCGCCCCACTCGGTGCCGACACGCGGGACGCACTCCGCGACGTGGGATTCACAGAAGACGAAATCGACGCGCTGGCTGACCGTGACGTCATCTGATCGGTTGCAACCACCGCACGTAGTTTTATACACCCCGTCGTTATCTGTACGCCTATGCCGACAAACGAAGTCGTGACGTTTCCGGAGGCGGAACACGTCGAACTTGAACAGCGCCCAGTGCCCGACCCCGATCCGGGCGAGGTGCTGATCGAAACCGAACGGACGCTCGTCAGCACCGGGTCGGAACTGGCGCTGTTCGACGGATCGCATCAGCCCGACAACCTGCCGAACGATGGATTTCCGATCGACCCCGGCTACTCGAACGTCGGAACTGTCATCGAAGTCGGAGACGGCGTCGACGAGCAATTGGTCGGTCAGCGCGTTGCCTCGCGGACGGTACACGCCCGGTACGTGACTGCCGAGGAATCGGCTGTCGTTTCACTCCCATCGGATGTCTCCGCCGTGTCTGGGACGTTCTGTCAGATCGCCGCAATCGCGATGAACGCGGTTCGGCGGGGCGAGATTTCGTGGGGGGAGTCAGCGGCAGTCCGTGGACTCGGCCTCGTGGGTCAACTCGCGATCCGCGCCTGCCTCGTTTCGGGTGCTGCTCCGGTGTACGGACTCGACCTCGACGCGGGACGGATCGAGGCCGTACCCGACCACGGGCGCGTCGAACCTGTTCACGTTGGTGCCGAGAACGGCTCCGAACCGGAAGAAGGCGTGGCGGATATGGTCGTCGACGCGACGGGGAACCCGGAGACGCTCGGTGGCGGTGTCTCTCTGATCAAGGAGGACGGCCGCTTCGTGGTCGTCGGTTGCCCGCGACGAACTGTCGAGTTCGACTTCTACCGGGACTGTATCGTCCCGAGTGCGCGTATCATCGGCTCCTACCGGATTCCGGCGGGAGGGCAGGGGCGCTGGGACCGACGGGCGTACACCGAACTCTTCTTCGAGTATCTCCAAAGCGGCGATATGGACGTCGAATCGCTGGTGACGGCCGAACCGTCGGGGTCGGACGCACCCGACGTCTTCGAGTCGCTGTACGAGAACCCGACGTCGGAACTTGGCGTCGTCTTCGACTGGTCGTAGTCCACGTCGCCGCTGCAGGCCACATATCAACCGCCGCGATGGTACAAGCGTTTATTATCCAGCCTTCGGTCATCTCTGGTAGACTAATGGTCGAAACGGTTCGAATCGGCGTCATCGGTGCAGGGAGTATCTTCGAGGACAGGCACTTCCCAGCACTGGCCGAGATGGACGGTGTGGAAGTTGTCGCAATCGCAAATCGAACAGTCGAGAGTGCACGCGCGAGCAGCGAGCGGTTTGATCTCGGTGCTGAGCCACTGGATAGCCCCGAGGAGCTGATCGCTCGGGCGGACGTGGATGCGGTCATGGTCGGAACGTGGCCGTACAAACACCACGAGTATGCGCTTGCGGCCCTGGACGCGGGCAAGCACGCCTTCGTGCAAGCGCGGATGGCCCGGTCGCTGGCGGAAGCCAAAGAGATGTACGCACGCTCGGAGGAGACCGACCTCGTGACACAAATCTGTCCCTCTCCGCTCGGGATGCACGGCGATAAAAAAGTCCAGCGACTCATCGACGACGGGTTCCTCGGTGATCTGCGCTTCGTTCGTGCGAACGTCACGAGTGGGCGACGAGCGGATCCGGACGACCCGATCCACTGGCGGGACGTCGAGCGATATCAGGGGATCAACGCGCTCGCCGTCGGCATCCTGGTCGAGCGACTCCATCGCTGGGTCGGGCAGGCACAGTCAGTCTCGGCACGGACACAGACCCATATCACTGAGCGCCCGTCGGAAGACGGGAGTGGAACAGTATCGGTCGATCTCCCGGATCTCGTTTCCATCCACTGCTCGTTGCGAGACGGCGCTGTCGGGAGCTTTGACTTCTCGACCGTCACACCGCATGCATCCGCCAACGTGATCGAACTGTACGGCAGTGACGGAACGATCCGATACAACCTCGACGACGATACGCTCTATACAGGGACAGCGGACGGAGACCTTTCGCAAGAAGCAATCTCACCAGACGAAGCCGTCGAGTGGACCGTCGAAGAAGACTTCGTCGACGCTATCCGTCACGGCGGATCACCCCGAACAACGTTCGCGGAAGGGGTCCAGTATATGGAATTTAGCGAAGCCGTGTTTCGGTCCGCCGAGACCGGTAGTGAGATCCACCTTCCGCTCCGCACATCGTAGTAGATAACGTATAAGTGACAAAAACTACCAGATGCAAATATATTATTGTATTCGTATACTTTAGAGAGATGCAGCCAAAATAGACCAGTAAAGTGATAGTTCATAGTCGTCGTTACCGTTAGTAGACCGATCGAGGCACGAGGGCCAGTCTCTACTGTAGCAGTTATACGTGTAGATCTCGGACGCAGCTCATCGTGTGGACGTGGATTCACGGGAGAGAGCCACTATTTGAGGTACCCCGGCCAGGGTACAGATAAGGCTCGCAAGTCGACTCAGCAGTGAGAATCTGGAGTGTACTGTCCACAGAAGAGACAGACCCATTTTTCGACAACTGCAGACACCGTCTCGTGGCCACTGTCGATCCGTTACGGAAATGATCGCAGAGTAGACGGTCCAAAACAGCCATACGCCGGTGTTCCGCAGTTCTCGGGGTGAGAAATACGGGGACCTTCATCCTCAAAAGAGGAGACCCCCTGACGAGCGACCGGGAAGTCCCGCGTTTCGAGACCCTCATGGCCCTCGTTCACGAACTCGCACTCGCTAGATGACTTCTGTTTGCCGTAGAGGCGCAATCTCAGCAGGATAGACAGCAGACGTTGAAATGATTTAAAGTATACATAACAACAGAAACATCATTTATATGGTATAGTATTGAAGTTAGAATAAGTGGCGAGTTGTGTCTGAGCGGTACGAATAGATTTCAGAGGTATGAATCGTGACAGACACAGACAGAACGGGCAAGGAGATGTCTCCGTCTTGCCCCACAATATTTACGCACCGGGAGCGCACATCTCTACTGAATGGGATCTGCCGGAGGTAACAGAGCAGTCTCGGAGACTGCCGGGGTTGCAGTACTCGTACTGCTGACCGTCAGTGTCACCGCCGCAGTCGGTCTGAGCGTCATTTTCGCCGCGGATTCCGGCCCACCCGAAGCCGACTTTAGCTTCGAACAGATCGGGGACCGGGTGTTGATCACCCACGACGGCGGTGACGAGTTTTCAGCGAGTAATCTAGTTATCAGCGGCCCGGACGGCGAACTGACCTGGGCGGAAAACGCCGAAGTCGAACCCAGCACTGCCGTCGGACCGGGCGACGCCACTCAGATCGGACCCCCCAGCCCCTATGGATCGCGCCTTCGGGCAGACGACTATATCCAGATTCGATATGCCCCAGGCGAGGGCAATCAGACCGTCCTCGCTGAGCGCGGCCAGCGTGACAGTCCGGTCGACGTGAACGCATAGCCGGGCCGGAAGGCTGTCACCCCTTGATGTTACAGACCGGATAGATGCGTGCGACCCGGTCACCGATACCGAGCGCGTCGGAGACTCTGACGACTTCGTCGACGTCCTTGTACACCCCGGGAGCCTCCTCCGCGACGGTTGCACCGCTCTGTGCCTTGACGTAGATGTGGTTTTGCTCCCGCAGGTCGTCCTGAACGTCCTCACCCCAGAACTCGTTTTTCGCCTGCGTTCGCGACATGAGTCGTCCCGCCCCGTGTGCGGTCGAGCCAAAGGTCTCTGTCATCGATTCCGCACCGCCGCGCAGAACGTAGCTGCCAGTTCCCATGCTCCCGGGGATGATGATCGGCTGACCGACATCCGCGTACACTGGCGGCAACTCCGGACGGCCAGCGGGGAACGCCCGCGTCGCGCCCTTCCGGTGGACGAACAGTTCCATCTCCTCCCCCTCGACATCGTGAACCTCCCGCTTTGCGATGTTGTGTGCTACGTCGTAGAGCAGTTCCATCTCCATGTCCTCCCAGGACTGGTCGAACACTCGCTCGAACACCTGTCGAGTGCGGTGCATGATCACCTGGCGATTGACCCACGCGAAGTTGATCGCCGCACACATCGCGCCGTAGTACTCCTCGGCGAGCTGTGACCCCGCCGGGGCCGCAGCGAGTTCCTTGTCGGGAAGCTGGTCAAGCAAGCCCTGATGGGTCTGTTCGATCTCTCGGAGGTAATCCGTACAGACCTGATGACCCAACCCCCGCGACCCACAGTGGATGAGCACGACGACCTGATCTGCTTCGAGGCCGAAGGAGTCGGCGACGTCCTCCCGGTAGATGTCGGTCACGCGCTGGACTTCGAGAAAGTGATTGCCGCTGCCGAGGCTGCCGACCTGATTTCGACCGCGGTCTTTCGCTTTCTGTGAGACGTATTCGGGAACCGCATCGGGCCGGTAGCCTTCGTCTTCGCAGTGAGCAAGGTCTGATTCGACGCCGTGGCCCTGCTCGACGGCCCACTCGACGCCGCGCGCTAAGATATCGTCGATGGGGGCGTTCTCGACGATGCCGCCACCGCCAAGCCCCGAAGGGACGTTCGCGAACAGCGCGTTGACGAGTTCCTCCTCGCGCCCCTCGATATCGTCGTACGCGAGGTTTGTTTTCATCATTCGCACTCCGCAGTTGATGTCGTAGCCGACCGCTCCGGGGCTAATACAGCCGTTTTCGGCATCGATCCCTGCGACGCCGCCGACCGGGAAGCCGTACCCCTGATGACCGTCGGGCATGCAGATGGCGTACTTTTTGATTCCCGGCAGGTGGGTGGTGTTTTTGAGCTGCTGGAGTGTCTTGTCCTGTGAAATTTCCTCGAGGAGACGCTCGCTCGCCATCACGCGCGCTGGCACGCGCATGTCGCCTTCCTGTGGAATCTCCCAGACGTGTTCGCGAACACGCTCTAGCGTGACGGGTCCGGCATCGTAGGTGGTCATAGCTGTTCGATGACTGCGCTCGGCAAAGAAAGGTTCGACAGACTACGTCGGGCGACCGCTGTGTCGTCAGCGCGTGGTCGACTCAAGGTTCAGCCGCTCGCTGATGGTGTCGGCGAGATCCGTCAGGTAGACACCACCCCACAGCGCGACGATGATGCCGCCGAACGTGTTGAACGTCAGATCTTTGAGTGTGTCCTCGATGCCGTACTGCGTCAGGATAGTTCCGGTGCCGAACTCGTCTGCGGCGACGCCGATCGCAAATTCAAGGAGTTCCCAGAGCACCCCGAAGGCGAGCACACAAATAAGCAAGACAATACTGACGACCTTCGGTGAGATGTGGACCTCCTCGAGATGGATGTCGAGTGCACGAACGGTCGCGTAGCCAGCGGCCGCGACGACCGATGCAGACAGCGAGTGTGTGAGATGGTCCCACCAGCCGATCGTGGTGTAAAAGGACAGTCCCGAGCCGGGGATCCCGACGACGCCGACGGCGTGGAGAAACGCGGCCAGCGTGACCCAGAGCGTCAGTCGGGGGTCCATCGGGATGTCGTAATCGCGTTCGAGAATCGCTGGAAGCTGGACGACAGCGAGGGAGACGCCCGTATTCACGATGATCCCGGTGCTGCCGCGTTCGATCCCGATAAACAGCAGTCCGACGAGAATCAGTTCCATCCCTCGCGTGAGCTGGCGCTGTCGGCGCTCCGAGGGCAAGAATCGATGGAAGATGCCGCGCTGGGAGACGTCCATCTCCTCAGATTCCGCCTCCGTGTAACTCTCTGTCGCTCGCAACGGCTCTCTGTCACCAGTCGGAACGCGCTCCGTCATGGACACTCGCCGCCGGAAGTACATGCGAAAGAGCGTGCCAGCACCGAATCCGGCGACTGTCGCGTAGACGAACTCGTGCATGAGCTGGTCGTTCGTCATGGTGTAGGCCTGGTCGAACAGGACGGCGGCATACCACTCGAGCAGTGCCCAGACCGCCGCTGCAGCCATCGTGGCGGCCACGACGAGCGCGATGGCAAATCCGGCAGACAGCCGCGTCATCGTGAACGAATCGAGTTCCACGACGATCACGAGTCCGACCGCCGCGATTGCGAGATACGTGACGATTGGACTCGACAGACGCTGCGCGCCGACTGCGATTCCGATCAGCGGAAGCGTCGCCATCGCGAGCACCTCCCACGGCAGCATGACGTACCGCGACCGATAGACGAGCGGCGGAAGCACCGCCAGAACGACGATGACGAACGCGAACACTGACCACAGCGGTCCGACAGTGATGATCCCCCCGATCCACGCAATCGCCGCGAGCGCAACGAACAGCCAGGAGATGACTGCATTCCGTCGACCGGCGGCAAACAACTGCTCCAGATCGAGACTCGACATACTGCGCACTTTGGTGGCACCTCTGATAATGCTGTCCACCGATACATATTGGTTGGATCACTCCCGTCTCAGAGCAGATAGACCAACGTATAGCTGCCCAGCGCGACGAGAATCCCGACCAGTCCCGTCATCGCCACACGAAGTGCCGCCTCGCGGCCGCCAGCGCGTCTGTATCGCTGACGCAACGAACGCGGCTTTCGCCAGGTGGAACTGCTGATCCCGCAGACGGTTCCGACAGCCAGTATCGAGAACACGAACGGATAGGACCGTTCGATAGTCGGCGGGACGATGAGCGTTGCCACCACACCGTAGAAGACCCCCAGCGCCGCGCGTCGGCCGACCAACGTGCGTACGGGATAGTCTAGGCGCCACGCGACGGCGACAGTCGCCAGCAACGCCACGCTGAGTTCGATGGCAAAGGCACCCAGCAGATTGAGCGTCGGGTCGCCGCTCAGAACGACCCGCTCGGAGATGAGCGTCACGTCGAGCGGATAGAGCAACGCTGGCGGACTGCCGGTGACCATATCCCCCCAGGGGTGAGAGACGAGACCCAGAACCGCGACAGCAGCGATGTCGCGCGGTGAGAGACGAAGGACTGTCGTGCTGACCTCCGCCAGCGCAATTCCACCGAGAACGAATACGGCCATCACGAACGCCCCAGCAGAACCACTGACGGACAGAGACACTGCAACGAGGGCACCGAGGGTTATCGTCGCGGCGACCCCTGCTAGCAACCGTCGGTGAGAGCTGGTGGAGCCGTGCGTGACAGACATCTCCGGTCGGGCCAGCGCCCAGAGGGCGAACGCAGCGGTTGCGACAAGCGCGACGACCAACGAGTGTGTCATCGAGCGGTGGACCGTGTTGGCCGTCTCCCAGAACTCGCTCGGTCGAACGTCCATCCCGGCGACCACGTCGGTCGGATCCACTGCAACGACGGTATAGAGGACATCGACGTCGGGAAGCGCCGCGAACGCTCCCGCAGCGAGTGCGAGCGCGAACGCACGCTCAGTCGGCCAGTCTCGCCACTCCGCGACGAGCAACAGCAGGGCGAACGCCAGGAGTGCGTGGCCGACGAACACGGTCTCAACGTTTGCCGCGCGTTCGCATAAACTGTTCGTCCCCCGGTTGAGCAACACCGCCCCCGTTACTCGTCACCCGTTATCAGTCGAGTAACGCTCCCCAATTATCGGTCGGGCAACTCCGCGACCGTCTCGACGACAGTCTCTTTGAGATTCGCTTCGGGCTGTGTCGCGTCGATGCGAACGAACCGGTCCGGTTCCGCGTCGATGAGTCGTTCGTAGTTGTCCCGAACCGGTTCGAGCGCCTGGGCCGTCTCGAACTTGTTCGTCGCACCGCTTCGTGCCGCCGCAGTCTCCGGGTCGATGTCGAGATAGATCGTCTTGTCGGGCGGGCGCGTCCATGGCTGGTGAATCTCTCTGACGTAGGCCAGTGCGTCCTCGAAGCGGTCGGCGAGCGTCGCCCCCTGGTACGCGTACCGCGAGTCCGAGTATCTATCAGAGACGATGGTTTCCCCGCGGTCGAGCGCCGGTTCGATCGTTTCGCTGATGTGTGCGGCGTGGTCTGCAGTGTAGAGAAACAGCTCCGCGAGCGGGTCTGCGTCGTCGGTGTTGATCGACTGTCGAACCGCGTCGCCGTACCACGAGTCGGTCGGCTCGCGGGTGAACGTGACGTCGGGAAACGCGGATTCGAGCGCCGCCCTGCAGGTCGTCTTGCCGCTGCCATCGAGCCCTTCGAGCGTGATCAGCATGCATGATCCTCGATGGCCGGGGCTGTAAACACGACGGTACCGGTCCCGCCGCGCCGTGAACGACCGCATCGTCGACCGACGCGAATCGACGCCCGGATTTATCGGGGCGGACTCCCTAGCAGACTCATGGACGTGCTCGTCACCGGCGGCACTGGCTTCATCGGACGGCATCTCTGTGACAAGCTTCAGGCAGCGGGACACGACGTGACGGCGCTCGCTCGCGACCCCGACCCGGATCATGTCCCCGAGGGAGTCTCGGTCGCGATGGGGGACGTGACGGCGCTCGACTCCATCAGAGACGCTTTCGAGGGGATGGACGCAGTCTACAATCTGGTCTCGCTCTCGCCGCTGTTCGAGCCCTCTGGGGGCAACGAGCAACACGACCGGGTGCATCGCCGCGGCACCAAACACTGTGTCGAGGCTGCCGAGGAACACGAGGTCGCCCGATTCATCCAGATGAGTGGGCTTGGCGCTGACCCCGATGGCCCGACGCACTTTCTCCGCGCGAAGGGGCGAGCTGAACAGATCGTCCGGGACTCCTCGCTGTCGTACACTATCTTCCAGCCGTCGGTGGTGTTCGGTGACGGTGCCGAGTTCCTCTCCTTTACCAAAAAGCTCACGCCGCCACTGATCGCACCACTGCCGGGCGGGGGAAAGACGCGATTTCAGCCGATCCACGTCGACGATTTGACCGCGATGCTCGTCGATGCGCTCGACCAGCGACACGCCGGAGAAACCTACGAGATCGGCGGGCCGGAGGTGCTGACGCTCGCGAAAGTCGCAAAGCTCGTCCGGAATGCAAGCGGTCAGCCAGTTCAAATCGTTCCCGTTCCGATGTCACTCGCTGGTCTCGGGCTTCGATTTGGTGACTTCATTCCCGGGTTTCCGATGGGGTCAGACCAGTATCGGTCGTTACAGGTCGACAACACGACGGCTGACAACGACATCGACGCGTTCGGATACGACACAGCGGATCTGCGAACCCTCTCGGAGTATCTAGAAGGGACAGGCTAACGCTTCAGGGCGGACCTGTCAGACCGATCCGCCGGAGCGTTAGTAACCGGACTGTAATCGGTGTATTCCGGACAAAACACTTATACCTGTGTTGGGTTAGTACACGATATACTGTATTCATGAAACTCGCGATGATCGGATTCGGACAGGCAGGCGGGAAAATCGTCGACAAGTTCCTGGAGTACGATGATCGTACCGGGAGCGGCATCGTTCGGTCGGCGATAGCGGTCAACACCGCGAAGGCGGACCTGCTGGGTCTCGAACGCGTCCCCGAGGAGAATCGAGTGTTGATCGGCCAGGCGCGGGTCAAAGGTCACGGTGTCGGGGCCGACAACGAACTCGGCGCGGAGATTGCCGAGGAAGACGTCGACGAGGTCCAGGGAGCGATCGATAACGTTCCGGTACACGAGATAGATGCATTTCTGATCGTCGCTGGACTCGGTGGCGGAACCGGTTCCGGTGGGTCGCCGGTGCTCGCGAAACATCTCAAGCGCATCTACACCGAACCCGTCTACGGGTTGGGGGTGTTGCCCGGAAGCGACGAGGGTGGCATCTACACCCTCAACGCCGCCCGATCCTTCCAGACGTTCGTCCGCGAAGTCGACAATCTGCTCGTGTTCGACAACGACGCCTGGCGGAAGACGGGCGAATCTGTCGAGGGTGGCTACGAGGAGATCAACGACGAAATCGTTCGCCGCTTCGGCGTGCTGTTTGGCGCTGGCGAAGTCCAGGCTGGCGATAACGTCGCAGAGAGCGTCGTCGACTCCTCGGAGATCATCAACACCCTCTCCGGTGGCGGCGTCTCCACGGTCGGCTACGACGCCGAAGTGGTCAAAGAGCACGACTCCGGCGGCCTGCTCTCTCGGTTCAAAGGCGAGAAGTCCGACGATATGGATACGGCGAATACGACAAACCGTATCACGTCACTCGTCCGCAAGGCCGCGCTCGGTCGGCTGACACTTCCCTGTGAAATTGAGGGCGCAGAGCGCGCACTGCTTGTGGTCTCCGGCCCGCCGGAGCATCTCAATCGGAAAGGGATCGAGCGCGGCCGGAAGTGGCTCGAGGAACAGACCGGCAGTATGGAGGTCCGTGGCGGGGATTACCCCGTTCACGAGCCAAACGTCGCGGCGTCAGTACTCCTCTCGGGCGTGCACAACGTCCCCCGGATCAAGGAACTCCAGCAGGTCGCCATCGAGGCCCAGGAGAACATCGACGAGATCCAGGAAGAGAGCGAAGAGAATTTAGAGACCTTGGTCGAAGATGAGGAAGATGAGTTGGACCCACTCTTCTAGATCGGTCGCGTTTGGGGTACTGCTCGCCATCGCGCTCGCGGTCGGGATGGCAGGAATAGCTGCAGCAGCGGACTTCGAGGCAGACGAGGAACCGGAACCGACAATCGAGGGTGAGGAAGTCTCGATGGAAGTGGTCTCCGAGAATCCGTTCAACGAGTTTACCGAGTGGACGCTCGTGGGATCGACTGAACTCGAAGAACCGGGATGGACGATCACGCTCGTCGACAACACCGGCGAAGAGACGTCCGTCGGCTACGAAGGCGAGAGTTTCGAGCACCAACTCAACGGTAGCGAGAACATCGTCGAAGTACACGTGCAGGTCAACGGGAACGCACCCTCTGCCGACGAGTTCGACTACGAGGATCTGAGCGTCGAGCAATCCACCGCGATCGAACTCACCCGCGCGCAGGGCAGCGAAACGCTCGGAACCTGGAACGTCCGAAGCATCACTGAGGAGAGTCAGAACGCCCGAGAGGCACTCGACTCCGCACAGTCTGTCATCGAAGGGTCTGGCAACACAAACGCTGAAGAACGCTTCCAGGAAGCGGTGACGTTCTACAACAGCGGCGAGTTCGAGAGCGCCATTTCGGCCGCAGAGGATGCCGAAAGCATGGTCGACACGAGCAGCGGCCCGTCGATACTACTGCTCGGCGGTGGCGGTGTCGTCGTGCTCCTCATCGTTGCCGGTGGCTTCTACGTCTACAGGCAGCGCCAGCGAAACACCAACAAGCTCCGGTAGCGGATGCGCGTTTTCGTTCCGTTCGACGCTGTCGACCCGAAAACCCGTCTCGCGCCCGTGCTCGACTCCGCTGAGCGCGACACGTTCGCGCGGGCGATGCTCCGGGACGTTCTCGATGCACTCGACAGCGCGGGCTACGAGCCAACGGTGCTGTCGACCGGACCAGTCGACTGCACCGCGCCCGTCGAAATCGACGACAGACCGTTGACCGAGGCGGTCAACAACAGACTCGCGAGTGCTGATCTTCCCGTCGCAGTGGTCATGGCTGATCTGGCGCTTGCGACACCATCGGCACTGGAGCGGTTGTTCGAACCGAGCGCTGGCGTGGTACTCGCGCCTGGCTTGCGCGGCGGAACCAACGCGCTGTGTACACACGAGGCGGGCTTCAGAGTCGACTATCACGGCGTCTCCTACCGTGATCACGAACAGGCCGCCCAGGCGGTTGGAGCGGTAGTCTCGATGGTCGACTCCTACCGGCTCGCCTGCGATATCGACGAGCCAGGTGACCTGCTCGACGTGTTGCTTCACAGCGACGGGAGCGCAAGCGAATGGCTGACTGAGGCAGGGTTTTCGGTCGTGGCTGACAGCACTGATCCCCCAGTAGGGATTTCCCGCGACACTCCCTGAGAACCCCGATTTCGGTAACCTCACGCCATCTCTGACCGGACGAGCAAGGGTTTTTATTGGAAGAGGCCGTAGACGGGAGCGCACGGGCCGACCCGTGCAACTGGGTACGTGTCTCGCGCCGCGCACCCGCGATCGTGCCAGCTCCACCGCTCTTGGCACTTCGAGTCCGGCCCGCTCTCCGGCTGGACTCCCTTTTCGTGACCTCTTTGAGGCTTCCCCCCGAACAGCGCCTGTGATCCCCGACGCAGCGGCCTACGACATTTCGCTTTCGATCGACCAGTCGGCCGTCGAAAAACTGTGCCAGGTTCGGCCAGCCGACGTCGACGCTGCCGACGAACTCTCCTTCGCGCGGAACGTGTTTATCCCCCTGACGACAGCCTGCCGGTACACCTGCACCTACTGTACGTACTTCGACCCGCCCGGCGAGGCGTCGCTACTCTCGCCCGAGGACGTTCGTGAGATTCTCCAGACTGGCGTCGAAACCGGCTGTACGGAGGCACTTTTCACCTTCGGTGACGACCCGGACGACCGATACACGGCCATCCACGACCAGCTTTCGGAGTGGGGCCACGACTCGATTCACTCGTATCTGCGGGAGGTCTGTGAACTCGCACTCGACGAGGGACTCTTGCCCCACGCCAATCCCGGCGACCAGACCCGCGAGCAGATGGAGGCCGTCGCGGACATCAACGCCAGCATGGGCGTGATGCTCGAAACTACCGCAGACGTGGGCGCACACGGCGGTCCTCGGGTCAAAACCCCCGGACAACGGCTTGCCACGATCCGGACCGCAGGCGAACTCGGCGTGCCCTTCACAACCGGCATTCTCGTCGGCATCGGCGAACAGTGGGAGGACCGGGCCGAGAGCCTGCTCGCAATCCGTGAGATGCACGAGCGCTACGGACACATTCAAGAGGTGATCGTCCAGCCTGTCGCAACGAACGAGCGCTGGCGGGGTCCGACGCCGGATGTGGAGACGCTCCGGACGACTGTCGCGATGGCGCGTGCCGCCCTGCCCGAGGAGGTGTCTCTACAGGTGCCGCCGAACCTCGCGCCCGCTCGCGAGGTACTCGACTGCGGCATCGACGACCTTGGCGGGGTATCGCCGGTGACCGACGACCACATCAACCCCGACTACGCCTGGCCCGCGCTGGAGGAACTTCGAGATATCGCTGAGACGGCTGGCGTCCCGCTTCGGGAGCGCCTGCCGGTGTACGCGCGATATCTCCCCGAGGATCTTCGCCCGCCGGACTTTGACGGAGAGCCAGCGGACGGGCAATGGCTCTCCGAACGCATCGAAGACGCACTCCGGGCGGACGACGATGCAGGGCGGCGTTACCGACGAGTGCTCGCGGGCGAGTCACTCGAAGTCGTCTGATAGTGAGTATTGCAAGTCTGTACAGCCACGTCGAAACAAGATGCAGGGGGTACACTGTGGCACCAGTGACGTGGTCACGAAAATAACCGCAATACTCACTATGAGAACTCTCCGAGTTCGCTATCTGCGGTCACGTCGCTCACGTCGCCGTGGTCGAGTGGGTCCTCGATGTCCCCCATGATCGCCTCCAGCAGGTCGGTCACAGTGACCAGGCCGACGACAGCATCGTCTTCGGTCACGAGCGCGATCTCCTGATGCTCCGTCTGGAACGTGTCGATTGCGTCGCTGACGCTCATATCAGAGGGAAGCGTCAAGGGCGGTGCTGCCAACTGAGTGAAATCGAGGTCGCCGCCAGCAATCTGCTCGCGGTGTCTGACCAGAACGGGAGTGTAGACGATGCCACGGAAATCGGTCAGGTCGCCACCGATCAGGGGGTATCGCGTGTGTGGCCGGTTTTCCATCGTCTGAAAGTTGGCCTCGGATGGGTCTTCAGTCGAGAGTGTGACAATCTCGTCGGGTGAGACCATCACCTCGCTGATCGGTTGCTCGCCGATGTTGAACGCGTTCATCACTTCTTCGCGGCGTTCCGCCGAGAGGTCCCCCTGCTCGAGGACCGAGCCGAGCCGATTCCGGAGGTCCGCCCGCGTCTCGATGACTTCCTGTTCGGTCTCGCGCCACGCACCCGTCATCTCGACGCCAAAGAGTCCGAGCGTCCCCTTGGCGACCCAGTCACCGAACCAGATGGCCGGAGCGAGCACTTTGGCGAACCAGTACAGCGGGCGAGCACCGTACCGACAGACCTGCTTCGAGCGCTCGACGCCGAGGTACGTCGGCGTCTGCTCACCGTGTGTGAGATGGACCAGATTGATGAGGAAAAAGCCGAGCAGGGAGCCAGCGCCTGCCGATGCGAGTGCCGTATTCGCAAACAGCGGCTCGAACAGCGCCGCAAGCCCGGGTTCTGCGACGATGCCGAGCGCGATGCTCGTCCCCGAAATCCAGATCTGACACGTGGTGAGATAGAATTCGAGGTCCTCGGTCATCTCCCACGCGAGTTCGAGCGACGGCGTGTCGAACTCGGATTTTGGATACTGTCGCGCGCGAGTCAGCGCGAACTCGATCGCGACGAAGAAGGCGTTTAATCCAATAAGGGCGAGTCCAGCCAGGATCCGGAGACTGATCTCGAACGATTCCATCGCCGGGCAGTATCGCCAGCAGACATAAATTGGTACTGGAATCAGAACTCGGCTGCGCGCCCGTCCGAGGATGGAGGGCACACAAGACTGTCCGAGGGTATTATCCGCTCGCGGTCGTACTCCGGGCCGTGTCCCAGTACGTTTACATCGTCGAGTGCGCCGATGAGTCGCTGTACACTGGCTACACCACGGACGTCGGTCGACGAGTGCGTGAGCACGACGCCGGAAACGGTGCCAAATACACCGCTGGCCGTCGGCCAGTCACGCTCAGATACGTCGAATATCACCCCTCGAAGGGGGCGGCGATGCGCCGCGAACACGAGATCAAATCGCTCACGCGGACCCAGAAAGAGCGACTCCTCCCAGACGAGTCGGACCGAATCGGGGTTGCCTTCTCGGAACAGTCACAGCGAGCGTAGCCACCAGCACGAGCCAACACACTCTTTTTCGGCCGATTCGAATCTGGAGGCGTTCAGAGGATCGATAGTGAGACGAAAATGTCATCGGAGTGAGTGGTAGTGGTCCGCTCGCTTCACATGGGCTGGCGGCACGTCCTGTTTGCCAACTGGCCGGTCGATCCGGCCGTCGTGCGCCCGCACATCCCCGACGCGCTGACACTCGATACGTACGACGGGAACGCGTGGCTCTCGGTCGTCCCGTTCACGAACGTCGACGTCCGGCCAGCCATACTGCCCGACGGCTTCGGCGTTCGGTTGCCAGAGCTCAATCTCCGGACGTACGTGACACACCGGGGCGACGACGGCGTCTACTTCTTCAGCCTCGACGCGCAGGGGGTACTCGGCGTACTCGGTGCACGCCTGTTCCACCATCTCCCGTATTACTACGCGCGAATCACGCTCGACGCCGACGAGGATCAGGTCCGATTCGAGAGTCGCAGACTCCACCCCGGTGACCGCCCGGCGCAGGTGACCTGCGCCTATCGACCCGTTGGGGAACAATTGGAGATACAGCCCGGGTCGCTTCCCGGCTTTCTGACCGAGCGCTATCGATTCTACACGGAGACGCAGTCGGGGACGCTCAGATACGCTCGCGTCGACCACGAACGGTGGCCGCTCTACGACGCGGAAGTCACAGTCGCAGAGAACACGCTCTTTCGGGCGAACGGGTTCGCAACGCCAGAGACCGACCCGGTACATCTCTACAGCCCTGGCGTCGACGTTGTCGCCTCTCGAAGTCTCCGTCCCGAGCGACGAGGGAGTGAGACCTGACGAACCAGTCGGGAAACACATTTACTGTCCCCAGTCGTTGTTCGGGATATGATAGACGAGACCGCCGAGGAAATAGCGGACATGCAGACACACAGCTCCTCGGTCGTCGCGGTCAAGGCCGCTCGCGCGTTGCTCGAAGTGACAGACCGGGAGTTTCCCACTGTCGACCAGTACGTGCGTGCGCTCGAACGCAACAGCAGCGCACTGCAACGAGCGAACCCGTCACACGCGTCGCTTCACAACACCCAACAGGAAATCCTCGACCGGATCGAAAGCGAGGAGTTCGAGAGCGTCGCAGCCGCACAGGAGCGAACGGAAGCGGTGATCCACGAGGTGATCGAGAGTGTCGAAACGGGCAAGCGCCGCGCCGCGAACAACGCGGCCGACCTGCTGAGCGACGGCGAGACAATCTTGACCCACGACTACTCGACATCAGTCCTCGCCTCGCTCGCCCGCGCTATCGAGGATGGCGCATCGTTTACCGTCTACGTGACCGAGGCCCGGCCGCGATTTCTCGGGCGGCGGATGGCGCGTCGGCTTGCGGATTTCGAGGAAATCGAGACACACCTCATCGTCGACAGCGCCCACGGGCACTACCTGTCCGACTGTGACCGCGTGCTGATCGGGATGGATTGTATCGTCGGCGAGAAGCTCTACAACAGGATCGGGACCTATCCGATCGCGGCGACGGCAGCCGACAGCGACGTTCCAGTCACCACCGTCGGGTCGGCGGCGAAGATAGTCGAGGGCGGCTTCTCCTTCGAGAACGACCACCGCGTCGCGAGCGAGGTCATGCGCGAACCCGCCGAGGGCTTTCAGATCGACAATCCCGCATACGACGCCACCCCGCTCCGGCTGATCGATTCAGTCGTGACTGACGAGGGGGTTCGCGACCCTGACGAACGCGAGTGAGGGGAAGACACCAGACCAGTAGCGTGGATTTTTATTTCGTGACCGCGTGGATGCATCCGTGAGCACGCTGGTCGTCTGTCTCTACAGGGGGACGGGGATGGATTTCGAGGGCCCGGTCGTCGGCCGCGAGGCCGTCGAACGGATAGTGACGAGTGTCGGCATCGACGACCCGGAGAACAGCCGTATCAACTGCATACTCGAAGGGCTTCGCGTCGCCAGAGACCTCGACGACGGGATCGTTGCGGTGGTATCGTCGGGGACCGAACCGGTGAGCGGTGACCGGGCAATCGCCAATCAGGTCGACCAGCTCGTCGCCGAATACGACCCCGACTCGGCCGTCGTTATCGTCGACAGCGCCGACGACGAACGCCTCGTTCCCATCATCGAGAGTCGCGTCCAGGTCGACGCGGTCGACCGCGTCGTCGTCCGGCAGGACCGGGACATCGAATCGACGTACTACCTGCTCAAGCAGTTTCTCGCCGACGAGGAACTCCGAAAGACAGTCCTGGTGCCGGTCGGCGTCGCGCTCCTTGCCTTCCCAGCATTACTGTTCATCCTCGATAGCACCGCGGTCGCCCTGTCTGCCATCGCGGCCGTCGTCGGCGTCTTCTTGCTGTACAAGGGGCTCAGCATCGACCACTTTCTGTCGAATCTCTCGACGGGAACGCGAAACGCGCTCTACTCCGGGCAGGTCTCGCTTGTCACGTACGTGGTCGCAGGCGGTCTCGCGCTCGTCGGGATGTTCGTCGGCGTGCTGGGCGCGTCGTCGCTGGACGCCGACGTGGTCGGTGAACTCATCGTCGCCATGGAGTTCGTCTACGAGGCGATTCCGTGGCTGACCGCCGCAGCACTCACCGCGAGCGCTGGGCGGTTGCTCGACGAGTTCATCCGCGACGACGAGATCCGCGGCGCGTACGTCAACCTGCCCTTCGTCGCTGTCGCCGTCGGACTCGCAGTCCGTGGCTTCTCGGCGTACTTCCTCCAGCGGTCGGACGTTTTGAGTTATCTGACGATCCCCGACATGGAACTCGGCCCCGCGACCATCGAGTCGATCACCATCGCCCCGGGGACACATCTCGCCGTGTTCGTCCTCGCGAGCATCGTCCTCAGCCTCATCGGCGTCCGCGTCGCCGCCTACGTCAGCAGCGTCGACTACGACATCAGCGCTGAAGGACCGGGATCGCAGTCCTGAGCAGTCGATTCGGCTGTTCACGCCACGAGGAGCCACGCGACGGCGAACGCAAACAGTGATGCGACCAGATTTCCGAGCGCGTTAGCGAGGGCCCGTGTCCGGTCGCCCCGTTCCCAGAGCGCGACGGTCTGGAAGCTAAACGACGAGAAGGTCGTGAACGCGCCGCAGAAGCCGACGCTGACCAGAAGGAGCAACTCGGTATCGGTCACGCCGAACAGCACAACCCCGAGGACGAAACTTCCGACGGCGTTCACCACGAGCGTGGCCCACGGAAAGGAGGTATCATCGAGCGCCAGTCCGACGACGTGCCGCGAGACAGCGCCGAACGCGCCGCCAGCGCTGACGAGGAAGAGGTCCATCACTGTGCTCTCACCCGCATTCGTCGCATCGTCAGTCATCACCCGAAGTCGGCGGGGCGAGTGCTGTCTCGGAACGCATAGCGACAATCTCGCGGCTGGCGAGGACGCCGCCAAATCCCGTCGCATAGCTTGCGACCAGATAGGTCACAGCGAGTGCTGGCGCGGTCACGGCGATATCGGCCACGAACGTACTGTAGGTGGTAAACGAAGCGAGAAACCCGGTTCCGAAGACGTATCGGAACCGCTTCGAGAGCAGGTCGTCGGCCCGCGCATCGAACAGGAGCAAGCCGAGGCCGAAGCTTCCGACGGCGTTGACAACCAGTGTTATCGCGAGCGCGCCCCCGGCCGCGACATCGAGTATGTAACGGAGGTTCGCGCCGAGCATACCCCCGAGTGCGACCAGCAGAAGGGCGTCCCCGTGTCCGACGAGTCGTCTCCGTAGCATCTGCGTCTGGTGGAGTCATTCCGGCAGACGGATAAATAAACGCACCGTTCTTCGGGACGACGAGACGAACGCAAGTCGTCCGTCTTTTATATCGATCCCCGGTAGATCCACGTCGATCAGGCGATGGTCACATGATAGAGGAAGTAGTTCACGCACACGGTCACGAGAACGTCAGCGCAGAGCACACCAGCACGTTCGAGGTTACGAGCGACGACTTTCTGACACCCGCCGGGGACTGCATCCTCGCAATCGAGGCAGACCGCACGCCCGCTGACTTCGACGACGAGTTCGTCGCCGCCTGCCAGCAGTCGGATTCGACTATCGTCGCCGCCATCGAGGTTGAGGAACACACGGAGACTATCGAGGGTCGCGGCCACCCCGACCTGACATTCGAGAACGACCGCAGTCTCGTCGGCCGAACCAGCGAGTACGTCGACGACCGGACGGTGATGGTCGACGCGGACAGTCCGGCGCTCGGCATCGACCGCGAGATGGTCGAGGCGCTCGCAGCAGGCGCTGAACTGCGACTGCGACTGTCCGTCGATCCCGCCGACAGCACGTAACCGAAAAGCCAGATCGGTCTGCGCTCCGATCAGTCGAACCGACCGATTTGGAACGGTTCAATTGGTAACGAAGTGTCACCCTCGACTGCGAGATTGGCGAGAATTTCCCCGACGACGCTCGCGAACTTGAACCCGTGCCCGGAAAATCCCGCGCCGATGACGACGTTGTCGTGCTCGGGATGCGTATCGAGCAGAAAGTCCTCGTCGGGAGTGTTGGTGAACATGCAGGTTTCGAGTCGCATCGTCGGCCCGGCGGCCTCCGGAAAGTGCTGTTCGACACACTCTCGAAGGATCCGTTCGTCCGTGCGGTCTGGTTCGCGCGCGAGTTCTGCCGGATCCCCCGTCTCGTTGCGGTGGTTGTACTTTCCAATTTTGAACCCCGGAACCTCGTAGGTCGGGAACCCATAGAGGTGTCCGTCCGGCGCGTCGGCGACGAACACCGGAAAGTTCTCGGGGGTGAACAGTTCCGGCTCAGTCGGCTGGAACCAGCCAAGGACTTGCCGCTCGGGCTGGAGGATTGGCGACAGCGACGGAAAGAGGCTCCCGGTCCAGGCACCGACAGTTGCGACCAGTCGGTCTGCTGTGTACGTCCCGCGGTCGGTTCGGACGGTCACGCCCGACTCGTCGGCCTCCCAGTCCTCGACAGTCTCGCGGGCGCGGATCGTCGCGCCGTGTCGGTGTGCGGCCTCGACGTGCGCGACGATACACTGCTCACAATGGAGAAAGCCACCGTCGCGCTGGTAGACAGCGCGATACTCCGGGGGGACGTCGTAGCCCGGAAAGCGGTCGTTGAGTTGTGCGCCGCTCAGGTCGTCGTGGGCGATGTCGTGGATCTCACAGGTGTGTTTCGACCCCGTGTAGACCGTCCCACCAGTTTCTGGCCCGATGTCGATGCTGCCGACACGGTGGAGGAGTTGCCGGGGATGGTCGTCGTCGAGTCGCTCCCACAACTCGAATGCGCGCTCGACGAGCGGGACGTACGCCGCCCCCTCGTACTGCGGTCGGCGGATGATTCTTGATACGCCGTGTGACGACCCGCGAGAGTGGGGGATGTCGTATCGTTCGAGACCGACCACGTCGTAGCCGCGGCGAGCGAGATGATACGCCGCGGCACTGCCCATACCGCCGACGCCGAGGACGAGAACATCACACGCTGTCGCTGACATACCGGAGAGAGGACGGTACGGTACAAAAATCCGCGGCCGACCCGGCCGACGAACCACGCGGGTCGGGGTCGATCTGACCGGCGAGGTCAGTGCGACTGAGGGCGACCCGAGAGTTCAGAGCGTCTCGGGGTCGGTCCGTTCAGAGCGATTCGGGATCGATCCGACGAACGTACTGGCGCGCGATGGCGTACAGGCCGACTGCGAGCAGCGCGAACCCAACCACGTGGAGGCGAGTCGTGCTGGTCGCGCTATCGACGGATAGCAACGCGACGGTCGAAGCTGGGTGTTCCGGCAGCAGCGCGGAGAGGCCGAACAGCAGAATGACGAGCATCGAGTACAGAAGCTGTGCCTTCCGGCGGCGGCGGGTTATCAGTCCGAGCAGGACGCCGACGACGGTTGTGATGGTCGCAATCGCGGTGACAAACAGGAGCAGCCACAGGATGTTGTCGATCGTGATCCCGTTGATCTGGAGCAAGAAGAGCCACAGCACCGCCTGCAACGGTGCGAGCAGTATCATTGCGATGGACTTGCCGTCGACGATATCGGTCATCGAAACCGGCGCGACCCGGAGCAGTTCGAGCGTGCCGCGCTCTATCTCCTCGGTCAGCGCGTCGACGACGACGGACCCGCTGATAAACGGTGGCAAAAACAACAGGAGCGGCAACAGGATGGTGTAGGTGAAGCCGAAGAACGGGCTCGACCCGTCCTCGTCAGGCAGCGGTCGCGGCTGGAAGTCGAGATAGTCAGCGCGATCAGTTCGCTCGGTCCGTTCGAGTTCGGTGAGAATCGAGCGGATCTGAACGATGATGACCGTCGTTCGGAGGTCCTCTGCGGGGACAGTTGCAGTGATGTCGACCCGAGATCCGTCGTCGGTTTCGATCCTGCTGCTGTCCAGCACCGCAGCGACCTCGCCGTCGTCGAAGGCGGCGAGCGCCGTGTTTGCGTCCTCGAACGCGACTGTCGAGACGCCACCGGCTTCCTCGGCAGCCGCTTCGAGGCGGTCCTGATACTCCCCGGAGATGCCGATATCGAGGCCAGTGTTGCCGCTCTCGATGGCCGAGGGGTCGTACAGCGATGTCAGTCCGACCACGAGAAACGACGAGAACGCGGCGATAAACAGTTGAATCAGGATTGCGAGGACGATGGTCTTCTCGCGGCTGAGCGCGGACAGATCCCGGAGTGCGATGGTCGTCTTCACGTTCGAGAGCAAGTCAAGCAACGGAACTCACCACCGTCCAGTTGTAGAGGAAGTGAACGACCATCGCGACGGCCACCGCGATTGCGTACTGCCGTTTCCCGCGGCTCGCGCCGACCGCCGAGATGGCGGCCGTGACCGTATGGAGCACGAGCGGCGCGAGCAGAAAGACCAGCAGGAGCGGACCGCCAGCCGCGACACCGCCCTGAAGTCCGGCCTCGCCGACCGCGAGATTCTGCAGGCCGACGAGCTGTGCGAGCAAGGCGAGTTTCTCCCCGAGGAAGAAGCCGAGGCCGCTACAGACCCCGAGCGCGAGCGCAACTGTGCTCGTCCGAGAGAAGCGGCGATGCTCGAAGGCGGCGTAGATGTGCAGGCTCTTTGCGATCTCCTCGACGATAGCCACGACGACGAGGACGAGCACGATGGATATCTCCCCCAACGCGAACAGCAACGCAATCGCGACGAGTTGACTGACGAAGATGAAGGGGATGAGCACGATTGTAACGACGCTGACCGAGAGGTACCGTTCGAGCGTGGGAACGTCGAACGGAACGGTCCGCTGGAGACGGCCCGGGAGTACGCCCGTGTGACCGGACCCGGGAATCAGGCCGACGAGCGAATCCAGCACTTTCCCGCTCACCGCGCGCTGGTCGAACATGTCCTCTTCGCGGTACAGCCCGGTCCCGAGACCGAAAAAGACCATCGCGGTGAGCAGCGGCGGCGTCGTCGAGAAGACGAACTCGCTGACTGCGATCGATTCGCCCTGAAGGTCCCTGACGACGAGCGTCAGCGGTGAGATCAGCGCGATGGCGTTCACGTCGCTGAAAATCGCCGGAACGAAAGCGTACGCTGTCAGCCCGACTGTGATCGTCACCGTGAGGAAGGTGAGTTCCTTGAACGACCGGGCGAACATCGCACCCAGAAAGGTGGCCCCGAGAAAGAGCGCGACGAGCGGAATCACGGCGAGTATCGAGATGAACCCGCCGATCGTTCCACGAGTTAGATAGACGAGACCGACTGCAATTGCCCCCTCGACGGCCATCGCGCCGAGGAAGTAGGGCAGCGTCTTGCCACCGATGATGTCGAACCGGGAGACGGGCGAGACGAGCAACAGTTCGCCGCGGCGGTTGATCCGCTCTGAGAGCATCGTGCTCCCGTAGGCCTGAATGACGAAGTTCAGCGGGATGATAAAGAGGAAGGCGAGCACGAGCGACTGAAACGGGAATGGCGGGCTGATATCCGACGGCGACCCGGCGATGCTCTCGTCGCCACCGAACGGCGAGAGGCCGCCGACGCCCGGATTAGTCGTTGCGCCATCAGATCCGGACCCGTCTGACCCAGTTCCGTCCGAGCCAGTCCCGTCTGATCCGGTCCCATCACCGCTGCCGCCATCTGACCCCGTTCCGTCAGTGCCCGTTCCGTCATCGTCGTCCTCGTCTCCGTCGTCGACACGCAACTGGTCGCCCAGCCCTGCCTGCTGGCGAAAGTCGACGACGACGGAGACGGGAAACGCCGCGGTTCGATTCGCCTCCTCGTTCAGTTGGCGGTTGTTGTACCGCTGGACGCTGTCCCGGAACGCGTCGTAGGCGGCCTCGGCTTTGGCCGTCTGTCCGTATCTGACGGTTTCGCCGTCGATCAACAGTTCGACGTCGTCCTCGCGAAGCGCGCCACGACCTGCGTCAGGGACGACTCCGAACGCCTCGTCGGCTTCGACGACGTCGTGATAGGGGCTGTCCTCGTCGCTTGCGACACGATAGAGGCCGTCTTCGAGGCCGACGCCGCCGCCCGATGCGGCGAGCGGCGCGACGAGTCCGAGCAAGACGATAGCCACGAGCGCGATGAGAATCGTCCGCCTGTCGATGCCGCCAGCGTTTTTCGTCACCTCCCACCGGGCGATCCGAAGCAGTTTCCGTCCCCGCACGCTCAGCCCTCCCGGCGACCGGACTCGGCAACGTTCAAAAAGACCTCTTCGAGACTCGACTCCTCAGTTCGGATGTCGACGACCTTCCCGCCTTCGGCTTCGGCCCGCTCGCGGGTCGCGTCGACGGCGTCCATGCTCTCGACAGTGTGGCGATAGCGGCCGTTCTCCCTGACTGCGCCGTCGAACTGGACGGTCGTGTAGACGTGATAGGTGGTCTCGCCGTGTTCGGCCTGGAGCTGTTCCAGATCACCGCGTGCGACGATTTCGCCCTCGTTCATGATCGCCACCCGGTCACAGATCTCCTCGACGTGAAAGAGGTTGTGTGCGCTGAAGACGATGGTCTTGCCCTCTGCGGCAAGTTGCGCGGTGAACTCGATAATGTAGTTGGTCGTCAGCGGGTCGAGTCCGCTCGCAGGCTCGTCGTAGATCAACACGTCCGGGTCGTTGATGAGCGACCGGGCGATGGCGACTTTCCGTTTCATCCCTTTCGACATGTCTCCGAGTTGGCGCTGCCGATGCTGCAAGTCGAGTTCGTCGAGCGTCTCTTCCATCCGCGTCTGTGCGCTCTCGGGCGGTACGTTGTACAGGTCGGCGAAAAACTGCAGGTAGGTGATCGGCGTCATCTCCTCGTACAGCGGGGACTCCTCGGGGAGAAATCCGAGCCGTTTGCGCATTTCCGTCTCGCTCGTGTCGTAGCCAGCGACGGTCGCCTCGCCGCCGGTCGGGTCGAGTAGCCCCGCGAGCATCTTCAGCGTCGTCGTCTTGCCAGCACCGTTTGGCCCGATAATGCCGAACACCTCCCCTTCGGCCACCTCGAAGCTACTCCCCTCGACAGCGGCGAAATCGCCGTACTCCTTTCGCAACTCGCGGGCCTCGATCATCGACCGACTGTTGTGAACCCGCTCCCCTTAAGCTTCGCCTCCGGTTCACAAATTTTGAAACGAGACCGCGACAGCCACAAAAAGCGCTAGTCTTCGCTGACGTCGACGCTCGTCTCCTCTTCGGCGGCGACTTCTTCGGGTCGGGCTTCGAGGGTCAGCTTCTGGACCTCGACGCGGCGGAGCGGATAGATGGTCTTTGCGTCGTTGTAGACCGCCGAGGAGAGTCGTCCCTCGACGACGCTGTCGACGACTTCCTCGAAGGTGCGCTCCTGTGCGGACTCGCGGACGATGTCGATCATCGTCCGTCGGATCGCCTTCTCCTGGCTCTCGTCGGCCGATTTCGTCGTCAGCGCGACGGGCTGGATCTGGATCCGGTAGTCGTCTGCAGTCAGCACCGTGATGTACGCCTCGATCTTCGAGGAGCCACGGCGGACGAGACTGCGCAGGTAGTCCCGCGTGAGTTCGTGCTTGATGAACTCGGTGTACGCGGTGTCGCTTGCGACCTCCGTGATCTTGAAGGTCAGCTTCGTGTTGTTCTCGCTGGCGTCGTTGTTGATGTCACCGAGCGTCGTTTCGAGCGTGCGGCCGAGCACCTTGTCCGGTTCGTCGGCTGGCGTCTCGCCGAGTTCCGCACGGTCGAACTGCTCGGGAGCCTGTACTGTGTACCACTGCTTTTCCTGTTTCTGTCTGGATACGGATCGTTCACTCATGTGTCGTGTGTGTTGGTGTGTTGGTTTGCGAGCTGTGCCGCGACGTCTACGTTGACGACGTAATCGTCGACTGTCGACTGGAGTCCCGACGTGGAGTCGCGTTCGATGGTCGTCACGACCTGACACCCCTCGACGGTGGTGTCCATCTCGGCCGTGTTGTCCGGCGTGACCGCACGCGCGACGCGTCTGGCGGCTGTCGGGTCGTCGTAGGTGGTAACCACCCGCGCCCGCCGTCTCGCGTTCGTCGTCTCGTCGCCTGCCGTGCCTGTCATAGTTTCTCCCTGAACGCGAGCAGAAACTCGGCGGGGTCGGTCTCGAATCGGGCGCGTCCCCGGAGTGAGGTGCCACGGCCGGTTCCGCCGACGTCCGCGCTGGCCTGTTCTACTATCTGTCCGACGTGAACCGTCGACTCCGGCAACCGACGTGCTTCCGCACAGCCCTCGCCGAGGGCGAGCACGACCGGTTCCGGCGACCGAAAGTCCGCTGCGAGTCTGGCAACCGTGCCGACGGGAACCGTCCCGTCGCATTTGACGGCAAATAGGCCGTCGTAGCGGCCGGTCGTCGCTGTCGAGAGCGCGCTGTGTGCCTCTGTCGCGTGCGTTCGCCAGGTGTCAAACGCCGATTCCGGGTCCGCGTGGCCGAGCGCGAGTGCAACGGCCTGTCCGGGCGCGTCCCGGGCGGTGGCGTCCAGCACGTCGGCGTAGCCGTCGACCGTCTCGCACGGGCCGCCGACGAGCGGACGAAGGAATCGTTCGACGGAGACGGTCGCGCGTTCTGACGCATCTGTGCCGGTGACAGCGAGCGCGGCGAGTGATGCCACGCGGCGGTGGTCGTCCTCCGAAAGTTCGTCGGGCAGGTCGAGTCCCGTGAGCGCGTCCGCAGCGTCGTCGGTCGAACCGGAAAACGGCGCGTGCAGAAACGTCGAGTGGGCGAGTCCATCGACGGGGTCTGCGGTCGGGCTTGCGATGCCGGGCCGACGCGTCAGGTCGACGTCTTCGGCAAGTCCGAGCACCGCCTCGTCACGGTCAGCGCCCGCTGCGAGCGCGCCAGCAATTGCAGCGATAGGGTCGCCGCTACCGAGTTCGACGCCGACTTCGTGGGCCGTGAGACTGGCCGGGTGCGTCTCCGTGCCGAGCGTGATGTCTGCTCCATCGACCGGTCGTCCGACTGCGAGCGTGCAATCGGCCTCCGTGTCCCGTGCTGCCGTCTCGGGGAGCGGCGTGACCGAAAGCTGGTAGGGGGTCTCCCCATCCAGCGCACTGGTCAAAAGCGTCGCCGCAGCAACCCCGTCACCGGTTGCGGCGGCGACAAGCCGAACGAACTCGGCGGCGCGAAGGCGCACAGCGACGTCACTCGCCGCGGGCGTCTCGGCTGGCGAACGACCGGTCGTGGACATCTATATCAGTTCTTCGGCCTCGTCGATACTGTAAGAGAAGTCCTCGTCGAGTCTATCGCCGCGGTGGTACGCGACGAGCCGACGGATCTTCGACTCCGTGTTCTGGAGTGCGCGCTTGTTCTGGTAGTCCGTCCCGTGTTCGTCCATGTGGTTGTTCAGCCTGACAGCCTTCGCGAGGAGGTTCCGGAGGTCCTCCGGAATCTCAGGATCCGTGTCGTTCTCCTCGAGGATTTCGGTCACCTTCTTGCCCGTCGCGAGCGAGACGTCGGGGATCGGTGTCCCGTCGACGCCCTCGTCACGGAGTTTGACTCCGATCTCGCTGGGGCTGTGTCCTGCCTCGGCCAGTTCGACGATGCGCTGTTCGATGTCGTCTTCGTCAACGTCGCTCCACTCCGGTGGGTCGTCTGCCGCTGGCTTATCCGAACCGGACGAGCCACGGCGGCGTGAGTGCATTCGTGCCATAGGTATAATTGGAACGACACAGACCGCTTCCGAGAGAGCGTGTCTCTGGCGTCTTCGACGCCGCGACGACCGCGCTCGGTCGCCGTTGACACTACCGCAATCCCAAGCCGCTCAATCGAGCGGCGAGTCAGATTTGCGGCCGTGTGTTCCCACTCGTACAAACGGTGCAGACGTGTTAATCGTTTCTATCTGCGACTCCAGACACTATCTGCGACTTTAGAGGCTGGACTCGGCCGCGCCGCGACAGCGGCAACAAAAAGTATAGGAGGAAAATGCCACAACTGAACCTATGACTGATGGTCGCTTCGAGGATGCCCTCTCCGCGCTCGCCAGCAAGATCCGAGTCGCGATCCTTCGAGCACTCGCCGACGCCGACCGGCCGCTCCGATTCACGGAGCTCAGATCGAGAACTGACATCGAGGACCCGGGACGGTTCAACTATCACCTGACTAAACTCTGTGAGCACTATCTGCAGGAGACCGCCGACGGCTACGACCTGAACTATTGTGGGAAGCGACTCGTCGTCCTCGCAGACGAGGGAGTCGATATCGCGGAATCCGGCGGAACGACGACCGAGACCTGTCCCGTCTGTGGCGAGACCAATTGCGACCGCCTGATACACGTTCATCTGGAGTCACCAGATCAACTCGTGTGAGACGGGCCAGTCTCCGGTTCGACCACGGCCGAAAGATCCAACGCGTCAAGATATCACGTGTGAGAATAGAAAAGTGCGGAGAGCAATAGATAGAGAGTGTGTGGTTTCGTATCTCTGAAGGCTGCCGAGTTGTTCTCACTACTGGTAATACGGCCGAGAGACTTATCAGCGTGCCTACGGAATAGTGTAATAATGGGCAACTCTCGGAACGGGACGCGCGACCGAGGGCAGAGTGAACTACTCGGCGTGATGTTGATCTTCGCAGTCGTCCTTGCTGGAGCAATTGCCGTCGTCTCGCTCGGTGCGGTTGCGATTGGTGACTTCGAGGACGGGCTCTCGAACGACCGTGCAGAAAAGACGATGACGCAGTTCGCCTCCGAGAGTGCGCTGGTCGCACTCGAAGGGGCTGATAGCCAGCGAATTTCGCTGCCGAAGTCGTCGCGTGAGTCCTACCGGATCGACGAAACCGCCGGGACGATGAACGTCACGTATCACCACGAGAATGGTGATACGGAGGTCGTAGAGGAGTTCACGCTCGGGCGCGTGACCTACGAGGGGAGCGACGGAACCACCGTCGCGTATCAGGGCGGTGGCGTCTGGCGGTCAGCCGACGAGGGCGGCTCAGTCATGGTGTCTCCGCCGGAGTTCCATTATCGGTCTGCAACACTTACGCTCCCGGTCATCACGATATCGGGCGATCAGCACCTCGGGAGTACCGCCGTGATCGACCGACAGAGTACAAGCGGCGTCTTCCCCGACGAGAGCAACTCCCTGTTTTCCAATCCGCTGCAAAACGGACAGGTGAACGTCACCGTCACGAGCGAGTATTACCGCGGCTGGGGGAGTTACTTCGAGGAGCGCACCGAAGGAGCAGTAGCGTACCAGCACGACGAAAACAAGGTGACCGTCGAATTGGTCGTCCCGATGACAGAGACGTTCTCGAACGTGATCGCGAGTACGGACCCGAACGGAATTACGGCAAATCCGGGTCCGAAGCCAGAGCCGTTCGCCGAGGGAGTGGCGTACCCGTCTCCGGATTCGCGGATCGAGGAGGTCGCCGAGGACTGTCGGCTGAACGGGTGCGACCCGATACCGACAGATGGCAGTCCGATTAGCGACAACGGAACGTACTGGATCGACGGCGACTACACCGGGGAGATCAACGTCGATAATCCAGGCGGGGACGTCGAACTGCTCGTCAACGGAACGTACAACTCTGAGGGGATGGACATCACGACGAGCGGTAGCAACGTCACGCTGCTCGTCCGAGGGTCACTCACACTCGGCGGAAGTGACGAAATAAACCCTGGCGGCCCACCCGAGGCGCTGCGAACGCTCGTTCACTCCGATGCCCCATCAGTTGATTTCAACGGACGGGTGAAGTACGTCGGCGTTCTCTATGCTCCGGAAAACCACTGTGATTTCAACGGTGGCCCGCACGACGAGAACTTCGAGGGTGCGATCATCTGTGAAACGATGGACATCAACGGACGTCCAAACGACTTCCAGTACCGCGAATCAGTCGAGGACATCACGCTGGAGCTCAACGAGGAAACTGTCACCTACCTGCATTTCCTCCACATCTCCCAACACGACGTGTCGATCACCTCCGGCTGAACTGCCTGAATCGAGTCGAACGAAAGGCGAACCGAGCGCACCGATGCGAACGAGGGACGGAACGGGCGCTGTCGAACGAGCGAAAGACAGAACCGAACGCTACAGGTCGAACGAGATACCGAGCAGATGATAGACGAGATAGGTGTTCTCCGGGACCTGACCAACCGAGCATTTGAGGGTATCATCAACGGGACCATCACAGGAGACGTTCGGCTCCGTCGCGAAGTACGCGGCCCACAGTCCAGCGCGTGGTGAGGTGATCGTGATGGTCATCTCGTCAAACGGTCCCTCAGAGGGGTCCTGCAGGACCGTCCGGTCTCGGGAAGAAGCCCGGATGAGAACGGTCGACCCGCTCACCGTTCGCTCGACCATCGGGAGTGTGCGAACGATCGGAAAATGGATTCGATCCTCGGTGATGAGATACGGTGGTTCTTCGAGGACGACTCCCCCGTCGCGTTGCACTCTAAACACGGCCCCCGCTTCGTAGACGAGTCGTCTGTGGGAATCGACGCGAAATTCGATCGGACGAACCGTGTAGTTTTCGTGGACGACCGGGTCCGAGTTTGATGGTGTGAGTGATACGTTGAGGTGGACCGGATCCCCGTGGGTCAACACCGCATCGCCGAGGTCGATTTCTGTCGCGCGACCCGGCACGTCTCGCTCGTAGATCGACGCCATATTGTCCGCGAGGACGTCGAACGCCCGGTCCGCGTTCTGGAAGCGCTCTGCCTCCCGTGTGTCTTCGAGCCCTGCTATCCCTGACACGACGACGAGTCCGATCGACGTAACCACGATACCGAAGATGAGGGCGTGCCCGAGCACCTCGCTGACACCACGCTCGTCGTCGGACAGGCGGCGGTCGTTACGCATCGGTGATCACCAGCCGTCCGTTTGATCCGAGACTCGGGTCGAAATACACCGATACCGGGCCGCCAGCGATGGCTGACTCAGAAATGTCGGTGCGAACTGTCGCGTTGATCGCCACAGAGACATCCGGGTTGGCGGTCTGTAACACGATCTGTGGCGGATCGGTCGATTCGAGTGTGATCGAGTACGGGATGCCGGAGACGTGTCCCTGAAAGCTCTCGTTTATCATCACCGTCGGCGCATCGGACCGGCTGGCGCGAACGAGACGGTCGGCCTGTTCGAGGTCACCTGCGATCTGGTTGCCGATCACCGTCAACTCCTGTTCGACCGCAAGTCGCTGTTGATTGTCGACGAACGAACTTCCGGCGATGATCAACAGCCCCACGAGAATGGACGTGACTGCGACGGTCAGCACGTAGCTCAACACCGTCGACGCGCCGCGGTCGGTACTCGGGCCACCAACAGTCATGGGTCCCCCGCTAACGCCTGTGATTCTCCGGGAGCAGCGCGGAGGACTGTTTCGTAGGACACTCCGTCCGTGTAATAGCCGTAGTCCGCGGAGAGGCTGTATATCGCATCCGTCTGATACGGCTCGATATCGCTTGGTCCAGCCGTCAAATTGCCACTCGGCGTCCCCCCATCGTCGATGACCATCGAGTAGTTCCCTTCGATTGCCGCGGCGTTCTCGAACTCGACGGCAAACGGGGTGGTAATGCCCGTTCCGAGCCACATCTCGGTGCCGTCGCTCAACCGGTCGAGCGCAGGGCACGGCTCACCCGCGACAGTTCCCTCGACGAGGTTGATCTCGAACGGGGCAGTACCGACATCTCGCGTACAGAGTGCCTGATCGGACGGGGTATCGACTTCGACGTCCACTTCACCGGACCCAGCGTCGGCAACGGAAACGCTCCAGATGTTGTCAGCCGAACCGTTCAACTGAAATGTGTACGCGCCAGATACGTCCGACAGCGTGCCCGGGTCTGTGACGTTGATCTCGACCGCGCGAACCCGTTCGACCCCGTCCGCGACCGTCCAGTCGAGATTCGCGTTCGTATCTGTGAAGTTGCGTGTTCCTGCGTCCTGCGCGATGCGTGTTCCATCTGTGGTGTCGTTGAACTGGATATCGACGACCCCACCGCTGCTGGCCTGAACGAGGCCCTCGTCCCGGGCGAGTGCAGCCAGTGCCGTCTGGGCTGCTGTCGCTGGGTCTGCCGTGTGCTGTCGGTTGACCGTTGCGACGAGCGATTCGAGGTTCTGGACAGTCTCGTATCGGTGATCCAGCGCTCGCTCTGAGCCAGGGACATCCCCCCGCGTCGCGACGTTTTCAGTAAATATCGCTGAATTCACGATGACTGCAATCCCGACAAAGGAGATTGCGAGCACGACCGCCGCGACGAGAATGAGTTGCCCCCGCTCGGCGGCGGTGCGCTCGTTCGGTCGCTCGGTCAGATCCGCCATGCGACCACCTCCACCCGGAGCACATTGAAGTAGGACGTGCTGATGTCGCCGTTGGGCGCGTAGAAGTCCGCATCGATCACCGCGTCGCCGCGACTGAAGTTCGCCTCGACGATTCGGTCGCCATCGACCAGAACGATGGTCCGGGAGGCACTGACAGCATTATCGCTTGGCTCCCCCTGGACGACCATCTCCTGTGTGGTGACGTTGCCGGAATCGCTGTAGTGGATATTGACGTTGTACGCGATGTTTCGGTCGCCGTAGAACGATTCGAGCGTGTCCCCGAACCCGTTCGGCGGTGCCTGAGACGTGTAGTACTCCCTGTCTTCGTGTGTGCCGTGAAAGCCAACCGTCTCGTTTTCCCAGTACAGCACCGACCGCTTCAGGTCGCCGTTTTCGGCAGCGCTCGAAAGAACACCTTCCCCTATCGAATCCAGTTGATTTTCGAGATGCTGGCTCGACGTACTCGCGGAAAGCGGCGTGACGGCGGTCATCTGTAGCGCGAATCCAACCGCGGTCAACAGGATGAGCGACGCGACGACTGCCTCCAGTGTCAGTGCCTGACCCCGGTCCGTGGACTGCGCTGGCGTATCGTCCACAGGAGCAGTCACCATACGACCACCTCCAGTGTGAGACCCCGTTGGCCGAACGAGACAGCGCGCTGTGCCGTGATTGTCTCGGTTTCCGGCGCTGGGCGGCTGTCACCGATCTGGAGCGGCGTCGAACAGCTCGCGTCCGTTTCCGCCCACTCGTGGTCCGTGTCGTCCCAGCAAGGAACCTCAGTACCGTCTCCGGTCAGATTCCCCCTGAGCGTGACGTTCACGTTCTGAGTCGAATCGAGATGGAACCGCTCTTCGAGTGTCTCCCCGCCGAAGTCACAGTCCGAGGGGTTGTTTCCGGCGAAGAACGCGACTGTGCAGTATCTGTCGAGCACACGGGGCTGTTCGGCCGAGCCGAGCATGTCCGAAGTGAGCGTATCGGCAATCCGGTCTGACACCACCGGGTCCTCCCCACCGGTGGCGCTGAACGGCTCGAGTATGCCGGGAACGAACAGAAAGACGAACGCAACGACCACCAGAAAGACGATGATGCCGATCAGGAAGTCGAATGTGGTCTGCGCCCTCATATCCATGGTTCTATATTCATAGTGGACGGAGATGGTTCCGGCCTGATGCGGTCTGGTATCTTGTAGGACACACGGTACGTGTTCTTTTAGAGGTTCCGGCCGTGCTATCAACTCTCGAAATCACGATCCGTTGTGTGGTTCTCGTGTCTGACGTAGACGGTACGACAGGTTTAAACAAGCGGACGTGAAACCGACGTGTGCGGGCTCGTAGATCAGCGGTAGATCATCCCCCTGGCACGGGGAAGGCCCCGGGTTCAAATCCCGGCGAGTCCACTGTTATTTTTGCCGTCGTAATTGGGGTAGTCGAAACGAGGAGTAACAACCTCGTACCGCCCGTAATCCCCGTTTTCCCGGTTCCGGAATTCTCCCTCAAACGAGTCGATTCATCCCGTATCGGGATGGCGGCCTCGCCCTCTGCCAGCTATTCTGAGGGATTAAAAAACCTCCGAGGTGGTGCGATGACGGACTGGGATCAGTTCGTCGCGTATCACTGTCGCTTTCCTCGCTGTAATGCACCCTGCATCAACCACAGGGAGAGCGCGTGGGCTTTCTGGTTCTTCGATTCAACAATCACGTAACTAAACACCACCAGAGAATGCGGGCGTACCATTATATGTGCTCTCCGAGACAACTACGTGTATGCCAGAAGAGACAGTCCACGAATCCGAGGAGACGCGAAGCCGTCGAGGTATTTCGACGTTCTTCCGCCGAATCGCCCGACGCCTGGGCCGCGGCGAGAAGGTTCCGGTCAACGACGAACAGACCGTGGCGTTCGACCCACCGACGGAAGCCGACCTCGACGTAGAAATCGAGCGTGAAGACGGCGAACTCGTCCTCGAAATTGGGATGGCGTGGGAAGAGGAGACGGAAGCGGAAACGGTCGATACCGACGCAGCGGAGAGCAAGGCGACCTTCCAGCTGTACGAAGACACCGCTGAGGAATTCCGCTGGCGACTCCGCCACGATAACGGCAACATCATCGCTGACAGCGGCCAGGGCTACGAGTCCAGACAGAGCGCAGAGCAGGGCCTCGAAAGCGTCAAGCGAAACGCAGCGGGCGGCCACGTCGTCGACCAGTCCCGGGACGAAACGGTCGACAACGAGGAGGGCGGGAGCAACGCCACCTTCGAGATATACCAGGACAGCGCAGAAGAATGGCGCTGGCGACTCCGCCACGAAAACGGCAACATCATCGCGGACTGTGGCCAGGGGTACTCCTCCAAACAGAAAGCAAAGCAGGGACTCCGAAGCGTCAAGATAAACTCACGCGGTGCCGCGGTCGAAGCGGAGTAATCCCTCGCCTGCTCGCTCACGCAAAGCGGAGAGGCGGCGAGAAGAGCGTCCCGACGAACGGCCGGTTCAGTTCTGCCCGAACAGCAGGTCCGCAACGTCGATATCGTCATACTCCGTGCGGATGCGGTCGAGTCGCTCCTCAGCGGTGTCTGCCGAGATGTCGAGTTCTGCAGCGACCTCCTCGGACGAGAGGCCGAACCCATCCGCGAGCACGAACGCACGGGCGTCGTCTCGCGAGAGATCCGTCTGTTCACAGACGATATCGACGAGGCGGTCGAGGCTGTACTCGTCGTAGATCCCCTGCAGGCGCGACTGGACGGCCTCCTCAGAGAGGTCGGTCGTCGCCGCAATCTCGGAGGGTTCCATCTCGAAGCCCTCGTACAGCAGCAGTACCGTACTCTCCTCGGTAGAGAAGTCCGTTCCCTCGTTGATCGCTTCCGCCAGTTCGTCGAGTTCGACGTAGTCCAGTTCCTTGCGCAACATACCCAGCGGTTCGCCTTCGAGCGGCCCGAGGTTCACCACACCGGGTTCGACCTCGTTTTGCTCGACGATAGACCAGCCGAGAGCGGTCTCCGGCACCAGCGCGTACGTGTCGTCACCGATGCGAGCGAAGACCTTGTCTGGTTCACCCACGGCATCTGCGCTATCGCCATAGCGGAGATACACCGTCTCCTCGTCAGTACCACCATCCGGAAGGGGTCGCCGGTTCACCGTACCGCCTTCATGCGATGTCTGAAACGGGGACGTGTTCTCGAACATCACTGTCTGTCACGAACGTCCGGGGAAAAGTGTAGCTGTCGGTTCCGGAACAGGGCGCGGGACCGGATTTGAACTCGGTGCGAGACTCACTGCGTTCGTCTCGCGTAGTTCAAATCTGTTCCTGCTCTTCGCTCACTATGTTCACACGAAAACGAAGTGGCTCGCAGGTCGTTTCACTCCCCGCTCGCCTCCCGAGGTGCTCCCTGCGGTCGCACCTCGCTATGCGTGGAACCGGATTTGAACCGGATGAAACCTCGCTTCGCTCCGTCCCCTGCTTCAAATCCTCATCGAGACGGTTTCCATCAATTAGCGGCTACTATTACTGGCACCGAGTGTATTATATTGTCTAAGGAATCGAGTATATATACCTTCATAATGGCACCCGATGATGTGACGGATGGATCAGAGTCGATTGGGTCGTTCGACATGTCGGATTCATCCCCGAATAAGCGACACAATTCTGGCACGGAATTCTCTATTAAACGAATAACAGTAAAATCGGCGCCGAATAATTCCCGGGCGGCGTACGAGTATTCCGATCTCAAACAGGATTCTAGTAGAGGCACCGTTGTGGTACACGCAATTTTTTGGCCGATCTATCTATTGTTGATCTTCCCGATACAGTACATCGTTCGTGCGTTCATTTTTGGCTTCTGGAAGAACTGGAGCGTCGGGACTCGGTTGATCCTCTTCATGCGCGGAGGGTACGAAAACAGTCTCAAGCTTCGGTTTTTGTGGAATGAAGACCGACGTGCCCTCTATCTCCGCGCGTCTCGGTTATACACTCCGGCACAATTGTTCCCGTTCCTACTGGGTACTAGTCCAATCTCTGAGGACTCATCCTCAGAGGCCCCGCCGAAGTCAAAGAATTGGGACGTAATTCGGAAGCAAGTGTACGAACGAGACGGGTATACCTGTGTGAACTGCGGTGCCAGCGGTGGTTCAAACGGCAACGCTGAAATACACGCTGACCACGTTCTCCCTCGATCTCGAGATGGATCGGACGAGTTGCAGAATCTTCGAACACTTTGTCGTGAGTGTCATGAAGCCAGACACGCCCGAATCTTCAACTAAGTATGTCTGCAGAGAACTCACAATCGGATACGCATCACTTCTTGTGTACAACAATAAACGGTATCTCTGAACCAAAATCACACACAAAACAATAACATGATAGACGAAACTGACAGTACGGACTTCGATTGGCAGTATCAAACAGGCGTCTCTATGGATGATGTTGGTGGAATGGAACAACTCAAGGGGAAGTTGAAAAAAGACGTGATTTTTCCACTCAAGGAGCATCGTGGAAAAGCCGAAAAGTTGGGCATCACCGCACCGAATATCTTGTTCTACGGCCCACCGGGAACGGGCAAAACCTACATTGCCAAGGCGCTGGCGACAGACCTCGGGCTTCCATTTGTCAAAATTAGCGGATCCGAAATACAATCGAAGTGGCTGAATGAGAGTGCACAAAAAGTTGAACAGTTGTTTACCGAGGCGAAGATGCAGGCGAGTCAGGAGGGGGGCGCGCTCATATTCCTCGATGAACTTGATTCCGTTCTGTCAAAGCGTGATAACCAAGGCAGTAAACATCAGGAGGACAATAAGGTGGTTAATGAGTTTCTGAACCATCTCGCGGAGACGGAAGAACACAATGTCGTGTTCGTTGGTGCGACGAACCGTTTTGACGAACTAGACGAGGCCGCGATGCGAAACGGCCGGATCGACCGCAAGATCGAGGTTGGACTCCCCGATAGAGACGCTCGTGCAGATATTCTGGAGGCACAGCTCAAACAGCGTTCCTACAAGATAGCAACGGAGAACCTGGACGTTATTGCAGAAAACGCAGTGGACTACTCCGCTGCAGACTTAGAGGGAGTTGTAAAAGATGCCGCTCGCAACGCGGCATTCGAACGTGAAAGCGATGTCATTACCCTCACAGACATCAAAGCTATCGATGCGGCCCTGACAGAAGGCACTGATGCCACTCTCTCAGCTACCCGGATTGAAAGCGATTCTAGAGACCAACAACGAAGCACAACGACAGGACAAACGGGTCGTTCTCAGACTATCGAAAGTCGTTATCGGGTGATCAGTTTTGCTGACGAAGCCAGACGGATGTGCCTGTACGATCTAAAGTTCGATGACACTGTTTGGGTGAACACCGTTGGGTATGACGCTGAAATCCATTCTACTTTAGAAACTATTGAAGGTGGCAACGTCGTTGAAGCAGAAGTGACAGATTCCGGGACTGAGAATGAGTATTGGGATCTTCTCAGCATCAGTATAGCTGATGACACGGCTCTATATTTCGTCTCCACCGACGGATACGCGGCTGGCCCAACCGATGAGATCTGGGATCGGCGTGATGATGGCACAGACTACGTCAGTGCAGGCCGACGCGTTCAGATAGCTGACGAAGGCGAGAAAGGAGATCTTCTCTACGAGATCCAACTTCAGGGGACTCAAGTAACGACTGATGACGGTGACGTTCTTGATGTGTACTCGAATCTACAGCACGGAGAGTTGCTCACGGAACCGTTCTTCGATGGGAACGGCTGTGATTACCTTCTGGACGGTGCGAATGCTGTCATTATTGTGAATCCGGAAGGTAGGCAGTATGTCGGTATGTATCTCTTCCCATCAAAGAACGAGAAGTTCCACGAAATATTCGGGGCACTCTACGATCACGTTGAAAATGAATAACATCGGTTCCCCGTTCGGCTGGGCGCGATTTTGATGCTGCAAGCGGATTTTATTTCACTGGCACAGCGTTCGTTTCGGTCTGCGTTTCTGTTTGTATACACAAGCAAAACCGCAAGATTCGAGTGAATTTTGAGTGCGTGGGACCGGATTTGAACTCGGTGCGAGACTCACTGCGTTCGTCTCGCGTAGTTCAAATCCGCTCCTGCTCTTCGCTCACTGCGTTCGCTCATGCGCGGGACCGGATTTGAACCGGCGGACCCCTACGGGACAGCGTCCTAAGCGCTGCACCTTTGGCCTGGCTCGGCTACCCGCGCGCACGTCCTCGTTACACAACCAGTACAAAGAACGCTTCGCTCCGTAGCCGCTGACAGACCTAACAGAACCGACACCGCTCGACGGTTAGGCTGTATCGAGCGACGACAGAAACTGCTCGTATCTCCCGACGGCAGCCTCGAAGCTAAACTCTTCGAGGATGAGTTCGCGACCCTGCTCGCTGACCGTATCCAGGTCCTCCCGGTCCAGAATCTGCTGGCAGCGAGTCGCAAGTTCGTCGGGAGAAAGCGAGTCCAGCAAGAATCCGGTTTCGCCCTCACGAACGACGTCGGGAACCCCGGAGACTGGCGTCGCAAGCACGGGCGTTCCGCAGGCGAGCGATTCGAGAATGACGGTGGGCAACCCCTCCGTCGGCTGTGAGGGCAACACGAGCAATCGCAGGTCGCTCAACTGGTCCGGCACGTCGTCGTGGTCGACCCAGCCGGGCACCTCCACCCGCCCGGAGTCGATCTCGTCCGCGAGTTCGTCTTCGAGCCACGGCCGCAGGTCGCCGTCCCCGATGAACCGGAAGGTCACGTCCTCCGGGAGTCGCTTCGCCGCGGCCGCGAGCGTCCGGACGCCTTTCTCCTCGTCGAGTCGCCCGAGAAAGCCAACGCGTCTGTCCCGGTTCTCGAAGGCGCGCAGCGGCCGAAACTGATCGGTGTCGATGTAGCGCGCGCCGTGTGGATACAGCTTCGACGAGAACGAATCCAAGGAGAGTTCCGACGCCATCGACTCGGTGTAGGTGACGATCGCGTGGGCGGCGTGATAGCCGAGTCGTTCCAGCCCCCACACGAGTCCAGCGAGGGCGCGAGCAAGCGGCGACGGAACGCGCTGTTCCCACTGGAGGCGAAGCGTGAGCGGGACGTTTCCGCGGGGCTGAAGCACGACCGTCCGACCGCGAAGTCGGGCAAAGAGGATCGGCACCAGATACGATGTCGCTCCGAAAAAGAGCACTACGTCCTCGTCACGACGGTGAATCGTTCGACACATCCGAAACTGATTGAGGACGAATCGAAGCGCCGCGACGAGGATTGACTCCCCGACGCCCTCGTCGGATATCTCCATGACCTCGTGGCGCGCTCGAATGTCCGAGTCGTTCGAGAGATTCGTCGTCACGAGTGCGACGGACGTGACCGCGCCGATGATATCGAGCAGTGCCTCGACATGGCTCTCACTCGCCGGTGCGAGCGGATGCGTCACCACCAGTACCTCGTCGTCGACCATCAGTCTGCTCTCCGTGTTCGTGACTGAAATATGTCCCTTCTCACGCCAGCGGATCACCGATTCGTGACCAGCGCCCACAGATAGCCAAGCCCAACCGTCGCAGTGAACACCAGAATCATGAGCGCTCGGCCGAGTTCGACCGGTGAACGCGAGCGGACGAACGAGCGACACCGGTTCGGGACGTGAACGGTCAGCAGGTCACGGAGATAGGCCGACTCCGACCCGTTCGAGTCTTTCTGTCGGTCTGCAAGTTGTCGCTTCGAGACGCCCTGTTTGAACGCCCGATGCAGTAGCCACGAGAGGTTCGTCCGGTGTTCGAACACCTTGTGAGACACGACGGCATCGGGTTCGTACACCACGCCGCGTCCGAACTCCGCCTGCAGTCGTGTGCCGAGTTCAGCGCCCTCGGAGTGTCGATAGGACTCGGCGTCGGGGCCAAACGCCGGGTCGAACCCGCCCAGTTCGAGAAACGGCTCCCGCCGAAAGGAGATGTTCGACTCGAACGTGTTCCGAATCTCGGCGCCCGCCTCGGCAAATCCGGGATGGGTGACGCCGACGAGCCAGTCGAACTCCGCGGGGAGATACCACGGCCGTCCGGCAAGCCACTCACCGGTCATCCGTCCGCCGACCGCAATCGCGTCCGTCTGCTCGTAGACGTCGACGAGACGCTTGACCCAGTCCGGTTCTGCAATCGCGTCGTCGTCGAGAAAGGCGACGACATCGCCCGAGGCCAGGCGCGCACCGATCGTTCGGCTGGCAGAGACCCCACGATTGTCGTCGTTACAGTGGACCAGACAGTCAGCCAGGTCGTCGTACTCACGGCACAGGCGGTCACACAGCGGTTCGTTGCCGTCGACCACCACCACAGTCTCGACGTTGTCGTAGGTCTGTGTGCGAACACTCTCGATTGCGTCGGTGACGTCGTCGTATCGGCGCATCGAGTGCGTACAGATGACGACCGAAACCAGCATCCACCCGCGTTTGGATGCCATCTGGAATAAGCGTGCGGGTCACGGCTCGGAGCCGACACACTCAACCGATTATCACTCACACTACCGGTATGAAACGCGCGCTGGTGACGGGCGTCGCCGGATTCATCGGATCGCATCTCGCGGCCGAACTCCTCGACAGGGGCTACGAGGTTCGGGGACTCGACAACTTCGACACCGGGTCCCGGCACAACCTCCAGTCGTTCAGAGCGAACGACCGGTTCTCCCTGACTGAAGGGGACATCCGAGACGGCGAAACAATCGAGACCGTCACGACCGGCGTCGATTATCTGTTCCATGAGGCGGCAGTCTCCTCGGTTCCACAGAGCATCGAAGACCCCACGACGCCAACCGACGTGAACTGTACAGGGACAGCGACAGTACTCGACGCCGCACGAACCGCAGACGTCGAATCTGTGGTGGTCGCGTCCTCCGCTGCGGTGTACGGGTCCTCCGGGTCGCTCCCGAAAGTCGAAACCGAACCAGTCGACCCGGAATCGCCGTACGCCCTCTCGAAGCGCTACACCGAGGAACTCGCGATGCAGTGTGCGGATCTGTACGGTATCGAGACGGTGGCGCTCCGGTATTTCAACGTCTTCGGGCCGCGACAGGACCCGTCGGGAGCCTACGCCGCCGTCATTCCGAAGTTCATCGAGTTGATGGCCGACGGACAGCGTCCCACCATCTTCGGCGACGGAGAGCAGTCCCGCGACTTCGTCTCTGTCGACGACGTTGTCGACGCAAACATCCGTGCCGCCGAACGCGACGTCTCCGGCGAGATCTGCAACGTTGCTCGCGGAGAGCGAACCACAATCAACGAACTCGTGGAAACGATAAACGACGCGCTCGGAAGCGACAAGGCGCCGAAATACGACGAGCCACGCCCGGGGGATATCCGTCACTCAGTCGCAGACATCAAGAAGGCGCGGGAGCGACTCGGATACGAGCCGACAGTCTCGTTCGAGGCGGGTATCGAACGGCTGGTGCGAGCAAAATCGAGCGAGTGAGCGGCGGTCGGTCGACGAGTGTGGTGCAAAACGCGAACAGACAGCTTTGCTTACTTCCGCTTCACGTCGTCGAGCATCAGGTGTCGCAGGATGTCACCGTAGGCCGGGCGCGTGATGCCCACGCCGATGAGCACACCGGCGATGGTCACGATGGCAAAGCCCTGCAGCTCCCCGAGGCTCAACACCGCGAGCGGACTCATCGCGATGATGGTCGTCGCCGCCGCCATCCCGATGACCCAGAAGGCTTTCCGGAACCGGTTCTGGAAAATCTTGCCGGTTTCGACCCGCTGTTGCCGCTGTAATATCTCGTCGGCCATGATGATCAGGTCGTCGAGTCCCGTCCCGATGACCGCGATGAAGCCCGCGATGTGAGAGAGGTCGATAGCGAGGCCGATGGTCGCGGCGAAGCCAAGCAGGAGGAACACCTCCGCGGCGGCGGTGAGCAACATCGGGATGGCGACGCGCACGTCTCGGTACCAGAAGTACACGACGAGCGAGACGCCGATCCACGCGCCGAGTGCGGTCAGCACCGCCAGCGCCTTGAACGACTGGGCGTGACTCGGGGAGATAAAGGAGGACGTCTCGATTGTCAGTTCCGTCGGGAGCGACCCCGAGCGGAGGTTGATTTCGAGGTTCTGTGCCTCCTCGAACGTGCCCGTCTGCATGACGAATGACGGGTTTGCGGCGAACTGCTGAGTTCGGATCGTCTCCGCAAGGGTCGGGGCGATACCGGACCCGTGGATTATCTCACCGTCGACGACGGTCAACAGACACGGGCCGCCGCTTTCCATGTTCTGCGGCCAGGTACACCCAGCACGGTTCGGGTCGGTGAAGCCGTGCGTATTCAGTTCGTCCTGAAACCGCTCCCCGGCATCGTCCGTGAGTCGGACCGGAACGTGGTCGTTTGGAATGTTCTGTGTCGGCGGACTCGCATTCTGGATGTCCTGCAAGTCCTGTGCGTCGAGCAACGGATTCGTCACGTAGGTGCCGTTCTCGCCTGGGTACCCGACCTTGAGTTGCACGCGCCCGGGCTCACCGATGAGTTCCTGCAGTTCCGTCCGGTTGACACCGGGAGCCTCTGCGACGATGAACGTTTCGCCGCCGAGCGAACTGACGGTGGTGACCTGACCGCCCTGGAACCCGGTTTCGTCGATCCGACTCGACAGCGTATCGACCGCGTTCTCTATCGTCTGTTCGGTGACACCGCGAGTCACGTCGCTGGCAGACACGTCGAATCCGGCCGATTGCAGCGCAGCCGCCATCTGGTCACGGGTGACGTTGTCCGCGAACACCTCGACGCTCCCGCTCTGCTGGTCCTGCAGGCGAACCTGTACGTCGAACTGTTCGATCTCGAGTTCGCTCGCGACCGTGCGTAACACGTCCCGCTGGTCGTTCGGCGCGATGGGCAGATCCTCGACGAGCAACCCGTCGAGTTGCCCGCGGACGCGCGCACCGCCCGAGAGTTCGAGACCGTACTGGAGGTTCGTCGGATCGGAGACGAACTCCTCGTTGCCCTCCCCGAAGGAGCCACCGTCGTCGAGGAACGGGGCAAACAGCGCGACTGCAGAGAGAACACACAGTACGACAAGCAGGAGAATCCGCCAGTTGTCGCGAACGTCGATCATCGGTTGACCCCCTCGTACTTGTACCAGCGAAGCAGACTGATGTTCATCATGTAGGTGTTCACCAGGTCAGCGACGAGTCCGAAGACCAGCACGAGCGCAATCTGGGGCAACAGCGGGATCCCGAATAGCCTCGCCATCAGGTACATCACGACCATCGCGGCGATGGACGTGACTGTCATCGAGATACCGGTTCGCATCGCTCGCGACGCGCTCTCGTAGAATCCGCCGTGGCGCTTCAGGACGTGGTTGTTCAACAGGATGTCCGAGTCCACGCTGTAACCGATAAGCATCAGCAACGCGGCGACTGTCCCCAGTCCGAGTTCGATTCCCATGAGACTCATCAGCGCGAGCGGGATCATGAGATCGGAGAACGCCGAGGCGACAATCGCCAGACTCGGAATGAACGACCGGAACATGAGCGCCACGAGCAGACTCATCCCGATAAAGGCGATCACGACGCCGATCAGCGCCTGCCGCTGGGAGTCCGACCCGAACGTCGCAGACCTGATCTCGGTACTCAACACGTCATACCCCGCCCCCTCCGCAACGCGCTCGAACTCACTGATCGCGTCCGCCCCTGTTTCCTGTGTCGTCACGAGATACTCGTCAGACTGTCCGAGACCGACAGACTGGACTGACTCCACCGAGAGTTCCGCGCTCTCGAACTGGTCCTGTATTGCTCCACTGCCGACATCTGCTTCGACCCGTATCTCTGTGCCGCCCGTGAATGCGAGACCGAGATCGACGGGTGATCCAGTCATGAAGTACGCACCGAGAAGAACGAGGAGTGCAATCCCAAGAATCGCCAGCGGCACCGCCGCAAGCTGGCGATTCGAGTATTCCTCGTAAGGGAGATCGTCGATCTGTACCCGTCGGCTCATGGTCGTGCTTGTGAGAGGGGTCGGAATAAGCCTTCCTCTTTGCGGCGACGAAAACCGCCGAACGGAACACCGATTTCGCCGGACCGATTTCTTCAGCGCAGCGTCTCTGCTCGCGGTTCAGGGCAGATACCGGATCGCGACGACGCCAGTCTCCTCGTCGGTCCGGATCTCGACCCGGTCCATCCCGTAGCGTGCCGCGTTCTTGTAGGTCATCTCGTCGTCGGGGAGCTCGTCTGCGGTCTGGTCCACCTGATCGGACTCGACCCGGAGAATGTGGATTTCGCCCTCGCCCTCGCGGTCGATCGCGACCGCCTGTCCGGGTTCCATGTCGCCCGCAATATTGGTGACCTGCGTCGTCGGTGATTCGGGGCTGGTCTCGACCGGAACAGTCCGCCGCGATTCGATATCGTTGATGGTGTAGGACACCTCCATCGGAGGCTGTGCTATCAGCGACGCCTCGACGATTTCGTGCTGCTCGAAGTCGGGATTCTCGATAAGTGTGTAGATCTGCCCAGTGTTGACCTCGTGCAGCGTCGCAGAGACGCCTTCTGCGTATTTCACGTAAAAGAGACCGTGTTCGGGTTCTGGCGGTTCGTCCGAGTCAGAGATCGGCGCATCTGCGGGGAGTGAGCCACCGCCACCACCCGGACCGAACGGAACGTCTTCCGGCCCCTTCGACTCGTCTGATTCGGCGTCGTCAGATCCGTCGGTTTCGCCTGGCGGCGTCGGTTCGGACGACCCATCAGGATCAGACGTGGCTGTCTCAACCCCTTCGGGTTCGTCGGAATCGTCCGACGATTCGTCGGGAACGCCGTACAACTGTTCGGCGAGTTCGGCGTCGTCCGTGTCATCGCGCTCGGTATCAGACCGCCCATCGGCGGGCGAGTCGGCGTCGTCGGTCATACCTACGATTGGACAGTCATCCATTTCGGGGTTTCGACTCCCCCTCGTCGCGCGCACCAGCGACTGGTCGCTGACGGGTGACAAAGCCCGCATCGTGAAGTCTAACAGGATGCCCGGTGAGATGCAGATATGAACATCGACATCGGCAACGCGCTCACGCCCTGTGAGCCGGGCATCTCGGAGGACGAACTCGACCAACTCGACGAACAGGTGCAAGAGGCACACGAAACCATCGCAAGCGGGCGCTCAGAGGGGACCTTCGGCTATGCTGCGTTGAACCTCCCCGAGCGAACCGATCCTGACCAGATCCGGGCGGCAGTGGAGCCAGTCGCCGACAGCGACCACGTGCTGACCGTCGGCATCGGCGGGAGCGCGCTCGGCGCGGCCACCATCTCGACGGCGCTCGGACCCGGCGAGGCGAGCCACCACGTGCTCGACAACGTCGACCCGGAGCACACAGCCCAGTTGCTCGATGACATCGACCTCGGGAGAACCGCCGTCCACGTCGTCTCGCGGTCGGGAACCACCGCCGAGACGCTCGCCAACTTCCTGGTCGTCCGGGAGGCGATGACCGATGCTGGTGTCGACTGGACCGAGCGGACGGTCGTCACGACCGGCGAGTCCGGACCGCTTCGGGCGCTCGCCGACCGCGAGGGGATTCCCACGCTTCGGGTTCCCGAGGGCGTCCCCGGTCGGTTCTGTGCGCTATCGGCAGTCGGACTCGTCCCGGCAGCCATTCAGGGTCACGACATCGAGGGTGTGCTCGACGGCGGTGCGGCCGCGGCGTCCTCGCTTGCGCCCTCGCTCTATGACTGCCCGGCCTACGCCTACGGTGCAGTCGCGCACGCGCTGAGCGAGCGCGGCGCGACGGTGAACGCGATGATGCCCTACGCCGAAGGGCTGGAACTGTTCGCGGAGTGGTTCGCCCAGTTGTGGGCCGAGAGCCTCGGAAAGGAGGGGCGTGGTCAGACGCCAGCGCGTGCGCTCGGCGCGACCGACCAGCACTCCCAACTGCAACTGTATCGGGCCGGGCCGCGGGACAAACTCGTAACCCTCGTTCGCCCGACAGAGCGACCGTCGCTCGACATTCCCGAGACGGACATCGCAGATTTGTCCTATCTCGGCGGAACAGGTCTTGGACGCCTTCTCGACGCTGAATTCGAGGCCACGGAGGCGAGTCTCGCCGCGGCGAACCGGCCGAACGTCCGGATCGAAATCGACGAGCTTGACGCGCACGGCCTCGGCGAGTTGCTGTATGGAATGGAGGCGGCCTGCATCCTCGTCGGCGAGTTATCGGACGTCGAGACGTTCACACAGCCAGCGGTCGAGTGGGGCAAGCGCGCTGCGCGCGGCCTGCTCGGCGGCGGCGACTTCGAGGAGGCCGACGCCGTTGCAGACAAGCGAACGCTCGTCGTCGAGTGACTCGCTGAACGGCCACTAGAGATCGGTGGGGTCTTGAACGAGTTCGCCGTACCGACAGTAACTCGATGGCACGTGACCATCCCTTCGCCGCGGACGCGCCGCTTGTCGCAGTCAGCGACTGGGAGACTCGACTCCGTGCTATCGGTCTCGCGCTGGGGGTCGTCCTCGCCGCGCTGGTCGTCGGCAGCGTGTTCCGGTCGGTCGGTACCGAAACGCTCGCGCTTGTCGAGATGACCGAGGCGTCGAACCCGGTCGTCTTTCATGGGACAGGAACCGTGCTTGGCTTGCTCGGAACGCTGGTCGTTCCGGTCGCGTACCTCAAGTGGTACGCCGAGAGCGGGCTGGTCCGGCTTCGGTCGCCGACGCGCCGGGACTGGCGCTGGATGGGGATCGGTCTGGCCATCTTTCTCGCAGTGATGCTCGCGTCGGAACTGGTCATCTCGCTGCTGGACGTCGAAACCGCCGAGAACGTCGCGGTCGAACAGGGTCGAGAGCATCCCGAACTGTTCCTGCTCTTGCTCCCCGTCCAGTTTCTGTTGACCGCACCCGCGGAGGAACTGCTCTACCGCGGCGTCGTTCAGGGGCTGTTTCGCCGCGCGTACGGCATCGTCCCGGGCATCCTCGTCGCGTCGGCGCTCTTTGGGCTGATTCACTATCCCGCGCTCGCGGCGACGGAAACTGACGGTATCTTCGTCGTCATCGCAATCCTCGCCGCCACCGGCGTCGTCCTCGGCACGCTCTACGAGTACACCGGCAATCTGGTCATCCCGATTGTCGTCCACGCTGTCTGGAATACGCTCGTCTTCGGGAGCCAGTATCTCGACGCCGTTGGAGCGCTGTAACGTTCGATGGAGGCGGTCCGGTATCCGCGAAATGCACCCGTCTGACTCGTGTCTGACGGGTATTGATATGTTTGTTCGACAATTTATCCCTATGCCCACTCGGTACTCGGTCGTGTTCGACGACAGTCGAGCACGGGAGATACGCGACCTCGCTCGCGAATACGACCTCACCGAGGAAGAGACGCTCCGCCAACTCGTCGAGTTAGGGTTCGAGGAGATCGACAAGCGGCCGAAACCCTGACGCCGTGAGTTAGGCGGGGTTCTTGCGCGAGAGCGAACTGCCGCAGATCGGACAGCGGTCGTGCTGTTCGTCGAACTCGCGGCCACAGCCCTGACACTGGAACGTCCACTCGCGCTGCTCGTCGATGCCGTCGCGGGCGATTATCTCCACGTCGACGTTCAACTTTTCCGCGACGTTTTGCATCGCGTAGTCGTCCGTGACGAGCCGACTGTCGAGTTCGAACGCCGCCGCAATCAGGCGAATGTCCGTCCGCGAGAGTTCGCCGAAGTCGCCGGTTTCCCGGGCCGCTCGCTCGATGCGCTCGACGGTTTCGGCGTCGGGGATGTGCAGATGCATCCCGGAGCCTTCGAGCGCGTCGAAGCGGTAGGCGCTCTCGTCTTCGAGTTCCTCGCGAACGAGCGGGATCGATGCGATCTGCTCGTCGGTGTGATACTCGTGGATGAACGCGGACGAATCGAGAACGTACATTCCTTACTGCTGGATGATGATGTGTTCGTCGACGTCGTTGATCCGGCCGACAGGAACGAGATAACGACCCGACGCGTCGGTCTCGAAGTCGAGCGCAGAGCCGTTCTCTGGTGGTGTCACGACGAGATTGTGCAGGCGTCCAGTGTCGATATCCATCGTGATGTTGTACAGCATTCCGATCTCCGTCCCGCCGTCACCGATGACCGCCTTCTCGGAGAGATTCTCCGCAAGTATGTCTGCCATGTGCATCTGTACCGAGTCATGATATGTGAATCTTGCCCTGTCGAAGACGCGACACCCCGTCACGTTCAGCGACCTGAGACTGTGTTTCACCGTCAGAAACGCAGTGTCCAGGATTTTTGACAGGGGGAGTGTAGCACCGTCTGCATGACGAGTTCATCACAGAACGCACTCGAACATCGCACAGACGAACGGTCCGACCCTGGCGGAGTGACACCGATCATCGATTGGCTCGTCGGTGGCGCAATCGTGTTGATCGGCAGCCTCCTCGCAGTCGTCGGGGTTGTCGTGCGAAATATCGACCACGCAGAGCTGAGCGAAACGTTCACTGAAGCCGGACGGGATGGGATTCTGGAAGGGAGCGAGACGATCACTGTCGCTGCGGCCACGATCGACTGGACAGGGCTGGGACTGATCGCGAGCGGCGCGATTCTCGTACTGGGCGGCGTCGGCTACGCGGGCCTCCAGTACCAGCGCCGTCGCGAAGCCGGTGCCTCCGGCCGGGTCGGCAGTTTCTGGACGAACGCCGTCCTCGGTGCAGTCGTCAGCATCGTCTTCTCCTTCGTTCCGCTCTCACAGATTCTCGGTGGCGGCGTCGCCAGCTATCTCGACCGGAGTGGGTCGGGACGCGTCGCCCTGGGCGCTGTGAGCGGCGCGCTCACGGTCGTTCCTGGCGCTCTGATGCTACCCTTTGCCTGGCTCGCGATCAGTAACGGGAGTATCGTCGTCGGTGACACCACGGTCGGTGCCGAAGGGGTCGTTCTGCTGGGTGGTGGCCTGCTGATCGGGGCGCTGATTGGCGCTGTGCTCGGCGCAATCGGCGGCTACGCTGGCGGCCATCTCGCTGACCAGTGACAGACTGAGTGCGGATTCGCCAAGACGACGAACGTTCCCAACCGATATCGCCTGACCTACCGGTATCGAGCGCACTCGCGAATGCGTCTGCCAGCTAGCCTGAGAGGCGGCGAGTTGCCGACCGGAGCGACTGCGTAACCGTTGCCGGGTGTGGGAGTCCGAGGCGGTATCTGATCCGGTCCTGGCGCTTGAATGGCTCGAAGATAGCTGGCTCCGAGAGTTCCCAGATCTGTGCTCGCTCCCGACGGTCGTGACGCTCGAAGATGGCGTTTGCGGCCCGGCGGCCAGCCTCGTTTGCCGACTCCATGGAGGCGAGATCCGAGTTCGTTCGAACGTAGTCGCTCGCGAGCGTGAGGTTCTCGATGCCGACGTCGGCCGGTGGTCTGTGTTTCAGCGAGCCGACAGTGTTGACGAGCAGCGGCGAGCGGTTTTCGACGCCGTCGTCAGTCTCGACGATCGCGGGGTCGAGAAAGGAGTCGACAAGCATGTCGTCGGTCAACTGCTCACCTTCGCTGTTGAGATGGCGCTTCAGTTGCGTCCAGATCTCTGTCGTGATCTCCGCGCGGGTACAGCGTCTGGCGGGTTTTTCGACCTCGATGCCTGGCGTCTCCCAGTCGGAGGCGATGACCGAGAGCACACCCTCGACCGCTTCGTCGCCGCGGGTTTCGACGTCGTAGTCAGTCCAGAACTGCCGCTGGGAGATTGAAGTGAGCGCCCACGGGGAGTCCGCGTAGACCTGATGACCCCTGGAGAGTCGAACGTCCTCCGAGAGGTAGAACTGGATCCCGTTCATCCAGGCGGTGTCGAGCCGGTCGATTCGGCCCAGTTCCGGGGCTGCCCGCGTCATCGCGGGGGTGACAAACGAGGGTGCGACCTCGACCGGGACGGCCAGCACGAAGTCGTCAGCAGTAACCTGCGTTCCGTCCGCGAGCGTGAGTGCGGTGATCCGGTTGCCGTCGAAGTCGAGCGACTCGACCGGACGGTTGCGGTGGAGCGTCGCGCCGAGTGAATCCAGATGCGTCACCCAGGGGTCGATCCAAACCTCGCTGGTCGGCCCGTTCAGTATCTGTTCGGTCGGTCGGGTCGGATCGAGTTGCCCAAACAGCAACTGGGCGTAGATGGTCCCGACGGTTCGCGCGCTTCCGATCTGGGGTCTGAGCGCAACGAGCGCCTGAACGGCGTACGCGAGTCGGTCACGGAACGCCTGTGACCGGTTTTCCGCGTCGATGAACTCCCACCACGAAATCTCGTCGAGTTCGCGCTCGCGGCGCTTCTCGCAGGACGTCAGCAGATACAGCAGCCGTTCGAGAAGGAATCGAACGTCCCTGTTTGGAAGATCCTCGGCAAACGCTGGTTGCATTACGTCGATCCATCCACGGAGCGAATCGGGCGTCTTGCTGTTCGCGCGGCGGTGTGGCCCGTCGATTGCCGCGATGAGCGTCTCCTCCGTCTCGACGAGATTGTCGGCAACAGTGCCAGTGCCGTCGGGGATGCGTCCCATCGTCTCAGTCACGTGGTTGTAGAATGCAGGGAAGAAGCGAAAGCCGTGCTCGCCGTGGAGCGGGGTCGGGTGGTCGTCGATCGGCACGGACCTGGCCTTGCCGCCGAAGCGCTCGTTGGCCTCGAACACGGAGACGTCGAAGCCACGCGCTGTGAGTTCGTGTGCCGCAGAGAGGCCACCGATACCGCCACCGACGACAGCGACGTGAGGCATTACTCCTAGTTGGTGTCGTCAGGCTTATTCGTTCGGCCTAACAGAGGAGGTAATCGATGCAGTGACTGACGGAGAAACACCTCACGCGTCCGGTGGCGACCGATCGCGGTGGAACTCGTCGAAGGTGTCCGTCGAGTCGGGGATGTCGTACTCGATCCGACGCTGTTCCCGCCGGTCGACGTTCGCCTCTTCGAGGGGTTTTGCGACCGACTCCCAACCGGGTTTGATCCCGATGGATTTCGCAGGCGTTCCGGCGGCGATGTGGTGGGCCGGGATGTCCTTCTGTGCGGCCGATTTCGCCGCCAGCACGGCGTTCTCACCGACGTGGACGCCTGCGCGCACCATCGAGTCGTATGTCAGGCGCACGTCGTCCTCGACGATGGTGTGATAGTTGCGCACGTCGGTCTGGTCGGCGATGTCGTGGTCGTGGCTGTAGATGTGCGTGTCGTCAGAGATAGAGACGCGGTCGCCGATAGTGAGTTTCCCGCGGTCGTCGAGGTGGACGTTGTCGTGGACGACGACGTTGTCGCCGAGAGTGATGTTGTGCCCGTAGGTCATCGAGATACCCTTGAAGAATCGGCAGTTGTCGCCACACTCCTCGAAGAGGTGGTCGGCGAGCATCTGCCGAAATTCGAGTGCGAAGGCGACGTTATCGGCCATCGGCGTCGCGTCGAACTGTCGCCACAGCCACTGGAGGTACTTCGACTGCTCGAACTGCTCGGGTTCGAGGTCGACTTCGGCGTAGTATTCACTTTCGAGTGTCGCGTTACAGGGGTCGTATCCCTGCAACCGAACGCGCTCGGCAGGGGAAACGTCTTCACCGGACTGCCAGCGCTCGTAGGCCTCCCGGTCGCCGTGCAGGTCCACGAGGACATCCTCGACGACGTCACAGGTGCTCTCGTCGGAGGAAAGCCGCGCGTCTACCTCCGCAACGAACTCACGGAGCCCCTCCGCCGCTGCCGGTGGCAGTGAGACACGACGCTTGGTCATGGCTGTAGTTTGCGTGCTGCGTTCATAGTGGTTTTCGTTCGATCGAATGTCCAGCTATTCGCCGTCTGGCGCGGCCGCTGTGTCAGAAAATCGATCTCGGAGTCTCGAAACGAGCCCAACTGCGAGTCCGCCGCCAAAGCAGAGCATCCCGGCCACGAACAGCCACAGGAGGTTCGGATGCTCGGTTCCCAGATGCAGCGCTGTCTCGAACATGCCTGATCCTGCAATCGAACACATATCAACGCCGCGGTTCCGGCTACTCTCGGTGGGAAAGAACGCGGCAGAATATCACGCGTGCTGGCGCAGAGAACGGTCACTCGATAGAGCCGTCAGTATCACTCGATGTGGCCTTCGGCGCGGAGTTGGTCTGCGTCCCTGCTGTCGTAGCGCCACTCGATGTTGGCCTTCTCGTCCTGCCAGTCCCACGGTTCGACGAGGACGACATCGCCTTCGTCGATCCAGATGCGGTATTTCATCCGGCCAGGGATTCGTCCCATGCGGGACTCGCCGTCTTCACACTGCACGCGGACGTGATTGCCACCGTTGTGTTCAGTCACGACCGCGAACAGCTCGTCGTCGTTGGGCATGCGGAGGTTCCGCCGCCCCGTATCTTCGCTCACACCCTAAATAGACTCCCCCGACGAATAAGTCGTGCGATACTCGCGGTACCGCATATCGTGGTACTGTACGGCACAATTTGGAGTCCCCGTTGAAGTGATTACCAGCGCGTCGTCGTGACCTCGACGCGCGTGCCATCAGTCTCGTGATCGAGTTCGAGCGTCCAGTCGTGTGCGTCTGCGATTGCGGACACGACCGAAAGCCCGTTGCCGTCCCGGTCCGAGAGCGTCGAATAACCCCTGTCGAGGACGTACGCTCGCTCTCCTTCGGGAATGCCGGGACCGTCGTCTGCCACGAAAAAGCCCGAGTGACCCGAGAGCGTGCCGACAGTCACGGTCACCGACCCGTCGCTGTGAACGAGCGCGTTCTCGAACAGTTCCGAGACGAGTCGCCTGAGTCGCTCCGGGTCAGCCTCGACAGTCGCGTCGGAGATATCGAGGGACCCACGACCGGTGTCCAGTTCGGCCCAGCACGAGCGAGCACACGCGGCGAGAGAAATCGGCTCGCGCTGCTGTACTCGGCGGCTCATCTCGACGAACTGGAGCGTCTCGTCGGCGAGCGCCTCGATCTGATCGAGGCCGCGTTCGACGTGTGCGAGGTGTTCGCTGTCGCACTCCTCTGCGGCAAGCGAGAGTCGCCCCGCGGCGACATTGATCGGATTGCCGAGGTCGTGAGAGACGACGCTTCTGACGGACTCCAGGCGCTCGCGCTCACGCGCGAGTTCCCGCCGCGTCTCGAAGGAGCGATACCCCCACTCGACTGCTGCGCCGAGTTCGTCGGCCATCTCGCGAACGAGTGGGTCCACGTCCGTACTCGTCGTGTAGATAGTGAGCACGCGGCGCTCCCCGACCGGGATGGTCAGACTCGCGACGGAAGCAGCATCGGCGTTTGTGTCGGAGGCAGCATCGACCTCTGCGACGAGGGTAGTATCGGCGTTTGTGGCGGGGAGAGCGTCGACGTAGCGAGCAAACACGTCGTACTCGGGGTTCCCGCTGATATCTGCGTGTATCTGTGTCTCACCGGTCTCGGCCGCACGGCGACTCGGCCCGTCGCTGGACAGGTCCGGGTTTACTGCGACGGTTTCTCCCGGTGTCGCAGCCGCGTACGTCCGAAGGTCGCCCGCTGCGGTGACACGCCCGACCCAGGCGAACGCGTGTGACTCGACTGCCACGACGCGCTCGACGAGTGCCTCGGAAAATGCAGTCGGTTCGTCCGTTTCCACCATCGCAGTTTGAACGCCCCGAAGTGTCGCACAGAGCCACTCCCCCGGGCCCACGCTGGAACCAGCCATACAGCACTGTTCGGCGGGTCGGTATAAAAAACTGTGAACCGGGCAGATATCAGCACGCACTTACCGACGGCTGTCGGAGGGGTGGTATGCACGTTGCCCAGCGACAGCAGGTCGAGGGCGGCCGGGAACGGTGGACGCTCGTCCCCGAGAGCGTCGACGACCTGTGGCATCTCGCGCACGTCATCGAACCCGACGACAGGGTCGCCGGAGACACGACCCGGCGCATCCAGCGCAACGACGAGCAACTCAGAGATACGGGTGGGGAGCGCGAACACATCTGGGCGGAACTCGCCGTCGAGGACGTGGAGTTCGCCCGCTTTGCCAACCGACTGCGCGTGAGCGGGGTCATCGAGGACTGCTCTCGGGAAGACCAACTCGGCCACCACCACACGCTCAACGTGGAGGAACACGACGAACTGGAGGTCGAAAAGCGCTGGAAACCTGACCAGCGCGACCGGATCGAGGCGGCAGTCGAGGCGGCGGACAACCCGGCAGTCGCAGTCGCCACCGTCGAGGAAGGACAGGCACACGTCCACACCATCGAGCAGTACGGAGCGGAGGAGCGAGCGACCCTCTCCGGCCCGACTGGAAAGGGCGACGATGCCAGACCCCGATCAGAGCTGTTTTCCGAACTCACCGACGTGCTCGGCCGACTCGATGCCGACGCGATCATCCTCGCTGGCCCCGGATTCACCAAGCAGGATGCGCTCGATTACATCGAAGAAGAGCGCCCGGAACTCACGGAGCGAATCACGACAGTCGACACGAGTTCCGTCGGTGACCGGGGCGTCCACGAAGTGCTCAAACGCGGCGCAGTCGAGGATATCCAGCGCGAGACCCGTATCGCCGAGGAGTCGGCGCTCATCGACGAGTTGATGGAGCGACTGAAGACCGAAGAGACAGTCGCGTATGGTCCGGAATCAGTCAAAAAAGCGGCGGAGTTCGGTGCGATCGAACAGTTGCTCGTCGTCGACGAGATGCTCCGTTCGGCGCGACAGGGCGAGGGCGACTGGGATATCGATGTCGACCAGGTCATCGAAACCGCAGAGCAGAAAGGCGGCGACGTGACCGTGTTTTCGAGCGAGTTCGACCCCGGACAACAGCTCTCGAATCTCGGCGGGATCGCCGCGCTGTTGCGATATCGTCTCGACTGAGAGGAGTGGCGAAAGCATTTTTTATCTTGCCTGCAACAACCCTGCAGGGGATTTCGTAGCAGGGCATGACGGCTCCAGACGACAAACCGGGGATAGCGGAGACTCGAGACCGGACGGTCCAGATAGCCGGACAGATAGTCAAATACAGTCGCGAGATGTATCACCTGGAGTCCGTCGAAGAGATCGCAACACTTGCGATCGAGGCGATACCGAACGTTCTGGATGGCTATCCATCCTCGACAGTGATCGAGGTACGAAACGGAAGTCTGCAGATTCTCGAAAGCGTTCGCTCCAGTCAGTCGCCTGAGGGAGAGGCGGGACGGATCGCACAGTATGCAAACCAGAGCGGAGACGTTGCCGTGTGTGCCCAGAGCGGGACAGTCCGCTACAGCGCCGACAACGTCACTCTCGTCGACCCGGAGACCGTCACCGAAGAGCGCGACGTCACCATCGCAGTGCCAGCATTATATGGGATCGGCGACGAACAGTCCGGAGCGATACTGGTGGTGAGCTGGCCGTCTCTGGAGCACGTCGAGGAACACCACGTCAAGCCAGTCGAATTCTTCGCGGAACACATCGGTACGGCGATCACGAACGTTCGCTCGCGCGAACGGCTCGAACGGGCGCGAAACGACCTCGAAAAGCGAAAGGAGATTCTCGAGGTGTACGACCGCCTGTTGCGCCACGACCTTGGCAACGACCTGCAGGTCATCCTCAGCTTTGCCGAGGCGGCGCTCGAACGGCCCATCACGGACGACTCTGTCGAGGAGTATCTCGAACGGATTCACCAGACTGGACAGGATGCCTCGAAACTCGTCGACGACGTCGGTGGCACGGTCAAGACACTCGAACAGGAAGACAGTCCGGAGCCAATGGATCTCGATTTCATCCTGACGAACGTCATCCACACCGTCGAACAGAAGTTCGAGAACCTGACAGTCGCGTACGACGCTGACGAATTCGACTGTGAAGTGTACGCCGGTGACCTGGTCAGTTCGGTGTTTCAGAACATCCTCTCGAACGCGGCGGTCCACAACGACGGGGCAGTCACGGTCGACGTGTACGCAGAGACGCCTTCGCCTGATTCGGTCGTCGTCGGACTGGCCGACGACGGTGACGGTATTTCCGAGGAAATCCGCGAGGACCTCTTCGAGATGGGCCAACGCGGGCCGGACAGCGACGGCACGGGATTCGGACTCGGACTCGTCCGGTCGCTCGTGCAGTCCTACGGCGGGTCCGTCGCAGTTCGAGACAGCGACGCTGGCGGCGCGGACTTTCGCGTCACGCTCGACCAGGTCTGATACTGCTGGCTGTCCCATTTTGAACGGATTCGCCACCCCGGAGTGGCGAATATCTGTACGAATGTACAGCCAGCAGTATGAGACAGTGTGCGCTGCCGACCAGAGACTGATTCACGCGAGTTCGAGCGTGAGTCCGTCCTGTGCAAACCGAACGTCACCGTCGTACGCGTCACCGACCGAATCGAGCATCTCCTCGTGACGGCCCTCGGTGTGGGGGTACAGATGCGTGAGATACACCCGGTCGATGTCAGCGTCGGCGTCGGCAAGCGTCTCTCCGAGTTGCGAGGGCGTCGGATGATTCGAGACGTCGACGCCGTCGGGGAACGAACAGTCGTGAGCCAGCACCGACGCACCGTCAGCGAATTCGATCAGTTGGGGGAAGGCTTCGGTGTCACCGCTGAACACGAACGTGGGTTCGTCGGTCCCTTGTGGGGTGAACCGATACGCAAAACACTGTATGGAGTGGTGCGTCTCCATCGAATCGATGTCGAACCCGCTCAGCGTCGTCGACTGCTCCGGTGAGAGGTCCCGAACGGACAGGTCGATTCGATCCTGCATGTACTCGTGGACGTCGAGGAGTCCGGAGACGAGTTCCGCCGTCCCCGGTGGACCGACAATCGTCTGTGACTCTGCGCCGTCGAGCCATCGGGCCTTCAGCAAGACCGGGAGATCCGAGACGTGATCGAGATGGTGGTGCGTGAGCAGGAGTGTGTCCGTGTTTTCGTAGCCGACGCTGGTTCGAGCGAGACTGTGCAACACACCGCTCCCGCAGTCGACGAGCAGCGACTCCCTACCCGATTCGAGCAACAGACCGGTCTGGAATCGCTGTCCAGTCGGCATCGCGCTTCCGGTTCCGAGAAAGGTGACGCGCATGCACACCGATCGAGGGGGTGAAAACATAACAGTTGTCGGTCTCTCGGACTGAGCGCAAAACACAGCCACAGGTTTTAGCCCCGATTTTCAGCGATAAAACTGTCCACAAGTTATTTATTTGGCGGATCGAAACAGCCAATAGACCAACGGTAAATCAGGGTGCATGAATATCCTGCGACCCGTTGTGTGAATCAAACCAACCATGAAACTGACAGAGTTATTCGACAACGAATCGGATGACGGGCGGGCCGTCTCACCTGTCATCGGAGTCATCCTGATGGTCGCAATTACGGTCATCCTCGCCGCCGTCATCGCAACCTTCGTTCTCGGCCTCGGTGAATCCGTCGACAGTACTGCACCGCAGATCACCTTTCAGTGTGACGGTACTGATGCCGTTGTTCAGGGTGGCGAAACCACCTTCGAAGGGACCATCACCGACGGGGGCGGCGCTACTTACACAGGATCGGTCACTCCCGGACAAACACTTGACGGAACTGGTGCGATAACCTGGACGAGCGAAACAGGCGATCAAACGGCGACCCTGTTTGAAGAGTGTAACTAGCGAGCATCGAAGAGGGGTCCGACACACAGTTGTCGGCCCGTATTCGCATTCTCCCGGTAGTGACGCTTTGTGAGTTCCAACGGAACCGCAGGTCAATCCTGGCAATCACTATGGGATATCAATAAGTAGATGTGAAATCCTATGAAACCGGTAGATACTGATGCACCGCGTTGACTGGAGCGACGTAATGAGGATACAAGGAGTGACTTGTTCAGCAGATCGGGGCAATTACACCACGCTTTAGCTATCAGATATGAATTTCAGAGAACACAGGGGGGAATGAAAGACGGGTGCATGCGATTGAGACACTGTGTCTCAAAGGGTCCGTCGGCCCCTGTGCCGTTGTGTGAAGCATCTCACAGGGCAACCACTCCCTGTGCCAACAGCTACCGAACCAAACAACATAAAACCATCTGAGGATTCTCAGTTCTGATATTCAGAGTTGAGAATTAGCCAGCAAGTATTTATGTGGCAGAGTAGAATGTCGTAGTAGACCAACGGAAATCAGGGTGCATGCGACTCCTGCCAACCGTTGTGTGAACGAAAACAACCATGCAACTAACAAACCTATTCGGCAACGAATCGGAAGACGGGCGTGCAGTTTCACCGGTCATCGGGGTCATCCTGATGGTCGCGATTACGGTCATTCTGGCGGCCGTGATTGCAACCTTCGTGCTCGGCCTCGGTGAATCGGTCAGCGACTCCGCCCCGCAGGCAAGTTTCGACTTCGACTACGATGGTAGTGATGTCACAGTTACCCATCAGAGCGGTGCAGTGCTTGACTCAGATCGGATTACAGTGAACGTTGACGGTAGTGCAGCTAGCTCTCAATTCAATACTGAAATCAGTTCTGGGACTAGTATTACTGTGACAGGTGTTAATCCCGGGCAAACAGTTGCAGTCGTCTGGGAAAGTCAGAGCGGCGATAACTCCGCCACCCTCGGCGACTTCGATGTGCCGAACTAACTGAACACCCCCTTTCCTCCGGTCGCTCTATACTTATCATGCCCTCCAGTTCACTCTACGACCCGACTGACACACACTCGCTCAAACAGGCCTTCGTCCGAACCTACGACCCGCCCGGCTACGACGATCCGTGGGAGGTGATTGCGGACTACGAGCGCGTGCAGGCAGTCGCCGCCGACAATCCCGAGAAAGGGTCGCAGGCGATCAGCACGATGGTCGAGTTGCCCCGCGGTCGAATGAAACGCTGGCTGGCCGACGATGGCATGCCCGACGCCTATCGGGGACTCCAGACCCTCGAACGGCGTGACTGGCTGCCTGACGCGTGGGACGACGACACGATGGTTGGACTCGCCGGTCTCGCCGCGGGGATCTACGCTGGCGGGTCGATTGCAACCGAGACGTACACCCCACGATTCACTGCGAGCGAGGAGTCCGAGCAGTGCCTGATCGCCGGTGTAGCGAGCGCTCTCGGCTGTCGACTGCACCGCGTCGCTGACGCGCCCCCAGAGTACGAACCCCAGCAGGACGGGGCCGTTCTCGGGCGATTGCTGGTCGCACTTGGCTGTCCCGCTGGACACAAAAACGCACAGAGCGTCCGAACGCTCCCGCTGTGGGAGGCTCCAGCCCCCCACGCTGTTCGACTGCCGTTCGCTCAGGTGTACGTCGCGTTGCGTGGACACGACCGGAGCGACCGGCCCGGGCTTCAGATCGCTGAAACACGCCAAGAGAGCTACCGCCAGTCGCTCGAAGCGCTGTTCCGTGACGTGACCGACGACCCCGACGGCGTCAGCAGCGGATCGTGGCCGATCTATCTCAGCGGCGACGCCTACGAGACGTTGACCGCTCCCGTGGCAATAGCACGGCGCTGTGAACAGAACGCGGCGTGAGTGTCCGGACGGGTTCGTCGCTACTCACGGGATGTCGGCGGAATTTCCTCGTGGATTCGCCGAAATTCCAGTTCGCTCTCGGCGACGACCATCGTCCGACGGTCATCGAGCGCGTGAAACTCGTAGAGGTCCGGATCCGACAGTTGCTGGAGCGCGCTGTGCTGGATGATGACCGGGAATCGCTCAGAACTCGGCCCCCACAGCCTCGCCCCCTCGATCTTTGGATATCTCAGCAGGTCCTCGAACAGTTCGACGAACGTATCGAGCGTCTCGATAGAAAGCGTTTCCTTCGGGACGAAGGCGTCTTCGGGCGGGTCTGCAAGTGGTTCAGTCTCGTACGTGACATCGCTGTACGCTTCCACGTACGGGTCGAGAATTGCCGTTGCTGCCTCCTCGTCTACATCGGCCTCGAACAGCGGATAGAGACTGAACGCGCCCATAGATCTCCGTAGGAAAACCGGGAGTAAACCCCTTCCGTTATCGTGAGCGGCGACGCCCCAGACCGACACCAGCAAGCGGATCCACAATACTCGACTGTGAGAATACCCGCTGGACTTATCTGGGCATCCAACGTACGAACGTACATGTCACACAAGAGTGACTTCGATGGGAAGACAGTCGTCGTAACAGGTGCAGGATCGGGAATCGGGCAAGAGACTGCAGTCGAGTTCGGCGACGCTGGCGCGAACGTCGTTCTCGCGGACGTCGACACCGAGGGCGGCGAGGAGACTGCCGCCACGATCAACGACGACACAGACGGTGCCGCGACGTTCGTCGAAGTCGACGTGACCGACGACGGCGACGTCGAGCAGATGGTCGAGACTGCAACGGAGGAGTACGGTGGCCTCGACGTGGCGTTCAACAACGCGGGGATCGGCGGCACCTTCGACGAGACCCACGAAATTTCGGAGGAAAGCTGGCAGGCGATCATCGACGTCAATCTCAGCGGCATCTGGCGGTGTCTGCGCAAGGAGATTCCGGCGATGCACGAGGACGGCGGCGGCGCAATCGTCAACACTGCATCCATCCTCGGACAGGTTGGCGAGGCCGGAACGCCAGCGTACACGGCGGCGAAACATGGCGTCGTCGGCCTGACGAAGGTGGCAGCGCTCGAACAGGCGACCGAGGACATCCGCGTGAACGCGGTCTGTCCGGGCTACATCGAGACGCAGATGCTCGACGACGCGGGCGTGACGACTGACGAGCAGATGCGCGCAGAGACCGAAGCGCTCCATCCGATGCAGCGACTCGGAAACGTAGACGAGATTGCGGACGCGGTGCTGTGGCTGGCATCCGACGGCGCGTCCTTCGCCACGGGCGAAGCGCTCGCCGTCGACGGCGGCTATCTGAGCCGGTAGGTGACAGACGGAATTCAGGGGTGTATCGCAATTTTTTCAGATTTGGACGAATATCGTGATACGCAAGAGATGGACCCAGCACGCAGCCGAGAACGGCTCTACGAGGTCTTTGCTGATCCAGATAGCGACCCAAAGAAAAAGATTCAGCAAGCGCTCGAGATCGGGAGGGGCTTCCTCAAACTCCCGCTCGGGTTCTATACACAGATTCAGCAGGGCACACAGGAGATCGTACTCTCGGCAGGCGATCATCCACTGATCCAGCCCGGCGAGCGCTGTCCACTCGACGAGGCGTACTGCCGTCGGACGGTTCAGATCGACAGTGTACTCGCTATCGAAGATGCCGACGCCTCCGCCGCAATCTCGAACACTGCGATCGAGAGATTCGATCTCGGAACCTACATCGGTGCCAAAGTAACGGTCAACGACGAACCGCACGGAACGGTCTGTTTCGCCGCTGACGAGGAGCGAGAGACGGTGTTTACCGATACAGAGATTCACTTCGTTGAACTGTTTGCTCAGCTGCTCGGTCAGACCATCGAGCGACACATCTACGAACGCGAGTTGAAAGACCAGCAAGAACAGCTCCGCACTCGAAACCAACTCATCAGCGTGCTGAACCGAGTTCTCAGACACAATCTCCGCAACGATATGAACGTGATCTCGGGATTGGCGTCGATACTGGTGAATGAAATCGACGGGCAGGAAGCCGACTACGCACGTCAGATAGTCGAAACGAGCGACGGGCTGTTGGACATCACCGAAACGGCAAACAAACTGGAGGCGAATCTGAATACCCCTTCGGAGCCACAGTTGATGGATATCGTTCCTGTTGTGACCCGGGTGGCGAATGCAGTCGATGACGCGCATCCTGCTGTGTCAGTTTGCATCGCTGCGCCGGAGACGGCGATGGCGTGGGCCGATTCACGTCTGGAGCTTGCACTCCGGGAATTGGTCGAGAACGCAGCCAAACACGCAGGCGGCTCCCCGTCAGTCAGAATCGACGTGACCGAATCGGACACATCGACGAAAATCCACGTTCGGGACGATGGGCCGGGGCTCCCAGAGCAGGAGCGGCAGGTGTTGCTGACGGGAAAGGAGACACCGCTCGTTCACGGGAGCGGACTCGGCCTCTGGCTCGTTCACTCGCTGGTCCAGAGCATCGACGGGACACTGGAAATTGGCGAGACAGACGACGGTGCGTGCATCGTCCTTGAACTGCACAGGGGTAAGCGAATGGTCGGAGACGCCAACAATGATATACTCGCCGACCGGAGATGAGGTAAGGAATGTCCGGACGCAACTACAACCATGCGCAGGTGACCGAGTACTGGCAGTACGTCTGGAACCGCGAGCACGCCTACGAACTCGACGACGGCGCGGTCGACCCGACGTACGTGCTCGGGATGTTTCCGTACACGTCTGGCAACCTCCACATGGGTCACGTCAGAAACTACGCGATCACCGACGCGTACGCCCGGTATCGACGGATGCAGGCCGACGACGTGCTGCACCCGATGGGGTGGGACGCGTTCGGGTTGCCCGCGGAAAACGCCGCGAACGAGCGATTCACCGACCCCCGCTCGTGGACCGAGGCCTGCATCACCGAGATGCGCGAGGACATGGAGGAACTCGGCTTCGGCTACGACTGGTCGCGAGAGATCACGACCTGCGACCCCGAGTACTACCGGTGGAATCAGTACTTCTTCCGGAAGTTCTACGAGGAAGGCCTCGTCGAGTACGACGCCGCCGCGGTGAACTGGTGTCCGGAGTGTGAGACCGTCCTCGCGGACGCACAGGTCGTCGAACACGACGACGGGGACGTGTGCTGGCGGTGTGAGACGCCCGTCGGTCGGCGCGAACTCGACCAGTGGTTTTTCACCATCACCGACTACGCCGAGGAACTGCTCGACGGACTCGACGACCTGGATGGCTGGCCCGAAAGTGTCAAAGAGATTCAGCGCAACTGGATCGGCAAACGCGAGGGCGCACGCGTCACGTTCGAAGTCAAGGAGTACGGCGACGTGGACGTGTTCACGACGCGACTCGACACCATCTTCGGCGCGAGTTATCTCGCCGTCTCGCCGGGTCACGATCTGGCCCGAACGCTCGCGGAGGAACGCGAGGCCGTCGCAGAGTACGTCGAATCTGCCCGTAGCGAGCGAGAGACGGAGTTTTCCGGCATCCGAACCGACCTGACGGCGACCAACCCGGCGTCGGGCGAGGAACTCCCGGTCTACGTGGCATCGTACGTGCTGGAAGACGTCGGAACCGGCGCGGTGATGGGCGTGCCCGCACACAACGAGCGCGACTACGAGTTCGCGACTGCACAGGATCTGCCGATCCCACAGGTCGTCGAACCCGTCGACGACACGCCGGTCGACATCGGCACCGCGCCCTTTACCGGCGAGGGGATGCTCACCGACAGCGGAGAGTACGACGGCCTCGCGAGCAGCCCGGCCCGTGAGCGTCTGCTTGCGGATCTCGATGAAGCCCGCGAGGACGTGACCTACCGCCTGCGGGACTGGCTCATCTCCCGACAGCGCTACTGGGGCACGCCGATCCCGGTCGTCCACTGCGAGGAGTGTGGGCCAGTGCTGGTGCCCGAAAACGAGTTGCCGGTCGAGCTGCCCGAGTTCGTCCAGACGCGAGCGAACCCGCTCGAAGCGGCCACGGAGTTCGTCCAGACGACCTGCCCAGAGTGCGGGGGTGAGGCCCGCCGCGAGACTGACACGATGGACACTTTCGTCGACTCGTCGTGGTACTTCCTCCGGTATCTCTCACCCGACCGGTCGGACGTTCCCTTCGACAGCGAGCGAGCGAACGAGTGGCTCCCGGTCGACGTCTACGTCGGCGGCGAGGAACACGCCGTCTTGCACCTGCTGTACATCCGGTTTTTCACCCGCGCGCTCTCGGATATCGGCCTGATCGACTTCGAGGAACCGGTCGAGCGCCTCATCAATCAGGGGACGGTGTTGCACAGCGGCGAGAAGATGTCCAAGACGAAGGGCAACGTCGTCAGCCCCCACGAGTACGGCGCGGAGACGACGCGCCTGTTCGTCCTCTCGGCGGCCCATCCCGAACAGGACTTCGAGTGGACGGCCCGGGATGTCGGCAGCGCCTACGACATCCAGCAACAGATCTACAGCATGGTCGACACCTTCGCGAACGGCATCGACTGCCGAGAGTCGCGGGAGCCACAGGACGAGTACGTCGCCCGCGAAATCGACCGAACAATCCAGGCCGTCTCCGAGGAGTACGAGCGCGTTCGCTTCCACCGTGCTGTCAACGAGATCAGGGGACTTGCGGGCCTGCTCGGCCAGTACCGCGAGTACGGCCAGCCACACGAGGCGGTCTACCGACGCGGGTTGCGCGTGCTGACCCGTCTGATCGCGCCGCTGACGCCGTATCTCGGCGAGGAGTGCTGGAACCTCCTGCGCGGCGACGGCATCGTCGCACACGCCGGCTGGCCGACGCCCGAGCACGCAGTCGAGGACTACGCCGCCCAGCGCCGCATCGTCGAGCAACTCCGCGACGACGTGCGGGAGATATTCGAGGTGGCTGATCTCGCTGATGCAGCAGAGATAGAGGTCGTCGTCGCACCCGACTGGAAGTTCGAGATATACCGGCAGGCGCGCGAGGCGGAAAAGCGAGAGGCCTTCGTCGGGACGGTGATGGCGGACGAGCGCATGCAGGAGGTTGGCGAACCCGCCCAGTCCTACGCGGCAGAACTCGAAGACCGAACACAGCGACTACCGCCCGTACTCGACCCCGCGGAGGAGTTCGAACTGCTCGACCGCGCGTCGTGGCTGCTCGACGACGAGTTCGGCGTCGACGTGATAGTTCGTCGAGCGGAGGAGAGCGACGAACGCGCGAACAAAGCCCGACCGGGGCGTCCAGCGATACACGTCCGTTAAGAGGAATACTATGGGGGAAACCAACGAAACACCGACCGACGTACCGAGAACCGACGAGCCACCGTACCGAGTCGACCCGTCCAAGGAATCGCCAGAAAGCGAGGACAACGAACAGTATCTGTGCGAGGGGATGCCAGCGGAGCCATCGCTCCCCTTCGAGCAGCTTTCTGGGGTGCGAGTTGCGGGAGACCCGCTCGATTACACGGAGGCTGACCCCGCGTATCGAGTTCGTTCGATCGCGAACCGGGCAGCACTCGAAATGGCAGTTGATATCGAGCAGTCGAGCGACGGCGACCGACTCGATGCGGTGGATTTCGACAGCGAAAGCGTCATCCTCGTCGAGTCCGGGTTCGGGTCGAGTTCGGTCTCTCAGCGATTCAAGCGGGTCGAACTCGACGGCCGGACGCTGCACCTATACGGCTGTTACACGCAGCCGTTCGTCCGCACCAGCGATTACACGCAGTGGGACACCGCTGTCATCGTCGAACACGACCAGCGCATCCAGCACGTGCTGGTCAGCCTCACCGTCGCCGCGGACCGTCGGGTCAACTTCGACTCGACGGAAGGAGTCGTGACTGTCGAGAAGTGACCGCGTTGCGGCCGTCGACCAGTGTTCGTATCGTAACCATCGAGAGGTGATCGCGTCGTGACCACGGAAGGAAATCACCGCGAGCGGCGGGGAAACCCACAAGCATGTTGCGCCCAAGTGAGAGACAGATGGAACGGGAGCAGCGACCGGCAGCGGAGAGGTTCCTCGGTTCCGAGACAGCGTCGGCTGTCGCAGAGACCGAGGTCGACGACGCTGACGTACTCGAACTGCTCGAACCGGTCGTCCAAGAGTGGTGGGTCGAGCAGTTCGGGGAGTTCGTTCCCGAGAACGGCGGGTACTTCACGCCGCCACAGAAGGAGGCGATTCCGCTCATCCACGACGACGAGAACGTACTGGTCTGCTCGCCAACTGGCAGCGGCAAGACGCTCGCGAGTTTCTGCTCGATCATCGACGAACTGTTCCGGCGTGAACTCGCTGCTGACGACCCCGAAGACGGACTCGACAACAGCGTCTACTGTCTGTACATCTCCCCGCTGAAATCGCTGGCGAACGACATCCACCGGAATCTCGCGATTCCCCTCGATGAGATCACCGACAAACTCGACGAGCGTGACGAAGACGTCGACATTCGACACGCGATCAGGCACGGCGACACCGACGACAGCGAGCGACAGGCGATGCTCGAACGGACGCCCCACATTCTGAATACGACACCCGAGACGCTCGCCATTCTGCTCAACTCCCCGAAGTTCAGGGAGAAACTTCGAACTGTCGAGTACGTCATCGTCGACGAGATACACAGCCTCGCGGAGAACAAGCGTGGGACGCATCTCTCGGTGTCGCTCGAACGACTGGAGGCGCTCGCGAACGATTCACCGACGCGTATCGGCTGTTCCGCGACTGTCGAACCGCTCGATACCGTGGCGGAATTTCTAGTCGGCCGAACGTTCTCCGGGGAGGTTTCAGAAAAGGGAACCGGCGGAGAATCCCGCGAGTACAGCATCGTCGACACGCGCTTCGTCAGGAACTTCGACATCGAACTCCACTGCCCGACAGACGACCTGATCAACACTCCCGCGGGGGTGGTCAACGACCGCTTCTACCGGGAACTCGACGACCTGATCGCGGAGTATACAACCACGCTCGTGTTCACGAACACGCGCTCGGGGGCGGAGCGAGTGCTTCACAACCTCCGCGAGCGGTTCGGATACGACGAGCGAAATTCCGCCTGTCACCACGGCAGCCTCTCGAAGGAGAAGCGGCAGGACGTCGAGCGTGCGCTGAAGGCGGGCGAGTTGGACGTGGTGACGACCTCAACGTCACTCGAACTCGGCATCGACATGCCGGATCTGGACCTCGTGGTGCAGGTTGGCTCACCGAAGTCCGTCGCCGCGTTGCTCCAGCGCGTCGGTCGGGCCGGACACCAACTCGGCGAGACAGTCACGGGGCGCGTTATCGCGCTCGACCGCGACGAACTCGTCGAGTGTGCGGTCATGCTCAAGCGCGCCGAGGAGGGCTTCGTCGACCGGGTGTTCGTCCCGGAAGGACCACAGGATGTCGCCACCCAGCACGTCTACGGGATGGCGATAAACGGCCCACGGCCCGAATCGGAGATACGGGAGATTCTCACGCGATCGTATCCCTACCGGTCCTACGGCGACGAGCAGTGGGAACAACTCTGTCGCTATCTGACCGCCGACTATCCGGGGCTGGAGGGAAAAAACGTCTACGCGAAGGTCTGGCGGGACACGAACGACCCGCCGGACGGCGAACATCACTACGAGGAGTTTCCGGTCGGGGAACCGCTCGTCGGCAAGCGCGGCCGACTGGCACGGGTCATCTACATGACCAACATCGGCACTATCCCGGACTCGTTTACCTGTGACGTGATCACTCGGAGCGACGAGTGGGTCGGACAACTCGACGAATCGTATCTCGACACGCTCGACCCGGGCGACGTGTTCGTGCTCGGCGGCGACCGCTTCGAGTACCGCTATCGCCGCGGGTCGAAGGTGTACGTCGATCCGACCAGTTCACGCCCGACGGTGCCGTCGTGGTTCTCCGAGCGCTTGCCGCGCTCCTACGACCTGGGCCGAGAAATCCTCGACTTTCAGCGCGCGCTTCTCGACCACCTCGACGCGGGCGGCAAAAGCGAGGCACGCGTCTGGCTTCGGTCCTTCCCGCTCGACGAGCACAGCGTCCGCGCGCTCGTCCAGATGTTCGACCAGCAGGTCAGATACGCTGGCCCGGACAGTGTGAGCACGGACAGCAGACTCGTCATCGAGGAGGAACTCGACCACAGCGAGTACGAGCGCCGCTACTACGTCCACTCCGAGTACGGGCGGCGGTTCAACGACGGCTTCTCGCGGTTGCTGGCCTACCGGATCGCACAGGAGGCGAACGCGAACGTCACAGTCGCCGTCGCGGACAACGGCTTCACGCTCTCCTTGCCGCTCAACCGCAAGGTTGATCTGGTCGGTCTCGTCGAGGACATCGACCCCGACGACGTGCGCGCGGATCTGCGCGCGAGTCTCGACGGCACCGACCTCTTACAGCGGTACTTCCGCATCAACGCGACGCGCTCGCTGATGATTCTCAAACGCTACAAGGGCTACGAGAAGTCCGCGAGCGAACAGCAGGTCAGCAGTGAGATGCTACTGGGATTTGCCAGCGACCTCGACGACTTCGCGGTCATCGAGGAGACGTACCGGGAGATTCTGGAGGACAAACTCCACGTCGAGGGGATCGAATCGGTGCTTTCGGACCTACAATCGGGTAACCTCGAACTCGCGTCGTATCGCGTCGATTCGCCCTCGCCGAGAGCCTTCGGGTTGGCGACGCTGATGGCCTCCGACGTGGTGCTCGCAGAGGACGAATCGGCGGTGCTGCAGGAGTTTCACGAGCGCGTCTTGGCCGAAATCAACGAGCAGTAGCTGGAGTCGGTCGTTTCGCTGGGTTCGAGACCGTTTCGTCGGGGTTCGGTAAACTGGGCGGCAGTCAGTCTGTTGGCCGTGCGTCACCGGACGCCGACACGCCCGGCAAGTCCGGCAGAGAGAGGTCGACTCGCCGGAGCAGTTGCGCGTTGATGGCGACGATGATCGTACTCAGCGACATCAGCAGTGCACCCACCGCTGGCGACAACAGGATGCCGACTGGGGCGAGTACACCGGCCGCTAGAGGGATAGCGAAGACGTTGTACCCTGCCGCCCAGACGATGTTCTCCTGCATCTTTCGGTAACTGGCCGTGCTGAGTTTCACCAGTCGAACCACGTCCATCGGATTGTTCTGAACGAGGATGACGTCCGCAGACTGGACGGCCACGTCGGTGCCGCTGCCGATGGCGATGCCCACGTCCGCTCTCGTCAGGGCGGGCGCGTCGTTGACGCCGTCGCCGACCATCGCCACGAGTTTCCCCTGATCCTGTAGCTCCTGCACCTTCGTGTCCTTGTCCTCCGGAAGCACTTCGGCGAACACGGTGTCGATGCCCAGTTCCTCGGCCACTGCGTCGGCCACGTCCGCGGAATCACCGGTCAGCATCGCTACCTCGATGCCGAGGTCGTGGAGCGCCTCGACGACGCGGTAGCTCTCCGCCCTGATTACGTCGGCCATGGCAAATGCAGCGACTACCTCCCCCGCTCGAACGAGATAGACGACGGTCTGTGCGTTCTCGCCAGCCTCGTCTGCGAAGCCGGTGAGCGACCCGGGAACGGCAACGTCCAGATGACTCAGGAGGTTCGGGCCACCGACGTAGATTTCCTGACCACGGTCGGCGGCGTCCGACGAGTCACCTGTGTCGCCGGAGACGTCTACGGTCGCTCTGACGCCGCGGCCTTTCATCGCCTCGAACCCACTGGCCTCGGGCACCGCTACGTCGCGTTCCGTGGCCGCCTCGCGAATGGCACGGGCAATCATGTGTTCGGAGTCCGCCTCGACGGCCGCCGCGAGTGCGAGTGCGTCCGCCTCGTCGACGCCTGCGACGGTCTCCATGTCGACGACGCCGTGTTCGCCCTCGGTGAGCGTCCCCGTCTTGTCGAAGATGATGGTGTCAAGGTTGCGGGCCTGCTCCATGGCGATACGGTTCCGGACGAGCATCCCGTTGCGCGCGGCCAGCGAGGTGTTGATGGCAACGACCAGCGGAATGGCGAGGCCGAGCGCGTGCGGGCAGGCGATGACCAGCACGGTCACCACCCGCTCGACGACGGTGGCGTCGAACGTGGTGGCTGCCGTCCACGCGAGAGCAGTCACGAGCGCAGCGCCAACCGCGACGTAGAACAGCCATCCCGCCGCACGGTCGGCCAGGACCTGCGTTCTGGACTTGCTCGACTGAGCTTCCTCGACCAAGCGCATGATACCCGCCAGCGTGGTATCGTCCCCCGTCGCGTCGATGCGGACGCGAAGGCTGCCGTCGCCGTTCACGGTTCCCCCGATAACGTCGTCGCCGGGTTCTTTCGAGACGGGCTTTGACTCGCCCGTGATCATCGCCTCGTTCACGTTCGAGTCGCCCTCCTCGACCACGCCGTCCGCGGGAACGCTCGCCCCCGGGCGCACGAGAACGAGATCACCCTCCGAGAGGTCGCCGACCGGCACTTCCTCGGTGTCACCGGACCGCGTCCGGTTGCCCGCGGGACTCTGTCCCGCGCTGCCGTCGTCGGTGATGCGCTCGGCGGTGTCTGGCATGAGTTCCGCCAGTTCGTCCAGCGCGCTGGAGGCCCGCCGAACCGACCGCATCTCTATCCAGTGACCCAGAAGCATGATATCGATGAGCGTTACCAGCTCCCAGAAGAACGCGGACTGCTCGGGGAAGACGACGCTCGCGAGACTGTAGACGAAGGCGACGCTGATCGCCATCGAGATGAGCGTCATCATCCCGGGCGCGCGCTCGCGTAGTTCCGGGACAGCCATTCGGAGGAAGGGCACGCCACCGTAGGCGAAGACGACGACGGCGAAGACGGGGTTTATCCACTCGCTACCGGAAAACGCCGGGACGGAAAAGCCGAGCCACGACTGGAGCGTCTCGCTGTAGAGGAGGACGGGAACCGAGAGGAGCGTCGAGACGAAAAACCGACGCCGGAACATCTGTTCGTGGCCCGCGTGCATCCCGCCGTGGTCGCCATCGTCGTGGCCATCGTGCATCCTGCCGTGGTCACCATCGTCGTGGCCATCGCGCTGTCCATGCCCATCGTCGTGACTGGTGTGAGCCGTCCGCTCGTCGGCGTCTGAGGGACGGCCGTGTTCGTCGTGGTTCGCTCTATCCTCGTGGTGTGAGTCGTTCACGAGTTAGTCATCCTCCCGGAGTTTTTCGCGGCGTGCGTCGAACTCCTCCTCGTCGAGTTCCCCCTCGGCGTAGCGCCGCCGCAAAACAGCGAGTGCATCGTCTGTCGTCTCGCTGTCGGTGTCGCGCCGGGTAAGAAGCAGGTACCCGAGACCGAGCGGGACGCCGATCAGGAACACCATCCAGAGTGTCATCCACAGATACCCGAAGGTCCCGTCGGAGACTCCCATCCAGCCATCGTGGTGGTGAACCCCGTCGTCCCCGCCGTGTGCGACGACAGGTCCGCTAAGCGCAATCACGAGTACCACGAGCAGTGCTGTCCAAGCGAGAACCGATCCGCCGGTTCGCTGGCCGGGTGTTTGGTTCATGTTGATAGATACGGCCGTTTCATTCATTCTGATTGTGGTTACGAATCCAAACCACAGAACAGAGATAACCGTAGTATCAAAACCAGCGTCAAGCAGTAGAGTCTCGTCCACGAGGAGAGCGGGGGTAGTAGTGGGAGGAATCCCTCATTAGACGAGCAGGGTGTTGAGCGCGTCGGGGACGACGAGTACGTCACTGCCAGGTTCGATAGCGTCCTCGGGGCGGTCTGCGGCCTCGAACAGACAATCCTCGACGAGTTCCGGATGCTGGCTGTTCGTCACCCAGACATCGTGTTCACGGAGGACACGAGCGACGACGAACGCACGCTGTGCGCCCGGTTCGTAGCCTGAGCGCATCTCCCGATACAGCGAGTCGGCGTCGGCCGCGTTCGAGAGCCACTCGTGAAAGCGCTTCTCCCCTGTCCCTTCCCCCGCCCCTTCGGTGAGCGTCGCAGGGACGACGATTCGACCGCCGTCCCGAAGCGGGTTCCGCGCGCCGAGTGCGACGTAGGTGGGCGCTCTGCTTGCCTGATAGAGGTTCCTGTCCTTCGGCGCACCGACGCCCGCGAGAACGACATCGTACTCCTCAGTGACTGTGACCGAGCGCGTCTCGCGGGCAACGTCTGCGAGTTCGCGCACCACCGCCCGCGGGTCGCCAGCGCTCGCGCCCGTGATGCCCTCCGGGCCGTGGGTGACGTTCAGACAGAAACCGACGCCGATTTCGTCGCCCGCGCGGTCGAGAAAATCCCGGAAGGGGTTGTCGTCGATCCGGCCGAGGCGGACGCCCTCGCGTGCCAGCATCTCCGGGCCGTGCGTGTAGCGGATCTGTGACTCCCCGCCAGCGCCGATGACAGCGGTTTTGGCACCGCCGGAAAAGCCAGCGTACTGGTGTGGCTCGACCATCCCCGTCGAGCAGAGATAGTCCGTCTGCGCGGCCACCTCGAACAGTTCGATCGGACAGCCTTCGACAGTCCCCACCTCGACGGTGCGCTGTGGGTCGTGGTTGACCGCCAGGTCGGCGTGGTTGCCGAGCGACTCGCGGAGTTCCTCGTCGGTCAGCGGCCGGTGCAAGCCGAGACCGACGATAACGGTGATCTGCTCGCGGGCGATCCCGGCGCGTTCGAGTTCGTCGACCAACGCGTCGAGCAGAATATCGTCGGGCGTGGCGCGGGTCACGTCGGTGACGACGATTGTGACGGTGTCGTCTGGGTCGACGCACTCGGCCAGTCGCGGGCCGTGTGGGTCTGCGACCGCGGCCCGTGCTCGCTCGCGCACGTCGACGGCTTCGCCGCCGGGCGGAGAGACTGCGGTCACGTCACAGGAGGGCAGCGAGACCGATATCGAGCCCTTCCCAAGTGGAATCGAGTGTGCCATACCAGTGGTTGCACGCAGGGGTGAAAGTGTATTGTGGTGATCCTACCCACGGGAGGACGACGCACCGGCATCAATATCTCGCAACGTTTTTGGCCCGCGGTGTCCCACGGTTTACATGGCGAAGGAATTCTCAGAGAAGTTGGACGTGCCGGAGGCGCTGACATTCGACGACGTTCTGCTCAGACCGAAAGAGAGCACCGTCGAACCCGACGAGTCGGACATGACAACGCGTGTCTCGGCAAACGTGAAGCTGAACGTCCCGGTCCTCTCGGCGGCGATGGACACCGTCACGGAGAGCGGCATGGCAATCGCGATGGCCCGACACGGCGGTCTCGGCGTGATGCACCGGAACATGGACATCGACGCAATGGTCGCGGAGATAGAGCGCGTCAAGCGCGCGGACGAACTCATCATCCGCGACGTGGTCACGGCCTCGCCCGACCAGACCGTCCGAGAGGTCGACGAGATGATGGAACAGGAGGGCGTCTCGGGCGCGCCAGTCGTCAACGACGAGGGGGAGGTGCTGGGAATCATCTCGGGAACGGACATCCGTCCGTATCTCGAAGTCGGTGACCGTGACGAGGTTCGGGAGGCGATGACCGACGAGGTCATCACCGCACCCGAAGACGTCGAACCGCGCGAGGCGCTCGAACTGATGTACGAACACAAGATCGAGCGAGTCCCGCTGGTCGACGACCAGAACCGACTGATGGGGCTGATGACGATGGCCGGAATCCTCCAGCGTCGCGAGTTCGACAACGCAGCCCGCGACGAGAACGGTCACCTTCGCGTCGGCGTCGCCGTCGGCCCGTTCGAGGCCGAACGCGCGAGCGCCGCCGACGAGGCTGGGGCCGACGTGCTCTTTATCGACTGTGCCCACGCACACAATCAGGCCGTCATCGAGAGCGCACGGGAGATCAAAGCCGAGATCGACGCGGACATCGTCGTCGGGAACATCGGGACGCGCGAGGCCGCCCGGGACGTCGTCGACTTCGCCGACGGCGTCAAGGTCGGCATCGGACCGGGGTCGATCTGTACGACCCGCGTCGTCACTGGGGCGGGAATGCCACAGATCACGGCCGTCTCGCAAGTCGCAGACGTCGCAAGCCAGCACGACGTGCCTGTCATCGCAGACGGCGGCATCCGATACTCCGGTGACGCGATCAAGGCAGTCGCTGCAGGCGCGGACGCCGTGATGCTCGGTTCGTACTTCGCGGGGACCGACGAAGCGCCCGGCCGCGTCATCACGATGCAAGGGAAAAAGTACAAGCAGTACCGCGGGATGGGGAGCGTCGGTGCGATGAAATCCGGCGGCGGCGAGCGGTACATGAAAGACGAGCAGGACGACGAAGACCTCGTCCCGGAGGGCGTCGAGGCCGCAACTCCCTACAAGGGGACGGTCGAATCCGAACTCCGCCAACTCGTCGGCGGGATGCAGTCGGGGATGGGCTACGTCGGCGCGGGGACGATCCCCGAGTTCAAGGAGCGCTCGGAGTTCGTCCGCGTCTCCTCGGCTGGCCAGCAGGAGAGTCACCCACACGACGTGGTCATCACCGACGAAGCGCCCAACTACAGCCCCGACGGCAACTGACCGACGCGAGGACTCGCAGCGACGATGACCGACTACGACATTCGACGGATCCCCGGCAATGCGACGCTCGCAGATGCACACGCCGTCAGACGTGTCGTCTTCATCGAGGAACAGGACGTAGACGAGGACATCGAGATGGACGGCGAGGACGACGACGCGGTCCACTACGTCGTCTACGACGAGGACACGCCTGTCGGAACTGCACGCCTTCGGGTCACCGACGGCGTCGGCAAGCCCGAGCGGGTCGCGGTGCGGAAGTCACACCGAGGAGCGGGTATCGGATCCGCGCTGATGGAACACATCGAGGCGGAGGCGCGCGAGCAGGGCTGTTCACTGCTTCGCCTCCACGCCCAGACTGCAGTGCGCCCGTTCTACCGCGAGCGCGGCTACGAACAGACGAGCGGGGAATTTCTCGAAGCGGACATTCCACACGTCGAGATGGAAAAGCACCTGCGATAGCTCAAACGGCAAACGCGTCCCACAGCACCACGAGGCAGGCGAGCAGGATGTGTTCACTGTCGATGACAAATCCGTAAAAGAGGGTCGTCCGGTCTTCGGTCGCGAACAGGCAGTACGAGAAGATGTAGGCGAGAAAGCCAAAGAGCACCGCGTACCGCTCGGGAAGCAGTCCAGAGAAGATAGCTCCAAACACGACCACGGCGACCAGCAGCGTCGCGGCGGCCGCGAGACGGCGCGTCCACGCGGGCCCGAGCACTATCGGCACCGACCGGATCCCTTCCTGTCTGTCACCCTCGATATCCTTGATGTCGAAGACGGCCGCCGCAATCGTCAACATCACCGTGACGAACCCGAACAGAAACAGAATGTCCGCCGTCAGCAGGGCGTCGTAGTAGACGCCCACGCCGAGCGGGATCAGCCCCCACGAGAGACCGACGAGGAGATTCTTGACCAGAAAGAGTCGCTTGAGCCCAACGGTCGAGTAGAGTACCGCGACGAGAAGTGGGAGAATCATCGCGGGCGCGCCAGGAATCTCACTCAGGATTGCGAGAACGGTCGCGCTGGCGTAGAGTGCAATCCCCGCCGCGAGCAGTGCCCGGCCGTGCTGGTCGATGAACTCCGTCCGCGAGGGGACGTTCGTCTCGTCCTCGGCGCGGTCCGCGAGTCGGTTGAAGGAGTAGACGAACACCGTGACGGCAAAGACGATAGCGACCGGAAGCACCTCCAACTGAAGGTCAGCGAGACCGACTGTCGTGACGACCACACTCGCTGCTGACAGCGAAATCAGTACGTTCGAGTGAACGAGCGCCAGCACAGTAGCGACTGCATACGCCCGAACCGTCCTTCCAGACCAGTGACGACCAGACCCAGACGTGACTCCAGCAGACCCAGACGTGGGATCATCGGATTCAGCGTTGCTGTCGTCGGTCATCACAGTTGCACCAATGGGTGAACAACCTCTCCATCAGTGCTGGGGAGCGGAGACACTTTCGGATTGTGTCCGAAACCGATCAAGAGGCGACGAGATGAGAGGAAACGGCTCACAAGAAGCGGGTAACGATGAGAGTTTCGCGACTGTCACAAACAGAGGTACATCCATTCTGAGCGACAGATTCAAGTGAGTGTATGTCGCAATACATGGTAACACATGTCACTCTCGTCTGCAGGCCTCGACGCAACAGCGGTGAGCCACGTGCGGGACAGCGACCGGGTCAGAGACTACGACGAACTCACAGAACGCGAGACGCGGGCGTTTCATCGAGTGCTCGACGGACAGCCAGTTCGGGACGGCAAACTGATCGAATCGCTTTCCAATAGCGTCATCAGGTTCACGAAGTACTATCGGATCAAGCGTCGATAGGACTCTGCTTCGACAAGACCGGGCGCCCGTCGATTCGACCGAGGGTCGCTCTCAGCTCTCGCCGAGGAGTTCGTTCACGATCCGTTCGGGGTCGAATCGATCCAGATCGTCGTAGTCCTGTCCGGTGCCCAGAAAGAGGATCGGCTTTCCGGTGACGTGCGCGACGGAGATAGCCGCGCCGCCTTGCGAATCGGCGTCAGCCTTGGTCAGCACTGTCCCGTCGATTTCGGCGGCGTCGTTGAACTCCCGGGCGCGGTTGACCGCGTCCTGCCCGGCGACGGCCTCGTCGACGAAGATGGTCATGTCGGGGTCGATGACCCGGTCGATCTTCGAGAGTTGGTCCATCAGCCCCTCGCTCGTGTGGAGTCGGCCAGCCGTGTCACCGAGCACGACGTCAACGTCGTTCGCCTCGGCGTACTCGACGGCGTCGTAGATGACTGCCGCCGGGTCCGAACCCTGTTCGTGTGAGATGATCTTCTTGTCGAGGTTGTCGGCGTGCTGTTCGAGTTGCTCGTTCGCGCCAGCGCGGTAGGTGTCGCCGTTTGCGAGTACCGACGAGTGGCCTCGCTGTTCGAGATACCGGGCCATCTTCGCGATGGTCGTCGTCTTGCCCACGCCGTTGACGCCGGTGAAGATGATGACAACCGGCTTGTCGGCGGCTTCGATCTGCTGGTCGAAGTCGAACTGTCCGACGCTGATGACGTCGTACAGCGCCTCACGGAGCGCGTCCTCGACGAGATTGCCAGTGCTTTCGAGGCGTCTGCGCGTCTCTCCGACGAGATTTGCCTCCACACCGTCGAGAATTTCCCTAGTGACTTCCATCTCGACGTCGCTTCCGAGGAGGGCAAACTCCAGTTCGTCGAGGTGGTTCTGCAGGTCTTCCTCGTCGATGACGGTCTTGCCGGTCGCGAACAGTTTCGCGCGCTCTGTCAGCCCACGGCCCTCGTCTGTCTCTGCTTGCTCGTCAGGCTGTGACCGTTCGGGTTCGTTCGCAGTCTCCTGATCCGTCTCAGACTCGTCGTCCCGCGCGTCAGCCTCGGCATCAGGTGTGCGGGACTCACTGGCAGTATCTACATCGGATGCAGCATCCTGTGCTGAGCCAGCCTCACTGTCGTCGACTGCGTTGTCACTGTCCGATTCAGCGTCGCCGACATCGGCGTCAGCGTCTTCGACGTCATCCTCGACGTCGTCAGTAAAGCTGTTGAGTTTGTCTTTCAGTCCGTCGAACATCCGCCTTTACTCGTCGTCCTGCTGTTGCATCTGCTGCATCTGCTGCATCTGCTGGGCCTGCATCTGCTCGGCCTGCTGTTCGAGCTTTTCGGTTTCGGTTTCGATCTCTGCGATCTGTGACTGCAGTTCCTCGATGCGGTCGTCGAGTGTGTCTTTTTTCGCTTCCAGTGACTCCTTCGCACCGTCCTGGTCGCGCTCTGCGGCGTAATCGGCGCCCAGATCGACGATGATCTCGTCGATATCTGCGATCTCTGCGCGGATGTAGGCACCGCCGCCAAGTGGGACCTGTACCGTCGAACCGCTGTCGAGTTCCTCGATCGCTTCGGCCGCCTCGTCGATATCCTGTTTCTGGGCCTGCAGCTGCTCGATTTCGCCTTCGACGGTCTCCTTGTGCTGTTCGAGTTCCTCTATCTCCTGTGCGACCTGCTGCATCTGGCCGCCACCGCCGCCGCCAAGGCTCATGCCGACACCTCCTCGATTTCGATCTGCGTGCGCTTGAGGCCGTGCTTCGAGCCGAAGTCGGCGTAGGTGTACTCGACTGCCACGTCGTCGTTTTCGGCTTCGAGTTGCTTCTCGAAAGTCTGCCACCCGTCGCGGGCTTGCCATCGACCAGTCACCGTATACTCGTTCATATCCACCGATGGGCAGGCAAGGGGGAAAGGTCTTGCTACTCGGAAAGGAAAACGGCATCCAGCTTTTTCATCGACGCGACCGAATGAGTCGGTATGGACTTCGAGGTCATCCAGGGGGACATCGCCGCCCAGTCCGCCGACGTACTCGTCAACGCCGCCGGAACGAGTCTGCAGATGGGGTCCGGTGTCGCTGGTGCGCTCCGACGCGCTGCCGGACAACAGATAAACGACGAAGCGGTCGAACAGGGCCCCATCGAGTTGGGGGACGTGGCCGTGACCGACGCCTACGACTTAGACGCCGAGTGGGTCATCCACGCCGCGGCGATGCCACACTACGGCGACGGACTCGCGACTGCCGAGAGTATCGCCGACGCAACGAAAAACACCCTCGAACGGGCCGAGGAACTCGGCGCGACGTCGCTAGTCATCCCTGCGCTTGGCTGTGGCGTCGCGGGATTCGACCTCGACGAGGGCGCGCGTATCATCTGTGAGCAGATCCTCGCACACGAGGCGGACTCGCTCGAAGCCGTTCGGGTCATCGCCTACAGCGACGAGGAGTACCAGACGATACGTTCGGTCGCCGCAGACGTTCGCGGGCAGAAAAGCGGGTGAGCGCGCTCTCGCGCCGTCGAGCGCGCGGAGAAAATCGATCCCGGAGCGCAGAGGCCGAAACATCGGCCTTCGGAGTTGTGTCACCATCCCCGCGTCAAATCGTCGACAGCGCGCCAGTTCCGCGCACTCCAGTACACCAGCCCACCGGCGACGATCCCTACAGATGCGAGATACAGCGACAGTTGGGGTGCGACGACGACGAGGCCGTAGATGACTGCCTCGGTTCCGAGGCTGATACCGACAAATCCGAGAACACCGGCTGCTGTCGCACGGCGCAGGACGTGCATCTCGTCCTGTGGCAGGTACCGCATCGCCACCAGCGCACCCGCGAACACGACTGCACCAGCGAGAAGATAGACCGGGAGCCTGACCCCGAATCCTGCAGTCGCTCCGTCGACGAAACTCGCCACGCCGACGGCCAGTACCACGCTGGCGACGAGTGACCCGCCGACGATGTGTACTCTCTCTAGCAGTCCCTCTCGATCCCTTGTCTGATCCGTCGAGGTTGCCATCGAAATATCGATATACTGTTACAAATATAAAAGTTAGTCAGACTGCCGTCAGACAGCGTATTAGGCCATGAAGTACAACTTTCCAATTTCACCAATATGGATATTATACAGATAGTAAATAATAGTAAAATTAGAATAAAGTTGAAAGAATATGAGGAGATGATCAGTATTGTAGTGTAAACGAAGGTACGGCTTCGAGCGGGAGCAGATGAAACGATCTTTGTACGCGTGGGGTCGAAGACAGCACATGGTCCTGTACGACCGCGGCGAGTCCGAACACGCGCGAATCGTCGGCGAGTTCGAGGACGCCGTCTCGTGGATGGCCCATCCCGATGAGGAGGGAAAGCGCGCAAGCCACCGACGATGGCGTCTGGATCCTCGACCCTATCGACGCGCCGAACGTCCACGACCACGTCGACGCGCTCGGTGACGTCGTCGGCGTCGCGGTGCTCTCGGCGTATCACGCACGCGATGCCGGACACTTTGCTCGACGGTACGACGTTTCCGTCTCGATTCCCGAGTGGATGAACCGCGTCGAGAAGCGCGTCGATGCCCCAGTTCAGCGGTACACGAACGTGCCCGGCGACGCTGTGGCTGGGTTCACGACGCGCGCCTGCCGCCCGTTTCCGGGCTGGCAGGAGGCGTTTCTGTTCCACGAGCCAAGCGCGACGCTGTTCGTCCCCGATTCGCTGGGAACCAGCCACCAGTTCCTGCTCGGGGACCAACGGCTGGGTGTGAGCGTGTTCCGACGCCTTCAGCCGCCGACGCAACTCCGCGGACTCGACCCCGACAGGATTCTCGTCGGTCACGGAGAACCGCTCACCGAAGACGCGGCGAGCGCGCTGGCAAACGCGCTCGATGGCACCCGACGGTCGTTTCCCAGGGCCCTGCTCGAAAACGGCGTCGACGCGGTGCGCTCGGGCCTCGGTGCGTTCCGGGACTGAGGGACAGATGACTTCAGCAGCTAATCTTGGGTGACCGAGAGTCGGTCGTGTTCGGGCGTGTCTGTCGCTTCCGCATCCTCGTCGGTCTCACCCCGGTCTGGCCCGTCGCCAGTCGTCGCCTGCGCCCGCCCGCGAACCTCCGCGACGGTGAAGCGGTCTAGCGCCGCCTGCAGGTCGTCGGCCTGTCCGGAAACTGTCTCCACGTTTCGGCTCACCTCAGAGATCGTCGCCGTCTGTTCCTCGGCCGCAGCGGCCGCGTTCTCGGCCTGCGAGGTGGTCTCCTCGCTGACGCTCGCGACTCTGTCGACGGTTTCGACGACCTGCTGTGCCGTCTGGGCCTGCTCGTCCGTCGCGTCGCTTATCTCCTGTATCGTCGCGTTCACGCTGTCGATCTCGTCGACGATGTCCTCGAAGTCCCGCAGCGTCGTCTCGATGGTTCCGACGCTGTCAGAGACCCGCGACTCCATGGCCTGCACGTCCTCGACTGTCTCGTCAGAGGCGTTTTGCACTCCCGAGATGCGCTCGGATATCTCCGCCGCCGAGTCGCGGGTCTCCTCCGCGAGGGACTTGACCTCGTCTGCGACGACAGCGAAGCCCTCGCCTGCCTGCCCCGCGCGTGCGGCCTCGATGGAGGCGTTCAGCGCCAGCATGTTCGTCTGCTCTGCGACCTCGTCGATGAAGGAAACGATCTCGTCGATCTCTGCGATCTCCTCGCCGAGTTCCTCGACCGCAGTCGCCGTCTGCTCGATGCGGGCCTCCAGTTCGTCGAGTTCCGCGAGCGCGCCCTCTGCGGCCTCCCGCCCCGAGCGACCGCGCTCTGTCGCACGCGCCGCGGTGTTCGCGGCGTCGTCTGCCGACGCTGCGATCTCTTCGACCGTCGCGGAGAGCGTGTTGATCTCCTCCGCGACGGCCTGCAGGTCCTCGGTCTGTTCGGCCGCACCCTGTGAAATCTCCTCGACCGACCGAGCGACCTCGTCACTGGCGTCGTCGACTTCGGCCATGCTCCGTGTCACGTCCGTGCTCGCCTCCGAAACTTCGCCCGCGAACGACTGCACCTCGCTGACAGTCTCGCCGAGCGTCCGGACGAGTTCGTTGTAGTTCTCGACGAGCGTCTCGTGTTGGGCTTCGGTCGCAAGGTCCGGGTCTATCGTCGCCGTCAGGTCCCCGTCCTGTGCGCGCTCGGCCGCATCGCTGAACGCCGATACCAGCGTTTCGAGACGTTCTGACCGTTGCTCTAGCTGTGCGGTCATCTCTTCGAGTTCTCGGGTGTGCGCTTCGAGATTGTCGGCCATCCGGGACAGCGAGTCACCAAACTCGCCCGGCACCTCCTCATCGAGCGCAGGATCCTCGAAGTTCTGCTCTGCGAGCGCGTTCGCCTGTGCCGACACCGTGACCAGCGCCTCCTGCATGTCCGCGAAGGCGTTCGTCAGCCCTCCTATCTCGTCGTTCTGGTCTGCCCGCGAGACGACGGTATCGACGTTCCCGGCGGCTATCGTCCGTGCGTTTGCCTCCAGTTCGATGATCGGATCCGTGAAGTCCTGTCGGACGATGAGGACGGTGTTGATCATCGCGACGAGCGCACCGAGAAAGAGCGCGCCAGCCAGCACGTACCAGAGGACGCCGCTGAACACGAACGGGATCACGAAGATGCCGACGGTGACGGCGAACTGAATCGCCACGGCGGCGAGCACCTTCCGCTCGATGGAATCTGTAATCCCGAGCAGATCCATCGAAGCCCAGAGCAGGTCTTCGTATCGGTTCCTGAAATCGAACGCGTTCATACGCGCCTCTTTGCCGATCTGGGTTATAAATCAACAGCCCCGTTTTTCTGGCGTGATAATCAGAGTGGCATCCCGAGTGTGCAGACGAACACGGCGCGTTTTTATTTCGGGTTCCGCTATATCGGGGTGTGTACGAGAACATCCTCGAAACCATCGGGTCGCCGCTGGTCGCCGTCGACAGTCCGGCGGGAACGACGATTGCGGCCAAAATCGAGTCGTTCAACCCCGGTGGATCGGCGAAGGACCGTCCGGCGCGAGCGATGGTCGATGCGGCCGAGCAGGCCGGTGAACTCGAACCCGGGGACACCATCGTCGAACCCACGAGTGGCAACACGGGCATCGGACTGGCGATGGTGGGCGCGACTCGTGGGTACGACGTCGTGCTGGTGATGCCCGAGTCGAAGTCCCCGGAGCGACGGCAGATCATGGCTGCGTACGGGGCCGAACTGGAACTGGTCACCGGCGACATCAGCGACGCACGCGAACGCGCCGACGAACTCACCGACCAGTCGGGATACGTCCAGATGTACCAGTTCGAGAACGAGGCAAATCCCGATTCACACTACCGGACGACCGGGCCAGAAATTCTGGAGCAACTCGACGGACGTGAGCCGGATGCGCTGGTCGCGGGCGTCGGCACCGGCGGAACGATCACGGGAATCGGCCGCCGCCTGCGCGAGGAGTTTCCCGACATCGAAATCGTCGCCGTCGAGCCAGCCGAAAACGCTGTGCTCTCCGGTGAACCCGCCGGAACCGACGATTTTCAGGGGATGGGGCCGGGGTTCGTTAGCGAGAATCTGGACCGGGGTCTGCTCGACGACGTCGAAACGGTCGACATCGACGCCGCCGAAGCGGAGTGTCGCCGTCTCGCACGCGAGGAGGGGATTCTCGTCGGGCAGTCCTCGGGGGCCTCGAATCTCGCCGCGAAGCGCGTCGCGCGCCGCCTTCGGGAGAGCGCGGAGGACCCACTCGTGCTCACCGTCTACTGGGACTCCGGCGAGCGATACATGTCGACTGGGCTGTTCGACTAGGCCTCGAACTCCGATTTGGTCACTCTGACGACGAGCGTCTCGTCAACGTCACTGAGGTCGTAGTCGGGGATGCGCTCGCCGGTGCGGGCGAGAAACATCGGTTCGACGAGTTCCGGTCGGCCAGTCTGTTCTGGCTCCATCTGATCGTCGTCGGTCGACTCTGCGTCAGGGTCTGTCTCGCGGTCGTCTGTTTCGTCGTTCGGGTCGACGACGCCGTACACCTTCAGGAACCGGCCGGTCTCGTCCGGGTTGAGTTCGTCGTTTCTGATCGCGGTGGCGAGGCCGCGCGAGAGCCACTCGGTGTCGCTGACAGAGGGCTCGTAGACGAGCGCGTCGGAGACGAATCGGGTGAGATACCAGTCGAGGTCGTTGAGCAAGGAGACTGCCGCACCGAGGCTGACCGTCTCGACGACGAGCGTGTTCTCGTACGGTTCCCGCAGGTCGTAAGCGGCGAGCGCGTCGCGGGCCGTTTCCCGCGAGAGGAGTTCGTACTGGAGGTGACTGCCCGCCTCACCGACCAGACAGACCCGCGTCATACGATCACCGAGTGCTGGCCCACCAAAAGCGGTTTCGGCTGGTCGGCAACACGGTTCACTCGGACAGATCGACGACAGCGACGGCCTCGGCCGCGTCGCGTGCGAGTTCGGCCACGTCGTCCGGTTCAGACGCCTCGACCGCATCCAACGCCGGGTTCGTCGCTGGCATCTCGGGCGCAAGCCGGTGACAGCCGGTGTCGATAGTCGCGTCCTCGTAGGTCCCGATCGCTTTGGCGCGCTGGGTGATCGTAGACTTGTCTGTCCCGACGAGCGGACGATGGATCGGCAGATCGGTAACGGTGCTCGTGACAGCGATGTTCGCGCTCGTCTGACTCGACTTCTGGCCGATCGACTCGCCGGTTCCGATCCCGACAGCGCCGACATCGTCGGCGACTGCCTCCGCAATTCGATACATGAACCGGCGAACGACGAGCATCCGAAAATCATCGGCCTCGTCCACGATTCGGGCGATCCCGTCCCCACCGGGGGCGACCCGAAGCCGAAGATCACCGGGCACGTAGCGGTCGAGTGTCGCCGTCGTTCGCTCGGCGCGGATCTGGTGGTCGACGCCGCCGTACTCTCCAAGATCGATGTATAGCGGATAGACCGGACAGCCCCGTCGGAGCAACTCCCACGCGGCGACCGGGGAGTCGATGCCGCCGCTGACGAGTGTGACGATCGGTTTCTGTGTGCTGACGGGGAGTCCGCCCGGCCCGTCGCGTTTCTCGGTGAAGACGTAGGCCTCATCGGGTCGACACTCGACGTGAAAGGTCGTGTCGGGGTTGTCCAGATCGACTGTCGGGTCTGTTCCCGTCTCACGAATAGCCGCGCAGACAGCAGTGCCGCCCTTCTGCTCGATGTCGGGGCTCGAAAAGGGATGGTCGGAGTCCTGCCCCGCCCGCCGAGCACGGACTGCAAGTGATCCGCTGTCGCCTCGCGCTCGTGCGGTCGCGGCGAGCGCGTCGGTGATGGCGTCCATCGTCGGTTCGACACGCAGGCACGGACTCGCAGATACCACGCCGGGGCAATCGGTCACGGTATCGGTGACGGCCTCGACGCGTGCAGGCTGAGTTTCGGCGTACAGGCGCGTGTGTTCGCGCCTGACCGTCGCGTCGAGAGTGCGGTCGTCGAGCATCACCACCAGATTCTCCTGCAGTCGCTGTTCCATCCGAGCGAGAACCCCCTGGCTTTTGATACCGATCTCACCGTATCTGACGAGCACGGTGTCGGCTCCCGGCGGGTGCATAGCAGACGTTCGCGGGCGCGGAGCAACAGGCTTTGGATACGGCGATTACTGTGTCGATCAGGAGGCCCGTGCCAGAGAAGCCCGAGGCCGGAACGTGCCGAGCAGTTAGTCGGACTGTGACTCCTCTATCGCCACGTACAGCGCGCTGAGGATCACCACCACTCCGAGACCCATCATCGCATACTGAAGGTACCACACCGCAGAATCGAGCAAGAGCAGTCCGACTGTGTTGAGTCCCAGACCCGCAGAGAGGAGCGCGACCCACGTGTTCTCTTCGTCGTCCATGTCTCAGCGATTTCGTCCAGCGAGTATACGAGTTTTGTATCGGAAGCGTAGGTTGCCTGGCTCATCCGAACAGACTATCGCGCCCACTCGACCATCCGGGCGTAGGTGTCGTCGCTCGCGAGCGTATCGGCGTCACCGACGAGGACGAGCGCCTTCTTCGCCCGTGTGAGTGCGACATTCACACGGCGGTAGTCCTCGAAGATCGGGCTTTCGAGGCTGCCGGTGGCGACGAACGAAACCACGATGACCTCTTTGCTGGACCCCTGAAACCGGTCGACCGTGTCGACCGTGACTGCCTCGGGAACGCGTCGGTCGATCTCCGCGACCTGCGCACGATAGGGCGCGATGACGCCTATTTCACCTTCCGAGACGCCAGCGTCGAGATACGACTCGACGGCGTCTGTCACTGCGGCGGCTTCGGCGGGGTTGGTGTGACCCTTCTGGGTTCCACCGGGGTCGACGAACGCGACTCGGTCACGAAGATGTGCTGGGAGTCGGTCTGACTCGACGTCCGGGAGGTCGCTCACCTGCTGGCTCGCGACGGCACCGGTCGCTGGGCGAAGCGCCCCGTCGTAGAACTCCCGTGAGGGGTAGGCCTGAATCCGCTGGGCCATCCGGTACTGGCGGTCGAGCAGTTTCGACGCCTCCGGATAGGCCTCGATGAGACGCTCGAACAGCGACTCGCTGAGGTCAGTGTCGGCCCGCGTCACTGGCGGGAGTTGCTGGTGGTCCCCGACGAGCACGAACCGGTCTGCCAGCGCGACTGCGGCGAGCGTTCCTGGTTCCGTCAACTGTCCAGCCTCGTCGACCACCGCGACGTCGAACGACTGGGTTCGCATCGCCCGGGAGCCACACGAGGCCGTGGTTGCCGCGACGACACTCGCTTCCTCCAGTTGGCTCGCACACCGCTGTGGGTCGCCAGATCTGTCGAGTCTGTACTCCTGCATGTCCGCCCGAACGCCGCTCTCGCTTCCGAACCGGACGATGTCGGTGACGCCCTCCTCGATGAGTGCCTCCAGCGCGTTGTCGACTGCCCGGTTCGTGAACGCCGAGATCAACACCCGCTCGCCCCTGTCGAGAAACTCCCGGACGATTGTCGCGAGCGTGTATGTCTTCCCCGTTCCCGGTGGGCCGTGGACGAGCGCGAAGTCCTCGGCACCGAGTGCCATCCTGACGGCCTCGTCCTGCGCGGCGTTGTTGTCGATGACCGTCTCCTCGATTGGGTCGATTTCCGGTTCCGCGCGACCAAAGAGTGGATCCTTCCACTCCGGCGACTGTGTGAGCACGGCGTCGTGGAGCGCGGTCAACAGCCGATCGGTCGTGAGTTCTGAGGGATAGATGTCCAGCCGACGCAACTCGACCGGTTCGTCGGCCGTGACGACGATTTCCCCATCTGCGCCGCCGAGTCGTTCGACGCGAGCGAGTTCCGCGTTGCCGCCGACGGGGTCGCCGTCGCTGGCGAGCACCAGATCCCCCGTCCGAATCTTCGAGACTGCGCCAGTGCCGGTCGCGCGCAGTTCCCACCGACCGCCGTCGAGTTCGCGCTGTCCGGTCGGTTCGAGTCCGACCAGCGCCCGGTCGGCGTCAGCGCGCTCCTCGGGGGACTGTCGCCAGAGTTTGGCGTACTCGCGGTGTACCTCGCGGCGCTCTGTCTCGACGGCTCGATAGAAGCGGTCGAAGTAGGTCCGTTCGGACTCCGGGACTGCGGTGCCGACCTGTCCGGCCTTCGACTCCTGGTCGAGTCGACCCGAGACGGCCATGCAGGTGTCCTGCTCGAAGCAGTACTCGCATTTCGCCTCGCCCTCGTAGCCCGTCGGCACACTCATGTCGGACTCCATCGCGGCGATTTCGTTGCGAGCGCGCAGGACGAACGCGAGCAGTCCCGAGCCAATCGAGAAGTCCTTCGCTGGCGAGAGGTCACCCGACGTCTCGGCGCGGTCGACGGCGGCGTTTTTCGTATAGAGGAGCGTCCCCGTGTCGGGGGTGGTCTCGCCGTGTTCGCCCAGAATGAGCGCGTAGCAGGTCGCCTGCACCTTGTCCTTGAACCGGGGGTCACGCTTGGTGTTTTTCCCCGTCTTGAGTTCGACCGGTGCGCCCCGCCGAACGGCGTCGGCCCGGCCCTTGAGGCCGTAGCGTCTGCTGATCAGCGTCTGCTCGGAGCGGTACTCGTCGCGCTCGGTGAGCGTGCCCTGTTGGAGCCATCCCTCGATGGCCTGTGCGTGCTGGCGAACCGACTCCGTCATCGACTCGACGTCGGCACCGAGCAGTCCAAGGTCGAGTCCGGCCTCCCTGACGCGGTCTTCGACGGCCGCCTCGACGTCTCGGCCCCGGAGCAGGTCGCCGAACACCTCGTGGACGATGGTCCCCTTGACGACCGGTTCCGCGAGTTCGATGCCACCAATCTTGTTGAGATAGTACATCCGCGGACAGTCGACCCACGCGCGGACGTTCGTCACGTCGACGATGAAGTCGGGTTCGACGACCACCATCGTCCCGTCGCCCGTGGTGTATCGGGTCTCCCCGCGGTACTCGTCGACGTCGGCGTCGTAGACTGCAAGTTCCATCCCCGGTTCGAGCAGTGCGCCGGCTTCGGTCCACTTCCCCCAGAGCGTGACCGTCGTCTCCTCGGCCGACTCAGCCTCCCGAAGTGAGACCTCCACCAGTTCGGACTCGCCGTAGTCGGTCGAGACCGTTTTCCCATCACTGACCCCGACGACGACACCGCGTACGTTCACGACATGAGTCAGGGACGGGGGCAGAAAAACGCTGTCGGTGTCAGAGAGAACGATCACACGAGAGCCGACGGCAGGACTACTGTTGTTGCGTCAGCCCACTAGTTCACGGCTTTGGACAGTTCAGCGCCCGCTTTGAATTTGACCACGTTTTTCGCCGCAATCTGGATCTCCTTTCCCGTCTGTGGGTTGCGGCCGGTTCGAGCGGACCGCTTCGAGATGCTGAACGAACCGAATCCGACCAGCGATACGGTGTCGCTCTGCTGGAGCGCTCTTGTCGTGACACTGACGAACCCGTCGAGTGCCTTCTTCGCGTCGGCCTTCGAGAGACCCGCGCCGTCCCGTGTGTCGGTTGCGATGCGGTCTGCGTCGACGACGACGTCAGCAGAGCGGCATCTGGATCCTGCTTTGTTTCGGCGCTGGTCGCCCTTTCCAGGGCCGAGATCGAGTGCGGCGGCGAGTTCCGGGCATTCGTCGACATCGACTATCCCGTCGCCGTCCGAGTCGTTTCCGCTGCCGTTTTTGACGCGCTGGGAGACGGAGAACAGACCGAATTCGGGGAGTAGCACGCTGTCACCGTTTGCCAGTGCTTTTGTGGTGGCGTCGATGAACGCGTCGAGCGCGGCCTGTGCTTCGGCTTTGCTGAGGCCAGATTTGCTCGCGATTGCCTCGACGAGTTCGGCCTTCCGTGCTGTTGCTGATCCGGAGAGCGCGGGTATGCCGAGTCCGAAAAGGATCGAGAGGGCCCCGCCTCTGTGAAGAATGGCTCGGCGTGAGTAGGTTGGTTGAGGTTTGCTAACGGAATTCATATAGAATCATACGTATAGAGGGCAGAGGATAGCATAAGTATTCCGTAATTATATTATACATTATATTAAAGATGTGTCTATTAAATAGACGAACGGGCGGCTAGTGAAAACCGCACTGTTCAGTGCAGGAGTCCAGTTGCAAAGAGCAACTCCGAGAACCGATGCGTATTTTCACGCCGAACCCCAAGCGAGGATATGCGCGTTCGAGACTGGGAGGATATCCTCGAAGACGTCGCCGAGTCGAAGGCTGACCCCTCTGGATGGCGGGCGGTCGGCGGTGACCGCGAGCGCGGAATCGGTGAAGACCTCTATCTCGGCCATCCGGACGTGGGGGCCTACCAGATCAAGACCTACGCGAAAAACCCCTATCAGGTCGAGGGCGTCGGGACACGGATCGCCCGCCGGATCGACGACGAACTCGACCCACTCTTTCCCAACGAAGAGACTCGAAACGGACATTTCGGCGTCCAGCAGGGGGTCGAAGACGAGGAGACCGCAAAGGAACAGGTTCAGCGTCTCGGGTCGGTCATCGAGACACACGCCGACGCGCCGACGACGCCGGACGCGTTGTTCGAGGACATCATGGACGCGATGGACAGCCCCGCCTACGGGCCGATGGAGTTCGACCACTACGACCGCCCCGAGGGGATGGAGACGCTCACCGACACGTTCGAGGAGGCCGAGGAGTTACTCGAAGTCGAATTCGACGATATCGTCGACGAGAGCGTCGACCGGGGCTTTCAGTAGCGCTCACTGCGGGGGATCGGCGGCCGCGAAGGCCAGTTCGACACGATTGCCCGTCCCATCGTACTCGAATCGCAGGTCTCCCTCGACGACGCGTGTCACCCAGTAGACGAGCCACAGACCCACGCCAGCGGAGTGTGACAGGTCTGTCTCCTCTTCCTCGCGGAGCACCCGCCGCTCGGCTTCGGGGATCTGCGAACACTCGTCGAGGACGGCCGTAACGACCTCACCTCCCTCAAGATAGACTTGAATATGCACCGAGGGGTGGCCATCGCCCTCGTAGTGTTCGATACCGTTTTCGATCAGTTCCGAGAGCGCTACCTCGTAGGAGTCGGGCACGCGTGCGTACGCCGACTCCGGCGCGTCGATGCTGAGTGAGACTTCGGGGTGGTTTGCGCGAAACTCGGTGACGACCCGCCGGGCGTAGGTTGCAACGTCAGTGCGGTGGTCGGTTTCGGGCACAGCGCGGATCCGCTCCTGGATGGTGCGGACCTTCTCGCTGAGTTCGACCATCTGCCGCGCGTTGGCTTCGATCTGTGTCGCAGTTTCGATCACCGTCTCGAAGTCAAAATCGTAGTCGTCGTCGGTTGCACGCGTGCGGAGAAGTTCGGCCTTCCCCATCACCAGTCCGAGCTTGTTGCGGATATTGTGTCGCAGGACGCGTGTCATCACCTGCAGCTTCTGTTCGCGGCGCTTGCGCTCGCGAATGTCGCGGGCGACGCCGACGATGCCGTCCAAGTCGCCGTCGTCTCCGAGTACCGAAAAGTGAAGTTCGGCAGGGATGCGGTTGTCGTCTTTCGTCAGAATCGTCGCAGTCCACGTCTCAGAAGTAGTCTCATCGACCGAAAGCAGGCGATTGATTCGCGCTCGGCCCGTCTCGGCGTCTTCGTCTGCGAGCAGCCGATCCAGGCTGTCACCGACCAGTTCGTCCTTCTCGTAGCCGGTCGTCTCGGACATCGCGTCGTTGATAAAGGTGAACCGGCCGTCGCTGTCGAGCATGTACAGCATCTCCTCGGCCTCCTCGACGAGATGCTGATAGAGCTGTTCACTCGTCCCCTCGAATGCCCCCGCCTCGAACTCCTCTGACACAGTTTCACCCTGTTCGTCGTCTATCATATATGTTCCGGCCCTCGGTCATCACAGTCTCCCCCACCCGATGACCTGGTTCTCACTATTCACGCTGCGATTGTATAGGTACTGGGGAGTTTCAGACTCTGAAATTACTGGGACGGTTCGACGGTCACTCGTGCCATCTCGGGCAGTTCGTCGACGAGAACCGCTGCCTCCCCCTCGATCACCTGCTCGCCTGCCTCGTCGTACACGTCTGTCGTCAGTTCGTACTTGTTCGAGCCGAGGGTGTCGACGACCTCACAGCGTGCGGTCACGCGCGACCCGATATCGACGGGGGCGAGAAATGAAAGGTCCTGCGAGAGATAGATCGTCAGCCCCGGGATACGGGCGAGGGCGGCGCTGATGAGGCCACCGACGAGCGTTCCGTGAACGATCCGCCGTCCGAATCTGGTCTCGCTGGCGTACGCTGCATCGAGGTGAAGCCGATTCGTGTCACCGCTCGCTGCCGCGAACGTCCGAACGTCCTGTTCGGTGATCCGCTTGCTGAACGTGGCGGTGTCGCCAACGGTCACCGACCCCTCCGAGACGGTTATCGACTCGAACGTCCAGTCAGGATTCTCGTAGGCAGTTTCCTCCCGGGCGTGTGTCTGCGTCTCCCGGTCTGCCGAGGCTGGCATCCCCGCCCGGTGGAACACCTGTGGAACGTGTCGAACGATGTCGTCCGTACTGAGAAGGCCGACGAGTTCTGCCCCGTCGAGAACGACCAGACGGGCAATATCGTGTTCGCGCATCTTCGACATGGCCGCCGTGACTGACTGATCAGGTGCAATCGAGCGCACTGGGGCGGACATCACGTCGCGGATCGGTAGCATCCCCGCGTCGTCCTCGGTTCCGAGGGCTCTGAGGAGGTCAGTTCCGGTGACGATACCGACGACATCGCCGTCTTCGGTCACGACGAGCGAGTTGATATCGTACTCGTGGCACATCGCTGCCGCCTCTGTGACAGTCGACTCAGCAGACACGGTTCGCGCAGGACTGCTCATCAGGTCCTGCACCTGAATCGGGATGGACATCGTTCCCCAGTTCGAACCGAACCGGGATAGCTATACGGGGCATATCGGGGACAGTTTGGCTCCGTTCACTCTGTAGATGAGAGCGGACGAAGCACCGCCATCGATTCGGTGGACTGACGAACCTCGATCGACTCCCCGACTGATAGCTCGTAGGTCTCGGAATCGTTGTCGCGAACCAGCACCGCGCCCGAGGCGTGGTCGGATTCCAGCAGTTCGAACTCGACGGTGCTATCGGGCGAGAGCACGCGAAACGACGGCGTGTCGACCGGCGTATGCACGTTGTTGAACGCGACACCGAGGCCCTCAGAGAAGGTTCCGCCCGTGACCGAGCGGTAGTAGGCCGACGAGCCAAAGGGCGTCGCGACGAGCGCGCCGTCACCGATGAGACGCTCGAACGTCTCAGTCGTGCCCCGGTCGTGGATCCGGACGGTGAACACGGCCGCGAGCGTCGGTGCGCTATGGTGGAGGTTGATCTCGTTGAGTGCGCGAAACCCACCGCGGAGTTCGGTTCCATCCCGATACGCGGCGATCGTTCGATGCTCGACAGTCGTGTAGCTCTCACCCGAGGGGTCGGCCTCGATTCGCTCCAGCGCAGCAAGCAACTGGTCGGTTTCGAGGTGAGTCTGGTAGCCAACCGAATCGCCCGTCCGTACCGGAAGAATCGTCGGTTCAGCGTGTGTCCGTGCAGCATAGAGGATCGTTCCGTCACCGCCGAGAGTCACGATGACGGCCTCGGTGTCGTACTCCTCGACCACGTCGAAGCCGTGCTCGGTGAGTTTGTGCTCCCACCGACCTTCGGTCTCCCTGTCGTTCGAGACGAGATAGTAGTGCATGATTGGGCTGTTTTCGAACTGCGGGCGTTTGTAGCTATCCACGTGTCGACGCTCCCCACGCTGCAATCCGAATCCGGCTAGTTACGCGTCCACGTCCACGTCTCGTCGAACACCACCTGATCGTCGAGCGTGACCGTCGTCGACGTCTCTGCGTGGTGTCGCGCGATCCGGTTCGAAACGTCGACTCGGACGGCGGAGTCGCCCCAGTCGAATTCTGCAGTCGTCTCGCGGGAGAGCGACACGCTCAGCGAGTCGTCGCTCGTGACCTGCGTCTTCGTTCGCCCGGACAACTCGAACTCGCCGTGGTCGAAGGGTAGTCGATACCCCTCTGTCGACGTTACTGTGGCTGTCTCTGCGAGATGGTCGCGACTCGTCGACCAACTGCTCTCGCGGTTCGGTTCCTCGTAGCCAGCGGTGGGGGACGGCATCGCCACCGTGTCCGCGAACTCGACCGGGTCGCTGTGACGACGACCCGGGAAGCGAAGCAACGAGGGGTCGGCAGGGGTCGATCGAAGCGTGAGCGACCCCTGATAGGGCGGCGGCAACACTCGCGGAAAATCGGCCGCACTGACCGAGAGGCGAAGGCGATGGCCGGACTCGAAGACGTGCGATTTCGGTTTCAGCGGGAGCGTCACCTCGTACTCCGACCCGGGTTCGAGTGGGTCCGGGTCGGCAACGCTCTCCCGACAACTCGCGAGGCCCTGACCGCTGGTGACGAGGCGGGCCGCCCCGTCTTGGGACACGTCGATCACCCGTGCAGCGACGACCAGATCCGGCGTCGTGGGCTGGATCCGGAGCGTAACCGCACCTGTCCCGGTGAGTTCGAGCGGCGCGTCGAGCGGGCCCGAGTCAAACGTCATCGAGCGCGCGTCGTCGTCGTTCGTGAGTGGTGGCGTCCCGTAGTCGACTGCGTGCATCCCGACCGTCTGGTCGTACTCGTACTCGCGCGCGACAGAGCCGTCCTCCCACTCGCCGCTCAGAAGTCCATCGGACGTCAGGTCGAACTGGAGTTGCTCCACGTCGTCGTCCCAGCGCGGCCAGGCGTCCGTCGTTCGCCACGCTCCCTGCTCCGTCTTTCCGCCTCCGTCGCGTTCGGTCCAGTAAGAGATTTCGGGACCCGTTTCGATGCCATTTTGCTCGCCCTTGAGGAATCGGTCGAACCAGTCGCGCATCTGTTGGTAAAATCCGAGTGCGTGCTCGCGGCCCTCCGGCGGCATGCGATGTCGCCACGGGCCCAGAAGCAGACGCTTGGGCGCGTCGATGCGCTCGAAACACCGGATCACCGTCGGCGTGTTCGCCTCGTCACGCCACCCGCCAACCGAGAGCGTCGGCGTTTCGATGTTCGACACCGGAATCTCCTTCGACCGCCAGTAGTCGTCTCTCCGGTCGTGTTCGAGATACTGGTGCAGCCACGGTTCGGACTCGCGTAACCCCTCCAGTCGCGTGCGCCAGATGCGCGCCCACCGCCCCTCGGGGTCACGACGGCTCGGCGGGAGCGCCGGGAGCGCCTGCATCAGCGGCAACCACGTGCCGCCCATCCGAAACAGCTCGAAGGCCCCGCCCTCGTACATGTCGTGATAGTCGAGGTTTGGCGCGTGTATCGGAACGATCGCTTCGAGCCCGTCGGGCTGTTGGGCCGCAGCCGCGAGTGCTGTGAGCCCCGGATAGGACAGTCCAAACATCCCGACCCGACCGGTCGACCAGTCCCGGTCGGCCAGCCACTCGACGATGGCAGCGCCCTCGCGCCCTTCCTCGGGCGTGAACGGCTCCGCTCGCACCCCAGTCGAGGCCCCGGTTCCGATCATGTCGGCGAGGACGACCCGATACCCGCGCTCCGCCAGAAAGTGAAAGCCGGGATAGTGAAGCCCGTATGCTCTGTCGTCTTTCCGGTATGGCGTGTAGACGAGCACGACCGGTTCACGGTCGGCGGCGTCGGTCGATTCGATCCGCGAGGCAGCGACCGTCTCGTCGCCGACTGGGATCCTGAGGCCGTCGTGACGAACGAGGTGGTCTGACTGGGCGAGCGGGGACGGAGTCATACTGTTCCGTGTGAACCAGCCACAAAAAAGGTAGCGTCCGCAGAGGCCCGAAAGATGGAGTGGGTCGGTCGCTAGTCGAGCGACATGAGCCAGATGTTCGGTGCGACGTCCTCGTCGTAGAAGGTGACCAGCGTGTGTCGTCGGTCTTCGCCCATCTTCGCGAACGTGGCGTAGCCGAATTCGGCCTCGTTGTCGGACATCTGCACAGCAATTGGGGTGACGGGGGTGTCTTCGAGGAGTGTTGGATCCTGCCAGAGGAGGCGTGCGCTGGCCTGCATGGAGTTCACCCGGTCGTTCGTGCGGTCGCCCCAGATGACAGTCACCTCGTTCGCGTTCGTCCGCTTGAACCACGCTGGCGTCGGGTCGACCATCCCAGTTGGATTGAAGTAAACCGGGTCGGTCCAGGTCAGGCCGCCGTCTTCGCTCTGCATCGCGAACATGTCCGCGGTGGCGTTGTCACGGCCGAAGGTCCAGAGTTTGTCCTCGGTGTAGGTCGTCGGAACCGGTTCGGTGAGGACGCGTCCGGGGACATCCGTCGAGTCACCGACCAAGACGTTGTTCCCCCAGGTGCGCCCGCCATCGGTGCTGAACAGCGCCTCGACGACGCCGTAGGAAAGGGCCGAACGTACGGAAGTCAGAGAGCCACCGCTGATCGGGGCTTCGACCAAGGACATTTGAGGTTTGAAGAAAACTGGGGTATAAGGCTTGAGTAAGCCTTTTCCGCGCTATGGGTTCGGGCAGATTTGAACTGCCGACCTCCTCCATGTCAAGGAGGTGTCATAACCAGCCTAGACCACGAACCCTCGCACCAGTTCGTACCGGCCACGGTTAATTGAAGGTTTCGATCTGGTGGGCGTCACGTCCGTCGATTGTCGACAGTTCACACGCGGATCGGCCGCGGGAGAACGGGGCCGAAAGCGGACTGTCGGACCGATTCGATAACGTATTTGGCCGTGCGCGCCCCCGCTAGGGTATGTTCGTCCTCGTCAACCTGAAAGCGTATCCCTGTGACCCAGTTGCGGTCGCCAGCGCGGCCGGTCGCGCCGTCGAAGGGACAGACGCGACAGTCGCAATCGCACCACAGACAGCCCATATCGGCGCCGTCGCAGACACCGGCGTCGAAACGTGGGCCCAGCACGTCAGCCCAGTCGAACACGGCAGCCACACCGGCAGCGCGCTCGCGGAGGCCGTCGAGGACGCTGGCGCGACTGGCACGCTGTTGAACCACTCGGAGAATCGGCTGAAACTGGCCGACATCGACGCGAGTCTCGACGCCACAGAGCGTGCCGGACTCGACACAGTCGTCTGCGCGAACAACCCCGACCAGATTGCGGCCGTCACCGCGCTCGGTCCCGACGCCGTCGCCGTCGAACCCCCAGAACTCATCGGCACCGGAACGCCGGTGAGTCAGGCCGATCCCGACATCGTGAAAGACGCCGTCGCGGCCGCGGAAGCCGTCGATCCATCTGTCGACGTCTACTGTGGCGCAGGCATCTCCACCGGCGAGGACGTCCTCGCCGCCCGCGAACTCGGCGCTGACGGCGTCCTGCTGGCAAGCGGCGTCGCCAAGGCCGACGACCCGGCCGCAGCGCTCGGATCGCTGCTCGATCCGCTCTGAGAGGATAGTCCGCCGATCGCAAGCGGAATCGCCGACGGCTTACGTATCGAGAACCGTCTCTTCGATGTTTTTCGCGTACCGTTCGATCGTATCCGAGTCGGCCCCGTCGAGTGTTTCGGAGAGATACTCCCGAAGACAGTAGTCGTACCGGCCACGGCCGACGTGTTCGACGAGGCCGCGGGTGCGAAGCCGTCGATTGTGAGCGTACGCCCGCGTCCGGTCGCCGTCGCCGCCAGCCGCGAAGTGCGCGTTCAGCGGCGTCCCCGGCCCGAGTTCGGCGTAAAATTCGAGCATCTTCCGCGTCTTGGTTTCGAACTGCCCGATGTCGGCTTTGAGTTCTCTGACCGCGAGCGGTTCGCTGTGACCAGTCCCCTCGACCGGCGTGTGCGCATCTGCTGATGGGGAATCAGTCCCGACTCGCTCTGCGTCGTCTGACTCGAACGCCGACTCGTCGCGCACATCCTCGATGGACAGTTCCGAGGCGGCCTTGAGCGTCTCCATCACCGCCTCGGCGCTGAACCCGCCGCCGCCCGACTGCGTCGCAGTGCCGCCGTCTGTCGTCGCGGTATCGGCGCTTGCGGTGTCGGCCCCTGCAGTATCGACGCCTGCGGTGTCGGTTGGTGCAGCGTCGACACCCGCAGTGTCGGCGTCTGCAGTGTCGACTCCTGTCGCGTCCGCTCCCGCACCGTCTCCAGCGGCGTCCATCATCGCCGCGAACCCGTCCATCCCATCCATCTCGGCGGTATCCTCTGATCCCGCGTCTGCTGTCGCCTCCGTCTCTGGGTTCGCTGACGCCTCTGTGGCAGCCGAGTCCGCCGTCTCGCTGTTCGAACTATCGGTCGAAGGCTGGTCGTACTCGGCGTCGAAGTCCATCGAGGGGTCAGAGCGCATCCGTTCGCGCTCGGTTCGGCCCGGGGCTGGCCCCTCGACTTGTCGAACGAGGGCGTTGACGAACTGGTCTGCCATCCGACTCAAGTCTCTGGCGTCCTGGAGTTCTGCCTCCAACTCGGCAATTCGCGAGTTCTTTTTGTCGAGTTGTTCGCGCAACTCCGCGATTCGGTTTTCCGTCTGCTCGCGCTCGTCGCTGATCGATTCGAGTTCCGACACCAGGTCGTCGCTGACGCTTTTCAGGTCCGGGCGCTCGAAGTCCTCCAATCCCGGCGTCGCACCTGCGTCGAAGGTGCGCTTGCGGTGAAATTGTACCCGCCGGACCGACTCGGACCAGTCGGTCATCAGGAATCCCTCGCCGTCGTCCAGGTCCTCAACAGCGTCGGCGTACTCGGCGTCGAGGATTCGCTTGACGACGCGGGTGTCGTTGTTCCAGGTGAGGCGATGCCAGAGCAACCAGTCACACTGGGTGATGAAATCCTTCTTCACGTCTGCGGGGCGCTGGCTGATCCCACAGATCCCGAGGCCGTGTTTGCGGCCTCGTTTGCCGATTTTGATCAGCATTCGCCCACACTCCCCGACAGAGCCGTTCTCGGGGATGTACTCGTGCACCTCCTCGACGAGCAGGAGGAACGGCTGTTTCTGCTTTTTCGCCTTCGCGAAGAGGCTGCGCGCGACGGCGGTCAACACGTCCTCAGCCTCGCTTTCGTCGAGATAGCTCGACACGTCGAGGATGATCGGAACGTTCTGTTCGAGCGCGAGCGAGGCGAGTTTCTCGGAGTGGTCGGTGGTGACCTGGATGTCACACTCCTCGTCTGCGCCCGCGTGGAGGATTTCGTACTCCTCCTTGAGCCCGTAGTACTCGCCGTCGATGTCGACGATGAGCAGTCCGAAGCCGTTGTCCAGCAGGTTCTCCGCGATGACGCTCGCGGAGTTCGACTTCCCGCTCCCGCTCTTTCCGGTGACGAAGCCACGACCAGTCAGCAGCTCGACGACCGGAAGCGACACCTCGGCACAGGTGTCCGACCCGCCAAAGCCATCGCTAGTCTCCGCGACGGTGATTGCTTTTGTCTCGGCCATACGCGTTGCCAAATTGTGGCGGCTCAGCCCACATAACTCTCCGTCAGACGGACGACAGACACAGTCGCCGTCGAGACCACCATCAGTGTCGCTGGGTGAGACTGATACTGTCGGCTGTACGTGCGTACGAATATTCGTCACCCCAGTGGTGAAGTATGTTCGAGATGGTACAGCCGACAGTATGAACGACAGACCTACCTGTCCCCAGTCCAACCGGCGGGTATGAGTACGGGGCTTGTCATGCTGAACTTCGGCGAACCAGCCGAACCGGACAGGGAAGCGGTCGTCGACTATCTCGAACGAATCTTCTACGCGAACGCCGACCTCGAAGACGCAGACACCGAGGAGGAACGCCGAGAGCGCGCCCGACAGCTCGCACAGCGACGCGCACCGGCGCTCATCGAGGAGTACGGCGAGATTGGCGGGTCACCGCTAAACCCACAGTCCGAGCGGCAGGCCGAGATGGCCGAAGCAGAACTGAGAGAACGGGGCTACAACGTGACCACTTACGTGGGCATGCAGTACACCGAGCCGTTCATCGAAGACGCTGTCGAACACGCCCGAGCGGATGGGATGGACAGGCTCGTCGGCTTTCCTGTCTACCCGCTCTGTGGCCCCTCGACGAACGTCATCTCGCTCGACGAACTCGACGAGGCAGTCGCAGAGAGTGACTGGAGCGGACCAGTACAGGGGATCACCGGCTGGCATCGACACCCGACGTACAACCGCGTCCGCGCGGACAACATCGCAGCGTTCGCTGATGCGGAGGGCGTCGACCTGACCGCAGCGGAGACGACGCTCGTCTTCTCGGCGCATGGTACCCCACAGCACTATCTGGAAGAGGGAAGTCGGTACGAAATCTACGTCGAGGAGTGGTGTTCCGCGATGGCAGGTATGCTCGGCGTCGAGGACTACCGGATCGGCTACCAGAACCACGAGAACCGCGACATCCCGTGGACGGAACCAGAAGTCGAGGACCTGATCGAGGAGGTAGACGCCGAGCGCGTCGTCGTCGAACCGGTCAGCTTCCTGCACGAACAGAGCGAGACGCTCTCCGAACTGGACATCGAACTCGCGGAGGAGGCGGCCGACGAGGGACTCGACTTCCATCGAGTGCCGATCCCGCACGACGACGAGCGGCTCGGTGGCGTGTTCGCGGACCTCGTCGAGCCGTTTCTCGCTGACATCGACCCAGAGTACTACCAGTACCGGCAGTGTCAGTGCCGCGACGAACCGGGGACGATGTGTCTGAACGCGCCACAGACATCGCCGGACGCAACAGAGCCGAGCGCGACAGACGCAGCCGCTCAGACTGGTCGCGACGACTGACATGGACGTCGCAATCGTCGGCGGCGGGATCACCGGACTCGCCCTGACACACCACCTCGCGAAGCGGGACATCGAGAGCGTCACCTTCGAGAGCGAGGACCAGCCGGGCGGCGTGATCCGCTCCCGAACGGTCGAGGGCCACACCGTCGAAGTCGGGCCACAGCGGATGCGCCGCACGCCCGGCGTCGACGAACTCATCGAGGCGGCCGGACTCGAAGCCGACGCCATCGAGGCCGAAGACGGAGCGCTGTTCGTCTACTCGCGGGGGAAACTCCGAGAAGCGCCGATGGAGACGGATATCTTTCTCCGGACGAGTCTGCTCTCCTGGCGCGGAAAGCTCCGGATGCTGGCCGAACCGCTGACGAGAGCGGGGATGCCCGAGGAGACGGCCGCGGAACTGTTCACCCGGAAGTTCGGCCGGGAGGCATACGAGCGCTTCATCGGGCCGCTGTACGGCGGCATCTACGGCTCAGACCCGGCCGAGATGCCAGCGGCGTATGCGCTGTCTGGCTTGCTCGAACGCGAACAGGAGGAGGGGAGTCTCCTGCGGGCGTTCCGCAAGCGCGTCGCTGGGGGGAGTTCGGCACCGCCGCTCTCGTTCGAGGACGGCAATCAACAACTGCCCCGGGGTATCTACGAGCAGTACAGGTCACGGGTCCACCTCGACACGCCCGTCACCGACATTCGTCGACCGGACAGTTCGTCGGTTGACGGCTCTGACGAGGACAGTCCCGGATACGTCGTGGAAACGCCGGACGGGGCGCACGAGGTCAACCACGTCGTCGTGACGACGCCAGCCTTTGTCACCGCGGATCTGCTCTCTGGCGTCGCGGAGGGTGCGGACGGACTCGCAGAACTCACCTACAACCCGCTCGCGCTCGTGCATCTCGAATCCGACGCCGACCGCAAGGGCTTTGGCTATCAGGTCGCGCTGGACGAATCGTTGCACACGCTCGGTGCGTCCTGGAACGCGAGCATGTTCGACCGCGATGGGCTGTACACCGTCTTTCTCGGCGGCATGCACGAACCCGAGATGATCGACCGGACAGACGAGGAAATCGGCGAGATAGCGGCAAGCGAGTTCGAGCAGGTGATGGGGGCAAACGCACGAGTGCTCAACGTCGAGACCAGAGCGCGGTGGTTCCCGGCGTACGACCGCTCGTGGGCAAATCTCGACGCCTTCGAGACGCCGCCGGGGATCCACGTCGCGACGAACTACACCGCACGCATGGGCATCCCGAGCAGAGTGTGCGAAGCGCGCGAGGTAGCAGAACGGCTGGCCGACCTGTGAACATCCGAGACGGGCAGTCCGCTACGCCGTGACGAGGGTAATCAGCACGAACAGCGTCGCCACCGAGACGAGCGTCGTGAGAAAGACGTTGAGCGAGGCGAAGTTTCGGTCGCCGCCGAGTTCGGCCGAGAACACGTAGGTGGAGACGGCAGTCGGCATCCCGAGCATCACGACCACCGCGGTGAACGTCGGTGTTCCGACCTGCAGCATCGAGAACACGACCCAGGCGAACGCGGGCATGACGGCGAGTTTGAGCGCGACGACGGTTCCGCTCTCCCGATAGTCGATGGACGCTGCGCTCGACTGGAGCGAGGCCCCGACGACGAGCAGCGCGAGCGGAAACGCGAGCGCGGCGATCACGTCGAGACCGGCGGTGACTGGCGAAGCGACTTCGATGCCAGCAGTTCCGACCACGATGCCAGCGATCAGCGTCAGCAGGACTGGGTTTTTGACCAGTTCCACGACTCGGGCCGCCCATCGCGTGTCCGCGCCGGTAATCGTCGTCAACAGAGTCACCGTGATCGGAACCTGCACGAGCGACCCGATACCGAGAATGACGCTCGCGATTGCAGTCACGTCGGCGTCGAACGTCGCAGCGACGAGCGGAAGCCCAAGATAGCCGAGATTCGAGTGGTAGGACTGCACGAGTGCGACGCTTTTTCGGTCCGGGGAGTTCCAGCGGGTGGTGATCACGTACGCGGTTCCTGCCGTCAGTAAGAGAACGCCGACCACGCCACCGAACAGTTGGGGGGTGAGGATAGCGACGATGTTCTGGTCGTACATCGCCGTGAAGACCAGTGCCGGGAGCGCCACGTAGTACGTGACCGCGTTGAGCGTCGCAGTCCGACGCCGGTCGAGAATTCCGCTGCGGCGCAGTCCAGTCCCGAACAGCAGGACAGCAAGCATCCCGAGCAACCGGATAGTGACGTCCATCTCCGCGTTATCGCTCGACCGATTTGGCCGTCTCGACGAAGGCTTCGACGGATTCGACCGGCGTGTCCTTGTTGACGCCGTGGCCGAGGTTCAGAATGTGACCGTCGGGTCCGGCCGCGTCGATTATCTCCCGGGTTCGCTCGCGGACAAAGTCGGGGTCGCCGAACAGATACGACGGGTCGAGGTTGCCCTGCACGGGCAGGCCACCGAGTTGGTCGCGGGCCTCGCCCATCTCGACGGTCCAGTCGAGTCCGATGACGTCTGCCCCGCTCTCTCTGAGCAGGTCCAGTCGGCCGCCCATCCGCCGAACGAAGATGATCGAGGGGGCGTTCAGGTCGTCGAGAATCTCCCGGTGCAGTGGGAGCAGAAACTCACGGTAGTCCGCTTCGGTCAGCGTCCCCGCGTAGGTGTCGAACAACTGGACGGCGTCGGCACCGTTACCGATCTGGAATTCGAGGTAGTCCCGCACCACGTCCGCAAACGAAGCAAGCAGCGTCCGGAACGCCTCGGGATGACGAGCGCGCAACTTCCGGAGGGGCATGTTCGTCCGACTCGGGCCACCTGCGACGGCATACGACGCGAGGGTGAAGGGGCCACCGGCGAAGCCGATGATCGCGGTGTCGTCGCCGATCCGTCGGTTCAGACCGACGAGCAACTCACCGACGTAGTCGAGTTCCTGCGCCACGTCGCCGTGTGACCGGTCGACGTCGTCGGGACCGGAGACGGGGTTTTCGACGACGGGGCCGACACCGCTCTCGATGTGATAGGAGAAGCCGAGCGGTTCGAGCACGGTCAGAATGTCCGAGAACATCACCAGCCCGTCGGGGCGGTAGTACTTCCACGGGAGCATAGTTATCTCCTCGGCAATCTCGGGCGTCTTGATGGCTTCGAGAAAGCTGTACTCCTCCCGGATCTCGCGATACTCTGGGATGTGTCGCCCGGCCTGTCGCATCAGCCAGACTGGAGGGCGTTCGGTGTGTTCTCCGCGTGCTGCACGGACGAGGAGATGGTCCATTACGCGGAGATTGGACGAGTCGACAGTAAGCGCTTGTGATGTGGGATCCGTTTGGACAGCCATTTAACTGGTGACGTAAAACTCCGAGATATGGCAACACCACAGATCGTAATCATCGGACCGCCAGGGGCAGGCAAAGGGACCCAGAGTAGCAACATCGAGGAAGAGTACGGCGTCGAGCACATCACGACGGGTGATGCGCTTCGGTCGAACAAGGACATGGACATCAGCTATCTCGACACTGAACACGACACGCCACGGGCGTACATGGAGGCTGGCGAACTCGTCCCGGACGTTGTGGTCAACGAAATCGTCGCGGAGGCGCTGTCTGCGGCCGACGGGTTCATACTCGATGGCTACCCGCGAAACCTCGAACAGGCGACCGAACTCGAAGAGATGACCGATCTGGATATGGTCCTCTCGCTCGACGTGAGCCGCGAGGAACTGATCCGGCGGCTGACCGGCCGCCGCGTCGACCCCGAGACGGGCGACATCTACCACACCGAGTTCAACATGCCCGACGACGAGGAAGTCCAGGAGCGACTGGAACAGCGCGACGACGATAGCCGCGAGGCGGTCGAGCGCCGACTCGACGTGTTCGAGGACACCACCGCGCCGGTCGTCGAACACTACCGCGACTACGAGGGCTTTGTCGAAATCGACGGCGAACAGCACCCCGAGGACGTGTGGGACGAGATCAAGAAAGCGATCGACGCACACATCGATGACTGACCAAGCAGCGGGCGCAAGCGACCGGAATCGGGACAGGAGGAGTAAAAGCTTCATTAGCACGCGCGACAGTACCTATCAGTAATGCCGCGTACCGCACAGAAAGTAGACGACCTCGCCGACGAGGGCGAACACATGACAGACGCTCTCGTCGCGGTGCTCGACGTGGCCGAGGAGGAAGGAACGGTCACGTGGAGCGACGTGAGCGACGAACTGACGACCGGCGAGTGGGGTCGCCTCATCGAGAAAGGGCTGCTCGTGGACGCTGGCGGCGAAGGGTTCGTCGTAAACGACCCCGACGCCGTGCGCGAAGCGCTCGGGGAAGCCGATCCAACGAGTGACAGCGACCAGGACACCTCGTGGACGACCTACGACAAGATGGCCGGACTGACCGTGCTCGGTATCTTCGTCGGCTACTGGCTTCCCTCGGCCCGTGCCGTGATTGCCGGGACGGTCGACATCGTCTTTGGCCCCATCGAGGCGTTTCTCCCCTTCTATCTCGTCATCCTCGTGTTGGCCCTGCTCACGGGGCTGTTCTCCTCGATCATCCAGGACAACCTCATGAACATGGAGGTGATGGGCGATTACAAGGAGAAAAGCGAGGAGCTGAAAGAGCGCCGCAAGCGAGCGAAAGAGCGCGGTGACGACGAGGAGCTCGAACGTATCCAGGAGGAGCAAATGGAGATGATGTCGGAGAATCTCGGGATGTTCAAAGCCCAGATCCGACCGATGGTCTGGATCATGCTGTTGACCATCCCGGTCTTCCTCTGGATGTACTGGGTCGTGCGCGACTTGGGCGTAACGGCCTCCTCGACGGTCATCGTGATGCCCTTCGTCGGTGAGATCAGCGACTGGCAGGCGGGACTGGTCGGACCGATGGAAGCGTGGCTCGTCTGGTATTTCATCTGCTCGCTGGCCTTCACCCAGATCATGCGGAAATCGCTGAACGTGCAGACCTCACCGTCCTGACGTTCCGGTAACGTCGCCCTTCTCGGTCCGCCGACCCGGACACGTAACCTCTTTTAGCGCGACACACGCAGGTATGGTATGTTGATAACCGTCTCCGGCCCCGCCGGGAGCGGCAAGAGCACGCTCGCGGGGGCCCTTTCGGACCGACTCTCCTACGAACACGTCTCCGGGGGAGACATCTTCAGAGAGATTGCAGACGAGCGCGGTCTGACGCCGCTCGAACTGAACCGACTGGCGGAGGAAGACGACCAGATCGACCGCGACCTCGATCGCCGTCTTCGCTCGCTCGCTCGTGACAGCGACGACCTCGTGCTCGAATCGCGACTCGCCGGGTGGATGGCTGGCGACTACGCCGATATCCGCATCTGGCTCGACGCGCCGCTGTCGGTTCGCGCAGCCCGGATCGCAGACCGTGAGGACAAGCCGACCGAGCAGGCTCGCGAGGAGACACAGGCACGTGCCGAAAGCGAGGCGCTGCGGTACGAGCAGTACTACGGCATCGACATCGACGACCTGTCCATATACGACCTCGTCGTCAACACCGCCCGCTGGAGTCCCGAGGACGTCCAGTCACTCGCGGTGACCGCCGTCACCTCCTACGACGAAGCCGACGACGAGGGACAGACGCCCGTCACCGGCGTCGACTACGAGTTCGAGTGAGATGGTCGCCCGTTCCCCTCCCGGTGAGCGCTCGCCCGCTGAACTGCTCACCTTCGGCGTCGTCAACCTCGACAAACCGCCCGGACCCTCGGCACATCAGGTCGCAGACTGGGTGGGCGACATGGTCGACGACGCGCTCGCGGAGGCAGGAAGCGACCGCCGCGCAGAGCGGGTTGCACACACGGGAACGCTGGATCCGAAGGTGACTGGGTCCCTGCCCCTACTGCTCGGTGACGCGACCAGACTCGCGCAGGTCTTCGACGAGAGCGAAAAGGAGTACGTCGCCGTGCTCGAACTGCAAGGCCCCGCGCCGTCAGATTTCGCAGCTATCGTCGCCGAATTCGAGGGGGAACTCTACCAGAAGCCGCCGCGAAAGAGCGCGGTCGCACGGCGGCTGCGAACACGGACGGTGTTCGATCTGGACGTCCTCGAACGCGAGGACCGGCGCGCCTTGCTTCGTGTTCGCTGTGAAGCCGGGACCTACATCCGGAAGCTCTGTCACGATATCGGCCTCGCGCTCGGGACGGGCGCACACATGGGGGACCTCCGCCGGACGATGACGGGGACGTTCGACGACACGACGCTCGTGACGATGGAGGAGTTGGCCGACGCACTCGCGTTCTGGGTGGAGGACGGCGACGAGAGACCGCTCCGGGAGATTGTCCAGCCTGCGGAGCACGCGCTCCGGACCATCCCACAGGTACAGATCGCACCGAGTGCCGTAGACGAAGTCGCACACGGCGCACCCGTGTACGCGCCGGGCGTCATCGGGACTGCACCGGCAGAACTCGGAGGGCGTGAACCGACACGCGGAGACCCGGTCGTCTGTTACACGCCCGACGGCTCCGCGGTCTGTCTCGGTGAACTCGTCGGTGACCCCGACGCAGATACAGGTGTCGTCGTGGCTCTGGAACGAGTTCTCGTCTGAGAAGTTCCCCGTTTTCGACTGTACGCTACAACGACACTGGCTCGTGTCCCTCCTCGCCGGGACAGGTCGGGTCGCGGTCACTGTACCCCTTCCGGCCGATTGCCTCCTCCCCGAGCACCCCGTAGATGGTCATCATAGCGTCCTCCTGAGTTTCCAACTCCTCACCGGGCAGACGACCCAGCACTTCCCCGAGCGTCGTCGACCCGTTCGGGAACTGAATCTCCACGTTCCCGTGTGCGTCGATGAGTTGCCCGGTCGTGGTCGGGAAGGTGTGGGTCTCGAACGACTCGACTGCCTCTCTTGTGAACCTCATATCCCGACGTTACCGTGGACGGGTATAAATGTAACTATCTTTCATTATAAATTGTTCTAGGACGAGTTCTTCACAATCAATAATGTAGTATCGGTATAGGTGAGGGGATGTGTATAAGGCACACGCGGTCGGAGGGCACAAGCGCCTCCGTGGCGAAGGGGCGGTATGGTCGTCGCAGACCTGCACGTGCACACGACAGCCTCGGACGGGACACTGACGGTATCGGAGGTGCCAGCGGCTGCACGGCAGGCCGGGCTGGAGGTGGTCGCGATAACGGACCACGATAGACCCCACCCGGAGCTACAGGAGCCAGTGAGCGACCACGGGGCAACTCCGTCAGGAGACACCACTGACGTCACCGTCGTCCACGGCATCGAGTTGCGCGTGGCGACGGAACGGCAGCGAGTCGACCTGCTCGGCTACGGACTGAAGCGCACGCCACGACTGGAGAGGCTCGCCGACCGCCTGCAGACGAATCGAATCGAGCGCGCTCACGAAATTATCGACTGCGTCGAACGCCGAACCGGTGTGAAACTGGACCTCCCGGTCGAGTCAGGGGTCGGACGACCGCATATCGCCAGATCAATCGCCGAAAGCGACGCCCCCTACGGCTACCAGGAGGCGTTCGATTCCCTTATCGGGAACGACTGCACCTGTTACGTGCCGCGAGAGATACCCTCCTTCGAGACTGGTGTCGAAGTGCTCTCGGAGGCGTGTTCTGTGGTCACACTCGCGCACCCGTTTCGATACGGCGACCCCGAGCAGGCGCTCGAATACTGTGACAGACTCGACGCGGTCGAGTACTACTATCCGTACGACCACACCGTCGACGAATCCATCCTCGACCGGGCCGTCGACGAGTTCGACCTGCTCAGGGTCGGCGGAAGCGACGCCCATGACCGTCAACTCGGGCGTGCTGGCCTCGGTGTGGGAGAATCTGAGCGATTCGTGGCTCAACTCCGATGACGTCACTTCCGAAACCGGCAACTCGGGGCGGAGTCGCAGGGTTCAATGTAGTTGGCCGCGTAGAACTCGGTATGGAATGCCACTACTGTGACTCGGACGCGGAGATCACCGTCGAGAAGGACGGGGTTCGCGTCGGCGTCTGCAAGACCCACTTCCGCGAGCAGATGGAACAACTCGCGGACGAGGACTGGGTCGAAGACCTAGAAGAGCAACTGGACGTCGAGCGAACCGACTGAACCCTGATTCCGGACCCCCGTTCTTCTCGTTTTCTCTGTGCTCGAAGCGATTAGGGTCCTCTTGAATTTTTGTCGACTCGCGCTTTCTCGTTCCAGTCATTCGTTCGAGTTTCGTACTCTGTCGAAGCCCTCAATCGATGGCAGGTTTCCGAAGTCCTGCCCAATACAGAGCGCGAGTGTTGCACTCTGTGGCGTATGAGCGGGTGGAATTTATAACTCAGCACAGAGGCGAAAAAGCAGTATTCGGACTCACCACCTAGAATAGTGACGATACAGTTCCGGCCGTGTCAGGGGGCCAGGACGGGGTCGCTACCATCTTGGAATTCTTCGTCATCGTTACCATCGAAGAAGCTGTCAGGGAACGATACTTTTCCGTCAAATGCCTTCTTGGCCTTGAGGAACCGGTCTTCAGGTGCTGCATCGTTTGCTGCAGTGTTACCCGGCCCTATTTTTTCATCAAAGAAGGAATCTGGGAACTGAACGTTGTCACCAGGCATTACCCACTTCTTTTCGTTCCCATCCATTTGGTCGGGGTCGGTGACGGTGACCTTGTCACCCGGTGCGGCCACGGCGGGAGCAGCCATCATCGAGAGTGCAACCGTCAGAACAACGGCAAACACCGTTAATCGGATAGTAATGTTTAGCATTACTCTAATTACTTGAATATAATAGATGATAACCTAGTAGTAAAGTAAGTTAGCACTGCTCACAGTATCCTTCTCACTCCTCGTCCGCTTCCGTCGACCGGTGACGGTATTAGACATGACTCGGGGGAGAGCCTTTACATCCGCTGGATACCCATCTCACGGCGTGATGACTGACGGCGACAGCGAAAGGGCGGGGTTCGGTGAGACGTACGGAGTTCCGATCACCGGACTGCTCGCTCTGTTGTTTGCGGTACTTGCAGGTGCGACCGCGTATCCGGCGGTGACGTCGGGGTCGCTCGGCTCCGTCGCGTTCCCGGTCATCTTCGGTCTCGCGAGTCTCCTCTGTGTTCGGCTCCGACAGCGCTACGCCGAGTCGACGGCGGAGTGACCTACTCCACCTGTCTGGCGAGTTCGAGTGACCAGAAAAAGCCGAAGTACGCGGGAATCCCAGCGATGAGGAACATGTACCGCGCCCACGTCGGCGCGCCGACGAAGACGACGTCGAACAGAATCGAGACCAGACCGACCCAGACGACGGCGAACATCAGGTCGTACAGCATCCCCGACCGGTGTTCGCGGACGTGCTGCTGGAGGCGGTCCGCGAGGGTCATCGGCGTTCTCGTCGACTTGATGGTGGTGAGGGTGTCATGCGAGAGTAGGCGAGACTACGACTCCGCTCCCTGTGCGTCGACCACGAGGACGGGGACGTGCGTCGAGCGGAGCGTCCGCTCGGTGACACTCCCCAACAAGGCCCGGCGGACGCCCGAACGGCCGTGACTTCCCATCACGATGAGGTCGATGTCGTTGTCTTCGGCGTAGTCCGCGATCATGTCGTGAGGGCGGCCACCGGCGTGGTGCTCGACGGCCTCGATCCCCTCCATGTCAGCGAGGTCGGCGACGTGGCCGGTCGCCGCCTCCGCCTTCTCACGGAGTTCGGTCATGCCAGCAAAGTTCCCCTGCTGGATCCGGTCGACCTGTTCGGCGCCGAGACTGTAGGCGATTGCGTCAGTATCGGCGACGAAGAGCGCGTGCAGTTCGGCGTCGTACTTCGTCGCGAGGTCGAGCGCGTGGTCGACTGCCGCCTCGGCGACGTCGCTTCCATCGGTCGGGACGAGTATGCGTTCGTACATGGTCAGGTCTCCACTGTATCGTTGTCCGTAGTCACTCGGTCGTCGTCATCCTGTTGCTCGCCAGTCGGCTGACCGCCGTCAGTGCGCGTCCGATCGGCGTCAACGGACTGACCGCCATCGGTGCGCGTCCGATCGGTGTCGGCAGACTGACCGCCGTCGGTCGCGGCGTCTCTGGCGTTCAGTTTCCGTTCGACGACTTCGGCGGCGGTCGCGTCCTGGCTCATCGGCTCAGGGCTGTGACACTGCCGCACCATCATCTTCGTCTTCTCCGGCGGTTCGTCGGTGACAATCGAAACGACCACCATGGTGACGATCACGACCGGCATCGCGATGAGCGCCGACCCGGTGGCTGGCATCCACTGGGTGAGGAATTCGATGCCGATCCCCTCGCCACCGTTGACGATGCCGAAGTTGCCCTCGTTTATCATCGGGATGAACCACAGGACGAGTCCGAGTACCATGCCCGTGAGCGCGCCCTGCCGGTTGGCGTTTTCCCACCACAGCCCGACGAAAAACATCGGGAACAGCACGGTCGCGGCCAACGAGAACGCGTAGCTGACAAGCGCGGCGATAGGCTGCTGGGGGTCGAGCGCAGCGAGTGTCGTGAGCGCGCCGAGCGCGACGATGCTCAGACGACCGACGACCATCTGTTGGCGTTGAGTCGCTTCGGGGTTGATGATGTTCGCGTAGATGTCGTGTGAGATGGCCGACGAACCCGCAATGAACAGTCCGGCGGTCGTCGCAACTGCAGCGGCGATGCCACCCGCCGCGACGAGGCCGACGAGCCACGTCGGCAGATTGGCCAACTGGGCCGCCAACACGACGATCACGTCGCCCGCCGCGTCAGTCATGCCCGGGTCACCGTAGGTCGGCGCGACGTTCTCGGTGTACAGATGCGTGCCGAAGGCGGCGAACGCGGGCGCACTCAGATACAACAGGCAGATGAAAAACAGCCCCCAGGTACACGACCAGCGCGCGATGCGCTCGTTCTCGACGGTGTAAAACCGCACCAGCACGTGCGGAAGCCCGCAGGTGCCAAACACCAGCGAGAAACACGTCGCGACCCAGAGGTAGTAGCTCCCGCCCGCGAAGGGCGCCGAGAACTCGTTGCCCAGTTCGCTGATCAGTTGTCCGTACTCAAGTTGCGGGAGCACAGTCGAGAACCCGGCCGCCCAGCCAGTCGCGAGCAGGCCGATCAGAAACGCCGCGATCAAGATGATATACTGCAGCGCCATGTTCTTGGTCGCGCCAAGCATCCCCGACAGCGCCAGATAGCCGACGGTGACGACCATGAACAGCACCATCATCGACTGGTAGGCAGTCAGGCCCGGGACGCCGAGGTCACCGAGCATGTACATCCCGACCAGCCCCATCCCGCGGGCCTGTCCGATGGCGTAGACGAAGCCGATCAGAAACGTCGTCACGGCCGCGATTGCGCGTGCGGCGTCGGAGTTGAAGCGGTCGCCGACGAAATCCGGCGCGGTGTACTTCCCGAACCGGCGCATCTGTGCGGCGAGAAAGATTAGCAGGATGAAATATCCGGTCGTCCAGCCGACGGTGAACGCCAGCCCGTAGACGCCAGCCGTCGCGATCAGTGCAGCCATCCCGAGATACGAGGCGGCTGACATCCAGTTCGCACCGATCGCCATGCCGTTTTCGACGTTCCCGATCGAGCGGCCAGCGACCCACATGTCGTCGGTGTCGGCGACCTTGAAGACGAGTCCGACGGCCAGAAACAGCGCCATCATCGCGATGACGATGATCGCCGGGAGAAGCTTAAAGGAGATGTCGAGTCCCTCTGGGAGCAGCGCTTCCGACTCCAGGACGACGCCGCTCGCGAGCAGCGCCGCGTTCATTCGCGAGTACCCCCGTCAGTGGCCGCCACGCTCTCGTCTGCCGTCTCGGCGGTCGCCGTCCCGCCCGAGACGCCCTGTTCGATGCCGTACTTTCTGTCGATCTGGTCGCGCTTGCGGGCGTACCACACCGACAGCAACAGCGCCGCAGACGGGCTTCCGATGGCGATCAAAAAGTAGTGCAGCGGGAAGCCGATCATCGGCATCGTCGAGGTCATCACGTCCGGCGCGAGACGAGTCAGCGTGATCGGGCCGAAGGTCGTACACGTCCAGACGATGGCGCCGATCCAGATTACCTTCAGGTGGTCTCGCATGAACGGCGTTGCCGGGCGAAGGAGGTTTATCTCAACGTCGAGGTAGTCGATCTCTCGCTCGCGCTCGACGTCGCTCATACTCTCAGCCGCCGGTGCATCATCCTCAGTCATCGTCTCACCGCCGTCCGTAACCGCCGCGCTGGCGGCCTGCTCGTCGACTGCCGGGTCTGACTCAGTGGTTTCAGATTCTGCGTGTGTTTCGCTCATCGTGCTGGTTTCGCTGACGTGAAATCAGTTAGTGGTGCTGTCAGTCGCCACCGGATGACCGTCGCAGGGGGTGAGTATCAGTCAGCCCCGCGGAACGTCAGTCGCCGTGAACTTTCTGCTGGATGTCGTGGACGACGTCGGGGTTCCGCAGCGTGCTCGTGTTGCCGAGTTCGTTGCCGTCGGCGATGTCTTCGAGGAGGCGACGCATGATCTTGCCCGAGCGAGTCTTCGGCAGTTCAGGTGTGAAGATGATCTGCTCTGGCCGGGCGATCGGACCGATCGCGTCCTCGACTGCCTCGATTATCTCGTCGCGCAGCGCGTCGCTTTCCTCCTGTCCGTCCTCGGTGATGACGTAGGCGTAGACCGCCTCGCCTTTGACCTCGTGGTCGCCACCGACGACGGCGGCCTCGGCGACGCCTTCGACACCGACGATAGCCGATTCGATCTCCATCGTGCCGAGGCGGTGTCCGGAGACGTTCAGCACGTCGTCGACGCGGCCGAGAACGGTGATGTAGCCGTCGTCGTCGATCTTCGCGCCGTCCTCGGGGAAGTACACCCACTGGTCACGCTCGGGGATGGAGTACTCGTCCCAGTACTCGTCGATGAAGCGCTCGTCGTTCTTGTAGAGCGTTCGCAGCATGCCGGGCCAGGGCTTGTTGATGACCAGATGGCCCGCACGACCGGCCTCGACAGGGTCGCCCGAGGGGTCGATGACATCCGCACTGATTCCCGGGAGCGGCGGCCCTGCAGAGCCGGGTTTCATGTTCGAGATGCCCGGCAGGGTCGTGATCATCATCCCGCCAGTTTCGGTCTGCCACCACGTGTCGACGACCGGGCACTCCTCGTTGCCGATGTGTTTGTAGTACCACTTCCAAGCCCGCGGGTTGATCGGTTCCCCGACAGTGCCGAGCAGACGCAGACTCGACAGGTCGTGTTGCTCTGGGTACTCCGTGCCCCACTTCATGAACGCACGAATCGCGGTCGGGGCGGTGTACAGTTGCGTCACGTCGTAGTCCTCGACGATTTCCCAGAGGCGGTCCTTGTCGGGGTAATCCGGCGTCCCCTCGTACATCACCGTCGTCGTTCCCAGCGCGAGCGGGCCGTAGACAATGTAGGAGTGCCCGGTGATCCAGCCGATGTCCGCCGAACACCAGTAGGTGTCCTCGGGTTTGACATCGAGTACTGCGTGGCTAGTCCAGGCGGCATACGAGAGATAGCCACCGGTGGTGTGTTTCACGCCCTTTGGCTTGCCGGTGGTTCCCGAGGTGTACATCAAAAACAGCATGTCCTCGGCGTCGCGGGTGACTGGGTCGACCGTCTCGCCGCTGTGTGCCTCGACGAGTTCGTCGTAATCGCGCTCCTCGGGGAGCGGGTCGATTTCCGAGTCGTCTCCCAGCCTGTCGACGACGATTGTGGTCGCGTCCTGCTCGACCTTGTCGAGTCCCTCGCGGGCCTTTTCGAGGTGCTGGAGCGGGTCGCCACGCCGGTAGTAGCCGTCGACGGTGACGAGATACTCGGAGTTCGCGGCGTTCATCCGCTCGGCGAGCGCGTCTGCCGAAAAGCCCGCGAACACGACGGCGTGTGGCGCGCCGATGCGAGCACACGCGAGCATCGCAATCGGCAGTTCGGGGATCATCGGCATGTACATCGAGACGACGTCGTCCTCCTCGACGCCCTGCTCGCGCAACGCGGCGGCAAACTCGTTTACTTCTCGGTGGAGGTCACGATACGTGTACGTACGCGTCTCCCCGAGTTCCCCGACCCACTCGATGGCTGCCTCGTCGCCGCGCTCGTCGAGATGGCGGTCGATACAGTTCTCCGCGGCGTTGAGTTTGCCGTCGACGAACCACTCGTAGAACGGTTCGTTCGAGTCGTCGAGTACCTGATCCCACTCCTCCTCCCAGTCGAGAAGGTCCGCCGCCCGTTCCCACTCGTCGGGCCAGTTTTCCTCGAAGTCGTCGTAGATCGCCGGATCCGACACGTTCGCCTGTTCGACGAAGGCTTCCGGTGGCTCGAACTCTTCCTGTTCTTCGAGCCGTGCCTCAAGCTCGACGTCGATTTCGTCATCTGACATAGCATCAGTAGATCCACAGAGTGGTCTCTTAATCCCTAGCTCTAGCTATCCCAAATGGCCGTCATTTTCCAAACGGTCGTCTGTCTCTGCCACCGTTTCGCGTCACGTCGCTGTCCGTCCCAGAACCTACTCGTCTTCGAGCAAGGACGCAAGCAACGTCTTCTGAGCTTTCCTGAGGTGGTTGTGAAGTGTCGGTGACGCGACCCCCATCGAGTCGGCGAGATCCTCTGCGGTGCTGGCCCGTGGCCACTCGAAGTAGCCAGCGTGATAGGCAGTTTCGAGAACTGCCCGCTGTTTGTCGGTGAGACGCTCCGACACGGAGTCGCGCACGTCGGGCGTTCTGGTCGTCCGTGGCTGTTCTCGCTTTCGCTGGAGGCGAACCGACGGATACTGTCGTTTCAGCGCCTCACCGAGCGACCGAACGTCGGTATCGGGCGAGACTTCACACACGAGTTGTGCCTCATCCGATTCGATCTGGAGATCGGTGACTGTGGCCCCCCGCTGGGCGAGCACGTTCGCCGGTGATCCGCGCTCCAGACACACTTCGAGTGTCCCTCCGTCGTCCTGCTGTCGGATCAGGCGCGTCTTGGTCACAGCCTCGGCGTCAGCCATCACTTCAAGTGTGCGCTCCGCAGTCGCCCCCCGCACCTCGACGAAGCAAAGGAGCGATCCGTCACCGTCCGGGACGATACCTTCGATCGACAGACGGCAATCGAGTCGAGCGGCGATGTCGATCAACGTTCCGTTGCGGTCCTGATAGGCGAAGTCCAGTTCGAGGACGGTGCTTCCAAAGAGCAACTGTTTGCGCTCGGTTGCGGTGATGGTCGCGGCGAGTCGCCGTCCGAGTGCAGTCAGCGCCGTTCGCTCGGCGTCCTCGAACGCAGCATCGGTGCGAGCCTGCACGACCAGTGTCCCGTAGCTGGTTTCACCGTGTGTCAGCGGGGCAGCAGCGAGCAACCCCCGTCCGTCGTAGCGCTCGCTCAGACCGGGACTGTCGGGCGTCACAAGAGTCTGTCCGGTCTGAAGCGCCCGTCTGACGATGCCGGTTTCCCCTGGCACGTCGAATCGGTCCGGCTGTTCGCCCGCGTGTGTCCGGACGGTTATCGAGCCGTTTCGGTCGCGCTCGGTCAGCCACGCACCTTGATACACTTCGGAGGTCAGTTCCTCACAGGCGGCCCGTTCGATAGCTTCGCGGTTTCCAGCGGCGATAATCGTCTCCTCGACGGCCTCGAACGCGTCGATCAGCCGAGAGAGGCGGCCGGGTTGTGCCTCAGTCCGGTCCAGTTGCTCGAACGACGCCGCAATCTCCTCGCGTGTCGGCTCGTCTGCAGACCTGAGTAGCCCGTCGACCCCCTCCCACCCGCCGACTGCGGCGACGACCCGCGCGTCGACACCGTGTTCGGCCAGCAACTGTCTCGCGAAATATCGCCTGAGTGTCGATGGAGTGACCGACTGGAGCGTCGCCAATCCCGTCTGCGCGGCGGCCCGTTCGCCCACCTCGCGGACGAGCATCTGAACGCGCCGACTCGTCACACTGATGACCGCCTGATCGGTGTCGATGCCGTTCGAGCGGACGTACTGCCAGAACTCGTGTGCGACCGACGAGGGGAGATATGAAGTCCGTTCCCCGCCGTCACCCTCCCGAACAGTCAGAAAGGACCGGCTCCGGTCGTCTGCGCCCGTCCCGGACACGTCTGCGGGCGTGAGTCTGACGATTTCGGCCGCACGAAGCCCTACCTCACCACACAGTCGGACGATGAGTTCCTCGCGGTGTGTTTCGGTCCCACGACGGAGTCGCTCGTACTCCCGCGTCGAGATATCCACCCCCGGCTCTATCTCACTCATTTCGGTACTCGCAAATATTGCGAAACGGAGGAATATACCTTTCGCCTCCACAGGGCCGTCTACGACTTCAGATGGGGCGGAAGTCGCAAGCGAGACACTCGTAACGAGATAGAATCGACGAATTCACGGCAAATATCGCAGAACGGGCCGATATACCGCCAATTTCGCAAATCATTAGGTGAGAGAAATCACTCGAAACGGCGACAACCGATCACAGGAATCGTCTCGGCGTGATTCGGTTCCACGAACCCCTACTCCGGAGACCACGTACAGGAATCGCCGGTCGTCAGGTCGTGTTCCGCGATATGCGCCGACAGACAGGCGTAGTTACAAAAGTAGGTCGGCGACCCACAATCGTCGGTACAGTCGCGCACACAGAGCGGGTCGTGGTCGAAAATCTGGGAGTTACAGTACGCGCACGATTCGTCCGCCGCAGGGGTGTCGATTGTCGTTGACATGTCGAGATAGACGGTCATAGTACGCGAAAGTGTTTCGCAGGAACCCACACTGAACAGTTCAGTCGTCGGCCGAGAGGCCCGCCTCGGCGTCACCGACATCGGACTGCGTCTCGACGTACTGGACGAAGTTCTCGAAGACCTGCTTTGCCTCGCATGCGGCCGCGTAGTTGTCCTCCGTGATACCGGCAAGCGCTCGCTCCATCTTCTCGTCGGGCAGGTCTTTGCCGCGTGTCACGCTCTCTGCAGTCTCCGTATCGTACTCGGGGTGGAACTGCACCGCGAAGACATCGCCCTTCTGGAAGCCGTGGATCCCGTAGTCGTTTCTCGCGATTTCGGTCGCTCCCGGCGGCAGCCGACTCACCCGATCGGAGTGGGTGGTGAAGGCAGTGAACTCCGGGTCGATGCCGTCGAACAGCGGCGACTCACCGCTGTGGGTCACCGTACGGTAGCCAATCTCGTATTCGTCCATGGCTTCGACGCCCCCGCCGAGCACGTCTGCGAGCAGTTGGTGGCCGTAACAGACGCCGAGAAATGGGAGACCGGCCTCGATAGCGTCACCGACCCAGCCTTTGAGTTCCGTGATCCACGGCTCGTCCCAGTAGACCGAGGCACGCGAGCCAGTCAGGATGACGCCGTCGAACGCGAACGTCTCGGGCAGGTCGCGCTCGGGTGCGTGATACTCCACGAGACTGGCGTCGGCCTCCCGACGGAAGTTCCGTCGAGTCTCTGCCCCCTCGTGTGCCGCGTTCAACAGGGCGATGCGCGTTCGACTCATCACCTGACATAGCCGGTCAGTACCCAAAAGGGTGTAGCTTCTGGCGAGTGCTGCCGCGCTCGCTGACGGGACAGGAGGCGGACCAAGAATCGTAAGTGTCCGACGGCCAAATCAGAGACATGGTCGAGCGGTCAGGACAGCCGGTATTCGAGTTGCTTGCAGTCTTCGTGCTGGTGTTTCTGCTCCAGTTCGTGACGGCGGTCACCGGCCTGGTCGGTGGGCTCTTTGTCCTCTCTGCCCCGCTTCTGGACCGGCCGTGGACGGTGTTCACGAGCGTGTACGCTCACGCGAACCTCAGCCATCTGGTCTCGAACGGGGTTGCACTCCTCATCTTCGGCTGGCCGATTGCTCGGTCAACCACCCGACCGCGCTTTCACGCGTTTTTCCTCCTCACAGGAGCAGCCACTGGCGTCTCACAGATCCTCCTGAGCAGCCTGCTCGCAGAGCTTCCACTTGTGGAGTTCGCGGCGACAGCGGGGGTACTCGGCGCGAGCGGTGGCGTGTTCGCGCTGCTCGGCTACCTGCTCGCGAGCAATCGTCTCTCCTCACGAGTGGGCGCGGCGCTGTCCGTCTCACGACGGGTGCAGTTCGTTGCCTTCGTCGTCATCGCTGCCCTGTTGACCGCCGCGACTGCCAGCCCCGGCGTCGCGCTTATCGCACACTTCGTCGGCCTCCTGCTGGGCTTGCTCACCGGGAAGTTCTCCATGCTCTCTGTGGACACACCAGCGACGGAGCCGGTGAAGGTTTAAGTTGGATACCGGGGCCAGAGCCCCCATGTCGTTAGGCGAACTCAGACATGACGAACGAGCCATCGAAGGGTTACCGATCAGACTCGTCATCGCACTCGTCGTCGGCGTGGCGAGTCTCGCAGTGATGATGAGCGTCATCGACGGGATGGACACGCTCGGCGTGACGGAACTCGAGACCCAGCCACAACCGGAGATAATCGAACCGGAGCCGACGAGCGTTGACGTCAACGTCGTCGACCCGGACGGGACGGCAATCGCAAACGCGACCATCGTCGCAAAGAGCGGCACGGCTCGATTGGAGTCGATAGCGACCGCCGAGACGGGCCACGACGGAGTCGCGACGCTCGAACTCGACCCGGAACTCGGGCCGAACCAGCAGGAGGGGACGGTCAAACTCGATATCAGGCCACCCGGAGGTGAATACGCCGACAAGCGCGAGAACACGGACGTGCTCGTGATCCGGGGCTGAACGACACGAGAGAAGTGGTGAGGTCGTCAGTCCCAGTCGATCCAGTCGAGTTCCCAGCCCTTGCGGCGCTGTGCGGCTCGCTCGGCGAACTCCCGGTCCTCACGGCGAGTTCGGTTTCGCTCGACGGTGTCGGCCTGCTCGCCTTCGACGAGCATCGGCGCGAAGGCACAGCCGCCGTGTTTCTCGACGGTCCCATCGGGGCTGACGGCGGCGAGTGATTGTGTCGGGCCGCCGAGGGGCATCACGAGTCGGCCATCCGGCGCGAGCTGGTCGAGGAGTCGCTGGGGTGGGCTGATGGCGGCGGCTTCGAGCAGGATGCGGTCGTAGGGTGCGTATTCGGGAAAGCCCGTGACACCGTCTCGACAGTCGACCAGGACTTCACCGTAGCCCGCTGTCGCGAGGTTGTCGCGCGCCTCGTAGACGAGTCGGCGAGTGATATCGACGGCCTGCACGTTGCGCGCGCCGACGCGCTCTGCGAGAACGGCGACGGTGTATCCGACGCCAGCACCGACCACGAGTACCTCGTCGCCGTCGCGTGCGTCGAGTGCTTCGAGGAGTCGACCGACCGTACTCGGTGCGAGGACGCGCGTCCCGAGATGCTCGAATGGGCGGTCGGCGTAGGCGGCCCGCTCGTCGTCAAGGAAGGCGTGGCGCGGGACTTCCCGCATCGCGGCCGACAGCGCCTCACTGTGGACACAGCCTTTGCTCTCGTGTTCGAGGCTGTCGACCATATCCGCTCGCAAGACCGCCGGATCCATGTTACAGAGTTGGGGTCGACGGTAATGAATGATACGTTCAGTCGCTGACTACAATCGCCACGGTGTGCTATCGTAGTGGCACGAATCTGACGCCGCCGTGTTTCTCCCGGTCGAGCGAGCCGTCGGATCGCTTTTTCCCCCGGACGAGCGTCTGTCGATGGCTTCCGATGGGCCCGAGCACGACACCGCCCGTTCGAACCTGGTCGGCGACGGCCGATGGGAACTCACTCGCCGCACAGGTGAGATACACGCGGTCGAATGGTGCGTGTTCGGGCCATCCCTCGCGACCGTCGCCAGTACGAACCGAGATTCCCCCGTACCCCATCTGTTCGAGAGTCTCGCGCGCCTGGTCTGCGAGTTCCGGTTCGTACTCCACACTGTAGACGTGCTCCGGGCCGACGATCTCGGCAGTGACAGCCGCGTGATAGCCACATCCGGTTCCAATCTCGAGGACACGCATTCCGGGCTGTAATTCGAGTAGATCCGTCATTATCGCGACCATGTGCGGCGCGCTTATCGTCTGCCCGTTGCCGATCGGGAGCGGCCTGTCCTCGTAGGCGCTGTCCTGTCGCGGTTCGTCGACGAACTCGTGGCGCGGAACCGCTCGCAACGCTGCGGCCGTCTCTGGACTCAGATTCTCCCGGGTCTGGAGTTGCGAGACTAGCGCCTCACGTTCGTCCTCGCAGTTCATGTTACCAGGCCGACCACGCCGTAGTCGACTCGTCTCGCACGTAGAGTCGCTTGATGTCCTTCGCGACGGCGGTGTCTCCGGTGTAATCGAGTTTGTCGTACTCGTAGCCCGTCGCATCGTCGCGAAGATAGATCCCCTCGACGGTGAAGTTCTCCCCACTGAGTTCGTCCTCCTCGTCGACGACGAACTCGTAATCGCCGGGAACCTGGAGCGTAAACGAGTACGTCTCGTCGTGCGCGCCGGATTTGGGATGTGCGGTGACGTTGACGCTGACGTTGCCGACTGCACGCGTCCAGATCGTCTTCACGTCGTCGGTCGGGGCCTCATCCGTCCGTCCCTCGGCCAGTTCGAGACTGGTGATCCGGACAGTCATGATCGCCTCGTCGGTTTCGACCAGAAATTCCTCGCCAACAGAGAGTTGCTCCTCGGCGGGCGCTTCGACTGACGTCGAGAACGATTCCTCACCCTGTGAGACGACGACCTTTCGCTCGACCGTACTCGGTTCCGGAAGTTCCGTCTTACGCACGTGCCCACACTCCGTACACCGTACCGTCGCCTGCCCGCCGGGGCTGAGTATCTCGTGAACCAGTTCCACGTCCGGCGAACAGGCCGGACACGGGAGTGCAATTCGCTCTGTGCGTTCGCTCATACGTCGTGTAGACGATTCGTATATAAAAGCCGTGGGTGTTGGTGGTCTGATACTGCGAAGGTTTTTGGGTCGTTCGCCACTACCAGTGTGTATGAGAGACGACGACCGCGACGACCCGTTCGACGAGTTCTTCGAGGAGATAGAGCGGATGATGAACGATATGATGGGCCACGATACGGAGTTTCACGTCGAACACAACACGAGTGAGCGACGTGGGACGGGTGGGCAGAGCGTCCACACCGACATCCACGAGACAGAGGACGAACTGCGGGTGGTCGCGGATATCCCGGGCGTCGAGAAATCGGACATCGACCTGCAGTGTGACGGCACGACACTCAGCCTGCAGGCGACAGCCGAGGATCGTGAGTATCAGGAGCGCATCACGCTACCCAGCCCAGTCGACGAGCACTCGGCGAGTGCGACCTACAACAACGGCGTTCTCGAAGTCACTTTCGACCGAACCGACGAGTCGACGAGCATCGACATCTGATCAGCGGGAACACGTTTTCGGGAACCCCTTAACACTGCGCGCGGATCAGCGCAGCCACGTCGTCCCAGAATCCGGGTTCGTACTTCGTCGCCGAGTCGATTGTCGGCCGGGCGTTGGTCTCGTTGATAACCGCCCGGTCATCAGTCACGAGCAGATCCACACCCAGCCACGGGATGTCGAGCGTCTGTGCGGCGCGCTCTGCGAGGTCACGTAACTCTTCGTTCAAATCAACGCCCTCCGCCTCGGCGCCCAAGTGGACGTTGTGTTTCCACTGTCCCGCTTCGAGCGCCTCGCCGGGAAGTCGTCGCTCGACGGCACCGACGAAGGTCCCCTCGATGAGCATCACGCGATAGTCGCGGGCGTCTGGGAGATACTCCTGAACCAGAAACGACTGGTCGCCCGTCGCGCGGTAGTCGTGAACAAGGTCGAGATAGTCACAGATTCCGAGAAACGAGTCCAGGTCGTGAGCCTTCGCGACGCCGACACCACGCGTCGTCGCGTTGGGCTTGACCACCACTGGCGGGTCGAATCGCTCGAATGCGGCCCTGAGTTCCGCGTCGTCGGCCGGGTCCGAAACGACGACCGTCTCGGGGACTGGCAACCCTGCACGCGAGAGACGAGCGAGTGTCTCGCCCTTGTGCCGGGAGCGAAGTACCGCCTCGCGGCCGTTCACCCACGGGATGTCGAGCACTCCATCCACGACGCCTCCTTCGGCAATCCGTGGCGGGAAGACAAAGCCCACGTCGAAGCGCTCACCAGCGTCGAACGCGCCCGCCCCCTCGGAGAGATCGATCGTTCGTTCGGAGGGGTCGACGTGGTCGACCGCAATCGCTCGCTCGTCGAGGGGGGCCTGCATCCGCTCGTACGTTTCGGCGTCGGTCGTGACTGCGAGACGGAGCATCTGCTGGCCAGTTAGCCTGCAGCGACAAAACGATATCGACCGTCAGGCGATAAGCTGGTCCTGTCCGCGCTCGACCTTGATGCGGCAGGGCGGCGTGATCTTGTTGTACGCGCGGCGGTAGGCCTCCTTGACGGCCTCGGCCTGGTCGACGTCACAGTAGGCGGTAAAGAGTCGCTCGCCCTCCTGAATCCGGGCCGCAGTGCCGACGATTTTGCCGAACGCCTGTCGCATTCCGTCAGAGACACGGTCTGCGCCCGCGCCGGTCGCCTGTTTGTTCTCCCGAAGCACCTGGTGGGGGAACTTCCGGAGGATCATCTTGTAGTTGTTCTCGCCGAGTTCCTTGATCAGGTGTCGGTTCGCCGAGAGCCGGGCGGCTTCGAGCGACCCGTGGCGGATCTGCAGGCTCTCCTCGACGACGAGTGAGATCTGCACTGGGTAGTCCTCGGGGTCTGCGTCCTTCGCGCCCATCTTGTGCTGTGCGATCTTCGAGCCGGGAATGCCTGTGATGTACTCCCGTCGCGTGTACGCGGGCTTGTCGATATCCCGGTACATCGAGGCTGGTTTCTCGGACATGGTGGTTCTTGCAGAAACGTTGCCGACAGCGCGAATAAACCCTTCGGACTGGAGGCGTCAGCGGGCTGATTCGAGCGGCACGCTCCACGTGACCAGCAGCGCGCGATACGACGCACAACACCCGGTTACACGCGTGTCACTGCTGTCTTTTTGAGGCTTGCACTCCTACTGGTAGCTATGAATATGCTCGTCGACGGCGAGTGGCGAACAGATGCCTTCGAGTCAACGAACGAGGAGGGCGCGTTCGAGCGCCAGGAGACGACGTTCCGAGACGAGATACGCGACGACCCCGACGCGACCTATCCGGCCGAAGCGGACCGCTATCACCTGTACGTCTCGTATGCCTGCCCGTGGGCACACCGGACGCTGCTCGTTCGCAAACTCAAAGGGCTGGAGGACGCAATCACGGTCAACTACGTCGACCCGTTCCGTGACGAGGGTGGCTGGCAGTTCACCCCCGAGAAGGACGGCTGTACGCGCGACACCGTCAACGGGAGCGACTATCTGCGTGAAGTGTACCAGACAGCCGACCCGGACGCGACCTGTCGGGTCACCGTGCCGGTTCTCTACGACAAAGAGACAGACACCATCGTCAACAACGAATCGAAGGAGATTCTCCGAATGCTCGATACGGAGATGGGCGACGTTGCAACGCGAGACGTCGACCTATATCCCGAGGGATATCAGGAGGAGGTCGACCGCATCATCGAGGAGATATACGAACCGGTCAACAACGGCGTCTACCGCGCTGGGTTCGCGAAGTCTCAGTCGGCCTACGACGAGGCCGTCACGGAGCTATTCGACGCGCTCGACCACTGGGACGAGGTCCTCGCCGACCAGCGCTATCTCGCCGGGGACCGCCTGACGGAGGCGGACATCTGCATGTTCACGACGCTGGTCCGATTCGACCAGGTGTATCACACCCACTTCATGTGCAACAAACAGCAAATTCAGCAGTACGACACACTCTGGCCGTATCTTCGCGACCTGTATCAGACTCCCGGCGTCGCGGAGACAGTGCGGATGGACCACATCAAGGAGCATTATTACACGACCCATCCCGAGGTCACCCCAACGCGCATCATCGCTGCCGGGCCGGATCTCGACTTCACCGCCGAGCACAACCGAGACGAACTGCCGGGTGGACCGCCAGCGGCACTGTCCGATGCCCCTGAACCTGCCCAGTAGTCGAGAGACGGCGCGAGTTTTTTAGGTGCGAAGTGGGAGAGTCAGGTATGAGCAGATTCGTCGGGGTCGACTGGAGTTCGGGGTCGTGGCTCGCGGTCGCGTTCGATACTGATGGGTTCGACCACGCCGCCGTCTTCGAGGAAGTCGGCGAACTATGGTATCGCTACGAGGAACTCGCAGACCGGATTCTCATCGACGTGCCGATCGGTCTCATCGAGGAGGGGTCAGGTGGACGAACGTGCGACGAACTCGCACGGGAGGTACTCGGTCCGCGGAGCGCGTCGGTGTTCACGCCGCCCGTGCGCGAGGCGACGCGCAAGCGCCGCTATCCGGCGGCAAAGCGCGTCAACGAGCGCAAAGCCGACAGGGGGATCTCGAAGCAGGCGTTTGCGATCAGCGACTCTATCGCGGCAGTCGACGACCTGCTCCGGAACGTCCCCGAGGCTCGCGAGACGTTCGTCGAGAGCCATCCGGAAGTCTGCTTTCGAGCGTTTGCGGGCGAGCCACTCCAGTACTCCAAAAAGACCGCCGCTGGCTACGCCGAGCGGATGCGGACACTCGCAGGCTACGAAGCCGACGCGCCGCCGGTGGTCCAGTCGGTTGCCGAATCGACTGGCGGCGAGGAGATTGCTGTCGACGACGTACTCGACGCTGTCGTCCTTGCCTACACCGCGCGGCCAGGCTCCGGACGGTTGCAGTCGCTTCCGCCGGAGCCGCCGCTCGATGCGAAGGGGCTCCCGATGCAGATCGTCTACCGCAGTGACGACGCGCTCGGGGCTCAGTAGCTACGAAAACGAGTCGACCTTACAGTCGGGTAACGTTCGTCGCTCGCGGGCCTTTCGGCGCGTCTTCAATTTCGAATTCGACGTCCTGACCTTCTTCCAGATCTGGGCCGCCAATGTCCTCCATGTGGAAGAACACGTCTTCGTCCGCTTCCTCTGTGTCGATGAAACCGTAACCGCCTGTGTCGTTGAAGAAATCAACCGTACCTTCTGCCATTGCCTTTGAACGCAGTAGGCGACCACTCATAACCTTTGCGAAGGCGCCCAGAGCAGAACGAACGTTCAGTATCAGGTAAACAGACACATCAGGGGACAGCGACGCTCGCTGTCGATGCACCGCCGCCGGGCGAGCAGCGTACCATCACGCTCTCGGAACACCGATATCTGTTGCTCCTCCCTGAGTCACTGATCGGCGACCTGCACGACGTTCACCCATTCGTGGCGCTTGGGGTACTCAACGGGATCATCGCAGGCATCATTCTCACACTTGCAGCGGGGCTTGGCGGACTCAACAGGCGCAGAAGAAGCTCCCGCAGACGGGCGCTGTCGCTCTGGATTCGACTCCGTCGGCTGTTTGGGTGAGACAGTCAGACGATAGCGTGTGAGAACCGAATAGGAGTTGTCAGTCCCCGGCGTTGTTCTGTACCGGTTCGTCAAGCTGTTCGAATGGTAAGCCGCCCGCCTCCAGCGCAGACCGGATATCGTCTGACTCTATCCTGATGTTCGGATTGGTTGCATCAACAGCCGAGGTGAGTTGGATAGTTACCGTCTTTCCGCTCACGCTGTGCCCAGTGTTACGGATTCTGTTTGTTCCTTTCAAATTTTTGATTGTGAATGCGCTGCGTACTTGCCCTTGCGTAATGCCGGTCAACTCCGTGTCAAAAGTGATCGTAATCACATCGTTGTCCTGTGCAGGTACTGTTGCAGACGTGAAATTAGCATACAAGTTCTCAAATCCGTCATACTGGTCGACCCCTCTCTCGTTACCCTGTATATTCACGTTCGACTTATATGTGATCTGACTGCTACTCAGGTCAGTATACAGATCCCCCTGGATAATTGTCTCTTCCAGTGTAAGTCTGTTTGTCGGCTCAGTGTTGTATATCACGATATCACCATCAAGTTTCATGTATTTTATCTGAGCGTCCAGAGTTCCGTCCCCTGGCTCCAGTACAATATCGCCCGAAATATTGTATTCTCTGCCAGTACCAGGCCCTGGCGGGTTGAGATCCAGACTGGTAGAGCCAGCCTCTGAGAAGTCAATATCTCCGTCGATACTGACATTCCCATCCTGAAGCGTCAGATCCCCCGTTGCACCCTTCGATGCGCTGACGTCGCCGTTGATTGCTGTTGTGTCGTTCAGGAATATCTGGCTCCCTGGATTACCAGGCTCGGATTCGATCCGAAGGTCGCCTTCGACACGAGACGAGCCGTTAAATTTGATGTCCGGTTCCTCGCTACTGCCGTCAGTTCCAACAACATCGGAGAGAACTGTCGCGTCTTCACCTGTGATTTCTGCGGTCGCAGTGACATCTCCGTGAACGACCGAACCCGGAGCGAGGTTGACGTACTTATTCTCGTTATCAACGCTTTTTGCATATCCAATAAGTTCCGCGTTTTTTTCGACGTCGATATATCCCTCCGTCATAATATCGCAATTGACAATTTTGCCCTGAGGAACTGTGACATTAAATGTCCACGGCATCGGGCCGGGTGACGGATGACCGTTGTCCTTAGCAAGCTGATCGCAGTCCCACATCGCTACCGACCCTCCAGGGGTGACGTTAAATGTGTGCAACACTGCGTCGACGCGATCCTCGCTCCGGTAGACGATCCGAACCTGGTCTTCGACAGGAGTAACCGTAATTGATTCTCCCGCGCTAAATTGCTTACCGTTAAGCTGGCGTGGATTCTTCACGCCCTGGATTTCCACCTTCGAGCCGTCGAGTTTCTCACCCCCGATCATCTTGAGTTCGTACTCGACGACATCCGGGTTGTTGTACAGCTGGACCATTTTCACCTGATCCATGTTCATCTGCGTGTTCGGTGCCGGTTTGTCGTCCTGACCGTCTCCCGCGTCGAAGATGAACGCCATCGACACAGCGCCGAGCGCGGCAACGACCGCGACAAACAGGACTACGCCGACGACTGGTGATATCCCCCGATTTCCCCCGTCCATACGTTTTCGTGATGTTCTACACGGATATAAAGCTGCCTGACTCTTCACCCGGGGAAAACACACAATCTGAGTTGTAGTGGGACACCACAATTCAAGCACCCACGAGCGCTCGGTTACGTATGCGCATCGCGCTCATCGCCCACGACAGCGAGAAATCGGAGATGATCGACTTCGCCTCGGAGTACGAGACGAGGCTGGCCGAACACGATCTGATCGCAACCGGAACCACCGGCGGCCTGCTGAACGAGCAGACGAACCTCGAGGCCACACCGATGGCGTCGGGACCGGAAGGCGGCGACCTGATGATCGGTGCTGAAGTCGCGACCGACGACTGCCACGCCGTCGTGTTCTTCCGTGACCCGATGACTGCACAGCCACACGAACCCGACGTGTCCGCGCTCCTGCGGATCTGTGACGTGAAAGACGTCCCGCTCGCGACCAATCGAAGCAGCGGCGAAGCGCTTTTGAACGGGCTGACAGCTGAACAAGCCTGACGACATCCAACCATTTTTGTTTCGTTCGGCCCTAGTGATGCGAATGGACGGTTCTGGAGAGATTGAGTGGTCTCAGGCGGTGCTGGAGGACGTATCCCGGACATTCGCGCTCAGCATTTCACTGTTGGACTCCCCGATGCAAGCCGAGATCCGAACCGGCTATCTGCTCTGCCGGGTCGCGGACACGATCGAGGACGCCCGACATATCCCTCCAGGAGAAAAGGTTGCCTTGCTCAACACCTACCGGGCAGTCCTCACACAGGATGACCCGACAACGCCCGCCGACTTTCGCGCGGATGTCGAGCAGTGGGTTCCCAACGAGCGGAGTGGGGAGTGGAAACTCGTCACGGAGACGCCACGGCTCATCGATCGATATCAGGCACTCCCCGACCGGACGAAGGCCCAGCTTCGCCCGCCAATACAGGCGATGCTCCACGGGATGGCAGCATTTATCGCCCGCTACGAACAGAGCGAGGGGCTTCGTATCCAGACTATCGAAGAGTTGGAAACGTACTGCTGGTACGTTGCCGGAACGGTCGGCGAACTCGTCACCGAAATCGCACTGCGGGACACGGACACAAGCGACGTGCTTGCTGAATCGGCCCCGTCGTTCGGACTCCTGTTACAGTTGGTCAACATCACCCGAGATATCGCGACAGACTATCGCGAGGAGAACAACGTGTACGTCCCCGAGCGAGTACTATCAGCACATGGACTCTCTCACACAGATATTGCTGACGACACACAGTCTGCGGCGTTCCGGCCGGTTGTCGACCGACTCGTCGAAGAAGCAGAGAGCCACATCGCGGACACGCGCCTGTGGCTCGATTCGATGCCCGAGACGCGTGGAAACACGCTGGCTGCATGGGCAGTCCCATTTTTGCTCGCTGTCGCAACGCTTCGCGAATTGCGAACCGCACCAGCGACGGTTCTCACGGCTGAGACAGTGAAAGTCGACCGCGAGGAAGTGTTTGCAATCGTCGACGCAGTCACACCGCCAGACCCCGAATCGATAGAACAATTGCAGCAGGAAATCCACGCAAAGCCCTATCACCGGTGACTCACATGAGAGGGTGCGAAATCCGAATTGTTCCCAGCAGCGCCCGAGGCGGGACTGAGCGAATCTATCGGATTCGCGAAGGTCGGAAGGCGAAACAGCGTCTTCCGGGATTTGAACCACACCGACTTCACTCGCTCCGCTCGTCGGCTAGTTCAAATCCCGCAGTAGTTACACACTGATTCCGAGTATTGTGCGGAGACATAACTCCGCGCAGTTGGAATCAGAGAAGCGCCCGAGGCGGGATTTGAACCCGCGTCACGACCGTGACAGGGTCGTATGATGGGCCACTACACCACCCGGGCACGCATCACACCGTACCCCCGTACTGGTATTAAGACTTTCCAATCGAACTGCCCACGCAAGGTATTTTATCCCACACCACGAACACCCATCCACCGACCGACTTCTCCCGCCGACGGCTGGCGGGGTCCGATAGCGTCGTCCGCCGCATTTGATAAGGATTATATGCCCGCCGCAACTATGCGTCGGTAGTATCTCGAACAGCTTCTCAGCCGGCACACACACATGGTAGATGTAAGCCAACACGAACTCGTACCCGACCACACCGTCCTCGACGATGCGGATCTCGAGGGCGTACTCGAGGAGTACAACATCAAGAAAACAGACCTGCCCAAGATCAAGCGACTCGACCCGGCACTGCCCGACGAAGCCGAGGTCGGTGACGTCGTGAAGATCGAACGGGACTCACGCACCACAGACCGCGCAGTGGTGTACCGACTGGTGGTGGAATAATGGATATCGAGGACAAACGCAACATTTCACGGGAGTACTTTTCGCGCGAACGGCTCGCAGAACACCATTTCCGCTCGTTCAACGCCTTCCTCGAACGGGGGATGCAGGAAGTCGTCGACGAGAAGGAGACCATCGACACCGACATCGGTGACAAGGAGGGCGAAGAGCCAGTCTTCGTCGAACTCGGTGACATTCGCGTCGTCACGCCCCGTGTCCGCGAGGCAGACGGCAGCGAGGAACTCCTCTACCCGCAGGAGGCGCGCCTGCGAAACATCACCTACTCCGCGCCCGTATTCATGGAGATGGCCGTCATCAAGGGCGGCGAAGAAGAGGAAGAGCGCGTCGTCGACCAGACCGAGACCAAGATCGGACGGATGCCGATCATGGTCGGCTCACAGAAGTGCAACATCGCTGAGTTCACTGACAACGAACTCATCGACATCGGCGAGGACCCCGCAGACCCAGGCGGGTACTTCATCGTCAACGGCTCCGAGCGGGTGCTGATGACCAGCGAGGACCTGGCCCCGAACAAGATTCTCGCCGAAACCGACACCGAGTACGGCGACACCATCGAGGTGGCGAAGACGTTCTCGCAGCGCCGTGGCTATCGGGCGCTTGTGCTCGTCGAGCGCGGCCGCGATGGTCTGCTCGAAGTCTCGTTCCCCTCCGTCTCGGGCAGCGTCGACTTCGTGACGCTCGTACGCGCACTTGGACTGGAATCCGACGAAGAGATCGTCCACCGCGTGAGCGACGACCCCGAGATCGTGAAGTTCATGCTCGAGAACCTGGAGACTGCGGAGGTCCAGACGACCGAGGAAGCCATCGAGGCACTCGGCAAACGGGTCGCCTCCGGCCAGGGGAAAAACTACCAGCTCAAGCGCGCAAACTACGTCATCGACCGGTATCTCCTCCCGCACCTCCACGAGGAGGGCGTCGACGAAGAGGACGTGCGGATCAACAAGGCCTACTATCTCTGCCGGATGGCCGAGGCGTGTTTCGAGCTCGCACTCGACCGCCGAGAGGCAGACGACAAGGACCACTACGCCAACAAGCGCCTGAAAGTCTCGGGCGACCTGATGCGAGACCTGTTCCGGACGGCGCTGAACAAGCTCGCACGTGACGTGAAGTATCAGCTCGAACGAGCCAACATGCGAAACCGGCAGCTGTCGGTTTCGACGGTCGTTCGCTCTGATGTGCTGACCGAACGGCTCGAACACCCGATCGCGACCGGAAACTGGGTCGGCGGACGTTCCGGCGTCTCACAGCTCGTCGACCGAACCGACTACATGGGTGTCCTGAGTCACCTGCGCCGACTCCGCTCGCCGCTGTCGCGCTCACAACCACACTTCGAGGCGCGGGATCTGCACGCGACCCAGTGGGGTCGTATCTGCCCCTCGGAGACGCCGGAAGGGCCGAACTGTGGGCTCGTGAAGAACTTCGCGCAGGCGATGGAGCTGTCACAGAACGTCGAGGACGAACAGGGACTGAAACACGAACTCGCACAGATGGGAGTAGAGGGCATCCCCGGCATCGAGAGTGTCGAACAGCCCGCAGACGACTAACATGAGTCAGGGACGCGACGCAAAAGTATACGTCAACGGCAGTCTGGTTGGGACCCATCCCAGCCCCGAACAGCTCGCAGACCAGATCCGACAGGCACGACGCCGCGGCGAGATAAGCGAGATGGTCAACGTCTCGGTCGACGAGCGTACTCGCGAAGTGATCGTCAACGCCGACGCCGGGCGCGCACGCCGCCCGCTGCTGGTCGTCGAAAACGGCGAACCGCTCATCTCCGACGAGGAAGTCGAAGCGCTGTCGGCTGGCGAACTCGGCTTTCAGGACCTGGTCGAGCGCGGCCACGTCGAGTTCATCGACGCCGAGGAGGAAGGCGACATCTACGTCGCCGTCGAGGAGGAGGAACTCACGGACGAGCACACCCATCTCGAAATCGACCCACAGCTCATCTTCGGTATCGGTGCGGGGATGATCCCATACCCAGAGCACAACGCGAGTCCCCGAATTACGATGGGGTCGGGGATGATCAAGCAGTCGCTCGGACTCCCCTCCGCGAACTACCGGATCCGGCCGGACACGCGACAGCACCTCCTGCACTACCCGCAGCTGTCGATGGTCAAGACCCAGACCACCGAACAGATCGGCTACGACGACCGACCCGCCGCGCAGAATTTCGTGGTCGCGGTCATGTCCTACGAGGGGTTCAACATCGAGGACGCACTAGTGATGAATCAGGGGTCGGTCGACCGCGCGCTCGCACGGTCGCACTTTTTCCGGACCTACGAGGGCGAGGAACGCCGCTATCCGGGCGGCCAGGAGGACCACTTCGAGATCCCCGATGAGGAAGTTCGGGGTGCCCGCGGTGAGGAGGCCTACACGCACCTCGACGAGGACGGCCTCGTCAATCCCGAAACTGATGTCGGTGAGAACGCCGTCTTGCTCGGGAAGACATCGCCGCCGCGATTCCTCGAAGAGCCGGACGACATGGGCGGGCTCTCCCCGCAGAAGCGCCGCGAGACGAGCGTGACGATGCGCTCGGGCGAATCCGGCGTCGTCGACACCGTGACGCTGATGGAAGGCGAAGACGGCTCGAAGCTCTCGAAGGTGTCCGTTCGTGACGAACGGATCCCGGAACTGGGCGACAAGTTCGCCTCCCGGCACGGACAGAAGGGGGTCGTCGGGCACATCGCCCCACAGGAAGACATGCCCTTCACCGAGGAGGGTGTCGTCCCCGACCTAATTTTGAATCCGCACGCGCTCCCCTCGCGGATGACGGTCGGTCACATTCTGGAGATGATCGGCGGCAAGGTCGGCTCACTCGAAGGTCGGCGCGTCGACGGGACCCCCTTCACCGGCGAGGACGAGGAGGAACTCCGTGGCTCGCTCGAAGGGCACGGGTTCAAATCCAGCGGCAAGGAGACGATGTACTCGGGCATCACCGGCGAGAAGATCGACGCCGAGATCTTCGTCGGCACCATCTTCTACCAGAAGCTGTACCACATGGTGTCGAACAAGATTCACGCTCGCTCGCGCGGCCCCGTGCAGGTACTGACCCGTCAGCCGACGGAGGGGCGCGCCCGCGAGGGTGGCCTCCGTATCGGCGAGATGGAGCGGGACGTGTTCATCGGGCACGGCGCGGCGATGACGCTGAAAGAGCGACTGCTCGACGAGTCTGACCGCGAGTGGATCAACGTCTGCGGGCAGTGTGGCATGTCGGCCGTCGAGAACGTCGAGCAACGCCGCGTGTACTGTCCGAACTGCGACGAGGAGACGGACGTTCACGAGGTGGAGATGTCGTACGCGTTCAAACTCCTGCTCGACGAGATGAAAGCGCTCGGAATCGCCCCCCGGATCGAACTGGAGGACGCAGTCTAATGAGCCAGCACGCACCCAAAGAGATCGGTCAACTCAGCTTCGGGCTGATGAACCCCGAGGAGTATCGCGAGATGAGCGCCACGAAGATCATCACCGCAGACACCTACGACGACGATGGCTTCCCCATCGACATGGGGCTGATGGACCCGCGACTCGGCGTCATCGACCCCGGACTCGAATGCAAGACCTGCGGGAAGCACTCGGGGTCGTGTAACGGTCACTTCGGCCACATCGAACTCGCCGCCCCCGTCATTCACGTCGGGTTCAACAAGCTCATCCGACGGCTGCTGCGCGGCACCTGTCGGGAGTGTTCGCAGCTCTGTCTGACTGAAGACGAGAAGGAGGAGTTCCGCGACCGACTCACCCGGACGCGGGACCTCGGTCGGGACCCGAACGACGTGACGAAAGCGGCCATCCGACAGGCCCGGAAGAAGGACCGCTGTCCCCACTGTGGAGAACAGCAGTACGACATCCAGCACGAGAAGCCGACGACCTACTACGAGGTCCAGCAGGTTCTCGCGGCCGAGTATCCGAGCCTCATCGCAGCGGCGATGGAGCCGGACGAGGACGCAGAGCGAGTGACGCCGACAGAACTGGCCGAGGAGACCGGTATCGACGCCGGTCGGATTCAGGAGATCCTCTCGGGCGATTTCCGCCCGCGCGAGGAGGATCGAGCGGCCATCGAGTCGGCGCTCGACGTCGACCTCACTGAGGAAGACATGAACAAGCTGATGCCCTCGGACATCCGGGACTGGTTCGAGGCCATCCCCGACGAGGACATCGAGGTGCTCGGGATCAACGCCGAGCGCTCACGGCCCGAGTGGATGATCCTGACCGTGCTTCCCGTGCCGCCGGTGACTGCGCGGCCGTCGATCACACTCGATAACGGCCAGCGCTCCGAGGACGACCTGACGCACAAGCTGGTCGACATCATCCGCATCAACCAGCGGTTCATGGAGAACCGCGAGGCGGGCGCGCCACAGCTCATCATCGAGGACCTGTGGGAACTGTTGCAGTACCACGTCACGACGTTCATGGACAACGAGATTTCGGGCACGCCGCCAGCGCGACACCGCTCCGGACGGCCGCTGAAGACGCTCTCCCAGCGCCTGAAGGGCAAGGAGGGTCGATTCCGTGGCTCGCTGTCGGGCAAGCGGGTGAACTTCTCCGCGCGGACCGTCATCTCGCCCGACCCGACGCTGTCGCTGAACGAGGTGGGTGTCCCCGAGCGAATCGCGACGGAGATGACCCAGACGATGAACGTCAACGAGCGCAACCTCTCGGAGGCCCGTCGCTACGTCAGCAACGGCCCCGAGGGCCATCCCGGCGCGAACTACGTCACGCGCGCTGACGGCCGCCGACTGAAGGTCACGGAGAAAAACTGCGAGGAACTCGCAGAGAAAGTCGAACCGGGCTGGGAAGTCTCGCGGCATCTCATCGACGGCGACATCGTCATCTTCAACCGACAGCCGTCGCTGCACCGGATGTCCATCATGGCCCACGAAGTGGTCGTGATGCCGTACAAGACGTTCCGACTCAACACCACGGTCTGTCCGCCGTACAACGCGGACTTCGACGGCGACGAGATGAACATGCACGCCCTCCAGAACGAGGAGGCACGCGCCGAGGCCCGCGTGCTGATGCGCGTGCAAGAGCAGATGCTCTCGCCGCGCTTCGGTGAGAACATCCTCGGTGCGATTCAGGACCACGTGACCGGCACCTACCTGCTGACGAATACGAACCCAACGTTCAACGAGACACAGGCACTCGACCTGCTGCGGACGACCCGGATCGACGAACTGCCGGATCCGGACGGGACCGAAGACGGCGAGGACTACTGGACTGGCCGGACGCTGTTCTCGGAACTGTTACCGGACGACCTGAATCTCGAATTTACCTCCTCTGCAGGCGACGACGTGGTCATCGAGGACGGCCAACTCCTCGAGGGAACGGTCGACGAGGACGCAGTCGGAGCCTTCGGCGGCGAAATCGTCGACGAGATTGCGAAGGAGGACTCCCGGACGCGCGGTCGGATCTTCATCAACGAGGTGTCTTCGCTCGCGATTCGGACGATGATGCACTTCGGGTTCTCGATCGGGATCGACGACGAGTCGATCCCACCCGCTGCGGCCGAACAGGTCGACGAGGCAATCGAGAACGCAAACGAGCGCGTCGAGGAACTCATCCAGACCTATGAGCGGGGCGAACTCGAATCGCTCCCCGGCCGAACGGTCGACGAGACGCTCGAGATGAAGATCATGCAGACGCTCGGGCAGGCGCGTGACTCGGCGGGTGACATCGCCGAGGACCACTTCTCGGACGACAACCCCGCGGTCATCATGGCCGAGTCCGGCGCGCGTGGGTCGATGCTCAACCTCACGCAGATGGCTGGCTGTGTCGGCCAGCAGGCGGTGCGTGGCGAGCGGATCAACCGCGGCTACGAGAACCGGACGCTGAGCCACTATCAGGAGGACGACCTCTCCTCTGACGCCCACGGCTTCGTCAAGCACTCCTACCGCGAGGGACTCGAGCCCAAGGAGTTTTTCTTCCACGCGATGGGTGGCCGCGAGGGACTCGTGGACACGGCGGTCCGAACCTCCAAGTCCGGCTATCTCCAGCGCCGACTCATCAACGCGCTCTCCGAACTCGAAACCCAGTACGACGGAACCGTCCGGGACACCTCCGACACCGTCGTCCAGTTCGAGTTCGGCGAGGACGGCACCTCGCCCGTCGAGGTTTCGAGTGGCGCAGAGGGGCCAGCCGTCGACGTCGAGGAGATCACAGAGAGCGTGCTCGACAGCGAGTTCGACGAGACAGACAAAGAGCGATTCCTGGGAGAGCGGTCCGAGCCGACCAACCTCTCGGAGCATGCAGACGAGTGGTGGCTCGCACAGAGTGGTGACTGACCATGACAGCATACGACGTATCTGACGACATCGAGGCGCTCGTCGAGGACACCGAACTCCCGCGGCGACTCAAAGACGAGGTGTACAGCACGCTCGAAGACCGCGACGTGACGGTCGAGGAGGCCGACGAGGTCATTCAGGCGATCGAAACGCGCTACGTCGAGACGCGCGTCGACCCGCTCGACCCGGTCGGAACGGTCAGCGCACAGAGCATCGGCGAACCCGGAACGCAAATGACGATGAACACGTTCCACTACGCGGGCGTCGCGGAGATCGATGTCACGCAGGGGCTACCACGGCTGATCGAACTGGTCGACGCCCGAAAGGAGCCCGACACCCCGATGATGACGGTGCATCTCGACGGGGAGCACGCGACCGACCGCGAGCGCGCCCACGAAGTCGTCTGGAAGATCGAAGCGACGAAGATCCTCCAGCTCGGTGACGTGTCGACGAACGTCGCGGACATGGTCGTCCAGATCGCACTCAACGAGGACACGCTCCAGGAGCGCTGGCCGACCGTCGATGACCCGGTCGTCGTCGCCGAGGAGATAGCAGAGACCATCGAGTCGAATCTCGGCGTCGAGACCACTCAGCGCGGACTCGCCATCGAGTTCGGCCCCGAACAGCCCTCCTACCGGCAGTTGCTCCAACTGGTCGAGGAACTCCGGGAAATCGTCTTCAAGGGGATCGAAGAGATTTCGCGTGTCGTCATCCGAAAAGAGGAGACCGACCAGGGCGAGGAGTTCGTCCTGTACACCGAGGGGTCGGCCTTCGGTGACGTGCTCGAAATCGAGGGCGTCGACGCCTCCCGGACGACCTGCAACAACATCCACGAGATCCGAAGCGAACTCGGTATCGAGGCCGCACGGGAGTCGATCATCGAGGAGACGATGAACACGCTCGAAGAGCAGGGGCTCGACGACGTGAACATCCGTCACCTGATGCTCGTCTCCGACATCATGACCAACGAAGGAACGATCGAGTCGATCGGTCGTCACGGCATCTCCGGAGCGAAAGACTCCGTCCTCGCGCGGGCGGCCTTCGAGGTGACGGTCAGTCACTTACTCGATGCGGCCGTCCACGGCGAGATAGACGAACTCGACGGCGTCACCGAGAACGTCATCGTCGGCAAGCCGATCAAACTCGGAACCGGCGACGTGAACCTCCGGATGGGCGCGAGCGACGGCGCAGACTGAGATGACCGTCACACTGTCGGACGAGGCGCGCCAGTTCGCCGGACTCTTCGAGGAGGAGACAGAGGCAACCGTCCGAGACTGTCTGGTCGACGACGAGTACGACCGTGTGATCTTTCTCATCAAGGCCGGGGAGATGGGCAAGGCGATCGGTTCGGGCGGCGAACACGTCAAACGAATCGAAGAGCAGATAAACAGGTCGATCAAACTCGTCGAGGACGCGCCGACAGCCGAACACTTCGTCGCGAACGCGCTCGAACCCGCTGCCGTCTACAACGTCACGATCAGCGAAAACGACGACCGAATGGCCTACGCCGAAGTCGCACAGGAGGACCACGGCGCGGCAATCGGGACCGAGGGGAAAAACATCGACGCGGCCCGAAAACTCGCCAAGCGCCACCACGACATCGACGATATCCAGTTGACCTGACTCGGACGCAGTTCGCTGTTTTCACTCGAACGCCGAGAGGCCCGTCAAATCTTCACCGAGAATGAGCGAGTGGATATCGTGAGTTCCCTCGTAGGTGTAGACTGTCTCCATGTTCGCCAGATGGCGCATCGGCGAGTAGGCGGTCGTGATGCCGTTGCCGCCGAGCATCTCCCGCGCGACGCGGGTCTGCTCGCGCGCCATCCGGACGTTGTTGCGCTTGCCCATCGAGACCTGCTGGGGCCGCAACTCGCCGCGCTCTTTGAGTCTGGCGAGTCGAACCGCGAGCAGTTGGCCGAGCGTTATCTGTGTCGCCATCTCCGCGAGTTTCTCCTGCTGGAGTTGAAAGCCCGCAATCGGTTTCCCGAACTGCTCGCGGTCGGTGGCGTACTCGCGGGCCACCTCGAAAGCGTCGCGTGCGGCACCGACCGCTCCCCACACGATACCAAAGCGCGCCTGCGTGAGACAGGACAGCGGCCCCTTCATCCCGGAGACTCCGGGCAGACGGTTCTCCGCTGGCACCCATGCATCGTCCAGCGCGATTGCGCCGGACGGGGAGACGCGCAGGGAGAGTTTGCCGTCGATTTCCTCGACTTCGACCCCCTCGCGGTCGGTCTCGACGAGAAAGCCCCGAACCGGGTCGTCCGGTTCCGAGCGGTCACGCGCCCAGATGAGGGCGATGTCGGCAATGGGTGAGTTGGTGACCCACCGCTTTCGGCCGTTCAGGACGTAGCCGTCGCCGTCGACTTCGGCGGTGGTCGTCATCCCGCTCGGGTTCGATCCGTGGTCGGGTTCGGTCAGCGCGAAACAGCCGACCGTCTCGCCGCTCGCCAGGTCGGACAGGAGTCGGTCTTTCTGCTCGGCCGAGCCATAGGTGTCGATGGGATAGATCACGAGCGCGCCCTGAACGCTCGCCATCGACCGGAGACCGGAGTCACACGCCTCCAGTTCCTGCATCAGCAGTCCGTAAGCCGTCTCGCTCACACCGGGGAAGCCGCGACCATCGAGATTCGGCGCGTACAAGTTCAGATCGCCCATCTCCGTGATAATCTCTGTTGGGAAAGTCCCGGCCTCGTAGTGGTCGGCGATGTTGGGTCGGACACGCTCGTCGAGAAAGTCGCGGACGGTGTCTCTGAACTGTCGTTCCTCGGCGGTGAACTCCGACTCGATGTCGAGATAGTCCAGCACGACCGATCAATACGCCGACAGTCTCTTAGCACTTTGGTCGGGTTCTCAGTAGGCGACAGCGAACGAACGGAAACCGACGGGTGAATCAGAAAAGAGGATGCTTAAGTGCCTTCATCGGGTATCGACGGGTACTATGGCAAACGGCAAGTACGCCGCGCGGAAGCTCAAGAAGGACCGCCAGAAACACCGGTGGTCTGACTCGAAGTACGCGCGGCGCGAACGCGGGCTGAAGGAGAAATCCGACCCGCTCGAAGGCGCACCGCAGGGGCGAGGGATCGTCCTCGAAAAGACCGGCATCGAAGCGAAACAGCCCAACTCGGCGATCCGGAAATGCGTCCGAGTGCAACTCATCAAGAACGGCAAGCAGGTCACCGCATTCTGTCCCGGTGACGGCGCGATTTCCTTCATCGACGAACACGACGAAGTGACAATCGCGGGCATCGGCGGCGCGAAGGGTCGTGCGATGGGCGACCTCTCCGGTGTCAACTACAAAGTCGAGAAGGTCAACGGCGTATCGATGATCGAACTCGTTCGCGGCAACGCGGAGAAACCTGTCCGATAACATGTCTGCAGACCAGCCAGACCCCGACGCACCCGGAAGCGAGGAAAACACCGCCGCCCTGCTCTTCGAGAAGTGGTCGGTCGACGATATCGAGTACCGCGACGTCTCCACCGAGCGGTACATCACCGTCACGCCCGTCGCCAACACGATGGGCCGTCACGCCGACAAGCAGTTCAAAAAGAGCCAGATCAGCATCGTCGAGCGGCTGATCAACCGCCTGATGCAGACCGAAGAGAACACCGGTAAGAAACAGCTCACCACCCGAATGGTGCGCGATGCCTTCGACATCGTCCACGACCGCACCGGTGAGAACCCCGTGCAGGTGCTCGTCCGAGCGGTCGAAAACTCCGCGCCGCGCGAGGAGACTGTCCGCCTGAAGTACGGTGGCATCTCCGTGCCGAAAGCCGTCGACGTCTCGCCACAGCGACGCGTCGACCAGGCGCTGAAGTTCATCGCCGAGGGCGTCCAGAACGCCTCCTTCAAGACCGAAACCGACGCCGCCGAGGCGCTCGCCCAGCAGCTCATGGGCGCGGCCGACGGTGACGTCGACACCTACTCGGTCAACCAGAAAGAGGAGAAAGAACGCGTCGCCGCCGCCGCACGATAACGCGAATTCTGCTGTTCTCGTCTCTTTCGTTTTCCAGCCGTGGAGCGAACACTGGCGGCAGTTTCAACCATATGAGCGTTGGTAAACCAGTACGTTAATCTCGGTTGACGAACACGGTGTCGGTATGTCCTCGGAGTACGGAGAAGAAGTCGACCTCGTGAGTGCAGAGACGGCGGCCTACGTCGCCGGTGCGGCACAACTGGCGGCGCTGACGGGTGTTCTGGCGTGGGCCTCGATAGAGATCTCTGTCGTTCCGTTTTCGTTTCAGCCCTTCGGGGTCTTCTTCGCGGGCCTGCTGCTCGGCCCGCTCTGGGGTGGGTTCGCGATGGGGACGTACTTCCTGGTCGGTCTCGCAGGCGTGCCGGTGTTTTCGAGCGGTGGCGCAGGCATCGGCTACGTGACCGGGCCGACCGGCGGGTTTCTCGTCGGGTTCGTCTTCGCGGCGGTCGTCATCGGAGCGATTTCGCATCGGTCGCTCGTCCCGAAGTCCTTCGACGACCTGTCGGTCCTGTGGAGCGGGGTCGCTCTGCTGGCCGGGCTCGCCGTCATCTATCTGGTCGGCGTCCCCTGGTACGCAGTTGTCGCAGACCTCACGCTCGTCGAGGCCGGGACGGCGATGGGGTGGTTCTTCGTCGGGGACCTGATCAAAATCGCGCTCACGCTCTCGGTGGTCGCGGGCGCAGTCACGCTTCCCACCCGACTACGATGATCACCGTTCAGGAACTCGTCACGCGTCGAGGCGGCAAGCAGGTCCTCGACGACGTGTCGATGACCGTCGTGGACGGCGAGTGGGTCGTCCTCGCTGGACGGAACGGGAGCGGCAAGACGACGCTCGTCCGGCATTTCAACGGGTTGCGTTCGCCCGACTGCGGGGAGGTACTGGTCGACGGCGAGTCACCGAGCGACAAGCCTGTGGCCGCCCGAACGCGCGTCGGAATGGTGTTTCAGAACCCCCGCGACCAGTTCGTCGCGGCAACTGTCGGCGCAGACGTGGCCTTCGGCCCGGAGAACCTCGGTCTCGACCACGACGAAATCGACCGACGGGTCAACGCGGCACTCGGCACGGTGAAGATGGCCGGACGTCGAGACGAGCGCATCGAATCCCTGTCCGGGGGCGAGCAAGCCCGAACCGCAATCGCTGGGGCGCTTGCGATGGAACCCGACCATCTCGTGCTCGACGAACCCTTTACTGGCCTGGACTGGCCGACGCGTCGCTCGCTGCTCGAACACCTCCACAGACTCCACGAGGACGGAACGAGCATCGTCTTCGTCACGCACGACCTCAGAGAGGTGTTCGCGTCTGCCGACAGCATCGTGGGACTGGACGACGGAACCGTCGCGTTCGACTGTCCGCCCGAAACCGTCGAGAACGAACAGCTATCCGCAATCGGCGTCCGGCCACCGGAGCGCCCGCGCGCAGACGACTCATGCTGAGATACACGCCGGGAAAGACGCTCGCACACCGACTCGACCCCCGGACGAAACTGGCCGTTCAGATTGGCTTTGCCGTGGCCGCCTTCGCCCAGACATCGGTCCCGTGGTTGCTCGGAACGACTGTGTGTGGACTGGCTGTCCTCGTGATTTCGGGCGTATCGCTTCGGCGGACGCTACGGGCGTACTGGTTCGTCCTCATCTTTCTCGCAGTTGGACCGCTCATCGCGGCGCTGACGCTCGGCCCGCCGTGGATCGACCCCGACCACGGAGTACGGTCGCTGCGTGCCGTCTCGCGTGTCGTTCCGGTACTCTTTGTCAGTGGAGCCTACATTCATTCGACGCCGATTCGGGAGACACGGGCGGCAGTACAGCGAACGATTCCGGGCCGCCCCGGCCAGTTGCTCGGCGTCGGGATGGCGCTGACCGTTCGTTCGTTCGCTCTCGTCAGCGACGATATCGTGCGAATCAGGGCTGCAGTTCTCGCGCGTGGCGGCTCGAGTCGAGCGTTTCACGACCGCGTTCGTCGGATCGCCACGCTGTCGGTCGCGCGTGCGTTCAATCGGAGAGAGCGGCTTGCGGTCGCGCTTCGCGCGCGCTGTTTCGCCTGGAATCCGACGCTCCCCCGACTTTCCCTCTCGCGGCTCGACTACCCAGTACTGCTCCTCGCTGTTGGACTACTAGTGACGCCACTGCTCTAGTCTGTCAGCCGAAGCATCGCAGCGGCGCGTCTAATCGGCCGCAGGCCCGCTGCCGCCAGCGTACTCGCGGGTCACGTCGACGAGCGCCTTCCGGTACTCGCTCTCGTCCGGATCACGAGCGAGCGAGCGAAAGCTATCCCTGAATCGCTCGAACGCCACCTCCGGCGCGTCCGCCGCGGCCGCGTGCGCGAGGTCGTAGATTCGATGGTCGCTCCCGACGAGGCCGTGCCGTTCGACCAGACCGAGCGCGAAGGCGGCGTTGACCGCGGTGATGTCGGGGTCGGCGGCAGGGGTGAGTCGTTCCCATGCAGGGAGGCCTCTACTTGCGGTCTCCCGCGTTCGGTCTCGCGATGTGCGACCGGACGCCAGCGGGTCGTGCGGGCGGTCTGCGACCGCGACAGCGAGGCTGGATTCGAGAAACGAGACCAGTTTGTCCGCGGGTGCGAGTGTCAGCCAGATATCGTCGGCGTAGATGTCCTTCATGTGGTTCGCGATCTGATAGCAGTGGGTGAGTTTCTGCTGTTCGACCGTCCGTCCGGCGAGCGCGAGAAAGATCGCTTCCTTCGTCGACTGGGTGTGTGAGGGGTGTTCCTGCTCGTACTGGTGCATGTGCGCGTACTCGTGCAAGGCGAGTTCGCGCGCCATCGCGCTCGTTGCGGCCTGCCGGGAAATCGTCAGCCGATGTGCGGCGTCGGTGTGTGACACTCGCGTTCGCTCGTCGGGGTCCTCGCGAATCTGGACTGTCACCGGTCGCTCGATGTCCCGTTCGGTCTCGAAGAGATCCCGTGCGCCCAGAAACGGTTCCGCCGGGCCCTGTCCGTGTACCTGTACGTCCATCTATTCTCTAGTGGGGATCGAACTGTATTACTTTTTCGCGGGTGTCTACAGTCCAGCCTCAGTCGCGTTCGATCTGTCCGCGCGCGATGGAGCCGCCACAGACCGGGTGTGAACCGGTCGCAGCCGGGACGTTCGTCTGTTTGCCACGGTGTGACCGATAGGCGATGTACGAAACCCCCTGCACCTCGCGGAGTTCGTGGCGGTAGCCGAGTTCGTCGCTGACGGACACCTCGGCGTCGAACCGCTCCTCGATACCCGACATGATCGCCGGGTTCTGGGATCCGCCGCCGAAGACGACGACGCGGTCGACGGGGCCGTCGATGAACTGCTCGCGGTTGTAGGCGAGTGCGGCCCCGGTGAGCGCGGTGAAGGTGGCCACCAGATCGTTGCCCTCGACGCCTGCGTCGGCTGCAGACTGTCGCATCGCTTCCATCCGGTACTCGCCGAAGTCGTCGCGCCCGCTGCTCTTTGGGGGTGTTCGCTTGATGAAGTCGTGATCCAGTAACTCGGCGAGTACTGACTCGTTTACCTCGCCGCGGAAGGCGCGCTCGCCGTCCTCGTCGTACTGTTTCTCGCCGTCGGTCAGGTCTCTGACGGTTGCGTCGACGAGCATGTTTCCGGGGCCGACGTCGAACGCACGAACGTCGTCCAGGTCGCCGCCAGCCGGGAGATAGGTCACGTTCGCGATACCGCCGATGTTGACGATCAGACGGTTTTCGTCGGGGTCTGCATACCGCATGTAGTCGTACATCTGGAGCATCGGCGCGCCAGCACCGCCAGCAGCAAGGTCACGGACGAAAAAGTCCGCGGCCGTGTCGACACCGGTTTTCTCGGCGACGATCTGTTCCTGAATGAGCTGGAACGTCGACGGTGGATCCCCGCGCGGGTAGTGTCGCACGGTCTGTCCGTAGGTGCCGATGATCGCCACCTCGTCGAGGTCGATTCCGGCGTCTTCGGCGAAGGCGAGTACTGCGTCACCGAACTCATCGCCGACGACCGAGTTCAGTCGCGAGACTGCTTCGAGCGAGACCTGTTCGTTCGAGGCGACTTCGAGGAGTTCCTGTCGCGTCTCCGGACGATAGGAATATTCCGCCGAGTCGACGTGGGTGATATCGTCTTTGCCATCGCCCTCCTCGACGTCGATGAGAACGGTGTCGATTGCATCCATCGCTGTCCCGCTGTGTACGCCAATCGCATACACCATATGGGCACTAGCTGAACTGGGCGTAAATAGCTGTGTACGGGAGAGTCGACCACGGGCAAACCCCACACGGACCGTGTGGTCATGTCACACGCTTTTCGGCGAAATCCGCCTGTACCGTCGATGTGAAACACTATCCTTTTGACCCTCCTGCCGGTAAGCGAATACAATAATGGGCCGACGAAAGAAAATCGTCCAGGAATGCGAGGATCTGATGGACAAGCCGGAGAACATCCGTAATATTGCGATCGCAGCACACGTCGACCACGGCAAGACGACGCTGACCGACAATCTGCTCGCGGGCGCGGGGATGATCTCTGACGATACGGCAGGGGAACAGCTCGCGATGGACACCGAAGAGGACGAACAGGAACGTGGGATCACCATCGACGCGGCAAACGTTTCGATGACCCACGAGTACGAGGACACGAACCACCTCATCAACCTGATCGACACGCCGGGCCACGTGGACTTCGGCGGCGACGTGACACGGGCGATGCGTGCCGTCGACGGTGCGCTCGTGGTCGTCGACGCCGTCGAAGGGGCGATGCCGCAGACCGAGACCGTGCTCCGACAGGCGCTCCGCGAGGGTGTCAAGCCGACGCTGTTCATCAACAAGGTCGACCGACTCATCTCGGAACTGCAGGAAGGCCCACAGGAGATGCAGGAGCGAATGACTGCGGTCATCCGCGACGTGAACGACCTCATCCGCGGGATGACCGAGGAGATGGACGACATCCCTGACGACTGGACGGTCTCGGTCGAAGACGGGACCGTTGGCTTTGGCTCTGCGCTGTACAAGTGGGGCGTCTCGATGCCGTCGATGCAGCGAACCGGGATGGACTTCGGGGACATCATCGACCTCGAACGGGCCGACAAGCGACAGGAGCTCGCCGAGCGAACGCCGCTCGCGGACGTCGTGCTCGATATGGTCTGTGAGCACTTCCCGAACCCGGTCGACGCTCAGCCCCGTCGTATTCCCCGGATCTGGCGCGGCGACCCCGACTCCGAACTCGCAGACCAGATGCGGCTGGTCAACGAGGACGGCGAAGTCGTCTTCATGGTCACGGACATCTCGATGGACCCGCACGCGGGCGAAATCGCAACCGGGCGGGTCTTCTCCGGCACACTCGAGAAGGGACAGGACCTGTACGTGTCGGGGACGGTCGGCACGAACCGCCTCCAGAGCGTCGGTATCTTCATGGGTGGAGAGCGCGAGGAGGTCGAGCGCGTCCCGGCGGGGAACGTCGCCGCGGTGACTGGACTCGCCGACGCCATCGCAGGGTCGACCGTTTCGAGCGTCGAGATGACGCCGTTCGAGTCCATCGAGCACCTCTCGGAACCGGTCATCACGAAGTCCGTCGAGGCGAAGAACATGGACGACCTGCCGAAACTCATCGAGACGCTCCAGCAGGTCGCCAAGGAGGACCCGACGATCGAAATCGAGATCAACGAGGACACTGGCGAGCACCTCATCTCGGGGCAGGGCGAACTCCACCTCGAAGTCGTCACCCAGCGCATCGAGCGCAATCAGGGCATCCCGGTGACGACCGGCGAACCGATCGTCGTCTTCCGCGAGGCGCCACAGGGGGAAAGTCGCGAAGTCGAGGGCATCTCCCCCAACCGTCACAACCGCTTCTACATGACGGTGCGGCCGCTCCAGGAGTCTGTCGTGGACGCGCTCAAGAAGGGCTCGGCGACGATGGACATGCCCGAACTCGAACGGCGTGAGGCCCTGCAGGACGCCGGATTCGACAAGGAACTCTCCCAGGACGTCGAGCATATCTTCAACACCAACATCATCATCGACGACACGAAGGGTATCCAGCACCTCAACGAGACGATGGAGTTGGTCATCGAGGGGATGGAGGAGGCGCTGGCAGATGGCCCACTCGCCGCAGAGCCAGTCCAGGGTGCGCTCGTGATGCTCCACGACGCACGCCTGCACGAGGACGCCATCCACCGCGGCCCCGCACAGGTCATCCCGGCAGTGCGTGAGTCGATGCACAACGCGCTCATCGACGGTAAGATCAAGCTGCTCGAACCCATCCAGGAGGTTCGGATCGACGTGCCCAACGAGCACATGGGCGCAGCGAGCGGCGAGATTCAGGGTCGCCGTGGCCGCGTCGACGACATGTACCAAGAGGGCGACCTGATGGTCGTCGAGGGCGTCGCGCCCGTCGAGGAGATGATCGGCTTCTCCAGCGACATCCGCTCGGCCACCGAGGGCCGCGCGAGCTGGAACACCGAGAACGCTGGCTTCCAGGTGATGGCCGACAACCTCCAGCCCGAAACCATCAAGCAGATCCGCGAGCGCAAGGGGATGAAACTCGAACTCCCCGCTGGCGTCGACTACTTCTAGACAACCACCTTTTTTTACGGGGTTCTCGCACGCCGCCGGCGTGCTCGAACCCCGCCAAAAAACGTGGGCGAAAAAAGGCCGGACGCTCGCTACGCTCGCGTCCGGGAACCCCAGAAGGGAACACTTGAGCGACCGAGGGCTCGGAAGACGCAGTGCGTCTTCCGGTGAAACTGCGCTCTCCGTTCGCGCAGTATGCTCCGTATGGACAGCTATGGTTTTACTGACCGACAGCCCCGTACCGAAACGGCTGGATTCTTATAGCCGGGTGCCTGAATCGATGACAATGAACGGAGATGCGCGTCTACAACTCACGGAGGTGAGCGACGAATGAGCGACTCGACGGAGGACGTTCGCTCCTACACCGTGCGCCTGGAACTGGTCGACCGGCCGGGCGAACTGCTCCGGGCGCTCGAACCCATCGCCGACAACGGCGGAAACCTGCTCTCTATCTTTCACGAGCGAGGGAACCTCACACCCCGGGGACACATCCCCGTCGAGGTGGACATGGAGGCCCCGCCGGACCGATTCGACGAGATCGTCGATGCGCTCCGCGAGGAGGGGATCAACGTCATGGAGGCGGGCGCAGAGCAGTACTCGGAGGAAGTAACAGTCGTGCTGGTCGGCCATCTGGTCAACACCGACCTCTCGAATACGCTCTCGCGCATTCAGGAGGCGACTGGCACGTCAGTGCGGGACCTGTCGCTGTCCGCACCGCAGGGACAGGAGGGCGAATCGAGCGCACGGCTCCGACTCGCGACGGAAACCGGACAGACGGATGCGGCGCTTTCGGCAATTCGAGATATCGCAGACGAGAAGAACTTGCGCGTCGTCGAACCGCTGACTGCGGGTGGTGAGCGATGAAACTCGCCGTGCTCGGCGCGGGCGCAGTCGGCGCGTCCGTCGCAGAACTCGCGCCGGAGTATGGACACACGGTCACCGCGCTCGCGGATTCGAGCAGCGCCGTCGTCGACCCAGACGGCGTCGACGTCGCGAACGCGCTCGACCGCAAGGAGTCCGAGGGCGTTGTCGGTGACGAGTCACCGGATGCGGCGCTCTCGGCGAACTACGAGGTGCTGGTCGAGGCGACGCCGACGACGCTCGGCGACGCAGAACCCGGTTTCGGCCACGTGAAGGCCGCGCTCGAACGTGACAGACACGTCGTCCTCGCGAACAAGGGGCCGGTCGCGGAACGCTACGGTGACGTGCGCGAACTCGAACGAGAGAGTGAGGGCACTGTCCTCTTCGAGGCGACCGTCGGCGGCGCGATGCCGGTGCTGTCGACTATCGCAGATTTCGACGCCGAACATATCACCGCCGTCCGGGGCGTGCTCAACGGGACGGCGAACTTCGTCCTCTCGCGGATGGCCGCCGAGGGGCTGGAATACGAACACGTCCTCGCGGAGGCCCAGGACCTGGGCGTCGCCGAGGCAGACCCCAGTTTCGACGTCGACGGCACTGATGCGGCGCTGAAGTGTGTGATCGTCGCGAACGTACTGGGCGACGGAGAGGTCACGCTCGAAGATGCGACCGTCGAGGGAATCAGGGATCTGCCCGTGAGCGCGCTCGAACTCGCCCGCGAGGACGGTCGCACGATCCGTCTCATCGGCGAAGTCGACGGCGACGCCGTCCGGGTCGGTCCGCGACTCGTCCCCGAAAATGCGGCGCTCGCTGTCACCGGCACGCGAAACATCGTCCAACTCGAAACGACACACGCAGGCGTACTCAACATCTCCGGGCGCGGTGCGGGCGGCCCCGAGACTGCCTCAGCCATCTTCGCAGACATCGGGCGTCTCGACGGATAACCGCTAGACTGCAGTCCGTTTGTAGCGGAGTTTCGGGATACGACAGTCCTCCATTCTGATTGTCCTTCGACCGTGAGGAGGCGGGTTTGCCACGAGCGATCCGTGACAGTACCTCACAAATCGCAAGACAGCACAGGGTTGGCTGACGAGCAGTATCGAAATGGTTTTATGAACAACCGCGCAATATTTCCGATACAGCGCCTCTGCGCGTGAGAACAAATGAGTGAGGACAAACCACACCAGAACTTGGCCATCATCGGCCACGTCGACCACGGGAAGAGTACGCTCGTCGGACGACTCCTGTACGAGACCGAGAACGTACCGGAGCACGTCATCGAGCAGCACAAGGAAGAGGCAGAAGAGAAAGGCAAGGGCGGCTTCGAGTTCGCCTACGTGATGGACAACCTCGCCGAGGAGCGAGAGCGCGGGGTCACCATCGACATCGCCCACCAAGAGTTCGACACCGACGAATACTACTTCACTATCGTCGACTGTCCGGGCCACCGGGACTTCGTCAAGAACATGATCACTGGCGCGAGCCAGGCCGACAACGCGGTGCTCGTCGTCGCAGCCGACGACGGCGTCCAGCCACAGACACAGGAGCACGTCTTCCTGGCACGGACACTCGGCATCGGCGAACTGATCATCGCGGTCAACAAGATGGATCTCGTCGACTACAAGGAGAGTCGCTACGAGGAGACGAAAGACGAGGTCAACGACCTGCTCAATCAGGTTCGCTTCGACACGGACAGTGTCAAGTACATCCCCGTCTCCGCGTTCGAGGGCGACAACATCGCCGAGCGCTCGGAGAACACGGACTGGTACGACGGCCAGATTCTGCTCGAAGCGCTGAACGACCTGCCGGAGCCGGAGCCGCCGACGGACGCGCCGCTCCGACTCCCGATTCAGGACGTCTACACCATCTCCGGCATCGGTACGGTCCCGGTCGGCCGTGTCGAGACCGGTATCCTGAACACGGGCGACAACGTCTCGTTCCAGCCATCTGACGTCGGTGGCGAGGTCAAGACCATCGAGATGCACCACGAAGAAGTGCCACAGGCCGGACCCGGCGACAACGTCGGATTCAACGTCCGTGGCATCGGCAAGGACGACATCCGCCGTGGCGACGTCTGTGGCCCGGCCGACGACCCGCCGACGGTCGCAGAGACCTTCCAGGCGCAGATCGTCGTCATGCAGCACCCCTCGGTCATCACCGCGGGATACACGCCGGTCTTCCACGCACACACGGCACAGGTCGCCTGTACCGTCGAGTCCATCGACAAGAAGATCGACCCCGCATCGGGCGAGGTCGCCGAAGAGAACCCGGACTTCATCCAGTCGGGCGACGCTGCAGTCGTGACCGTCCGACCGCAGAAGCCACTCAGCATCGAGCCGTCGAGCGAGATTCCGGAGCTTGGCTCCTTCGCGATCCGCGACATGGGTCAGACCATCGCGGCAGGCAAGGTCCTCTCGGTCAACGAGCGATAACATGCAGCAGGCACGCGTCCGTCTGGCTGGTACCAGCCCCGAGGACCTGGACAGCATCTGCGGCGAGGTCAAAGACATCGCCGACAAGACAGGCGTCAAGCTCTCGGGTCCGGTTCCGCTCCCGACGAAGACGCTGGAAGTGCCCGCGCGCAAGTCCCCTGACGGAGAGGGAACCGCGACGTGGGAACACTGGGAGATGCGCGTCCACAAGCGCCTCATCGACATCGATGCCGACGAACGGGCACTGCGCCAACTGATGCGCATTCAGGTGCCAAACGACGTCAGCATCGAAATCGTCCTCGAAGACTAGCGGCCGAGACCACCACTCGCCCCACGCGCAGGGGCTTTCGCGGGCCGGTAGATCAGTGGCAGATCGCTTCCTTCGCAAGGAAGAGGCCCGGGGTTCAAATCCCCGCCGGTCCATTCACAATTCTCCGCGAGCTACCCAGTGAGCACAGCGTAGCGTGTGCGAACCGGCGTGCGAACAGTGATGGCTGGTCAAGGCGGGATTTGAATCACGCAAACGTGAGCGAAGCGAGCGTTTGCAGTCGGGTTCAAATCCCCGCCGGTCCATTCACAATTCTCCGCGAGCTACCCAGTGAGCACAGCGTAGCGTGTGCGAACGTTCATCCCAGAGCAGAACTACTGGCCGGGATACAACAGCAGTCTACCCGCCACGAAGACGAAGTAGAGTCCAATCAAGTAAACGCCCTCCCGGCGAGTGAGTTGGCCGTCACGCCAGTAGAGCGACCAGCCCAGGAGTCCAGCGCCGACGACGAGTTTGAACGGGAGGTCCCAGCGGATGACGGCGGGCGGAATGTAGTACGTGGAGATGGCGCCGCCAAGTCCGATTCCGAGGAGTGGGTTGACGATATTACTCCCGATGAGCGTTCCGAGCGCGACGTTCGGCGCTCGTCGACGGATCGAATCCGTCACAGCAGTCAGTTCGGGAAGTGCTGACGCCACGCCGATGGTCACGACGCCGATCATCGACCCGCCGAGCGCGAGCGTGGTGACGATAGCCTCGACGACTGCGAGCACGACCGACGCAGAGACGACGACGAGAAAGAGCAAGCCAGCAGCGACGGCTGCATCCCGGCGCGGGCTTCGACTCGGGCGCTCGCGAAGTGTCGGAAGGTCCGCTCGGCGTGCAAGTCGGAGACCAGTGTACGCGAGATAGAGGACGACGAGTATCGTCCCGTCGATTCGGGTGATCGTCCCGTCCCAGGCCAGAAAGAGCGTGACTGCAAACGTACCAAGCATGGGGAGATAGCTCTCGCGGACGAAGCTTCGGCTGATCTGGACGCTCCCGTATCCGATGACGAGGATGCCGACGAGCAGGAACTGCTGGACGGTCGATGAGCCGGTGTTCCCGCCGATGACGACCGCCGATGCGATCTGGTAGTCGAGCGTCCCCGAAAGAATCCCAACCGACGCGATGAGATGCGAACTCAGTTCGGGGAGACTCGTGCCGACGGCGAGGATGGTCATTCCAACCAGCACCTCGTCGATACGGTAGTACTCGGCAAGCGCCAGCAGCCGGTCGATCGCCCGACTCGCGGCAGTTACGAGGACGTAGAGCGCGACTGCTCCGACGGCAATCTGTGTCAGCAGCTGGGCCGAAACTGGCATATTATCGTTCGGACAGCCAGGTCTCGTCCCAGGCTATTTCGCGTTCGGGCGCGAACGGCTCTGCGGTCCATACTTGACACTGCTCGCACTCCCAGATCCGACAGACGACGCCGTCTCGGGCCGTGATGCCGACCGACGCCCACACGTGAGTCTCACATCGCTCTGTTCCGGACATTCTACCCTAGAGAACAACTGTCACCGGCTAAAGTCTAGGTTTGCCCCCAGTATTGAGCGTCTCCCATCGGTAGTGGATGCATCAAAAGCCACGGTAGAGCCCATCGGGGACTGGAGCTACCGGCCGCGTCACCGCGACACGACAGGTGCCAACAAGGATTATATGTTGACACCACACTAGTGCTGTATGACGGAGACAATCAAACGATGTCGATAATCGCGGAATTCACCGTCACATCTACCGAGTTTCCCCTCGGAGTTATCTTCAAGAACAACCCCGAAGCGACGATAGAACTAGAGCGCATTATTCCGACGAAGCCGAAGTTGATACCGTATTTCTGGGTGCAGGGGCCGGGATCGGAGGAGATCCTCGCTGCGTTCAGAGACAATCCCGTGGTACGGAATATACGCGTCGTCGACGAAGTGGATGGGAAACGCCTCGTCCGGGTCGAATGGGAACACGATGCGAACGGGATTTTGCATGCTGTCCGCGAGACGGACGTGACTCTCATCTCCGCAGAGGGAACCAAAGACGGGTGGACGCTGGAAACCCGGGCCGACGATTCCGACGTCATCAGGAAATTTCAGGAGCAGTGTCGCGAATACGGGATTCCGGTCGAACTGCGGGCGCTTCATGCGTTGACGCCGTTGAGAGACGAGGCGAGATACAGGTTAACGGAAAGCCAGCGTGAGGCGCTTGTTTTGGCCTACGATCGGGGGTACTTCGACTCCCCTCGACAGACGACACTCGAGGAGTTGGGCAGCGAAGTCGGGATAACCGGACAGTCCTTTGGGTCCCGTCTTCGAGGTGGGACGAAACGTCTCATCGGCAGTACACTCACCAACGCGGAGCGACCCGAGTAGTATAGAGGATATATATCCTCTTCACCTGAAGGGAGATATTACAACCGACTGGGTTCTGTAGTGGTGAATAGAATGTGTCCTGGGGATGCAGATAACGCGACTAATACTCAAAGTAACGTGACGAACGCTCAAAGCGAGTTGAATGCGGTACCGACAATCGACAACAGCGCGACGGAAACGCATCAAATGGAGTTCAGCACAGCGGACAGAACCGTCTCCGACGCTATCCTCACGAGCGTGGGACAGGCCAGTAGAACGGACCCAGCAGAACTACCTGTCCTCTACGATGTCGTTGACCCCGACGCTTTGGACTCGATATTTTCACCCGGACGAACGGGGGATTCGGGTTCTGCGGTTCGTATCACGTTCGAGTACTCGGGGTATCGTGTGGAGGTGTGCGTGAACGGGTCGGCGATCGTCGTCTCACTGCGATAGGAGATGTGCAGACTCTGCTGGAGATGATGGCTTCCGCTTTCTCGAATGCGGCCCACACCGAACGCGGACGGGGCGCACAGGAGTTGCTCGTACCGAGAGATGGATTACCCACGCAGTAGATTCAGCACTTCGTCGACGACATCTGGTTCGACGGCGACGACGTACCGACTGCCGGGATCGAGCGTCGTGTCCGACCCGGCGATCTGGTGACCGTCAGCGTCCGAGACGACTAACGCACCAGCAGGGAAGCGAACGTCAGTGAGTTTCTTTCCGGCGGCCGGGGCGCCGTCGGCGATGCGGATGGTCATGATATCGAGCGAACTGGTCACGTCGGCCAGCGTCTGAACGCTGCTGCCGACGATTTCGTTTGCCGCCACCTGTGCGCCCGCCTGTTCCGGAAAGAGTACGGCGTCGACGAACCGCGTGTACGCAGTTCCGGCCGCGCGGTCGATGCGCGCAACCGTCCGGATTTCGGAGACCATCTCCGATGCGGCCAGACAGACCGCCAGGTTCAGCCCCGTCTCGCCGGTGAGCGCGCCGACCACGTCGGCCCGTTCGATGCCTGCCTGTTCGATTATCTCTGGGTTGGTCGCATCGCCTTCGATCACCGTGGCGGTCCATGTGTCCCCGATCTTCTCGACGGTTCGTTCGTCGCGCTCGATGATCGTGACGTCGTGACCCCGGTTGGTGAGGATCTCCGCCGTCTGAAAGCCGACACGCCCACCGCCAGCGATAATGACGTTGAGATCACTTGTCATGGTTCAATCTTCAGCCTCCGCAGTGATGTCCATGTCGGTTTCGGCGACGTCCTCGTCGGATGTCAGTTCAGACCGGTTTATGAACAAATAGACGAGACCCCCCAGAAGGATCCACCCGACACTGAGCACCAGCGCCAGCGGGTCGGTGCGGATCAGATACTCGACGAGCACACCAGTTAGGACCAGATTGAGCGCAATACCGATCAGCGGCGGCGCGGGATAGAACGGCATCTCGTAGGGACGATTCATATCCGGACGCTCGCGGCGAAGTCTGATCACGGCGACGTTGACGATGATAAACGACGTCAGGAAGAACAGACTCGACATGTTGCCAGCGCTCTGGGTCGGCAGTGCAACCGATCCGAGCATCACCACCGCACTAGCGAGGATAGCGACAAACGGCGTCCCGTAGCGGTGGTGGAGTTGTCCGAACGAGGGGAGTAACTGACCCTCCCGCCCCATGGAGAAGGCGACCCGCGAGGAGGCGATCACAACTGCGTTCAGCGCGGTGAGCGTCGAGAACACTGCGCCGAAGACGATGAGTGCACCGCCGTTCTGGATGACTGGCAGGCCAGTTGGCATGAACGAAGTGGCAGCTGTGGCGATTCCGGCTTCTCCGGCGTCTGCAAGCCCCTGTGCCCCCAGCGTTCCGACGGCGACGACCACGACCGCGAGATAGACGATCACAGTCACGATGAGGCTGATGAATATCGCTTTCGGGATGTTCTCGCGAGGGTTTTTGACCTCCTCGGTGACGGTGGTGATGAGGTCGTATCCCTCGAAGGCGATGAAGGTGAGCCCCATCGCGGGAAGGATTGCGGCCGCTCCACTACCGTCCGGAAAGAGCGGCTGAAACTCGGCACCAGAGAATATCGGGGAGGTGAGGCCAAACGCGACGAACACGACGAGAATACTCACCTTCACGAGCGTAAAAATCGTCTCGACACTCCCACTTGCGGCCGTCGAGACAGCGTTGAGAGAGACGAGTCCGAGCACCGCGACGAACGCGAGCAGGAAGGCAAGCGGCACCGAGACATCGACGACCGGCACCGCGATTGCGCCGACCTCATCGGGTGGCGGAACCACGCCGTAGACGTGAAGCAGTTCGAGAAAGTTCGGCGCAAAGCCGAGCGCGTACAGCGCCCCCGCGATCATGTACGCGAACCAGAGCATCCAGCCCATGATAAACGAGGAGAGATCGGCAAAGATTTCGCGGACGAAGGCGTAACCACCGCCGCTTTTCGGGATCGATGCGGCGAGTTCGGCGTACGAGAGACCGGTGAATGCGGTGACGACACCGTTCAGCGCGAAGACGAGAATCGCCGCCGGGCCAGCGATTTCGGCTGCCAGCCCTGTCAGGACGAATATCCCGGCACCGATCATCGCCCCCATCCCGATCATCGTCGCATCTAACAACCCGAGTTCTGCCTGTGGGGAACGGTTCTGTCCACTCATCAGTCTGTTGTCGGCAGTCCCATCATTTGTTTGTAAAGTAGTGGTCTCGTTGGCCTCTTGCGGGAGTGGTTTCGTACGTGGAATGAGCCTCGTCCGTGAAATAAGTTATCGGACCAGCGGGACGAACGGACATCGTCTCCGTGTTTCTATCAGTGCACTAGAGACACGAAACAAACAGATTACCGGCGATAAGATGAACCTTGAGAAACGAACGGGCGCAGAAACACCCAAATAACTATACGGATAGGTGATATTTTCTTCAGCATGGTGTCAGAAGACAGACAGCAGCACAAACGAAGCCGGAGAACTATTCTCAAAACGATAGGAGCAGGTGGGTTGGGTATTGCTGGATTCACCGGGGTGGTAAGTGCCAAACCCGGCAACAGGGGAAAAGGCCGCGGAAAGGGGAGAGGGCAGTGTGATGTTGTCGTCCCTGCTGACGAACCGACCATCCAGGCTGGCGTCGATACGGCAGACGCCGGTGAGACAGTCTGTGTAACGACAGCCGGAAGCCCCTATGCAGAACAGGTGGTTATCGACAAAGACCTCTCTCTGGTCGGCGTTGATTCCCCGACGATCACGCCACCGGGGTCCCCAGATGCATTCACCATTCCGGAGAGTGGTCCGACGTGGGAGCCGATTGTGTTTGCCTTCGGCGGGAGTGAATCGGGCGGCAGCGTATCTGGGTCCGATGTCGTCGACGTCGACGTGACTGGCCTGACCATCGATGGCGGCGGAACCCAGCCGGACGCGGGACGGAAACCGGGAATCCTTTTCAGAAACGCACGCGGTGAGATATCGGACAATACGGTCGAGAATCTGGGTGTCGGCGGAAAGGAAACGTTCGGCGTACTCGCATACGGAGACTCCGAGGTCGCTATCTGGAACAACACGATCAGCGAGTACGAACGTGGCGGCATCGGTTGCGTCGGAGATGGGGGTGCACACCCATCGCCGACCGCAGAGATTCGCGGGAACAACGTGACAGGATCGACCGGTATCGGGGAGGCGTGGGGGCCAAACGGAATTCAGATCGGATACGGGGCGGGCGGAACGATCATCGACAACGAGGTCACCGACAACCGATATGCGGACGAGGCGTTCACCGCCTCGGGGATCATCGTGTTCGAGAGCGACGACGTGCAGGTGCGGCGCAACACCGTCACGAACAGCGATGTCGGCATCGCCGTCGGCTCGTGGGGCTGGTTCCTCCCGACGGCAGATAACACGAAGGTCATGCAAAACGACGTCCAGGAAGCCAACGCTGGCGTCTTGCTCCGCGCAGTGTCCTATCCCAGCTTTAGCAGCAGTGATGCCTCTGTGAGCAATAGCAAGGTCATCAACAACACGATCAGCGATCCGGATCCGACTGACATCGATACCGGTGTCGCTGTTCAGTCGATCGATGCCAGCCCGAACTACGATCCGGTCGTGGCGAACAACAAAGTCGTCCGAAATTCAGTCACGGGATTCGAGACGCAGATCCTCGAGGGCGGCACTGGGACGAAAGTTCACGCCATCGAACCGTAGTCGGGTTCGGACCGATCTCTCCCGTCGTGAATCTTGCTTACGCCGGAATGCGCTACCGATCAGTTCCGTCGATGGAACTATTACGGTGGGTTCTGATACCAAAACCATGGCCTCGCGTTCGTCTGAGGACGTCTACGCGGAAACCCTGGCTGTCTTCGACAGGAGCGACCATCGACACGAACCGCTCACGACGCCGGAAGTGGCTGAGGCGCTCGGCGCGAACCGTCGCACTGTGTACAAGCGACTCCGAAAACTCGCCGAGCAGGGGAGACTCGAAACGAAGACGACGGGAGCGAACTCCCGGATATGGTGGCGGCCAATAACTGCGACGGCCGACGGTGATCACACCGCCGAGAAGCACACACCAGCGACGTCACAGTCGGGAACGAAAGCGAATCCGGGAGATCCACCTCCGTCAGCAGCCGAGGAGTCCGAACAGGCATCCCCGTCGAACGGAGCGCGCGACGATAGCGTAAGAACGCTCGACGACACCGACAGTCGAGATCAGAGGGATGACGAATCGACGTACCAGATAGAGCGGATCCTCGATACCGTCGAAGCAGCTATCTTCCTGAAAGATACGAACGGCCGGTATCTGCTCATGAACCAGAACTTCCGTGATCTGGTCGGAATCGACGACGAGACAGATGTCGTGGGAATGACCGACAGCGACCTGTTTCCCGAAGGTTTCGCGCTCGGATACACCGAGATGGATAAGTTAGCGATCGAGACAAAAGAGACCGTGAAAATTGAAGAGAAGGTGCCCGCACCGGAGGGCGTCAAAACGGTACTGACCCGGAAAACGCCGCTCTTCGATGACGACGGTGATCCATATGCGGTCTGTGGCGTCGCGACGGATATCACCGCTCGAAAGGAACGCGAGCAGGAACTCCGTAGCGCTCGTCGATTCAACGAGGAGTTGGTGGAAAATGCCCCGTTCGCGATGTTCCGTCTCGACGAACAACTTCGGATCACCTACGAAAACCCGCGCGCAGAGGAGATCATCGGCCTCCCCGACGAGAAAGACGCCTCGGCTGCGATCGGAACTGACATCCGGGACGTGCCCTCGATTGCCGAGACCGGTCAGGCGGACCTGTTCACCAACCTCAAAGACGGCGAAACCATCGAGTTCGAGTTCCCCTTCGAATCGATCTACGACAAGGAAGCGTACTTCGCCGGTCGCGGTGTGCCGCTGTACCGAGACGGCGAGTTCGACGGCGCGGTGTTGATGGCAAACGACATCTCCGAACGGCGACGTCGCGAGCGGGAACTCCGTGCGGCCCGCCAATTCAACGAGGAGTTGGTCGAAAACGCCCCGTTCGGGATGTTCCGTCTCGACGAGGAACTGCGAATTACCTACGAGAACCCCCGCGCGGAGGAGATTATCGGCCTCCCCGACGAAAAAGACACCTCGGCCGCGATCGGCACCGACATCCGGAAACTCCCGCCAATCATCGAGACCGGACAGGCGGACCTGTTCACCAACCTCAAAGACGGCGAAACCATCGAGTTCGAGTTCCCCTTCGAATCGATCTACGACACGGAAGCGTACTTCACTGGGCGGAGTGTGCCGCTGTACCGAGACGGCGAGTTCGACGGCGCGGTGTTGATGGCAAACGACATCTCCGAGCGGCGACGGCGCGAGGAAGAACTGGAACGACAGCGCGAACAGCTCGCCGCTCTCAACGAGATAAACGACGTCGTTCGCGGGATCATCGACGCAGTCATCGCCCAGTCGACCAGAGCAGAGATCGAGCAGGTGGTCTGTGACCGGCTGGCACAGACTGATTCGTATCGGTCCGCCTGTCTATTCACGATCGACTCGGATCTGCAACCCGAATCCCGTGTGGCGGCTGGAACCGGCGACATCGACGACGAGATATCGTTCGGTACAGATGCGGACGAACAGAGCGTTCGAGGGCTAGTCAAGCGTGTCGCGCACACGCAGGAGGTCGCGGTCACGCAGCAGGTGTACGACGGTCCGAACGCGACCGATCAGAGCGATGCAGCCGAGTCCGAACTCCAGTCAGCCGCTGCCATCCCGATCGTTCACCAGGGGATGCTGTACGGCGTACTCGCCGTCTGGTCGGAGCGACCAGATGCCTTCACAACCGAAGAGCGCGCAGTTGTCGGGCAACTCGGGGAAGTTGTCGGGCACGCGATCACCGCAGTCGACCGCAAACGAGCGCTGATGAGCGATGAGGTGATCGAAGTTGAGATCCGGATCCCGCAGTTGCTGGCCTCACAAGGCGTTTCTGTGAACACTGACGAAACGGTGACAGTCGAGCGATGGGTTCCACTCGGCGACGACGAGTACCTCCTGTACGGGACGACGACTGCCGAGGGGATAGAGCTGATGCGTGCGTTGGGTGAGCAACTGTCGGACTGGAACAACCTGCACATCATCGACGACAACAACGAGACGGTTCGTTTCGAACAACAGCTCTCGAATCCACCGATCACCTCGACGATTGTGGATCACGGCGGGTCACACGTGACTGGACAGATCGCAGACGGGGAGTACAGTGCACAGCTGCATTTCCCACCGGGAACAGACATCCGACAGGTCGCGGCTGATCTCGAAACGCAGCACCCGAGTGTCGAATTTGTCAGCCAGCGGCAGGTGACACGTTCGAAACCGTCATCGGCGGAGGCACAGAGCATGCTCAACGAAAATATGACTGACCGCCAGCGGGCCGCGCTCGAAGCGGGCTACTACGGAGGGTTCTTCGAGTGGCCCCGTGACCGCTCCGGTGAGGAGGTCGCACAGTCGCTCGATATCGGGGCATCGACGTTCCACCAGCACATCCGAAAAGCAGAGAAGGCACTCCTCGATTCGGTGTTCGACTGAGGAACCCCAAATTTTAGGCAGTTAGATTATCCACATCGAACCAGTTTGTTAGTATATGTCCAACCGACAACTGGCCTCGGGCGAGGGCACACCTCTCGATCAGTCGTCGGTGCTCGCCGATCCTCGCAAGCGGCAGATAATCGCTCTCTTACTCGATCTGTCACGACCGATCCCGGTTCGTGACCTCGCGGTTGAACTGGCAGGACAGGAAGCTGAACCGGAACCGTCAGACCTGAGTGACGCTGCAATTCGATCGGTTCAGATCGATCTGATGCATCGGTGCGTGCCGAAATTGGACGCGACGGGATGGGTCGGTCTGACGCCGGACGGCATCGTCGCCGCCGAACCGCCTCCGATCCGAGATGTGAAGTCGTTGCGTACCGACTTACGAAATCGGGACCAAACGTTCTGGCAGGCCATCGGCACCGTCGTGGCAGTTCCCCGTCGGTCGAAGCTGGCGGCGCTCATCGCTCGTCAGACGGCCACGAGTACAATAGACGACCTCGAAGCGAAGCTTCGATCCGACCCCGAGTTCTGGGAGCCGAGCAAATCGAGCACGTCGCTTCGTCAGACGCTTCATCACGTCGACCTCCCGCAGTTAGCTGAGGCTGGGCTGATCACGTATGATGCCGACAGACATACCGTGACCAGGCGGCGCCGTCTGTCGAGCGTCGTCGACTGGCTTGGTCTCGGCAGCGAGCGGACCAAAGGGTAGAAGGCAGTGGTATCAATTACGAGCGTTCGCTGACGCGGATGCACTCTGGCTCGACGGTCACCTCGTAGCCTGCGTACTCGAACTGAACGGTCTGCACTCGACGCGGAGGGACAAAGAGTCGATTGAGTGAGTCCACGTCGACGGATTCCTGTAACGGTGGCAGTTCGAGCGACGAGCAGTTCGCGACAGTCGTCACGGCCTCCAGAACACCCTCACTGACGGGCTCTTCCTCGCCGCGTTGCCAGACGTATTCGTCCGTCCGACCCATGCGGGATCCGCTCAACTCAGCACAATAATTCTTACTGTTCGCAGCTGTCCCGGACGAGAAGCATTCGGACAGAACGCCAACCGGACTCGTGACTACTATACTTGCTGCAGTTCGAGAGCGTGATATGACCGAAGACAACGACTACGGCGTGTTGGTCGTCGGCGGTGGCCCGGCCGGACTGTCGGCGGGGATTTTCACCGCCCGCGCCGGGCTGGAGACACTGCTCGTCAACGACGGCGACCCAATTCTCCGGCGAAATGCGCATCTGGAGAACTATCCGGGGTTCCCCGCTGGCGTCAACAGCCACCGCCTGCTCGACATGATAGAAGCACAGGCGGACCGCGCTGGCTGTGAGCGACAGGAGAACCGGGTCACCGACCTGAACGAGACCGAGACGGGGTTCGTGGCCGAAACCGAAGACGGCACGCAGATCACCGCGCAGTACGTCATCGCCGCAACGAAGAATACAGTCGAGTTTCTCACGGGTATCGACGGCGTCGAGATCATCGACCGCGGCAAGCAGTTCGTCGAGACCGACGACCGCGGCCGAACTGGTGTACCGGGGCTGTACGCCGCTGGACGGCTCGCGCTTCAACCCTATCAGGCGATCATCGTCGCCGGTCACGGCGCGACAGTCGGCGTGACGGTGGTCGAGGACTCGGACGCGGACTTCTACCACGACTGGGTTGTCCCGGAACACTACTTCACTGGCCGGGGTCGCGAGGTTCCACCGGGGTGTGAAGAGATCGATGCCAGCGAACGAGAACGGCGAGAAGCGGAGTCAATCGGAGTCATGCGCGAGTTCTTCGACGAGCCGTATCCTGGCCCGCACCAGCACCCGAGTGTAGACGAGGACTGAGCCGCAGAGCCGAGTGGTGGCTTTAACTTCATACCGTCACACCGGACAGTAGATGAGGTACGACCAGATTGCAGGCCTCGATGTTCAGATCGACGACTGCGAATTCGAACTGCGCGAGCAAGACGTCTCCAGTGGCTTTACGCGAACGACGACGGTCGTCTCGCTGTCTGGCGACGGACACACGGGACGTGGCGAGGACGTGACCTACGACAGCGAGCCACACTACTCACTCGTCGAGGACAATCCGGAACCACCGATAATCGGATCGCGCTCGTTTGCAGAGGTGTCCGAACAGCTTGCCGAGACAGACCTGTTTTTCGGGGACGAGCCCGCCCAGTCGGTGTTTCGCAACTACAGGCGGTGGGCCTTCGAGAGCGCGGCGCTTGACCTGGCGCTCAAACAGGCCGGGACGGACCTGGCGACACAACTCGACCAGTCGTACTCGCCGGTTCGATTCGTCGTGAGCACGCGCCTCGGCGATCCACCGACTGCGACGCGGGTGACAGACTGGCTCGACCACGACTCGACACTCGAGTTCAAACTCGACCCAACCTCGGACTGGACGCCGGATATCGTCGAGCGACTGGCCGAAACGGGGGCGGTTCGGATACTGGATCTCAAGGGGAAATACGAGGGAACGGACGTCGACCAGTCGGGGGATCGTGACCTGTACAAACTGATGCTGGAGCAGTTTCCCGATGCGGTGGTCGAAGATCCGGACCTGACCGACGAAACACGGCCGCTGTTCGAGGGCAGCGAGGGGAGAGTCTCGTGGGATTACCCGATTCAGGGCGTCGAGAACGTTCGGGCGTTGCCCTGGGAACCCGACTGGCTCAACATCAAGCCCTCCCGGTTTGGCTCCGTCGAGTCCCTCCTCGGAACCATCGAGTACTGCAGCGAGCGGTCGATCCAGCTGTACGGCGGCGGGCAGTTCGAACTCGACATCGGTCGTCAGCACCTGCACGCGCTCGCGTCGCTGTTCTATCCCGACGGCCCCAACGACATTGCTCCGATGGGCTACAACGATCCGGAACCGAGTGCGGGCCTGCCGGGAAGCCCTCTCTCGCCACCAGCCACTCCAGACGGGTTCGAGTGGAACTGAGCGTCAGGTCTGTCAACAGCCCAACCCGAATTAGTATTACTGTCGAGCGGCCTTGTGTGGGTAATGGCACCGTCCGGGGTGCTGTCGATGCGGTAGGTCGACAGCAGTGGGGGTGCCGGGGGAAACGATGAAACGCAGAAATCTACTCAAGTCACTGGCAGGTGCAGCAGGCATCGCAGGCGTATCGGGACTAACAAGCGCAGCGGACTGCTCCAGTACCGCAGACTGGGACGCGAGCACGACCTACACGGGTGGCGACCAGGTGGCCTACGATGGCTCACTCTGGGAGACCTCGTGGTGGACACGCGGCGACGAACCAGGCTCCAGTCAGTGGGGCCCATGGGAGGAAGTTGGCTCCTGTGACGACAGCGGTGGCGGTGATGGAGACGATGGTAATAACGACGGTGGCGACACCGGCAACTGTGCAGGCGTCTCCGACTGGGACTCCGGGACAGTCTACAGGGGCGGCGACAGGGCCGTCTACGACGGCGGACTCTACGAGGCGTCGTGGTGGACGCAGGGCGACGAACCCGGCGCGAGCCAGTGGGGACCGTGGGAGATGGTCGAGGAGTGTAGCGGCGGCGGTGACGACGGAGACGGAGACGACGGTGGCGATGGAGACGACGGCGACGGTGGAAGCGACGACCCGATGCCAGTAGCCGAGTTCACCATCGAGCCATCGCAACCGGATGTCGGCGAGACAGTCGAGATGGACATGACTGTCTCGGAGAACTGGGACTCCTACGGGTGGTCGATGAACGGTGAGACGATGGACTGGGAGGCCAAACCAACCTACACTTTCTCAGAAGCGGGTACCTACGAGGTTACCCTGACCGTCATGGACGCCGAGGGCAATCAGGATTCCAAGACGACAGAGATAACCGTCGAGGAGGCACCTGAGCCGGATCCAGAACCGGAACCGCCGAGCGACTTCGTTCAGATCCCGGACCCGGTTTTCGCACCGTACCACTACATGCCGAATCTGCCTGACAAGGGACCCGCACAGTGGGCGTCAGACGCGGGGACTGACTACTTCAGCGCCGCGTTCATCCTGAACGGGAGCAACGGCAAACCGGCCTGGGGCGGCGACGTCAACCACTACGTCGGCGAGAGCCCATACGACGAGCAGGTTCGCGAACTCCAGGAGCAAGGTGGTCAGGTCATCCTCTCCTTCGGCGGTGCAGTCGGGGACTATCTCGCCGGGAGCTACGACGACCCCAGCGCGCTCGCAGACACGTTCGAGATGATCGTCGACGAACTCAACTGCCCGTACATCGACATCGACGACGAAGCACCGTCTCCGGGAGTGGTGAACACGCGAAACGAGGCACTCTCGATTCTTCAGGAACGCAGACCCGAAGTCGAAGTGAGCTACACCGTTCGAACGACGACGCGAGGTGTCGCAGACAAGAACATCGTCAAAAACGCCATCGAAAACGGCGTCGACATCAAGCACGTCAACCTCATGACGATGAACTGGGGCTGGGTCGAAACGAGTGCGAAATACTGTAAGAAATGTGCTGAAGGCGCTCACGACCAGTTGCAGGATTGGCCGCCCGAGAAGTCGGACGACGAACTCTATCAGATGATCGGAATCACGCCGATGATCGGAACCAACAACTCCGCCAAGGGGCCGTTCGTGCCCGAAGACGCCGTCGAGGTGCTCGACTACGCACAGAACAAGGGCATCGGCCTCCTGTCGTTCTGGTCTGTCGAGCGTGATAACCCTGGTCCAAAAGGGGCCGTCAGTGGAACGCACAGCGGTATCTCGCAGGAAGAGTTCGAGTTCTCACAGATTTTCAACGACTTCAACCCGTAACTCGGCCGAGTGCTCGGCAACGACCGAACCGACCACTCTTCGAGGCGAAATCCGTCCCGCTTCCTCGGGCGCGACTGTGACGCCCATACAGATAACACAGACTACAGTAAAAATATCACAAGAAATAATTGTATATGTATCGTCGGAAACAACCCAAATTAATATTAATAATGAAAGAATAGTAGGAAGTGGCAACAACGTTCCGTCGGAGTTAGCGTTTCCGGCGGGGGGGCCAGTGTAAACATGAAACGCAGAAACGTGCTCAAATCGATGGCAGGCGTTGCGGGCATCACCGCTGTCTCGGGGCTTTCGACAGCAACTGACTGTAGTGGCGTCTCGAAGTGGGACGCAGAAACAGTCTACAGCGGCGGCGATCAGGCGGTTTACGACGGGTCGCTCTGGGAAGCCTCGTGGTACACGGAAAATGACGAGCCAGGATCCTCCGCGTGGGGGCCCTGGGAGGAGATCGACTCGTGTAACGGTGGCGGCGGTGGAACCGACGACGGTGACAGTGGCGATGGTGAAGACGACAATAGTGGAAACGATGACGGCGGTGGCGGGACCACGACAGGCTGTGGCGGCGTTCCGGCGTGGGACTCAGAGACGGTGTACAACGGCGGTGACAAGGTATCGTACGATGGCGTACTGTGGAAGGCAGAGTGGTATACACAGCGAACGAAACCAGGCTCGTCGTCGTGGGGCCCGTGGAAGAAAGTCGGCTCGTGTGACGGCAGTGGAAGCGGGAGCGATGACGGAACCGACGGAACGGACGACGGATCAACCGACGATCCAACTGGCGGCTCGCTTCCCTGGGGCAATCGGACGCTGACGCCGTTCCAGGGTACCTGGGACACTGCCGGCGACTGGGTCGGACAGACGCTCGATGCACCAGTCGACCGGGTCAACCTCGCCTTCGTCGGCGACCCGACAGACGGACAGGCATCACCTGGGTGGCTGAGCGAGTGCCAAGACGGCTGTAACTGGGAACACGTCTCCGAGAAAGCCGACCAGGTACAGACCCTCCAGAACAACGGCGTCGGCGTCGGCGTCTCTATCGCTGGCTGGGACAGTCCGACGCTCGCAGGAGCCGCGGATACCGTCTCGGAACTAAAAGCGGCCTACGAGGACCTGCTCGACTCACTGGGGATCAGTCACATCGACATCGACGACGAGAACGACTCCTACAGCCGTCCCACGAGCGTCTACGAGCGTCGTCACAAGGCGCTCGCACAACTGCAAAACGAGCGCCCCGACCTGACTGTCGGCTACACCGTCCCCGCGGGCACGGGCGGTATCGAGAATCGGAACTACTCCGCTGGCAAGGACATCGTCCGGGACGCGCTGAACAAGGGCGTCGACCTCGAATACGTCAACATCATGGCAATGCACTTCGGCAGTGATGCGAGTGCGAGTCTCGTGCAGTCGGCGGCAGAGGGGACCGTCGACTGGTTGGGTACCGTCACCTCACTCTCCGAGCAAGAACGCTACAACATGCTCGGGATCACGACTTCGATCGACGGCGACGGGTTCACGCGCGCCGATGCCTCGACACTCACCGATTGGGCAGTCGACAAGGGCGTCGGTATGCTCGGGTTCTGGGCGCTGTACTCGAACGGCGGGCAGGAGTACGCCGAAACGTTCGCACAGGGGTTGTAACTCACGGCCACGCTTCGAGACCATACTCCTGCTCCTCTCGCGAAGTGTGCGCAAGCTTCTCAGCCGCGTTTCTCTCGGTTAAAAATATGTAATATACAGTTGAGCGGTTATCGTGTTCGAGAGTCTATCAACAGATGACCGCGATAGGCATCCAGATCAACGCGCCAGCGAGACCAGAACGTATGACAGCGAGTCCGGGACCAGAATCTGGTCCGATCTCCGTCCATCTCGAAGTGAGTTCGCACGAATCACTCCAGAGAGTGTTGACGCTACTCAGCGAGAGTCCCATCACCGTTCACATCGAAGCGATCACCTCCCCCGAGTTCTCAGAAGAGACGACGGTCGAGTTCGATCTGGGATCGCTCACAGACAAACAACGGCAGACACTGCGTCTGGCTCTCCGAACCGGCTACTACGAGCGACCACGCAAGACTGACCTCACTGAACTGGCGACCGAACTCGGCATCTCGAAATCGGCCGTCTCGCAGCGTCTCCGAACTGCCGAACACAAACTCATCAAGCAAGCGCTTGGACATCTCGGTTAGGTATGAAATCCGAGAAACGGGATTGGCAGATCAGACGATGTCATCGTGCAGATAAGCCTCGACGAGTTTCGTTTCTGCGTTGTTGAGTCGCTGTGAGACGGCTGACTCTGAAATGCCGAGTTCGTCAGCGATAGCGCCGAGATCGGTAGTTCTCGGTTGCTCGTAGTACCCCATCTCGACTGCCGTCTCGATTGCTGTCTGCTGTTTGTCCGTGATCGAACTCGTGTCGATCTCGGTCGTGATGGTCGAACTATCCCCACGAACCAGCCACTCGACTGTGACCGACGCGTCGACGGCACCCAATCCCCGCATCAGTTCCCGTAGCGTCGCCCGGTCACGGACGGTGACATCGACGATGAGCTTCTGATCCCGAACTGCCGTAATGTGTGAGATGCAGTCGCATTCGGCAAACACCGGACAGATACAGTGTGTCGTGACGTCGCTCGTGAGATACGCCGCAGTCAGGTCGTCGCCCCCCTCGAGCACTACCTCAGAGTGACACTCACGACAGTCCGTCCCGGAGTCGCTGTGCTGGCCCGGCCCGAATTCAGGGTATTTGAGTTGCTGTGTGACCTCGTTGCTCGTCCCATCCGCGTCGAGAATCGCACAGTCGCTGTCCGTGTGTGGCTCGATGGCCAAGCGTGCCCGTAGCGGCTGTCCACCGACTCCCGAGCTGTCTCCCTCGGCGCTGGATTCTGACTGTGCCATTATATATAATCCTTCATATGCGACGGGTATAAATGGAGACCAGAGTTCTCACCGTGCTGGAATGCTGGACTCGTGGTCGGAATACTTACGCCCGCATAGCTCCGATCTGAGGTATGGGACTGTTCCAGTCTGACGAACTGCTCGGAATTGCCGAGGAGACCCTAGAGTTCGTCATGCGCGCCTCCGAGCAGACCCATCCGAACGAGTACATGGGCTTTCTCCGCGCTGAGGACGCCGCCACACTCGGTCTCGACCGCTCGGGGCGGGTCATCACCGACGTGCTCGTCATCCCCGGCACTGAGTCGAGTCCGAACAGCGCGAGCGTCAAGACGATTATGCAGCCAAATAGCGTCCAGACTGTCGGCTCCGTCCACTCGCATCCAAACGGCGTCCTCCACCCCAGCGACGCCGACCTGATGACCTTCGGCAAGGGCCAGGTACACATCATCGTGGGCGCACCCTACGGCCGCGACGACTGGCGAGCGTTCGACAACAACGGCGACCCCACGACGCTCGACGTCCTCGACGTCGACGTGCCCGACGAGGAGTTTTTCGACATCACGCAAGCGGAGATAGACGCCGAACTCAACGCCGAGAATGGGGAAGACGATGGCGGACTGTTCTCCTGGCTCCGGTGAAGTAGACGCTCTGCTGTCAACTCCCGGATCGAAGGGCTTAATCCCAACACCGTGTTTTCTCGATGTGCGGGACCGTGGGGTAGCGGTATCCTCGGCGCATGGGGTGCGTCGGACCTGAGTTCGAATCTCGGCGGTCCCACTCTCCGTTTTACCACATCCACACACCCGGACGCTTAGGTGTGCGAGCGAACAAATTCCTGAGAGTGTTTCTCTGGAAATAAGTCGTTCTTTAAGTAGCGAAAATCGCCCAGATGTATCACTTCGCAAACTATACCACGTTATTGAACTGTCTCGTCGAGAACGCTGGCCGTTCGGTCCTAACGAGTTCGTTCGTGCCTCCCGGCTCGTCGAGGAGGTGGGTCGGTAATGTCGACCGACGACGCGGAAGGTCACCCGCAAAAAGGAGCGAAACACGACCTCGCTCTCGTCCATCTGGAATCCAGTAACGGTGGTCACTGGTGGAACTACTTCGAGAACGCAGAACCACCGACCTACTACCACGAGTTGGACTACAATTCGCGCGACGACATCCCCGACGAACATCTCACTCACGTTCCGAACGACGTAGAGTGGTCGAAATACGTCCACTACAACTGTCGCAACCCTCGCTGTAACGACCCTTGCCTCAATCGCGCAGACGGCCCATACGCCCAGACCAAGCTGTGTCGGTCGTGCTATCCTGAAGCTGACCTCGACGATCTCCGTCCACTCTCGAAACACCTGCCTGAGTGGGCGCAAGACCTCGACCTCGACCACCGACAGACTGCCACCGAGGACGAGACGACCACCTCGGAAGGAACACCCGAGGAGGACCGACCCACCGCCACACCCACCCCTGCGTGTGAAGGGGACCCTGCATCCTCGGGAACCACCGCAAGCGAGGACCACAGGGAGCGGCCCCCTGCCATGGGGGTCCGACCGAGGACCGAAGCGCACCCCCCGAACCCGGAGGGTGAGGGGGAATCGTCAGCGGACGCTGTCCGCGGTGACGAACACCTGTCAGAGACTTCTGATTGATGAGTCTGGCCGAGCCACCGGGACACCTCGGCGGGCTCGACCTCGCGGATAGATGTAACACTCCCGTCTTAGCAGACCTGCTCGACGACCGCGACCTGCTCGGCTACGGCCCACTGCTCGATGGCTCATTAACTGAACGTGATACGGACAGATGCCGGATAGCGAAGTTCATCGCCTCGCATCCAGAGGGTACACCGCTCACACACGTCGTTTCCTATACGCTCAAAGGCGTCACCAACGAGCAAAGCGAACGCGTCGACGGCTCCGACCCGGACTATCAGTTTGCGTACCGTTTTGTGAACGATCTTGCAGACCAGGACGACCCATACGTGTGTACAAGCGAGTCGTCCGGCGTTCTGATGGTCACCCCGACCCTCCGCCTTCTTGACTTGATTACAGAAGGCATTACTCAAACAGCCCACGAGAACGATTTGACGCGCGACCGCGATTTCTTACAGAACTACCTCGCTACCGTCGATTCTGTCGACGAGATGGGTCGCGAGATGCTCGAAGACGATTTTACATCCTACCTCAACCGTATCGAGGACTACCAGCTCCTCTTTGACGTTCACTTTCTCGACCGGCGTGGTGGTCAATCCTCGAAGCGGATGACGAAAGACTACAAAACCCGCTTCAACGATGCTGGACGCATCTCGAAGCAGTTCGCGCGGTTCAACGCGGCGCTTGAATACGGCTACGAACACGCCGAGAACGCCGTACTCGTAACGCTGACGACCGACCCGAAGCGACAAGACAGCCTGCTCGACGGAATCAAGTCGATCAACCCGAACCACAACCGGCTCCTGTCTTATCTCGCCTCGGACCCGACGACGAAAGGCGACACTCGCAACGAAGGCACCGCGGCGTGGACATCCGCGCTCGACGACGATGTGACTGGACGGCCTCGCGAACGACTGGACTACATCAAGGCCTTAGAGTTCACCGAGAAAGGATACCCACACCTGCACGTCCTGTTTTTCGACGTGCCGACCCGCGACTCTGACGGCATGCCGTGGCTCTGCGACAAACCCGAACTCGCGACGAAATGGGCCGACTACGGACAGGGTGAAATCGTCGACATGTACCCGTTGACGTATCGCGACGATCTCGACGACCTCGCACCCGACTTCCAGACGGATGAGGGCTTCGTCGACTGGTATCGCTTTGGCGACCACGACCACACGGAAGACTGGATTCGGAGCCGGACACGTCAGCACGACCTGATTGAGTTCGACGACGACACGCAAGAAACCGAATCAACTGCTGGCGCGTATCTCGGGAAGTACTTGAGTGCGACGTTCGGCTCGCTGCTCGATGCGACTGACTCGTTCGAGCAGGGCGACGACGAACGAGAGACCTACGCTGACAAAGCGGCGACGTGGAAGCTGGCGCTGTACTGGGCGACCAACCGGCGCTTCTGGTCCTGCTCGAAGACGATAACTGAAGGCATCGCACCGAACGACCACCTGCAAGACCCGGACGTGCGTGAAGCCGTCCGATACTGTTCGATGGACTCGGTGAAAGCGGTGTGTGAAACGCCGATACGTGACCGGCTCGCCCGTCGACGATGGGACGACCTCGATGACCTGGACGCAGCGATAGAGCGTGCAATCGCGGAAACCGAGCATCCCGGTGTTCGGTCGACACTCCCCGATGAAACTCCGTTTCGGTGTATCGTCGACTACCGCGGTGCGTATGCCTACTGGGACTTACCCAGCGGCGCGCTCGACGACACGAACCGCGACCTCGAAACCGTCGAGGACTGTACGGAGAACGAACCCGATCTGCCAGTGATCGACCGGGAGAACGACCCGCCGATAGCCTCTGTTTGGCACTAACTGACCGTCAATAAATCTGGAGAGTCAGCTCTATTCAGCTATCAGAGATGGACAGCCGGACGGCTTAAGAACCCCTCACGCAAAGTAATAGTTATGACCGCTGGCTCCAAGGACCCAACGCCGCCGGAGGGGCTACCAGACAGCCTCATTTCGGAGTTGCGAGCGCTCACACCGGAAGAACTGCGCAAGACCGTCGTTCATGCACAGGAGTTGCTCAACGCGGCTAATGAGACCACACTCCCGATCGACCCCGGCAAGAACGAGGACATCATTAGTATCACCGAACACGACAACTATACAGAAGTTATCAAGACTGTCAACTGTGCCGATGGTTGTGAGGACTGCCCGCACGGGCCGTATCTCTATCATGTGACAGAGGAACCTGAACCCGGTGGTGGGACACACACGCACTGGACGTTTCTGGGCACGGTACAAGAAGAAGACTGAATCCGGTGCTTACGGATTCAGTCCGTACAGCAGGGCCCGAACAAAGACAAGGATGGGAATAATTTCCAAGCGGCCGACCCACATGTTGAGGATAAACATCCCTTCTGCCAGCGGAGACATAGTAGGGCCAGTGATCCCGGAAGAGAGGCCGACGTTACCCTGCGCGCTGGCGACTTCGAATAGCGCGTCCGCGTAACCGAACTCAGGACCGACGACGTTGACGAGCACGATGCTACCGGAGACAAGTACGAGCAGCCACAGGAGTGCGACGATAGCGGCCTCGCTGAACTCTCGCTCCATCGCTTCGCGGTCGAGCGTACGGTCGCCGATCCGCTCTGTAACGACGGCGTTTTTCGGCAGAAACACACGCGAGAACTGCCAGATGATCCCGCGGGCGATGGTGTACCCGCGGATGATCTTGATCCCGCCAACGGTTGATCCGGCGGCTCCACCCATCACCATTGCTCCGACAACCATCACCTTGCCACCAGCGATCCAGTTCCCGATCGGAGCCGATTGAAACCCAGTGCAGGTCAGCGCACTCACCCACTGGAAAGTTGAGTCGCGGATCGCGTCGAGTTGCGACTCGTCCACCGCAGGCACGTCGAACGGCAGAAACGACTCTGGGGCGAATGCGCCGGAGGTCGCCGATACCGACATGGCGTTCTGCGCCGAGAGGATGACCAGGCCCAACCCGAGCAGCGCAAACAGCCAGCGAGTCTGCACGTCTGAAATCAATTCCCCGAATTCCCGTTCCCGGAGCACGAGGTAGTGAACTGGGAAGGCGATTGCACCCAGAATCATGACTGGCAACAGCACTGCCTCGACGAGTGCGGAGTCGTAGGTCGCGATTGAGTTATCCGTTACAGAGAATCCGCCAGTCGTCAGGCCCGTCATTGCGTGGTTGAGCGCCTGCCAAGCCGTCTCCCACAGCGGGAGGTCGCTGCCGAAATCACTTGCACGAATCGCAACAAATAGCAGGACGAAGGCGAAAATCGTGTAGCCGACGACGAGTTTCCAGACCGTTCGCACGGTCGAGACGATGCTCGGGTGGATCTTCTTTTCGCGGGCCTCGCTCTGATAGAGCGTGTAGCTTCCGCTTCCGGGTCGGGCGAGAATCGAGACGGTCAACACAATAACGCCGACCCCGCCGACCCACTGGATGAACGAGCGCCACCATTGAATCGCCCGCGGGAGCGACGGTTCGTGGATCGCCATCGTCAGGCCGCTCCCGGTCCACCCACTCATACTCTCGAAGAAGGCATGCAGAGGATCTCGGAAGTATGCGACACTAGAAAGCGTCGTCGTGCTCCCAATTTCGATCGGCTCCCACGCACTCGTGTCCACTCCGGTAGGAACGAAGGAGTTCATAACCTCCGGCGGCATCAGCCAACCGGTCAGGAGAAAAGGGAGCGCCCCGAAAACGGCGACCAGCAGCCAGCCGCCAGCTGCGATCACCATCCCGTGTTTCATCCGCGGTGCTGGCGCGTCGGCGAACGCATAGTTCGCGAGCCAGCCGACTCCGGCGGTGATCCCACTTGCGATCGCAAACGCCAGCGCGGCGTAGAACTCGCGGAACCCGATTGCTATGACGAACGTGACGGCCATGAGGACGCCTTCCATCAAGAGCAGCGACCCGATGTCACGCGTGACGATCCGGATATCAGTCGGGACGATGCCGTCGTTCCGTTTGGGCATGTTATTCCCTCTCTGCGCGAGCGAAGATGCTGGTAACGTCTTGGGTCGCCCCTTCGGCGGAGTAGACCGTCAGCAGGTCGTCAGCTTCGATACGCGTGTTTCCGCGGGGCGTGATCGGCGTTTCTTCGCCGTCTCGCTCGACAGCGACAATCAGTGTCTTTCTCCCGATAAGCGCCTCTTCGTTGGCTTCGTGTAACGTCAGCCCAGCAATCGGAGCACCTTCGTCGACGGTGATCTCAAAGACCTCCGCATCCTCGCCGATGTGCATGAAATCGACGAGCGACGGGCGCTTGACCGACCGGTAGAGGTATTCGGCGATCAACCGCTGTGGGTTCTCCATCGTATTGACGCCGATCTGACGGTACAGGCGTTCGTGTTCTGGGTCGTGAACGACGGAGATGACGTTCGGTACTTCCAACTCCTGAGCGAGCAGACAAACCATAATGTTCGTCGCGTCTAGATCTGTCGTCGAGATGAGAGCGTCCGCGCGGTCAGCCCCGGCGTCTCGTAACGTCTCCTTCGAGGTCGCGTCGTCATGTATTACGAGACAGTCGTACCGTTCGGAAGCTGCCTCCGCGCGCTCACGTTCGCGTTCGATGACAACGACTTCGTTCCCGTCGGCCGTCGCCATTTCGATAAGCGGTCGTCCGATGTCTCCTGCACCGACAACGACGATATACATCTATGAACCGTTTCTCAATCCGGTATTGAAAACGTGTCGCTTCTTTCAGACCCCTGCTATCAGTAGTTCTCAACATCTTCTTTGACAGGGTAGTTTGGGTCGCCTCTTATCGTCTGTAACAATATAAACAAGAGCAGTGTCCACTATGTTATTGACCACGAAAATCTGTGCGAACCGAGCAATACTGGAGATGTATCTCTTGTACTGTACAGAGATATGGCCGAATGGTTATAAGAAGAGACGACAAGATATTGGTATGAGTGATGATGATACTCCCTCTCCCCGTGAACTTCTCGCTCACGTTCTCTTGCCAGTCGCACACGAGGATGACGCGCTGAAGACAGCACGCGCACTGAAGCCATATAATCCCGACCGTGTTACGGCCCTTCACGTTGTGGAAAAGGGTGGAGGAGTCCCAGATAAAACACCTGTCGAGCAATCTGAAGAGCTGGCAGAGAATTCGTATGCTGCTGTCCGCAGGGTGTTCCCCGATTCAGACGATCATACCGCCTATGCCCGAGACGTTGTTGGGGCGATTTTTGAGAGTGCCGACGAAGTTAACGCGACCGCGATCGCCTATCGATCACGAGGCGGAAATCGAATAATGCAGTTTCTGTCCGGTGATCTCTCACTCAAACTCATCACAAAGTCTGACCGTCCGGTAATTGCTCTCCCGCGTACCGACACAGAGGACTGAGTTTGACGGACTGATCTGTTGTACGTTACACTCGGTAGCACGCGATCTCGGTCGAACCACACATGGGGCAGTTCTCTGCCTCTATTGGAACAGTCGTTCCACAGTGCCGACACTCACGCACGACCTCCTCGGTTTGTCTATTTTTACGAAGCATATCGAGGAGTCCCATTTAACTGAACTACTGCTACAACAGCAATTAATGTTTCCTCGAATACCGTCCCCGATATAACTGAGAAACCCGAACAAGTTTTCGTCTATATTTGGAAAGAAATAATTCGCCTATACCGAAGGATACCATAATCATCGGACTGAGCTTATGAGCATCGTTGTCTACACTCTCCATTCAGCAACCCAGATAACCCAAGTTAGGTGGATATCTAACGCATTAGTAGGAGTAATTATTCTTCAAAAAGGGATTCCTCTTCAAGTCGCTCTTTTTCATGTTCAAAATATGAATGCTCTTCTTGAAGGCGATTGGTCACACGAGAGATCGCTTCTTCAATCGGATCATCAACATTCTCTTCAGATTTTATCTTGTTATATTCCTCTTTAATTTGACTTTTATATTCCTCTAAAGTCACCCCCAACTCCTGTTTTATTCTCCGGCGTCGTTCTATTTCGTCCCGTACTTCCCCTATTTTTTTTGCGTCGCTTTGAGATGGTACCTTCCAACCAACCAATCGCATACCATTCTTAGTAAGACGGTATTTCCCTCGGTCAACTTTATCCACAAGACCACCAGCCTGAAGAGCACTCAGCCGGCTCGACACACCTTCCCGAGACCGGCCAATATTTTCCGCGATGATTGAGGGGGAAAGAATTAGTGAAGTTCCTAAAACCTCCAGAATCTCTTCATCCATCTCAGTCAGCCAGTCTGGTTTCTCTTCATTATCCATGTACCCTGATTTCCGCCCACCTACGTAAATCCTGTTCACCCAACGTCCAATTGCTCAAGGTGGCCACTATATCGTATTTACTAATCCGTGAAAACGTTTAAGTTGATATCTATTAATATTCGACTGTAGATGGAATCATCCGCATCACAGATTCGGCCCAATCCGCAGAGTAGCCCGCACACAACTGACGGAGGAAAGCAGTTCCTCCTACGCTGTCCCGAGTGTGGCGATATGCAGGAGTCCCAGCGATGGGCATTTCTGGCCTGCAAGCAGGGCACCACACCCTGCCCGAACTGTAACCGGATGAGAGGGCTGTCCGCACGGGGTGACCGATGACCGAAAACGACGATCTCCGGTCACTCGAAGCCCGCGAAGCCCTCTCGATGTGGCTCGACCGACAACGAGCGGAGAAGTCGGAGGAAACCGTACAGTCATATTTCTACCGCGTCCGACAGTTCGTCGACTGGCTCGAAGAGGAGGGTATCACCGACCTGAATCACCTGACTGGGCGTGACGTATTCCGGTACGATTCGGCACGTCGTGCTGACGGACTGAGCAAGAGTGCGCTGAACAACCAGCTTGGAACTATCAAGCTGTTCCTCTCCTTCTGTGCTGACGTTGAAGCAGTTCCGCCAGAGCTGCCCGCGAAGGTCGACATTCCAACTCTCTCGAAGTCGGAACGGGCGAACGAAGAGAAGTTGACTGCGGAACGCGCATCGACGATTCTCGGTAAGCTCGAACAGTTCGATTACGCAAGTCGGGATCATGCACTGTTCGCGCTGGCGTGGCATACGGGAATGCGTCTCGGCGCGCTTCGATCGCTCGACCTGCGTGATTGCTACCTCGTCGAGGACGACCTCGAACGACTGCTTCATCAGGACGACCTCGACCGGGAGCAACTGCAGAAGATACAGGTTCCGTTCGTTTACCTGCACCACCGCCCGGATACAGATACCTCGCTGAAAAATGGCGTCGACGGCGTCCGCCCGGTGAGTCTGTCCGACGACCTGGGCGAACTGCTGCGCGACTACATCAGTGTGAACCGCCCGGAGGTCGAGGACGAGTACGGACGGAAACCGCTCTTTTCGAGTGAGAAGGGAACGGGTCGAATGTCGAAGGGGGCGATTCGCTCTCGGTTCAACATCGTCACCCAGCCGTGCCGGTACGGTGTCTGTCCCCACGACCGAGATACGGACACCTGCGAGGCACTGGAGCACGGGTACGAGTCCCGATGTCCATCGTCGCGGTCACCACACCGAATCCGTACGGGGTCGATAACGTATCACCGTGACCGAGGCTGGCCGCCCGAAGTGCTGGCCGAGCGCGTGAACGCCACCCCGGAGGTCATTCGCACCCACTACGATCAGCCCGATCTGCTGAAGCGGATGGAATCGCGCCGTGACTACCTCGACTGACCACAGAGCCATGAGTTACAACACCCACAACCGGCGGATGTCTGACGGCAAAGACGATTCGCGCACCTCGGCGGTCCCACTCCACCTTTTTCCCGCTCGGGTGCCGCGGGCACCCTCGCGGCAAAAACGTGGGCGAAAAAGTGCCGAGTGCTCACTCCGTTCGCACTCGGAGAAACGCCTCGCGCTGCTCGGCGGGTCGTATTTGCCCGTGTCTAAATCGGTACAGACAATCGATGTTTGGCCCGCTGGACGTAGCGTCCCTGCGATCGCCACTCGCCATCCCGCGCTAGCATATGTCACTACTATTTTATTATAGAATACAACGTTGGCGTAGTGATGAGCTCGAAAACCGCACCCGTAGAAAAGTACGATGTGAGTCTCGGAAACCTCGGTGCGCGACTCGATGTCGCACGAACGGAAAACGAGGCAAACGTAGCTATTGTCGAGCACACGCTCCCCCCACACACGCTGGCAGCACCGCTGCACCGCCACAGTCGTGAGGACGAGATTTCCTACGTTCTGGAGGGCGAGATGACAGTACTGGCAGATGAGAAACTGACGACCGTTCCGGCGGGCCAATCGGTCGTGAAAGGTCGGGATATCTGGCACACGTTCTGGAACGCGGGCGACGAACCGCTTCGATTCCTCGAAATTATCGCGCCGGGAGAGTTCTCCGAGTACTTCGAGGAAGTCGCACAACTCGGCACCCCTGACCCGATGGACGAGGAATGGGTGTCACGGTTCGTAGCGATCGGTGAGCGCTACGGCTTCGAGGCCAATCTCGAGCGTACCCCCGAACTCCTGGAAACGCACGGTCTCCAGATGTAACAGATTCGGGCGCTATCCCGAGACTCGAAGTGTCACGTACTCCAACTGATCAAGATGGACTCCGATGAAATCTCTCTAACGGCCATAAGAACAAAAGCGACTGGAACAGTCTGACTCCGCGCCAGCGCAGGCTACGGAACGCGCGTCCGAGTTTCGATCGGTCGGTCGTCTTCCGTAGCGCACGTCTCTGTTTCAGTGGTCGATTCGGGCGGTACGCGGGTTCGCGTCGCGATCGGGGCGTTGTCGGGTTCGGCTGAGTTATCTGCCATACCTATTTGTCGCTTTCTCCAGTGACTGAAAAGAGTTCTGGGGAAACACTTGGATATTCATTCAACAGTGCCATAGACTATTAGGAAATTCCATGAGAAGTTGTCGTATGTGCAATCAACAGCTCTGTGTCGACCAGAGCACCAGTTGCTTGGGAGGTTCGTGAGGGCCCCTTCAGAGCGTTTGGCCGACCGGTCCGAACACGGTACCAGCGGATTAGTCGCTGAACGCAGATGTCCGCAGCTAGTCGACGAGCGCCGCTTCGAGCAGTTCCAGCGGATGGCGGATCTCGTAGCCGGTGCCGTGTTCCATCTGCATCGCGCAGGTCGGACACTCGGTCATGCCGACGTCGCCGTCTGCGTGCTCCATGTGCTCGAACATCTCCTCACCGATTGCCATCGACTTCTCGTACTTTTCCTCTTTCCACCCGTAGGTACCGGAGATGCCGGAACAGGAGTCGCCGACGTCCTCGATACCGACGCCGTCCAGATCACGGAACAGTTCGACCGCCTGCCGGTCGAGTCCCTGATTGCGGGCGTGACAGGGGGCGTGGTAGGCGAACTCCTCGGCTAGTTCGTCGTCGATCGCCGCGTCGTCGAGTTCGCCTTGCAGATCCTCGTGAATACGGAGATACTCGACTGACTCGAAGGTGTTCGACGCGACTTCCTCGATGCCGTCGATGTCGAACAGTTCGGGGTACTCCTGCCGGAGCGCCATCGAACAGGAGGTACACGAGGCGATGGCGTGATACCCCTGGTCGACCAGGTCGGCCATCGAGGAGACGTTGACCTCGGCGTGGCGACGGGCGTCGTCGAGCATCCCGTTTGCGAACATCGGCGTCCCCGAGCACCGCTGCTCGGGGACGACCACCTCGTACCCGAAGTGCTCGAAGACGCGAACCATCGCCTTGCCGACCTCCGGCGTGTTGTAATTCGAGTAACAGCCGTGGAAGTACGCGACTTTCTTGTCGGCGTCGGCCGGTTCGCCGCGGCGCGTTCGGCTCTCCCGGGCGCGCTCTTTCGACCCGGCGGCACCGCCCTCCGCACGCCACCACTCGCGGAAGGTCTGTGTGGCGAAGGCGGGAAACTCCCGTTCGCTGGTGATCCCCATCGTCTTCTCCATGAGCCAGCGCGCTGGGCCGAAGTTCATCGCGGCGTTAGCGATGCGGGGAACCTTGCTCGCCAGCCACGCCGAGGTTCGGTAGTTGGCGAGAATCCGGTTGCGCCAGTACGTCGGCGACCACTTCGACATCTCCTCGGAGACGTACTCGCCGCGGGCGGTGTTGTGCATCTGCGAGAGGGGGACGCCAGCGGGACAGGCGTTGTCACAGCGCATGCAGTTCGAGCAGTCCATCACCGACTCGTCGATGTCGTAGCTGTCCTCGTTCTGTTTGAGCCGCCACTGTTCGGGCCCCTGAAACTTCGGGCCGGGGAAGTCGTCGTCGACTTCCGCGACAGGACAGTTCGTATCGCACGTCGAACACTTGTAACAGGAGTCCGACCCGGGCCGCAGGTCGAAGTCGATGCTGTCCGAGAAGACATCGACCGGTTCGAACTCCTCGCCGGTGTTCGGCTCGACCGGGTCGAACGCGGACGTCGCGTCCGCGCCGGTCGTGTCTGCAGGCTCTGCGTCTGTCGTGTCTGAGTGGTCTGCGTCGCTCATTGTGCCTCCTGTGCCGCACTGCGTCCGGCCGCATACCCCGTCGCTATCGAGACGCCGCTACCCGACTTCTCCGCGGCGAAGTCGTAGCCGCCAAGCACCGACCCCGCGGCGCGGAGATTCTCGAACGCAACGGCCTCGTCCGGCCCCGTCGGCCGGAGGTGTTCGTCTGTGTGCAGGCCAAACTGGGCGAACTCGTGGTCACCGAAGGCCGCACCCTCGAACCAGTCGTACCGGTCGTCGGCGTGCGGGACGTGACAACCAAAGACCGGTTCGTACACCCCCGTCCTGTCGGACTCGACGCCCTTGCCGACGAGGCCACCGGTCGCGAGAACGTACTGGTCTGCTCGGTTCGGAATCGCCGCGCCGTTTTTCTCGACGAACACGCGCTCGATTCGGTCGTCGCCGTCGTATTCGGTGACGGGGTTGCCGGTTTCGATGCTTGCGCCAGCCTCGTCGAGAGCCGCAAACAGTGCGTCTTCGAGTCGGAGTCCCGGCAACGAGGGCGGCCCCATCGGCACCTCGAAGACGTCCGCACCGAGGGCGTCTTCCAGCGCCGTCCGGACCCCAACTGCGTCGTCGTCGCCCAGAATTGCGGGAAAGCCGACCCGTGCTTCACCGTCGCGTTCGGTGTTCACCCGGGCAGCGAGCGCGTCCCGGACGGGACGGCTGCGACCTCTGACAGACACCTCACCGTTCGTATCGAGCAGTTTCGCGTAGCGAGTTACCTTCGCGTCGGCGCGCAGGTCCCCGGGAAACGGAATCGTGACGCCGCGCACGTCGAAGGGAACGCCTGCAGCGTCGAGATGGGCCGCCACGTGAGGTGCGTCGAAGTCGACCATCGACTCGAAGCCGACGAGCAGGGCGTCCCGGTTGTCGCTGGCGAGTCCAGCGCTCATCCCGGCCGGATAGCGCGCAGTGGGTTTGACCGTGCCGCCGTGTGTCGGCAGAAGCGCGTTCGTCTCGGTGTGTGCGCCGCGGTAGCCGACGGCTATCTCGTCGAACAGCGCCATGGCTTCTCGGACGGTGTCCACGCCGACGGTGCTGTAAGGATGGGTCGCTGGCAGGTCCGGAATCGCCTCGTAGGGGTCGGTCAGCGGACCGTCTCCGTCTGGGGTGTAGCCGAGAACGTCGACGAGTCCGGACGCGTTCCGGAGGGTGCTTTGCTTGTACGAGACCAGACGCACGTCCGCGCCCTCGCGTGCTGCTGCGAGCGCGCTCGTGAGTCCGGCGAGGCCGCCGCCGATGACGAGCACGTCGGACTCAATCGCCATCGGTGCCTCCGTCTGTGGCGACGCCGGTCGACCCAACTGGGGAATCGCCCGCCCGGCCGTCGTCGAACGCCGCGAAGTCGATGGGGTCACCGTCGGCGGGGTCGTTGTCGCGGTTCTGCGTCGTCGCGTGGAGCGCGTAGTTCAGCATGGCCTGTGAGAGCTGTTCACCCCACAGCGCGTGGCGCTGTCCCTTCCAGCGCTCCTGTAGGAGTTCGTCCCAGGCCTGTCTTGTCGTCGCTTCGTCGTAGCTCTCGTGGAGTTCGCCAGCCATCCGGTGACAGCAAAAGCCCCCTTGACAGTTGCCCATCGACGCGCGGGTGCGGATCCGGACGGCGTTGAGGTCAGATCCGGACTGGGAGATTGCGTCCTGAATCTCCGCGCGGGTGACTCCTTCGCAGTTGCAGACGACAGGGTTCGGGTCGTCAGTGTTCAGCACCTCGTCGGCCCGCGAACCGAGCCGTTCGACGCTCCGTCTCCCGATCGGTGACCGGAGACCGAACTCGTCCATGTAGTCACGCAGGACCGAGAAGTCCTCGCTCCCGGGAAGGGGAACGTCCGCAGTTCGGCAGTCGGCGTCGATGCCGAACTTCGCACAGACGTGGTCGCTGATCTCTTCGCCCATCATCCGGTAGGTGGTGAACTTCCCGCCGACGATGCTGGTCATCCCGCCCAGTCCGTCGCGCTGTTCGTGGTCCAGCAGGAAGTACTCACGCGTGATGTCGGTCGGGTCGTCGCTGCCGACGTCGGGCGGTTCGTACAGCGGCCGAACCCCCCAGAACGAGCGGATCGTCCGGGCGTCTTCGAGCATCGGCACCAGCTCCGAGAGCGTGTCGATCATCATGTCGACCTCCCACTGCTCTTCGGGGTAGTCCTCGGGGTCCTCGACCTCCTCGTCGGTCGTGCCGAGGATAGCCGTCGTCTCGTGAGGGACGATGATGTCGGCGTCGCCTTTCGGTCGACAGCGGTTGATGACGGTGTCGACCTGTCGGATGTTCATGATCGTCATTACGCCCTTCGAGGGGCGAACCGCGATGTCGAGGTCAGCCATGTCGCCGATCTGTCCGGCCCACGCACCCGTCGCGTTGACGACGTAGTCCGCCTCGATCTGTTCGGTCCCGCCCTCGGTTCCGTGGACGCGCGTGCCCGCGCCGGAGTCGTGTTCGACTTCGAGACCGACCACTTCCCCGTCCTCGACGAGGAGATCCGTCACCGTCGAGTGTGTCTCGATTCGCGCCCCGTGTTCCTGCGCGCTGGCGGCGTTCGCGACGACCAGACGGAACGGGTCGACAGCACCGTCGGGAACGGATATCGCCTTCTCGATGTCGGTCGCCAGGTGGGGTTCCATCGCGCGGGCTTCCTCGGCCGAGACGACTTCTGCGGGGATACCGCATTCCCGACAGCCGTCGAGTTTCTCCTGAAAGTACTCCTCGGAGTCCTCGGGGCGTTTGACGAAGAGGCCGCCGGTCATCTCGACACAGTGACTCGCGATATCCCGAAGCACGCGGTTCTCTGCGATGCACTCGGTCGCGCTCGCCTGGTCGGAGACTGCGTAGCGGCCGCCGCTGTGGAGCAACCCGTGCATGCGACCGGTCGTCCCGTGTGTGAGATTTCCCTGTTCGACGAGGGTCACGTCGAGCCCGCGCATCGCGAGGTCCCGGGCGATCCCGACCCCGGTCGAACCACCGCCGATGACAGCGACATGTGGTACCATTTGATATTCCTTTGGGTGCGTCCCACTTTACTTTATCGGCAGTATCGATACTATAGTAAATATCATCTATGTTCGATTCAGATGGCCCCATGAACTGACCTTCGGTCACAACTGGATCAACAGACCAACGGTTGAACGACGGGGTACTGGGGCGATATATGCGGAATTCGTGCGCGGATAGACAGTGCGGACCCGAGCGTTCGAAGATCTTCCCCTGTCGATAGATGATCTAGGAGTAAGTTTTATAATGATAGATTATATGTTTACTACCACGGCGGCAATATCGATAAACATGCCGTCACACGGAGCTGACAACAAATGACAGACACATACGTCGGCGCAATCGACCAGGGGACGACCGGCACCCGCTTTATGGTCTTCGACCACAGCGGGCAGGTCGTCGCCAACGCGTACGAGGAACACGAACAGATCTACCCGGAACCCGGCTGGGTCGAACACGACCCGATGGAAATCTGGGAAAACACCAAACAAGTGGTCACGGACGGCCTCGAACGAGCAGGGCTGGACGCGACACAGTTGGAAGCGTTCGGTATCACGAATCAGCGCGAGACCACCATCGTCTGGGACAAACAAACCGGCAAGCCGGTCTACAACGCTCTGGTCTGGCAGGACCGCCGCACCACCGACCGCGTCGAGGAGATCGAAGCCGAAGAGAAAGTCGAGTGGATCCGCGAGAAGACCGGTCTCGAAGCCGACGCCTACTTCTCGGCCACCAAAGTCGAGTGGCTCCTCGACAACGCAGACCCGGTCAAACTCAAACGGATCCGTCCCGAAGACGTCCGTGACCGCGCGGAAGCAGGCGAGTTGCTGATGGGAACTATCGACTCGTGGCTCACCTACAAGCTGACGGGCAACCACATCACCGACGTCACCAACGCCTCCCGGACCATGCTGTACAACATCCACGACATGGACTGGGACGACGAACTCATCGAGGAGTTCTCTGTCCCCACGTCCATGCTGCCGGAGGTACGGCCATCGTCGGACGAAAATTACTACGGCACGACGGACTCCGATGGCTTTCTGGAGGCTGAAATCCCCGTCGCTGGCGCGCTCGGTGACCAGCAGGCCGCCCTCTTCGGCCAGACCTGCTTCGACGAAGGTGACGCCAAAAACACCTACGGTACCGGCTCATTTTATCTCATGAACACCGGCGAGGACGCCGTCGAATCCGACCACGGCCTCCTCACCACCGTCGCCTTCCAGCGCTCCGGCGAACCCGTCCAGTACGCCCTCGAAGGCGCTATCTTCATCACCGGCGCTGCCATCGAATGGCTCGAAGATGTCGACCTCATCGAGGATCCGGGCGAGACGGCAACGCTTGCACGGTCCGTCGAATCGACCGATGGCGTGTATATGGTACCCGCGTTCACGGGATTGGGCGCGCCCCACTGGGACGGGCGCGCACGGGGGACGATTGTTGGCATGACCCGGGGCACACGACGGGAGCACATCGTCCGTGCCACGCTCGAATCCATCGCCTACCAGACCCGCGACGTCGCAGAAGCGATGGAAGCAGACTCGGGAATCGACACCACGTCACTCCGCGTCGACGGCGGCGCGGTCAAAAACAACTTCCTCTGTCAACTCCAGGCCGACATCCTCCAGACAGAGATTGTCCGTCCGCAGGTAGACGAAACGACTGCGCTTGGCTCTGCGTACGCCGCTGGTCTCGCCGTCGGCTACTGGGACACGCTCGATGAACTCCGCTCGAACTGGCAGGTCGACCGCGAGTTCGACTCCAAGATGGGACCGACTGAGGCAGACCGCATGTACAGTCGCTGGGACGACGCAGTCGACCGGTCGCTCGACTGGGCAACGGAGGAGTAATCATGTCGGATATACTGCTTCAGGTTCCGATCCTCGATATGCCGTGGGAAGACTTCGCGCTCCTCTTCATCACTGCCCTCGCAGGCGGGGCGTTCGGCGCGGCGCTTGGCGCACTCCCCGCGTTCATCTTCACCGGGTTTGTCGTCTTCCTCGGTGAGGGTATCAACATCCTCCAGACCGAAATCGAGGGCGTCGCACCGGGCATCGGCGCGAACGAGTTGGGCGCTGGCATCACCGGCGTCATCGGGTTCGGTGCTATTACCGGCCCACATATCGCCTTCGCGGGCGGCGTCGCCGCGAGCGCGTACGCCGGGAAGAAATATCCCGAGATGGAACCCGACGGCTGGGACTACCACTTCGGGAAGAACATCCTGTACGCGTTCGGGACGAAGCCCGACATCCTCGCTGTCGGTGCCATCTTCGGCGCGCTCGGAATGCTCATCACGCGGTTTGCGAACGAACTGATCGTCATCGACGGGACGGCCGCGACCGACTTCGTCGCGGTGTCGGTCTTCGCGACCGCCTTTATTGCGCGACCCGTCTTCGGCTATCCGATCGTCGGGAAACCGTCAGGGTCCGGCTATCTGGATATGTCACCGTTCGAGCGCGAGGAACCGCGCGCGGCCGCAGACGGCGGCGAAGTCCCACTGGAACACCAGGGTCGGCTGGCGACCGAACCGTGGCTCCCCCACCAGTACAGGTGGTCGGGCGTCACGGCGATCGGTCTCATCGGCGGCATTCTCGGCGGCTACATCTACATCCAGACCGGCAGCATCTTCATGGGGTATGCCATCTCCGCGATGAGCCTGCTGTTCCTGAACCTCGGCGTCGAGAAGATCCCGGTGACACACCACATCACCCTTATCGGGGCTGTCGGTGCGGTGGTCTTCCTGCCCGAGTACAGTCCGGTCATCGCCTTGCTCGCGGCTGGCGTGTTCGGTGCGTTCAGCGGCCTCCTGGGTGAGTTGACCCAGCGGCTGTTTTACTCACACTCTGGCACACACGTCGACCCGCCAGCGATGGCAATCGCGATTGCCATGCTCTTCGTGGCACTCCTCTCGGTCGCTGGCATCCTGCCGAACGCTGGCTATCTCTGAGGGGTCTGCATCTCAATTCCACCACCAGACAGCAACGGAGCGCCCGACCACAAGTGACAGTATCTGCCGGGTAACCACGACCCTTTTTATTATGTGGCCGGAACCACGGATAACGAACACCCAGATTCGATATGGACATCGATGCGAGAATAAAACGAAGACAGCACCGGGACGAGGATCCACAACTCGTTCGTGACTACGAGGCGCTCTCTCCGGTCGCACACATCGACGAGCCCTCGGATCGTGGGCCAGTCTTCGAGCGACTGCTCGACCACCTCGATACGGTGTTCGATGGGCGATTACCACCGAACGCGTACGTCTACGGGCCCTTTGGGTCCGGGAAGTCGGCCATCGTGACGGCGCTTTTCAGCCATCTCGAACGGTTCTCCACGGAAACGCGCTCTGTCATCTACACGAGCACACGAGCTGGGTCACAGACCTCGCCGGGATTCATCTACGTGGACATCCGCGAGACGACCAGCGAGTTTGCCTTCTATCATCGCGTGCTGGACGCACTCGTCGAAGACCCGGTTCCCGAACACGGGATCAGTACCGGCGAACTCCGGACTCGGCTCCACGACATCCTCCGGGCGTCGCGAACCGGAGTCGTCATCGGCGTCGACCACGTCGGCGAGCCAAACAGCACGGAGACGAGCGACCTCATCGACCTATTTGCGGGCCTGCCGAGCAACGTGAGTTGGCTCGCGATTGGGCGAAACGAACCCGACGAAATCGCGCTGACGGAGTACACCGCGACGTCGATCCGTATCGAGCGCTACCGGAAGCAGATGCTCGTCGACGTGTTGATGAGTCGGGCCTCGAAGGGGCTGGCCCAGCAGGCGCTCGACCACGACCTCGCTCGGCAGATCGCTGAGTGGGCCGACGGGAACGCACACGACGCGCTGGCGGCACTGTTTATTGCCGCCGACCGAGCGAACCGGGCCGAACAGAGCCGGCTTCGCGAGGAAGACATCACCGCAGCGTTCGAGGAGATCCCACGGCCATCCGTCTCTCTTGGCCGGGTGCTGGTCCTTCCCGCAAACAGACAGCTAGTTCTTCGGGAACTCGTCGACCTGGACCCCGAGGACAGAGCGTCAGTCACGAAGACCACGGAGGCGATCAGTGCGAAGCCATCGGTCGACCTCTCGCCGGGAACAGTCAAGCGGTTTCTCTACGAGATGGCGGAGATCGGTATCGTCGAGCGGGTCCAGTCTGACACGGCGACCGGCAAAGGCCGTCCGCCGAGCAGAGTCGAGTTGCGCTTTCCACCGACCGTGTTTCGACGACTGTACGATCTGCAGTCGTCATAGGGGGCAGAGATGCGTACAGCAGGAGTAGTATTTTACCGATTGCGTCAGTAGTTGCATCAGGAATGCGGTCGAACGAGTGGGCCAAACAGTCTGGGTGTGAATGATGGAAGAGACATACGTCGGGACGATCGATCAGGGGACGACCGGCACCCGCTTTATGGTCTTCGACCACAGCGGGCAGGTCGTCGGGAGTGCCTACGAACGACACGAGCAGTTCTATCCAGAACCTGGCTGGGTGGAACACGACCCGATAGAAATCTGGGAAAACACCAAAGACGTCGTCACCCGCGCACTCGCTCACTCGACGCTCGACCCGAGCCACATCGAGGCACTGGGGATTGCCAATCAGCGCGAGACCACCATCGTCTGGGACAAACAAACCGGCAAGCCAGTTCATAACGCTCTGGTCTGGCAGGACCGCCGCACCACCGACCGCGTCGAGGAACTCGAAGCCGAAGAGAAAGTCGAGTGGATCCGCGAGAAAACCGGACTCGAAGCCGACGCCTACTTCTCGGCCACCAAAGTCGAGTGGCTCCTCGACAACGCAGACAGGATCGAGTCGGGCCGGTCAGAGAGTGCTGGGCTTCGTGACCGTGCGGAGGCGGGCGAACTCCTGATGGGAACTATCGACTCGTGGCTCACCTACAAGCTGACTGGCAATCACATCACCGACGTCACCAACGCCTCCCGGACCATGCTGTACAACATCCACGACATGGACTGGGACGACGAACTCCTCGAGGAGTTTTCGGTGCCCCGGTCGATGCTTCCCGAGGTGCGTCCCTCCTCTGACGAAAAGTACTACGGCACCACCCACGCTGACGGCTTTCTGGAGGCGGAGATCCCTGTCGCTGGCGCGCTCGGTGACCAGCAGGCCGCCCTCTTCGGCCAGACCTGCTTCGACGAAGGTGACGCCAAAAACACCTACGGTACCGGCTCATTTTATCTCATGAACACCGGCGAGGATGCCGTCGAATCCGACCACGGCCTCCTCACCACCGTCGCCTTCCAGCGCTCCGGCGAACCCGTCCAGTACGCCCTCGAAGGTGCTATCTTCATCACCGGCGCTGCCATCGAATGGCTCGAAGATGTCGACCTCATCGAGGAACCGATGCAGGCGGCGGATCTCGCCAGATCAGTCGATTCGACTGGCGGCGTGTACATCGTGCCTGCATTCACGGGACTGGGCGCACCCCACTGGGACGGGCGTGCCCGAGGAACGATCCTCGGGATAACCCGTGGCACACGACGGGAACACATCGTCCGTGCCACGCTCGAATCCATCGCCTACCAGACCCGCGATGTCGCAGAAGCCATGGAAGCTGATTCAGGTGTGGAAACTACCTCGCTTCGCGTCGACGGCGGCGCGGTCAAAAACAATTTCCTCTGTCAACTCCAGGCCGACATTCTCCAGACAGAGATTGTCCGTCCGCAGGTGGACGAAACGACTGCGCTTGGCGCAGCCTACGCCGCGGGACTCGCCGTCGGCTACTGGGACACACTCGATGAACTCCGCTCGAACTGGCAGGTCGACCGCGAGTTCACCCCCGAGATGGATCCCGAACAAGCCGACAGCAAGTACAGTCGCTGGGACGACGCGGTCGACCGGTCGCTCGACTGGGCAACCGAAGCGAGCGAATCCGAGTGACAGATCGCTACGGTCGACTGGACGTGGAGAGCGACTTCCAGCGAAGTATCTCGTCGTCGGGGTCGAGAACAGGAGAAACAGATCGCTCGGAGCGAGTTTACCCCTGCTTTGCCGGTCTGTGTCTGTCTTGCTTAATGAGTCATCTGTAGATCCGTATCGGCCTGTGCCCGCCAGAGGGCAGCATACTCGCCATCGCGGTCGAGTAACTGGTCGTGCGTACCCGATTCGACGATTTTGCCGTCGTCCATAATCACGATGCGGTCAGCGTCCTGAATTGTCGACAGCCGATGGGCGATGACGAAGGCTGTGCGATTCTCGATGAGGCGGTCGAGACTTTCCTGAATGAGTTCCTCAGTCTCGGTGTCCACGTCAGAGGTGGCCTCGTCGAAGACGATGATAGATGGGTCGTTGAGGAGTGCGCGGGCGATCGCGAGTCGCTGGCGCTGGCCGCCAGAGAGTTTGACACCGCGCTCGCCCACGAACGTTTCGTACCCCTCCGGCAGGTCGGTGATGAACTCGTGGGCCTCTGCCGCCTTCGCCGCTTCGATAATCCGTTCACGGGGTGCCGTCGCGGCGTCGGCGTCGCCCTTCCACTCGGCTTCGAGGACGTTGTGGTCGCCGTAGGCGATGTTCTCCGCGACCGTCCCCGAAAACAGGTAGGGGTTCTGTTCGACGATCGCAATCGAGTCTCGCAGCGCTCGCAGACTGTACTCGCGAACGTCGACGCCGTCGACGCGAACCTCACCCTCGTCCACGTCGTGAAATCGCGGGAGCAGCTTCAGCAGTGTCGATTTACCCGCGCCGGTCGGGCCCGCGAGTCCGACGGTCGTACCCGCTGACACGTCGAGCGAGATGTCCCGGAGTACCGGCTCGCGGTCGTCGTAGCTGAAGGTGACGTTCTCGAACGCGACGTCGCCAGAGATCGAATCGGCGTCGTACGGATCTTCGGGTTCGGTGACTGTCGGCTCCTTGCCGAGTACACCGAAGACACGTTCGGCGCTGGATTTGGCGAGTTGATACTTGTTGGCTGATTTCCCGACGCGACGCATCGGGGAGTACAGCCGCCGGAGATAGAGGAAAAAGAGTGCGAACGCACCAGCGGAGAGTGCACCGGGCCGGCCGAGGATGATGTCGGTGCCGCCGATGTACAGGACGAGCACGAAGACGACGCCGGTCGTCAGGCGGAGCGAGGCGAAAAACGCCCGTCGGATGCGCAACGCGGCCACCTTCTCGTCGTGGTACGTCTGACTCTGTTCGGCCACTCGGTCGCGCTCGAAGGCGTGTCGGTTGAACGTCTTGATCACCGCAGTTCCCCCGAGATTGTTTTCGAGTCGTGTGTTCAATCGAGCGACGGTCTCCCGGATCGATTTATATCGCGGTTCGATCCACATGAGAAAGAGTCCGCTCGCGAGTCCGATGACCGGAACTGGTGCCAGCGCGATGAGTGCGAGTTTTGGGGAGTACGTCCAGAGGACAATCGAGATACCGCCGACTGTCGCGACGACCCGGATCAGTTGTCGGAACTCGGTGTTGAGAAACTGCTCCAGACGGTTAATGTCACTGTTGAGGATAGACATCATCCCACCGGTCTGATGCGAGACGAAAAAGTCCATGGAGAGGTGTTGAATGTGGTCGTAGGTGTCGTTGCGAAGGTCACGTTGCACCTTCTGTGCAGCCGATTGCAGGAGGTATCGAGAGGCAAACCGGGTGATAGAACGAATAATATACGCGAGGATTGCGATCACGACAAGCCGCTCTAGAAGCGCGATCCGGGCTGCTTCCCGGGTAATTTCACCCCCCGGGATGAGTCCCACGTCCGATAAGAGCCCGGGATCACCGGACTGCAGAATTATCCGATCAATTGCGGTTGCGACAATAATCGGGGGGATCAGTCGTGCAAGGCGGGTACAGATGGAGGTGATGACACCAGCAGTCAACCGTATCCAGTAGGGGCGGGCGTACGCGAGTAAACTCCAGATCGGATGCCCGTCGAGGTGTTCCCGAATATCCTCGAAACCGCCGTGATCCTCTGACATAGGCACAGTTGTAGATACACCCTCAAATGCTGCGCGTTTGCGGATGCACCGTCCAGAAATAATACTGTCGGCTGTAACATCTCGAAGAATAATTCGCCACCCGGGGGTAGCGAATATTTTACGCACCCACAGATGGCAGTATAACGATATTTGCAAGCGGTTAGATACACTCCAGCCACTCCCCACCGTTCTATCCCTTGTACCGAGTGAGAGTTGTGGTATTAGACATATCTAAATATATAATTAGAGTAGAAACAGTATTATGTGATCCCCATCAAATAGAGGTATGAAACGAACACCCACGAGTGCAGGAGGTTTGTAATGTCACGCGTAACCTACGACAGGGCGAAGTCGGTGACAGAGAGCTTAGAGAGTCGGCTCACGGAACGCATCGACGTGGACGCCCCGGTGAGCAGACGTGCGATGTTGGGCGCGCTTGGCGTCGCAGGGAGTGCTGCGGTCGGACTCAGCAGCGGGGTGACTGCACAGCAAGGACACGGAGATGATGACGAGAACGATGCTCATGGGAACTTCGGCACGACAGGTGAGTACGAAGATGGCTTCGACCCACACGAGTTCCTCAGGACGTTCAACACTGGCGAGAGCGGACAGGACGACCTCGAACAGGAGATATACGAGGAAAACGGGGAGACTGTTCGACACTTCCAGTTCACGGTTGTCGACACGACAGTAGAGATTGCGCCGGGCGTGGAGTTTCCGGTCTGGGCCTTCGAGAGCCAGGTACCGGGGCCGACTATTCGAGCAGTCGAGGGCGACATCATCCGCATCACACTCATCAACGGGAGCAGGCACGGGCACACGATCCATCCACACTTCAAGAACATCGTCCCCGAAATGGACGGTATCCCACAGAACGGCCCCGGCGTCATCGAGTCCGGTGGGGAGTTCACCTACGAGTGGCGCGCACAACCCGCAGGCGTCCACTTCTATCACTGCCACGCACTTCCACTGAAAGAACACATCCATCGCGGGATGTACGGGATGTTCGTCGTCGACCCAGACCCGGAACGCGTTCGTGAGAATCCCCGGGAGTACATCAACTATCAGGGGCCAATTCCAGACGAGTATCGAGACGAACTCGTCGCGGAAGCCAGCCAACGCAATCACACGACTGCCGAAAACGACGAAGTCGACGAACTGGTGATGGTGATGAACTCCTTCGACACGAACTTCGACGGAGAGAACGAGGTGTACGCGGCGAACACGCGGGCCTTTGCCTACGGAGCGGGCGAAACCGACGAAAATGGGAATCTCAGTGGAACGAAGCGACCGATTCAGATCGACAAGAATCAACGTCAGCTCGTCTACCTACTCAACGTCACCGAGTTCGACCCCATCAACTCGTTTCACACCCACTCGCAGTTCTTCGATTACTACGATCATGGCACGACGCTCCAGCCGACACACAAGACCATCGATACGGTCATGCAGTGTCAGGCCCAGCGTGGGATCATCGACCTCGATTACTCCGACCACGAACCGGGGCTGTACATGTTCCACGCCCACCAATCGGAGTTCGCCGAACTGGGCTGGATGAGTTTCTTCGAGGTGGTGTGAGATGGCAGAGGAGACACCCAAAGACGAGAACAAGACACCGAACGGTGGTGTCAACTCACAACGCAAGGGTTTGGGGCGTGACATCCCACGATGGGTCACTGCACTGCTTCCGCTCGTGTTGTTCGTCGTCGTGCTCGGAGTATTTATGCTGACTTCACCGCTAGCTGGTATCGATGGTGGTGAGCCACTCCCCGACGTGACTGCGACGCATCACACACTGCCCGACGACGAAACCGTCGTCGTACACATCACCAACAACGGCCCGGAGCAGGTGACGATATCGCAGGTACTCGTCGACGACGCCTACTGGGAATTCGAGATCAGGGGCGCAGGCGGTGACCAGACACTCGCGCCGCGGGAGAGCGCACGCGTCGTCCTCCCTTATCACTGGAATCCGGGCTGGGATCTGGACGTGGCGTTGTTGCTTTCGGACGGTGCAAAAGTCGAACACGTCATCGAAGCGCCACAGGAATCTCCCGGATTCGGAACGGATGTCATCCTGACGTTCGCGCTTATCGGTCTGTTCGTCGGGGTCATCCCCGTCGTGATTGGGATGTTCTGGTTCCCGTTCATTCGGGGGATGAGCAACAGGGCACTCCACGGCGTGTTGCTGTTTGCAGCCGGTGTGCTTGGATTTCTCGCCTTCGATGCCGGGTTCGAGTCGCTCGAACTCGCAGAGCGTGTGCCCGGTGCGTACGAGGGGAAGTTGCTCGTCGTCGTCGGTGCAGTCGGCGCGCTCTTACTCGTCCAGGCAATCAGCGCCTGGCGTGACGGACGCGCCAGAGACGGTGACACGCGGGCAAGCAGTGGCCTCTGGATCGCCTATCTGGTCGCTCTGAGCATCGGCCTGCACAACTTCGCGGAAGGGCTGGCGATTGGGAGTTCGTTCGCACTCGGTCGCGTCTCTCTCGGTGCCTTCCTCGTCATCGGATTCATGCTCCACAACGTGACCGAAGGGCCAGCAGTCGTCGCACCGATGGCAAACGAAGCGCGTCCAAAACTGCGCCATTTCGGTGCGCTCGGCGTGATCGCTGGCGCTCCGGTCATCCTCGGTGGCTGGGTCGGCGGACTCGCGTACTCACCGACTGTCGGCGCGTTCTTCCTCGCACTCGGGGTCGGCGCAATCGTCCAGGTCAACTGGGAGATATTCGGGATGGTTCGCAGCCAAAGTGGACGTGTCACAAGCGCCACGAACCTGCTCGCGTTCCTCGCTGGCTTTGCCATCATGTACGTGACCGACATCTTCATTGTCCTGTGAGTGGACAGTACTATCGACCAACTTCGCTGTATTGCTCCGTAAAGCTGTGAGGAGGACGGTTGTATCGACCGGGAGTGAATGTCAGAGACTGCGAAGCGTGAAGATGAGACCGAACAGAATGAAGGCGATGCCGAAGTAGGCTTCGCTCATCTCGATTTCGTCCGGGCGCCGCGTCGTTTCAGCAGCGTTCTGTCGACGATCGATTACAGCGATCCACGCCGGTCGGAACATGGCAATAAGACCGAACACCAGCAACCCTACCGGAACCACGTCGACCATATCAGAAAATCCCAAATAGATAATGATAAAGCCACGGGTGAACCTCTCGGACACAGACAAGGCTGACGGCGTGGGGATATGTACAGTTTTAGCAACAGCAGAGCAGGACTCGCCACAGCCCGGGTCGACAGCGTGGGCAGATCTGGCACAGGATATCGCCATCGAAAGCACTTTAGGCAACGCTGGACCAGTTTAGGCTACACCCTGTGTGGGGTTGATGACGCTCCCAGCCCAAGTAGGAATCCTCCACCGTCGCGGTGGACGCGGACGCTGTCCGCGAGGGCGGGGGAGTGCGAGCCCGCACACAGGAGGTGACCACATCCATGCCAGTATACGTTAACTTCGACGTACCCGCAGATCTGCAGGACGACGCCCTCGAGGCACTGGAGATCGCACGGGACACAGGAACAGTCAAGAAAGGAACCAACGAGACGACCAAAGCGGTCGAGCGCGGCAACGCCGAGCTCGTCTTCGTCGCCGAGGACGTCCAGCCCGAGGAGGTCGTGATGCACCTGCCGGAGATCGCAGACGAGAAGTCGATCCCCGTCGTCTTCGTGGAGACACAGGACGACCTCGGCCACGCGGCCGGGCTGGAAGTCGGCAGCGCCGCCGCGGCGGTCGTCGACGCAGGCGATGCCGTCGATGATATCGAGGACATCGCCGAGAAGGTCGAGGAACTTCGGTGAGCATCAATGAGCGCAGAGGAATCTGAAGACGACGGCTCCACGCCAGCGGAGGTCATCGAGGTCGTGGGCCGAACCGGGATGCACGGCGAGGCCATGCAGGTCAAGTGCCGCACCCAGGACAACGGGCGCATCATCACCCGGAACGTCCTCGGACCGGTTCGGGTCGGTGACGTCCTCCAGTTGCGTGAAACCGCACGCGAGGCCGACACCATCGGAGGACAATAATGGTCGACAAGCGCACCTGTGACTACACAGGCGAGGAAATCGAGCCGGGAACCGGGAAGATGTTCGTCAAAAACGACGGCACAATCCTCTGGTTCGTCGACTCGAAAGCCGAGAAAAACTACTTCATGGGCCGCGAATCCCGCGACCTGGAGTGGATCGGCTACGAGGAAGAGGAAACCGACGCTGAAGCCGCGGACGCGACGGAGGAGGCCGAATCCGACGAAGAAGACGAAGCCGACGAAGACGCTGCGGCAGAAACCGACGAATCGGACACAGACGCTGAAGCCGACGAAGCGGAGGAGTCTGAGGACGCCGAGGCTGACGACGCGGAGGAACCTGATGCCGAGGCAGAAGATGACGAAGCGGACACGGCAGACGCCGAGGACGACGCGGAGGTCGACGACGAGGAGACCGAGGCAGAAGCATGAGCGAGGAGCGTACGTTCGTGATGGTCAAGCCCGACGGCGTCCAGCGCGGCCTGATCGGGGAGATCATCTCCCGGTTCGAGGAGCGCGGGCTGAAACTCGTTGGCGCGAAGTTCATGCAGATCGACCAGGACCTCGCAGAAGAGCACTACGGCGAACACGAAGACAAGCCATTCTTCGACGACCTCGTCGGATTCATCACGTCCGGCCCGGTGATGGCGATGGTCTGGGAAGGACAGGACGCGACCCGGCAGGTCCGGAAGATGATGGGCGAGACCGACCCCGCCGAATCCGAACCCGGAACGATCCGCGGTGACTTCGGACTCGACCTCGGTCGGAACGTCATCCACGGCTCCGACAACGAGGACCCCGGCGCGAACGAGCGAGAGATCGACCTCTTCTTCGACGACGAGGAACTGATCGACTGGGAACAGATCGACGAGACCTGGCTGTACGAATAACTCGTCGGTCCCCCAGCATCGAACGCGTGAGCCCCCAGTCGTATCCGTTGATCGTCACATACGATATCCGAAATAATAGCAAACGGGTGACTCACGATATCCACACAATATCGCGGATACGACGCGCATCACGGGCAAAGTAACCACACCTGATTTCACGTATCAATATTGATAGTACCTCTCAAACAGGTAAGGTTTTTTCTGTGTTGTCGATAATGTCTGTCTGTGTCGACTCCAGAGCGAGACATCGAGGTGGTGCTCGAAGACTCCGGGCCGGATTTCGAGACGTTCAGTTTCGAGCGGCCGACGGCGGGACATCAAGGGGAGGTGTTTCTCGTCACGCTCGAGTACGCCGGGGAGACCTACGAAGTGGTGGTAAAGTTCGACAACGGGGAGGGGCAGTTCGCGGTGGAACCGTTTCTGCACGACTACGTGGCCGACCGAACCGACCTGCCGGTGCCGCGCATCCTCGTCTTCGAGAAACGGCCGGACCTGGACGTGCAGCCGTATTTCGTGACTGAGCGCATTCAGGGGGAGAATCTCGCGCAGGCGCTCGGACAACTCGATAGCGAGACACGGGGACGCGTCCTCGAACACGTCGGGGCAATTCTCGGCGATATGCACTCGGAAATCGGATTCGAGGGGTTCGGGCATCTCGGTCTCGACGACGGCCGTCTGGTCGTCAACGAGTGTTGCTGGGACTGGCAGGGGTTCTTTCAGAAGCTAGTCGAACACTACATCGACAGACTCGCAGACACGCCCTTTGCCGACCTGCAGCGACCGGCCACGCAGTATCTCGATGACAACGTCGGAGTCATCGAATCGAAGGGCGTGCCACGGCTGGTCCACGACGATTTCCGGCCAGCGAACATGCTCTTTGACCCGACGTCCTCGGAACCAGTCACGACCGTGCTCGACTGGCAGTTCGTCCTCGCGGGCGACCCGGAGTACCACCTCGCACGGACGGACTTTCTGTTCATCGACCCGGCATTTCGGGACGGGCCGACCCGGAAGCGCCTTCGAAAGCGGCTGTACGAGGGGTATCGAGCGCACATGGAGTTCGAGCCAACCCCGGGCTACGAACAGCGCCGGGCGGTGTATCACTTCGCGACGCTCGTCTGGCGAATGGCGAGTTTCGACGTTGCCTTCGCCGACTTTTCCGACCTCGCCCAGGCACGCGCTGAGGCGCGCTTTCGCAAGCAGTTCGACCAACTCGTGTCGATCCAGCCCGAAGCCTGACCGGTCGTTCCGGTTCGGAACGTGGTCTCTCAGACAGTGATCCGAGACTGTGGCAAAACGGTGTGGAACCGCGCATCTTTTACTCTCTAGCCGTCGAGTGCTAGGAAATGGCAGGAGCTTCGGAGGGCTGGACGAACATCCCCCGGGACCAGTTTGACTTCGAGATGCGCCCGGAGACCGACCAGTCGTTCGAGAACGCACTCGAAACGGCGCGGTCCGGGCAGCGTCTCACCGTCGATGACGGCATCGAACTGTTGACAACCGGGACCGACCATCCCGGCATCGACCGCGAGCGGAAGGAAGCGGTGCTCGAAGCCGCAGACCGGCGACGTGCCGAGGTGGTCGGGGAGGAAGTCACGTTCGTCGCCAACCTCAACAACAACGTGACCACGGCCTGCAACACGGGCTGTCTGTTCTGCAACTTCAAGGACCGGTCCGAGCAGTTCCTCACTGAGAACGGCGACCACCCGGGCTTTACGAAGACGCCAGAGGAGTCCCGAGAAATTGTCGAGGCAGCGCTCGACACCGGTATCTACGAGGTAACGTCTGTGAGTGGTCTCCATCCGGCGTTCGTGCTCGACGAACAGCACCGCGAACTGCTCGAATCGAGCGACCGCGGTGACCTGAACTACCGACCGCCGGAGCGGTACGATGTCAACCCCGGGACCTACTGCGAACAGATCGAGGCGATGAGTGTCGACGACGTGCACGTTCACTCGATCACCCCAGAGGAAGCATACCACGCACGGCGCGGAACCGACTGGAGTTACGAGGAAGTCTACGAGCGACTCGTGTCGGCGGGTCTCGATTCGGTCCCCGGAACGGCGGCCGAAATCCTCGTTGACGAGGTGCGAGACGTGATCTGTCCGGGCAAGATCCGAACCGACGAGTGGGTCGAGGCGATGGAAGCCGCCACGGCGGTCGGTCTGCCGGTCACCGCGACGATCATGTACGGCCACGTCGAAAACGAGGCTCACCGGGTGAAACATCTCGAAGTCATCCGTGACCTGCAGGACCGAACTGGAGCGATCACCGAGTTCGTCCCCCTCTCGTTCATCCACGCGAACACGCCGCTGTTCGAGCGAGACATGATAGATGGCGGCGCGACAACCGACGAAGACGAACTGATGATCGCCGTCTCGCGGCTCTTTCTCGACAACATCGACCACATTCAGTCCTCCTGGGTCAAGTACGGCGACGAACAGGGGCTCAAGATGCTCTCCTGTGGTGCGGACGACTTCATGGGGACGATTCTCTCCGAAGAGATTACAAAGCGCGCTGGCGGTGATTTCGGCCAGCAGCGCTCCTTCGAAGAGTACGTCGAGATGATAACTGCAATCGGTCGGATCCCCGTCGAGCGCTCGACTGACTACGAGAAGCGGCGTCGGATCGACCCCGACGACCCGCCCTTCGGACCCGAACTCGGGCCGCGAGCGGATGGCTCGCCACTCGTCGAGTAGGTTCGGCCCGGCACGACCTGCTCGGACAGTTGGGCATTATCTCTCGATGAAATCATCCCGATTATTTAAGAGAACTCCGCCCCGATCGAAGACCGAGAAATGGCACAGTCGACGGTCGCTGACTTCGTAGCGACAATTACCGACGAGACCGCTGAGTGGGATCAGCCCACGCAGGGCCGTGTTCTGCTTGGCTCCGGGCAGCTCGTTCTTGCATCGAGCGAAAGCGACCGTGTGACGATACCACTGTCGTCGGTTCTCGACATCAACTTCGGGTTCGTTCCCCAGCTATTCGATGCCGTCCCTGGAACGCCGGTGACGGTCGCGTACGAACGGGACGGCAGTCGCTCCGTCGCTGTCGTCAGCGGCGACGAGACGACCATAGAGAAGTTCCACACCGTCCTGTTCAAAGTTATTCTGAACGAGACGGGTGCCGTCTTCAAACACCCGGCGCGCCGCGGTGGTCGCGTCACCGACAGCCAGTTCGTACCCTGCTCCGTGTCGCTGTCGTCGGGACAGGTCGTGTTCAAGACAGAGAGGGAGGGGGTCTCCGTCTCCCCCTCGTCGGTGACCAGTTTCGACCGCGAGTCACGGAAGATCAACGGCGAAACCCGGCCAGCGTTCGTGCTTAGGCACATGCAGGACGGGACGGCGCTGACGACCGTCACTGCGATGGGGTCGAGCCGAACTCTCTCGCTGCTCGGGCGGTATCTCCGGCGGGAGTACGACCAGCTGATGGCGTCACTGCAGGACATCTCCCTGACAGAATCGGAAGTGGAGACGCTCGTCACGCTGTACTCGACGCGCGGGACGAACGTCGCAGTCGGAAACGTCGTGGACGTGCAGGGCTCTGTCAAGGCGCTGCTCCGGTCGCTTCACGAGGATGGTCTGCTCCGGCCGACATCCGACGGCGTCGAACTGACGACACGAGGACAGGTCGTCGTCAACCAGTATCTGGAGCGTGTCAACGCCTGACGGGTGAGCCAACCCAGTGCGTGCCCTGACCAACCTGTAATTTATTTTTGTGCCGCCCCTGATCGGGGTATGAACGATTCGCGGATCTCACGGCGGCGGTTGCTCGCCGCCGCTGGCGGACTCCTCTCTGCCTCAGTCGCTGGCTGTCTCGATTCTGCGCCGACGATCGAAACCACGCCAGCCACGAGCGACCGACAAACCCAAGACGCCGGGTCCGGCGGATCCTTTCCCGAGACGTTCGACCGGCCCGAACAGGCAGGTGAACCGCTCCCAACAGATTCCGAGTTCACGAAAGTGTACCGGGAGGCGGTCGACTCTGTCGGGGCCGTTCGCGTCGAGCAGTACGGCGGCACTTCGGGGGGCACTGCGTGGGTGTACGACGACGACTACATGGTGACAAACGACCACGTCGTCAGGGATGCAACCGCAGTCTACGTCTGGTTCACCAACGTTGGCTGGCGGGAGGCGAGTATTGTCGGCCGAGATGTTCACAGCGATCTGGCCGTCATCTCCGTCACCAAACCCCCAGCAGAGGCGACACCACTCCCGATGGTCGACCAACCCCAACCCGTCGGAACCGAAGTGGCCGCAATCGGCAACCCCTTCGGGCTGACTGGATCGTTCACCACGGGCGTCATCAGCGGGCGCAATCGGACAATATCGATCCCCGGACGGTCGTTTTCCATCGCTGACGGCGTCCAGACGGACGCGGCGCTGAATCCCGGTAACAGCGGCGGTCCGCTCGTGACACTCGAGGGGAATGTGGTTGGCGTGATAAGCGCCGGACAGGGCGACAACGTCGGCTTTGCAATCTCTGCGGCGATGGTGAAAAACGTCGTCCCTGAACTGATCGAAACCGGCAGTTACGAACACTCCTACATCGGTGTGGACTTGCGAAACGTGACCCCCGAGATCATCAAGGCCAACGACCTGCCTGTCTCCTGGGGCGTGTACATCAACGAGGCGCTGAACGGGACACCAGCCGACGGCGTCCTGCGTGGCTCGAACGACCCACAGGGTGTCAGAGCGGGCACTGCTCAGCCGATCGGCGGTGACGTCATCGTCAGGATGGACGACTGGTCGATCCCGAACCGCGAACGGCTCTCTGCTTTTCTCGCGCTCGAAACCGAACCCGGCGATACGATCGAAATCGAGGTAGTCAGAGACGGGACGCGACAGACGTTCCAACTCACGCTGGGCAGTCGGCCGACCAGCACGAACCCCTGACGACTCCAGCCCGCTCGATCAGTCTATCTCCTTTGCGACACCGCGTTCGAGCAGCGGCGGAACGTTCGTCGAAGGAAGAGTTACAACGTCGTTTTCGGCCAGGTCGTACTCCCGGTCGTCGAAGCCGACGAAGGTATCGATGTCCTTGGTGATCCGAACCGTCTCGCGGCGCAGGTCCGCCGTAGTCGCCTGTCCGCCGTCCTTTCTGATCGGTGGGTCCGCCTCGGGAGTCGCTGTCGACTCGTCGCTCTGGTCGCCCATCAGATCGGCCGCGGAGACGCCGGTGTCGGCCGGTTGGTCCGGCGGAACGGGGGTCTCGTCAGATGCTGACTGCTCAGTATCCGGAGGTTGCTCGTCGGTCGGTTCGGGCGGAACCGCTCGGGATGTGCTGTCCGTCGCGGTATCGCGTTCCGGATCGACGCCAGATTGCGTCTCCGTCTCGACCGGGGATGAGTCACTCGATCCGACTCCGGAGCCGTCCACCGGGGCGGACGACTCGCCCGCGAGCACGTCGAGCACGTGCTCGCGGTTGTCCTTGATGTCGGTGACGAGCGTCTCGAACAGCGCCTGTTCCTCGTCGGTCATGCCCTCGGACTCGGAGGGAAGATCGGCGGCGGCAAACGAGGCGGCCTTGACGATTTTGCCGACGCGCTTCTCGTAGATGGCCTCGACAGTCTGTTCGGCGGTCTTGATCTCGTCGGTCAACTGGTTCACTTCGGGAGCGTCGAAGGGGTCGTCCGCGCGCTCGGCGGCGCGCTCGCGCTCCTCGCGCAGTTGCTGAATGAACTCGCCAGCGTCGGCGTAAAACGACGCGCGCAACTGCTGGAGCTTGTCGGTCTGGCGCTCGCGGTCGCGCACGGACTGCAGTTCGTCGAGATTCATTCTTTGGCCTTTTCGGCACGTCCCCGACTCATCAGGAACACGCCGAGGTACTCTGGAACGGTAGCAACACGCTCCTCCAGTGTAAAACTATCGCCATCGAGTTCGACCACCCCGCCGTCTGTCACTTCGATCGTGATGTCGTGGCCGCGGAACGTCTCCGGGATGGCGTCGACGAGCGGATCGAACTCGTCCAGTTTCGACCGCTCGACCGGGCGCACGGCCAGTCCGCTCCCGCCGTGGAGGCTTCCCGGCAGGCGAATTAACCGATTGGTGTCCGTCGAGACGGGTTCGTCGATGGGGGCCTGCTGTGCCTCGATGACGTCGCGCGCGACCTGCTGTGCGAGCGTGTCGAAGACGTTGTGCGCGGAGAGGTTGCCACGCTCGATCTCGACGAATCGGTCCTGTGTCAGGTTGTAGGCGGCCTCGGCACGCCCCTCGCCGATACCCTCGTAGGTCTGGAGGCGTTCGAGCGCCTCCGATTTCGGGCTGTCGCGGACCGCTGCGAGAAGGTCGAGCAGTTCCTCGTGGACCCGTGCGCCCCAGCCACCGTCTGTCGGTAGGTAGCGGTTGCTGGCCGGGCTCTCGCGACCCACCGATCCGGCGACAGTCTCCTCCTCCACGAGTCTGTCGAACTCCAGACCGATCCCGCGGACGTAGTCGACGATTTCGCGGCGCGCGTCGCTGTCGAGACGCGCGACGCTGTCGTCGCGAACGTGGACGTGATAGCCCCGACTCCCGGAGAAGACCACGTCAAGTTCCGCGAAGGCGAAGTCGTCTTCGAGAAAGGAGAGCAGACGGAAGAGTGCGTCCTTGCAGGTGTCGAGCATCTCGGCGTAACTATCCGACGGGTCGGTCCCCGGAAGGTGGTCGGCGTCCAGATCGAAAATGAGATCTGAGGATCGCCAGCCCTTCTGGTCCATCGTGGCCGCGCCGGGGTCGTCGTAGCGACCGGCCGAGAAGTAGACGTGGCGGGGACGCTCGCGGGCGAGAAACTGCGACAAATCGCCCATATCGAGCATCGCGTTGTGGCGGACGTAGGTCTCGCCGGGGCCCTCGGTCCAGGGAACGTAGCCCCACTCGCGTTCGTGTGCCTCCGGCGGCGGATCCACACCTGCCCGGCGGTAGTAGTCGCCAAAGCGGCCGCGCAGATACGCCCGTGTCCGCTCGTTCACGCTCGGTCATTCTCCGACCGGCACAATATGACTTGCGCTCGTGGCGGTTGGATATCGCTATCGACCGAGCAGATTCGCCAACCGGTCGCGGATCCCCTCGTGTTCGCCGAGTTGGAGATAGTAGGCGTCGCCGCCGTCCTCGTAGTAGTTGTCGATACGGCGCTGTACCTCGAATCCCAGCGCCTGATAGAACTCGAGTGCCTCCCGGTTCGTGGTTCGGGCGTGGCAGGTGACAGTCGTGTGTTCCTCGGCAACGTTCGCGATCAGTCGCTTGCCAAAACCCTGGCCGCGATAGTCGTCTGCAACAGCGAGAAAGAGAATGTACCCGTCGCGGCGGACGGCCGCGAAGCCGATCAGTTCGTCAGTGTCGGTTTCGACGTAGAGATACACCGTCGAGCGCTTGTAGGCGCTCGCGAAGAAACTGCGGCGCTGTCGGAGCACACCCCGGGCGTGTCTGATCTTCTCTTTGAGTCGCCAGGCCTGGTCGAGATAGTCGTCCTCGCCCGGCTGTACCACCCGTCGCTGGATGTTGACACTCACTACCTGAGGATATACGTAGCGAGCATATTAATTCCTCCGTCCACGCCGCCGACGGGTTATCGGGGTGAGAGCGACGCTATCCGGAGAACTCGTCCCAGGAGACGCTACCCTGGTCGACGATGGTCTGGCTGTCTGGTACGTCGCCGTCTGGTGGCATGCTGCCTTCGGCAGGGCCACCGGGTTCGCCGACGACGATGCGGCCGACCATTCCGAGCGTCTTGTGCGGGATACAGAAGTAATCGTAGGTGCCAGTCGTCTCGAAGGTGACTTCGTGGGTCGCGCCCTCTCCGGACAACGTGCCGCTGTTGAATACAGTTCCACCCTCCGGGATCCGGGTCGTCGTGGCCGGACCGTTCCCCTCGCTGTAGGCCGTCGCCGAGTGTGCCCCACTCACGTTCTCGAACGTAACCGTGGTGCCTGCTTCCACGTACAGGCCAATCGGGTCGAAGAGGTAGTCGCTACCCTCGGTTCGCATCTCGACCGTCGCAGTCCCTCCGCTGCCGTTTCCGTCCGCTGGCGTTTCGGTCGGTGTCGCACCGTCGTCTCCGTTCCCGTCGCCGTCGTCACCGTCTCCACCGTCGTCCCCGTCACCGCTACAGCCAGCGAGGCCGACGACACTTCCTGTTGCAACGATTCCAGCCGTCTTGAGCAGTTGCCTGCGCTCCATGCCAAAGGATTAGCCTTGGAGAATAAAGAGTGCCGGGGGATTCCCAACATCTGAAAAACCCCCGTTATTTGACGTGCGTCTATACGGGTTCTCGACGAGAGTCACACAGACCGGAGCGAGCGTGTGGCGTTTGCCGCGAGCAGGCTACCAGTCACGACGACTGCCGCCATCGCACAGAGGGGATTGAAGAGTCCGAGAAGCGCAAGCGGAACGGCAATCCCGTTGTACGACAGCGCGAGAGCGGTGTTCTGTCTCACGCGACGTCTGGCCGCCCGCGCGAGACGGAACGTCGTGTCGACAGCGTCGAGATCATCGTGTTCGATCGCGATATCGGCCGCATCGGAGGCGATTGCCGTCCCGCTTCCGAGGGCGATACCGAGGTCGGCCTGCGCGATCGCCGGTGCGTCGTTGGTTCCGTCACCGACCATCGCAACTGACCCCTCCGTCTGCAGTCGACGGACAGTCTCCGTCTTTCCGGAGGCGGGAACGTCTGCGAAGACGTGGTCGACATCCTGATGTTGACCGAAGAACTCGGCGGCGCGCTCGTCGTCACCGGTCAGAACGACGATATCCCGCTCTTGCTCACCCAGTCTGGAGATAGCCTCGTCCCAGCGCGCTCGGGGCCTGTCACCCACAACGACGAGCGCCTCTGCCCGGCCATCGCGCCCGACGAGCACCGGAATGCGACCGACGCTGCGCGCCGCTGAAACCTGTGCCAGTAAATCGTCGCCCACGGTCCAGCCCTGTCGCTCGAACAGGTCGGGATGGCCGACGAGCACGGTCGTACCATCGACGGTCCCGCGAACACCTCTCGGATGAGTCTCGAAGTCCCGGACGCGCTCGTCCCCGTCCGGTTCGTCGACAGCGGCCTCGGGTGAAAACTCGGTCGCGATGGCATCCGCGGCGGGATGAGACGCTCGCTGTTCGAGGAGTGCTGCCGCAGTCAGGAGTTCATCCGGTCCGCTCGACTCGACGACGGTCATCTCGCCAGTGGTCAACGTTCCGGTCTTGTCGAAGACGACGGTGTCGACCGCCCGCAATCGCTCGAAGATGGTCTCGTCGAAGACGATGATCCCCCGACGAAGCGCCGCCTCGATCGTCGTAGCGACCGAAAGCGGCGTCGCGAGACCGAGCGCCCACGGGGTCGCCACGAGCAGGACCGTCAACGCGCCGAGCAGCGCACCGGTCGGGTCCCCGTCGACCAGTTCGACTGCTCCGACGAGAACAGCCCCGGCAACGAGCACCGGAATGACGTAGCCAGCGATCCGGTTTGCCCGTCGCTGAATTCCGTGGTCGGCGCTCTGGAGTCCCCAGACGGACGTGAGCAGTCGGTCTACCCCGCTCGCAGCGCCGTCAGCAACCCTGACGGCGGCCCCGTCCCCGGTGACGACCGACCCGCCGACAACCTCGTCGCCGTGGGATTTCACGATCGGGAGCGACTCGCCCGTGACGACGGCCTCGTTGACCGTACACTCGGGGCTTACGAGTGTCCCGTCTACAGGGATCCGCTCGCCTTCGGAAACGAGTATTCGGTCGCCAGCCGTCAACTCTTCGACGGGAACGGTCGTCGTCGTGCCGTCTGGATGGGAGCGCTGTGCGTTTTCGACCTGCGAAATCGTCAGGTCGGTCAACCGCGCCATCGCGCGCCGTTTGACCAGCGATTCGTAGAAGATTGCTGCAACGACGACAGACGCGATCACGACAGTCAGGTCGAAGTACACGTCGGTGCGACCCAGAACCATCGCAATCGGACTGTACAGAAATGCGCTGCCGATCGTGATCACGGTGAGCAGTTCGGTCGTCGGCTGGCGAGTTCGGATGCTGACGTACGCATCACGGAGCAAGGGGAGTCCAGTGAAAAAGAGGACGACACCGGTCAGCCCCAGAAAGAGCGGGACGACGAGGACAGCACCGCCCTCGTCGAAGCGAAAGGCATCCTCGAACATCGTGAGCGACCCTTCGCCGAGTAGTTCGGACAGGTGCGCGGGGTACGCGAGAACGACGTACGTGAGCAGCAGAAAGGAGCCAAAGAGCACGCCTGCGGCGTACCGATAGCCCAACAGGTCGTCCAGTTGCCGGTCACCGCGTGCGGCGGCGGCGTTCGAATCGATGGGGGCATCACTTCGTGGGACTGCCGTGTAGCCAATCGTGCTGAGTCGCTCACAGAGCGACGCCTGTGAAATCTGGTCGGGGTCGTGGTCGACCCGAACTGTTTCGGTAACGTAGCTCGCTTCGGCATCGATGACCCCTTCGCACTCTGTCGCACGCCCTTCCAGAAACGACTCACAGGTGGTGGTGTGCATCCCATCGACACGAAGGAACGACTGTGTCCGGTGTTCCTGGGTGCTATCGGTCGCGTTTGCCGCTTCAGTCGTGTCTGGCGACTCCGCCGTCTGCCGCGTCCCATCGACTGCTGTCGTGTCAGCGACACCCAACGTCTGATGAACAGTTCGACAGCCTGTCGAACAGAACGACTCGTCGGCCGCGCGAGTGCCCGATTCGTCCGGTATCGTCCGCCCACAGAGGGCACACGTCTCTGGGTCGTCAGAGTCACTGTCCACGGGTTATCCCCGATAGACGCTCCGGCGGCATTAAGTCCAGCGACCATCGAAGAGACCGAAGTATTCATCGGTACTGGAGCCGATATCTCCTGTCGAGACCAGATGAGCCACGTTTCCACGACCGAGTTAGTCGAACAACTCGACCAGACAGACCAGAACTATCTGGAGGTGCTGAGCGAGGAGTCGATGAGCGTCGAACTCGGTCGGTATCCGAATCCGGAGCCAAAGACACCGCACAAGTCGGACGAACTGTACGTCATCATCTCCGGGTCCGGGAAGGTTCGCGTCGGAAGCGACCGGTATCCAGTCGAGGAGGGCGACGTGGTCTACGTCGAGCAGGGCGTCGAGCACGACTTCTTCGACATCGACGACGAAATCACTGCCCTGATCGTGTTCGCGGGGTCTGAGGACTCCGTGCTCGGCCGCGGCCCCTGACTCAGGGCCGACGATTTTCCAGTATCGTGTGAATCAGCGAACGCAACGCTTTCACGCCCGTCACCCGTGGTGGGAGGCGATGAGCTTCGAGTTGCGTGACCACACCGCCGACGTGGCAGTCGAGGCGACGGGTGCGACGCTTGGAGAGACGTTCGGGGCCGTCGCAGACGGGATGGCGGCGGCGATGTGTGACTCGATTCCGGCAGGCGGCAGTCACCACGAGGTGACCGTCACCGCCGAGAGCCTCGACGCCTTGCTCTTTGACTACCTCGACGAACTCATCTACGAGCGCGACATCCGCTCTGTGCTGCCGGTCGACAACACCGGAACAGTGTCCGAAGCCGAGGAATGGACGTTCGAGGGGAGCTATCGCGGGGTAGACCTGCGTGACGTTACCGCCAGAGACCTCAAGGCGGTCACCTACTCCGAGATGGACATCTCCGAGACGGCGGACGGGTGGCGCGCGTACGTCGTCTTCGACGTGTAGTCGCTCCCAAGACAACACCGCGACACCAGACCTCACAGCGTGACGGCACGCCAGACGACAGAGCGAAGTAGCAAGCGCGGCTACCAGTGGTATGGAGGAGTTCGAGCGAAAGCGTCTGCTCGAACGGATCGAACGCGAGGGCGCGACCATCGGGGCGGAGATCCCCGACGCCATCCAGATCCAGGGCGAGGAGATCAATCTACAGGAGTTCGTCTTCGAGATTCGACGGCGCGACACGATTCCCGCTGGCGAACGCGACCGCGTCGAGCGAGCGAAGAAGAACCTCAGGCGCGAGCGTCTCCAGCGCAAACAGCGGATCGAAGACGAACAGATGACCGTCGAGGAGGGCAAGCGCCTCGCTCGGTCGATAATCGGCATCGACCGGGCGCTGAACGAACTCCAAACGCTGGACCCGCCGGACATCGAGCAGGAGGCCCAGCTAGAGGAGACGAAGGACCGAAAGCGGTGGATGCAGTTTCTCCGGAAGGCGCTCGGACACGCCGACGACTCCTCGGGGCACGGTGTCACCGGCCGGAAAAAGTAGGGGAGTGTGTCGAAAAACCAGTCATTATGGGCGTCCCGGCCCAGTCTAACCTATGAGCCGCAACGACGAGGTGGCGACCCACTTAGAGGAGTTTGCGGACCTGCTCGAAGCCGACGGCGTCGAGTACAAGCCCCGGGCCTACCGGCGCGCAGCCGAGAACATCCGCGACCACCCCGAACCGATCGAAGAACTCGCGACAGAGGGGGCCGACGCCGTCGCAGAGATCGACCAGGTTGGCGACGCCATCTCCTCGAAGGTCGTCGAGTACATCGAGACCGGCGAGATAGCTGAACTCGAGGAACTACGGGACCAGCTCCCGGTCGAGATGGACGCGCTGACTCGCGTCGAGGGCGTCGGCCCGAAGACGGTTCGAAAACTGTACGATGCACTCGAGATTACGGACCTTGACGACCTCGAATCGGCGGCACACGCCGGGAAGATACAGTCTATCTCTGGATTCGGGGCAAAGACCGAGCAGAACATTCTCTCGGGAATCGACTTCGCCCGGACCGCCCATCAACGACAGTTGCTCGGCGACGCGTTGCCGCTCGGCGAGGCCGTTCGCGCGTATCTGTCAGAGTGTGACGCCGTCAGCCAGTGTGACCTCGCCGGGTCGCTCCGGCGGTACAGACCGACCATCGGCGACGTCGACGTGCTGACTGCAAGCGAGGACGGCGCGGCAGTCATCGAGGCCTTCACCGAGTGGGAGCGAGCAGACAAAGTCATCGAGGCGGGTTCGAACAAGGCGAGCGTCCGTGCCGAGGACGTCAGAGTCGACCTGCGCGTCGTCGATCCCTCGGAGTTCGGCGCGGCGCTCCAGTATTTCACCGGGAGTAAAGACCACAACGTCGCAGTCCGAAATCGCGCGCTCGACCACGAGTACAAGGTCAACGAGTACGGCGTCTTCGACGTGAGCGACGTCGATCCGGAGGCCGGACAGCGGGTTGGAGAACGGATCGCGGGCGAGACCGAACGCGGCGTCTACGAATGTCTGGGGATGGCGTGGGTACCGCCGGAACTCCGCGAGAACCGCGGCGAGGTCGAGGCCGCGGCAGCGGATTCCCTCCCCGACCTCCTCCAATCGGATGACGTTCGCGGCGACCTGCACGTCCACACCGACTGGTCGGACGGGCGAGAATCAATCGAGGAGATGGTGCAGGGCGCCGAGTCGTTCGGCCACGACTACGTCTGTGTCACCGACCACGCGACGGGACCGGGCACAGTCGGTGGGGTTGGTCTCGACGACGAGCGACTGCGTGACCAGCAGGAAGCCATCAGAGCCGCCGCCGAGACGGTCGACATCGACGTGTTCGCGGGCGTCGAGGCGAACATCGGGACGGACGGGTCGGTGTCGGTCGGGGACGACCTGCTCGCGGATCTCGATATCGTCGTCGCCTCGCCACACGCCGGTCTGGACGGTGACGGAACCGACCGGCTGGTCGCGGCGGCAGAACACCCCGACGTGGATATCATCGGGCACCCGACCGGTCGACGGCTGAACGAACGCCCCGGGATGGACGTCGACATCGAGCGACTGGCAACCGCGGCGGCCGGGGCCAGAACCGCGCTCGAAATCAACGCGGACCCACATCGACTCGACCTGGCGGGACGGGCCGTACAGACCGCCATCGATGCGGGGGCCACCATCATCATCAACACCGACGCACACCGGACGAGCAGTTACGAGTTCATACGATACGGCGTCCACACCGCGCGCCGTGGCTGGGCCGAACGGGGCGACGTGCTCAACGCCCGCGACGCCGACGGCATCCGCGAGTTCGTCGAGTGAACGCCGTCAGAGGCAAGCGCGATAGTCCGCTCAGAAGCCACCGAACTTGTCCCGCCGAAAGAGGTCGAGTTCCGTCACGGCGTCGGGCGGGTCCTGACGCGCTGCGAATGCAATCGCCTCGGCGACAGTCTCTGGTTCGGTCACCTCGTCGGGGTCGAACTGCTCCGTGAATAGCTCCTCGTTCGGCGTGAACTCCTTGCCGAACTTCGTGCGCACCTCCGTGGGGTTGATGACCGAGACGCCGACGTCGTCGTCACCGACCTGTCCGGCGAGACTCAGTGCGAACCCGCGCGTCCACCACTTGGTCGCCGCGTACACCGGGTTTCCCGGTCGGGGATACTGCCCGGCGAAGCTTCCGACGAAGATGAGCGTCCCCTGCGACTCGCGGAGATGCGGGAGCGCCGCCCGCGCCGTGAAGAACATCCCGTCGGTGTTGACGTCCATCACCGTCCGGTACTGCTCGGTGTCGAGGTCCTCGACGGCGACGCCGGGTTCGGTGCCGGTTCCGGCGTTGTTCACGACGACATCGAGCGCGCCGAAGGCATCGACTGTCGTCTCAGCCAGCGCCTCGACGGCAGATTCGTCGGTCACGTCGGTCGGAACCGGGAGGGTATCGACGCCGTATTCGGCTTCGATATCGTCGGCAATCTCGTGCAGTCGCTCGGGTCGGCGCGCTGCGAGAGCGACGTTCGCGCCGTCGCGTGCGAGCACACGAGCGGTTGCACGGCCGATACCAGCGCTCGCGCCGGTCACGAGCGCCGCGGTTTCCGAGAGGGGCGTCTCACTGGTCACGGCAGACAGTTTTTCCCGGTGGACATAAAACTAGAAGCATGGAACCGCTCCTCGCCCCACGGGCCGAATCGACCGTCTCCGCTGTGTCTCGATGAGTCGTCTCCTCGTGGATACGATGCTCGGGAGACTGGTCGCGTATCTGCGGATGTGTGGCCACGACACCGTCTACGCGCTCGACGAGGGAATCGAAGCCGACGGCGAAGTGCTCGAATACGCCCACGAGACCGGTCGGACGGTGATAACTCGCGACGAGGCACTCGCCGCGAGATCCGAGTCGTCGCTGTTGATCGAGTCACGCGACATCTTCGATCAGTTACGCGAACTCGAAGCGGCGGGCATCCAACTCGAACTCCCGGCAGAACCGACGTACTGTGGGGCCTGTAACGGTTCGCTCACCGCCGTCGCACCCGACGACCGCACGCCCGAGTACGCCCCCGATCCGGTCGCCGAGGATGTCTGGCGCTGTCCCGACTGCGGCCAGCACTTCTGGAAAGGGAGCCACTGGGAGGACGTCGCCGAGACGCTCGACGATCTGTGATGGGGTCGAGGGTCAGCGAGTGAGAGAGCGTGACACCCCAGAGTCGGATCCGCAACGCGGATTACGCCCCTGTGAGTAGTCGGGCATCATGACACTTTCGGAGGAGGAACGAGAGAGACTCTCCGACATCGTCGAACTCCAGCCGACGAAAAACAGCGAACTGCAGGAGCGGTGGGGGATCGAAAGCGGAAGCGACCTGCACCGGTATCTCGAAGACCACCTCTCGGAGTACTACTACCGCAACGAGAACAGCCTCATCTGTGCGACACCCGCAGGCGAAGCGCTCGTCAACGGGGAGGCCGTGACAGAACAGGTCGTCAGCGGGTCACCGCTCCACGAGCGCGTGCTAGCGGCGCTGCCCGGCCCTGACGAGACGCCACAGAGCGTGGTCGCGACGCTACAGGGGGTACGCGACCAGCGCGAAGACGACGAGGATCCGGACGTCGACGAGGTTCGGTCGGCGCTGCACGACCTGGTGGACAGAGGGGTCGTCGAACGCGTTCGGAAGACGGTTCCGACCTTTCGTCTCGCCGTCGAGCGGGAGACGATCACCGTCGAAACCGACGAGTAAATTCAGGCGACTGGCGCGGCAGATCACTGGGGCGGTTCGGGCCGATGCCGGTCGCGCTGTCTGTCGAGCAAACGAGCGATTGCTGCGCCCGGTCCGCCCGAGATGGGCCACCCGTCCTGTCGCCAGACTGGTGGCTCTGGCTCGAACTCCGGGCAGGACCCGGCACACTCGGCCGAAGTCTGGTGTTTCTCTTTTGCCCCACAGGACGGGCGCGCCACGGCCTCGCAGGGGCGCAACTCGAAGTGCCGACAGTCCGAACGCATCGTCTCCAGATAGGCGCGCCAGCCTCGTTCGTACGCTCGCTCGGCAATTTCGAGGCGCTTTCTCGCCTTCCACTCCGGGTCGGCGTACTCGAATCGGCAGGCAGAGGCGTCGTAATCCCCACCCGTGGGTCGGTCGAGCACTCTCGTTCCGGGTTCCTCGACTGCGAGCGCGCGGGGTTGCCACGCCACGTCGACGCTCTCGGCCCCGCGCTGTCCCGGGGTGACGGTGAGAATCCCCGCCTCGACCGGACGGTCTTCGAGCAGGATTGGCTCGACGCTGCCGGTCGTCGCGGCGGTTGCGACCCACACCTCGTCTGCGAGTGCGAGTGCAATATCACGATAGAGTTGGTCTGTCAGCGCCCGTGCGGCGCTGGCGTTCAGGTCAGGCTTGTTCTCGATAGCCACGATCCGTTCGACCCAGTCGGGGTAGGGCCACCGTCTGCGGAGTTCGACGCGGCCGTTCGCGCCGCTTCGCGTCTCGATCAGGTCCCGGTCTGCGGCGCGATGGACCGCCTCGCGAACGTATCGCCACGGATACCCCGGGTCGGGCAGACAGTCCCGATACCACGCGAACTCGGCGGGCGCGTTTTCGACGACGTGGAGCAGGTCCGAATCCAGCCGTGTCTCCCCGAACCGAGCGCGTTCGGCGAGTCCGCTGGGGTCGCACTCAATAACGACGGTGTCCCAGCGGCGGCGGCTGGTGCCGAGCTGGCGCGCGACGATGATCGGAGCAGCACGGCGTCCCTCCGGCGGCCAGTGGTGTTCGGCCCACTGGCAGACCTGCAACTCGAACCCGAACTCGGATTGCACACTCGAAACAGAAGGTACGCGGTGTTGAAGGTTGTGCCGTCGGCGAGATTATCGGTCGTCCTCGACTTCGGAACAGTACGCGAGGTGTCGCGGGAGCGTCGTTATCGACTCCCCGCAGTACGGGCATCGATCGGGCGTCATGGATTTGCCACCTGACAGCTATCTGTCTCTTCGGATTCCCGCGTCGCGCGTTGCTCGTCGGAACGCGACAGTTCGTCCTGCCACGCGCGGTCGATCGCCTCCTTCCAGGAGGTTGCAGCGTCGCTCGTTGGTCTGAGCGAATACTCTGCAGATCTATGGCCCATACGTTTTCGTTGGGGGCTATGCACTAAACCCGAGCCGAAATTCCCACGCTGCGAAAATTACCGTTTCTCGGTTCTGACGGCAGCTATCACGACGGATACCGCCGATGACTGGGCCGAATTTGTGAGGGTCACTCGCCCTCGCGGAACGTCCGCTCCGCCCGGTCGCGCACCGCGCGGGTCGGCTGACCGGTCTGTGCCGCAACCGCCCGGCAGTCGTCGTACTCCGCGCTCACGTCGTAGACTGTCTCGCCCATCTGTGCGACCTTCACGTCGACATCGTAGGTGTCGCCGTCGATGTCGACAGCGACCGTCTCGGTGTGTCGACCCGCGACAAATCGGTGACCGTTGCCGTGTTCTCTGACGCCCAGCGTTCCGGTTTCGAGGGCGAGTTCCCGCGCGACCTGTCGACTGTCTTCGGGAGCGACGACGACCTTTATCAGGTGGCCGGGCCGGGACTTTTTCATCGTCAGCGGCACAATTGAAACGTCGAGTGCGCCAGCCGCCTGCAGCGTCTCCTGCAACCCGCCGAGCACTTCCGGTGTGGCGTCGTCGAGGTGCGTTTCGAGGACAGTGATCGACTCCGCTCTGAGTCCGTCCGTCGCCGTGCCCGAGAGTACGCGAAGGACGTTCGGGTGACGGTCGAACAAGGCAGTTCCGGCCCCGTAGCCGACGGAATCGACATCGAGCGATGGGAGTTCCGCCACGCCTTCGGCAATCTCTGCAAGGATCGCCGCGCCGGTCGGCGTGAGCAGTTCGGCCTCGACGGGGCCGCCCCGTAGCGACCAGTCAGCGCGCTCTGCGAGTTCGACCACGGCGGGGGCTGGAATCGGATAGACGCCGTGGCTCATCTCGACAGTGCCGTCGCCAGCGGCAAGCGGCGTCGTCACCACGCGGTCGGGGTCGAGATCCGAGAGCAACAGACAGACCCCGACGATGTCCGCGATGGCATCGTCCGCGCCAACCTCGTGGAAGTGGGTGTCTTCGATGTCGGTGCCGTGTACGCTCGCTTCGGCCTCCGCGAGCAACCGAAAGATGGCCGTCGCCTGCCGTTCGATCGGCCCCGGAAGTTGCATCGACTCGACTATCTCGATGACCTCGGGAAGACTCCGCGTCGGGCCGGTCCCTTCTGCATGTGTGTGGTCGTGAGAGTGACCGCCCTCGTGCGAGTGGTCGTCGTGGCCATGTGAGTGGTCACCGTGTGCGTAGGAATGGTCGCTGTGGTCGTGTGAGGGTTCCCCGCCAGTATGGTCGTGCGAGTGGTCACCATGGCTGTGGTCGTGCGAGTGCTCATCGGGGTCATCATGACTGTGGTCGTCTGACCCCTCGCCCTCACGCTCGTCAGTTCGAACCACCTCGACGCGCGTGGCGTCGATACCGGCGCGCATCTCCTGCGTCGTCACGTACTGGAGCGAAAGTGCATCCTCGACGGGCGAGAGAACGTTCGGGTCGGCACCGGCCGCAAGAAGCGCGGAAAGCAGCATGTCGCCGCTTGCGCCCATCCGGCCGTCGAATGCAAGCGTTCGCATGCGTGGTAGCAGACGCTGGCGAGTGAATACCCTGTCGACTGTGAGCGCAGTGGCGGAACACACGCTGAGGCAGCAATTGACCACCTCACTCCGTAAGGTATAGACCCAGTGGTTGCGAACGAGAGCCATATGACCGAGCGGAACATCCACGTCCAGCCCGCGTCCGGCCGGGCTGTCGAGGACGAACACGTCGAGATAGTGGAGCGAAAGGGGATCGGCCATCCCGATTCGATCTGTGACGGCGTCGCGGAGGCAGTCTCGCGGGCACTCGCCCAGACTTACCTCGAGCGGTTCGACACTGTCTTGCACTTCAACACCGACGAAACGCAACTCGTCGCTGGCAATGCGGCCCCGGCGTTCGGCGGCGGCGAAGTGCTCGAGCCCATCTACCTGCTCATCGTCGGCCGCGCGACCAAAACCTACGATGGCAAGCGGATCCCGGCCGAGACTGTCGCGCTCGAAACCGCCCGCGAGTACCTCGACGAGACGTTCCCCCACCTCGACATCGGGACCGACGTCATCGTGGATGTTAGCCTCGGGGAGGGGAGCGGCGACCTGCAGACCGTCTTCGGTGAGGAGGGGTCGGTGCCGATGGCAAACGACACCAGCTACGGGGTCGGCCACGCGCCCCACACCGAGACCGAACAGATCGTCTACAACACCGAACGACGGCTCAACGAGGAGTACGCGGTCGACAACCCCGAAGTCGGTCAGGACATCAAAGTGATGGGCAAACGCGAGAACGACCACATCGACGTGACCGTCGCCGTCGCGATGGTCGACAACTACATCGCGGATCTCGACGCCTACAAGGATGCTGTCGAAGGCGTTCGCTCGTACGTGAGCGACCTCGCGAGCGAGTACACGGACAGGGAGGTCACTGTCCACGTCAACACCGCCGACGACTACGACGAGGGGTCGATCTATCTGACGACGACGGGAACGAGCGCCGAGCAGGGCGACGACGGCTCCGTCGGCCGCGGAAATCGAGCGAACGGCCTCATCACGCCCAATCGACCGATGAGCATGGAAGCGACGTCCGGGAAGAATCCGGTCAACCACATCGGCAAGATATACAACCTGCTGAGTACGGAAATCGCCCGCTCGGTCGCCGAGGACGTGGACGGGATCCGCCAGCTACAGGTGCGACTTCTGAGTCAGATCGGGCAACCGATCGACCATCCCCACATCGCCGACGCGAACGTCGTCACCGAATCCGGTGTCGACGTCGAAGACATCCGTGGCGATGTCGAGGCAGCAATCGACGACGAACTCGCAGGCGTGACCGACGTGACGAAACGCGTCATCGACGGCGAGTTGAGCACGTTCTGAAACAAGCGGAGCGTTCTGGTCTCACAGCGAAGACGATAAAGCCCTGACAGCCGTGTCTACGGGTATGCAAGCGCTGCTCGTCGTCGCACACGGCTCACACCTCAACGCCAGTTCGAGCACGCCCACCTACGACCACGCGGACCGGATCCGGGAGCTGGGCATCTTCGACGAGGTGCGTGAGGCGTTCTGGAAGGAGGAGCCGAGTTTCCGCGAGGCGCTGCGGACGCTCGAAGCCGACGAGGTGTACGTCGTGCCGCTGTTCATCAGTGAGGGCTACTTCACCGAACAGGTGATCCCCCGCGAGTTGCGACTCGACGGCTGGGACGTGTCCGACTGGGGGTCGCCGGACGGGACGAGCGCGAGTTACGCCACCTACGAGGCGACGGACGTCGAGAAGACGGTGACCTACTGCGGCCCGGTCGGAACGCACGACTCGATGGCCGAGGTCATCGTCGAGCGCGGCCGGTCGGTCACGGAGGGAGTCGACCTCTCCGAGAGCGGTCTCGCAGTGGTCGGACACGGGACGGAGCGAAACGAAAACTCCGCGAAGGCAATCTACAAGCAGGTCGAGCGGATCCGGAAGCGATCGGTGTTCAGCGAAGTCGAGGCGGTCTTCATGGACGAACCGCCGGAAGTCGACGACGTGACCGACCTGTTCGAGTCGCGGGACATCGTCGTCGTGCCGCTGTTTATTGCCGACGGCTATCACACACAGGAGGACATCCCCGAGGACATGGGACTGACGGCGGACTATCGCGAGGGATATCCCGTCCCCGGCGAGGTCGAAGGTCATCGGATCTGGTACTCCGGCGCGGTTGGAACGGAACCGCGACTGGCAGACGTAATCGTCGAGCGCGCGACTGACGCGGGCGCAGAGAAGTCCCCGAAGGCGCCAATCAACACGAGTGCAGATGACTGATCTGAAGCTATCTGATGCCGTCGTCCAGGACCTGCTCGCGGGGGCCGATGACGGGATCAGCTACGACGGACTCCACGTGCGCCGCGACGAGTCGGGCTACGACCTCGAAACGCCGAGCGTGAATCAGTCTGGGCTCTCGACCGAAGCACTCCGGGAGGTAATCGCGGACGCCCTCCCGTGGGTTCTGAACTGGCATTTCTACACGTACGGGGCCGACACGAGCGACGACGCTCGCCTCGCCTTTCTCCACTGGGTCGAACGGGCGTCAGCGTACGACGTCCGAGAGCGCATGGAACGCCTCAGGGAGAGCACAGAACAGAACGAGCGCGAGTGGGGTGAAGTGTTGATCCGCGCTCGGGCCGACGAGTTCGGACAGCGGCGATACGAACTCAGAAACGCGGCGGACGCCGATGCAGACACCGAGACGCTCGAGCGCTACGACGACCCGCTTCGGGCCAGACAGCTCGTCAAACACGACGACGATGGTCGATATCGACCGCTCAAGACGGCCCCGACGCTCCCGACTGGCTGGGTCTATCCGGACATGACGGCCGAGGAACTCATCGAGGTGGTCGGGTTCGTCTATCCCGCGACGATCGAAAACTGGCATCGCGAACAGACGGGGAAACTGGACGTGACACACTGGCGGGAAGCAGCAGCACGACAGACGGGCATCTACGACCTCGTCGAAGAACTCCCGCGGGAGGCCCTCGACTGGGTGACGGAGGCGTGCTGTGTGGACAGCCAGTGTCTCAAGCGCCGTCGGTGGGAGTACGACGAGGACGAGGCGATAGCAACCGACCCGGGCGAGGGGGAGTTTCCCTGCCGGGAGCCGTGTTCGCTGGTGAACGCGGCGGCGCGAAAGTGGACCGTGCTGGAATCCGAATCGACACGCGAGTTCACCTTCGAGCTCACGCTCTCGGAGAAAAACCAGATCGAAGCGATCATCGACGCCGTGGCCGAGGGGCGGGTAGATGAGATACGCGAGGCTGACCTCGACGACGGCGCGAACCGCTATCGTGCGCGGTATCTGCGAGCGAAGCTATTCGAGGACGGGTCGCTTCCGTCCGAGGATGGGTCGCCAGACGAGACGTAACACCACAATCAGCTATCGCCGCCCTCGACACCCCCTTCGATTACGTCCTCGTCGCGGTCGAAACCCCTGACGAGTCCGAGCGAAACCGCGACAGTCCGCAGTTCAGGGGAAGGTAAATCGCTAAATGTCGCGATGTCCTCGTTCGCTCGCTGGCGAAGTGTGTCCGCCCGTGCTGGGTCGTCCTCGATGACCGCGGTGCTCGCATCGACCATGTGTGTGGCAAACGACACGGCCGTCTCCATGCGCGACCGGAGATGGCCGAGCGTTTCTCTGAGACGGGGCAAGTCGACGGTTTCGAGGCTGGAATTGTTCTCGAATTCCGCGGTCTGTTCGGTGCTCGTCGCGAACTGCCTATTGGCCTGTCGAAAGTCCGCACGCGCCGCCTCGAAGCGAGTTCGGGCACGCTCGTACTCGCGCTCGTTCCAGCTATCGACTCCCGCTCGAAAGGCATCGAGGCCGGAACTGGCCAGTTCGCTCGCGTCGAGAACGCGCTCCCAGATAGCGATCCGAACCTCGTACAGCGGGATGCGGTCTTCGGGGCGGTTGGACATGATCTCGCGGGGTTCGTCGTCGTGACTGAGACCGAGAACGTGCCCAATTTCGTGTTTTGTCGTGGTACGAATCTGACCAAAGGGGCGGTCGGCGGCGACGACGTAGGCGACGACCGGATCCGGCGCGACATCGCCGGGTTCGATCAGCGGCGCACAGCCGAGTACCTCCGCACTGTACCCCTCGACCGACTCACAACCGGAAGGGTTGTCACGATACGTGATCACGAACGGGGCGTCCTCGGCGTCGGTGAGATCGAACGCGACCGTGAATCCAGCGTATCGCTGGCTCTCCGTCTCCCAAAATTGGAGCGCTTCACGGGCGTTCTGTGCAACGTCGTGGTCGGTCGTGCTCTCGTCGTCGACGCGAACGGGAACGGTCTCGCCCGCGAACGGATGGCCGTCGTCCGTCGAGTCGAACAGTGAGTCACTGGCCAGACAGCCAGCCGTGGCTGCCAGCGTACACGACCCGCCGAGTGCCAGAAACGCCCGCCGTCGCATAGACAGATCCAGCGGCTAGTCCGGTATATGTCTGCTGTCTCTCTCAGAAGTAGTCGGCTCTGAACGCAACGCTGTCGCTATCGAATGAGCAGCGCCAAAAACGGTGGGGGAAAGTAGATTGGGGGTGGGGGTTGAGGGTGGGGGGGTACCGGCACCAAACTGGTGCCGTAGTGTGTTGTACTTTTGCCCGTAGTATATACCTTTTGGTATCAGAATTAATTTTGAGACTAGCAGAAATGCTAGCACGGGGCATATATCAGGACAATAGGCGTCCACCGGAGAGTCGTCGCCGCCGAGTTCGGGGTACAGTCGAACAGTCCTGGGATCAGATATCGTCGGACAGCGTACGCCGACAGGTCAGATAAGGAGTTGAATGTCCGCCTCGGCCAGGTCCTGAATCGCCGTCGCTGCGCCGACACCGGTCGTGACGCCGTCGTAGAAGTCCGCTTCGTCGTACCCCATCAACTCGATTGTCATCTGGCAGGCCTGAAACTCCACGCCCATGTCGAGGCTGGTCTCGATGAGTTCCTCGATGGTCGCCGTGTCGTTGTCGTCGATTTTCCGCTCCATCAGCTTCGTCGTCATCCGGTCCATGCCGGGGAGCGCGCCGACGACGTTCGGAACGGGCATATTGGGGTTGCCGACGGAGCTAAGCTTGAGATTCGTCGAGCGCTCTTCGTGGAGGATATCAAGCCCCCAGAACGTGTGAAAGACGGTAACCTCGTAGCCGAATGCGGCCGCCGTGCTCGCGAGAATCAGCGGCGGGTACGCCATGTCGAGTGTCCCTTTCGTCGCGATGATGCTCATCTTCTTCGTGTCGTCCTCGGACGTAGCGTCGGCGAGCGCGGTTTCGAGTTCCTCGACGCGTGCCGCGAGTTCCGCACGCGAGGGCGCGTCATCTGTCGACGCGCCTGGTGTGTCCGTGCTCATTATCACTCCGTCTTCCGCACGTAGTGTCTGTACACGTCACTCTCTTCCGTCTGGTCGACGAGTTCGACGCCATCCGTGCCTGCCGCCCAGCCATCGATGTCACTCATACTCCCTGGGTCGGTCGCGAGCACCTCGAGCACCTCACCAGCGTCGAGGTCGTCGATGGTGGTTTTCGTCTTCACGACCGGCATCGGACACGATGCACCCTTCACGTCGAGCGTTTCTGCAATATCGAAGTCTGCACTCATGGATTATCTGCTCCGTTGTCTTGTATTGGAGCTATCACACAATACCGCATAGGCCGTTAAAAGATTGTTGATTCTTGTGCCGCCTACAAACGACTGGAGCGCACACAGTACCCGAGAAGTGTATTTCCTACCGGTAACACACGCGATTAGCTCTCGAAGCGGATATTTTGGAGTTGCTGTATTGTGTTATTAGTACACTACTATGCAAACGCTTTAGTACATCCGTCCGGTAGACTGGAGTGTATCATATGAACGCAGAGGACTTTCCGACGCCGGATGTTGCAGTTGCGACAATCGAACCGGAGACACTGAAAGAGCGCATCGACGCCGGAGAAGCGGTCACCCTGCTCGACGCGCGGATGGAGTCAGACTACGAGGAGTGGCGAATCGACGGCGAGAACGTCACGTCGATCAACGTCCCGTACTTCGAGTTTCTCGAAGACGACATCGACCAGGACGTGTTCGAGCGCATCCCAGAGAACCGCGACGTGACGGTGCTCTGTGCCAAAGGCGGCGCAAGCGAGTACGTCGCGGGACGGCTCGTCGAGCACGGCTACGACGTCAATCACCTCGAAGACGGCATGAACGGCTGGGCGAGCATCTACGAGGCCGTCGAAGTGACGGGGTACGACGGCCCCGGTACGCTCCTCCAGTATCAACGCCCCTCCTCTGGCTGTCTCGGCTATCTCGTCTACGACGACGACGAAGCCGCCGTGATCGACCCACTACGCGCGTTCACCGACCGGTACCTCGACGACGCCGACGAACTCGGGGTCGACCTGACATACGCCATCGACACGCACATTCACGCAGACCACATCTCGGGCGTGCGCGCACTCGACGAGCGCGGCGTCGAGGGAGTCATCCCCGAGCGCGCAGTCGACCGCGGTGTCACGTACGCCGACGAGTTGACGACGGCGTCAGACGGCGACACCTTCGCGGTCGGCGACACAACGGTCGAGACAGTCGCGACGCCCGGTCATACGACTGGAATGACCTCGTATCTCGTCGGTGAAAGTCTCCTTGCGACCGGTGACGGGCTGTTCGTCGAGAGCGTCGCGCGACCCGACCTGGAGGAAGGCGACGAGGGTGCACCCGACGCGGCCCGCATGCTCTACGAGTCTCTGCAAGAGCGCGTATTGGGTCTTCCCGACGACACGCTCATCGGCGGCGCACACTTCAGTGACGCGGCCGTGCCCGCCGAGGACGGCACCTACACTGCTTCGCTCGGGAGGCTCGTCGACGAGATGGACGCGCTCACGATGGACGAGGACGCGTTCGTCGACCTGATCCTCTCGGATATGCCGCCCCGTCCTGCCAACTACGAGGCGATCATCGCGACGAATCTCGGGCAGAACGCCGTCGACGACGAGGAGGCGTTCACGCTCGAACTCGGGCCGAACAACTGCGCGGCGAGTCAGCAGTCGCTCGCGGGTGACTGAGACACCATGGTTGAACACGTCCCACTGCTGGCCGCCGACCTGTTTCCAAACGGGATCAGCAGATACGCGGTCGGCGGCCTGCTCGTGGGTCTCGGCGTCCTCGTCATCTACGCCGGAACGGGAATCGCGGCCGGTGCGAGCACGTTCCTCGAATCGACGCTGTCGTACGCCTCGGACCAGTCGCGATTTCAGCGCTACGTCGCGTCCCGTGACTGGCGGGTCGTGTTTACGCTCGGCATCGTCCTCGGCGCGACGGTGTTCGCAGCGACGGTGCAGTCCGGGCTGATCACGACTACACTCTACGAACCTGGCGCGACCGGGAGTCTGTACGATGTCGGCGGCGTGACGCTGTGGTCGACGGACGTCCAGCCCTGGCGGCTGTTTCTGGGCGGGATTCTCGTCGGGATCGGTACCCGGATCGGCAAGGGCTGTACGTCCGGTCACGGGGTCTGTGGCGTCGGGTCGGCGTCACGAACGTCGCTGGTCGGAGTCGTGACCTTCCTGCTCGTCGCAATCGCGACCGCACAGATCGTCGCCGGACTGGGGGTAAGCCCATGACGGAGCAGCGCCATCCCCTGTTCAAGCCGCTGATATTCGTCGGCGGCCTGATCTTCGGCTTCGGTCTCGCCTTCAGCCACATGGCGCGTCCGGAGGTCGTACTGGATTTCCTCCAGTTCGAGGATCTGGGACTTCCCTTCGTCATGTTCGGCGCGGCAATCGTCTCCGGGATCGGCTTCGCCCTGATACCCAGACTCCGCGGTACGGCACCGCTGACCGGCAACCGCTACGAGCGTCGCCTGAAATCCTTCGACCGAAACGTCCTCATCGGCGGCAGCATCTTCGGCGTCGGCTGGGGGCTCTCGGGCATCTGTCCCGGTGCCGCCTACGCGAGTCTCGGCGTCGGGAACGTCACCATCCTCTGGGCGCTGGCCGGGATGTTCCTCGGCGCGTACGCACAGGGGTACTGGCGGAGTCACCAAACTGAGACGTCCTCGAACCCGACCACCGCAGACTGACTGAGCAGTACACTACTTGTTCATGAGTCTCTCAACACTGGGATTGTTCGTAGTCGCCGGACTCGCGAGTCTGTTCATGGCGTGGGTCATCGGAGCGGGGTCGAGCGGTGCGACGCCCTTCGCTCCGGCAGTTGGAGCAAACGCGATTTCGACGCTCCGGGCGGCGCTCGTCGTCGGGCTGTTGGGATTTGCCGGTGCCGTCGTCCAGGGAGCGAACGTCTCTGAGGCGGTCGGCCGTGGCCTCGTCGGTGGTGTCAGCCTCCCGGCGACAGGTGTCATTCTCGTTTTGCTGATCGGCGCGTCGCTGATGGCAATCGGAATCAAGACAGGGTATCCGATCGCGACGGCGTTCACCGTGACTGGATCCGTCGTCGGTGTTGGTCTCGCACTCGGCGGAGATCCGGTCTGGCCGAAGTATCTGCAGATCGGTTTCGTCTGGGTGTTGACGCCCATCGTCGGCGGCGGCCTCGGGTACGGCATCGCGCGCGTGCTCCCGCGGGCCGACGTGCCCGAACGATACAGCGTGCCCGCCCTCGCTGCGCTAGTCGGCATCGTCCTCGCGAACGTCGACTTCGCGTATCTCGGCCCAGGCAGGACGGCCGGGTCGCTTGTCGATCTGAGCCAGCAGGCACTTCCCATCGGAGCGGTTGCCGCGGCCGTCGCAATCTCGCTGTCTGTCGCGCTATCGGTCGCGGCTCTCGTCTCGTGGGACATCCGTCGTGATCTGTCCGGCGGCCTTCGGCGATTTCTGCTCGCCATGGGTTCGCTGGTCGCCTTTTCCGCGGGTGGAAGCCAGGTCGGCCTCGCCGTCGGACCGTTGCTCCCGCTCTTTGCCGAGGAGGGGATCGTTCCAGTCAGCGCCATCCTCGTCGGCGGCGGGTTCGGTATCCTCGTCGGGTCCTGGACCGGCGCACCCCGAATGATCAAGTCACTGGCGCAGGACTACTCCTCGCTCGGCCCGCGGCGGTCGATTGCCGCGCTCGTGCCGTCCTTTCTCATCGCCCAATTTGCCGTATTGCTCGGCGTCCCAGTTTCGTTCAACGAAATCGTCGTCAGCGGGATCATCGGAAGCGGCGTCGCTGTTGGCGGACGGGGCGCAATCGATGCGGAGAAGATCATCCGAACAGTCGGTGCCTGGGCCGGGTCGCTGCTGCTCGCGCTCGCGCTCGGATACGGTATTGTCGTCGCGCTGGGCGCGTAGTACCTGGCCGGGCGTCGTCGGACCTTGACCACTGGGACAGTACAACAGCTCTGAACGGGACCGGTTTCTCGCCCGATAAGTTATCTGTTGCATACGTGACGCCACCTCGTCGTTATGCGAATATAGTATTGTGCGATTAGTTCAAAACTGTTTTTACCCCCTAACGGCTAGAGTGAACTGCGAGAGAATTGCACAATATAGTATGATGCGCACAATCAAAATCAGCGGAGAACAGGTGACACACGATGTTCGGACTTGAGACGCTTGACGGATGGGCACAGGCAGCAGCAGTCATGGGTATCGTACTGGTCGAGGCCATCGCTCTGTACGTCGGATATGGAGCGCTCGAACGCCTGCTCGGGCCGACGATCACAAACGCGATCCGGGGGGACTAACGATGGAGGTGTTTGGAGCGGCTCTGACCCTGCTCGTGATGTTCGCCGGGTTCGGCCTCCTGATCGGACTCCTGTTTGGCTTTTTCGGCATGGGCGGGTCCTTCCTCGTCACGCCAGCACTGATGGTGATGGGCTATCGGACCGACGTCGCCGTCGCCTCCGGACTCGCCTTCGTCTTCGGGACGTCCGTGATTGCGACGCTCAAGCACCGGGATCTGGGACAGGTCGATTACAAACTCGGGGTGTTGATGATCGCCGGAACGACGGCGGGCATCGAAGTCGGCAAACAGGGACTCCACTTCCTGCAGAACCTTGGCGTCGCCGATACGGTCGTGAGTGTCGCGTACGTCGCCCTGCTTGGCGGTATCGGGGTGTTCATCACCCGAACGGCACTCAAAGGGGACGGCGACAGCGGCATCGACCACGACGTCGACGGCGATGCAGAGCTAGACGACGAAGATATCCCCGAGATAGCCAAGACGATTCAGTCCTACGACGTTCCACCGATGATGACACTGCGGGGCGGCGTGCAAGTCTCGCTGTGGATGATCCTCGTCGTCGCGTTCACTACAGGACTACTGTCTGGCTTCCTCGGCGTCGGCGGCGGCTTCATTCGGATGCCCGCGCTGTTCTATCTCATCGGCGTCCCCGTTCCGGTCGCCGTCGGCACCGATCTGTTCGAGATTGTCTTCTCCGGCGGGATCGGCAGTTTCCTCTACGCACTCGACGGTGCAGTCGACCTGGTCATCGTCGTCCCACTCCTGACCGGGAGCGCGCTCGGCGCAAGAGTCGGCGCTGCAGCGACGGGCATCGTCGACGAGGAGGATATCAAGGTGTACTTCGGAGTGATGCTCCTGCTCGGAGCGGTCGCTGTCGCCGTGCGCAAAGTCGGCGGCGTGGTCGAGATGCCGGTCCTCGATGTCGTGGCGCTCGTCATCATTCTGGGCGCGGCGCTGCTCGTCAGCGGCGCCGTCGTCTACAGTTCTGTCCGGGAACTGCGAATGACGTCCACAGAGAGCGAACCAGTCACCGCAGATTGACGGTCGAGCGAGATTTTGGCTACCGCTCTCCACACAGCGACGTTTTGCGCACCGCTCTCCGGACGGGATTGTACGATCCATACACAAATCTTTTGGCAGCAGAGCACGTAGTTCGGGCTGAAACAGATGCCCGATTCGATGTCAGAACAGCTCCAGCGGGATATGGTCTGTGAAGGCCTTCTGGAATGCTTTCACGGCCTCAAAAAGCTGGACAGGGAGATTTTCGAAACGCTGGTGAACGCCGACGAACCGCTCACCGTCGACGAGATAGCGGAGGCCGTCGACCGTGAACGGTCGACCGCATATCGTGCCGTCCAGCGCCTTCTCAAATCCGGATTCATCCAGAAAGAGCAGGTCAACTACGACCAGGGTGGGTACTACCACGTTTATCGCCCCACAGATCCCTCGAAGATTGCAGACGACATGCAGCGACTCCTCAACGACTGGTACGCCAAGATGGGGCAGCTCATCCAGGAGTTCGAGACGAAATACGACGAACAGAACGCGACGGCACAGTCGGTCGAAAGCTAACGCCAGCCTGTGTTTCCGCGCAATCGTGAGCGACTATCTCGTCTGAGAACTAATATTGTGTAGAAAACACAAAACTCTTAACTACTATCGGGCCGTACGAAGTAGTGATGACAGTTGAAACAGCAACAGACGAGGGGACAGAGACGCCAAGTGAGCCGGTAGCCGTGGAGGGATCGGAGCAACTCGACGACGCCGTCGCCGAGTACGACGTGGTTCTCGCCGACTTCTACGCCGACTGGTGTGGTCCCTGCAAGATGATCGAGCCAGTCGTCGAATCTATCGCGGCCGAGACTGATGCCGTGGTCGCGAAAGTCGACGTCGACGTGAATCAGCAACTCGCGGCCGGATACGGCGTTCGTGGCGTCCCGACGCTCGTACTGTTTGCGGGCGGCGAGCAGGTCGAGAAAGTCGTCGGGGTGCAGGGCGAAGACCAGCTTCGAGCGCTCGTGGAGCGCTACACCGAATAGATGCAGGATCGGAATCTCGTTATCGCTGGCTCCGGTGTCGCCGGACTGTCGGCTGCCGTATACGCGGCCCGCGCTGACCTCGACCCGCTCGTTCTGGAAGGTGACGAACCCGGCGGCCAACTGACGCTCACGACCGACGTGGAGAACTATCTCGGCTTTCCCGAGGGGGTCGGCGGCACGGAACTGGTCCAGCGCGGCAAAGCGCAGGCCCGACAGTTCGGTGCGACGTTCCAGCGCGGCAGTATCGAGTCGGTGGAGCTGGGACAGACACACAAGACGCTCTCACTCTCGACGGGTGAGCAGATCCGCACCGCTGCACTGATCGTCGCGACTGGGGCCAGCGCCCGATGGGTCGGTGCCGAGAACGAAGCCGAGTTGATGGGCTACGGCGTCTCGACGTGTGCGACCTGTGACGGGGCGTTCCACCGCGGCGACGACGTACTCGTCGTCGGGGGCGGTGACAGCGCCATGGAGGAGGCGCTCTTTCTCGCGAAGTTCGCCGACAGCGTAACTGTCGTCCACCGTCGAGAGGAACTTCGTGCGTCTGAGATCATGGCTGCTCGCGTTCGCGACCTCGAGGACATCTCCATTCGCTGGAACACGGAACTGCAGACGATCCACGGGTCACAAGACGAGGGCGTGACCGGTGCGACACTCGTCTCCCACCCGGACGGCCATCCAACCGAAAAGGCGGCCGAGTCCGTCGCGAGCGAGCGTGTCGACGTCGGCGGCGTCTTCTACGGCATCGGACACACGCCCAACACCGGCTTTCTCGACGGGACTGCCGTTGCCCGCGACGAGGACGGATACGTCCGAACAGAGACCGACGAGACGGGCCGAGTGACGACCGAAACGACGGTCGAGGGCGTCTTCGCCGCTGGCGACGTCGCCGACCCCACCTATCGACAGGCGATCACCGCCGCAGGAACTGGAAGCATGGCTGCGCTGGATGCCGAAGCGTATCTCGACACGCTGGACCAGACAGAGCGACTGGCCGAGGACGCCCCAGCCTGAGCAGGTTCGAGTATCCGACTCTATCGGCAGGCCTACGGTCGCAGGGTCCGAAGCCCCGATAGATGACCGCCGAGCGACTGCATGGTCTGCTCGAAGCAGGACACAGCGAGGGGTTGTATCCGGGTGCAATCGCCCGCATCGGTGGCCCGTCAATCGAGACTGTCAGCGCAACTGTCGGGACACACGAACCCGACGGCGAGCGCCCGATCACTCCCGAGACGCGCTTCGATCTCGCCTCTCTGACCAAGCCGGTAGTCACGACCACGCTCGTCTTTCGACTGCTCGAATCCGAACGACTCAGCCTCGACGAGACTCTCGGCACCTATCTTCCAGACCTCGACGGCACTTCACGCGGTGCAATCCCGATCCATACGCTGTTGACACACACCTCGGGACTGCGCGCGTACGCCTACGATCCTGATTGGGAATGTCGAGACGATGTACTTGCGGGCCTGAGCGAGCGCGAGTTGTGTGTTCGAGAACCGGGCGAGACGTTCGAGTATAGCTGTCTCAACTTCCTGCATCTCCGCGAACTGGTCGCCCGAATCGTCGACGAGTCAATCGAGACAGCCGTACAAGAGCAGTTGTTCGATCCCGTCGGAATGTCCGATGCAGCGGTCGGGGACGTCGATCCCGAGTCTGTACCAGTGGCGACCACTTACGAACACGAGCACGCCGACCGGCAACTTCGCGGGACGACACACGACCCCCTCGCGCGAGCGATGGGCGGGTTCGGCGGCAACGCCGGGCTCTTCGGAACGGTCGAGGACGTCGCCCGCTTTGCGGAGATGATCCTCGCGGACGGGCGCGCTCCCGAGAGCGACGCGTGGGTCCTCTCTCCGGCGTCGGTTCGCTCGTTTCCCGTCGAGCGCGAACGAGGCGAGGACGTCTCGCAGGGCTACGGCTGGCGACTCCGGGTCGACCGGACGCCGTCGCCGCTCTGGTCAGCAGAGACGATCGGTCACACCGGATTCACGGGCACGTCGCTGTGGGTCGATCTGGACGCCGAGTGCTACGCACTCTTGCTGACCAACGCCGTCCACAGTCCGGATAGCGACCTCGATGCGTTCCGACAGCGGTTTCACTCGCTGAGTGCCGCGCTCGCGACCACGGGCTGAGCGGGGCGGATGGACCAGCGGGCGACTCGGGCGACACGATTATTACCGGCCCGACGCCATCCCGACGTAATGCCCGTACAGACTGTCGAGGCTATCCCCGTCGAGGTTCCCGTCGCACCGCTGGAAGAAGGAGGACTCGCACCCTACAGCAGCAACCACGACAACGTCGAAACGGTCGACCGAACGCTCGTCCGGATCGAAACCGACGACGGCACCACAGGCTGGGGGGAGATGCTCACTGCGATGCAGTCGCCGAGTGTCACCGCGGCGGTCATCGAGGACGTGATCGCACCGGAACTGGTCGGGATGGGACTCGACGAACTCCGGGAGTTTACCGACTCGTTTTACTATCCATACGTGAAGACCCGCCCGTTTCTGGGTGCCGTCGAGACGGCGCTGTGGGACGCACTCGGGAAGCGCCGGAACGCATCAGTCTCGGAGCTACTCGGCGGCGGCGTCTGCGACAGCGTCGAGGTGGCCTACTGTCTCGGGATGCTCTCGCTCGAAGAGTCACGAACCTACGCCAGGCGCGCGGTCGAAAACGGGTTCAGCGTCCTCAAGACGAAGGCCGGACCGGACTGGGAACACGACGTCGAGCGCATCAAGGCGATGCACGACGCGACCGACGGGGCGTTGCAGTTCCGGATCGACCCCAATCAGGGCTGGGCCTTCGAGGAGGCAGTTCGCGCGGGTGCGACACTCGAAGACGCGGGGATCTACCTCCAGTATCTCGAACAGCCCTGTCGCATCGACAGCTTCGGCACCTACGAGCGACTCCGCGAACGGCTTCGCCAGCCAATCGCCGTCAACGAGGACACCTACTTCCCGCGGAATCTCTACTACATCTGTGAGCGGTCGGCCGCCGACGTGGCCTGTGTCGACCTGGTTCCGGCTGGCGGCCTGACCGCCGTCAGAGACCAGATTGCCGTCGCGAGCGAGGCCGGACTCTCCGTCAGCCACCACAACGGCTTCGATCTGGGCATCAAACAGGCCGCCGTGTTGCACCTCTACGCGAGTACGCCCGCGCTGAATCTCCCCCCGGATTCGGTCTACTACGGCTGGGCGGACCACATCCTGACCGACCCGCTCGAAGTCGCCGACGGAAGTATCGACGTTCCCGACGGTCCCGGACTCGGCGTCGACGTCGACCCACAGCAGGTCGAGAAATATCGTATTGGTTAATATTTTCTGTGATCTGCTCCTGTCTGTCTCCGTGAGGGAGTCCGCAGTCTATCGGTCAGAAACAAGGGACGGGACTGTCAACGATCACGGCTATCCCCCAACATATTACTTCCGTAGGCACTCACTCAGCGTATGGCTATCGAGTGGCATTACAACGTCGCGGGCTGTTTTCGGTCGCCGATGGAGGACATCGAACTCGCCGAGTACGCGGTCGATACCGGGTTCGAGGGCGTCTGGATCGGGGACCACTTCGTCCCGTGGCTGGACAATCGCCCCTACACGCATCACATCCTGCCCTGGATGGGCGCACTCATGGAACGCGTCCCCGACGTGACGGTCGGCACCTGCGTGAGTTGTCCGACGGTCCGGTATCATCCACCGGTGCTCGCACAGGCGCTCGCGACGCTCGACAACATGTACCCCGGTCGTCTGGAGTTCGGCGTCGGTACCGGCGAGGCGCTCAACGAGGCGCGGTTCTACGACGGCGAGTGGCCCGACTGGGGGACGCTCGCGGGCATGCTCATCGAGGCGCTCGGCCTGATGGACAAGTGCTGGGAGCGCGAGGAGTACTTCTCACACGACGGGGAGTACTACCAGTACGACGACCTGAAGCTATACACCAAGCCCGACTCGTCCATCCCGCTGTCCTGGGCGGCGTGGGGGCCACAGTCTGCGAATCTCGCGGGCAAGTACGCGGGCAACCTGATCACTGCCGGTGACGCCGACCTCGTCGAGAACACGCTGAACGACGCCTTCACCGACGGCCTCGACGACCATCGACGCGACCTGACGCCAGCGGGGACGGTGTCGGCACAGCTCTCGGCCCACATCGGTGACCCGGACGAACTCGTCGCACAGCTCAGAGAGCGCGGAGAGTACACCCCTCACGAGGAACTCGACACCGCCGACCCCCGGGAGATACAGGACATCGCGAACGACCACCTGACAGATGTGTCCGACGAGGAACTCAAAGAATTGAACAACGTCACCGACGATGCGACCGACCTCGTCCCGACGGTGCGGCGACTCGCGGAGGCCGGTGTCGACCGGATCATCCTCGTCTCGAAGGTCGGCGATCCGCGAGAGACAATCGACGCCATCCAAGCGGACGTGATGGGCGAGATATAGAGACAACAAGCGAGCGTTTGCGAATCAGCGAGATTACCGGACGACGGTGACCGAAACCGGCGAGCGCCTGACGACGGTTTCGGCGACGCTCCCGAGGAGCAACCTCGCCAGTCCGTCCCGACCGCTCGAACCCATCACGACGTGGTCGGAATCGTGCTCCTCGACGTACTCGACTATCGACTGCGACGGCTTCCCGCCAGTGCTTTCGGTCTCGATGACCCGGTCGTGGTCGGCGGCAATCGACGACGCCGAGTCGAGGGTCTGTTCGATGTGTTCCTCGAACCCCTCGTTCCAGACCGAGGCTTCGTCGCTTTCGTCGCCCGATTCGAGCTGTTCGACTGTCGGGTGAACGACGTACAGCGCGGTCACGGAGGTGTCGGGAAACTGCGTCAGCGCGTGTTCGAGCGCGCGACGGGACTGGGAAGAGGCGTCGTAGGGAACGAGCACCGAATCGACGGCAGCGCCATCTGCTCTGACGACAGTCACCGGAACCGGTGACCGCCGAACGACTGTCTCGGCGACGCTTCCCAGCAGGAGCCGCGCGGCCCCGTCCCGGCCGTGACTGCCCATCACGATCTGGTCGACGTCGTTTTCCTCGACGTATTCGAGAATCTCGTGAATCGGTCTGCCGTACGAGACGTCTCGCTCGACGTCGTCCGGGTCTCGGTCGATCTGTGCATCGTCGATGAGTGCGGTGATGGTGTCCGACAGACTCTCCCGCACGTTTTCGACCACCTCCTCGGAGTAGTTTGCGGCGTACCCGCCTGCACCAGTGTACTCAGCGAAGGGTTCGACCGACCGGAAGACCGTCACCGTCGCATCGGGAAACGTTTCGAGTGTGTACACGAGTGCATCGTCTGACTGTTCGGACCCGTCGTGGGGGACCAGTACGTGGCGAACCATGTGAGCGCGGATACACGGGCCGAACATATATTTCCTGTCAGCCTCGACAGCGCAGGCGTCGGTCGTAATCTACAGAACGGGCGAGCACATTTGGTGCTCGCGACCCAAGTGTGGATATGCACGTCGCCGTACTGGGCGCCGGATACGCGGGCGTCTCGCTCGTCCAGCAACTCGAATCCTCCCTGCCCGACGAGACCGAGCTCACGCTCGTCGACGAACGCGACATCCACCTCGTCCAGCATCTGCTCCACCGACTGATTCGCAAGCCACACCTCGAAGAGCGGATTACCATCCCTATCGACGATCTGCTCACGCGAGCGCAGTTCCGGCAGGCCCGCGTGACAGGTGTCGACCCCGACGCGGGCCGTGTCGAGTTGTCCGACGGGGAGCTATCCTACGACGTCGGTGCCGTCTGTCTGGGCGCACAGACTGCGTTCTACGGGCTCCCGGGCGTCACCGAGCACGCGACGCCGCTGAAGCGCGTCGAGCACGCTCGACAGATCCGAACGGGGTTCGAGGCAGTCCAGACGGAGGGCGGCCGCGCTGTCGTCTGCGGCGCCGGACTCTCGGGGATTCAGGTCGCCGGTGAACTCGCTGAACTCGCCCGGGAGGCCGAAACGAACCCCTCGGTCGTACTGCTCGAACAGAAAAGCGACATCGCGCCGTCGTTTCCTGCGCAGTTTCAGGACGCTGTTCGCGAGGAACTCCTCGACCGAGGCGTCGAGATCAGAACTGATACGAGCGTCTCGGGCGCAGACGAAGCGGCGCTCGAACTCGGCGCTGACCGACTCGCGTACGACCAGCTAATCTGGACCGGCGGGCTGACAGGGCAGGACGCACTCGGTGACAGACCGCAGGTTCGCGCGACGCTCAGGTACGGCGACCGGACGTTCGCCGTCGGTGATGCGGCCCGCGTCATCGACGCGGACGGGAACCAAACGCCTGCGACCGCACAGACAGCCGTGCGGCAGGCGTCTGTCGCGGCGACGAACATCGAACGGCTGTCTCGTCATCAGGAGAAAAGCGAGGGGTTCGAGCCACAGTTGAAGCGCTATCGGTACAGGCCGCTCGGATGGCTCGTCAGCGTCGGGGATGGGTCCGTCGCGCAGGTCGGCCCCAGCGTCGTCCGCGGCCGGGCGGCCGAAGCGCTCAAGACCACCGTCGGGGCGGGCTATCTCACGAGCGTCGGTGCCGTCAGAGACGCCGCCCAGTACGTCCGCGGCGAGTTTTCGGGGAGTGACTGACCAGTCGCGGCCGGGGCTGGCGAGCCACCGCGAACGCCGGTAGCGTCACCATTATTATCGAGATGACAGTACCGGAGTGTATGTTTGGAACCAGCGGCATCCGCGGCTCGGTCGGTGAGGAGGTGACCGGACAGGTCGCGCTGTCTGTCGGCCGCGCGCTCGGCATCGAAACCGACCGCGTCGTCGTCGGCCGTGACGCCCGCGAGAGTGGGCACGCTTTGACCGACGCGTTCGCGGCTGGACTGTGTGAATCCGGCGTCGACGTGGTCGACGTCGGGCGCGCCGCGACACCGACGGTCGCACGCGGCGTCGCCTGGACCGACGCCGACGCTGGCGTCGTCATCACGGCCTCGCACAACCCACCGACCGACAACGGGATCAAACTCTGGCAGCCGAGCGGCCAGGCCTTCGACGCTCCCCGCCGAGAGCGGATCACCGAACGCGTCCGGAGCGGCGAAACGGCACTCGCTGACTGGGACGAGATGGGAACCCGAACGCGGGACTCGCTGTCCGACCGCCACCGCCGGGAACTCGTCGAGAGCGTCACGCTCTCGGAACCGCTGGAGGTGGTCGTCGACGTGGGCAATGGCGTCGGAGGGGTCACCGCCGACGCGCTCGACGAACTCGGCTGTCACGTCCAGACGCTGAACGCCCAGCAGGACGGCTCCTTCCCCGGACGGCCGAGCGAACCGACAGCCGAGAACTGTGAGTCGCTCTCGACGCTCGTCGCCGAGACGGACGCCGACCTCGGAATCGCACACGACGGCGACGCAGACCGGATGCGCGCTGTCGCCGCCGACGGCACCTTCCTCTCGGGGGACGTGCTGCTCGCTATCTTCGCTCGCGCAACCGCAGGCGAGGGCGACGCCGTCGCGATGCCGGTCGACACGAGTCTCGCGGTTGCTGACGCACTCGCAGAACGGGGAATCGAAGCTACGTACACCCCCGTCGGCGACGTCTACGTCGCGGCAGCGGCGAGTGATCCGGGCGTCGCCTTCGGCGGCGAACCGAGCGGCGCGTGGATCTGGCCCGAGGAGACGCTGTGTCCCGACGGGCCACTCGCGGCCTGCAAACTGGCCGAACTCACCGCATCGGAACCACTCGCGGACCGGGCGGCCACAGTAGCGGCGTATCCCATCGTCCGGGACAGCGTCAGCGTCTCCGAAAAAACCGCCGTCATGGACCGCGTGCGGGAACTGGTCAGCGAGCGATACGACGACTTCTCGACGCTCGATGGCGTCCGCGTCGAGCGCGACGACGCCTGGTTCCTGCTGCGCGCGAGCGGCACCGAACCGCTCGTGCGCGTCACAGCGGAGGCGCGCGAGCGGTCGCGCGCACAGCAGGTCTTCGAGGAAGCGACCAACCTGCTCGATGAAGGGATTTGAGAGCGCAGACACGTTCGAGGCTGACGCGGTGCTAGTCGATCAGCACACGCAGAACAGAGGTAATCAACCGGAATAGACGTTACCCACGGCGGGTCGAGCGGGCTTTTCTGACGTCCGCACCGTCGCGAATCTTGTCCTCACACTGTGGACAGACTCTCGGTTTTTCGACGCCGTTCGGTGTGAATACACGTGCGTAGTCGGCGGTTACGAAGGCACCGCAGTTCTGACATTCCGGCATACAAGTTCATCTCATGTACTGACCCATCTTAATCTTTGGTGATATTACTCGGCTGTCAGGTTCTGGGGTCCGTCAGAGCGAACTCGTCAGCGAGCCGGTTTCGTCGAGTTCGAGCGTGCCGTCGAACAGGTCACGGAACTCGTCGACGACCGCGTCGTCGTGAACGCCAGCGGCGAGATGAAAGAGCCCGACTGCGTCGTATTCATCGAGCAGTTCGAGAATCTCCGCGATGGCGTCGCGGGTCTGTTCGTGGTCGGCGTAGTAGATCATCTCCGTGACCGAATCGAGACTCACGCGGCGCTTTCCGTCGGACTGGCTGAGAAATCGCTCGGTCTCGGCGATCAGGTCCGCGAAGTTGTCGGGTGCGGAGAGATACCGAACCTGGTCGCTCTGTCTGCGGGTGTATCCCCGCTCGACGGAGATTGCATCGAGGATGGTCGCCTTCTGTTCGTCGACCTCGTAGTGTTCGAGTTTCTGTCTGACCTCTCGTGCAGTCGTCCGCGTCGAGATGACCAGCAGGTGGTCGGTGTCGGTCTTCAGAAACTGGGTGTCGATGCGGTCAGTCTCGACGGTGCTCGGATGGACGAGCAAGAGTCCAGTCCCACCGGAAACGGTCTCCGGCGCATTTTCGATAGCGAGCGTATACTCCATGTGGGTGATGAGCGGCCCATGTCGCTTAAGCGTGCGGCTTTCAGGTCCGTCCCCCCCTGTGGTCACCGTTCGAGAATTTCCTCAGTACGTACGCCCTCGAATTCGAGCAACTCCACGAATTCATCCCCGTCGAGGACAGTCACGTCGAGTTCGCTCGCTCTCGTGCGGGCGGCATCAGTGAGAGACCCCGTCGTGACGAGCGCCGCTTCGTCGGCACCGTTGCTGCTTTCGCGCGCCGTCGCACAGCGGTCGATCCGCGTCGAACCGACCGCCTCATCGCCGGGAATAGCCCAGATCAGAAGTTTCTCGTCGGGATTCTCGCGCGTGGCGACGATATCGTACACGGCCGCCGCCGTCGTAAACACCGTCGTCAGCCACCCGCGGGCCTCCCAGACTCTCGCGACGAACTCGACGAACTCGTCTTCGTCGAGCGCACGGAGCGTCGAGAGTGACAGATCCGTCGGTTGCGTGCCCTCAGCGCCCTCGGCAGCGTTCCCCAGTTGGGTACTGGCACTCGTCTCGTCGGGAGACGGCGAGCGACCGGAACTCGCTGCAGTCGCCCCGCCCGCCTCCACTGTCGCCGTCGTGTCCGTCTGGTATGTCCCGTCTGCGGTAGTCTCTTTCTCCGGGCGGTCTCGAATCCGGTCCAGAACTGACCGCTCCGCGTCGTCCGGGTCTGGTCCCGGCGCTGCGTCGCTTGCGTTCAGATCTGACTCACTCGACTCCGCCTTCGACGCGTCCGCCTCTGACCCCTGCTCTGTGACTCGTTCCGACGCTGGTTCCATCCCGGCAGTGTCAGTCAATCGCTGGTCGACCGTTTCGAGTGCGCGTTCGAGTTCGTCGACGCGGTCGGGGCGTACCTCGCTCGCGAGTTCGTGCGCACGACGATACTGCTCGCGAGCGCGCTCGTACACCCGCGTCGCCTGCTCCGGTCGTCCCGCCGCGGCCAGGTCGTCGCCGGAATCGAGCCAGGACTGCCCCGCCCGAGCGTGGTCCTCGATGGCGTCGTCCGCGACGGCGGTCGTCTGCTCTCGGATCCGCGCTCTGTCGACGACGAACGACCGGGTGTCCTGTCCCCAGTCGAGGCCGAGCATGTCCCGGTATCCGTCGAGCGCTTCCGTCCAGAGCTGTGCGGCAGTTTCGGGGTCGTCGGTCTGGTCGGCCCGCCGCCGTGCCGTATTGGCGTCGACTCGGGGCCACACCCGCAAAAGCTCACGTTCGGACAGCGCCCGTCTGAGTCCACGTGCGAGGGACTCTCCGTCCGCATCCAGGTCACTGCCCGCATCAGAACCCGTCGCGTCGCGCACTGTCGCCCCCCGGATGGTATCGATCGCCTCCTCGTAGGCTGTCACGGCCGTCTCGTAAGCCGTCGCCGCCTGCTCGTATTCGCTGTCGCGCCAGTGGTGTCGCGCGTTCGCGTGTTGGGATCTGGCGCGCCGGGCCTGTATCACCCGCTCCAGGCGCTCGATCTCCGGGCGCAGTTCCTCTGCCCTGTCTCCGATCTCTGCGCCCGCGCGTTCACCGAGCGCCTCGGCGCGGTCCACAGCGTGCTCGATGATATCTCCTGTACCAGCAAGTGTCGCTGCAGCGGTTCCGTGCTCGCCCACGTCGAGGTGACTCGTCGCAGCCTCGATGTTCGTCTCGGCATCGGTGAGCAGGCGAGTCACGTTCGCCCAGGTCTGGATCGCTCTATCGGCGTACTCGACCACTGTGGAGACATCCCCCTTGAAGGGGAACTCCCACCGGCCCCCGTCGAGCATCTCGACGACCAGTGACTGCGTTCGGAATCCGGCGTCCTCCGCGCGCGCCTCGACGGCGTCGACGTACGGGAGTGATTCGTGTTCGTCGCCGTCGGGTGCCCCCGCGACTACCAGCAAGCGGACATCCGTACAGAGTGCCAGCGCGCGATATCCGTCTCCGGGTTCGATGGCTCGCGTGCCCGCAGCATCGGTGAGACTGAGTCCGGACTGCTTGTTCCACAAGAGATATCTCGGCTCCTCCCCGTCACGGAGATACGTTTCGAGCGGTCGGTCCGCGAGATACTGGCGATTGAGCAACCCGCTCGAACCCGTCTTCGAGAGAATATCGTGGTTCGCGTCTCCGTTCGTGAAATCAATTGCGTCTGGCATCCCCCATATCCCCGTTTGCTCCGAGTTCGCACCCGGTGACAGTAAAGACTTCGCCGATCTGTTGGTCGAATGGCGTCTCCAACGTGAACGCGCGGGCCAAGCGCTTAAGCGCCCGTCGTGTCTACAGGTTGGTGTGTATCGCGCCAGCGACGAGCGAAACAACCAACAGTGGCTCGCTGACCTGGATGCAGCAGCCGACCGTCTCGGTCTCGGAGCGACGGCGCGGACGCGCGCACAGGACGTGTTTCTCTCGACGGTTCCGGCCTCAGAGCGGTCGAAACAGGCCGCGCTCGCTGCCTCGCTGTACGTCGGTGCGCTAGTCGCGGGTGAGCAGCGCTCACAGGGTGCCGTGGCAGATGCTGTCGGCGTCTCACGGCTCTCCGTACAGCAACGGTGGAAGGATCAGCTAGAGGCTGCTGGGCTGCAACCGCCCGACTGGTAACTCGGTCCTGACACCTACTCGCGTCGAGGTTGTCGTCCGTCGCGGTCAGGCGTCAACTGTCCGTGTTCGTCTATCTCGCCGCGGACAATCCGCGTCGAGGAGATCTTCTCGCCGTCCGCGGCGAGGACGTGGTCGACGACCTCGATCTCGAGGGAGTCTCGTCCAGCTTCCCGACGGATCTCGTTGATGCGTTTGCCGCCAGTTTCGGTCTCCGGGGAGACGACGAGTGCGTCGAACTGCGGTTCGGTCGCGATCCCTGTCGGCTCGGTCAGTTTTCGGATCGTGTACTCCCGACCGGCGGCCGCGGCGTACTCGGCAAGTTCTGCGGCAAGTTCCTCGCGGCGGGTCGCGTAGGAACGGATCGCACGGTCCTCCTGTCGGGTTTTCGGCGCGAGTTCGTCGCTCGTGAGACCGACGGTCACATCCCCCAGTTCGAATGCACGCTCGAACAATTTGCGATGCCCATCGTGAATGGGATCGAACGTGCCCCCGAGCGCTACCTGCATACTCCACATCTGGATGTATTCATGTTTAGTGGCTTCGACTTGGCCAGAGACGTGTTCTGATTTCAGAACGTCAGAGAGAGTGACAGCGCCGTTAGCTCCCCGACTCGTCCGTGGCTCCGCTCTCGCTCTCTTCGGTGACGGTGATTGTCACAGATTCGGTGTCTGGTTCACTGGCACTGCCGAGCTGACAGTCCAGATTGAACACGGCGTTGAGTTGACTCTGGACATCGTCGACGGCATCCGACACCAGATCGCTTGGCGAGATCGCGCTGTACTCGTAGGGGTTGTTCCCCGCGCCGTCGCTCTCGCGCTTGCGGCGCGTGACCGTCCCTTCCGCGTGAAGCTGTGCGAGCGCTTCTCTGACGGTACTCGGATACAACCCCGTCTCGTCTGCGACCTCCTCGCTCGTGCTGTCCGGGTGCTGTCGCAGTGCGATATAAATTCGAGCTCGCGTCTCCGTATCGAGGATCCAGGACAGCAAGTCGACGATGCTCTCGTCGAACTGTTCGATGGCCCTGTCTGCCTCCTGTTCCAGCCGATCCCGGACGTCGCCTGTCGAGTCCTCGGAGTCGAGAGGCGCTGGCTCGTCGTTAGATGGATCGTCTGCAGACATACGTTGTTTCTAGAAGGACGAAAGCGACTGCCTATTATAAACCCTTGCCTCTCCGTGCAGGGGGCGCCCGCCCCCGTTTTAATCCCCTCATATATCCGGTGTCGTGTTACGGTATCTCCGTTCGTGCGACTGGGCCAGTTTCCCCGTCGACCGTGACGGTCACGACGACTTCATCGCCCTCGGGATCGACTCTCACGTACAGTGAATTTATTGCGCCCACGTCTGCGGTGGAGATTTCGCCGCCAGCCTCGACAGATTGCACCGCGACTCGCTCGGCCTCGAACTCCTTGACGAGATCGACGCGGACGCGTCGTTGCTCCTCGTTGTAGGAGAACTCGAACGCGCCGTCGGGGACTGCATTCTCGACTTCCGGCGGCGTCTCACCGAACTGGTCGTCGTCAGACCCGTCACCGCTTTCGGAGAACTCGATGTCGAGCACGTCCGTGCTGTAGGTTCCCGAAACAGACACACGCTGGCTGTCGAACTCGATCTCACGGTCGTCGCTTTCCGTCCCGAGCCGCGCGTCCAGCCGGTCCCGTTTTTCCCCGTCGAGGTCGGAATCCCGCAACGCGAAGTCGGCCGTCATCTCGTCGTCGTCGACAGCGAAGGTCACAGACGAACAGCAGTCGTCCTGCTGTGTGACGAGTTCGGCCCCGGGCCGGTTCCCCACGTCCCCGAAGTAGAAGTCCGCGAGATTCGCCGGGCCCGTCCATCCGACCACGAAGTGACCCGCCCCGGCCGTCTCCACCAGCCACTCGAATACGGCCAGATTGTCGGTGGCACGCCCGTGGTCACCGCGCTCTGTGTCGATCACTGTCCGAAGTGCATCGCGAGTTCGGCCGACGAGAACTGCATCCTCGCTCACCGCGATGATCGCATCGGTATCTCCCGTCGTTGGCTGGTAGATTGTGAAATCGCGGTGCTCGTCGACGACCTCGAAGGACATCTGACCGAACGCGTCTTCGGTACCGGATTTGAGCCGTTCGTCGGCGCGCTGTGTGTCGATATCACCCGTTCCGACGACGACGTCGTTCGCCACGAAGAGTTCGTCCGTACCCTGTGTCGGCCGCTCGGGATCGACGAGATACCCCAGTCCCGAGGCCGCGATGCTCAACACGGCCCCACCCATGACCCGCCCACCGACCTCCAGTGGAACCGTGAGACAGAGGTCGTCGGTCTCGTCCAGCCCGGAGACAGTCGGAACGAACTCCGCGTCGTCGCTCTGTCCCGTCGAGGGGAACATCAAGGGAAGCAGCTGGCTCGCCTCCTCCGACTCCGTCGAGATAGCGAAATCGGCGTATGCCGTGAGCAACCCGTCGTCTGCTGTCGGGATCCAGTCGGTGTAGGACCGCTTCTCGTCCGTTCCGAGACAGCCAGCGAGTGCCGTGGCTGTCGCCGCTGCGCTCAACTGGAGGAACCGTCGGCGTTCGAGCGGGGGCATGGCTGGTCTTCGATCCCGGGTAATCGCCGCTCGCTGTTTTGGTCTTCGATCGACACAGGCTGAAAGGCACGTCTCTCGAAGGAAGTGCTATCCCTCACAGTTGGCCGACAGTATCACACGTCGGGGGACTCGTCGTCCAGACGCGACTCCGGAGGTGCTTGCCGCCGGAAGAACGCGTAGGCTGTCACTGCGATCAGGACGATACCGGCCGCGAGTTTGGTTCGTGAGCGCATACGTTTAGTTCCGGGCGGTAGATGCCTAAATCGGCATCCACCGTTTCTGGCTCAGAAACACCCTGCGGTCGCTGACGCCAGCGTTTCTCTGCCGGAAACGCTCGCCCCGTCTCTTTTATCGGGACGAACGGTTGGGATCGATAATGAGCAGTTCAGACGGGACTCACGGGATGGCGCAGTCGCTCGGGAACGCCCTCGGCATCGTCACGGAGCGACAGACCTACTCGAACCTGCTGTATCTGGGTCTCGCGTTCCCGCTCGGGGTGGTGTATCAGAGTCTGGTCGTGTTCGGACTGGTCGCTGGCATTCTCCTCAGCGTCGTGCTGGTCGGAATTGGCATCCTGTTCGTGACGCTGCTTGGGGTCAGGGCAATCGCGGGCTTCGAGCGCAGACTGGCGAACAGGCTGCTCGGGACCGAGATAGCCGACCCGGACGACCTACAAACTGACCGGGCGGGGGTGTTCGGGACGGTCAAACTGTATCTCAAAGCCGCCTCGACCTGGCGGTCGGTCGGCTTTCTCATGGTGAAGTTCTGGGTCGGCGTCGTCGCGTTCGTGTTGCTCACGTTCACGCTCGGCATCGCGGTGGAGTTGCTGACAGCGCCGCTCGGTGCCGACGTCGTCGAAATCTCCATCAACTCGGACGAAGTCACCTTCGACACGGTTCCGGCGTACGTCGCGATGCCACTCGGTGCGGTGCTCGCCGTCGGTTCCCTGCACGTCAGCAACGCCTTCGCCTACGTGAACGCCCAGATCGCGGAGGGGCTGTTGAGCTAATCTTTTGCTGTGGATCCCGGAGAGGCTGTTGGGCTAGTCGTGTTCCCGACTGGAACGGAGCGACACAGACAACGAGACGTGGAACGGGTCTGAGCGTCAGAACTGACTGATAAACCCGAGTGCAAACTGCCAGAGTGAAGTCGCCTGGTCACCGAGGAAGCGGTCGTCAATTTCGCCGTCGCGGTTCTGATCCTCCGGGATCCAGATGCGACTGGTTTCGTCGGAGCCGGTGTCCGATCCGATCCGGTCGCCTGCATCGTCCGAATCAGCGTCGTTGCAGGGCGAATCCGCACCGACGACGCAGATCCCAGCGTCGGCAGACGTCTCGTCATCGCCGGTGAACCGGTCGTCGATTTCGCCGTCGCGGTTCTGATCCTCTGGGATCCAGATCTGACCACTCCCGTCCGAATCGTTCGATCCGATCCGCTCTGACCCTTTGTCTGATCTGTGGTCAGTATCATCTCCGATCCGCTCTGTGCCGTTGTCGGACGCGTCGTTACAGGGAGAATCCGCGCCGACGACGCAGACCCCCACGTCGGCGCCGTCGTCTGTCGTGTTGTCCGGTTGGTCGTCAGATATCGCAGTTCCGCTTTCGATCGCTGCCGCACCGCCGACGGCCACGAGCATCACTGCGAGGGCCGCCAGGAGGGCGAGTACAGTTCGTTGCATTACATCAAGGTCTACAAACCCACCCACAAAAAGGGCAAAACAGAGTCAAATGGTGATTTGAGTCGAGGGCGTGGTAAACATCGTGAAAGAACCGACTGGAGAGCGTTCTAACGGCTGTTCGCTACGTATCACGGAAACCGCGTTCAGTTCCCCTCGATGGCGTCGATAACCATCGCGGCAGCGAGGACTGGCTCTTTCGGCACGGTTTCCGTATCAGTTAGCTCGATCTCGTAGCGGTCTTTCATCGAGAGTTCCCCCGAGATTGTACCGACGTGACCGCCGTCAGCGTCCGTGATCTCGTACTTGTGTGGGATCAGATTCCCGAGCAGACCGGTTCGGACGAGCCCGACAAACTTTCGGGAAGTGATCTCGGCAATAAGCGCGTCCGTCTCGGCGTCGCGAATCTTCCACGTGATCCCCTTGACCTGCTCGAGCAGGGAATAGTCGTGCTCCAGAACGACGAGCGCCTCGCCGGACTGAGATTCAGAGAGGACGTACTCACCCTCGTAGTCTCTGATCTGCTGAGCCTGGACCGTGAACACTTCCTCACCGTCGGCGTTGAGAAATGGGAAGCGTTCCTTCAGCGTGAACGTCTCCTGTTTCCCCCTGAGAACGGTGTTCCCGTCGGCGTCGAGGGCCTCGTATTTGTTCCGGACCAGGTTCTGTTCGACGGTGTAGCGATCATCTGAGAGGTCGATGTTCGGGATATCGTGTGTCATCGGTCAGTTCCGTGGGTTCAGTGGTCGAACGGTCGTCAGAGTGCGGGGACGGCACCGCATGACTCACGCAGGAGTAGCAAGAGCAGAGTGAAGAACCCGAAGCCAGCGTTTCGCCCAGTGAAACACGCGGTCTGCCAGCGACGTCAGTAGTCGGTGAGCGAGCGCTGTCCGCACCCCAGTTCGTCATCGTCGCCGCCGGTCGAACTCGACACACTCTCGCTCGCATGATCCTGATCGGGTGCGGGAGACTGCTCCCCCTCGAAGGCGGTGAGCGCAGGCTGGTCGTCGCCGTCAGAGAGCTTCGAGAGACGAACGCCAAGCTTTCGGACCCGGTCGCCCGCAAATTCCGCAAAGAGGTCGAGTGCAACCTCCTCGACGAGGTCGGCGTCGGAGACCGGTCCCGGGAGCGACCGGGCGCGGGTCTGCACCTCGAAGGGCGGCGAAACGACCTTCACCCCGATGGTCTGATAGAGCAGTTCCTTACGGTTTGCGCGGTCAGCAACCGCGCTCGCGAGTTCGCGGATTCGCACTCGCTGTCGCTGCTCGTCCCGCGTCGTCTCCGAGAAGGCGGACTCCCGGGAGAGGCTCTTTGGCTGACCCATCGGCTCGACCTGTCGGTCGTCGTCGCCCCGTGCGTAGCGGTGGATCTGAACGCCGCGTTCCCCGAACCGGTCGTCGAGGTTCGCCGGGTCTGCACGAGCGAGGTCGCCAGCCGTCTCGATACCCAACTCCGCCAACTCGCGAGCGGTCACCGGGCCGACGCCGTGGACGTCCTCGACGGGGAGGTCAGCAAAGAACGACCGAACGTCTCCGGGTTCGACCACGACGTGTCCGTCGGGCTTCTCGCGGTCGCTCGCGACCTTCGCCGCGCTCATCGTCGGCGCGACGCCGACGCTCGCAATCACGCCGACCGACTCCTCGATCGCAGTCCGGATCTGACCCGTGTACGCGCGAACGTCTTCGCCCCAGGAACACCGGTCGGTCAGGTCGAGATACGCCTCGTCGATGCTCACCTCGCGGACGGTGTCTGCCCGCTCGTGCAGTATCTCTCTGATAGCCGCTGCGACCGACTCGTAGTACTCCATATCGACGGGGCGATAGAATCCTGCTTCCTCGACGGACAGGGAGTCGTCGTTTGCCGCGTCGATCTTTCGGGGTAGTTCCGTCAGTGCGGTAGAGATGGCCTGTGCGCTCTCGACACCGAACTCGCGTGCCTCGTAGCTCGCGGTTGCGACAGCACCATCGCTGCCTCCAGGTTCATAGCCCATGCCGACGACGACTGGCTCGCCGCGAAGTGCTGGCTCTCGGAGTCGCTCACAGGCCGCGTAAAAGCAGTCCATATCGACGTGCGCGATCACCTGCTCGTCGCGCGTGACGCCCGGTAATCGCCCGGAGTGACCCATCTCTCTCCCGTACGCGCCCAGAAAACTAAAAACATATGCGCCCGTCGTCTGGTGTCGTTCAGCTATCAGTTCGGATCGGGTTGTAGTTCCCGCTCACGTCCCACTCGTGGAGACAGTGCGGTGTGCCCGTCGGTGGGTCGTCGTCGCCGTCGGAGTCGGCCACGACCCAGGTCTGTTTGGTGGCGTTCCATACCTCCTCGCGCCCGCAGCGCTCGCACGACCGCTCTGTGGGCGGATCGATAGTGACCATAGTACACTGTGACGCGGCAATCGTCTTGAATTGTGCGGGTGCGCCGTATCGTCTGACCAGCTCTATTCGATTGCGTACTTTTAACCGCTCTCAGTCCGCAATAGTGGTACTATGAGCAACACGAGCCGCGACCAGCGGATCCACGAACTCGAAGTGACCGTCTGGGTCGGGAAAAACGGTATCGACGCCGTCAGCGACGAACTGTCGGATCAGTTGCAGGAACGTGAGTTCGTGAAGGTGAAGTTTCTGCGGGCGGCCCGCGGCGGAACCGATACGGAGACGCTGGCAGCAGAACTCGCTGATCTTGTCGGCGCGACTGTCGTCAGAACACGTGGCCACACGGCCGTGATGGAGCGATGAGCGTGGCTGGCGCGGTCGGTTCCGCCGTCGTCGCCCAGACTGGTCCGGTCGCCGAGTTCCTCGAAGATCTCGGGCTCAGCGCGGACTACTCGGGCGTTACCGCGTCGATCGTGATGTTCGTGGCCGCGTTCGTCCTCGTCTACCTGATCGGAAAAGTCGTCGTCAGGCCGCTGTTCAACCGAGTGCTGAACGCCCGCGGGCTGGACGAACACGCGAAAAAGCCGCTCCAGAAGATCGTCTCCTTCGTGGTCATCTTCGTCGCCATCGCCGTCGCTTTCGGCATGGCCGGGTTCGGCAGCTTTCTGACTGCACTCGCGACCATCGCCGCAGCGGCCACACTTGCAATCGGCTTTGCCCTCCAGGACGTGATCAGAAACTTCGTCGCCGGGATCTTCATCTTCACCGACAAGCCATTTCGTATTGGTGACTGGATCGAGTGGGGCGACAACGCTGGCGTCGTCGAGGACATCAGCCTCCGTGTCACCCGCGTCCGCACCTTCGACAACGAACTGCTGACCGTGCCGAACGGCCAGTTGATGGCCGACGTGATCAAGAACCCGGTCGATGCAGACAGGCTTCGACTGAAGTTCGTCTTCGGAATCGGCTACGACGACGACATCGAGAAGGCAACCGAGATCATCATCGAAGAGGCCGAAAATCACGAGGGGATCCTCTCGGACCCAGCGCCCTCGGTTCGACTCGTCGAACTCGGTGACTCCTCGGTCGGTCTCCAGTCGCGCATCTGGATCGCCGACCCGAGCCGTGCCGACTTCGTGAAAACGCGCGGTGAGTACGTCACGCGCGTCAAGGAGCGCTTCGACGAGGAGGATATCAACATCCCCTATCCGAACCGCACGATCGGCGGCGGTCTCGAACTCCAGTCGGTCGACGGACTCGTCGAACCGACCGACTAACTCGGATACTGTCAGCTGTACGTACGAATATTCGCCACCTCGGATGATGACGTATTTTCGACATGGAACAGCCGACAGTATGAACGGAGGTGTTTTTCTGCTGGGACTCGATTGCTGACCATGGAGAAACAGACGTGGTCCCGACCGCAAACGAAAGCGACAGAGTGTGCCCGGACAGTCCCAACGAGAGCGATCTGACGATGGAGCCACACGACGACCAGCCGATCCTGTCGGGCGGTACTGATCTGGACAGCGCGACCGCTGGTGGCGTGCTGGTACACGGGCGGGGAGCGACTGCCCGGAGTATCCTCCAGATGGGCGAGCAAGTCCACGCGGAGGGGATGGCCTACCTCGCACCGCAGGCCGCACGGAACACGTGGTATCCAAACTCGTTTCTCTCCTCGATCGACTCGAACGAACCCGGACTCTCGTCGGGGCTAGCGAAAGTCGAAACTGCGGTCGACCGACTCCGAGATGCGGGAATCTCCCGCGAGCGAATCCTGCTCTGTGGCTTCTCGCAGGGGGCCTGTCTCGCCAGCGAATTTCTCGCGCGCAACGCCGACCGCTACGGCGGGTTGGTCGCCTTCAGCGGCGGCGTCATCGGCCCAGACGGGACGCCGCGCGACTACGACGGGTCACTCGACGGAACACCAGTATTCATCGGCTGTAGCGACGCCGACCCGCACATCCCGCTCGAACGCGTCGAGGAGACTGCACGCGTCTTCGAGGACCTCGACGGCGACGTGGACAAGCGCATCTACGAGGGGATGGGCCACACTGTCAACGACGACGAACTCGACTATCTGCGCGAGTTGGTCACGTCGCTCGTCAGTGAATAGTTCGGGACCGAAAACGAAAAAGCGAGTCGGCGTCGTCCTTAGTTTCCGTACCGGTTGCGCATGTCGAGCGTGTCGTTGACGGTATCGAGTAGCACTTCGTCGGGGTCGTGTCCGGCCGCCCAGAACATGATCGGGTGGCCGTTCTCCCGTGCGTACTCGGCTTTGGTTGCAATTGACTCCTCGTCGTCGTAGCTGATCAACTCGTCGCCATCGAACAGATACGGGACTTTGGCCTCGTCGTCCCAGTAGCGTTCGTGGTCTGTCAAGCCCTGGCCAATCAGGTCGTCGATCTCGTTGAACGACATCGGAGTCCCAGACCCTGATGCGGGCTGGAACAGCCCGTTGTTGTCGCTGCTCTGGACGCCCTGGAACACCCGGCCGTAGAAAGCAAGCCCCATCACGACCTGACTGCGGTCCCAGCCCTGATCGAGCATGTACGTCAGCGACTTGTGGATCGATCCGTCGCGGCCCGCAGGGACGTTCGGATTCGTGTACAGCGGGGAGTTGTGGTTCGTGTTGTCGACAAAGACTGGCGAGTTGTAGTCGTAGGTCATCATCTTCGCGTAATCGAGGTGCTCGCTGAGTTCGTCGTGTTCGAGCGGTTCGAGCATCTCGATGGTGCCGTTGAGCGCCGCCGTGAGCAGATACTCTGTGTCGTCTTCGGCGGCCGCCTCGTCGAACTGGCGACGACACTCTGCGACGAGTTTCGTGAAGTTCTGCACATCGTCCGGCGGCGAGTACAGTCCGTCCGGGCCGAAATCACCGGGGAACTCCCAGTCGAGGTCGACGCCATCGATGTTGTTTTCGCGCATGATCTCGACACACTGGCTGGCGAATCGCTCGCGACTCGCCGGGTCTTCAGCAGTCTGTGGGAACCCATCGGAGTTGTTCCAGCCACCGATTGACAGGATAACCTTCGAGTTCGGCTCGGAGCTAAGACCCCACGGCGGATTGACGGTACCGTCATTGCTCACCGACGCGAAGGTTCGAATGTCGTGGGTCACCTTCTCGTTGTTGACGTTCCCGCTGCCAGCGTAGCCCATCACCGGGTGTTCGTCCCAGTCGGGCGTGTCTTTCCCCTCTTCGACTGTGACTGTCGTCGATGCGGAATCAGTCTCACCGTCTGCTCCAGACACTGTAAGAAGTACCTCGTATGTTCCCACTTCCTCGAACGAGGTAGTCGTTTCGACACCCGTGAGTTCCCTGTCACCGACAGTCCAGGTGTAGGTGTCGATGTCGCCGGTGGAGTTGCTGGCGTCCAGCGTGACCTGTTTACCGACTTCGATCTCTGTCGCATTCACGTCGACGACAGCATCTACGTCGTCCTCCGGTGGCTGTGGCTCTGAATCAGACTCACACGAGTCAATTTCCTTCCATGGGCCCCACTGGCTCGCGCCGGGTTCGTCGTCCTGTGTCCACCAGGACGCTTCCCACAGCGAGTCATCGAAGACGGCCCTGTCGCCACCGGTGTAGGTCTTCCCAGAGTCCCACTGACTGATGTCTGCACAGGGGTTGCCGTCCCTACCCTCGTCAGAGTCGCCGTCGTTGTTCCCGTCACAGGAGCCGACTTCCTCCCACGGTCCCCACTGACTCGCACCTGGCTCGTCGCCGCGTGTCCACCACGAAGCCTCGTAGAGTGTACCGTCGTAGACGACCTGATCCCCACCAGTGTAGGTTGCGCTCGCCGCCCAGTCGGACTGATCGCTACAGTCTGTGGCACTTGACAGCCCCGATACGCCTGTGATGCCTGCTATACCTGCTACCGATTTGAGTAGGTTTCTGCGTTTCATTCGTACCCCGGCACCCCACAGGGACGCGATCCCCACACCGCGACCCGTCCACAGTGCCTACCTTGTGAGTATCAATCAAGAGTATTAATTATTGGGGTCTGACAGAGCGATGCGTCTCTGGTGAACGCTACTCAGCCCAGTCGATGTCCGGCGCGCGGTAGAAGTTGATGTCCTGAGTCGCCCAACGTGGGCCCTGTGTTGCGAGTCGGTCGCTGAACTCGTCCCAGTCTCGCGACGCGGCCGACCAGCCACGCTCGGCAAGTGCCGGAAGGCGCGGGAACAGCATGAACTCCACGTCGTCCATCGTCTCCATCGTCTCTGACCACAGCGCCGACTCGACGCCCATTACCGCATCCTCCTCGACGCCATCGGCGTAGGTTCCCGGGTCCCAGTCGTACGCGTCCTGTACGGAGACAGTCCCAGCCCAGTCGAGCCCCAGTTCGGTGTCTTCGTCGTATTTCAGGTCGAAGTACGTGTGGCTCGCTGGCGAGAGGATCAACTCGTTGCCGTTCTCGACTGCTCCGACGACGTCTGTCCCCTCCCCGTCGGGGCCGGGTGCCCAGTACTGGCCGATAGTCTCTGTCGGGGGTTCTGCCTTGAGGATTTCGTGCCAGCCGACCGGCCGTTTTCCGGTCTGCTGAACCTTCGGGAGCGCGCGGTCGATAAACCGGTTGTACTCATCGGAGTCGAGAGGATCGGCCTCATCCCCACCCAGATGCAAATACGGTCCGGGAGTGAGTTCGGCGAGTTCGGCAAAGACATCCTCGATGAAGTCGTAGGTGATGTCCTTGTCGACGGCGAGTGAACTGATCCCGACCTCGATATCGGTGTGTTCCTCCGCGGCCTCGCCGTCGGGGTTGAGTTCGGCATAGGAGACGAGCGCCGCGTTCGTGTGTCCGGGCATATCGATCTCCGGAACGACCGTCACGAACCGGTCGTGTGCGTACTCGACGATATCGGTGTACTCCTCCTGTGTGTAGTAGCCCCCCTCACCGCCGCCGACTTCCGTGTTCGCGCCCAGTTCTGTCAGTTTCGGCCAGCTTTCGATCTCGATGCGCCAGCCCTGGTCGTCGGTCAAATGGAGATGGAAGTGATTGATCTTGTACTGGACGAGATAGTCGATGAACTGCTTGAGATCTGCTGCCTCGAAGAAGTGCCGGACGACATCGAAGTGAGCGCCGCGGTAGGCAAATCGCGGTGAATCGCTGATCTCCCCGCCGGGAATCGTCCACGCTTCATCCACCTGTGAGTTACTCTCGATTGCCGCGGGGAGCACCTGCCGGAGTGACTGCACCCCCCAGAATAGCCCGACCGGTTCGTTCGCTCGAACGACGACACCGCCCTCGTCGACAGTGAGTGCGTAGCCTTCCTCGCCGAGTGACTCGGATGTCCCCGACAGCAACAGCGAAATGCTGTCTGCAGCGGGTTCCGCTCCGTGTTTCACAGTCAGGTCGTAGCCAGTTGCAGGCCCAAGGAGGTCAGCAAGATATGCTGCCACGTCCGCCGCGGCGTCCCCGTCAGCCACGATCGCTGTCTCGGACGTGAGTTCGTACTCCGACGGATGTGTGGTCACGTCGACGGGCTTTGGAATCACGTCCCCGAGCGACCGCTCTGTTGTCCCCTCAGTAACACCGTAGTCATCTGTCTCAGATGCCATGGCCAACCGTTCCGAGTGGTGGAGTATAAATGCAAGGGCCCGATTATCACGCCTGTGTCTTGCGAATGTCGACAGCCCAAAACAATCAACGTGGGTAGAATTTTACCCGACTGCCCGGCTGTCCGTTCACCAGGAAGCGAACATCGGAGGAGTTATACGTGCGTCTCGCATCTGTGTATTCGTAATGGCAGAAGGTACGGTTGATTTCTTCAACGACACAGGCGGTTACGGATTCATCGAGACAGAGGATGCGGACGAGGACGTGTTCTTCCACATGGAAGACGTCGGCGGCCCGGATCTGGAAGAAGGTACAGAGATCGAATTTGACATCGAATCGGCTCCGAAGGGCCCCCGCGCGACGAACGTCGTCCGCAACTAACGGTTCCTGATACTGCCGGCTGTAAGTACGGAAGAATTCGCCACCGGTATGGCGAATATTTCCGTAATGTTACAGTCGACAGTATGACCGTCTTGTCGTGAGACGAGACGGGAGACCCGATTTTACTACCCTACTATTTCGAGAGTGACGTCACCAAGAGAGCCGTCATACTGTCGGCTGTACGTGCGTAAAAATATTCCCCACGCCGGTGGCGAAGTATTTTCGAGATGGTACAGCCGACAGTATCAGTTCCGTCGTATCGGGCGAGCGGACTCCGCAGTCTCGGCGAAGGTAAACGACCAGACGAACACACCGAGGGCAGTGACTCCGATCATGGTGACGGCAAGGCGAACGTTCGGATTGTCCGCGACGATCCCGGACCCGGGAAAGAGAAAGGAAAGAAACAGATAACCCAGCGCAGCGACCCCCGTGATCAGGGAGAGACTGAGAAGCCAGAATCGGACGAAGGGGTTCATCGGTCGCTGTTCACCCGCCGTGAGTAAATCGTTTGTCCTATCGACAGGTCCCGAAGGGCGCTGAACAGGTGAATCACCATGTTTCGATACAGTCGGTTCGGATATCTTCGACACAGCCCTGACAGTCGGGGTGGTCGGCATCGAAACAGGACGGGCGAAGGTCGCTGTCGAGTTCGACCGTGCGCTGTTCCGCGTGACGGCGACAGACGATACGGGCTTTGCCCTCCTGTGTCGGCAGGTCGAGTCCCTCGATGCGCCCGTCGTCGAAGGCCTGACGCGCCTCCGCGTACTGACGGCCCGCGCCGCGGAGTTTCGTCCGGAGCAAGCGCGATATCCGGTCCCCGTCGCTCATACCCTCCCTTTGGGTGGGACTCACAAATGTCCATCGTCCACGTCACTAACACAGAGTCAAGGCCAAGACAAACCACAGCGTCGCCTCGCCATCCCGGAGCGACCACTTTCACCCCGCTTGCGGAGGTTTTTATACGATAGAGAACCAATCGGCGTATGTCTCCCACCGAAAACCACGCGGAGACAGTGAGAACCCGATGACAGAGACAGATTTGCGTACACACGCAGTAGAGATACACGAACAGTTTTCAGACCGTCTCGACGTGTCGGTCGACGAGATAGAGGAGCGACTCCGAACGCTCACCGAAGAGTACAAAGTGCCAACGAGCGAGGCACGCCGGAGCGTCGTGAACACCTACCTCGACGAGGCCGACATGGACCGGGACGAGATTGGCGGTGGCGGGAACGACCGCGTCGAAATCGCCGACATCGACAGCCCCGAGGAGTGGGTCGACCTGACGGCCAAGGTCGTCGATCTCTGGGACGCCCAGAGCGACGCGGTGGCGCAGGTCGGTCTGCTCGGTGACGAGACGGGCACGATAAAGTTCACCAAGTGGTCGAAATCCGATCTGCAAGATCTGACAGAGGGGCAGGTCTACGACCTCCGAAACGTCGTCACCGACGAGTACCAGGGCCGGTTTTCGGTCAAACTCAACCGGACGACGACAATCGAAGAACTCGACGAGGATATCGAGGTCGGCGAAGACGCGGCCGAAATCGAGGGCGCACTCGTCGACATCCAGTCCGGGTCCGGACTGATCAAGCGCTGTCCCGAAGAGGACTGCACGCGCGTCCTGCAGAACGGGCGTTGTTCCGAACACGGCGAAGTCGAAGGCGAATTCGACCTGCGAATCAAGGGCGTCATCGACGACGGCAACGAAGTCCACGAGGTCATCTTCGACCGCGAAACCACAGAGGAAGTGACGGGCATCACGCTGGAGAAGGCCCAGGAGATGGCGATGGACGCACTCGACACGTCTGTCGTGGCCGACGAGATGCGCGAGAAGACGCTCGGGCGGTACTACCACGTCGTCGGGCCGACCTTCGGTCGGTACGTCCTCGCGGACGAGGTGACCCAACAGACTGAGCCAGCCGATCCTGAAGCAACCCTCATCAAAGCGAGGTCGATCTAGATGGCGAGTACACCGACCCGAGAAGTCGCGCGGCGCGTGTTCGCCCGCGAGTTCAACGACGCGACCTACACGTTCAAAGAAAGCGACGACGAGCGCGCGCCCAACTTCGCACTCCTGCCGACGGGAGCGAAGGCAAACCGGGTGTTCATCGTCGGGACGCTCACCGAAACCGAAGATGTCGGTGAGGACTCCGAGTACTGGCAGGGCCGGGTCGTCGACCCGAACGGCGACACCTACTACACCTACGCCGGGCAGTACCAGCCGGACGCGGCGTCGATGTTGCGCGAACTCGAACCGCCGGAGTACGTTGCGGTCGTCGGCAAGCCCCGGACCTACGAGACCGACGAGGGCGACGTGAACGTCTCCGTTCGGCCGGAATCGATCTCGGCGGTCGACGAGGCGACGCGCGACCGCTGGGTCGTCGAAACCGCGGAACGAACCATCGAGCGAATCAAGGCCTTCAACGCGGATAGCCCCGACGAGTACGTCTCACTCGCGAAGGAGACCTACGACCTGCCGGTCGAGAACTACCGGCGGGCGGCCGTCGAGGCACTCGAAACGCTCGAATCGCCGGAAGCGAGCGCCGACTAGCCCACCGGGGCGCGTTTTTTCGGGACCGGGGCCAACCCCCACTGACAGACACGCGTCTGACAAACGGTTAAATACGATGAGAACACAGTATGGAAAACGATGGGCAACAAGAACAAGACGATCTCCTTTCGCGTAAGCCAGGAGAAGTTCGAAACCCTGCGCGACATCGCGGAGGAGCGAGACATCTCGCTTTCGGCCGTCTTTCGGGATTACGTCGACATGTTGGTTGCCCACGACGGACAGATCGAGGTCGTTCCCGAACACGAGATCAGCGAATCGACCGAAACCAGCAGTACGGAGAGTTTCCCGCCGAAAGTCGAGGTGCCAAAGAGCTTCGTCCGCGAACACGAGCGACTGGAACTGGAAGCCGAACACCTGCGCGAACAGCTCGAAGAACACAAACGCTACGTGACGAAACTCCGGCAGGAACTCGACGAGGTCGACCAGGAGGACGTCGTCCAGCTAGAAGATCTAGATGGTGAGGAGGAGGAAGAATCGCCGTACCGGATCGGCGGCGAGTTCGACGACAGTACGTTCTAACCCTTATCTGACGAGATTTTCCCGAAGCTGTCGAAGCTGACTCGATTGTTCGGCTTGACCGTCGACATCCGCGAGTTGCCCGGCCGCCTCGAGGGTTCGAACGGAGCTATCCAGAAAAGAGAGGATATCGCCCGGATAGGCATAGAGGAGATAGTCGTCGCCCATCACGTCGACGATGGCGTCCGGGCCGAGTCCCTGTTCGCGAAGTTCGAGCAGATAGCGGACGAACTTCCGCTCGGGACAGCCACAGTGTGGGCTGGCCTCGCAGTCACAGTCCAGAAAGTCCTCGGCGAAATCGAGTACGCGATCACGCGTCGCGTCGTCGAGTTTGGACAGGCCCTCCCCCTGATAGAGGATGTCCATCGTCGCGCCGCTGAAGGCGCTCTTCGGGAACGACGTCTCCATCTGGGAGACGAGTTGTCGGTGGTTCTTGAGGTAGATCTTGTCGGTGATCGCCACTGCTATCGGATCTAGACTCGGCGGCCGCAAAAAGAGCGCGGTTCGGCGGGGCGTCGCGGTAGCAGATGGCACGGCACGCGGAGAGTCGTAACGTATATTTGTCCAACTGGGCTACCTTGGGATGCGTGTCCGGGCTGGGGTAGTGGTATCCTTTGGCCTTGTGGTGGCCAAGACGTGGGTTCAATTCCCGCGCCCGGACCTTCTTCCGACGTCATCGCGAACGACGTGAGCGATGGCTCAGAAGAAGACCTTCTTCCGACGAACGGACGTGAGGAGCAGAAGGTGTGACTGGAATTGAACCCTGCCAGTGGCAGCCCGCGCAACCGAGCGAAGTGAGGTGAGCAGGAACCTCTGGCACTGGTTCACATTCCCGCGCCCGGACCTTCTGGCCGTTTCGCAATATTGCCTCCACCAGACATATCTCGCTCCCGTCCCAAGAGAGAGCGTGCAACAGTCGCCATTCGATGGGAGTGGATCGGACGCTGTGTTCGGGGGTGGGGACAGTGGTCGCTCAGCCAATCACGAGGCTGTTCGGCCCATTCTCGAACGCTGGTCGCGTTCCTACGGGATGGAGCGAGTCAAAAATCGGCTCCGTGGACTGTTGGGCGCTGGGGGCGCAATCATCCTCCTGCAGTTGGTCTTCGACCCCGGGGGGATAACCGGCGCGTTGCTGACGCTGTGGTTTCTGGTCTCCCTGCCATTAGTAGCAGTGACGGTCGTGTTGCTGGCCGTCATCCGCGAACCGAGCCGGATCGACAATATCCGCTGGGACAGAACCCTTTTCGGAGCCATCGGGCTGGTCTTGCTCGCTGAACTGATTCACACAGGACGTGACAGCGCGGTGGGGCGTGCGCTCTGGCAATTGCTGTTCGGTGAGGCAAACCCCGACGGTGACACTGAGTTCGTCACCGAGGAATCGTCGGTCGACCAGACACAGGTCGACCGCATTCGGCGATACGTTCAGTTCGCAATCATCGCATCACTTGTGGTCGCCGTACTCGAACCGTTGCTGCTCGGCACGTCAATCAGTGAGAACTCAGCTCCTACCATCGACCTTCAGGGTGTCTCTGGACCGGCAGAAGTGACGGTGGTCGGACTCGTTGCGCTTTCGATCGGGTTGTTCATCGGACTCTTCCTCGCAGTCTGGAACGAATAGCAAAGCCAGGGCCAGCTTTCGCATTAGATTCGAAATATACTGCGGAAGTATGCCTGTAGATCAAAGCAACAAGGGGGTTAAACGAGGAACCCGTAGGTTCGAACACGAGATGCCCACACGCACACAGCAAATCGAGATATCGGGGATGTCTTGTGCGACGTGTTCGTCGAACATCGAGGAGGCGGTGTCGAAACTCGACGGCGTCGAGCGGGCGAGCGCCAACTTCGCCGCCGACGAGGGCACTGTCACCTACGACCCGGAAACTGTCTCGTTGAAGTCGGTATTCGAGGCTATCGAGAGCGTCGGCTACGACCCCGAACGTGCAAGCGAGACCATCTCGGTGCAGGGGATGTCGTGTGCGACCTGTGCGGAAAACATCGAGGGCGCGCTGTCTGACGTGCCAGGCGTGCTCGATTCGGACGCGAACTTCGCGACCGACGAAGTGTTCGTCTCGTACAATCCCGCAGACACGGACTTCGATGCGGTCTACGAGGCGATCGAATCGGCTGGGTACGAGCCAGTTCGGGAGGAATCGGAGGGGAAAGACCACCGCGAGCGCGCAATCGAGCGAGAGCTCACAACGCAACGCCGTCTCGTCGTCTTCGGTGGCATCCTCACAGCACCGTTTATCGTGCTGATGCTTGAGATGCTGTTTGGGATATCGGTTATCCCCGAGACGATATTCGGCGTCGAATTCGGCGTGGTCGAGTTCGTCCTCGCCACAGTGCTGATGGGGACGCTCGGTCGCGAGTTCATCGAGGGGGCCTACAGCGCGCTGGTCAACAACCGACAGGCGAACATGGACACGCTCGTCGCAGTCGGAACGAGCACGGGCTACATCTACAGTGTTGCCGTCCTCGGAGGAATTATTCCCGAGGGTGGACTGTACTTCGAGGGGGTTGCGTTCATCCTCTGGTTCATCACGGTCGGCAACTGGCTCGAAGCCCGGTCGAAAGCCCGGGCGGGGGACGCCCTCCAGAAGCTACTGGAGATGGAAGCCGAGGAGGCGACCATCGTGGTCGACGGCGAGGAGCGGACCGTTCCGCTCTCTGAGGTCGAAGTCGGTGACGTGATGAAAGTCAGGCCCGGCGAGCAGGTGCCGACAGACGGCGTCGTGGTCGACGGACAGAGCGCGGTCGACGAGTCGATGGTCACGGGCGAGTCCGTCCCCGTGGAGAAAGACGAAGGTGACGAGGTCATCGGGTCGACGATAAACGAAAACGGCGTGTTGCTGGTCGAGGCGACCAGTGTCGGTGAGGACACCGCGATCCAGCAGATCGTCAACCGAGTCAAGGAGGCCCAGAGCCGCCAACCCGAGGTACAGCGACTCGTCGACAGAGTGGCCGCGGTGTTCGTTCCCGCGGTCATCGTCAACGCCGTGACGTGGGCGACGCTGTGGTTTCTCTTCCCGAACGCGCTGAGCGGGTTCGTCGGGTGGCTTCCGCTGTGGACGCCGGTCGGCGGTGGTCCGGCAGTCGCCGTCGCAGGCGGGATTCCACTCGTCGAATTTTCGATGATCGTACTCGCGAGCGCGTTGCTCATCGCCTGTCCGTGTGCGCTCGGTCTCGCGACGCCAGCGGCGACGATGGTCGGGTCGACGATCAGCGCCCGGAACGGCGTCCTGTTCAAGGGCGGTGACGTGCTCGAACAGGCCCGAACCATCGACACCGTCGTCTTCGACAAGACCGGGACGCTCACTCACGGCGAGATGGAACTGACCGATGTCGTGTCGGCGTCCGAGTTCGACAGCGCGGCCGCTCCGGACGGCGGCACACTCGCGGAGTCCCCGGAGATGGATGTACTCGCGGCCGCAGGGAGCGCCGAGCGGGGGAGCGAGCACCCGCTCGCGCAGGCCATCGTCGAGGGTACACGCGAGCGGGGTTACGACCCTGACGAACCGGAGTCGTTCGAGAACGTCCCCGGCCACGGCGTTCGAGCGACAGTCGAGGGCCGGGAAGTGCTGGTGGGCAATCGAAAGCTCCTCCGGGACGCTGGAATCGACATCGACCGGGCCGAGTCGACGCTCGAACGCCTCGAAACCGAGGGCAAGACGGCGATTCTCGTCGCAGTCGACGGCGAACTCACTGGCGTGCTGGCGATGGCAGACCGGGTTCGCGAGAGCGCAACGGAGACGGTGGCGACGCTGCGCGAGCGCGGGTTCGAGGTGATGTTGCTGACCGGGGACAACGAACGGACGGCACGGGCAGTCGCAGACGAGATCGGGATCGACCCCGAGAACGTTCGTGCGTCGGTGTTGCCCGACGAGAAGGCCGACGCCATCGACGCGATACAGGCGGACGGAACGCACGCGATGATGGTCGGGGACGGCGTCAACGATGCACCGGCGCTGACGAACGCGGCCGTCGGCGTCGCCATCGGGAGCGGCACCGACGTGGCTATCGAGAGTGCGGACGTCACGCTGATGCGCGACGACCCAGCCGACGTGCTCAAGGCGCTGAACGTATCGGCGGCGACCATCACGAAGGTCCACCAGAACCTGTTCTGGGCGCTCGCGTACAACGTGACGCTCATCCCAATCGCCTCGCTCGGCCTGCTGAACCCCGCACTCGCCGGGCTTGCGATGGCCATATCGAGCGTCTCGGTGATGACGAACAGTCTCGCATTCATCAACTACGACCCGCGCGAGCGGTACGTGTTCTTGCCCTTCCGCCCCATCGCTGCGCTCCGGAGCGAGCGATCGAAGCCATTTAGCAACCCACGGGAGGAGTAACGGGTATGCGTATCGCCGAGGAGTTCGACGACTGGGCCGAACGCGGGAAGGACCGCGGGATGGAACAGCGCCACTGGCACACGGCCAAACACGCCCTCTCGCGGATGCCCGTCGAGGCAGGCGAGACGGTGCTCGACCTTGGGACTGGGTCGGGCTATATTCTCCGTGCGCTTCGGGACACGGCAAACATCGGGCGCGGCTACGGTCTCGATGGGTCGCCCAAGATGCTCGAAAACGCCCGCTCGTACACCGACGACGAACAGGTCGGGTTCGTCCGTGGCGACTTCGACGAACTCCCGTTTGCGACCGACAGCATCGACCACGTGTTCTCGATGGAAGCGTTCTTCTACGCGGCAGACCCCCAGCAGACGCTCACGGAAATCGCTCGCGTGCTCAGACCCGGCGGCACATTCTACTGTGGAGTGAACTTCTTCGAGGAGAGCGTCCACACCCACAAGTGGCAGGACAAGGTCGACATCGAGATGATACTGTGGAACAGACAGGAGTATCGCGACGCCTTCCGCGAGGCGGGGTTGTTCGTGGCAGAGCAGGAGATGATCCCCGACACCGAAACCGAGATCCCACCCGAATCGGAGTTTCCAACCGAGGACTGGGAGTCACGCGAGGTAATGTACGAACGATTCCGGGAACACGGGACACTCCTGACCGTGGGTGTGGCTCCGGACTGAGCGAGCACTGAATACACAGACTCGTCCGTTCCGCTATCCCTCGACGATTCGCTGTGCCGCTCTCCGGGCGGCGGCGACGTGTTCGTCAGCGGTTTCGTCGCCGGTTCCGTCCAGTTCGTCGAGCAAGTCGAGGATCTGTTCGACGCGCTCTTCGATCCGTTCCGTGTCCAGATCGGCCTCGGTGAGGTCTTCGGCAATTGCCTGTGCCTCGCCAAGGATGCGATTTGGTTCGGTTTCCAGAGGGTGCTGTTCGGTTGCTTCGAGATGGTCGTGCAGTGAACTGACCAGATCGGCAGTGCGGTCCATCGGTCAGACCCCCTCGTCGACGATGACGACTTCCCCGTCGACGACGTCAACATCGACGAGCGTCTTCGGTTCGTACGCGGTCCCAGCGAGTCGATCCTCCCCCCCGACCTTGCCGATGACGGCGATGGCGTCTGCGATCTCCGCGCCGACATCTTCGAGTGCGGTCAACAGCGCCGAGAGCGTGCCGCCAGTCGAGAGCACGTCGTCGAGCACGAGCACCCGGTCCCCCTCGTCGATGTCGTTGATGAACATCTCGTTTTCGTCGTAGCCGGTCACCTGCGAGAGCGACACCTCACCATCGAGTCCGTATTGGCGCTTGCGGACGATGACGAGCGGAATATCAGTCGCCAGCGAGACGCCCGTTCCGATGTGGATCCCCATCGCTTCGGGGACGACGATCTTGTCGGTCGTCTCGACCGGCGCCGTCTTGACGATCTGGACGACGATCTCTCTGAGCAAGGCCGGTTCCAGCATCGGGACACCGTCGCTGACGGGATGAACGAAGTAGTGATAGCCCTCCTTCTCGACGACCGGTGTCTCACGCAGGGACTGCTTGAGTCTGTCCATGCCTCGGATAGAGGCAGACGGAGTAAAAAACTGCGGTTAATCGACAGAACGAGTCAGTTGCAGACGAGTCGGTCGCGGAGTTACGCCGAGGAGAGGACGGATACGCCCGTATTCGGCCAGGATCAGACAGCGCGGACGAGAGAGTCGCTGACTGTCTCGACGATGGCGATCAACAGGTCGCCAAGACCAGCAAAGTAGTACAATCCACTGGCGACCAGAAAGAGCGTCCCGACAGCGCCGGTCAGTCCGAGTACAGCCGCAGCAAGGCGACGGCCACGCCCGTTGACTGTCGCGAGCGTGCCCGTCACAGCACAGATCAGGCACGCGAAGAGTGCAATCCGGGCGTGGAACTGGGCCGCCTCGGCCACGACGAACCGCTGGGCGATCAGATAGACGACGAACAGTTGCCCGCCGATCAGGACTCCACCCAGATACGACCACAGAACAGTCCGTGTCCGAACCAGCCCCCGAACAGCGTCGGAGCGAGCGAGCAGATACAACCCCAGTGGATACACCGGCAGCAGGTATCGCTGGGTGATCTGTGCGTGGAGCGGCAACCGCGAAAGATACAACAGCACGAACGCGACGATCATCGCTCCCGCAAGCACCGTGGGCGGACGGGGCCACGACGGGCGGCGGTCCCGGACTCCGAGCACGCCAGAAGCGACGGCAGCAGCAGCGACGCCGAATACGGGGAACGATTCGAGGATGGACAGGTTCGTTCCCGCAAACTCGAGTCGACCCTCTCGCAAGTTACCGGGAGAGCTTCTGACGACAACCTCGTAGAGCCGGTCAGGTTCGCTGAGGACAGCGAGGCTATCACCGATAAGATCACCGACCGTCGAGACGAGCCAGCCGCCGACGCCGAGGATGAGAAACGAAAGCCCGCTTGCAGCGACGCTGTCACCGAGTGCTGTCGGGGCTGGGAAATCGTGTAGCCCGCCGCCAGCGAGCGTTCGCGGTGGGTGGATGACCGATCCAGTCACGAGGTAGTTCGTCACTGCAGCGGGAACGAGCGAGATAGCAAACACACACGCGAGGACGGCGAGCGTCCGTCGGTCGGTTTGCTGTCCTGTCGGGAGGTCGACAGCGGCGAGTGCGAGAAACACGAACAACCCCTCCGCAGCGTGGATCCACGTCAGAAACCCGACGAGTGCGTAGGCTCCGCCGCGGTACGCGAGTTGCGTTTTCCGGGTTGTCGTGGACGCCTCCTGACTCCGGACGAACAGGGACAGCACGGCAACACAGACGAGCACGGAAAAGACGTGCCGTTTCGGGATTGTCGTCCAGAACCCGACAGGCGCGACGAGAACCCCCGCGAGGCCGACTATTGCGCCCAGATGGCGGTCGTACTCGAACGCGACGAGTCGGTAGAGGGCGACGGCGACGAATCCAGCGGCCACGACAGTCGTCAGTTGCAACGCGAGATGTGCGAGGCTGGGATTAGCGAGCGGCGTCAGCACCGCCACGTTGAGCGCGAACAGTCCCAAGGCGAGCGCGCACCCGCCGAGCGCAAACAGGCGACGGCGGTCGACGAGCACTCCCACCTGAACGAACAAACAGAGAACGAACAGGTGCCAGAGCGCGACGAGTCCGGTTCGCAGGTCCGCAACGAGGTCGATTGCCCAGACGAGTCCGAGTGCAGGCAGCGAGACGACGAGTTGGCCGTAGTTGCGTCCATAGACGCGCCCATCTCTGACCTCCGCGCCGGGCGAATCGAAGACGGGACCGTCGCCAACGCGTTCGATCCAGAGTCGACCGTCGGCCAGCGCGTCGAGCGTGGCGACGAGCGTCTCGTTGTCGTTGATAAACATATCCGTTCGCCAGAAGAGACTCACCACGCAGACAGTCCCGAGAAAGACGACGAACCCGAGTCGGTCCCGAAACAGCGCCCGTCCGAGTCGGATTTTCGTCCGCGAAAGCGCCCCCGATAGACGGTCGCTCATCGCGACACCTCGACGGTGACTGGGCGTTCGAAGACGGTCCGTTCGGTTTCCCCCCGCAGCGTGACCGCGAGCGTCGCGTCGTAGCTGTCACGGTCGATCCGGTCGGAGTCGAGCGTATCACGGTTGAACGAAAGCGTGAGTTGCCCCTCGCCGTGGCTGTCGAGGAAGTAGACGCTCGTTCGCTTGTATCCGAGTGCCTCGATGTCGAGCGAATATTCGAGGATCGGATTTCCGCGCAGATCCGACACCTCGATAGTCGCGTCGGGCGTCTGGAACACAAAGAGGTCCGTTCCCTGTTGACCAGCGGTGAGCGTTGCCGTATCAGATATCGTACCGACGGAGATCGTCGCGTTTCCGGTTTCTGGAGAGGTGATTTCCTCCTTGGAGAGACCAACGAGCCCGAGTGGCCCAGTCGCGAGGGCGACTGCGACGATCACAATCGCCGTCGCCACGACCACGCCGCGCTCGATATCCATTATTGGGTCAGACGGCCGCACGAACATAAGTGTCATCGGAATTGACGTGCCGCTACCGACCGTGAAAAAACGGAGAATGGATGCCGCGTTATGCGTCTGGGCCGGAGTCTTCGCTCAGGGACGCAGTGTCACCCTCGCCGCTGTCCCAAGCGACCGTGACCTCGTAATCTGAGCCGACACTATCGATAGTGATCCGGTCTCCTGCGCCAATTTCACTTCCTTCGCCCCCGAGAGCTGTGGAGTCTTCACTATACCATGTTTGCCCACTTATTCCGCCCTGACTATCTTCGCCCTCGATGTAAATGTCACCAGCGGGGACCGCTTCCCCGCTGTCGACCGAGATAGTCAACTGGTCGCTTCCTTCGTCGTAATCGAAGTTGAAGCTCGTCGTCGGTTGTACTTCGTTTGCCGAGTCCCCCAGCCCCAGGACGAACGATGCGATGACGGCTGCGAGGATGACCGTGATTGCAACCATCAGGATCACACCGATGACCGGGCTGACCGCATCGTCGTCTTTGAGTAGTTGTCTCAATCGCATGCAAACGCTCCAATTATGGAGACCTATTTAATAGTTATGTATCATTCAAAGTGGAAGTGATAGAATCGGGAGACGGCGGAGGCTTTTTCACGACGAGAAGATGCGAAAATTCGGGTTCTCGGCGAAGTCTCGCTCTAGTTCTCAAAATGGATAATGATAGCTGGAGATCGTCCAGAGCGCTAATTTGCCGATAGAAGGCATCATCTTCACAATATCGCGAATATTTTTCTGTGAATATCATATTTGATTTTTAGAGGTCAGAATACGACGGTCCGCTGGCGCGCGGCGGTGGATATTCAGAAGTGAGACGGCGTTCGAGCGTCGGATAGGACGGTACTGGCCCGACAGATGGCGAAGCAGCTTCGAGACGTACAGGAAGCAATCACCCGGGTACGCTGAACGTCGAGAGCCTCGCAGAGTCCTGACCGGTTTCGCTTTCCCACGTCACAGAGACATCATCGCCGTCGTCGGCACCGACGACAATCTGGTCACCGGCAGAGACGATACTTCCGGTGCTGTACTGGGGATCGATGGATGTATCCCCGGCAAAATTGCCTCCGGAACTCGAATCGGTCACCACGTTCAGACGCGCTGCGTCGATCGATGCCCCGCCACCGTGGGTGATCGTGACCAGATGGTCGAACCCGGATTTATCGAACGAATCGGTTCCGGTACCATCGTCCACATCGAAACTGAAACTCGCCTGCGGTGCTGTCTGTGAAACCTGTTCGCCAAGCCCGAGCACGAACGTCGCGATGACGGCTGCGAGGATGACCGTGATCGCAACCATGAGAATGACGCCGATGACCGGACTGACCGCGTCGTCGTCGTGAAAGAGTTCGTTCAGATTCATACGTTCTTGTTCCCACCGTCCGCCGGTATGTTACCGGAACGTCCGCCTGAAGAGTCGCACGTGCGATATATAAAAACTCGCGTCCAATTACAGGAAGTGAAAAAGACTGGCGTCTGTGGCCTGAACGTGTGTCAGTCGAGTTCGCGAGCGAGTCGCTCCGCGATCCGTGCGGCCAGATCGGCTTTCGCTCCCTCGATTCGCTCGCTGTCAGCGCCGTCGACGATGAGCGCCTGCGTTTCCTCGTGTCCCATGACCGACGCCGGGTTCGCAACGACGAACGCCAGGTTCGCACGGTCCTGAAGTTTCCGAGCATGCTCTGTGAGCGAGGATTCCACGTCTGCGGTTTCGGCCTTGAATCCGACGATCGGCAAGTCGGGACGAGCGTTGCGAACCGTATCGATGAGCTTCGGCGTCGGCACGAGCGAGAGGTCGAGTGACTCCTGTCCCGAGCGAATCTTTTCGGCGGCGGTCTCTACCGTGTAATCCGATATCGCCGCCGCGGAGACGAGCGCATCAGCCTCGTCGACGTGGGACTGCACCGCAGCGGTCATCTCTGCTGCGCTCTCGACGGACTCGACAGTTGCCCAGGGCAGGTCAGGACCGTCGTGAACGACCACGACGTCTGCTCCGCGAGCGTAGCACGCACGGGCGACCGCACGCCCGGTCTTGCCCGACGCTCGACTGGAGAGCGTTCGGATCGGATCGATCGATTCCGTCGTTGCGCCGCTTGTCACGATGACGCGCTCGCCAGCGAGCGAATTGTCGCCCGTTGCGCGTGCACACTCGGTGACGATGGCGTCTTCGGCTGCGATTTTCGCCTTTCCTTCCTCGATTCGCGGGTCGACGAGGCTCACATCCCAGGACTCGATTCGGTCGAGTGCGTCCAGAACCCCCGGATGGTCGTACATCGGTTCGTGCATCGCTGGCGCGAGCACCACCGGGCAGTCTGCACCGAGTGCCGTCGTCGCACACGTCGTCACGGGCGTGTCGTCGACGGCAGCGGCCATCTTTCCCACGGTGTTTGCCGTCGCCGGTGCGATAAGAAACACGTCTGCCCACCCCTCGCGCCCGCAGAGTTCGACGTGTTCGACGCTTCCCGTTATCTCGGTCACGACGGGGTTATCGGTCGCGTATTCCAGCGCCCACGAGTGGATGATACCCGTCGCGGCAGGCGTCATCACTGCACGAACCGTCGCGCCCTGCCGCCGGAGTTCGTGGGCTAACTCGACAGTTCTGACCGCCGCTATCGAACCGGTGACGCCCAGCGCAACCTGCACTCCTTCCAGCATATTCCAATTGCTGTCCCCTGCGTATATAAATCTCCGCGGAGGAACTCGTGGAAACTTCGCCCGACGAAACCGTCGCGCTCCCTGTTCAACCTTCGCATTCTGTCCCGCATCGTCCCGTTTCCGTCCGTTTGTTTCACTTTCACTTTGCTGTTAACCGGGCTTTATGTGGTGGGGGGCACAAGGGACGTGTATGTCCACAGGTGAAGAACTCGAAGACCTGCCGGGAGTGGGCCCGGCGACAGCAGAGAAGCTTCAAGAAAACGGATTCGATAGCTATCAGGGGATCGCTGTCGCTAGCCCGGGTGAACTCTCGAACACAGCCGACATCGGCGAGTCGAGTGCGGCCGACATCATCAACGCGGCGCGGGATGCGGCCGACATCGGCGGCTTCGAGAGTGGGGCGACCGTCCTCGAACGGCGCGAACAGATCGGAAAGCTCACGTGGGGTGTCGAGGAAGTCGACGAGCTACTCGGCGGCGGCGTCGAGACCCAATCTATTACCGAGGTGTACGGCGAATTCGGCGCTGGCAAATCCCAGGTGACACACCAGCTCGCAGTCAACGTTCAGCTTCCAGCCGAGTACGGCGGGCTGGAAGGGAGTGCGATTTTCATCGACTCCGAGGACACCTTCCGCCCGGAGCGAATCGACGACATGCTCGGCGGCCTCGACGACGAGATCATCGAGGCGACGATGGTGCTTCACGACATCGCCGAGGAAGACGACGCCGACGCGACCGACGAGACGCTCTACGAGGAACTGCTCGATGCGATCCTCGACAAGATCCACGTCGCGAAGGCGTTCAACTCGAACCACCAGATCCTCCTCGCCGAGAAAGCCCAGGAGATCGCAAGCCAGAGCCAGGACGGAGAGTTCCCTGTCCGACTGCTCTGTGTCGACTCGCTGACCGCACACTTCCGTGCGGAGTACGTCGGCCGTGGTCAACTCGCGGACCGTCAGCAGAAGCTCAACAAGCACCTCCACGACCTGATGCGGGTCGGCGACTTGAACAACACCGCCGTCGTCGTCACGAATCAGGTCGCGGCCAACCCGGACTCGTTTTTCGGCGACCCGACACAGCCGATCGGCGGCAACATTCTCGGCCACACCTCGACGTTTCGCATCTACCTCCGCAAGTCCAAGGGCGAAAAGCGAATCGTTCGGCTGGTCGACGCGCCGAACCTCGCAGACGGCGAAGCTGTCATGCAAGTGACCGGCGACGGGCTCGTCCCCGAATAGCGCATCCACCGGAGTGAAAGTAAAATAGCACGGTTCGGTCGGGATGCCGTATCGGGATTTCGAGGTGAAAGTAGCGGGTTACCGCCATCGAGACCTGTCGAGCAGGTCTGGTGTCGGGATCTGACTCGCGACGGTGAACTCGAGCGAGCCATACTGACGCCAGACAAGCAGGCAGAACGCTCCCGCGACGAGTCCACAGAGCGCCAGCAGACTCCCGTCGAGTCCGAAGGTTCCGCCGACGAGTGCCGTCGGGCCGTCGCGTTCGAGTGCGAGCAGTGCGGTCGACGAGTCGATTCCGCGGAACGGTGTTCCAAACACCGGGCCGACGAGGAGTGCCCAGCCCGCATGAACACCGAGCGCGCCAGCGAGTCGACCGGTGGCGGCGACCAGACAGCCGACGACGAGCGAGAACAGAAAGAGCGTAGTCAGCGTCACGCCAGCGGCGTCCGAGAGCGGGGCATGAACCACAGCAAAGAGCACAGCACTCACGAGCACGCCACTGAGAACGGCGCCCCGTTCGGTCGTCGCTCCGGCAAGCCCCTCAGCGACGTTCACGAGAACGAACCCACGGAAAACAAGTTCGTAGAAGAACACAAACAGAAGCAAAAAGAACACCCCGGCGACCGTTCCAGCGATTGGAGAAAGCCCTGCAAACAATCCAGTTTCAGCCGAGAGTGCGCTTGCATCGACCGAGAGATGGCCGGAAATCAGCCCGGCAAGAACGGTGACACCGGCCATCCCGGCCCCGATAGATAGACCCAGCAGTGCATCTGCCCGCCAGCGACTGTCGATGCCAAGCCCGTAATCCGAGAAATGGCGTCTATCGACAGCGCGCCCGATAGCGAGAATACCGAGAACGTACATCCCCATCACCGCGATAACGACGGTTCCCTCGGCGGTACCACGATCAGCTCCGAAGACAGTCTCAAACAGGGATCCTACGGCATCAACGACCAGAACGACGACGAGAAACGAAGCGGCCATCGCGGCCAGCCGAAGCGGTGCCCGCAACCGACCCTGGTCGTCGTTCCAGAGCAGTTGCCTGATCCCCCCGAGTATGATCCGCATGGCTATGACTGTCGGCTGGGCGTATATAAAACCAGTCAGATTTCACCGCGCATGACGTCGAACAGACGCTCTCGGAATTCCTCGCGAGTGAATCGTTCGCTCTCGGTGAGTAACTCCCCAGTTGCGGATCTGGTTTCGACGAACTGGTTGAGTGGGATCTGACCGCCGCCCATCCGCTCGTGACCGCCAGCGCCCGACTCGGGGATCGGATCCACAGCACGTTCAAGCGAGTTGCCCATGTGAACTCGGTCGTCCCGCGAGCGACCGGAGATGCGGAGTTTCTCGTCCTTGTCGGCGATAACGACGACGGCAGTCACGCCTTCGAGCCGAAGGAGTTCGTCTGCGGCCTCGGGCACGGCGTCACCGTTCGAGACGGTGCCGACATCGCTGATCACGAAGGCGTTTCGCATCTCGCGGTCGCTTATCGCACGCGCTTTCACGTCCAGAACCTCCGGGTCAACTTCCGGGTTGGCGATGCGGTCGAGTTTCTCCTCGTCGACACCCTGATACAGATATGATGCGGCCCTGAAATCGGCGTCCGAACAGCCACTCGTGAGTGATTTCGTGTCCGACTGGATTCCGTAGAGCAACCCGGTCGCAACCGTCGATGGGATCGCGTTATCAGAGGTGACGTCCACATCTGGGTCGACCGGCGTCCACCCCAGATCCGACAGATACCCGCTCAAGATGGTTGCACAGGCCCCACTATCGGTGCGAACGTCGGTAAACGTCGACCCCTCGCCGTCGCCGGGGTGGTGGTCGACGACTGCAACAGGATCGATCCGTCCAGCGTCAGCGAATCCGCGTGGTTCGTTGTGGTCGACGAGAATAACCGGATCACTCGCGATCGATCTGGCCTTTTCGACGCGCTCGAAGTTCGCACCGATGACGGTCTCGAACGCGCGGTTTTCCGGGCGTCTGATCTGCCCCGAGTAACACAACCTCGTCTCCGTCTCGGTCTCCTGTGCGAGTTGCCCGACAGCGAGCGCAGACGCCATCGCGTCCGGGTCCGGATTCGGATGCATCAACACGACCGCGGAATCGAGCGACCCGAGCAGACGCTCGAACCGCTGGGCAGGCGTTCGTCGAAGCCACCGGAAGAGCACCCCGACCAGCACGAACACGACCAACATGGCCAGTACAGCGGCCACCGCAAGCAGTGGATCCTCCCGGAGCGCTGACGAGAGGGCATCGGCCCGACCACCGATAGCCCCGACTACCAGCATACCCCCGACTCCTCACGGCACATATATGTATATTGCCCTCCTGGAGCGACAGATTTGACGGCAGAGACGAAAGAATGCGAGGGGAAGTGTCGGATGCGACAGTCAAGAGCGCTACGGACCAGTTCCCGCTCGAAATGACTCGATTGCCGATCGGTATCCCTCTCTGAACGTCGGATACGACAGTTCGTAGCCGAGCGACCGGAGCCGTTCGTTGTCACACCGCTTGCTGGTCAGGATTCGCCGTCTGGCGGTATCGGAGACATCCCCCGAAAGACGCTCTGCTTTCGTCTGTTTCGGCGGTCGGTCGACGCCGCAGGCATCGGCAAGCCAGTCGGCAAATTCCCACTTCGAGACTGGTTCGTCGTCCACGACCAGCACCACGTCACCACGGGCGCAGTCGTTTCGAAGGAGGAAGGCGACGGCGCCAGCCGCGTCCGCCCGATGGATCATGTTGAGATATCCCTCCGTGACCGGTCCGTCGAGGTAGCGTTCGAGTCGATACCGCCCGGGACCGTAGAGTCCTGCGAACCGAGCGACCGTCCCGTCCATCGCCTCCGCGTCGAGCGCGACCCGCTCGGCCTCGGCGAGCATCTCCGTTTTCGCCGTCGTCGGGTCGATGGGTGTCGTCTCGTCGACCCAGTCTCCATCGTGGTCGCCGTACACGCCTGTGCTCGACGTGTAGATGTATCGGTCCGGCGGGTCGGCGCGCGACTGAAAGTGCTCGATCGCAGTGCGCTGTCCGTCGACGTAGATCGCTCTGGCGGCCTCCGCGTCTCGGCCACCCGAACTCGCCGCGAAGACGACGGCGTCGGCGTCTGGAACGGCTTCGAGTGACTCCGCGTCGGTGATGTCAGCTTGCACGCCCGCAAACCCCGCTTCTTCGATCGATTCGGTACCAGACTGTGACCGCCTGACTCCGATGACCTCGTGCGTGTCACTGAGCTGTCGTCCGAGTTCGATCCCCACGTAGCCACAGCCGAGTACGACGACGGTCATCGCTTCTGGCTCTCGATGTAGCGGTGCAACAGGGCGTACTCGTCGAGCGTGATCGGATACCGCCCCTCGACTTTCTGTTGAATCTCCTTGGGGTCGAGTTCGTCGTCGATACCGGCGGCGATAGCCTCGACATCGAGGACTGCCATCGACATTCCCATGAGGAGGATATCCCGCGCTTCTGCCGTCAGCGTCTCCGCGTCGGGGAGTGTGTCATCGGTGCCGAGAATCGCCATCGCTTCTTCGAGTGAGAGGTCCGGAGATTCGCCATCGAGAAGCACATCGATCTGTTCCCTGTCGATCCCCGTCTCTGTCACGACGCGCTCGACGCCGACAGCCTCAATTGTCTCCGCGAGTCGGCTGTCGTAGGCCTCGCGCAGTTCCGACTGTGTCAACTCACCAGCGGTCTCGAACCGTCCGCGTAGCATACTCGGGATTACGGTCCTCCAGGATATATAGTGCTCTGATCGTCTTCCTCGGGACGACCCGGACGTGGCCACCCCGGCGAGGTTTCGGTCTGTCTGCCATCCACGTCCCCAACACCTCGGGGACCCGGCGGCACCGCAACCGCGATGTCCGCGCTCGTGTTGAACGTGATCCGCTCTGTCGAGCCGAGTCGCTCAGTCTGTCCGTCACCCGTGACATCAAGGCGGACAGTCGAGTTGTCTCGGACGTACACGAGGTCACCGCCCGGCCGGTCGCCCGATCCGTGCGGAGTGCGGACGGTAAATCGGGGATACTCGCCGCGAGCTTCGACGAACCAGAAGTTCACCGTAGCGACCCACGGGAGCGGCGGCGGCGCAACCGGCGCACCTTTCGGGAAGTTGCTCAGCGCGACCCCCGTCTTGTTCTTGTATGCGAGTTCGACCACGCGTTCGACACCGTCTTTGATTTCGGACGCGGTCTTTGCCCGGATCCGCTCCTGAACGTAGCTATCAGCGGAGTCGACTACCGACGCCGCTGGACGGACGTCGCCACTCGCCCGTGCCTTCTTCAGAATCCAGCCGAGTTCGAGCCGAAGCCTGCGACGGTCCCCCTCCGAGAGTTCAGTCTCCCACCGAGAGAGAATCGTCGATTTGAGCGCGTCTGCGCCCGCTTCGTTCGTCAGCGCGAGCGCGCGTCCGCTGGCCGTCTCCCACCGTGAGAGCGCAGCGGAGACCGCTGCCTCGCGGCTGTCGTCGTCACCGAGGTCGTACTCTGAAAGCAGGGATGCGACCTTCCGTTCGGTGGTCACGATACCTCGCGTCACGCGGCCTTTCAGACGTCTGTACTCGTATTCGATCCGATTCCCGTCGAACTTGGCCGGGGGGACTGTGATCGGTTTCCAAGCGCCCGTGTACGATGGATCCACCGTAGTATTGATCGTCCCGTTGTCGGCTGCCTGTTCGACGGCAGCCAGTGCGTCTGCGGCCGAATGAAGCGAGGTTCGTTGCGGGCCTGAGAGCGCCCCCAGCAGCGAACTGAGCAGCGAATCGGCAACGTCACCGTACGGTGGCTCGATAAGGTTCGTGTTCTTTACGACGAGTGGATGTTCCACCCGGCCGTCGGGAAACGCCGCGACGATAGAATCGTCGACCGCCTCGCGAGTGAGATACGAGGGGCGTGAATCGACCCGCATCGTGACGGCTGCACCAGGGGACGGCTCATCCGTGTCTTCCAGTCCCGCTCGCAGCCGATCGAACTGCCCGTCTGGCGGTTCGTCCATATGGTCGTCGAGATCCGATTTCTGGTTGTCGTGTTCGGTCGCGAGCGTCACCAGCTTGCGGTCGAGCCAGTTCAGGTACTGGATCTGGGCGGCGACGCTTGCCCGGTGCGCGACGGAACGGTACGCGTCCGGGATCGTCAGCAGGTCCGAGCGGCGTTCGTTCAATCGTTCGCGGAGTTCGGCGGGCGGATTGACCTGGAAGGTCGCAATTTTGCCGCGAGTGGTCGTGACGTTTATCTCACCGAGGTCAGCACGGAGCGCATCCAGATCCTCGAAGATCACTGCATCGAGTTCGTCCGGATACTTGCCGAATCGCTTCGCTGTGCTGGTGTTGAGCGTTCCCCTGACAGCCCGAACTGCGAGCGTGGACGGACCACCCCGATCCGCGACTAACGCATCGACTGCGGGTGGAATATCAGCGAGATTTGGCCCGTCGAGTGGGCCGCCAGGCTCGTAGACAGTTGTGACGTTGCGGGCCGGTGCCGGGCCGTTCGTGTGCCGACCAAGAACGGACAGTTCGACGGTGTAGTTCGTCTCGACGCTCTCGACAGTCGTCTGGGTCCCATCCGGTGTCTGCCAGCGACGTGTCGTCGTTTCGTTTTCGACCACGCGATAGGTAAAATACTCGTGGCGGTTCCAGTGTCCAGTAGGCGGATCGGGCTCCGAGCGGTTCTGTTCGATCGGTGTATACGCTGTCGTCTGGTCGGTTCCCAGAAGCGTCCAGTTCTCCCCAGAAGCGTCGGAACTGGTGACAGTCGAATTACGCTCGGTGACTGTCGGTTCGATCCGAATATCTTCGCTGTAGGTGTCGTTGATCGTCTGCTCGAAGTCGAGATCCAAACTCGACTCGACTCCGGGGAACAGAGAATCGGAGTCGTTCCCGGGAGCGAGGAAGTGCCTCCCTCTGACGAAATTGACGAGTTCCGTGTCGGCAACCTCGGCGAGACGGATCGTCTGTTCGTCGTCGGGGCTGGGGGCGTCCGAATCGGGTTCGAAGTTCTCGAGTGAATCTGCAGGCGTGTGTTTGAGATAGCCCGCTGCCCGCGCCTCCTTGAGATACGAGAGTTCCGCCACGTCGAGACCAGCGAGAAGATCCGTGATCCCGGTATCGACGACGGCCGCTCGGTGGGCTTCCCGTCCGAGCGGGTCGCTGTGGCCGAACACGTCCCGCTGGATGTCGAGGATGGCGCTGTTGGTGTACAGACTCACGTGTCGGTTCCCGATCACGGACTGGATCGGCGCACCACTGTACTGTGCCCAGCCGCGTGCCCACGCCGTGGGATACAGCCGTGTCGAGAGCCGCTGGCCGAGTCCCGTTTCGAACCCCTCGGAGTTGAGTCGGCGTTCGTACTCCTCGACACGGTCGTGCACCACCAGGATCGGTGTGTCCACGACCAGTTCCGGAGCGACAGTTTGGTTTGCGAGTTCGTCGTCGCCCGCGGTTGCAGTGAGCGTGACTCCCTCCACACGCACTCGGAGCATCGTCCCGTTCGGACCAGCGCGTTCGAGCGTGACGCGGTCACGCGCTGCCCGGAGTTGCGCCTGTGTGCCCGTCGGAGGGAGTGTCGCGTTCATCGCGAGTCCATCTCGCGTGTCTTCGAGTTGGTGTAGCCCCTCCCGAAACTGCAGATAGAGGCGGAGTTTGAGCGCATCCTCAAAGGTTCTGTTCTCACGCAAGACACCACCCGCCGGTGTGTCTGCGGCCGTGGTTACGGGTTCGGCCGCAGCGTGACGGCTCGCGGTCATCGTCGCCTCGCGGAGCGTGGTCTGTACCTCGACAGTGTGGCGCTCCATCTGTCGGTCCACGTCAGGTTCGCTGGATACCGTCGGCTGTACCGACGCCACGAGCGCAACACTTGTGAGCAACACCAGCACGCCGATCAGCGCAAACGGGACGTATCCGCGGTCAGTCATGTCTCCCACCGCTGTATCCGTACCCACGCACGCCCTGCTGTCAGTGCCGCTGCCGCCTCTGTCGGTGAATCGAACGTCTCTCTCATGTCTTTCCTGAGTCGTGCCGCGAGTCCGTCGGTTGCGTACTCAACCAGATACTCCATCTCGGCCTCCACAAGCGCCCGACGCGCGTCGAACTCCTCGGCGGCGAGAATCTCGTACCGATTGGCCATCGCCGCGATAATCAGCGCGTCACGGAGCGGACGCTCGCCCGCAGTCGTCGGCGCCATCGCTTCGACGAACGACGCTGCGACCGCTCGCGAGAGCGTTTTGTAGTCGCCGTCGGCGTCGACGGCCAGTTCCGGGAGCGAAACGGTCCGGATTGCGACCTGCACGTCCGCGTTTTCGGGTGGCTGTGTGCCAGCCTCGAACTCCCCGACGAGTGTCGCATTGGGATACGGTTCCCAGCGCGCGGTGACCGCCGTCCGGGCCGGAATTGTTGCCTCGATTCGCGACCGAACCGTTTGCCGAAACCCGACCGTCTCGGGTGCAATCTGCGTCTCTCCGATGACTGTTGCAGCGAGCGCCGCCCGGCCTGCAAGTCCCGTGAATGTCCCGTGTCGTTCCCGCCGATACCGGGACTCGGCGACGTCGTCTGCATCCTCGATCGGGACGGCCTGATAGGTGACCGATGCCGTCGAACTCGACAGTACCGTCGCCGTCTCGTCTGCCACGCTGTCGGTCTGTGGCTGGGACACCGGGATGGTCAGCGCCAGCACAGCAGCCGAAATCAACAGCAGACAGACCGCGACGTCGAAAACCGTACTGATCGCTCTCATCGCCAGACTGCCACCCGAAACTGGCCGGGGGCGACTCGTCCCGGCCCAAGTCGAACGCTGATGCGTTTCTTCGCTGTCCGTGCATTCGTCGGGGGCCGTGGCCCCGCTGCGAACCAGTGGTCTGTCCCCCGTATCGTGACGTTCGCCCGCCAGCCATCGGGCAGAGTCTCGTGAATTCGGTCGAGACGAGATGGGTCGACGACACCGACGTCGGCCACCGCCTCGACGCTTCTATCGAGGATCAGGTCTGGTGTCTCCCGGGAATCGCTCTTGCCGAACAGATCAGTCACGACGCCAGCGTACAGCGTGAGCGCGGCTGCGATAGCCAGTACGGCGGCAATCGCGGCGAGCGGTTCGACCTGCCCCCGTCTGCTGTCGGGCGTCCCGTGCTGCTCATCCGACGAGCGTCGCATCTGTCTCCCCCCACGAGACGCGTGTGACGACGAGTCGTTCGGGTGCCGGTCGCCAGTCGATCCGATCTGTCGCGCGGTCGATGGCAGCGGCGAAGTCCGCTTCGGTCTCGAACACCTCGCGCGGCCGCTTGCCATCGATCACAGAGCGCAGCGGCCCAGATTCGACTGGCGTGACGGGACCGTACGCCAGGGTCGCGTGTTCGCTCCCTCCGTCGGTTCGGAGGCCGATCTGATGCGGGGTGATCCGGATCTGTTCGCCCGTGAGTTCGATCGTTTCGCGTGGTTCGTGTGGACTCGACGCAACTCGGTCGACAGCATCGCCCACCGCTGCGGCGTCGGGCGGCACGCTCGACGGCAGCGAGAGAACGAGGCCGAAAACGGTGATGCTCACCAACCCGACGCCGGCCCAGGCGTACCACGCATCGAGTGATATCTCGAACACGGGGCGTCTGGTCCCTCGTTCAGATATAAACCTCGGGGTGAGAGGGTCGATGTGCTGGGCCGAACGTCCCGGTCAGGGGTGTGTGAAGTACGCTACTGCAGTGCTGTCAGCGGGCAACTGGTCGAGACGGGCAAAGCCGACGCGCTCGAACTGGAGCAGGTCGTCGGGTTCGTACTCGGCAACGCCGGGTTCGGCGTAGCCGGTCACGTCGCCATCCATCGTCCGAAGACGGAGCGGGACGTTCTCGCCGGACGGGACCCAGTGTGCGATGTCGACGTCCCCCTCCCTGACCGCGTCGAGGTCGGTTCCGGCAAACTCGAAGGCGTTACGCGTGTGCCGGACACAGCCAAAGCCTTTGAGCCACACGCGCTCGCCGCGAGGCGGAACGTCGGCGTCCTCGATGAGTATGCCGCTCCCGACCGGAATCGAGCGTCTGCCGCGCTCCTCGTGGTCGGGGTGAACGGGAGGGTTGCCTGTCTCGGGGCCGCCGATCACCTGCTTCTCGACTGCGCCGCCGCCGTGGTCCGGATCGTCTCGAACGAAGAACGCGCGGTCAGTCTCGTCGTCGACGAGCGCGCGGTTCTCGGCGTAGATGCTCGACAACGCGAGATCCACGTTCGAGGTGGACATGCCGAGTTCGATCATCGCGTTGACGATGGCCTCGCCGCGGATGCCGCGCCTGCGGAGACTGGCGACGGTCGGGGCTCGCGGGTCGTCCCAGCCGTCCAGTTCGCCCGCCTCGATCTTCTCGCGAATCGTCGACGTCGACATCGCGACGTCGTAGCCCTCGATTTCGACGTGCCCCCAGTGGAGCACTTCGGGGTACTCCCAGTCGAAGTAGTCGTACAGGAACTGCTGGCGCTTGGCCGAGTCCTGCAGATCGATGCCGCGGATGATGTGGGTCACGTCGGTGAGGTGGTCGTCGATAGCGCTCTGGAAGTCGAGCATCGGCCAGCAGCGATACGCTGCGGCCTCCTCGCGGGGGTGTGGTTCGTCGATAATGCGGAACGCGACCCAGTCGCGGAGCGCCGGATTTCTGTGTTCGATGTCGGTTTTGACCCTGAGGACCATCTCCCCTTCGTCGTAGTCGCCGTCGACCATCGCCTCGAACTCCTCGCGGACGGTCTCGACCGACTTCGAGCGGCTTGGACTCGGCTCACCGGCGTTTTTCAGTTCGGAGAACTCATCTGCGGGAAGCGAACAGGTGTAGGCACCGCCCTTCTCGATGAGGTCACGCGCGTGGTCGTAGTAGGTTTCCAGCCGGTCGCTCGCGCGGAGTACCTCGGCGGGTTCGAAGCCGAGATACTCGATTGCGTCGAGAATCGCATCGTACGCGTCGAGATCCGGCCGTTTCGTCGCCGGGTCGGTGTCGTCGAATCGACAGAGAAAGGAGCCATCGTAGCGGTCGGCGTAGGTGCCGACGACGGCAGCCATCCGGGCGTGACCGATGTGCCACGGGCCGTTGGGGTTGGGCGCGACGCGCATCCGCACCTCGTCGACGTCCTCGCCTCCCGGCAGGTCGGGGAGCGTCCATTCGTCGGCTTCGTCTTCGGATTCGAGTTCCTCGACTCGCTCGGGAGCGAGTTCCGCCAGTCGCTCGTGCTGGCTCTCCCGGTCCATCTCGTTGACCCGCTCGACGACCGGTGCGACGACGCCGGGGATCTCGTCGCCGTACTCGCGAAAGTCCGGGTTCTCGCCCATCATCGGCCCCATGATCGCGCCCACCTGCGCGTCGCTGTCGTGTTTGAGAGCGTTGTACAGTGCATCGATCTCCGCGCGCTCTCGCACGCGGTCACGGATCGTGTCGTCCATTATCGAGGAGTTGGGGACGCGGGGATGAAAACTGGGCCGGTATCGATCCAACGGTCCCTCGACGCGCGAACGGCGACGGTCAGCTATCCTCGTCTTCGGGTTCGTAGACGTTCTCCCGGGCGGGGAACTCCCCGTGTTCGACCTCCGAGACGTACTCCGAAACTGCATCACGGATGGTCTCGCCCACGTCGGCGTACTGCTTCGAGAGTTTGAACGCCTCGCCCATGCCGAGCATGTCGGTGACGACGAGCACCTGCCCGTCGACGTTCCGTCCGGCACCGATCCCGATGGTCGGCACGTCGACAGCCTCCGTGACGCGCGTGCCGGTCTCCTCGGTGACGGTTTCGAGGACGACCGCAAACACGCCAGCATCGACCAGTTTTTCCGCCGTCTCGACCAGGGCATCGACGTGTGCGGACCCAGTCTGTCCGCGCCCCTGAATGTAGGGGCCGCCGATCTGGTGCATCCGCTGTGGCGTGAAGCCGACGTGGCCCATCACCGGAATGCCGAGTTCGGTCAGGCGGTCGATGATCTCGATTGTCGTCTCGCCGTGTGGCGCGGTTTCGAGTTTGACGGCGTCGGCCCCCGCCTCCTTCATGAATCGCCCGGCGTTCTCGACGGACTGCTCCATCGACGCGCCGTACGAGAGAAAGGGCAGGTCGGCGACGACCATCGCATCGTCGACGGCGCGGTCGACCGCCGCGGCGTTCGACAGCGCCTCCTCCATCGTCAGCGGGAGCGTATCGTCGTAGCCGAGGTGATTGTCGCCCGCCGAATCACCGACGAGGATCATGTCGACGCCGCCCTCGTCGACGAGTTCTGCGATCGGAGCGTCGTAGGCAGTCAACATCGTCAGCGGTTCGCCCGCCTCGTATTTCGAGTGAATGTCCTGCACCGACGTTCGCTTCATATGCGTGAGAACACACCCCGGATAGTTAATCTCGCCGTCTGCTCGGGAGGTCTGTTCCGAGCGTTGAAGTGTGACCGGGCCAAGCCAACCGCATGCGTGTTCACTGGCACCGGCGCGACCTGCGAGCGACGGACAACCGCGCACTGACCGTAGTGGAGGGGGCGTCAGGCGAGGGGCAGGTCGTTCCGCTCTTCGTCTTCGACCCCGACGTGCTCGACCACGCTGCGCCGCCGCGCGTCGCGTTCATGCTCGATGCGCTCGCGTCGCTGCACGCGGAGTACCGTGCGCGCGGCGCTGACCTGTATTTCGCTGAAGGCGACCCGGTCAATATTCTTCCCGCAGTCTGTGACCTCGTGGATGCAGATGCAGTTTCCTGGGGTAGAGACTACTCTGGACTCGCCCATGAGCGCGACAGCGACGTGCGGCAGGCGCTCGCGGACGTCGACGTCGACCGGCGAGCGGTTCACGACAGTGTCCACCACGAACCCGGCGCGATAACGACGAACGACGGCGACCCCTACAAAGTGTTCACCTACTTCTCGAAGAAGTGGCACGACCGCGAGAAGCGAGCGTCTGTCGAACCGCCGGACTCGGAGCAATTCGTGACTGACGTGCCCGATGCCGACCTGTTTCTGGACGAACGCCCCACACTCAGTGCGCTCGGGTTCGACGAACCTGAAGCGTCCATTCCGCCTGCCGGGACCGAGCACGCCCGCGAGCGTCTCGACCAGTTCTGTGCGGAGGACATCTATCAGTACGCGGAGCGGCGCGACTATCCAGCGAGTGAGGGGACATCGCGGCTCTCGGCCGACCTGAAGTTCGGCACCATCGGGATACGGGAAGTGTACGAGCGAACAGAGGCGGCAAGCGCGGACGCAGAGAGCGACGACGAACGCGAGTCAGTCAGGGAGTTTCAGGACCAACTCGCCTGGCGGGAGTTCTACACGCAGGTGCTCTGGGACCGCCCGGACGTGGTTCGAGCGAACTACAAGTCCTACGAGAATCCGATCGAGTGGCGCGACGACCCCGACGAGTTGCAGGCCTGGAAAGACGGACGGACTGGCTATCCGATCGTCGACGCGGGGATGCGCCAACTCCGCGCGGAGGCGTTCATGCACAACCGCGTGCGGATGATCGTCGCTTCCTTTCTGACCAAGGATCTGTTGATCGACTGGCGGGAGGGGTATCGGTGGTTCCAAGAGAAACTCGTCGACCACGACACCGCAAACGACACCGGCGGCTGGCAGTGGGCGGCCTCGACCGGCACCGACGCACAGCCGTACTTCCGGATTTTCAACCCGATGACACAGGGTGAAGACTACGACCCTGAGGGCGAGTACATCAAGCGCTACGTGCCAGAACTGTCGGACGTTGATCCGTCGGTCATCCACTCGTGGAACACGCTGTCACCGACACAGCGAGCAAAGGTAGCGCCCGACTATCCCGCGCCGGTCGTCGACCACAGCAGTCGTCGTGAAGAAGCTATCGAGATGTTCGAGCGCGCCCGCGGTGACTGATACTGCTGGCTGTACGCTCGGTGACCGAGATGTCGGCACGAATCTTCCGCCTTCTCAAGCTTTAACAGGTAGCCAGTCCACATACAGAGTGGAGGACGATACTATGACAGAACACTCAGACCCAGAGCTACCACCGCTTCCATACGACTACGACGCACTCGAACCGCACATCTCAGAGCAGGTGGTCACGTGGCATCACGACACGCACCATCAGGGCTACGTAAACGGCCTCGACAGCGCCGAACAGACCCTCGCCGAGAACCGCGAGAGCGGTGACTTCGGATCGTCTGCTGGCGCGATCGGAAACGTGACCCACAACGGCTGTGGGCACTATCTCCACACGATGTTCTGGGAGAACATGCACCCAGACGGCGGCGGCGAGCCCGACGGTGACCTGCGCGAGCGCATCGAGGAGGACTTCGGATCCTACGAGGGCTGGAAAGGCGAGTTCGAGGCCGCTGCCTCGGCCGCTGGCGGCTGGGCGCTGCTGGTGTACGACCCGGTCGCGAAACAGCTCCGCAACGTCGCCGTCGACAAGCACGACCAGGGCGCGCTCTGGGGTGCACATCCGATCCTCGCGCTCGACGTGTGGGAGCACTCGTACTACTACGACTACGGCCCGGACCGTGGCTCGTTCATCGACGCCTTCTTCGAGGTCGTCAACTGGGACAGCGTCGCTGACAACTACGAGACGTCGGTCGAGCACTTCGAGTAACGACGCCACGGCAACCCGATATTTTTTCACGGAGCCGATATCGGAGCGTTTACGCCGCTGTTTCGGCAAGGACGGGTATGCCAATCGACCGAGACACGGTTTCGGACCTCCGTCCGCTCGAATTTCGCACCCCGGAGGAGGTACTCGACGGCGACAAACTGTACACGATCTACGAGATTGCCCGTCTCCTCCAGGGACTCGACGCCGACATGGAGATGGACCGACCCACGGAGAACATCCTGCTGGACTGGGCGATTCCGTGGGTGCTGTTTCACGCCGACGCCTTCGTGTTCGCCGAACCGGAAGCCGACGACGAACCGGGGTACTACGGCCTCGCGGAGCCATGAGCATTCTCGTCGTCAGCGACACCCGTATCGACGCGGGCAAGACGACATTCTCGACCGGGTTGCTCGCTCGTACCGGCGCGGTCGGATTCAAACCCCGCGCGGGCAACGACCACTGGCACCACCACGAGCAGGTTCGGTCGACCACGCGCGATGGACGACTCCACGGCAAGGACGCCTGGCGACTCGCGGCGGCGAGTCCAGATTCCCGCAAGCCCGAGGATATCAACGCGATCCATCGGCTCTGGCGACCCACGCCGGGCAGAACCGGGCTACTCGGACAGGACGACCGGGATTTCGTCCTCGACAGAGTCGGCGACCGCTACGTCCGCAACGCGACCGTGGAGCTTCCGTCGATGGTGCGGGAGAACCTCCCCGTCGAAGACGCAATCCCAGTCGAGACGACCGAAGCACTCAACGAGGCGATCCAGCGGGCGTATCTGCCGGTGCTCGAATCGCTCGCAGAATCGATCGGAACCGCTGACCGGGCGGTCGTCGAGTCGTACGCGAACGTGGCCCGCCCCATAGACGGACTCGACCCGGACGTGGTCGCCGTGCTCGACCCGGGACAGGTTCGGATCGTCGACGGCGAGCGATTCTATCAGGGCTGTTCGCTGGCGACGGGAACCGCGGGCACGTTCGAGGGGAGTCTCGAAGAGCGCGTCCCCTCGGTGATGGATCTGATCGACCCGGTCGCGACCGTCGAACTCCCGGCACTTCCCGAGCAGGTTCGGTCTGACCCGGAGCAGGTCTCGGACGCGTACGGGGATGCGTACACGAGACTGCTGGACGTCGCGGGCTGGTAAATACTACACGGGCGACGGCTATCGCATCTTGGCGGCTTGCAGCGCGAGTTCGACGTCCTGCCGCGGGTTGGTGGTGACGCTCGGGCCGTGTCCGGGGTGGAGTTCCGTGAGGGAGTCGTCGAGGGTATCGAGCAGTCGGGTGATGCTCTCGATGAGTTGCTGGCGGTTCCCCTCCTCCAGGTCGGTGCGGCCGAACCCGCCGTTTGCGAACACGAGGTCGCCAACGAAGACGATTCCCTCCTGTGGGTCGTACAGACAGACGTGGTCGTTCTTGTGCCCCGGCGTGTGAATGATCTCGTAGTCCCCGTCACCGATTGCGACGGTCTCACCGTCGACGAGTTCTCGGTCGACAGCGTCGTGAGACGGATCGTACCCCCAGACGTCCACGTCGAACGCGTCGAGGACGGTATCGAGCGTGCCAATATGGTCCGGGTGGGTGTGCGTGAGAACCACCGCGTCGATGGCGTCCACGTGGTCGTCGATCCGGCCGAGGATGTCGAAGTCGTTGCCGACGTCGACGAGCGCGGTTCGGTCACCCTCGACGAGAAAGACGTTGCTGGTGAACGCTTGCACGTCCGCGGCGAGACTGTGAATCATGCTCCGGGGTACGTGTCGGTGTGGCTTGGGGATGTCGATTGCAGACGTAGCTTGGGGATGTCGAACAAATAGCGACCGACGAGTGTCGCAGAGATAGCGAGATAATGGAAAAAACATGTACGAACGTCGGAGAGCGTGGCGCTCGATCCATCTCCGACCCACAGGGCTATGTATATCGAACCAAAACGAACAACCATCAATGACAGGGACTGACGAACCTGTCGTGCTCATCGTCGAGGACGAGCAAGAGATTGCCCAGACGTATCGTCTGTGGCTCGACGAGGAGTACGACCTGCGTATGGCAGCAGATGGGGACGAGGGGATCGAACTGCTCGACGAATCGGTGGACGTCGTGTTGCTCGACCGGAAGATGCCCGGGCTGTCGGGCGACGAGGTGCTCGAACGGATCCGCGAGCAGGGGCTCGATTGCCGGGTTGCGATGGTCACCGCAGTCGAACCCGACTTCGACATTCTGGAGATGGGTTTCGACGCGTACCTGACCAAGCCAGTCGAGGCCGACCAGCTTCGCGAGACAGTTCGAAATCTGCTCGAACGCTCCGAGTACGACTCCTTGCTGCAGGAGTACTACTCACTCGTCGAGAAGCAGGCGACACTGGAGGCGACGAAGTCCCGGTCAGAACTCGAGACGAACGAAGAGTATCAACGGCTCACCGACCGTATCGGTACGCTCCGAAATAAGCTGTCAGACACGCTCGGTGGCATCGAAGACGACGAGGACTTCATCGCAACGATCAGGGGGATCGGTAATGCAAAATAAAACTGAAGACATGTACGACCTCTCGGCAGTGTTCGATGTCGAAGAGGCCGCGTCGATCAGACCCGGGTCGAGCATCCTCGTCACCGGCCCGCCGATGACCGGTAAAGATGCTATCGCGCTCGACATCCTCGCAGACGGAACCCGACAGAAGGAGGCGGCCGTCGCGATGACGACTGACGGTGCGGCGGCGACACTCGCAGACCAGCTTCGCGAGCGCCACGACGACATCGCACCGCATCAACTCGCGGTGATGGACTGCCGGGCGGAGGGCGGGCGCGAGGAGTCCGAACTCGACAACGGAACCTTCCTCCACCGCGTGGCATCCCCGTCGGACCTCACCGGTATCGGCATCGGGATCACGAAAAGCTTCGAGCGCTTGCACAACGCTGGCCTCGACGACGGCCGACTCGCGCTCATGTCGCTCTCGACGATGATCACCTACTCGGACACGGAGACGGTGTTCAAGTTCTGTCACGTACTGTCCTCGCGACTGGATTCCGCGGGCTTTCTCGGCGTGTTCACCATCGACTCATCGGCACACGACGAACAGACGCTGCAGATCCTCAAGCAGGCCTTCGACGGGGTCATCGAACTCCGCGAGGAAGACGGGATCCGCGAGGCACGGATCGGCGGCCTGCATCCACGGCCATCCGACTGGGTCGAACTCTAACGAGCAGCGTATTCCCGAGGAAGTGACTCGACAGCTACCGATGGGCTTATTCACGACAGCGAGTACTATGACGTGTGAGTACCGACACCGGCGACTCGGAGACGTTCGAGCAGGTCTGTCAGGAGCTTATCGACCGCATCCTCGCCGGTGACATCGAACGCGACGACCTCGAAGCCGCAAAGAAGGAGGTCTGCGGAAAGTACTCCGCGCCCAAGGTCCCACAGAACTCGGATCTGCTCGATTACGCCCCAGAGTCGAAGCGTGACGAGTTGATCCCCGTGGTGCAGCGCAAGCCAGTTCGAACCGCCTCCGGCGTCTCGCCGGTTGCGATCATGACCTCGCCCGAGCGGTGTCCCCACGGGAAGTGTCTGTACTGCCCGGGCGGCCCGGATTCGGAGTTTTCCAGCGCCCAGAGTTACACGGGTCACGAGCCAGCGGCCGCACGCGGCGAACAGAACGACTACGACCCCTACGGGCAGGTTCGCCTCCGCCTCGAACAGCTCAGAGAGATCGGTCACCCTATCGACAAAGTGGAACTCATCCTGATGGGCGGAACGATGACCGCCCGGAGCCACGACTACCAGGAGTGGTTCGTCAAGCGCGCGCTCGAAGCGATGAACGACTACGACGTCGAGAAGGAACCCGAACCCGCAGAGGGCGTGAGTTTCGCACAGGACCCCGACGAGTACGAGTTCCGGTATCTCGAAGACGTCATCGCGGAAAACGAGACGGGGGATATCCGGAACATCGCCACCACCTTCGAGACGAAACCCGACTGGTGTGGTCCGGAACAGATCGACCGGATGCTTCGTCTCGGCGGAACGAAAGTCGAGGTGGGCGTCCAGACCACCTACGAGCGGATCAACCGCGAAATGCACCGCGGTCATGGGGTGCAGGAGTCTATCGACGCCAACCGACGGCTCCGCGACGCGGGGTTCAAGGTCGGCTTTCACATGATGCCGGGACAGCCGGGGATGTCCAAGGAGATGTGTCTGGAGGACTTCCGGCGCATCTTCGAGCGAAGCGAGTGGCGACCGGACTACCTGAAGATATATCCGACGCTTGTCGTCGAGGGGACGGCGACCTACGACTGGTGGCATCGCGGGGAGTTCGAGCCACTCGACAACGAGGAGGCCGCGGAACTCGTCGCCGAAATCAAATCGATGATCCCACGGTACACCCGCCTCCAGCGCGTCCAGCGTGACATCCCCGCGGATTTCATCGAAGGGGGCGTCTGGAAGTCGAACCTCAGACAACTCGCCCGCCAGCGCATGGACGACCGGGAGTGTGAGTGCATCCGCTGTCGCGAGGTGGGACACAACGACGAGGAACCGAAGACACTCGAACGGGAGGTACAGACCTACGAGGTTGCTGGCGGGACGGAGCATTTCATCAGCATCGAGGACTTCGAGCGCGACTTGCTCGTGGGCTTCTGTCGGCTTCGCTTCCCGAACGACCCAGTGCGGCCGGAACTCGACCGGGCGGCACTCGTCCGGGAACTGCACGTCTACGGCAATCAGGTCGGCGTCGGGCAGGCGGCGAGCGACACCGTCGGCCCGACCGGCGGGGAACACCAGCACCGGGGATACGGGGAGGAACTGCTCACGCACGCCGAGGAACTCGCTGTCGACGCTGGCTTCGAGAAACTCGCCGTGCTCAGCGGCATCGGCGTCCGGGAGTACTACCGTGAGAAACTCGGTTACCGTCAGGACGGCCCCTACGTCAGCAAGCGACTCTCGTGAGAACTGGCCAGCAAGCGACGCTTCTGAACGCGCTGTCGCACGGCACATCCGACGATCCGATAGCAGGGTATTTAACCGCCGGGCGAGAGTCAATTTCGTATGGAGCGAGTCGACATCGCGGTCGTCGGCGGCGGCCCTGCCGGGACGTGTGCGGGCTGGAAGGCCGCAGAACACGGTGCCAGCGCCCTCGTCCTCGAAAAGGGTGTTCCCCGCGCCGACCGGGACGAACCTGGACCGGACTCGACGGACGCGGCCGGAATCCTCGATTACTGGGTCGACCTGATGGAGTTCGAACCCGACGAGATTCCGGAGGAGATCATCCTCCGGAATCTCGACGGCGCGGATTTCATCGGCCCCTCGGAGACGCTGTCGATAGACGAAACCGGGATCGACGCGTCCTATCCACACTTCGGGTTCGCGTTCGACCGCGCGGCCTTCGACGACTGGCTGCGCGAGCGAGCAGAGGCCGCCGGAGCAACCTACCGCGTCGGTGATACCGTGGTCGGCGTCGAAACCGACCGCTCGGACGGACACACCCACACGCTGACGCTCTCGAACGGCGAGGAAATCGTGAGTGACTATCTCGTGCTCGCGGACGGGCCACAGCGAACCGTCACCAACGAGACACTCGACCAGTTCACTGCACCCGACCGGACGATTGCGGACGTGCTCGACCCATCACGGGTCAACCACATCGCCTATCAGGAACACCGGGAGATACCGGCGGATATCTACGAGCCACACCGACTGAAGTTCTGGTGGGGGATCATGCCCGGGCACACGGCCTATCCGTGGGTGTTTCCCAACGACGGCCGGGTCGCCCGCGTCGGTCTGACGATGCCAATCGGACTGGACATCGACGACTACGACCCGAAACAGTGGGCGTTGCTCTCCGAGGACGACGAACAGATCCCCCGCGGAACAGAGTATATCGAGCGCCTGCTCAAGCGAGAGTATCCCGAGTACGACCTCGAGGACTTCCCGTTGGTCGAAGACCGGGGAAAGCGCGGCGGCACAGAGACCTACGCCATCTCCTCGACGCGACCGATCGAATCGCCCACTGCGGCGGGCATCGCTGTCGTCGGCGGGGCGATGGGCGGAACCTCGGCCTTTCACGAGGGCGGCGACCACGTGGCGGTCCGGACCGGCAAACTCGCGGGCAAGCTTGCGGCGACAGGCGAACTCGACCGGTACAACGAGGCGTGGAAGGACGCGCTCGGGACGGAGTTCCGGCGAAACGTCACGATGGCGAAACTTGTCGAGGACTACGGGCCGTCGGACTGGGACCGCACGTTCGGGGCGACAGAAAAGCTGGTCAATCGCGGCGCGTACAACGTCACGAGTATGCTCCGGTCGGGACTGACCGGCGTGCGACTCGTCAGACAGTACAAGCAGACGAAACGCCAGTTCGAGGGCGATAACTACGTCCAGTTTCGGGAATCCGACTACCAGCGACTGTAGTGACCGGTCGAATCAGGGGACTCGAAGGGTTCTTGCGTCGTCACCGGGTAGAACGACTGCGTGCCTCAGTCCCCGCCCGAGCGAACCCGGATGGGTGCGATGACAGCGCGGTGAACCCGGGCACGCGACAGTGCCGACGGGCAATCCCGTCACGGTTCCATACGGAACCCGCCCGGCACGAGGGTTAGCCAGCTGACCGGAGCACGCCGCTTGGGATGATGCTGGTCGTTAGTGTTCCGGGCGTACACTTTCGTTCGCGCAGTCACTCGTGGAGCCAGTCGTACCACTCGTCGAGATCGACGAGTTCGTTCTCGATATCCGTCGAGCCGTACTGATTGAAGACCTCATCTACTGTTCGAGCAAGCCCTTCGGGGTCGTTGTCGGGGAGTTTCTGGTCGTAGTACAGCAGCATTCCCGCATGGTCGTGAGTTCGGTGAAGCGGTTCGAAATCCTTGGCGTTGTTCGTGAGCAGGACAACTGTCTCATTTGCACACCACTGGAGGAGTTCGACATCGTTCGTGTGTTCTCCGAACTGGTCTTTCGCTTGAACGAGTCGTATCCGCGTTCGGAGAGCAGTCGCTCGAAGATCCGACCGACGTGTTCGTCCAGAAGAACCCGATCCCAAGTCACTGGATAGTCTCTTTTGGCTTCAGCGAGGACTCACGGACGCGCTCGAACGCGTCTTCGTTTTCTCGTTCGAGATCGCGCATCTCATCGACGTGATCGTAGTAGTACGAGAGTGCCTCGTAGACTTCTGCGAGAGAGAGATCGGGCTGAGCAGCGACGTACGCAGGCGATTGACCACTATCTATCACTCGCGCGGCTACGTGACGGACGCCGACTCTCGTCTCGCCGATGCGGGGCTCCCCACCGAGCACGTCGTCGTCACGAGTGATCGTCATACAGTCGTGTAGGGTCGCCTTCGTTTATACGTCTTTGGCGTAGCTCCAACGCGCCCGCTTCACTTCCACCAACCCTCGGAGTACCGGCCGCGGGAAAGAAGAAATCCCCGCCAGGACATCCACATATTGATAGGGCTGTCCGCAGAATGGCAGAACATGTCCGAACGCGACGCCGTTCTCTGTCCGGACTGTGGGTGGACTGGAGCAGACGATGACCTCGTCCGCACCGACGGGGAGTACGAGTGTCCGGTGTGTGCCGAAGTGATCGAATTCGTCGAGTGATGAGGAGACGGCGATTGCGGCGGTGGGAACCGGCGGTTTCGGAAGTACTATTTGCTCTCACTCCTACGCTCCACACATATGAGCCAATCATACGACCGGGGCACCGTCGAGGATTTCGGTCGGTGGCGCGAATTCTCGGCCGGGATGTGGGCGTGGATCTTCCACAAGCTGACCGGCTGGATCCTCATCGGCTACCTCTTTACACATATCGCCGTTCTCAGTACATCGATCGGCGTCGATCCCGGAAGCGAGGCAGTGCTGTCCCAGGGAGATTTCTACACGAGTACGCTCCAGGGCCTCGAAGAACTGCTTATCGTTCGCTTCCTCGAAGTCGGGTTGCTCGCCGTCGCCGTGTTCCACATTCTCAACGGGATCAGACTCCTGTTCGTTGATCTCGGGATCGGACTGGAGGTACAGGACAAGAGCTTCTACATCTCGCTGGTGCTGACAGGTGCGATCACTGTCGCGAGCATCCCGACCTTCCTCGGAGGTGTACTCTAGTGGCTGAACACTACTCCTCGTTCAACCGGCGCGGCTGGCGGTGGCTCCTCCAGCGGGTCACGGCGGTCTTTCTCATCGGCGCACTCGCATTCCACTTCGTCCTCCTGCACTTTGTCAACCACGCCGCCGAGATATCCTTCATGGGGACCCAGGCTCGGATGGACAATATCGGCTACTTCCTCACGATGTGGCTGTTTCTGATCACGGCCACGTTCCACGGGGTCAACGGCGTCTACAACGGGCTGATCAACATGGGCCTTTCGGGCACGAAGCGAAAGGTTGTCGCTGCCGTGCTGGTCGCTGCAAGTATCGCACTGGTCGTTCAGGGAACCCGCGTCGCGGTCGCGATGTCACCGATGTTCTGAACAATGAGCACGCAACTCGAACAGCAAGACGAAACCGAAGAACAGACCGCCGAAACGAGCCCGCAGGAGCGCCGCCGCGAGGCAAAGCAGATCCGCGAGGCGGAGCGACAGGAGCGGCTCAAGGAGGAACTCAAAGCGGCCGAGGAGACGGTCACGCTGAAGATTTTCCGGTACGACCCGGAAGTCGAGGGGAAAGAAGAGCCACGCTTCGACAACTTCACCGTCCCCTTCCACGAGGGGATGACCGTCCTCGACGCGCTCATCTATTCGCGGGACACCTACGACTCCTCGCTCACTTTCCGGCACTCCTGTCGACAGGCCGTCTGTGGGTCAGACGCGCTCTTTATCAACGGGAGACAGCGTCTGGCCTGCAAGACGCAGATGATCGATCTCGACTGGCCGATCCGGGTCGAACCGCTCCCGCACCAGGACGTCGTCAAGGACCTGGTCGTCGACATGCAACACTTCTACGACCAGATGGACGCGGTCGAACCGTACTTCGACCCCGACGATCTCCCTGACGGCGAACTCGAAGAGCAGCGCCAGACCCCCGGAAATCGCGAGAAGGTCAAGCTCTCGACGCGGTGTATCTGGTGTGGCGCGTGCATGTCCTCGTGTAACATCGCGGCCGGACAGAACGAGTATCTCGGCCCGGCGGCGATAAACAAAGCCTACCGGTTTGCGATGGACGAACGCGAGGGGACTGACCGGAAGAAAGAACGGCTCCGGATCATCGATCAGGAGAACGGCGTCTGGCGGTGTCAGACCCAGTTTTCCTGTACCGAAGTCTGCCCGAAAGACATTCCACTCACAGAGCACATCCAGGAACTCAAACGCGAAGCGGTCAAGAACAACCTGAAATTCTGGTAACTGCAGGCGGTTTGCCGCGAGCGATCACAGTCGGTCGACCGCAGCAGAGAGCGCGAGACCGAGACCGACGAGCGCGAACGCGGCGGTAACGGCGATATTTCCTGCGTCGCTCGCGAGCGCTGTCGGAACGCCCCCGTCGGCAGCCATCGCGACGCCGTTTGCCACCCCTGCGGAGACGAGTGCGACGCCGAGCAGTGAGACCAGCATTCCGCCGGTGACCCCCAGTCGGCCCGATCCCTGCTCTGTCCTGTACTCGTCGAGTGCCGTCCACACCGACCCCTCGACGTTCTGCGCGACCTCCTCCTCGAGACCTTCGATCTGGGTGCCGACGTACTCCCGAAGTACGCCCTCCTTTCGTTCGAGGTCGCTCTCCCAGGATTCGAGTTCGCGCTCTTGCTCTTGGATCGCCACCTCACGGTCGTCGAGGTTCTGTTCGCGGTCGTCGAGTTCCGACTCCCACGTGTCGAGTTCGTCGCGTCGCGTGTCGAGCGCTTCGCGGCGTTCGTCGAGTTCCCGCGCGCGCTCGTCGAGGCTCTGCTCGCGCTCGTCGAGTTCGCGCGCCCTGTCGTCGAGGCCGCGCTCGCGCTGGTCCAGACGGGCCGCCTTCTGTTCGAGTTTGACACTCTGTTCGACCGCTTCCGCTGAGGCAACATCGTCACCGGAGTTGTCTGCCGGTTCTTCGGCGGCGTCGCGCTGGTCGTCCGCTCGTTCGGAGGACGCCGCTCCGTCTCTCTCGGTCTCGGACGAATCGACAACTGCTGAGCCGTCGTCGCTCCCGCCTTCATCAGTCTCTGCTTCGTCCGAATCGGTCGGCGACTCGGCCGATTGCTCGGCGTCCGTCTCTGCGTCGGACGATGACTCCGACGAACCCGCACCGACTGCGGCGAGCGGATCCCCCCCGTTGCCCTCGTCTGTTTGCTCTGTGTCCCCGTCAGTCTCGTCCGTGTGCTGGTCTGTCATTTCACTGCTATCGTATTTCCCGTCGATACATTAAGTAAGTTGGTGGATTATTAGGTGTGTTGACAGGATGAGGTGGTCGCGGAAACCGTGTGTTGCTTCGATCCATTTATTCTTGCCCGTTCCAATAGTCGGACAGAGTCGGGATCCCGTCACGGTGGCTGACTGCTGCGATTTCAGGATTCGTAACGGCTTCCCGCTGACGGCTCAGACACAAACTATGTACGAACACGATGTTATCGTGGTCGGCGCTGGCGGCGCTGGCCTCCGTGCGGCGATTGCAGCACACGAAGAGGGAGCGGACGTCGCCCTCGTGACCAAGCTCCATCCGGTTCGGAGTCACACAGGTGCCGCAGAGGGTGGGATCAACGCGGCCCTGCACGAGGAGGACTCGTGGGAACTCCACGCCTACGACACGATGAAAGGCTCGGACTACCTGGGGGACGCGCCAGCAATCGACACGTTCGCCAAGCAAGCCCCCGAGGAGGTCATCCAACTCGAACACTGGGGGATGCCGTTCTCGCGCGAGGACGACGGCACCGTCTCCCAGCGTCCATTCGGCGGGCTCTCACACCCCCGGACGACCTACGCAGGCGCGGAGACCGGCCATCACCTCCTGCACACGATGTACGAGCAGGTGGTCAAACGGGGGATCGAGGTCTACGAGGAGTGGTACGTCACTCGCGCGGCGGTGACCGACCACGACGACCCCGCAGAGCGTGAGTGCCACGGCGTCGTCGCTTACGAGATCAAGACTGGGGAAATCGCGGGCTTCCACGCGCGCGACGGCGTCATCCTCGCCACAGGCGGCAACGGACAGGCGTTCGACCACACGACCAACGCGGTCGCAAACAGCGGCGACGGGCAGGCCATCGCCTACCGCGCTGGCGTCCCACTGGAGGACATGGAGTTCGTCCAGTTCCACCCGACGACGCTTCCCTCGACGGGCGTGCTCATCTCCGAGGGCGTTCGCGGCGAGGGCGGAATCCTCTACAACGACGAGGAGGAGCGGTTCATGTTCGAGTACGGCTACGCGAACAACGAGGGGGAACTCGCCTCTCGGGACGTCGTCTCGCGAGCGGAACTGACGGAGGTGAACGAAGGACGAGGGATCAACGACGAGTACGTCCATCTCGACATGCGCCATCTCGGCGAGGAGCGCATCATCGACCGACTGGAGAACATCCTGCATCTGGCCGAGGACTTCGAGGGCGTGGACGGCCTCGAAAAGCCGATGCCGGTCAAGCCCGGCCAGCACTACCAGATGGGCGGACTCGAAGTCGACGAGCACGGCGAAACCTGCATCGACGGCCTGTACGCGGCGGGCGAATGTGCCTGTGTCTCGATGCACGGGTCGAACCGCCTTGGCGGGAACGCGCTGCCGGAACTGCTCGTGTTCGGTGCCCGTGCCGGGCGACACGCCGCTGGCGAGGACCTCGGGGAGCCGCGAATCCCGACCGGTCCGGGCGCACAACACGAGGACGGATCGGTCGAGACGCCGGTCGAACCCGGAAACGTCGACGACTCGACGGACCCAGTGGTCGCCGACGGCGGCGCAGTTGCCACACCGGAGGCAGTGCTCGAATCGGCCGTCGATGCCGAGCGCGAGCGCGTCGAGACGCTGCTCGAACGAGACGGGATCAACCACGCAGACGTTCGAGCGGAAGTGCAAGAGACGATGACCGAAAACGTCAACGTGTTCCGCGAGGAGTCGAACCTGAAGCAGGCACTGCGTGACATCCACAAGGCGCGCAAGCAGTATCGAAAGGTCGGTGTCGAAGACCCCTCCCGGACGTACAACACCGACCTGATCCACACCATCGAGACGCGCAACATCCTCGACAACGCCGAGGCGATCGCACTCGGCGCGCTCGCACGCGAGGAGTTCCGCGGCGCACACTGGCGCAAACAGTACCAGGAGCGCGACGACGAAAACTGGCTCAAACACACGATGCTCGCCTGGAACGATGGGACACCGAACCTCTATTACAAACCGGTCATCCTCGAAGGCGACGAGCAGACCTACGAGCCAAAAGAGCGGTCCTACTGACCGACCTGTTCCCTCCGTGTCGGCGTCAAGCGCCAAAACGGTTAATCTATTGCAGTGAGTAGTGGGACACATGAGCCCTGACTGGGTCATCGGGGTGCTCAGCGTCTTGCTGCTGGTTCACATCTTCGTGGTCACGTACGCACTCGTCAAGCGAGGGTGGCTCCGGTTCGATGGGGAGTACAGCGTCCGTGCTCAGGAAGCATCCGCGCCCGAGGATGGTGTTCGGTGTCCTCGCTGTAACACCGAGAACGACATCGAATACCGGTACTGCCGGAACTGCGTAAACGAACTGCCAGCCCAGCTCTCGCTGGGAAACGATTCGTCGGGCGTGCAGGGACGTCGGACACTCTAGACGAGCGCAACTGGCACACGGACGAACGTCAGAACCGAGACCCACGAGAGTATCGTCCACTTTTTCGCATATCAACCACCATTCGATCACTACCATCACGTTCAGTGGACGGGCGTACCGCAGATCGTCAAATTTTCACACGATACGTGTTCCGTGTGTTCGTATCTCACACAAGTATTTTACCCCATTATACATAATTATACAGTATGAACTCCGCTACCCCCATCGGCGGACGCAGTGTGCGACAGACGTGTAGTGCAGCGCAGCGTGCAGACACAGCCTCGATGGGGAATACATTTTCGGAGTTCACAGAGCGTGTGAAGCCGATGCAGTTCCTGTTACGGCAGTATCGGCGCCTGTCACACCACCCATCGGCCACGGGAGACGGCCACCCCTGACGCCCGATGAGTAGCTCACAACACCCAGTCGCACTCACCATCGAGGAGTGGGTCGGCTCTTCGGCGGCGCTGCTCGCCGTCGTCATGCTGTTGCCGCTGATCGACGGCGTCTTCGCCGCGCTGGTGCTCGCGGACGCCCTCGACAGTATCGCCGGAATTGTCGAAGTCGGACTGCTCGTATTCGGCGGCAGCGCGATGGTCGCGGTCATCCTCGCCGAACTGGATCATCCCCCGCGACAGCAGGCCAAAATCGTCCTCACCATCGGTGTGGTTCTGGTACTTGGCGCGGCCGTGCAGGCCGCGCTCGCTCCGACCATCGCGAGCGTGCTCGATATGGTCGTGTTCGAGCGCTTCGCCGCGCTGGTGATCCTCTCGATTGCCGCGAGTACCGCCAGCGCACGCATCGGTGAGTACATCCCCGGCCCGGGCATCATCGTCGTGTTCGGGCTGATCGCCAGCCTCTCGCCGTCGGGACTGTCGGTGTCTGTCCAGACCGACCCCGAACTGATCGCGCGTGCGGCCGCTGCAGGACTCATCGGCGTCGGCTTCGCGTTGACGGTTGCGCTGGCGAGCCCGTGGCTCCGAAACGCGGTCGATATCGACCGATTCCGGTTCGGCAGCGCCGTCGCGCTCGGTGTGCTCGCCCTGTCGGTGCTCGGTCTCTTTCCCGAAAACGCCCCAGTGGCACTCGGCGCACTGGCCGTGACGACGCTGCTCTCCTTCGACCCGGGACAGATTCGAGAACGGCACAGGCACTACCACCCTGACGACATCGACATCACGACCGCACTTTCGGGTCCCGACGACTCCGCACACGGTGATGAGCCGCTCGAAGAAGCGCCGCCCGCCGAAACGGACGGATCCGGAACCGACACCAAGGATAGACCGCCGTGGTTCTGATACTACTGGCTGTATGACCGTGACGCGCAACGCGAACGCTTAGGGAAGTCGATCCCCAAACGCCTCTATGAGCGAAAACCGCGTCGTGCAGGGGCGGATGGTCACACCAGTACGTCTCGCCGAACTCATCGAGGGCGAGGACGTGATGGACGCAGAGCCGATTACGGATGCCGACCGCGACTGCCCGGAGTGTGGCGGTGACGTACTCGAAGTTGGATACATGCCCTCCGCGCTCGCCTTTGTCACGGGCTGGAAGTGCCAGGACTGTGACTGGAGTGAGACGGACCGGGACGAGTGACAGTTCACGGGCCGCGACGCCTGATCGAAATCCATTTAGGGCGAATCGCCAAATACCCGGGTGCGGGCTCGTGGCCTAGTCCGGGAAGGCGGCTGACTCCAGAGGCAACGTGCTCGGTGACGACATCCCAGCTGATATACTGAGCGACCGGCTGATCACCGGTCGTGTTGATGACCCTCTGGGGTACCGAGGCACACACCGGAGATATCAGCCGATCGGGGGTTCAAATCCCTCCGAGCCCATACCGTTCTTAATACTATCCCATCGTTTCTTAGTTGTACGCCTGTAAAAAATGACACAAAGAGTTAAGTGTGTGAGACAATAACAAACATATGAAGTCCGACCACGCTGGGCTTCCGGCGGGAATGACCGTCGCACTGCACCTGACAATTGGCACCGCAGTTCAGGCAGCGCGTTCCGGCGATGGCTGGCCAGCACCGCCGGGACAGATTTTTCGATCTGAGAGCAATCAGTAGCGCGTTCGTCGAACAGACGAGCGTACGGCTACAGTGTCGGATACGGAACCGGGCCAGCGTCGAGAACGCCCGCGGCTACCAACATAACGACGAGTAGACTCGTCAGAACGATAGAGACAGCGGCAGGGTCGACGTGCGTGTCGCCATGGGCATAGACGACTCGCTGGGCGAGTTCACCGAGGAGTCCACCGATGACGCCGAAGACACCTCCGACAGCGATGGCAACTGCGGGATCACCTGAGAAAACGGCGAGCGCAGCGATGCTCGCCGGGAGTGCCATGTGGTGCGTGACTGGCACATCGTAGAGACCGAGCGCGAGAAAGGCAAGCGACGCCGCAGTCACGCCGAAGGCGAGAAACGGGCTTCCAGAGGCGAGCGCGATGTACCCCGAGACGAGTCCCACACCCGCACCGAGGACAGCTACGTTCGCCCACTCGTAGTGATCTGGTTGCCAGGGTTCGACGCGCTGGCGACCCTCAGTCGCCTGTGCGGTGTCGCGTTCGCCCCACCGCTCCTCATGCCGGGACATATCGAGGATGTCGCCGTCGAGTCGCCCGAGGAACTTGTAGCCGAAGGCGATTCGGTGAACGAACGCCGAGACGACGACGGCGAGAAAGATCGGATCGACGGGGAGGTCAGCCTCCGCGGCGAGACCAGCGACCCCGACGCCGAGCGCTCCGAACACGCCGCCGACGATCAACACAGCGGGGTCGCTTCCGAGCGGCTTGGCGATGCTCTTCGCGGGGTGATACCGAAAGCGCGTGTCGAACATCTCGCGGCGACCGAGATACGCCGCAGCAGCGGCACCGCCAGCGAACGCGGCGTGTGGGCCAAGCGCCGGACCGAGTCCGACCGCCGCGGTCAACCCACCAGCATCGAGCGCCGTCGCCGCGGCTGTCCCCTCGAAGTGCGTCACATCGACCAGCGCCGTCGCTTCGCCGACAATCACGACGAACCCTGCGAGACTCAACGCGGGGAGTGCACCAATCGCTGCACCGAGCATGCCGCCGCCGATGCCAGCGAGCAACACCTCGACGGTCAGCGCTACCATCGGCTCACCTCTCGGGGATCGGTTCCGCCTCGACCGATAACTCGTTCGCACTCACACATATCCGGTGTTGCGTCGAGACGGGTCATAGTACTGGCGTTGTCCGTTCGATCAGACACGCACTCCGAGTTCGTCCGCAAAGAGTCAGGCATCGCATCCAAGTCCGTATGGCTAAAAGCAGTTACCGGTGTCAGCCCGCGCCAGCGGCAAACTGTCGCTCAGTCCAGGTGAGTTGGGGCTGTGGGCCAGCCGTGCCATCGACGCTTTCGCTCTCCGAACTGGAGTCGCTTCCATCAGATCCGCTGTCACTTCCATCAGATCCGCTGTCACTTCCATCAGATCCGTTGTCGCTTCCGTCGTCACCAGTATCGATCAGGTCCGACTCCCCGATGGGTTCGAGGTCGACCGGGTCCGGTCCCGACTCCTCGCCGAGCACCTGTCCTTCGGTCACGTTCACCTCGCCGACGAAGAAGGTCTGGTTGCCCTCGTCGTTGACACCGGGTGCGGACAGCCGGTAGGGGGTTTGGGCCTCGACCGTCGAATCCGTGTACCCTTCCTCGACACCGTACTCGTCGTCTCCGGTCGTCGCGTATGGCACTGTCGTGCTGAACTGTCCGTCTTCGCCGACATCGACGCTCTGGGTGTACGTGAACTGTTGACCGTTTTCGGGTTTCAGTTCGACGGTCAACAGGACGCTTCTGTTCGCCGGGGCAGTCCCCTCGATGGTCGCACCGGGGACTCGCTCGAACGTCTTCGTCCAGGCCGGGTCAGTCCCGTACATGAAGTCCTGTGCCGCCGCCTGCGGGCTCGTTCCGTTGTACTGTGGCAACTGCTGGACGAGACGTGAACCGAGTTGGTTGTTCTGCACCGTCCGCTGGAAGTCGAATCCTTCGCCGCCCGCCAGTGCGGTCAGATTACTCATGTGAACGAGTCGGAAGTGTTCGAGTGCAGGGACTCGCTCTGCTGGATACGGCCCGAAGCCGCCGAGTTGCGCGGAACTGCTGTTTTCGACGGCCTGCTGGGCTGCACGCAGTGAGTCGTAGAACTGGATCGACGGTCCAGAGGAGGTGACGAACGTCTCATCCTCGTTGAGTTGTCGTTCAGCCCCCTGCCACTCGACGACGTACGGCCGCGGTTGCTGTGCGCTGCCGTGATACTTGTACAGTCGCGTCATCATCGAGTTGTAGTAGGGCTGTTTGTGCAGCATCGTCGACGTCGCACTGATGATGCCGCGGTCCTGTGCCAGACCCTCGTCGATGACCCGAGTGTAGAAGTCCGAGCGCTCGAACTCGTCGTGGAAGTCCGGCGGCGCGAAGAACTTCCCGTTCACGGGTCTGAACGCGTCAGTGTTTACCATCTTCCAGTCAACCATGACGTACTGCGCCTGTGCATTGTCGCTCTCGTCTATCTCCGAGAGCACGTCCATCGCCTCCGACTCGTTTTGGGCGAGCAGGAAGTCGGCTGCCGGTCGCACACCCTGCTGGAAGGGGTTCGCAGTCGGTATCCGTTCGGCATCGCTGGTGATGTAGTGGCCGTAGTCCCACCACGATAACACCCCATACGTCCCATCCGGGTAGTCGAAGTCGTCTGTCACCTTGTAGGTCCCGTCCATGTCGAACTGGTCACCGTCGGGGTTGCCGTACAGTCCGGGGTCGGGCGTGTTGCCTTCCATCCATTCCAGGCCCTCGCTCCACTGGGCACTCTCGCCGGGTCGACTTATATCGTCTGCGTACGCGATGGCAGTCGGCGAAAACAGCACCATCGGGACGAACAACAGCAGCAGGATGGCAGTGACGGTAAACACGTGGTACGACTGGATGTCCAGCGAGCGCTCCGAAGGGCGGATCAGGTCGAGGATATAGCCCACAAGCGCGGCGTTGAGGCCACCGACGATGAGTGTCATGTAGTACTCGAAGCGCATCTGGGTCAGCGTCGCCGCGAGGATGAACGCACCCCAGATGACGATCAGCAACTGTTCACCGCGTGGCTCCTCGTCGAAAAACTGCTTTGCAAGCAGAAGCGCCGCGCCAGCGACCGCGGTGTACCCGGCCAGTTTGTACGAATCCTGCAGGTCGCCCAGGTCAGCGGGCTGAGCCTCTCCGATGGTTCCAGCTGCAGTGCCGGGTGAGGTGATGAATCCAAGTACGCGGTCGACTTCGCTGATGAAGAAGTCGAGGACACCCGGCAACGCAAGCGCCATCACCCCGAACGCGAGGAGGATGGATCCGGCGACTGCGCCGGGATAGACGAACGGTGAGAGGTTCCGGCGTTCGACCAGGCGTGAGAGCCACGCCAGAAAGACAATTCCGGCGACGACACCGAGCGCCAGCCCGACCTGCACGGGCGAGCGCTGGACGGAACTGAACGAGAGCGTCTGGATGAACGGAAGCTGAAGTAAGCCAGCGGTCGTGAGTGCGACCACGCCGACGAAGGAGGCGTGTTCGGGGCTCCGCCCGCGGATGTGCTCGATGCTGAGGTGAACGACGAAAAACGCGCCAAGGATACCATAGAGGAAGACACCGGGTGGCCACACCCACAGATACAGGGCGATGGCGACGCCAGCGAGCAGCGACCAGCCGATGGTCTCCCGGAGTGCGCCGAATTCGCGTGCGACGACGAGTTCGTACACCGGCTTTTCGCGCTCGGCGACGGTCAGTGCGACCATAATTCCGAGAACGCCAAGCCCCATCAGCAGTGGTTCCGCGACTTCGTGTTGTGTGCTGCCGATGACGCTGACCTGTAGCAATCGGTCTGGGGCGAAGGCGACGACGCCAGCGCTGACGAGTCCACCGAACCGGCCGCCGAGGCGCTGCCCGATGAGATAGGCGACGATACTGATCGGGATGATGAAAACGGGTGGTGCAAAGAAAAACACCCGCCGGACGAGTTCTTCGCTCGGGCTGCCCAGTCCAATAACCAGCGCGCCGAAGGCGATTACCTGGTCGAACAGCGTGCCGAACTGGCCCGTGCTGGTGCCGTACGGGAAGTACGTCCCCGGGTCGAACGGCATCGTGAACGGAAAGTGCGAGACAGTGTACTCAGTCTGGATGAGATGGTAGTATGGGTCGTTCCCGCGGAAGAAGTAGGTTCCGTCGACGACGTAGTTGGACCAGTTGATGACTCGATTCACGAACGCGAACAGAATGAGTGCAAGCAGTACGGGATAGTGATAGTACTGCTCAACCCATTCCGCGACGGACTGCGCCTCGAACTCATCGGAGTCCCGCCAGTTGCTCATTAGGTGGAGTCAAACCCAGTGCGCGCATAAGCCTTATGTAATCCGTCAGAACCCTCACTTCTCTCAGACACCGGTGGCCGGTCTCTCTAATGTCTCCTCGATCCCGTCCTACAATCACAGTATTGTGGGATTTTGTGAAAAATATAAGCGATTCCGGGGGAGATCGAGTCATATGGCACAGACAGATCAGGGTTCGACCGCAGGAACTGACTTCTCCCAGGAGATATTCGGCGGTAAGGAACTTCCGGAAGACGAACTGTGGGATGTCCTCACGAACAATCTACGCCAAGTCATGGAATCTACCGGTACAGCGATGCGGATTCTCGATCTGAACTTCAACGTCGTTCTCGAGAACGACCAGATGAAACAGATGGGCGGTGTCGACGCAGAAGAGAGTGAGATGGTCAAGTGCTACGACCAGTTCTGTAATCCAGAAGTGTGTGGAACAGACAACTGTACACTCAACCAGATCGTCGATGAGGGTCAGGACGAAATCCGTGTCGAAGTGCGAAAAGAAAGCTACGGCGGCCGTGTTATCCCGACAGAACTCGTCGTGAGGCCGATCCACGACCGGCATGGCGATGTCGTGGCTATCAGCGAGACATTTCGTGACATCACAGCACAGAAAACAGCGAGTCAGAGCATCAAATCTGCGGTCGACGAGTTACAGTCTGCAGCGGAGGATGTCGCCCAGGGTTCACAGGAGATCAGTTCGCAGGCCAACGACCAACTGGAGTCCGTCACCGAGGTCGCCGAGGAGGTTTCATCGCTCAGCGCCACCGTCGAAGAGATCGCGGCGACCGCCGATCAGGTCAAATCGATCAGTCAGGACGCACGCGAAGAGGCGGAGATTGGCGAAGAACAAGCAGAACAGACAATCGAGATCATGGACGACCTTGAGGCAGCAGCCGAGAGTGTAACTCAAGATATCCGTAATCTCGACGAAAGTATCCAACAGATCGATGAACTGGTCGACGTGATCAACGATATCGCTGACCAGACGAATATGCTCGCGCTCAACGCCTCGATTGAGGCCGCGCGCGCAGGGGAAGCAGGGGACGGATTTGCAGTCGTCGCCGATGAGGTGAAAAGCCTCGCAGAGGAATCGCAAAAGCGCGCGTCAGAGATCGAAGAAATCGTCGAAACAGTTCGAGAAGACACGACAGAGACCGTCGAAAGCCTCGATCGAACTAATGAAGTTCTGCAAGACGGGGCTGAAAAAGTCCAGCAGTCAGGGAAAACGTTCAAAAACATCGCAACTGTCGTCGACGAGGTCTCAAACGGTGTGGCCGAAGTCGCTGATGCGACCGACGACCAGGCTGCGAGCACGGAAGAAATTGCGAGCATGGTTGACGAGACGGCAACCGACTTCGAGCAAGTCGCTACCGAAGCCGAAGCTATCGCGACCGCAAATACACAACAGACAGAGATGATTCGTCAGATCAGCGCGGAAGTTGACGAGATGAACCAACTCGATATTCAAAGTGACCTCTAAGCGAGCGTCGTTAGCACACCAGCTGGGTCGAATCTCACAGGTGGGTCGTCGATACTTCGGTCAGTTTCACAACTGCATTCGATGGTCGTACGGTGTCGAACACGGCGGCCCGTCAGCGTACTCCATCGTCGTTCCGTCCGGGCCGACCGATAGCAGGGTCGACGAGCGCGTGCCAAAGCCGTCGCCGTGAACACAGACGCCGTATTCGTGGTCAGCGATAACGGCTGCCGCGCGGTCGAGCCACTCCCTGTCAGTCTCGCCAGGTTCTGGCTGCAAGGCTGCACGCACCGCGTTCGCGTTCTCCGCTTGCTGTCTGCCCGCCGACTCGCGTTCGGGCGGGACCGTGTAGTCGCCGTCGGCACCCACGTTGACAACCACGTGAACGCCCGAGCGAAGCGGTCGGACCGTCGTCGTGCCGTCGAACTCGACGAGCAACGCGCTCGCCTTGTCTGCGACGACGAGGTTACAGCCAGCGTATGCGTCAGTTGCGAGTTCCCGCTCGACGAACCGCGTCGCCGCGTCTGCGCTCTCGTAGCAGAGCGCGTCCCTGACGAGCAGCCCTCGTGAGCGCTCGCCCTCCCTGTCCGCCCAGCGGTTCGTGAGTGCGACGAAGACGCCGTGTTCGTTGACGCCGAGCCACGTGCCCTCAGCCTCGATATCCTTCGGGGCGAGCACACGGGATTCCCAGTCGCGCACGGCTGGCGGCTCGGCGGGCCGGTCGAGCCGTTCGTCGCGGTTCGTGGCGGCCACTATCTCTGCCTCGAACACCTGATACGCGAAGACGAGCGTGCACACGGGTCCTCCTACGCGTTCGCCGGATAAAACCCGACCGGCTGTTGTCGCTACGACTCCGCGATAACCACCCGAACCGCCTCCCTGTCGACGGTGCCGGACTGCGTCCGTGGAATAGTGTCGGTCAGAACAATCACCTTTGGTCGCTTGAATCCGGCCAGCCGCTCCCGGCAGTGGTCCCGGAGGCTGTCGATGCTGACAGTGCCGTCGGTGACGACCAGTGCCGCGACGCGTTCGCCCCACTCCCGGTCGTCGACTCCCACGACGGCGGCGTCCTGCACGCTGTCGTGTGCTCCGAGCGCCTCGGCAACCTCCGCCGGAGCGACGAGTTCGCCGCCGGTCTGGATCAGCTCGTCGCGCCGCCCGAGAACGTAGAGACGCCCCACCTCGTCCCGCCAGCCGACATCGCCGGTTCGCAGACCGTGTGCACAGAACGCCTGCTCGGTTCGCCCGTCGTCGAGATAGCCGGGCGTCACCGTCGGCCCGTTGACGACGAGTTCGCCAGTCTCGGCCCCGTCGACCGGTTCGGAGCCGTCGAGAATCGTCACGTCCGTGCAGACGAGTGGCTGTCCGACTGACTCCGGGAGGTCGCGTGCAGTCTCGGGTAGCGCGGTGGCGACCTGCGAGGCGGTTTCGGTCAGCCCGTAGGTCGGACAGACCGGCACCGACCGGTCGAGCGCACGCTGGATAAGTTCCCGCGAGGCCGGTGCGCCGCCGAGCAACACCGTATCGAGCGCCGCCGCAGGCGACCAGCCAGCGTCCAGCATCCGCGTCAACTGGGTCGGGACGAGTGAGACCCCCGTCACGTCGTACTCGTCGATCACGCGTGCGGTCGTCTCGGCTCCGAAGGATGGCTGGAGGACGAGCGTCGTTCCGTAGAGCGCCGTCCGGAAGATGGGTGCCAGCCCGCCCATGTGATACGGCGGAAGACAGTCGAGCCAGCGGTCGTCGGGGTCGACACCGAGGCGAAAGGCCGAGGCGGTCGCACTCGCAAAGAGGTTCCCGAGCGTCAGCCTGACACCTTTCGGATCGCCAGTCGTTCCAGACGTGAACAGAACGAGGACGGTGTCGTCACGGCCGAGTTCGGCTGGCTCGGTCTCAGGTAGTTCGGCCGACTCAGACGAGTGGTTCGCACTCGAACGGGGGGGTTCGGTTGGGATCGAAAGCGCCAGTTCGCGCCGTGGAGTGTCGTCAGCACCGTGCCCCATGTCGGGCCGCGAGACGAGGAGTGACCGACCGTCGGCGTTCGTCTCGGGCGCTCGCGCACGGGTCAGAAGATCCAGACCGGTGCGTTCGATCCGCATCGTGCGTTTCTCCTCGGTCAGGCCAGGGTCCATCGGGACCAGCGTCGCGCCGAGACGCATCGCGGCGTGGACGACGACGACCGTTTCGATCGACTGATTCAGCAGACAACCGATCCGGGCGGATTCGGGTCGGTCAAGCCGTTCCGCTAGCTGACTGGCAACGTCGTCGACGACCACATCGAGTTGTCCGAACGTCCACCGACCCTCGTGTTGGGTGTCGACAATCGCGGTCCGGTCTGGCGTCCGCTCGGCGCGGTCTGCGAGCGGAGCGCGGGTCGGCCAGCGTCCGGTCATAGCACGTGGGACTGGTCGACCCCGAGCCCTGCGGTCTGTGGAACGCGAACCGAGCCGTTCTCGACGGGTGCAGGGTCGGGTGCGAGGTCTGTTTCGAGGAACTGTCCGGTCGCGAGTCCGCAGGGTAACACATCGGGGATTGCCGCGGCGGCGTGGACGGCCGCCGTTCGGGCAACGACGGCGTCGATAGTCGTCGAGACGACTGGCTCGACTCCCGCCGCCCTGGCGGTTCGTGCTGTCTCGACGGCCACGTCCGGCCCGCTGAGGACCATCGGCTTCAGTACGACGACGTCTGCCGCCCCGTGTTCGAGTACAGTCTCGATATCGTGAGCGACGAGCGACTCGTCGACGGCGATACCCACGCCGTGGTCGCGCAGCGCGGAGAGCCCATCGAGATTGTCGGCCGGGAGGGGCTGTTCGACGTACGCGACATCGAGCGCCGCAAGCCCGGAAATCGCCCGTTCTGCTTCCGAGCGCGCCCATGCACCGTTTGCGTCAACCCGGAGTGTCACGCCGTCGCCGACAGCATTTCGCACCGCCCGGATGCGTTCGAGATCCGTCTCCACGCCGTTCGTTCCGACCTTGAGTTTGAGACAGTCGTGGCCAGCGCCGACCAATTCCGTGGCGGCAGTTGCGGTCACGTCCGGAGATCCGTTTGCGCCGACCGTTCCGTTGACCGGGACGCGCTCGACGCGCTCGTCGCGCCCGAGCGACCGGTACAGTGGAGCGTCTTCACTTCGTGCCCGTGCCACGGAGAACGCGAGCGAGAGTCCGTGTCGTGCGGCGGGCGCGTTCGTGCGCGCGAGTGCGATCCCCCAGTCGAGATGACGAGCGACGGTCTGAGCGCGGTTCAATGCCTCTTCACACTCCGTGTAGGACTCCGTCCAGCCCCCCAGCGGCGTTGCCTCGCCGACACCCGTTTCGCCCTCGTGCTCGACGGCGACGAGAAACCCCCGTCTGCTCTCGATCGGGCCGTGAGCAGTGTCTATGGGCGTTCGAAGACGCACCTGAAACGGAGCGATATCGACCACGTCACAGCACCCCCGACAGGGCGACGCCGCCAGCAAAGAGCAGTGCATACAGCGCAAGCAACTGGCCGGTGCGCTCCAGTGCAGGGTTGAGCGCGTCGCCGTCGGTTCGTGTCAGCACCGTCCGAGCGACCAGCGCGGCAAGCGGCGCGGACAGCCAGGTCGCGAGAACGGCAGGGGAGTGATCGAAGCCGACGACGAGCGCGACTGGAACTGCGTAGGCGAGTGCGATCAGCGCGCAGAACTCGACACGGGAGAAGCGATAGCCGAGCATGACCGCGAGGGTTCGCTTGCCCGCCTCCCGGTCCGTCTCCAGGTCGCGGATGTTGTTGACCACAAGGATGGTCGTCGCGAGCGCGCCAGCACCGGCACCGGCGAGCACCGCACCTGCGGTGATTGCGTCGGGTGCCACACTGACCGAAAGCGGGTCGATGCCGAGTGCAGTCACAGCCTGGACGTAGTAGGTTCCCGTGACGGCGACGAGACCGAAGTAGACGAACACGAACAGGTCACCGAGACCGTAGTAGCCGTACGGGTACGGGCCGCCAGTGTACAGCAGGCCAGCGAGGATACTTGAGAGGCCGACGACGACGATTGGAACGCCGCCGACGTAGACCAGATAGACGCCGACGACGAGCGCGAGTGCGTAGGTGGCGGTCATCGCGGCACGGACCTGCCGTGGCTGGATGAGTCCACCGGCTGTCACGCGGGTGAACCCCTCGCGCTCGTCGGTGTCCGCGCCGTGTTTCGCATCGTAGTAGTCGTTCGCGAAGTTCGTCCCGACCTGAATCAGGAGCGCGCCGACGAGCGCGCCGACGGCTGGCAGCGGCGCGAAGACGCCGTCTGCGGCCGCGAGGCCGATCCCGATGATGACCGGCGCAGCACCCGCCGGAAGGGTCTGCGGGCGCGCCGCGATCAGCCACGCCTGCGTGCGAGAGATCTCAGCGGTGGCTGGCATTACCGTCACTTCGGTCGGAAGCCCCAAAGCGACTACGATCGGTGACCGGAGCCAATCGGGGCAGACACAAAAGGCCGCTACAGCGTCACCGACGAGCGACCGCTCAGCGATTGCGGGACGGTGAAGCGAACCGTCTTGCTCGATCTGGACTGCGCGGTCAGTTGAATGCGCACCCGTTCACCCGCCGTGAGTCCACTCGATCCGAACGCCGTTCCGGGTTCGAATCGCAGAGTGAAGCGCTGCTCTGGGCTCGTGAGCACCGGAAAGGTACCCTCGGGGTCGTCGAGCGCCGCCGTAGTGAACGTCTGGTCGCCGGGGCCGCCAGCCCTGTCGCTCAACAGGTTGTAGCTGTCGTCGGGGCCGTACCACTGGGCGGTCACGTTCGTCAGGTCGACGTCGCCGCTCCCTCCGGCCTGCGTGATGATGACGTTCACTTCCCGGATGGTGTGTGGTTCCGTCGCAGAGATGTTGTTTCCGGTGACCGCGACCACGTCGAGTCGGTCAGTCAACTGCGCGGAACTCTCCGTGCTGGTCGAGGCAGTCTGGCCCTGCAAAACGCCAGTCACGTCAAAGAGCACACCGACGGTCGCCGCCGCGATGAGGATGGCTGCGATAAACAGCACGAGCGTCCCGATTGCGACCTGTCCGCGAGACCGCGGGACGGTCCACTCACGAGATTGCGAAGCGGCCGAATCAGAAACGGGCGACGAGACGGTCTCGTCGGGGGAAGCGTGCGAACGTCGTGGGGGACGGGGGGAACAGCGACCTGCCACTGCAGGCCGTTGGGGGCCGGGGGTAATGAACGCTGTCGCCGATTATCGCTCGGGATACTGCGAGCTGTCGGGTGCAGACAATCAGGCAGTCACCATCCAGGTCGTACTCGACGAGTAGCCCCACTTCTCGACGGTGATGTCGAACTCACCCTCGGCGATGGCCGTCATGTTGGTTCCGACCTCCTTCGCGGAGAGGTCGAGTTCATCAGCGATGAGCCGTGATTTGAAGTAGGTCTGTTCGTCGGCGTGCTCGCGAAGGTACGCCAGGATCTGTTGCTGTTTGTCCGAGAGTGTGAGTTCCCCGCCTGCCGTCGCCGTTGTACTCATACGAGAGTAAAGGACGTCTACAAGTAAAGGGCGTTTGGTACAGACGGTTAACGGCGGCTACGTGGGAGTTTCAGGCCCTGAGAGCGGGGATCGTAAGACAAGTGCGATCTATTCGCCCCCGTATGGGTCGCTGGACCGGACAGGAGACGGCGAAATCGGCAAAACAGTCGTCTTCGGCCGGTCGTCGTGGTACAGCGGGGAAATGCGACCCTGACGAAACGGTCACGTCTCGGATTCGATGATCTCGCCGACGGCGAAGTTCGATTTGACCTCGACGATCTCGATTTTTACGCGCTCGCCGACATCGGTCTCCGGGACGATGATCACGTAACCCCGTTCGACGCGAGCGATCCCGTCGCCTTGCTTGCCAAGATCCTCGATTTCGACGTAGCGGATCTCGCCGGGTTCGACGGGGGGTTGGGGTTCGTCGGGTGGCGTCTGGTCGGCCGCGTCGCTTTCGGCAGAGTCGTCCTCGGTAGCGAGCAACGCGACCCGGTAGGTGTCGCCGGGCGTGACCGAACCAGTTTCGATCTCCCGTGCGGGGATTTCCACGACGTAGCGATCCTCCTGTTCGGACACGTCCGCACTGAACAGACAGAGCAATCGATTCGAGAGTTCCACAGTATCGGCCTCCGTGCGTGTCAAACGAGTCCAACCCCAAAGTAGTTATTGTCCGTTCGAACAATCGCCGCTATCCCGCAATCAGGTATCGATCGCGGTTCCGTCCGGCCGCTTCGGCCCCTCGGAATCGTAGACGACCACGCCCTCGGCGTCGACCGGTTCGTAGGTGTCACGGACCCCGATAGCTTCTTCGAGTTCACGAACGGCGCGTTCCTTGAGCGTGTCAGCCAGTTCCTCGGCGTCCGCTCGCGAGATGTCGCGTCCGAGTCCCTCGCACTCGTGTGCGCGAACGATCCCCTCCCGGTCCACCGCCTCGCCCATCGGCTGACTCGTCCCGCCGAGTGCGACACTGAAGGGATAAGTCTGGCAGATCAGCGGCCGGTCCTCGTGAACCGTGCAGGCACCTGTCCCGTCTGTCTCCTCGTAGAAGGTACAGTCGCCGCAGGCGTCGGTCTGCAACGCCCACTCGAAAGTCGTTCGGCCTGCGGTCTCAGTCCCTTCTGCGCTGGCATCGTCAGTTCGGTCGTTTTCGTCGTCCGCTGTCAGTCCGTACGGCATCGGACGCGCGACGTCACGCCAGTCGTAGCCACGTTCCTGAAGTCGTCGAATCTCGTCGGGAAACACCGTCGCCGTGTGTTCCTCGCTGTCCACGTCAGTTGCGGTGCTGTCGGTATCCTCACAGTCGGCAGCCTTGCAACAGGCCCCACAGCGCGTACACGAAAAGCCGATCTGCTCGATTGCGTCGGCAATCGCACTCACAGAGAGGTCGCGTGCGCGCTCAAGTTCGGACTCCAGAGTATCCACATCTGGTCTTGGTGTGTGGGCGCAAAAAGTCGTCGTCCGCGGCGGGCAAGTCGACCGACGGGTCGGTTCAGCGAGCAGCGACGTCAGAGTCGAAGCGCGTAGACCTGCTTTCGCGCGTCGGTGACGCTGTACCGGGACTTGACCAGTTCGGTCTCTTCGAGTCGGTTCAGCGCATACCGAACGGTTCGGTCCGGCAGCAGCGATTCCGTCGCCAGTTCACCCTGCGAGAGTGGCTGGTCCGTCTCGAGAATCTTCGCGACGAGTTTCGCACTCGGGGGCAGTTCGCGAAGTCGGTCTCGATACTCGGATTCTGACAGGCGGGTTTCTTCTTTACGCTCGTGTCGCGCTCGCGTACTCATACGTCCACTTCCCCAGCGGGAACTTGTAAGTCTTGGCTATATACAGGACTCAATACTAAATGGTGTACAAACAGATACAGACGGCCTTATACAAAGATATTTGATAAGTGCTGAGAGGAGAGATTAGTTGGGGGTTCCCGCAGTGGTCGAACCACCGACAGCGGATGGGTGAAACGGTTCCAGTATCGTTTTATCCCCGGGGCATAAGACCCTACTGTGAAAGGACAGGAATGGTATCAGGCCGACGAGGTTGCGGAGGCCTACGAGGACAAGCGGTTCTCCCGGGGCGGGAAACTCATCGACCGACGGGAGAAGGAGGCGGTACTCGACGCACTCGGTCCGGTCGAAGACAAGGAAATCCTCGAAATTGCCTGCGGAACGGGTCGGTTCACCGCCATGCTCGCAAATCGCGGGGCGGACATCATCGGACTCGACATCTCCGGGCCGATGCTCCAGCAGGGCCGGGAGAAGGCACAGTCGCTCGGCGTCGAAGACGGGCTAGAGTTCATGCGCGGTGACGCCGGACGCCTACCGTTTCCCGATAACAGCTTCGATGTCGTCTTTGCGATGCGATTTTTCCACCTCGCGGACACGCCCGAGCAGTTCCTGCAGGAGATGTGTCGCGTCTCCCGCGAGCAGATCTTCTTCGATACGTTCAACCAGTTTTCCCAGCGGTCGCTGTACAACTGGGCGCTGCCGATGGGGTCGCGGCTGTACTCCGGTAATGACGTCCGCGAACTGCTCGATGCTGCCGACCTCGAACTCGTCGGCGCCGAACACGACTGGGTGTTCCCGTACGGATTCTATCGGAAGATACCAAACAGCGTGGCGTCGGTGTTTCGAGCGGTCGACAACGGCATTCACCGGACGCCGCTTGGGAAATATCTCGCGACCGTCTCGTACTGGAACGCGCGCCTCCAATCGCCTGACACGTAGGCTATTCTCCGTCTCGAATCCGGACACGTCGTGTCCTATCAGCGGCCGGAATCGTCCATCCAGCGGTCACGTTCCCGGTTGCGATGAGAAGGCTTTTCGTTCCGCCCTTGATAGCTTGCGGATAACATGCCCGACGACCTGAACTGGGCCATCGGCGGTGAAGCCGGTGATGGAATCGACTCTACTGGAAAGATCTTTGCACAGGCGCTGTCACGTGCTGGCAGACACGTCTTTACCTCGAAAGACTTCGCTTCGCGCATCCGCGGCGGTTACACCGCGTACAAGGTGCGGACGTCCGTCGACCGCGTCGAGAGCGTCGTCGACCGACTGGACGTGCTCATCGCGCTCACGGAGCGAACCATCGACGAGAACATGGATGAACTCCACGACGGGAGCGTCATCATCTACGACGGCGAGCGGACGACGATGCAGGACGTCGAAATCCCAGGGGGGATGATCGGTCTCGACGTGCCGCTGAAGAGTCTCGCAGAGGACGCGGGCGGTGCCATCATGCGAAACGTCGTCGCACTCGGCGCGGCCTGTGAGGTGGCGCAGTTCCCCATCGAGAACCTCGACGCCTCGCTCGAAAAGCGCTTCTCCGACAAGGGAACCGCCATCGTCGAGAACAACAAGGAGGCAGCGCGCCTCGGTCAGGAGTACGTTCAGGAGAACTACGACCACGAGTACGGCTACGATCTCGAGACGACCGACAACGATTACGTCCTCCTGAACGGCGACGAAGCCATCGGGATGGGCGCTATCGCCGCAGGCTGTCGATTCTACGCTGGCTATCCGATCACCCCCGCGACGGACGTGATGGAGTATCTCACGGGCCGGATCGACCAGTACGGCGGCAAGGTCGTTCAGGCCGAGGACGAACTCGCGGCGATCAACCTCGCGCTCGGCGCTGCGCGCGCTGGCGCACGCTCGATGACGGCAACTTCTGGTCCCGGAATCGACCTGATGACCGAGACGTTCGGTCTCGTCGGCACCAGCGAGACGCCGCTTGTCATCTGTGACGTGATGCGCTCTGGCCCATCGACGGGGATGCCAACGAAGCAGGAACAGGGCGACCTGAACATGCTCCTGTACGGCGGGCACGGCGAAGTCGAGCGGTTCGTCGTCGGGCCGACGACGGTCGCGGAGTGTTTCTGGAAGACCGTCGAGGCGTTCAACCTCGCGGAGAAGTATCAGGTGCCCGTCTATCTGGTCTCGGATCTTGCGCTCGCGGTCACCGAACAGACGTTCCCGCCGGAAGCCTTCGACATGGACGAGGTGGAAATCGACCGCGGGAAGGTCGTCGACGAGGACGAAATCGACTCCTGGACCGACGAACAGGGGCGCTTTCAGCCCCACTTCCCGACCGCGGACGGCGTGAGCCCCCGCGCGTTCCCGGGCACTGAGGGCGGCGCTCACATGACCACCGGACTCGAACACAACTCACTCGGTCGACGAACCGAGGACACTGAGGTTCGCCTCGAACAGGTCGAGAAGCGAAAGCAGAAGGTCAAAACCGCTCAGGAAGAAGAGACGTGGGACTACCGCGAGTTCGGCGACCCGGACGCGGAGACGCTCGTCATCTCGTGGGGGTCGAACGAGGGTGCGCTGCGCGAGGCGTTGACCTTCCTCGACGAGGACGGCCTCGACATTCGGCTCATCTCGCTGCCGTATCTGTTCCCGCGGCCGGACCTGGACGCGGAAATCGAGGCGGCCGAGACGACCATCGTCGTCGAGTGTAACTCGAACGGACAGCTCGCGGGCGTCCTCGAACACGACGTCCTCGAACGCGTCGAGCGCATCAACAAGTTCAACGGCGTGCGATTCAAGGCCGACGAACTCGCAGAGGAGATTAGAGAGGCTGTCGGTCACCCGACGGAGGCAACCCAATGAGCTCAGACATCCGCTTTACCGACTTCAAGTCCGACAAGCAACCGACCTGGTGTCCCGGCTGTGGCGACTTCGGGACGATGAACGGCATGATGAAGGCACTCGCCGAGACCGGCAACAGCCCCGACGACACCTTCGTCGTCGCCGGGATCGGCTGTTCCGGAAAGATCGGGACCTACATGCACAGCTACGCCCTGCACGGCGTCCACGGGCGCGCGCTCCCGGTCGGCATCGGCGTCAAACTCGCCAACCCGAACCTCGAAGTGATGGTCGCTGGCGGCGACGGTGACGGCTACTCGATCGGTGCCGGGCACTTCATCCACGCCGTCCGCCGGAACGTCGATATGAGCTACGTCGTGATGGACAACCGCATCTACGGGCTGACCAAAGGGCAGGCGTCACCGACCTCGCGTGAGGACTTCGAGACGTCGACTTCGCCCGACGGGACGAACATGTCCCCCGTCAACCCGCTCGCGCTCGCGCTCGCCTCTGGAGCGAGCTTTATCGCGCAGTCCTTTTCCTCTGACAGCCAGCGCCACACCGAGATTGTCAAGAAAGCGATCGAACACGACGGGTTCGGGCTGGTCAACGTCTACTCGCCGTGTGTCACGTTCAACGACGTCGACACCTACGACTACTGGCGCGACTCCATCGTCGACCTCTCGGAGACTGACCACGACCCCTCGGATTACGACCAGGCCCGCGAGCGGATCATGTCCGGCGACCGGGAACACATCGGCGTCATCTATCAGGACGAGAACAGCGTCCCGTACGAACAGCGCGAGGGGCTCGACGAAAACATGGCAGAGATTCCGGACGGCGCGCCCGAGGACGCGATGGATCTGGTCCGCGAGTTCTACTGACTGACGCAGTTCGCTCTCGCCCGCTCGCTATTCAGTCCGGTCAGTGCCATCTGATTCTTCTAGGTCGTCAGCGTCCGGCGGCCCCTCTGAGACGACCGGCGTATCGTCCGCTCGGGACTTGTGGATTCGAAACGGGCCGTCGACGAACTGGTCGTCGTCGGGTGGCTCGCTGGTTCGCTCCGCCCGTTCGAGCAGATACGTGAAAAAGCCGAATATCGGGACCAAAAGAGCGATCAGCGTCCACTTTCGTCGCGGCATCCTCACGTCGGGGGCGTCCACGTACACAAAAATAGCGAAACAGGTCTGCAAGAGCGCGGGAAAGCTCAAAAGCACGAGGATGAATGCGATATCCATAGGGGAAACTATGACGCTACCCGAATAAAATAGTTCCTGCGCTATCGTACGACAGCGTTCAGTCGGGAGGTGGTATTAGATTCGAACTGAAATATTGGTCCTGGTTTCAGTTTGGATTCATAACCAAAATCGCATTGAACTGCCCATGCATAGATCAAACTGGCATGACGGGAGACCAGACTGACGGTGCTCGGTCACCGGAGGCAGACGACGCTGTCGTCCGGGCAACAGACGTTGCAAAGACCTACGAGTCGCGGCTTCCGTTCACCCGTTCGGTCGAGGTACTCGACGGCGCGACCCTCCACGTCGAGCGCGGACAGGTCGTCGGCATCATGGGCGAGAACGGTAGCGGCAAGTCGACGCTGATGGGCATCCTCGCAGGCGTGCTCGACCACGATTCGGGGACGGTCGAGCGGACGGGAGCCATCGGGTGGTGTCCACAGGAACCGCGACTCTACGAGCGGTTGACGGTCGACGAGACCTTCGAGTTGTTCGGAACCGCGTACGGGATGAGCGAGGAGGAGATTGCCGAGTCCCGGTCCTGGCTCACCGACGTCCTGGACTTCGAGCAGTTCCGCGACCGACAGGTCAGACGGCTGAGCGGCGGCAACCGACAGAAGGTGAACCTCTCGGTCGCCCTGATGCACGAACCCGACCTGCTCTTGCTCGATGAACCCTACACTGGCTTCGACTGGGAGACCTTCCTCGCGTTCTGGGACCTGACCGAGGAACTGAAAGCGCGTGGTGTCGGCGTTGCGATCATCTCACACATCATCAACGAGCGCGACCGGTTCGACGTAGTCTACGAACTCCACGACGGTCACCTCCACAAACAGACGGTCGGAGCGGAGGAGGAACTCGACCCAGACCCGACGGCAGCGGGCGTCGATTGCGAGCGAGTCGAGTCGTTCGTCGACGGGGCAGACGAGCAAAAGCAAGCCCCGACAGGAGGGCGAACATGAGTGACGTCCACCGGATGATGGCAGGGATGACGGCCAGCACACGCTCGTTCGTTCGAGAGCCGTTTACCGTCGTGATGCTCGTGGTCCTGCCCGTGGTGTCGATTCAGGTCTACGGCGTCAGCATGGGCCAGTTTCCGGACATCGGGGTGTTCGCGTCGGCCCATCCGCCCGCGACGACCGGCCGGATCACTGGGGCCGTCTTCGCGACCGGTGCGCTCGCTGGCGTACTCGGGTTGTTCCAGATGATCAGCGCACGAAACGCCGACCACCGGCTCACAGTCTGTGGCTTTCAGGGGACCGAACTGGTCGCGGCGCGGTTTGCGACGGTCGTTCTCGCCAGTCTGCTGGTGAGTGTCGTCGGCGCGCTCTCGCTGACCGTGCTCCTGTCAGATCCCGTCGGATCCCCGGTCGGTGTGTTCGTCGGTCTCACACTCGCTGGCGTCATCTACGGACTCCTCGGTATCCTCGTGGGCAGTATCCTACCCCGGGAACTGGAAGGGTCGCTGTTTCTCGTCATTCTCGCAGACGTGGACAACGTCTTCGCGAGCGGCCTGTTCAGGATCAGTGAGGACATCACGCGATTTGCCCCGCTGAGTCATCCCCACGAAATCGTCACGCAGGCAGTCGTAGACGGGTCGTTCGCGCTGTCGCAACTGGCTCCGGCCGCCGTTCACATCTCGGTGTTTGCCGTCGCCAGCGTCCTCGTGTACTCGTATCGGGTCGAAGCGGGGGGTGACGCCTGATGAACCAGCGCGTTTCGACGGCCGTCAGAATGGGCGCACGCGAGTTTCGACGGACACCAGTGCTGCTTGCGTTGCTCGGCTTCCTCCCGGCGTACATCATCGGCGTGTTCGTTCTGCTCGTTCCCGACACGACCGCCCCGGTAACAATCGACGGAACGAGAGCGTCTATCCCGATGACGCACTTCGCAGCGGCGTTCATGACGCCCGTCACCGTTGCGATACTGTCGGGGATCGTCGGCCTGTTTCTGATCCAGTCCTCGGAAGCCGCCGACGACCGACTCCGGTTGGCGGGATACAGCGCCGTCGACCTGATCGTCGCGCGCGTCGGGACGCTCGGACTCGGAACCGCGCTCGTGACGGCCGTGTCGGTGGTCGTCGCAGTACTCGCGTTCACCCCAGAATCACTCGGCCTGTTCGTCGTCACGACGATGCTGATCGGAGTCGTCTACGGAATCCTCGGCGTCATCGTCGGGATCGGACTCGACCGACTGAGCGGAGTGTACGTCCTCCTGTTCGCGCCGATGGTGGACATCCTCATGTTCCAGAACCCGCTCGCGACTGACTCGCCAGTCTGGACAGCGGCCCTTCCGAGTCACTTCGGGACGAACGCGCTGTTCGACGCCGCATTTACCACGAGCGTCAGCACCGCAGACCTCGTCGGCGCGACCGGCTATACACTCGCCTTGCTCGTCGTCGGGATAGCGGCCTTCTACCGGGCGACGGACGTCAGTTGACGGGCCGGAGTGGCGAGTACAGAGAAGAGTCCATCAAAGGCTGACTGCCAGGTGACGCACGACGGCGGGGTCCTCGTCGACATCGAACCGGTCCGCGAGCAGGCCAGCACTCAACCGCCGCGCGAGCGGTCGCGGATCGGAGAGGACGTCGGCGAAGGCGGATTCTCCCGGCAGCGTGTCTTCGTCTTCGAGCGCCGCGTCGATGTCGGCTTCGTCCGGGTCGTCCAGACCGCGTGCCAGGTCCCGGATCGCCAGCGCCATCGAAACGCCAGCGGTGAGCGCATCGATCGCCCGCGTCTCTGGCTCTGGAAGCGTCGGAATCGTCGAGAGATAGCGGGCAGCAGCCGAGTCCTCAACGTCGATCTCGTCGTCGACCCACTCGCGTAGGTGCTCCCGGTCCGGATTCGTCTCGAACTGCTCGAAGGCAGCCTCGACGAGCGTAGCTTCTTCCTCCGCGACATCGTGGAAGGCGTCACCGACGATGACCGCATCTGCGCCAGCATCCCGGACGGAACGGGCCTTCTCGCGGCTGTCGACGCCGCCGCCGTACCACAGGCGAGGCCACGTCGTCGCCTCGTCGATCGCTTCGAGCATCTCGACCGCCTCGTCGCCGCCGTAGGTGCCCGAATACTCGACGTAGATGACCTCACTCTCCAGTCGGTACTCTGCAGCGAGCGCGCGATGTTTCGCCTCCGTCACAGAGAGGAGGTCGTCCTCGGTGACGTTCGCCTCCCGCGCGGCGGCGCTGTCGAGGTTCATGATGATGTACGCCTCGAAGATGGCCTCTTCGAGCATGTACCCCGCAGCGAAATCCGAGAGTCGACCGCCCGCGAGGCCAGCGAGTCCAGACCCAAGCTTGTCCGCGATCATCTCGGGAGCGAGTTCTGACCGGGTGTAGTCGATGCCCCCGCCGAGCGTGCCGATGAGTGACTCGGTGTCGCCGTTGAGCACTTCAGGGATCGCGAGAAAGTCCGCAGTATCGCGTGTTTTCTCGGTGACGTGATCCGGCGCGCTCGGCTCCTGAAACGCCGGAACCTCCGCTGCGGTGATGAGATCGAGTGTCTCCTCCGTGTTGCGGTCGGTGACGTCCCGAGAGCCACCGACGGACACCCCGCCGGTTCGAGCGAGATACAGGGGATAGGCGAGCGGGAGTTTCTTCCCGTGTTCGGGGTCGACCTTGGTGATGTGATCCCACGTCGGAACCGGATTCGTATCCAGTCCGAGCAGGGTCCGCCCGCCCAGCGACGCGACGGACGCAAGCGAGTCAAGCCGTTTGGCGATGTCTACGAGCGCCATCTCTTGGCTACACGTTTCCGCTATCGAGTACAAGAATGTTCCCTTGTGGGGTTTCGCTGGCGCGACAGACCCAGTCGCCGGGTACCACCGTCGTATCGTACCGAGCACAGCACAGTTATTTCACTGCTTTCAGACCGAACGCTCTTTACAGCATGCGACGTAGTACCGTTAAACGATGTCCATCGATCGGGACACCTTCGAGAACACAAGTGAGGAGGAACTCGAGGATCTCTCTGCCCCCGATCTGGTTCTCGGGTTTCTCGCCGCCAACGAGGACCGTGCGTTCAAAGCGCGAGAAATTACTTCACAAATTGGTCTGGACACGGGCGCAATCAGTACAGCACTCTCGCGGCTAAAGGATCGCGACCTCGTCGAGCACAAGGCGGCGTACTGGGCGATTACCGACGATGTCGAACGGCGTGAAGGATATCACGGATACCAGCGGGCGACGGCTCTGTTCAACGAGCAACTCGGCGAGGAAGAAAGGGAGGCATGGGAGGAACAGGCCCCAAGTGACCCACATCCGAGCGTCGAGGACGAACAGTGACCGACGAAGGCATCCCAATCTTCGAGCGTGGAGACGTCGTCTACGGTGACGACCCGTTCAAAGGCGAGGAGCGTGCTCGTCCGTGGCTCGTGCTCTCGAATCACGAGGGGCGTCCGTTTCACGGCGAGCAATACATCACACTGACGTTGACCTCGAAATCGTGGATGGAAGGGCTCATCGAGATTCCAGAGGAGCGGTGGATCCGTGGCGGGACGCCAGCCAAGAGTCGAATCGTACCGTGGAGTGTCCAATCGATCGACCGCGAGGATATCGACTTCTGGCAGGACCGTCTGGAAACTGCGCTCGTCGACGAGGCGGTCACTGCTCTCACTGAAGAACTGCAGTAACCGCACTCCTGTGTGTCAATTCCAGCCCGGAAGAACCTCGGGCGACCCGTCGTAGTAGATGTACTCGGTTGCGATTCCCGTCAGGGGAGAATCCGCTTCCGTCGCCTGTGCGCGCGCTCTGTCGAAGTACCGCTCGCTGATATCGACGACAGAACGGGCCGCCACGCGGTCGTCGTCGTTGAGAAGATACTCGGCTGTCACGGGCGTCAACTGTCCCTCCCGAACGTCTGCGTCGTAGTCGTCGATGTCGTCGAGCCAGACCTGCGCGCCGATGATCGCCAACACGATGGCGCGGTGAAAGGCGTCGTCGACGGGCAAGTCGGCCGCCTCATACATCCGAACCATCCCGTCGTAGATGACGCCGACGCGGTCGTACTGGGTCTTGAGATACGGCAAGTCCAGTTCCTCGGCGGTGAAAATTTCAGGGGGATCGGCGAAGGTCGCGTCCCGGTACTCTGTCTGAATAGCCGAGAGCGCGCCGTCCTCGCCCGCCCGCGCTCGCTCCATCAACGCTCGAAATCGCTCGTCTTCGTCCTGGTGGCGCTCGGAGATGTCGACCGCCCAGTCGTAGATGTCCCGCACCTGGTCGGGATAGTCCGCAAAATGTGACTCGACGCGCGCCTGGAGCACCTCCTGGGCGATTTCTGCGATCTGTCGCCGGTCGTCGCTGTCGGTCGCAAAGTCCACTGCGAAATCCTCGAACTCGCTGTCGTTTATCGCGTCGCGCATGTCCCCGTCGATGAGCGCTTCGACTGCGAGGCGTGTGAGCTGTTCGGCCTCTTGATGGCGACGTTCGTCGAGGGTCCGGTAACAGTGGCCGAGCGTCAGGCGAGCGGGCAAGACGAGTTTGGTGTCGTACTCGAAGTCGGCAGCGTTTCGATCGAACGCCTCGGCAATAGCTTCCTCGACGTCCGTGAATGCAGTGGCGATCATCTCGTCGACGGTGTCGTCGACGCGGCTTTTGAGTCGAAGGCTGCCGTAGTCGAAGACGCCGCTGTGAGCGTAGTAGCCAAACACCGCTCGCATCGCTGTCGGCAACACGTCCCGTCGCGCCAGCCAGCCAGCACCAGATTCGAGCATCGCGTTCTTGGCGATGGTGGGTCCGTCGCCGTCTTTATCCTGACGGTTAGCGCCGTCGAGCACACGGAACAGTTAGAAATCCAGCAGACAGATCCCATCAGGCAGGTTTTTTACGGTAGGCTGTCGAACAGAGTGCAAATGACGACAGACACCCGCGATATAGTGGTAGTCGGCGGGGGAACGGCCGGTTGTTTCGCAGCAGCGACGGCCGCACAGAACGGTCTCGACGTTGTTTTGCTCGAGCGGAAGTCAGAAGCAGACGCTGGACACATCGCCTGTGGCGACGCCATCAAGGGCAAGAGCACGTTTCCGGACGTGATCGACCGGGACTACCTGCGCGAGGAGTCGTTCACCAACGAGAACATCCAGCGAGCGATGTTTCTGAACCCGAAAGGTGACGACATCGACATTCCCTTCAAAGGCGAATCTGGTGCAGTCGTCGACCGCAAGCGCTACGGCGAAGTGCTGCTCGAAGAAGCCGACCGCGTCGGCGCGGACGTGCTGTACGACACCGTCGTCAACGACGTTATGCAGAACGGCACGGTGTCGGGCGTGCAGGCAACCCGGAACGGCGAGGCGATCACCTACGAGGCAGACGTCGTCATCGACGCCGCGGGCGCGCTCTCCCTGTTGCAGGACAAGGTGGATTTCTCCGGGACGACCTTCGACACGAACGTCGACTACTCGCAGTTCTGTTCGGCCTATCGCGAGGTCATCGAGACGAAAGAGCCAGTAGAGTACGACGACGCAATCGTCTTCAAGCCGACCGACGAACTCGGCTATCTCTGGTACTTCCCGCGGACGGCGACGGAGATAAACGCGGGGCTGGGCTTTCAGATGAACAAGCCGCCGATGCCGCTGGTCGACGTGCTCAAACGTGACCTGGAGAACCGTCCGGAGTTCAAGGGCGCGAAAGTCAAGGACAAACTCGGCGCGGCACTGCCCACGAGACGGCCCTACGACTCCGCGGTCGCGCCGGGATTCATGTCGGTCGGCGACGCGGCTGGACACGTCAATCCAACGACCGGCGGCGGCATCCCCGGCGCGGCGAAGGCGGGCCACTGGGCCGCCGAAGTCGCCACCGAGGCCATTTCGGACGGAACGGTCGACGAGTCCGCACTCTGGGAGTACAACGAACTCGTCCAGACGGACTTCGGTCGCCGCTTCGCAGCGATGGATCTCTACAACATCTTCGGGTCGGCCCACGACGTGGACGAACTCACAGACGTCGTGACCGCGCTCCCCGGCGAGATGCTCATCGACCTGATGGGCAAGAAGGGAAGCGCATCGCTCACACTGGCCGAGAAACTCAAGACGGCCTTTGTCACCGGGATCAAGACGCGCGGCCACTGGTCGACGCTGTACGAGGCCTACCAGGTCAACGAACTGGCGACAGAACTCAAGGAGGTCTACGGGGACTACCCTTCGACGCCCGATGCCTTCGCTGACTGGCAGGAGACCCGCGATTCGGTCATGGACGACGTCTACGAAGTCACCGGCGCGGATCCCAAGTACTGAGCACTGTCGGGGACGGGTGACGTGCCAAACGTCGTCGGAGAACTGCCGCTTTCTGGCCCCTTTTCAGGCTCGTGACCCTATTCCGAGACATGGTGCCAACACCCGACGCAGTCCCGACCGCGGATGGCATGCCGATGCTCGGTCTCGGTACGTGGGAGAACGAAGACCCCGACCAGTGCGCAGAGAGCGTCCGAACGGCGCTGGAGATGGGCTATCGCCACATCGACACCGCACAGGCCTACGGTAACGAAGATGCAGTCGGTGACGGTATCGCCGCGGCTGACGTCGCCCGAGAGGACATCTTTCTCGCGACCAAGGTGTGGATCAGTAAGCTCTCGCCGGAGAACGTGCTCCGGTCGACGGAGACGAGTCTCAGCCGTCTGGGCACGGACTACCTTGATCTACTGTACATCCACTGGCCCGCTGGCGAGTACGACCCGGAGGGGACGCTATCGGCGTTCGACGAACTCTACGACGAGGGACTGATCCGAAATATGGGCGTCTCGAACTTCGAGCCAGAACACGTCGACCAGGCCCGGGATATCTTGGACGCGCCTGTGTTCGCGAATCAGGTCGAGATGCATCCGTTCCTTCAACAGGAACGCCTCCGCCAATACGCGGCCGAAACTGATCTCGATCTCGTTGCGTACTCGCCGCTCGCACGTGGAGACGTCATCGGCGACGAGACGCTCGGAGCTATTGCCGAGAAACACGACGCAAGCGAGCCACAGGTCGCGCTCGCGTGGCTTCGCGAACTCGGGGTGACGGCAATCCCGAAGGCCACCAGCGAGGCCCACATCCGGGACAACTGGGAGAGCCTCGACATCGACCTAGACGAGGATGACATGGCGCGCATCGACGCCATCGACCGGACAGACCGGAAGGTCCATCCCGGCTTCGCACCCGACGCCTGGTAGTTGGTTGGGAAACCAACAAGACGGAATCTCGGGGAGCGGTGAGAGACGAGACGGGATACGAAAACATATACTGGGGGGCGTCGAAAGACCGTCCATGTCTGCTGGGAGCGAGCAAGGGCTGACTGATGCCATCAAATACGACGTGCGCGTGATGCACGAGACGTGGATGGAGTTCGTCTACCCCCGGCAGCGCGGTGCGGAAGATACTGTACTGGGTAAGTGGCAACCAGAGGGAACCCGACAGGCTCTCTTCTACCGACTCTGGTCTGCACTCGGCGTTCCCGTCGTGAGCATCGTCTATCCGCTCGTGTTGCTCGGCTACTTCCTGCGGTTCCAGACGCGAAAGATCAACGTCACCGCAGTCCGACTGGGCTTTTTCGGCGTCGTCGGGATGTTCCTGCTCCTCTGGGGCGGACTGGCCGCAGTCATCTACTTCCAGTTCCAGGACGCCCTCACCGAAGGCGGAGCGACTGCCGTCGCCGCCGCGAGCGGCGTCGCCATTCTCTCGTCGGCGCTCTCGTATCTGTTCTGGCGACTCGACGGGCGCCCGATCACCGTCCTGTTCGCCTATCCCTTCGCGGTGACGGCAATCTTCCTGCCACCGGTCGTCGCCGCGCTGTTCTCGGCGGCGCTTGGCGACGTCATCCTCGATTCGAGCGACTCGCTCGCGACATGGTACGTCGACGAAGGCCCCGATCCGTACGGCGTCGTCGACTATCTGGTCGAGAACTTCGACCGACAGGAGGCCCACCACGTCATCATCTGGTTTGCCATCTCTGTGCCGGTCGGCTGGATTCTCGGCATTCTCGTGACGCTTGCGGATCTCATTCGTCCGACCAACTAACGCAGAAGTCGCTGACACGACACGACGAACGTTCTCGTGAACGGGTGGGTGTTCGTCTCGCTACCGCTGTAACTGGGCAGTCACGTCTTCCGGATCGATCAGCGTGTGATCCTCGACAGTCCCATCGAAGTCGTCCGCAGCGACCACGTGCGTCAAATCACCGATGAGTGGACGACCGCTTTCTACTGCGCCCGGCAGGTAGACCGTCGCGTCGGCGAGCAGGGGGGCAACGACGCCAGCGACGAACGCCCCCGGTTCCGTCACCGGCGCGGCGAGCGCGACGCGACTCGACGTGTCGATGGCCGCCGTCCGTGCAACGCCCCGGGCCACGTCGAGAATCTGCTCGTGTGTCGCGGCCCCGCCATCCAACGACAGCGCGGGGTCGTCGGACGTAACGTGGTCGGGTGGCGCGGTCGGGTTCTCGCTCCACGTTTCCGTTTCGTAATGAGCCACGTCGGCCGCGTCGGGTGGACCACCATAGGCAATTTGCGAGCAACCGGGTTCGACCGTGTAGCGGTCGAGCCACCCTGCAGGGAGAACGAACGCCCGGGTCGCGACGGGTTGTGACGGTGAGAGGTCGACGGTCGCACCGAGCGACACGCCGCCGAACACGGACAACAGCGGCTCCGGCGAGTCGACAATACCGACCGCATCTGCGTCTGCATCTGCCTCCTTCGGCCCGGCGACGACAGCGAGCGTACTGCCGGGTCGGATCCCGTAGTGTCTGAACAGATTGCCCGCCTTGTACGCGTTCGTCGCGAAGTCAGCGCTACTGTACGGTGCTGTCCGCCCCCGGGCTTCGAGTGCGATACCCTCTCGCTGACGGAGACGTGCGAGCAGTTCTTTGAGCGTCTCGGGACCAGTGCCGTCGTCTCCCCCGCCGTTCAGTTCGGTCATCTCAGAAGCTACTGCGGAGTTTGTCGAAAAAGCCCTGGTCGATGTCTATCTCTTCGCCGCCCGCCTCGGCAAACTGCTCTAGAGCCTCGCGTTGCTCCGCGTTGAGGTTCTCGGGCGTCACAACCTGCACGTTCACCAGAAGGTCACCCTGCCCCCGGCGTCGGAGTCGGGGCATCCCCTTCCCTTCGAGACGGAACGTCTCGCCGCTCTGTGTGCCTGCCGGAAGGTCCATCTCCACCGGGCCGTCGAAGGTTTCGATCTCGATGGTGTCGCCGAAGACCGCCTGCGGGAAGGAGACCGCTTCCCGCAGTTTCAGGTCGTCGCCGTCGCGCTCGAAGTCGGGGTGGTCTGCGATGCTGATCTCGACGAGCAGGTCACCGTTGCGCGCTCCGCGCTCGCCCGGCGCGCCCTCGCCGTCCATCCGGAGGCTCTGTCCGTCGCGGATGCCCGCCGGAATCTCGACCGAGAGAGTCGCCTCGTTCCGGACGACACCGTCGCCGCGACACACCGAGCACGTCTCGTCGTAGATAGTGCCCTCGCCCTCGCAGCGGCGGCAAGTCGCCGTCTGTTGCATTCGACCGAACGGCGTCTGCTGCACGCGGGTCTGCTGGCCCTGCCCGTTACACTCCGGACAGGTGTGCGAATCAGTTCCCGGTGGATGACCGCGTCCGTCGCACTCGTCGCACTCCTCGGGTCGCGTGACCGTCAGTTGTTTCTCGACACCGCGGTAGGCGTCTTCCAGATCGATTTCGAGCTGCGTCTTCAGATCCTTGCCCTGCTGTGGTCGGTTACGCGAGCGGCCGCCACCGCCGAAGAACTGGTCGAAGATGTCGCCCATCCCGCCGACGCCGCCACCGCCAAACGGGTCACCGCCTCTGCGACCGCCGCTGTCGGTCGCGCCGCGTTTCTCGGCCTCGACGAACTGCTCGTGACCCATCTGGTCGTACATCTGGCGTTTCTCGTCGTCTGTCAACACCTCCTTTGCCGTCTTTGCCTTCTTGAATTTCTCCTCGGCCTCCGGGTCGTCGCTCACGTCCGGGTGGTACTTCCGGACTGCCTCGCGGTAGGCGTCCTGGATCTCCTCATCGGATGCATCCCGCGAGACGCCGAGTGCGTCGTAGAAGTCCTCCGTCATCAGTTATGCTGGTCTACTCGATTCGGACACTAAAGCTGTCCGGGTTCGAAACCGATAGCAATCACGACGCGCTCCCCGAACGACAGGGTAGCTACTCCTCGCTTTCGTCGTCGGACTGGTCGTCGGCGCTCTCCTCGTCCTCGACGTCCTCGAAGTCGGCGTCGACGTACTCCTCGCCTGCGCCTTGGGCACCGCCTGCGCCAGCACCACCCATTCCGCCGGGACCTGCACCGCCCATCCCGCCCGGTCCAGCGCCGCCCATCCCGCCGGGGCCAGCGCCTGCCGCACCAGCGCCGCCCGCGCCGCCTTCGGCGGCCTGTTGCTGGTACATCTGCTTGCCGATCTCCTGCAGTTCGTCAGCGAGTTCCTCGGTCGCTTCTTCGAGGTCCTCCGTGGTCGCGTCCTCGTCCTCGACGACCGCCTCCAGATCCTCGATTGCCGCCTCGATATCCTCCTGAATCTCCGCGTCGAGTTCCTCCTCGTTTTCGTCGATGAGGGTCTCTGCACGCTGGATCGTCGACTCGGCCTCGTTGCGCGCCTCGATGCGCTCGCGACGCTTTTCGTCTTCCTCGGCGTGTTTCTCGGCTTCCTCCTGCATCTCCTCTATCTGGTCGTCGGAGAGACCGACGCCGCCCTCGATGGTGATGTCCTCCTTATTGCCCGAGCCTTTGTCCTCGGCCTCAACGTTCACGATGCCGTTCTCGTCGAGGGAGAACGTCACCTCGATCTGTGGCGTGCCTGCGGGCGCTGGCGGGATGCCCGAGAGCGCGAAGGCGCCGAGTAGCTCGTTTTCCTCGGCAATCTCGCGTTCGCCCTGGAAGACGCGGATCTGCACCTGCGTCTGATTGGCCTGCGCCGTGGTGAAGATCTTCGACTCCTCGGTCGGGATCGTCGTGTTTTTCTCGATGAGGCGCTCGAAGAGACCGCCCTTGACTTCGACGCCGAGTGACAGCGGCGTCACGTCGACCAGCACAATATCCTCGACGTCTCCGGAGAGGACACCGCCCTGAATGGCCGCGCCGAGCGCGACTGCCTCGTCGGGGTTGACGTTTTTCTTCGGCTCTTTGCCGGTCAGTTCCTCGACTTTCTCCTGAATCATCGGCATCCGCGTCGACCCGCCGACGAGGATGACCTCGTCGATGTCGGACTTGGTGAATCCGGCGTCTTCCAGTGCCTGCTCGGTCGGGTCGACGGTTCGTTCGACCAGATCCGAGGTGAGCGACTCGAACTTCGCTCGCGTGAGCGAGGCTTCCAGATCCTTCGGGCCGTCGTCGTCAGCAGCGATAAAGGGGAGGGTGATCGTCGTCTCCTTGCGGTTCGAGAGTTCGATCTTCGCCTCCTCGGCGGCCTCGTGGAGTCGCTGGAGCGCCTGTCGGTCCTCGCGCAGGTCGATCCCGTGTTCGTCCGCGAAGTCCTCGGCCAGCCAGTCGATGATGGCCTCGTCCCAGTCGTCGCCACCCAGGTCGTTGTCGCCGTTGGTCGCGACCACCTCGTAGACGCCGCCGCCGAGTTCGAGAATCGACACGTCGAAGGTGCCGCCCCCGAGGTCGTAGACGAGCACGGTCTGGTCGGACTCGTCGTCGAGACCGTAGGCCATCGAGGCCGCGGTCGGTTCGTTGATGATCCGCTCGACATCGAAGCCAGCAATCTCACCGGCGTCTTTCGTGGCCTGACGCTGTCGGTCGGAGAAATAGGCCGGAACCGTGATGACCGCCTTCTCGATGTCGTCGCCGAGATACTCCTCGGCGTCGCGTTTGATCTTCTGGAGGATCATCGCAGAGACCTGCTCGGGCGTGTACTCCTCACCTTCGAGTTCGACCGTGTAATCCTCCTCCCCCATGTGGCGCTTGATCGACTCGATAGTGTTCTCGGGGTTCTGGACGGCCTGATTTTTCGCAGGTTTGCCGACGATCTGTTCGCCGTCCGAGAACGCGACGACCGAGGCCGTCGTCCGGTCACCCTCGCTGTTGACGATGATCTCCGGGTCGCCACCTTCCATGACCGCAAACGCGCTGTTTGTCGTCCCCAGGTCGATACCAAGAATCTTGTTGCTCGTCATGTTGTTCATGCGTACCCGATTGTTCCGTTTAAAGGTTGCTAGACGACATAACTGGCTCGCGCGTTGCGGTTTTGCCGTCCGTCGAGTGGGTGCTTTCCGCGCCCGTCGGACGGTTTTCCATAGACTATGGACCGACAGTAAGTGACCGAGTAGCGGACCCGTGACTGCACTCCACACAGCAACCTATTTTGCCCACCGTCCGGTAGCACCGGGTAATGACAGAGAGTGTAAGCGAAGTCCGCCCACCCACGAGCAAAAGCGGGATGGGACTCATCGGCTGGCTCATGTTCCTCGGGATGGTCGTGCTCATCATTCCGCTGTTGCCGATTCTCCTTCTGATCAGACTCTACAACCTGATCGTCGGTGACGACCGGGAAGAAGAGTAGACGGAAGCCACCCCGGAGGTTTTTATCCGATCAGGCAGCCAGCGTGGCGTGATGAACGTCGGACTGTGCCAGCGTTGGCAGTCGTCAGGTCAGCGTGTCGTGGACGGTGACAGGCGTGGGTGAACGTGCCGTCGCGCTGTGCTGGCGACCTGACGGCGCCTACGAGCAGTATCGCTCACACTGGGGTGGACGGGAAGCGGTTCGCTCGGCAGTGCTTGCAGGGACGCCAGCGGAACGGCTCAGCGTGCTCGAAGCCCAGACCTGGCAAAGAGCGGGGCGGCAATCACTCGCTACAGTCCCGAACTCCCTCGATTATCTCGTCTGCGAGGTCGTCTATCTCTGCTCGCCGTGGACGGTCGGCGTGGCGCTTCCGCTGTGGTTCGGCCTGCCGAGCGCGCCAGGGACAGACGTCTCCGAGCAGGCGGCCAGCGCGACCTGTGGCGCGCTCGTCCGGGTGACCAGCCCCGACGAAGCGACTCGTCTGCTGCAGACGACGCGGACGCGCAAACTCGTCGCGAGCGATGCCGTCACAGCGGGGCTGATAACCGAGCAGACGGCGGTTCAGACGCTCGCGCGGTCGGTTGCGTCCAGAACGGTCGGGGTCGGACGCGCGCTCGCCGCAAAGTTTCGGAGGTGAGTGCAGGACAGTCGTAAACACTCGCAGTTCGCAACAGTGGTCCTTTTGTGTCCGTGCGCGCTACCGAATCACGTGACAGAGACGGGAGCGCTGACGCGACACCGACCCGACGCCGCGGACGCCTGCGAGATGGTCGAGGCTGGATTACAGCGGGAGTGGCTGGTCACACTCGTCGGCCGCTGTCGGGTGGTCTACGAGGGGCGTGCGTCCAGCACGCTCGGCCCCGGCGACCGCCTGGTCGTGTTGAAACCCGACGGCTCTGCGCTCGTTCACACTGACGAGGGTCAGAAGCCGGTCAACTGGCAACCGCCCGGATGTGACCACAGCGTCACTGTCAAGGACGGACTGGTCATCCAGAGCGAGCGAACGACCCCCGACGAGACGCTCCGGGTCACCTTCGAGCGCGTCACTCACTGCGGGGCCTTTCCGATGACCGACGAGAACGACCTCGCACTCTCTGGGACCGAGGAGGATCTGCGCGACCGGATTCTGGAGGAACCGTCGCTGCTCGAAACGGGCTTTCAGCCGCGAGCGACCGAGCGCGAGACGCCCGCCGGTGCGGTCGACATCTACGGCGAGGACGAGGCGGGAAACGCCGTCGTGGTCGAACTCAAGCGCCGCCGGGTCGGCCCGGACGCGGTCAGCCAACTCAACCGCTACGTCGACGCACTCGAACGCGACCTGCACGCAGAGCGCACAGTTCGGGGCATCCTCGTCGCACCCTCGGTGACTGACCGGGCCTCACAGTTGCTCGACGAACGCGGCCTCGAATTTGTCTCGCTCGCGCCGACGCCAGACACGTAGCGCAGTTTCGCTTGGTTCGAGTAGTTACGCCCCCGCGACCGCTTCGACACGTTCTGCAAATTCGACGACGACGGTTGCGATGGTTTCGAGTTCACCGCCGGACAGGCGAGTGAACGGAACGTCGTAGACGACGTCGGTCCCGGTGACGATGAGCGTTCCCGAAGTCTCGAGATCCATCAGTGCCGCCTGCACGTCCGGAGAGAGCAAGCGGGCGACGTTTCCCTCCCGACCGGAGATGACGAAGCGCTCGTCGAGCGATTCGTTCCCGGTCGTGAGTCCGCGGTCAGAGCCGTCGCTTTCGACGCGTTCGATTTCGACGGTGAACTCAGCGTCGACGTTCTCGACTGCCGTTCGGACCTGGAGGTGTGTGCCCGCGAGCACGCCAGGGATGGCTGTCGTCACCGTCACCGAGCGTCCGCGGTAGAGTTTCTCCAGGTCGGCGCGGCGCGTCCCGCGATGGTGCTCGAACGACGAGCGCTCGACCATCCGGTTCCAGTGTCGCCGGTCACGGAGGCCGAACGCAACCAGTCCGGCGACCCAGAGAACACTCCCAGCACCGACCCAGACCGGAAGCGACACGTCCGGGAGAAACGTGCTCAAAGGACCGACACCGAGCGCCACGGCGATGAGAACGAGCACCGTCCAGGCAGTCTGTAGCTGCTTCGTGCCGATGTAGCGTCGTCGGTCAGCCATCGCCGTCCTCCAGCCGGTTCTGTAGCTCCGAGAGCGTCGTCAGCGCCTCGACCGGCGTCATCGTCGCGATGTCGATATCGAGCAGGTGCTGACAGACCTGCGCGCGTCGGTCGGTGGGCGCTCTGTCGAGGTCTCCACCGTCCGTGCGATTCCGACCGACCGGAAGATCCGGACGCGTTTCCGCCTGCGGTTCGGCCCGGTTCGCTCGAACGTCAGTCACCGGTCGCTCGGCTTCGAGGAGGGTTCGCGCCCGGCCGACGACATCGCTCGTGACGCCAGCCATCTCGGCCACGTCGACGCCGTAGGAACCATCCGCGCCGCCCCGTCTGAGTTCGTGCTCGAAGACGATGTCGCCGTCTTCGTGGCCCGTCTCGAAGTGGAGATTCGTCGCCCGAGGGAGGTCAGCGGCGACGGCGGTCAGGTCGTGATGGTGGGTCGCAAACAGCGTCAGCGCACCGACCTCGTCGTGGAGGAACTCGGTGACTGCGCGGGCGATGGCGAATCCGTCGGTCGTGCTGGTGCCGCGGCCCACCTCGTCGAGCAGGACGAGCGAGCGCTCGGTGGCGTTGTCGAGGATGTCCGCGAGTTCGGTCATCTCGACCATGAACGTCGAGCGCCCGCCCGCGATGTCGTCGCTCGCGCCGACGCGAGTGAACACCCGGTCGAAGATTGGCAGGCGCGCGTCGCTGGCGGGGACGAAGCTTCCAGCCTGAGCGAGGACAGCGACCAGCGCGACCTGACGCATGTAGGTCGACTTTCCGCTCATGTTCGGGCCAGTGATGACCGCGAGATGGGACGACTCGTCGAGCGCCGTGTCGTTGGGGACAAACGACTCCTGGGTTCGCTCGACGACGGGGTGACGGCCATCCTCGATCCGGACGGTTCGGTCCGCCTCGAATGTGGGTCTGCAGTAGTCGTACTCGGCGGCGACGGTGCCGAAGGCGACGAGCGCGTCGAGTTCGGCAAGCGCGTCCGCGAGCGACTGGACGCGCTCGGATTCGGCCCCGACCGTCGACCGGACCGAGCAGAACAGTTCGTATTCGAGTTCGTCCGCGCGGCTCTCGGCCTGCAGAATCTCCTCCTCGCGGGCTTTCAGTTCCGGCGTGTAGTACCGCTCTGCGTTCTTGAGCGTCTGCCTGCGCTCGTAGTCGTCGGGGACGCTGTCGAGGTTCGGATCAGTCACCTCGATGTAGTAGCCGTGGACGGTGTTGTGTCCGACCTTCAGCGAGTCGATACCGGTCCGCTCTCGTTCGCTCTCTTCAAGACGGTCGACCCACGCCTTGCCCGACCGCTCGGTCTCACGAAGCACCGCCAGGTCATCGTCGTACTCCGGATTGATCACGCCGCCCTCGGTTATTTCGCGAGCGGGGTCTTCCTGTATCGCGTCGTCGATCAGCGAGCGGACCTCTTCGAGCGGGTCGAGTCGCTCGCGCAGATCCGCGAGTTTCTCACAGCCAGGGTCAGCGAGCAGGTCACGCACTTCGGGTACCACAGCGAGCGTCTCCGCCAGGGCGCGCAGGTCGCGGGCGTTCGCTCGGCCGCGAGCGATCCGAGAGATGAGGCGCTCGATGTCGTAAACCTCCGCCAAACAGTTCTGTAACTGCTCGCGCGTCCGAACCGAATCGCGCAACTGCTCGACTGCGTCGTGGCGAGCGCTGATCGCATCACGGTCGAGCAGCGGGCGGCGGAGCCACTCGTCGACGGTGCGTCGTCCGATCGCAGAGGCCGTCTCGTCGACGACGCCAGCGAGCGTCGCGTCCTCGCGGCCGTGGACCGTCCGGGGGTCGAACAGTTCCAGACTCTCCAGCGCGACCGCGTCCAGCAACATGTACTCCCGCGGGTCGTAGCGAGTGAGATGGTTCAGGTACGGAAGCGTTCCGTCCTCGCCACCGCGCGCGTACTCGGCATACGAGAGGACGGCCCCGCAGGCGCGTATCTCCGCATCACCAGCGAGCAGCGTCTCGGGCGACCCAAAGTACGACCGGAGCGTCTCGCCCGCTTCCTCTCGGTCGAACGCCGCCGGGTCGTAGGGGCTGACGGGGCAGTCCTCGGGAAAGAGACCGGTCGGCGCGTCGGGACCGACGATAGCCTCGGCGGGGTCGAACCGGCCGAGTTCGTCTGCGATCGTCTCGGCGTCGCCCGCGCTCGTCGCGTAGAACTCCCCCGTCGAGACGTCGAGGACGGCAAGCCCCAGTCGGTCGCGTCCGGCGACGGCGGCGACGAAGTTGTTCCGGTCGTCGTCGAGCAGTTCGGCCTCGGTCAGCGTCCCCGGCGTGACGATGCGGGTCACGGCTCGGTCGACGACGCCGCTCGTGGCCTCGGGTTCCTCGACCTGGTCCGCGACGGCGACCCGGTAGCCAGCATCGAGCAGGCGCTCGATGTACGATTCGGCGTTGTCGACTGGGACGCCAGCCATCGCGTACTGTCCGGTCGAGTCCTCGCGCTTCGTGAGCGTTATCTCACAGCGTCGCGCGACGGTTTCGGCGGCCTCACAGAATGCCTCGTAGAAGTCGCCGACCTGAAAGAGAACGAGTGCGTCGTCGTACTGCTCGCACAACTCGAAGTACTGGGCCATCATCGGCGTCAACTCCTCGCGTCGCTCGCGCATCTTGTCCGGTGGACCCAGCGCACTGTCCATAGATGTCACCCGGTCGTCCGGGTGCAAATAGTTTTCACATCCAGCCAGTTACGAGTGGCACGTTCGATTGCACCGGGGTCGGGGACACGGTGAAAACCATTAGGGGCACACTCGACGTACCCCCACGTAATGTACGACAGCATTCTCCTCCCGTTCGACGGCAGCGAGAGCGCAACGGCGGTCATCAATCACGCGTGTCAGATCGCAGACTGGGCCGACGCGACAATCGAGGTGCTCTTTGTCGCGGATACGACACGCGACAGCGTCACCGTCGTCGAGGGACGAACGGTCGACGCGCTCGTCCAGCACGGCGAGCGGGTGCTCGAAGAGGCGACAGACACGCTCGACACGCTCGGTGCCGCGTACACGACGAACGTCGTTCAGGGTAATCCAGCGCCGACGATTGCCGACTACGCCGAGGAGTACGATCACGACCTGGTCGTGCTATCCTCCCGCGGTCGAGAGGGGGTTACCCGGGTGCTGGGCGGAAGCGTTTCCGAGAAAGTCGTCCGACTCTCCTCCGTGCCGGTTCTCACGGCGCGGATGAAACCCGACGAACAGTTGGCCTTTCCCTACGAGCACATCTTGATCCCAACTGACGGGAGCGCCGCGGCGACATACGCAGCCGACCACGTACTGTCGCTTGCGGCCGCCCTCGGTGCGACCGTACACGTGCTCTCCGTCGTCGAGGACTCGCTGCTCGGGTTGGGTGAGGAAGCGAGCGAGGAGGAAGGCAGCCAGGCAGCGACCGAGGCAGTCGAGGACATCGTCGAGCGGGCAGCAACACACGGGGTCGACGAGACGGTCGAACACGTCACACGAGGGACGCCCGCCGAGGCGATCCTCGACTGCATCGAGGACAACGACATCGACGCCGTCGGGATGGGGACGACGGGACGGCGCGGAACCGAGCGGATCCTCCTCGGAAGCGTCGCAGAGGAAACCGTCCGCTCGGCCCCCGTTCCGGTCATCACCGTCACGAACCCGGAGGAGTGACCCCGCGCTTGCCGAACACAGCGACCAACAAGGGTGGGAACGCTTTTGCGTCGTGGCCGACAGCACCCACTTATGACCGAGGATCGGACGAACACAGAGGATGCGGTGCGAGCGCAGAAGCGCCGCGCGGCCGAAAGCGCCGTCGAGGCCGTCAGCGACGGGATGGTCGTCGGACTGGGGTCGGGGAGTACCGCGGCCCACGCGATTCGCGAACTGGGCCAGCGCGTCGACAGCGGCCTCGACATCGAAGGGATCCCGACCTCGTATCAGGCGCGCGAACTCGCCGCGGAGCACAGCATTCCGTTGACGACGCTCGACGAGGCCACGCCCGATATCGCCATCGATGGAGCGGATCAGGTGTCAGGGGCGGCGCTCGTCAAGGGCGGCGGCGCGGCCCACGCACGCGAGAAGCTCGTCGACGGCGCGGCGGACCGCCTGCTCGTCGTGGTCGACCAGCGCAAGGAATCCGCGGAACTCGACCACCCCGTCCCAGTCGAGGTGTTGCCCGACGCCAGGCGGCCGGTCACCCGGAGCCTCCGTGAACTCGGCGGCGACCCAGTGCTTCGCGACGCCGAGCGAAAGAGCGGCCCAGTCGTGACCGACAACGGCAATCTCGTCGTCGACTGCGACTTCGGAGTCGTCGAGACACCTGCGGATCTGGGGGCGACAATCGACGCGCTTCCGGGCGTACTCGCACACGGCCTGTTCGTCGAGATGGCCGACGAGATACACGTCGGAGCCGCAGACGGCGTCCGCGTCCGTGAGTGTTGAGAGATCCGCAACAGCTACCGCGAGTGAGAGACGAGCGGCTATCGGAGTATGAGTAACGGAAAAAGACCGCAGTAAGACCGGCTTACAGGTCGCGCGGCTGGACGGTCTTCCGGTCGTTCGCTTCGGCCCGTCGGGCCGCGTCTTCGAGCAACTCTTCGACTTCGTCGTCGAGGGCGGCGTAGAAGTCGGACGCAACGTTCATATCATCGAGCTCTTCCTTCACAGCGGCTTTGACGATTAGGTCTGCCATACAGCCGTTGGTTTTTCGAGGGGAAGTTATAAGCTTTCCCGTTTTGACCCGTGTCGCGGGCGTTCTCGGTAGTTTGAGGGTGGTAAGTGACGATTCGAGGGACGTTCGCAGTGGTCTGAGTGCTGCGCAGGCAGGATTCAAGCACGAGACCGACAGGTAGGAGTGTCGCGGCGGCGTCGTTCAGCCCATGCGCGACATCCTCGAGGCAGTCGCGAACGGCGATCTGAGTCCGGAGGAAGCCGAGACGCGACTCCGTGGCTACGCCACGACCGACGCCGGGCGATTCGATGCAACCAGAGAGCAACGCAGCGGCGTCCCTGAGGCGGTGCTCGGAACCGGCAAAACGACGGCCGAACTGGTAGACCTGGCGGCGACGAGCATGCAGACGACCGGACGCGCCATCCTCACGCGACTCGACGACGAGCAGCGCGCCGCTGTCCGCGAGCATCTCACAGAGCAGTTTTCCGACGCGAACATCGAGGACCACGGCCGGTCGCAGGTGCTCGTGGCACGGACAGCGGCGTTCGAGATGCCGGATCTTGCTGCGACGGTCGGCGTCGTCACAGGTGGCACCTCGGATGCTATCCCCGCAGGCGAAGCGAGCGTCATCGCTCAGGAGATGGGTGTCGATATCGAGACGTTCGAAGACGTCGGCGTAGCCTCGCTGTCACGCGTCACGGACCAACTCGATTCGCTCCGTGAGATGGACGTGCTGATCGTCGCGGCCGGACGAGAAGGCGCGCTCCCGACAGTCGTCGCTGGACTCGTCGACGTGCCGGTGATCGGTCTGCCAGTCTCGACCGGATACGGTCATGGCGGAGCGGGCGAGGCCGCACTGCTGGGGATGCTGCAGTCCTGCACCGCGATCTCCGTGGTGAACGTCGACGCTGGCTTCACCGCTGGCGCGCAGGCGGGGCTAATCGCCAGACGGATAGCTGCTTCGCGCAGTCCGTAGCCGACCATCGCGGGTGCCGGTCATCGATACCAACGCTGTTAGGTAGTGGCTCTATTGGGATGGGGTGCCGATGATCATATGTCGGCACCACACTGCCGGCCGAATTACGATGCCAAGCTGTAACCACTGCGGCGCGCACGTGTCGGATCGGTTCGCCCGCGTCTTCGGGGACGACCACGGCCGCGTTCGGGCTTGCCCGAGCTGCTCGGCCAACGCGGGAATCGCAGAAGTCACAAAGGAGCGCGCCCACGGGGATTAGCACGGACTCCGCGGACCCCACTCTGGCTGGATCACGACACCCCGTTCTCGGGGGGATGGGGTGCGGAACGGAGACAGTCTCAACTGTACCTAACGGTCGCCGTTCCACCACTATCGAACCGGGTCAGCGACCGCGCCAGCGAGCGACGAATCGAGAGGAATCGAACGTGCCGGTGACCTCGAACCCACACTGTGTCCAGAACGGACGGCGGTCGGCGTCGAACGAGACGGAAAGCTGGCATCGCCGGTTCTTCGCGGCCGCAACAAGCGCAGACCCGATCCCCTGACCGCGTCTGCGACGTCTGACAGCTACTGCGGCGATTCGTCGCCCGTCGAGCACAAGCGCGCCGACAATCCGTGTCCCGTCGACCGCAACCAGTACGTCTCCCGCGTCGATCGTCGCTGGCAGGTTCTCGACGCCGACCTGGAGCATCGCCCCATCGATGACGTTCCGAACGTCGGGGTGTTCGTCGGCACGCGCCTCTCGAACCTCGACGTCGCTGCACGCGACCATTCCGTGTCAGCCGCCCGGCGTGGCGGGGACGACACGAACCTGGTCCACGTCGTCGGGCATCTCGGCATCGAGGGCGGCCGGAAGCCCGTCGACAAGAACGATGATCTCCTGTTCGCTCACGTCGAATGGGTCGAGCAAGTCCCCGAACGTCGCCCCGTCGTCAGTTTCGACCTCCTCGATCCCCTCGTTGACGACCTCGACAGTGACGCTCATGGTCGAACGTGTCGGGCCGGAGGCTTGAGAATGTCGCTTTTCCGTCGCATGCTCGCAGCGATGGGAACTGTTTATCAGCCACGGCTGCCTTCCAGTACCTATGAGCGAGGCCGACACCGCTGGCGGGCGCGAGGAGATCTGGCTCGAAAAGTATCGCCCGCAGACGCTCGACGAAGTGCTCGGACAGGAGACGATCACCGAGCGGCTGCAAAGCTACGTCGAGCGCAACGACCTGCCGCACATGCTGTTTTCCGGACCCGCAGGCATCGGCAAGACCACGAGTGCGGTCGCCATCGCACGCGAACTCTACGGCGAGGGCTGGGAGGAACATTTCCTCGAACTCAACGCCTCGGACGAGCGCGGCATCGATGTGGTTCGCGACCGGATCAAAAGCTTCGCGCGGACTTCATTTGGCGGCGTCGACCATCGAATAATATTCCTCGACGAGGCTGACGCGCTCACGTCAGACGCCCAGTCAGCGCTTCGCCGGACGATGGAGCAGTTCTCGAACAACGTTCGCTTCATCCTCTCGTGTAACTACTCCTCGCAGATCATCGACCCGATCCAGTCACGCTGTGCGGTCTTTCGGTTCTCGCCGCTCCCGGACGAGGCCATCTCGGCACAGGTCAGAAAAATCGCAGCGGCAGAAGGAATCGAGGTGACCGACGACGGCGTCGAGGCGCTCGTCTACGTCGCGAGCGGGGACATGCGCGCGGCGATAAACGGCCTCCAGGCCGCGGCCGTCACCGGCGATATCGTCGACGAGGAGGCCGTCTTCGAGATAACGAGCACCGCCCGCCCGGAAGAGATCAAGGAGATGGTCATGGGAGCGCTCGATGGCGATTTCACCGCCGCGCGCTCGCAACTCGACCGACTCCTGACCGACGAAGGGATCGCTGGCGGCGACATCATCGACCAGCTTCACCGCTCAGTCTGGGAGTACGACCTGGAGGACGAGGCGGCCGTGCGCGTCCTCGACCGGATCGGTGAGGCGGACTACCGCATCACCGAGGGGGCAAACGAGCGGATTCAGCTCGAAGCCCTGCTCGCGTCGCTCGCGCTGGACGAGACCGGTGGGTGACATCCACCGACTCTGACGAACACGGCGTTCGCCTCGAATGATCCGTAAACAGTCTGTACCAGAGGATGAACAGGCACAAACCCCCGTGTGTTAGTGCGGGGAGGACTCAACGGTGTTGGTCGATCCACTCGCAAAACGTCTCGAAATCGTCTGCACCTGCATCCTTGGCGATATCGTGGAGGGTCCCGATACTGATCGAATCGTGAGCCGGGACGGTCACAATATGGGTGTCTGTCTGCTCGTGACTTTCTGGTGGATTCCACCGTAAAATGAGATGGTCACCGGTAGTCCGGACGTGCTGAAAGCCGCCGACGTTGACCAGCACGTTGTACACATCTTCACCGGAGAAATCCTTCGTCACCATCACTACCCCAGAATATCGGGAAGATCGTCGTCCTGTGACCGGGCAACCGCAGGATCAACGCCAAGATCACGAATTTCGTCGTCAGTTGGTGTCCGACCGCCCTCACCGTTCACTGCCTCGACAACAGCGTCGAGATTGTCGAGTGCGACATCCCGACTCGCTCCTTGTGCAGTGACGCCGAGACGAAGATCACGAGCCGTCCACTGCCCATCCGGATTCTTCAGCAAGCGAATTTCTCGCTCCGGAGTATCTGCCTCCCCCGGATCGGATCGGGCCATACTCATCAGTAGCGCGTCAAGATACAAAATGCTTCGGAGGAACCCGCGTGAGCAGTTCGTCGGGACAGCAACGGCATCACACAGTTCGTCGGTACAGCCGACGGCATCAGACGGTCGGATGACTGTTCGTCGTGCGACTAGCTCCGGAATTGTTTTACGCTGGGATGGACCACTGTACTGGCAATGAGTGACCTCGCCGAGGAGTACGACCTCGATTACTTCGCCGACAACGGCTTCCATCGGCTCACCTGCACCGAGTGTGGGGACCACTTCTGGACGCGCGACGAGTCCAGAGCAACCTGCGGGGAGCCACCCTGTGCGTCCTACGACTTCATCGACGACCCCGGCTTCGACACGGAGATGACGCTCGCGGAGATGCGCGAGACGTTTCTCTCCTTTTTCGAGGAGCACGGCCACGCGCGAATCGACCCCTACCCGGTCGCGGCGAACCGCTGGCGCGACGACGTTCTTCTGACGCAGGCCTCGATTTATGACTTTCAGCCCCACGTGACGAGCGGGCAGTCGCCACCGCCCGCCAACCCGCTCGCGGTCAGTCAGCCCTGCATTCGGATGCAGGACATCGACAACGTCGGCAAGACCGGGCGACACACGATGGCATTCGAGATGATGGGCCATCACGCGTTCAACGCCGAGGAGGGGAGCGGCTACGCCTACGAGGGCGAGGTTTACTGGAAGGACGACTGCGTGCGGTACTGCGTGGAACTGCTGGAGGAGGTCGGCGCAGACATCGACGAACTGACGCTCATCGAGGACCCGTGGGTCGGCGGCGGCAACGCCGGACCGGCCTTCGAGGTTATCTATCGGGGCCTCGAGCTCGCGACGCTCGTCTTCATGCAGTTCGAGCAGGACCCCGACGGCGAGTTCGAGATGAAAGACGGGAACACCTACAGCCGGATGGACCGGCGGGTGATAGACACCGGCTACGGTCTCGAACGCTGGACGTGGATGAGTCAGGGCACCCCCACAATCTACGAGGCGATCTACCCGGAGATGCTCGACTTCCTCAAGGACAACGCCGGAATCGACTACACCGAGGAGGAGCAGGCGATCATCCACGACGCGGCACGCCTCTCGGGCAACCTCGACATCGACGACGTCGACGACGTGGAGGCCGCCCGCGGCGATATCGCCGCACAGCTAGACGTCGACGTCGACCAGTTGCGCGATCTGGTCGAGCCGCTCGAAGACATCTACGCTATTGCCGACCACTCGCGGACGCTCGCGTACATGCTCGGTGACGGCATCGTTCCCTCGAACGTCGGCACCGGCTATCTGGCGCGGATGGTGCTGCGCCGGACGAAGCGACTCGCCGACGGCGTCGGCGTCGACGCGCCGCTCGACGAACTGGTCGACATGCAGGCAGAGCGCCTCGGCTACGAGAACCGCGATACTATCCGCGACGTGGTGCGGACGGAGGTAGAGGCGTACCGCGAGACACTCGAACGCGGCGGCCGCCGGGTCGAGGCGCTCGCCGAGGAGTACAGAAGCGAGGGTGAGCCGATTCCGGCCGACGAACTCATCGAACTGTACGACTCACACGGCATTCAGCCGGACATGGTCGAAGAGATTGCGGCCGAACACGGTGTCTCCGTCGACGTGCCCGATGATTTCTACGCGCTCGTCGCACAGCGCCACGAGGGCGAATCCGACGAGGAGGAAGACGCTGACAGCGTCGACGTCGAACAGTTCGAGGAGCTCCCAGAAACGGACAAGCTGTACTACGAGAGCCAGGACCGACTGGAGTTCGAGGCGATGGTACTCGACGTGCGCGAGCGCGAGGAGGGCTACGGCGTGGTGCTCGACCAGACGATGTTCTACCCCGAGGGCGGCGGTCAGCCCGCCGACCACGGGACGCTCTCGACGGACGACGTGACCGTCGAAGTCGAGGACGTACAGGAGTACGACGGCGTGGTCGTCCACCGCACCGACGGTGACCCCGGAAAAGGCGAGTTCGTCCGCGGAACCGTCGACGCGACGCGGCGTCGCAGACATATGCGCCACCACACTGCCACCCACCTCGTTGGTCACGCGGCCCGGCAAGTACTCGGCGAACACATCCGGCAGGCAGGCGCACAGAAGGGTGAACACAGCGCCCGTCTCGACGTCAAACACTACGAATCGATCGACCGCGAACAGGTCAAGCAAATCGAGATGCGCGCGAACGAACTCGTCATGGAGAACGCCCCTGTCGAGCAGGAGTGGCTCGAACGCAACGAGGCCGAGGCGCAGTTCGGCTTCGACATCTATCAGGGCGGGATCCCACAGGGAGAGCAGATCAGACTCATCCACGCTGGCGACGATTCACAGGCCTGTGGCGGCACACACGTCTCCCGGACGGGCGAGGTCGGCGCGATCAAGATTCTCGGCACAGAGCGCATCCAGGACGGCGTCATCAGGCTGACCTACGCGGCCGGAGACGCCGCAATCGAGGCGACTCAGCGAACCGAGGATGCACTCTACGAGGCAGGCGAGATACTCGACGTCGACCCACAGGAGGTGCCCGAGACCGCTCGCCGCTTCTTCGAGGAGTGGAAAGCACGAGGCAAGCGTATCGACGAACTCAAGGAGGAACTCGCAACCGCGCGAGCGAGCGGCGGCGGGGATGACGAGAACGAAATCGACGTGAACGGCACCACGGCGGTGATCGACCGCCTCGACGGCGACATGGACGAACTCCGCGCGACGGCAAACGCCATCGTCGACGAGGGGAAAATCGCCGTGCTCGGCTCTGGACTGGACGGCGCGCAGTTCGTCGTCGCCGTCCCCGAGGGGTCGCCCGTCGACGCGGGGAGCGTCGTCGGTGAACTCGCAGAGCGCGTCGGCGGCGGCGGCGGCGGCCCGCCCGATTTCGCACAGGGTGGTGGTCCGAACGCCGATGCGCTCGACGACGCACTGGAGGACGCGCCAGAGATTCTCAGACGACGTGTGGACGCGGACTGACACAGCCAACCACCGCGACCGAGCACTCGGTGCGTGGGGTTGTTTAGCCTCGACAGCGAATGGCTATTGTGCCGACAGTCAGAGTAGACGGCGTGGAACTGTACTACGAGCGAGCGGGGAGCGGCGAGACTGTCGTCTTTCTCGGCGATATCGGCTTTGGCGCGTGGCAGTGGAGCTTTCAGGTGGATGCGCTCGCTGGCCCCTACGAGACGGTGGTGTGGGACTACCGCGGCGTGGGCCAGTCTGAGCAGTCGAACGCGGCCTGCGATATCGAACGGATGGCGAGCGACCTCGAAGCGGTGTTGCGCGCGGCCGACGTCAGACGCGCGCATCTCGTCGGAGCAGGGCTTGGTGGGGTGGTCGCGTTACAGTACCTCAGCGACTACAACCGCGGGCGGTCGCTGACGGCATTCGGGACCACACACGACGGAAGCCGAATCGACGAACCGGCGGCGCGGCAACTGTACGCGCGACCGGACGATACCGCTCAGTCTGACGACGTAGAGGCGTGTCGCGCCTCACTCGAAGCGGGATTCTCGCCGACGTTTCTCGACGCCAATCCTGACACCGTCGAGCAGATTTGTGAGTGGCGACGGGAGGAGGACGGGGACGAGCGAACCGTCGAGCGCCAACTCGCGGCCGCGACCGAATTTCGGGCGGACCCACTGTACGAGTACACCGAACCGGCACTCGTCTGTCACGGACTCGCGGACCCGATAGTGCCGGTCGAAGCAGGACGAACGCTCGCTGAGGAGTTGCCACGTGGGACCTTCGAGGCGGTAGAGGGGCGGCATCTCTGCTTTGCGGAGCACGCTCGGGCCGTCAACGACCGCGTGATCGCGTTTCTCGACGGCGTAGAAGCAGGCGAAGTCTGAGCAGTGGTCGAGCGGGAGTGACGCGGTAGCTGGTTATTCGTCGCCGCCGTCAGTCGGTTCGTCGTGCTCACCAGCGACATCATCATCCGATTCGTCGGCAGTCTCGTCCAGTTCGTCGTTCGCATCACCCGACTTGTCGGCGGCCTCGTCTGCTTTCGGCACGCGAACGTGAAGCGTCCCGTCGTCTTGCAGTTCGGCAGTTGCCTCGGCCGCCCGAACGGGCGTCTCAGGGAGGTCGACGCTGCCATGGAGTGTGAGACCGCGGCCGGGGAACTGCATCTCGAAGCCCTCGTAGAACTCGCGGAACCGGTCGATACGAACGTGGACTCGTCCGTCCTCGAATCGCACCTGCACGTCCTCGGCCTGTGCTCCCGGCGCGTCGAAGACGACGAGATAGGCGTCGTCGCTTTCGAGCAGGTCGGCGGGGATGGGACGGGTTTCCTGGACGCGGCTGACGGCGCGTCCGACCGTCTCGAAGACTGCCTCGCCGACCGACTCACCGATGTCGCGAATCACAGCGTCACCTCCGAGAGACAGTCCGTGCCGCCACAGTACGGGCACTGGAAGTCCTCGACTGTCACGCTGTCGGGCATATCGTAGGTGTAGTGCAACTCGAACATGTCGAGTTCACAGTCGTCGGAGGTGCAGACGACTTCGAGGGTCGCGGGCATACCGACACGTAGGGGCGCGCGACTAATCAATACCGTGGCTGAACGCTGCCACGGGTCAGCGTTCGACTGAGAGCCAGCGTGAGTTCGAGGCTCACTCCCGGTACTCTCGAACGCGCTCCGATGGATCGTCGACGCGTTCCTCGGTCAGGTCGACAGTCCCGAAGTGGCAGTGATGGGTGTGATTTTCTCCGGCGGAGCGCTCGACCGGTTCGACGGCCCCACAGACCTCCTGAGCCACGGGACATCTGGTGTGGAATCTGCATCCGCTCGGTGGGTTTTCCGGGTCCGGCGGTTGCCCCTCCAGTCGAACGCGAGAGCGGTTCGTCCCGGTGACGGTCGGCACAGAGCGCAACAGCGACATGGTGTAGGGATGTGAGGGCGACTCGAAGACGGCGTCGGTCGGTCCGACTTCGACGAGTTCGCCGAGATACATCACGCCGACGCGGTCAGTGATGTGGCGAATCGTTCGAAGGTCGTGGGAAATAAAGACCATCGTGAGGTCGAACTCGGCCTGAATCTCTTCGAGGAGCTGCAGGATCTGCGCCTGCACGGTGACGTCAAGCGCGCTCGTCGGTTCGTCGGCGACGATCAGCGTGGGATCGACGCTCAGCGCGCGCGCAATCTCGACGCGCTGTTGCTGACCGCCCGAGAGTTCGTGAGGGTACTTCTCCCGTCTCGCCGGGTCGAGTCCGACCTGTTCGAGCAGTTCGTCGATCCTGGCAGAGCGCTCCTCCGCGGTGAGGTCGGTGTGGATCACGAAGGAGCGTTCGAGGATCTGTTCGACGCGCTTGCGTGGGTTGAGCGACGACGAGGGGTCCTGATGGATGAACTGGATCTCGCTTCTGAGCGGGCGGAGTTGCCGCATCGAGGAGTTGGTGATGTCCTCGCCGCGGTAGGTGAGCGTCCCGCCGGTCGGCCGGTCGAGACGCACCAGTACCCGGCCGAGCGTCGACTTGCCACAGCCACTCTCACCGACGAGGCCGAACGTCTCCCCCTCCCGGAGATTCAGTGACACGCCGTCGACGGCGCGCACCTTCCGGTCGCGTCCCGGGAGCAGCGATGCGAGCATGCTCTCCGAGGACTGGTAATATCGTTCGAGTTCGTCCGCGACGAGGACGCTATCGTCGTCGGACACCTGCGTCGTCGCGTCTATCTCGTTACCGCTGACGGTCATCGGGACTCACCCCGCTCGTCCGATGGCGATTCTGGCTGATCAGCCGTCTGTAAGGCATCTGCGTCACCGTACAGCACACAGCGAGTGGTGTGGTCGGACGACTCCGCCCGCCGCGGCGGGGGAATCTCCGTCGAACCCTGTTCGCTCACGGCCGCCGGGTCGTCGTCGGGTCCGACAGGATAGACCGGCGGGAACCGCGAGTCGCAGGCCGCGTTTGCACTCGGACAGCGCGTCCGGAACGGACAGCCAGACGGTCGCTTCTGCGGGTCGGGGACGTTCCCCGGCAGCGGGTCCAGCGACTCCGTCCCGTCGAGGGTCGGAACGCTTTCGAGCAGGGCCTCCGTGTACGGGTGTTTCGGGTTCTCGAACAGTTCCCGCGTCGGGCCGGTTTCGACGACCCGTCCCGCGTACATCACCGCGACCCGGTCTGCGACCTCGTTGATGACGCCCATGTCGTGGGTGATGAAAAGCACCGAGGAACCGAACTCCGCCTGCAGTTCCTCGATCAGGTCGAGAATCTGGGCTTCGATGGTCACGTCGAGCGCAGTCGTCGGTTCGTCTGCGATCAGCAGTTCCGGCTGACAGCTAAGCGCCATCGCGATCATGGCGCGCTGGCGCATCCCGCCGGAGTACTCGTGGGGGTATTCGAGCGCACGCCGGTCCGGTTCCGGAATGCCCACTCTGTCGAACAACTCGACGGTGCGTTCCCAGGATTCCTCGAAGCGCTTCGGCCAGTCCTTCGGGCGGAGCAGGCTCGTGAAGGCGTTTCGCTCCAGTCGGGAGATGCTCTCTCCCGGGATGTCCTGATGCATCCGGATCGTCTCGGAAACCTGGTCGCCGACCGTCAGCACGGGATTCAGCGCGGCACCCGCGTCCTGAAAGATCATCGAGATCCGGTTTCCGCGAATCGATCGAAGGTCCTCCTCGTCCATGTCGATCAGGTTCTGTCCGTCGAACCGAACAGTCCCGTCGAGCGACGCCGAGGACTCGAACAACTGGAGGATGCTCCGTGCCGTGACCGACTTGCCGCTGCCGCTCTCGCCGACCAGTCCGACCGTCTCGCCCGCTCCGATTTCGATGTCGATCTCAGAGATGGCTTCGATCGGACCGCGCTGAGAGGGGAAACGAACGGAAAGATCCTCGATCGAGAGAAGCGGCTCCGACGGGGTTCCAGCGGGCGGTTCGTCACTTTCAGCGTGCGATCCATCAGTGTCGGGCGTTGATTCGCCGGATTCAGCGGTGGTGTCGTGGGTCGTCATTGTTCAGTGTCTAGCAACTCCTCTTCCTGCGGGTCGAGCGCGTCCCGCAGCGCGTCGCCGACGAAGTTGAGGCTCAGTACGGTCACGACGATAGCCATCCCCGGTGCAATCGTCCACCAGGGAGCCTGCGTCATGAAGTCCCGGCTCTGGGCCAGCATGCGCCCCCACGAAGGGTCCGGCGGGGGCACGCCGAGTCCGAGAAAGGACAGCGCGCTTTCGAGCAGGATGGCCACGGCCAGACTGATCGTCGCCTGCACGATGATCGGCGCGGTCACGTTCGGGAGAATCTCGCGGAAGATGATCCGGTAGTCGCGTTCGCCGATCCCCTGTGAGGCCTGCACGAAGTCCTCCTGCTTGACCGAGAGGACGCTCCCGCGGGTGATCCGGGCGAAGATCGGCCAGTAGACGATCCCGACCGCGAAGATGACGTTGTACTGGTTCTGCCCGAGCACGGCGACGAGCGCCAGGGCGAGCAGTAGGGCGGGGAAGGAGAAGATCATGTCGGCAAAGCGCATGATGCTCTCGCCGACGACGCCCTCGTAGTAGCCCGAGATAGCCCCGAGCGTGACGCCGACGAACGTCGCGACGCCGACGCCGAGCGAGGCGACGAACAGCGAGGTTCGCGCCCCGACGATAACCCGAACGAGGATGTCCCGGCCGTAGCGGTCAGTCCCGAGCGGGTGATCGATAGACGGCGACTGCAGCATGATCGCCAGGTTCGTCTGTTGGGGGTCGTATCCGATTATCAGCGGGACGGTGACTGCGGTCAGCGTGATAAACGAGAGGATCACAGCCCCGAGAAGCGCCAACTTGTTGTGGACGAGCGTCTGGAGAAACGAGCGAAGGATGGAGCGTTGCGCCGTTTGGTCCGGTTCGGATTCAGTGTTTGTTGCCATCTGTGATCACTCGTAGGAGATCCGCGGATCCAGATACGCGTAGACCAGATCCACCAGGAAGTTCACTGTGGTGAACAGGAATGCGGTGACGAGCAGCACACCTTGCAGGACGACGAAGTCACGGTTCTGAACGGCATCGAGCGTCAGCTGTCCGAATCCGGGGATCGCAAACACCTGCTCGATGACGATGGTGCCGCCGAGCAGGTAGCCCACGTTGAGACCGATGACCGTGACCGTCGGGATGAGCGCGTTCGCAATCGCGTGTTTGTTCTGGATCAGGTCCTTGGTCAGTCCTTTCGCCGTCGCCGTCTCGATGTACTGCTCGTTCATCACCTCGATGAGACTCGACCGCATCATCCGCATGACGATCGATGCGATGGCCGTTCCGAGCGCGATCCACGGGAGGATGAGGTGTTTGAACCCGGCTACCGGGTCATCGAGCGGCGAGACGAACCCGCCGGAGGGGAGCCACTGGAACGACTCCGCGAACAGCAAGATGAGCAGGATTCCGAGAAAGAAGTTCGGAATCGAGATGCCAGTGAAGGCAAACAGCGTGGCTCCGTAGTCCAGTTTGGTGTTGCGGTGCACCGCCGAGATGATGCCAGCGGGGATACCGATGATGATCGACAGGACCGTCGCACCGATTGCGAGCCAGAGCGTCTTCGGGAACGTCGTCGCGATCATCGACGAGACGGCCTCGCCGCTCATGATCGAGGTCCCGAAGTCGCCCTGGAGGACGCCTGCGAGCCAGTCGAGATAGCGGATGTGAAGCGGGTCGTTCAGTCCGAGTTGGGTCCGCACGGCGGCGACCTGCTCTTCGGTCGCCCCGGTTCCGAGCATCGTCCGGACGGGGTCGCCGCTGAGCACGTGAACGAGCAGGAAGGCGATGACGCTGACACCCAACAGGACGGGGATGTACTGCGCGAGTCGTTTGAGGATGTAGCCGTACATATGGGTAACGGAGCGGTCCGGGTGTGGACGTCAGTCCTCGATGTAGGTTTCGTGGAAGGTCGCCTGTTCGACCGGCGTCATCTCGTAGCCGCCGACCTCGTTCCTGAGGCCGGTCAGGTCCTGGCGGAAGTAGAGATACGTCATCGGCAGATCCTCGGAGACGATACTCTGGATCTGACTGTATATTTCGGCCCGCTCTTCGGTGCCGACCGTCGTACGCCCCTCCTCGACGAGCCGGTCGACCTCCTCGTTCGCGTAGCCCCAGTGGTTCCACGCACCCTCGGAGTGGTACTGCCGGTAGTACCAGCCGTCGGGGTCGATCCGTCCCGACCACGAGCCCACGGAGAGGTCGAAGTTGTTGTTCACCCAGACCTCCTGCAGCCACGTCGAGAAGTCCATAATGTCGATGGACATGTCAATACCGAACTGGCTGAGCTGTGAGCTGATGAGTGTGGCCGTGTCGGCGTAGGTCGGCCCCGGCGTTCGGGAGGCCTTGATCGTGAGGCTGATATCAGACGGGGAGTAGCCAGCGTCGGAGAGAAGCTGTTCGGCCTGTGCCATGTCCTGTTGGACGGTTTCACCGGTGTCGATGAGGTCATTCCAGGCGCTCGTGGGCGGTACCGGCGAGTCGACGACCTCGCCACGGCCGAACAGCACCCCCTGGATGAACTGTTCGCGGTTGATCGCGTGGTTGATCGCCTGCCGAACTCGGCGGTCACCCAGCGGTTCCTGGTTCGTGTTGAACCAGAAGCCCTGTTTCCAGAGCGCCGGAACCGACTCGACTCGCGTATCGCTCCCGCTGTCGATGTTGTTGGCGTTCTGGAATGGAACGCCGTACATGACGTGGGATTCGCCGGTGCTAAGCCGCGTCGACCGTGTGGCCGCTTCGGGGACGACATTGAAGTTGACGCTGTCCAGGAGGGGCATCCCATCCTGATGATAGTCGTCGAACCGCTGGAGTTCGAGTACCTCGTTGACGCTGTAGTTCTCGAAGCTAAAGGGCCCGGTTCCGACAGGGTTCTGCTGCAGGTCGACCTCCTCCTCAGCATCTGCAGGGACGATATACGCCCCCTCGGTGAACGCGACCAGGAACGGTGCGAACGGCTCCGAGAGGGTGAATCGGATCTCGTAATCGCCCATCGGCTCGATGTTCTCGACCAGCTGGAAGTTCGCCGCACGCGGTGAACCCAGGTCCGGGTCGAGGATCCGATTGATCGTGTACTCGACGTCGGCTGCAGTCAACTCGCCGCCGATCGGCTCGTGGAACTGAACGCCCTCTTTGAGCTGGATGGTGTATTCGAGGTTGTCGTCGCTCACCTGGTAGTCGGAGGCGAGCAGCGGTTCGACTTCGAGTTGGGCGTTGATGTCGAACAGCCCCTCCATCACGTTCTCGAAGGCGAGCTGTGCGACGTTTATCGTCGACGTGTGCGGGTCGAGGTTCTCCGGGTCGCCAGCGCTGGCCACCTGGAGCGTGCCACCCGTCGGCGGCCCACCGTTCGACCCATCGTCGCCGCTCCCATCACCGGAGCCATCGCCGCTGCCATCACCGCTTCCGTCGCCGGATCCGTCACCGCTGCCGTCTCCAGATCCGTCACCACTCCCGTCACCGGATCCATCGCCGCTGCCATCGTCGCCATCATCGCCACTACAGCCAGCGAGCGCGACCAGGGAGCCGGTACCAACCGCCGAGAGGATTCGTCGGCGGGAACTGCTGGGGACCGAGAACTTGTTGTGATCTGCCATATCCGGCATTATCAGTCTATATATTTAAAACCACCCCGTGGATTAATATACAGATTGTCACGAAAAAATCAGAAACGCGACAGGCAGTGGCTTGGAAGGCCAACTTCCAAATACCGTGACACCATAGGAGTGGTATGGAGATGTGGGCGTGGCTCGCGGCGTACGTCCTCGGGTTCGTGTTGCTCCAGGTCTATCTCTATCGGTACTTTGTGACCGGGGACTCCACGACGGAGAGCGCGACACCTGATTCGCCGGGGGAGCAGCGAGCACGCCCCGTCGAACGGTCGGCACGTCGGACTGAACCGCCGGAGGGCGACGAGGAGTATCTCCACTGTGAGAGCTGTGGAGCGTACAACGAGAACCACCAGATGTTCCGGTTCTGTGGCGAGTGCGGCACGAAACTCCGGTGAGCGATGGACAGCATCGCGATCAACGTCGGCGCAAACACGAACGAACCGGGGTTTCGTGGGCCAGTGCGTTCCGACGGTTCCTTCGTGTACCTCCCGATTCCCGAGTCGAAGCAGACGAGCGAACCGGTCCCGACGTACGGTGACATCATCGAGGGACTCGACATCTCGATTCCAGAGCGAGTACACGAAACGCCGGTGCATCTCGACCCTGAGTTTGCGGAGTACCCCCACTGCGAACGATACACCTACGGCGACGACTACGCGGTCAAGGCCGGGCCGCTCTCCGAACTGTCTGCGGGGTCGTACGTCTTTTTCTACGCCACGCTCTCGGTCACCGAACCCGCGACGTGGCTCCCGCCCGAGTGGGGCGCGTTTCTCATCGGGCAGTTTCGGCTGGCCCGCGATCCGGTGACTGGCGACGAGTATCAGACACTCTCGCCCGAGCGTCGACAGGTGTTCGCGTCCAACGCCCACGTCAAACGCGACCCGTTCGACGCCCGCGTGTTGCTCGTCGGTGATCCCGAGCAGTCGATGCTGTACGACAGAGCGATTCCGCTGAGTACACCGACAGGTGGCACAGAACCGGGCTGGCTGGTGACGGACCTGTCCGAGGACTCCGGAAAGGGGCCGTGGTGGCGACGGCCGCTCAGATTCGACGCGGCAGCGACCGAGCAGTTGCTCGACCTCCCGGCGGATCCGAGCCAGGTCATCGAAGGAGACAAGCGCTGATACTCGGGAAACGTTCGGGTGCAGTCCCGCGGTATCTTCGGGTGAGTGGATTATCAACGCTGATAGTCCGAGCCAACAACTATACTATGGGCACCCCCTGGTGTATGTATGCGCGTTTCGAGTGGTGTACCCGGATTCGATGACCTTGTCGAGGGAGGGCTGTTGAAGGACCGGCTGTACGTCGTCAGCGGCCCGCCGGGAAGTGGGAAGACCACGTTTTGCTCGCAGTTTATCACACAGGGCGTGAAGGAGGGCAAGGAGTGTCTGTACGTCACGATGCACGAGACCAAAGAGGAACTCAGCGAGGACATGTCGGGGTTCGAGTTTGGCTTCGACCGGGCGATGCAGTCCGACCAGTTGCAGTTTCTCAATCTCGTGACCGAAGCGGGCAAGCGAACGATCACCCAGTTCGGGACCGACGGCGGATTGACGAACCGGCTGGTCGCTTTCATCGAATCGAACGGGATCGACCACTGTGTCATCGACTCGACGATGCTCCTGCAACACTTCTTCTCGGATATGTCCGACGAGATAACCGGATTCCTCTCGGCGCTGAAACAGACCGAGGCCACAATCCTGTTGATCTCGGAGATGACCGACCCGACGTCGTACTCCGACGAGCACTATCTGGCACACGGGGTCATCTTCTTCCATAACTTCCTGGATTCCGGCGGGATGACCCGGGGCGTACAGGTGATCAAGATGCGCGGGACGGCAATCGACAGCGACATCCGCGAGCTGTCATTCTCCGACCAGGGCTTGCGAGTCCACACTGACAGGAAGGTGCAAGGATGACGTGCGACCCTCCATCCAGAGAGGTCACACCAGGATAATGAGCAGATACGAGCGTGCCTTCGGAACGGACTGGGACAGCCTCGACAAGACCGAGGCGATCGAACGTGCGTACGCGCTCGGTGTCGCGACCACGCTGGGGGAGTACCACCCGGACGAACTGGACGCCCTGCGTGCGGAGATGAACTCCGCATACGACAGGAGCGTCCTCGACCTGGCCTTCGACGAAGGGAAAAACGAGGGACGGGATCTCTCTGTCGAGCGATCCGACCCCGAAGACGAGCAAGTTTGGGCGGAACTCGTCGGGGAGGGCGACCCCGACGGCACGTCGACCGGCGGTCGAACAGGGCTCCCAGAATCACTGTCGGAACCTGATGTGCTCGACCGGCCGAACCTCGACCACACCGACGCGGTCGAACGGCCGAGTTTTCTGGATAAAGACTGAACGGACTATCTCGTCAGTGCACGACGAGCACACAGGTTCCGGGCCTTGAAATGCACACAGACCCTAGAGCAGATACATGAGTTCGGAGTCAGCCTACGAGGTTGCGGTCGTCGGCGGTGGTCCCGCTGGACTATCGGCGGCGTTGTACACGACGCGACTCGGTCACGACACTGTCCTTATCGACCGTGGTGGCGGTCGCGCGGCGATGATGGCCGACACCCACAACGTCGTCGGTGTGACCGAGGATATCTCCGGGATGGAGTATCTCCAGACCGGCATCGAGCAGATCAAATCCTACGGTGGTGACCACAAGCGGGCGTTCGTCTCCGACGCCACACAGCATGAGTCGGGCGCGTTCGAGCTAGAGATGGACACTGATACGATCCGCGCCGAACAGGTCGTGCTCGCCACTGGATTCAGCGACGGGCGACCGGACCCGCCCGCGCCACGAACGGCACGCGGTCTGCACTACTGTCTGCACTGTGATGCGTACATGTTCGTCGACGCGCCCGTGTACGTGATGGGGACCGGGAACAGCGCCGCACACGTCGCGATGATCATGCTCAATTTCACCAGCGACGTCGACATTCTGTTGAACGGCGACGAACCGACGTTCGACGAGGACACCGAGAGACAACTGCGCGCGCACCCGGTCGATATCGTCGAACCGGAGGTGACGGGCGTCGAAAACGACGACGAGGGCTGGCTCGAAGCGATGACGTTCGCGGACGGCACCCGGAGAGAGTACCGTGGCGGCTTCGCGATGTACGGCTCAGAGTACAACACGGAACTCGCGGAAGCGCTTGGCTGTGAGTTGAACGACGACGGCACCATCGCCGTCGACGACCACGGCCGGACGAGCGTCGACGGCATCTACGCCGTCGGTGACGTGACGCCCGGCCACAATCAGGTTCCAGTCGCTGTCGGTGAGGGGGCAAAAGCCGGACTGGCGATCCACTACGAACTACGGACGTATCCGAAATCGCTCGACGAGATCGAACAGTCGGGAGCGGTCGACGCAAGCGACGTGCCGGGGATGTCGGCCGATCTTCGCGCTCGCGCTCGTGAACACGAGTCGAACGTGAGCGTCGAGACAGAACAGGCAGCGGACGACTGAGCTAGTTGCTGTGTGAGCTATCGGCGGATTAGTCGTCGGCAGCGGCGGGACTGTCGCCGTCGGCGGCGGCGTACTCCTCGGCGTCGATGCTCGGCGGGTACTTGCCGCGGTCGAGTTGCAGATCTGACTGCGGGCGAGCCATACAGGTGAGTGCGTAGTTCTCGCGCTCCTCGTCGGTGAGGCCGCGCGCGGCCGGTTGCGTGACCTCGCCCGATTCGATCTTGGCCGAGCAGGCCAGACACATCCCGACCCGGCAGGAGTACTCCTGTGCGATGCCCTCCTCGATACAGCGACTCAGGATGGTCTCTTTCTCTGAAACGGAGATCGTCTCGCCGGTCCCGACGAACTCGACGGTGTGTTCGGTCATGCACTGGCCTACAACGGTGGCCAATAAAACTCTTTATCAGCGTGGTGGGGTTGCGGATCGAACCTGTGGCCGATCAGCGTGAGTTGGCTGCAGATCGAACACGTGGAGCGAGCCACGCCCACAGCGCCCGCACCTGCACCCGCGGGTCGAAGGCCGAGCGGTCGTCGGCGACTCTGAGTTTGTACACCGCACAGGCGAACAGCATCACCGACATCCCGATGGTCTGGAACGTCGCCGCACCGACAATTGCGGACAGCCAGCCCTGCAGCGGTTCGGGGAACCCGGTGAGATATTCGAGTTGTTCGCTCGGACGGTTGTTGAACGAGAACAGAATAGCCGCAGCGTAGAAGAGATACCGCTCCCACCCATCGCGCCAGAGGTACACGAGCGCGATCAGGGGGAAGAAGATGAGCACCGCGTACCACTGGAGCGACGGGTAGATCAGCATGGTCACGACTGTGGTCGCCAGAAGCGCCATCAACTGTTCGGTCAGGGTGTCGACGTTCACGTAGAACACGTAGAGAATGAGCGCCGAGAGTCCAGCCGAAAGCGCGGGCAAAACGACGTAGGGAGCCGACGGCCAGGCCCACCAGATGAGATGCGAGAGGGGGCGCTGGAAGGTCACGTACAGAAATCCGTCGGGCGGATAGCCGCCGATGAAGGCGTCAGAGCCACTTCTGCCGAGAAGCACGTCGGTGAAATAGAAGACCGAGGTGTCGAGACCGAACAGGACGACACCACCGATAAGTCCCGCCACGCCGGTCAGGAGAGCGACCGCTGTCGCCGTCCATCTGTGGTCGCGAAGGAACCACAGTCCAACGAGCGCGGGAAATATCTTGAACAGGGCGGCGACGGCGAAGACGACCCCGGCCAGCACTTCGCGGTCACGATACAGCCCCCAGAATCCGAGAGCGAACAGCCCACCCAGAAGAATGTTGATGTTGCCCCAGAAGATGCTTCCGTACGCGTGTTTCGAGAGGAGAAAGATCCCGAGAATGAGTCCACAGTCAAGCCAGCCGAGGCGGTGGTCGTGGGACTCGATAAAGCGAACGATGAGCACCGTCGCCAGCACGGCGGCGAGCACTGACAACACGGTCAGGAGCGTGTAGCCGGTCGACCACTCGAACAGGGTAAACGGGATCCAGGTCAGGGCCGTGATCGGCGGGTACAGGTAGTAGTAGGCGTCGTGGCCGGGCGGGTGAACCTGATAGAAGTTCGCCCCCTCCATGGCGGCTTCGGCGGCCACGTGATAGACGTGATAGTTGACGCCCATACTGCCGTAGATATCCCACGTCCACAGACCGATCCGAGGGTTGTCGAGATACAGATCCAGTCCGAGCGGGAAAGAGGCGGCGAGGATGATCCACGCTGCAATCGCCCGGTCACCGAACAGGGGGCGACCGAGCAGCGTCAGGCGGCGATTAAGACGGGAGGGCAGAGACATACAGGAGCGTGCGACTGCGATGACAATAAGTACTGGTGGACTATCCTCGCGAAGTCGGTCGGCGGGAGACGGTCGATGAGCGAAGAGTTTTCCCGCTCCGGAATTGACTGGGAGGCATGGCAACTGAGGAGGCCCAGCAGTCGAGCGCGGCGACGTCCGCGAACCGACGGACGACGTGGGACGCCGTGGTCGTCGGGGCAGGCACGTCCGGCTGTTACGCCGCAGCGACGCTGGCGGAGGCAGGATACGACGTCGTGATTATCGAACGAAAGGACCCGGAGGAAGCCGGACACATCGCCTGTGGTGACGCGCTGAAAGGAGCGAGCAACTTCCCGTCGGTGATCGACCGCTCACAGCTCGAACCCGCAATCACCAACAACGAGGTCGACCACGGCCAGTTCGAGATTCCACAACTCGACACCGTCGTCGACATTCCCGTGCCTGGCGAACTCGCCGTCGTCGACCGCTGGGAGTTCGGCCGCCGACTCATCGACGGCGCAGAGCGCACCGGCGTGAACTTCCACTACGATACGGTCGTCAACGACGTCGTCCAGAACGGACGGTTCAAAGGACTGAACGCGCGCTATCGTGGCGATCCGCTCACCTACGACGCCGACATCGTCATCGACGCGACGGGGTCGCTGTCGCTGCTGCAGGACAAGGCCGACTTCTCCGATGCGACCTTCGACACGAACGTTCGATACTCACAGTTTTCCTCGGCCTATCGGGAGATAATCGAGGTCGACGAACCGGTGGAGTGGTCGGACGCGCTCGTCTTCAAGCCGACCGAGCGTGCGGCTGGCTATCTGTGGTACTTCCCGCGGACGCCCACCGAGATAAACGCCGGACTCGGCTTTCAGATGACCGAGGAACCGATGCAACTCGTCGACGACCTCAAGCGCGACCTGCGAAATCGTCCGGAGTTCAAAAACGCGACCGTCAAAGACAAACTCGGCGCGGCCCTCCCGACGCGACGGCCCTACGACTCTGCTGTCGCGGACGGCTACATGGCCATCGGGGACGCCGCCGCCCACGTCAACCCCACCACTGGCGGGGGCATCGCCGGGGCCGCATACGCTGGCACCTACGCCGCGGAGGCCGCAATCGACGGCCTCGAAGATGGCGACGTGAGCGAATCGGCGCTCTGGGAGTACAACGAGCGCGTCATGGACCACTTCGGGGGCCGCTACGCCGCGCTCGACGTGTACAACATCTACACGACCGCCTACGACGTCGACGACCTGATGGGCCTGCTCGCCGCGCTCCCGGTCGGAAAGCTCTCCGAGGCCATCTACTCGGGGTCGGCGAACATCGGCCTGTGGCTCAAACTCAAGACGCTGTTCAAGGCACGCGGCCATCTGGATACGATCTACGACCTGTATCAGACGAAAAACCTCGCTGACGAATTGCTCGAACACTACGAGCGCTATCCCGACGGTCCCGACGAGTTCGGGGAGTGGCAGACCGAGCGGGACGCGATCATGGACCGCGTCTACGAGCAGGTCGGGGCAGAGCCGAAGTACTGACTGCAGTCGAGAGAGCTATCCCTGTGGTGTCGAAAGGGTCGGACATGTACCGCCCAGAGTCCGTGCCCGACGCAGATCTGGAGCAGATGGTCGACGACGGACAGTTCGGTCGCGAGGTCGGCGTCGGCGACGAGATTGCCGTTCTGATCGTGGACATGACCAGAGAGTTCACCGAAGACCGCTTCGCGAACGGGAATTCGGAGACGGGAAAGCCCACCGCGAAAGCGATATCGAGGCTCATGGAGACGGCCCGCGAACACGGGGTCCGGGGCTACTACTCCATTTCGCGGAAGGGAACACACGAGAACGAGGCGGGCAGATGGCACGACACGAGCGACGAGAAATCCCAGACCGAGGAGATGCTCACGCTCGACGATCAGCTCTCGCCCGCCGACGACGACGTCGTGTTCGACAAGCACAAGCCGAGCGTGTTTTTCGGGACACAGCTCGAAAGTATGCTCACCTACGACAGCATCGATACGCTGGTCGTCACGGGGATGACGACATCGGGGTGTGTCCGCGCGACGGTCGTCGACGCGTTCTCGTACAACTATCGCGTGCTGATTCCACAGGAGTGTGTCGCCGACCGGTCGCAGATCTCTCACGAGATCTCCCTGTTCGACATGGACATGAAATACGCCGACGTCACGACCCTCGAAGAGACGGTCGAACGCCTCCGGGGGGATGGCTGATAGTGATTATTGCGAGTCTTTACCGCCAGGCTGTCACAATCCGGGTGTGTACGCTCTCGAACACACCGTCTCCGTCCCGTGGTCACGAAAATTACCGCAATAATCACTATGAGAGTCAGGAGACGACGATCACCGAACGGGAACCCTTATCGAACGGGAGAACGATCTACCGGTATGGAGTCACGGGACCTGGACCCCGACGAGGTCGTCGACATCTACGACGAACTCCTGAAGACCTACGAGAAGGAGTGGGAACAGCGGGGCCACAGGAGTCTGCATTTCGGCTATTACGACGAGGAACACACCGAACCGGGCGAGGCCTCGATGAACACGATGCGAGTGCTCTCGGAGGCGCTCGACATCGACGAGAGCGACCGGATCCTCAACATCGGCTGTGGCGCTGGCGAGGACTCGGTCTGGAACGCTCGCGCGTACGGGGCCGAAGTCGTCGGGGTCAACATCAGCGAGACGCAACTCGACATCGCGCGCAAGAATGCCCGCGAGCACGACGTTTCAGAACTGACCACGTTCGCGAAAGACGACTTTCACGACCTCGACACTGTCGACGACGACTCGGTGGACGTCGTCTGGGGGCTGGAAGCGATCTCACATTCGCCGGACGTGTCACGGGTGCTCGAACAGGCAAAGCGCGTCCTCCGCGCCGACGGCCGGATCGGTGTGACCGATATGTTCACTCGCGCACTGGATCTCTCGTCGACCGACCGCGACCGCATCCGGACAGTCAACGAATCGCTCGGAGTGCGCGTGGGGAACGTCGACGACTTCAGGGAGGCGCTCGAAGCGGCAGGCTTTACGAACATTCGTGTTCGTGACCTCACGGAGGGCGTCGAGGAGTCAGCGGAGCAGCGCTACCGATTCTCGCGGATGGCACATCCCGGCTATCGCCTGCTCGGTCTGGTCGGGCGCACCTCCGAGACACAGATCGATGCGCTCGAAGCAAACGCCGATATCTATCGACTCGTGCGTGACGGCACGCTCGGGTACTTCCTAATCACCGCGGATCTGAGCGAGTGACCACACCCAGCGAGAGTGGGGTCTGATCGACGGCGGACCGCTGATGTTTTTACCGGAGGGCGTGATACCACACGCTAATGACCCAGTCCGAACTCGGGGCGTACGCCGCCGACTCCGACGACGATGATCGCCCTGCCCAGGCCGAGGCACAGGCGATTGCCGGAACGGCAACGACGACCGCCGACCGCGTCGACGCCGACGACGCGCTGTTTGCCCCGGTCGAGGGAACCGTCGAGATGGCGGTGATGCAGGTCGATTACACGGTCGAGGGTCGCGGCGACGAGGAGTATCCGGTCATCCACGTCTTCGGCCGGACGAGCGACCGGGAACTCGTCCACGCGAAGGTGCGGGACTTTCGCCCCTACTTCTACGCGCCGGTCGAGAACGTCACCGAGGGACGACTGGAGGAGTACGACCGGATCACTGACTGGGACGAAACCGACGACGATGGCGACCCCTTCGAGTCGATTCGCGGTGAGAAACTGGTCAAGATATACGGACAGACGCCGCGGGACGTGGGCCAAATTCGCGACGAGTTCGAGCACTACGAGGCGGACATCCTCTTTCCCAATCGATTTCTCATCGACAAGGACATCACGAGCGGGATCTCGATCCCCGCCCGCGAAGTCGACGATGACCCGCGACAGACCCTCCGCGTCCACCACGAGGAAGTCGAGCCAGTCGAGATGGACGTAAAGCCCCGAGTCAACACCTTCGACATCGAGGTCGACGACCGCTCTGGCTTCCCCGAGGACGGCGAGGAACCGATCATCTGTCTGTCCAGCCACGACTCCGACCGCGACGAGTACATCCTTTGGCTGTACGAAGCGCCCGGCGGGGAGGATCCCCCGGAAGCGATCGAGGGCTACGACCCGATAGACGACGACACCGTCGAATCTGACCTCGACGTCGATCTCCGAACCTTCGACACCGAGGAGGCGATGCTCGACGCCTTTCTCGGGTACATCGAGGACACCGACCCCGACATCGCGACTGGCTGGAACTTCACCGACTTCGACGCGCCGTACCTGCTCGACAGACTCGACGTTCTGGATAGCGGAACGGACCACGACCTGAACGTCGAACGCCTCTCCCGCGTCGACGAGGTGTGGCGCAGCGACTGGCAGGGCCCGGACGTCAAGGGCCGCGTCATGTTCGACCTGCTCTATGCCTACCAGCGCACCCAGTTTACGGAACTCGACTCCTATCGACTGGAGGACGTCGGGACACGCGAACTCGGCGTCGGCAAGGAACGCTACGCGGGCGACATCGGTGATCTCTGGGAGAACGACCCCGAGCGACTGCTGGAGTACAACCTCCGGGACGTGGAACTCTGTGTCGAACTCGACCGGGACCAGGACATCATCGCCTTCTGGAACGAGGTGCGCCAGTTCGTCGGGTGTAAAATCGAAGATGCGACCACGCCCGGCGACGCCGTCGACATGTACGTCCTCCATAAGCTTCACGACAACTTCGCGCTCCCGTCGAAGGGCCAACAGGAGGGCGAAGCCTACGAAGGCGGCGCGGTCTTCGACCCGATAACGGGGGTTCGAGAAAATGTCAGCGTGCTGGACCTGAAGAGCCTCTATCCGATGTGCATGGTGACGACGAACGCATCACCGGAGACGAAAGTCGACCCCGAGGCGTACGAGGGTGACACCTACCGCGCACCGAACGGCACGCACTTTCGGAAGGAACCGGACGGCGTCATCCGGGAGATGGTTGACGAGCTTCTGACAGAACGGGAAGAAAAGAAATCACAAAGAGACGAATTTAGCCCTAAAGAGCCAGAATACGAGCAGTTCGACAGACAGCAGTCAGCTGTCAAGGTGATTATGAATAGTTTGTACGGCGTGCTTGGTTGGGATCGGTTTCGCCTCTACGACAAGGAGATGGGGGCAGCGGTCACGGCGACGGGTCGGGAGGTAATCGAGTACACCGACGACGTCGTCCAAGCGGAGGGTTACGAGGTGGTCTACGGGGACACCGACAGCGTCATGTTAGAAGTCGGAGATGTTCGTCCAGCGGACGTCGAAGGGGGCGTGGAGGTCACCGACGAGATGCGCGAGAAACACCCCGGTATGGGCGAAGAGCAGTTGGAGACGGTGGCGGCGACCATCCAGAAGGGCTTCGAGTTAGAGGAACAGATCAACGACTCCTACGATTCGTTCGCCCTCGAAGAACTGAACGCCGCCGAACACCGCTTTCAGATCGAATTCGAGAAACTGTACCGACGATTCTTCCAGGCGGGCAAGAAAAAGCGCTACGCCGGACACATCATCTGGAAGGAGGGCAAGCACGTCGACGACATCGACATCACGGGATTCGAGTACCAGCGGTCGGATATTGCACCGATCACGAAACGCGTCCAGAAGGAAGTGATCGACATGATCGTCCGAGGCGAGGACACAGAGACGGTGAAAACGTACGTGACGGAGGTCATCGAGGACTTCAAGGAGGGCAATGTCGACCCCGAGGACGTGGGCATTCCGGGCGGCATCGGGAAACGACTCGACAACTACGACACCGACACCGCCCAGGTTCGGGGTGCGAAGTACGCGAACCTCCTCCTTGGGACGAACTTCCAGCGCGGGTCAAAACCGAAGCGACTGTATCTCGACCGCGTCCACGCGGACTTTTTCGAGCGCATCGAGCGCGAGGAAGGACTCGACCCCGCCGAGGACGTTCTCTACGGGGAGTTCCGCCGGGACCCGGACGTGATCTGCTTCGAGTACGCAGACCAGATCCCCGAGGAGTTCGAGGTCGACTGGGAGAAGATGCTGGACAAGACGCTCAAGGGACCGATCGAGCGCATTCTCGAAGCGCTCGACGTGACCTGGCAGGAAGTCGAGTCCGGACAGGAACAGACCGGACTCGGGCAGTATATGTGATACTGTCGGCAATAACCTCTCGAAAAGAATCACCCCTCGGCTGGAACACACTCGACAGAATCCCCGATCGTCAGGAGGGTCTCACGGTCGACTGGTCCACTGACGCTGTAGATCGCGCCGTCGCACCGCCACTGAATGGTATCGACTCCGGACTGACCGAGGTAGTAGTACGTTCGCCCGTTCCGGGTAACCTGCTCTGCCTCCTCCCGGACACCGCCAGTCGTGCGACGAGTGACGAAGATGTCTGCTGTCCCGTTCGTGTAGCGGAGCGAGACAGCATCCGTCGCGTTCGTTCCAGACTCGAATTCGAAATCAGCGGGGAGTTGTGGTGATGGAACAGGCTTGTCACTCCCCGAGACCAGCGCGTCGTAGCTCTCGAACCGGTCTATGCTCTGTCCCGGTCGCGACACAGTTGCATTTTCCGGCGGCACGAACTCGAAGATATCGTCATCGACCGTCGGGTCGAACTCGATGTCCTCGACTCTCATCGAGCCAGTAATGTGTTCTGTCTCTCCGTTGATCTCGGCTACGACCGTCCACTCCCCCCGCAGAACGACGTAGTGCTCGGTGTCGACATACAGCGTCTGTTCGAGCTGTGTTTCGGCGTCTTCGGTCGACTCCATCTGAAAAACAAACGCATCGCGGCCCGAGACGCGTTCGACACCCTCGTAGCTCACTTCGACCGGCTCACTCCAGAATCCGGGCTGTACCGCGGAGTTGCTGGTGGAACTGGACGTGAAGGCAGAAAAGATCGGCAAGACGACCGGTTCGGTCGGCTGCTCGGCCGCCACACTCTCGAACAGCTGTCTGATCTGCCGACTTTGATTTCTCACGCCGCCGGTTCCCTCGGTCGAGATAACCAACACTTCGTTATCCGCTGGGCTGTAGTTCCAGATCGTCGTCCCGTTCGAGACGGTGATCTGTCGCTCCCCGTCGACGGCGGTCACCGCATATCGCTCGCCAGTCGAGGGACGAACCGTTCGCTCGATCGTGTTCGATGTCGTCCCGTTATCCGTTGTGAACACCACTGTCGCGTTGTAGACGCCGACGTCGGAAAATTGCTCAGCGGCCGTTTCACCGGTTGGTAGTTCCGGCTCATCTCCGGCGAGTCCACTACAGCCAGCAAGTAAGAGAAGAACGCCGAGTCCGGCCGTCAAAATCACTCGTCGCCGCGAACAGGACGATGAGTGCAATACAGACATGTGCTGGTAGCTGGCGGTATCGTACACGTCCCACCCTTGTTTATCTGACTCATCTGTTTGCCAGTGACCACACCCAAAACGCTTCGGTATCCGACCGATAGTCCGTGAACAAAAAATATATTTCTTGGTTCGCAAAACACGACGTGCAAATCCGAAACTATTATGGGTCAGTCGCCCCACTTTTCGGATGACCTAAGAACACCTATGGCGACCCTTACAATTGACAACCTCCACGCAGAAGTCGCAGAGGAAAACGGTGAACAGATCCTTCACGGGGTGGATCTCGACGTATCGAGCGGTGAGATCCACGCGTTGATGGGGCCAAACGGCAGCGGAAAGTCGACGCTCGCGAAGGTCATCGCTGGCCATCCCGCCTATCGTGTCACCGACGGTTCGGTGACGCTCCACCTCGACGGCGACGAGTACGACGAGGAAATTCCCGATGACATGCGCGAGTGGGATCTCCTCGACCTGGAGCCAAACGAGCGCGCTGCGCTCGGTATCTTCCTCGGCTTCCAGTACCCCGCAGAGATCGAAGGCGTCACGATGGTGAACTTCCTCCGGACGGCGCTCAACGCGAAACTCGAAGAGCAAGAGGAACTCTTCGAGGACGAGGAGGAAGAAGAAGCCGAAGAAGAATCGACAAACGAGGACGCGGCGGGCTACGAGACGTCGCCGATGGAAGGCCCCGCGGACGAGGGCGAAGTCGGCGTCGCGGAGTTCCAGCAGATCCTCCAGGAGAAGATGGAACGGCTCGACATGGACGAGAAGTTCGCGAGCCGGTACCTCAACGCGGGCTTTTCCGGCGGCGAGAAAAAGCAAAACGAAGTGCTCCAGGCAGCTATCTTGGAGCCAGAAATCGCCGTCCTCGACGAAATCGACTCCGGACTCGACATCGACCGGCTACAGGACGTTTCGAACGGGATCAACGCCCTCCGCGACGAGGAAGGGGCGGGCATCCTGCAGATCACTCACTACCAGCGTATCCTCGACTACGTGGAACCGGACCACGTTCACGTCATGCTCGACGGCAAAGTCGCCAAAAGCGGCGGCGCGGAACTTGCCGAACAGCTCGAAGACGAGGGGTACGACTGGGTTCGTGAAGAAGTATACGAGACTGCATAACTACAACCATGAGTTCAGACCAAGACCACCTCAAAGACACCGACACGGAAGCCCGCTTCGAGTTCAAGAAAGAGGAGAAATCCGCCTTCGAGGCCGAGAAGGGCCTCACCGAGGAGACCATCCGAGTCATCTCGGAAGACAAGGACGAACCCGAATGGATGCTCGAACGGCGACTCCGCGCGCTGGAGCTGTTCAAGGAGCTCCCGATGCCGACCGACTGGCCGAGCGCGCCTGACCTCTCTGAGGTCGACGTCGACGAAATCGTCCCGTACATCCGTCCCGACATCGAGACACGCGGCGGCGTCGACGACTGGGAGGACCTGCCCGAGGAGATTCAGGACACCTTCGACAAACTCGGCATCCCGGAAGCAGAGAAAAACGCCCTCTCCGGTGTGGGCGCGCAGTACGAATCTGAGATTGTCTACCAGAACATGCAGGAACAGTGGGAGGAGAAGGGCGTCATCTTCTGTGACATGGACAAGGCAGTCCAGGAACACGAAGAGATCGTCCGCGAGCACTTCATGACGAAGTGTGTCCCCCCGAGCGACAACAAGTTCGCCGCGCTCCACGGTGCGATCTGGTCGGGCGGCTCGTTCGTGTACGTCCCCGAGGACACCACCGTCGAGATGCCCGTGCAGGCGTACTTCCGGATGAACTCCGACGGCATGGGCCAGTTCGAGCACACGCTCATCATCGCCGAGGAGAACTCCGAAGTCCACTACATCGAGGGCTGTTCGGCTCCGAAGTACTCGGAGTTCAACCTCCACTCGGGCGGCGTCGAAGTGTTCGTCAAGGAGGGCGCACACGTCCAGTACTCGACGGTGCAGAACTGGTCGAAGAACACCTACAACCTCAACACGAAACGCGCCATCGCTGAGGCCGACGCCACGATGGAGTGGGTCTCGGGGTCGATGGGCTCGAAGGCCACGATGCTGTACCCTTCGACCATCCTCAAAGGCCCCGGTGCGACGGACAACCACATCACTATCGCCTTCGCGGGCGAGGGCCAGAACATCGACACCGGCGCGAAGGTGTACCACAACGCGCCAAACACCAAATCGACCATCGAGTCGAAATCCATCAGCAAGGACGGCGGCCGCACCAACTACCGCGGCATCGTCCACATCAGCGACGGCGCGGAGAACTCCTCGACCGCCGTCGAGTGTGACGCGCTGATGTTCGACAACGAGTCCACCTCCGACACGATGCCGTACATGGAGATTCAGGAGAGCAAGGTCGACGTTGCCCACGAAGCGACGGTCGGCAAGATCGGTGACGAGGACGTGTTCTACCTGCAGTCTCGCGGCCTCGACGACGACGACGCAAAGCAGATGATCGTCGCTGGCTTCATCGAACCGATCACCGAGGAACTGCCCATCGAGTACGCGGTGGAGCTGAACCGCCTCATCGAACTGGAGATGGAGGGCAGTCTCGGATAACTCCGAGGTGATTTCCATGAGTACGCAGATACACGCAAACCTCACAGAATCGCAAGTAACGGAGATCAGCGAGTCACTCGGCGAACCTGAGTGGCTGCTGGAGACGCGTCTCGACGCGCTCGCTGCGCTCGATGGGTTGGACATGCCCGACGTCATCCGAACACCTGGCCGTGACTGGACGAACCTCGACGCGCTCGATTACGAGTCGCTGGTCGACCCGCTCGACTGGGCACAGGAGAAAGACCGCGTCAGCGCCGAGGGCGTCGACGTGCTCGACTGGGAGACGGCCCTGTCCGAACACGGCGACCTGATCGAGGAGTACTTCGGGACGGTCGTCGACACCGAGCGCGACTATCTGACAGCGCTCTCGACGGCGCTGTTCAGTGCCGGAACGGTCGTCTACGTCCCCGAGGGCGTCACCGCGGAGGACGTCAAGATCCGGACGCGGATGAACTCCCGGTCGCTGTTTAACTACACGCTCGTCGTGGCCGAGGAGTCTGCGAGCGTGACCATCCTCGAACGGCAGTCAACCGGCGAGGACGCGAAGGCAGTCGACGAGGGTCGCTACTACAGCGGCATCGTCGAGGCCGTCGCCGGGGAGAACGCACACGTTCAGTACGGTGCGCTCCAGAATCTCTCGGAAGAGACCTACAACTTCCAGGTCAAGCGCGGTCACGCAGACACCTACGGACAGATCAACTGGATCGACGGCAACATCGGCACCCGTCTCACGAAGTCGTCCGTGGAGACGCGCCTGATCGGCGACAGTAGCGAATCAAAGATTGTCGGCGCGTTCTTCGGCCACGACGACCAGCACTTCGACATCGCCAGTCGCGTCTGGCACGAGGGCGAGCACACGACAGCCGACCTCGTCACTCGCGGCGTCCTCGACGACGCAGCGCGCTCGGTCTACGAGGGTGTTCAGGATGTCGGCACCGACGCGTGGGACACGAACTCCTATCAGCGGGAGAACACCCTCATGCTCTCCGACGACAGCGAGGCCGACGCGTCACCGAAACTCATCATCAACAACCACGACACGGAAGCGAGTCACTCCGCGACCGTCGGTCAGGTCGACGCCGAGGAGTTGTTCTACATGACCTCCCGTAGCATCGGTGAAGAGCAGGCGACGAACATGCTCGTCGAGGGCTTTTTCGTCCCCGTTCTCGAAGAGATCGCGGTCGCAGAACTGCGCGAGGACCTCGAAGAACTCGTCGCCGGTCGACTCCGGAACTGACCGAGTCGAGCGTTCGATTGTTATTCAGACGGCGACAGCCGCGAGACGACAAAGCGCTCGAATGGCGCAGAGTACTGCATGAGTGTCGTCCCGAGAATTGCCATGACGAGCACGTAGCCGACGGCGAAGGCGTTGATCGTGTTCGCGAGATCCGTTGGGAAGGTGCCCGCCTGCGCCCCGGAGATGGCGAGTGCGGCGATGATGAGCGAGAACTCCCCGCGTGTGGTCATGCCGAGTGCGACACGAGTCGAACGGCGTGGACCCAGATCGAAGACACGCCCGCCGAGATAGCCGCTGACGAGTTTCGTCGGCGTCGTCACCGCGACAGCAACGGCGATGAGAACGAGCACGTCACCGAACAGCAGCGGGTCGGTGACGAGACCGATCCAGAAGAAAAAGATCGCGGCGAACGCATCGCGGAGCGGTTCCAGCGTGCGTTCGATGCGCTCGACCTCGTCGTGACCGAGCGAGGAAAACGCCATCCCGACGAAGAAGGCTGCGACCGCCTCGCTGACGCCGAGCGAGAGGGCGAGTCCGGCGACGAAGACGGTCACGGCGAGGGTCCGAAGCACGAGAAACTCCTTCGAGTCGGTATCGACGAGCGCTTTGAACAGGTCCGTTCCGGCGTACACGAGCACGAGTAACGCGAGGATGAACCCGAGGGCGATGGCGACGTCGAAGGCGGCCGCTTCGAGGCTGCCGCCACCGAGGACGATTGCGGTCGTGACGGCGAGATAGACGGCGATGACCAGATCCTCGAAGACGAGCGTCCCGAGCATCGGTTCTGCCTCGCTGTTTGCGATCCAGCCCATGTCGATCAGCGACTTGGTGATGACCGCCGACGAGGAGATGTAGACGATTCCGGCGGTGAGGAACGCGGGCAGCAGTGACCGGAAGAGCGCGAGTCCGAGCAGGAAGCCAACACCGAAGTTGATGAGCAGATCGATCGTTCCCGCCGTCGTGATCTGGGTGCGCTTTTCGAGCAACCGGTCGAGGTTGAATTCGAGACCGAGAAAGAAGAGGAGAAAGACGATACCGAGTTCTGCGCCGACGGTGACGACTTCGGATTCGGTGACGTAAGGGAGGTCGGTCCGGCCGATCACGTACTGACTAAGGGCCATCCCCACGACGATGTAGAAGGGGATGACGGACTGATTGATGCGGTTCGCAATCGCACCGACGGCTGCGACGGCCACGAACAGTACGCCGAGTTCGAGCAGGAGATCAGCCATACGACTGTGCGTGTTCCGGTAGCAGTCGAAGCGAATCAGTCAGAGACACAACAGAGCGTCTGTGAGCGCGTCGCTCACCCATCTGCGAGAACCTCCTCGAAGGCCTCGCAGTTCTCGGGGGTTCCGATGACGATCAGTGTGTCGCCCTCCTGAAAGTCGGTATCGGCAGGCGGGCTATCGATCGTCTGTTCCCCGCGCTGGATCGCGACGATGGTTGCGCCCGTTCGGTTGCCGATGTGGGCGCTTTCGAGCGTTTCACCGATCAGGCCCGACCCCGGGGCAACCTCGTACCATTCGAGCAGGAGTCCGCCGGGGAGTGTCGTCTCGGTCGTTTCGGCCTCGACGGGCTGAAAGTGTGCGCCCTCGATGATAGAGCCGATCTTTCGCGCCAGTTTGTCCTCGAACGAGAAGACCTTCTCCGCGTCGGCGTCGGGGTCGGGTCGACGAAATAGCTCGCGCTTGCCCGTGTTGTGGATGACGATCACCATCTCGTTGTCGTCGAGTTCGACCTCGAACTTCTTGCCGACCCCCGGGAGCGACGATTCCGTGATTGTCATACTCGAACCTTGCACAGCGAGTACGTGAATGTTGCCCCGGGAGCGCCGACCACGAGGAGTGCAACGGGTGGATCTGCCAACAGTTAAGTCTGCGTGTGGCATATTCCTCGGGTATGGAGCCATCAGCGGGAGCGTTGGCGGTGAGAGCAGCATGAGCCTCGGCTCACCGCTCCAATCTGACCACCAGCTCGCCCGACTGTTACAGATCGGGATCGTACTCGAAGAGGTCGTCGAGGCGCGTGCGGCCAAACACGCTCGCGAAGCCCCGGGACTCGATGATGACATTCGGTCGTTTCTGGAAGAAGCCGCCGAGGAGTCCGCCGAGCACCGCGAGCGCCTCGACGCGCTAGTCGACTCGCTCGACGCCGAGACGATTCCGTTCGACGAGATTCAGACGCTCGTCGAGGCACAGTACGAGGCAGACGACGAGTTCGACGGCGTCCTCTACGACCAACTGTGCAACGAGGAGACGGCCTACAAGTTTTACGACGACCTGATCGACGCGATCGAGTCGTCGTCTGCGGAGTTCAGCGTCGACCGCGAATCGGTACTGGCCGAACTTCGTGCGATCCGCGACGAGGAGGAAGCGGGCGTCGAAGAGGTAACGCAACTCATGGAGGAAACACGATGACAGTACGAGCGACTCACACGTGGGGGCAACGATGAACACGGCAAACCAGTATCTCAAGGCGATCTACCTGGTGCAGGAACTCGAAGACGGCCCGGCATCGACCGGCTCTATTGCCGAGATGCTCGATGTCAGCCCGGCGAGTGCAAACGAGATGGTCGGGAAGCTCGAACAGCAGGGGCTGTGCAGCCACGAGAAGTACAAGGGCGTCGACCTGACCGAGGAAGGCATCGTGCGGGCCCGCGACGCGCTCCAGAACTACTGCATCATCGAACGATTCCTCGTGGAGGTACTCGAAGTCGAGGACTTCCGAACAGAGGCACGCCAGCTCGAACCGGTGATAGACGAGACAGTTGCCGAACGACTCGACACGATCATCCATCGGGAGCCCCAGTGTCCGGACTGTTTCGACGCCGAGGAAGACGTCTGCTCGCTGCTCGAACTCGAAACCACAGCCGACTGATCTGTCGGCCGTCCGTCTGACCGCACGACGATTCTGTATGACAACCGCCACCACGACGTGTCCGTCTTTCGTCCGGCGATTCACCGAAAACAGCCGTCTGACGCGCGTCTGACGGCGTTTAATGAGGAACGAGGTCCTGTAGGCTAGTATGCGCATACGCCGTGGCGAGTTCGAGCGGATCCGTTCGGTGCTCGAAGAAGCCGACGCGGAGGAGCCGCTGACGGCACGGGAGATTCTCGGGTTGCTCGAAGACCACGGAGAGGAGTTCGACAGCGCCCACCGCATCGCGACGGTGCTCGGTCGCCGTGAGGAGACGGGCGACGTCGAAGTAATCCGCGACCAGCCCTATCGGTATCGGTTCCCGACTGCGAACAACTAATCTACGCGCCGAACTCGGTGAGGAGTCGGTACACCAGTGCGATGAGAAAGAGCGTACCGAAGGCGACTGCCGCCGACGCGACGGCGTGAGAGTGCGGCTGTCCGCGACGAGAGCCGAATGCGTAGACGCCAAGCACCACTCCAGCAGTGACCACGCCACCGACGAGGCCATACAGGAGTTCCTGAACGCTGCCCCCGAGAACAAGCACAGTCCCGGCGGTTGCGAGTACGGCGAGAACGGCAAACCCGGCGATAACTACCCATTTGCTCGGGGAGTCAGTCGTATCCATCTGTCTGACGCGGTGTAACTCCCGGGGGCTAATAACGGTTTATATCGAAATCGGGACTCACTCGACGTTTTTGTATCCGCCGCAGATCAGTCGTCGACATCCGTCTGTGCGCGCCGTCGTGCTGCGCGCTGGATGAACTCCTCGGGGAGTGCGTCGATCTCACCGGCCTGCACACCCCAGAGGTGGGCGTACAGTCCGCCGTTGTCGAGCAAGTCGTCGTGTGTGCCCCGCTCGACGATCTGTCCGTCCTCGATGACGAGGATCCGGTCTGCGTCCTTGATCGTGGAGAGTCGATGTGCGATGGCGAATGTCGTCCGGTCCGCGGCCAGTTTGTCGATAGAGCGCTGAATGAGCATCTCCGTCTCGGTGTCGACATCGCTGGTGGCCTCGTCGAGAATGAGAATATCCGGGTCCTTGAGAATCGCTCGCGCTATCGAGAGGCGCTGGCGCTGGCCGCCCGAGAGCTTCACGCCGCGCTCACCGACCTCCGTGTCGTAGCCGTCGGGGAGGTTCTGGATGAACCCGTGTGCCTCGGCCATCTTCGCGGCCTCGACGACCGCCTCGCGGCTAGCGTCGAAGGTGCCGTAGGCGATGTTCTCCTCGACAGTACCGAAAAAGAGGAAGGTGTCCTGGCTGACGTAGCCCATCGACTCCCGGAGACTCCGCAGTGTCACGTTCCGCACGTCCTGTCCGTCGATACGGATTGCGCCCTCGTCGACGTCGTACATCCGCAAGAGAAGTTTCAGCACCGTCGACTTGCCAGCCCCGGTCGGACCCACGAGTGCGACGGTGTCGCCGCCCTCGACCTCGAAGTCGATATCCTCGAGCAGCAGTTCCTCCTCGTCGTAGCCAAAGGACACGTCTTCGTAGGTGACGGTTCCCTCGGTGACGTCGATGTGCTCGGCGTCTGTCGCCTCTGCGACGCGGTGGGGCTCGTCCATCAGCCCGAAGGTTCTGGCGGCGGAGGCGCGAGCGCGCTGGTACATGTTGATGACCTGTCCGAACTGGGCCATCGGCCAGACAAAGCGCTGCGTGAGCGTGATGAAGACGACGAAGGTTCCGATCTTCAGGTCGCCGGTAAAGGGCCCCGGACCGCCGGTTCCCGGATCCTGCAGCGCCCAGAGGCCGCCGACGATGAACGTCAGCGCGAATCCGAGCCCCGCGAGCACGCGGAGGCCGGGGAAGAACTTGATCCGGGTGCGAATGGCGTCCCAGTTCGCCCCGAAGTAGTCATAGGAGACTTCCTCGACGCGCTCTGACTCGTACTCCTCGGTGGTGCTCGACTTGATGACCTGGATGCCGCCGAGGTTGTTCTCCAGTCGGGAGTTGACCTTGCCGACCGTCGAGCGGACTTCGGCGTATTTCGGCTGGATGATCCTGATGAAGACGTAGGTGAAGAGCATGATAAGCGGCACGGGGACCATCGCCACGAGGGCGAGTTGCCAGTTGTAGGAAAACAGGATGACGCCGATGGCGACGACCATCACGACCATCCGGAACATCGAGTTCATCCCGTCGTTGAGAAACCGCTCCAGTCGGTTGACGTCGTTCGAGAGAATCGACATCATCTCGCCGGTCTGCTTGTCGGCAAAAAAGTCCATGTTCAGCCGCTGCATCTTGTCGTAGGTGTCGGTTCGAACGTCGTGCTGGATGTTCTGGGCAAAGGAGTTAAAGCCCCAGTTGCGAAGCCAGTGAAAGACCGCGCCGAACAGGAAGGCCCCGGCGATGATGGAGATTGTGAACCAGAACTGGCCGGTCTGTGAGGTGGGCGCGATGGGTGCGACCAGACTGCCGCCGACGGGAAACGCCTCCGCGTAGCCGACTTCCTCGCGGATGACCGCATCGATTGCCACGCCGAGCATGACCGGCGGAAGCAAATCCAGAACGCGCGCGAAGATACTCGCGATGATGCCAGTCGACACCTGCAGCTTGTAGCGAGCGCCGTACGCGCGGAACAGCCGCTTCATCGGGTTTTCGATCTTGTCCCGCTGCTCCTCGAACGGGTCGTCTTCCTCCCACTCGATGCCACTCATTGCATCTCTTAGGCTCTCGAACGCTGAAAAGGGTTGCCGAGTCAGGGAGAACGTACAGACATATTGATGGGTTCGGTAGCGGATGGCAGAGTGCAACTGATCACAGGGCAGGGGGAACCGAGTGGCGTCGGCGAACACCCTGACCACAACCATTTTCGGTTTCCCTCCCGGAGACGCTCACAGAGATGGCAGATGCGGAGAAGTACTCGGTCGCGGTCGGTATCAACCGAAACCTCGGCGCGAAACTGAGAGTGGCGCCCGAGGAGGGCGAAAGCGACGTCGCAGTCGTCGAGCACACGCTGCCCCCGAACACGCTCGCCGCACCGTTGCATCGACACTCGTGTGAGGACGAACTATCGTACATCCTCGAAGGAACGATGGGCGTACAGGAGGAGGAATCGGTGTCGACTGTCGAAACGGGCGAGTTCGCAGTCAAGGCCCGGGACGTGTGGCACACCTTCTGGAACGCAGGGTCCGGGCAACTGCGATTTCTCGAAATCATCGCGCCGGGGGAGTTTGCGTGGTACTTCGAGCGGGCAGACGAGATTCTGCCCGAACAGGGGGAGCCAGACGAGACGGAAGCGCGGGAACTGGCCGAACTACACGACGCCTTCGAGTTCGAGATGAAACCAGAGAGTGTCCCCGAACTCCTCGAGCGGCACGGGCTGGACGTGTAGAGCGCAGACAGTAAATGTTATTCCCCGCCGTCGACTGGTTCCGATAGGGTTCGTGGTCTAGCTGGTTATGACGCGGCCTTTACAAGGCCGAGGTCGGCGGTTCGAAACCGCCCGAACCCACTATTCTGTTGCGAACGAAGTGAGCAACGAATAGTGATGAGAGGGCGCGTTTCGGGCCCAGAGGACGAGCGGAGCGAAGTCCTCGCGGTTCGAAACCGCCCGAACCCATTCTGCGAGGAACGGACGTGACGAGCGAATGGGTCTGCGGTTTCGAAGCAGGGAGTGGAGTAAAGCGGAACGACCGAGGTTCGAAACCGCCCGAACCCATAGCAGTTTGCTGCGAACGAACGTGAGTAGCAACTGCTTTCGTGAGGGCTTTCGAACCAGGCGAGACGCGCACAGCGCAGCGAGCACGTCTCGGCGCGGTTCGAAACCGCCGGGAGAAGGAGTTCTCCCGAGCCCTCACTCACTCCGCTTCGAACCCCACAAGTCCGTCACAGACACCCTCCTCGAGCGGGAACAGCGACCGGAAATCCGCGACCGCTGCCTTGTCGATTCGGTCCGGATTCCCGAGGACAGACACCGATTGCGTGTCGACGGGAACGAACCCGAGACCCAACTCGCGCGCCGTCGCTTCGAGTCCCAGCCCCAGGTCCGCCGTGCGGTCGAGGACGCGCCGTGGTGGGCTCTCGTAGCCGCGAGCCGTGAGTCCGAATCCTTCGATCGCATCGGTAACTTCGTCGACGGACACGCCGCGACGGTCAGCGACTGACTCGATTTTCGCATCGAGCGATGCGCGCAGGCCGGATCCCTCGGGTCGATTGACAAAGCGAAGGTCACGGTCAACCAGATCGGCAAGTCCCGAGACGTGCTCGGGGTTGGACTCAGGGACAACGAGTCCCCAGCGTCGCGACCAGCGGCCGAGTTCGACAACCTCGATGTCGTAGTCTCGCGGGCCAGCCACGACCGCAACATCTGGGATCCCATCTCGGAGCCACCGCACCCCCTCTCTGCTGCCGACAGACAGATAGCGGGGGCGCTCGACGCCGTCGAGCAGACGTGCGATCAGGGGGTCGGCCTCGCCGACGCCGAGAAGTGCTGGTGGGGTGGTCGAACCGAACAGCGTCACCTCGACTCGGTCGTCGGCGTCGATCTGTTCGATATCGGGTGGGATCTCGACGACGCCGTCGGCCTCGACGAGACTCGTCGTCGCGCCGCTTCCCTTGTCGACGGGATAGACGAGCGGCTCCGACCCGTCCGTCACCAGCCCAACGGGGAGAAACCGCGTTCGTCCTTCCCGGTATCGCACGGTTCGGGCCATCGTCCCCGTCAGCGACCCGCGCTGGGTCTGTGGCTGACCGGCGGCCGCCCGGAGCGTCGGGGCGACGAACACCCGAAAGATCGTCAGTGCAGAGACGGGAAAGCCGGGCAAGCCGACGAAGGGCGTCCCGTCGAATCGCCCGACGAGCATCGGCTTGCCGGGCTTGACCGCGACGCCGTGACACTGCAACTCGCCGTGCTCCTCGACGAGTCGATAGATCTGGTCTGTCGCACCGGCACTCGTCGACCCCGAGGTGAGTACGAGGTCACACTCCTGCGCGGCGTCGGTGAGTGTGCGGGCTATCTCTGCGCCGTCGTCAACGTGTTGGTAGTACACTGACTCACAGCCAGTCTCCGCAACGCTGGTTCCGATCGTGTAGCTGTTGACGTCGTAGATCTCACCGGCGTCGCTGTCGATGGACTCGCCGGGGGAGACAAGTTCGTCCCCGGTCGAGATAACCGCGACCCGAGGGGGCTGTCTGACCGGAATCTCGTCGACCCCGGTCGCAGACAGCAGACCGATCTCACGGGGCGTGAGCCGCGTTCCCGGACCGAGCGCAAGGTCGCCCGCAGCGACGTCACTTCCGGCGATCATCACCCCCTCGCCCGGCGCGACAGCGGTTCGGACGAGTACTGTTTCGCCGTCGCGTTCGGTGCGCTCGACCATCACCACCGCATCCGCGCCCTCGGGGACGACCGCTCCGGTCGCAACCTGTGCTGCCTGCCCGGATTCGATGGTCACGTCCGGTCGGACGCCAGCGTCGATCGTCTCCACGACGGTGAGTGTGGCTGGCGCAGTCTCGTCGACACCGAACGTGTCGCGCGCCCGGACGGCGTAGCCGTCGACGTTCGAGCGGTCGAATCCGGGAACGTCGATGGCCGCATCGATGCGCTCGGCGAGAACGTGCCCGTGCGCCGCTTCGAGTGGGACGTGCTCGATTCCAGTGTCGAGGTCGAACGCGTCGACCAACTCGCGGGCCGCATCCGGCGGTGTCAGGTCGCGGAACTCCTTTCTCACGGCGTCCACCTCCAGCGTTCGACAGTGACAGGCTCTCCGGTGGCGATTCCCTCGCTGTGTTCGGGAACGACGACCCAGCCGTCGGCGCGCGTGACACTCGACAGGACGGACGCGCCGCCAGCCCTGACGACAGACGCCACGCGCTCGTCGCCGTCAGTCTCGGTCCGAACGCGAACGAACGACCGGATCCCCGGTTCGCTGTGGATTTTCTCGGCGAGTCGCGCGTCGACGGTTGGGAGCGGATCGAGGGACGCGCCCACACTCCACGTGATCGCCGGGCGGAGAAACTGCACTGCGTTGACGAGGCAGGAGACCGGATAGCCCGGCAACAGCACCACCGGCGTGTCCTCGACGACACCGAGTGCGACGGGATGGCCTGGCTTGATGCCGACGCCGCGAACGCGAAGGTCGCCCAGCTCAGAGACGACCGCTGGAAGCAGGTCGCGTTTGCCGACCGAAGAGCCACCCGTAGTCACGACGATGTCAGCGTCGAGCGCTCCACGGATCGAATCAGCCAGTTCCACCTCGTCGTCAGGGGCGATGTCGTGACGGAGTGGCTCCCCACCCCAGCGACGCGCGTACTGGGTGACCGTCAACCCGTTCGTTTCGACCGTCTCGCCCGGTTCGGGCGACGTCTCGACGAGTTCCTCCCCGGTCGGAACGACCGCGACGGTGGGTCGCTCGAAGACCGACACCGTCTCCCGGCCGACCGACCTGAGCAATCCGAGATCCGGGGGGTCGAGCCGACGACCCGGCTCGAACAGCGTCTGGCCGCACTCGACGTCCTCGCCAGTTGGTGCCACGTTCTCACGCTCCCCGACCGCCCGAAACACCTCGATTTCGTCCTCGAATACATCGACGTCTTCGACGATGACGACCGCATCCGCGCCTTCCGGAAGTGCGCTCCCGGTATGAACCTGTGCACACTCGCCGGACGCTACCGGCGGGTCAGCGATCTGGAGCGGGCGCGGACTCCGATCCCCGGCACCGAAGGTGTCCGCGGCCCTGACCGCGTAGCCGTCCATCGCGGCCCGGGGATAGTGCGGAACGTTCCGGCCTGCAGTCACCGTCTCTGCGACGATTCGACCGTCGGCCGCCGCGAGTTCGACCGTCTCCGTCCGCCCGTGTGGGTCGACGATTTCGTGTAGCCGCTCGCGTGCGTCGGCCAACGACGTACGCGATTTGAACGGCGTGTGTGCGTCGGCCATGTGCGATGGTTTGCCAAACGAGAGCAGAGGGTAAAAACGGTCGGATGGATTCGAGTTGGTCACTGGCTTTCGTCGCCCAGTCGCTGTCGCGCCGCGACCAGATCCGCCTGCGTGTTGACGTTCTCGACGCTCTCGGTCGATCCGTACGCTTCGATGTCCTCCTGTTCGACGACCACGTGGTCGAGTGCCGCGATCAATCGACGCATCGACGGGTCGCTCTCTTTGCCATTCTCATCGAGTTCGGCACAGGCACTTCTGGTCTCGGAGACGCGATAGACACCGTGGAGCGGTTGGAGCGAGTCATCGATGCGTGGCACGGCCGCGTCGACACCCTGTGCCCGCTCGAACAGATACGACACCAGATCCGGGTCGAGGAAGGGCATGTCGCAAGCGACGACGAACGCGTACGCCCCGTCAGCGACCGCGAGTCCGGTCCTGATCCCGGCGACCGGCCCCCGACCAGGCTTCTCGTCGATAGCGTAGCGAACGTCACAGGGGCAGTCAGCCATCGCCTCCCTGATCGCGGGGCGCTGGTCGTCCCGACAGTTGACGACCACCTCGTCCACGACAGACGCGAGTCGCTCCACGACGTGCTGTACCATCGGCGTTCCGGCGAGCGGTGCGAGCGCCTTGTCAGCCTCGCCGAAGCGAGTCGAGTACCCGCCCGCGACGACGACGCCACTTTGCATGCCCACTCGTTGGCCGACGAGCGTCAAGACGGTTGCGTCGTGGATGATTAGTCGAGTCGCCGTTTGATCATGGCGTCGATTTACCGAGACTGGAGAAAGACGGCGAGAACGGAGGCCACGAGACCAAGGAGGCGATGCTACGAAGGCCCGCTGGAGGCAGACGCAACGGACTCGACGCTGACGGTATCCTCGTCGCCTCTGAGCAGCGGGTCGGCAAGCGTCGCATGGAGAGCGACCGTGCCGGGTCGAACGTCCCCGTTCGGTTCGGCCCGTCCCGTGACGAACGTCTCCGAGTTCGAGAGGACGACCCGGTCGCCGCGTTCGATATCGCGCTCGGCGGCCTCGTCCGGGTGGAGTCGTACGGTCTCGTCGGACTGCCGGTCGCCGCCCGCTCGACCGCTGACGACGAGTCGGAGTTCGTCCGACTCCGGGGCGGCGACGACCGGCTGAACTGTCGTCAGCGACGTCTTGCCGTCCGAGGTGGCGAACCGCTCCCGGTACAGGACAGCCTCGCCGCCCGGCCAGCGATAGCTCGACCCGCATTCGAGCGCCGACCACTCGAATATCGGGGTGAGCCGACTCAGTTCCCGATGGGCAGACTGTGGAGTCAGCCCCTCAAACTGGTCGCCAGCGCCCCGCGTCCGTTCGGCGAGTCGCGCGCCGAGTTCGCGCAGGATCCGGAAGTCGGACCGTGCGCCCTGTGGCAGTGATTCGACCGGCGTGAGCGGCTGTATCTGTCGGTCGAGATTCGTCACCGTGCCCCGCTTTTCGAGCAGTCGCGCCGCTGGCAACACCACGTCGGCGTGTGCCGTCGTCTCGCTCGCCGCGATGTCGAGAACGACCAGGGTCTCCAGGCCGTCGAATCGCTGTTCGAGCCACGCGCTGTCGTGCTTCGAGACGGCTGGGTTCTCGCCGACAACGACTGCAGCGCGAATTTCCTTGCCGAAGGCCGCAAGTGCCTCGTCGGCCGAACGTCCGGGGGACTCGGGCGGTCCGACTCCCCACTCGCGTGCGAACCGCTCGCGGACGGCCGAGTCGTCGACTGGCTGATGTCCGGGGAGTCTGTCCGGCACACAGCCAGCGTCGGTCGCCCCCTGTTCGTTGACGAGGCCGCGAAACACGTGCAGGCCGGTCCCGGGCGCACCGAGATTCCCGGTGAGCGCGAGCAGGTTGAACAGCGCATCGGGCGCGCTGACCGTCTCCGGACCGCCCTCGATCCCGGTTCCGGTTATCGCCGCCGTTCGACTGCCCTCGATTGCGGTCGCAACGTCTCTGAGTCGGTCGAGATCGACGCCAGCGACGTCGGCGGCCGCCGCAGTATCGAAGGCGTCGAGATCCGCCAGGAACCGCTCGCTTCCGTTCGTCCGCGCCGCGAGGAACTCGGCGTCGAAGGCATCCCGTTCGTAGGTCAGGGCGCTCAGGAGGTCACAGACGAGCGCGTCCGTGTCGGGCCGAGGGGAGACGTGAATGTCGGCGAGTCGCGTCGTCTCCGATCCCACCGGGTCGATATGAACGAGCGTCGCGCCGTCGTCGACCGTCGGGCGGACGGAAGAGTTGAACGCGACTGGCTGGCGGGCGGCCGGGTCGGCCCCGACGACGAGAATCGTCTCCGCCTCGCGCAGGTCGTCGAGGCTGTTCGTCGACGCGGGCCATCCCGCGCGCTCGCTGAGTGTCGCGGCGGTTTCGGCGTGACACAGCCGTGACCGGTTGTCGACGTTGTTGGTTCCGAGAACCCGAGCCAGTTTCTGCAGGAGGTAGTTCTCCTCGTTCGTACACTGGGGCGCGCCGAGAAAGGCGAGCGCGTCCGGCCCGGCACGGTTGCAAATCGCAGTGAGTGCGTCGACGATGCGGCGATACGCTCGCTCCCACGATGTCGCGACGAGTTCACCGTCGCGGCGAACCTGTGGCTGTGTGAGTCGTTCGCCGTCTTGCTCGAAGGCCCGGATCCCGCTCGCACAGAGGCGGCCGTTTCGGTTCACCGGGCCGCTGTGGCCGACCGCTCGATCCTCCTCGCCCCGTTCGAGTCGACAGCCGACGGCACAGCGCGGACAGACCGTATCTGACTCGGTCTCCTCCGGGTCGAGGTCCGCCCTCTGGTCGCTCATTTCCCGTTCGAGCTATCGCCGAGTCCCCGGAGCAACTCGACCAGGAACCGGACGCCGTCGCGAACCTCCTTGCCTCCGAGCGAGCGGAGCGAATCGAGCAGTCCGCTCTCGGACTCGTCCTGAATCGACCGTTCGGCCTCGCCGACGGCACCCAGAAGCCGGTTCAGCCCCTGTGCCGTCTCCTCGTCGATGTCGAGGACGGCGAGGACGCGAGCGGTCTCCAGCAGGTCTTCAAGGTCGCCGGACTGCTGGAGATCGAGCAAGAGCGCGAGCGCATCGTCCAGATCCGCCGCGCTCTCCCCGACCGTCGCCGCGAGATCAGCGGTGTCGTCGGTGAGGAGTCCGTCGCCAGCTTCGACCAGCGCAGCGAGCGATTCGGTGACGTTCTCGACTTCCGCCTCGTCGGCGCTCGCGACGATCAGGATGGCGGTCGCGAGCAGGTCGTCGACTTCGTCGGTCGCCTCCACCGCCTCCGCGAGTCGGTCGCCGTGTTTCCCGAGCGCCTCCCGGAGCGCCCGCTCGCCGGGTTCGGTCTCCGCCGACGCACCGCCGAGCGTGGCGTCCTCGGGGTGCGAGGAGGTCGGCTCGGCCATCAGTCGTCACCCTCCGCTGGCTCTCCGGGTTCACTGTCTGGACGCGTGCCGTCCGTGGTGTTCTGTCCCGCCTGGTCTGCTGGCTCGATGCGAACGGCCGAGACCTTGTACTCCGGCGTCGCGGCGTCCGGGTCGAGGTGTTCCTCGTCAGTCAGGCGGTTGACGGCGCTCTCGGCGAAGTGGATCGGGACGAAGACGGTATCGGCTCCGACGCGGTCGGTGACCTGCGCCGGGACGGTGATCTCGCCGCGCCGTGAGGTGACCGTCACCATGTCGCCTCCCTCGATACCGTGGGTATCCGCCGTCTCGGGGTTGATCTCGACAAAGTCACTCGGCGTGTACTCCATGATCCCCTCCTCGCGGTGGGTCATCGTCCCCGTGTGGTACTGGTAGAGCACCCGTCCGGTCGTCAGCGTGAGCGGGTACGTCTCGTCGGGGGTCTCTGCGGGTTCGCTGAACCCGACACCCTCCAGATTCGCCTTTCCGTCTTCGGTGTTGAACTCCTCCTCGTACAGGCGCGTCGTGCCCGGGTGGTCCTCGTCCCAGCAGGGCCACTGGAGGCCGCCCTCGGCGTCGACGCGCTCGTGTGTCACGCCGCCGTAGATCGGCGTCAGCGAGTTGACCTCCTCCATGATATCGGCAGTGGAGGCGTAGTTCCACTCCCGGCCCATGCGATTTGCCAGGTCCTGCAGAATCTTCCAGTCCGGCCGCGAGTTGCCCTTTGGCTCCATCACCTGCTTGACCATCTGCACCGTCCTGTCGGTGTTGGTGAACGTGCCCGTCTTCTCGACGAAGGAGCAGGCTGGCAGGACGACGTCGGCGTACTCGGCCGTCTCGTTGAGGAAGAGGTCCTGCACGACGAGGAAATAGAGGTCTTCGAGCACCTCGCCAGCGTGGGTGATCCCCGGTTCCGAGAGAGCCGCGTTCTCGCCGATAATGTACATTCCGCGAACGTCGTTCCGGTCGGCGGCGAGAAACATCTGCGTGGTGTAATGGCCGTACTCCGGCGAGATGTCACAGTCCCAGGCGTCCTCGAACTTCGCCCGAATCTCGCCGTCAGCGATGTCCTGATAGCCGGGGAAGTTGTCCGGGAGCGGCCCCATGTCGCCGCCGCCGCCCTGGACGTTGTTCTGCCCGCGGAACGGGGAGACGCCCGTTCCGGGTTTGCCGAGGTTGCCGGTGATGGCCGCGAGGTTCGCCATCGCGATGACGTTCTCGGTGCCGTGTGAGTGTTCGGTCAGTCCGAGCGTCCACCCGAAGACGCAGGTGTCGGCCGCAGCGATCGTTTCGGCAGCAGAGGCGATTTCCGCGGGCGGGAGGCCGGTTATCTCCTCGACGCGCTCGGGGGTGAACTCCTGCACAGATTCTTTGACGTCCTCGAATCCCGTCGTTCGCTGTGCGACGAACTCCTCGTCGTACAGGTCGTTTTCGATTAGATGTCGCGTGATGCCGTTTATCCACGCCGCGTCGTAGCCCGGCTTGATCTGACTGTACTGGGTTGCGTACTCGGCGATCTGTATCTCGCGAGGGTCGAACACGAGCAGGTCGGCACCGTCGCGGACGTTCTGTTTGATCCGCGTGGCGAGAACAGGATGGGCCTCGGTCGTGTTCGACCCGGTCAGCAGATAGCAGTCGGTCTGTTCCAGATCCCTGACGCTGACCGATGCCGCCCCGTAGCCATAGGTGCGCGCCAGTCCGGCGACCGTCGAGGAGTGGCAGAGCCGGTTGCAGTTGTCGACGCTGTTCGTGCCGAGCACCTGCCGGGCGAACTTGCCCATCAGGTAGTTCTCCTCGTTGGTCGCCTTCGAGGAGGCGATCAGGGCGAGCGACTCGCCGCCGTGGTCGTCTCTAATTTCGCCGAGACCGTCGACAACTCGCTGCAGGGCCTCGTTCCAGGATGCCGTGCGGAACTGACCGTTCTCGTCTCTGACGAGCGGTTCCGTCAGTCGGTCGTCGGAGTTGATGAAGTCGTAGCCGAACTTGCCCTTGACACAGGTGGAGATGCCGTTTATCGGGGCATCCTCCGCCTCGGTCGGGCGGGCAGCGAGAATCTCCTCGCCGTCGGAGTACAGGTCGAACCGACAGCCGACGGCGCAGTAGCCACAGGTCGTATCGGCGACGTTCAGCTCTTCGAGACGTTTGTCGCCAATTGACTGTGCAATCTCGAAGAGTTTCCCCTCGGAGAGGGTTTCGGCCGCGACGCCCTCTGCGACGTGTTCGACGTTCTGGAGGGCCTGCTCTTTCGCTCGCTCCATGTAGTTGGCGACGCCGCTGACGGTTCCATCACGTTCGTCGCTCATGGCCACTCCCTCCCCTCGGGAGACCGTTCTGTCTTGGCTGGTTCGCCTTTGGCCTGTTCGGGCATCTCGTCGCGCTTTTTCGGCGTCATCGGCCCCTTCGAGCGGTGCTCGCTCTCGTAGGTCCGTCCGATGCTGTTTTTCTGTGTGAATCCGGGCAGCGGAATGGTGGTCGCGTCCTCGATGCCCTTCTCGACGAGCGCACCGGTCGGACAGACCGTCGCGCAGTGGCCACAGGAGACGCAGGTCGAGTCGTCCATCGTCTCGGCGTCGCTCTGGAAGCCAATCCTGGTGTCCGTGCCGCTGCCCTCCATCCGGAGGACGCCCTCGACCTGCACGTCGTTGCAGGCCTCGACACAACGGTTACAGAGGATGCACTTGTTGCGGTCGATCTGGATGAACGACGAGGAGTCGTCGAGCGGTTCGTAGGCGTCGCGGTCGTCGAGGACGCCGTAGCGCGGTTCGTCGACGTCCTGGTCGATTGCTGCGTCCTGTAGCTCACAGCGGCCGTTCTTTCCGCAGGTCGTACAGCGCAGGTTGTGGTCAGAGAGAACGAGGTCGAGATTGACGCTGCGGGCGGTCGCCGCGTCGTCTGTGTCAGTGCTGACCACGTCGCCGTCGCGGGCCGAGCGACTGCACGAGGGGACGACGCCCGCACGCTCCGTCTCGACCATGCAGGTGCGACACTCCGACCGATGACCGATCCCCTCTCGCCCATAGTGACACAGCGCGGGAACCGTTTCGTCGGTGTCGGTCGCTTCGATGGCGTCGAGCAGCGTGCTTCCGGCGGGGACAGTCACCTCGTCGCCGTCGACGGTGACGGTCACGTCGCCGTCGGTTGCTCCCGTCTCGACTGGCGGGTCAGTCGCGGTGCCCGGTGCGATACGTTCTGTCAGCGGTGGTGCGTCGGTGGTGTGGTCGAGACTCATCGTGCCTCCATGGGGTCCGAACAGGTGCCTGCCGGACAGCGTCCGTCTGCGTGTGCTTCGATTTCGCTCTCGAACGTTGCGAGTGCAGTTTCGACGGGCCGTGCGGCGGCGACGCCGAACGCACAGAGGCTCGTCGTCGCCATCACGTCGGTCAGTTCATCGATCGTCGCTCTGTCGTACTGGCCGTCGTAGACGTCACGGAGCAGTTCCGCGAGTTGTGTCGTCCCCTCACGACAGGGGACACACCGCCCGCAGTTTGCGTCCGCGCCGAACGACGCCCGCTTGCCGATAAAGGAGAGCAGACACTGATCCTCCGAGAGGACGTTGATGATTCCGTCCGTTCCGAGACCGGCCGCTGTGAGCGACTCGGGGTCGAGTGTGGTCGCGAGCGAGTCGGTCAGCCCCCCGAATCGTCCGCCGACGCAAGCGGCTTTGAACTGCCCGTCGACACCGACGGCGTCGATGGCGTCGTCGAGTGTCGCCGATTCGGGCAGTTCGAGCGTCGCCGTCGCGTCGACGTCCCCCTCGACGGTGACGACGCGCGTTCGAGGGACCTCCCCGCGGAGCGAGACGGCGAGGTGTGCCATCGTCCGGGGCGTGTGAACCAGCGTCGGCTGGCCGTCGAGACCGAACACAGGCGGCCCGGGCGGTCGGCGGCGGGCTTCGAGGCGGTGGTTCCCCTCGATGTCTTCGATTGCCATCGTCGGCTCCCCCGCTCGGTAGACGTCCTCCCCGGCGACGATATCCATCGGCGCGGCCGGGTCGGGGAAGAGGTCGACGGCTTCGGTCGCGACGTCGAGCGCGCGCTCGTCGGCCTCGGAGCAATAGACCACGACGCGTTCGGCGTCGACCGCTCGCGCGAGCGCGTTCGCGCCGTCGAGGGCCTCGAACGGGGCGCTTTCGAGCAACAGGCGATCCGCCGGGGTGTCGTGACCGTTGACCACCACCGTGGGACGTCCGTCCGCCGCCGTGGCCTGTTCCCAGGAATCGACGACCGGTTCGTCGTGTGCCCAGTCGCTCCAGCCACGGCCCAGCAGGCTGTCACCGGTGTCGAACACGTCCGCAGTCGGTGGGTCGACGAACCCGCCAGCGCGCTCGTGGTCGTCGACGCTCGTGGGCCGACGCCAGCCACAGCCGCCGAGGACAGCGCTGACTCCCGGGAAGACGTCCGACGGGGGAAAGCCCGCAGGGTCCGGGTCGTGGTCGGCGACTGCGCGTGGTCCGGCACCGGCGATATCGCCGCTCTCCAGACAGGCTGCTGCGATCGTTTTCATTCGACTGCTGGAACACTGCCTGTAGAGTGCCGTCTCGCTGCCGCGGGTGAGACAGACGAGCGGTTCGAGCGCCGCGTAGCCGGTCGGTCCGACCTCGCGTATCTCCCACGAGGTCGTCGCTCTCTCGGCCAGCGGTGCGGCGTCCGCGCCTGCAGAAACCCGTATCACAGATCGTGTAGATGTCATCTGATATCGTGTCACGTAGACTCACTGGAGCGACGCTAATAAACTCCCGGGAGCACCGAGGGGAGTGCGATCAGGTCGTCCGTGGTCGCTGGTTTGGACAGGCGACCCGAAAAGCGATGGCCAATTTTTATATCGAACAGCACGGGGTGGTACGCATGAGCAACAGGGAGGAAGATGGCGTCGTGACCGACGCCGAATCGGCGTTCAAGACGCTCGGTCACGACCTCCGACTCGAAATCCTGCTCGCACTGTGGGAGGCACCCGAGTTTTCGCTGTCGTTCTCGGACCTCCGCAAGGCGGTGAACGAACGCGATTCCGGGAGTTTCACCTATCATCTCTCGGAACTGCAGGACCACTTCGTCGCCGAAACCGACAGTGGCTACGAACTCCAGTACCCCGGTCACCGCGTGCTGGATGCGATCCAGAGCGGCGTCTTTCACGAGCAGGCCACCGTCGGGCCGACTGAACTCGACGAGACCTGTCGGGAGTGTGGGTCGTCGCTCGCCTTCGAGTACGGGACGGATTTCATCGCCCGGGTCCGGTGTCCAGACTGCGGGAACCGCGCGCTGGAGTGGCCCTTCGACCCCGGCGGCACCGCAAGCAGAGACCCGAGCGCCGTCGTCGAGGCGTTCGACCGGCGGACGCGACTCGTCTGGTCATGTGCGCTCGACGGCGTGTGCCCGTTCTGTGCTGGCCGGGTCGAGCGCGAACTCGCAAGCAGTGTCACCGATCAGGGGACCTGTATCGGCGTCATCGAACAACTGGAGCGCTACGATGAGTATTTCGCGCGCAACCACCCCGTGCTCGTCTCGGTCGATTGCGAGCACTGTAGCTTCTACAGTTTCATCCCCGCCGGGGTCGTTCTCCTGACGCGGCCGGCGGTCACAGCACGGCTCCACGACGCCGACATCCGCATCCGCGACCGACCGCTGTGGAGTCTCGGCTTCGTCGTCGACGAAGCGGCGGTCAGCGTGCAGGCGGATCCAGTGCACGCCGAAGTCGCCATCGTAGATACCGACAAACCACTGACGTTCGTCGTCGACGAGACGCTCACCGTGACCGCGAGCCACGGCGAGTGAAAACATACGCTATTTTACTGGAACTCAATTCACCAAGTCTTTAACTGGAAACCGTCCGTGGTATTCTATCACCGATGAACGTAACTGATAGCAAACATGTCGTCGCACTCTGTGGCAGTCAGCGCGACGGAAGCCACACACGCAGTGCGCTCGAGCAGACCCTCACAGCAGCAGAAACACGCGGTGCAACGACAGAACTTCTCGACCTGACCGAACTGGACCTGCCGGTGTTCGATCCAGACCAAACCGATGCTGGCGACGCGGAGACCCTCCGTCAGCGCGTACAGGACGCAGATGCAGTTCTGCTGGGGACACCGATGTATCACGGGTCGTACTCGTCGACGCTGAAGACAGCACTCGATTACTGTGGGTTCGACGAGTTCGAGGAGACGACGGTGGGCCTGCTCGTCGTCTCTGGAGGCGGATTTCCGACCCCTGCACTGGAACACCTCCGCTCGGTCGCTCGTGCACTGGACGCGTGGGTGCTCCCACATCAGGTCGCAATCCCGAACGCACACGACGCCTTCGAGGGTGGACAGTTGACGGATGAGAGTCTGCTCGATCGTGTCGAGACGCTCGGAACAGATCTCGTCGAATACGCAGGCGTCGAATCGTATCCAGAGGCAGTCCCTGCCTGTACGGTTTCCACGGCAGATTGACACGCTGTCGAAGCGAGATTGATCGAAGTCACAGACCGGAAAACAAGCCGTAAACTACTGTACCCGGGCAGAAAATGCGGTGCCCAGCGTGGGGTGGCCGACCGCTACGAGACGCCCTCGAACTCAACCACTTCGACGGTGTGGCCGGTCTCCTCGATGTGGGCTTTCGCCATCGTCTGTGCCGCGACCCGTGACGGGTGGAATCCGACTCGACCACACACGTCGCAGTTGAACTCGTACATACACTTCGCTGTTCGTAACGTACACTATTAATGATTACTATTGTCGGCCCCCCGGCCGAGCAGAGACACACCTATACGATATGTTACCGTCAAGCGAGTACAAGTACCTGTCGAACCGCTCGCTATCGGCCCGAGGAGATGGTATCGAACACGAGCGTAACGGCGTTGCCGTCACCGTTAGCCCGCCGCGCGAACTGGAGTTGTGCACCGACGGCGTCGACGACCCACTGTGTGATCCAGAGACCGAGTCCCTCGGCGTGTTGCAGCGGGTTTTCGTTTCCAGCTTTCAGCGCGGTAATCGTCTCCGAGGAGATCGGATCGCACTCGTCGAGCACGCGAACGCGGTAGGTGTCGTCGTCTTCGACGATTTCGACCGAGACGGGACCAGCACCGGTCGGATGGTGCACAATCGCGTTCTCGATGACCTCTGTGAGCGCGACATCGAACGCGGGAGGTGCGCGTGCCTGTGCACGGGGAGGCAGATCCGTCTCGATGGTGACGTTCGGATGCTTGATCTCGAACTTCTCGGCAATCGTCTCGGTGACACTGACCAGATCGATGCTGCAATCGGCGTCGGGCGGCGCTTCGAGATACTTCTGTGCCTTACGCGCTTTGTCGCTGAGCGTGACGATTTCCTCGGCCACTTCCTCAATTTTGTCGGCTGCTGTCTGATACTGGGGCTGGTCGACTTCCTTGAGCGTCTTCGCGTGAAGCAGAATGAGATTCATCCGGTTGCGGATGTCGTGGCGAAGCGTCCGGTTCAGGACGTTTATCTGCTGGTTGCGTTGCTTGCGCGTATCCTGGGCGGACCCGACGACCGCTCCCTCAGGTTCGACGAGGGTGAACTCGAATTCGACCGGGATCCCGGTGCCGTTTTTCGTCTCCAGACAGGTGGCCCACGTCTCCGAATCCGCCGTCTCGTCGTGCCGAAGCAGATGAACGCGACGGCTCCACTTCTCCCGCTCGCTCTCGTGGATCAGTGCGCTGATCCGCGTTCCAACAAGTTCGGATCGTTCGTATCCAGACAGGCGCAAGAACGGTTCGTTGACACGTTCGATGGCACCCCCCGAGTCGACGATAAAGAGCGGATCCGAGGCATGCTCTATCAGTTGTTCGTACGTCCCATCGGCCTGCTGACCCAGATCCACAGTTCGATCCTGTACCATCTGTGCTCCCCCGCACAACACCCTGTTGTGTGCACAACTACCTCATAGGGGTTTAATTTATTTTTGGGTGGTTTATTACATGTTGTCGTGTCAGAACGAGCGGTGCGTGCGTGAACCCGACAATTGCAAATCTTAAGTTGAACGGGGCCGACGTGCGACCGTGAGCGAATTGTTACTCTGGGTTGGCCTGGCTGTCGCCTGTTTCGTCGGATACAACATCGGTGGGTCGACGACCGGGCCAGCGTTTGGCCCGGCAGTCGGGGCCGGTGCGATCTCGAAGGCGGTCGCCGCTGGCCTGATGTCGATTTTCTTTTTCGTCGGCGCGTGGACTATCGGCCGTCGGGTCGTCGATACGCTCGGGACAGAACTCGTGACGGACACGGCGATTTTCTCGATCGAAGCGAACGTCACCGTCCTGTTTTTCATCGGTGGGGCGTTGTTTATCGGCAACACGGCTGGCGTTCCCGCCTCGACGTCGATGACAGCAGTCGGTGCAATTGCGGGGCTGGGCGTCGCGGCTGGCGAACTCAACTGGATCGTGATGGGACAGATCGTCACCTGGTGGATCGTCGCACCGATCATCGCGTTCTGGGTCTCGGGTGTCATCGGTCGCTACTTCTACGCTCGACTGAACCGCCGGATTGCGCTGGTGCAATCGGAGGGAAAGCTCATCGAATTCGACCGCTCGGGGGTCGTTCCGCGACCGGCCTCAGGGCCAAACACGACGCGCCGTGAGCTGGCTGGCGTGGCCGTCATCGGAACGATCGGCTGCTTGATGGCGTTTTCCTCGGGAACCTCGAACATCGCGAATGCGATCGCGCCGCTCGTCGGCAGCGGCGACCTGGACATAAACGTCGGCATCATCATGGGGTCGGTCGCCGTCTCGGTCGGTGCCTTTACGATCGGCCGCCGGACGCTCGAAACCCTCGGGAACGACCTCACGTCGCTGCCGCTGACCGCCGCCATCATCGTCGCGACTGTGAGCGCGACCATCGTCATCATCCTCTCTGCGATCGGGATCCCGGCGAGTTTCGTCATCATCGCCACGATGAGCATCATCGGACTCGGGTGGGGGCGCGCGACACGAACGACGACCGTCGCAGACCGGGTTCGCGGCGAAAAATCGGTGCCGGTCTCGGTCGGTTCGCTGGCCAGCGACGAGGAGGGCGAGGAACTCCCAGCGATCGGTGAAGAAGAACCGGAAGAGATTCCCGCCGCGAACGAACTGTTCAACCCGTCGACGACCGCCCGGGTGGTCGTCATGCAAAACGTCGTCCCGCTCATCGCGACGGTCGGCGCTTATCTCACGTTCACGTTCGTCCCAATCTTCGGGTTCTGATACTGCCTGTTCAGGGCGATACTGAACGTCCACTGGCGGAGGGTTCCGGCTGTCCAACTCGATCAGTCTCGAAAAGAGACGAACCGGCCGTTCGAACCACATCGGAACGAGCAGAAAACACGCTGAATGCCTGAGTGTGCAATCTGCAGAACGTGTGGAGAATGGTAAGATTACAAAGGTTTAAAATGTCCTGTAGACCATTATCAGGTCATGTCGGGACAGTCGAATAGCAACATACGGCAGGGCGCACTGTTCGGGGCCGGAGCGTACCTGCTCAGTTTGGTCACAGCCATTCTTGCAGTCACGCTGGGAGCTCCCGACGAGATGAAATTCTATCAGGACGTGAGAGGGGGTAAACGGTATATCTTTGCGCAGTTCAACATTCACGAACTCAATCTTCTCACCGGCGGAGAGGTATCGGCAGGAGTGCTCCTGTGGACCGTGGTTACCGCCATCATTCTGCTGTTCGTCGGGTTCGCAGTCGCTTCAGGTGTGAATATCGGATCCGGTGACGCGTTCAGACAGGGTGTGTCCATCACGATCGGATATTTCCTCGTCACCATACTCGCGGTCGTGTATCTGTTTATCCAACCATACAACCCCGATTTGGTGGATCTGTTGATCTGGCTCGTCGTCACGGGTATCGTCTATCCTGTCGTCTTCGGCGGTATCGGCGGCATCATCGCAGAGAACACTCGGTAGCCGCGTCGTACCTTACGCTGTTTCTGCGACCGCTGCGCCCAGTTCTTCGAGGACGTCGAAAAATGACGGGAACGACACGTCGACGTGCTCTGCACCGCGGATGGTGGTCGTCCCCTCCGCGACCAGTCCGGCAAGCGACAGCGCCATGATGATCCGGTGGTCGTGGCGACCATCGAGCGTCGCACCGCCGAGACTGCTCTCGCCGCCGTGGACGGTGAGTGTCGCCACCTCCTCCTCGATGGCCGCGCCCATCTCGGTCAGCGACTCGGCCATTGCTCGCACGCGGTCGGTTTCCTTGTAGCGGACGTGTTCGCAGTCTGTGATCGTCGTCGTCCCCTCGGCAACTGCGCCGAGTACCGCAATCGTCGGCAGCAGGTCCGGCGTGTCCGCGACGCTCACCTCGATCCCGGTCAGGTCTGACTGGCTGACGGTGATGTGGCCACGCTCGCGGTTCCAGTCGACGCTCGCGCCCATCCGTTCGAGAATGTCGACGATTGCCTGGTCGCCCTGTGCACTCGGATACGCGCCCGTGACGGTGACGCTGTCGTCACCAGCGATGGCACCGGCCGCAAGCAGGTAGGACATCGACGAGAAATCGCCGGGGACGGTGTAGGAATCGGCGTCGTAGGTCTGTCGACCGGCGGCCGAAAAGCCCCGCCCGGTGTTGCGTGCCGAGACGCCGAAGGCTTCGAGCACTTCGATGGTGATGTCCACATAGGGTGCTGACTTGAGTTCGGTCTGCAGGGAGATGTCGACGCCGGAATCCGTGACTGCGCCCGCCATGAGCAACGCGGTGATGAACTGCGAGGAGACATCGCCCGGGATTGCGGCGGTGCCACCGATGATCGGGCCGCCAACGACGAGCGGAGCCTGTCCGTTCTCGCGGGTGCTCTCAGCGCGGCCGCCGAGCTGTTCGATGGCACGCAGGAGCGGCCCCTGCGGACGCGAGCGAAGTGATTCGTCGCCGGTCAGGACCACCAGTCCATCGACGAGCGAGGCCGCCGCCGTCGTGAGTCGCATCGTCGTCCCGCTGTTCGCACAGTCGATGACGTCGTCAGGAACTGCGGGAACACCGGCAAAGCCATCGACGTGGAGTGCGTCGTCCTCCTCGGTGACGGTTCCTCCGAACGCCTCGACTGCGCGCATCGTCGCCCTCGTGTCGGCGCTGACGAGCGGCCGCTCGATGCGCGTCCCCTCGCCGTATCCGGCAGCGAGAATCGCCCGGTGCGTGTAGCTTTTCGACGGTGGAGCCTGCGTCTCCCCCCGAACTGACGAGCGCGTAATCTCGATGTCCATGCTGGTCGAGTCGGCGTCCTGAGACATGAGCGTGTCGAATGGCAGAGCGGACGGGTCCGAACTAGATCGAACAGCAGACAGTATAAGTGCGCGGCGGGCAACTGACGCGTATGGATCCAGACCTCTCCCCTCTCTCGGACCACCTGCGCGAGACGGGTGTGGACGGCTATCTCGTCCACGCCGCCTCCGACGTCCCTGACCAGTACTACCTCTCAGGGTTCGACGCGCCGGACCCGTTCGTGACGCTGTACGACGGCGACGTGCATCTCCTCTTTTTGCGCAGTCTGGAGTACGGCCGCGCGACGCGTGAAGCACGCGCGTCGACGATCAGCCGTGGGTCGGCGTTCGGACTCGCGGAAAAGATCGACGAACACGGTTCAGAGGAGGCCGGTGACCGCGTTCTCGCGGCGTTTCTCGACGAACACGGCGTCGAGTCAGTCGCGACACCGCCGCGCTTCCCACTTCGGGTCGCGGATGGGCTCCGCGAGCAGGGCGTGACGGTTCGGGCCGACGACGACAGCGCGGTCGAGGGCGTCCGCGCAACCAAAACTGGCGAGGAGATCGACCACATCCGCACGGCACAGCGAGCGAACGAGGCGGCGATGGCGCGGGCGGAGGAACTCATCGCGGAGGCGAGCGTCGACGGCGAGGGGCGACTCCACGAGGACGGGGAAGTGCTGACCAGCGAGCGCGTCAAATCCGAAATCGAGCTGACGCTGCTGAAACGGGGCTGTTCGCTCGACGACACCATCGTCGCCTGTGGCGCAGACGCCGCAGACCCACACGACCGGGGGAGCGGCCCGCTGCTCGCAAACGAGGCTATCGTCGTCGACATCTTCCCAAAGCACAAGACGAACCGCTACTTCGCGGACATGACCAGAACGTTCTGTCACGGCGACCCGTCAGACCAGATTCAGGAGTGGTACGCGCTGACGCTCAGGGCACAGGAAGCGGCGCTCGACGCCATCGAACCCGGCGTCTACGCGAGCGAGGTTCACGGCGCTGTCTGTGACGTCTACGAGAACGCGGGCGTACCGACGCTGCGCAGCGACGAGACGACCGAGACCGGGTTCATCCACAGCACGGGACACGGCCTCGGCCTCGCCATCCACGAACAGCCGTCGGTCGCCACCAACGACGACCCCCTCGAACCCGGCCACGTCGTCACCGTCGAACCCGGCGTCTACGACCCCGACGTCGGCGGCGTCCGGATCGAGGATCTTGTCGTCATCACCGAGGACGGCTTCGAGAACCTCACCGAGTACGAGAAGGAGCTGACGGTCTGATCGCAGGCGAGCGTCGCAGTCAGAAGTGCGAGTACGGGTCAGGTGGGGAGAAAAGACACAACGCATAACCGCAGGCCTGCCCACTCTCAGAGCATGACCGACTACACTACGGTTTCGATCCCGAAGGAACTCGCAGACCGCGTCGAGGAGACTATCGAGGGGACGAGCTTTCAGAGCACGAGCGACCTGGTTCGATTTCTGCTCAGAAGTATCGTCATCCAGCACCAGCAGCGCGGCGAACTGACCGAATCGGAGTTCGAGGAGATCGCGGACCAACTCAGCGAACTCGGCTATCTCGAGTGACCGACGCGAGACGCAGAGTTACTCGGGCCGAATTGCTTCTTCGGGCGGGTCCACATCGAGGATCGTGTACGCACGAGCCGTGCCGCCGCGGTCGAACGCCTCGAAGGAGTCCTCGTCCCACGGCGGGACGGCGACGAAGACGAACTCCCGAAGTTCGTCACGCTTCGTCACGCGGAGGTCGCCCTGCGGATGCGAGACGAAAATGCCCGGCGTCTGTCCCGCGGGCGTGCCGAGATCGACGCCGAAGACGGCGTTGACCGCGCCGTCCTCGTTCGGGAAATAGAAGTGCGTGAACACGCGCTGGTCGGGGTCGAGACCGGTGTCGGGCAGCGTCTCCGCCCGCGTCACTGCAAGTGGCACAGTCGTCGAGTCGGGGTCCGCGTCCGATCCCAACCGCAGCAGCGTCTCGACCAGCCCGCGAGTGATGTAGATCACACTCGCAAATACGGCCGCACCACACTTAAGATCGGTTCGCTCCCGGTCACAGCGGCAGCATATCGCGCGCCGTTTTGAGATACAGCCGCGGCATTCGCCTGCGTGCGCCATCGAGTGCGTCGTCGAGCACGGCCGTCGCGTCCTCGTGAACGCCGGGGCCGTGGCCGACGAGGATCCGCTCGGGGTCGAAGCGTGCGAGCGTTCGCGGCGGCCGCAGACGCAAGGCGGGATGGACGCCCAGCCGCTCGCCAGCAGTCAGATAGTACTCGGCTGTGCCGACCGCCTCCGGAACCACGAGTACGCCGGTCGCGTCGTGGTGGAGAATCGCCTCCTGCCAGAATCGGTTGTCGACCAGTTCGTGCACGACGTAGCCCGTCTCACCGAGTTCGTGCTCGAACCGTTCGACGGGTGCGTCGATTTCGGGGTCGACGTCGTCGAAAAACGCTGGAATATACACCGGAACGTCGTGACGAGCGGCGACCGCTGCGGCGTCTCGTTTGTGTCGATCCAGCAGGACGACGACGCCACAGACGTCGCCGTACTCTGCGACGAGTTCGTCGACCCCCTCGCCGTCGACGGGGTCGACGAGATAGACGCCAGCATCGGTCGCGAGCGCGTGACTCGCTCGCTGCATCGTCTCCTCGGGATGGGCGATCCAGCCCACACCGGACTCGAACCGGTCGATCACCTCGATAGCTTCTGTCTCCGCTGTTTCCTGCATAGTCCAGTTAACGGCCCCACGAGCAAAAACCCTCAATCAACGCTGTTTGGTCGGTGACCCCTACAGTTACGCCACCACGGAGGGTAATCGAACGTATGCGCGTTCAGGAAGTGATGTCCACACCGGTCGTGACGGTTCCGCCCGACGCAACGCTTCAGCAGGCCATCGGGGCGATGCTGAACGACCGGGTCGGAAGCGCCGTCGTAGTCGAGCACGGGCCGGTCGGTATCATCACTCGTTCGGACATCCTCCGTGCGACCTATCACGAGGAGACCGCGCTGTCGAAACTCACCGTTCGAGCGGGGATGAGCGACGACCTGGTTACGACGACATCCGAAACGACAGTCACCAAGGCGCTTCGCACGATGCAGTCACACAACGTCAAGAAACTGCCTGTGCTTTCGGAGATGGGTCTGGTCGGCATCGTCACGATGACCGATATTGCACGGCACCAACCCGAGCGCGTTCGCACTGCGCGCAAGGAGATCGAGCGAAAGGACGAGTGGACCGACTAGTGAGCCAACCAGCGTATCGAAACTGGTGTATACGGGTACGCTGAAACCCTTGGATACGATGTACGACGACATTCTTGTTCCGACCGACGGGAGTGCGGGTATCGGGACAGTGCTCGACCACACGGCCGACCTCGCGACCAGACACGACGCGACCGTCCACGCGCTGTACGTGATCGACGACCGGTCCTTTCTCACGCTCGACGAGGAGATGAAATCCGACGTCGTCGAGGACCTGCACACGGAAGGCGAGCGGGCGACCGAGACCGTCGCCGACCGACTCCAGTCTGCGGGAATCGATGTCTCGACGGCGATCCGTCGAGGGACGCCCGCAGAGGTCATCCTCTCGTATATCGACGAGGCGGACATCGACATCGTCACGATGGGAACCCAGGCCGACGAGTACGAGAAGAACATGCTCGGCAGCACCTCACAGAAGGTGGTCGCGCGCTCGTCGGTTCCGGTGCTGACGATAAACGTCCCGCGCTGAATTACTCGAATCGAACTGAGAGTCTCGTGACAGCCTGCGGGTGGCCCGTCAGGGTTAACAGGACGGGCGTACTATCGGAACAGTATGAGCACGACCGAGGAGTCCCCAGACCCGGGCGAGCGAGACCTGGCGGTGACCGAATCCGCAGCGGAGCAGGCACTCGATCTCCTGCGGGAGAAGGAGATGGACATCGACACAGCGGGCCTTCGCCTGTACGTCCAGCAGGGCGGGTGTGCTGGCCTCTCCTATGGGATGCGCTTCGAGCACGAACCGGAGGAAGACGACGGCGTCTACGAACATCACGGACTGCGGGTGTTCATCGACCCGGCGAGCAAAAACTACGTCGAGGGGTCGGTGCTGGACTACGAGGGCGGTCTGCAGGGCGCTGGCTTCCACGTCGAGAACCCGAACGTCGTCAGCGAGTGTGGCTGTGGCGAAAGCTTCCGCACCTGATCCGAATCGCGCCCGAGACTACGGCTCCTCGAGTTCGAAGGCGACCTCGACTTCTGCCTGATACTCCCGGCCCTCGGCGCTTGCAATCTCGACGCCCATCTCCTTGACTTCGACCCACTGAACGTTGTCCAGTGTCATCTCCGCGCGGTCGACCGCGTCGTCGACTGCGTCCTCGAATCGCTCTGTACTCGTGCCGATGAGCGTGACTTTCTTGAATACCATCGTCTGACTCCTGGAGCGCGAGAGTCTCTCCGCGCGCCAAGTGCTAGCTATTCACAGAGAGTGCTTATAGATTGGGTCGGTATAGAGCGCTTCGAGAGACAACAGGTCAAAACCAGCCGCGACGTTACTGGTAGTCGACTTCGCCCTCTCCTTCACCGACCCAGGCGCTTCGGTCGGGTTCGCGCGCCTCCAGCGGGTCGATGTCGTTGTACCACGGGACGTTTTTGAGTTCCTCCTTGCTGTAGGCCAGTTCGTCTCTGGTCTCGCCGACGAACTCGAAGTTCTGGGTCAGGAGGATTGCGTCGACGGGACAGACCTCCTCACAGAGCCGACAGTAGATGCACTGGCCGATGTGGAGGTTGTACTGTTCGCCGTTGCGCTGGTCGTCCATCACGATCTGGATGGTGTCGTTCGGACAGACGTTCTCACACTGGCGACACCAGATACAGCGCTCCTGGCTGAACTTGTGGACGCCGCGGAATCGTGGTGAAACCTCCGGTTCCTCGTTTGGATATCTGACGGTGAACGTCTCACCGTCGAGCGCGTGTTTCATCGTCGTTGCCATGCCCTTGAGTAGTCCGATCATCTGTGGTCACCTCCTGTGGATGTCGCCCGAAGCGCGTCGGTCACGCCAGTCATATGCCGAACACCCCGACGATTGTCGCGGTCAAAAGCAGGTTCGCAAACGCGAGTACCAGCATCCCCTTCCAGCCGATTTCGATGAGCTGGTCGATCCGAACCCGGGGCAGCGCCGAGCGCGCCCACTGAGTGAGCAGGAAGACGGCCCAGATCTTGATCAGAAACCAGACCAGCCCCGGCAACACGGGCCCGGCAGGTCCGCCGAGGAAGATGGTCGCGATGATCGCTCCACCGAGGAAGATATGGATGAACTCCCCGAGATAGATCAAGACGAAATACACCGACGAGTACTCGGTCTGGAACCCGGCGACGATCTCGGTCGGCGCTTCGGGGATGTCGAATGGGTTGCGACCCACTTCCGCCAGATTCGCGACCAGAAAGAGCCCGAATGCGAAGGGGTTGATGATGGCAAACCAGGCAGGGATCGAAAGTGGGCCGATTGCGACCAAGGTCTCCTGTTGCACCTCGACGATCGTAGACATCCGAAGCGATTCAGAGAAGATGACGACCGAGATGCCAGTCAGAATGAGCGGAATCTCGTAAGCGAGATTCTGCGCCACAGCTCGGAGTCCACCGAGATACGAGTACTTGTTGTTCGAGGCGTAGCCAGCCATGACGAGGCCGATCGAGGCAATCGACGCGACAGCGAAGGCAAAGGCCAGCCCGACTTCGGGGTCTGCAAGCTGAAAGTCGACGGGGCCGAGACTCCCCATCGGGATGACCGCGAATCCAAGCAGCGCCGAGGAGGCGATGACGAGCGGGGCGAGATCGTAGGCCGGTCTGTCTGCCCCTTCGGGGACGATGAGTTCCTTCGAGATCAGGCGCACGGCGTCCGGAAGGATGTGTCCGAGGCCGAGCGGCCCGAGTTTGTTCACCGAGATGCGGTCAGTGAAGGCCGCCGTGATCTTCCGTTTCGCCCACGGCCCAGCGAGTGCGGCGTTGCCGAGGATGATGGTGCCAACGATGGCCGCCCCGAGAAACGCCGCGATGAACTGCCCGAGGATGACGCCTTCGAGGCCGAGCGCGTCGCTGATGGTCTCCGGGAGCGTCATCGGTCTACCTCCCCGAGGACGACGTCGAGACTGCCAAGCGCTGCGACCATGTCGGGGACGTACTCGCCTTCCGAGAGCACTGGCAGCGACTGGAGGTTACAGAAGCACGGACTTCGGATCTTGAATCGGGCTGGTTTGTCCGTCCCATCAGCGCGGATGTAGATGCCGAGTTCGCCCTTCGCCGCCTCGACGGCCTTGTACACCTCCGTATCGGGGTCCGGCTTGAGCGTCCGCGGGACGTTCGCCTGAATCTCGCGGTCGTCCTCGGGCCACTCTTCGAGCAGGTCGACACACTGCTCGATGATTCGCGTCGACTGTTCCATCTCCTTGAGGCGGACGAGCGCACGCGAGAAGTTGTCCCCGCCGTCGTCGGTGATGACGTCCCAGTCGAGTTCCTCGTAGTAGCCGTACGGGTCGTCCCGGCGCAGGTCGTAATCCACGCCCGACCCACGAGCGACCGGCCCCGTGGTCCCGTAGCTTTTGGCCTTCTCGTAGGGCAGGATTCCGGTGTCGATCACCCGCGACTGGAAGAGTTCGTTCGATGTCAGGAGGTTGTGATACTCCTCCAGCTTGCTCGGGAACTCGTCGGTGAACGTACGAACCTTCTCGAAGTACTTCTCGCGGGGTTCGGGCAGGTCCCAGGCCACACCGCCGAGTCGGAGGTAGTTGAACATCAACCGCTGACCGGTCAGGTCCTCCAGCAGATTCTGGAGCTTCTCGCGGTCGGTGATCCCGTACATGAAGATGGCGGTGAAGTCCCCGTAGATGTCGAGCGCGAACGTCGAAATCGCGAGCAGGTGTGCCGCGATCCGACACATCTCCGCAGACATCGTCCGGATAACCTGTGCGTAGTCGGGCACCTCGATATCTGCAAGTGTCTCGGCCGCCCGCGCATAGGCCCACTCGTTAAGGATGCCAGCAGAGATGTAATCCCACCGGTCGGGGTAGGGCATAATCTGGTGCCGGTAGGTCGACTGCTGGCACATCTGTTCCTCACAGCGGTGTAGATAGCCCATGTCGGGTTCGACGTCAGCGACTTGCTCACCATCGAGTGTCGTCTTGAGATGCAAGACGCCGTGTGTCGCGGGGTGGTGTGGCCCGATGTTGACGAACATCGTGTCGGGCTTGTCGGGCACGTCCGTTCGCTTCTCGACCGGGTTCGCGTGTTCGCGCAGCGAGACGATCTGTGGCTTGTCCTGGTTGTAATCCAGCGAGAGCGGATGGCCCTGCCACGTCTCCGGCAAGAGGATGCGGCGCAGGTCCGGATGGTCCTCGTACTCGATGCCAACCAGGTCGTATGCCTCTCGCTCGTGCCACTCCGCGGTGTCGAACACGCCCGACCCGGACTGACTCCGTGGATCGTCCCGCGGCGTCGGGACGACAATCGAGAGTTCCTGCGTCGGGTCAGCGTACTTCCGGAGATGATAGATCGACTCGTAGCGGTCCTGGTACTCCTGGCCGGTCACACAGGAGCAGTGGTCGAATCCGGCCTGCTCTTTCAGCGTCTGGAGAACGCTTTCGACTTCGTCTGGCCGGATGACGAATCCTTCGGCGTTGATATGCTGTTCCCGGTCGAGTACGGACTCGCCCAGCAGGTCCGCCAGTTCGTCGTAGTCGACGGTGCCGTCCGGTTGTTCGCCGACGTCGAGATCCGGTGTGGGTTGTTCGAGGCTCATGCTGACTCGGCCCAGTTGTACCGCATTACGAGGTCGTCCTCGTCGATTTCGCTTGCGAGTTTCTGTACCAGTTCGTCACCCTCCAGGTCACCGAACTCTTGCAGTTCGTAGGGCTTGACCGTCACCGGTGCGCTCTCGCCGTGACGGATCTGCTCTTGAAGCTTCAAGACGCCGTAGACTAGCGCCTCCGGCCGTGGTGGACAGCCCGGAACGTGGATATCGACGGGTATGATCTGCTCGACGCCCTTGATCACGTTGTACCCCTCCTGGAACGGCCCGCCGGAGATCGTACACGACCCCATCGAGACGACGAACTTGGGTTCGGGCATCTGGTCGTAGACGCGCTTCATCCGCGGCCCGAACTTCGAGACGATTGTTCCGGGGACGATGATGACGTCGGCCTGGCGCGGCGAGGCGCGAGGGACGCCCGCCCCGAAGCGGTCGAGGTCGTGTTTCGTCGCGTAGGTGTGCATCATCTCGATGCTGCAACAGGCGATCCCAAACAGGAGCATAAACATCGAGTTCCCGCGAACCCAGTTCATGAACTTGTCGAACTTGGTGAGAATGAAGGGCGTGTTCCCGAACGCCTCCCGGAGCTTCGAGTTGAGGCGCTCGTCGACGCCCTCCCCCATTCGTGCCTCCTGTGTCGACTGTGCCTGTTCGAGCGTGTCGTGTAACTGGTCGTTGCTCATGATCGGTCAACTCGGTTTGCTGTCGCCCGTGGACTCCGCACCCACTCGACTGCCCCGTTGCGCCACGCCCATCCCAGCCCGACGATCAGGATGAGAATGAATGCCAGCATGGGCGCGAGCGCCTCGAAGAGTCCGACTTCGGAGACGGCATCGCGGTAGATGACAGTCCACGGCAGGATGAGCACTGTCTCTACGTCGAACACGACGAAAAGCAGCGCAACCATGTAATACTGGATGTTGAACTTGATGTTGCGACTGCTTCCCGTCGGGATCTCACCACTCTCGTACGTGGCACGTTTCCCTTGCTCGGGCACGCTCGGCCGGATCAGCCACGATACGAACATCATGCTCAGCGGGATGAGTATCGCGACAGTGGCAAGCGCCCCGACGGCGATCCATTCGCTCATTTGGCTCGTCTGGACGGTTAGATTCGGTGGTACATAAGGATTGATTGTTGCGGCGGGTGCTCGCGCTGCGCTTTCGCAATTCTGCGGTGGCAGCAGTGGGCATCCGCGCCGCAGGCGCGGTTCACTCGGCGCGAACGACGTGAGCGCCGAGCCCGTTTTTCCCCAAGTTTTTGCGAGGAGTGGTTCCCGCAGCGAGCCGCAGGCTCGCGAGGAAACCCGACGAAGTAAAAAGTGGTAGTGCGCCGGCCGGGATTTGAACCCGGGCCATGAGCTTGGAAGGCTCAGGTCCTACCACTAGACCACCGGCGCTCACTCACTGCGTTCGTTCACGCCGAAGTTCGACGAACTGCGTTCGTCTCACCACCGGCGCACACTCGCATCCACACCGAGGCTCGCAGTTCCGTCGGAACTGCTCACCACCGGCGCGCGTACCCTCCACTAACAGCAGGGGTAATTAAGGCGTTTCCCTTTCGGGGCTGACCTCCGCATAACAGTTCCCGCTCGACTGATACGACCGCTCTATCGTGAGCGCACTCGCCGCGATATCGCGCTCGAAGTCGTCCGGCGCGTAGATGTGGTAGAACCGCGGCACCGTCTCACCGCCCGGCAGCGTCCAGTCGACGGTCGTATCGAAGCTCTCCGAGTGCCCGAAGCGGTCGTGCGTCGTACTCCACGCGCTCACCAGCGCCCGCCCGTCCGATGTGAGCACGCGAGCGAGTTCGTCAAGGCTCCCGATGCGTGATTCACGGTCCGGCAAGTGATGCAACGTGGCGACGTAGAGCGCGATATCGACGGCATCCGTTTTCACGGGAAGGGAACCGGCCTCGCCCTGAATGAGGCCTGCGTGCCAGCCGTCCTCGCGCTGGCGCTCGCGGGCAGTCTCCAGCAGTTCGTGACTCACGTCCACCCCGAGCGTCCGTTCACACTGCCGCGAGAGGACATCGGTGTGTCGGCCGTTTCCACAGCCAACGTCGAGGCCGACCGGGGCGTTGTCCGAATCGGGAGAGCGAGCGTCGTCGAGGAAGGACTCGACTTCGGGCCACGGATTCTGCCGAGTCTTCGAGAAGTGCGTGGCGATGCGGTCGTACACCGCCCGCATCCGGTTGCGGGAGCGAGCGTCCGCGAGCGTCTCGGGCGACGCGTCCGGAGAGTCAGCGCGCTCGTCAGTCACTCAGTCGTCACCGTAGGAGTCGGGATAGGCCGCGGCGAGTAACTCGGGATTGTCGTGCAATCGCTCCCGGACGGGGTCGATGACAGCCGAGATGGCGGCGGCGGCAGCGGGCTTCAGGTCGGCCGGGTGCAGTTCCTCGTCGAGGAAGTCCGCCTCCAGTTCGTCGTAGGTCTCGTAAGTCAGGTCGCCGCCGTACTCCTCGGGTCGTTCGACGACGAAGTCCTCACCGCGTTCGTCGAGGATCGGAAAGACGAGGTATTCGAGATACTCCAGCACGCCGTTGTCCTCGCGTTCGCCCATCGGACAGTACGCACCCTCTAGTTTGGTCTCGATTTCCGCGGGCGAGTCCGTGAGATTGACCTTCGAGCCAGCTTCGGATGCGCTCATCTTCCCGCCGGAAAGCCCCGACAGAAGCGGCGCAAAGACACAGACCGGCGCGTGCCAGTCGTGGTCTTCGAGAATCTCTCTGGCGAGCATGTAGATCCCGCGCTGGTCGATCCCGCCGTAGGCGATGTCGGCTTCGAGCGCGCGCACGTCGAGCGCCTGCATGAGTGGGTAGAGCAACCCGCCCAATTTCGGGCTCTCGCTTTCCCTGACGACCTCGCTTGCCGCGCGCTGGGCCCGCGAGAGCGTCGTCTCGGCGGCCATCCGGTAGAGCTCGAAGGTGTACTCCGAATCGAGTTGGAACTCCCGGCCGCGAACGAATGTGATCTCCTCGGGGTCAGCGCCAGCGGCCTCGATCATCCCCTCGATTGCGGTCTCGTAGTAGGCCGAGCGGGCATCGAGCAACTCCACCGGGCTTTTCTCGTCGTCGAGATGCGCGTGAAGATCCGCGATCAGCACCGTCACGTCGATATCCGCCGCAAGAAAGTCAGCGAGCTTTCGCATCGTCGTGAAGTGACCGATGTGCATCTCGCCGGTCGGTGCGTAGCCGATGTACGCCGTCGGCGACTCCTCGGCGAGGCACTCCCCGAGTTCCTCCTCCGTCACGACCTCCTCAGTGTATCTGCTCGCAAGACGTGTCCGCTCCGAGATATCCATACCTTGAGTCCCGCACACACCCGAATAAATCCTTCACTTCCGGTCGGTCAGACGAATCAGCGGTTCACCTAATTCGAGGTGGAGGCCCCACCCTCAAGGAGTCGTTCGAGAATCAAAGATTCTCGTGATCCCGAAAATCAGAGATTTTCGGACGACGCCGGGCTTCCGGTCCCGGCGGAAGCACAAGCGAGTAGGGTGGGGAGGACAGCGCGGAACGAAGTTCCGCGGGCCGTGCGAACGAGCCTACGACCCGTGAGCAGAAACCGACCCGGTACTAATCAGCTGCCAGACTGGTGCCTGCTAACCCCCAATCAGTAAGTAACTATAACCGGATATGTGAAAATATCGTGGAATACCGTCGAACCGCCATTATCAAGCTCGACACACCCGATGCCGCAGATGCACACCTGCGGGAGACCGTCGAGCAATTCAAATACTGTGCCAACACCGCGAGCGAATGGTGCTGGCACGGCGAGGACGGCTACCACGTCACATCCAAGGCGAAGGCCGAAGCTGCGCTGTACGACCAGCTCCGCGAGGACACGGAGTTGACCGCGAATCTCGTCCAGAAAGGGATTCGCCAAGCTGTCGAAGCCATCAAAAGCGGCGTCGAGCGGCTCACAAACGACCAAGGGACATCCCGTCCGACGTTCACGGCGGATACCGCCGTCTACGACAAGCGAAGCGCCACGTTCCATCGTGACCGCGTTTCGCTGTCAACACCGGACGGACGAATCGAGTGTGACTACGTTCTGCCCGACGACGCCGACACACCGCCGACGAAGTACGTCGCCAATGAGGACTACGAGTTTCGGCGTGCAACACTCCATCGGCGCGACGGCAACTGGTATCTCCATGCGTCGATGCTCAAAGAGGACGACGACACCGACACCACGACCGAGCACAGAACAGTCCTCGGTGTGGACCTCGGTGTGAACCAACTCGCGGTCGCGTCGACCGGGCGGTTCTGGTCGGCAGACGAGTTCACCCACTGGAAGCGAGAGTACGAGAAGCGGCGTGGCGATCTCCAACAGTGCGGAACGCGAGCGGCACACGACGCGATAGCAGGCGTCGAGCGCAAAGAGGACGGGCGCTTCGAGATGTTCCTGCATCGGATCGCCAACGAAATCGTCGCCGAAGCCGTCGAACACGACTGTTCGCATATCGTGTTCGAGGATCTGACGGACATTCGTGAGAACGTGCCACAGGCGTCGTGGCACCATCTGTGGGCGTTCCGTCGCCTCTCCGAGTACGTCGCCTACAAAGCCAGGGAACAGGGCGTCGAAGCCGTCCACGTAGACCCCCGGAACACCTCGAAGCGGTGTTCGACGTGTGGGTTTACCCACGACGACAACCGCCATGGTGAGGACTTCGAGTGTCTGGATTGTGGCTACCAGAACCATGCTGACTACAACGCGGCGAAGAACATCGGCCTGCAGTATCTCCGGCGTCGGCAAAACGCAGACGACGGAGGCGCACCCGTAGACGTGCGCTTGAATCGCGGGACGCTGAACGTGAGTGGAGAGTACGACCTTCCCGCCGCTGATGCGGCGTAGAACGGGAGTCCACGCGAAAGCCCTCCCCTCAACGAGCGAGCGGGGCTATTGCCCCCGAGCGAAGTAGGGGAGGGTAGTTTACCCAGTCAGTCGTGTATCTGCACCGTGTCGACCGACACGGAAATTGGGTTCTGGTACAGCCGCATCTCGGGGTCGGGGAGCGGTTCGGGATCGACCAGAATCGCCTGTGATTCCGTGTCGTCGTCGGTCGAGACGGTGAGTTCGGCCGTTCGTGAGACGCCACGCAGTTCGGCGTCGAGCGTTATCGACCTCGTCGGGTTCGGGCCAGCAGTCCCGGACAGCGTCACCGTTTTCAGATCGACTGTCGACCCGTCGAGTTTGAGAGCGACGGTCTGGGTATCCTGATCGCTGCCCTGGTTTTCCAGGTCGATATCCACGGAGACACTCTCTCCGTACTCTGGAACCGATGACGGGAAATCGATATCTAGCGCAAAGTCACTGTTGAGGGAGTGTGTCCTACTCGGCTTGGTGCTTGTGACTGCGTCGGTTTCGGTCTCGATCCGGATCGTGCCCAAGCCGGTAAGTTCAGAGTTCGGCGGTGCGGCTCCATCGTTCCACGAGAGACTGACCTGTTTTGTGTCACCGACATCGAGTTGGAGGGGCTGTCCTGCGGCGCTGTTGCTGTAATCGACGACGGCACCGGAGTTGACATCCACCAGAGTCACGTACTGCTCGTCGTCGATATACCCCTCGTTCGTGATATCGGCTGTCACCGTCTTTGTCGACGTATCCACGTTCACGTTGGAGATCACGAAGTCGCTGGTCGGGTCGAGCGATCCGGGATCGGACACGCCGAGCATCTGCTCGACGCAGTCCCCATCGTCGATTGCGTCCTCCATATCACCGGTGTCGCCGTTGACGACACAGATGGGCAAGTCGTCCGCGTACGTCCCGATATCGTTGTTGTTGTAATCGAAATCGGACAACTGTGAGGACTTGATATTGCCACCACCGGGCGCGGGATAGTACTTCCAGTTGTTGCCGCTCTCGTGAATCGCCCATGGCCCCTCGACACCCGGGCCACTTGGATTGTCGTACACAGCAACAGTGTCGCCGCGGTCGATCCTGAGTTTCTGGTCGCCTTCGTCGTCGATGTCGTTGTGTAGTTTGGCGTACTGGGCGTGACCCGAGTACACGACGCTGTTGAAGTTGTTGATCTCCGTGATCAAATTCGAGTTCTTCCCCACGTTATCGAACTTCATCGTGAACGTATTTTGATTCTGGTCGACACTGGTTGTGGTCGGTGAATCAGTCATGTAGTTGCTCGCGTACGCCTTCCAGCCCCGGTAGTACTCGGTCTCGAATGTCACCGTGATATCGACTGGTTCGACACCGTACTGTGTGCCGTCGCTCGTGATTTCCCAGACGGAGGCGAGATCTGTGCGGATATCCTCGCTGAGTTCCCGTGACTCCGCGGCCAGTCGCTCGGCCGTTATCTGCTCGCGCTCTCTAAGTTGATCAGTACTGTCTATCTGCATCAGCGAGAGGTCGAGTTGGCCATCGGCAAAGTCAAACGACGGCTCCGAAATCAGCCGAGCAGACCCCGGAGCGGACTGCACGAAAAGTGCTCCACCCTGGAAGATCAGCGTTCGCCCGTCGCTTGTCTCGTGTGTTATCGTGCCCAGATCGAACTGCGTCTGGGCTGTATCACCTGCGGCGTTCTCGACTTCGACTCTGACGACGCCTTCGTCGGGGTCCATCTGAACGTCATCGCCGGTGCGACCGGGAAACTCGAACGTCGTCGACGACTCGAAGGAGTGCTCCGACAGACCGGACAGCCGCTGTTGCATCTCCTCGATCGACTGCTGGCCGACACTGTCCGTCGAGTGGTCGGTCACCCCCTGGATCGTGACCGTCCCGAGCGCGATGACCGCGAGCGCACTCAGAAGCGACAGCGAAATCACGAACGTCGTTCCGAGTATCTCGGATACCCCTCTCTTGTCGCCCCGCTGAATCGCCCCCACCATTCGATCCAAAGGAATCGATCTATCCATATAAATATGTCGCGGAGACGCGAGCGAACGCAGACGGTACTGTCGGGACGTGTGCCCAAATCAGAAGCCTGGCGTCGACAGTTCGACTGTGACAACCCGAAGCAAGGCCCGGCCAGCCTCGCAGGAGAACTCGGAACTGTTCGGCCCCTGCCGGTCCCAGCCCGCAGCCACACGAAGATAGCGAATCCACTGGTCAGGATACGCCGTCTCCGCGACATCGACAGTGATCTCGCCAGTGGTAGAGAACTCCCTGACGACTCGGTCCGTATCGAGGAGTTGCGCATCGATCTGCAGCGACCGACTCAGGTCAGGGCCTGCTCCCCCCGACGAGATGTCAGTCGGATCGATAGAAATACCATCGCGGTACCCGGACGCAACGTCGATCGAGTCACCACTTGTCAGCTTCACGACCGAGACGACTGCGACAGTGTCACCACCTGCACCCGTGGTACAGCGCATCGCTGGCTCGTACCGTTCGATCCCGGCGTCCGATCGGAACGCCCCGCCTGCTTCGTAGGCGAACGTGATGGGTTCGGGATTGCGGTCGAACCGGTGTTCGAGCGAGTTGACATCGATCGGGTTCTCGAACGGCGTCCCCGTCAGAGAGATGTCAGGAGAATCGACAGAAAGCGTCGTCTGATTCAGCCAGATGCTCCCAGTTCCGAGCGGAAGCCGTACCGACCGGGCCGGGTCACTCTGCTGGTGGATCTTATCGAGCGTCGCCGCAGTGGCCTCCATCGAGCGCTCGGCTGTATTGATCGTCTCGCGGTCGTTGAGCGCGGTCAACTGGTTGACGCCAGCGACAGCGACTGTCGTGGTAGCCAGAACAATAATAGAAAACATCAGAATGAATGCAGGAACGTCAGAGACCCCTCGACGCGTCTGTGTGGCTGGCTGGGATGAACACCGCGTGGATGGGCGCTGTGCGTGTATTTCTCGTGTGGATGGGCGCTGTGCGTGTATTTCTCGTGTGGATGGGCGCTGTGCGTGCATTTCCTGCGTGGGTGGTCGCTGCGCTCGCATCTATGGACACCTCCCGAGTGTGATCTCCTGTGGGTTCGTGCAGAGACGGAGAACTGGCTGTGCGCCCCGGACGGTTGACCCGATGTTCAGGTCCGTCTGTGTCGTCACTGGATACGCCCGAGGGCCGTCGGTAAACCGCGAATCGATCGTGACGACGACATCCACGTTCGGGGCGTTCCTGTATCTCGACGTGCTGTCGGCATCCGCGAGACCAATCGTGTAGGGCGCTTCGTCGAACACCAGCTCGGGGTAGTTCGGCTCGATGGTCGCCTGCACCTGTTCGCCGGTCCTGTTGAGTTGGTCGAGCGCGTGAATCTGTGCGACCATGTCGTTGCCAACCTCGTCGAGCTGTGTCAACGCGGCGCGGTCTTCCTGTGTGTCCAGATACTGCCCGGCCGAAAAGAGCAACCCAATAATCAACACCGCCGTGATCCCGAGCGTCAGCGCGTGCGTGAGTGCAACTGAAACGCCCCTTGTGTCAGTCGCCAGCCCTGAACTGCGTCGGAACCTCGGCTGTGGCCGCGAGCGACTCGAACTCCCCTCTCCGGGCCGTGAGTCATCTTCGGCGTTCCTGGACGACACCCTCGATGCAGTGTCGCGTCCACGGGCACTCTCGGTCGCTGGGTCTCTGCGATCACAGCCATCTGGGGGTTGGTTCACACTCATCGTCCTGTCCTGTTGTAGAGTCCGTAGGCGCTCTGATAGGTGAGATCAGGGTCGTCGTAGGTCACCACGAAGGTGGGGTTGACGACGATATCGTCCCCGTTCGACGAAGCGTCAGCCGGGCCGCGGTAGTTCGGCTCGTCCGACGTCGGCCAGTCGACGTTCGGGTCGTAGCTGTTCACGTCGGCAGCGTCGTCGAACGTGGCATCGCCGCTCCCCGAGATAACGTACGTTCCCTCTGCGTTGTGTCCATTCTCGAATTCGATGGAATAACCCGACGAGAGCCCTCGTCCGAGAGTGAACTGCTCACAGCCGTCAGTTGCCCCTCGCACCTCGCCGGACCCGCGATGGAAGTCGACGACGATCGGCGGTTCGAGGCCAGAACACGTCCGCGCGACAGTTCCGCCGTCCAGCCGGGTGACGGTGTATCCCGAGCCGGTGTTTTCGACCCGGAGTTGAGCAGAGATACCGCTGACGGAGATATTGAACGAAGACGACGGGGAGACGCGTTCGATATCTGCAGACAGCGTCGGGACCGAGTTGACGTCCGTGAGAACTCTCCAGGTGTCGTCGCCGTCGGCTGCCTCGAACGTTCCGCGTTCAGTCTGAAAGACGATGCCGCCGGTGACCGTGTCCTGCTCGTCGTACGAGATGGTCGTCATCCCGGCGGTGTTCGCGCTTTTGATGCCCAGATACCGGTCGTGAAACGCCTCGACGTCCGATTCGAGGTCGAGACTGTACGGGAGCTTTGCGTCTGCCTCCGCGAGGGACGTGCTCGTCTCGAAAAGCGTTTCGAGCCCGTGCTGGATCTCCTGGTTCGTCTGTGCTGCGTCGGTGACACTCTGTGACTGCTGGTTCGTTCGAAGCTCTGTCGCAGATTGTGCCGTGTTGAGCAGCAAGACGGAGCTAACGACCAACACCGCGAGCAAGATTGCCGCAATAAGGATGAGCTGTCCCCGGTCAGATCGTCCGCGCGGGTCTGCCGAGTTTGCCGCAGTCACTGGGCTGTCACTCTCGTCAGTTGTCTCTCCCAGAACCGCTCGTGGATCGCTCACCATGCGACCACCCGAACCCGAACGAGTGCGTAGATATCGTCGTTCGATCCGACCTGTTCGTCGATGTAGAAGTTCAGGTCACTCCGATCGGTCGCAGCCAGCGTGTTCGGCGTTCGCTGGGCAACCTGACACGTCTCATCAGTTCCAGCTGGCTGTCGTGTGTAGAGCCGGTCGCCTTCACTCAACAGAATTGTCCGAGTGCTACTGACGGCTCCGTCCCCTGGAGTCTGCGGGTCGTCTGGATACACCTGCTCAGTAGTGATCTGGTCCCCCGAGGCATCGAGCCACTCGAAAACGAGGGTGTACTCGTACCCGGGCTGGACGAGTGAGCGGTTCAATATCCTGTTGAATTCCGTGGCGTTGCTCGACGGGGCCCCAACAGCCGGATCGCGGTCACCCTCGACGCTGTTTGTCACACAGGTTATCGCCGTTCGAAGCCCGTCTTCGCCCGCGGCGTCGAGTACGTCCTCGACCTGAGTGCGCAGGTCTTCTGCCTGCTGCTCGGCCCCGTTGGTTGCCCACGGAGACGGCTCAGCGGCCTGCAACCCGATCACGAGCGCGCTCACGATGATGATTGCGCCGATGATCCCTTCCAATGAATACGCCTGCCCCCGGTCGCGTGCGGTTGCATTAACACGCATCTTACCACACCCTCACGATAAGTCGACAGGTTGGCGTACAGACAGTCGTCTCGTGTGTCTTGACGACCCGAACGGTCGTCGCCGCAGGGTCGTCTCTGAACGTACTGCCGCCGGATGCCTGTATCTCCCCACCCGATTCCAGCGTAACGTTCACGAACTTGTTCGACGGGATGCCGACGCGTTCAGTGAGCGTGGCGAAAGACGACCCCGACTGGAGTGTATCAGCCAGTCCGTCGTAATGAACCGTCTGTGCGCCCGCAGTTGAACTGTTCCACGCGACCGTCGCGTCTGCAAGTCTATCCGCTATCTGTCGCTCTCCGACATCGACTGGGTCGTCGAACGGGGCGGTCAATCCCGGGAGTGTCGCGAACGTCCCGACGACGACAAGCAGCAAAACAGTCATCCCGATGAGATAATCCAGAAGCGTCTGTGCGCGCGGTCCCCCCTGTCTCTCACTCGCCCCCCGAGTTCGTGCCATCGTTCAGTGTTTACCCCCCTTGTTTCCCTGTTTATCCCCCTCGATCGATGCCGTCCGCTCCGCGTTCGAGTCGGGTCCCGAACCGGCGCAGTCTTCGTCGAACACCGCGGCCGATAGTTCGGCCCGAAATCCCAGCGCTGCCGACGAGCAGGAGAAGCGCCTCGCCCTCCGCACTGCTTGGGCTGGATATCTGCTCGACGACGATCCACGTGATCAGCGCCACCGTCACCAGGACGACGGCGTACTTCACCCCCGAGATCAGGTCGACGTTTCTGATATAGCCTGCGATGAACGACGAGATGATCGCCTGCAACGTCACCGCGTGGAAAAACAGCATCGACATCATTTCCGTGTCTATCGAGCCAGCAAACTGGTCGGCCTCCTCGACGTTTTGCCCGCCCAGCCCGGACATGGTATCCAGAAACTGGATCTTCAGGAGTGCCATCACACCCAGCAGCGTCAGATACGTCATGATGATGATCGCGACCTGCATCAGCGTCCGCGACCGGCGCTCGCGGTTGATGTCGTCCTGATTCTCCGAGGACTGCGCGGCCGTCGAGAGGACGTCCTCGATCTGACTCGACGCTTCCTGTGCCTCGCTGATGAGTTTGACCGTCCGGGAGAGCCGCGGAATGTGATACTCGTTGTTGAACTCCCGGAGCGCGTCCTTGAGGCTCGTCCCGTAGTTGACCTTCGCGTGGATTGTCTCGAACTCATCGGAGAGCCGTCCCGAGGAGGTTTCGGAGACGGTCTTCAGCGACTCGAGCAGCGTCAGCCCGGTGTCGTTGGCACTGGAGAGTTTGCGGAGGTTCTCCGAGAGGTCGTTCAGGACGGATTTGCGCGAACGGACGTTCCACTCGTAAAACACCGCGAGCGGCAGGAAGTTGAGATACACCGGGACGTAGATCCACATGAAGGTGCCGTAGATCGGTTCGTCGATCATCCCCTGCTCGGACATGGGGACGCTCCCGGTCGCAACCGCAAGGATCAGGATGAGCAACGTCAGCGGCACCGTCACGATCAACACGAGCGGCGGGTGGTCCCGGAAGAACAGATGCGGAGCTTTGAGGATGTTCAGCAGTTCGGTCGTCCCCTCGCGGCGCTTGATCTTGTCGAAGACGGCGAACTCGCCACGGTACCGCTCGACGAGACCGGGGTTGAACACGCCGATCCCTTCGTCGACGGTGAAGTCCTCACCCGAATCCGGCCGGAGATAGCCGTCACCGATCTCGTCCTGTGTGACTGTCGAGACGAGCACCAGAAAGCCCATCCCGATCAGCGGAATCAGCCCGTAGACGGCCCCATAGAGCAGAGTGTCCTGCGAGCCGCCCGTGAGACTCATGATGACGAGAATGATGATCAAAAGCAGCGGGAACAGAGAGAGTGTCATGTACATCTCGCCGAACAGCTCGAGCGTGTCGAGCATCTTCTTTTGCTCCTGCTTTGCCGTCCGGATGTGCTTGTTCTTCTGGTCTTCCAGAAATGCAGTCATGTCACCGCCTGAGTTGATAATCGAGAGCATGTCCGTCAGAAACTGCGCGAGTTCGCCGCTCGGTGTCTCGATCGACTGATTGCGAATCGCAGTCCGGTAGTCGGTATCGAAGTACTCGGTTTCGAGCACGATCGACTGAAACTCCTTTGCGAACTCGCCGTAGGTATCGTCGGCTTTCGCCATCGCACGGAGGATTTCGAGCTGGTTCATCCCCCCGACAGAAAGCGCGTACATAAACGAGATGGCGTCCGGAAGCAGGACGTTGATCTCGCGCTTTCGCCCCCCGGCGCGGAAATACGGGATCGACACGAGCGACCCGAAGCCGACGACGAAGCCGATGGTTCCGAAGATGAGTCCAGCAGTGAGGACGATAAGCGGCGTCTTGAGTACGTCAACGACAGGAGCGATGGAGTTGGGGATGCGGATCCCGATCAGCGACGACTCGGGGCCGACGAACAACTGGACGAACAGATAGCCAGTGAAGATGCCGAGCATCGCGAGTCCAAGCCCGGCAAGCAGTCCGACAGCCAGCGCACGAGCGAGAAACATCTCGACGTTGTCGGCCATCCGGGCCTGCGCGAGTTTCTCCTCGACGCTTTTGACGAACTGGCTGTCCTCGTCGAAGATCCAGTTATAGAGGAAGTAAAACCGGCCACCGAGCGAGTCGTCGCCCTCCCTGACCGCGGGTTGGTCACGGCGTTCGAGGCTCATTCCTCGCTTGCCTCCGTGCCCGCCTTGGGGACGAACTGACCGAAGTCGATGTCCTCGTCGTCCGGTTCGACGTTTTCCTCCTCCCCGAGTCCCTCGAGCGCGGAGATGACATCAACCGTGTCCATCTCGCTGTAGCGCTCGAACAGTGGGTCGGCCTCGGAGAGGATCTCGTCGGTCTCATCGAGCAGTTCCTCGTTCGGGTCCGGGCGGGGCACGAGCGCCTCCTTTTCGGGATCGACTTCGATCTGGACGGACTCCATCTCCCGTAAGTCTTCGAGTGACCGTTCGAGTTCGTCCTGTGCGATGATCGCCAGTATCGTATCCGGGTCGTTAATAAACGCCTGCACCGTCGCGGCCACCTCAGTGTAGGTGTTGAGGCCGTTCTGGATGAGATAAGCGAGCACCACCTTGCGCTTGAACAGTTCCCGCTCGAGTCGGTCCTGTTGCCAGCCCCGGTCGAACTTGATCTCTTCGAGCGTGCTCGAAGACCCCATCTGCATGAACGTGTCCGTCTCCGCGCGCCACTCGTAGACGTCTCGCACGTTGATCTCGTCGTTTTCCGGCGTGTACTCGTTGATCTCCGTCAGCACCTTGTTCCGGCGCACCTTCCGGTCGTTGACCCGCGTTTCGGTCTGGATCGAGACGAGATCCAGCGCCGTAAACAGCGTCTTCGAGACGTTGATCGGGTCGGTCGTGAACCGCTTTATCACTTCACCGACCGAGTCCGCGTGGAATGTGGTGTAGGTGGTGTGGCCCGTCGACATGACCTGAAACAGCGTTCGACCCTCCTCGCCGCGGATCTCACCCATCACGATGTAATCCGGCCGTTGGCGGAGTGCGGCTTCGAGCAGGTCGAACTCGTCGACGTCGCCGGTGTCGTCCTGCCCGAAAGATGGGCGGGTGACACTCGCAACCCAGTTTCGCTGGGGCAACTCCACCTCGCGGGTGTCCTCGATGGAGACGATTTTGGCACTGGATGGGATGAACAGCGACGTCGCGTTCAGACTCGTCGTCTTCCCCGATGCGGTGCCGCCCGCAAAGATGAGCGACTTGTGGTTCTCGATACAGAGCCACAGAAACGCCATCTCGTCTAAGTTGAACGTGTTCCAGTTGATCAGGTCGACAGGCGTGAACGGGACGTCCTTGAACTGTCGGATAGTGTAGTTTGTTCCGTGGTCCGAGACTTCCGCACCGAGGGTCAACTGCGCGCGCGAGCCATCTGGCAGCGTCGCGTCGACCTGTGGCTGGCGCTTCGAGATACCTTTCCCCGAGCGCTGGGCGAGTTTCACCACGAAGTCGTTGAGTTCCTCCTTCCCGTGTTCGATGTTCGAGATAATCTGCTCGTAGTCGGTGTGATAGACGAACACGCGGCTGTTGTAGCCGTCACAGGAGATGTCTTCGACGTTGATGTCGTGTTTGATGGGGTCGATCTGGCTGTACCCGATGAAGTTTCGCTTGAGGTAGTACAGCAACTTCTCGACCTGGTATTCCGAGAGCGTATCCGGGTCCTCCTCGATGATGATCGGTTCGGGGCGCACCGACAGACCCTGCAGTTCGGTGGCTGTCTCCGCTGTCGTCTCGTCGGCGTCGCTTCCAAAAATGCCCTTGATCGAGTCGACCAGCCCACCCTCGGTCATCCCGCCCTCGCCCGGCAGGGGGTCGCTGTACAGGTCATAGCGCGAGAGGAGACTCTCGGTTTCGCGCTGGATGACCTCGGCCCGGTCGGCTTCCGACCCCTGTACGATAACGTCGTCCTCCGAGTACTTGATCGCGGTTTTGAGCTTTCGTGCGAGGAAGTCCTGCACGTCGTCTTCGATTGCGTTGAGGTAGGGTTCGATGGCGTAGTACTTGCGCTCGTTTTCCTTCCGGGAGTGGAAAATGATGACGAAGGCGTAGGGCTTGTTCACCCAGTAGCGGTTCCGCTCGACGAAGTGAGTCTTCTTGTCCATCGGAACGCCCTTTTCCAGGTCGTACCGGGAGACGACAGTCTGGTTCCCGTGGACATCCGAGAAGAATTCGTCCTCGTCGAGGTCCTCCGCGACGTTGACCGTTCGCTCGTCGACGAGGTCTGCGAGTTCGCTCGCGACCGACTCACCGTGGCTGAGCCGTGATTCAGTCTGGTCCGGTTCGAATCCGAGATACTCCGCGGGTTCGAAGGGGATCTTTTCCCCGTCGTCGGTCCGCGGTCGGTTTCCGTCCTCGTCGTAGTAGTACTCCCACTTGAAATGTTCCCACGTGTACGAGCCCTTGACGATATCACGAGCGGAAATATCGAGATAGTCCTCCCACACGACCTGCACAGTCTTGGCGGCGCTGGCGGCGGCCTCAAGTCGCCGCGGCGTGTCACGCGGCTCGAACCCCAGATAGAGGCTCCGATCGAACTGCCCCCCGTCGTGTTCCTCCCGTCTGAAATCACTCCAGGAGTACTCGCCGACGGCTGTCGGCGATCCGAGCGCCGTTCCAGACCCCGACTCATCCTCAGCCCCCTCTGTCCGGTCTATTGCCATTGTTCATCATCTATAGCGATAGCATCAAAAAGCTTTTCGCCGACGTGACACAAAATATCGGTTTTGATAATGATATCAGACGGTCTGTGATAAAGAAACAGAGACTGTCGAAGATAGGTTTCACTGTGAGAAGTGGATTTTTCACGGATTGAAATGACAGCAGGTGAACGACACGACAGATCAGATCGGTATCCGTCGTGTGAATACGCGGGGATTCTTGATTCGAGAGAACCCCCGAAGCACAGTTTCAGAGACTTCGGAGTATAAACACGATCCCGAAGAGCACGAACAGAATCCCCACAACCCGAACGACGACGTGATATGTCTCAGTCAGTTCGACATCAGCCGGACTGCGAGTCGTCCCCGCCGCCTTCTGACGGCGGTCAATTGCTGCGATCCACTCGGGTCTGAAAACGGCGATGCACCCAAACACGAACAGCAGGACGGGAACCACATCGACCATGGTCGTCGTTCTCGGTCCGCCTGCAAAGATGCTTCGCAGATCTGTTTTATGCTAAAACAGCGCCGCAGTCTCGTCGAGCACCTGTGCGGGGCCGCCCAGTTCCCAGACGCGGGTGTCGACACCGCAGTCAGCAACGGCGGATTCGACCCGGTCGACGTGTTCGTCCGTCGTGTTCACGTAGACGCTCGCGCCGGTGTCTACCGAGAAGTAGACCGGCACGCCCTCGCTCTCGCGCAGCTCGCGGACGGTGTTGAATATCTCGATGGTTCGGGGTTGCCAGTACACCCAGCCAGCGGGGCCGGTCATCGTCGTCGCCGCGAGCGATAGCGTGTCGTGTTCGGCCCGCTCGAAGACCGCATCGAAGTCCCCCGCGCGCAGTTCCGAGCGCGCGTTGGTAATCTGCTCGTGGATGTGTGCCAGTCGCCCCTCGAACATGTGACTCTCCGCCGCCTCTTCGTGGGCCGCCTCGGTCTCCTTGTAGGAGGGGACCATCCCCGCGACGACGCGAAGGCGGTCTTCCAGATTATCGGGGACGTCGATCCGCTCCGAACGGCAGTCCTCGTCGTCCATCCCCGCCCGGAGATGCGAGAACCCGCCGGTGACCGCCCGCGCCGCAGACGCCGACCCGCGTCGGGCAATCGTCGAAATTTCCGGGTGTGAAAGGTCGAGTCCCGTCGCCTCGGCAAGCGCCGTCGCCGCGGCCGCGAACCCGGACGCCGAGGAACCAAAGCCGATGTTCGTCGGGAAAGAGTTCTCGGACTCGAAGCGCACCCGGTCGTCGATCCCTGCTCGCTCGCGAACGTGGTCGACGACGGACTCGATTCGCTCTGCTCCGCGACCCTCGACCACGTCGCCGTCGACGACGTATCGGTCCTCGTTCCGGTCGGACTCGAACTGGACCGTCGTCTTCGTGTGACTCGGCGCGGTGCAGAGGCTGATCGAATCGTGATACGGCAGGCGCAACTGGTCGTCGACCATACCGTGATATTTGACGACCCCCTCGATCGGGTGGGCCTTCGCTGTTGCCTTCATACCACACCGGAATCGGCGTCACTACTTTGCAGTTTTGAACACGCCGTCGACGAGAACGAGGACTCTCGCCCGTGTCGTCAGGCTAAAGCGCTCTCACACCCGTCGTGTGGTTTAATCTGTTCGAGCAACTGTCACCACTATGTCGACCCAGACAACACTCGGCTGGTCGCTGCTCTCGTCAGGTGTCGTGACAATTGTCCTCACACTCCTGCCTGGGAACGACCTCTGGTGGGGGATCGGACTCTGTGTCCTCGGCCTCGCGGCCTTCTACACGCGCCGTAATCGAGGCTTCTGATAGTGTCGTGATGGAACAGCCGAAGAGACATCAAGTCCGGTACGGTGCCAGCCCGGTCTACGGCAGAATTCCCTCGGCAGCAATCTGTGCGAGTTCGACGACCGGGCCGAAAGCTGGAAGCAGGAGAACAGTCACGAGCGCAGCGAGGGCGAGCGAGACGTACAGTCCCGTCGGGTAGCTCTCGATCTCGCGGTCCGTGGCTGGCTCTTCGATCCACATCGCCTTCACCACCCGCGAGTAGTAATACAGCGAGACGACGCTGTTGAGTACCAACGCGACCGCAAGCAGCGCCACGCCGCCGTTGACCGCCGCGAGCAGGAGATAGAACTTCGAGAGGAAACCCGCGCCCATCGGCAGTCCTGCGAGCGAGAACAGGAAGATGGTCATCGCCGCGCAGGCGAACGGGGCGCTGCGTGCCAGCCCGTTGAAGTCCTCGAAGGTTCGGCCCACGTCCCAGTGTTCGGTCAGCGCGATGAAGAGGAAGGCCCCCGTGTTCATGAAGCCATAGACCAGCAGGTGTGCCAGTCCGGCCCCGAGCACGAGTCCTTGGTCGGCCCCACCAGTTAGCGCGCCGAGCGCGATGAGGACGTAGCCCGCGTGGGCAATCGAGGAGTACGCGAGCATCCGCTTGACCTTCTCCTGTTTGAGCGCCGCGAGGTTGGCGACGGTCATCGTCACCACTGCGAGCACCTGGAAGGCGACCACCCAGTCGAACGTGTCGACGACCTGTGCGTGCGGGAACACCTCGACGAAGATGCGAAAGCCAAGTACAAATCCGGCCGCCTTCGACGCCGAGGAGATGAATGCCGAAACCGGTGCGGGCGCGCCCTCGTAGGCGTCGGGTGCCCAGAAGTGGAAGGGCACGCTCGCCGTCTTGAACGCGATGCCACCGAGGATGAAGAGCATCCCAAGTCCGACGATGGGACTCGCCCCGTCAGCGACGATAGCGTCGGTGATGGCGTCGAACTGGAGGACGCCCGTGTCGGCATAGACCAGCGAGACGCCGTAGACGAACACCGCCGAGGACAGCGCGCCGATGAGGAAGTACTTCAGTCCGCCCTCGGCGCTTCCCTTGTTCGTCTTCAGCGAGGCGACCAGCGCGTAGGAGGGCAAGGAGGCAAGTTCCAGCGCGATGAAGGCGGTGACGAAGCTGTTCGCCGCGCCCATCGTCGCCATTCCCGTCGCCGCGAGCAGCATCAGCGAGTAATATTCTGCCTGATACGGGTGGTCGGAGAGATACTCGTAGCTCCCGACGACGACCAGTAGCGTGACACTCGTAACGATAGCCGCCACGAACAGCGCCATCCCGTCGACGACGAGCGCCCCGTCGAACAACTGGATCGGCCCGCCGGTTCGCTCCTGCCCGGTTCCGGCCGCGAGGAACCAGCCCGCGACGCTGAGCGAGGCGAGCGCGGTGACGGCGGCCGTCCCCGACAGCAGGAGACTGTTCCTGCTGTCCGGGTCGATCATATCGAGGACGAACAGGAGAAGTACCCCACCCAGCAGCACCAGCACCGGGGACACCGCCATCCAGTCCGGAAGCTGTGCGATGTCGCTCATGCCAGTTCACCTCCCGTGACGCTGGTCGTGGCATATTCCACGAGCGGGTTGACTCCGTCCTGTATCAACTCGTAGATCAGGTCGGGGTTGACGCCGAGGAGGATGACCAGTCCGAGCAACACCGCAAGCGGGGCCACGTCGTGAAGCGGTGCGCGTCCGACCTCGTACTCGGTTTCGAGTTCGAAGGGGCCAAAGAGGGTGCGCTGCATCGCCCAGAGCAGATAGCCCGCGACGATGACGATACCGAACATCGCCACTCCGGTCACGAGCGGCGAGGCCGTGACGATGCCGTCGAACGACCCGATGAAGATCAGCACTTCGGCGGCAAATCCACTCATCAGCGGCAGTCCCATGTATCCGAACGCACCAGCGACGAAGATGCCGACCGCCCACGGCATCCGGTCTGCGAGTCCAGACATGTCCCCGACCATCCGCGTGTGAGTCGCGTTGTACAGCACGCCGACGGCCATGAACATCAGCCCGGAGATGAGACCGTGGCTGACCATCTGGAAGGTCGCGCCACCCATTCCGTGTGGGGTAAAGGCCACCAGGCCGATGAGCACGTAGCCCATCGACGAAATCGACGAGTAGGCGACGATGCGTTTCAGATCCTGCTGTGCCAGCGCGAGCATCGCCCCGTAGATGACGCTGAGCACGCCGACAGCGGCGATAATCTCCGGGACGGGGCTGGTCATCGCAACCTCTGGCAGCATCGTGAAGTTGAACCGAAGGAGCGCATAGGTACCCATCTTCAGGAGGACGCCAGCCAGAATGACCGACACCGGCGTCGGTGCCTCGACGTGTGCATCCGGCAGCCACGTGTGGAAGGGGACGACCGGCACCTTCACCGCGAAGCCGACGAACAGCAGGAGGAAGGCCAGTTCCTGGATCATGGCAGCGCTCAGTCCGGCGAAGGAGTCCAGTTCGCCCGCGTGAAGCGCCTGCGTGATCTCTGGCATCGAGAGCGTCCCGATAGAGTCACCGAGGCCGAACACGAGCAAGGCGAAACCAGCAAAGAGAACGAGCGAGGCGATATTCGTGTACAGCAGGAACTTGATGGCGGCGTACTTGCGCCGCGGGCCGCCCCAGATTCCGATAAGCAGATACATCGGAATGAGAACCGCCTCCCAGAAGATGAACCAGAGGAAGAAGTCGAGGCCGGTGAACACGCCGATGAGCGCGGTTTCGAGCAGGAGCATCAGCCCGTAGAACTGCGACTGGCGCTCGTCGATGGGCGTCCACGAGGAGACCAGCGCGAGCGTCGTCAGGATCGTCGTCAACACCAAAAGCGGGAGACTGATCCCGTCGACGCCGACGTTCCACTGGAGGGTGTACTGGCCGATTTCGACCCAGTCGACCCTCGTCTGGAAGGCGATGTCCCCACCGGCGAAGAAGGCGTTGCCCTCGCCGGAGTAGGTGGAGAACATCCACAGACTGCCTGCGAGCGGAACAAGGCTGAGCGCCGTCGCCAACTTTCCGGCGAGTCGGTCGGGGACGACGAAGACGAAAAGCGCCGCGGCGAGCGTGAATCCGAGCAGCCCTTCGATGATCATTCAGAACCACCCCCCGACGAGGCCAAAGACCACGACAAGGAAGAGCAGTCCCAGCGCGAGCAGGGCCGCGTAGTTCGTGACGACGCCCGTCTGGAGCCGCTGGAACCGTTTCCCGAGCGCGACGCTCACGCTCCCGATACCGTTGATCACGCCGTCGATGATGCTCCGGTCGAAGGTGTCTGCAGCGCGTGCGAGTGGCAGTGTGACGCCCGATGCCAGCCAGACCTGATATTCGTCCTGATAGTAGTTGTTCATGAGTAGCGTGCGAAGACTGCCGAGCCGTTCCATGTGCGGGTCGGGGTCCGGCCCGTGGTAGAGCGACCACGCGAGCGCGAGGCCCGCGAGAGCGAGAGCGAAGGCGACTACGCCCGGCACGATAGGCGAGAGATCAGCCGACTCGTAGGGCAACTGGTCGGCGTAGTGATGCACCGAGAGCGCGCCCAGGTCGCCATCGAGCGTCGCCCCGTCGAGCCACTCGTGGAGGTACAGGTTCTCCTCACCGATGTACTCCTTGAGTACGCCCATGTTGAGCACGCCAGCGACGGTGGCGAGGACGCCGAGTGTCGCGAGCGGGAACTTCACGTTCCAGCGCACGGGTTCCGGGTCACGCGCCTGCTCGGTGCGGGCGTCGCCGTGGAAGGTCAGATACACCATCCGGAAGGTGTAGAACGCGGTCAGCACCACGGCGAGCAGTCCGAAGGCGTAGGCGACGAGCAGGAGCGGTTCACCTTCGAGCGCGTGGATGAGCGTCTCGTACAGCGCCTCGTCTTTCGACCAGAAGCCAGCGAAGGGGAAGATGCCCGCGAGCGCGAGCGACCCCGCGAGGAAGGTGTAGTAGGTGACCGGCATCCGGTCTTTCAGGCCGCCCATATCCCACATGTTCTCGTTGTGATGCATCGCGATGATGACCGACCCCGCGCCGAGAAAGAGCAGCGCCTTGAACACGGCGTGAGTCGTCAGGTGAAAGACCGCGGCCGTGTAGCCGCCGCCGCCGAGCGCGAGCATCATGTAGCCGTACTGCGAGATGGTCGAGTACGCGAGCACCTGCTTGAGTTCCTGCTTGACGAGCGCCATCGTCGCCGCAAACAGCGCCGTAAAGCCGCCGATCAGTGCGATGATAGTCAGTGCTGTCGGCGAGAGGAGATAGAAGCCGTACATCCGTGCGACCAGATACACACCGGCAGCGACCATCGTCGCCGCGTGGATGAGTGCCGAGACGGGCGTCGGACCTTCCATCGCGTCCGGCAGCCAGGTGTGCAAGGGGAACTGCGCCGACTTGCCGACGACGCCGCCGAGGACGAGCAAGCCGAGGACGGTGACCCACTGCTGCTCGGAGAAGCCGAGGAACGTGTTCATCATCCCCTCGCCAGCGAGCGCGTCACTCGCTGCGGTCACGAACGACTCAGACCCGGCAAACGCCGTCGTGCCGAACGTGGCGAGAATCCCAACGACGCCGATGAGGAAGAAGTAATCGCCAAACCGAGTCACGAGAAAGGCCTTCTTGGCCGCGCTCGCCGGGGCCTCGTCGCGGAACCAGAAGCCGATGAGCAGATACGAACACAGGCCGACGAGTTCGAAGAACATGAACGCCATCAGCAAGTTGTCGCTGTAGACGAAGGCGAGCATAGAGAACGTAAAGAGGCCGAGTCCGGCGTAGTACCGGGGCAGTCCAGTCTCGCCCTCGTCGTTCATGTAACCAAGCGAGAAGACGTGGACGAGAAAAGAAATCAGCGAGACGATGACGAGCATCAGCGCCGCGAGCGGGTCGATGAGCAACCCGAAGGTCAACTCGACACCCTCGACCGCGACGTCGCCAGTACCCGCCCCGACGAAGGTGTACAGCGTCTCCTGATAAGGGCCAGATCCGCTCGCAATTTCGACGACGATCCACAGCGAAAACACGAGCGAGGCGGCGGTTGCGGCGATGCCCGCCAGCGCACCCCGTTTGGGCATGTACGAGCCGAAAAACAGCGCGATCACAAACGAGGCAAGCGGGAACAGTGCGATTGCTGGTGCGAAGTCGAATGCTCCTGTCATGTTACCACCTCATCGTCGCCGCGTCGGTCACGTCGATGTCGTCGAAGTTGCGGTTCACCACGAGGATGACGCCGATACCGACCGCGACTTCTGCGGCCGCCAGCCCGATCACAAAGAGGGCAAACACCTGCCCGGTGAGCGTCCCGTGGAAGTAGGCGAACGCGACGAGATTGATGTTGGCCGCGTTGAGCATCAACTCGACGGACATCAGAAAGGACAGCGCGTTCTGTCGGACGAGAATCCCGAACAGGCCGATACAGAACACCGCTGCAGAGAGGAACAGATACCACTCCATGGGGACGGCCATCTACTCCTCACCCCCCTCGCGCTTTGCGAGCATCAGGGCACCGTCGAGTGCCGCATCCAGCGCGACCGCGAGCAGAATGAGCGCGGCCAGAAAGCTCTCCGTCTCGACGCCAGCCTCCTCGATTGCGCCGATGAGCGAGTAGCCGATAGCGCCGACGACGCTAATGTCCCCGAATGCGGCGGGCGTTCCGAAGTTGGCGCCGACGAAAACCGCCGCCATCACGACAAACAGACCAACGGCGATGAGGCCCGGCACGACCCCGCGGTCGATGTCGATGAGTTCGGGGCGGGTCGTCATGCGGTGACCTCCTCGGGGTTGCTGTCTCGGGTGGTGAGCATCGCCGCAAAGGCGATCAGGATGAGTACACCCCCGATGTACACGAGTACCTGCATCGCGGCGATGAACTCGGCCTCCAGCATGATGTAGTGGGCCGCCACGCTCGAAAGTGCGAGTCCGAGCAACAGCGCGGCGTGCCACACGTCACGGACCAGAACGACGCCCAGGCTACTCCCGAGCGTGACCAGCGCGAACAGCCCAAAGGCGAGTTGCTCCAGTACCATCGTTATTGGGTGATCCAACTGGCGTGCTTTTCAAGATTCCCCTTTTGCTCTCCGAGTACTCCCCATTTGACTTCGATATCCCCTTTCGAGAACCGTGACCACTTTGCTACTCGACACGTCAGTACCCCCTATGTACGATTTCGTCGTCGTCGGTGCGGGGCCAGCGGGGTCGCGCTTCGCCCGTGGTGCCGCAGAGCGCGGCCACAACGTCCTCGCCTTCGAGCAGGGGACCGTCGGCGAACCGCTCGCGTGTTCCGGTCACGTTAGCACCGATATCTGGGCGTTCGTGCCCGACGGCGCGCGCGAGCGACTCGAACAGAACGCCATCTACGGCGCGCGATTTCACACCGGCGGCCCGGACAGTAACCCCTATCGCTTCTTCAGAGACGAGGTGGTCTCGAACGTCATCGACCGCGTCGAACTCGACCGAACGCTCGCCGAGGCCGCCCGCAACGCAGGCGCGGAGGTTCGCGAACACCACACCGTCGTCGGTCTCTCCGAGTACCGCGATCACGTCGCCGTTCGCGTCCGTGGTCCCGACGGCGTCGAGACGTACCGCGCCCGGATGGTCGCTGGCTGTGACGGGCCGAACTCCCGCGTCCGCGAGTCAATTGGCTTGCCCGACCCCGACGAACTGCTCCACGGCGTGCTCGGGTTCGACGACGAAGTCGACCACGACGACTTCGTCGACGTACACCTCACCATCCCCTCGTTTTTCGCGTGGCGCATCCCCCGCGGCGAGGCTGGCGTCGAGTACGGACTGGCGACCCCGCCGGACGCCGACGTCAGCGCCCGATTCGAGGCTTTCACCGACGGCTACGGCGTCTCGACGGACCGACGCTGTTCGGGGCTGATCCCGATTGGCCCCCCCGACACGGTGACCTCGGGACGGGTCTTCCTGATCGGTGACGCGGCCGGACAGAACAAACCGTTCACCGGCGGTGGCATCCTCTATGGCATGACAGCGGCCGACTGCGCCGCCCGAGAGATCGACCCCAGCGACCCCGAGACGCTCGCCGCCTACGAGCGCGCCTGGCGCGACGAACTCGCGACCGACATCAGACTCGGCCACGCGATTCGGCGCTGTTACTCCCTTCCAGAGGCTGTCCAGCAGTTCGGAATGGGCCTGTTCGAGGGGGGAATCGGCGTCCACATGGACCGGCCGACGTCGCTGTTTTCGACCGAGCAGTTGCGTGCGATGCTTTCGCGGTGAGGTGTCTGTGGACGACTGCGAGGTTCTCGAATCCCGAACGGTCTGGAAACGGTCCTCACCGACTGGTGAGCACGACTCTACTCCACAGGGACATCATCGGGTTCGTCCGGCGTCCAGTCGATTCGAACCCGCCGGACACGCCGGGCCGTCGCGTCGACGACGGTGATCACGACGGTGCCAAGCTCTACTCGGTCGCCCTCCTCGGCGAGTTGCCCGGTGTGGTGGTTGACCAGCCCCGCGACCGTCTCGAATGGACCGTCGGTCTGTATGTCGAGACCGAGTTGTTCGTTGACGTAATCGACAGTCGCCCAGCCGTTCACGAGGGCCGTATCTTTGTCGACGACGCGGACGGGGTCGGTCTCGTCTCGGTCAAATATCTCACCGACGACTTCCTCGACGAGGTCCTCGATTGTGATCAGGCCGACGACCGTCCCGTACTCGTCGACCACGATTGCCATGCGATGCCCGTCGAGTTGCATCTCGGTCAGCAGTTCGTCGACGGGCTTGCTGGCAGGGACGAACGGCATCTCGGTCAGCACATCAGTGATAGACTCACCCTCTGACCGCGCTCGTAGCACGTCTCGGAGGTCGACGAACCCGCGGATGTCATCGCGGTTCTCGCCGTAGAGCGGAACGCGGGTCACGCGTTCGCGCCAGCAGGTCTCGATAACCTCCTCGGGCGTCGTGTCCACGCTCGCGGTCACCATCGCCGAGCGCGGCACCATGACCGTCTGCACTGACGTGGCTTCGAGATCAAGCACGCTCCGGATCATCGCGCTCTCGCCTGTATCGAGCACCCCACTCACTTCGCCGCTCGTGACGATTGTCGCGATCTCCTCGCGTGTGACGTAGGTCTCGATGTTCGACGACCCGCCGGTCAGACGGTTGATCGCCCCGGTGGCAACCTCGAAGACTAAAAGCACCGGACGGAGCAGTCTCTGGATGACACGGATCGGCCGAGAGACGCGCAGCGCGTGTTTCTCCGCGTTCGTGACGGCGTAGGACTTCGGCGCGATTTCACCGAAGACGATGACGAAAAAGCTGGTTCCGGCTGTCGAAATTGTTGCGGCACTCCCCGCCGGAAGAAACTGCACCAGAATCGCCGTGGCGACGCTCGCGGCCGCAATATTCGCAACGTTGTTGCTGACCAGTGCGGTGACCAGAAACCGATGCGGGTCGTCGCGGAGGGCGGCCAGCGCGGCCGCACCAGGGACGTTAGCAGCCTCGAGCGTGTCGATGCGGTGACCCGGTACCGAAAACACCGCGAGTTCGCTACTCGAAAAAAAGCCACTGATTGCGGTCAGGATGACGATAGCGACGAGACCAAGAAGCGTGAGGGTCAGAACCATATCAGAACGTCGGACACACAGCGGAAAATAGTACGGGATAGGTCTCATTAGAACGCTATCGCTGAACCGTTGGAACTGCGGGAAAACGGGTGGATACCCAGTGGGCCAGCTGAGATTTGAACTCAGGTTACGGCCACCCGAAGGCCGAAGGATACCAAGCTACCCTACCGGCCCACACGTAGAGGATGACCCCTGATTCGTTTAACCGTTGCGAAAAGCCGGGCGGTCTCGATGCGCGAAGTCGCTCAAAGCGCTCGTCAGTACTCGGTGAACCCCTCAGTGTCGAGCCAGTTGTGCGCGACTGTGATCGCGTGGTCTGCGTGCAACCGTTCCGGGCCGAGGCTGTATCGCTGGTCTGCGATTGCGTCTATCGTCTCGCGCTCCTCGTCGGTGAAATCGTGATGATCCGAGAGTACGAACACGGGCGAATCGGGCGGTGAGCGCGCTCCGACACCATCGCCGTCCTCATGCAGACAGACGACTGTTCCCTCCAGGTCAGCGAGCGTCTCTGCGAGCCCTTTCCGAACCAGCGAGATTCCGGGCGCAATCTCGACGGGGATGTGACCGATAGCGTCCTCGTGGCTGGCGAGTGCGTCCCGGATGCGGGCCGCTGTCGACCGCTCGTCGGGGTTGAGGCCCTGAAGCGTGGCCCCCTCGAACTGAACGGTGTACTCGCCGACGACGAGGTGTGTACGCACGTTAGACCGGATCCCGTGTGAGCGCAAAAGCGACGCGTTGACCGCGCGGGCAAGCAGATCCATCCTACCCGCGCCAGGCAGGTCGTCGAGGGAAAATTCGCCCGCAGCGGGGGCCTCGTGGCTCACGATGACGAACTGGCGCATACGCTGCACTGACACGCTCAGTCTTTAGTTCCGTCGATGGGCCACGCGTCAGCAAGACCGGACGGCGCGAGCAGTCACCACGTCAGCGAGGGCAGGCGGCGCGAGCAGTCACCACGTCAGCCCCTCGTAGGTGATCCCGTCGCGCCGCGAAACGGTTCGGCGGCCGTCAACGACGACTGGCTCGGCCATCTCGTCGAACGCCGAGTCGAGCGTCTCGAACTCGTCCCAGCCCGTGACGACGACGGCGCCCGCCGCGCCCGCGAGCGCCTCGCTGGCGCTGTCAGCGTACGTAATGTCGGGGAAGCGCTCGGACATGGCCTCGCTCGCGACTGGGTCGTAGGCGACGATTTCGGCACCCCGTTCCTGCAACCCCTCGATGATCGGGGTCGCCTGTGAGTTTCTGATGTCGTCGGTCCCGGGCTTGAATGCGAGACCGAGTACCGCGACCGGTCGTCCCTCCACGTCGACGTGCTCGTCGAGCAGCGCGAGCAGCCGTTCGGGCTGTTGCTCGTTGACCGCGACGGCGGCGTCGAGCAGTTTCGGTTCGTATCCCGCCTCGCGGGCGGCGGCCATAATCGCGGCGGTGTCTTTCGGGAAACAGCTCCCGCCCCAGCCGACGCCGCTGCGGAGAAAGCGCGCGCCGATCCGGTCGTCCATGCCGAGCGCCTCGGCCACCTCGTAGCTGTCGACGTCGAACTCCTTCGCGATGTTGCCGAGTTCGTTGATCAGACTCACCTTCGCGGCGAGGAAAGCGTTGTTCGCGTACTTGATGAGTTCGGCCTCGCGTCGGCCAGTCTCGAAGGCGGGCACGTCCCCGAGCAGCGGTTCGTACAGGTCATAGAGCACGTCGAGCGCGCGCTCGTCGCCGTCGGTGCCAAACACGACACGGTCCGGGTTCTGGAAGTCTGTCACCGCCGACCCCTCGCGCTGGAACTCGGGGTTCACCGCGACGCCCAAGGAGTCGCCCTCCTGCCTGCCCGATGCAGATTCGATGGTCGGAATGAGCGTCTCGTCGGTCGTTCCCGGAACGACGGTGCTTTTCACCACGACCAGATGGTATCCGTCGGCGTCTGCGAGTGCCTCCCCGACGGCACGCGCGCCCGCCTCCATCACGCTCAGGTCGATGCTGCCGTCGGCGTCGCTCGGCGTCGGCAGCGCGAGCATCGTGAGGTCAGTGTCTGGAACGACACCGTAGTCAGTCGTCGCTCTGAGAGTGTCGCCGCCGTAGGTTTCGAGCAGTTCCGCCAGCCCGGGTTCGTGTATCGGCGTCTCACCGGCGTTGATCTGTTCGACGATGTCCTCGTCGACATCGATTGCCCACACGTCGTGACCGGCGTCGGCCAGACAGGCCGCAACCGTCGTCCCAACGTAGCCGCTGCCGACGATGCTGACGTTCATTACTCACTTGTACTCGACTCGTAGTCTTGACCTTTTGGCTCTGCGGGCTCACAGTCGGAAAAAGCGACCGTGGAAGCCAAAGGGCTCGACGTGCGGGAGTCGTGCGCGAGCGAGTTCGGTTACGGTCTCGGCGTCGAACACGAGCAGCCAGGAGTGTTCGGCGGCGACGTCGAGTGCGGGTGCAAGTATCACCCCGTCGTCCTCGTCCGTTCCGTCGGGGCGCGGAACGAATCGAGGTTCCTCGACGTACAGGTCAGTCTCCCACCACTCCATGGCCCGACCTCGTTCGGTGTCGACTTTCACGAGTCCGTTCGCGCCGCGACGGTCGGTGGCCTGTGCGTAGGCGTATCGGTAGAGGTGAGTCTCATGGTCGGATGGAACCGTCGGGAGTTCGATCCCCCCATCATAGAGCTGTCTGCTCGTGAGTTGCCCATCGGGACCGATCCGATAGCGAACGAACCGGCCCGGCGGCGCGGCGTCGAAACCCTCGCGTTCGAGCGAGTCGAACGACAGCGCCGAGACGATAGTGTCGTCCTCGAAGGTGACCAGGTCGACGACGATCTCCTCGCCGTCGTCGAAGGCGTTGACAGTGTGCAGGGTAAAGAACGGTGCTGTGGTCGAGTGCTCGGTGACCGCTCCCGTTTCGCGGTCGATCACGTGAAAGCGGGTGCCCCGGTCCGGTTGCCAGTCGAGCAACTCGAAAAAGCCCTCGGAGAAGGGCGAGAGCGCCTTCCGGATGTCGATCCGCAGCGGCGTCTCGACGAGCACGGCGTGGTCGCGGGTCACGGGGAGGCTGTGAACGTAGGCGGGCGAATCTGTCTCGATGGAGGCAACTACCTCCCGACGGCGTGTGCCGTCCGGGATTCGAAAGACGTGATAACGGTGTGTGCGGCCAAACGAGAGAGCGTGACCGACCAGTTCGCCGCGCGGATCCGCGACGAGATGGGCCGAGATCATGTCGGGGTCGAACGTGTCCCGAAAGGTGAACTCGCCGGTTCGTTCGAGCGTCTCCGGGTCGAATGTCTGCCAGCGAGGCACTTCGGTCTGAGCGACGTACTCGCCGTCGATACGGGTGACGTGGACGTTCGCGTTGTCGGTCGGTTCCGGCGGGCCGAGTGCGCGTGCCCAGCGGCTGAGCTTTCCGAGGCCGCTCTCGTCGGTCGCGAATTGGCCACTCAGGCGGCCGTCGGCGGCCTCCCTGTACGCGTCGGTTCGGAGGAACCGATTGCTGTAGGTGACCCCATCGTCGAACGTGTAGGAGCGAACCATCGCGAGGCCGTCGAACCAGTGTCGAAATCGTCGCCCGTCGACCTCGAATTTCCCCGGGCCGTTGCGGACCAGACGCCCTGAGAGCCAGTCGGGTATCGTCCCTTCGACGGGAAGGTCGTACTCGCTATACTCGGTCTCGACCGACCGAAAACCAACGGTGAACGCGGGAGCGGGCACGGCGACAGGTAGGGCAGTCAGGCGTAAAATGCTATGGCCGAGACCAGCTACTCACCAGCCGATGTCAGGACATCGAGCGCTTCACTCCCCGGCCGAGGTGATTCCGTCGAGCGCCTCACTCGCCAGTTTGGTCGTCTCGTAGCCGCGCTCGCCCGCGACGGTCGTTTCCGCGATCAGTCCAGCGGCGCGCAGTTCCGCGAGCAGTCCGTGCAGGTCGCTCTCACAGAAATCGGAGAAATCGAGCAGAGTTCGGACCGCGAGTGGTCCGGTCGCGTCGAGTTCCAACAACAGACCAAGCGTCCGCGTCTCGTGAACGGCAGTCACGAGCGTCCGCACCGACTCGGGAACCGACTCGGCGGCGGTCGACAGCGCTGATTCCTCCGGACGAATCGCTAACTGGTCGTTTGGAAGGTGCTGTCGTTCGCCAGTTTCTGGGTCGCGAACGAGACTGGAGTCGGACGAGCGTTTGAGCAACAGATACCGGTTCCCGTCCTCGTCTTCGACTGTCTGTCTCACGATTTGTCCTCCATTTCTGTATCAGTCGTCGAATCCGACCCGTCGTGGTCGAACTCCTCGTCGTCGAGGCGTTGCTTCGACCGATAGGTTCGATACACGGCGTACGCTAACACGACCACTCCGAGCGCGAACGCACGCAGACCGAGGGTCGAACTGCGAAACACGAACAGCAGGCCACCCAGACTCGTCGCGAGTAGCCCGACCTTGTAGAGTACAACGAGTTTCCAGAACAGCGTTCGCAGCCCCGGATCGACGTCCTCGTAGTTCGCGACCGAATCAGGGAGGTCAGCGTTCGGGTCGGGGGGCGACGGAGCCTCCGGTGGTGAATATTGGCTGTCGGGGATCGATCCCTCAGCCGAGTTCGAGTCCGGGTCGAGCAACTCGTCCGGGTCGGTCACAGGACAGAATAGTCGGGGGATGGGCAAAACCCGTTCGCTTCACCGTGCCTCTGAGAGCGCAATCGCGTGGTCGGCCTGGATCCACGCGAGCGGTTCCTCCGTATCGTAGAGTACTGTCCCACCCTCGGCGTCGTAGACCCCCGTCGCTTCGATAGCGTCGTCCTGGCTCGCATCGTCGGTACGCCGCGTCGTCGTCGGTAGGTCGTCTTCCATATCCATGTGATACCATACCACAGTAGAATAAATAGTTTCGGGATGCGGTGAGGATAGCGCCAACCGAAGGTAAGGGGAGACTACTCGACAGCAGTCGACGACACGAGAGCGACTGGTGAACGGCTACGATGCGTCGATGGCGTCCCCGAAGTCATAACGGCCCGGGTCCTGACCGGCGACCCAGACGGCCGCATCGAGCGCACCGGCCGCGAACACGCCTCGGTCCTCGGCGCGGTGTGTGAGTGTTAGCACTTCGTCGTTTCCGGCGAGCAACAGCTCGTGTTCGCCACGGATGTCGCCCGCTCGCCGGACGAGCATCCCGATTTCGTCGTCCTCGCGGGGCTGGATCCCCTCGCGCCCGGCCACTGTGTCGAACTCGCGGTGTGTTTCGATGTCCGAGAGCAGCGTCTTTGCGGTGCCGCTCGGTGCGTCCCGTTTCGCGTTGTGATGGGTTTCGAGCAGTTCGACGTCGTAGTCGGGAAGCGCCTCGAGCGCGGGACCGAGCGCGCGGCGAAGCGCCTGAATCCCCCGGGAGAAGTTCGTCGCTTTCAGTACCGGTACCGCGGCGCTCACGCTGTCGAGCACCGCGAGCTGGTCGTCCTCGAACCCGGTCGTTCCGACGACGAGCGCAACTCCGGCGTCGGCACAGGCCTGCGCAACATCGACGGTTGCGTCCGGAACGGTGAAATCGATGAGTACGTCGGGGTCGTGCTCGGACAGCGCCTGAGCGGTCTCCGCTGGGTCGTACACCGCCACGGACAGGTCTGCGTCCGTATCGACGTCGATGCCACAGCGGACGGTCACGTCCTCGCGCTCGGCCGCGCGGTCGACGAGCGTCCGGCCCATCCGCCCGGCGATGCCGTTGATCGCGAGATCGACCATCATTCGCCCTCCGGGTACAGTTCGAGTACGTCTCTGAGTCGCTCGCGGTTTTCGGGCGTGATCTCCGTGAGCGGCGAGCGCAGGGTTCCGTTGCCGTAGCCGCGTATCTCCATGGCCGCCTTGATCGGGATCGGGTTCGTCTCACAGAAGATGACACGAAAGAGCGGGCCGAGGTCGTGATGGAACTCCCGTGCACGCACGTAATCGCCGTCGAGGGCAGCCCAGACGAGATCCGAGACTCGTCGAGGTTCGACGTTCGCAGCGACGCTGATCGTGCCGGTGCCACCGACCGAGAGGATTGGAAGGGTCTCGCCGTCGTTGCCCGAGAGCACGTCGAAGGTTTCGTCACGGGTGCGCTCGATTATCTCGCTGACCTGATTGAGGTCGCCGCTCGCGGCCTTGTAGCCCTGGATGTTCTCGTGGCTCGCGAGTTCGACCGCGGTGTCGGCCTCGATGTTTCGTCCCGTCCGCGAGGGGACGTTGTAGACGATCTGTGGGACGTCTACCGCGTCTGCAATCGCCAGATAGTGGTCGATCAGCCCCTGCTGTTCGGGCTTGTTGTAGTACGGTGAGATGAGTAAGAGGCCGTCAGCGCCAGCGTCAGCCGCTCGCTGTGAGAGCGAGAGCGCCTCTGCGGTGTTGTTCGAGCCAGTGCCGCCGATGACGGGAACGTCGACTGCGTCGACGACCGCCTCGATGACCTCGACGTGTTCGTCGTGGCTCACCGTCGCAGACTCGCCGGTCGAACCCATCGGGACGAGGCCGTCGACGCCCGCCGATTCGAGGCGGCTGGCGTCTGCTCTGAGTGTCTCGAAATCGATGCTTCCGTCGTCGTGAAATGGCGTGCACATCGCGGGGTACACGCCGCCGAACGTGTCGAATTCTGTCATGGGTGAGTGTGGGAGTTGTCTGTCTGACTATTTGCTGTCACTCGCTTGTGTCCATCGGTTTCGACAGACGCAGAAAAGCTGACCCGAGACGGCGTCGCCACCGCCGCCACGAGTCTACGCCGCACGCTTGCGTTTGGTGAACAGACCGAACGCTGACCGGGACGCGTTCGCGTCGGTCAGGCCGGTCTGTCGCATATTCAGAGTGTGACAGCGAGGAAACTTAGCTGTTGTGTCTTCGTAGCCGATCGTCTCGTGACGTATCGGATTCCTTATCGAAACGCACCCTTTTTGAGGGGCGGCGACGTATGTGTGTCTGATGGTAGGACACAACGGCCTCAAACTCCGTATGATGCTCGCGGGGAGCATTCTGTTCGTCTTCTACGCGGCCCTTGCCGGGTTCGTCTTCCTGACGTTCGGGACGGGAACCGCCGTCCTCGCGGCAGTATTGCTCGGGAGCGTCGGGTTCGTCGGCTTTCAGTACAAGTTCGGCAAGTGGGCCGCCCTCCGCAGCGTCGGCGCGGAGGACATGCCCGAACAGGCCGAAGGGAGATACGACTACGCCCGGATTCACCAGAGCACCGAGCAACTCTGTTCGGAGATGGGTATCGACACGAAGCCACGGCTGATGGTCGCTGAAATGGGCGTCCCGAACGCCTTCGCTGTCGGACGAAAGGGTGCAGGGACGGTCGTCATCTCGAAGGAGATTATGGATCTGCTGGAATATGAAGAACTCGAAGGCGTCCTCGCACACGAACTCGCCCACATCAACAATCGGGATGTTGTCATCATGGTGCTCGGGCAGTCGATCGCCTCGATGGTCGGCATCGTCGTCCAGTGGGCGTTCATCCTCGGCGGCGAGCGCAACATCGCGAGTTACTTCCTCGGGATGATACTCGGAACGATTGCGCAGATGATCGTCATGCTGTTCGTGATGGCAATCTCCCGATACCGGGAGTACGTCGCAGACAGCGACGCCGCGGAGTACACCCGCAATCCCGAGGCGATGGCCCGTGCGCTCGAAAAGATCAGCAGCGGGAACCAGAACAAAGAGATGAAAGGCGGCGAGACGGTGAACGCGCTGTGTATCTTCGGCGGTAACGGCGGCACTATCCAGCAACTCTTCTCGACGCACCCACCGACGGAGAAGCGCATCGAGGCGCTTCGCTCCTGAGCGTCAGGGGTCGTTTTCGACGGGCGCTCTGACGCCCACAGAGGCCAACGCATTTCAGACTGGACGGCGAACCCGAGCGTATGGCAAAGCGCCACCCGGACCAGCGCGTCGCAGTTCTCGTCGATTCGCAGAATCTCTATCACTCCGCACAGAGTCTCTTCACACAGAACATCGACTACGCGTCGCTTTTGGAACACGCTGTCGACGGCCGACAACTCACCCGCGCCATCGCCTACGTCATCCGTGCTGAGGCTCCCGAGGAGGAGAGCTTCTTCGATGCGCTCGTCGATATCGGCTTCGAGACACGGATCAAAGACATCAAGACGTTCCCCGACGGGAGCAAGAAGGCTGACTGGGACGTGGGGATGAGTCTCGACGCGGTCACGCTCGCGAATCACGTCGACAGCATCGTCCTCTGTACGGGTGACGGTGACTTCGCCCGCCTCTGTAGCCACCTGAAACACGAGGGAGTCAAGGTCGAAACCATCTCCTTCGGGGAGTCGACCGCCGACGAACTCGTCGACGCAGCCGACGAGTTTACCGACATGAGCGGCGACACTGACACGTTCCTGCTCTGAACAGAAAGCGAAACGCTTTGGCCGTCTGTGGACTGGCGTTCGGATATGAACGAGGGCGTACTCAAATCCAAACGGAACCGCTCGCTGCTGGGGCTGGTTGGGGCGATACCGGTCGCGATTGTTGGAGTCGTTCTCTTCGACGGACCGATGCTGTGGCTCCTGCTCGGAGTCGCCGCTCTCGACGCCGTGCTCTTTCCGTATCTGCTCGGGCGAGCAGTGGATGAGTGAACCGGATGAGATGACGGATAGCGGGTGAGTGAACCGTTCGAGGGGGAGAAAGACACTTTGCTGGTGCTCGCGTTTTCGAATGCATCCGCTCATGTCATCAGACGACAACTACGTGCACGCAACCCCCACCGAGACGGCGAAAGCGGAGAGTCCACAGACCCTGCGTATCGACGGCAAGACGATCGGTCTGTTTTACCACGACGGCGAGTTCTACGCGACCGACAACCGATGCCCGCACATGGGCTTTCCCCTCACAGACGGGTCGGTCGACGACGGGATACTGACGTGTCCGTGGCATCACGCCCGATTCGAGATTTCCTGTGGGGACACCTTCGACCCCTTCGCGGACGACGTTCGAACCTATCCTGTCGAGATCAGAGACGGTGAGGTCTACGTCGACCCGGCCCCGGAGGGGGACAGATCCCCCACGGAACACTGGAAAGACCGGCTCGAACACGGCCTCGAAGCAGACATCGATCTCGTCGTCGCCAAGTCCGTGATCGGGCTGGAAGACGAGGGCGTTCCCGAGGCGGTTCCAGTCCGCATCGGGACGGCCTTTGGCACCCACTACCGCCGTGACGGCTGGGGACGGGGACTGACCACGCTGGGAGTGATGACCAATCTCCTCGACGACCTGCGAGCCGAGGACCGCCGCCGGGCGCTCTACGTCGGCCTCACCGAAGTCGCCGACGACTGTGCTGGCGAACCGCCGTTTTTCGTACAGGAACCGCTCTCGGCCGATGACGTCCCTGCTGATCGACTCACGACGTGGTTCCGCGACAATATCGAGGTGCGGGATTCCGACGGCGCCGAGCGCGTGTTGCGGGCCGCGATCACTGCCGATCTCGACCAGTCGGACATCGCAGCGATGCTCGTCGCCGCCGGAACCGACCACCGCTATCTCGACACCGGCCACCGACTGGATTTCATCAACAAGGCCTTCGAGACGCTGGACCACATCGGGTGGGAACACGCAGACGACGTGCTTCCGAGTCTCGTTCCGGGACTGGCGTCGGCGAGCCGTGCCGAGGAGAACGCCTCGTGGCGACAGCCAATCGACATCGCCGAACTGTGTTCCGACGCCGCGGAGGAACTCCCGGAGCGAGTCGAGACGGGCACAGGGCGGACGTGGGACGAACCCGACACCTTGCTGGAAACGCTACTGGGTGAGGACCCACACGAGATCATCGACGCGCTGAAGACAGCCATCTCTCGGGGAGCGAGCGCCGAAGAACTCGCAGGAGTCGTGACATTCGCGGCCGCCCGACGGGTCGCACACTTCGGGACGAGCAACGAGTTCGGCGACTGGAACACCGTCCACCACACCTACACCTACGCGAACGCAGTCCACGGACTCAGCCGACGAACTGGCGCGTGGGAGGTGTATCGTGGCGTCTTCGACGCGGCCATGAACGTCTACCTCGACCGGTTTCTCAACACTCCGCCGACGCCACTTCCCGACCCCGACGGGGACGGAACCCCGGAGGTCATCCTCGATGACCTGCTCGAGTGTTTCGAGGTCGAATCCGACGAGGAGGTGAACCGCGCCGGGCGGCTGACGGCGGAGTATCTCGCGTCCGGCGGTGACAGCGCACGCCTGAAGCGTGCCCTCGGGAGGGTACTGCTTAGAGAGGACGTCGGCTTCCACACTCGGCAGAACGTCGAAGCGGCGTTCACGCAGTACGACGCCGCCGAGTCTGAAGGGCGCGGCAGCGTCCATCTCGTCGCCGCGGCACGCTATCTCGCCGCGCACACCCCGACGCGACGGTCAGGCGAGCAGACGTTCCGGATCGCAGAGCGACTCAACCGCGGCGAGAAGATACACGAAGCCTGACTGGTGACCACCGGGAACGCGAATCGGGACGCTCTTTACGCACACAGCGCCTACGACGGGCTATGAACGACGACTGGCAGGCGATGCAGACGGTTGCCGACTATCAGTTCGGCTCCGGCGCAGGAGAACGCCTGTTTTCCTCCGAGGAATCGCTGTCGATGACCCGAACCAGCTCCGGTCGACCGCGCCAGCTCAAAGCGAACGAAGAGCGCGTCGCGACCTACGAGACTGACGGCCGGTTTAGACTCGGCATGGCCGGTGGCCGCCTGCTGCAGGACGCCGGCGTTGGCTACCGCGTCGTCGTTGGCGACGAAAGCAGACCCTACGTGAGCGAGGGCCGCAACGCATTCGCGAAGTTCGTCGTCGACGCCGACGAGGCTATCCGACCGCGCGACGATGTCGTCGTCGAGCATACTGATGGGACTGTGCTGGCGGTGGGTCGCGCAGAACTGTCGGGTGATGGAATGGCCTCCTTCGAGACAGGGATGGCGGTCAAAGTTCGGGACAGTGTGAAATAAAACGAAGCGCCGGAACCGGTTCAGTTAGTTAGCTGTAGTACGGGTCGTTTTTTGCGTCGTTTCGGAGCGTGTTGAGGGTGCTGAGGCTGACGCTCATCTCCGATCCGTCCTCGAACCGCGTGAACGTCGCGTCGGTGGTCGCCGTGTCGTAGTTCGCCTCGAAAACGAGACAGAAAAAGAGCGTGTGTTAGTCGATGAGTTGCCAGGGAATCAGATGTTCTCTAGAATGGTGTCAAGCAGCATCTCGTCGTCCTGGGAGAGCTCCCAGAACATCACGCCGCCCATCCCGCGGTCCTTCGCAAAGTTGACCTTCTCTGCGATGGACTGCTCGTCGTCGTAGCTGATGTAGATGCCTTCCTCGTCATTTGTCAGCATCGGCACCTCACCGGGGTCGTGATATTCGACTTCCCAGCCGTCTTCTCCGATGTAGTTCTCCTTGAGGTCCCAGAAGTCGAAGGCTCCAGTTGGGTCTGACCCATCTTCGAGCAGGTCGTGCCATGTTCCTTCAGGCAGTCCGTTGTAGGGTTGCCCATAGCCTGGGTCTGCATAGCTCACGCCTTCAAACCCACGACCGTAGAAGGGCAGTCCCAGCACAAGTTCATCGTAGTCTGCAGGTTCAGAGTAGCCGGGTTGTCCTGGAACGTATGGTTCATACTGACCATGGTCGCCAGCATAAAGCAGGTCAACGGAATACTCAAGATAGTACTGAGCGTCGCCCCCTGAGTGGCTTGGATAAGCGTCTCTATCGTCCTGTGGATTTTTGTCAGTAGGACCATAGATCGGCGCGTTCAGCCCCATACCAACGTGCTGTGGCATCCACGAACCAGTGAAGTCGTATGCCATAATCATGACCGCATCACAGGCTTCACCAAGTCGGTCGTGTTTGAGGCCAGCAGCGTTCCAGTCTGAACCACCGTTGGCGATTGAGAGGTGGTAGTACTGGCCGTCTTCTTCGCCCGCTTTGTCGAGACGTTCACGCAGGTCTTCCATCAACAGGGCGTGATTCTCGTAGTCTGCATCTGACCCTTCGGTTCCTTCCTGTCCCTGATCTGGTCCCGGGTGTTCCCAGTCGATATCGATACCATGGAAGTTGTACTCCCGCATCAACTCGACGCAGTTGTCGGCGAATGCCTGTCGGGTACTCTCGTCCGCTGCCATGGGCGAGAAGTTGTCCGACATCGTCCAGCCACCGATCGAGAGGATCAATTTACACCCGTTCTCCTCTGCTTTGTCCGCCATGTCGGCGAACTGCTGGAGGTTCTTCTCGTCTGACTGTCCCTCAGAGTCAAACTCGGTCTCGGTTGTCATCCGGAGCGAGCCATCTGCCTCGACACCCAGGAACGCGTACAGCATGTGCGTGAGTTTCTCGAAGGGCACATCCTCGGGGTAGTAGTCCTGGTCCGGATTTGCCTTCCAGCCAGGGTAGTAGCCGATGACCTTGAAGTCTTCATCCGGCGGGTCTGGCTCGCTTGCTTCAGAAACCATCGCACTGGCGGAGTCGAACGCGTCACCGGCGACCGGTGTCGCATCGTCACCGATGGCGACACCTTCGACTGCGCTGTCGGCAAACACCCAGGCGGTGTGCTCGCCGGGGAAGCCGCCAGCATCCTCGATTGTCACCGAAACAGCCATTCCGGAGGCACTGTCTGCCGCCGCCACGCCTGCGACGATGTTCATATCGCCGTCGGCGTAGGTCACGACGACCGTCGCAGCGCCGTCCGTGCTCACATCAGAGACCGTGACGGCACCGTCGCTGCTCAGTGCCTGATCGTTGAACGACAGCGAGCCCATCGTCGCGTCGCCATCGCCACTGCTACACTCTTCGACCATGTCCCACGGACCCCACTCGGACGAACCGGGCTCGTCGCCCTGCGTCCACCACGAGGCCTCGTAGAGTGCGCCGTCATATACTGCCTGGTCGCCGCCAGTATAGGTCGCCGACGAATCCCACGCGGAGACGCCCGAACAGGCGCCCATTCCGCCGTCGTCATCGTCGTCATCGTCGCCGCCGCCGTCACAGGGGCCGACCTCTTCCCACGGACCCCACTGACTGGACCCCGGCTCGTCGCCACGGGTCCACCACGAGGCCTCGTAAAGTGTGTTATTGTAGACGGCCGTATCGCCGCCCTGATAGGTCTCCGAGGAATCCCAGTCGGATTCACTCGAACAGTCCGCTGCTGATGCTGTCGCACTCGCGCCGACCGCGAGCGCAGACAGAGCTGATGCTTGCTTCAGTATGTTTCGTCGAGTGTGTTTCATTATTGCAGTAGAGTTGTTGTAGTAACTCGCTCTCCGCTCTCAGCGTACCACGCCAGTAACTGTTACCCCCAAATGGCGTGACACGCCGGGGAACAAGCGTATGGATCCGTTACTCGTTCAGCGTGTCCCAGAGCGTGCTGAGGAGCGTGAAGTCTTTCGTGTCGCCGCTGATCGCCCACAGCATCGTCCCGCCGTATGGCGAGTCACGCAGCCATTCGGCTTTCATCTGCATCGACTCCTCCGTGTCGTGGGAAATCATCAGCCCTTCGCCGCGCGCAGCAGACTCGGAGTAGCTCCAGGCTGTGACCGCCTCTTCGTCGATAGTGGTCTCCCAGTCGCCAGAGTCGAGGTCCAGCGTGTTGCTGCCGCCCCGACCGCTTCCGAGCAGGTCGAAGCCCTCCCAGATGCCACCAAGTTCGGTGTCTGGTGGGTAGGAACCTTCGCCACTTGCGTCCTTGTCCTCGCCTTTGTACTTCTGGAACAGCCCGTCGTCCATGCCGTTGCCACTTCCGTCAGGGTCCTTGATTCCGGTCCAGCTACGACCGTAGAACGGCACGGCCATGTGGAGCTGTTCCGGATCCCAGCCCTGCTGCTCGAACCAGCTGAGAGCGTAGGACGCGTTCCACTTGTCCGAGTCCTCGAAGGGATCGTCCGGGTTCTCCTTGAGCGGCGCGTGATGCCGCGTGTGCTCACTCCAGATCCCCGCGGTGTCGAAGGTCATGACGAGGATGAAATCGAGCGCCTCCGAGAGTCGTTCGTGGTCGTACGGCTCCATTTTGCTCGGAGCCGTGTTGACTGCTGCGGTGAGTTCGTACGGCTCGTCACGGTCTGGGTCGTTGGCAGCAGCTTCGTCGAGTCGCTCTCGAACGGTCTCGCACAGCTTCGTGAACCGCTCGATGTCGCCGTCGCGGCTGATGTTGTCCATGTCACAGACGTTCGACTCGGACGTACAGCCGCCACCGTGTGGGTACTCCCAGTCGAGGTCGATACCATCGAGGTTGCCCCGGTTGATCCACTTGACACACTCTTCGGCGAACTTCTCGCGGTTCTCCTGGTTGAGCGCCGCATTCGAGAAGTACTCGGAGTCACCCCAGCCACCGATCGAGAGGACGAAGTTCGTGTCATCCTGTTGCTCGGCCAGGTCGGCGAACGTGCCGCCTTCGATACCGCCCCAGTCATTATTCTTGTCCCAGAACGCGTACTGGCCGTGGCTGTCGTTGCCGACCAGCGTGATCGACGCGTCCTTCTCCGGCCGCGCGAACGCGTACTGGATGTGCGTGAGGTACTCGAAGGGAATGTCCGACGGCGTGAAGTTCCGACCGTACTGTGCCCACTGGCGGTAGTAGCCGACAACGCGTTTCTCGCCAGGTTCGGTTCCACCATCCTTCCCGACGAAGATCGATTTCGTCGTGGAGTCGGAATTGCCGTTCCCGTCCATGACGGTGAGTTTGATGTCGTAGGTGCCCTTCTCCGAGAAGCTGTAGCTCGGAGTTGCGCCCCAGTCCATCATCTCGCCGTCCATGTACCATTCGTAGGACTCCCAGTTCTTGGAGCCGGTCATGTCGAGTTCGACCGACTCGCCAACGTCTACGCGAACGTCACTGGAGTCGATAACGGCTTCGAGGTTGCTGTCGCCACCGTCGTCGTTGCCGTCGTCGCCACCGTCGTCGTTGCCGTCGTCACCGCCACCGCCGCTACATTCTTCGACCATCTCCCACGGACCCCACTCGGACGAACCCGGCTCGTCACCGCTCGTCCACCATGACGCCTCGTAGATCGCGTCGTTGTAGACGACCTGCTCGCCGCCAGTGTAGGTCGCACCTGAGTCCCAGGCACTGATACCTGAACAGTTGCCGGTGTCGCCACCGCCCCCGTCGTTATCGTCGTCACCGCCACCGCCGCTGTCGTCACACGCCCCGACTTCCTCCCACGGACCCCATTCAGAAGATCCGGGTTCGTCGCCACGTGTCCACCACGACGCCTCCCACAGGGAACCGTCGTACACGGCCATGTCGCCGCCCTGATAGGTCTGTGAGGAATCCCAGTCGGATTCACTCGAACAGTCTGCTGCACTTGATAGTCCCGATGCTCCTGCAATACCTGCTGCTCCTGCTATGGATTTGAGTACGTTTCTGCGTTGCATTATTTCCCCGGCACCCTCACGCCCCCACCGGAGCGCCCCAACGCTCCGGTAGCGTGTGCGATGCCTATTCCCACAATACGAGCGTACCTTAATAATCGTTGGGGTTCGTTCACGAATATGTGTGTGGGTTTTATAATACAACTGTGAACGTGTGAGTTACAAATCGGGATCAGTCGGCGGAGATCCGCAAAGATGCAGTCCACAACCACGTCGGTCGTGGCACAGCGACTGACACGACGTCAGCCGGGTCAGTTGACTTCGGTCCAGTAGGCGGAGTTCGGGCCGGGTTCGGCGTTGAGTGAAGCGAGTGTCGCCTCCCAAGTCGAACCGTCGTAGGTCACGCGGTCGCCAACCTGGTAGAGACTCATCGGGTCCCACTTCAGAGACTCATCAGACCCATCGTCACCGCCGTCGTCACCGCCGTTGTCTCCGCCATCGTCGCCGCCGTCGCTTCCATCATCGTTGTCACCGCCATCGTTTCCGCCGTCGTCGCCGCTATTATCGCCACCATCCTCCTCGACCTGTTCCCACGGACCCCACTGACTGGAGCCGGGTTCGTCGCCCCGTGTCCACCACGACGCCTCCCAGACGGATCCCTCGTAGGTCACGCGGTCGCCGCCCGTGTAGGTCGTGCCCGAGTCCCACGCAGGATACTCTGGTTGGGAACCGCCATCATCGCCGTCGTCGCCATCGCCGTCGTCTGCCGATTCGACAGTAATCGTCTGAATCGTCTCGCCCTGGTTGCCGTTGTCGTCGGTGACGACCAGCCGAACGTCGTAGGTGTCCGCCGACTCGTAGATGTGGGTGAAGGTTTCACCCATCGGTTCGAGTCCCGGCTGGAGGTCGTAATCCCAGCCGTACTCGACGATGTCGCCAGCCGGGGCGGTCGAAGCGCTCGCGTCGAAGGTTACCTCCTCGCCGACTGTCGGCGTCTCCGGCATCACCTCGAAGGATGCGACTGGTGCTTCCTGATCGGGTTCCTCCACCGTGACGCTCTGCTCCACCGTGTCAGTATTGTCGTTATAATCAGTCACGGTAAGTGAGACAGTGTACGTCCCAGTCTCGCTGTAGGAGTGGGTCACTGACTCGCCGCTCGTCGTCGTTCCGTCATCGAGGTCCCACTGGTAGTCGGTGATCGTACCGGGTGACGTCGACGCGCTCGCATCGAACTCAACGGTCGTATCGGGCTCGACAATATCAGGTCCCGAGACCACCGCAGTCGGATTGTCAGGTTCTGGGTCAGGCTCAGGAATCGAGTCGGCGTACGGGTCGGTCTGGTACTCGCGGCTCGGCTCGCCGATGTTCGTCTCGCCGCCGACCTCTGGAGCGTCGATCAAGCCCCAGAAGGAGTGCATCGCGAGACCGATGTACTTCTCACCAGTCTCGTCGTCGATATACTGATAGCTCGTATCCGGATCGTCCGTGACCCAGTTCTCCTCGACCCAGCTGTACATCGAATCTGCGTCGCTCCAGTTTCGGTTGGGGTGGCCGTGCTCGTTGATCCCCTGCCCGAGGACAAATGGGGTGTCGAACGGCTGCGTGACACGGCCCAGGTTGGGCCAGAAGATAGGGAAGTTCAGGTCGTAGACCATCGTACAGTAGTAATCGAGGTTGCGATGCTCCATGACCTCCCGGACGCGCGCGTTGTCGGTATTGCGAGTCCACATCGGGTCCTGCGCCATAGAAATATGGAGGTCGTCGGACACCTGGTCGAGATTGTCGAGGATCTCTGGTTTCACCTCGTAGCGGTCGCCGTTCTCGACGTTGATGTGAATCCCGTCGAAGGACTCCTCTGGTGGGTGCTCCGCGTTCCAGTCGAGGATCGACTGTGCCTGTGGCCACGCCTTCGACGCCACCCATCCAGCGACGCCGCCGCCGATTAACGGTTCGATGTTGATGTCGTTCGCATGACACTCGCGGAGGAATGCCTCGACGTCCGCGTCGGGTGCAGCCCGAACTGGTTCCTCCAAGTTCTCACCGCTTGTCGGATCCGAATAGTGTGGGTAGAAGGTCCCGATCCCGTGGGCGTCTGCCTTGTCGAAAAACAGCTGGTAGCGCCCGTCGTAGCCGTCCATCACCGTCTCGCCGTCCATGATGATGGTGTAGGGAACCCAGTCCCAGAGCCCGCGGTCGTTGAACACCGAGGGATCGACGTCGACTGCTGTCTCCTCGGCGGCCGTCGACGCACCTGCGCCCGCGGCCAGCCCGACCGTTGCAACTGTTGCGTTCCGAAGTAGTTCCCTGCGTGTCTGTTTCATAAATTGTGGTCTCGAATGAATAGTTGAGAGTTGTTACACCTGTTCCCAGGGACCCCACTGGTTGGACCCGGGTTCGTCGCCCCGTGTCCACCACTGGGCCTCCCAGACCGACCCGTTGTACCTGACCTGGTCGCCCTGCGTGTAGGTGGTTCCAGAGTCCCACTCGGGAACGTCCGGCTGGTCACCGTCGTCGTCGCCGCCATCGTCGCCGCCGTCATCGTCGCCGCCATCATCGATATCCTCAACTTTCTCCCAGGGACCCCACTGGCTGGACCCGGGCTCGTCGCCCTGTGTCCACCACTTGGCCTCCCAGACTGCGCCGTCGTAGATGACCTGGTCGCCGCCTCTGTAGGTCGCGTCAGGGTTCCACTCCGGCAGGTCGGGCATTCCGCCGCCACCGCCGCGCTCGGTAACTTCGAGTTCACCCGTCGTAGTTGCGGAGTTTCCGCCGCTGCCGGTGACCGTCAGCATGACCTCGTAGGTTCCCGGTCCGGAGAGCACCTCGCCAGTATCGATCGTATTTACTGCGCCCATGACTGGGCCGACATCGCCAATCATCCACTCGTAGGAAGCGATGTCACCCGTGGAGTTCGACGCGTCGAGTGTCACCTCCGCACCGTACTCGACGCTTGCCGCGCTCGCCTCGATAACCGGTTCGAGCGGGGCCGGATCGCTGCCGCCGCCGCCGTCGCTCACTGCCTCGACAAGTGCTGCCGCGTCGACCTGCCCGTCTCCTTGACGGGAGTCGCGAACACCCGACAGGGGCGATGCGGTCTCTTTCATCTGTTGTTTGAGTTCGCTCGGCGAGATGGATGGGTTGACTGCGAGCGCCAGCGCGGCGACGCCCGCCGCGCATGGACACGCCATCGACGTCCCACTGATCGAATTGTACGATCCCTGAGACGTTGGGTACGTCGAGAGAATGTTCACACCCGGAGCGACTACATCGAGTTTTGGGCTGGAGTTCGAGAAATCTGCAATCTGTCCATTCGAGTTCGACGCGCCGACTGCGAGCACGTCCGGATGGCGGGACGGGAACGAGATCTGTCTTCGCTGGCTACTGTTCCCCGTTGCAGCAACACAGAGCGTTCCCTGATCGGTTGCGTACTCGAGCGCTCGGGAGATACTCCGACGCTCCCCGAGTTCGAAGGACATGCTGATCACGTCTGCGCCTTGGTCAGCCGAGTCAGTGATCGCGGTCGCGATGGGTGTTCGACCACTTCCGCTCTGAATGATCGACCGGAAACCCTTCAGCGAGCTATTGCTGATGCCAGCGACACCGGTGCCATTTCCGGTCGTCGCCGTCGCGATACCGGCACAGTGTGTGCCGTGACTGCCCGAATCGCCACGAGTGATGTACTCACCACCGGGATTCGAGGAGACCCGGTCTTCGAGATCCGGATGCTCGATGTCGACCCCTGTGTCGATAATCGAGACCGTCACGTCGTCGGAACCGTAGGTCTGCTCCCAGACCTCGTCGGCGTTGACTGCCTGCGGACCGTACTGCTGGTCCCAGCCCGGATCGTCGGGAGTGACCGCGGCTGGTTGGGACTCCACGACACAAAGTTCTGGGTCTGGTTTCGACTCACTGTACTCGATAGCTGACGGCTCGGAGAGCAGTTCGACGGCTCCCCCATCGGTAGAGAGAACGCTCGGCTCTTTTGGCACTTCGACGATTGCAAAGTCGATCGCGTCGTTGTAGTGAACGATCTCCGCTCCGTCAGGGATCGACGGGGTATCGGCGATCTCTGCGGCTGCTTCCTCGCGTGTCGCGTCGCCTTTGATCCCGATATGGACCTCTTCGGTATCTGGCCCATCCGCAGCGCCATGCCCCGCGAACCCAGTGAGCGCAATTGTTCCCCCGATACCCCTCAGTACTGACCGCCGTTCGAACGTTGTTTCGTCTGTCATGTTTCGTTCTGCAAACCGCGATAGTCGAATCTCGATACCTCTCGGTCACGGGGAACGGTCAGCGACATATCGAAGTGATGAGCGATACAAGGCACTCACCTCCCCCAGATGTGCTCCTCGTGTTCCCCTGAACCCCGAGAATGTACCAGTCGCGACAGACCACGTCTGCCACGGCCCCCCATCCTCAGCGGGTTCTGTCTCTAATTTTAGATTCGTCGGTGAAAAAACTACTGCTATCTGACCAAAAATCGTTGTCAATTTGTTCTCGCGGAGGTGCGGTCATCCTCTCGAAGAATGGAAAGCCTAACTTTTGCATCCGGACTCGCACGGATTGATATGCAACAGCGACAGCTGTCGGGCGGGCAAAGACGCCCTTCTGTTGGACGAGAATCGCTCGAGAGACAGGACTCGTCAGAGAGTATCCACGGCGGGCGCGGGTCAAAAGAATTTAGTCCGCACTCCGCGGACGAGAGTACATGAGACCGTTCGATGACACCCCCCTCAGTCGCGACGGAAAGGTTCTGATCCTCGCCTACGACCACGGACTCGAACACGGCCCCGTCGACTTCGAGGACGTCCCCGAAAGTGCGGACCCGAGACACGTCTTCGATATCGCCCAGCACGACGCCGTGACCAGCCTCGCGGTCCAGAAGGGAATCGCGGAAGCGTACTACCCTTCCTACGAGGACGACGTGACCCTGCTCGCGAAGCTCAACGGCACCTCCAACCTCTGGATGGGCGAACCGGACTCGTCGGTCAACTGTTCGGTCGAGTACGCCGACGAACTCGGCGCTGATGCGGTCGGATTTACGCTCTACGGCGGGTCGAACCACGAAATAGAGATGGCCGAGGAGTTCCGCACGGCCCACGAGGAAGCGCGCAAGCGGGACCTCCCGGTCGTGATGTGGTCGTACCCCCGCGGACAGGGCGTCAAAAACGACACGAAGCCCGGCACCATCTCCTACGCCGCGCGTCTCGCACACGAACTCGGTGCCGACGTGGCGAAGGTGAAATACCCCGGCAGCACCGAGGGGATGCGCGAAGCCGTCGAGATGGCTGGCAAGACCGAGGTCATCATGTCCGGCGGATCCAAGACCGGCGACAGGGACTTCCTCGAAAACGTCAAGGGCGCAATCGACGCCGGTGCGGCCGGACTCGCTGTCGGCCGAAACGTCTTCCAGCGCGAGAACCCCGAGCAACTGCTCGACGGCCTCGAACAGGTCATCTACGAGGAGGCGACCGTCGACGAGGCGCTCGCCGCGATGGAGTGACCGATGGACGATACGATAGCCACGATATTCGAGGCCGTCGCCGCGAGCGCGAGCGACATCCGCGATGGGTTCGATGAGCGCCGGTCGTACATGGACGGCGAGAACCCGACCGGTGACCGGCAACTGGCGGCCGACGTCTACGCCGACGAGGTACTCGAAGAGCAACTGCTCGCGGTCGACGGCGTCGGGTCGTACGCGAGCGAAGAGCGCGACAGCGTCGTCACCGACACCGGGGCCTATCACGTCGCCTGCGACCCGCTCGATGGCTCCTCGAACCTGAAGCCCAACAACGGGATGGGGACGATCTTCGGTGTGTACGACGAGAAACCGCCCGCCAGCGGAGCAGATATGCTCGCGGCTGGGTTCGTCCTCTACGGCCCGATCACGACGATGGTCGAAGCCGTCGACGACAGCGTCACCGAGTACCTCATCGAAGACGGTGACCGGACAGTGCTCGACGAGAACGTGACGGTCCCGGCGGATCCGACCGTGTACGGCTTCGGCGGCCGCGTCCCGGACTGGACCGAGCAGTTTCGCTCGTACGTCGACGAAATCGAGCAGGACCGGCTCAAACTCCGATACGGCGGCGCGATGGTTGCGGACGTCAATCAGGTACTCACTCACGGCGGCATCTTCGGCTATCCGATGCTCGAAGACACCCCATCGGGCAAACTCCGACTCCAGTTCGAAGGGCATCCGATGGCCTACATCCTCGAAGCCGCAGGCGGCGCATCCTCGGACGGGAACCAGTCGCTGCTGGCGCGCACGCCCGACACTCTCCACGAGCGCTCGCCGCTCTTTGTCGGAAACGAAGCGCTCATCGAGCGCCTCGAAACGACGCTGTGAGCGGTCGCGAGGTGGCTATTGTACCCGTCCAGCGGTTGGTGGATCAAACAGATTCGCGCACAGCGCCGGTCAGTACCCCCGGTACGTGGCAAATCCCTTGAGCGCGAGGAAGATGAGAGCTACTGGAAGACCGACAAACAGGAGGACGGTTCGGATGAGTCCCCCGGGCAGGAATCCGAGCGGAAGGATGCCGAGAAGCGTTCCCGGAATCCCGAGTACCGTGCTGACGATTCCGCCACCACCGTTCGATTCAACCGCGACAGTTCCCGCACTGGTCCCGTTGATTCGGATCGAGTAGGTTCCCGGTTCGTCGAACTGGCGGGTGAACTCGACGCCGAGGTCCGTCCCCGGATCCACCGGTCCGACGAACTGCGTCGCGAGGAGTTCGCCGTCGACGAACAGACCGGCGAGAAATGCCTCCGACTCGTTGCCGGTGTTTGCGACGGTGCCCTCAACGGTGACGAGTTCGCCTGTTCCAGTCGCGTTGGGCGAAACGGTCGCATTCTGCACGAGAAAGTCGGCCGCTGATTGGGTCTGATCGTCTGTACCGCCAGCGTCGGTTCCCGAGCCATCGTCGCTGGACTGAGAGCCGTTCTCGTCGGAATCGGTACCGTCGGCGTCGTCAGTCGAAAGGTCGACGTTCTCCTGCGTGGTGACGACGGCAAAGCGCGAGAAGTCCGTCGCCGTCGCCTCGAAGCGGTAAGTGTCGTCGTCCTTGCGCCCCGTCGTCCGGAGTAGCTCCCAGCCGTCTTCGCCCTCGCGGTGGAGTTGCACCTGCGCCGGGTCGACGTTCGCCGTCGAGACGAGTTCCTCCGGGATAGCTATCGAGAGTGTCGCCTGGTCCACTGCGCCGGGCGGGAGGTCGTGCGCGAGCGAGAATCCGGAGATGACGGTCACGGTGTCTCGCTCGAAACTGGCCGGGTCGACAGTCGAGGCGACGATTCCGAAGTCCGTCGGGCGGGAAAGCGTCAGTTCGATTCGGTCGAGCGTGACGCGCTCGTCTGCGAGCAGCGGACGGCCGTCGTCGGGGTCGATGCGGATGTCCGTGCCCGCGGGGACTGCACCGACTCTGACGAGCGTCGTCGCCGTCGAGTTTTCCTTCGGACGCTCGACGGTGACGGCAGGGACCGGATCGGTTTCGTTCCCCGGTCCCGAACTGTTCCCCGAGGGTATCGAGACTGTCACGGTGTCGGTGTCGTTGTTGCCGTACTCGTCGGTCGCGGTCAACTCGACTGTGTAGACGCCGGGCGCGAACTCGTGAGTGATCCGCTCGCCCGTAGCGGTCGTTCCGTCTCCGAGACTCCAGGTGAAATTGACTGCCGACTCGCTGGAGTAGGTGGCGTCGAACGTCACGTCCGGTCCCTGCGAGGCATCGACATCGACCATCGCAACCGCGTCTGGATCGGTCAGCCGAACGTCGATAGCGACGGCCTCGCCCGGGCGCGCCTCGTTTCTGGACTCGTCAGCGAGAGAGACGAGCGTCGCCTCGTACACGCCGTCCACCGACGGCTGGACGGTCGCCTCGTACCGCGTCGGCCCAACGCGCTCGAAATCCGACCGGGTCAGCGTCGCATTCCCCGGGCCAGTGATATCGACGGTGACGGTTTCGAGTCGCTCGTCGGCCGTGAGAGTGAGTTCGGCGGGACGTGCGTGCGCGTTCGACGCCGTGAACGCCTCGACGGTCGGTGGAACCCCGTCCATCCCCTCGACGGTGATGCTGTGTTCGGCCGGATTCTCGATTCGATTGCCGTCGACGTCTGCGATGGTGCTGTTTGCGGCCAGTGCAACGGTGAGGTCGTCGCTCTGAATGGGCGTGTCGAGCACCAGTTCGACGACTGCCTCGGTCCCGTTCTCGGTGACTGAAATCCCGGTGAGTTGCCCGTCGCTGAGGAGGAAATCCTCAGCAGTTATCGTGTCGGTGTCGACGCCGACGTCGTCTGCAATCCGCACTTCGACGGCGGTGTCGCTGAGCCGTTCGCCACCGACGAGTTCCGGCGAACTTCCCGAGTCCTGAGCCGTGACGCCACCGGCGAGGAGCGCGAAAACGAGAGTCAGGAGGGCAGCGGTGACGGCCACGCGGCGGGGTGACCGTCCCGCGAGCAGACCGGCGACGTCGTTCATCGAGCGAGAGTAGCGGCTGACTCGTTATAAGTACAGCCCGCCCGTTCGCAGAGATGAAAACTGGAGGGCGAGACGTCGGAGGCGGAGGAGAACTGAGCGCCTATCGGAACTGCTCTTCGAGCGCAACTTTCACGATCGATTTCGCGATGGCCGCGCCGCCTTCGATCGGATCTAGCTTCGTCTCGCCTTTGCGCTCGCGGTAGTCGATGGGGTGTTCCCGAACCTCGTATCCGCGCATCTTCGGTCGGATGAGCAGTTCTGCGGAGAGGCCAGTGTTTTCGGTCCACTCGATTGACTCGACCACCTCGCGGCGGTACGCGCGCATCCCCGTCGTCGTGTCGTGGACGCGCGTCCCCATGAGCGCACTCGCAGTCGCCGCAAACAGATGGTTGCCGAGTCGGTTGAACGCGGGCATCGCGGATGCACCGTGATAGAGTCGGTCGCCGCTGACCACGTCGTACCCCTCGTTTATGAACTCCAGAAACTCCGGGAGTTGCTCCATCGGATAGGTGTCGTCACAGTCTGTCGTGACGACGATTGGCCGGTCCGGGGCGAGCACCGCCTCCCGCACCGCGACGCCGTAGCCCTGTGGCTCCTGTTCGATAACTTCTGCGCCGTGATCGCGAGCGATTTCGGGCGTCCGGTCCGACGACCCATCCACGCAGACGACCTCCGCCTGTCCGTCGGTCACATCGTCGATATCGGACAGCACCGTCCCGATGGCCTCCTCCTCGTTGTAGGTACCCATCACGACGCTCACGTCCGCGAACGTGAACTCGTCGTCCGGAGCGTCTGAATCCGTCTCGGCTGTGTTCTCGTCGATACCTCCGCTGACCGCTGGCTCTGGATTCGCATCGCCCGTTCCGTCTCTCGTCTGACTCATTACACACCCGTTCTGGACGCGCACGGTTAAGCTTTTAGGTCTACCTAAAATAATATTGCTGAACCGTCAACATCTCACCCTACGAGTTCGGCTTCGACGAAATCAGCGGCACGAAGCGCGAGCGCACCGATCGTCAGCGTGGGATTGAGAGCGCCGCCGGTCGGAAAGACGCTGCTCGATGCGATCCAGCAGTTGTCGAGGTCGTGTGTCTGCAGCGTCGGGTCGACGACGCTCTCGTCCGGGTCGGTCCCCATCCGGGTGGTTCCCATGTGGTGATAGGCGGGGCCGGTGCTCTCCGGACCGGCGGTCCACGTAATCTCGGCACCAAGTTCGTCGAGGATGTCGTGCTGGATCTCGTTTGCGCGTTCGATGGTTCGGAGCGCCCTGTCACCGACATTCCAGTGGACATCCGGGACCGGGTTGCCGTGGTCGTCGGTACGCTCGGGGTCGAGTCCGACGTAACTGTCCTCACGGGGAAGCTGTTCGACCAGTCCGCCGAGGGCGATATGGTTGCCGTACGACGAGCGCAGATCCGCGAGCAGTTCGTCGCCCCACTCGTCGCCCGACAGCGCGAGTTCGACCGGCGACGGCCCAGCGTAGTTGAAGAATTCGAGTTTGAACGGGCCGACGTCTTCGTCTGCCTCGTCGTAGAACTGGTGGGACTCGCTGGTGAGAAAGCCGACGTGATTCTGCCTGGTCCGTTCGTCGAGAATCCCACCGGCTCCGGCGAAGAGGTGATCCATGAAGTACTGCCCGACGGCCCCGCTCGAATTCGCGAGGCCGTCCGGGTACACCTCCGAATCGGAGAGCAAGAGCAACCGCGGGATTTCGACGCCGCCGCAGGCGAGCACGAAGGCGTCGGCTGGCTGGCGGTGTTCGGTTCCGTCCGGCGTCACGTACACCGCCGCCTCGATTGATTCCGGGCCGTGTTCCAGATGCTGGACCTGTGCGCGGTCGATGACCGTCGCCCCGCGCCGTTCGGCCCGGTCGACGTGGACGGTGGCGTCGTACTTCGCACCCGACGGGCAGACTGGCTGGCAGGTGCCGTAGCCGACACACGCGCTTCGGCCGTCGTAGCTCTCCGAATTCCGGGCGTTCGGAACCGAGTGCATCGTGATCCCGAGGCGCTCGCAGGCGTCGGCAAACAGCGAATCGCTGTAGGAAGGACGGAAGGCAGGCATTGGAAACGGCTCCTCACGGGGCGGCCCGAACGGGTTGTCGTCGGCCCCGGCGACACCGAACGCTCGCTCGGCCTCGGCGTAGTGGGGTCTGAGGTCCTCGTACGCGATGGGCCAGTCCGGACCGACGTCGCGGGCGCTCCCCGACCGGAAGTCGTCCTCGTGGAGTCGCATCACCATCCCCTGCCAGTGGAGCGTCGACCCGCCGACCCCCTTGACGCGGGCGTGATTGAGCGGGTAGAACCACTCACCGCTGGCCGAGTATGCGTCCCGCTCACCGCCGACGTCCCAGACGTCCGGTCGGTCGTAGGCCGGACGGATCGCCCGCTCCTGTCGTTCGAGACGCTGGTCGGGGTCGAACCGCGGCCCTGCATCGAGCACGACCACGTCGAGGCTGTCGGCCAGTCGATTGGCGATCAGACCGCCAGCGGGGCCCGCGCCGACGATACAGACGTCCGCGCCGGACACAGGTGAGCGGTCTGCGTTCGTCCGTGTTCGTCGCGATAGTCGGTCCGCGCTCATCGTGGCCCTCGCTGGTAGCTTTCGGTTCCGCCGGGGTGGCCCTGTGGGTTTTCGAGTCCGACGAGTTTCCCGCCTTTGGGCGACGCGTACAGCGCGAGCAACAGTTCGTTCACGACGTAATAGCGGATGCGCTCCGCAGGCGTCCCCCCGGGGTTCTCCTCGACAGTGTCGCTCCCGGACTCGCGGAGCAACTGGTCTCTGGTCTCCGCGTCGAGTTCGGTCACGCGCCCGTCGTACCAGGACTGGCCCCGCTCGTCGAGCGCCGCGACAGCCGACCGGACGCCACTCGCGTGCGCATCGTCTTCGAGCCGTGAGTCCACGAAGGTCTCGACGAACGCCTCGACGCCGGACACCTCGCTCGGATAGACGACGTCCGCGACGGCGACGAGCGTCTCCCGCACTCGCTGGTCGGAGGGGAGCGTCTCGTCGGCCCCGGACGCGTCGGGGTCATCGCCGTCGGATCGAAGTTGCGTGTATCCGACGCCCGCAGCGCCAGCACCGCCGATAGCAGCGAGCGCTGCAATCGCGTCACGTCTCGTCAGCTTCACGCTCGTTTTAGGGAAACCTAATTCTTATATTCGTCGGAATATCATCCTACGCTACTGAGCGACTGCTGGCATCTGCTTCACTCATGAGATCGATATCGGCGCTGGTCCGGCGGCTGAGAGACGCGGAAGAGAGCGACGACCGCCCAGTCGGATTAACACTGCTCGCGGGGGCGATTGCCGCCGCGATGGTGTTTCCGCTGACGTGGCTGTTCATCCGGGCCTCGACTGTCGACCCGGGTCGGGCGCGCGAACTCATGTTCAGCATGGAGACGTTCGACATCCTCCTCAACAGCCTCCTCCTGACGGGGCTTGTGACGGCGTTTTCGATACTGCTCGGGGTGCCGCTCGCGTACCTGACCGTTCGGACGAACCTCCCCTTCCGTCGCTTCTGGACGATTGCCGCTGCCTTGCCGCTCGTGGTGCCCAGTTACGTGGGCGCGTTCGCGTTCGTCTCGGCGTTCGGGCCGAACGGGGAGTTTCAGTCGCTGTTTGCGCCCCTCGGCGTCGACCAGGTGCCACAGATCTACGGCCTCCCCGGCGCAACGCTCGTCATCACACTCTACACCTATCCGTACGTCTACCTGACGACCCGTGCTGCGCTCATCTCCTTCGATGAAGGGCTGATCGACGCCGCGCGAACGCTCAATCAGGGCCGCCTCAAAGCGTTCCGGCGGGTCACGCTTCCGCAGGTTCGCCCAGCGGTCGCCGCTGGCGCGTTGCTTGCTGCGCTGTACGCGATTTCGGATTTTGGAACGCCAGCGATCATGCGCCTGCCGGTGTTCACCCGTCAGATCTACGTCGAGAATCGGTCGTTCGGGAGCGATTACGCGGCGCTGCTCTCGCTGCAACTGCTCGCGGTGGTGCTCGTCATCCTCGCGCTGGAGTGGCGGATCCGCTCGAATCGGACCGTCTCCGGCAGCGGATCCGAGGGGGCCGAAACCCGCGTCGACCTGGGGTGGCTGCGCTGGCCAGCGATGGCGCTCCCGGCAGCGGTAACGACGCTCGCGCTTGCTGTTCCGGTCTGGATTCTCATGCTCTGGCTGCAACGCGCTGGCGATGGATACCGCCAGGATCTCGCCTTCGAGTTCGTCCAGGTCGCCAATTCAGTCAGCGTCTCCGCCGCCGCCGCGGTGGTCGCAGCCCTGCTCGCGATCCCCGTCGCGTACTTCGCAGCGAATCACGACAGCGTGCTGGCGCTCGTCTTCGAGCGACTGACCTACGTCGGCTTCGCGGTCCCCGGCATCGTACTCGGCCTCGCACTGGTGTATTTCGGGTCCAGCTTGACGCCGTGGATCTACCAGACGATTCCGCTGCTCGTGTTCGCGTACGTGATTCGCTTTCTCCCGCAGGCGGTCGGGTCGACACGCACGTCGATCCTGCAGGTCGACCCGAAACTGGTTGAGGCCGGTCGCGTTCTCGGTGAGTCCTCGTTCGGTTCGTTCCGACGAATTACGTTCCCGCTGATCCGGTCGGGGATCGTCGCGGGCGCTGCGCTCGTCTTTCTCACCACGATGAAGGAACTTCCGGTGACACTGATTCTCCGGCCGAGCGGCTACGAGAACATCGTCACGCAGATCTGGGCCGCACAGCGCAACGCGCTCTATCAGTACGCCGCGATCCCCGCGCTCCTGTTGATGGTGATCTCCGGGCTCTCGATGGTCGTGTTGCTCACACAGGAGACCGACGAACCCGGGCTGTAGACTCCAGAGAACGCGCCGGTGCTTTTCACTCGTCGTATTTTGGCTCGCGCCGTCGAGCGCGTTCGAGCGCGCGTTCGAGCACCGCGCACACGTCACCCTGAAATACATCCCCGTGACCGGCGTACAGATACTCCGTCGTGTCGGGGAGGCGGTCGAGTAGCGTCTCGATGCTCTCGATGAGGCGCTCGCGGGACATCCCCGGATAGTCCGTCCGGCCGAAACTCCCGTCGTCGAACGCGCCGTCGTTGTAGACGACCACGTCGCCGGAAAAGAGCGCTGCGGACCCGAGCAGGGAGATGTGATCGTCCGCGTGACCGGGCGTATAGACCACTTCGTACTCGTCGTCACCAATCTGGAGGGAGTCCCCGTCGTCGAGAGCGTGGGTCTGCCACGGGTGGGTGCCGTAGGCATAGCAGTCCGGGTCGAACGCGTCGAGAACGGCGTCGAGTCGGTCGATGTGGTCGGAGTGGCTGTGGGTGACCACGACCTGATCGATGTGGTCTACGTGCTCGCGGATGACATCGACGACGCCCTCCATCGCACCCGCGTCCACGAGCGTCACCACCTCGCCGTCGACCAGATACGCATTTGCGGTGAATACGTCTGCGTCATCCGTGACGTTTCTGACGTCCATGGTGGCCGCTACAGTCGGAATCGGCTTGAAGCTGGCTCTGTGTGTTATCACACCGCACGGTGCGAGAAATTTTTTACTGTGAACTGCTAACGTGACTCTGTATGGGATTCGGGAGCTACGACGAATCGGAACAGGAAAACCAGGAGTACGACGCTGATATCGAGGACGACAGTGTATCGACAGAGGAGAGCACACACGACGGCGACGTCGAATTCGAGTTCACCGCCTCGAACGACGAACTCCTCGACCGACTCGAAGACATCAAGAACACGTGAAATCCGGGGCGCGCGCCCTCGGAATCGCAGAGTCGTACACCACCGATAGCAGCACCGTCGCCGCCGTCGTCGTCCGCGCCGACCGGGTCGTCGAGGCGTTTGCCTTTGACACGTGGGCGGTCGGCGGAACGGACGCGACAGACACCATTCTCACACTCGTCGACCGACTCGGACGCGAAGACATCCCCTTGCTCTTCGTCTCTGGAATCGCCCCCGCCTGGTACAACATCGTCGACCTCGAGCGGATTTACACAGAAACGGAGATGGGCGTGCTCTCGGTGTCCTTCGAGGAAAGCGAGGGACTGGAATCGGCGATAACGACGGAATTTACGGGCGAGAAGCGAGCGCGACGGCTCGAACTGTATCGCGCCCAGCCGGAGCGAAATCGGGTCGACATCGACGAGGAGACCGTCTTCGTTCGAAGCCTCGGCGTCGAGGACCCCGAACGTGTCGTCCGCGCGTTCACGCCCGAGGGCGGGCGTCCGGAACCGCTTCGCGTGGCGCGCGCGGCGGCCCGCGGTGCCGACGCCGCCCGCAACGAGTGTCGGTGATCGTCACAGTCCACAACGGCGAGTCAGAGAACCGGGGCTTCTTTGTCCCCTGTGTGCTGGATGAGATATGGACGAAGACGCGCGGGAGTGCTGGAGCGAGGAGCGGATTGCGGTCGAGGGCTGTGAGCGGTGTCCGGATCTGGTCGACTCGCGGAGTCAGATCGTCAATGGGGCCGGACCGACCGACGCTGATCTCCTCTTTGTCGGCGAGGCACCCGGCGAAACGGAGGACAAGCAGGGCGAACCCTTCGTCGGACGGAGCGGTGACGTGCTCGACGACGGCCTCCGCGACGTGGGCCTCTCACGGCGAGACGTCCGGATCACCAACTGTGTGCGCTGTCGCCCGCCCGACAACCGCGACCCGACGGCGACCGAGCGAACGAACTGTCGGGGCTATCTCGACCGGGAAATCGCAGCCGTCGATCCGGAACTCGTCGTCACGCTCGGGAAGGTGCCAGCAGAGACGCTGCTCGAACAGTCGGTTGCAGTCACGAACAGGGCCGGTGACGTGTTCGAACTGGCAGTCGGTGACTCCCGCTGGAAGCTGCTCGTCTGTGTCCACCCCGCGGCGACGCTGTACGACCCCAGTCAGCGCGATGCCTTCGAGACTGCGCTGCAGGCCGCCGCCGAGTACGCCGGTGACGGCGGCCAATCGACGCTTGGCGACTGGTGACGCGGAGTTCCGTTTGTGGTTGGTTTTACAGTTTTGAACGTCACTCACGGTGTTTTGACCACCAAGAAAGCCCCAGCCTTCTGAACGAACCTCGGCGAAGTAAGCACCGCAACGAAGTGAGGAGCGCAACGAGCCGCGGGAGTTCAGAAGGCTGCCCCTTTCAGTCCCACCCAGTCCGGCTGGCCGACCAGTCTTTGAGGGTGGGACTGAAAGGGGCGAGCGGTTGAACGAAGGCCGGCGTCCGCGGCTTCGCCGCGGGCTCGGGAGAGCTTGCTCTCCCGGTGACGCAAGCACGCGACCAACGGGAGCGCGCACAGCGAGTCGCCCGAGTTCAACCGCTCGGGGCTTTCTTGGTGTCTCGAACACCATCATCGTCAATACCCCACACCAAATCGCCACACTTTCACGAAGGCCAACGCACTTATCGGGGCCGCTCCTACGTCCGATGATGACTGCAAGCGAGGGGACGCGCGTCGCCGTGGTCGATTACGGACTCGGGAACCTCCGGAGCGTGACCCGCGGTCTGGAACGCGCCGGTGCGACCGTCGACGTGACAGACGACCCCGAATCGATCAGGGCGGCCGACGGAATCGTGCTCCCGGGCGTCGGCGCGTTCAGCGAGGGGATGGAAAACGCCGGACCCTTTCGGGACCTCCTGAAAGCGCAGGCCGACGCCGGGACACCGCTCTTTGGCATCTGTCTCGGGATGCAGATGCTGCTCACGACCAGCGAGGAGGCCGAACACGCTGGCGAGGGGAGCGCGGAGGGGCTCGACCTTATCCCCGGCCGGAACGTGCGCTTTCCCGAGACGGTGAAGGTGCCACAGATGGGCTGGAATCAGCTTTCCGTCGAGCGCGAGCACCCGCTCGTCGATGGCGTCGACGGGGAGTACGCCTACTTCGTCCACTCCTACTACGCCGACCCCGACGACGAGTCGGCCGTCGTCGCGACGACTGACTACGGACTCGACTTTGCGAGCGTCATCGCAAACGAGGCAGGAAACGTCTTCGGCACGCAGTTCCACCCGGAAAAGTCCGGCGAGACCGGCCTCCGGATTCTGCGAAACTTCGTCGACCTGTGTGCGAATCCCCACGACTAATGTCTACGCCCCGCGAGAACTGACACATGCGGCCCCAGTCACAGAATCGGCTCGTACATCCACTCTCTGGGCTGGGGCGGGTCCGGTGATCCCAGTGGAGGAACGCCCGTTTGGCTGGTCCAGCGGCCACCGATACTCCCTCTCGATTGCCCTCTCCGTGCTCTCGAACGCGAACGCTCCGCCCGAATCGCTCCGCAATCTGCTGACCGCCGACGTGGGCCAGACCGAGAGTTCGGTCGTCCACGAGCGCTCGACCCACGAGGTCCGTCACTACGAACCCGACGAGACGGCTCACGGGACGCCGGTGCTTATCGTGTACGCGCTGGTCAATCGCCCCTACATTCTCGACTTACAGCCAGACCGGAGCGTGATTCGCCGCCTCCTCGAAGCGGGATTTGAAGTGTACCTCGTCGACTGGGGGCGGCCGTCGGTTCTCGACCAGTCACTCGGCGTGGCCGATTACGTCACGCGCTATCTGGACGCCTGCGTCGACGCCGTCTGTGACCACGCCGCGGTCGAAGACGTTCATCTGCTTGGCTACTGCATGGGTGGGACGCTCGCAGTCATGTACACCGCGCTCCGGCAACGTCGCGTGCGGACGCTCGGACTCATGGCCGCGCCGTCCCGAATCGACGACACTGGGGGCCTGCTCGAACGGTGGGCGGCCCACTGCGACCCGGGGACGATAGCCGAGACGTTCGGCAACGTCCCCGGGGAGTCGCTCGCGCTCACGTTCGCGATGATGGAACCGGTCGACCAGTTGGTCGGCAAGTACGTCCACCTGGCCGAGCGAGTCGACGACCCCGATTTCGTGGCGAACTTCGCTCGAATGGAGCGGTGGGTCTGGGACAGCGTCGACGTGCCCGGCGAAGCCTACCGGGAGTTCATCGAGGAGATTTACCGACAGGACCGCCTGCTCTCGGGCGAGTACCACCTCGACGGCGAGCGCGTCGACCCGTCGACCATCGAGGTGCCGCTCCTGCAAGTCGTCGGCGAGTACGATCATCTCGTTCCGCCGGAAGCCTCGACGCCGCTCAACGACGCGGTGGCGAGCGAGGACACGCGCCTCATCGAGTTTCCCGCCGGACACGTGGGCGTCTCGGTTTCCTCCAGCGCACACGAGCGACTCTGGCCGACCGTCGCCGAGTGGTACGGCGAGCGAAGCGAGTCAGTAGAATAGAGCGTAACAGGAGCGCAAAATGACCAATTCGAGTAGGTCAGCCCAGACCGACTATCGGATTGCGATTTCGGTCACACCGGCGACGCCGAGCGCGTGTGACCGCCAACCACCGCGTCCGTCGACGACCAGTTCGGGGTCGGTGTAGACGAGTACGGTTCCGTCCTCCGTGACAGCATAGAGGCTCTCTCCGTACGCCAGTGCGACCGTACCCGTCGCGGATACCTCGTCTGTCGGCGGATTCATCCGCCGCCACTCGTCGTTGTAGGCCAGTATTCCCTCGTCATCGAGCGCCGCCAGCCGCGTCCCGGAGCTGGCGACGGCAGTCGCAGCGCCCCTGAAGGTTCGATTCCACTCGCCGTCAGTGTGGTGGTAGATGCCATCGGCAGTCGCGGCGACCGGTCCCGTCGCGGCCGTCGTCACGTCCATCACGTCTGTCAGCCCCAGCGGTTCCAGCGTCTCACCGACTCGGTAGACACCATCACCGGCCGCGAGCAGCGACCCCTCGAACCGCCGGGGGTCGGTCACCGTGCCGACCGTCTCCCAGCCGTCGTCGAACCGGGCGACCCGGCCGTCCGAACCTGCCGCGAGCAACGTTCCCTCCGCAAGCCCGACCGCAACCGCGGGGCCAAAGCCCATCGACTCCACGGCGTCGTCTTCGACGATTAGCACGTCCTCGTCAGTGCCGACGAGCAACGTCTCCTCGTCTGCGGCGACCGACCGGGGCGAACACCGGTGGACGAGCGAGAACTGGCCGACGCGGTCTGCGGTGATCGACACGCGAACGACGCCGAGATCCGTGGCGAGATACGCGTCCGTCTCCTCGCGCTGCGTTCCGATCAGCCGTCGTTCGTCCGTGGCGTCGTCGCCCTCGAAGTCATCGTCGCCATCGGTTTCTCGACCGTTCTCGGTCTCTGCCGTCATAGCGCCGTCTTGTACGCTTCGAGCGTCTCCTCGATGTCCGACTCGGTGTGTGCATAGCAGACGAACTGCGACTCGAACTGGTTGGGTGTCAGGAAGATGCCTTCGTCTTTCATCGCAGGCCAGAACAGTCGTTCCCAGCGCTCGGTGTCGGCGTCGTCGACGTCCGCACCAGTTTTCGGACACTGGTCGAAGTGCGAACAGCCCTCGTTCTGGCGACAGCCCGCCTCGCATCGCTCACCCTCGCCGGGTCGGCCGCGGGTGAATATGACCTTGAACATGCTATCTGTGCCGACGACGGTGTACTCGGGGGCCTGGTCTTCGACGATATCAGTCAGCCCCGCTCGGAGCTGTTCGGCCAGCCCGTTCACGTGGTCGTACACGTCCTCCTTGGCCGCGTAGCGAAGCGTCTCGAGCCCGGCGGCCATCGTCACCGGATGCCCGGAGAACGTCCCCGACTGGAACACGTCGCCCGACGGCGTGAACTCCTCGATGATCTCCGTCCGGCCGCCGATAGCGCCCACCGGGAAGCCGCCGCCGACGATCTTTCCGAACGTCGTCACGTCGGGCGTGACGCCGAACTTTCCCTGGGCGCACTGGAGACCGCCGACCCGAAAGCCCGTGATGACCTCGTCGAAGACGAGCAGCGACCCGTACTCGTCGGTCACTTCCCGGAGCGTCTCCAGATACCCCTCGACGGGGTGGACGATACCGTGATTGCCCAGGATTGGCTCGGTGAGCACTGCGGCGATGTCCTCGCCGTGGGCCTCGAACACCTCCTGCACCGCCGCTTCGTCGTTGAACGGGACGGTGATCGTGTGGTCGGCAAACGACGCCGGGATGCCGGGGCTCGACGGGGCGGTGTCGGTTCCGGACCCCTCCACGAGGGTCGACTCCTGTGCGCCGTGGTAGCTCCCCTCCATGATGACGATCTTGTCACGGCCAGTGTAGCCCCGGGCAAGTCGAACCGCGGAGACGGTGGCCTCGGTGCCGCTGTTGACAAAGCGTACCATCTCGACGCTCGGGACGTGTCGGGCGAGAAACTCGGCGAGTTCGACCTCGACTTCGGTCGGCGCGCCGTACATCGGTCCCTCGCTCGCACGTTGCTGGACCGCGGCCTCAACCGACTCCGGCAGGTCGTGACCGAACAGGAGCGGGCCATATCCCATGACGAAATCCAGATAGCGGTTCCCGTCCGCGTCGATGACGTGCCCGCCGTCACCGCGCTCGACGAAGAAGGGGTACGGTCTGACCGCACGAACCGAGGAGTTGACGCCACCGGGCAACACCGAGAGCGCCCGGTCGTACAGCGACCGCGACTGGTCGTGGTTCATGCTTGGGTCTTCGACCGCACGGGGAAAGAAGCTAACGCGTTATGTTCGCGCGAAAAAGGAGTGCTATGTCAGAATCGAAACGAGCGGATTGTGTCGGAACCGAGCGCTCGTGTCGTCGTCAGACCGCGCCCATGCCGCGTTCGCCGGTGCGGATCTGGACTGCGTCCTCGATCGGCATGACGAATATCTTGCCGTCACCGGGTTCGCCGGTGTTTGCCGCATCGCGGATCGCGTCGACCACGTCCTCGGTCGGCGTGTCGGCGACGACACACTCGATTTTGACCTTCTGGTGGAGGTCGACGACGTACTCCTCGCCGCGCCACTGGCCGGTCTTCGACGGCTGTGAGCCGCGACCGGAGACGTTCGTGACCGTCAGCGACGGCGCTTCGGCCTCGGCGAGTGCCTGCTTGACTTCGCTGAGTCGGTCCGGTCGGATGATGGCCGTCACCATCTCGATGCCGCTGCCCGTGCCGCCGTCAGCGCGCAGGTCGTGGGTCTCGACGCCGCCGTCGGTGGCGACGTTCGGGTCGCCGAACTCGGGGTAGGTCTCGACGCCGTGTTCGGAGATGTCCAGTCCGTCGCGCTCGTGGTCGGAGTCGACGCGTGCCTGTCCGACTGCTTTAAAGACACCCCAGATGAGTGCCGTCGCCGTGATAGTCCATGCGGCGATGAAGGCGACGCCGACGACCTGTGCGATGAACGCATCGGCCACCGACGGCCCGAGGTCAGCCGCGACGAAGGGGAACGCGAGCGTTCCCAGCACGCCTGCGCTACCGTGAACCGGGAAGACCGCACACACGTCGTCGATCTTGAGTCGCTTCTCGACGAACTCGAAGACGATCGGAAGCTGTGCGCCCGCAAGAAGTCCGACTGCAAGTGCGCCCCACCACGTCGTCGTGTCTGGGATCGCGGTGATGCCGACCAGTCCGGCCAGCAGGCCGTTCGCGACATACAACGTATCGACCTTGCTGTTTTTCAGCAGCGAGACTGCGCCTGCGCCGACTGCGCCCATTGCCATCGCGAGCGTCGTCGTCATTGCGGTCTGGCCGAGAGCACCACCGCCACCGACTGGCGCAGCGACAGTACCCACGTTGAACCCGTACCAGCCAAAAGCAAGCATCAGCGTTCCGAGGACTGCGAAGGTCATCGAGTGACCTGGAATGACGTTGACGCTCCCGTCACTGTCGTACTTGTCCATCCGTGGCCCGAGTACCCAGGCGGCGGTCAACCCGGCGATACCGCCCATCGCGTGGACGATGGTTCCGCCTGCGAAATCTTTGAATGCAGTTCCGGTCAGGTCCTTGACCAGACCACTGCCCGAGACAGATGCACCAGTCCAGGTCATCGCGATGACGACTGGGTAGATGACCGCCGCCAGCAGGAACGTGTAGCCGACGTATGCACGGAGACGCGCACGGCCAGCCACCGCTCCAGAGACGATCGTCGCGGCCGTCATCGCAAACACTGCTCCGTAGAGCCAGCCGATGTACTGGGAGAACTCACCACCAGTATTCATGAACGGAGCGCCGTCAGCGAAACTTCCGCCGGCAGCGACATATGAAAGGCCTGCTCCGACCAGGAAAAACAGCACGACGCCGACACTCCACGTCAGGAGGTTCTTGGTCAGCTGGTTGGCGACGTTCTTCGAGCGAACCTGCCCCGCCTCAAGCATCGCAAAGCCTGCGTGCATGAAGAAAATCAGGAACGTAACGGTCAGTATCCACGTGTTAGTGACCGCGTCCGCGACCTCGCCGACGCTCTGAAGTACAATTGGGTCCATCTACTGGTCACCTCCAGTTCCAAACGTCTGTTTTACTGCCTGTTCGTTCACCAAACCGCGCGATTTGTGCGTTATCGTCATGCGTTCCACGTCGAATGGGTGTGACACTCACATGTATAAGGGTTTGGTTAAATGTGTGTTCTATTCCGCGAAAAATCTGAACGAATGAACAATATAAGGAAGAGTATAACGGATATAAGGTTGTATTCTGTCCAGAATGTGGACGTTCAGACATCGAATTTCTGTAGATCGTAAACCGGGATCGGTGGCGGCTTTCGAGGAGGGGTCGGGCCGCTCCCGGGAACGTGGCTGGATCGCTCCCGGGCCCGTAGTCGTCAGAGCGGTCGCTGGCGGACGAGAAAACGGCCATGAAGAGACGGTCAGCGGACTATAGCCGGTTGGCGATGTCCTCTGCGAAGTACGTGAGTATCAGATCAGCGCCAGCGCGTTTGATCGAGAGCAGCGACTCGTAGGCCGTGGCTTCGAGCTCCAGCCAGCCCTTCTCGGCGGCGGCGTGGACCATCGCGTACTCGCCGGAGACGTTGTAGGCGGCGACAGGGTGGTCGAACTCCCGGCGCACCTGCGAGACGATATCCAGATAGGGGAGCGCGGGCTTGACCATCAGCACGTCCGCGCCCTGCCGCACGTCGAGTTCGACCTCGCGGCTCGCTTCCCGAACGTTCGCCGGGTCCATCTGGTAGTGTCTCCGGTCGCTGAAGGCGGGCGCACCGTCTGCGGCGTCTCTGAAGGGGCCGTAGAACGCGGACTCGTACTTGGCCGCGTAGCTCATAATCGACACGTGCTCGAAGCCCTCCCCGTCGAGGCCGGTTCGGATCGCCGCGACCATCCCGTCCATCATCCCCGAGGGCGCAACCATGTCCGCACCCGCGCGGGCGTGTGAGACGGCGATGTCCGCCAGTCTATCCAGCGTCTCGTCGTTGTCGACGGTGACTCGGGGATTCGACCGCGCCTCGTCTTCGAGCACCCCGCAGTGACCGTGTTCAGTGTACTCACAGAGACAGACGTCGGTGATGACGTAGGCGTCGGTTTCGGCCGTGATCTTCCTGGTCGCCCGCTGTACGACTCCGTCCTCGGCCCACGCTCGCGTCCCGCGGTCGTCCTTCGAGTCGGGGATCCCAAAGAGGATGACCGCCTCGACGCCGGTCTCACGGATCTCCTCGACGCGCTCGACAGCGTCCGAGACGGGAACTCGCTCGTGTCCCGGCATCGACTCGATCGGCTGGCGACGCTCGGCAGTCGCGTCGACGAACACGGGAGCGATGAGATCCGACGCCGTCAGGTCCGTCTCGCGCACGAGCGACCGGACCCCGTCGGTTCGCAGTCGTCGCGGCCGTCGGTTCATGTCCATGCATCCGATTCGAGTCCGAGAGCCATTATGGATGCGGTTTTGCTCCCCGGTCGACACGGAACGAGACACCGATCGAACCCCTCTTGAGGGCGAGTGCCGTCGAGTCTGCTAGATGGAACCGGCTATCGGCGTCGCGGTTCTCGCGGCGTTCGTGTGGGGTGGGTATATCTACCTCCTGAAGCGGTCGTTCGCCCGGTATCCACACGCGTGGTTGCTCGTCGTCTTCTACATGTTCGCGGTGCTCTGGTATCTCCCAGCCGTCGCGGTCGAAGCCGACCGAGTGACCGAATCGGCCGCAGCGTTTGGCCTGCCGGAGCTGGGCATTCTCGTCTGGACTGCGTTCACCACAGTGGCGGCGCTGTTGCTCTTTCTCAAAGCGCTCGCGGCGGGTGAGGTGTCCTACGTCACGCCGATCAACAAGATCGTGCCCGTGTTCGTGCTCCCCATCGAGATTCTCTTGCTCGGGCAGGTGTTGACGCCGCTTCAGGTGCTTGGCGTCGTGGTTGCGACGTTCGCGGTGTACGTCGCCAACTACGACTCGGCAGGACTGTTTCGCCCGATTGCGAAAGCCGCCAACTCGCGCCCGGCGCAACTCGCGCTGTTGAGTGCCGTCTGCTTTGCCGTCGGGGATGTCGGAAGACGCGTCGCGCTACAGGATCTAGCCATCGCAGAGCGGCTCTGGGTTCCGCTGTTCTTCGGGACGATGACGGTCATGTTGCTCCCGATGGCAGTGGCCCGGCGGCCGTCGCTCTCGCGTCAGGAGATTCCGAAGTTCGTCGCGGTCGGTGCCCTCGTTGCGTTCGGCGAACACCTGACGACGGTCTCGTTCGGGGCACTTCCCGCGAGCATCGCCTCACCGATCATCAACACGCAGGCCATCGTCGCAGTCGTGCTCGGGGGAATCCTGCTCGGTGAGCGCCACTTCCGACTGCGCCTGCTCGCTGCGGTGCTGGCCGTCGTCGGCGTGGCGCTGCTGTCGCTGTGATTCGTTGGACGAGCGCGTTCACAACACGAACCACGTATCGGTAGATTCAACCGCGATCCGGCCTGTGACCAGTCTATGAGTACATTCCCAACAAAGACACTTCCGAGCGGCGACGAACTGCCCGTCGTCGGCTACGGCACGTGGGACATCGGCGACGAACAACTCGAAGAGGGGCTTCGGACAGCACTCGATGCGGGCTACACGCACGTCGACACCGCCGAGGGCTATCACAACGAGAACGTCATCGGCGACGTGCTCGCAGAGTACGACCGCGATGAGGTCTTTCTCACCTCGAAGGTGCTCCCGAAACACCTCAACTACGAGTCGCTCATCGCCGCCTGCGAGGACTCGCTTGCCCGACTCGGGACGGACTATCTGGACCTGTATCTCATCCACTGGCCGAACCCGGCCATCTCGCTTCGGGAGTCGCTCGACGCGATGGCGACACTGCACGACCGGGGGCTGATTAAAAACATCGGCGTCTCGAACTTCAGCCGCTATCAACTCAGCACCGCACACCACATCTCTGACGTTCCGATCGCGGTCAATCAGATCGAGTTCCACCCGTGGCTCCAGCGACCCGAACTGGTTGAATTCTGTCGCGAAACCGACACCGTCGTCGAGGCCGCCGCGCCGCTCGCCCGCACGGAGATATTCGAAGACGACGTCGTTTCCGATCTGGCCGAGAAGTACGACAGGTCCGTCGCACAGATTGTCCTCAAGTGGGCGCTCGAACAGGGCGTCGTCGCGCTCCCGAAATCGTCCTCGCCAGCACACGTCCAGGAGAACATCGATCTCTTCGACTGGGACCTCGACGACGCTGACCTCGACGCGCTCACCGACCGCGACCGCGGACACGCAGTCTACGACACCAGAGAACGCGACTGGACAGGCGATGTGTACGGTATCGAACGCTGAAACGAGGGCGCGGAAACGGACGCACTGGCCACGCGGTGCTGGGAACGGGCGCCCTGACCACGCGGCGCCGAGAACGGACGCCGAACCCGTGTCTCCGACACTGCGCTGACTTCGATGTGTTTTACCGGTCGCTCCGAGTACTCCCTTCCACATGCGTCTGAAAGACTGGAGCGTCGCGCTCTGGGAAGCGTTCCCACCGGAGTTTACCGATCTTGCAGTCTTCGTGACGACCTTCGGCGGGGCCGAGTTACTTATTCTCGTCGTCGCCGTCTGCTACTGGCTCGCGGACAGACAGCGCGGCGCGACGGTGGCCGCGTACGCGACTGTCGGGGTGGTGAGCATCGTGCTGGTCAAATCCGCGTTCGCGCTGCCGCGACCGCCCGCTGACGGGGCGGTGGAGGTGGCCGCGCTCGTGGAACTGACCGACAGCGAGTACGGCTTTCCGAGCGGGCACGCGTTCATGGCGACGCTCGTCTACGGCGGCCTGCTCGTCGCGTTCGACCGACTCCGCGACCCGCTCGCCATCGGCGGCGTCGTGACTGCCGTCCTCGCCATCTCGCTGTCGCGGGTCGTTCTCCGCGTCCACTATCTGGGCGATATCGTCGTCGGCGCTGCACTCGGTGTGGGCGTGCTCGCTGCGGTACCCCGCGTCGTCGACGGGACACCGCAGCGAGGGTTCGCACTCGCGACCGTCATCGCCGTCCCCGCGGTTCTCGTAAGCGGGTTCGCAGAACTCGCGCTCGTCGGCCTCGGCGCGAGTCTCGGCGGCGTCGTCGCGACGACACAGCTCGACAGTATGCCCGCGCTTCGGACACGACTCGAAGGAGGGGCAGTCTGTCTCTGCGGGATCGGCTATCTGCTTGCCTTCGTCCTCGTGGAGGAGGCACTGGTGACCGGGTCGCTCGAACACCTGCGAACGGTGCTTTTCAACGTCGCGCTCTTTGCTGGGATTTTGCTGTTGCCACTCGCCGTTCATCTGGTCGAACAGAGACGACGGCGCGCAGTGCAGTAGCCGCGAAAATTGGTCGCTACTCAGCGACCCACTTATCCGAGTACGACTCCCCGCACTCGCAGGAGACGTAGGCGTGGATCACGTCGCCCTCGGCGTAGAGCCCGCCGACATCGTCGTTTTGTGCCTCGGCAAACGCAAAGACGAAGCGAGCACCGTCGTCGGCACCGCAGGCCGGACAGGTGCCGCCGGTGCAGTCGTCGTCGACATCGCCGTCGGTGTCCATCGCGTCCTGTGCGAACGCCATCGGGTCGATTCCAGTCGCGCGCTGGAAGATGCTCCGGGCCTGGTCGCCGTCGAGAACGAGCACGATACCCGCTTCGACGCGTTCGCCGTGTGATTCGAGCGCGTCGACGTTCGAGACGGCGTCCTCGTGGAGATAGATGTGCACGTCGTCGGGGCGATCGCCGGCGAGAAACGCCTCGCGGTCAGTGGTCATACGCCACGCTCGGGCAGTCACGTGGATAAAGACACCGACACTCGGTCGGAGACCAATAATGGAGTCAATCGCTGACTGCTGGCTCTGTCACCTCGTCGGGGAGCGTCTCCTCTACCTGCGTGAGAACGCCGACAAGTGCAATTGCGGCGAGCACGCTGCCAGCGACAAACGGGACCAGAAAGCCAAAGGAGACGAGAATCCCTGACGCGAGCGGGCCGACGGCGACGCCGAACCCAAAGCCCATGGTGAGTATCGACAGCGTCGACCCCGAGGCACCCTTCTTCGCGAGGTCACCGGCGAGCGCGAGCGACGGGGCAAAGACGAGCGCCACGGCGATGCCCTGACCGAACCGAACGGCCGTCATCACCACGGGGTCTGTGACGATACCCTGCAACACTGTGGAGGGGATCAAGATCACAAAGCCCGCGAGCAAGAATGGGCGGCGGCCGTACCGGTCAGCGGCAGTGCCGACCGGAACCTGCAGCATGACGTTCGCGATGGTGACCGCGCCGAACTGGAGACCGAACCAAACTGGCTGCTGGTCGAGTCGGAGGTTGATCTCGGTCTGAAGCGTCGCAAACAGCGAGATACAGATGCCCATCGCGATGGTCGCGAGTCCGAGGGTAAAGACCGGATCGAGCAAGCGGTCAGTCCCCCGCATCTGAATCGAGAGGTCGGTGTCAGCGTCTGCGCTCGGTTCCTCCGTATCAGTGACAAACAGCGCGACGAGGACAAAGGAGAGATACGCACCAGCGCAGGCGATAGCGAAGGCGGCCTCGAATCCCGAAAGCGTGACCGAACCGACGGTGTAGGGACCAGCTTCGACGACGAGTCCAGCAACCGCTGGTCCGACTCCAAACCCGATGAGGCGGAACGTATTGTACACGCCGAAGTTGCCGCCACGGTCAGCCGCTTCGCCCGCGTACTCGTTTATCAGTGCCACCGTGGAAGGAACGATCAACGCAGCACCGAACCCCTGAACCGCGCGAAGAGTCACGAGCATCCAGTATTCGGTCGCGACGATGTACAGCCCCGACCCCGTTCCGAGCGTCACGATCCCGGCGAGAATGAACGGCTTGCGGGCACTCGCGCGGTCAGAGATCCGACCAGTAAACGGTTGCGAAAGACTGTTCAGAAAGCCAAACAGCGACAGCACGAGTCCGATGAGCAGCGGTTCCGTGACCGTGATCGTCGCCGCTCCGACACCGACTGACCGCCCGACGAGGCCGTCGATATCGACGATGCCACTCCCGATGTACAGCGGCAACACGACGATCAGAAAGGAGTTGCCCGCTGCGCCGACCATCCGGGCCAGCGCCAGCACCAGCACCCGCCTGTCTGTCCCGACCAGCCACCGGAACCCTCTCATCGTCCCCGTTTTGAGTTCGATTCGGAAATATCCATCAGATTCGTTATGTGACGTGTATCGGCGTTGTCACTCGCGGAGCCTTCAGATCGAGAGGAAGACGTTGACGAGCCACTTGGTGGCGACTGCGATAAGCGCCGAGATCCAGGTGAGCAACACGAAGTGCATGTAGGTGTTGAGCTTGTGACCGCCGTCGACAGTGCGGATCATCAGCGAGGCGAGCATCGCGGAGAACATGATCACGACGACGAGGAGGGACTCGATGAGCGGGATGTTGAACGCCTCAGTCTGGATGAGGGCGGCCGCATCGAAGCCAGCACTCTCGTCGAGTTCGAGGCTCATATCGGAGAGGATGTTGACGACCTGCAGACCGATGAAGAAGGCGAAGGTCGCGGCGGCGGTGATCCCATACAGCAGGCCGACGAGCGTCGTCGTCGCCTGTCGGCGCTGTTCGCGCAACTGCAACACCTCGTTCATGTTCTCGGCGATGAGTTCGCCGAGCAGCTCGGGCGTCCCGCCGAGTTCTCGGCCCATCAAGTACATCTCGCTGAACGTCTGGATGAGATAGGACCGACAGTCAGCGGTGAAATACCGCCACGCCTCGACCGGTTCGATCCGCATGTTCAGCCGCCGGTACAGGTCGTCGATGTTCGGGGACAGCGGCCCGAAGTCCTTCTCCCGGAGGGTTTCGAGTACCTGCGAGCTCGTCGACTGCTTGACTGTCTCGGTCGTCCCGAGCGCCCGAATGAAGCTTGGAAACTCCCGGTCACGAGCGTTGATACGCTTTTCTGCACTCCGGAGGACCAGCCCCGGGATGAGCAGCGGCGTCACGGGGATCGCGGCATATATCGGGAGCGGGAGCGGATCACCCAGAACCGGGATCAGAATGGAAACCGAGACCGGACTCAATCCAAACACGTCGGCGAGGACGAAACCGAGCAACAGCACGCTCAGCGAGACGCCGATATAGAAGCTTTTCGTGATCCGCGGTTCGACGGCAGAGGGCTTCTCGGGCGGGTGATACCAGACAGGGTCGTACGGCGACAGCGACCGGATCGCGAGGTAAAACCCCGTCTGAACGAAGATATACATCACGATGACCGCGCTCACCGTCAGCGTCGGGTCGGTCCCGGTCAGCACCGGCAGGACGACGGCAAACACCAGCGCGAACGTCATCGAGAGAATCATCGACAGGTAGAGATCCTTCATCACCTCCAGATTGTCGAGCGAGGACTCGTAGACGGTGACGTACTCCTGAATGATCTGGTCTTGCTCGGAGAGCAGATACTCCCGGAGTGACTGGCCCGCACCGAGCGTGTAGGCGAGTCGCTCGAAGAAGTCCGCAACCGTCTCGCTCGGCACTTCCTTCGCACGGCGGCGACAGGCGTCGTCGAGGCTCTGGTTCCAGGTGTCGACCAGTTGCACGATACGGTTCATCTCCGTCGCCAGTTCGCCGTACTCGTCTTCCTGGGCGAGCGTCCGGAACACCTCCATCCGGTCGATTTTCGTCGTCGCCAGCACCGTCATGTGGGTGATCATCAGGTGAAACCGGTTGTTGAGCTGTCGGCGCCGCTGGTTGAGCAGAATCTTCGGATAGAACACCGCCGACCCGAACGCGAGCATGCCCAAAAGCGGTATCGGGAGTCGGATGCTCAGCGGCAGACTCAAAAAGAGCGCGAGCGCGAGCGAGACCAAGAAGAACCCCAGCGACGGGATGAGGATGAAGGTGACGTACTGCCCCATCGGCATCCCCATGCGTCGATAGGAATCGAGCAGCGACTGGAGGTTCTCGGAGAGCGTCAGATCGATCGTGGCCTCGCTGTCCGTGGACATTACTCTCGTCTGTGGATATCGAAGGGGAGCCCCTCGACGCCGTCGCGCTGGAAGTCAGCGATGAGTTCGTTGACCTCGTGGTAGCCGGTGATCCCCTCCTGAATCGCGCGCTCGATGACCCGTGCCCGGAAGTCCAGATCCCCGTAGATGTCACGCGTGTCCTCGTAGCCCAGCAGGGTCGCGATCTGCTCTTCGAGCACGTAGGAGTTGTTCCGCCCCTGGAAGACGATTTCGTCCTCGACGGGGTCCCAGTAGAACGCCTGTCGGGTGACGACACCGTCCATCTCCTTGGAGTAGCCCTCGATTTCCTGGACGCTGGTCACCCGACGGAGCACGTCGTCACCCTGCTTGACACGGTTCTGGAACAGCGCCACGTCGGCGTTGTCCATGAACGTCTCGGGGATGTTGATCGGATCACCAGTAAAGCGCTGGATCATCGAGACGATGTCGCTCGCGTGGAAGGTCAGCATCACGGGGTGACCGGTCTGTGCGGCCTGGAAAGCCATCCGACCCTCCTCGCCACGAACCTCGCCCACGATGATGTAGTCCGGCCGGGAGCGGAGCGCCGCCGCGACCAGGTCGAACATGTCCACCGACGTGTCCTCGGAATCGCCCTCTCGGGTCAGCAGTTTCTGCCACGTGTCGTGTGGCGGCATGACCTCGGCGGTGTCCTCCGCGGTGTATATCTTCGAGTCCCGCGGGATGAAGGCCATAATCGAGTTCAGCGTCGTCGTCTTCCCTGACGCCGTCTCCCCGACGACGAACACCGTCTGTTCGTTCTCCAGACAGAGCCAGAGGTACGCCGCCAGTTCGGGGCTGAGCGTGTTCCAGGCGGTGATCTGAAACACCGAGAGTGGCACCTCGTCGCCCTGACGGATCGTCAGCGAAGGACCCTTGAGGCTGACGTCGTCTGAGTAGATGAGGTTCAGACGCGACCCATCTGGGAGCGTCGAGTCGACGATGGGGTCCGAGTCGCTGACCGGGTCGCCGATCCGCTCGCCCATGTTCTTGAGCCACTGATCGAAGTGCTCGTCGCTCTCCCACTCGACGGTCGTCTGGAGCATGCTGTACACCGAGTGGTCGACGAAACACTCGTTTGGTCCAATGACGTGGATGTCCTCGTTCGCCGGGTCGCGCATCACCGGTTCCAGCGGCCCGAGACCGACGATGTCGCGGTTGAGTCGATAGCGGATGTTCTCGTAGGTCTGCTCGGTCAGCTCGACCTTGCCGACGTTCGTGAGATCCGAGATCCGGGTCAGAACGCTCCGGTTGCTGTCCTCACTCTTGATCGACGTGGTCTCCTGCATCAACTCCTCGATGCGGTCGTCGTACTCTGCTTCGTCCTGCGGGGCCGGTTTGGTCACACTCCGTTCGAGCAACCGGTCCCGCACCGTGTTGAACACCGACCACTCGTTTTCGGACAGGTCCGGTTCGATAGCATAATACTTCATGTCCTGCCCGATGTCGCCGTAGATATGGCAGTAGATCGGGCCGCCGACGGGATAGAGCACGTTCGGCCGGTCGGTTTCGTACTCGTCGTCGGCCTCCTCGATGAACATGGGGAACTCCCCGGTGATCTGCTTGAACTTCTGGAGGTGGTCCCGGAGATGGGGGCGTCTGGCCGCGTGCTGTCGCAGTTCGTCCGACGGGTTGGGTCGTCCGTGCTCTGTCATGGTTATGCCACACTCCTGCTCTCGATGACGATTCCTGTGCCCGAGCGAACCGAGTACCCGATCGTGTCACCGACCTGCTCGCCCATGCCAGCAAACCGGAGGACGCTGATCTGTCGGCGCACGTCGTTACCGACCTCGACCATCTCCAACTCCAGAAAGACGTCGGCGATAGACCGGAACGGCCCTATCGCCTCCTCGTCCAGCGTCGTCGGGTCCACCGTCAGAACGATCACCTTCCCGCGCGAGATGATGTCGCGGAAAAAAGAGATGATCTCCAGTGCGGCCTGGCGCTCCTCGTTTTCCCGCACCAGCGCCTCGAACTTGGGGTCGTTGCGCAGGATTGCGTCGAACGTGTCGATGATGATCACGTCCGACTCCCACATCACCTCGGCCTCCATCAACCGTTTGAGGAGATCCATCCGGTCCTCGTCGTCACCGCCGGTGTCCGAGAAGGTGTTCTTCGAGTCACCGATGTCGGCGTGCAAGAAGAGGACGTTCTCGTCGAGCATGTGATCGACCATGTCGTAGTCGAGCGAGTGCATCTGCTCCAGAAAGCTCCCAACGGTCAACTCCGTCGACAGGAGGGTGACGCTGTGGCCCTCCTCACAGAGGCCGTAGGTGAACCGCTGGCTGATGGCCGATTTCCCGGCACCGTAGTCGCCCTCCATCAGGACGATGCTCCCAGGCGGGATACCGCCGCCGAGTTCCTTGTCGAGTCTATCCCGCTCTTTGAGTCCGATCGAGAACAGTTCGTTTCGTGCAATACTCATTACGTGCCACCTCCGAGTCTGAAGGGGAAGACCTCCTCGTCGTCGTTGACGATGACCATCGCCCGGTGGTCGCCGTCGCCGAGCGCGACGTCGACGGTGACCCGGATGACCTCGTTTTGACTCCACATGTCACCCGCACCGAGCAACTGGATGGTGAGGTCACTGGCGGGCTGGAACTGCCCGTTGACCAGCACGTCGATCTGGTTTGCGTCGACGGGCAGCCGTGTGGTCCCGGTGTTTTTGACGAGCAGAGTGAGTTCGCCGTCATCACCGGCGTTGGCGTCGTAGAGCTGGTCGCTCGCGCCGCTGTCGCTGATGATGTCGATGCTTGTGCGGACGTTGTCGCTGACCTGCAGGCCCTGGTCGTCGATTGCGCCCGCGAGTTCGTCCACGCTCGTGGTGAACACGCCTGCGACGCTCGCGGCGATGATCATACTCGCGATAAAGAGGATCATGTGAGACACCGAGACGCTCGCCATCAGGTCGTCACCTCCCGAACGTCGCTTGCGGCCGCGATTCCAACACCCGTCACGACCTTCACCCGCTCGACCGTCGGTTCGCCGTCGGCTTCGAGCCTGAGCGTGGTTTCCGGGGGCCACACGTCAGTGTCCGCCCCGTCAACGGTCACCGCGTCGAACGTGGCGAGTGATCGAAACTCGCCGTCGAGCAGGACCGAAAGCTCCGAGACGGACAGATCCCGCGACCCGTTGTTCGTCACGACAATTGTGAGATTCCCGTCGGCGTTCTGTGTCGCATCGGTGATGTTGATCGCGGTCTCGGTGACCGCCGCCTGTCGCTGCAGATCGTCGGTGTAGGCCGCTTCGACTCGGTCGGTCGTGTTCGACGTCGTGGTGTAGATCGATCCCATCGCGATAAACAGCCCGATGAAGATGACCAGTAGACTGCCGCTCGTGCTAAATCCCATCCAGCCCACCTCCAGCGGTTAGCGTCCCTCTCATAGCTGAGTCACCGTCGTGCTGTCTGCCACGCTCGACGGCGTGACGAGTTTCACGCGGCTCGGCCCGGCAGTTCGGGTGAGTTCGATCGAAAGCGTTTCTCCGGGCAGCCACAGGTCCGTTGCGCCGTTGCCCTCGACCGTGGCAGTTGCCTCCCAGCCCGAGACGAAGGCACCGTCTTCGAGGAGATCCGTCGCCGCGAGCGAGAGTTCCGTGGTACCGGTATTGGAGGCCGTGATCGTCAGCACGTCCGTGCTCTGATTGTACCGGGCACTGTCGATCTCGATCGCGGTATTGCTCGCTTCCAGCGTGGTCTCGGTCTGTGCGTCCTGTGCGTCCGTGATCCGGTCGAACCCGTTCGACGCCGCCGTGAACCACATCCCGAAGGCGATGAACATGCTGACGAAGATGATCGCTGCGGCGCCGCTAACGCTGAAGCCCATCCAGACCACCTCCGTGCAGCTGGCCGAAGCTTGCCCCGCCGTCGCCGTCGAGTTGGCTGATGTACTGCAGGCTCGTCGTGTGGTGGTCGATCGTCAGCGTTCCGTTCGCTCCGCCGTCGAATCCCCGGAGATACTCGTGTAAGTCGTCGGCGACACTCTCGTCGATCCAGTCGATGGTCTCGTAGTAGTCTATCGCACGTGCAGTCTCCCGAACGCCGACCTCGGAGACGAGATATTCGAGCCACTCGACCACGACCAGATCCGCCGCGAACCCCTCCGGAAGCGTCGAGAGATATGGCTTGCCATCGTCGTCTGCCGTGTCCTCGCTCTGTCTGTCCGCGTTTGCGGCCGCCGTCTCCGTCGGCTCGGTCGTCGAGTCTTCCGTCTCGGTCGCGTCGGGCTCTGGTTCCGGCGTCGATTCTTCCATCCCAGTCACGTCGGGTTCTGGCTCCGGCTCCGAAAGTGGCTCCTGCTCGGGTTCCGGTTCGGCCGCCGACTGGTCAATCTCCGCTGCAGTCTCCATCGGCTCTGTCTCCTCGTCCTCGATGACCTCGTCGAACAGTTCGTCGTCAGCGAGGTCGTCGTCGTCGTCCATCCCGAAGTCGCCGTCATCGGGATCAGCCACATCGCTGTCCTCGATTACGTCACCCCCGTCGTCGAGAGTGTCCATCTCGTCACCGTCGTCCTCCTCCGCCCACTCTGCGTCGCCAGATTCGTACTCGTCTTTCAGGTCCTCGAAGGAGGTTCCGCCGCCGCTGTCGTCAGTCTCCTCGCTTTCGTCTGCCTGACTCATGTCGTCCATGCCTCCGAACTCATCGTCGTCGAAATCCTCGTCAAAACTGTCCTGAAACTCGTCGCCGGTGTCCTCGTCGTCTGTGCCGCCGAGCACGTCGTCGATATCGGCGTCTGTCTCCATCGACTCTTCCTCCTCGACGAGGTCGTCGTCGAAAAAGCCCTCGGCGTCTGCCTCAGCGATGTCCTCGTCGATGTCCTCTTCGCTGTCGTCGCCCTCGTCCGCAAAGAGACCGAACGAGCCGTCGTCACCGGGACCGCCCATCCCGGCCTCGATATCGTCGGCAAAGGGATTGACACCCCGCGTGACCATCTCGTAAATATCGAGTAACTTCCGGACGTTCTCCTCGACTTCTCCGACGGTCTCCGAGATCTGCTCGTTCTCGTTGCGGACCGTATTGACCGTCGAGGAGAGGCTGCCGACCTCGTTTTCGAGTTCGTCGAGGCGGTGTTCGAGTTCGTCGACGTTGCCACCACCGCCGCCACCGCCGTCCATGTCGTCGAATTCGCCGCCGTCGTCGAACCCACCCAGGTCGTCGCCGTCGTCGAGACCACCCAACCCGCCAAGATCATCATCGCCGCCTCCGGTGTCTTCCTCTTCACCCATGAGGCCACCGCCAAGGTCGTCGCCGCCGTCGTCGTCACCGTCGCTGTCGCCGTCCTCGGACATGATCGAATCGAACATGTTCCGAATGCTCATCCCCACCAGCCCCCCAGTGAGTAGCACGAAAACGACCGTCATCGCCGTCGCTTCCGGGACAGCAACCTGTAGCGACGTGATACCGCTCATTATCCGTATAAACAGGGTCGTCTACCCTTGAATGTACCGTCTCAGATATCATATCTGAAAATATACGGATAGAATCAAAACCTGGTTCGTAAATACAAGGAGATACTTCGCAAATTATGGTCCGACGTTTGTTTTTGCCTGCGTTTATCTGAGAACAGCGTCATAGCTATCAGAAGCTGAAACAGAGTCTGCCGGTCGTCAGACGGGCCCGCGGTCAGTCCGGGGTGTGTGATGGTCACGGAACCTCACAGACAGGATGGTCACAGATGGAGTTTCTCTCTGTTTGCGCTCGTGACGACCAGGTCGCCGTTCGTGCCGTTCAGTCGGAGCGACCGGCCGTAGTCGCCGCCGACATCCTCCCCGACGACCGGAATATTGTACTGTGCGAGGGTCTCCTGGACCTGCGCTGCGTTTCGGTCGCCGATGCCGGATCCGCCCTCCGAGAAGTCGAGCATGTCGCTGCCGCCAGCAATCTTCGCCTCCAGCCGTGTCCTGTCTGCTCCGGCGACTTCCATCTCCTCGATGAGCAGTTCCGTCCCCGAATCGGCGAACTTCGCGGGTGAGCCGTCCTCCATCTCGTCGGCCGCAGGCAACATCACGTGAACGAGTCCGGCCACGCTCGCCTTCGTGTCGTAGAGTGCAACGCCGATACAGGAACCGAGACCGCTCGTCGTCAGTTCTGCGCCGTTTGTCACGATGTCGTACTCGGCGATGCCGACCTTCCGCTGTTCGCCGGTTCCGGCGTCCCCGTCAGTCTCGCTTCCGTCGTAGACTTTCATTCCGTCTCAGTCCCCTCAGTGCCGTGCATGATCAGAAGATCTCTTCGACGTCGGCCTCGGTCTGGTCTGCTCGCTCGACGGCCAACGCGTCGAGCGCCTCCCGGAGTTCGGCTTCATTCGGGAGCGCGTAGATCTCGCTCTCGAAATCGACCTCGTCCGTTCGCATCCGCGAGTCGATGATAAAGGCGTGGCGCTGATGCTGGCCGAGCTGAGCCGCGAGCGGGTCGATGACCGCCTTCCCCATGTCGTGGACCAGCCGCGGCGGCGTGTGCTCGATGGACTGCTGCAAGACGTTCGCCCAGCCGTCGACGAACCCGCTCGTGATGATGTTACCGAGTTCCTCGATGGCCGACTTGTGCTGGTCTGTCAGCCCGTCGGCATCCATCTCGACCGGCATCAGCGCCTCGGCGACGTTTTTGCCAGACCGCTCGTCGAACAGCACCAGCAGATAGCCACTCGGCGCACCGGTGAACTCCACGACGGTCCCGACGACGGTTTCCTCCCCGAGCGCCTTCGGTACGTCCTCTATCGGGGCAAAGGAGATCTGTGAGACCTCCGCTTCGGTCTCGATACCGGACATCATCTCGACGTTCGACGCGGCGTTTTTCGTCCCCTCCCGGGTCATTCGGTTGAACGCTTCGAGCTTTTCGATCGGGATGGCGTCGTCCTCGGACCCGGCCTGGTCGGCCATCAGTTCTGCCATCGGGTCGTAGGCCGGAAGCATGTAGATGTAAAAGCCGATGTCCGCGCCCGCCCAGCGAATCTCGCTCCGGAACACGAACACCTGGTCGTTGTCGGCTGCGTCCGGACCCTCCGGCAAGACGTTCGCGCCGTCACGCTCGATATAGGTCGGTGGCGTGTGGTCGATGCCCGCGCCGAGATAGTCGGCCCAGCCGTCGATGAAGCCGCTCATCATGATGTTCCCGATCTCCTCAACGCTGGACCGGGCCATCGACTCGTCTGCCGACCCACCCGGCATCAGCGCCTCGACGATCTGGTCGGTGCTTCCCTCCTCGAACACAAGCACCGTCTCACCGCTGAGTGCGCCCTCGAAGTCGAACTGAACGCCGGTGAACGTGCCCGTCCCGAGTTCGCCGCCAACGTCGGCGCGGTCGATCAGAGTGATGTGCGTCACCTCGACGGTCGCCTCGATCCCGGTCATCTGCGCGAGGGCGGCGGTCGCCTCCTGTGCGCCGCTGTGAGCGAGCTGGTTGAACGTGTCGAGCGACTGGACGTCCACCTGCATCGTTAGGAGGGAACGACGTCCTGAATGGCCTCCATGACGCTCGGCTTCTGGAAGGGTTTGGTGATGTACCCGTCCGCCCCCGCCTTGACGGCCTCTTTCATCTTCTCCTCCTGTCCCACACTCGTACACATGATGACGTTCGCGCTCGGCGCTGCGTTTTTGATCTCGTCTGTGGCCTCGATCCCGTCGCGGATCGGCATCACGATATCCATCATCACGAGATCCGGCTGCTCTTCTTTGAACACCTCGACGGCTTCGACACCGTTTTCGACTTCCCCGATTATCGTGTGGTCCTCCTCCAGGATTTCCCGCAGCAGGTTCCGCATGAACTCGGAGTCGTCAGCGATCAGTACTTCTGCCATTTCTCACCCGGAATGTACCGGAAACGTGTAAATAAATGCTTCCCGGAGATTATCGACGTTGATACTCCGGGCCGGGAGAGGGACGACATGCCAGCTACACGGTGGGAAGCCAGTCGGTCGCGACGCGGACGACATCGAGTGCGAACGGGCCATACTGGAAGTAGACGAGCCCGCTGAAACAGACGAGTAGCGTCGCGGCTGCCGCCGGTACGCCAAGTCCGATAGCGACGACATCCCGGCGTTCGTGGAGTGGCTCCGAGAGCACGGCGAGCGCACCGACCGCACCCGCGGCGATTCCGAGCAGTGCATGCAGTTGCATCGCCTCGCCCGATGCGAGTCCGAGCGTAAACAGCGCGGTCAGAAGCGCAATTCCACCCACGAGGAGCGTCACGAGATAGCTCCCAGCGAGGGCACGCCAGTGTCGGGCTATCGCCTCGTTGACCACGCCGAACCGAACGACACCGTAGAGAATCAGCGGGACGACCGGCAGGATGTACCGAACGGTGATCTGAGAGATAAGCGGCAGTCGCGGCAGGTAGACGACGGTAAACACGACGGCGTAACCAGCAGCCAGCAGATCGGTCTGACCGGCGGCTGTCGTTGGCAACACGCCCCGAAACCGCATGATTTCGGTTGCACGAAGCCGCTGGACGGCGGCGACGGGAAGCCACAGCAGGGCGGCAAACAACGGGAACGATTCGAGCATGGTCAACTCGACCGTCTCGAAGTCGTTGACCTCGTAGCGAAGGTCCGGAATCCACCCACTTCTGACGAACGTGTGATAGAGCCGTTCGGGGTCACGGAGCGCATCCAGCCCGCTCGTGACGGCATCGAGCATGAAACCGACGACAGTTGTAGTGTAGCCAAGCCCTCGTCCGATCGGACCGGGAAGGAAGCCGTCGTCCTCGACAGATCCGTTGGCTGGCCCACCACTTCCAGTCGCGGATCCGTTGCCAGTCTGTCCGCCCGGATCGGCTGCTTCCCCGGGTGCTCGTCCGGTGAAGTCGTCGGGAATTGCCGAGAGCAACCGTGGCACCTTGAGTGGATTGCCCGATATGAGCGTGTTGACGACGAACAGCGGGAGTACCGACAGGAAGAAGACGCCGCCGATGACCGCCGTGCTGTACCGGTCGTTCGTGGGTGCGGTCAGGAAATCGAGCGGCGCGAACACTGCCAGCAGAAAGACCGCCTCGAATGGATGAAGCAGCGCGAACAGACCGAAGGCTCCGTAGGCACCGGCGCGCGCGCCGAGGTGGCTGGAATCGCGGCTCACCGCGAACCAGTACAGCGTCAGAACGACCAGCCCGACCGTGAGAACGTGACGTTTCGGAATCGTCGCCCAGAAGCTGACTGGCGTGGCGACGACGAACGCGAGCCCCGCGACTGCGCCCACCCGTCGCCCGTGAAACCGGGCGAGGAGTCGATACAGCGTCGTCGCCGCGAGCGCGCCCACGAGCATCGTACTCAGTTGCAAGGCGAGTACCGGATGCTGGTCGTCCGGAATCGCCGTCCCGACTGCGACAGCCCCGAGAAAGAGCCCCGTCGCGAGAACGGCACCTACCGTCCCAAGCCAGTTGCGGTCGGCGTAGCGCCCACAGCGCCGAAACAGCGCCAGCACGACGAGACTCCAGACGCCCGCGAGCGCGAGTCGGAGGTCGGTCAGAACGTCGACCAGTTCGATGACGGCGAGTACCGGCACGGCGAGAAAGACGTGCCCGTAGTTGCGGCCATACAGTGTCCCGTCGACCTCCACCATCCCCGGTTGTATCCCGGGAGCCAGCCCGTAGCGGCTCTCGGTGACCGCGAGTCGACCCTCTGCGACGTTTGCGAGCGCGTTTGCGACCGTCACAGAATCTGCGATAAAAAAGCCGACACGCCAGTACAGCGTGTAAAATGCGATTGCTCCGAGAAACAGCATCACACCGATGCCGTCGCCAAACAGGACTGTTCTGATCCGGTCCCGAAACCCGCGTTCTGCTCGGCTCGTCGCGTCCGCCGCGTCGCTCGTGGTCTCTGCGCTCATGGAACAGTCACCTCCAGCGGCCGGTCACGGACTGTCCAGTCCCCGTCGGTGCTCTGGATACGAACGACGAGTCGCGCGTCGTAGGCCCCTGCAGAAAGCCGTTCGAACGCGCGGTCCTCCATCCGCACCCGGACCGTTCCGGTCGAATCGACGACGCGCGTTTCCCTGAGTTCGACACCCAGTTCAGGAACCGTTATCTCGTAGATGATCCGTGGCTGTCCGGAGACTGCTTCGACTGTCGCGACCAGATCCGGAACCCGGAGATAGACTGCGCGCGTCCCAAACCGACCCGCAGTCACGGACAACCGGTCTGTGGTCGGTTGCTCCACGGTGATGGTGGCAGTGCCGTCCTGAAAGTTGTCAGATCCGGACTCTGTCAGCGACAGTCCGACGAGCGGGCTGGCGAGGGCGAGAACGAACACGACGACTGCTAGAACGGCAACGAAACGGTCCACCGTCAGATCGCTCAGTGTGCGGTTCCAATCCATGCCATCATAGCGTCAGCGTGTTCTCGGTCTGTCGCTCTCGTCATTATGCAGTCGGCCTCGTCATCGCGTGGTCTGCATCGTCAGCGCGATTATAGCTGGAGTCCGTCGTCCTCCCTGATAGCTGCCAGCAACTCGGCAATCGAGTCGTCGGGGTCGAGCCCGCTCGACTTGATGAGCGCGTGTATGCTTTTGGGTGGATACCGGACGGGAACGTTCGACTCCATCAGCAGGATGCCGAGCACCTCCTCGACGGGCGTGTTCTCGTCGACCTGCTGAGCGTACCAGAGCAGGAGGCTCTCGAAGACGGTGACCACGTCGTTTGACTGCATCCGGCGCTGGCTCACCGTCCCCTCGAAGGAGGCGGTCACGTCGAACGCATACCGGGAGTCGCTCGACTCGAAATCGTCCCGCAACCACGCGTGAACGGCATCGAGCGAGAGTTCCGCGTCGTCTGTCTTCGGTTGAGTGCCGAGACTGGTTCGGCCAGTCTCGGGCGGTTCCGGCTCCGGTTCGGGTTCTGATTCCTCCGCCGAGGGATCCTCACTCTCGTCTGAAGGTTGCCGTGCTGGTTCGGGCGGTTGCGGTGGCCCGCTCTGGGCGTCCGGCGAGACGACGAAGCGGCCCTCGTCGAGTTGCGTGACGTGTTCGCTGTCGCTGATGTCAAGTTCCTCGGGCGAGAGTACCCGCCCCTCTTCAGGCCCAGCATTCTCCTCCGGGTCGAGGTCGTCGGGCCCATCGACCATATCTATGCTCTGTGACGAACGCGTATAAGCGTATCTCCGCGTCTGACTCGTGGCTGACGGTCTCCGCATGACGTCTGTGGTCGAAGAGAGAGACTGACAGACGGCATGTTGCTAGTTGCGGGGCTGTCGAGGGCGATAGCAAAAAAGAAAGAAAACGGCTGATGCGTTACAGCGAGACGGAACTGTCAGACCGGAGCGAGGCAGGCGTCTGGAATCGCAGTTCTGTGACGCCACCCGACTGGGTCGTCAACTCGATCAGCACCTCTTCGTTCTCACCTAGTGGAGAAATATCGAGCGAGCCGGCGTCACTGTTTGTGATCCTGTTGTCATCTACGTTAGTGTCATCATGTTTCAGTGTGAAGGTCATGATGAATCGGTCGTCCGAACTCGTCAGGACTTCGGATTTACCGCGTTCATACGAGTCACTGGCGTCTTTGAACTGGTCTGTCGTGAACCCCTTCACGTCGTTGGCGGGTAGTTGGATTCCTTCGATCGCCTGATTGTTGAGGAGGTCATAGGATCCGGATGGACCAGTCCACTGCGCCGTGACGTTCAACAAGTTGATATCACCCGCACCCGGCGCTTTCGACACCGTCACGTTCACTTCGTGTATCTCCCCGTCCGTCGAGTCGACTACACCAGAGGTGGAGACAACCTGTAGTCGGTCGGTCACCTGTTCTGTACTCTGTTGGCCGGTCTGTTCGCTCTGACTCTGCAGGAAGCCAGCCGTGTTGATCAGAACGCCCGCCGCGATTGCCGCCACCAGCACCATCGCGATGAACACGATCAGCGTTCCGATACCCACCTGGCCTCTCTCGTCGTCGTCGATTGTCAGTGGTCTCATGTGTATCCTCGCCTGGAGTCTCCAGACTTACCACAACCTATCGAGAGTTTCCATATAAGCATATTCCCGCAATTATCGACGCTGAAACTGAGGTCGAGATATAGAAAGAAGCAGAGTAAACTGCTGATAATTATAGAGTAGCGGTAGTGAAATTGCGGTTTTCATCCGTATCAGCGAAAGAAGGTGTCTAAGCGGAAGAGCTGTGGCTACTCATTTAGACTAAAAGGAAAAAATGAACTGAGATCCCTTACAGCGAGACAGAACTTTCAGAGCGCAGCGAGGCAGGCGTCTTGAATCGCACTTCCGTCACACCACCCGACTGGGTCGTCAACTCGATCAGCACCTCTTCGTTCTCGCCGAGGGCCTCCATTCCTTGGATGCTGTCGTCATTAGTTAGCCGCACGGGTGAAGTGTCGTCAGGTGAATTTAGATCAGTAGTGTCAAGGGTAAAGGTGATGATAAACCGGTCGTCCGAACTCGTCAGCACCTCAGAATCACTACGATCGTACGAGTCACTTGCGTCCTTAAAGTCGTCAGTCGTGAATCCAGCTAAGGCATTTGACGGGTCGTTCGGAGCAGCGTTGTTATTGAGGATGTCGTAGGAACCAGAGGGGCCGGTCCACTGCGCCGTCACGTTCAACAGGTTGATATCACCCGCACCCGGCGCTTTCGACACCGTCAAATTAATTTCGTGAATTTCACCGTCGTCAGCATAAACTTCACCGGAAACAGAAGTAACCTGCAACCGGTCGGTGACCTGTTCCGTACTTTGCTGTCCCGTCTGTTCGCTTTGACTCTGCAGGAAGCCAGCCGTGTTGATCAGAACGCCCGCGGCGATCGCCGCCACCAGCACCATCGCGATGAACACGATCAGCGTTCCGATACCCACCTGGCCTCTCTCGTCGTCGATTGTTAGTGATCTCATGTGTATCCTCGCCTGGAGTCTCCAGACTTACCACAAGCTATCGAGAGTTTCCATATAAGGGTACCCCCGCAATTATCGACACTGAAAAAGCCGTAATTAGAAATATTGCTAGTGATAATCCATCGTAGAGCAAGCAGAGTAGCAGTTTTTGGGAGAATGGGAGAAGCACCAAGTCAGTGCTGAAACCGGTCGTTGCCGCTGACCGGTAGAGACAAAAACAGAAAGTAATAACCGAGGACGTTACAGTGAGACGGAACTTTCAGACCGGAGTGAGGCAGGCGTCTTGAATCGTACTTCCGTCACGCCACCCGATTGGGTCGTCAACTCGATCAGCACCTCTTCGTTCTCGCCAATCGGCTCCGGACCATCTGTGATTCGTTCACCGTTAGTCGCGTCAGGGGCGGTGAGCGAACCACTACCCAAAGAGTAACTACTGGTGCCCAACGTAAAGGTCATGATGAACCGGTCGTCAGAACTCGTCAGCACCTCAGAATCACCACGATCGTACGAGTCACTTGCGTCCTTAAAGTCGTCAGTCGTGAATCCCTCCACAGTCGAACCATCCTCATCTCCACCAGCCACGAGACTATTGAGGATGTCGTAGGAACCAGAGGGGCCGGTCCACTGCGCCGTCACATTCAGCAGATTGATATCACCCGCACCTGGCGCTTTCGACACCGTCACGTTTACCTCGTAGATCAAACCTTCGCTTGTATCGACTTCACCAGAAGTAGAAACGGCTTGCAGCCGATCGGTGACTTGTTCGGTACTCTGTTGGCCGGTCTGTTCGCTCTGACTCTGCAGGAAGCCAGCCGTGTTGATCAGAACGCCCGCGGCGATCGCTGCCACCAGCACCATCGCGATGAACACGATCAGCGTTCCGATACCCACCTGGCCTCTGTCGTCGTCGATTGTCAGTGGTCTCATTTGTGTATCCTCGCCTGGAGTCTCCAGACTTACTACAAGCTATCGAGAGTTTCTACATAAGGGTACCCCCGCAATTATCGACACTGAAAACCCGGTAGACCGAGCGTACAGGCCGCTTTTTTGAGTGATAATACAGGTGTTATCCCGCACAGACGGCAATTCTCTGCATCAGGATATACTGCCGCGAATCGGTCGATGCTGAGGAGGTTCGCTAGTCTTGCGGGTCAGTTCATACTTCTCACGCCGTTGTTTCATTCGTAGATGACGAGGCTGTACATCACAAACAGGAATCCAAGCGTCGTCAGACCAGTGTTGACCAGAAGCAGGGATTGAGTGTCCTGGAAATTATTCTGAAACGCACTGATCATCGTCGCTGCTGCACCTGCGACTGCGAGCGTGAACCCGATCGACAGGTGCAACATCGCAGTGCGCGATGTCTGCACGTAGGCTCGGATGCCCATTCCGACCATCGTCAGCCCTGCCACTACGAAGATCAGTGTCGTCACCGCATACAGGAGTTCGACTGTGGTAGGCACCAGATGAGGATACCGGATCACTATTGTTAAAGCTACGCCCGAAAATATCCCAAGTGATAATCGCAGCGTTGCCGTCCGATATCGTGCGTGTGTGCGAGAATAATACGAAAGAGATGGTACCGACAGGCATCCCAGTCTTGGCGCAATCGGGGCTTACCCTTCCGAAAGTGTCCGCCAGGCCTCGTCGAGCGTGTTCGTCACCTCAGAGCGTTCCTCGATTGTCACAGAGAGGTCGTCGTCGAACTCCACCCGAACCGCTTCGACGTTCCGCCGATAGACCTTGATCCGCCGTCTGTCATCCGAGAGAATGTTATCGTGCAGTTCCAGCAAGTTGTGTTCGGTCAACTCGTCGATCCGTCGATAGCAGGTCGCGATCGGTATCTCGAGTTCGTCACTTAGCTCCTGGGCCGACCGCGGTTCGTCGGTCGCATCCAGAATCTCAGCGCTGTATTTGTTCCCCAACGTCCTGAGCAACTCCTCTGATGCCATCCGTTATCAAATTATAAATTACGAGAAGCATAAAAGTATTGGGATAGCTGGCATCGTCGTCTGCAGTCCCTGATGAGAGACGGATCTGCCGAAAATGACGCAGATAGCCAGGGAAACTGCTGTTTTCTCTGGTAATAATGAGAGTAACCGCGAAGTAACGGCGCGACTACAGCGGCGATTCCTCGTCGCTCATCATCGAGAACGCGCTCGCATTTTTGTGTACCGTGAGACCACCCGTGTCGATCTCCATCGGGAAGATATCGGTGTCGATGTTTTGCTTTCGCATCTTCGCCACCCAGAGGTATCGATTGACACCGGAGTCTGTCGGGGTCTGGAGCAAGAAGATGTTTCCGTCCGTGAGGAAGTTTTCGAGTCCGATGTCGGTCTCGGGAAACACTGTCCCCTGTTCGTTTGTCATCAGCGTCGTGAGATTGTTCTCCGCGAGGATATCGGTGAACTTCAGCAGATACTCTCGCTTTTCGCGCTCGGTCTCGAAAAACAGCTGAAACATCGTCAGCGAGTCGAGCACCAGTCGGGAGTACTCGTCGTTGTCCAGGTCGCCGAGCAGCAGACTCAGCGAGGACTCGAAGTCGTTTTCCTTCAGGAGGACTCGCTTGTCGTACACCTTGATGTCCCCACTCTCGACGTACTCCTGCCAGTTCTCGAACCCAATCGATTCAGCCGCCTCCTGCAGGTCCTGTTCGTTTTCCTCGAAGGAGAGGAAGATGCCTTTCTCACCGAACTGCTCGACGCCGTTGTAGATGTACTGCAGCCCGAGAATACTCTTTCCAGCCCCCGGATTCCCGCTGACGAGCGTCGTCGAGTTGCGCACGATTCCACCGCCCAGTATCTCATCGAGTCCGTCGATGCCTGTTTTCGTTAGTTCCACCATCGTCACGTGAGTGATCGACACATACTCGACCCCCGGTAAAAAGTCTTGTTTGCTCTCGGTGTCAAGTTCGACCCGGATTCGACACCTGTCGAGCCATCTCCGGATGCGTTGAGACCGATCAGCTGTGAACTGACTGGGGGTCGACCCAGATGACGAAGTCGTTTCCGCCCTGTTTGATCACGCCGTGGATCGCCTCGTCGTCTGCGGCGGGCGACCGATCGACGTCGGCCGTATCGACCTGAACGACCTGATTGACCTCCTCGACGAGCCAGCCTGCAGCGCTCTGGTCCTCGACGATGTCCGGGTCGAAGACGATGATCCGCTGTGGGTCATCGCCGTTTTCGATGCCGAACACGACTTTGGGGTCGATGATCGAAGTTGTTCGACCCCGAAGGTCCATCACCCCCACGACGTGCGGCGGGGAGTTTGGCACCGACGTCACGTCGTCGATGTCGACGATTTCGGTGACGTAGTCGATACTCACACAGTATGTCTCCTCGCCGAGGTCGAATTCGAGTACTTGGTCCGTTGTCGTTGTAGCCATCTGAGTTGCCTCCCAGTTGCGGATCGATTCGGGTTCGCTTCGCAGTTCGTATCGGGTTCCGTCTCGCGGTTCGTATCCACACGATGCGCCAGGTACGGACTTAAATTTGCCCCCCGTGCTATCACAATTGATTACGGGGTCGGTGTCTTTATTTGGGCACTAATCACAGTAGGACATGAGAATGCAGCCGAGCACTGACCGACGGGAGAGACCGTTTCCACAGTCGGTGGTCTGACGATGGCACAGACTGGGCCGCGTGCTGTCGTCGCAGACGACTCCCATTTCATGCGGAGTGTCATCTCGGATATTCTGACGGAGGGCGGCATCGACGTCGTCGCACAGGCCCGGAACGGGCAGGAAGCGGTCACAGCCGTCGAGGAACACGGTCCGGACGTGGTGACGATGGACGTGGAGATGCCCGAGATGGACGGCCTCGAAGCAGTCGACCAGATCATGGCGACTGCGCCGACGCCGATCCTGATGCTGTCGGCTCACACCGACGAGGACGCCGAGGTGACCTTCGAGGCGCTGGATAAGGGCGCAGTCGACGTGTTCACGAAGCCAGGCGGCGAGGTGTCGATGGAGATGCCACGCCTCGAAGACCAACTCGTCGAGATGGTACTGTCGGTTGCCGAGGCCGATGTCGGTCAGGAGACGGAGTCAGTCGACGAGCGCGACACGGGCGTCGAAACGTCACGCCCGGAGGCGTGCACCTACGTCGACAACCCGACAGTACTCATCGGATCTTCGACCGGCGGCCCGAAGATGGTCGAACAGCTCCTCTCAGAACTGCCGCTTGCCGCCGACCTGCGGGTGCTGGTCGTCCAGCACATGCCCGAGGGGTTCACCGGCCGCTTTGCCGAGCGCATCGACGACCGAACGGAGTACAGCGTCCGCGAGGCTGGAAACGGCGATCGCATCGGGGGCGGTGACGTGCTGGTCGCACCGGGAGGCAAGCACATGATCGTCTCGAACTACCGCGACGGTCGACTTCGGGTCAAGCTAACGGAGGATCCGCCAGTCAACAGCGTCCGCCCCGCTGTCGACATGACGATGTCGAGCGCGGCAGAGGTCGTCGACGACCCGCTCGTCGGCGTGATCCTGACCGGGATGGGCGAGGACGGCACTGCGGGGATCAAATCGATCAAGGCGGTCGGGGGACACACGATTGCACAGGACGAGCAGACGTCTGCGGTGTTCGGGATGCCAAAGCGCGCGATCGAGTCGGGATACGTCGACGACGTGTTGCCGATAGGCGAAATTGCGGCGGGGATCCTCGACAGCTGCAAACTGGAGACAACACAATGACACAGGTGATCTGACATGGACGACCAGTATCTCGACGCGTTCATCCGCGAGAGCGAAGAGGAGATAACCAAGCTGAACAACTCGCTGCTCGCACTCGAATCGGACCCGACCGACCAGGAAGCGATGGACCAGATATTCCGGACAGCCCACACGCTGAAGGGAAATTTCGGCGCGATGGGCTTCGAGGACGCCTCGAATCTGGCCCACGCGATCGAGGATCTGCTCGACGAGATGCGCGAAGGGAACATGGCGGTCACACCGGAGATAATGGATCTCGTCTTCGCAGGCGTCGACCAGATCGAGGTGATCGTCGAGGAGATCGAACAGGAAGGCGAGTCCTCGACGGACACGAGCGCGATGGTCTCACAGCTTCGAGGAGCGCTCGACGGCGACGGTGGAGAAACACCCACCCAGACAGCGGCCGGTGAGACCCCCGACACTGGTGACACATCGTCCATCGACACCGACAGCATCGACGTCGACACAGCGGAGATAGACGGGACAGTCGCACATATCGAGGTCGACATCGGTGAGAGCAGCATGCCGGGTGTGGACGCAATGCTCGCGATCGAACGCGTCGAGGAACTGTTCACAGTCCACGACGGGATCCCCGACCGGACAGCTATCGAGGATGGCAACTACGAGGAGACCTTTGGTCTCGTCATCGAGACAGACGACCTCGCTCGCGTCGATGCCGAACTCGATACGATCGGCGCAATCGACACGGCGACTGTCACCGAGATCACCGACGAGCTGACCGAGGAGAGCGGCGGGGCAGAGCCGTCCGGGACTGACGAACACTCCGTCGACGAGATCAAGTCCGTCAGAGTCGACGTCGACCAGCTTGACGACCTGCACGGTCTCGTCGAGCAACTCGTCACGAGTCGGATCAAACTCCGCAGGGCCGTCGAGCAGGAGAACATGGACTCGGCCAGCGAGACGCTGGGCGAACTCGACAAGATCACGGCCAACCTCCAGAACACCGTGATGGACATGCGGCTCATCCCGCTGAAGAAAGTCGTCGGCAAGTTCCCGCGGATGGTGCGGGACCTCTCGCGCGAACTCGACAAGGACGTGAACTTCGAGATAGAGGGCGAGGACATCGAACTCGACCGGACGATCCTCACCGAGATCAGCGACCCGCTGATGCACATCATTCGGAACTCCCTCGACCACGGTATCGAAGCGCCCGACGAGCGCGAGCGACTCGGCAAGCCCCGCGAGGGACAGGTCACGCTTCGCGCCTCCCGCGAGCGCGACCACGTCATCATCCAGGTCGAAGACGACGGCGGCGGCCTCGACGTCGAGGAGATCAAACGCACCGCCATCGAAAACGACGTGCGCTCCCCGGAGGAGATCGAAACGATGGACGACTCCGCAATCTACGATCTCGTCTTCCATCCCGGCTTCTCGACGGCCGACGAGGTCACCGACACGAGCGGGCGCGGCGTCGGGATGGACGTCGTCCACGACACCGTCACGCAACTCGACGGGTCGGTCAACGTCGAGAGCACGCCCGGCGAGGGGACGACCGTTTCCTTGCGCCTGCCGGTGACGATGGCCATCGTGAAGGTGCTGTTCGTCCAGGTCGGCGAGGAGGAGTACGGCGTGCCGATCAAAAACGTCGACGAGATCACCCGAACCGACGAGATCAAGCAGGTCAACGGCCAGGAGGTCATCAAGCACAACGACGAAATCTACCCCGTCGTCGACCTGGGAGAGACCTTCGACGTGCCCGGACGGGGCGCGGCGACCGACGGCGGCACCGCAGGCGGAATGCTGGTTCGCATCCGCGAGTCCGAGCGACAGATCGCCTTGCGCTGTGACTCGGTCAACGCACAGGAGGAAGTCGTCGTCAAACCCCTCGAAGGCATTCTGAGCGGCACGCCGGGGCTGTCCGGGACGGCGGTGCTCGGGGACGGCAACATCGTCCACATCCTCGATGTGGTGACGGTATGAACCGGAGTGAGGAGCGCTCGTTCACCGAACTGCTCGGGTTCATCGAGTCGGAGCTGGATTTCGAGTCCGACTTCTACAACGACGCGTATCTCGACCGACGGATCACCGCCCGGATGCGTCGGACGGACATCGACGACTATCGGACCTACAAGCGCCTGCTCGAACGCGACGAGAGCGAGCGCGAGAAGCTCCTCAACTCGCTTTCGATCAACGTCACCGGCTTCTTTCGCAACCCGGAAGCGTGGGAGAAGCTCCGACTGGTCCTCCGGGAGTTGACCGCGAACAACCGGTCGGTTCGGATCTGGAGCGCACCCTGTGCGGACGGGCGTGAGCCGTACTCACTCTCGATGCTCGCACTCGACGACCCGGAGATCACCGACCGCCGGGTCGATATTACGGCCACAGACATCAACCCTGACATCCTGGAGAAAGCACGCGCGGGCGTCTACGAGACGTCACAGACGACCGACATCGCTGACGAGCTCGAAGTGCTCGGAGAGTACGACCAGTACATCGACGAGCAGGACGGCCAGTTCTCGGTCCGGGACCGGGTCAAGAAGCCGGTCTCCTTCGAGCAACACGACCTCATCCGTGGTGACCCGAAGCGGGATTTCGATCTGGTGCTCTGTCGGAACCTACTCATCTACATCGACGCCTCCTACAAGGTGCCAATCTTCGAGACGATCCGAGGATCGCTCCGTGATGAGGGGTATCTCATGATCGGGATGACCGAAACGCTGCCCGCGGAGTGTCGCGATAGTTTCGAGCCAGTTCACAAACAACACCGCATCTACCGACGCGTCTGATGTCTCTGTACGAATACGAACGCGACGGCGACGCACAGGAACTCATCAGGGTGCTCCGGGAGTCACAGAACGAGACCGTCCGGAGTCGGGCCGCCGAGTTGCTCGGTCAACTCGACGAACACGACGACCGGGGTGACATCGTCAACGCGCTCGTGCGGGCCGTCGACACCGACGAGTCAGACACCGTCGTCGCAGCCGCTATCGACGCGCTCGACCAACTGGGACAGGACGCACTCGAAGCACTGCTCACCAGCATGGCCGACGTGGACCTCGAAGACGGGGCGGATTGGATGAAGGCGAAGGCCTTTATTCGCGCGCTCGACGCGGGTGTTCCGGAACTGCGGATGGCCGCAGCCAACGCGCTCGGTGAGATTGGTGACGCCGACGCCGTCGGACCGCTGACCGAACGGTTCGATGACAGCGATCCGCGAGTTCGCGCTCGGGCAGCACGGGCCTGCGGTGAGATCGGTGACGCGCGTGCGACCGACGCACTCACGGGCCTGCTCGGGGATCCGAAGGCGGCGGTCCGTCTCGACGCCGCGCAGGCGCTCGGTCGGATCGGGAACAGACAGGCGCTGCAGGCGCTGTTGCAACTCTACGACGACGACAGCGAGCGCGTCCGACGGATCGCGGTGAACGGATTCGGGAAGTTCGAGAACGACCGCCCCGTCGAGCACCTCGTCGACGCGCTCGCCGACCCCTCTGATGTCGTGCAACGGACTGCAGTGTTTTCGCTCATCGAACTGCTCTCGAACGTCCCAACCGACAAGAGCCACGAGATCCGCGAGACAGTCGTCGGTCAGCTTTCGGAGACAGAAGACGAAACGGTCGTCGCGCCGCTCGTCGAAATCCTCGACGAGAGCACTCAGCCAGCACAGCGACGCAACACGGCGTGGCTTCTGGGCCGGGTGCTCGATGACGAGGAGAACCGTGACGCGGTGGACGCGCTCATCACGGCGCTCGAAGACGGCGGCCAGATGACCCAGCAGTTCGCCGCGACGAGCCTCGCAGAAATCGGCGGCACCTACGTCGAGCGGGAACTGCTCGACGTGGTCGAAAACCCCGACATGGACGGGCAAGCCCGCGGACAGGCGGCGTTCGTGCTGGGCAAGATCGGTGACGAGGAAACCGCGGAACGCCTCGACAAACTGCTGGACGCCACCGAGGATGAACAGGTTCGCCAGCAGGTGTTCTCCGCGCTCTCGAAACTCGGCGGACGGCGGTGAGTCGGCAGTCGGCAGAAGTCCCGGTGTCACGCCACGAGACGGCAACACTCGAACGGAACGCTCTTTTCGCTCAGCGCGTAACCTCTGATAATGCGGCTTGAACTCCGGGTCTGCCAGCACTGTTACGAGGGCGAACACGAGAACGAACACAAGACGGCGGTCACGCGCGACCTGGTCGCCTGCGCGGAAGTCATCAAGGAGTACAAAGACGAACTCGGCTTCGACGACGTCCACATCCGGATGGTCACCGAGGAAGACGACGACGGCCGCCCGGCGGCGCTCCCGGCCGTCGCAGCGACCATCCAGAACGAGCAGGTCGCCGTCTCCGACACCCAACTCATCACGATGGGCGAACACGGCTACATGATGGTCTACCCGAACCCGCAGGACGCGCTGTACGTGCTCTCGGGGAACATCGACGAGATAACGAAGGTCACGAACGCCGACGTCGTCCCCGAACTCTCCGAACAGGGCGCAGAGATCCTCGCCGAGAAGGCAGGCGGCGCGGACGACGAGGCGGGCGAGGAAGCCTGACGATCGGTCCGATCAAGATTCGTTCGGTTCTTCTCTACACTGGTGAAACAACTATCGCAGAGGCGAGATTGGTACTGGCTGGCGTCAAGAGACAGAGAGAAGATACAGCAGACGCTGATAAATTCTTTCCCACGATTACTGGATCGACTGCTTACACTGCTGGCTGTCCCATTTTGAGCGAATTCGCCATCCCGGGGTGGCGAATATCTGTACGAACGGACAGCCAGCAGTATAGGGCCACCTAAGCTAAAGCACCTTTGTGCTAGTCGGATTCCGAACAACGGAGAGAAAAACGGGAGAGAACCCGTTTGGGAGAGCAACGAATCGGAGCGCGAGGCCCTCAGCAGTTACTGGGCTACCAGACTCACACCGGCGTCAGTACCGATGGAGAATCCGGCCAGAGTCCCAGTAAATGCCTGATCGGCGGTAAGCTTCTGGTCGTAATCGTGATCTTCCTCGGGCGGCTCAACGGGTTCGTCGAAACTCGCGGGGAAGCCGGAGAAGTCGCCCTCCAGCGAGACCACAATTACACCGTCACCGTTACTCCGCATCTGCTTCTCCTCGAGGTCCATGCTGAACGAGTCGTCGGCTGTCAACTTCGTTGCCTCGTCGTCCTCAGCGTCTTCGGTCTGCTCTGCAGACTGATCGTCGATCTGTACCGTGTCGGGACTCGCGCCGTCGGCGGCGGCCACGCCGCCAACGCCGACTGCCATGACTGCAGCCGCGGCGAGCGCGAGTGCGAATAGTTTCGATTTCATTCTGTGTGGCGAGCGCCTGCAGGCGAGCGGACCACCGCTTCGCTGGCCTGTCGCCCGCGGCACTCACCCCACCGTTATATGAAAACCCCCTTAGAGACCCGTTGTTAACGTGTTCCGAAACTAGTTCGCAACGCCTTTACAGACTGTTTGCAGCCGTTTCAGAGCAACAGGACGACATTACCCATACCGCGACGTTTCCGCTCAACGAGGTTCTTGGTTTCAAGACTATCCAGCGACCGACTGACTGTCGCCTTCGAGAGATCGGTTCGCTCAACGATGTCCGACTGTGCCAGCACACCGTCGGCTTCTAAGACCGCTTGATAGATTTCAGCCTCGTTGTCTGCCAACCGGTCGGCAGTCTCTTCCCACTCCTCTCGACGTGCTTCGAGGAGTTCCTCTGATGGGTCAGATGCGTCGTTCGCATCTGTTTCAGTCACTGGGGCGGACGCATCGTTTCCCGTGGACGCCTGGCCAGCTATGAGAAGATACGTTCCACTTGCACCAACTGCACAGGCAGACACAGCTGCGACAGCAACGTCACGATAGCCGAAGTAGCCGCCGAGTTCGGCAACGTTTGTGTTGTTCTCTCCGACAGAAACGACGACCGGGGTAGGGCTCAAAAGTTGGACCGCGAGTACGAGCGTTCCCGCGAGAAAGACGACGGCCGCAACGAGATGCCCGCTGTGGAGGGACTTCGCCTTCATGTTCCACCCTGTCTGTGGCTTCCCCTAATCACCGTCGATTTTCTTTGGGCTGAATTGGGCGGAGTAGCCCTGAAACAGCCGTGAAACGGGTTTGAAACGCGTTTCAACACAACGCTCATGTGGCCTTTCACCCAACAACATAACGAGATGGCTAGCGACATTCACCTCCGTGTCACTGCTCTACTTGCGCTCTGCCTCGTCGGGGTCAGTCTCGGATCCTCTGGCGTCGCACTCGGCGTTGGCAACACCATCAGTGGAGACAATGCAGGACCAACGGTGAGCGTCACCGGTGATGGGATTAGTGTCTCAGACGGAGAGGAAAATCAAACAGTCGTCAAGAACATGTCGAATGTCGATAGCGTCGAAATTGTCGATCAGAACGGAGCGGTCTCTGTCAACACCCAGCGGACATCGCCGCTATCCGAGTCCGAACAAGAACGTGCGGCCGAAATAGCACGCAACAACGAGACCGTACAGCAGTATCTCGATAGTGTTACTTCCTACAACCTCGTCGTCAGTCCGGTTCGGAAACTCACCGCTGACCATTCTATAACGATAGCGGATTTCGAACTGACGAATGCAACCGGAGAAACCATCACCGGTAGTTTCGACACTTCGAACATAACGTTCGACAAGAAAAAGGACAGTGTCATCCTCCGGAGACAACCGGATTACGTGAAGGGTGTTGCGCAGGTTGAGGTGTCAGTTTCCGATGGGGAACGTGATCCCCTCAGGGCCATCGTAGATCTCCAGAACAGGACCGTCTCAGACGTGGGTAGCTAACCGCTCGTCCGATTCCACATCACGGTGCTTGAGCAACTGACTACAAAACAGCGGTCTAGCGGATCTAGTCGCCCCCTGCATAGCCATCACTACTCCAAGCAGTGAGTCCTACCCTATGTAAATCACAGTGCTGGAGACCATCAGTCAACAGGAGAGAACCCCCAATACAACGTTGATTATCCATGACGGCACGTCTTTCCCGGAAGGCCCAGTCCACACGGTTTAGTAATAGTTCCAACATCTTTATCTCACGGCAGAATGTTTGTATGGCTGATAAGAGATGGCCGCCCACAAGAATGGGAGCCACTCGTTCGACTAGCGAGTGAATCATCACTCACGAATTTAACTCTCTGTATTGACCGAACCACGACTCCATTTTTAGGTCTGCTTCGGCTGAGTGATATGCACCCTGTATTCACCCCTGGCGGTTGTGAACCAGAGCAGTCAATAATGGTTCATCGCGTTCGGTAAGCGCCATTCTTTATTATGACACGCCGTCACGCTCGCGTATGGGCGCTGGTGACTACCCCTACGAGATGATGGAGTTCGGGACCGACGGCTGGCGCGCGGCGGGCGAGGCGTTCACCCTCGACCGCGTCGGCGCTATCGGACGCGCAGTCGCGACGCTGCTCGACGAGCGGAACGCGACGGGGCCAGTCGCGGTCGGCTACGACGCCCGCGAACACTCCCGGGACGCAGCCGACCAACTCGCCGCGGCCGTCGCCAGCAGTGGCCGAGACGTGACCGTAAGCGACAGGGACTGTCCGACGCCAGCGCTCGCCTGGACCGTCCGGGAGGGGGACTACGCTGGCGGGCTGATGGTGACCGCCTCGCACAACCCGCCGGAGTACAACGGCGTCAAGTTCCTCACCGAGACCGGTTCGCCAGCCCTTCCGGCGACGACGGACGCACTCGAAGACATCCTCGCAACGCTAGAGACACCAGTCGAGACGGTCGAACTCTCGGCAATCGACCGGGAGTGGCAGGCACTCATCACGGAAGTGGACCTGCGTGACCCGTACTGTGCTCACGCCGAGTCGTTCGTCGACGCTGACCTCGACGGGGTCGAGATTGGCTACGACGCGATGCACGGGAGCGGTCGCGGGGTCACAAATGCGTTGCTCGAAGACTGCGGGGCGACGGTCACCAGCTATCGCTGTACGCGGGACCCAACCTTCGGCGGCACGCCGCCGGAACCGCTCCCGGAACACGCAGAGCAGTTGCTCGCGGCGGTGAACGCTGGCGACGTCGATCTGGGATTTATCAACGACGGCGACGCGGACCGACTGGGTGTCGTCACGCCTGCGCGTGGCTTTCTCGACCCGAACGTGTTGCTTGCAGTCCTGTACGAGTATCTACTCGACCGGTACGAACCCGGCGACGCGGTTCGAACCGTCTCGACGAGCAGTCTCGTCGACCGCGTTGCTCGCGAGGCAGGACAGGACGTTCACGAAACCGCGGTCGGGTTCAAGTGGGTCGCGGCGGCGATGGACGAACACGACGCCATCGCTGGCGGCGAGGAGAGCGGCGGCTACGGAATCGGGGCGCATCTACACAACAAGGACGGCGTGTTGCTCGCGCTCTTGCTCGCAGCAGCACACACCGAACGACCACTCGATGACCGGATCGACGCGCTGGTCGACGCCCACGGACAGATCGTACAGAGCCGACGGAGCATCGACTGTCCGGACGACCGGAAGGCCGCCGTCATCGACGCGCTCGATGGGGCAGTCCCCGACCGAGTCGCGGGAACGGAGGTCGCTGGCGTGCAGACCGTCGACGGGTTCAAGATCCGGCTCGTCGACGACAGTTGGCTGCTGGTACGCCCCTCGGGGACGGAGCCGAAACTCCGGGTCTACGCGGAAGCGCCGAGCGAGGAGCGAGTCACTGCCTTACTCGACGCTGGCGAACAGTTGCTACGGGCTGAACTCGACTGATCCCGAGCGGCGTCTCGTCACTGTCGGTGTCCCGCCGGATGCCGAGGAATGTTCCGCCAGTGGACGACGAGGACGACCGACAGTACCGCGACGCCGAGGAGGTTGAACGGTTGCATTTCGGGAGCGAGTCCGATGACGAGACCGGTAAAGTTCATCATGCCGTGAAACAGCAGCACCGCCAGAATACTCCGGCGTGTGTTGTTGTACACCCAGACGATGAGCAGCGTCTGGAGGACAATCGAGGGGAGCCACCACCAGATTTCCGGGGAGAACGTCAAGTCGTCGTAGTAGCCGGGAAACCAGACGAACGGCGCGTGCCAGACTGCCCACGTTCCGCCGTTGAGGAGTCCGGCGGCCGTCGGCCCGAAGCGGTGCTGTAACTGGTCGAGATAGTAGCCGCGAAGTCCGACCTCCTCGACCAGCGGAAAGACAAACGACAGCAGTATCGCGAACCCCATCGCTCCGGGGTCGGTCAGTAGTTCCGGATCGATAGTGATCGGCTGGTCGCTCGCGCCGACGAGAACGGCCCCACCGGCCATCACGAGGTCGAACGCCAGCCAGAACCCAAGCACGATGACCCACCACTTCGGCGCGATTCGGCCGACATCGACTATCCGATCCCAGAGGTCGCGGACCCGCGCTTTCCCGCCGGTGGCGTACGCCATGACGAGGCCAGCGAGGAGGGGACTCGACCCGCCGACGAGGAAGAACAACACGTTGGGGAACGACCAGACGGACGTACTGGAGCCAAAGAGCGGGAGCCAGAAGAGATAGGCCCAGCCGAGATAGATGAGGGGGAACCCAAACGGCGTGACTCGCCGTCTGAAGCGATGCAACCGCCGCGTGTCCGATGTCGGTCTGTCACTCATGGAGATGCCTGTTTGGGATATGTGAGCCGTGTCGTACTATCGGGGGCGAGTACCGCCCCGGTGGTTTCGACTCGGGTGTGACGTCGTCGGTTGCCGCGAGGCGTGCAAGCGTGCCGCCGGTCGCGACAGTCGATGCCAACGAGACGCGATCCGGGCTACAGGTCGGCGCTGCGAAACCGACGATAGCCGATGAGAGCCGGGACGACAAGCCAAAACAGGAGAATGACAAAGCCAAGCTCCGGGGTACCGTAGAAGACGTCGACCTCTTCGGACCCGGTGCCAGCACCGACGCTGTCGGCGATGTCGGGCAACAGCGCGATAAGCGACAGGAGATACGACGACGACGGCGGGATTTGCGTGATTAGATACACCCAGTCGGGTGTCGTCTCCGGAAGCGAGAGGCCGTTAACAACGTAGACGACCAGCAGCGGAACCGCGTCCCAGAGGAGTTCGAACAGGAGGAAGAATCCGATTGCGAACGTGGTTGCGCGCGTCGTCGAGCCGGTGCTTGCCGAGATCGAGACGATGATCCCGACGTAGGCCACGCTAAAGACGAGCGTCATCAGCAAAAACAGCAGTACTGGGGTGATCTCGACGGTGCCAAGCAGCGCGAATCCGACGCCGTAGCCGATGAGAAGCCCGACAGCCAGCGCGCTCACGAGCACGGCCGACCGGCCGATCAGTTTACCGAGGAAGACGTCACCGCGGGTGTGAGGCAGCGAGAGCATCAGTTTGATGCTGCCGATTTCACGCTCGCCAGCGAGGGACTTGTAACAGATGACGATAGCCGTCAGCGAGACGAACAGACCGACGATGCTCGTCATGAAAAAGACGAGACCGCCGACGGTCGCCTCCTCGGTCTCAGCGATAGTCGCTGGGAACTCCGTGTAGGCATACGAGATCAGCGACGCCAGGACGACGAACACGGCGACGAGCGACCAGAGCGCCCGCGACTGAATCGCGTCCCGGAAGTCCTTCTTCGCGACGGCCAGCCAGCTCATGCTTCGACCTCCTGGTCGGTGGTCGTGTACTGGACGAACAGGTCCTCCAGGGAGTACTCGTCGACAGAAAAGTCACCGACCGCGACGCCAGCGTCGTCGAGCGCGTTCAACACGTCGAACTTCGACCCGCCGCTCATCGTGACTCGCAGGTTCGCGCCATCCAGCGATGCGCTCTGGACACCCGCCAGCGACCGAACCATCGCGAGGTTGTCCTCGCCAGCGTTCGAGACGGTAATGTCGAGTGTCGTCGTCGTCTCGGTCGCCCCCCGAAGCCCGTCGATGGAGTCGACGGCCACCAGTTGTCCCTTGTTGATGATCCCGACGCGGTCGCAGATGGCTTCGACCTGTTCCATGATGTGGCTCGAAAAGAAGACCGTCGCGCCGCGGTCGTTTTCAGCCTTGATGATCTCCCGCATCTGCCGAGCGCCGTTCGGGTCGAGTCCGGTCGACGGCTCGTCGAGAATCAGAAGATCCGGCTCACCGACGAGCGCCATCGACAGGATGAGTCGCTGGCGCATCCCCTTCGAGTAGCCGCCCGCCTTCCGGTCTGCGGCTTCCAGAATCTCGACTCTGTCCATGATCGCGTCGATGTCCGCATCGACCCCTTTCGATTCGACCACGAAGTCCATGTGCTGGCGACCCGTCAGCCGGTCGTAGACGTGGTAAGCGTCGGGAAGTACCCCGATCCGCTCTCGAACCTTGACGCTCTCGCGCTGTGCGTCGTAGCCGAGCACCGTCGCAGTGCCCGACGTCGGCCGGACGAAATCCAGCAGGATATCGATCGTCGTCGACTTGCCAGCACCGTTCGGCCCGAGGAATCCGAAGATTTCGCCGTCCTCGATTGTGAGGTCTACATCGTCGACCGCGACGACGTCACCGAAGTGTTTTGTCAGTCCATCGAGTTGTATCGCTGCCATGTGAACTCTTGCCTCTGATGAGAAACATGTACCTCATAATTATGATGGGCTTACCGTCTCCTTCTGCGTCAGTCGGCGCTGATACATCTTTTTGGCCCGCCGACTCGAAGCAGTCGTATGACTGCTCTCGTCTACGGAGCCTACGGCTACACCGGGAAGCGGATCGCCCGCGAACTGACCGCTCGGGACGTCGATATCGTCGTCGCGGGACGAAACGGGACCAAAACGCGGGGACTCGGCTTTCAACTCGGCGTCGAGTCGTGCGTGTTCGACCTCGGCGAAGTTGCCGAACGTCTCGACGGCGTCGACATCCTTCTGAACTGCGCTGGCCCCGTCAGCAGGACCTACGAACCGCTCGTCGCGGCCTGTCTCGACACCGGGACACACTATCTCGACATCACGGGCGAACTCCCGGTGTTCGAGGCTATCGCCGCCCGCGACCGCGAGGCCGAACGAGCGGGGGTCTGTCTGCTTCCGGGTGTCGGATTCGACGTCGTGCCGACAGACTGTCTCGCGGCACATCTCCACGACCGACTGTCGGGCGCGACGGATCTCCGCCTCGGCTTCGAGGCGCCAGCGGAACTGTCAGGGGGGACGCTCGCGACGCTCATCGAACACGCAGACCAGGGCGGTGCGGTCCGCCGGGACGGGAAAATCGTCGACACGAGACCCGGGGACGAGCCGCGTCGGATCGATTTCGGCGCTGGCGAACGCAGTGCCGTTCGCGTGCCGTGGGGCGACGTTTCGACCGCCTACTACACGACAGGGATCCCGAACGTCGAAGTCTACACCGCCGCCCCCGAGTACGCCGAATACGGCGCTCGCGTTCTGGACGCGCTCGGGCCGGTACTCGCGCTCGGTCCAGTGAAATCGACGCTCCAGCGACTCGTCCGCTGGCTGGTCTCCGGACCACCGGAGGACGCTCGGTCGCGGGTGTACGTCTGGGGCGAGGCGACCGACGGCGACCAGACAGTCACGTCGCGACTCGTCACACCCGAAACCTACGCGTTGACCGTCGACGCCGCCGCGACCGCTGTCGAGCGAATCATCGAGCGGCCGCGTACCGGATTCCAGACGCCAGCGAGCGCCTTCGGCCCCGACTTCGTTCGCTCGCTCGACGGTGTCGAGGGCTTTTTCGACGAGTGAGTGTCACAGGTTCTCGTCCGCGAGGTGGTCGAGCAGCGCGTCGTGGAGCGGGCCGTTCGATGCGAGAAGGGGCATCCGCGGCCGCTCCCGTTCGTCCGCAAGCGAGAGCGCGTACTCCACACCGTCCGCGTCGGTCGCTCGGCCGCCAGCCTCCCGGAGGATACAGATCCCGGCCGCGACGTCCCACGGGTTGGTGTCGTACTCCCAGAGTGCGTCGGCGCTCCCGGCCGCGACGAAACACAGATGCAGGGCAGCGCTGCCGAGTCGTCGGACGCCGCGGGTCTCTTGGTAGAACGCCTGCAGAAACTCGCCGTCGGGGTCGTAGCCGCTCAAGAGCATGCTCTCGTCGAGTCTGTCGCGTGTGGTCGGCGCAATTGGTGTCCCGTTCCGATAGGCCCCGTCGTCGCGGATGGCGTAGAACATCTCCTCGGTCTCGGGGGCGTACACGACGCCGACGACTGGAGTGTTCTCCCCGTCGAGCAACGCGATGGCGATGGAGTAGTTCGGGTTGCCGTGTGCGAAGTTTCCGGTGCCGTCGATGGGGTCGACGACCCACGTGTAGGGGCTATCCCCGCCGCGTCGCCCGCTCTCTTCCGAGCGGATCCCGTGGGTGGGAAACTCGTTTTCGATCGCAGTTGCGATGATCCGGTCGCTCTGGTGGTCGGCCTCGGTCACGATGTCCGCCTTCGAGCTTTTCGCCTCGACCTGCTCGACCTGCCCGTGGAGTTCTCGAACTGGCTCACCCGCAGAGATGGCCGCCTCGCGGGCGACCCGGCAGGCGTTGGCCAGAAAGTCCTCGGGTGGTTCGCGCTCCGGCAGATACCCCTCGGGCGGTTCGCTATCGACGGTGCGAAGCCCCCAGCCGAGTTTGGCCGCGAGCGCGCCCATGAAGGAGTCGTCGTAGGACGTTCGGACGACGTGTGCCCGATAGTCAGACCCGGTAACCTGAACGGGTTCGTCCCGGTCGACGACCGTCTGATAGCGGCCGCCGTCGACCGACAGTCGGACCTCGCTGTCGGGCACGACGGTTATCTCCGTGCTCTCGCTGACGACCATCGGGCGCACACCCATGCGGTGGGTGTGCAGTGGAGTGATCTGGAGCGTGAAGTTGTCGTTGGGATAGTGGATCGGGCCGCCCGCCGAAAGTGCGATGCCAGTCGACCCCGTCGGCGTGTTGATCGCGAGGCCGCTCCCGTCGTACTGGCCGACGTACTCCTCGTCGACGAAGACGTGGAGCCGACAGATCTTCCGGTCGACCGGGCGCTCTGGCGGCTGGGGTTCGATGGTCACGTCGTTGATGCCGACCGCATCCAACCCGGCGGTGGTGACGCTGAACTGCTGACGGTCGTACACCGTCGCCCGCCCACGGAGTGTCTCGGTCAGCGCGGAGTCGATGTCCCGCGGGTCGATGCGCGCGAGAAAGGCGAGCGTGCCGGTGTTGATCCCGAGCAGGGGCACGCGACGGGGTGCAAACGCCTGAATCCCTTCGAGGAAGGTTCCGTCCCCGCCGACAGAGATGCCGAGCGTCTCCCGCCCGCCCTCGAAATCCGCCTCGCGAACGTCTTCGCCGACTTCACGGACCGTCAGTCCGATCCCGTGGGTCGTGGTCCACGACTCCAGATGGTCGAGCGCCCCAGCGTGTGGCTGTGCCGTCAGACACACGATGTTGTCCGTCATCGCAAGCCGCCGACCGTGCATACCACCCCGTTGGCAACGCCACGCAAAGTCGGTTGTGGGTCGACCTCCCCCGAGGTGCTGGAGTTCGGGCAGTGTGCCGGGACGGGTTTAAGCCCTGTCGCACCTAACCAGTTACCATGATGCGGAAGGATAGGGTCGGGTCTGTCAGGCCCTTCGTTCACTCGAAACGGACGCCCGGCCAGTCGAAGCAGTCAGAACCGATACTCGCCCCGTCGAAGCACTCGGAACAGATGCCCAGTCAGTCGCGTCACTGGGGGCGGACACCCGACCGGTCGAGTAGCTGGGAGTGGGACGCATGACAGATTCCAGCCTCTCGTCCGACGACCGGGCACTCGACCGACCGATCGACCAGGTCAGGGAGAGCTTTCTCGCGGTCGATGCGAACTGGACCGTCACCGATCTGAACGAGGCGGCCGCCGACCTGTTCGAACGATCACGAACGGACCTGCTCGACGAACCGCTCTGGACGGCACTCCCCGGACTGGCTGACTCGGCGTTCGAAAGGGAGTGCAAAACGGCACTCGAATCCGGAGTCTCACGCCGCCTCGAGGCGGAGTATCGCCCGACAGAGCGATGGCTCGAAGCCGAGGTTCGCCCGACCGAGGACGGTCTCTCGATGTCCATTCGCGACGTCACAGAACGGGTAGAGATGCGGCAGCGACTCCGCGAAAACGAGGAGGCGCTCGAACGGCTTCACCAGATTGCCTCGGACCGGGAGCGTTCCTACGGGGAGAAAATCGACAGCATGCTCGCCGTCGGCCGCGACCGCTTCGGAACGACGACGGGGTTTCTGACCCGCATCGACGCGACCACACAGGAGATCGTCCGGTCGGTCGGCGACCACCCGAAACTCCAGCCCGGATCGACCGCACCGCTGTCGGAGGCGTACTGTCGGCATACGATCGACGCCGACGCACCGCTCGCGGTCGCGGACACCGAGGCCGCAGGCTACGGTGACGACCCCGCCTACGAGCGGTTCGGACTGGGCTGTTATCTCGGTGCGACCATCACCGTCGAGGGCGAGCAGTTCGGAACGGTCTGCTTTGCCGACGAGCATCCCAGAGAGCGGCCATTTACCGAGCGGGAGGCCACCTTTCTCGAACTGCTGACTGACTGGATCGGCGCACTGCTCGAACAGCGCCGCTACGAACGGCGGCTCAGCCGCCAGCAGGCCTTCACCGAGAGCATCATGAACAGCCTCCCGGACCCCCTGTACGTCGTCGACGAGGATGGGCAGTTGCTTGAGTACAACGACCGACTGGAGACAGTCACCGGCTACGACTCGGACCAACTCGACCGGATGGAGGCGCTGGAACTGGTCGCAGACGACGACCGCGAGGCGGTCGGGGCCGCGATGGACCGGGCGTGGAACGGCGAGCAGACCGCGACGGAGGCGAATATCGAGACAGCAGCGGGCGGACACATCCCCTACGAACTGTCGGCCGCGCCGCTGTTCGACCGCTCGGGCACCGTGACCGGCGTGACTGGCGTCGGTCGGGACGTCACCGAGCGGCGGACACACGAGCGGCGTCTCTCCGGCCTGCTCGAACTGACCCGGTCGCTGATGCAGGCCCGCGACCGCGAGCACGTCGCGGAGATTACGACCAACGCGGCCGAGGAGATTCTGGGCTTCGACCACGCCGTCTTCCGGCTGTACGACAGCGAGACCGAGACGCTGAAGCCCGCTGCACTGTCTGATTCGGTGGTCGAGTCGATGGGCGAACGGCCGGTCTACAGCGTCGGCGAGGGCAATCCCGGGGAAGTGTTCGCGTCCGGTGAGTCCCGTCGTATCGACGACGTGGACGACCCACATGATGAACTCGGCGCGGTGCAGTCTGTCATGTACTACCCGGTCGGCGTCCACGGGACGATCAGCATCGGTGCGACCGAACGCGACGCATTCGACGAGACCGACGAGCAACTCCTCGCGTTGCTTGGCACGAGCGCTGCGGCAGCGTGTATCCGTGCCCGGCGAGAGCGCGAGGTCCGCGAGGCACGAGAACACACCGAGCGCGTCCTCGAACGAGTTAACGGACTCATCGAGAACACCATCGCGGTGCTGGTTCAGGCTACGGGGCGCGAAGAACTCGAACAGGGCGTCGTCGAGGAACTCGCCGCGACCGACCCGTACTCGTTTGCGTGCATATTCCAGCCCGAGATCGCGACCGACACCCTCGTTCCGAGCGCGCACGCAGGCGACGCCGACGTCGAAATCGAAACGGCGACGGTCGATTTTTCGGCTGCCGGTGACCCCATCGGGGATGCGTACCGCGAACGCGAACCGAAGTTGTGTGCCGACGTCGCCGAGTGTGCCTCCTGGGCCGACCTGACGGTCGACAGCGGTGCGGAGGCGTTTCTCGCGGTCCCACTGGTCTACAAGGAGGCGACCTACGGCGTGTTGGTCGTCTTTGCGGCCGACGTCAGCATGGTCGACGAGCGCGAACAGGTCGTTCTCGACGCCCTCGGAGCCGCAATCGCGAACGCGATCAACGCTGTCGAGCGAGGGCGGATCCTCGATTCGACCGAGAGTATCGAACTGGAGGTGGCACTCGACGACGAGACGGTCGTGTTCAGCCGTCTCTCGGCGGGAACGGACTGTACCGTCGAGTCGGTCGGCAGCGAGTTCCGCTCGGACGGTCGGACCAGACTGTATCTCGAGGTGAGGGGTGACGATACCCAGACTGTCCTCGAACGCGCACGGGAGGACGACCTGTTCACCGAACTCACCTGCATCGTCGAGCGCGACGAGGAGTGCCTGCTGGATGTGGTGCTCGATGATTCCCTGCTCGCAACGCTGACCGAGTACGGTGCCCTCCCCCAGCGTGCGGTTGGCGAGAACGGACGGACGCGGATCACCGTCGAGGTGCCGACACAGGCACAGGCCCGCGAACTGTTCGACCTGATCGAGGACGCGTACACCGGCGTCGACCTGCTGGGGTATCACGAGCGCGAGCGGCCGGTCGAGACCAGACAGGAGTTCCGTGCGTCGCTGTTCGATCGGTTCACCGACCGACAGGAGACAGCGCTCAGAACCGCCTTCCTCGGCGGCTTCTTCGACTGGCCCCGCGACGTCGACGGAAACGAACTCGCCGAGGCGATGGGCATCTCCCGACCCACCTACCACCAGCATCTCCGGGCAGCCCAGCGCAAGGCCTTCGAGGAACTGTTCGAGTCACCGACACGAGACTGAAGCCATCAGTCGTCGAGCGCGTCTCTGAGAAGCGTTCGGAGCGTGATGATGAAGCCACACTCCACGTCCTGAATGAGCGTGCCGTGATACTGGGGTGGGTCAGCAGGCGTCGGCTGCGTCTTGCTCACCATCATCGCCGAGGACCAGTCGATGAACGCAAGATGCACGACCGTTGCTTCACCCGGACGACTTGCCCAGATATCGGGGCCGTCAGTGACCTGCGCCGACGGGAACTGAGATTCGAGCCACGAGCGCATCTGTTCGGACTGGCTGAGAACGGTGAGACTGATCCCGCTCTCTACCATCTCTGCCAGCGTCTCGATATAGTCGTCGGTGAACAGGTCGTCCGCGGCAAAGATGACGAGTTCCTCGTTGGTTTCGGTGACGAACGCAGTCAGTCTCGACTGGAGTGGCTGTTTTCCCCCAAGTTGCCACACGCCGGAGGTGCTGTCGTCGTTTGTCTCTGATTCGAGGTCGACGAGTTGCTCCGAGAGCGCCGTGATTCTCTCGTGAAACGTCGCTTCGAGTTGGTCGACGATAGCCGCCGCGGAGAGCGCCCGATACCGCCGTGGCTCCCCGTCAGACACCTCGATCAGGTTCCGGTCCGCGAGCGCATCCGCAACGTCGTAGACCCGCGACCGGGGGACGTTGGCGGCGGCGCTGATGCTGGCCGCCGTTTCCTCGCCCCCCTCGAGCAACGCAAGCAGACAGCGCGCCTCGTACTCCCTGAACCCGAGGGATTCGAGGAGAGAGATGACCTGTATCTCCGCCGTGGAATGATCAGTCACAGATACGCCTCCTGACGTAAGATATGTCCAAGATCCAGATAAAGCGCCGTCTATTTCCCATAGCCCAATAATTACGACCCTCATTTTTCACGAGGGTTATACTATCTATTGTTTCATTATCCGTGAACACAAGATATTTCCTGTTGTTATTTTGGTACAACAACAACTATATGGGATTCGATGACACTTGTCAGGACACAGGTTAGTGCGACGATGACTGGTCTGGGCTCTCACTGGCACGATTACATCCGAGCAGGACCTATCACAGCATCCAAACGCCCCGCGCAAACGGAAAACAATAATGGCTGAAAGCACCAAAATCACAGACGAAGAACGGGGACAGGTTGATGGCACACAACTGACCAGCGAGATCGGAATCAACCGTCAGGAGATAGCGTGGCGAAAGAGCTTTACGAACTTCGAGGAGTCGGACGAACAGCGACTCGGAGCCCTCGAGGACGTCGTCGAACCGGCTTTCGACGGCGCAGTGGAAGGGTTTTACGACCATCTGCAGGCGTACGACGAGACGCTCGAAATCTTCGGCCGGTCGAGCAAGGGAATCGACCAGCTCAAACAGACACAGCGGCAGTACCTCGAGGAACTGTTCGACGGACAGTACGACAGGGCACACTTCGAGCGTCGTGCCCGCATCGGCAAGATACACGACATGCTCGATCTGGGGCCGAAGATCTATCTCGGCGCGTACACCGTCTTCTACGAGCATCTCATCGACGCGGTCGTACGCGATCTGAAGGCCGACCTCGCACGGGCAGACGACGATACGTCAGTCGAGCACGAGGACACGCTCGCGCCCGAAGCGGCGCTCGACGAACTGGCCACACGAATCCAGTCGATGCTGAAGGTGATGAACCTCGACCAGCAGGTGGCGATGGACACCTACATCAACTCCTACAACAGACGACTGGAAGGGGAACTCGAACGGCAGCAGGAGGTCATCGAGGAGGTCGATCACGGGGTGACCGAGGCGACACAGACGGCCGAAGATATCGCGAGCAGCACGGAGACGATAAGCGAGAACGCCAGCAGTCAAGCCGAGGCGATGGAAGAAGTATCAGGCGAGGTGTCTGATATGTCGGCGACCGTCGAAGAGATCGCTTCGACCGCAGAGGAGGTGGCAGCGACGAGCGAGACTGCCGAGCAACTCGCCGAGGAGGGGCGTGAGGCAGCGACTGAGGCGATTACCGTCATGGAACGCGTCGACGACTCCGCACAGACGGTCGCCAGTGACGTGAACACACTGCAGGAACGCATCGACGAGATCGACGAGATCGTCGACGTGATCAACGACATCGCCGAGCAGACGAACATGCTGGCGCTGAACGCCTCAATCGAGGCGGCCCGTGCTGGGGAGGCTGGCGAAGGGTTCGCGGTCGTCGCGAGCGAGGTGAAATCGCTCGCCGAGGAGTCACAGGAACACGCAAGCGAGATCGAAGAGATGGTCACCGACATCAAAGCAGACACCGAGGAGACCGTCGAGAGTCTGGAGACGGCGACTGAGGAGGTCGGCCGGGGGATCGACCAAGTCACCGACGCGATGGACACGCTACAGGACATCGCTCAGTCCGTCCAGGAAGCGTCACAGGGGATTCGCGAAGTCTCCAGCGCGACGGACGACCAGGCCGCAAGCACCGAAGAGGTCGCGAGCATGGTCGACGAACTCGTCGAGCAGGCAAACACCGTCGCCGACGAGATCGAGGATGTCGCTGCCGCAAATCAGGAACAGGCGGCGAACGTCGAGCAGATAAACGAGACAGTCAAGCAACTGACCGACGACCGATAATGAGAGAGTCGGAAGCGCCAAAATCGATACAGGGTGAACTCCTCTACGAAGCAATCGAGCAGACGACCGACGCAGTCTACGTGACCGACCCCGAGGGAGTCATCGAGTACGTCAACCCCGCGTTCGAGGAGATCACCGGGTACGAGAGAACGGACGTGGTCGGGAAGACACCGCGCGTGCTCAAGTCGGGCGAACAAGACGAGTCGTACTACAAGGAGCTCTGGGAGACGATTCGGTCAGAGGAGCGCTGGGAAATGGAGATCGTCGACGAGACCAAAGAGGGAGAACGGATCGTGCTCGATCAGACGATTTCACCGATTACGACAGCGGACGGTGAGATAGCGAAGTTCGTCGCAGTCGCCCGTGACATCACGGAACGCAAGTCCCGGGAGCGTGAACTCGAACTGTTCAAGCAACTGCAGTCGCGCGTGCTACGGCACAATCTTCGGAATTATCTAACTATCGTCATGCTACACGCCGAGACGATGTCGCAACGTCTCGATGCGGAGCACGCCGAACTGGCGGAATCAGTGCTCTCGGCAGCGAACGAACTCGAAACGCTGACCGAGAAAACCCGGACGATCGAACGGCTCCTCGACCAGCAACTCACGCGAACGACACTCACACTCGAAGCGGAACTCCGGTCGCTAGTCGATCGATATCGTGAACAGTTCCCGACGGTGTCGTTCACGGTCGGTTGCCCTGAAGGCTGTCAGGTCTGGACGGTTCCGGAGGTCTCACTCGTGTTCGAGAACCTGCTAGATAATGCCGCCAGATACAACACCAGCAGGGACCCGACCGTGGACGTGACGGTGGCAACCGACGACAGCGCCGTAGCGGTGTCTATCAGCGATAACGGCCCGGGCATCGCCGAACAGGAATTGCGTGCCCTCACAGAGAACGATGCGACGGCGCTCAACCACGAGACAGGAATCGGACTCTGGGTCGTGACATGGGTTATCGATCGAACGGCTGCATCGCTGTCGTACGAGACTGGCGACACCGGAACGACAATTACAATCGACTTCCCACGACAGAGTGGACCCGAGGACAGCACGTGCTGACTCGTGTTTCGAGAGAAACAGCACGGTGCTAAAATATCAATATAAAATACAGACGGCGTCAGGACGAACGAGAGCCGTACATATCAACCCAAAGAGATTAGCTGGTTGCCGTAGACGCACCTGTAATGGACTCCGTCGAGGAACTCGGCGAACGCTGGTATCGGATCTTCAAAACGCTCTCTGCTGGCCCGCGACGGCAGATAATCGGGTCGTTACTGGAATCGGAGCCTGACCAACAGCTACTGCTTCCGGAAAGCGCGAACATGCCGGAGTACCGCCTCGATCCGGAGGTGCTGCACACCAACCTCGTCCACGAACACCTGCCGATGATGGCACACGCGGAGTTTATCGAGTGGGAACACGAACCGTTTTCGGTGAAACGCGGCCCCCGATTCGAGGAGGTGGCCGCAGTGCTGCTGGCAATCGATGCCTACGACGACTTCCCGGAGCATCTAATCGAAGGATGTCACTTTCACGAGCAGAATAGCGTGAAACCATGAGTTCCCGTTACACCATACTCCCTCGCCTCGTCGAGATACTCGCTGAGACGGAGGGGTGTGCGCCCCACGAACTCGACTACTCGCTGCAGGAGTACATCGAGACAGACGCGCTCGTGACGCTTGCCGCCGCAGACCACACCGACTGGCAACTCACGTTTCAGGTTCCGGACCACACTGTCGAGATTCGCGGGTCCGGCGAGATACTCGTCGACGACACGCGATACGAGCAGCCAGAGGAAGTTAAAAATCAGACTTCGTAACCGTCAGACTCATCTTCGAGACACGGTCCCAGGTTCTGCCCAGAAGCACAGTCCAGCGGTCTCCTATCCCTGTTGACCAGTTACTCGGCTGTTGTAGATTCGCCACTCCCCCTGGTAGGTTCGCAGCTCGTGGGTGAGCTGTCTGCGATTGCTTTGTGTCCCGGACGATTCGCTGCTCAGTTCGGTCGTCTGAGCGACCTGTGCCTCGGCCGTCTCACCATCGACAGTGATGGATTCGATTGTCATCTCGACGTTGATATCGTACTGCTGGAAGAGCTGTCTCGTCCGGTCCTCGGTGCTGTCGTACAGCGGTGATTCGGGATGGATCGTATCCATGTAGCCGCCGAGGTTTTCCTGTTCGATCGTTCGTGCGTTCTCCTGCAACACGGAACGGATCGCCGCTCTGTCGGTGTTGCCGCTGTTGGACGAGCCACCGTCGTCGTTCAACTGGAGGAACGCGATGATGCCGACGGCGACCACACCGCCGCCGACGAGCAACGCGCGACGACTGATGCCGTCGTCACCGCCACCCTGTGGTCCCTGACCGCCCGGCCCCTGTCCGCCTGGTCCCTGCGGCGGCTGACCACTCTGTGGCTGTTGTTGCTGTCCCTGTTGTCCACCGCGTGGCTGTCGCTGTTGTCCTGGTTGCTGACCGCCTTCTGGTTGTCCCGGTTGTTGGCCGCCCCGTGGCTGCTGTCCCGACTGACTGCCCCGTCGCTGCTGTCCACGCGAGCGTGACGAATCGTCGCTTCGACACAGATAGCCGAGCAAATCGTGCTGTGTCGACGGAACAGCGGCACCGACCGTCCCGCGCTCTGTCGCGTCTGGGTACGAGTGCTCGGACATGATGAGACATGTGTTCGATCTGCTTCGAACTATTTCAACGTATGGTTCAGTTTACGTCTCGTGGAGAGAGACAGGCCCGCGAAGCGGGGACATCTCAGTCGATAGTGAGTGTCGCTGTCGTTTCCACTGTGTCCCCGTAGGTGTTCGTTGCCGTGACCACGACCTGATAGTCCCCGCCGACGTATCGGTCCGGGGGCGAAACGGTAATCGATGGCGACGGGGCATCTGAACGCGGTCAAAGTCGAGGGCGTACTCTCCGGCCTCTGTGACCCGGTCATCGCTGCTTGCATCCGCCACGTCGCTCGTCACCTCCCAGTCCGTCCAGAGTTGACCGACCGTGATCTGGCTGGTGTTCTGCGCCGAGATGAGCAGTCACTGACAGGTCGCCACACCTGGTCTCTGTGAACTCCCACCGCGACTCGTCGTCTCGCACGATAACTGACCCGCGCATCCCGTCGTCGTGGTGGGCGTAACACGCGTAGTAGAAGCCGATGTGGTCGAGCGTCTTCGACTCCAAGCACGGGCCCGTCTTGAGGTCGGGGACGTATTTTGGGCATGGTCTGTCCACACTTCCTCGCGGTACTCCCCAGAGGCCAGTTCGACAGTGTCACCGGGTTGGGCCTCTCCGAGCGCGTACTGGATAGTCCCCCGCGGATCGCTCTCGCCTCCCGTATTACTATTGTCGCCGTCCGGGGAGACGTACAGCGTGGCCATGCACTAGAAATTGACTGATTCCGCAAAAAGTTTGAGCTGTGCCGGGATCCGTCTGCGAATAGTCACACACAGAGAAATCTGAAACTAGTTATAATTAATGAGTTCCGCGCCGGTCACAGCGTCAGGGGGCAAGCAGGAAGAAGACGACGAGCAACACGACCACAGCGAGTACCATCGAGAGTTGGACCCACGTGTGAAACTCGGCGTCGGCAAACAGTCGAAGCCAGTCGTCGAACACGTCGTACAGGAAGGTCAGACCAAAGAGCAAGAAGGCAAAGACGGCAATCGAGAGCGTGGTCTCGACCGATCCAGTCTCTGCGAGGCCCTCGACAACGAACAGCAGCAAGGAGATGATGACCAGATAGGAGATCCCGAGCGTCGTCAACGCCACGAACTTCCGGTAGCCGTCCACCATTCGGTCGGTCCGGGGAACGAGCGAAACCAGGAAGTATGCGATCAACACGACTGTGATCAGTACCATCGTGAACGGGGTCTCCGATGTGGCCATATTGGTTTCTCTCAGGCCGTCGGTTTGATACTGTCGACTGTTTTCCGTACGACTGTCAGTTCGAGACTGTTGGGGGTAGCTCACAACAACTCCTTCTCGCATCTGTGCGACAACCCCAGTCCCAGCACACCAAGAGCAGTTCGATATCCCGACATAGGGTTTATCGGCGATGCGCGTACCCGGCCAGAGACAGAGAGACAAGGCTCCGCCTGTCGGACGAAGACCGCCGCTGTTTGTCGATTGTTCGGAGAAGTCGTATCGAGCTATTCGATCTGCTCGCGGTACTGGTCGGGCGAGAGCAGGTCGTCAAGTTCGGACTCGTCGTCGAGTTCAACAGTGAGTAGCCAGCCGTCGCCGTAGGGGTCGTCATTTATCAGTTCTGGCTCGTCGAACAGCGCCTCGTTGGCTTCGGTGACGGTTCCCGAAACCGGCGCGTACAGGTCCGACACCGCCTTGATCGATTCGACGACGCCGAACGAGTCACCCTGCGTGAGATCGTCGCCCTCGCTGGGTAACTCGACGAAGACGACGTCACCGAGTTCGTCCTGCGCGAAGTCGCTGATGCCGACGTGCGCAGTTTCACCGTCGACGCGAACCCACTCGTGTGAGTCCATGTACCGACAGTCGTCTGGAATCTCGAAGCTCATGATAGGAATGGGGGCGTGGTGGTACGTCCTTTCTTCGGTTCGTCGCGAACGACGACGCGAACCGATCGGTCCTCAGCGGCGTACTCCGGCGGGAGATACCCGAGCGCGATCGGTTCGTCGAGTGTGGGACTCATCGTCCCGCTCGTGACCTCCCCGAGTGACTCGCCGTCGGGGCTGCGTATCTCGTGGCCGTGACGCGGAACGCCTCGATCGGTGAGAACGATGCCGACGAATCGCTCCGCCGATCCCTCGACGTCGACGCCTTCGAGCGCATCACGCCCCACGAATTCGGTGTCGAGCGCGACGACGAACTCGATCCCCGCCTCGTAGGGGTTCCGCGGGTTGTCCTCGGGGTCGAAGTCCTGCCCGGCGAGCAGAAATCCCATCTCGATGCGGAGCGTATCGCGCGCACCGAGCCCACAGGGTTGGCAGTCGAACGCGTCCCACACGGTCTCGGCTTCGTCCCACGGACAGAATATCTCGAATCCGTCCTCGCCGGTGTAGCCGGTGCGGGCGACAAGTGCGTCAACGCCCGCGACGGCCCCGGCTTCGATATCGAACCGCGAGAGCTTCGAGAGGCGCAGATCGGTCCGATCGGCCACCCGGTCGGGCGCGTCCGGTCCTTGAATCGCAAACAGCGCGTACTCCTCGGTGCGGTTGGTGACGGTTGCGTCGAACCCCCATCGGTCGCGGTGGGTTCGCCAGCGCTCGGCCATCGACTCGTCGTTGCCCGCGTTCGGCACGAACAGGTACGCGTCCTCGTGGTCCTCGGGCAAGCAGTAGACGACAGTGTCGTCAAGCAGCACGCCTGCCTCGTCGGTGATACCCGAATACTGCGCCTCGCCTGGGTCGAGCGCCCCCACGTCGTTGGTCGTCAGCCGTCCCATCAGCCGCGTAGCGTCGGGGCCAGACACCGTCACTTCGCCCATGTGTGAGACGTCGAACTTGCCGACGGATGCACGGACAGCAGCGTGTTCGTCCGTGATCGAGTCGAAGGAGACGGGCATCTCCCAGCCGCCGAACTCCATCTGCCGGGTGTCGTGTGCCACCGGCGGTTTCCTGACCATACATCATCTCTGACCGCCGTGCCCCTAACGGTTGTGCTGGGTGGAGCGAGTCGTTCGATAAACCAATAATCGCGATATCAAATAGTCGCGGAGCGGCCGTCGCAGAGACGTACAAAGATAAAGTAGCTTTGCCGTGACGTACCAGTATGGACGACGAAACCATCGACGACGTCGACAGAGCTATCCTGTACGCCCTGCAGACGGATGCACGAAAGATGTCGTCCGGGGATATTGCGGAGCGAACCGGGACGTCCGATAGTACAGTCCGCAAGCGAATCCAGCGACTGGAATCAGACGGTATCATCAAAGGATACAGCGCCGAGGTGGACTATCAACGGTCGGGCTACCCGCTCCGGATGTTGCTGTACTGTACGGCATCGATTCCCGAGCGCGGTGACCACATCGACGAGATTCTGGAGATAGACGGCGTCGTCTCGGTCCAGGAACTGGTGACCGGTGACCAGAATCTGCTCGTGACGGCCGTCGGGGAGTCAGACAGCGACATCACGCCCGTCGCACAGGAACTGCTCGAACTGGGACTGACAGTCGCAGACGAAGTGCTCGTCAGAAGTCACGAGACGACACCATTCGGCAAGTTCGACTCCGAGCGAAATGGGGAAAGCGACTAATAGTGTTTGTTGCGATTCTTTACCGCTGTCGTGCAACAAGACATCGGTTACACGGCGTGAAACACCGATATCTGTGACGCGGTTGCGAAAATCACCGCAACAAACACTATAACACATCACGCGCTTCAGCAATTAGTACACCACGCGTTTCACATCGAGCGCAGTCGCGCGCCGGACGACTGCCCGAACGGGGTCGGTCGTTCCCGCCAGATTGTCCGAGTCACCGTCGAGGACTGTGAGTGCCGCCCGCCGTCCGTGGGCAATAACACCGTAGTCGAGTCCGATGATCTCGGCACCGGCCGCCGTCGCCATCCGCAAGACGGTCCGGTCGGGGATGTCGAACTCCTTTGCCGTGTAGGCCATCTCCCGGAACATCGACGGCTGATTCAGCATCACGTTGTCCGTACCGAGCGCGACTGTCGTGGACTCGAGCAGGTCGGATATCGGGGGGCGACCGACGCCGAGGACCGTGTTCGCACGCGGGCAGACCGCGATTGGGACTGACTGCTCGGCGACGCGTTCGAGATGGTCCTGTTGTGCATGAACCATGTGGACCAGAAGATCGGGGTCTAGATCGAGGGCCGGGTGGATGTCCGTGTCGTCGGGTTCGCCAGCGTGGATGGCAAACGGCACGTCGTGTTCTCTGGCTGCAGCGCGCTGTTCGGTGAAGTCGGCGTCGTTCGCACCGCTCGCACCGAACCCGTCAGCGACCGACAGGACGGCCTCGTCGTCACTGCCGAAGATGAATGGGTCGATAGAGAGCGGTTCGGCCGCCTCGCGGAGTGCGCGCGCGCCAGCGACCCCTGACTCCCGGAAATCGAGCGTGGATACCGTTCCGGTTCGTTGCATAAAGCGAAGCGTTCGGCGCATGGCAGTCACGAGTTCCGCCCGGTCGGCCGCGGCCAGTTTGCGGTGTTTCAGGCTGTCCGGCGGTGCGACTGCTTCGTCGAGCGACAGGCCAGCACCGGCGTCTTTCGCGACGGAGTCGCCCAGATGCGTGTGCGCGTTCACAAACGCCGGGAGAATGATATCAGTCGACGTCGTCGCTTCCTCCACGACATCTGTGATGCGACCGTCCTCGATGACGACACGGCCCGTGGTCGGTTCGAGCGATTCCCCGACGAGGATGGTTCCCGCTAACTCCTCCATAGCGAAACTGTAGCCCCTGTGCCAATATGTGTTTGTCCACCCGAGAACGAGGAATGCGGACCTCGGCCGCTGCCAACGTAGATAAACATAATGTTCTTTAATTCAAGTTTCGAGAACAGATTGGTAATATAGACAGATTTAATAACCGTACTGTTCATAGAAGGTGTAGAGACGACCGATGACTGGTTTCAGGTGGAACACGACTGTGGTTGCTGGCCAGGGGTGGGCTGAGCGATGACAGGGCAACAGGGGACGACGACAGTTGGACAGCTTCCGACGCCGACGGGGACTGAATCGCGCCGTCCAGCGGTGCTGACGCGGGTCGTGTGGCTCCTCTGGTTCGTCAGCGTCGGCGCGCTGGTCGCACAGTTCCAGCGTGGCGAACCGCTCGAAGTTGCGGGACTGGTCGTCGTGGACGGGCTGACGGTGGTGATGTGGGTGACAGTCACGTTCTTCAGCGGCATCGTCCACAGTTACTCGCGGCGGTACATGGCCGGGAATCGGACCATGAACGCGTTCTTTGGATGCGTGTTCGCGTTCACACTGAGTGTGATGGTGCTGGTCGCGGCGGACAACCTCGTGGTGTTCGGGGCGGCGTGGATAGCGATGGGACTCGTGATGGCTGGTCTGATCGGCCACAACAGGGAGTGGCCACAGGCACAGGCCGCAGCACGGCTCGCACGTCGGTACTTTCTCGCGAGCGGTGTCCTGCTCGGACTCACACTCGGAATTCTGTGGTGGCACACCGGCGCGAGCACCGTCTCCGGAATCGCGTCGACCGTCGGGACGCTCCCGTCGACAGTCGTGCTGGTTACCGCCGGTGGGCTCTTGCTGGCGGCGATGGTCCAGTCTGCGCTCGTTCCCTTTCACACGTGGTTGCTCGCCTCGATGACCGCACCCACGCCAGCCTCGGCGCTGATGCACGCTGGCTTCGTCAACGCGGGCGGGGTTTTGCTGGTGCGCTTTGCGCCCGTCGTCAGCATTCACGCCGAGTTCATGCTCGCCGTCGTGCTGGTCGGCGCAACGAGTGCACTCGCCGGAAAGCTCCTGAAGACCGTCAGAGCCGACTTCAAGGGCAAACTCGGCTGCTCGACCGTCGGCCAGATGGGCTTTATGATCATGCAGGCCGGACTGGGCTTTTTCGGCGCGGCCATCACGCACCTCATCCTGCACGGCTGTTACAAGGCCTATCAGTTCCTCGCCTCGGGGAGTCAGATTGCACACGAACACCCAGCGAAGGCGAAGACGACCCGTTCGATGGGGGGAGTCGGCGCTGTCGTGACCGTCGGCACCGCGCTTGCGGGGGGTGGCCTGTTCGCGCTCCTCACCGGCAAGGGGACGAAACTGGACACCGGCCTCTTGCTCGCGCTGCTCGTCGTGCTGACAGTCATGCACGCGACCCGCGAACTCGTCAGACAGCCCTCGATACCGACCACGGTTCGCTACGGGGCGGTTCCGCTGGTCGCGCTCCCGGCGATTGCCGTCTACGCGGCCGTCTACCGCGTCATCGAGAGCCTCCTCGTGGACTTGCCCGCAGTCGGACAGCCAGCAGAACTGACGGCCGTCCACGGACTGGTCGCCGTCGTGTTCGTCGTCCTGTATCTCGCTATCGAGAGTCGCGTTTATCAGCGCAGTCAGCGCCTGTACGTTGCGCTTTTGAACGCGACCCAGCCACCGTCCAGCACCCAACTGACCGCAACGGAGGACTACCATGAGTACTGAGCCCGCAATCGAAGAGAGCATCGAGACAGCAGCAGAATCAGTCGGTTCCGTCTGGCCGCTTCACTCCTTCGTGACGGCAAACCCGCTCGCCGGGTTCGAGGATCAGCCGTTTCACGAGGCCGTCGCAGACGCCGAGCAGACGTTGGGCGGGGACGGCTATCCCAGCGCAGACGTGTTCCGTCGCGCGTGGGAGTCCGGGCAGATCGATCCTGCAATTCTCAGGGCGCGACTGACCGAGCACGGGCACGACAGCGACCCCGAGGCGAGCCTCGACCGCATGGCTGCCGCGGAGTCGGTCGACTCGGCGGACGCGGCGACGACGGCGGCGGATCGTGTCGATGCTGTTCTGACGAAGTGGCTGGCCGCCTTCTTCGACCAGGGCCAGACGGAGTGGCCCATGCCGGACCGCGAGCAGGGGTTCTACGACGCGTTCCGGTCCGTGGCACGCTACGACAGTGATATCCCCGAGCGGGGTGCAATCGCGAATCTGCCCGACGAACCCGTCGACGCCATTCAGGACTGTCTCGCCGAGTACCCCGTCGGCGACTGGCAGGACATCTTCGAGTTCCACCTGACTGCGCTCCCGGGCTGGACTGGGTTTCTCAAACAGCGCATCGACGACGACACCGTCTGGCAGTCGACGTATCCCGTCACGCTCTCGGGCTATCTTGCGGTACGCCTGACGCTCGCAGACCAGTTCGACGCGCCGGTCACACCGACTGAGAGCGGGAACGAGCGCACGGACGACGGTGACCGTCCACTGCAGGAGGTCTGGCTGAGCGCGTGGGAGGCGAGCTATCGCTCGGAACTGGTCGACGCGCTCACCGACGCGAGCGCGTCACTCGCCAAGACAGACGAGCGCACAGACCAGAATCGACCGGACGCACAACTGGTGTTCTGTATCGACACCAGATCCGAGGTCATCCGCCGCCACATCGAAGCCACCGGCAACTACGAGACCCACGGATACGCTGGCTTCTTCGGGGTTCCGATGCGCTATGAAGGGTACGACGCCGACGTGGCCGTCGACGCCTGTCCGCCGATTCTCGACGCGGAACATCGCATCGCGGACCGTCCCACTGCGGACGCCACCGACGAGTACGACCGCTGGCACGCTACGCTCGACGCCGGAAAGTCTGCGGTCAAGCGCCTCAGAGCAAACGCCGCGACCGCGTTCAGTTTCGTCGAGAGCGCTGGAGCGGGGTACGGGGCCGCGCTGACCGCCCGGACGCTGCTTCCGGGCCGAGTCTACGACCTGCTCGACACCGCCGACACGCGCGCGCCCGACGACCACGAGTGCTGTGAACCGACAGTGGATTACAACCCGGACGCGGTTCACGAACTGCGCGAGGGGTTGACGCTCGACGAGAAAGTCGAGTACGCCGCGACGGCCTTCGAACTCATGGGCTGGGAGCAGTTCGCCCGCGTGGTGGTGTTCACCGGCCACGCCAGCCAGACCGCGAACAACCCCTTCGACTCCAGCCTCGACTGCGGTGCCTGTGCCGGAAATCCCGGCGGCCCGAACGCCCGCGTCCTCGCGGCCATCTGCAACGACGACCAGGTCAAAGCCCGACTCCGCGAGCGCGGAATCGGCGTTCCCGAGGACACTCTCTTCGTCGCTGGCGAACACAACACGACGACCGACGAGGTGACGCTGTACGCCGGCGATGTCCCAGAGACGCACGCGGCTGACATCGAACAGCTCCGTGCAGATCTGGAAACCGCGCGCGCCGGTGCGACTGCCGAGCGCGTCGAAGACATGGAGACGATGGCCGATTCGGCCAGCCGCGAGACCGAACGCCGTGCCGCAGACTGGGCGGAAACGCGCCCGGAGTGGGGGCTGGCCGGGAACGCAGGATTCGTCATCGGCCCCCGGGAACTCACCGATGGACTCGACCTGGACGGTCGCTCCTTCCTCCACTCCTACGACTGGCGGACCGATTCGGACGGCGACGCCCTCGAAGCGATCATGACCGGGCCGATGGTCGTCACCCAGTGGATCAACACCCAGTACTACTTCGCGACAGTCGACAACAGAGTCTACGGGAGTGGCTCGAAGGTGACCCACAACCCCGTCGGGAACGTGGGCGTCTATCAGGGCAACGGGGGCGACCTGATGACCGGTCTCCCACTCCAGTCGGTGATGAGCGGCGACGACGAACCGTATCACCAGCCACTCCGTCTCTCGACGGTGATACACGCACCCGTCGAGCGTGTGACCGAGATTATCGCAGACTGCACGGAGTTGGCTACTCTCCTCGATAACGACTGGCTCTCGCTGACCGTCGTCGACCCCCAGCGCGACCATCAGCCGCTCCACTACGACGGTGACCGCAACTGGACGCCACTCGAGACAGCCGAGACGGAACCAGCGACCGCCCCGACGGTCGCAGACGACGACTGAGTGTGCGCCACCCGGGAGCCGACAGTAGTTTTGTCTCTCCGTGAAAACAAGCGATCATGTCCCGCGGCCCCACCGCACTCGTGTCCGTCCTCATGGGGGTCGCCGTCTTTCTCGTCTACGCTGGACTTTCCGTTGCGAGCGCGCTCGTTCTGTGGGCCGTCGTTCTCGACCCGCCGCCGCTGTGGGTGCTGTCCGTGGTGTTTGTCGCCGCGGTGGCCGTCTTCGGATACGTGGCCCATCGGCTCGGAACGATACGGCTGCTGACCAGCCTGGAATCGACGGAACTGTCACGCGGGCGGGCACCGACGGTCTACCGTCGGCTGGAGCGACTCACCGCGGAGATGGGACTTCGACAGCCGCAACTGCTGGTGGCAGAGATGGACGCCCCGAACGCGTTCTCGCTCGGGACGCCGACACAGAGCGTCATCGTACTCGATTCGCGGCTGTTCTCGCTTTTGACCCCCGACGAACTGGAAGCGATACTCGCGCACGAACTCGCTCACATCGAGCGGCGGGACACGCTCCTGCAGACGCTGGTCGTAACGGCGATGCGCCTGCTCGTCACGGTGGTGTTCGTGCTGCTCGCACCGATCACGCTTTTGTTGCTCGGCATCGATCGGGGCACGGCCTGGATCGCAGGGCGTCCCCGGCGCCGACAGTACGGGCTCGCCTGGGTGTTTCAGCGGTCCATTCAGTTCACTCTCGGCGCGCTGTTCAGCGTGCTGACCCTCGGCCTGCTCGCGTACTCGCGCAAGCGCGAGTTCGCCGCCGACAGTCGCGCAGCCGAGGTGACTGGGCATCCGGTCGCGCTGGCTCGCGCACTCGCGAAGATCCATCGAGCGAGCATCCCGCGACGCGGCATCCTCTCGCTTCTGTACATCGAACAGAAGCAACAGCGACCGCCCGAATGGCTCTCGACCCATCCAGAGACGGAACGACGGATCGAGCGACTGCTCGCACGGGCAGACCGACCCGTCGAGAGTCCCGCCGTCGCTCGGCTTCGGCGCTGATCAGAGCCCGAGATCAGTCAACAGGTTCGTCAGGTGAGCCATGTCGCGGTCCTCGACGACGAGGTCGGTCTGCTCGATGACCGAGTCGCCGATCCGCTCGTCGGGGTCGAAAGCGACCGACCAGCCAGCGACCGCGAACGCCTCCACGTCCGTGTGTGAATCGCCAACGTAGAACACCTCCGAGAGGTCGACGTCGTACTCGGCACACAGGTCATCGAGGACCGCGTCCTTGTCGTCGGGCCCGACGCGTGCGCGCGCGCCGACAAGTTCCTCGCCTTCCGAGTCATTCCCGTCCCCGGAGTTCGCTCCGGCAGCCTTCCCGTCCGCGAACTGGATCTCGTTCGCGTACCGAAAGTCCGGTTCGAACGGGTCGAGGACGGCCTGGAGGCCTCGAACGCCGCCGCTGACGACGCCGTAGGGCACGTCGCCGTCCTGGAGGAGTTCGAGGAGTTCGTTCGCGCCGCGTGTGAGTTTGACCGCCGCCGCCGCTCGCTGGATGTGCCGACGGCGAACGCCTCGCTCCGCGAGCAGGTCGACGTTTCGCTCACACCACTCCTGGAAGTCGATCACCTCGGCGTCGTACTGCTCGGTCAACTCCTTTCCCGCGCCACGGGTGCCAAAGAGTTCCTGAAGGAGCAGCCAGCCGCCGCGCTGGTCGACGAGCGTTCCGTCGAAGTCGAACACGAACAGTTCCGGCACATCGAGTTCGACAGGACCACCCGGCGTCCGGATCGGTTCCCCAGGCCCGGGGTCAACGATCATGGCTGGCTCACCTTCCCCATGACGACGGGGCGGTCGGCACCGGTCGCGGCGGGGACGGTGTTTGCGACGCCGTCGAGTCGTGTCGCCCCGAGCAGCGCAAACAGCGCGGCCTCCTTGTTGTCCGGGCCGATCCCGCCGTGGTCGAGCGGCGAGACGGGACAGGTCAGTTCATCGCGGAGATAGGACAGCAGGGTGTCGTTGTAGGCACCGCCGCCGGAGACGAGCATCTCTTCGGGGTAGGGGTCGGCGAAGCGCTCGTAGGCCTGTGCGATCGACCGAGCGGTCAGCATCGTCGCCGAGGCGACGATATCCGCCTCCGACAGCCCGCGTTCGCGCCCGGCGTCGATGAAGTCTCGGGCGTACTCGTGACCGAACAGTTCGCGGCCGGTCGTCTTCGGCGGTTCCTCGGCGAAATAGGGCGCATCGAGCATCCGGTCGACGAGTTCGTCGCTGGGTGTTCCGCGAGCGGCCTGTCTGCCATCCTCGTCGTAGGTTCGCTCGCCGTCACTGAGAATCTCGACGACGGCGTCGATGACCATGTTGCCGGGGCCGGTGTCGAACGCGCGAATCTCGTCGCGGTCGGGGTTCGGCGGCAGGAACGTGCAGTTTCCGATCCCGCCGATGTTCTGGAGCGCACGCGCCTGCTCGCCCGCGAACAGCGTCGCATCCAGAAACGAAGCGAGCGGCGCGCCGTGACCGCCCGCCGCCACGTCGGCGGCTCTGAAATCCGATATCGTACGGATACCAGTCTCGGAAGCAATCGTTGCGCCGTCGCCAATCTGAAGCGTCGAGCGTACCGACCGGTCGAGCGCGTCGACCCGCTCCCGGTCCGGGATGTGCCAGACGGTCTGTCCGTGACTCGCGATCGCATCGACCGCGGCGGCGTCGAGTCCGGCCGCGGCGATCGCCTCTGTCGCTGCGTCGGCACAGACAAGACCGAGCGCCCGGTTGAGTCGGCAGGCCTCGTCGATCCGGCCGGTGTCGTCGTCACAGAGGGTGACGAGTCGCTCGCGAATCGAGTCCTCGTAGGGGGTCGTGACGAAGGACTCGACGGTCACGTCGTAGCCGAACGGACGCTCCGATTCGCGGACGACCCGACAACAGGCGGCGTCAACGCCATCGAGTGACGTTCCGGCCATCAACCCGACGACGTATCGCTCGTCGGAGTTGGTGTGCCCGCCATCAGTACTGATGTTCCCGTGTTTTACTGTCGATTCGACAGGTCGTTCCGAGGCGTTATCGTTCATTACTATCTGCTCTCGTTGCGGCGGCAACCTCGTGCAGGCGTGTTCGCAATCGTTGCAGGGCCTGTGTCTCCTCGGTGACGAGCACCCGGTTCGTAAGCGCGACCACGAACAGATCCTCGGTGGGGTCGAGCCACAGTGACGTGCCGGTGAATCCGGTGTGGCCGAGCGCGTCCTCGCCCCACCCCGTCGCCGGACGGGTCTGGGTTCCGAGTCGCCAGCCAAGCCCCTGCCGGGCGTCGAGTTCTGGAGTTCCGTCCTCGCTCAGACGCTCGACGGTCGTGGGCGCGAGCACCTGCGTCCCGTCGTGTCGACCCCCTTTCAACAGCAGCTGTGCGACCGTCGCCAGGTCGCCAGCGGTCGAGAAGAGTCCGGCGTTTCCGCTCTCGCCGTTCGCTGCTGCGCCCATGTAGTCGTGAATCTCGCCGCGAAGCGTTCGCTCGCGCCACTTGCGGTCCCGTGTCGCGGCGACGGGAACACCCGAAAGCGGGCCAAACGCCGTCTCGTCGAGATCGAGTGGCGATCCGACGAACCGGTCGAATGCCGCGGCGAGCGTTCCGTCCGTAATCGTCCGGACGAGTTCGCTCAGCAAGACGAAGTTGAGGCCGCTGTAAACGTGCAACTCTCCCGGCGGGGCGAGGACGCCGATCGGCGAGTCGGCGACCGATTCGACGAGCGCTTCCCGGGAATCCCAGCCGTACGGGAAGGACTTGTAGGGCGGCAGTCCCGACGTGTGTGTCAGAAGCGACTGGACTGGGATCGACTCGCGGGGCGTGTCGGCCACGCTATCGAGATGCTCCCCAAGCGTCGCGTCGAGGGCGAGTTCGCCGCGCTCGACGAGTCGCGCGACCACAGTCGTCGTCGCCACGGGTTTGGTCAGCGACGCCAGGTCGAACCGGGTGTCTGCAGTGACTGGTTCGCCATCCACCTCGCGCTCACCGACGACGCGAATTCGTCGCTCGTCACTCGTACCGACACCCAGCGCCGCGCCGCTGTACAGTCCGTCGCCGCGTCCGGACTCCAGCAGTTCCACCATCCGGTCGATGTCGGGCAGTCCACCCGTCATCGGTTCGGACGGACAGCCGACGGTGTCGGTTCGAGCAGGCGATGCGCAGCGACCACACGCAGGTGTGTGCTCGGGGCCATACTAGCTCCAACTGTGCCATCCATTTCAAGGGTGGCACTGGATACGTCCTCTGGATATTCGAGTGACACGCCGGGCACGACACCGATTTATCCCGTCCGGTGCAACCGGACGTATGGGACTGCTCCGAGGGCGCGACGACCGGACGCCGCGGGTCGGCCTGTTCGTCGACGGCCCGAACGTGTTCCGCGACGAGTTCGAGGTGGATCTGGACGAGGTTCGTGCGATCGGTGACGACGAGGGGCGGATGACGCTCGCGCGGATCTATCTGAACGAACACGCGACGCCGAACCTGATCAAGGCGGGCGAAGCCCGCGGATTCGACGTCGTCACGACCAGCGGCGACGTCGACGTTCGGCTCGCAGTGGATGCGACCGCCGCCGTCGTCGACGGGCAGATAGACGTGCTCGCCGTCGTCTCGCGGGACACCGACTTCAAGCCCGTCCTCGAACGTGCCGCCGCCAGAGATGTCGAGACCATCGCCGTCGCACCCGGCGAGTATGGCCGCTCGGACGCGCTGCAAAACACCGCTCAGCGTTCGATGACACTCTCGGATGGGTGATTGCTGGCGGAGGGACACGACTGGTCGAGCACGGGATCACTCCCCGAACTCGTCGATGCGCTCGTGGACGTACCCCGCCCACGCGTCGAGCGTCTCGTGGAGGAGTTCCCGGGTCTCGGGAAGCGGCGTCGCGGTGTACTGGTAGACGTGGCCGCCGCTGTCGAGGAGTCGCCGTTCCCGCTCTGCGAGGCCCTTCTCCCGGAGCGTCGACAACGAGCGATTGACGTTCGACCGGTCCCGGTCGAGTTGCGTAGCCAGTTCCTCGACGGTGCTGCCGGAATAGTCGAGCAGCGTCAGATACGTCCGTGCCTCGTGTTGCTGAATCCCGAAGACACAGACCAGTACCTCGCTGAACGTCGGTTCGTCTTCGAGCATCAGATCCCGAAACTGCTCCGGGGATGGGTCCGCCTCGGCCATACGCCGTGTTAGGATGTCGGTGCAATAAATCCAGCAGTTCGGGACCCGGTACCGGGTGCGATACTTACTCTTCGCGCGCGTACCCCTGCCGTTCGAGGCAGGTCTGCATCTCGGTCCGCGAGTCGTGTTTGTGCAGCCGCGTGGGCGTGTCGCAGTAGTACGTCTCGCCGTCGTACCGGAGCGTTATCTCGTGTTCCGATCCGAGAAACTCCGTCCGGACGACGATCCGCTCGCCGGATTCGAGGGCTTCGAGCAGTTCCTCGACGTCCATCTCTCCGGCCTCGATGACGGACTGGTTGGCCATTATCGCCCCTTCGGTTTCGTTCGTCTTGAGTGTCTCGTTCGTGTGTGACGTCCCTGCCCACCCGGGAGTCACGACGGCGGCCCGAATCGCGCGACGCTCAGTCGGTCACCTGCTCGGGTTCATCGGCTTCGGCAGGCATCTCGTCGGGGCTGACGCTCCCGGTCGCGTACCCCTCCAGATCCAGCGTGACGTGGTCGAAGCCAAGATCCGCGAAGTGCTCGCGGACGGCCCGGACAAAGTCGGCATCGAGCGCCACGTCGAGTTCGTCCTCGCCCACTTCGATCCGGGCGAGTCCGTCGTGGTCACGCACGCGAAACTGGTCGAACCCCCACGCTCGCAGGAGTTGCTCGGCACGCTCGATCCGAGTGAGTCGCTCCTCAGTTACTGAAATCCCTGTGGGGATCCGCGAGGAGAGACAGGCCATCGAGGGCTTGTCGGCGACCGATAGCCCGTAGTGGGCCGCGATCTCGCGCACCTCGGATTTGGTCACCTCGTGTTCCAGAAGCGGCGAGTACGCGTCCTGTTCGGCGACGGCGTCCAGCCCCGGCCTGTGCCCCTCTCCGGGGTCCGAAGCATTAGTTCCGTCACAGACCGTCGAGATGCCGAGTTCCTCGGCGCGGTCGAACATCGTCCCGAGACGCATCGACCGGCAGTGATAGCAACGCTTCTCGTCGTTTTCGACGAAGGCGTCGCTGTCGAGTTCGCTGAAGGAGACCACGTCGTGTCGGATGCCGATTTCGTCAGCGACCGCTCGGGCCGTTTCGAGTTCCGCCGCGGGGAGTGTCTCGCTCTTTGCAGTACACGCGACGGCCTCTGCCCCGAGTGCATCGTGGGCCAGTGCCGCGACCACACTCGAATCCACGCCGCCGGAAAAGGCAACGAGCACGCCATCGCGCGCGGCAAGGTCCGACTTGACCGCCGCGATTGTCTCCTCGACCATACGCTCGGTACTGCCTCTGTCTGGAAAAGCGCGTCGGAGACCCCGAGCGAACGGAGGTCCTCTACGGTTCCGTTCTCACTCGTCGTTGACGACTGCCGTCTCGAACCCGTCTGCAGTCGTCGAGACGCCCGCGGCACAGATCCGGTGTTCGAACTCGTGGTCGTACACCTCGCGGGCAGCGCTGGCGGCGTCAGTCGCGGCAAAGTCGAACGGTTCCGGCCGCGCGCGCTCGTAGGTCGCAACGAGCGTCGGTTCGGTCACTTCCTCAACGATCAGCGCGTCGCGTCTGACCGTTCCGATATAGGCGCTCTGTCCCTCCGTGGTGGTCGAGTCGTCGACGCCGACGATGCCAGCGATCCGCGGCGTGTCGTAGTCGTCTTTCTCGAAGTCCAGCGAGAGCAGCGGGTCCGCCAGCGCGTCGCGGGCGGGATAGCCCAAGGCGAGTTTCTCGGCGATGGGGTCGACGTGTGAGCCGTTTCCGAGAGCCGCACCGCTGTCTGTCACCTGAATGCAGTTGTAGGAGATGTATGGGTTGTCCGTCTCCGGTGCGTCTTCGGTCGGTCCGACGGTGACGGTTCCGTTGCGCTTGATCGCCTGTCGATTTGGGAACGACCGCGAGGAGACGCGGTACGCACCGACGGTCGGGGCGACGACGACGAATCGTCCAACGTACATACTCGCGTCTCGCGCGTCCGTGAGTATGTAGGTATCGGTCTGGGTTGTGGCTCAAGAGAAGCGTTTCGTGACTCGCTCGTTTTTGTATTTGAAGTATTAGTTCCACTGCGTGGTGATGTCTTAGGGACTGTCAGTTCGTCTGGTTGTGTATGCAGACGAGCGAGCGAGAGTGTCTAATTGCACTGCAAGAGGCAGCCTCGCAATTGGGGGAGTCACCGACAAAAGCGGAGTACGAGGAACTCGGGCTGACACCAGCGTCCGGAACGATAATTCGTGTCATCGGTGGCTGGAACGAAGCAAAAGAGCGAGCTGGCCTGAAGACAAATCCATCAAGGGGAACACGAGTTTCGTCGAAGCCGGATCATGTCGACCTCCCATCAGATGTTGGGTGGGACGAACTCACGGTCGACCAGCGCTGGCACTACCGGAACCGAGAGTGGAACACAGAACGGACACTACAGCGGCGATCTCGACTCCGCGATTGGGTAAACGAACAGAAGGCAAAGATTGGCTGTGAGGGCTGTGATGTGACCGACCTCACGGTACTGGATGCACACCACACCGACGGGGCGGAGAAAACGATGGCGCTCGTCGAGATGGTTACGTATGGATACCGCCGAGAGAAGCTTGCAGAAGAACTCTCGAACTGCATGATACTCTGTGCGAACTGTCACAGAAGAGCACACGGAAAGAGACGAGATGGCGAGAACACGTTACGGGGGTGGCTGCACGACTACAAACAAACGCGAGGTTGTGCCAACTGTGACGAGTCGGATCCGCGGTCGCTTGTCTTTCATCACACTGGCGAGAAGCGACAGTCCGTCTCACAGCTCGTCTCTGACGGGCGTCAACGAGAGGAAATCGAACGCGAAATAGAAAAGTGCGACGTACTCTGTGCGAACTGTCATCGAATAGTTCATTCGGGAGACTCACAATTGAATGGCTGAACTGCTTACGACACGCATAAGTACAGCCGTTGATTATCGAGGAGTGAAGTCCCGTGGTGTAGTGGCCAATCATGTAGCCTTCTGGGGGCTACGACGGAGGTTCGAATCCTCCCGGGACTATCCTGCCGCGTTTCTGCTCGTCGTGCCTCCGACGAGCGATGCTATTACAATCAAGCGCTCCGACTAACTGGGTAATGGAGGGTGTTCTCTGGTACGTACTGACAGGGACGCGCGGTGGCAAAAACCGCGTGCGCCTGCTCCGTGCGCTGGACGAGCGCCCCCGGAACGCGAACCAGCTTGCCGACGATCTCGATCTCGACTACAAGACGGTGCGACACCACCTCGACGTGCTGGTCGACAACGACGTGGTACAGTCAAGCGGCGACGACTACGGCGCAGTGTATCTCCCCACAGACCGCACACGGCAACACTGGGACACAGTCACTACGATCATCGAGCAGGTCGACGAATCATGACAGGAGAAAAGCCATGACAGGAGTCATCTCGCGCATACGTGGGCCGGTTTCGGGACCGTTTTGGAACGAAATTGGGAAAGTGGTTATACGGATGCACAGGGTAGGTGACATACGATGAGTCTCTGGTTCGATATCGCTCGCCTCGCGGCAGGCATCAACGTCGTGTTCCTCACGGTGTTGCTCTTTGTCTGGGGGCGCAACTACCTCGAATTTCGCTCGAAGCATACGCTCGGACTCGGAATGTTCGCAGTCTTCCTGCTCGCACGGAACGCGCTGTCGCTGTACATCTACATGGTCGACCCAATGCTGTCTTCCTGGTTCGCCTCCGACGTTCCCGACATCGCCTGGCGAGGGATGATGGCACTGCACGTCCTCGAAACGCTCGGACTGGCCTTTCTCCTCTGGGTGACGTGGGACTAACCGTTCGCCGCCGCTTTTAAATACTTCAGATTTTGTTGCGGACAGCAAATTTTTGCGTAGGGTATCGTCGATCATTCCAGCTACGTTGTCGACTTTGGGGGCGAAATTGGGTGAGAGTCCGGCCGGAGTTCGGAAAATCTTCTTTTAAGTACTCTCCATCGCATTTGATATGCGTCAACGCGCATACACAGTCGTAATGGTTGCAGCCCTCATCGCGTCGGCATTCGTCGGCGGGATCGGGGTCCTCGCAACACCGGCATCGGCAGACCAACACCAGGCGAGTGTCACCTTCGAGGGAACCACGTCCGGCGGTGAAACCATCACCGTCGACGAGGTGGTGCTTCCCGAGGGTGGCTTCGTCACCATCCACGACAGCACACTCACCGACGGGGCGACCCTCGCGAGTGTCGTCGGGACGAGCACCTACCTCGAACCGGGCACACACGAGAACGTGACCGTTCACCTCGACGAGGGGATCACGGACGGCACCTTCCACGCGATGGCCCACCAGGATACGAACGGTGACCGCGCGTACACGTTCGTCTCCTCGAACGGCGAGGCGGACGGTCCCTACACCGTCGACGGGAACATCGTCATGGACGACGCGCCGGTGACCGTCTCCGCGAGCGTGTCCTTCAGCGGACAGAACTCCGAGGGGACGTACGTCATCGTCGACCACGTCGAACTCTCCGAGGGCGGGTTCGTGACGGTACACGACTCCAGCCTGCTCGACGGAGCGACCTTCGAGAGCGTGCGCGGGACCAGCGAGTACCTCGCACCCGGAACCTACGAGAACCTGCGGATTCAGCTGGACGAGCCGCTCCAGAACGACGATACGCTCCTTCCGATGGCCCACCGCGACACGAACGACAACCAGGAGTACGATTTCGTCGACACGAACGGCGAGGCCGACGGCCCCTTCGTGAACGCTGACGGGAACGCTGTCCTCGACGACGCGCAGGTCGAGATGAGCAACAGTGCGTCCGTGACGTTCGCGCCCCAGGCGTCGGGCGGAACGACCGTCGTCGTCGAGGAAGTCTTCCTCCCCAACGGTGGGTTCGTCACGATGCACGATTCGACGCTGAACGACGGCGCGACCTTCGAGAGCATCCGCGGGACCAGCGAGTACCTCGCGCCAGGGATCCACCGCAACGTCGTCGTCACGCTCGACGACCCGCTTGCGGAGGACGGGACGCTCATCCCGATGGCCCACCAGGACACGAACGACAACCAGGCCTACGACTTCGCCACAAGTGAGGGTGACGCGGACGGACCCTACACCGCTGACGGCGACATCGTGCTGGCCTCGGGCGAGGTGACCGTCTCCGCGAGCGTCACCATCGACCGCCAGACCGCCGACGGCACGGCCGTCGTCGTCGACCACGTTGACCTCGCTGAGGGCGGGTTCGTGACCATCCACGATAGCTCACTGGCTGCGGGTGCGGTCATCGAGAGCATCCGCGGCACCAGCGAGTACCTCGAAGCCGGGTCACACGAGAACGTCGTCGTCGAACTCGACGACCCGCTGACCGAACCGAATCAGGTGTTCGCGATGGCTCACCAGGACACGAACGACAACCAGACGTACGACTTCGTCACGAGCGAGGGCGGCGAAGACGGCCCCTACACCGCTGATGGCAACATCGTCATGGACTCCGGAACGGTGAGTGTCACCGCGGCAGTCTTTGCAGACGCTGACGCATCGAGCGGTGAGACTGTCGTCATCGAGCAGGCGACGCTCCACAACGGCGGCTTCGTGACCATCCACGACTCCTCGCTGACTGACGGCGCGGTCATCGAGAGCATCCGCGGGACCAGCGAGTACCTCGCACCCGGAACCCACACGAACGTCTCGGTCACGCTCGACGAGCCACTGGAAGAGAACGACACTCTGTTCGCGATGGCTCACCTGGACACCAACGGCAACCAGGCCTACGACTTCGTCACGAGCGAGGGTGCTGAAGATGGCCCGTACGTGGCCGCGTCCGCACCGGTGATGGACAACATCGACGTCTCCGTCTCGGATGACGGCATGGGCGACGGTGACAACGGGATGGACGATGGCGATGATTCGGCTGGCGATGATGGGATGGACGACAGCGACGACTCCGCTGGCGACGATGACATGAACGACGATTCCGACGGGGACAGCGCCGACGACAGCGGCCCTGGATTCGGCATCGCCGCTGCGTTCGTCGCCTTCCTCGCGGCCGCACTCGTCGCGGCCCGTCGGCTGGCCTGACTGCAGACAGAACCACTTTTTTCGGCACTTCCTCGTTTCTCGACTAGCTGAGTTGCTCGCTCACGACCGAATCGGCGCGGTCGAGAAACGCCTCCTTCTTCTCGTCGGGGATGGTCGCACCCGCAGCGATGTCGTGCCCGCCGCCGTCTCCGCCCACCGACCGTGCTGCCTCACCGACGACCGCCGAGAGATCTAACCCGCGACCAACGAGTGGCCCGGTGCCGCGCGCGGAAATCTTGGTTTCGCCGCCCTCCTTGTCCGCGAAGGCGATGATCGGGCGGTCCGGGTCGACGCCATCGGTGCCAAGTGCCATCCCGGCGACGATGCCGACGATGGTCTCGCGGATCGAATCCTCGGCGTCGAACCACTGGACGTGCTCCATCTCCTCGACGCCGCGCTCTTTCACGGTCTGCAACCCCTCGGAGAGATTCCGGCGGTGGTTGGCGAGAAGTGTCTGTGCGCGGTCGAGCGCAGCCGCCCGGTCGCCCAGACACACCGCGAGGCCGACGTCCGCTCGCTCGTATCGCGCGGTCGCGTTCAGAAGCGTCGAGAACTCGCTCGCGTCTCTGAGTTCCGTTCCGGCGGGTTCGGCTTCGAGCGTGTAAGTCGTCCCGACGAGTCGTTGGGCCTTCTCGGCTGGAACGCCGCGTTTGAGCGCGCGCTGGAGGAGCGCGCTGGCGACTGTCTGACGCTCGTCGTCGGTCAGGTCGACCCAGCGTCGCCACTCCCCGTCCCGCTGCAGGTCGATGTCGAGTTCCGAGAGGAAGTTCACTGCGCCCTGTTTGTCGTTCGAGATGCCCGGAATCCGCACCTCGCTCGCGTATTCGAGCAGTTTCGGCAGCGGCCGAGTCTGCTTGCCGTACAGCGCGAGATCGGTCCCCTCCGTCAGGACACCGGCCTCGATACCCTCCTCGACTATCTTCCGGTTCGTTCCGACGAGTTCGCCGTCGACGGCCTGCATGTCCCCCACCGCACCGACGACTGCAAGACCGGCGAGGTCGCGGTTGTCGTACGGTGGGTCGCCGGCGTCCTGCAGGGGGGTCTCGGTTTGTTCGAGCGCACGCGCGAGGATATATGTGGCACCGGCACCGGACAGTTCTGACGCGCCGTCGATACCTTCGAGCAGCGGATTGAGATGAAACTCCGTCGTCTCGTCTGCTGGCTGGTGGTGGTCAGCGATGACCGGGTCGAAATCACCGGCCGCCTCGTGGGCGGCGATGATGTCGAGTTGCCCGCTCCCGAAGTCAGTGAAGAGCACAGTGTCGTACTCGCGGGCGGCAATCGAGGCGATTGCGTCCTCGTCGAGTTGCTTTTTGAACACGACCTCGTGGGAGATGTCGGCACGTTCGAGCGCCCGCGAGGCAATCGCAGCGCTCGTGAGGCCGTCGGCGTCGATGTGCGAGGCGAGCAACACCGAGTCGGCGGCGTGGAGTCGCTCCGCACAGGCCTGCGCTCGCGTTGCGAGTTCCGGTACCGGATCCATCGATACAGGATTGTTTCCCCTTCGGACTTAACGTTGCGGTCTCGATGGGGTTCGAGTCTGGCGGGCCGGAGCGGCTGAATCAGCACTTCCGCTGTGTTCCCAGGCCGTACGTTGAAGCCACATGATCCCCAAGTAAGGGTATGCTCCCGCCGCTGGCCCGCCGCTTTCTCGGTGGCGAGACGGCCGCCGAGGCGTTGGAACACGCTCGACAACGAGATAGAGAAGGGATCGGGACGATCCTGAACTTGCTCGGTGAGCACTACGCCGACCCCGCGGAGGCCGCCGCCGATGCCCGAGCGTACTGTCAGCTCATTCAGGACATCGCCGGAACCGACCTGCGCGCCTGCATCTCGGTCAAGCCGACCCAGCTTGGACTGGACGTGAGCGAGGCGACCTTCCGAAAACACCTGAACGCAGTCGTCGAACGTGCAGCAGCCGAGAACGTGTTCGTCTGGGTCGACATGGAGGCCCACGACACCGTCGACGCCACGCTCGATGCTTTCGAGACGCAGGCACGCAAGCACGACGGCGGTGTGGGGATCTGCGTGCAGGCGAACTTGCGTCGAACTGGCGAGGACCTCGAACGACTCGCCGAACTGCCGGGAAAAGCCAGACTCGTCAAGGGCGCGTACAATCCGCCGACTGCAGTCGCCTATCAGTCACATGAACGGATCGACGAGCAGGCCGCCGAACATCTCCGATACATGTTCCGGGCGTTCGACGACGGCATCGCGCTGGGGAGTCACGACCCGGAACTGATCACGCTGGCGGCAGACCTGCATTCCACCTACGGAACACCCTACGAGATACAGATGCTCATGGGCGTCCGGACGGGCGCACAGCGCGACCTGTCCCAACATCACGACCTGTATCAGTACGTCCCCTACGGACGGAAGTGGCCCGCCTATCTGTATCGACGAATGACCGAGCGAACGGAGAACGTCACCTTCGCGTTGCGGGCGCTCGCGCCGTTCGAGTAGCGCTCACACGGTTCGAGAAGCGCCGATCTGCCATCGAAAACGAACAAACTGATAACAGCGCGTCCCTGTGTGTTGAGTAATGGCATCGTGGAAGCGTGACTTCGCGAGTGGGCTCATCGTACTGGCGCCACTGCTGGTTACGGCCGTCGTGTTACTCTGGATATACGGCTATCTCGTCGCCGTTCCGATACCGGTCGACAACGGGCCCGCCAGAGTGTTTCTCACGATCGTGATCTTCATTCTACTGGTGTTTTCCTTCGGCTATCTGATGCGAACCGCGGTCGGTGCGATCCTCGAACGGGCCATCGACGACGTGATGAACAGCCTGCCAGGGCTCCGAATCGTCTACAACGCCTCGAAGATGGCCGTCGAGACGGCGCTGTCGGGAACCAGCGACCTGCAGGCTCCGGTTCGCCTCGAAGTCTGGGACGGACTGCAGATGACCGCTTTCCAGACCGGCAAGACGACCGACGACGGTCGTGACGTGCTCTTTCTGCCGACTTCTCCGAACATCACGACCGGCTTCGTCATCGAGGCACATCCCGACCGCTACACGGTCATCGACGAGAGCGTCGAGGATTCACTCACCCGGATCCTGAGCGCTGGCTTCGGGGACGCGGACGACGAACCGCTCGCGAAGATGTTCGGCGAACAGTCCATCGATAACATCGAGGAGTCCGGGTCTAACTCGGACGGGGAGACCGCGGACGAACCGAGTGATTCGACAGACGAAAGCGCCGACCCGGCGAAAGTGAACGATTCCTGAGGCGATCCTTCGTCTGCAGTCGGCTCGGCCCACCCCAATATAACGGTGGCGTTATGCATAACGCATCCGTTATGCTTATGCGTACAGAGGCGAAGGTTTGCGTATGCAGGAGGCACGGCAATCACTCGACAACGACGGGGTGGTGACACTCCGGGAGCTCGCTGCGCTCGGCGCACTCGACGGGACTGAGAAACTCTCGTGTGCCGACCTCGCGGACCGTCTCGACGCGTCGACCCAGACCGCGTCGCGGCGGCTGCAGCGGCTCGAAGACGGCGAGTACATCAGTCGGGAGATACTCACCGACGGACAGCTCGTCGAGATAACCGACCGCGGCGCACAGCGACTGCAGGCCGAGTACGCCGCCTACCAGCGTATCTTCGAGGGCGAGACGGTCGTCGAACTGACCGGCACGGTCACCAGCGGAATGGGTGAGGGGCGTCACTACATCACCCTCGATGGCTACATGACGCAGTTTCGCGACAAGCTCGGCTACGAGCCGTACGCGGGCACGCTCAACATCGACCTCGACGAGGACAGCGTCCGGTCACGCACCCGACTCTCCGCCGTGGATCCGGTCACCATCGAGGGCTGGGAGACCGACGAGCGAACCTACGGGCCAGCGTACTGCTACCCGGCGACGCTCTCCAGTGCCGGTCGGTCCTACGACACGGCCCACGTCATCGCGCCCGAGCGGACACACCACGGCGACGACCACCTCGAAGTCATCGCGCCGGACCGGCTTCGAGCGGAGCTGGAACTCGATGACGAAACGGAGGTGACCGTCTCTGTCTCGGAGTGATACGGTCTCTGGACAGGCGCGTGTCGATGCCGCTATCGACGCGATGCGGGCCGGTCGTCCTGTCTGCATCCACGACGCGGTCGACCGCGAGGGCGAGACCGACCTGGTCTACCCCGCCGGTGCAGTCACGCCGGAGGCAGTCGCGCGACTGCGAAACGACGCGGGCGGACTCGTCTGTGTCGCCCTGAGCGACGCGGTCGCTGACGCCTTCGAGCTCCCCTTTCTCCACGATTCGCTGACCCATCCCGCCGCCGGGTCTCACGACCTGGCGTACGACGAGCGGTCGTCGTTTTCCCTCCCAGTGAATCACCGGGACACCAGAACCGGGATCACCGACGCGGACCGCTCGCTGACGATCCGCGAACTCGCCAAAGCAGCGGCCGACCCCGAGACCATCGACTTCGCCGGACGATTTCGATCGCCCGGCCACGTGCATCTGCTCCGGGCCGCGCCGGGACTGCTCGCGGAGCGGCAGGGCCACACCGAACTCGGGATTGCGCTCGCCAAGGCGGCCGGGATTCCCCTTGCTGTCGTCGTCTGTGAGATGCTCGACGACGAGTCCGGGCGGGCGCTGTCGCCCGAGGCCGCCGAGGCCTACGCCGACCGACACGAGATCCCCTACGTCGAGGGGCGGGAACTGGTCGAGCGGCTCGGATAGGTGAAATGAGTGGCTGTTTTGCCGTGGCAGCGACCGCAGACCGTCAAGACTCTTAACGCTGGCAGTAAATTGTCGGGGTATGAGCTTCGACGACATGGACGTCGACAGTATCTGGATGGACGGCGAGTTCGTCGACTGGGACGAGGCAGAGATTCACGTTCTCACGCACGGACTCCACTACGGCACCGGCGTCTTCGAGGGCGTTCGGTGTTACGACACCGCAGATGGGCCAGCGATTTTCCGCTGGGAGGAGCACCTCCAGCGGCTGTACGACTCCGCGAAACCCTACGACATCGACATCCCCTTCGAACCGGACGAACTGACGGAGGCGACCGTCGAGTTGATCCGCCGGGAAGGGCTCGATTCGTGTTACATCCGCCCGATCGTCTTCTATGGCTACGACATGCTCGGGTTGCATCCGGGTGACTGTCCAGAACGGGTCGCCATCGCCGCCTGGCCGTGGGGCGCGTATCTCGGCGAGGACGCGCTGGAAAACGGGATCGACGTGATGATCTCCTCCTGGCGCAAGCACGCGTCGAGTCAGATTCCGACGAACTCGAAGACGACGGGCGCGTACGTCAACAGTGTCCTCGCCTCGCTGGAGGCGACCGACAACGACTACCGCGAAGCGCTCATCCTCAACAAGGAAGGAAACGTCGCAGAAGGTCCCGGCGAGAACCTCTTTCTCATCCGCGACGGCGAAATCTACACCACCGGCCTGTCCGAGTCGATCCTCGACGGGATCACACGCCGCTCGGTGATCGAGATCGCCCGTGATCTCGGCTACACCGTCCACGACCAGGCGACAATCTCCCGCGGGGAACTGTACACCGCAGACGAACTCTTCTTCACCGGGACGGCGGCCGAAGTCACCCCGATCCGCTCTGTCGACGACACGCAGATCGGCGCGGGAACCAAAGGTCCCGTGACCGACGATATCCAGTCTGCCTTCTTCAACATCGTCGAGAATCAGCCCGCCGAGTACGACGACTGGTTCTACCCCGTTGAGCGCTAGAACTGTGTGAGTTCAGCGAGTCGCTCTGCGGCCTCGCCCGAGGCGAGCGCGTCTCGGGCCATCTTCAGCCCCGATTGGATCGTGTCGGCGTCGTCGCGAGCGTAGATGCGCAGGGCGGCGTTGAGCGCGATTGCGTCCGCGAAGTGGTCGTCGCGCTCGCCAGCGAGCACGTCTTCGGTGATCGTCGCGGAATCCGCGGCGACGTTCTCGACGGCCAGTTGCTCGCGCTCGAAGTCCATCCCGTACGCTGCGGTTTCGATCTCGTAGTCGGTGAACGCGCCGTCCCATTCAGCGACCACGGTGGTTCCCGGCCGGATGTCGTCGTAGCCCTCCAACCCCTGAAACATGATGACCCGGTCGACCTGCTGACTGTCCATCTTGCCGAAGGTGTCGATGATTCGCTTCGCGAAGGGGAGATGGTAGAAACTACCGAGATGTACGTCCGCATTCGCCGGATTGGCAAGCGTCTCAATGGTGTTGACGAAGGTTCGGACGCCCATCTCGCGGCGGCGGTCAGACAGGTCGTCGATGGCGGGCGCAAACCGTGGCTGGTAGTAAAAGCCGAAGCCAACCTCGTCGGTCATCGCAGCGCTTTCCTCGGGTGAGAGGTCGGTTCGGACGCCGAGTTCGTCGAGGACGTGTTTGTAGGCGTCCGCTTCCTGTGTCGGAACGCGGTCGCCGCTGTGGACGACGACCGGTGTGCCCGCTGCGGCCGCGACCAGACCTGCGCCGACGCCGAGCAACGCAGAGGTGTGCTTGCCGTCGTAGTTTGCGCCGCAGTCGACGGGGTCACACTCCGGCGTGGCAGTCTCGACACGCTCGCGCAACACATCAGTGAACGCGGCGAGTTCGGTCGGCGTGTTTCGTTTCCAGCGGTTGGCGAGCCAGAACGCGCCGAGGGTGGTCTCGGCGGGTTCGCCCGCAAGAATGCGGGTGAACGCCTCGCTGGCTTGTTCGCGTGTCATGTCGTCTGCTGACTTGTGTCCAGATCCGACGGCTTCGGTCATCAGCCGACGCAAGGGCCACTCCCCGAAGGCGTTCGATTCGGTCATACCCGAGGTACGGTCACACAGCGGAAAACAGCGATGGTTCGAATCGATTGTGCGCCTGTGCGGTGGTTCGGCCGAGGCGTCGATTGTTCCGGTCGGCTGGAAACCTTTATGCCTCTACTCGACACTAGTACCACAGGAATGAGCGGTACAGAGCCAGCGACGGTCCTCGTCGTCGACGACGAACGCGACGTAGCGGACGCATACGCGGCCCAGCTCTCCGACGAGTTCATCGTTTCGACCGCCTACAGCGGCAAGGAAGCCCTCGAGAAGGTCGATGCCTCCGTCGACGTCGTGTTGCTCGATCGCCGGATGCCCGGTATCTCCGGCGACGAAGTGCTCGAAAAGATCCGCCAGCGCGAACTGAACTGTCGCGTCGCGATGGTGACCGCAGTCGACCCGGACTTCGACATCATCGACATGCCGTTCGATGATTACATCATCAAACCAGTCTCCCGGGACGACCTGCTCGAAACGATTAATCAACTTCTCACGACCGCAGAGTACGAATCCACGCTCCGGCGGTACTACGCTCTCACCGCAAAACACGCGACGCTGCTGGCGAACAAGCCCGAGTCCGAACTGGCCCAGAGCGAGGAGTTCCAGACACTCGAATCCGAGATGCACGACCTCCGTTCGGAACTCGACGAGACGCTGCTTTCGTTCGACGATTCGGACTTCGAGGCCGCGTTCCGTGACCTGTCGACCGGGTCGGAGTGAGCGCAGGCGGACTGCCCGAAGCCGCCTGCAATATCGAAAGCACTAATCCCGATTCTCCCCTAACGTTGATGATGACTCAGCAACTGCCGGACGTGCAGGCATCGAGCCCGGAGGTGACTGTCGGTCTCAACCGGGTCGGCGTCACCGGCGTCGAGAAGCTGCTCAAGGTTGCCCGCGCGGACGACCGCCCGCTCGTGTTCATGGCCGAGTTCGAGGTGTACGTCGACCTGCCATCCTGGCGAAAGGGGGCGGACATGAGCCGGAACATGCAGGTCGTCGACGAGATACTCGAAGAGGCCGTCAGCGAACCGACCTACCGCGTCGAGGATGTCTGTGGATCGGTCGCAGAGCGCCTGCTGGAGAAACACGAGTACACGACGAAGGCGGAGGTCCGGATGGAAGCCGAGTACATGACACGCGAACAGACCCCCGCATCGGGACTCCAGACCCAGAGCACTGCGGATATCATCGCCGCAGCCACCGCGAGCGACGAGGGGACGCGCGAGGAGATCGGCGCCCGTGTCACCGGCATGACGGTCTGTCCCTGTTCACAGGGGATGTCGGAGAGTCGCGCCCGCGAGACGCTGGAGACGCTCGACGTGGCGGAGGACGTCATCGACGAGTTCCTCGATGAGGTGCCACAACCGGGCCACTCCCAGCGGGGACACGCCACGCTCACCGTCGAATCAGAGGGCGCACCCGAGGTGGATCTGAACGACCTGATCGCCGTGGCGCGCGATTCGATGAGCGCACGTATCTACAACCTCGCGAAGCGGCCGGACGAGGACCACATGACCTACGAGGCCCACAGCGACGCCAAGTTCGTCGAGGACTGCGTCCGTGCGATGGCGGAGGGAGTCGTCGAGGAGTTCCCTGACCTGTCGGACGGCGCTGTCGTGACGATGAAACAGTCGAACGACGAGTCTATCCATCAACACAACGCACACGCAGAGCGCGTGGCGACGCTCGAACAGCTTCGACAGGAAGTCAACGGAGACAAGTGAGCGCAACAGTCCACGGAGACGAGCGACCACAAAAGCGACCGACGGTTACAGCTTTAACACCGTCGCCTTGTTCCAACGTGGTTCGAACTCGGTTTCGACACTTGCCGCGAACTCGGGGTCTTTCAGGTCGATGACGGCGAATGTTTCGCCGTCAGTTAGGGGATGGGGGACCTCGATACACACTTCGATGTTGTCGATGAGTTCGAAGGTGCCGCGGACATCGTCGCTCGTTCGCACCTCGAAGTTGTCGTGTTCCTGCAGTTCGTAGCGATACCGGCGACCGACGCTCTCCGGCAGCGTCTCGACGAGTTCGGGGCGCATCAACAGCGAGACCGACACCCCCCGGGATAGGGCGGCTTCGAGTTCGTCAAGCACTCGCTCGCCAACGATATCCAGGTCGAACTGCGCTGTCGGGGCGCCAGCGACCATGATGATCCGGTCGTTCGCCGTGGCGAGTCGCTCGACGAGGAGATCCGCTGCGTCCTCGCCGCCGAGCGCGCCGGTCCAGAACGGTTCCTCGACTGGGGTCGCGGCGTCGAGTTGGTCTTCGAGGTCGTCGACGATCGACTCGTACTGGGTTGCCTGTTCTTCGAGTTCCGCCTTCTTTTCCGCCAGCAGGCGGTCGAGCGCGGTTTCAGGTTCGACCGCGACGTACTTCTTCGGTCGACTGGCTGCCTGTGTTCTGATCAGATTGTGCGTTTCCAGACTGTTGAGAACATCGTAAATCCGGCCCATCGGTACGTCGCTCGACCGAGACAACTCCTTTGCCGTTGTCGCTCCGGTCTGCAACAGCGACCGGTAGGCACGAGATTCATACTCCGAAAGACCAAGATCCCTGAGACTGGCCATCAGTTGTGCTGTCTCATTCCAGAGGTAAAAACACACCGGGTGTTTATCACCGTTTATCCGTCTGGCTGTTTCGCGGGACCGGATGACATGTTTTATAACGTCGGAGGATACTGCACTAACTATGAGACGGCGACGTTTCCTAGCGGTCGCGGCGACCGGAACAGCACTGGCGGCGGGGTGTGTGGGTGACACAGGCGGCGGGAACATCAGCGAGTCGCTCTTCGATGACTATCTTGGAGAGATCCCGGAATACGAAGGACCCGTTGACCGACGTGGTGAGGACGAAGTCACGATACAGGTCGGCGCGATGGAGGAGGCAGACTATCTCCGCTTCGACCCGATGGGTGTTGTTGTCACGTCGGGGACGACGATTCTCTGGGAATGGACGGGGAACGGCGGCGAGCATTACGTCGTCTCACGGCGTGACACGACGAACCGAAGCGAACGAACCGCCGAGGAAGGCTACACGTGGGAGGTTAATTACAACCGAACTGGGACAACACGGTACGTCTGTGCGACTCACGAAAACGACCAGATGCTCGCGGCTATCGACGGACGGTCCGAGGAGTAATCGTCTCCGAACTGGTCACATCTGGGGGGACAGGAAAACGTAACATCCTCGACACGAGAACACCCGTTCCGTGCCTGGATAGACCGGGGTTTTCCAGAAAGTACACAGTAATTTCTGTCAGGCAGTAATTCGATTCTCTGGTTGCCAGCGGAAATGTTTACTCCCCTGTGAGTACATAAGGGAATGTTTAAATATCTCCTCTCAAATGGTGAAGATGCATGTCGAACAAAGATGAGGGTAAGGGGACAGTCCCTACGACCCGACGTAACTGGATCAAAGCAATAGCGATCGCCGGTGGTGCCGGTTCGATGGCCGGTTGTCTCGGCGGTGGCGACGACGATGGTGGCGACGACAGTACTGGTGACGGTGAAGGAGATGGGAACGGTGACGGTGAAGGTGACGGGAACGGTGACGGTGAAGGAGATGGGAACGGTGATGGTGAAGAGACCCCGACGCCGGACGGCATCGACGAACTCGTGCCACCTGGCGAAGCGGTCAACATCGACGACCTGAACACCCAGCTTGGGGAAACGATCGCAAACGAGGGAACGACCGAGCTAGCTGGCCAGCTCGGCTGGATCTTCAACCAGTGGGTACACGGAGTCCAGGTCGAGGATACCATCCGTGGGATGGCCGCCTCGCACGATCCGTGGGACTGGCAGGTTTCCTCGGTCGCGCCGGAGTATAACGCCGAACAGCCATGGACGTACCTCGCACGAACACAGCATCTTCGTCACCAGGATGGTGACGAAGAGCAGTTCTTCGAGCTGCCAGCCTTCGGTGGGCTCGGTGGCGCACACTACAACTTCGCGGGAGGTCCGTGGGCACCTGGGTGGTTCTTCGGTGCGCGAGCACTCTTCGACGAACCCGCCTTTTATTCGCCAGTGACCGGCGAGTACTTCTCGTCCGTATTCAACGACTGGGAATTCGACACAACCTCGGCAGAGGTTTCCATCCGGGAGGACATGAGCTGGAACAAGCAAGGCCCGGATCTGGTTGCCGACCACGTTGTCGACCAGTGGAAGATGCTGGCGATCCGCGGCGTCGCGCCCGGTACCTGGATCGAAAGCTGGGACGTCCAGGACGACTACACGATTTCGATCGAATATCCCGAGACGCGAATCACAGCAGCCAAGAAGAACATTCTCGGCGGTGTCTGGCAGCAGGTGCGGTTCTACACCCACCCAGTCCATCACCGCCAGTTCATCGACCGATGGGACGACGGCGAGAGCGCAGATTCGATCCTCTCGGACGTGAGTGAGTATCGTATCGGTGAGGAGACAGTACTGAACGAAGGTGTCACGCTGGGTCCGGTCGCGATCACCTCGATTGACGAAACTCGCGTCGAAGCAGAGTTCGTCGACGACTATCCGTTCGGACAGGTTGGTGACTACGACGACCGACCGACCGAACCCAACTACGCTGGCTTCGCGTTCACCGACCACGGTGACGCCGAGATCGACTACCAGCAGGCGGCCGTCAACAACGACGTGCACGCCTTCTCAGGTGACGTTTCGGAGACGGTTCGCGACCAGTTCCCCGATTACTACGACCTCTACGGGTACACGAACGCGTCCGAAACCGCGGTCCTGTTCTCACCCAACGCCTCGCCCTTTGGCGACGACTCGCAGGAGGGTCGCGCAGTTCGTCAGGCGATCGCACACGCCTACGACAACTCCGAGTTCATCAACATCTACGGCGAGGACTTCACAGAACCGCCGGGACCGAACAAGGTCAACGGGCTGACTACGCTGGGTCAGAACAACTGGCTCGGCGACGTGCTCGGTGACCTCAACGACTACGGCAACGCCGAAGACGGTTGGTCGGACATGGAGATGGCGAACACGCTGATGGAAGCCGCTGGCTACACGAAAGAAAGCGGCAACTGGGTCGACGAAGACGGCAACACGCTGTCGACGGAACTGCTGTATCCGTCTGAGTGGTCGGCACTCGAACTCGCAATCCAGAACATCGCCGAACAGCTCAGCGAGTTCGGTATCCAGACGAGTACCAACACGCAGCAGGATCAGACCATCCAGAACGAGACGTTCGTCGATCACGACTTCCAGCTCGTCTTCCACGGTACCGCGCACGACAACCCGTGGCAGGCCTACCCGAACATCATGGGCGACACGACGAGTCCGGACGGGACTCGATACAACAACCAGCTATCCGAAGTCACCGTTCCGTGGCCGCCCGCGTGGGAGATGTAAGGTAGACATCCCACAGCCGCTTTGCCAAGCGCAGGCATAGGCGATAGTTTCTTTTCTGACAGTGTAGTCTTTCTTATAGGCGTGGTAAGCAGACGAGTTACTGTCTGTGCAACAGTACAGAGAGCCGATCTTACCGGAGAGTAAGCGGCTATCTGAATTTCCCAGAAGAGTCCAGGATCTGTCTGTTTCTCGCAACCGTCAGGTATATATCCATTCGATTGAATGCTCTATGCACAGATGAACTGGATACTGAAACGCATTATGCGTTATCTGTTTACGATCGGACTTGTCATCCACCTATCGTATTTTCTGCTCCAGCTACTTCCAGGGGGACCGATTTCGTACGTGAAGGCTACGCTACCGCCGCAAGTCGAGGTGTCCGAGCAGGAGCTGGCAGCAATGATCAACTACGACCCGGACGCAACGGCGTTCGAACGATACCAGAACTGGATCACCGATCTGCTGTTGGAGGGTGATCTCGGAACGTCACTCACGGTTCGACAGGGGGACCCAGTCACAGGGATTATCGTCGAGGTACTCCCATGGACGGTGTTTCTGATGATCAGCTCAGTCCTCATCGCGTTTTCGGTGGGGATCGTCCTCGGAGCGGCCATGGCGTACTTCGAGGGGAGCAAGTTCGACACCGGGACGACGATTTTCTCGATCGTGATGAGCTCAGTTCCGTACTACATCTTCGGTGTGTTGCTCGTGTTCGTGCTGGGGTACGAGATGGAACTGTTCCCGACGAACGGACGGGTCGGAAATGGCCTCACACCGGGGATCAGCATAGAGTATATGGGGAGTGTGATCTACCACGCGACGCTCCCAGCGCTGTCGTGGGCCCTGTTCGGTCTCGGCGGTTGGGCACTGAACATGCGCGGGAACAGTATCCGCGTGCTCGGTGAAGACTACATGCGCGTGGGACGACTCCGGGGGCTGTCGAGTGCGCGACTCACAACCCGATACGTCGCCAGGAACGCAATTTTGCCGCTGTACACTCAGCTGTTGATCGTTATTGGTACCGCCTTCGGTGGTGCGGTGATCCTCGAACAGATCTTCGTGTACCGAGGGCTTGGCAAGATCATCTTCGATGGCTTGAGTCAGAACGACTATCCCGTGATGATGGGCGGATTCATCGTGGTGGTGATCGCGATCATCGTCGGGGTGTTCTTCGCAGAGCTAACATACGGACGACTTGATCCCCGTGCAGGGGAAGGTGGTGAAAATGAAGCCTTCTGAATCAGCGGACTCCGACACGATAGAAGAACTTCCGTTCGAGACAACATCCGACGTCGAAACGACTCGCCGTGACGTCGTCTATCGGATGCTCGATCAGTTCGTGCTCGCACCGGGACGGGTCATTCTGAACGACTGGCGCGGGGTGATCGGTCTCACAATCATCCTGATCTACATCCTCATCGGAACGGTGGGTGTCTGGATCGTTCCGCCGCCGTCGTCTGACGACACGCTCGGGATGGTCGGGATCTTCACTGGGCTGGACTGGAAGCTCATGTTCGGAACGAACCCGGCCGGTGAGGGGATCCTTCCGCTCATGTTCCACGCGACCCCCTCGATGCTGAAGATGATGCTGGCTGGCGGAGTCTTCGGGACGGGCCTGGGTGCAGCAATCGGGATGATTGCTGGATACAAGGGCGGCCGAGTCGAATCTGCCCTGATGTTGTGTACGGACACGATGATGACCATTCCGGGGCTGCCGCTGGTCATCGTGGTCACGTTCATCTTCAACCCACAGAACCCCTACCTCATCGGGATACTGATCGTGTTGCCGTTCTGGACCGGTCTCGCACGAGCGATCCGCTCGCAGATGCTCACACTGCGTGAGATCGAGTACGTGGAATCGAACCGACTCATGGGCATCTCGACTGGCGCGATACTCACGAAAGACATCCTCCCGAATCTCGCTCCGTACATCGCAGTCAACTTCGTGTTCATCTCCCGAACAGTCGTCTTCAACACGACTGCGCTGTACTACCTCGGCGTCCTGAACTTCGGCTCACACTGGGGACAGACACTGAACAGCGCGTTCAGGGGCGGTGCAGTCATCTCGGGATTCAACGCGATGCACTGGCTGCTCGGGCCTGTGGTTGCTATCGTCGGACTGGCGCTTGGGACGATCTTACTCTCTCAGGCACTCGACCGACTGTTCAACCCGCGAATCCGGGCTCGCCACCAGAAAACGACGACAACTGGCGACGACGAAGTCGCAGAGGAATCGACGGCGACCACGACGACTCCCTGACGAGGTTTCTTTTCGACGTTCCGGTTCGTACGACCGAGCAGAACTCACCGTTGCGCTCGCTTGCAAGCGTTCACTCGCTCATAGAAACAGCACACGGGAAGACACTCACTACTCCTGATAGGATTCGTCGAGATACCCCATGTTGCACTTGACGTAGAACGTGCCGATCATCACGAAAAGGACCGAGAGGATGGCGATATTCATCACCGATACGACGTATGCGCCGGTCCCGGGTTCGAGGAACGGAAAGGTAATTGCGGTGAGAAACGCCATCGCAAAGACGAACGCACTGATGCCTCGAACCGCGTAATCGAATCCACAGAGAAAGTCCCAAATCCCTTCGGCCATACCAAGGTAACGGCTGTGTTTGACCAAAGGTTTGTTGATTTGCCCGCTGACAGTCAACAGCACTGCTGCACTTCGCCAACAATCAATCAGACTGACATCTGTCGGCTGATCGCAAGACGTGACGGGGATGGGAAACCAACCCGGAGAAAAACATACAAGTAATAGTGTCTCCAACGGAGCGGTATGCTCACAGGGGATTGGCAGCATTGTCAACAGGTGACGGTCGAACTAGTGGGAACCGAACAGAGGGGTGATCTGTTCTAATGGCTCTGGAGGAACAGACGGCTCGCAAGACAGACGAAGCTGACCCGATCATTACAGCCGATGACGTGTCCGTCGAGTTCAGCATGGAACGTGGCACGTCCCGCGTACTCGATAACGTCAACATCGACGTGCATCGAAACGAGATCCTGGGCGTCGTTGGCGAATCCGGGTCCGGAAAGTCGATGTTTGCCGATGCCCTGCTCGATGCCGTCGTCGAGCCAGGTCAGCTTAGCGGTGACATCACGTACCACCCGGAGGGAGAGGACCCGATAGACTTGCTGGACCTGAGCAACGAGGAACTCAGGAAGTTCAGATGGGACAAGGCGGCGATGGTGTTCCAGGGGGCGATGAACTCCTTCAACCCGACACAGACCATCCGCGGTCACTTCGAGGAGACGCTGAAGGCACACGACCACAACGTCGCTGACGGACTCGAACACGCTCGCGAGTTGCTCGCGGACCTGTATATGCCGCCCGAGCGCGTCCTCAAGTCGTACCCCCACGAACTCAGCGGCGGAATGCAACAGCGCGCGCTCATCGCACTGAGTCTCGTTCTCGACCCGGACGTGCTGGTGATGGACGAACCGACCGCAGCGCTCGATCTCCTGATGCAACGGTCGATTCTCAGCCTGCTCGAACAGGTCAAGGAGCGATACGACCTGACAATCGTCTTTATCACGCACGACCTGCCGCTCGTGACAGGGCTCGCCGACCGGGTCGGCGTCCTGTATGCCTTCGACTTCGTTGAGGTCGGTGACGCAAACACCGTCTTCTCGGACCCGAGTCATCCCTACACCCGAGCGTTACTCAAGTCCGTGCCCAGTCTGAAGACGCCACTCGACGAGATCACGCCCATCGAAGGGTCGGCCCCGGACCCGGTCGATCTGCCGTCAGGGTGTAAGTATCACCCACGCTGTCCGCTCGCGGACGAACAGTGTCGACAGGAAAAGCCCGGATTCCATGCGGACGGCGGCGACGAGGACCACGTCGCGGCCTGTTTCTACATCGACGAAGCGAAAGACGCAATCGAGATTCCCGAGCGCAGAGACAAAGCAGAGCTCGCAGAGCGCGAGGGCAAACAGTCAGCGGAGCCAGTCATCTCGATGACGGATCTGGAAGTTCACTTCGAGACGGAGGCTGGCGGTATCGTTCAGTCACTCCGCGGCGAAACCGAGACTGTCCGAGCCGTCGACGGGGTCAATCTGGACATTTACGAAAACGATGTCGTCACGCTGGTCGGCGAAAGTGGCTGTGGTAAAACGACGCTCGGCAAGGCATCCATCGGCGCACAGCGGCCCACTGGTGGAACGCTCGAGTTCCGCGGACAGGATTTCTGGGAAGCGAAGGACAGAGACACCGGCGTCAGCATCCCATTCCTCGGAGATAACGACCGTGAGGAGGGGGACCTCCCGTTCGGAAGCATCCGCCGCGCACTCCAGGTCATCCACCAGGACCCAGGCTCGTCGCTGAACCCCAACCGGACGGTCAAGGCGAATCTGGAAGTGCCGCTGAAAAAGTGGCACGACGACATGAACTTCCAGGACCGCGAGGAGCGGATCCTCGCGATGCTGGAATACGTCGGGATGACGCCGCCGGACGACTACGCGCTCCGGTACCCACACCAGCTCAGCGGCGGCGAGAAACAGCGCGTCGCGCTCATCCGGGCGATGCTGATGAATCCCGCGATGATCTTCGCTGACGAGGCCGTCTCGGCGCTCGACGTGTCGCTTCGCGTCGAAGTGATGGACCTGATGCTGAAGCTGCAGGACGTGTTCAACACGTCGTATCTGTTCACGTCACACAACCTCTCGAACGCCCGGTATCTGTCGGCAAGTGTCGGCGGTCGGATCGCCGTGATGTATCTCGGCCAGATAGTCGAGATTGGCCCGGCAGAGCAGGTCATTCACAACTCCAAACACCCCTACACTGAGGTGCTGAAGTGGGCGACTGAGGACGTCGACGAGAGCCAGTCAGTCGAGGAATCTCCGATCCGGAAAATCGACATCCCCGACCCGATCAATCCGCCGAGTGGCTGTTCGTTCCACACGCGCTGTCCCGACGCACGCGAGGCCTGCAAGCAGGAGGAGCCAGGGCTCGAACACGAAGATATCGAGCACAAGGCGGCCTGCTTCAAGGAGTATCCCGACAGCCACGCCTACTGGGACAGCGAACCGCTCCCGGAGATAGAAGAGGAAGACGAAAGCGACGCAGCGATTGCAGACGACTGACAATTCGCCGCTGTTTTCCGACCGTCCCGCTACTGGAGACTCGCCGGTGGCGTTCCCTGTGGCTCGATTTCGCCAGCGACGACCTCGGCCAGCGCGGACAACATCGGGGCCGTCGAATCGTAGGTCGTCAGGACGGTATCGAGGTCGGGTAGAACACGATAGTCGTACGGATTGTTCACGAGCGCAGCCACCACGTCGTCGTCAGCGTCGCGGAGTTTCTCGACCGTTTCGACCTGACTCGGATCGTCTGCAGCGTTGAACGTCGCACAGAGCACCTGCCGACTGCCCTCGTCGGTGATTTCCGGCACGTCCGGACCCTGCCCGCCGGTTCCGAACTTCGTAACCGAGACATCGAATCCGTGGCCGTCGAGTTCGGCCACGAGCGACTCGACGTAGGTTCGGTCGTCCTCGGCCGGTGAGCCACGCTTTGGACGTGCAGCGAACAGTTCGACCGGCGCGTCGGTCGAGAACGGCAGTCTGTCGCCGCCCGCGAGTTCTGTAATAGCGGCACGACCGATTGTTCGACACGTCTCTCGCTGTGTGTCGAAATCGAGTGACGTGGCCACTGGCTTCAGGTTGCGTGCTCGTTTCGCTGAGAGGATTCGCTCGACAGATGCGTCGATACGTGACTCGGGGATTTCGCCGCTCTCGACCGCGTCGACGACAGCGTCGATCGCTCGTCGCTGGCGGTCGAAGCTGTGACAGACGTACACGCCGTCTGCACCGGCCTTGATCGTCTCGATCGCGCCCCGCTCGACGCCGACCCCCTCCGCGATTGCGTTCATCTCCATGTCGTCGGTCAACACGATGCCATCGAAACCGAGATCCTCACGCAACAGTCCGGTCAGCACCGACTTCGAGAGCGTTGCCGGGCGGTCGTCGGATTCAGCGACTGCCGGGAAGACGACGTGTGCGCTCATGATCGCCCCGATATCGGCGTCGATTGCCTCGACGAACGGCACCAGTTCGACCTCGCTGAGGCGCTCGCCCGCGGCGTCGATGCGCGGCATGTCCATGTGCGAGTCGGTCGCCGCGTCGCCGTGTCCGGGGAAGTGCTTCCCACAGGAGAGAATGCCCGCGGACTGGAGCGTCTCGAGGTAGGCCGTTCCGAAGGTGGCGACCGCTTCCGGGGTCTCACCGAAGGAGCGAGTGCCGATCACCGGATTGTCCGGGTTGGTGTTGATGTCGAGAATCGGAGCCAGATTCAGATTGACGCCGACTGCCTGAAGTTGCGTCGCCGTCATCTCGGCCACACGACGCGCGTACTCCGGGTCCCCGGTCGCACCGACGGCCATCGGGCTGGGAACTGCCGGGAAGAAGGGGAGCCGATTGACGAGTCCGCCCTCCTGATCGATGGAGACGAACAGGGGTGTCTCGCTCGTCTCCTGCAGTGACTCCGAAAGCGCTCGAGTTTGTTCCGGCGAGGAGACGTTGCGGGTGAAGTAGATGACGCCGCCGACGTGATACTCCTCGACGAGCGATTCGATCCGGTCCGACGCGGTCTGCTCGTCGAAGCCGACGTGAAACAGTTGCCCGACCTTCTCTTCGAGCGAGAACGATTCGACGGTCGGTATCGACTCAGTGTCGTGGTGTGTGGTGTCGTTCATGTGTTGCACTCGTAGTAGGTCACTGATAGATCCCGTAGGGGTCTCGCAGCGACTCGAACTCAGTCAGATCCGAGTCCCATCCCGCACGGATCTCCTCGTACAGCCTATCGACGTCGGTCTCCGAATCGACATCTGCGACAGTCTCTCGGAGCCACTCGCCCGCGGCGAGTCTGTCGACGAAATGCATCCCCTCGACCAGTCGCCACTCGGTTTCGGGATGGCGACTGAACGTCGAGAGCAGTAGCTTCAGACCGACCGCAACGGGCGAGAGGGAATCTCTGTCGGTGATGTGGATCTGTACACCTTCGACGTCCTCGCCCTCGTGTTTCGAGAACGTGGGCGTGAAGTGCGTCGGTCGGAATTGGACCCCCGATAGGTCGAGACCGTTGAGCGCCTGCGCCCACTCGCCACCGTCGATCCACGGCGCGCCGACCAACTCGAAGGGCTTTGTCGTTCCCCGTCCCTCCGAGAGGGTCGTCCCCTCGAACAGACAGGTGCCCGGATACAGCGTCGCAGTGTCGAGCGTCGGGATGTTCGGGGATGGCGGCACCCAGGGAAGGTCCAGGTCGTCGTACCACAGGCTCCGGTCCCAGTCGTCCATCTCGACGACAGAGAGATTCGCACCTATATCGAACTCCCCGTTGAAGTAGCGAGCGAGTTCCCCGACCGTGAGTCCGTGCGTGATCGGCAGCCGATAGTCCCCGACGAAGGACCCCTCGTCGGGTGGAACGCGGTTGCCGCCGACGCCGATCGGTGCGACCGGGTTCGGGCGGTCGAGAACGACGAAGTCGGTGTCAGTCTGGCCGACCCCCTCCAGCGCGTACGCGAGAGTGTACAAGTAGGTGTAGAACCGACAGCCGACGTCCTGCATGTCGTAGACGACGGTGTCGATGTCGGCGACCATCTCCGGGTCGACGCGCCGAGTCTCACCGTAGAGGCTGGTGACCGGCAGGCCCGTTCGGTCGTCGGTCGAGTCCTCGACGTGTTCCCCCGCCTGCGCCTTCCCCCGGATCCCGTGTTCCGGGCCGAACAGTCGAACGAGGTCGACGTCGGGATGGTCGTGCAGAATGTCGATAGTCGTCGTAAGGTCCGCAGCCACGCCCGACGGATTGGTGATGAGTCCGACCGTTCCGTCGGTGAGCGGAGCCATGTCTTCGTCCTGCAGGACGGAAATCCCGGTGCGTACCATACACCGAAGTGCACTCTCCGGGGTAGCAAAAGCGCTGTGACCTGGTGCAGAGCGGGCACCGCTCCCGAAAACAGATATAGGCGGAGATACGACACACAACACGAATGCTGCTGGTGTTGTGTGTCGATCTCGACGACGATCTCGGGCGCAAGACCGGGATCGACACGCCGGTCGTCGGCCGCGATGCCGTCCGTGACGCAGCGGTAGCGCTCGCAACGGCAGACCCCGAGGACAGCGACGTGAACGTGCTGTTCGAGGGAGTTCACCTCGCCGAGACCATCACGGACGAGACCGTCGAGGTTGCGGCGGTCACCGGCGTCGACGGACGGGACATCGAGGCCAACCGCAAGGTCGGAGAAGAACTCGACCGCATTCTCGCACAGCTATCGACCGGCGAGGACGTTCGCGCAGTCGTCGTCACGGACGGCGCACAGGACGAGTCGGTCATCCCCGTCATCCGCTCTCGCGTTCAGATCGACAGCGTGCGCCGCGTCGTCGTCAGGCAGGCACAGGACCTGGAGTCGATGTACTACACGATCAAGCAGGTGCTCGACGACCCCGAAACACGGGGCACGCTGCTCGTGCCACTCGGAATCGTCCTGTTGATCTATCCGCTCACAGTGCTTGCGAATCAACTCGGGTTCGGCGGCGGGACTGCGTTCGGACTCGTCTCGGGGCTGTTCGGTCTCTACTTGCTCGCGCGCGGCTTCGGCGTCGAGCGCTGGCTCGACGACGCCGTCGAGCGCGTTCGGACCGCGCTGTTTACCGGCCGTGTGACGCTCATCACCTACGTCGTCGCGGCAGCGCTGATGGTCGTCGGCGGCGTCAGCGGCGTCCGCACGCTCGAAACCTTCCAGACGGAGGCGACGCTTGAGTTGACCGTCCTCGAAACGCTCGCCGCACTCGTCTATGGGTCGATCCAGTGGTTCGCCTTCGCTGGCGTGACCAGTAGCCTCGGCCGCGTCACCGACGAGTACCTCTCGAGGAGTTTCCACTGGCGATACCTCAACGCCCCCTTCTACGTGGTCGCTATCGCGGCCGTGCTTCACGGCGTGAGCGGCTTCTTCCTCGGGGAAGCGTCGCTCGAATACCTCGCCGTCGTCCTCACCGGAGGCACACTGCTCGGTCTCATGAGTACGCTCTCCTTTGCGATTGCCGAATCGCGGGCACAGCGCGAGGCCGACGCGGCCTGAACGCTCTCACTCGCCTGTCGCTTCCTCGAAACCTCCGAGATGCTCACGCACGTTTGCATCTCGCTACTCGCGGGTCGCTACGCTCCCCGCTCGCTTTTCGAGACGTTCACTTCGTTCACGTCTCGTTATTCCCACTGGAATAATCCATCCCGCTGGATCACCTCGCCGTCAATCTCCAGTCGCGTGCCCGCCTCGCGCATATCCGTGATGAGGTCCACGTGGACGGCGCTGTCGTTGCCAGACTCGCCCTCGGGCAGGTTGGCGTCGTAGGCGCGCCCGAGCGCGCAGTGGACGGTGCCGCCCATCTTCTCGTCGAAGAGGATCTGGTCAGTCACGCGGTCGATGCCGCGGTTCATCCCGACGCCCAGTTCCCCGAGTCGGCGCGACCCGCCGTCGGTCTCGATGATCGTCGTCAGCACGTCCTCGCCGGATTCGGCCTCCCAGTCGACGACGACACCATCTTTGAACGTCAGACGAGCGTCCCGCACGCGAGTGCCGCGGATCGTCATCGGCACGTCGAAACAGATGACTCCAGCGGTGTCGGCGGGGGCAGTAAACACCTCGCCGCTCGGCAGATTGTGCGAGTCGTAAGCCACACTCGCCGCGCTGTTGACCGCTGTTCGCCCCTCGATGTCGAGCGTCAGGTCTGTGGCGTCTGATTCTTTCTTGATCCGGACTTCGCTCCCCGCGTCGAACAGGTCCTTCAACTGCGCCATCTCCTCGGCCAGCGACTCCCAGTCCCGGAGCGTGGCGTCGTAGACGAAGTCCCGATAGCCCTCGTAGCTCATCCCGGCCTGCTGAGCGAGCGCCCGCGTCGGATGCACCGTCGATACCCAGTCAGTATCGAGGCGTGCCTCGCGAATTCCCTGTCGGGCCTGTGCGTACGCCGTCTGTCGGTCGTCGGGCACGTCGCTCGTCTCCGCGGTGTTTCGCGTCCCGCGCAAAGCGAGCACGCTGTCTGCCTGCTCGTACAGGTCGCGCTCGTAGACCGGGTCGGTCTCGAACTCGCCGTCGAACGCGCGCAGGTACGCACGCGTCAGTTCGTCGGAACTGTAGGTCGAAACCAGATTCGCGCCGCGTTCGCCAAGTTTCGCTGCGACTGCGACCGCCAGGTCGTGTGCCCCTTCGTCGACGCTGAGTACCACATCGTCGCCGCTGTCGATCTGTGCGCTCCAGTCGACGAGCGTCTCTGCGTGGTCAGAGATGCGCTGGTCCATACGTCGTGTTCGGGCCAATCGGGGAAAACCCCATGCCTCTCTCGTCGTGTCGGTCGTGGGACTGCCTGCACTCACGCCAGAGAAATATGTAAACAAAAATATTTAATTATTGTATGTGGGGATGGAGTATGAAACGAAGAACAGTACTGACAACAGCGGGGATGCTAGGGATGTATGGGATTCGGGGGGTGTATCATGTCTGATTCGAGTCTCGAAAGTGGCGAGGTGCGTCCATCGGGAGAACCACCCGCAGTGCCAGATGAACTACAGTGCGACGACGAATCGAACGAACGGGCAGACTTGCTTGGATCCGAACCGCAGTGGGGAGACGGTTCCAAGTTTAAACTCCGGATCGAGGATCTCTCCTACGACTACGGCGATACAGCGACGATTGCGTTGACTCACTCGGGAGAGACTGGGAAAATTTCCACCGGTTCAGAGATGAAGTATGCAATTGAGTGCTACACAAAAGCAGGGTGGCAAGATATTCGGACGGTCGGAGACATGATCTATATCGCTCCCCCAGATATAGAGGTAGAACATCAATCCAATCCCCTGTTCGAGTGAGAGCTAAAACTGACAGAGAAGGGGTTACGTATTCCGGGGGGAGACGAGAGTTCAATACGGATTTGTCCGCCGCTGCAAACGGGACGATATCGATTTGTCTACTGGGGTCTGATTGGTTCAGATCCTCTTGCAGTCGCATTTGATCTGTACCGAACTAACTAAAGATAACATAGTTCAAGATAGAACCACTCTGTGAACGTCTCCAACTGTGACCCAGCACCGATTCAACACGGCAGAAGAAGAGGTGCTCAAACAGAGCTAACGTCTCCGTCTCCACGATATTGAACACTGCCTCTACCGTAGAATTCTCTTGCAGGGTCGCTGGGTTCATACCTCCGTAGCGTTCACCCTGCTATCTGGTATGTGAACAGTTCTATGACACCCTCGTACAAAAATTATATATGCTAGACAACAGTATGTAGGGTTGGATCGCAAATGGGGGAAAAACGACCATGTCGGAAGTAGAAACATCTACGAGTAGAACAGGGGGAATCGATGAATTACCACGTGTCACGAAATCACGTGTGATAAAGACAGGAGCGGTAATCCTGTTTGCATTAGTGCTCGGCTTCTTTGCGGTGCAGATGGCCGCTGCACATGGAAGTCCGGAGGATCCAACCGGTCAGGCGTTGGCCTGTTATAATGAGGATCCTGGAGACAGGAGCCCTATGTGTGAGTATGCGGCAGAGCAGAACTCGCAGGCAATCTATAACTGGATGGGAATTCGCGACGGTGATGCGGCCGGCAACCACCAAGAGAACATCGATGACGGTGAACTCTGTAGCGCCGGAAAAGAAAGATTCGCTCCGTACGATGAACCAGGTGACTGGCCATCGACGGAGATAACGCCCGGTGAGCAGACGTTTACCCTCGATCTTACCGCGCCACACGCAACCGAGTACATGCGGTTCTACATGACCAAGGATGGATGGAACCCAGACACTGCGCTTGCGTGGGATGACCTTGAATTGATCCACGAGACGGGTTCGTTCACTCCGAGTGGAACAGAAAAGATCGAGGGTATCGATGTACCTGACCGCAACAACGAGGAGCACATAATCTACTGGGTCTGGCAACGGTCAGATTCGCCAGAAGCGTTCTATTCGTGCTCCTATGTTGACGTGGCCGGCGCTGATGGTGGCGACGATACGCCGCCAGGCGACGGCGATGATGGAGATGATGGTGACGATACGCCGCCAGGTGACGGCGACGATGGAAATGATGGTGGAGATGGCGACAGCCCATCAGCATGGAGCGCCGACGAGACCTATACGAGCGGCGACCAGGTGACTTACGAAGGCTCCACCTGGGAGGCTTCCTGGTGGACACGTGGAGACGCGCCAGGCAGCAGTGAGTGGGGCCCGTGGGAGAAAGTCGACGACTCCGGCGGTGACGACGGCAGTGATGGCGGAGACGACTCACCTGACGCTGACGCGTGGGATCCAGATGAGACCTACACTGGTGGAGACCAAGTTAGCCACGACGGGTCGACCTGGGAAGCCTCCTGGTGGACTCAGGGTGACGAACCCGGTAGCTCCGAGTGGGGTCCGTGGGAACAAGTAGAGTAACGAGAAGCTAACGCTTCGACCTGCAGAATCGAATTGACGCCTCTTTTTTTGCGGTTGCTGATTGATTAGCGAGCAGGAGGGACTGTGACCATCAAATAGTGTAGATCGACGACAGTCGGTCGCTCCGATCAGTCGTCGGCAGGCGCGCCGCCTTCCGATTCGTACTGCTGTTTGACGTGGGTGAGTTTGCCGCCGTCTGCGAGGATTTCGCGTTCACGAGCGGAAGCATCGAGCATGCCGGTCGCTTCCCAGTCGTCGTTGATGCGGATGGTGAACTCCTCCTGACCGGAGCGAACGGCTTCGGCCACGTCGTCGACGATTTCGATGTCGTCGCCCTGTTCGATGTTCGCGTAGGTCGCCTCGTCGATCTCCAGTGGCAGGAGACCGAAGTTGAACAGGTTCGCCTTGTGGATGCGGGCGAACGATTGGGCGAGGACGCCCTCGACGCCGAGATACATCGGACAGAGCGCGGCGTGTTCGCGCGAGGAGCCCTGACCGTAGTTCTCGCCAGCGACGAGGAAGCCGCCGTCGGATTCGAGCGCGCGCTCTGCAAAGGTGTCGTCGACACGCGAGAGCGTGAACTCGGAGAGCTTCGGGATGTTCGACCGGTACATCAAGATGTCCTGCGTGGCAGGGATGATGTGGTCGGTCGTGATGTTGTCGTCCATCTTCAGCAGCGTCGGCCCTTCGAGGTGTGCGTCAAGGGGGTCTTTCAGCGGCACGTCACCGATGTTCGGCCCCTTGACGAGGTCGTCGTCGACGGCCTCGTCTGGCTCGATGATGTCGGCCTTCGAGCCGTCGTACTTCTCGGGCATCTCGAAGCCGGGGTCTTCCAGGTCACCGAGTTCCTCGGCCAGGTCACGTGGGTCGACGATTTCGCCTGCGAGCGCCGCGGCGGTCGCGACTTCGGGCGAGCACAGGTAGACGTTGTCGTCTTCGATACCCGAGCGACCCTCGAAGTTGCGGTTGAACGTTCGCAGCGACACCGAGTCCGAGGCTGGCACGTGGCCGATACCGATACACGCGCCACAGGTCGCCTCGGAGAAGTTGACGCCAGCAGCCATCATCTCCGCGGTCCAGCCCTGTCGAGCGAGAATCTCGGAGGCCTGCTTGGAACCGGGCGCGACGATCATCTCGGTGGTCTTGTTGACTTCCCGTCCCTTGAGCATCTTCGCCGAGGGCAGGATGTCGGGGTAGCCACCGTTGGTACAGGAACCGATGATGACCTGCTCGACATCCTGACCGGCGACTTCGCGCACCGGGACGACGTTGTCGGGCATCGACGGGGTCGCGATGAGCGGTTCGAGGTCCGACAGGTCGATGGTGACCTGGTCGGCGTACTCGGCGTCCTCGTCGGGCTGGAGTTCGACGTACTCGTCCTCGCGGCCCAGCCGGCTGAGATAATCCTGCGTGTTCTCGTCGGTCGGGAAGATACTCGACGTCGCGCCGAGTTCCGTCCCCATGTTGGTGATGGTCGTCCGCTCGGGGACCGACAGCGTCTCGACGCCGGGGCCGGTGTACTCGAAGATCTTGCCGACGCCGCCTTTGACCGACAGGCGACGAAGCATCTCGAGGATGACGTCCTTGGCGGTTGCCCACTCGGGCAGTTCGCCTTCGAGTCGGACCTCAACGACTTCCGGCATGTCGACGTAGTAGGCACCCCCGCCCATCGCGACGGCGACGTCGAGGCCGCCCGACCCGATGGCTAGCTGGCCGAGACCGCCGGGCGTCGGCGTGTGTGAGTCCGAACCGAGCAGCGTCTTCCCGGGCGCAGCGAAGTTCTCCTTGTGGACGTTGTGGCAGATACCGTTGCCCGGTCGGGAGAAGTATGCGCCAAAGGTTCCGGCGGCAGAACGCAGAAACCGGTGGTCGTCGGTGTTTTTGAAGTCGAACTGGTAGGTCTGGTGGTCACAGTACTGCGCGGCGAGTTCGGTCTGGACTTCGTTGAGGCCGAGCGCCTCGAACTGGAGCCAGACGAGCGTCCCCGTCGTGTCCTGTGTCAGCACCTGGTCGATCTCGATGCCGATCTCCTCGCCGGGTTCGAGTTCTCCCTCGACGAGATGGTCATCGAGAATCTTCTCGGTAAGTGTCTGTCCCATAGCGATCAAATATCGGCTATCCGCAGACATAAATCATGTCATACCACTCCGGGCAGGGCTCCCCCCGAAAACGGTAGCATTTTTGCCCTGCTCGGCACAGAGTGGGTATGTACCGGAGTGGCCAGTTCGTCGCCAGCCAACTCGACGACCTGCGAGACGACCAGGTGCAACCGAACGGCGTCGACCTGACGCTCGGCGCGGTCTTCGAGCAGGTCGAACCGGGCCGCATCGACCGAGACGGGAAGACAGTCGGCCAGCGGCAGGAAATCGAGCCGGAAGACGGAATCTACCGACTCGAACCCGGGGGCTACGTCGTGGAGTACGGCGATCGGGTCAAAATTCCACAGAACCACGTCGGCTTTCTGTTTCCGCGCTCGTCACTGCTGCGCAACTCGTGTATGCTCGATACGGCAGTTTGGGACGCGGGCTACGAGGGGCGCGGCGAGGGGTTGCTGGAGGTATATCACGACATCGAAATCGAAGCGGGCGCGCGGATCGCACAACTCGTGCTCGCCCGCGCTGACCACGAAGGCGAGTACGACGGGACCTATCAAGGCGAAAATCTCGCGTGAATCGCTGCTTTCACAAACCAGTCACGTGGTGACTGTTTCTTCCGATTCGGCGTCGAGAATGGCCTCGGCAAGTGCCTCGCTCACCAGCGGGGGGACCGCGTTTCCCGTCATCTGTCGCTGCTTCGTGACCGGCCCGTAGAACGTGAAGTGGTCGGGAAAGGACTGCAACCGGGCCCGTTCGCGGACGCTGAGACCCCGGTCCTGTGTCGGATGAGCGAAGTGATACGTCGGTCTCGGGCCAGCCAGCAACGTCGGTGCGGGTGCGTCCGCCGTCAGCCTGCGTTTCTGCGACCAGGTATCGTACGGAATGCGCTCGCCCTGCTCCGCGCGCGCGATGCGGTCGATCACACTCTCGCCGTGGGCGGGCGCACGGTGGTTCGCAAGGTCCGGACCCGCTCGCCGGAGGTGTTCCTGATAGGAACACTCGGGCGGCGTCGCATAGTCCGTCTTGGATTCGCCAGCATCGAGCGATGGCAGGTCACTGAACGCATCGCTGACCGTCCGCGGCCTGTCGTTTTGCGCCTCGAAGAGCGTCTTCTGTGTGGCGGATTCACGATACCGCCCCTCCGGCAGGGAGAGTCGTCGCCCCGTAGCGTGCCCGACGAAGAAGGCACGCTCGCGTCGCTGTGGGACGCCAAAGTGGACAGCGTTCAACAGGCCGTCGGAAACGCTGTATCCGATTTTCTCGAACTGGGAGCGCACGTAGTCTCGGACAGCGCCGTCCTCCATGGTTCTCACCCGCGGCACGTTCTCCATGACGAACCACTCGGGTTCGATCTGATAGACCGCTTTGATGAACTGGGTGAGAAGGAAGTTCCGCGCGTCGCCGGGCGTCGTCGTCGCGCCAGCCAGACTGAACCCCTGACAGGGTGGTCCGCCAATTACCACGTCCACATCTCCGGGGTCGAGTGAGAGTGCGGCGAGTAACTCCGCGTCCGTGACCGAATCGAGGTCGGCCTCGACGAACGTGGCGTCGTGGTTTGCCTCGAACGTTCTGGCGAACTTTGCCTCGTGGTCGACACCCGCGACCACGTCGAACCCCGCGGACTGAAAGCCGTGGCTGAGTCCGCCTGCACCACAGAACAGATCGACGACGGTCCGGCTCATAGACGGAGGTCACTCCGGGGAGTGTGCCTGGCCACGGTGGATATTGCGACCGCGCTCTGTATCAAACTCCTGGTCGCAAACCTCACAGCGGTACGTTTCGTCTGGCTCCGGAGCGTCCTCCTGAAACGGGAAGTCAGCGACGATGTCGTCTGCGTCCTCACTGTCGGCCATATGTAGCCGATCAGGCTGTGCCCATTTATATGCTGGTGCGCCGGTGGGTTCGACCACGCGATCCGCGCCCGGCGATGCGACAGCCACGTGAACCAACGCACGATCGGGGGCTGGTCTCAGAGTCTGTCTCCTGCACCGGCCTACCATGAATTACAAAGCAATAGCTCTAAATCGGAACCCGACGAACATGGAATGCCGCGTTGGGGAGAGAGTACTCCGGACCGTGCCTCTGACATACTCCTATCCGGAACTGACATTCTCCAACCGGCTTCCGTTGTCCGGATAACACCAGTTTCGTCGAGATCGGCGGCTTGTCTCCGGACACGCAGATGGTGAGACAGATCAGCGCCACGCTCGGCGCGCAGTGGGGGCGAGTAACTTATACCTCGGACTAGTTTACGATAAGACATGATTGCCCGGCTTCAGTTTGAGACGGCGGTGCTCGCCGAGACAGTTCGCGCGTGCGGCCGGGACGCGCTCGATATCGACCGCCTCGACGGCAGCGAGGCGGTTCCGTTACGAACGATGGTGACGACGGCCGGGCGTCCGGAACAGTTGCGGCCAGCCTTTGCTCGGGACAGTTCGGTGAGTTGCGTCACCGTATTTGAGAGCACCGACGGGCGGCATTCGTATCTGGCAGTTCACGGTGAGGGCTCGCAAGCGGGGGCAGTTTACGAGTCGCTGGTCGCTCACGGTGGCGTGTTCGTCTCGGGGACAGTACGGGATGGCGCCTGGGAACTACGCGTCCGGTTTCCCGACCGTGGATCGTTCGAGGCGTTTCGAGATGACTGTCCAGCGGAGGAGGCAAATCTCGACGTGGAGGCGGTCTACGAAACAACCGCATCAGTTCGAACGAAGCGGTGCCCACTCACCGAACAGCAGGCCGAGTTGATCCGACTGGCGGCACGAGCGGGATACTTCGAGGTGCCGCGTAAGCAGTCCCTCGGCGAGTTGGCGACCGAACTCGACATCTCGACACAGGCCGCGTCCGAACGACTTCGCCGTGGGTTGGACTCACTTATCGACGAGACGCTGCCTCGCGAGGAGTGACGCTCCCGCGGGACGTCGCCACAGAAAGCGACGTCCGACAGGGCGCTCTTTCAGGCTCTGAAACCACTCGGGTTGTTTATTTTCGCCGGAGCGAAACAGAGAGACACATGGGCTCTGAGGAAAACGTAGTGTACATCATGCAGGAGACCGAGGGGGAGGAATGGGTTAGCCCGAGACCAGTTCGTGCCGCAATCGTCGAAGCAGTAACCACACAGACAGACCTCGTCGCTGATGACCTCGACGACATCGATTCCTACGTCGATCCCGGCCAGGTTCGAGAGGTCATCGAAGGTGACGAAGAAAGTATCACCTTCACCGTAGAGGGCCACGAGGTGACACTTAGCGAGGAGGGAGCGATCGAACTAGCGGAGTGAGAAGGATCAAACTGATCGAGTGAGCACAGCCGCTGCTGGTTCCCAACGCGTGAGTCCTGTGCAGTGGACGTATTGACAGGGACTGTGCGCGTTGGACAGAATCAGTCGTGAGGCTACTCAGGAACCGGTCTCGTCGTCACCTGCTGGATGCGAGAGCCGGATTCGCGGCACTCTTCGAGTGCGAGTTTGGCCCGGTGACCAGCGGCGTGTGCTGTCGTTCCTCGACCGACGCCGACTTGCAGGTCGACGCCAGCGGTGTCCTGAACGTGTTCGCGAACGCCCTCGAAGGCGTCCGGCGTGAGCGGCGGACAGACAGCGATGACGTTGTCACCGCCGACGAAATGGGCGATGCTGTCGTGTGTGGTACGGAGATGAGCGGCGAGTTCGACGGTGGCACGCTGTATCGTGATCGTCGTGTCGGCGGCGTTTTTCCGGTCGGTGTAGCTGCCGGTCACGTCGACCACGTCGAAGTGGGCAATCGTCAGGTCGCCCTCCGAGTGGGTGCCACGGGATTCCAGGATCTCCGTGCGCGTTGGGTCCTGTGCGCTGCCTGCGTGCTGTAATATCTCCGTGGCAGTTCCAAGCGCCTCGACGGGCGTGTCCCCCGAGCCGATTCCTATCGAGACTGTCACCGGATACTCCTCGCTGACCTGCTGTTGAAACTGGGCGTGTTCAGCCACCCCGATCCCGTTCGTGACACCCAGCATGTTGTCGAAGCGGTCGTAGAAGACGTAGCCGTCGTGTCGACCGACGAAGTCAGCCAGGTCCGCGTACAGCCTGGCCTGGAGCGATTGCAGGTCAGTTTCCTTCCGCGGTTCCGGCGTCACTGTCCAGGGGCCGTAGTTGTCTATCTGGAACAACGATATCTGCACACCGGGGTCGCTTGCTGGCACAGTTAAACAGTGCGGCCGAGTTCTCTTTAATCCGCGGAATCGAGATAGAGACTGTCAGACGTGACAGAAGCGCCGATTGTTCGCTCTGACGACCGGTACCGCAAACGTTTCCTAACCGGCTTGCAATATCGGGGTATGGGGGATACGCTCCACGTACTCTCGATCGGCGCACATCCTGACGACTGTGAGATCAAAACCGGCGGCATCACCGCGAAATACGCAAACGCAGGTCACGACGTGACCTGTCTCTCGATGACAAACGGCAACGCCGGACACCACGAACTCGACCGGGCGGAGATCGGAAAGCGACGGGTCGCGGAAACGCAGGCTGTCGCTGACCTGCTCGGCATCGAGTACGAGGTGTTCGACATCGACGACGGGCAGCTTCAGCCAGATCTCGAAACGAAAAACAAGCTCATCGGGTTCATCCGCGAGGTCAACCCGGATCTGGTCTTGGGTCCGCGACCCTACGACTATCACCCCGACCACCGCTACTGCGCACAACTGATTCAGGATGCAGCGTACTCGCTCATCGTCCCGAACACCTGTCCGGAGGTTCCGGCACTCGACTCGAATCCCGTCTTCGGCTACGTCGCTGACCACTTCCAGAAGCCAGCGGCCTTCGAACCCGACGTCGTGCTCGACGTGAGCGACGTGCTGGAGACGAAAATCGACGCGCTCGACTGTCACGAGTCCCAGATGTACGAGTGGCTCCCCTACACCTTCGGAGAACTCGACGCCGTCCCCGAAGACGAAGACGAGCGCAAACAGTGGCTCGCAAACGAGGGGCTCAGCCACCTCAACGAGAACACGGAGGTCAACGTCGCCGACCGGTTCCGCGACCAACTCAAAGAGCGATACGGAGAGGAGCGCGGCGCACAGGTCGAACACGCAGAAGCGGTCGAGATTTCCGAGTACGGAGCGCCCGCGACCGACGACGTGATGGACGAGCTGTTTTTCTTCTAAGCGCCAACGTTCAGTGCGCTGTGGCGTGATTTCGTCAGATGGCGATCGGAACGCTTAACGGACGCCACTCGTGAGATGCGAACACTTCGATGCGTTCGCCGCCAGTCGAATCTCCGGGTGCCTGTGGGGGGAGTACGCCCCCGTGTTGAGCGAACAGCGCGGCTTCAAGCTGTTTTACTTCGTGATGTTCGCCTCCTTCAGCGGCTACGCCATGTTTCGGAACGTCTTCTTCGAGGAGATCGGTCTCTCCGGCACCGAGATGGGGATCATCGGGTTCATGTTCCCGCTGTTTACGATGCTCGCTCAGCCAGTGTGGGGACTTGTCGCTGACTGGAAGGGGATCAGCAAGCTCATCCTCTTCATCTCGGCTATCGGTGCTGGACTCGCCGCGCTCATCTATCCGTTCGCCCCCGCTGCTCCGAGCACGCTCGTGGTCGTCCTCGTCGCAACGGTACTCTTTGCGGTCTTTCGTGCTCCGGCGATGCCTATCGCCAACGCACTCGTGCTCACGACGGGGCTGTCCTACGAGGGGGTGCGCGCCTACGGGTCGATCGCGTTCGGCGTCGCCGGACTCGGCTTCGGCTATCTGGTCGGCGTCTTCCAGACCGAACTCGTCTTTTTCGCGTATACGATCGGGATGGCCGCGGTCGTGGCGCTACTCTTCGTCATTCCCGTCGACGAACCCGACGCGCTCGGCTCTGACCTGAGCGTCGAAACCGTCCGACCGCTGTTGACCAAGCAGTATACGCTCGTGCTCGTGGCCGCGTTCGCGCTGGGCGTAATGACCCCCGCGACCGGCGCCTTCTTCTCGGTGTACATCCGCGCAGTCGGGCACGCCGACTGGATCACCGGCGTCGCGTGGCTAGTGAAGACAGTCGCGGAGGCCGTCGCCTTTCTCTATATCGCCCGGCGCGGCGGCTCCTACCGGCGTCTGATGGCGATCGCTGGCGTCCTCTACACGGTGACGTATCTCGTGCTCTTTCTCAGCGGCAGCGCCCCACCGATCGTTCTCGCACAGGTGCTGCTCGGTGCGGGATACGCGCTGTTCAACCTCGCCTCGGTCAATCTCGCACACGGTATCGCGCCGGAGGGGCTGAAATCGACCGCTCAGAGCTTTCTGTTCGTCGGCGGGATGAGTTCCGGCCGCGCTGTGGGCGAACTCGTCGTCGGTCGGCTGTTCGACGTCGTGGGCGCACAGGAGACGTTCGGCGTCCTCGCCGCGCTCGGCATCGTCACCGCTGTCATCTCATTGCTCATCGCAACCGACCTGCAGACCCCCGAAGCGGCGGCCGACCCCGAGGCATGATTCAATTTCCCGGACTGAACGACCGGTGGAACTATTCCGATGGAAATCCCCCTCTCAGGTATGTCCGACAGCTTCGGCATCGGCTTCGTGAGTTGTGGGTTCATCACCCGCGAAGCGCACGTTCCGAGCATCGAGTACATCCCGGACGTCCACGTCGCCGGGATCCAGAACCGCACCCGGGAGACCGCTGCAGCGGTCGCCGCGGAGTGTCGCGAGTCGGGGCTGGGCGACCCAAGCGTCTACGGCGACGGCGAAGTCGCCGCGCTCGCCGCCGACCCTGCTGTGGACGGCGTCTGGGTGACCGGCCCGAACTTCACGCGGGTCGACGTCATCGACGCCGTGGTCGACGCAGTCGAGGACGGCGCAGACCTGCAGGGAGTCGCCATCGAGAAGCCACTCGCGCGCAATCTCCGGGAGGCGGAGACAATTCGGGAGCGTCTCGACGCCGTCGACCTGCCCGACGCCTACCTCGAAAACTGGCCTCACGAACCCGACATCCGGAAGATGCGGGAGTTGCTCTGGGAGCGCGGCCGCGACGCCGGGCGGCCGTATCTCGCTCGCGCACAGGCCGAACACGGCGGCCCCCACTCCGCGTGGTTCTGGGACGGTCGACGGCAGGGCGGCGGCGCGCTCACCGACATGCTCTGTCACGCCCTCGCGGGCAATCACGTCCTGCTTGCGGACCCACAGCGGCCCGACGGCGGCCTCGACCCAATTTCGGTGTCGGCGGACACGGAGACGCTGAAGTGGAGTCGCGAGGAGTACGCAGACCAGTTGCGCGAGGAACACGGCGTCGACTACGAGGAACATCCCGCAGACGACTACGCCCGCGCGACCGTTCGCTACGAGAGCGCAGACGGCGACCCCCTCGTCTCGGAGGCCACGGGGTCGTGGTGTTACGTGGGTGCGGGCGTCCGGCGAACCATCGAGTTGCTCGGCCCCGAGTACTCCGGGCAGGTCGTCGCAGACGAAGCCTCTTCTAGTGTGTTCTTCTCGGACGCAGTTGGCGAGGGCGAGGGCTGGGCGGAGAAACAGACCGCAACGAGCGGTCGGATGCCAGTCGCGGCCGCGGACGCAGTCACGGGCGGGTACGTCGCGGAGAACCGCGACGCAGTCGAGGCGTTCCGGCGCGTCGAGAACGGAACGCTCGACTTCGACGACGGGTATCGCGTCCTGCGGGTCTGTATGGCAGCGTACAAGGCAGCGGAAACTGGCTCCGAGGTGGACCTTCGGGAGACCGATCTGTCGACGTACACGCCGCCGCCCGCGCGTGAGTGAGTCCGGTGGTTCGCCCGCAGCACCGAGCGTGCAATCGCTTCCTCAGAACACCATCTTGTCACCATCAGACCGCGGTTGTTCGGGTTCGATGTAGACGTTGTTGACGTCGCCGTTCGCCTCGCGAAGCGTCTCCTCGATACCGGCGATGTACGCATCGATATCGTCAGTGGAGCCGCCGTCACCGAACACGACGTGTGCGGTCACGAGCACGTTCTCGGGGCCGAAATAGACCGTGCGGAAGTCGACGATTTCAGTGACGCCCTCGTGGCTGGCGACGAGTTCACGGAGACGAGTTTCCTCGTCGTTCGGGAGGCTCTCGCCGAGCAGGAGACGCTTGTTCTCCCAGGCGAGTGCGATGGCAAAGCCCATCAACATGATCCCGATCAACAGGGCGGCAGCGGAATCGTACAGCGGGTTCCCAGTCGTTCGGGTGAGAAAGACTCCAAACAGTGCGATACCGGCACCGCTCAGCGCGATAGCGTCCTCCGTGAGTGCGGTCAGGACGGTCACGTCGCTGGTCTTGCGAAACGCCTCCCGGAACCCGGACCAGTTGTTTTCCTCGATCTGACGGCTCATGTTGGCGTGGGCCTTCTTCAGCGCATAGGTCTCGAAGATGATCGCCCCGATCAGGACGGCGTAGTTGACCCAGACGCCCGGAAAGGTGACGCCAAACAGTGTCGGGTCGGTCAGGTCTGGAGTGTGTGGATGTCGGAGGGCGTTGAACCCGTGTTTGGCTGACTCCCAGCCAGCGATCCCAAAGAGGAGCACGGAGACGAGAAACGAGTAGAAAAACTGTGCTTTGCCGTAGCCAAAGGGGTGTTCAGCCGTCCGCGAGCGCTCGCTGTAGCGGATCCCGATGAGGAGAAACACCTGATTTGCAGTATCGGAGATGGAGTGATACGTCTCGGACAGCATCGCCGGACTCAGCGTGAGGAGATAGCCGACGAACTTCATGATCGCGATGGCTCCGTTGGCGAAAAGCGCCGCGAGCACCACCGATCGACTCGATGCCATACTGTCTGTACTGTGTGCCGGAACCCGTGTTCACGTTTTCGGATTGTCAGCGGTGTCCTGGCGCTAACACCGTGCTACCGTTTGAATTCCGTCGTTATATTAGGCCGCCCGCCAATTGCGATCTATGGCCTGGTATGCTGGCGTTGATCTGGGTGCGACGAGCATCCGGGCGGTCGTCGGCGACGAGGAAGGACACATCCACGGGTCCGACACGCGCAAGACACCGCAGGGTGAGTCAGGCATAGATATCACCGAGGCCGTCCTCGATGCGCTCCGTGCCGCCTGTCGGGATGCTGGCATCGCGCCGACTGACATCGCAACAGCGGGGATCGGGTCGCTCGGGCCGCTCGACGGGGCCGCTGGCGTGGTTCGCGACCCGGCGAATCTCCCCGACGCGATCGACCAGATTCCCCTGACCGGCCCGGTCGAGAACCTGATCGAGGGGCCCGTCGTGCTGCACAACGACGCCAACGCGGGGGCGATCGGCGAGCGATTCTACGCAGACCGGAACCCCGACAACATGATCTACCTCACCATCTCGTCGGGTATCGGTGCCGGTGTGATCGTCGACGGACAACTCATCTCGGGTTGGGACGGCAACGCCGGAGAAGTGGGCCACATGACCGTCGACCCGGAGGGGGCGATGCCGTGTGGCTGTGGCAGCCGCGGCCACTGGGAGTCGTACTGCTCGGGGAACAACATCCCGAAGTACGCGAAACTGCTCCACGACGGCGAACGGACCGAACTCGCGATCGATTCGCCCGACCTGACCGCAGCGGACGTGTTCGACGCGGTCGAAACAGACGCGTTTGCCGAGTCCGTGATCGACCGGGTCGCGGAGTGGAACGCACAGGGACTCGCGATGATCATCCACGCCTACGCCCCCATCGTCATCTACATCGGCGGCGCAGTCGCACTTCACAATCCGGACGACGTGATCGGACGCGTCCGTGAGAAAATCCCCGGCCGGGTCATGTCCAACGTTCCCGACATCCAGCTAACGACGTTCGGCGCCGAGGTGGTCGTCAAGGGCGCACTCGCGAGTGCGATCACGATGAGTACACACGAGCGACAGTCGTAACATCAAAATCGTCGAGTCGGTGAGGATGGCGAAGAGTGTCGACCCGTGTGACAGTCTTGGCTTCTCACAACAGTTATCCGTTCGTGACTGCAGCCACCGATAATGTCACTCGTTGCAGGGCTGCTCTCCGGCGGGATAGTCGCCGGTGTGCTCCTTCTTTTGAGTTCACCGCTTCTGTACCGAGGGCTGAAACACCGGACGCGGTATCGGCGGTTCCGGGAGCGACCGGTCGAGACGCCAGCAACTGCGACACCGGGCGAGACGGCGCTCGTCACCGGTACTGCCACGGAGAACGAGCGTGGGTCGATCTCTGCACCACTCTCGACCGACCCGGCCCTGCTGGCTGGCTGGGATATCCACAGTCTGCACCGATACGACGCGCTCGGGGTGAAGCATGCATGGGGACAGGAAGCACTCGGCGTCGACACCGAGGGCTTTCACGTCCGGGGGGACGGACAGCACGTCGCCGTCCCCGACTGGAGTCGGCACGACCGCATCGAGGGGACCGAGCGACTGCAGCTGAGCGGTGTCGGGATGATGCCGGTCGAGGGGCTCGACGTGAAGGGGCTGTGGCTCGAAATCGCCAGCTTCGACAGCGAAACACGTGTGTTGCCCGGCGAGGAGTTGTCCGATCCGACCCGACGGCTCTGCTCGCGGGTCGGACTGGAGGGCGACCAGTCGACCTCGCGGCTACTCCCCAGTCTGCCGCGGCTTCGAACGCCAGAGGGGACCCGCAGGTTCCGGGAAGCAACGATCGAGGATGGACAGACAGTAACTGTTGTGGGAGCTGTTCGGGAGTCGTCGACGCCGAACGGAGCGTTGCAACTTGCAGAACCTGATGACGTGCCGCCGCTCGTGAGCGATCACTCCCCGGAGGAACTGCTCGGTCGCTACCGCCGGTCGTACCGAAAGATCTACGCGCTGGTCGCCTTTATTCTCCTGTTTGCGTCGCTCATGGGCGTCGCCGTTGCGCTGTGAGGGAAGGTGTCTCACCGACACTCGTGGCCGGAGATCGTCAGAGCGCGTCGATCAGACCGTCAGAGAGCGCTGATCTGGTCGACGGTGACGGCTGCGCCCGCCGCCGCCGGATAGACGACGTGGTCGACGAACGACCGGTGGCCGTAGTCCTGCTCGCCGTCTCTGGCGATCCGGAGCAGCGTCACAGTGTCCGGGTTCCCGTCTTTCGCCAGTTCACAGACGGTAAGGTTCGTCCGCGTGTCGTTCGTGAGGGCAGCGACGATGTCCACCGCAGAAAGATCAACACTGCCGAACGTCTGCAGGTCGGTTCCGTCACCCTCGATAACTCGATTGGCATCTGCATCCAGTTCGTCACATTTCTGCGGGTCACGTTCGACGATTGTCACCGTATTCCGAGCGGGGCTAAGCTGTTCGGCAACGTGCTGGCCAACGCGGCCGCCACCGACGAGGACGATATGTCTGTTCATTACAAAGAGAGAGACGTTCGTTCGATACAAAAATGAACGATATACCGTCAGATATTGCTATTGATAGAATATCACTGCGTATCTTGAGAAAAATATTACTAAAATACCGCTAAATTGGAAGAAAGTTGTAGTATTGTGTACTGTAGACTGACCGATTGCATCCCAGTGCCGCACGCTGACTATCCATTACTCACCCTTGCGACGATTGATGAACCACAGTGTGAGAACACCCGAAGAGAACGCAACGATCCACGTAATCGCAGTGGACGTTACCACTTGAATGCCGGAAAATCCGTCAGTATCCCAAGAAATGACGACGGGCATCGTAGCGATCACGGCCATCGTTCCGAGTGCTGTTTGGTCGACGTGTTCGATATATTCATCAGTCATGTGCAATCCTACCGGTTCGACACACATGTAGATTTTTCAATTATTCTGCGGGCCCGTCTCGTTCGGAGCGCTTACGGGAGATGCCGCCGTTGTGCCGGGTATGACTGACCCAGCGGCACTCGCAGAGCGCGTCAGGGCGGGCGAGTTACGGCTGTACGAACTCGAATCACACGCTGACTCCGAGACTGCCGCGGCCGCACGCAGAGCGCTTCTTGAAGCAGAGACCGACGTCAACCTGGAGGCCGTCGGGGCGTACGACTTCGCGGCCGACGACGCCGAGGCGAACATCGAGAACATGGTCGGCGGGGCACAGATTCCGATGGGCGTGGCCGGACCCGTCCCCGTCGACGGCGGCGCGGCAGACGGCGAGTACTACCTCCCGATGGCTACCACGGAGGGTGCACTCGTCGCGAGCGTCAACCGCGGTCTCTCAGCGATTCGTGCCGCTGGCGGTGCGACCGCTCGTGTCACCGACTCCGGAATGACACGCGCCCCCGTGTTCCGCGTCGCGGGCGTCGCTGAGGCCGCAGCAGTCACCGAGTGGGTCGAGGGTCACACTGACAAATTACGCGAGGCCGCGGAGTCGACGACCAGTCACGGGGAGTTGCTCGCGGTCGATCCCTACGTCGTCGGTGACAGCGTCTTCCTCCGCTTTGTCTACGACACCAAGGACGCGATGGGGATGAACATGGCCACCATCGCCACCCGCGAGGCGAGTGAACTGGTAGAGCGAGAAACCCCGGCAGAACTGGTCGCACTCTCGGGCAACCTCTGTTCGGACAAAAAGCCTGCGGCGATCAACGCAATCGAGGGGCGGGGCCGAACCGTCAGCGCAGACGTGGTGATCGACCGCGATACCGTCGAGGACCGCTTCGACACCACCCCCGAGGCGATGGTCGAGGGCAACACCCGAAAGAATCTGGTCGGGAGTGCGAAAGCCGTAAGTCTCGGTTTCAACGCCCACGCAGCGAACACCGTCGCCGCAGTCTTTCTCGCAACTGGGCAAGACGCCGCGCAGGTCGTCGAGGGCGCAAACGCAATCACGACCATGGAGACCCGCGACGGCGACCTCTACGCGAGTATCTCCTTCAGTTCGCTCGAAGTCGGCACCGTCGGCGGCGGAACGACGCTCCCGACACAGTCTGAAGCCCTCGACATGCTCGGCGTCGGCGGCGGCGGCGACCCGCCCGGCGACAACGCCGACGCGCTCGCCGAAGTGATCGCCGTCGGCGCGCTGGCTGGCGAACTCTCGCTCATCGGGGCCTTCTGCTCGCGCCATCTCGCGAGCGCACACGAGGAACTCGGACGGTAGGAACTGCTATCGCCGATTGCCTGTTACGGGGGCGTTATTGAACGATTCAACAAGTGGTTTTCATCGTGGAACTGGCTGAATACGCTGGTTGCGAAAGTACCTTTTTCGCGGTCGGGTTTCCTTGCTCGCTTCGCTCGCTGTGGGAACCTCTCCCGGGAAAATCTACGCTAAAAAGGCTGAACGCTCGGCTTTGCCTCACGTTCAGTGAATCGCGCTCACTCCGTTCGCGCGAATGCTTGACCGTCACTACCTCATTTATACTGGGCGCACTTCAGCAGTCATAGAGCTGCGACAGCCGAAGATTGACGACCGCTTGGCTACCTAAATGTCCCAACTATCCGAGCATCACCCAGAGCATGCATGCTTTCTTCAACTCCAGTTTGAGCGTTGCCAGCAACAGCACGCTCAGAACACAGGCGAAGATCCGTGCCCGGACGTGTTGTTCGGTACGGACATAGTGAAATCCGTTATCGGCAGCATCGGCCGTTGATGCGGTCTATATCGCGGTCCTACCTAAACGTGCAGAGCCGAGTACCTAACAATTAAGCACTAATCGAACAGCTAGCAGGGTAATGGCGGAACTTTCGACGATCCAGATCTTCTATACGGTTCTCCTTGCGACGACGTTTCTCACCCAAGGGCTGATCGCTGCCTGGGTCTACCGGTACCAGTGGGACCAAAGCGGGGCAAAGTGGTTCCTCATCATGGTGGGTACGGGCATGGTGTGGGTCCTGCCCTACACCTTCTTTTTCGTCGTGACGAACCCGACGTACCAGTACATCGCTCACGGGCTCGGATTCTTCGGTGCGCTGTCAACGGTCTGTGCGTTCGTCGTGTTCGCCTCGAAGTACACCGAGGCGGGATTCCACCACAATCGGCTGATCCAGACACACCTCGTTGCGATTATCGGCGGGTACCTGCTTCTGGCACCGACGAACAACATGCACCATCTTCTTTTCGCCGACTTCCGGGCCGTCTCGGATCCGTTTTCGTACATCGCGGTCCAGCGCGGCGTCGTCTTCTGGGGGATGTTGCTCAGCCTCCAGATACCGGGGTTGTACGCCTACTACCGCCTGGTGACGAAGCTCAGATCCAGCCAGCGACACGGCGGGCGGCAGCTAATCATGTTTATCGTCGGTGCGTTATCGATCAACACACTAGATTACGTCGATCATCTCACGACTCTGTTGCCGATGGAAGGCTTCCCCGATGCGCTCCTCGGTATGTTCGTCTTCTACGTGTTTGTGGCGGTGGCCCTGTTCAGGTTCAATCTCCTCGACGTGAAACCCGTCGCCAGGAAAACAGTCGTCGAAAACCTCCACGATCCGGTGCTCGTCATCGAGGAACAAAACCGGTTGGTCGATTTCAACGAAGCCGCGACGGCGGTCTGGCCAGCACTCCCCGATCGTCTTCTGGATCCCTTCGAGACAGCCTGTCCAGAGGTCGAAGCGACAATCGATCCACCCCTCGAAGATACATTCACCACGGAATTGACGATCGAACGCGACGGGGTAGAACATCACTATTCGATGACTGTCTCGGCAGTGACCGCCGACGGCGCAGAGACTGGCTGGTACTCGATCGTACTCCGGGAGATCACCGACCGCAGGGAACGCGAGCAGGAACTGGAAGAACTGACGACGCGGCTCCAGCTCGCGCTGGACGAGACCAACACCGGGGTCTGGGAGTGGGACCTCGATACTGACGACGTGATCTGGGACAAAACCAGTGAGCAACTGTTTGGCTACGACCCGGGCGAGTTTCCCGGTAGCTTCGCGGGCTTTGCCAACCGTGTTCCCGACGAGGACATGGAGTACATTCACGAGCAGGTCAACCACACTATCAAGACCGGCGAGCAGTTCCGGGCTGAGTTCCGAGTGCAGTTACCCGCGGAGGACCAGCGATGGATCCAGGCTCGTGGCATTATTGAGTACGACGGTAATGGCGAGGCAGAGCGGTTACTCGGTATTCAGACCGATATCACTCAACGCAAAGAACGCGAGGAGGAACTGCGAAAGCGTGAGCAGGCAATCGAGCGGGCACGCGAACAACTCCGACAGATCATCGACCTCGTTCCAGATCCACTCTTCGTGAAAAATCTGGACGACGAAGTACTACTCTCGAACGAGGCAAATGCCGAGTTACATGGAATGACTCCGGAAGAAATCGAGGGAAAACGCGAGTTCGATATCGAATCGGAGGTCGAGAATATCGAAAACTTCGACAAGTATCGACGGCGGGAAATAGAGGTTATAGAAACGGGCGAACCGATGACCGTCGAAGAGGAACTGCGGGATCCCGACGGCGAAACAAATGTTTTTAAAATGACTAGAATTCCGTTCAAGACGACGGGCACAGACGAGGACGCAGTACTTTGCTACGCACGAGACGTGACCGATCTCAAAGAATACGAGCAAGAACTCGAAGAAACGAAACGAACGCTAGAAAAGTCAAACGAGAAACTTGACCAGTTCGCTGGCGTGGTCAGCCACGACTTACGAAATCCGATTAATGCTGCCCAGTTGCGACTGGATCTCCTCCGTCGTGAGAACACAGACGAGCACATCAACGAGATCGAAGGGAGTCTCAGCCGGATGCAGTCAATGGTCGAGGATCTCTTGATGTTGTCGCGTGCTGGTGCCGTTGTTGAAGGCACCCAGCAGGTATCACTGGCCGCCGTTGCGACCGAAAGCTGGGAGACGGCCCAGACCGACGACGCTGATTTCAAGGCACTGATCGACGAGTCGACGACAGTCCGAGCAGACCGAGACCGTCTCCAGCACGTCTTCGAAAATCTCTTTCGGAATGCAGTCGATCACAACGACTCCCCGCTGACAGTCCGTGTGGGGCTACTGGACGCCTCCAAGAAAGCGACCGACGAGGGCAAGCGAGGCGGCTTTTTTGTCGAAGACGACGGCGACGGTATTCCCGAAGACGAGTACGACGATATCTTCAGTCACGGGTACACGACCAACGACGACGGCACCGGCTTTGGGCTCTCAATCGTCGAAGACGTTGTCAAGGCTCACAACTGGACCATCAACATCACCGAGAGTAAGGAGGGTGGTGCACGCTTCGAGATTACCGGTGTCGAAATCAGCGACCACCCGACTGATTCGTGGTACTAATTCCTGTCGAACTGATTCTGGCTCGTGCCAGTTGCGTGCTTCATGGATTCTCTGTATCTTGCACAGCACGTCTGATACATTCCTGATAGACAGTAAACCTCACCGGTCACTTCCTCTCCTGTACTGAGCGATTCAGAAGGCCAAAGAATTAGGTGAAAACTATACGATGACATCACATCTCACAGCAGCCGATACGTGCCACGACTCTCGGTGACCTCTCCCGCTCGAACCAGCGTTTCGAGCGCTCGCTCGGTGTACTCCGGCGGGACACCACGCTCGCTCGCGTACTCGACGATGCCTGCCTCGTCGGGGTCGTCAAGTTCGGAGAGTGCCTCGCGAACGATCTCGTCGCGACTCTGACTCGACCCCGCTGAGTCGGTCCGGTCGGCCGCGGCCGCGACTTCCTCGGTGTCGATCCCGGAGCCGTCGAGATACGTCTCGTCGTCGATACCCACCTCGTCGAGCTGTTCCTCCAGTTCGGCAAACGAGTCCAGTCGGGCGAAGGCGTCGTCCTGTCCCTGTCTGCTCGCGAGCATCGACGCGCGCACTTCGCGAGCGTGGTCCTCGTCGTCGGTGGTGACGAACTGCTTGCGCTTCTCGAAGGGGCGGGTCGTCCCACAGCGAGGACACTGGCTTGTCTCAGCGCGTCCCTCGACGATCCACAGCGCCTGACACTCCCCGCAACCGACGACCGCGTACATACCCGATCCTTCGCGGCGGCGCATATGAATCCCCGGCCGAGAGACATCCAAAACCACCCCACCGGGAGCTTTACCAATCTAGTCGCCGTGGCTGTGTGTATGCAGACGATGGCACCAGCGGATGGCGAAACCGTCGAAGTCGTCGAGGGCGTCCATCTCACTCAACTTGCTGCAGGCGATCGGATGAACGTCCAGCACTTTCACATCGAACCCGGCGCGAAAGTTCCGGAACACAGCCACGAACACGAGCAGACCGGTTTTGTCGCTCGGGGAACGTTGACTTTCCTGTGTGAGGGGAACGAGCAGGTCATTCAGTCGGGCGAATCGTACGTCCTCGAATCAGAGGAACCACACGCGGCAGAAAATCGGACCGACGAACCGGTCGACGGGGTGGACGTGTTCAGCCCACCGCGAACTGATCCCGACTGGGCAGAGTGACGCTGCGAGTCGGTGATCCGCGTTCTCTCGGCTGTGTGACACCGGCGTTCGAACGTGACGCTGTTTTATACGCGGACACGCAAGAGGGAGGTAATGCGTTCGCATCTCACCCGTCGTGAGCTACTGGCTGCTGGCGGCGCGGCGGCACTCGCCGCCGTCCCCGGAAGTGCCCTCGGGACGGCAACCGCGAGTTCGTGGCCCACGTTCGCTGGCGATGCCGCAAACACCGGTCGCAGCCCCGACATCGTGGGGCCGAGTGCGGCTGATGTCGGCGTCCGCTGGGATTTCGAGACCGGAGCACGGATCTCCTCGTCGCCAGCGGTCGTCGACGGGACAGCGTACGTCGGGAGCTGGGACCAGCACGTCTACGCGCTCGATACGGAGAGCGGCGAGCGGTTGTGGCGATACGAGACCGAGGGGCGAGTGACATCTTCCCCGGCAGTCGTCGACGGAACAGTCTACATCGGAAGCGAAGACGGTCGGCTGTACGCGCTCGACGCGGCGGAGGGCGACCTTCGATGGCGGTTTGGTACAGGCGACTCGATCACCGGCTCCCCGACGGTTCTCGATGGGGTGGTCTATATCGGCAGTCAGGACGGGACACTGTATGCGGTCGATGCGGCGGATGGCGAAGAGACAGCGTGGACGTTCGACGCCGGTGCAGAAATTGCATCCACGCCAGCGGTCACCGAGGACCGGGTCTACGTCGGCAGCGACGACCAGCACATCTACGCACTCGACCGGTCCGACGGGAGCGAACTGTGGTCGGTCCAGACCGGCGACCTGGTCAGGTCCGAGCCGACGGTCTACGAAGGTGACGTCTACGTCGGGAGCAACGACAACAATCTCTACGCACTGGACGCCGAAACCGGCGACGAACTGTTCACGTTCGAGACCGGGCGACCCGTCACCGCATCGCCTGCCGTCGGCAGCGGCCGCGTGTACGTCCCGAGCCGTGACGGGAGTCTCTACGCGGTCGGACGCGAGAGTGGCGACGAGGTCTGGTCGTTCGACACCGGACAGGCCATCTCCTCCTCGCCCGCGCTCACCGACGAGATGCTGTTTTTCGGCGGCGAGAACGGGTTCATCTACGGGCTTCACTCAGTCTCGGGCGACCCGGCATTCACCGTCGAGACCGACCGCCGTATCCGGTCTTCGCCCGCCGTGACGGAGGATACGGTGTACATCGGCAGTCTCGACCAGTATCTGTACGCGCTTAGTGACGGGGAAAAGACTCCCGACTCCGGTGGACCGGTAGGGGAACCGACCCCGACGCCGGAGGAGGACGGCTCAGGCCTCGGCTTTCTCCTGTTTCCGTTCGCGGTCGCGGGTGGTGTCGCCACGCTGCTCGGCATACTCTACGGGGCAAAGCGCCTCGGACTGCTCCCCACCTTCGACCCCGACGAAGTCGACGCGCCGGACGTCGACGACATGAAAGTCCCCGTCTGGGACGTCGTGCTCAGGGACGTCATCTCGCGGGCTGAGGACGTGAACCGGACCGCAACGGAGGACCTGATCGTCACGAAGTACGTCGACTCCGCGACGATGGAGGCCCCAATCGTCGCCTACGAGGTGGAGTCGGTCCGCGACGAACCCGCGCGGGTCACGCTCAGCGAACCCGCAGCGGACCTCACGGAGGACGACCTCGGGTTCCTCCCTGGGGACGGGTCCGAGTGGGAACTCCAGGACGGCCGACTCGTCTACGAGGGCATCGTCGCACCGGAGGAAACGCTCCGGACGATGGTCGGTCGACAGGACGTCGACCCCGAAAACGCCGAGGTGCTGCGCTCACAGCCGACCATCACAGTGGAGTCAGTCGAACAAGCGGACGGCGACACCACGGACGAGGCTACGTGACCGAGACATAGAGTCCGAGCACCAGCACTGCGTTGTAGATGCCGTGGATAGCACCGACGACGAGCAGACGCTCCGTTCGGGCGTAGATCCACCCCCACACCAGCGAGATGCAGAAGATCACCGAGAGGGTGACGACGGCGGCTCCGACCCCGGCAGTGAGATACACCGGCAGGTGAACGACCGCGAAGATTGCACTCGCCGTGACGATGGCGGCCGCCGTCGGCAACCGCTCGTCGAGGTACTTCTGGATGCCGTTCCGGAAGAGCAGTTCCTCGACCGGCCCGTTGACAGTCACCATCAGTGCCGCCAGTACGAGCAACAGTTCGGGCTGGATCTCCCCGGCGTCGAACAGCGAGTGGTCGGCCGCGGGCAGTCCCAGACCCGACACCGCCGTGAGGACGACGCCGTACAGCGCAAGCGAGGCGACGACGCCACCGCCGACGAAAGCCAGGTCCTGCAGTGTCGGGCGGTCGATATCGAGATACGACCAGCCACGGTGGGTGACGTACACGAATCCGAGCGCGACCAGCGCGTAGGCGAGATACTCGACGACAAAGAGGACTGGGAGAGTGAGGCTGTTGGTCACGTCGATGCCGAACACGAGCACGACTGCGACCGCGACGAACTGACCGAGGACGAGCGCGAGGACAGCAAGTCCGAACGCGAAGTACACGCGAAAGGGGATGTCCGTCTGCGCCCGCGTTCGGCCGTAGTCGCTGAAGCGAGCGATGGCATACCGACGTGACCCGTCCCCGACCACGACCGCGAAGAGGCCGAACCCGGCGAGTGCGAGCAGGCGCTGTGTGACCGACAGATCGCTTTCGGGGAGTGTGACGAGTAGCGTGAGAACGACCGCGCCAGCGGTCAGCACGAGCGTCACCACGCCGTGGATGATCGCAGCGATGATCGAGGGAGCGAGTGTCTCGACGCTGTCGAACACCTCCACCGTCTCGAACTTCGGCAGCACTGAGCCAATCCCGAGTGCGAGCGCCGCACTCACGAGTACGACGGTACCGGCGAGCACGAATCCAAGCGCGACGGTGGCCGGTCCGACCGTCACCTGAACGACGAGCAGTGCCGCGCCGAGAAGCGCGAACGGGAGACCGACGACCAGCCCTGCGAGGAGTCGCCCGTGGACGAACGTCGTGGCTGGCGTCTCCGCGAGAACGAGCTGTGAGAGCATCGACCCCTCGACACCGAGCGGGTTCAGACAGAACACACCGCCAGCGAACCAGACGCCGAGCAGGAGGAAGGCACCGCCGACCGCTCCGGGCGCGTTGCCGGGCGTCTCCGCGATGATCGGCAGCAATCCGACAGCGACGGGGAACAGATAGTAAAACAGGTAGACGAACTGGTCGGGGCGGCGGTAGCCGTTTCTAAGCTGGAGAAGCGTCGTCCGGAGCGTCCGTACGCGAGCGACCGCACTGGCGAGAACGTCACCGGTCGGCGTCCGACCGATGGTCTCACTCGGGGTTCGGTCGAACGTGACTGGCTGAGTGGAGTCGGAGTGGTGCTCAGTTTCGTCAGCATCGACCGTCGGCACGGCGTACCAGTACCGCGGGGCGAGTCGAACTAGCAACCGGAAGGAAAGCGGGATGGCGGTGAGTACGACGCCCGCGGCAAACAGGGTTTGCCACGTGAGCGGTTCGGCGGCTGGCGACCCGAGGAAAAACAGGTCGGCGTAGTAGCCAAGCGGCGTGAGCGGGTCGCCGGTCGGGAGGGCATCGGTCGGTGACTCAGCACTGAACTGCCCGGCGAAAAACCCGATCGCGAGCGCGACCACGAACACGACAATCGAGATGCCAGCCGTCACGAGTCGGCGAGCGTAATCTGGCAGACCGAGTCGCTCGATGCCGATCCAGAGCAGATACGCGAGTGAGAGACCACAGAGCATCATCAACAAGAGCACGGGGAGCATCGCGCCGACGAGCGCGCCAACGAAGAGGGGCGTCCGCGCACCGGCAGCGTAGCTGATGGCTCCGAGCAGGAGAAACGTGGGCATGACCAGCCACGTCACGAGCAGGTACAGCACCTTCCCGAGAACGATGGCCCGCGTGGGGGCACTCGTCAACAGAAGCGGGCGCACCGAATCACGAGCGATCGACTGTGCCGCACCAAGCCCGCCGAGAACAGCGAACACGAGCAGCCCGGGAATAAGGAGATTGCGCATCGCCGCGACGACCGGCGCGTCGACGCCGTCCCGAGTCGCGACGCCGAGGTTGTACCCGCCCTGTACGACCGAGACGAGCATCGGCAGGAAAAACAGCGCCACCAGCACGATGAGCGCCTTCTCCCGCCGCGTGCTCGCATTTCGCCGGATCAGGTCGTGTAGCTCTGCGCGGGCGATGCGAACGCCGATCCGGATATCTGACCAGACCCTACGCATCGGTCACCGTCTCACGGTCGGTCGTCACTCGCAGGAACGCCTCTTCGAGCGTCCCCGACTCGTCCTCGTGGTGAGCGAGTTGCTCCGGACTGTCCTCGGCGACCAGCCGCCCCTCGTAGAGGACACCCACGGTGTCTGCGAGTTCCTCGACGACCGGAAGGATGTGTGAGGAGAGAAATACCGTCGTCCCGCTCTCGACCTGCTCGCCGATGAGGTCGATCACGGTACGGGAGGCCCGCGGGTCGAGGCCGCTCGTCGGTTCGTCGAGAAAGGCCACGTCGGGGTCGTGCAAGAGCGCCTGCAGCAGGCCAACCTTCCGGCGCATCCCCTGCGAGTAGGTGCCGATCCGGTCGTTCGCGTCGCCGAGCAGGCCGATTCGTTCGAGCAAGTCGTCGATGCGTTCGTCCGTTCGGTCGGCGTCGAGTCCGCGGATGTCCGCGGCGTAGGCGAGTTGCTCGCGGGCGGTGAAGGACTCGTAGACCGGCGATTCGTGGGGGAGATAACCGATGTATGGCTTCACCCGGTCGCGGTCGTCGATTGAAACGCCCATCACCCGCGCTTCGCCCGACGTCTTCGGGGTCAGCGTCGTGAGCATCTCGATGGTCGTGGTCTTGCCCGCCCCATTCGGCCCGAGAAAACCGTACACCGTCCCCTGTGAGATGGCGAGATCCAGCGAATCAACAGCGAGGGTCTCACCGAACCGCTTCGTGAGTCCTGCCGCTTCGATCGCTGGCCCATCGTGGTCAGATCCGTGAGGGCTCGACTGCGACATGGTAGCGATCCAGCCCGCTCGAAGTATAGAAGCACCGATCCGTACCGTGGATAGCGGTTCCGATCGTTGTCGTCTTGTCACACGCTGTCAGTGTGATCTCCCGGTTGTACCACAAGAGTATATTGCGGTCGGGACCGTTCAGTCTCGTATGACTGAAGTCACACTCGGTCTCGAATGGTTCCTGAATCCCGACCACATCCCCTTTGTCGTCGCGGACGAACGCGGCTACTACGAGCAGGAGGGGCTACAACTGGACCTGTGGGAGCCACCGGAGCACTACGACACGCTCGAAATGCTCGCAGATGGGGAACTCGACTTCGCCATCACCGAACCGATCCATCTCGTGCCGGAGCGCTCGGAGGGGATCCCGGTCACGGGCATCGCGAAGTTCCTTCACACGCGGGGCGGCATTCAGTACCCGACCGAGCGAGGGTGGGACACACCGGCAGACCTGGAACCCGGCGTCAGGCTCAACTACCCGGGCGCGCCCGGACCCGGCGGGCGGAAGATGGTCGCACACATGGCCCAGCACGCAGGCGGCGACCTGACGGCCGAGGACATCGAACCGGTCGACCGGGGATTCTATCACACCGACGCGCTGATCGACGGCGACGCAGACGTCGCCTTTCTCGCCTTCTACAACTTCGAAATCGTCGAGAGTCGTCACAGGGGCTTCGACGCCGACCTCTGGGAACTGGCCGACTACGGCGTCCCCGACTTCAATCAACTCATTCTCACCGCCTCCGACGAGAAAATCGACGAACACGCCGATCAGGTACAGCACTTTATCGATGCCACACGTCGCGGCGTCGAAGATACTGTCGAGGACCCCGAGCGCGCTGTCGAACTGTTCTTCGAGCGGTTCCCGGAGGTCCGGGAGGATCATCCGGACCTGCTCGACAAGATAGCCGAGACGACCGTCGAGTTTTTCACACCCGACCTCTCGCAGGATACGGAGATGTATCGTGATCTGGTCGCATTCTGTGAGGAACTCGACCTCTCCGAGAACCCAGTCACTGTCGAGGAGTTCACAGACGAGCGGTTCAGCCAGTAGGAAATTCGAGATTGGACAGCCAGCAGTATGAGCCGCTCGACAGGACTTAATATCGAGCCCGTAAGAAGTACAAATATGTCACAGGCACAGCTCTTTGCCATCGCCGTCGTGGGGGTTCTTTTCGGCCCGCTGCTCGCGATCTGGCCGTACAGAATGGCAAGATGGAGCGAAATCCTCGATGCTATCGGTCGGAAACCGGCGGGGAGAGTCGAACCGGCCGACTGGCAGGTGCTGCTGACTCGCGTATTCGGCATCGGACTCAGCCTCGCTGGCGTCGTCGCGGCCGTGCTGTACGTTCTCTGATCGCGTTGCAGTCGCTGAGTCGCACGGTGCTGAAAAGTGAGATCAGTGGCGCAAAAATCACCCGCTGGAAGCCCCTCAGGAGAGCTTCTCGATGTTGGCGATGATCTCCTCGGTGTATTCGTCGGTGCCGAGCTTCTCTGCGTCTTCGAGTTGGCGTTCCAGGTCGTAGGTGACCTTCCCCGAGGAGATAGTCTCCTCGACGGCCTCGCCCACGAGGTCTGCGGCGTCCTTCCAGCCCATGTAATCGAACATGAGTCGGCCGGAGAGGATCATCGCGGTCGGGTTGGCCATGTTCTGTCCGGCGCGTTTCGGGGCGCTACCGTGGACGGGTTCAGCGAGCACGCGAGCGTCACCGAAGTTCGCGCCGGGCGCGATGCCGAGTCCGCCGATCTGGGCACCGGCGGCGTCCGAGAGATAGTCGCCGTTGAGGTTCGGCATCGCCATGATGTCGAACTCGTCGGTGCGCAGTTGCATCCACTGGAGCATCGCGTCTGCGAGGCGCTCCTCGACCATGACGGCGTCCTCCGGGATGTCGATTTCGTCCTGGGTCTCCCACAGGGAGTCGGGCGCGGCGAAGACTTCGTCGTCGGGGTACTCCTCGTCTGCGACCTCCATCCCCCACTCGGAGAACTGCCCCTCGGTGAACTTCATGATGTTGCCCTTGTGGACCAGCGTAACCTTGTCGCGGTCGTGTTCGAGGGCGTAGTCGATTGCCTTGCGGACCAGACGCTTCGAGCCGAACTCGGTGATCGGCTTGATGCCGATGCCGATTGGGCCGTCGTGCATCGTCTCGTCGAAGCCCATCTCGTCTTCGACGAAGTCACGAACCTGCTCGACTTCCTCGGTCCCCTCCTCCCACTCGATGCCAGCGTAGACGTCCTCGGTGTTCTCCCGGAAGGTGACCATGTCCATCTCCTCGGGCGCTTTCATCGGTGAGGGGACGCCATCGAGGTAGTAGGTCGGTCGGACGTTCGCGTAGAAATCGAGCGTCTGTCGCAGAGCGACGTTCAGCGAGCGGAAGCCAGCGCCGACGGGCGTCGTCAACGGACCCTTGATCGCGACGCGGAACTTGTCGATCGCGTTGACCGTATCGTCCGGCAGGTGGATGTCCTCCCCGTAGCGTTCGTGAGCGCTCTCGCCAGCGTAGACGCGCATCCAGGCGATGTCACGCCCCGTCGCGTTGGCGGCGGCCTCCAGAACCTTCTGTGCGGCCGGGCCGACGTCTTTCCCGATCCCATCCCCGTGAATGATCGGGATGATCGGCGTCTCCGGAATGTCGAGTTCGTCGTTTTCCTCATCGACGACTTCGATCGGCTCTCCCTGCTCGGGAACGTCGACGTTGTCGAATTGCATATACCCCGACTTGGACACCCGGGAGGTAAAGGAATGCCGTTTTCTCTCCGGGGGAGAGAACCGGTGTCATCCCGAAACGGGTAACACGCCGCCGCCCGACGACCCGGACATGGACGTGTACGTCGCTCTCGTGACGGCCATCTGGTCGATGTTGCCCGCCTACGTACCGAACAACGCGGCGGTGCTCGCGGGTGGCGGTCGACCCATCGACGGCGGCAGACGACTCGGTGGCCGCCGACTCCTCGGCGACGGCAAGACCTGGCGCGGGACTGCAGCAGGCTGGCTAGCTGGCATCGCGCTCGCACTCGCGCTCAACCGCCTCGAAACCCAGGCAGCCGACCTGCTCGCGGTCTCGCTTCCAACCTTCCCACCGGCCGTGATTCTCGCGCTCCCGCTCGGCGCGATGGTCGGCGATATCGGGGCCTCGTTTCTGAAACGGCGGACCGGGCGTGCGCGCGGGGCTCCCTTCCCCGGCATCGACCAACTCGACTTCGTCGTCGGCGCACTAGCGCTCGCTGCACTCGCTGACTTCGCGTGGTTCACCGACGTGTTTACACTCCCCGTGCTCGCTGTCGTCCTGCTGGTGACGCCGATTTTGCACATCGCGACGAATGCGATCGCGTACGCGCTTGGATTAAAAGACGAACCGTGGTAACCGACCGATCGACCGACACAGACTATACCGTCAGTCAGACGCGATAGATCACTCGAAGTCAAGAGCGACGGCGCGGTCGTCGCGCTCGGCGTGTGCGCCGTCCTGCGCTGCGAAAGCCTCGTGGAGTCGGTCGTACGTCTCTGTGACGGCCTCGACGATGACGGTCGTATCAGAGATAACGGGCATGAAGTTCGTGTCGCCGCTCCACCGAGGGATGACGTGGGCGTGGAGGTGGTCGCTGATCGACCCTCCCGCCGCGCTCCCGCCGAGATTGTAGCCGACGTTGTAGCCGTCGGGGTCGAGAGCCTCGTCCATCGCCGCGATAGTTCGCTGGACGAGTCGTTCCTTCGCGAGCAGCGACTCAGCATCGAGCGCGCCGTACTCGCCGGTGTGTTCGCGGGGGATGACCATCGCGTGTCCCGGGTTGTACGGGTAGTTGTTCAGCAGGACGTAGGCGTGGTCACTTCTGGCGACGAGGGAGTTCTCGCGGTCTGTCTCCATCGCTGGAAGTTCACAGAAGACACAGCCATCGATGTCCTGATTCCGGTCAGCGCGCTCGACCCACTCGATCCGCCACGGCGCGAATAACTGGTCCATACATCCCGTTTGCAACCCGACAGTAAAATCCCCTGTCGAATCGGGTTCCCAGGGAGTCGAAATGGAGTATATAAATATTTCGGCCGTTTATCAGTATCAATACGAAAAATTGTTCCAGAGCGGCTGATAAACAGTATTGAATTCGCTGCAGCCGTCGGAGCAGAAATTCGGCTGCTGTCGTGCGATAAACGGTTCCAACAGTGGCCCTTTTTTATAGCCACCACTCTCGTTGTGGGAAGCAGAATGGCTACGACCGAGGATAGCGCAGATCTGACCGAGGAATGTGACGAGTGCGGTCAGCAGACACCACACGACGTCTCCGTCGAGATACTCACAGAGAGCCGCAAGCGCGAAAACGCCGAGTTCTCCCGGGAACCCTACCGAGTCAGCGAGTGCCTGGTGTGCAATACGACGACGAAGCTTCGAATGAACAACGCCTGACGTACCCGGCCCACTGCAGACTGTTCTGACAGCGGTCACACGCGCCGAACTCGGTCTTTATTGTCGAGCAGGCCAAGCCGCCGGTATGGACGTGCTGGTACACGGCGGTGCCGGAAGCAAGCCCGACGAACCCGACGTTTGTCAGAAGCGTCTCGACGACGCCGTTGCCGACGGGGTTGCCGAAACCGATCCGGTGAAGGCAGCCGTGGCCACAGTACGGACGCTCGAAGCAGCACCACAGTTCAACGCGGGACGCGGAAGCGCGCTCCAGAGCGACGGACATGCCCGGACTGACGCCGGACTCATGACAGAAGACACCGCCGGTGCGGCGTGTTCGATGGCGGGCGTCGAGCACGCAATCGAGGTTGCACGGGTCGTTGCAACCGAGACTCCGCACGTGCTGATAGCCGGTGAACACGCCGTCGAACTGGCAGACGACTTCGGGATCGAAACTGGCTGTGACCTCACGACGCCGCAGACGCGAAAGCGGTGGGCGGAGACGAGTCCGCCGGAGGGGACGCCCCGAGCGCACCTCCAGTGGGTTCGCGAGCGCTTCGGCGGCAGCGACACTGTCGGCGCAGTCACGACCGACGGCGAGCGAGTCGTGGCCGCAACCTCGACGGGCGGGCGCTGGTACGCACTCGCCGGACGCGTCGGTGACGTCCCGCAGGTCGGCGCGGGCTTTTACGCGACTGATTCGGTCGCTGTGAGCACGACCGGCGCTGGGGAGGCCATCGCTCGCTTCGGGCTTGCCCGCCGGGTTGCCGACGCAGTCGAAGGGGGCGACGACCCGCAGACGGCCACGGGCCGGGTGCTTCGGGGCTTTGCGTCCGAGACGGGCGAACACGCGGGCGCAATCGCCATCGACCGGACGGGACAGATTGGGACCGCGACGAACGCCCACATGCAGACCGCCCACGATTCGGATGAGCAGTGATAGCTGCAAACGTCGAACGGTACTCCTTTGCCCGCGTGTGCCAATATCCGGGTATGGCAACTGGCGTCGATCTCGACAGCGAGCAGTACCAGAAACACAGGGAGGCAGGCGAGATACTCGCCACAGTACGCGAGGAGACCGTCGAGCGGATCGAAGTCGGCGGAAGCCACCTCGAACTCGCGGAGTGGGCCGAACAGCGCATCCGCGAACTCGGGGGCAAACCAGCCTTCCCGGTGAACATCTCCATCGACGAGGAAGCCGCCCACGCGACGCCCTCTATCGACGACGACACCACCTTCGGCGAGGAGATGATTAACGTCGACATCGGCGTCCACATCGACGGCTGGCTCGCAGACACGGCAGTGACGGTCGATCTGTCTGGCAACCCCGATCTGGTCGATGCCTCTGCGGAGGCGCTCAAAGCCGCCGTCGATACGGTCGAACCGGGCGTCGAGACCGGCCACATCGGCGCGGTCATCGAGCGTGTCATCGAGGGCTACGGCTACAATCCCGTCGTGAACCTCACCGGGCACGGCCTCGGCCACTGGGAGCAACACACCACCCCGAACATCCCCAACCGGAAAGTCAACCAGGGCGTCGAACTCGACGTGGGCGACGTGGTTGCGATCGAACCCTTCGCGACCGACGGGGGCGGGAAGGTCAAGGAGGGCAGTACCGAGGAGATTTTCGCCCTCGAATCGAAGGGGTCGATCCGCAACCGGCAGGCCCGCGAGGCGCTCGAACAGATCACCGAGGAGTTCCGGACGCTCCCCTTCGCGACGCGCTGGCTGGAGACGGACCGCCCAGAGATGGCGCTGCGTCGCCTCAAACAGCGCGACATCGTTCACGGCTATCCCGTCCTCAAAGAGGAGGATGGCTGTCTCGTGAGCCAGAAAGAACACACCGTCATCGTGACCGAGGACGGGTGTGAAGTGACGACGCGGTAGTCGGCGCACCGACACGAGGGTCTCGAACGAGAGAGGCCACACCGGGTTGTCCGAGGGCGATGCCCGACGGTTTAACTGCATCGAGTGCGAGTATCTACCAAGTCAAATGCTGGAAGACGAGTTCGGTCGCGATGTCTCGGGCGTCCGCGTCTCGCTGACAGACAGGTGTAACTTCGACTGTGTGTACTGCCACAACGAGGGCTTAGGCGACACCCGCGGCCCGATGGAGCCACAGGACAGCGAACTCTCGACCGACCGCGTCGTCAGATTTCTCGAGGTCGCCCGCGAGTTCGATATCGACTCCGTGAAGTTCACCGGTGGCGAACCGATGCTCAGACAGGATCTCGAAGAGATAGTCCGCCGCGCACCCGACGAGATGGAAGTCTCGATGACGACGAACGGGACATTTCTGCCGGGACGAGCGACCGACCTCGTCGACGCAGGACTCGACCGCGTCAACGTCTCGCAGGACGCGATGGACCCGGAGGCCTTCGCGGAACTCACGAAAAGCGGCGCGTACGACAAGGTCATGGAGGGCGTCGAGGCCGCACTGGATGCCGGACTCGCGCCGGTGAAACTCAACATGGTCGTCTTCGAGCCGACGGCGCGGTACATCCCGGAGATGGTCGACCACGTCGCGGAGAAGGATGGATTGCAGTTACAGCTCATCGAGTACATGCCGGAACTGGCGGGCCATCCCGAGTGGGCGATCGACATCGACCGCGTTCACGACTGGCTGGAGGACCGCGCCGACCACATCGAGCGCCGCGAGATGCACGACCGGCGTCGCTACTGGGTCGGGAGCAGCGAACCGTCGGTCGACGCCGACGCGACATCGCTCGCGGCCTCCGACGGCGGCGTCCGCACAGCGGGTGCAGGCGACTCGCACGACACTGCCGGACAGGGGATGGTCGAAATCGTCGACCCGGTCGAGAATCCGACCTTCTGTGCGAACTGTCACCGGGTTCGGCTGACCCACGACGGCTACCTGAAGGGGTGTCTGAACCGCAACGACGACCTGCGCGCCATCGGCAAGAGCAAAGAATCGATGCGTGAGGTCTTCCGCGAAACAGTCGACAACCGCGTTCCCTTCTACGGCGAGTATATGGTCCAGAACGACGACGGCGAGTGGGAGATGAACGAGCGATACCTCGACGTCGAGGGCGACCGCGACCCCTACGAGTACTCAGACGAGGACGAGACGGCGGAGTAAGTTTTCGGGCAGTATCGTTCCTCACAGGCGATCAGCGACGGCCTGCGCTAGTTGGTCGAAGTCGGCCTGCTCCGGAACGACATCGACCGAGATGTCAGCGGCTTCGGCAGTGTCCTGGGTCGGTTCGCCGATTGCGCCGACGACGGCGTCGTTCAGGCCCTCGCGGGCAGCATCGGCGCGTCCCTGCTCCCGTGCGGCCTCCACGAAGTGTTCGACAGTCAGCGAGGAGGTAAACAGCGCCCCGTCCAGGTCGCCTGCGGCGGCGCGTTCGACCGAGATGCCCGATTCCGGCGGCCGAACCAGTCGATAGAGGACAGTCTCGTGGACGTACGCGCCAGCGTGTTCGAGACCGTCGAGTAACACGTCCGCGCCGTGGTCCGACCGTGCGACCTCGACGCGCGCGCCTGCGACCGACTCGCCGAGTGTCTCGACCAGTCCTTCCGAGGAGTACGTCTCCGGGACGATATCGACGCGGTAGCCAGCCTCGCGCAGCGCCGCCGCAGTCGCCTCACCGATGGCACAGACCGTCCCCGCCGGGTCAAAGCCCACATCGGCAGCGAGTTCGACGCCCGTTTTGGAGGTCAGTACGGTGAATTCAGCGTCCTCGCGGGGTCGTTCGCCCGTGGACACCACGGCGAGCATCGGGTCACCGAGCGGTTCGAGACCGAGCGATTCGAGTGTTCGCCGCGCGGATTCGAGTCGTTCGTCGTCCGGTCGAAACACCGCGACAGTTGGCTTGTCAGACATGGTTCTGGTGCATGAAGGCCACGACGTCGTCTCTGGTTTTTGCCACCTCGCCGATGACCGTCACTGCGGGTGGTTCGATGCCGACCTCGTCACAGGCGTCGACGATTGTTTCGAGCGTCCCCGTCGCGACCTGCTGGTCGGGCCAGGTCGCCCGTTCGACGAGCGCGGCGGGCGTCTCCGGGTCCATCCCCGCGTCGACGAGCGCATCGCGGTACTCGGGCAGTCTGGTGACACCCATCAACACGACGATGGTGCCGCCCGTCGCCGCGATGGCCTCCCAGTCGACCGCGGATTCGGGCTTCGTCGGGTCCTCGTGGCCGGTGACGAAGGTGACCGAGGAGGCGTGGTCGCGGTGCGTCACGGGGATGCCAGCGACGGCGGGGCCCGCAATCGCCGAGGTGACGCCGGGAACAACTTCGAAGCGGACGCCGTGGTCGGCGAGATAGCGCATCTCCTCGCCACCCCGACCGAAGACTGTCGGGTCACCGCCCTTGAGTCGGACGACGGTCTTTCCGTCGCGGACGAGTTCGACCATCCGCTCGTTGACGTAGGACTGTGGCGTCCGGTCGCCGTGGCCGCGCGTGCCGACGTCCTCGCGGCGCTCGGAGTCGATGTCCTCCAGAATGTCCGGGCCGGGGAGTTTGTCGTGGAGGATGACGTCGGCCTCGTCGAGCAGTCGCCGGGCGGCGACTGTCAGCAGTTCGGGGTCGCCCGGCCCGCTGCCGACGAGATACACCATCCCGTCGGCCGTCTGCTCGTCTGCCGTGTCCGCTGTTCTGTCCCTGGTTCCGCCCTCGCTCATGATCGCTTCGCCTCGTCTGTGTCCTCTCGGCGTGCCTGTTCGATGAGTTCGGCACCGCCCTTCTCGCGCAGGTCCGCTCCGAACTCACGGGCGGCGTCGCCGTACCGGTCGACGGGGAGTTCCCGGGTTTCGCGGATCTCCTCGGACCCATCGCGGGAGAGGACGCGAACGACAGTGTCGACCACGTCGCCCCGGAGGCGTGCGTAGATGCCGACCGGCGCGACACACCCGCCGCCGAGTTCGGCCAGGATCGTTCGCTCGACGGTTGTCTCGACCCGCGTCGGCGCGTGGTCGAGAATGCTGTAGATGCGCTCTGCGAGGTCACCGTCGAGGGCTGTCACCGCAATTGCGCCCTGTGCCGGAGCGGGCACGAACTGCGTCGGTCGGAGCGGTTCGTATTCGAGATGGTGGAGCAGTCCGCTCCGTTTCAGCCCCGCCTCGGCCAGACAGATGGCGTCGTATTCAGTGTCTGGCGACCGCTCCAGAGCCTGCCGTTCGATCTCGGCGAGGTCGTCGAACCACTCCTGTGGGGAGCGGTCGTACTCGGTTTCGTCGTCTCCGTCGCTGGATTCGTCGTCCGCCTCCTCGGCGTCCAGCCGCGCGGTATACTCCCGGGTGAGTTCCGGGGCGAGCAGTTTCTGCACGCGGGTGTCGACGTTCCCCCGGAGCGGTTCGATGTTCAGGTCGGGGCGCTCGGCGCGCAACTGCGCTTCCCGGCGGAGACTCGCCGTGCCAACCGTCGCGCCCTCGGGCAGGTCCGCGAGTGGCGTTCCGTTCGGCGTGACGAGCACGTCGTTCGGCGGGCCGCGCTCGGGGATTCCGGCGATGACGAGTTCGTCGGGCTGGTCGGTCGGCATGTCCTTCATCGAGTGAATCGAGCCGTCGAGTTCGCCCGAAAGCACCTTCTCGTCGAGGCTGCGGACGAACGCGCCAGTCGTACCAAGTTGGTGGATCAGTTCGTCGCTGATCTGGTCGCCGGTCGTCTCCACCTCGGCGAGTTCGGCAGACAGCCGCCGCTCCGAAAGGAGCGATTTGACTGTCTCGGCCTGCCGCATGGCGAGCGCTGACCCGCGTGTCGCAAGTCGGATCCGCTCGTCGCGAGTACTCATTAGTACCCACTCGGCGACCCGGGGTGAAAAGGGCACCTTCTTGGCATCGATTAGAAGATCGGCAACGTAGTCATCGACGACTGGCGAGATAGCCGCCGTCGACGACGAGCTGTGCGCCCGTGATCCACTCGGCGCGTTCGCTCGCGAAAAACGCCACCGCGTGGGCGACGTCTTCGGGGTCCCCCACACGGTCCAGCAGTGTCCGTTCGCGCTCTATCTCGCGTTTGGTCTCGCTTGCGTCGTCCTGCATCGCCGTCTTGATCACGCCCGGAAGCACCGCATTCGCGGTCACACCGGCCTCAGCGAACTCCGCGGCCATATCGCGCGTCAAGTTGACGATTCCGGCCTTGCTCGCCGCGTACGCTGGCCCCATCCCGCCGAAGGTTGCGTTGATCGAACTGACGTTGACGATGCGGCCCGCTGGCGACTCTGCGAGGTGGTCCCCGGCGTATTTGACGGTGAGAAACTGCCCCTTGAGGTTGACGTCGAGTTGCTGGTCCCACTCCTCGGGTGAGAGCGTCCGGTTTGTCCCGTCGATGTGGATACCAGCGTTGTTGACGAGTACGTCGATCCGGCCGAACGAATCGAGCGTCGTCGCCACCGCCGCCTCCACTGATTCGGCGTCGCTCACGTCCGTCTGGACGTACTCGGCATCGACGCCCGATTCGGCTGTCACCAGTTCGTCGGTCGGTCGCTCGGATTCTGCCCCGTACACCTCGCTCGTCGCCGGTTCGCGCTCGACGTCGAGCACCGCGATGTCCGTCCCCTCACGCGCGAGTCTGCGGGCGATTCCGCGACCGATCCCCGAACTGCCGCCGGTGACCAGAGCGACTCGATTGCTCATATCGTGCCCTCGCTGTCGAGCGTGATAGGTGTGTCTTCACACAGCCGACAGCGCTAAATCGTTCGGTGACGCCACAGTTAACTCCCCGAGACCGGTACGGGGCACATGGGTTGTGCTGTGGAGCGGGTGACCGAGCGACGGGCGATTGCCGCCGGGGTCGACCGCTGGAACGAGACAGTTCCGGGTCTCGGTATCGAGAAGTGGCACGTCGAGCGGAGTCTGTTCGCCCCGTTCGATGGCGTCTCCGTTTGCTGTCTTGCGGTCGGGTCGGAGCCGCGTGCCTTCGCCGTCCTGAAGCGACTCAACCGCGCGACGCCGACATACGACGCCACGGACACGGCGTGGCTCTCCCTGTTTGCGTTCACGGACCGCGCGGCCGGGCGAGAGCTGCTCGACTGGATCACGACGGATCTACGGGAACGGGACATCTCGGAACTCTCCGTCGGCGGCGCACCACAGCATCTCCTCGCCGGGATTCCCGAGCAACTGCCGGAGAGCCACGTCGAGACACTTACCGAGGCTGGTCTCGACGTCAAGGGGCGCGTCTACGACCTCCACCGTGATCTTGCGGACTACGCTGTTCCCGACCGCTGTCGAGCAGTCCGCGACGAGCGGTCGGACCTCGAACTCGTCAGCGCGACGGATCATGACTCTGACCTGCACCGCCTGCTCGCCGACCAGTTTCCCGGCCGGTGGCAGTACGAGGCGGCGAACATCTGCCGACGCCCCGGCGGCGCGAGCGACTACTGGCTCCTGCGAACAGGTGACGAACCCGTCGCCTTCGTCCGCTCGAACCGCCACGACGGGCCGTATCGCGGTCCGAACCTGAACTGGGGCGCACAGTTTGGCGATAGCTACTGCGGTGTCGGCCCGCTCGGCGTTCACGAGGACTACCGTGGCGAGGGGCTAGGGCTGTACGCGACGGCCGCCGTCGTCGACCGGCTGGCGGCCGCGGGGTACGACCACTGTGTCATCGACTGGACCGACCACCTCCCCTTTTACGACCGACTCGGCTTCGAGCCATTTCAGACCTACCGCACCGCCGGAATCGACCTGTGCGGGTGACTCTGACGTCGGTCACAGACGGCTATTCGACTGCCTCACACGAGCGAACCCGCCCCCAGACCGCGCGCCTGTCGGCGACCCAGCGGTATCCACGCTCGCGAATGGTGTCCCAGTAGGGGAGCCGTCGGCAGAGCGAGACGACGACGCTCCCGAATCTGCCACACCGAGCGAGCGATTGCTCGAACCCCACCCCGCAGGAGTACACCGCGTCGTCAGTCAGCAGGTGCATACACTGGTCGTAGTCGTCGGGGAGTCGTGCCCGCTGGTCAGGGGTCAACTCCTCGAACCCGACCGGTTCGAACTCACCAAACCGGAGGAGCCACGTCACACACCACTTGCAGAAGCCACAGTCGTCGTCGTACACGAGTCGCGGAGCGGCCATAGCTCGTCTTGGGTCGCCGCTGATTTCTGTCTTTATCTCACGCTGTCGCGAGCGGCTACGGTGCTGGCTGTTCCCTGAGATGCAGTCCGGGACAGAAACTCAATAGTCGACTGCTTCCACGCCGGTAATCTCGAAGCGTGCGCCGCCCTCGGCGCTCTCTGTCACCTGAATCTCCCAGCCGTGAGCGTTGACCACCCGCTCGACGATCCGCAAGCCGAGTCCGATCCCCTCCTCGGCAGTCGAGTACCCGGCCTCGAAGATCTGGTCGTGCTGCTGGTCTGTGATCCCGGGGCCGTCGTCTTCGATTGCGAACCCGCCGTCTATCCCGGTGATGGTGATGGTAACGTCCGGCCCGCCGTGCTCGACCGCGTTCTGCACCAGATTCTCGAACAGTTGCTGCAGTTGGCTCTGGTCTGCACGGATCTGACAGTCGATGTCCGTCACGAGCACCGCATCGCTGGTTTCGATGGTCTGCCAGCACTGCTCGGCGAGATTCGCGAGATCAACCGGTTCCATGTTCTCCGCTCGCTCGCCCTCGCGTGCGAGAACGAGCAGATCCTCGACCAGCGATTCCATGCGGTCGAGCGCGTTCGAGACGTCATCGAGGTGGTCACTGTTGCACTCGTCCATGGCCAGGTCGAGGCGCAGACCGGCCACATTCAGCGGGTTCCGGAGGTCGTGACTGATGACGCTCGCGAAATCGTCGAGGCGTTCGTTTTGCTGTCTGAGTTCCCGTTCGCGTGCTTTCTGGTCGGTGATATCCCTGCTGATCACGACGAACCGGTCGGTTCCGGCCAGGTCGATGCGACGAATGTGCACCTCAACCGGAACCGTCGACCCGTCCTTGCACCGATACTGCCCCTCCAGTCGACGCTGGTCGCCCTCGTCCATCTCCTGCCAGACGTCGGTGATCTCGTCCGAATCGACGCTCTGGTCGAGGTCCCAGACCTGCATCCCGACGAGTTCCTCCCGGTCGTAGCCTGTCTTCTCGGCGAGCCGAGGATTCGTATCGACGATCGTTCCCTCCGCATCGTGAATGTCGATCATGTCTGGCGATTCCTCAAACAGCGCTTCCAGTCGAGCGGTCGTCTCTTCGAGTTGCCGTTCGTGTTGCTTGCGCTCTGTGATGTCCTGAAACTGTGAGAAGATGGCGACGACCTCCCCGTCGTCGTCGGTGACGACACGGTTGTGCCACTCGCAGATGATTCGCTCGCCGTCCGCACGGACGTTCTCGTTGATGCTGTGATAGCCACCCTCCGCTTCGAGCAGGGTCGAAACCACCTCGTCGACGACATCGCGGTCCGATTCGGGGACGATGAACTGCCAGGACTTGCCCCGGAGTTGCGCCGCCGAATAGCCGAGAATCTCCGCTGCGGCGTCGTTGCTGTCGACGACAGTGAACGTGTCGTCCCACTCGATGACACCCAGCGGCGACTGCTCGACGAACAGGGAGAGACGCTTCTGGCTTGCTTCGAGCGCATGCGTCGCGTGGTACTGTTCGACCGCGTTCAGAATCCGATTTCCGAGGACGGTGAACTGGCTCGTGTCCCCGTCCTTCTGCAGATAATCGGTCACGCCAGCAGTGATCGCGTCACTTGCGATCGATTCAGAGCCTTTGCCAGTGAACAGAATAAACGGGATGTCGGGGGACTCCTCACGGACAGTTTCGAGAAATTCGATACCGTTCTGCCCCGACATGTCGTAATCTGCGACGACACAGTCGATATCCGTCTCCCGGAGCGTATCCAGCCCATCGCGTGCGGTTGTCGCCGTCTCGATAACGAACCGGTCGTGTTCCCGTTCGAGGGCTGTCGCTGTCACGTCGAGAAACGCCGGGTCATCGTCGACATGAAGAATCCGGATTGTCGGTGGAAGCTTACTCATACCGGGAAGCCACTCTCGAGTATAGGGAAGCCCAACGCATAAATGTGGGAGTTGTTCGCACACGTTCATCCGGGAGAGATCCCATCCGGAGTGTTGTGCGTATCATGCACAAGGATTTATATTTACGAGTGCCAATCAGATATAGAAGATGAACCGGCTGAGCCGTCTGCTGTGTGTCGCTCGCCGTACACTGGTCCACGAGCGCGGCCGTCCGCTCACGGAGAGACTGGTGACAATCGTCAGATCGAACACCCCCGTCTCGACGGTTCTATCATGGTAGCACTCACCGAAACCGGGATCGATGGGCTCGACCGCATCCTGCACGGCGGACTCGTTCGAGACTCCACGACGCTAGTGAACGGGAATCCGGGCACCGGAAAGAGTCTGCTCGGCTCCGAGTATCTGTACAACGGCGTCGATCAGTACGACGAAGACGGGATCTATTTTTCCTTCGAGGAGCGAGCGGCGGACATCCGCGACGCCGCAGAATCGTTCGGGCTCGAACGCTGGGGTGAGTACGTCGAGAGCGGTCGAATCACCGTGTTCGACAAGGAGATGCTGATCGATTCAGAGGACTACAACGCCTCGCTGGAGCCGCTGTTGACCGAACTCACCCGGGAGGACCGCTACGACCGCCTGCTGTTTGACTCGCTGAACATGTTCACCATGTTCATGGCTGACGACCGCGAGAAGCGCCAGGACCTGCTGAAGTTGACGGAAGTGCTCTCCGCGAACGGGCTGACGACGCTGATAACCAAAGAACAGGGCGATATCTTCACGCAGACTGACGTCGACATCGAGAACTTCCTCGCAGACGGCAGTCTCTATCTCTTTCAGCGCTCGACCGACCAGAGCGTCAGGCGCTATCTCTGGGTCGAGAAGATGCGCAAACACGACATCGAAAGCGACATCTTCCCGATGCGAATCGACGAGGGCGGGTTCAAAGTCTACGAGAACGCCAGCGCGTTCTCGATGATGAACGACGCCGTCTCGCCGTTTTGATACCTCACCATCTCAGCCCTGCGCCCGATCGACCGTCTCAGGGTCCGAGCATCCCCGCTACGAGTCCGAGTCCGATGACGACCATGACGCCACCGATGAGACGGGTGAACGCGAGACGGGCTTGCGTCGGTTCGATCTGTCCCTCGACAGCGCCGCCGGTTCGTCGTCGGATCGTATAGGCAGTCATCTCCCGGGGACGCAGGAGATTCAACACGCCGACTGCGGCGAAGACGAGTCCGAACAGCTGGACCATCACGAACTCACTCGCAGCCAGCGGGGGAGAGAACATCTGGGATCACTCCATCGTAACGTGCTGGCAGTCGGCTTCCAGTCGAATCTCCGATGTGCCGTCGGGGCTGATATCGACCCAGACTTCGATACCACTCGAATTCGGGCCGTCACAGGGGAGTTGTGGCTGTTCGAACCCCGGCCAGTCGCGCTCGAATTGCGTGCCGTCGACGGTAACGATGATCGTCTCAGGATCGGTTGATTCGAGGAACGGAGCGTCCTCGTCGGCCTCGTTGCTGTCCGAGAGCCGATAGTCGTTCTCGAACAGCACCTCCCCACTCCCGTCGTTCACTGTGACAGAGACGTCGTGTGGTTCAGCCGTGTCCTTCAGATACACCGTCACCCAGTGTGCCGGGGTCGGAGAAGACCCGAGGGCGATACAACCGCTCGTGGCACAGAGTGCTGCACTCGAACTTGCAAGAAACGCTCGTCGGTTCATGGAGGGCATGCGACTCGAAGTGAATCGCGGTCGTTTGTTAAGGCCTACTATGAGTGCTATATAGCCACTTATAGACAATAATATGACAGATGTACGCGACGAACGGACTCCAGTCCGTCATGCGCCACCCCCATTAAATGTGGCTGGATTGATCGCACGACAGCGGAGGGAGCCACAAAGAAACCGTGTGAATTGCTCAGAAATCGAGTTTCGCAATGTTCTAATTCTGCTGTTTTCGGACGGTAGAGATGGCTGAAAACCCAGTTCTGCGTGGGACGGAAATGACAAGAAGTTGAAGTGGACCGACACGGTGTAGTGGTTTCCAAACGATTCTGCAAGACGTGACTGTGTTTCTCCGTTGAACATGGGTTAGTCGTTGATGAACTTGCGTCGCTGCTCCATCTTCTCGCGCTCACTTCGGCGGTCGTAGTGTCTATCCAGGACCGACTGCGTAACGTCCATTCTCCCGCTCACGACTTCGACCGGAACCTCATCGAGCAGGTGCGACGTGATCGCACCTGACCGAACATCGTGAGGCGACCGAGACGACGGGCACTTACTCGCAAACGTCCGGTCAGTAGCCTCGCAGGTCTCCGGGTCATACCCCTCGTGCGGACACTCGCCATACTTGCACGGGCGAGTGAGCACGTAGACCGTATCTCGAATACACGACCGCGACACCCGCCCTTGCGGAGTGGTTAGTAACGGTTCCCGGTCGTATTCGTCTCTTCCATCAATTCGCGGCCCCTTGATGTACTTCTCAATCAGGTCAGCAGTGTACGACCGAAGGGCGACCCAACGCTCCCCGCGCTCTTGGTTCTTGAGCGGAGTGTCCTGCTCCGGTCGATGGACGATCTCGACGGCGGGCTCACTGAAATCGAAGTCCGCCAGGTCGATCGCTCGAATGCTCCCCATCCGAACCCCCGTCTTCCAGAGAAGCGTCATGAGCACGTGCGACCGACCCGCGAACTTGTAGGTCTCAAGGTACTCAAGAATCTGATCGGCTCTATCAGGTTCGAGCGTCGTTTTACTGGCCTGATTCTCCGGGGCCACCTTCGGGAGTAGTATCTTCTCTCGAAGGCCCTCCGGAACCGCGTCGACGGAGGCACAGAACTTCAAGAAGACCCGAAGGGTCGACAACTGCCCCTGTAGCGTGACCGGCTTCAAGTCGTCTTCCTCCCGACGGTAGACTCGGTAACTGTGGAGGTTCCGGCCGGTCAAGTCGTTCAGATTGAATATCCCCTCCGACTCACACCATTCGACAAACGGCTCAATCCGGTATCGGTGAGATTGAAGCGTCTGGTCGGAGACCTCCCCTTCCCGGTGTTGGAGATACAATTGCATCCCATCTTCCGGCGCGAGCGGTTGCAGGTCACTCACGCCTGACCCCTCCGGTCAATCGTGGTCGAATAACTTAGCGGAACAGAGCAACGGCGCTTACTTTCGGTTCTCCCGCGCTTGCTGCCACCTGTTTCAAGGCGGCGGGCATGCGTTTCTGTCATGTGTTCGCTCCGAGTGAGCGACACCCGACCGACATAGGGCCGTCGGTTGACCAACTCTTTTTCAGCGACCAACTCACGCAGGGCCGGGTATCCCCCCTCAAGACCTCTCTCACGCCCACTTTACTTAAAACCCTAACATACGTTAAGATATAGCGTATGGTATGCGTATATACCCTGCCGATGGAACTACGGAACCGTCGAACGATTATCTCATATGCGGAGACCACGGGTATCTTGGATGACTCAGGCTGACGACCGACTTCTCGAATCTTTAGAAGGCTCGAACATGGTTCTCTCTCCTCGAATCCTGGCGGTCAACACAGACTATTCTCGACATTACGTAAGCGAACGGCTCGCAATACTGTTGGATGCTCAGCTTGTCGAGAAGGAAGACGAAGGTCTCTACCGAATTACGGAACGTGGGAAGGGATATCTTTCAGGGGAAGTTGAAGCCAAAACGCTCGAAGACGCCACTGATTAAATAAACAGGATCGAATAACTCACGTAGTTTGTTGTGTCCGCTAGACTGCCACGGTGTTAGACTCATCCCGTCAGAAGTAATCCAGAAAACATAAGCTATCTGTATTGATGTTAATACCGTCTTCGCTAATCGAATTATCGAAATAGCTCAAGATGGATATTGTAGAGAGTTAAATAGAGTTTGATAGGTTTGAATAGTAGAATATACACCAGTTATGCGTAGCAGATAGTAATAGATAGTGATAAAATACAGTCAGAAATACACGTGTTGTGATTAATAAAGTACAGCCACACATAGTTATACGATATGTAATAAGTAAGGAACAGAAACACTTATTATCTATCATTATAAATTGTGGAATTCAGCCATGGTAAACGATGACAATACTGATCCTTCTCTTAGTAACGTATCTAGGAGGAGAACGCTTGCACTCCTTGGATCAACTGGTTCTGTAATAGCACTCGCGGGCTGTAGCGGTGACGACGGCGATGACGGTAGTGGCGACGGATCGGGTGACGGTAGTGGCGACGGATCGGGTGACGGTAGTGGCGACGGATCGGGTGACGGTAGTGGCGATGACGGGATGTCTGAGGACTTTCCGCCCCAAGTCGATCGTCCGATGATCTCTCGTTTTAGCACACCGCCACAAAATGCCCAGTGGAACTACTACAATACGAATAATCAGGCGTCATACGGGGAACCGCTGCTGTACACCCCCCTTGCCTGGTACTCAACAAAGACAGGAGAGTTCTTCCCGTTCTTGGCAGCTGACTGGGAATGGGTTGAAAACGGCGATCACTTCAGACTCCATCTCGGTGATTTCTGGACATGGCATAATGGAAACGACTTCAACGCACAAGATGTCGTTACCCAGCTCAGACTTGAACAGTATCTTGGTGGTATTGGCGACATAATCGAAACCGTAGAGGCATCGGACGACTACACGGTCGAGATTATGACAACTGATACGATCTCAAACGAACTCCTTGAGTTAGCCCTGTTTACTACTGATCAACCGCGGACCATAAGCACATCATACGCGGAATATGGCGATATGCTTGAAGAGATCGAAAACACCGATGAGGGAACCACCGCACGAGACGAGGCAGTGAGTGCGGTTTCCCAGTATCAAGAGGATCCGCCAATAGGGACGGGCGCATTCCAGCACTCAGAAACCCAAGAGAGTCGAGTCGTTCTTGAACCGTTTGAGGACTACCCATACGAGGAACTCCAGCAACAGATTGAGGAAAGTGACAAAGTTGAGTACCAGTTCCCAGACTGGGCAGTCACTGAACCTAACTACCCGGCGATTCATCTCCAGTACTTTGCAGATGCCTCGGCTCTACGACAAGCGTGGTTCACTGGTAATATTAACCTCGGATCTTCATCTCCGCCAGAGGATGAGACGATTAATGAACAGTTCCCGGACACGTATACGTGGTCACTTCGGCCGAATTATCGTGGGGCCGCAATGTGCTTCAAGCTTGATCACCCCGTATTTGGGAGAAGAGAGTTCCGCCGAGCGATGGCATACGCGATCGATGTGCCTTCCATCGCCGCGACAAGTTACGGTCCGATCGGATTTCCGAATTCAACCGCGACAGGTATGTGGGATGTCCTCTCAGAGCAGTACTTATCAGAGGAATTCCTCAGTAATTTAACGTCATATGTCGAGCAGGACTTTGAGGCGGCCGAAGCAGAAATGCAGAGTCTCGTCGACAATAACAGTGCGTTCGAGCGCGACGGCGACACGTGGCTCCATCAAGGGGAAGAGATTGTCATCCCGATCGGCGCACCGTCAACCGTTAGTTCGCATATGAATGCAATGCGTCAGGTACAGTCTTGGATGGGTGAAATCGGATTCACCGTCAATATTAACGGAACACCGGGTTCCCAGTTCTGGTCGTCCACAATGCCAAACGGCGAGTACGAAGTCGCGCAGAATTACTTCGGAGGGGGCCAGCCTCATCCGTACTACGCCTATCGTGTGGCTTGGATCGACGGGTTCCTCATCGGGAACACGCACAATCCTCCAGAGACAGTCGAGGTGCCGCCAATCGGTGAAGATTCAGGTTCACAAACTGTCGAGGTTCGTTCGCTCACACAGGAGTTGGGGACACCGGTTGAAGAGGAGCGTCGGACTGAAATCTTAGAACAACTATCTTGGACATTCAATCAGACCCTTCCACAAGTCCCTTACGCTGGAAGTCCCGCAAACTGGGGAATGATCTATGACGATTTCCACTTTGCTCATCCAGACGACAAAGCACAATCACTCATGCGAAATCCTTTCTTCCAGCCAGGACTTGGACTAGCAATTGCGCGCTCGAACTCTATCTCGGAGTACCCATATGACAAACGATACATGTCTATTGAACCGACTACAATCGAAGGCGGGCTCTCGCTTGAGGAGTCAAAGAGTCAGATAGCACGTCGCGACGATTCCTGGTAATCGTCGGAACCGCCTAGCCTGTATCTTGGGATTCTTTACTCAGTATTTTTCGCTTGATTAGCCTATCGACGTATCGGGTACTTTCCAGATCGTGATTCTCAAACAGGTTAAGAAAACTCTCAATTAGAATAATCTATGTCTAAAGGTGAGTCTCAAACCAATCTGCCATTCGCTCGAAGTAATCCTGTCGAAACTCGTGAGTTCCATCAGGGCGGTGGACGGCAAAGTTGGCTCGCGTTCCTGCGCGCTCGTATGCCGGAATGGCTTCCTCAACCATTCTATCGACGCCCGTGGCTGGCATATCCTCGTCGTCCATAGGTGCAACGACAAAGAAAGGTCGTGGGGTGATACACTTACGAACTATCGTGGGATGGTCGAAATAGCGAAGCATATGAGGGATATAAAAATGAGTCCCATGCCTGTGCCGATTACCGAATAGAATTTGTTCGTGGAGACTTCCAACGGATCCACAGATCGGGGCCGCCACGGGAATATTTGGTTCGCAGGCAAACGAGTACCAAGTGGCATTACCGCCGAGTGACATTCCCGTAAGACCAATACGTTCGGAATCCACCGCTGCGTGATCTGATAGTATTTGGACACCGCGAAGAACTTCATCTACGAGAAGGCCCATCGTCGAGATACCATACGGAGCTAAGAACGCTGTCTTTCGCTCGATGTAGTTTTCTCCATTCCCTTGTCTACTCTTGTTCAAGTGAAGAGTCAACGAGAGCGTCACATATCCTCGGCGTGAGAGTTCTCGTGCCCAACCTCGAAGCGGACCGTCCTCTTCCCGACGAAAAGTTTCTTCGGTAAGACGGTTTGCGTTACCGGATGTTCCGGGGGTGCACACGATAGCCGGTTTGTCCGCATTAGATTTACCCTGAGGAACGATGAGTTTCCCTGTCACTGTTTCACCTATCGAATTCTCAAACTGTATCTCCTCGAATTGAAGATCCTCCTGTATCCTCTCCTGACCGAGCGAATACCTCAGGTCTTCTGGTGGATCTGTCACTCCGAGTAATTCGCGGAGTTTCGAGCGGACTTCCCCGTCTTGGACATCCTGAGGGGCACGCGGTTCGATGTTATTTGGTGGTGTGTATGTCATATGTTTGCTCTGGAAACATGCTGTCTCTACATCGACCCACTGTTCTATATAACTTTACAGAAGGTTAATAGCTATTGGCACGATAGCAGAAAAGCCCAAGCAATAAGCCTACTGAAATAGGAAACAGCGGTCTTTTACGCCGATAGACGTACCGGTACTGCAGCATTCTTGCCGAGATGCCCACCCCGCTGTCGGTATTATGTTCTCCTGTAGTCGTATGCAGATCGGCGTTCCCCTCATTAACTGGGTCGGGTGCCAAGTCGTCTTCAGGGACCAAAATTGTAGTATTGAGTATTCGATCCTCTTCTTCAATATTTTGGACGGCCTCAATCTATACTGAGCGAATACCTTCTCGTACCACCTATGCGCCCTGTATTCGGCATGTTACTCCTATTTTTCTTCCTTCCCCCCCCGGGGGGTTGCGCGCCGAGAAAGACGGATTCCCGAATCTGCACATCAACCCCGGTCGTTTGATGTGCGAGATTTCCCGCTCGGTTCCTGGTCGAGCAGGTCGTCGGCCCGATCGTGGCGAACTCCGACCCGATTCACCCCGAAATTACCCCATCCAGTAAGTCGAAAAAACTAGGTTCTGGAAGCCGATGTGCAAATATGCGAATCAACACGGACGGGAACCAGTCGTATCGAGAAGACCTCTACGAGCGAGTGGCGGACAAACTGGGGGAATCGACAAAGACCGGCGGTATCGACGCTGCTTGTATTCACGCAGAACAAGACCTACGGAACAAACAAGATGCAATCGAATATCTCGCGGGAGAACTTTCAGCGGAAGAGCTGGCCGAAGTTGCTGATATCCTCTCGACCAAGCAGATTCCCCTCTCAGTTGAGACGGACATTCAGGTGAGCGGGTGCGAAGTAGGATAGTGACTTTGTTGAACGTCTAAGTCGGTGATAGATTCCAGTAGGTATGCTGAATAGAAGGCGCTTATCTCGCAGTGAGGTCGATTCAAATCGAGATAGGCTTACCTGAGATATAGTAGACGTATTCAACGGCCGATAGTTTGAAATTTCAAGCGGACGCCTGTGTCGATATGTCCGAATTGGATTTCACCGTATATGGGATGAAGCTACAACCTGGTGCAGCTGAAGAAGGGTCGGACCCCTTTAGATTCTGTAAGGAGAAGGAGATAATCGGCGTCGGGTGGTCTCTTGAAGATCAGGAATACGATTCTATTGACGAGGTCTACGAGACCCACCGGCAGGTATACGAACGGCGATTGGAGGAAGGAGAGCCCACAGGAAGGTTATTGGAAGATGGTCGAATGAATGCACCACTCCGATACATTCTGAAGGAAATGGACGTAGGAGATTTCGTGTGGGTAAACGAGAACAACCACTTTGCCCTTTGTAAAATTGAAAGTGACTGGAGAGTCGCTGCGAATCTTTCTGCCGATGAATTCGACCAGTACGACGAACGAGATATCCAACATTTCAGAAAGGTCGACTGGGTTGACGTACCATACGCGCTCGTCCCGGGATATGTCCGCCGGAAATTCTCGGGCCGGTTCGGAACCTTGAGCGAGATGGACAAGGGAATCACCGAAGATGCTAAACAGGTGATTAGATCCTTGCACTCCCAAGATAACCTCGAATCTGACGGGGACCTAGATCGAAAGGAGATCTCTCGAAAAATCAATTCTGCCGAGACGACCCGTTTATTCGATATTTTGGGGAGTGAGGAAACAGAGGATATCGTGATCAGTTACCTCCAGTCAGAAGGCTGGCGGCTCATCAAATCAAGTACCAGTAACTCACAGGCCAAGATCGAGTGTGAGATGCGCAAAGAGGTAGACGGTGAATCGGTCCCGGGATATCTCCAGGTAAAAACGGGCTCGGCAGGACTTGAACCAGACTCGTATGTAGAATATGCTACTGCTGGAAAGATGATATTTTTCGTCCAGTCTGGTATTGACGTAACCTATCAAGAAGGGATGACCGCCATCGATCCAGTTACGATTCACGAATACATGAAGTCAGATTACAATTATCTCCCTAACGAAACCCTCCTCAAACTTGATTTTGCACTCGATTCTCCTGAAGCGAGACCCTCTTAGTAGACCACCTTACACGTCCCTTTTGTTCGGTTGGCAAACACACATGACGGCCGGGCCAGTAGAAATTTCTGAATAAAATGTACTTACCGTGTTGCATCCATCCTCTGTATCTCGCACGTCGTTTCTATCAGTTTTGAGGGTTTCAACAGAGCCAATATAGTCAAAAGAATAGGACGATAGCAGCACCGATAAGGAATAAGATCAGCATCAATAGGACGAGCCAATCAGGTAGCCCTTGAAGTGGATCTTCGTTGGCCATAGATATCAAAACCCTGGAATATCACCGAAGCCACTGCCACCTCCGAAGTTATGCGGTTCGCCAAAATTCTCTCGCCGTTTGACAATAAAGCTAAATTTGGTCTGGTTCATTCCGATTCCCGGGCCGCGGTTTTTTGTAAATTTGTTCTCTAGCTCTCGCCACCCATCCATATCGTCAATACCGCATGCAAGGGCAATCACATAGGGATAATTGTCCGCATAGTCTTCCAGTTGTCCTCGGAGTTTTTTCTTCTGGGAGTTGGAAAAATGACGCTTCATCTCAACCCCGACTGTATCATTAACAACGACATCCCCACGGGAATTTCCCCGTTCTCGGTTGACCACATAGTTACTCCCACCTCCACCTAACATATCACCAAATCCGCTATTAGTCTGGGAATTTAGTTGTTCATCAAGATACTCCGATAGTTCCTGCTGAAATTTACTCTCGTGTCCATAATCCTGTGACGGTCTCCATGCCTCAAGCAAGTCAACTACTGTTTGATACGTTTGGCTATCTTGTCCAAACATGGCTGTATGGTGAATTTCAGCTATGTTAAAAGAACTGTTTCAATACACATCTATACAACAGATATTTTATCTTTGGCAATTGGGAATGAAACAGATCTCGACGGTAGATATATTCGATCCATCTCGCACGTTGGTTCTGGTAACTGACGAGGGAGTTATGAGAACCAGCAAGTCAATTTACGGCGGTTGTTCACGCGAAAATGCGATTGAGGAGGGGTGCATGCGAGTCCCCCATCCTCAAGACGACGACGCGGCAGTGTTGCGGCTTCCGCCGCAACTGGATATGTTATCTGGATGTCTTATATCTTCTTATCTTGATTCCAACATAGTAAGCGCTCTACCACCCAAAAACAGCCGATTTCAATTATCAGTAACTGACTTCCCATTAGGATTTATATTATTCTCCCGATTTGATTCGTTCGCATGCAGTTCAAACAAGTGCTATCAGACGAGGATGCCGTCAGCCCCGTCATCGGTGTGATTCTGATGGTGGCAATCACGGTCATTCTCGCGGCGGTGATCGCATCGTTTGTGCTCGGGCTGGGGGACTCAGCTAATGAAGTACAACCGACAACGAGCTTCGAGTTCGATTACGAATCAAATGATCTAACCATTACCGTTGATAGCGGTGAGGCGGTGCCTGCGGGCGATATTTACATCCGCGGGAACAATCTCGGTGGGAGTGCAGGGAATACGTGGCAGACAATAAACAGCAATACTGGCGGATCACTGAAACCCGCGAGTGAGATTGGAGCAGGTGATCGCATCACATTATCCGGTGTTGGTTCAGATTATGAAGTCACGGTCGCGTGGGATAACGGGGAGGGCGACACGGCCACCCTCTCCGAAGACTCGGGCTCGTAATCGCTACGATAACTTTTCTTTTTATTAAACGGTGGACAGCGATAGCTTCGCATCCACCTGTCTTAAACCGAACTCCCCGGAACACGCACGAGACCATGCCTAATGGTCTCTCTGTCCCACCGTCGGGACATACGACAGTCGCACAGTATCGGAGGGGAGCACTATGACGCGGGGGAAACTCGACCTGAACGATTCGGTCGTGAGCCCGTGGTTCGTCCTGTCGGCGGCGATTGCCGTCGGCCTGGTCGAGTTCTCGCTGTTCGGATTCAACTTCGCAGACCCGCTTATCAACCTGCCGGACGGCGGGGGCATCTCCGCGGCGAAGATTATCAGCCTGCTCGCGCTCGCGACGGCCTTCGCAACGAACAGACCCAACTTCGACAAGATGGGCGCAGTTGAAACGTGGGTGGCAATCGTGACCATCGGGCTGGTCATCGCACCCCCGTTTTTCCCGCTGCTCGACGCGCTGCTCGGGAACGAGTTCGCGGGACTCATCGCCGTCGTCGTACAGTCTGCTGGATTCTACGCACTCGCCTATCTCGGGTAATCATGAATCGAACACACTACACAGTCCTGCTCGGACTCTTGACGATCTCGCTCGCGGCGGTCGCGGGCGTCAGTGGTATCGGAGCGGTCAGCGCTCAGGAAACGACCAACACGACCAGTTGGGACGAAACGCTCGACGTGGACAACGACACCGAAGCGGTGCGAGCGACCGCACTCAACACGTCGGCTGTGCTCGACGTGACCGTCTACAGCGTCAACAGTGCTGGAAACGAAACCGAAGTGGCGAACGGAACGCTCGACGCGCCGAGCGGCACAGACGCATTCGAGTACAGCAATCTCAACACGACCGCATACGACCAGTACCGCGTGAATGTGACCGGCGGCGAAGCCGAAACCGTCGAGATTGCCCGTATCCAGGTGCAGACCGGCGTCGGCGGTGGCGGAATGCTCCCGTCGAGTCCGGACGTTGGCACGGCAGGGCAGTTGGTCGGCGGTGGCGTCCTGGTCGTGCTCGTCGGTGGACTCATCGCCGTCGGCTCACGGAGGTACTGAGATGGGTCGCGCGTTCGCGCCCGTCTTGGCCCTCGTGCTCACGCTCTCGCTGTTCGGTGGGCTCGCAGCCGTCGACGCCGACGTGTCACCAGTCGGTGAATCGGACGGACTGCTTATTCCGGACTCCTGTAAAATCGGGGAGTTTCTGAACATCGGAGATGGATGCTCGACGGATCAGGCAGATACGCAAGACCTCCAGACAAAAACGCAAATCTACCAGTCTGCGGCTTCCCAGTACGGCATTAATGAGCCGTTCCTGACTGTCTTCAACAACTACGTGAAGGACACCGAAGACGTGGCGTGGTTGGTCGCAGAGCGAGCAATCGGTCAGTCGATTCAGAATGGGAGTTCACTGACTGAGACCAAAATCGCAGCACAGGAAGCTGTCGGAGACTACTACGCGGTCAAAGAACAGAACTTCCTCGAAGCCTGGAACACCAACGCCGCCAGCATCAACTCACTGGCAACACAGCAAAGCCAGTTTGATGAGTATGTCGTCGACGGACTCTCGTCGGCTCTGAACATCCAGTTCTCTGGAGATGGGCAAACCGCGGCAGGCGAACAGGTGACGATAGATAGCCTCTCGACGACGGACTACACGCTGGTGAATGGCTCGACCATCAATTTAACGCAGATTGATATGTCGCTCACGTACTCCGGCGTCGGGTCAAAATCCGGTGAACGGTACGATCTCGCCTTCGAGTATGACCCAATTAACGGTATCACCCACATTCAGGACGGGTCAGGGAGCCTCAATTACGTCCAAGGGATGCACGCAGGCGGGAACATCATCGTCTCTCAACCACCCACAAACAGCGAGTTCACCGAACAGATCGATACCGTGTATCACCCCCACTGGAGCGAGCCAATCGCGGACCTGAAAGCCACGCACTCGAATGTCACAGCGGACGTGTCGGATTACGTCGACAACGCTTACAACGATATCAACAGCGGCTCGGTCAACATCAGCGAGTGGATGAGCAACGTCAATCTGATGAACCACTACCTGACCGAAGGCGAAGGGTTCAGCGGAGCGATTGCGGCACTCGCGGCCGGAGGAATGACCGCCCACGACCTGAGCGGAACCTCGTGGATGGAAATCAGCTACGAGGCACACGACAGCGCACTCAACACGACCTACGAGGGCGTCCTGATGAGCGGCGAACCAGCCCCGAACGGCAGTTGGGAAGTGAACAAAACCTACGACTCCGAAGCCCTCCCCGGCTCCCAATCAGTGGCGACACTGAACGGCGACGTGGCGACACTGAACGGGCTGTTCACAATCGAAGCCGTCTACGACGCCAACGGTGACGTCATCGAGGACCCCGACCTCATCACGCCCGAACGAACCTACAGCGTCGCAAACGTCTCCGAGACGAACGAACTCATCGTTGACCTGGGAGAGCGAATCGACGAACTCGAAGAACAGATCCAAGAGAATCGAACGAGCGGCGGCGGTGGAATCGGTTTCGGCGGTCTCCCGAGCCCGTCACTGCCGTCACTCGGGCTCGGTGGACTGCTCGGCTCGCTCATGTCGATTATGGTTATCGGCGTGCTGCTGCTGATCATCGCCGTCGCCAGCGTCGCCAGTCCGCACGACCCACGGAGGGAGTGAGATGCGGCGACACGCGCTCACGCAGTTGTGCGCGGCCATCTTTATCGTGCTCACGTTCGTGCTCGGGTTCGCGTTCGTGTTCGCGACCGGTGCGTCGGCACAAGTCCAAGACGGGGGTAACGAAACAGACGCCGACCAGCAACCAGCCGAACGCATCGACCAGAACACCGTGATTCACGACTACGGCTACAACGAGGAACGCGGAACAGCGTGGGTCGTGATTGAATCCGACCGACTTCAGTCTATAACGGTCACAGACGGCGGCGGACTGCTCGCAGGCGGCACTGTCGACCAGGAGACCGTCACGGTCAAGCCGGACGAACGCACCCGGCTGTCAGTCTCAGCGACCGAGACGGATGGGTACGTGGCGCTGTCGATAGCCACCGACCAGACACTCTACGGTCTCCCAATTGAGATTCCTGACCCGATGTTCACGAGTGATCCTGGATGGGACACTGTCCGGCTGGTCGCTATCGGTTCGGGCGTCGGCGTTCTGGTCGCGGTCGTGCTCGACGTGTGGCGGCGCAAACGCGGCGGTCGCAACGGGGTGTACCGAATCGCATGACCGACCGGCGACCATACGAGCCCTCACGGCGACAGGTGGCGCTCGAACTCCTGACCGCCTATCGCTACTGGATTGGAGCCACCGCGCTCCTGTCGCTCTTGGTCGGTGGCGTGCTGTTGTGGGTGTACGGTCTGCCCTCACTCCCGTCTGTGCCCGAGTCCGTCCAGGCGGCCGCGCTCGCTACTATCGGAGCGGGCGCGCTCGGGTACGTGCCAGCGTGGGCGGCGTTGAACCGTCTCCACAATCCGCCAAAGCGCCATATCGTGGTTCCCGGCCTCAAAGAAGACGCCGACCCGGGCATGTGGGAACTCACCCCGAATGACTTTGCCGAGTTGACCGTCGAAGACGGTGAACTCTACGAGTGGCCTGGAACCAAGCACCCGACTTATGAAGTCGAAGCGTTCGACCCGGAGCAGCTGCACGCTGTCGCTACCTGGCGCGGGTCGGTCACTGACTCAGAACTTATCCGTGAGCAAGAACGCATCGAGCAGATACGCGGCAAGCTCGAACAGCGCGCTCGCGAGCGGGATGTACTCGAAGTCCGTGGCAAGAGTCTCGTCCGGCAGGCAGTCATGGAAGAACGGCGAACGTTCCTCGAAGAGTACGACCGCGTGGCGCTGCTCGACGCCGAGACCTACGACCGCAAGCTCGAAGAGGTACTTGAAGAGACCGACTTACAGGCGGATCTCTCCGAACAGGCGAATCGCAAGCAGAACCCGACAGATGCGGACTCTGGTGAGGAGATCCCCGACAGCGTGCGGATGAACGGTGATACCGATGAGTGATAGCGACCAGGAAGCCTACGCGGCCGCGAACCTGCGTGAACGAATGCGCGACGTTGACCTGTCCGAATCCAAAGAAGCGTATCCACACGCTGGACTGGTCAGTGACGACAGCCGCCGCAACGTGCTCAATCACCTTGCACTGGTGGCTGACGACGACGTACAGGAGTATCAGGCATATCAAGACCTCGTACAGCCCTCGGGGACGGAAACGCTCACGCGGGCAGTCGGAGATGGAAACGTCTCACAGATGCAGTACGCCGTTGGGCTGGTCGACCACACTGAAGACGGCCAAGACGCGCTCTCGCGTGTCGCACGCGAATTAGCACGCGAGGGATGTGTCGGGCTGATTGTCGGCCCGCCCGGCGCGGGTAAGACGGCGACCGCGCTCGACGTGGTGCGAATCTGGAAGGCACTCACCGGTGGCACCGTTATCTCGAATGTCGACTGGGAAGGCACGGACAAGACGATCCACTCGAATCGGGAGATGCTCGACGCTATGCAGTCAGTCTCCGGTCAGGTGTTGGCACTGGTCGATGAGGCAGCACAAGTTCTGACCAGCCGCGGGTCTGACCAGGAACTCACGAATCACTTTGCGAAAGAGTTGAAACTGATTCGGAAGCAGGAAGAGGGCGACGAACACGCCAAACGCGGGTCGTTCCTCGGTATCGGACACACGCGGCGTGACACTGCCGCTGATATTCGACGACTCACGTCCATCGTGCTTGAGAAGCCGTCCCGTCGAGACCCTGGGAGAGCTACGCTGTACGAGAGCCCCGGCGGACAGGACTCACTGGAACAGGTCGGTGACTTCGAAGGAATCACGGACACGTCCGAGAGCTACAACGAACACGACCCCGCGCCCTTTCGCGTTCATCTCGACGATAGTGACGACAGTGAGGATAGTGAGGAGACGAATTACCAGCGGCAAGTCGAGACGGCTCTCAGGGCAGTGCTGATTCAGGGGCAGAGTTACACGAATGCGGCCGATCTCGTGGAGTATGGCAATTCGTGGGTCGGTGAGCGAGTCCGAGAGTGGCGGCGTGGCGAGTGGCGCGACATCGTACCTGAGGACGCGGTGCCCGCGGATGCGATAACTGCGTGAGGGCGCACGGGTGCCACGCCCGCCACCGCCACGCATCCCCGTCACGCAGGATATATGTCTACAATACGCGCCGATATGTCAGGAGTCGATGGTATTCACAGGAACCGGGGGTTACAGGAAAGCCGAACAGGTCTATACTGAACTATTAATTTCCTCAACAACTCTGTCATTCAACCGCTCTCTGCTTGCTAAGTCTGTCTGAGCCACCAGTTCCACGATATCTTTCCCTGAAAAGAGTCGTATTGGATATGTTGAAATATTCTCTTCCTGTGCGTTCTGAGTATAATATGACATCGTAAAAAACAGTCCAATTTCACCGTCGTCGACCCGCGATGCCAGACGACTAAGCTCACGTCCTCCAACACTACCAGATTTATTCTTAACTTGAGCTTTGAAATCTATTTTTGTATTTAATTCAGTCAAATGAGCCTCAGTCATCAGGTCGATTTTACCTGTCAAATCAACACCTTTGTCTCCACTACTGGGGGTAAGTTCTACCTGAGAGATATTGTCCATACTGTTGAGTACCTTTTTTAGTAGTTTTTCCAGCTTTTTCCCTCGTTCAGCATTTGACCCGTCGAGACGTAATCGAATATCTGAATGAAGATCAGATAGCCTACCCTCTGGCTTCTGAGCGCTCTCTGAACGGATGCGGTCTTTATATACAGAATATCGATGGACGGTACCAGTATCCACCCAGTGGTTCCATGCTTCCGGCCCACCGCTATCGATACCGGTTCGTGATTTACGATGTATCCACTCTAAGTCGATAGAATCTGCATCGAGAATGTCGAGACTAATTCGGTAATTGACAACAGTATCATCTCCATCTTTGTGACGCCTAATATTAAGGCCAGAAATGAGACATAATCCTCTGAAGGTTACATATCCTGGTCGCTCTTTTTGAAATAGTAGTACGGGAGCCGCCTCAGAGCGACGGTTCTGAGCATAGTTCATACAGTACTCCTCTTTTACCCAGGCGTTCCCAGATCGTTCTAATGGGTCTGGGCCGTCCCCGGCCTTCGAGTCTCCCCAAAAATAAGCGACTCCGTCCTCCATATTGATGATATCGTCCCAAGGGTCATGCCGTTTAGATTGACCATCAGATGAGTAGAAAACCAAGAATTCACGCTCTCCCGAGACTTGATTTTCGAGTTTTCCGATACCTCTCTGTGGATTGATTCCCCCGTCTAAAGGCCCGTTCAACCACTTGTGGTACTGATTCGTTTCAATTGCTGTGGAGTTGCGGTATTCTTTCCCGACAATATATTGGTCGCCATATGTACCCATGGGTGCGTTGTGATATAGCAACGGATGTATTGAAATAAAAGTGGCCAAGAGTATCATATTCAATATATTTCGCGCACCCCCTGCGGCGGCTGTGCGGTGTATTTTGAGGTTGTGGCCTTAGCCACACCCCTAACGGAAACTCAAACCCCCCGGGTTGGATTTCCGTCGAGCCCGGCGGCGACGATCTCGACTGGCAGGCTGAATCCTCGTCGAGTATCTAAACCCTGTTTGAACTACACCACTGTCGACACAACCATAGTTGTAGAAAGGAGCAGTCGAGACAGCGTTGTGACTACCCACCTATCGGGACACTCCCGACAGGTGGGCGGGCAGTTCTACCGTAACGACCGCCAGGCGTCACCGAACGCGCCGTTCGGGAACCGCACCTTCGCTTGTCGATAGCGTTCCTCCGGCAGCCCGGCGTCCGTCCACACGTCAAAGCCCTCACGAATCGCTTTATCGGGGTTCTCGACCTCCGGCCCAAAGCGCAGGCGCAGACGCGCGTCCTGAGCGTCGTCAACGTCGACGCCGTGGCGGGCGGCCCAGGCGATGAACGCGCTCATCGTCTCACCCATCCCCCGCTCTGCGGCTTCCAGCGCCTTCCCGACGGTCTCGGTCGCCCGACGGGTAGCTTCGCGTGCTTCGCTTACGGCGTCGTGAACCAGCCCGGCGATGTGCTCCGAGCGCAGCGACACGTCGGCGTACTTCCGATGCACCAAGTCTTCCATCTCCCGCAGCGCACGCCGAACACTCTCGACGTGGCGGCCGTGCTGGTCGGCAATATCGTCCGGCGAAACCTCACCGCCGTCAGTGACTAGCGTTTCCAGCGCCTCCCACTGTGTCGGCGCGAGCCCATCCGCGACGTGGCGCACGACGACGCTTTCCTGACTCTGCCGAACGCGTGTCAGGTCGATCCCGATGGGGTCAGGACCGCTGTGATCTACCTCCGGTTCGAAGTACGCATCCTCGACGAACGGCCCGGAGCCACTGCCGGGTGCAACGTCGAGCCCGGCGTCGGCCAAGACGGAAAGCACAGTCTGGTCTAACTCGCGCCGAAGTCGGTCGGTATCGCTCCATCGAACGGTGTCGTCGTCATCGAGCAGCGACACCTGGAGCGACGCGCCGACCTTCGGGTGTGCGAGCGGATCGTCGTCAGGTAGGCTCGCGGCTTCGCGGGCGTAGTAGTGCTTCACCTCTTTGGGCAGGCGGTGGTCAGGGAACGCCTCACGGACACGTCTCGTGTCGAGTGTGGCCGTGTGGTAGTACCCCGGGACGTTCTGTCCGTGTTCGTCGTCGTCGTTCTGAACGATTTTCCGGTAGCCCTGCCGGTCGCTTTCGAGCAGGTGGCCCATCGACGCAATCGGGCCGTCTCGCGCGTGAACTGGCCCGCTCGCGTCCTTGTGAATTCGCGCGTACCGCTCGGCGTCTTGGACGTTGCTGAACTGGTGCGGTTCCTCGAAGTACCGCCCGTTGATTCCCAACACAGTGGCGGCTTCACAGAGCAGCGGCACGTACCGCTCGAAGGCGATATTCGAGCCCTTCACGCGGACATTCACGCCTTCACCGAAGCCGTCAGGAACGGGGATCTCGACAGTTCCCCCGCTATCTTTCTCCCCGCGCATGCCTTCCCATCGTGGGGCGACGTGGGCAGTGAAGTCCTGCTGTCCGGCGTGGTCTACGTCAGGGTCTCGGAAGACACGAATCCGGTACTCGCGCATCTCTTTAAGCTGCCAGTCCGTTCCCTGTGGCGTAGTCTCGCCGGGGTGAACGATATTCGACGACTGGTAGGAGAGACGTGCGCGCCACTGCTCGCCGTCGTGCTGGAATTGGGCGAGTTTCGCGCCACCGGCCGACTTCACTTCTGAGTCACACGCGAAAAATGGGGCGAGCCCGTCGGAATTATAAAGTAAATTCGCGTGAAACTCGTGGGGTGCGAGCGTGACAGTCTTCACGACCATCCCTCCCGAGTCCCCCAACGTCCGGTAGGCCAGTCGTATGGCACACGCTCGCGACTCTCTATATCGTACAGACGGGAGGCAGGGACGAACTCGGGGCAGAGTTCAGACACCTGCCTCACCTCCGACTTTCTGCCGTGCGCGAGTGAGCAGATTCCCGACCGTCCCAGGTGAGCGGCCTGTTTTGCGCGCGAACTCGCGCATCCCGTAGCTGTCCTGCTCGACGGCCTCGTAGACTTCGCGCTCGGCCTCGGTGAGCTGTGACGGGTCAGCCTCGTAGTGGAACAGCGACGACTGGTAACTCATCGCCAATCCCTCCCGAAGCACTCCGGATTCTCACAGAGCTTGTAGTGTCCGCGGTAGGCGTTGGTCGAAACCTCGGTGTACTCCCGTTCAGAACTGCGAACGGGGCAAGCTGGTCGGGGTTCGTCACTGTCCGGGTCTTGCCGGTGGAGAATCGTCGAGTATTGCGACCGATTCCGAACGGTGGTCTCGGGAACCTCCGTGTCGGCCGTGCTCGATTTACTCACGGCCGACACCTCCGGCTAACGCTAATCGCCCGACGCTGGTGTAATCAACACAGATACAACTGGACTTAACATTTTGCGACCGATTCAGATACTCGGAAAGTGCCGATAAGTGCAGTTTCAGCCGCCCTATTGACGAATCTACGCCAGTCAGTAAACGGGTAGAAACTGGATGGACCGACACGGATTTGAACCGCGGGCCTCCCGGTTATCAGCCGAGCGCTCAACCTGACTGAGCTATCGGTCCAGGGCGCATCTGTCAGTATCGGGCTTGCCCTGTTAAGCGTTACTCTTCGCTCGGGGAGTCGTCGTCGACTCGCTCGAACTCCACGTCGACAGTATCGTCCCCGCTGGTCGACGCACCCGGGCCGGGGCCGTCGGGGCCCATGCCCTCGTTCGGAAAGCCGCCGATGTAGACGTTGCCACTGGCGAAGCCGCCGGTTTTCTTGTCGGCGTAGGGGACGACGACCCACTTTTTGAGCGCGATCCGGATCGGATACCGGGTCAGCGGAATCACGAGCAGGAAGCCGATGGCGTCGGTGACAAGCCCCGGGGTCAACAGGAAGGCTCCGGCGACTAGCAACAGCGCGCCGTCGAGCAACTCGTCGGTGGGCGTCTCGCCCTGTGCGACTTTTTGCTGAATCTTGCGCATCGTGTGACGCCCCTCAGCGCGAACGAGCAACATCCCGACGAGTGCGGTCAGGACGACTGCGGCGACAATAAGCGGCCAGCTAAACATCGCCCCCAGCACGACCAGCAAGAGCGCATCGAGCAGGGGGATCAACAGCAACAGCCCGATGAGACGGAGCATAGACGAACTATCAGCCCCTGCCCCAAACGCTTTTCGAGGTTCGACTGCGCGAGTGGGTCGGACGGAGAACACGCCGGTTTTAACGACTCACCCCGAAGCGAGCGTATGGATACGGGTGCTGCGGAGACGAAGGTGCAGTGGCGCGAGTGGAGCGAGGACGCCTTCACGGAGGCCGCCCGGACCGGTCGGCCGATTCTACTGGCGCTGACTGCCCCGTGGTCGGCCGAGTGCCGCGCGATGGATGCGGCGACGTACTCGGAGCCACGCATCGCGGCCCACATCGAGGATAGCTTCATTCCCGTGCGAGTCGACGCCGACCGCAGGCCACGGATTACGGAGCGATACAACATGGGCGGCTTTCCGTCGACGGTCTTTCTCACACCGTCCGGCGAGATACTCACTGGCGCGACCTTCCTCGGCGTCGAGGGCTTTCGGAATATTCTCACCCGGGTTCGCGAGACGTGGGACGAACAGGGCGAGTCGGCGGGGTCGGTCCCGCGCTCGCTGCAGGACGACCAGCCGCCTGCGGGCACCGTCGACGGGGACATCGAGCGACACATGGTCGAGCAAGTGGTCGGAGCGGCCGACGAGGAGTTCGGTGGCTGGGGTACAGACGTGAAGTTCCCGCTCGCGCCGACCATCGAGTTCGCACTCGTCCGCGCCCGTCCGCAGGCCACGCGGACGCTGGATGCGATCCAGACGCACCTGTTCGACACCTACGACGGGGGATTCTACCGCTATGCCAACAACCGCGACTGGGCGCGACCGCGTCGGGAGAAACTCCTCGACACCAACGCCGCACTCGTCAGAGCGTTCGCGCGAGGCTACCGCTACACCGGCGACGAATCCTATCGCGAGACTGCGGTCGACGCCGCAGAGTATCTCCGGACGACGCTGTGGACTGGTGAGGGGTTCGGCGCGAGCCAGGGTGGGAACGAGCAGTACTTCACGCTCGAAGCGACAGAGCGAGCAGACGCCGACTCGCCGCCGGTCGACGAGACGGTGTTTGCAGACCGCAACGGGCTCGCAATCGACGGCCTGCTCGCGCTGGTGGCCTACACCGATGACGAGGAACTCGCGCGGTACGCCCAGCGCGCACGCGACACCGTCTGCGAACAGCTTGTCGACTCCTGGGGGAGGGTCACGCACTACGAAGATGGCGACGAGCGCGGCGAGCGCGGGTTGCTGGTCGACCAAGCGCGCGTGCTCACGGGACTGACGAGTTCGTGGGAAGTACTCGGCGAACCCGGCCCTGCGCGAGCAGTGGCGGAGTGGACCATCGACAATCTCCGAACCGAGCAGGGTGCGTTCCGTGACGGACCCACAAGCGGGCTTGGGCTGCTCGACCGGCCGCTGTATCCGCTCGATACGACTGTCGAGTGTGCCGACGCCCTGCTGGATCTGGCCGCACTGACCGACGACGAGCGCTATCGCGAGATTGCCCGGGATGCCGTGGCGGCGTTCGCTGGCGCGGCCGACCGCATGGGCGTCGAAGTCGCCCAGTACGGCACCGTCGCGTCGAGAGTGCTCGAACCCCGTCGAGTCGAAGTCGGTGCGCCTGCTGGCTCCGATCTCCACCGTGCCGCATTGCGTCTCGCGGACCACGAAACTGTCGTCGTGCCCGACGCCGCAGACTCTGATGGGGTCGCTCCGGACCGTGCGCGACTCGTGACTGACGGTACCGTCGAAGGAGATGCAGAATCGCCGGAATCGCTCGAAGCGCTACTGACCGAAGCGCGGTGAAAATGCAGACGTGTGATGCGATTATACGTGCGTGACCAGACAGCCAGGTTACCACAGCGAGGGGTTGTTTGCGAGTGACTTCGACACACCTATACGTCGACAGAGATCATGGACAATCATGACGAATGCTGCCCGATTACGCGACAGCACGCAGATACGGTTACCCACTGATGCGGTTTCGGGGCTCCGTGACGAACTCGAAGAGCGGTTCGTCGTGACTGTCCGTCGGGAAGGGTCCCGCGTTCGCATCATCGGGAGCCCAGTCGAGATCAAAAGTGTCAGCGAATTCCTCACCCGCAACGGGATCACTGTCGCCTGACCGTCGACTGTCCAGTCGGAATCGCCGTTTTGCGATCCGTGTGAACTAAGTGAGAAAGCGTGGAAGGCACACCTGATGACCGAGACCACGCGGAGTACGGACATGAGTCACGGCCTCTCGTTGCTGTTTGGCCTCGTCGGGGTGCTGGCGGCTGTCGCCATGGCCGTGACTGCCTATCTCGCGGCCACGCAGGAGGCCGCTGACACGCTCCAGTTGCTGTCGGGTGTCGCGCTCGCCGTCGCCATCATCGCGGGCGGCCTCGCGATCGCGGCCGTCCACGTCTTCGAGTGACCGTCGAGACAAACGATTAAGACTCTTGGCCCCGTACTCGGGGGTAATGAGCGAACTCAACGAGAAGGACCGCGAGATCCTCCAGTATCTCCGTGAAAGCGTCGCACGGGGGGAGAGTTACTTCCGCTCGAAGAACATCGCGAAACAGCTCGGTCTCTCCTCGAAACAGGTCGGCGCTCGCCTGCCGAAACTCGACGAGGAAAGCGACGACGTCGAGATCGAAAAGTGGGGCCGCGCGCGCTCGACGACCTGGCGAGTCACGCGAAGCTAGTCTGCCATCCGCTTCTTTTTTGTTGTTGCTCCCATAGAGCGGGTATGGTCGTTCGGGTCGAGCGAATCGTCGACGTGCCAGCCCCCCGAGAGGACGTCTGGGAGTTCATCGCAGACCCGGAGAGCCGAGCGCGTGCTATCAGCGTCGTCGAGGACTTCGAGGTTATCGACGACACGCACGCAGTCTGGCATCTCTCCCTGCCGATCCCGGTCGTCCGGAAGACGATCCGCGTCGAAACCGAGGAGAAACGCCGCGACCCGCCACGCTCCGTCGAGTTCGTCGGCACCTCGAAGGTGATGCGTGTCGTCGGAGAGCACGAACTCGAAGCGACGGAGAACGGGACCAGACTGACGAACCGTTTTGTCGTCGAGGGGAAACTCCCCGGCGTCGAACGGTTTTTCAAGCGCAACATGGGCGCTGAGTTCGACAACCTCGAACGCGCACTCGAGGAGTCGCTCGGCGTAGCAGTGCACTCGGAGTGACGGTTCGTTCTGCGTTTCACTTCAGAGCAGTTCGCCCGGAGTGATAGCTCCACCGCGAGGACGGAGGACGAATTTAAGAGAATGCGTCGCGTATATCGAATATGGACCTCGGGAGGGTTCAGCGACATCGACCCGCTGAAACGGCAAACGGTGAGCGCGAGGCAGCGGTCATCGTTCCTGTGCTCGAGCGCAACGACCAGCCACAGCTGCTGTTCACGAAGCGCGCCGACCACCTTCCCGACCACCCCGGACAGATGAGCTTCCCGGGCGGCAAGCGCGAGGCATCGGACGGGGACCTCCTCCAGACCGCGCTTCGAGAAGGCGACGAGGAGATCTGTCTCGATCCCACAGATGTCTCCTGTGTCGGGCGTCTCGACGACATTCTGACGGTGACCCGGTTCGCGGTTCGTCCCTTCGTCGCCCAGATTCCCGACCGCGAGTACATCCCCTGTGACGGCGAGGTTGCAGAAGTGGCGACGCTCCCGGTCGAGGCGCTCGTCCACCGGGACAATTACGTCAGCGAGCGGCGAGACCACCCCGAACACGGGTCGATCCGGATCCACTTTTTCACCGTCAACGGCTACACCGTCTGGGGCGCGACGGCGCGAATCCTCGTCCAGTTTCTCGAACTCGCGACAGAGTGGACGATGCCCGGCGAGGTCGACCGAACGACGGAGTACGATGCCGACCTGCCTGTGTGAGCGATGCTCGGAGCGATCCCTGAAATCGAGCAGACAATACACAGTCAAAACTCTCGGTGGTGAAAGCGGAAAGGAAAGCAGACGGGGTGAAAAGCGCCCGACTGCTTGCCGCCCTGAATTGGTCCCCGCTGACGCTTCGGCCCTCCAGACGAAGCGTCATCTTACCCTTTCCGATTCTTGCATATAAATGTAATGGCATGGCCTCGGTGGTCGTGTCGTTCGATAAGAACGAGACGCGGACAGGCGAGTCCTCTTATGTCCCGACGCGTAGAAACAGGTATGGAACTGCGCGGAACACGTGAGTGTTCGGACTGCGGAGAGCGGTGGTCGTACTACGAGACGGGCGATATCACCTGTCCTGCGTGCGGGAGCATGCGCAGCGTCGGCGTCGACGACCGCACGCTGCACACGACGAGTCCGGCGACGCTCGACCTCACGTCAGTTCGAGATAAAGTCGACACGGCGTCGGTGCGAGAACTCGCCACCGAGGCCGCCGACCGCTGTCGCGAGTACTGCCGGTCCGTCGGATTCGTGCACGCTGGCGAATTACAGCCACTCGACGACGGCTATCTCGCCGCACTCGAACTCCGTCGCGTGGGAACGGCACTTTCGAGCGCGCTCGACGTCTCCGACGAGGAGGAGGCGTACCTCCTGCAGTTGCTCCAGACCGCAGACAAAAACGAACGACCCGTGCCGACGGACGTGCCGGACAGTCTGCGCGCCGAGCGCGGCCTCGCCATCGCGGCGGGCGTCGACGCGTATCTGACCGACCTCCGGCGGGTCGTCGAGGACCGCGAACCCGCCGTCGACAGCGTCCTCTCGACAGTGACTGCACACCGCAAGCGGATCGAAGCCCTCGACGGGGACCTTCCGCCCGCAGAGACCGAGCGGCTCGTCAGCGCCGTCCATGACCTGTCCACGTACCTCACCGACGGCGACGAGACTGCGCTCGCACGGGCGACGGAGCGACTCGACTGACAGCGATTACTCCGATTCGAGCAGTTCCTTCGTCTTCCGGTGTCGGTATCGGAACATCGGCTCGAACCCCACCCAGGCAAGCGGAGAGATGGCTGGCCCCAGCGGGGTGGGGAACTCGTACTCGACGTGGTCTCTGACCAGCGTCGTCTCGCCGTCGGCATAAAAGTAATGCGTGTGCTCCCAGTGCTCGAACGGGCCGTCGGTCATGCGGTCTCGAAAGTACGCGCTGCCGTCGGCGCATTCGCGCTCGGTTATCAGCGAGGTCCAGCGCTGTCGCGGCCCGACTCCGAACGGTCGAATCGAGGCGCGGAGCGTCGACCCGGCCACGAGTACGTCAGGGTCGGGGTCGCCATCCGGCCCGCTGACAGACTCGACGATCAGGTTCATCCACTCGGGGGTGAGTGCCTCTAGCCCGCGCTCGTTCGAGTGAAACTCCCAGACTCGCTCGAATGGCGCAAACACGCGAACTGACCGGTCGTAGGTCGCCATACAGGGGATACGGCGTGGCGAATCAAAACACCGTCGGCAGTCGAACAACGAATGACTGGGACGTCGAGTCCGGGCTACGGCCAGATGCCCGCTTCCTCTGCGGCGTTCTGGACGCGCTGCAGCGCGACGGCGTACATGGCGGTGCGGTAGTTCGGCGTCCCGTGGGTCTCGTGGGCCTCGACCATCGCGTCGAAGGCGTCTTCGACGTAGCGTTCGAGTTCGGAGTTGACTCGCTCCTCGGTCCAGGACATGCGCTGGCGGTTCTGGACCCACTCGAAGTAGGAGACGATGACGCCGCCAGCGTTCGCGAGAATGTCGGGGAAGACAGCGACGTCACGCTCGGTGAGAACATAGTCGGCATCCGGCGTGAGCGGCCCGTTCGCCGCCTCGACGATCATATCCGCCTGCACGCGCTCTGCGAGTTCCGCGTCGATGGCGTTTTCGAGTGCTGCGGGGATGAGCACGTCGACGTCCATCGTCAGCAGTTCCTCGTTCGAGAACTCCTCGGTCGCGCCCTCGAAGCCGGTGAGCTGTCCAGTCTCGAACTTGTGCTCTCTGGCCGCGCGTTCGGCCAGGCCGTCGGGATTGTAGATCGCACCTGCCGAATCCGACGCCGCGACGATATCCGCGCCCAGGTCGTCGAGCAGTCGCGCTGCGATAGCGCCAGCGTTCCCGTACCCCTGCACCGCAACCGTCGCCTCGGAGATGTCCTTGCCGAAGTGGTCGTAAGCTTCCCGTGTGGTGAGCATCACCGACCGGCCCGTGGCCTCGACACGTCCGGCACTGCCGCCGCTGTCGATTGCCTTCCCGGTGATGACGCCCGGCGCGGTCGTGCCTTCCATCGTCTCGTAGGTGTCTTTGATCCAGTTCATCTCCCGCTGGCCGGTGTTGACATCCGGGGCCGGGATATCCCGGTCGACGCCGATAAGCGGGCGCAGTTCCTTCGCAAAGGACCGGGTGATCCGTTCGAGTTCGCCCTCGGAGTACTCGCTCGGGTCGATTTCGATCCCACCCTTGCCACCGCCATAGGGGATATCGACCGCGGCGCACTTGTAGACCATCCAGCCAGACAGCGCCTTGACCTCGTCCCGCGAGACGCCCGGGTGATAGCGGATCCCGCCCTTGTATGGCCCCCGGTCACCGTTGAACTGCGAGCGATAGGCGTCGAACACCTCGACCGACCCGTCGTCCATCTCGACCGATAGGGTCGTTTCGAGGACGCGCTCCGGCCGTTTCAGCCGCTCGATGTGGTCCCGTGGAATATCGAGAAAGTCGGCAGCCTCGTCGATCTGTTCCTGTAAACTCTCGTATGGGTTCGCTTCCGTCATACTGGATGGTTAGACGAACGTTCAAAAAGCCTGCCGACTTTGGACGCAGTCACTGCTATCTGGGTACGATCCGCACCATTTCTGAACGATCAGCAGTAAAGTTCCGAGCAGATTTTAATACTTACCTCAAACAGCCGATTGAAATAGACGGATCAAAGCCAGCTAGTACTGCTCGCGCTGTGCGACCAGCGTTCTGGTCTCGTCGAGTTCGACGAACACGGACAGTCTGCCATCGTGCGATTCGGTGCTAACGGACACGTCTCCGACCGAGGACTGCTCGCCTGACGCCGGGATCGGTGTCGTTCCGAGGGTCGTTCCGTCGCGAGAGACAACGACCTGAAAGCCATCGTCGGTTGCTTCGACGCTGACAGTTCGGCCAGCGACTGTTCCGGGCATCGTGCTCGACCTCGATGTGAACGAGCGAACGCGCTCTCCGGCGTGTTCGAGTTCGACCGCGTAGACCGCCTCACCGCCGACCACCACCCACCCAGTTCGATTCGCCTCGACCGGTTCACGCCAGCCGATCCCGCCGACAGGAACGGTCACGATGCCTTCGTGGGCCAAGGTTCGAGGTTGGACAGCCGGTGTCCAGATCTGTCGGTCCTCGTTGATGACGAGGACGCCGCTCTGGTTCCCGCCGTCGTACGATACCCCACCGATCCCTGACGTCCGACCGTCTGAGACGTTCTCCACGTAGGTGATCGTGTACCCGTCGATGTCGAGCGAGCCGTCACCGGGAACCGGGTCGTCACCGACGACGACCGACAGCGAGTAGACGCTCAACATAGCGACGAGACCGACGAGGACGGCGAGGACGGCGACGAACACGGTCCGTCGAGAGAGCGGTGTCGAGACGATTCGGTCGGGAAGGACCACGGGAAGTGCAGGAAGCGACAGAATCGCGAACACGACGAGGACACTGAGTCGCTCACCGAGACCTGTGGCCCCGGCGATACCGAGCGCGCCGATCAGGACGACTGCCCCGAGATAGACGTACGCGAGCGTCCGGCGCGACGGGACTCGCGCTCGGCCAGCGAGCGGAGCGGGGATCCGGTCGTCGCGTGCGACGACTGCCACAGTCACCACGAGGGCGACGCCGAGCGCGAAGACGACACCGATGCCGCGATGGAGTCGGAAAACGTCGCCACTGCCCGTCACGAACGCCCACAGCTGTCGGCTGAGGACGAACACCACAGCGCCAGCGAACAGTCGCTCCGGAGAGAGACGGACGGAACGCCTGCGAACGAGCCAGATGGCGAGAACGACACCGATCAGAAAGCCGAGCAGATGTGCGTAGACGTTGACACCCACCCACGATGGCGGACCGGGCGCGCCGGGTTCGACGCCACCAGTCAACACCGGTTCGGTCAGCGCCTGATAGAGGACGTTGACGACGGTCAGCGCGACCATCGAGATGATCGTCGTCACCGGATAGCGCACCAGCGCGAACCCGCCGAAGGCGAACACGGTTCCCGAGAAACCCAGCGACCAGCCCGGCGAGAACACCGAGGTGAGGATGCTAATGAGGATGATTGCCGCGGGGAAGACGACGAACGCACGCACCCACGGACGAGCGAGTACTCCCTCCGCTGGCGGGACCGTCACGTCAGTTGGCCGTCGTGTGCCCGTCCGTTCGGGTGGATAGTGCCCCCAGAAGTACTCGGCGATCGGTGCGAGGACGACCGTCCCGAGCATGTTGCCGACCAGATGGCCGGGCGAGGCGTGGGCGAACCCTGCCGTGAGCCACCCCTCGGGGTAGAAGTACGACCAGGTACGGAAGGGGAGCGTCACCGGACTCGACCAGTGTGTGAGGCCGCTCTGTGCGAACAGATAGAAGCCGACGACGCCACAGACCGCGACCAGCGTCCCCCACGGAACGCCGTACAGGAAGCGCTCTGACAGTATCGGATACCATCGCCCCCGCCCCTCCCGGTGCCAGACGTACCCGATCCCGACAGCGAGCATCACCACGATGCCAGCCTGGACGGGCGAAGGCCAGACCATATCTCGCCTTCACTCGCCCGGCTTGTAGGTGTTCGGTTCGTCTCGACGGGTTCAGCACAGGCGCGCCAGCACTGTCGACAGAACGGTCAGTCGGCAGTCTCGATTGTGGTCTCGAAGACGACACCGTCGTAGTGCTGTTCGGGCCGGTCGGGAAGGTAGGTGCCCTCCCGCCCGCAGTCGTCGACGATGGGACAGACGGTCCGCTCGGGCGGCCAGACGGCCGCCACGCCCTCGTCGGTGCGTTGGACGGGATTCTCCTGCCGGTAGGTCAACGTGCCCGCACCGGACTGCACCAGCCGTACCGTGAGTATCACGTCGCCGACCGAGTCGATGACGACGTCGCCCTCGACGGGCGATCCGCCGACGGCATCGAGAGTGGCGTGGGTGCCGTTGAGCGACCACGCCACGGTGAGTCGGTCCGAGAGGTCGGAAACGGTGTGAGAGACGTGTCCGTTTTCGGTCTCGATCCGGACGACAGCGTGGCTCACGCGGTCGGGGATGCCGACGGTCGTGTCGGCATCGAGCGAGGGGGCCTCGTGGACAGTCAGGCGTTCGAGCCGCGGGATCACGTCGCGGCTGGCAGCCGCGGCCGTCCACTCACCGCGATAGGTGTACCGGTAGGGCGTTCGGTCAGGCGCGACGTCGAGCATCTCGAAGGTCTCGTCCACGCCCCGGTCCATGACGTAGACGGCATCTCCCTCGAAGTCAGCGTCGTTGCGGAGATACTGGAACGGGTGGTTCAACCACGGCCCGTACGGCGTCGGCACGAAGACGAGCGCGTCCTCGAACTCCTGTTCGTCGAAGGGTTCGTAGGCCCGCTCGTAGGTGTCCGTGTGGGCGGCGTTTCGCTCCATGGGGGCCGCGACAATCGCGACGTTGACCCCGCCGGTGACGAGCAGTAGCGCGAGCAAAACGGAGAGCGTCGCCGCTCGGCTCGGAGCCGAGTTCCGGAGCGTGTCCCCGAGTCGGCCGGACGGGACGACCCGGAGAAGCCGGTCGGTCGGGACGCTCCGCAGGAGGAAGACCGCCCCCGCAGCCCCGAAAATCGCAATCGGCGCGAGCAGATCGAAGTGATAGAAGGGGCCGAACTGACCGAGTAGCCCGTCCGCGGGGTCGCCGGGCGTGGCGAGGATGTTGAAGTTCCCCCAGAAGAAGAGGTTCCCCAGCGGAACGCTGACAAACAGGGCCGCAAGCAGTGCGCGACCCGTCCGGTCGCCCGGGAGTTGCCGTGCGCTGACGAGCGGAAGGCGGCCGGTGTGACGGAGGCTCACGAAGAGGCCCACGGCCGCGAGTGCGGTTCCGAGCACGCCCCCCGGCACCCATCGGGTCAGCAGATACCAGAGGACGTGGGCGTTCGATTCAACTGCGACGGAGAGCGTGTAGTCGATCGAGTGGTTGAGGATCCGGCGGTGACCGAGTCCGGGGCCATCCAGCGGTGCGAACGCCTCGTAGGGGAAGACGAACGGTGATCCCGTGAGGACGGCGTTGTACGCGAGCGTGAGCAGGACGAACACACCCCCGAGAAGCGCCGTCAGCGCCTGCCGAACGACCGGGTCGGGGAGGGTAACCGGCGCGTCTCTGGACAGCAGCCCAGCTGCTCGGATGGCGGCCGCGAGTTCCCAGCACGCGTGAACCAGAAAGGGAAGCGCAAACAGCACCGCCGTGTAGGGCCGCATCAGAAACGCAGTCCCGATCGCGAGTCCTGCAAGGAGGGCGCTGACGCGGCTGCCCGTTCGATAGCTGCGCAGATACGCGACGGCGAAAGCGAGGTTACAGAGCGTCGTCGGGGCGTAGGCGAGAAACACCGAGGTGGTGATAAGCGTCATCGGCGCGAAGGCGAACGCGGCGATAGCGACCACGCCAATCCTGCGGTCGAACAGCTGCGCACCGAGCACGTACACCAGCGCGGCGTTTCCGGCGGCGATGACGGCAAGTGTCACGCGCGGTTCGCCAAACAGCGCCATCGAAACGGCATAGAAGCCAGCCGGGAGCGGCTGGTACTTCGGGTAGTAGCTGTCGCCGCCGTCGACGAAAAACCAGGGCCTGACGGCGGAGCCGAACTCCCCAGGATACAGCTGCAACTGCCCGTGCAACAGCAGGTCGGCCTGCTGGAGATAGACCCCCTCGTCGTGGTTGACCGAGTGGTACGGGAAGACCTCGCTGGCGATGAGAAAGACGACGAGTCCGGCCAGCACGGCGATAGCTGTGGCGAGCAGACGCTCGCGTGGCTGTGCGAGCGGGCGAACCCTGGCGAGAACGGCTCCCCCAAGCGAGCGAACGCGCTCCAGCAGGCCAGTCACGCGCGAGTCTGATGGGCTGTCGGCGGTCACAGTTTGGACGGCTCAGATCTGTGCGCCAGCGTCGCGCATCAGGTCGATTGTCGGTTCGAGATCCGACAGCCGCGAGAGGTCGATATCCGGCACGTCGAGTTCGTCGATAGGTGGCAGGTCACCGACCGGTTCGACCTCGGGGATCAGCGGGTACTCGAAGGTCTCGACGGCGAAGTACTCCTGTGCCTCCGCGGAGAGCAGGTGGCGAACGAAGTTCTCGGCGAGTTCCGGGTTGTCGGCCTCGTCGACGACCGCCGCGCCTGCCACGTTGAAGACTGCACCGGCGTCGCCCTCGGTGAACGCAGTCGCAATCGATGCGTCGGGACTGCCGTCGAGCACACGCTGGATGTAGTAGTGGTTCGCGAACGCGGCATCGATCTCGCCGTCTGCGACCGCCTGAGACGCGGCGAACTCGTCGGGATACGCACGGATACCGCCCTCGACGACGTTCTCCACCCACTCTCTGGTTCGCTCACGCCCCTCGATCAGCCGCATCGCCGTCACGAAGGCCTGACAGGAGCCATACGACGGTGCCCAGCCCAGATCACCGTCGAAGTCCTCGAAGGCCATGATGTCCGAGGGGATATCCGACTCGCTGTAGACACTCGTGTTGTACGGCACTGTCCGCGCACGTCCCGAGGTCCCGACCCAGGTGTCGGTGTGGAACTCCTCGCGGACTGGTTCGAGGACCTCGTCCGAGAGTTCGCGAGTTCGGCCTGCGTCCGCCAGCGCACCGAGCGCACCGGCGTTGACCGAGTAAAAGACGTCCGCTGGCGTTCCCGAACCCTCGTTGATGATCGTGTTGACCAGATCCGTCGCGCCGCCGTACCGCGGTGTGAACTCGAAGTCGTCGTACACCGAGTCGAGGTAGTCGAGCAGTGTGCCGACCAGGAACTCGTTGCGACCCGAGTAGATGGTCAACTCACCTTCCAGGTCGGGGAGTTCCGCGATGGTCGTTCCACCCGGTGCGGATCGACCGGTCATCCCCGACCCGATCAGCCCCGGATCTGTCCCCTCGTCGTCGCTGGTGAACAGTCCGGTACAACCGGCGACAGCCACGGTGCCGAGCGCCGCCGACCCGGCGAGGAAACGACGCCGTGTCCGTGATCGCGTGCTCCGCTCCGCGTGCTCGTCCGTCCGCTCGATACGCCCGTGTTCGTTCGGTCCGTCGGTGTGCTGAGTCATATTTTAGGCTTGCCTAAAGAACGGTTATATGTGTCGATCTAGTCGTCCGCTGCGGCGGGGACGCGTTCGAGTTCAGCGAGCGCGTCCAGCCAGTCGTGCATGTGCTCACCCGTGTACCGGAGGAACTCCCCGTTCCGGTAGGCGTCGGGGTCGGCATCACAGAGCGCGTCCGCCATCGCCCGGTAGGCCTCGGTGTAGCTGGTTGCGCCCTCTCCCACGTCGTCGACGAGTTCCCAGACGTGCTCGTTGAGTTCCAGGCCAGCGACCTCGTTGTGCAGGTCGTCGAAGGTCGACCGCGGTGCCTTGTTGTGTTCACAGAGCGGCTGGCCGTTGTAGATCTGTTTGCCCAGCAGGTCGCAGGCGCGCTTGAGGAAGACGCCGCTCCAGATGTCGTCGAACCGTCCCACGGACCACTCGTTGTCGTCCATCGGCAACTGGTAGAAGGCGGGGATGACCTCCCGGCGGAAAGCGAGGTTCATCGAGCAGACCGTGAGATAGTTGCCGGGCGCGGCGACGAAATCGTCCGTGAAGTCGCTCGCCTCGGTGCGGGTCTGTGCCTGTCCCTGCAGGTCGCCGTCCATCAGAATGCGGACAGCGTCGAGGTCTGGGACGTTCGTCCACAGTCCCTGCGAGGCGACGACCTGTCCGCGGTCGAGCGTCGTCGTCTCGGTCTGGACCGTCTCGTCCATCGCCGAGTATGGGTAGCCCCGCGGATACAGGCCGTGTTCCTCGGCGTTCTGGTAGAGGACGTTCACCCAGTGGGTGTCCGAGGCGACCGACTCGACCTCGCCCTCGTAGGCGAGGTTGTCCATGTGGGTCCCGAAGAAGTCCGTCTCGTGTGGGAGCGTGTCGTCGTCGATGAAAAAGCCGTACTCGAACTCGGGGTTGTCCCACATGTACAGCAGTCCGAAACTGGTCTCGGCGTGGCTGGCCGCCGGGATCACGTGTCCGTACGACTCGATGTCTCGGTCGGCGTACCACTCCTCCCGACGCGTGCCGTCGAAGACAGCGCCGGACACGTCGAGATCGAGGAGCATTTTCCGCATGTTCTCGGTCTCGCAGAAGTCCTCTGTCACCAGCAGGAAGAACAGCCGCGAAGTGTCAAAGCCATGCTCGCGGGCGTTCTCGACGTAGGTGCGGATACAGTCGTACTCCCGGATCGTCGGCACGATCACACAGATATCCTGGTCTGAGTCGGTCGTGGTGTGTCGCATTATCAGCCCATATTTTAGGACGGCCTAAAAGAATGGCGATTCGGGCTCACAGCCGTCGCTACGAGGGAACAGCCTGCGACGGGGTGAATTCACAGAGACACGAAACGGCGGTGCGAGGGAATGGGAGAAGTAGAACTAACTGGCCTGCTGGCCGAACCGTCGCGACAGCCTCAGGCGCTTCGCGTTTCGCGTGCTTTCGGGCGGAGGTTGCCGTAGCCACACTTGCGACACTGGTCGGCGCGCTGTGGGTTCCGGGCGTTACACCGCATGCAGATCTGCTTCGTGAAGATGCGCTCTTCTGCTTTCTCGAACGTAGCCATACACCGTGGTTTGCCGCCAGGCGATTAATGGCTTCTGGTTTGGCCGAGCACAGATAATAACAGACACCGACACGGTTGGAGCAGTGTCAGGATTCCTCGGCCAGATAGTCGTCCTGCACGGCAAGCACCGCCGTCGAGTCGGCACAGTCGGCGTACCGTTCGAGCGGTTCGGCGTTCAGGTCCAGAAACGTCTCGCCCCAGCGCACCACCTCGAGGATTCGCTCGGCCTGGTCGCGCTCACCGAGGATCACCAGTGCCCCGGCGAGTGCCTCGATGGTAGTGAGTTGAAATGGCGTCCCGTAGTTAATGGGGTTCGCGGCGACAAGAAAGGGAAGTGATCGGTGGGTCCCGTGCAGGTCGAAAGCCTCGTCTCTGGCGGTTTCCCAGGAGCAATCGAGCGCGACAAGACGGTCGAAGTCCTCGCGGTCGGCGGGCGAGAGCGCCCTGTCGGCAAAGGGGTTGAGGACAATCCCGGCGGGCGTCTCCCGGGTCGAGTGGTGAAGAGCGGCGTGGTTGAACTTGTCGAGTCGGCGTGCCGTACACTTCTCGGGGTCGTCGTCGCCCTCGTAGCGGACGTGTAACTCCACGCCTGCTGTAGGCGAGCGAGCAATAAAAGGGCAGGTATCGACCCGGAATCCGGACCGATCCACTCGATGGCGTGTCGATTCGAGGTGAAAGGAGTCAGCACCATTAAGTGTCCGACCGTCGAATGCGAGATAATGATCGAGGAGGGGGAGCACGCACCGGGCTTCGAGTTGCCCGCAATCGTCGACGGCGAGCAGACGACGAAAGGCCTCGACGAGCATCTTGGTGATGGCGTGACCGTGCTCGCCTTCTATCCGGGCGATTTCAATCCGGCCTGCACTGACGAGACGACCGGGCTGGACGAACTCGACCTGTTTCAGATGCAAAAGGACGTCTCCGTGCTCGCCATCTCGACTGACAGCGTCTACAGCCACGCGGCCTTCGCAGCGAAGTACGACCTGCGAGTTCCGCTGCTGGCGGACGTGACAGGCGCAGTCGCGGCCGACTACGGCGTCGCAGTCGCGGACGAGCAGACCGGATACGGCACCCACCGCGCCGTGGTGGTCGTCGACCATACGGGGACCGTCGAGTACGCGTGGCACAGCGAAGACCCGACCGAATTGCCCCCGTCCGATGAGATCCGGGAGGCGGTCGAGGGCGTCGGGGGACGGGAGGTCGCGAGCGCACGGTATCGCATCGGGCATGCCCACTACATCGAGGGGCGGCGAGCCTTCACGAGTGCGATGAACGAGTTCGAGGCCCGTGAGTGGACGCTCGCACAGGGGGATTTCCAGCAGGCCGAATCGGAGTTCGAGACCGCAACAGACGAGTTCGACACGGCAGCCCGGTTCGCTGAGGACGAACGAGCGCGGACGTACTACGAGCGCGCGACCGAGAAGGCAAACGCACTCTGGCAGGCCGCGGAGTGGCTCGCTGACTCTGCGAGTTCCTTCGCGAGCGGCGAGGGAGCAGCGGGCGAGTCGATGCGAGCGGACGCCCGCACGCCGCTGGAAACCGCCCGCGAGATCCACGAACCCCCTGCGCCCGACGGATTCCCACCCGAAGAAGACCCCGCCGCTGTCGACGATGGGGGGTCGTTTCTCCCGGGTGAAGAGGAAGGCCCGCCAGCATCACTGGAGATGGATCTCGACGAGGAGCTAGCGTCGGCGGAAAGTGAGACCACCGCAAGACGGGAAGAGACCGACGCCCAGCCCGGATCGGCAAACGAGCAGGCAGACAAGACACATGCGGGACAGACAGAGACCAGCAAGCGGTCGGGAACGGGCGAGCACGCAGCGGAAACAGACCGTCCAGAGACGACGGAGCAGACAGATGAGACGGGAGATGCGACGGCCAACGGGAGTGCGGAGGCCAGCGAAGAGCCGGAGACAGAGATAGACGAAGAAGAGCTCGAAGAGATCACGGCCGAACTCGAAGAGCAAAGCGAGGAGATAGAACAGAGCAAGGAGCAGCAGTCCGAGACGGACGCACCGACGGACGGGGAGACTTCCGGGTCGCTGTCGGAGCAGAGTCCGGCGACGCTCGAACAAGCCGATAGCAGCGGTCCTGGGCTGGAAAGCTCGACGAACGACAGCGAGAACACACTCGAGCCGGAAGCATCGGAACCGCTCGACCTCTCGGATCCAGATGGCGAGAGACCGAATCCGAGTGACGAGAGAGCGGATCCACACGACGACGAGGAGCAAACTGAGACCGAACACGATAGACGCGAGCTATCATCGGACACGACGGAGGACGACGAAGACAAATGAACGGGGAACGATCGAGTGGCGACCCGACGACGCAGACAGAGCGGGCACGGGCGTACTACCGGGCGCTCGACGGGGACGACTACGAGTTGCTCGAACAGGTACTCACCGCGGACTTCGTTCACACGCGGCCCGACAGAACGATCAGCGGCCGTGACCGGTTCGTCCGATTCATGCGCGATGAGCGACCGATCGCGGAGACGACCCATCCAATCGACGCGGTCTACACGACTTCCGACCGAGACGAGGTCGCTGTGCGTGGCAGGCTTCTCGACCCAGAGGGGGACACGATAACGGCGTTTGTGGACGTGATTACCTTCGAGGGAAACAACATCTCCAAGATTCAGACCTTCGCAGACCGATAGCAGCCGAACCGACCAGTTAGCACGACGGCGTCTCGTCGAGTCCCTGTGCGTCACTGGTGACCGACACAGTGAGTCCCTCTGGTTCCTGAAACTCGATCCGGATGTAGTTGCACTTCTGTTCGTCCAAGTTGTCGAAGTCGTGTGGGATCCGGTTCATGTGGATCTCCTCGGGGGTCGAGTACAACAGCGTGTACTCGGCGGCCCCCTGAGGCCAGTCCATATCGCGCACGTCGAGTTGCTTCGCATCGAGCGAGACGTTTTCCTCGTACACGACCTCGTAGCCACGGTCCACATTTTCGTTTTCACGGCGGAGGCGCAACTGAATCCACTGTGTCTGGTCCGTATTGTTGAAAAACACGAGACCACCGAGGCGCGTCGCAGATTCAGAATCGAACGGCAGCACGTCGGTGCACCCGGCAGTGAGAGCGACACCGGCGAGCGCGAGATACTGTCGGCGCGTCCTGGTCATACTGACAGTTTATTTCGAAGACACGGATCGACCGGTAAAATAGATGGGGGATCTGACTGTCGACTACTCGCGCTTTCCCGCACCGACGGCCGACTCGCCGAGCGGTTCGTGACCCTCAATTTGCTCCTGTCCGTCGAGATACGGGCGAAGCGCTTCGGGGACGGTGACGGTGCCGTCCTCGTTCTGGTAGTATTCGAGGATGGCGACGACGACACGCGGCAGCGCGAGGCCGGAGGCGTTGAGCGTGTGGAGGTACTCGGCCGACTCGTGGCGCTCGGGCCGGTATCGAAGGCCGATCCGTCGGGCCTGAAACGTTTCGAAGTTGGATGCGCTCGACACTTCGAGCCACCGACCGCCGATGTCAGGGCCGTGTTCCATGTCGTCAGCGGGGGCCCACACCTCGATGTCGTAGGTGCGCGCGGAGGCGAAGGTCAGGTCGCCGCCACACAGCAACACGACACGGTAGGGGAGGCCGAGCCGGTCGAGCACTTCCGCTGCCTCGTCGACGAGTTCGTCGAGGCGCTCGTCGCTTCGATCCGGTTCGACGAAGTTGACGAGTTCGACCTTGTTGAACTGATGGACGCGTGCCAGCCCCCGCGTTTCGGTGCCGTGTTCGCCCGCCTCGCGCCGGAAGTTGGGGGTGTAGGCCTGATGTTTGACCGGCAGGTCGTCCGCGAGCAGGATGTCGTCTCTGTACATGTTGGTGACTGGCACCTCCGCCGTGGGACAGAGCCACAGGTCGTCGTCGTCGTAGTCCTCGTCGTTGCGGCCGCCGATGCGGTAGGCGTCCTCCGAGAACTTCGGCAGTTGGCTCGTCCCCGTCATCGACTGGCTGTTGACCGGAATCGGCGGGAAGACCTCGGTGTACTCCTGCTCACGGTGGGTATCGCGCATGAACTGAATGAGCGCGTGTTCGAGGCGTGCGCCGTCGCCTTTCAGGAAGTAGTAGCCGCCGCCAGCGACCTTCGCGCCGCGGTCGAAATCCAGAATGTCGAGTTGCTCGCCAAGGTCGTAGTGAGGGACGACCTCGTCGGGGAGCGTCCGCCGGTCGTCGAAGCCCGCACGCCGGATCTCCTCGTTGTCCTGTTCGTCCGCGCCGGGCGGCACGTCGTCCTGTGGGACGTTCGGGAGTTCGAGCATCCGCTCGTCGAGTTTTGCGTCGAGTTCGTCCGCGCGTGTTTCGATGTCTTCGAGTTCGTCTTTGAGTTCCTGCGAGCGCTGGATGGCGTCCTCGGCCTCCTCCTCTTTGCCCTCGCGTTTGAGTTCGCCGATTTTCGAGCTGATCTGGTTGCGTTCGTGTCGCAGGTCGTCACCGCGGGACTTCAGGTCGCGCCACTGTTCGTCGAGGTCGAGAATCTCGTCGAGGTCGACGTCGTCGACATCGCGCAACTGGAGCGCGTCCCGGACGGTATCCGGGTTCTCGCGCACGAACTGCCTGCTGAGCATACCGAGGGTTCGGCTGTCCGTGGCAAAACCGTGTCGTTTGCAACGCCCAGACGTTCAAGTGAACGCAGTCACATCACAGCGCATGGGGGATGACGGAACCGGTTCCCGATAGCACCACAACAGGCAGCGAACGCTTTTGCCCGGCGGGCCCCGGAAGACAGGTATGGCACGCGGCGACATCTACGAGGCGACCGCAGGCGAGAGCACCGATCTCTACTACGTCGACACGGAACTGTACGGCGTCGCGGAGTATGGCGGCGCCTACATCATCGACGACGACCGCCCGGCGATTGTCGACACAGGAATGGGAAGAAACTACGAACTGATCCTCGACGCGCTCGCGGAACTCGAAATTGCGCCAGAGGACCTTGCAGTGATCGCACCGACGCACGTCCACCTCGACCACGCGGGCGGCGCGGGCTATCTCACGGAGGCCTGTCCGAACGCCGACGTCTGTTGCTACGAGGCGGGCGCACGCTTTCTCATCGACCCGACGGGGCTGTGGGAGGGAACCAAGGCCGCGGTTGGCGACCAGATTGACTACTACGCGGAGCCGAAACCGATCCCCGACGACCGGATCGTCGAACTCGCTGACGGCGATAGGGTCGACCTGGGAACGCACGCGCTCGAAACCCACCACGCGCCAGGACACGCCTTCCATCAGGCGGTCTTCTACGACCCGGCGAACGACGGCGTCTTCACCGCCGATGCGGCAGGGCTGTACGTCGAGGGGATGGATCAGGTCCATCCGACCAGTCCGCCGTCAGACTTCGACCTGGAGGAGTGTCTGGCAGACGTCGAGATGCTCAAGGACCTGTCTCCGTCGGCGCTGTACTTCGGACACTTCGGGGATCATCCGACCGGCGACTTGCTGGACGAGTACGCGGCGGTGCTCACTGAGTGGGTCGACCGCATCGCCACGAAGCGGGCAGAACTCGAAGACGACGACGCGGTGATCGAGTACTTCGCCGACAACGCGACGGGCGCAGACGTGTGGGGCGAGTGGAAGGCGCGCGAGGAGGCGGAGTTGAACGTCAAGGGCGTACTGGCATATCTCGACGACCGTGAACAGTAAGCGGCGATAGTCGACGGGCGAGCGCGCTACGAGGTGGGGTCGTCTCTGTCGCCGATCTGCCACGGGTTGTCTTCGCTCTGCCCGCCAGACTTGTAGGTCCCGTGAGCGGTCGCGACGTGGGTGTCGTTGGCGTCGTGTACCTCGACCCGAACTGTCGCCAGACTCGACCCGAAGCGGAGGACGTCGGCGCTCGCGTACAGGTCGTCCGTCGCGGGCGCGAGATAGTCCATACGCATGTCAACAGTCGGGGAAACGTCCTCGGCGAGCGAGATGACCGCCGCGCCGCCGACGGTGTCTGCGAACGCGTAGGTCGCGCCGCCGTGAGCGACCTGTCCGTGGTTGCTCGACCGGAGTTCCTCGCGGAACGGCAGATGTCCCTCGGCGTGACCGTCCTCGGCCATCGTCACTTCGATGCCCAACAACTCGATAAACGGCGTCTGATTGAATATCTCAGCGATGTCCATACCGAGAGCAAATGGCTTGAACGGCTTAAGCCCGACACAATAGGGCAAAACAGATCAACTGAAAAGAAGGTGACGCGGCCGGAGACGGCGGGATTGATATGTCGTCGAACCCACCCACGAGGTATGTATCTCGGAGACATGGCGTGGCCAGATCTGGGCGAGTATCTCGACGACGAGTCGCTGGCACTGGTGCCGCTTGGCTCGACAGAGCAGCACGGGCCACATCTCCCAGAGGGGACAGACCACCTGATAGCGGAGGGGCTGGCACGCAAGGCCGCCGAGCGGACGGGCTATCTCTGTACGCCGACGGTCAACATCGGCGTCAGCCCGCATCACCGACAGTTCGACGGGACGATGTGGGTCGACGCACCCGTGTTTCGGGACTACGTCGAGTCGCTCACCCGCAATCTGTCGTATCACGGCATCGACCGGGTCGTCTACGTGAACGCACACGGCGGCAACGTCGACCACCTCCGTGAAGTCGGCCGTCGACTCCGCGACGAAGAAGTGATGTACGCAATCGAGTGGATGTGGGACGAGAGCATCCCGGATCTGGTCGACGACCTGTTCACGCACAACGGTCCACACGGCGGCCCGAAGGAGACGGCGATGATCCAACATCTCCACCCGGAACTCGTCCACGACGACCGACTGGAAGACGCCCGGGACGGCGGCCTCACCGACATCGACGCCGCGGAGACGAGAACACACGGGGCACGGACCTTCTACGACGCCATCGATAACACCGACAACGGCGTGCTGGGCGACCAGACGGACGCCACCGCCGAGAAAGGCGAAGAACTGTTCGAGGCCGCCACCGAGCAACTGATTCAACTCTGTGACTGGCTGGACGCGCAGGCGTTCGCGGATCTGATGCCCAAAGATCACGTGTAGCGACAGTTTCTCGCTCATGGCAGAAATCGCCAAAGGAGAGGGGTTATCTGCGGTCGAGTTCGATTCACTTATTGGCCTCCCCGAGAAATTTCTGTGGGAATGACCGATCCGGAACTCGCAGTCGTCGAATTCGTTCTGACTGTCGACCTCTACAACGAGAGCGACGACTTCGACAGGGACGACCTGCCGCCAGCGTACCGCACACCCTTCTGGAGCGATGGTCGCATCGAGCGCCCGCTGCAACCGACCGAGAACGCCGCCCGCGAGGCGACCGGTGTCGAGCGCCCGTGGGAGGCGATTTCGGGGCTCATGTTCACCGACCACGACGACTTCTCCGGGACGCTCTCCTTCACCGATCGGGAGATGGCAGAGAAGTGGTATCACGATCAGACCGATCCGGAGCGACTCGGGGGCAATCCCGTACTCGCCGCCACGCTGGGGGAGGAATTCGAGGTCGACTACGAACTCGCACGGGAGCGAAACCGGCCAGCGCGAGCAGACCGGGCGTTCATCGACGCCCTGCTCGAAGAGTACTTCGACGAAGACGAGAAGGAGGAGATGCTCGACCTCGTCGACGTGCGCGCCCCCGAGGAAATCGAGATGACGCTCGACGATATCGTCCTGACCGAGCAACAGGAAGGGGAGATCCAGAAGATCGTCAAAGCGATCGAACACCGCGAGTATCTCGCCGAGATCGGCCTGCGCGAGATCGGAAAGCTGCTCTTCGTCGGCCCGCCGGGAACCGGCAAAACGTCGGTCGCACGTGCGCTCGCACAGAAACTCGGCCTGCCCTTTGTCGAGGTCAAGCTGTCGATGATCACCAGTCAGTATCTGGGCGAAACCGCGAAAAACGTCGAGAAGACCTTCGAGGTCGCGAAGCGACTCGCCCCCTGTATTCTCTTCATCGACGAGTTCGACTTCGTGGCGAAGACGCGAGCGAGCGACGAACACGCCGCCATCAAACGCGCGGTCAACACCCTGCTCAAGAGCATCGACGAGGTGAGTCTCATCCAGGACGAGGTGTTGTTGATCGGCGCGACCAATCACCCCGACCAACTCGACGCGGCGGCGTGGCGGCGCTTCGACGAGATTGTCAACTTCCCCAAGCCGGACGCGGGGATGCGCGCGGAGATTCTCGAAGTGGTCACCCGCCAGATGGAGATCGCCGACTTCTCGCCGACTGAGGTGGCCGATATCACCGAAGGACTCACGGGGAGTGACCTGCGACTCGTCTTGCGCGAGGCAGTTCTGGAGGCGCTGACCGAGGAGCGAACCACGCTCACCCAGCAGGACCTAGTCGACGCCGTCGAGGAGTTCGAGGAACGGGACACCCTGAAGAACCTCGATATGATGGACGGCGACGGGGACGCACTCATCGCTGGCGACGGTCTCGACGGGCACGACCACAGCCACGACTGATGCGGGTGACACTCCTCGGGACGGGCGACACGACGGGGACGCCCACCGTCGGCTGTGACTGTGACACCTGCGAGCGGGCCCGCGAACTGGACGTGGAGCGAACCCGGTTTTCCGTCCACGTCGAAAACGAGCGAACCGGCGAGTCCCTGCTCGTCGATTTCAGTCCCGACTTCCGCCACCAGTTTCTCCGCGAGTCCGTTCCCCTGCCGGACGCGGGCATCGTCACGCACATCCACTTCGACCATCTCGATGGACTCGGCAACTGCTATCGCCTGATCGACAGTCTGGACGTGTACGCGGCGGATGAAGTGGATCCAATAACTGGAGCAAGCGTCGCCGAGACTGTCGCCGAAGACTACGCGTATCTCGACCAGGTGACGGCACGCCCCCAGTCACCGCTGGAACCGTTCGATGCCTGTGGGTTCACGGTTCGACTCGTCCCTGTCGAGCATCCGCCGCTTCTGTGCTATGGACTCACGGTCGAAAACGAGGCGGGCGCGAAGCTCTCGATCACCGGCGATACGAGTTACGGGATCCCGGAACGCTCACGCGAGGCGCTCGCCGACCCGGACCTGTTGCTCGCAGACGCTATTGTTCCGGCACGACTCTGTGAGAGACACCCCAAAGGCGGCGACCACGTTCACGGCGGCGTCCCCTACACCTTCGGGACGAAACACATGACCCGCGAGGGAGCGCTCGCACTCGCGGACGAACTCGACGCCGACCGGACGCGACTGGTCCATCTCGCGCACTTCTACGACGCGGACGAGGCCTTCGCGGAACCGCTCGCGGTCGATGGCGAGCAGTTCGTGGTCTGAATGCGGTCATCGAACAAATCCCGTGTCCGTCGCAGGCTAGATGCAGTGAGTAATGTACCGCTGAGGAACACTTATACAGCGCGGGTGTGAGCGGTTCGCATGGGACGAACAGTCACCATGCGGATCGGCGACCAGACGGGAACCGTGACGCTGTTCGAGGAGGACGCACCCGAAACCACCGAGGCATTCTGGGACCTGCTCCCGTACTCGCACGCACCGATAATCCCGGGCTGGTACGTCAACGAGATCGGCATCTCCACGCCGCGGATCACCGAAGCGACCGAAAACACCACCACGGATCTCGAACGAGGCAATCTTGCCTACTGGCCCACAGGACCCGCAGTCGTCTACTATCCGGATACGGTGACCGAATACGCACCCGTCGGGGTGATCGGAACCGTCACCGAGAACGTCGAGGGGATAACGAGAAACGCACACCGAGTGCAGTTCGAGACGAACGCCGGAACCGGCTACGAACCAGCGATGGAGATAGCCTTCGAGCGAGGTGAGCCATGACGGCCGTCGACCAGTTCGTCGACACGCTCGACGACGAGGTCGAACGGATCCGCGCCGGCGAAGCCGAGGATATCGAACGCGTCAAGCACAAGCGCCCGCCGAACGGGAATCGACTCGTCGTCATGGTCGGGGCAGTCGTCGAGACCAGAACGACGCATCGTGACACGCTATTCGTCCGCGAGTTGCTGACGGCGGACCAGTACGACCTCGATCTGTCCGCGGTGAAACCGATCGCAGTCAGCCGGTTCGAGGGGCAGATAAGCACCTACAGAAACCGATTCGACCTCACCCGAACCGCCGAGTTGCTGGAGGAACTCGTCGAGATGGTGCCCGACATCGACAGCGACGAGGCGTTTCTCTCGGTGATGAAGGCGACGCAGGTCTACATCCAGTTTCTTCGGGGACACTTCTACTCGCAGGTCCCGTGGCACGACCTGTCAGTGACCTACGAGGGTCGGATGGTCGTCGACGAACTGTACGAGACAAAGCGATAGGACCAGAGCAGGACGCGCTTCTGTACCGGCACAACTCATACTGTCGGCTGTACCATCTCGAAAATAATTCGCCACCCCGGGTGGCGAATATTGGTACGCACTTACAGCCGACAGTATCAGATGCGAGTACACGCAGGACGATATCAGAACGTTGAGTAGCCTCCGCCCTGTCAGCATACATAGTGGTAGACGAGTCAGTCCCTACTGACGCCTTCCCTCCAGACGACGCGCAGGCGGCCGATGCGGGCGACGAGACACAGACGACCGAGTCGGCTGGCAGAGAAGGCGAGCGCGACCAGTCGGTAGCTCAACCCGTAGAGAGCGACGGCTCCGGGTCAAGCGACGGGATGGACGGCACCAACTCGCCCGATGAGAGCGGTTCGTCGGACGGTGACGATCCGTCAGCAAGTGGTGGCGGTCCGAGCGGTGCCGATCCACCGGGCGATGGTGATCCGCCGGACAACAGTGGTCCACCGGGAGACGGTGATCCACCAAGCGGTGACGGTCCGCCGGGCGACGACCCCGACGAGTCGATAACCGAGGGGAGTCTCATCCGGCCGCTCTATCAGCTCGCCTGGCCCATCGTCGTCATCCAGCTGTTGCAGGTCACCTACAACATCGTCGACACGCTGTATCTCGGTCGGCTCTCGGCGGATGCCGTCGGTGCGCTGAGCCTCGCCTTTCCGCTGATCTTTCTGTTGATCGCGGTCGCGGGTGGGTTCACGAGCGCGGGGGCCATTCTGGTCGCCCAGTTCACCGGCGCGAAGGGCGACCGCTCGGCCGGGCTCGTGGCCGGACAGACCGTGATGGTCGTGGGCGTCCTCTCGATTGTGCTCGGGGTCGCTGGCTACTTCTACACCGGTCCAGCACTGGATCTGCTCCCCAGCGACGCCGAGACGGCCGCAGAGGTCGTTCCGCTCGCCGCCGACTACATGGAGGTCATCTTCCTCGGCCTGCCGCTCATGTTCGGCTTTTTCGTCTTCACTGCCCTCATGCGCGGCTACGGTGACACCCGGACACCGATGTTCATCATGGTGGTCTCGGTCGCGGCGAACATCCTGCTCGACCCGTTCTTTATTTTCGGGTTCGAGAACAACCCGCTGTTCACCTGGCTCGGGCTGGGCGGACTCGAAGCGTCCTTGCACGCCACGACTGGCTTCAGCGGCATCGGCATCGAGGGGGCCGCGCTCGCGACGATTCTGTCGCGGGGAATCGCGACCGGGATCGGCATGTTTCTGCTCTTCGGAACGGGGATCGGCCCGGCCGTCCAGTTGCACCACCTCAAGCCCGACTTCGGGTTCATCGAGGACATCATCCGGCTCGGCACGCCGACGATGATCGAACAGTCGACGAGCGCGCTGGCGATGGTCACGCTGACTGCCATCGTCGTCACCTTCTCCCCGCCAGTGGTGGCGGCCTACGGCCTCGGCAACCGGATCATCTCGGTCGTCTTCCTGCCCGCGATGGGCGTCGGACGCGCAATCGACACGATGGTCGGGCAGAACCTCGGGGCCGAGCGCGCGGACCGGGCTGAGCGGTCCGTCTGGCTGGCCGTCTCGACAGTCACCGGCGTGATGTTACTCGTTGGCGTGATTGCGGTGACCTTCGCCGAACCCATCGTGAGCGTCTTCCTCGGTGAGGTCGAGAACGCACCGGCAACCATCGCGCACGGCGTCGAGTACCTGCGGGTTCGCTCCGTCGAGTTCGCCTTCATCGGCGTCACGCAGGTGATGCTCGGGGCCTTCCGTGGCGCGGGCAACACGAAGACGGCGATGTTCATCTCGATCATCACGCTGTGGGTCGGCCGCGTGGGGACGATGAGCCTGCTTATCTTCGGCCTCGGCTGGGGCGCGTCCGGTATCTGGGTCGGCATGGCCATCGGGAACATCGTCGGTGCAATCCTCGGCGTCCTGTGGTTTCTCCGAGGCACGTGGAAGGAACGATACATCGAAGAGGAACAGATCGAGAGCGTGGTCGGAGAGCAGATGTCAAGCGGGGACGATTGAGACATCAGCGGTTGATCGACCGAACGCCGTCAGAACCCCGACTGCTACTCAGAACTCGTATTGATCGCTGCAGTTCGGTAGTCGGGGACCGCGTCCTCGTCTGCCGCCGGGAAGCGAACTGTGACCGTCGTTCCGTCGTCGACTGTGGCTTCGACGTCACCACCGAGGCCGCTCACGATCCAGTTGACCAGCCAGAGACCAAGTCCCGAACTGTGTTCCAGCGGCGTCTCGTGCCCGGATTCCAGCGCCGTGCGTTCCACCTCGGGAAGCCCCGGTCCGCGGTCCCGGACGCGGACTTCGACGTCGTCTTCGTCTGTCGTCGCCACCTGATACGTGACCGTCGACGAGTCGCCGTGTTTCGCTGCGTTCTCGCCGAGTTCCTGGAGTGCCAACCGCACTCGTTCCGTTGCCATCACCCGCTTGCAGCCAGCAGCCTCGACGCGGAACTCGACGGCGGGGTACTCGTTTCGCAAGCCGGTCACGACCGCCCGGACGTCGTCGCAGATATCGCGCGGCGCAAGTGGCTCGGCGTCCCGAATCGCCGTCTCGAACTTCCGGGCCTTCTGACTCAGCTCGGCAAGACTCATCGCTGTTTGCTCGATCCGTCTGGCCATCTCTGCGATCTCGCCGTCGGTTCGGTTCGCGATCACCGCTGCGTAGCCCTTGACTGCAGTCATGTCGTTGCGGATATTGTGCCGGAGGACCCGGTCTAACACCTCGATGAGTCGGTCTTGGCGCTTTTTGGCCGTGACGTCCTCTTGAATCCCGACGTAATGTTCTACGATGTCTGAGTCTTCACCCGTCACCGGCGCAATCGTCAGTTTGTTCCAGAACGGCGTGCCATCCGAGCGGTAATTAAGGAGTTCTGTCTGAATGGGGGCATCTTCCTCGATAGCAGCACGGATGTCGGCCACTTTCGCTTCGTCAGTCTCCTCGCCTTGCAGGAAGCGACAGTTGTTGCCCAAAACACGCTCTCGGGGGTATCCCGTCAGCTTGGTGAACCCCTCGTTCGCGTACACGATCGGCATGTTAGGCCGATCTGCATCCGCGATAGTGATCCCGATAGTCGATGCTTCGAGCGCTTTGCTCTTGATGTAGAGGTCGCGCTCGCGCTCTTTCCGCTCAGTGATGTCCTGAATGACGCCTCGCAACGCGATCAGTTCCCCGTCATCGTACACCGGACGACCGATCGTATGCACCCATCGAACCGCTCCATCAGCGGTCACGATTCGGAGTTCCAGGTCGTATTCGTCCCCTTCATCTCGCAACTGCTGGAACGCATCGGTTATCAGCGGCCGGTCTTCGGGGTGGAACAATTCCATCGCTTCGTCCATCGTTGGCTCGTAATCGAGCGGCAGGTCGTGAATGCGGTACACCTCGTCGCTCCACCGGAGCGTCTCCGCCTCGAGGTCGACCTCCCACCCGCCGAGATTGCCGACTTCCTGGGTTTGCTGGAGAAATTCGCTCGTTCGTTTCAGCGTCTGCTCCCGCTCGCGACGGGCAGACACGTCCCGAACGATCCCCTGGACGAGTGTCTGGCCGTTCACGGTGAACCTGTTCAGACTCATCTCGACGGGCACGTTCGACCCGTCGGCACATCTGAGATACAGCGGTGTGCCGTCGTCGAACCGATCGATTGGTGACTCGTCGAAGCCGCTATCGAACAGGGCTGCGTACTGGTCGCGGTTCTCCGCTGGATGCATTTCGAGTACCGGCATCCCGCACAACTCGTCTTCGGGATAGCCCGTCAGGTCTGTCGACTTCTCGTTCACTTCGATAATCGTGGCCGTGTCAGCGTCGGCGACGAACACCGCGTCAGGTGCCAGTCGCAGGAGCGCTTCGTATTTTTCCGCTGAACGTTCCTGGGCTTGCTCCGTGCGGGTGAGTTTGGCTTCGTACTCGTTCGCTTCGAGTTCGCGGCCGAGGAGACGCGCCACCAGTTCGACAAACGCCTGCTCCTCGTTGGTGAACTCGGTCGGACGTGCGTCCGTCGACAGAAAGCAGACAGTCCCGTAGATATCGCCCCGAACGAAGATGGTCGTCCCGAGGTAGCAGTCGAAGCCGTGTTCCCTGTAGGCGGGGTCGTCTTCCCAGCCCTCTTCGGGGGCGTTCGAGAGGGCAATCGGTGAATCTGCTTCGACAGTGCGTCGACAGTACGTGGTCGCACGGTCGAGCGTGGTGCCCTCGGGGAGGATATCGGGATTGTCGCCAACGCTGGCGACGACGGCATCCGTCTCGCCCTCGTTTCGGCGCTGAATGTGACCGTTTTCGACATTCAGAAACTCGATACCCAGCGAGAGCGCACGCCGCTGCTTCTCGGCCACAGATAACGTCGGGTCCTCCATCGCTTCGTAGAGACGATGGCGAATTGTGTCCTCAGTTCTCCCTGTCAACAATAACACCTGTGTATGTAGAGTAGGTATCGAAGTATATCCATTCTGGCATCGAAGATATCGACGAGACGCCCGTGAAGTGTCAAGATCAGATACGAACAGCGGCCCACGGCGCGTTTGGCGGAGGTTTATCCGTGATCGGGAACCATCGGCTGACGATGGACGGAGTAGACGGCGAGCGGACGACCCGACGCACCGAGCGACCAACGACAACGCTTAAGCGGCATCCAGCCGTGCCTTTCTGACAGTAATGGGTGCGATAGAGGATATCTACGAGGACATCGACGCGGACGTGTCCGAGGCGGAGTTTCGGGAGGCCGTCGCCGAGAAGGTCGACCAGATGGACGGCCTCGCGGACGAGGAGACGGCGGCAATGATCCTCGCGCACGAACTCGCGGACGGGGAAGTCGAGACTATCTCGGACATCGAAACGGAGATGGACGAGGTGAAGTTTCTCGCGAAGGTGGTCTCGGTCGGCGACCTGCGAACCTTCGAGCGCGACGACGACGAAGACGGGCGGGTGATCAACGTCGATGTGGCGGACGAAACGGGACAGATTCGACTGGCATTCTGGGACGAGCGCGCAGTCGAGGTCGACGACGGCGGCGTCGAGGCGGGCGACGTGTTGCGAGTCAAGGGTCGCCCGACGGACGGCTACAGCGGCCTGGAAGTAAGCGTCGACAAGGCCGAACACGACGACGCGGACATCGACGTCGACCTGGGCGAGTCGACCATCGAGTCGCTGACGCTCGGTCAGTCAGACGTCGCGCTGGTCGGACTCGTGCTCGACACCGACTCCGTTCGAACCTTCAGCAGGGACGACGGCTCCGAGGGGAAAGTCTCGAACCTCGCGCTCGGTGACGAGACTGGCCGAGTCCGAGTGACGCTCTGGGACGAGCAGGCAGACCAGGCGACCGAACTCGACCCCGGTGAGACAGTCGAAATCGTCGACGGCTACGTCCGCGAGCGCGACGGGGATCTGGAACTGCACGTCGGAGACCGGGGTGCCGTGAGAGTCGTCGACGAGACGGTCGAGTACGACCCCGAAACGACACCGATTGGCGACGTCGACATCGGTGAAACCGTCGACATCGCTGGCGTCGTTCGGTCGACGGACCCGAAACGGACCTTCGACAGGGACGACGGCTCCGAGGGGCAGGTGCGAAACGTCCGTCTGCAGGACGATTCGGGGGATATTCGCGTCGCACTGTGGGGGGAGAAAGCCGACCGGGACGTAACGCCGGGCGACGAGATCCTCATCACCGACGCGGAGATTCAGGACGGCTGGCAGGACGACCTAGAGGCCTCCGCTGGCTGGCAATCCGCCGTGACAGTGCTTGCAGACGGAGCGGACCCCGCCGAGGAGTCAACAGCCACCGCAAGCGAGGAGTCAGAACCGGCAGTCTCGGACGGCGGAGCCGGACTCGACGCGTTCGCAGATGGCGAGAGCCCGAGCGAGTCGGCCGACGATGAGGTCGACGCCGACTCGGGCGAGACGGTGTCGTTCACCGGAACGGTCGTCCAGACCGGCGATCCGGTTGTGCTCGACGACGGCACCGAGACGATGACCGTCGAGACCGACGCCCGGCTCCAACTCGGCGAGGAAGTCACCGCCCGCGGCCAACTCGATGGCGACCGACTGGACGCCGACGAGTTGCTGTAGACAGGGCAGAACGGAGATATCGTCGTGTGTGGGGATTGCAGGTCAGCCCTCCAGTTCGGCGATCGAATTGAGCGCGAATGCGATCCGGAGCATCTGCGCGGCGTCGCCCTGGTCGAATACCAGGTCGAATACCAGATCGTCCGTCGACTGCACGTGTTCGAGTACCTGCTCGGAGGCGTGTGTCGGCGCGGCGGCGAGTCCGCCGTCGGTCTTGACAAGTAATTCCATCTCGAAGGGATCGCTCCTATTTTTCTCAGTACTCTCGTGATCCATTCACGTTGATATCTATCCCGAATACCATCTCATCAACAGTATTACAGCAGTTGTAAAAACGAATGTAAGAATGCCAAAATCTAACGATTCCTTAGCAGACCCCGAAAGCAGTACGGTGATGCTATACGTTGGAATGGCCACTGCAAGTCCATAAACTATCGCGAGGGTCAGATTGTTCAGTTCCAGGGTCTGTATTGCGCTCATTATCAGTGTCCTGCAAGAGTCTCGCAAGTTTCATAACATGTTGACCCTGCTACCGATCCACAAAACGTTGCACAGCTTACACTTAGCGGGATCCCGGCTATCGTTCCGGAACATGCTGCAGCGCAACCAGCTGCCGAAACTGCAGCGACACTCGCGCAAAGGATAGTACAATAGTCTGTACAGAGCCAACCGACTACTGGGTCACACCCCTTATGTCCCAGTGGAGACACCTTACCGTTGTTCGTGTATCCACTCTCAGCGTCGACCAACTCCATTTTTTCCCCTGACAATCCAGAGGAATACACAAGTCGATCAACCACCTCGTCATTCTGAACGATTGGTACATACAGATCGAAGTGGTTCGAGCCGTCTATCTCCTGAATGAATACCGACTGCTCCTTCGCTGGTGACCCTTCGACATCCTCGAAGGCACTACCTGGGACTCTTGCCGCGACATTACGAACATACTGCGTACCTATTGACATCATCGAACCTTCCGAGGTCTCGACGGAACGGACCCCGTCGCCCATCGGGGTTCCACCACTTGCAGTTGAACCCCCGTCAACTGATTCACCTTCTCGGTAGTTGATCACGGTTCCCTCTCCCTCATGAGTCCCGAACGTGACACCGTATCGGTCTTGGTTGTCGAATGTGAACACTGCAGACGGTTCCGGCTTCTCATCGAGGAAGCGAACGACTTGTCTGACATCCTCTGATCGATTTGCCCGTCGCAGCAGTTGTTCCCGTTCCTCACCTTCAAGCGTTGTTATCTCTGGTTCATCTGGGGTTGTATCCTCCGCTGCAGCCGTAGAAGCGGCCGAACTGCCACCGATCGCGAGAATACCCAGTGTCTTTCCGACGTGAGAGAGAAAATCACGCCGCTCTGTTTGTTCGCGCATCCCGCTCAGGGTTTCCCACGTTTCGGCACACCCTCCGCCATCGGATACTTCGTCGTTTAGTTGGTCACTGTACGAATCAGCGCGCGACTTATTTTTGGACATTCGGTCTCTGTCCCCCGTCGTTCGCTTCTAATCACTTCCAAATACATTTTTTGATTTACTTGTTTCTTACTCAGTTTACTAGAATAGGAGTATCCATAAAAAGTACAGATGAGAAATATAGGCAGGGGTACTTTCTATCTCCTCACTCCAGTTCGACAATTGCGTTGAGCGCGAATGCGATCCGGAGCATCTGCGCGGCGTCGCCCTGGTCGAATACCAGATCGTCCGTCGACTGCACGTGTTCGAGTACCTGCTCGGAGGCGTGTGTCGGCGCGGCGGCGAGTCCGCCGTCGATGTCGGCGAGCCACTGCATCACGCGCAGGTCGCTTTTCGAGTCGCCCATCACCAGCGCGAACGGGTCGTCCACGCCGAGCACGTCGAAGGCCCGCTTGACACCTTCGACCTTGTTGAGTTCCAGCGAGCCGATCTCCGCCGCATCGCCCGCGTAGTAAGCGACATCGATGCGCTCGAAGATGTCCTCGTAGGCTCCGGGAACGTCCGCGGTCGACAGCGACGGTTCAGCGTCGTTCGATTCGAGCACATCTGCGATTTCGGGGTCCTCCGCGGCGTAGTATGCACGCGCCAGTTCGCCGGGGGAGTCGACCGTCCCCCCAGAGTGCGCGGATTCGGCTTCTAGCTGCTCTGCGACGCGCGTACCGAGCAGATCGATCAGATACACGAGCGCGTCGTCGATAACCTCGTGGGCCTGCTGACTCCCCGTTTCGGAGTTTGGCTTGAGCGTGACGTTGAACTCGTTGCCCTGCAGGTGGCAGGTCTCCCGGAGCGGCTGGGGAGCCTCCGAGAGCACCGACGAGCGCAAGCCCCGGAAAATCGCCGTGATGGTGTCGTCGAGTTCCTCGTAGAGCAGTTGCTTGGTGCGTGGGCCGTGCTCGGGCGTGAACACGCCGGTTCCGGCCTCGTAGACGATGCTCGTCCGCCCCGAATAGACGATTTCGTTGCCCAGCCCCTGGATCAGAAATCCCTTGACGTTTTCCAGCGTCTGCCCCGTACAGATGACGATTGGCACACCGGACTCGTGAAACTGTGTCAGCAGATGGAGTGTCTCTCGGGGAATTTCGTTGTCCGTGTTGCCCGCAGACCGGAGCGTCTCGTCGACGTCGAGGACGAGGACGTTGATCGCACGGCCGTGTTTCGAGTAGAGGTCGAGCGCGGTGAAGGCCTGGTCGCGGGTGGCGTGTGCAGCAATCGTCGCGAGAGCCTCGCCGTTCTCTTGGAACGCGCGCTCGATTGCGCCGCGTCGCTCTGCCAGGTCCGACTTGACGCTCTGCCACTGTTCGAGCGCGAGCGGCGAGTCGAGCGGCGGCAGCAGGTCGACGAACTTCTGGTTGCTCCGCAGCGTTTCCGTGTCGAACTCCGTGTACAGGCGGTAGAGCAGGTCGTACAGTTCCATGGGGCAGGTAGGTTACTTACACTTGGAGCCGAATCCGGGAAATGTCTTTCCACACGAACGGGTCACTCGGCACGCCAGCCGTGCAAGGCATTATTATCGAGGCACAGCAAGGGGGAGGTGATGAAAAACATCGATGACCTTCTAGAAGGGGCCGAGGAACTCGCCGAACAGGGCTTCTCGAAGGGCGAAATCGCAGACGAACTGAACGTCTCGCGGGAGACTGCCCAGTGGCTCGTCGAACGCGGGACAGTCCCCCAGCAATCGGACGCCGATCAGGTCGCGCGACCGACAGACATCCACGTCGACTGGAGCGCGGTCGGTCGCGACTCCATGCGCCTGAGCTACATCGGGAAAGCGCTCGCGGACCTGCTACAGAAGACCGACAACACCGTGGATCTGGTCGTCGGCATCGAGAAAGCCGGTGCGCCGATTGCGACCGTCGTCGCGCGCGAACTCGAAGCCGACATCGCGACCTACGTGCCGCGGAAACACCACTGGGAGGAAGGCGACATCGAGGACCTGCAGGGGACCTTCTCGCGGAACTTCGCGGAGATCCGCGAGCGGCGGTGTTACGTCGTCGACGACACCATCACGAGTGGGACGACCATGGAGGAGACGATAGACGCCATCCGCGACAGGGGCGGCGAACCGGTCGCCTCCGGGGTGCTGGTCGACAAGCACGGGCTGGACGCGCTGCGTGAAGTGCCAGTCTACTCACTGGTTCAGGCAATCGCTGTCGGTAACTCCTAGTCGTTTATCCGTTGGTTCCCCGTTGAGTACGTATGGTCGACGAGGAGATGTCCGAACGGCTCGAAGCGGTCGCCGCCCGGCTCGATTTCAGCGAGTACGAGGCCCGCGCCTACATCACGATACTCGAACAGGGGAGCCTGACGGCCACCGACCTCGCAGACCAGGCAGACATCCCACAGCCACGGATCTACGACACCGTTCGGAATCTAGCCGACAGTGGTCTCGTCGAACTGCACGAGTCGCGTCCGATGCGAGTGGTCGCGGTCGACCCCGATCAGGCGTTTGCGGACGTCCGTGAGACGCTGTCAGAGCTCGTCGAGACGCTCTCCGAGCGCTTTCGCGCGCCAGCCCGAAACTCGGAGGCAGTCACACTCATCAGCTCACAGCAGACCGTCCGCAGATATCTCGAAGACGTGATCACGTCGGCGGAACACGAACTGGTGCTGTCGCTGACGCCCGACTTGCTCGCCCGCTTCGAGAGCGATCTGGCCGCGTGTCGCGACGCCGACGTCCGGGTCGAGCTACTCGTCTCGCCCGCAGTCGACGTCCCGGACCCTGCGGAGTACGATTACAGCCGGGTCGCGACGGTGGCGCGCGCGCGCCGCGGTGTCACGACGCCAGTCGTCGCCGTCGCTGACGGGAGCTACGCCGTGTACACGCCACACGGCGGAGTTCGCGGCGACCGAGAGAACTACGGTGTCGTCCTCAATCGCTCGAAGCTCGGCTTTCTCGTCTCCGCGGTGCTCAACACCGTCGTCTGGAGTTCCGCGAAGCAACTCATGGACGTGTCGGGGGAGCAACAGTTCCCCCGGCGATACGGGACGATGCGCCGCTGTGTGCAGGACCTGCTCGAAGTCGAGGGAACCTTCTACGCGACAGTACGCGGGCGAAACGTCGAAACCGGCGAGTGGACCACCGTCAGCGGACGCGTGGTGGACGCGTCGGTCAGCACGAACAAGGAAACCGCCGCGCTGACGCTCGAAACGGCCGAGGGTCGGATCGATGTCGGGGGACAGCTAGCCGCGCTCGAGGATATCGAGGCCTACGATATCGCGATTGGACAGGACGAACCGCCCGAGTTCGACCTGAGTCGGGAGTCAGGGTCGACCCGGCGGCGGTGAGTTCGGGACCATTTGCTTTCCAGACCGGTGGGTTTTCATCCCGCCACTGTGTACGCGGGCGATATGACACTCCACAACCGGACTGTCCGTCAGGATATCCGCGAACTCGGAGCGTTGCTGGGGGATGTACTGAAACAGCAGGCATCGCGGGGTGACTTCGAGACGGTCGAGGAGCTCAGAACCGCCGCAATCGATTACCGTGACGGGGAACTCGACAGCCGACAGCCACTCCACGGGACACTCGAAGGGCTTTCACCGGACGAGCAAAGCGTCGTCGCACGAGCGTTCACGACCTACTTCGAGCTGATTAACCTCGCTGAGGAGCGCGAGCGCGTCCGCGCCCTTCGAGAGGGGTCGCAGGAGGGAACACTCGAAGACAGCCTCGAAACGGCGGCCGAAGAACTCGCTGCGGACGACCTCGAGGCGACAGACGTCGAATCCGTTCTCGACGACGTGCTGATCGAGCCGACGTTTACTGCCCACCCGACCGAAGCCCGCCGGAAAACGGTCAAATCCAAGCTCCGCGAGGTCGCGAACCACATCGAGACGCTCGATGAGCGTCACCTCACGGACAAGGAGCGCGGTCACGTCGAGCGGGACATCGACGCCGAGGTGACGAGTCTCTGGCAGACGCCACAGGTCCGGAATCGCCGCCCGGAGCCGGAAGACGAGGCCAGAAACGTCCAGTGGTATCTCGAAAACACCCTCTACGACGTGGTGGGGGAGATCTACGACGAACTCGAGGACGCACTCGACGGGGAGTTCGGTGAGGTAGACGTGCCGAAGCTGTTCGAGTTTCGCTCGTGGGCGGGCAGCGACCGTGACGGAAACCCCTTCGTCACACCCGAAGTGACAGAAACGACGCTCGAACGACAGCGCCGAGTCGTGCTCGAACGGTACCGGCAGGACCTCAAGGAACTGTCGGGCGTGCTGAGTCAGGACGGTAGCCGTCTCGACGTCGGCCGGGAGTTCGAGCGGTCGCTCGCGCTCAGCCGGGAACAGCTTCCCGGCGTCGCCGCCGAAGCCGAGGACCGCTACCCCGACGAGCCGTACCGACAGAAGCTCCGTCTGATGCGTGAACGGCTGGACCGCGTCGGTGACGTCCGCCCCGGCGGCTACGAAGATGTCGAGGAACTGCAGGAGGACTTGGAGGTGATCGCCCAGAGCCTCAGAGACAATAATGCCGATGTTGTCGCCGAGGCACACGTCGACCCGCTGGCTCGCCGCGTCGACACCTTCGGATTTGCACTCGCTGCACTCGACCTTCGCGACCACCAGGAAAACCACACCGAAGCGGTCGCCGAGACGCTCGACCGACAGGGGATCGACTACCAGAACCTCTCCGAGGACGAGCGCATCGAGGTGTTGACCGATGCGATCTTGCAAGCCGAGCCGATCATCGATCTCGAGGACCCGACCGGGCTCTCCGATACCGCACAGCGTGTCTGTGAGCGCTTCGACCGGCTTGCGGACTGGCACCGCGAGTTCGGCGTCCAGACGATCGACACGTACTGCATCTCGATGACAGAGGAGCCTTCACACGTACTCGAAGTGCTCTTTCTGGCCGACCAGGCCGACGTCGTCGAACTCCCCGGTCACTGCGGACTCGACATCGTGCCCCTACTCGAAACCGAGTCGGCGCTGTCGGGCGCACGCGAGATTATGGGGACGCTGTTCGAGAACGAGGCCTACAGCCAGGCCATCGAGGCACGCGGCGGCCTCCAGGAGATCATGCTCGGATATTCGGACTCGAACAAGGAAAACGGCTTTCTCGCCGCGAACTGGTCGCTGTACAAGAACCAGCGCCGACTCGCGGAGATCTGTGACGACCACGACGTGACGATGCGGCTGTTCCACGGCCGCGGCGGGTCGATTTCCCGCGGCGGCGGGCCGATGAACGACGCCCTGCTCTCCTTGCCGAACTCGACGATCACCGGCCAGGTGAAGTTCACCGAGCAAGGGGAGGCTATCTCCGAAAAGTACGGCAACCCCCGGATCGCAGAGCGCAACATCGAGCAAATGCTGAACGCCCAGATCCGGTCGCGTCACCGAGCGATTGAAACGCCGGACGAGGATATCAATGAGGAGTGGATCGACGCCATGGATCAGATGGCAGCGGCCGCACGCGAAGAGTATCTCGATCTACTTGAGACAGAGGGCTTCGTCTCCTACTTCGAGCAGGCGACACCGATTACTGTCATCGAAGACCTAAACATGGGCTCGCGACCAGCCTCCCGGTCGGGCGAGCGAAACGTCGAGGACCTTCGGGCGATCCCGTGGGTGTTCTCCTGGACACAGTCCCGCTGTATCCTCCCCGGCTGGTACGCACTCGGCACCGGGATCAGCGCGTATCTCGACGACGGCGGCGACATCGAGACGCTGCAGGAGATGTACGAGCAGTGGCCGTTCTTCCGCACGCGACTCGACAACGCGGCGCTCGCGCTCGGCCGGACGGACATGGAGATTGCACACGAGTACGCCGACCTCGCGCACACGGAACTCCGCGAGCAGTTCTTCCCGCGCATCACCGACGAGTACGAGCGAACCATCGAACTGGTCACCGACATCACCGGCCGGGGATCGCCCATCGAGCGCGACTGGCTCCGCGAGTCGCTGGAGCGGCGCAACCCCTACGTCGACCCGCTCAACCTCCTGCAGACGCATCTGCTCGCCCAGACCCACCGAACTGATACCGAAGAGCGAACCCTCCGTCTGACTGTCAAAGGCATCGCCGCAGGGATGAAAAACACCGGGTGACACTGGCTCGGACAGGCGTCGTCAGACGCGCGCGAGCGTCGACACGCCGTCGATGACGAATCGGGCACCGCCCTCGTCACCGTCCTCGATAGTGATCTCCCAGCCGTGCGCGCTGGTGACCGCCTCGACGATTGCGAGGCCGAAGCCAGTTCCGTCGTCGGACGTCGTGTACCCGACCTCGAAGATTGTCTCACGTTCCTCCGGCGGGACGCCCGCCCCGTCGTCCTCGACGTAAAAGCTCGCGTCGTTGGCACCGACCGTGATCGTGACGTTTTCGCCAGCGTGCTGGACCGCGTTGTGAAAGAGGTTCTCGAACAGTTGCTGGAGGCGAGACCGGTCTGCCTCGAACGAGAGTGTCCCATCGACGACGAGCGTTGCCCCCTGCGTATCGACCGTGGCCCAGCTCTTTTCCGCAATCGTCTCCAAGTCGACTGGCTCTGTCTCCCCGATGGACTTCCCGTTTCGGGCGAGCGTCAGCGTGTCGTTGAGGATCTGTTCCATCCGCTCGTGGGTGCGTTCGAGCGTTTCGAGGTGTGTCTGGTCACCCTGGTTCGAGTACAGCGTGAGGTTGGTCTGGGCGAGTTGCAGCGTGTTCCGCATATCGTGTGACAGCGCCCCCATGAGCGTCTCCAGACGCTCTTTCTGATGTTCGAGTTCGATCTGCATCTCCTTGCGTTCGGTGATGTCCCAGGTCGCCCCGACAAGCCCGACGACCTCGCCGTCGTCGTCTTTCCAGGGCACCTTCGAGTTCAGCACCCACATATCCCGTGCGGGATCGTAGCGCTCCTGTTTGATGATCGGCTCGCCCGTCTCGATGATCTCCAGTTCCTCCTGATAGGTCTCCTCGGCCCACTCCTGGTCGAAGTACTCCGGGTCGGTCTTGCCGATCTGGTCGTTCGAACCCATGAAGTAGTCGCTCACCCACGTGTGGCGGGCCTCCTCGTCTTTCATGTAGATGTGAAGCGGAACGTGGTCGAGAATCACGTCGAGCATCTTGCTCTTTCTGCGCAGTTCCGCCTCGCTTTGCTGGAGGTTCTGCTCGGCGCGGTACTTCTCGACGACGTTCTCGATACGGTTTGCGAGCACCGTGTACTGGTCGACACCCGTCCCCTTCTGGAGATAGTCAGTGACGCCCGCCGAGATTGCGTCGCTCGCCACTTCCTCGCTTCCCTTGCTGGTGAACAGAATGAAGGGCAGATCCGGATGAGCGGTCCGAACGTCGGTGAGCAGTTCGAGACCGTCCATCTCGCCCATCTCGTAATCGGAGACGACACACTGGATCGACGCTGATTCGACAATATCGAGCGCCTCCGCCGGATCGGTCGTCGTCGTCACCTCGATCCGGTCGCTGTGGTCTGTGAGTACCTCCGAGGTCAACTCACAGATCGTGGGATCGTCGTCAACGTGGAGAACGCGTATCGGCTCCCCCATTATCCATTCTTTCGTTCAGCCCTTCTTAAATGCTCTGTCACTTTCCCAACGGGTCGTGCATAGCCAAGATCGGACGTTGGCAGCCGAGCTACGAGTCCGGCAGTTCGTCGAGGTGGGCGTCCCAGACGGCCTCGGGGTCCTCACAGGCGATGCTGGAGACGGTTCGGCAGGCGTCGTACCCCCACATGAAGACGCTGTCGACGCCGCCGTCGACTGCCTCACGTGTCGCGGTTCGGACCGCCTCGACGGTCTCCGGGTCGCCGTCGAGCGCGAAGCCCTGGATCCAGATCTGACTCTCCAGGTCGTACTCGTCGGCGAGCGAGACGACTTTCTCGGTGAAATAGGAGACAAAGGTCTCGGCGGAGTCCGCGTGGTCGAAGATGTTCCAGTACGGGTCGGTGACGAGGATGTCCAGCGGGTCGCGTTCAGCGATTTGCTGCCAGTCGCGCAGTCCGTGTTCCGCGTCCTCGCTCGGCAGCAGACAGACGGCGTTTTTAGCACCCGCCTCGTGGGTTATCTCCATCATCTCTTCGAGAAAGTCGACGAGCATGGCTTCGCGGAACTCGTCGACGCGTTCAGTCTGGGTCGCGGGCATCTGCTCGTCGTAGCGCTCTCGATAGGCCGCCTGACAGCTCTCACACCGACACGTCCACGCGCCCTCGGGGACGTTCTCACCGTGCCACTCCGGGATGAACCAGTGTGGTTCGTCCCAGAAGAGCACGTCCGCGCCGAGACTGGCCGCGTCGCGCGTCCACTCGCGCATGAACTCCCGGAACGTCGGGTCGTTGAAACACGCCGCCGGGACGCGCTCGCCGGTCGAGAGTCGCTGGCACGACTCGGGGTTCCGACCGATGAACTCAGAGAAGGCCTCACCGCCGAACACGCGCCCGACCGCCCACGGGTTGACGTACACGCGGAACCCCCGCTCCTTGCTCGCGGCGACGATCTGTTCCATCGTTCCCGCCCCACCGTCGTACCCGAGGTCGAGGTCGTCTCGCAGGTCGTAGAAGTACTCCCGGTCGCGCTCGCTGAACGTGTGCAAGATTGCGTTGAGTCCCTCCTCCTCGAACCGGTCGAGATCCGTCTCGGCGTGCTTCGGGTCGCGGACGCCGAAGTAACTCGTTCCTTTTTCGAGCATCGTCTGCAGTCTGCGCTTTTCGATCCTTAGGCGTTCGGATTGGCCTTACAGCGAGTCGAACTCGATGACGACCTTGATCCGGTCGTCGCCGGTCTCGAAGGCCGCGTCGACTTCCTCGGGTTCGTAGACGTGGGTGATGATATCGTCGACGAGCCAGTCGGGATAGGACTGGAGCGTCTCGATGGCCGCCTCGAAGTGCGGGACGTGCGAGTTGACGCTACCGAGCAGAGCCTTGTTCTCGAGGACGAACTCGCGGTGGAGTCGGCCGCCCTCGACCTCGAAGTCCCAGTCGTCGGGGATGCCGAGCAGTGCGCCGACGCCGTTTGCCCCCAGCGCGTCGATGGTCTGGAAGGCGTGTTTCGCGTAGCCGGTCGCTTCGAGCACCATGTCCATCGGCTCGTAAGCTTCGGGAATCTCGTCGACCGGCGTCTCGCGGGAGTCGACGTACGTCGCGTCGAGTTTGTCGATGATGTCGAGTGTCGGGTCCGGCCGGTCGCGCCGACCCAGACAGTACTGGCGGTCGACGTGGTCGTCGAGCATCGCGAGCGTCAACAGGCCAAGTGGGCCGTTGCCGAGGACGATTGCCGCCTCTGGGTTCCACTCGAAGGTCGACCGCGAGGCGTACATCATGTCCAGCGCCTTCTCGGAGTTGCTGATCGGTTCGACGAGAAAGCCCGTCTCGGCCAACGACTCGGGGACGGGGACGAGAAACTGTGGCTCGCTGGTGAAGTACTCGCACATGTTCCCGTGCGCGCCGACGATGCCGCGTTCGACGTAGTGACCCGCCGGAGCCATGTCGGGTTCGCCGCGCTCGAAGTACTCGTTTGTCCCCTCCGCAGGTGGTCGCCGCACCGTCGGGACGACGAGTTGTCCCTCATCGAGGTCGGTGTCACCAGCCTCCTCAACGACGCCGACCGTCTCGTGGCCGAGGATCTGGTAGTCCTCGCCCTCGGGGAAGTTGCCGTGACTCTCCTCGATGACGCCGTGGTCGGTGCCGTCGATGCCGACTCTGAGCGTCCGGACGAGCACTTCACCCGGTTCTCTGTTCGGTCGCTCGACGTCGATCACTCGCGGCCTCGATTCCCCCCGCTTGACTGCGATTGCTTTCATGTTAGGCTTCCTCCGTGAGGTGTGCTTCGATGCGGTCGAGGAGGTAGTCGGTCTCCTCGTCGGTCAGACACATCGGGTTGATCGAAAACGTTCCCGCCGAGACGCCGTCGCCGCCGACGAAGACTCTCGGGTCTTCCTGCCGGAGCGCGTACACGAGGTCGGCGGCCGATTGGCCCGCAGCAGACTCGTCGACGGTCACCCCGACCGTCGGCGCGACTGACCGGGCGCTGTCGTCGATGTCGGTCGAGAGACCCGCGAGGTCGCCAAGCGTCTCGGCGACGTACTCAGAGCGTTCCCACCACTCCGCGAGCAGCGCTTCCTGGTCCTCCTCGATGAACGCGTTCAGCGCCCGCAGCATTCCGACGAGTTCCTCCTTGCCGACTTTCAGCGGGCGGCCGATCCCCTGCTTGAACACGCCGTCGAGTTCGTCGGCCTTGAGCAACCGCTGTGGTGGCTCCCACACCTCGTCTGCGGCGTGCATGTCGAGGTGCTGGCGAGCCACCGAGGTGATAAGATCCTCCCGACCGGCGAGGATGCCAGCGGTCTGTGGACCGCGGATCGCCTTGCCGCCGCTGAATGCGACAAGATCTGCGCCCTGCTCGGTGAACCACGAGAGGTTGTCGACCGGCGGCACCTCCGCGGCCGCGTCGACGATGACCGGCAGGTCGTGCTCGTGCGCGATGTCACACACGGTCGAGAGCGGTGGCCCGTTGTAGGACTTGTAGATGTGCCCGATTGCGGCGGTGTCCTCGGAGATAGCGTCGGCGTACTCCCAGGGTTCGGTGTTGCGGGACCCGGTGTCGAGATGCCGGTCGTTCGCGCCGATGTCGACGATGGTCGCCCCCGCCGTCCGGAGTGCGTGGTCGTACGCGGTACGGTGTGTCCGAGGCATGATGATCTCGTCGGGCCGGCTCTCGGTATCCGGGAGGCGACTCATCGCGCCGGGGTCGTCGCCAGCGATTGCGGCCGCGGCCGCGAGCACGAGTCCACCGGCCGCGCCGTTCGTGACGTAGCCAGCCTCCGCCCCCGTCACCTCGGCGATCCGGTCGCTCGCAGCGGCCTGCAGGTCCGACAGACGGACGAAGTCCTCGGCCGCGCGGTTCATCCCCTCCAGTGCCTCCGTCCGGATCCGGCTTCCCCCGATCCGGGTTTTCGTCCCTGCCGCGTTGACGACAGGAGCGACGTCAAACTCCGTGTACACGGACTCCTCTTTCATGCAGGTGCGTTTGGTTGCCCCGGGTTTAAACATAATTGATATTCCGAGCAGCGAGCGATCAGTCGAGCGCAGGTCGACAGACGCACCAATCAGCCGACAGAACAGCCGGTACACTTATTTCGGTCGAGACGACTTCTCTTGACAGGATCAGTTCCGGGGGGTTGCAAGAGATGTCAGCAAACACACTGTCGAGTATTGTCCCTGACGTTCTCAGGAAACGATTCAGCCGCAAGTTCGGTGCGTTACTGCTTGTCGTGTTACTTATCATCGGACTCGTGGGTGCGGTCGGGTACGTCCGGGTCAACAACACGCTGGAGGAATCGACACAGGAAACGCTCGAAACGTCGGCGGCCCAGCAGTCGGATGCGATGAGCGAGTGGGCCAACGCCCGACAGTTCGAGGCCCAGTTGATCGCGGAGAACGACGCCATCACGAGCGAGGACAGCGACGTGGTCCAGGAGGTGATCGAATCAGAGGAGTCGTCACTCGACCGGAGCGCAGTTCACGTGATCGATCCCACAGAAGGGAGGATCATCGCGAGCACCTCGCTTGACTCGCCGCTCCTGGAGAGATACGACTACCCGTGGGTCGAGGAGAGTTTTCTCGACGAGTTCGAGAACGGTCTCTGGGTGTCAAACACTGCCTACGATTCGACAGCGGATTTTGCCGATACTCGCGTCATCGGGTTCGGTGCGCAGGTAGAGGGATCCGACCGGATCGTCATTCTGGACGCGTCGCTCGACGTTCGCTCACAGATACTCAACAGGGGCGAGGAACGAACGTCGTTTTTGAGCACGAGCGGTGAGCCAGTGTTGCTCGCCGACGAAGACAGCGCAGATGGCTTCGACCAGAGCGTGATCGACGGACTCGCGAGCGAGGGCGGCAGCGCGTTCGTCAGCGGCGATCCGGTGCGCGCCTATCAGCGGGTGTCCGTGGGGACGAACGAGTGGATCGCCGTCACGAGCGTCCCCGAAAGCGAGGCCTTCGCCGTCCGGGACACCGTCGCCCTGAACGTCCTGTTTATCATTATCTCGGCGCTCGTCGCGCTCGGACTGCTTGGGCTGGTCATCGGCCGACAGACCCTCGCACCGCTTGCCGACCTGCAATCGAAGGCAAACCGGATGGAGGAGGGTGACCTCGACGTGGACATGTCGACCCACCGGATCGACGAGTTCGGAGACCTGTATGGCGCCTTCGACAGCATGCGCGAGTCGCTCAAAGACCGGATCACCGAGACCGAAAGCGCCCGCAAGGAGGCCGAGGTTGCCCGCGCCGAGGCCGAGGAGATGGCCGAATATCTCCAGGACAAAGCAGAGGAATACTCGGATATCATGGACAGCGTCGGTGAGGGAGACCTGACCCAGCGGATGACCACCGACGGCGAAGAGGAGTCGATGGACCGCATCGCCACGGAGTTCAACGACATGATCGAGGAACTCGAAAAGACGACCGGCCAATTAAAGAGCTACGTCGACGAGGTCGAGGAAGCCGGTGCAGAGGTCGAACAGAGCGCCCTGACGGTTCGACAGGCCAGCGAGCAGGTCGCCGACTCGATCCAGAAGATCTCCGACGACGCCTACGACCAGAAGGAACGACTCCAGACCGTCTCCGAGTCGGTCGACGAGATTGCTGCGAGCCTCGGTGCATTCGCACAGACCCACGACATCGACATCGACGAGGAACTCGAAAACATCGAGGAGTTGTCGGCCCAGATCGGGGAAATTGCCGAACTCAGCGAGGAGACGATGGCGGAATCCGAAAACGTCGCTGGCGCGGCCGAAGAGCAGGCCGCGGAACTCAACGAGGTCTCAGAGCGCGCAAACGACCTGCAAAACTACGCGCAACCGCTCCGTGACATCCTCGACCGATTCGAGACGGAGGCCGAACACGAGTTCGTCTTCTCGGTCGGCCCGACCGGAAGCAACCCGCAATCGCGGGGCGCTGACGAGTAATCGAGACTCGTCGTAATTGCAGGAAAAACCGCCAGCGAAACGCCGGGAAACAGCTACAGACTCGCGATCGCCTCGATTTCGACGTCGATGTCGATCGGCAGGTCCTGAATCTCGACGGCGCTGCGGGCCGGATAGGGGGCGGACATCAGTTCGCCGTACACGTCGTTGATGTCGTCGTAGTCGTCCATGTCGCGGACGAACACGGTCGTCTTGACGACATCGTCGAGCGAGCAGTCCGCGGCTTCGAGCACTGCTTCGATGTTTTCGAGCGTCTGGCGAGTCTGGTCACGAACGTCGTCGGAGTCGATGATCGCCTCGGTGTCGGGGTCAACCGGCCCCTGTCCGGAGACATAGAGCGTTCCGTCGTCGATGATCCCCTGTGAGAACGGGCCGATGCTCGGCGGTGCGTCGTCGGTTTCAACTTCACGCATACGAACACGTCTTCGCCCCACTCCAAATAAGATTTCTGTCCGTACTCATCGGAACAAATCGTTCGTCGCAACCGGCACGCTCTTGAGGACACCCCAGTAAGCACCCGGTAGATGGTCGCACCGACGGCGCTTGCGACGCTCGTGGTCGCTGGACTGGCAAGCCTGTTTATGGCGTGGGCAATTGGGGCGGGGTCGTCCGGGTCGACACCGTTTGCTCCCGCCGTGGGCGCAAACGCCATTTCGATACTGCGCGCTGGCTTTCTGGTCGGGATTTTGGGCTTGCTCGGGGCCATCCTCCAGGGGGCGAACGTCACCGAGGCCGTCGGGACGGAACTGGTCATCGGTGACCCGCTGTCGGCGACGGCCGCGACGATTGCGCTCACCGTCGCCGCCACGCTCGTCGCCATCGGCATCTTCACCGGCTATCCGATTGCGACGGCGTTCACCGTCACCGGGGCCGTCGTGGGCGTCGGTCTCGCGATGGGCGGGAGTCCAGCGTGGGGGAAGTATCAGCAGATCCTCGCGCTGTGGGTCGCAACGCCAATTGTGGGCGGCGGCATCGCGTACGCGACCGCTCGGCTGCTCCGCTCGACGCGCGTCTCGAATATGAAAGCCGTCGCCTTCCTCGGGGGCGTGGTCGGTTTGATCATCGCGAACGTCCAGTTTGTCTTTCTCGGCGCAAGCGGCGAGCAGGCGTCGATCGCACAGGCTATCGGCAACGCGCTCGGCGGCGGCCTGGTTCCCTACGCGGCGACGGCCGTTCTCATCGCAACGGCGTTTGCGGTGGTACTCGCCAGACAGACGGCGGTCGACGCCACCCGCGCACAGCGGCGATTCCTGCTCGTGCTCGGCGGACTCGTCGCCTTCTCCGCTGGCGGGAGTCAGGTCGGACTCGCGCTCGGGCCGCTGTTGCCTCTGCTCTCTGATTTCGAGATCCCGCTCGTCGTCGTGCTGTTCGGTGGCGGTCTCGGACTCCTGATCGGCTCCTGGACCGGCGCGCCACGGATGATCAAAGCACTCTCGCAGGACTACTCCTCGCTCGGCCCGCGTCGGTCTATCGCCGCGCTCATCCCCTCGTTTGCGATTGCCCAGACGGCAGTCTTTTTCGGGATCCCCGTCTCCTTCAACGAGATTATCGTCTCGGCCATCGTCGGCAGCGGCTACGCGGCCCGCGACGAGAAAGGCGAAGTCAGTCCGGCGAAGATGGGCTACACCGTACTCGCGTGGGTTGGTTCACTTATCGGTGCCTTCGCCATCGGCTACGGCGGCTTTCTGCTCGTCGAGTGGCTCCTCACGTTCGTCTGATCGGCTGACAGAGCGTCAGTCGCTCTCTGATTCCTGCATCTCCGCCTCTGCCTGACGATTCTGGTACTCCTCGATGCCGCTGATGCGCGCTTTCAGGATACGGGTGTTCTCGACGCGCTCGACACGGATGTTGAGTCCCTCGTATTCGACCTCCTCACCAGCCTCGACGAGTCGCCCCACTCGGTTGAAGATGAAGCCAGCGATGGTCTCGAACTCCTCGCCCTCGGGCAGTTCGATGCCGAGTGCCTCGTTGACCTCGTCGATGTTCACCTCGCCGCGAACGAGCGCGGTGGTGTCGTCGACGAACTCGATGGGCTCTTCCTCGCCGCCTTCGAGAATCTCGCCGACAATCTCCTCGACCAAGTCCTCCATCGTCACCAGCCCCTCGGTCGTCCCGAACTCGTCGATGGCGATCGCCATGTTCAGGCGCTGTTCGCGCATCTCGGTCAGCAGTTCGTCGACGTTTTTCGACTCGGGGATGTGGAGCGTCGGTTCGGTGATGTCCTCCAGATCAGTCTCACCCTCGCCGTAGTTGCCGTCTCTGACCAGGTCGCTGAGGTGGACGATCCCGATCACGTTGTCCAGTTCCCCGTCGTAGACCGGCAGTCGCTCGTGGCCGCTCTGGATACAGGTCTCGATTGCCTCCTGAATCGAGGCGTCTTTCGGCACGCCGGTCATGTCGAGTCGGGGCGTCATCACCTCCTTGACGATCGTTCGGTTGAACCGGAGCGTCCGCTGGAGCATCTCGCGCTCCTCCTCGTCGAGGACGCCCTCCCGCTCGCCGGTTCGGATGATGTCGCGGATCTCCTCTCTGGTGACGTACGTCGACTCGATTTCCGACCGTCCGCCGGTCACCTTGTTGACGATCCGCGTCAGATAATCGAAGAGGATGACGAGCGGAAGCAGCACCAGTTCGGCGTACTTCAGCGGACGAGCGATCCGCAGCGCCCACGACTCGGAGTTGTCGACCGCGTAAGATTTCGGCGCGCTCTCACCGAAGAGCAAGACCAGCGCCGTGATGCCGAACGTCGCGATGAAGACGGCCTGGCTCTGGTTGCCGAGCAAAAACGCGAGCAATCCTGTCGCGATGGAGGACATGGCGATGTTGACGAGGTTGTTCCCGACGAGGATCGTCACCAGCAGTCGGTGGGGGTCTGACTTGAGGTCCTGCAGCGTGCGAGATCCGGGCATCCCCTCCTCGACGATGGCGTCGACTCGATGATTCGGCAGCGAAAACATCGCAATCTCCGAGGAAGAGAAAAACGCCGACAGGCCGAGCAACAGGAGTATCGACAGTGCTCCGAGCAGCGCGATCAACTCCCCGGACAGTGAGAACCCGATCACCTCGATGTTGAGAACGACAGCGTCGGTGGTCGTGCCAGCGATACGCTCCATTAGACGGTTCTTTTCGGCCGTTCGGATTAAGCGTTGTCATGGCGGAACCGCTCACACGAGCGACGCCAGCGAAGGGCTTATACTGTCGGCTGTAAGTGCGTAAAAATATTCGCCACCCCGGGTGGCGAAGTATTTTCGAGATGTTACAGCCGACAGTATTAGGCGCTCGTCGCCCATAGCGAGAGTATGAGCGAGCCAGCGATCACTCTCTACCGACTTCAGGCCTGTCCGTTCTGTGAACGTGTCGTCAGACGACTCCAGGAGTACGACCTTGCATACGAGTCACGCTTCGTCGAACCGCTCCACTCGAAGCGAGACGTCGTCAAACGCGAAGCGGGCGCTCGGACGGTTCCGGTCATCGTCGACGAGCGAACCGGCGTCACGATGGCGGAAAGCGCGAATATCGTCTCGTATCTCGACGCGACGTACAGCCAATCCGAGACCGAACAGCCAGTCCGGGAGGGCGCATAGATGGATCTCGACTTCGACGTGGTCGAACTCGGCCCGGCGGACCATCCCGAAGTCGGTGAGCAGGCCCCAGATTTCGTCCGCCCGCTGGTCAACGACGAGTACTGGGAGGACACCCGTCTGTCGACGCTGACTGACGACGGCCCCGTCTTGCTCGTCTTTCACTCCATGGACGGAGCCTTCCCCGCAACGTACGTGTGGAAGGAACTGCGCGACCGCGAGTTCGACGAGTACGGCCTGCACGTCGTCGGACTCTCGATATCGACGCCCTACGAACACAAGCGCCTCATCGAAGAGCGCGGTCTCGCAGACACTGGTTTTCGGCTGTTCTCGGACCCGGCAAACGGCGTCGCCGAACAGTACGGGATCGTCAACGACCTCGACGGGATGACCGGGGTCGCCGAACCACGGCCTGCGACCTTCCTCATCGACGAGGACGGAACCATCGAGTACGCGTGGGCCGCCGATCAGTGGCCGGACTTTCCCGACTACGACGACCTCGAAGCAGCGGTCGAACGCCTGGTCTGACATGAGCGACGACACAGCGCACGTCCTCGATGAGTCCACAGAGAGCTACGAACGCGCCAGAGAAGCGATCGACGCAGGGAGTCTGGTCGTCTATCCGACCGAGACGGTGTACGGACTGGGGGCGGACGCGATCGACCCCGACGCCGTCGAGCGGGTCTTCCAGGCGAAAGCCCGGGATCGCTCGAAGCCGCTCTCGATGGCAGTCTCCAGTCGGACAGCAGCCGAGACGTACACCAATCCGACCGAGCGCGAGCGGGCGTTCATGCAGCGATTTCTTCCCGGTCCCGTCACAGTCGTGCTCGAACGAAACTCGCAGGTTCCGGACGCACTCACGGCTGGCCGCGACCGCGTTGGCGTCCGGGTGCCTGACCGCGACGCGACGCTCGCGCTTCTTTCCCACGTCGAACCGATGACCGCGACGAGTGCGAACGTCTCGGGAGCGGAAAGCGCCCGACGCGTCGCTGAGCTCGACGACCAGATCCGCGAAGCAGTGGCGATCATCATCGACGGCGGCGAGACGCCGGGCGGCCGTGGCTCGACCGTCGTCGACGTCGAGCGCGGACAGATTCACCGACGCGGCCCGAAGGCAGACGACATCGAGGCGTGGCTCGCAGAGTACTAACTCCGCGGATCACCCACCGAGCAGACTCCGAAGCGACCGCGTCCGGACGCCACAGTCGCTCTGATACTCACAGGGGTCGCACTTCGAGCGCTGGTTCGTGCGAGCGGGTGGTCCGTCAATCGCATCCGCTGTCCGAACCGCTGCCCGATACTGTGCCGTCCGTCTGGTGTCGACCGCAACCTCCCGAATCACACCGTAAGCAGGGTACTCCGCGAAGACGCGCTCGACGGCGGTCTCTCGCTCCCACGACAGCGCCTTCGCGGCAGCCACGAGCCGCACGCTCTGGGGTTCCCAGACGCCCTGTTCCGGCGGTGTTCCGCCGAAGATCAGCGATAGCGACGGCGATGAGTCGTCGAGGAGTTTGTGAACTCTCCCGTGGCACTCCCGTCCGCGACAGAAGACGTCACGCTCGGCTGGATCGACGAGTGCGTCCCACGCGTCGAGACGAGCTTTGGCCGACCCGATCCGTGACCGGAACTGCGTCGGCGTCACCGAGATCGGCGCGTCCGCGAGCGTGCTGTCGTCGGTCAGCAGTTGCTCGTACTCGAAGGCCAGTTCGCGACGACGCGCGACTTCCTCGGGGGTGGTTCGTTCGTCAGGGTCTCGTTTGCGGTAGTACAGCTTTCGCGGACAGTACGCTGCCGTTTCCACGTCTCGGAACGCGTGCATGGGGACTCTGCCCGCGTATTGGGATAAAAAGTCCGGGGTGGTTCGCTCCCGTTGTGTTCTCGCTGCTTCTATCAGTCGACCGGTTCGACCTCGAAGGCGGCGGCGTCGACCAGCCCCTCGATCTGTTCGCGGGCCTCCGTCCGCGAGTCAGCGACGACGACGAGGCCGTCTGCGCTCGGGTCACCACGAGCGCGATACGCCGTGGCATCCTCGAAGTCGGTCGCGTAGGTGCGCAACACGCCCCGAACCTCCCGTTCGAGTTCCGGCAGTTGCAACTCGCCGTCCTCGTAGCGGGCGAGTGCATCCTCGATGTTTCGCAGCGTCGAGATGCGGTCCATGTCAGGTCGTCCGGAGGTGGTCGGTGCGGGGTTCGTACACCTCGCCTTTCTCTTTGAGTTTGTCGATTTCGTGTTTCGCGGTGTCGACGTCCATCCCTGCCTCCTCTGCGCGCTCGATGATGACGTCGACCGGCGCGCCCTCGTCGTATTCGGACTCGATATCCGCGATGAGGTTCTTGATCGACTTGATGCGGTCCCGCTGGCTCTTCGAGGTGCCCGTCTCGACGACGTCGGCATCGAGTTCGCCCGTCTCGGGGTCGAGTCCGATATCCTTCAGACAGTACTCAGCGATGTCGACGGCCCGCTTTGCGTCCTCCTGTTCGACGGTGTCTGAAAGTCTGACCCGGGCGCTCGCTTCAGCGAGTCGGACGAGCGCTTCGAGCTTTCGGGCTGTGACCGGAACCGGGGCGTCCTCGCCGGTCCCCTGGGCGCGCAGGTCGACGTAGAACTGCTGGATCTGCGCTTTCGCCTCCTCGGTCATCGTCGGGAAGCAGTTTCGCTTTGCGTAGGCGACATATTTTCTGAACAGGTCGGGTTCGATCGTCGGTGCAACCTCGTCGGTGACCTGTCGAACCTCCTCCTCGGTGTAGTTCGAGGTACTCGTTTTCGTCCGATGCGTGTTCAACTCCCCGGCGTAGTTGGTCTGGAGGATGTGCTCTGCGAGTTCCGCGTCCTCCTCCTCGTCTGGCTGGTCGGTGACGGTAAAGATGAGGTCGAATCGCGAGATGAGCGGCGGTTCTAGGTCGATCTGCTCGCCGATCGGTTCGTACTGGTCGAAGCGGCCGTAGGTCGGGTTCGCCGCACCCAACAGCGAACATCGGGACTTGAGTGTCGCGTTAATTCCCGCCTTGCTGACACTAATGGATTGCTGTTCCAATGCTTCGTGCATCGCACTCTGGTCGTCCGTGGACATCTTATCCAACTCGTCGACCGCGGCGATCCCCTGGTCTGCGAGCACGAGCGCGCCCGCCTCCAGCGTCCACTGCTGGCCCTCGCCGAAGTCGTCTCTCACAGCCGCCGCCGTCAAACCTGCGGAACTGGATCCCTTGCCAGACGTGTAGACAGAGCGTGGCGCGATGTTTTTCACGTACTGGAGCATGGCGGATTTTCCGGTACCGGGGTCACCGATTAAAAGCATGTGCAGATCCCCGCGAGTCCGGGAGCCGTCGGGGAGGTGTTTGGTCACGCCGGAAAAGAGCTGAAACGCCATCGCCCGCTTTTCCTTCTCGTAGCCGTAAATAGAGGGCGCGATTGCCCCTTCCATCCGCTCGTAAATATCGGGTTGGTTCGAGAGTTCGACGATCTCCTTTTTGTCCTCGTCGGTGATGTCCATGTCCTCGAACTGCTCGTCTTCGATTTCGACGGTCAGCCCGTCCATGTACACGTCGAACATGGCCGACTTCTCCCGGTCGCTGCCCTGCTGTTCGAGACGAAGCACACCAGTGACGGAGACGTGGTCGCCAGCGGTCACCTCGCCAGTGATGTCGTCCTCGATGTTGACGTCGATGCTCTGTGGCGTCTCGCCGCCGCGTAGCCCCTCGGGCGATTCCTGGACTCGAAGCTTCTGGGCGTCGATGAACTCAGACTGGTCGAAGTTGATGTGAAAGGGACCCTGTCGTTCACAGCCCTGACACTCGTGGGGTTCCTGAAAGTCACCGCTCTCCTGTGGGATCCGGGTGAGCGTCCCGCAGCGCTGACACTCGAAGGCGGCAGTCGTGATCTTCGGGCGAACGTCGGTCGCCTTGCGGATGATCCCCTGAACGGTGATGAGTCGACCGCGGTGGTCGGCACGAATCGCCCGAATGCCGGTCGTTTCGGGCAGGCCGTGAACGCGGACGTGCGCCTGTCCGAGCGAGACGTCCACGGGCAGATCGTAGAGCCGAAGCGCTTCCTCGGCGTACTCGCGCAGTTGTCCGGGCTTGTTCCGAAAGTCGTCGGCCAGGTCTGGGTCGAAGCGGTACAGGTCCTGCCAGTCGATGTAGAGTGACTTCTGCTCGCTCGGGTACTTCTGTGCCAGTTCCCCGATCTCGTTGCGGTAGTAACTCCGGTAGAATTCCTCGAACTGGTCGATGAGTTCCGTGTCGTCCGCGCGAGCCATCTGGTGTCGATGGTTGTTCGGCCTCACTCAAGAAGGTTCGCAAACCCCGCACTGAAACTGATCGAAGGATGGTTGCACCCGACACAGAGATATTTGTACCTGTAGGTCGGAGCGAAGAGCGATGTCGTTTCAGGGTCAGGTAGTGATCGTCACAGGCGGCGGACGTGGTATCGGACGCGCTATCGCACGAGCATTCGCACAGGAGGGTGCGAAGGTCGTGATCTGCTCCAGAACGAGAACAGAACTCGACAGCGCCGCCGAGGAGTTGGACGAACTCGGAGCCGAGGTGCTCTCGTGTGAGACTGACGTGAGCGAGCCGGACGACGTGGCCGAACTCGTCGACAAAACTATCGAACGGTTCGGCGGCGTGGACATTCTCGTGAACAACGCGGGTGTCTGGATTCCCGGCAGCGCGGAGAACTATCCGCTGTCGGACCTGCAGACGACGATGGACATCAACGTCCACGGCGTCTTTCTGTGCTCGCAGGCGGTGTTCGACTCGATGGCCGACGACGGGGGCGTGATCGTCAACGTCTCCTCCGTTCGGGGGCTGGAAGGATACCCCCGGATGGCCGCCTACTCCGCGTCGAAGTTCGCGGTCAACGGACTTACAGAAGCGCTCGCGAGAGAGTGGCAGTCCCACGACATCCGCGTCAACGCGGTCTGTCCCGGCCCGGTCGACACCGGATTTGCCGACGGCGAGGAGCGAGATGCGTCGAGAATTTTGCCTGAGGACGTGGCTGATGCGACGCTGTTTCTGGCGTCCGAGGACGCAGAGCACGTCACCGCCGAAACGCTCGTCGTCTCGAAGCAGGACTTCGAGTACGAACAGTACGATTGAATGCGGGCAAAATCCCCGCGCCCGCTGTGTATTAATGCCCTCGATAGATTCTGCTCGCCCGCCGGTGCGTAAGGGTTTACTTCACCCCCGGAGTAGTCGGGGGTATGGCTGACTGTCCACTCGCCGACGACTGCCCCAGTTACAGCGAACGGATCCAGGGAATGGGATGTCAACACTACGGTGACCGGGGCGGCGCGGAGTGGTGCAATCACTACAACCAGCCAATCGAGGATCTGAAGTCACAGCCGGTCAAGCCCGGCGAGGAAGTCGTCGTCGACGTCGAAGACATTCACGAGAGCGGCGCGGGCGTCGGGCGCACCGAGGATGGGTTCATCATCATGGTCGACGGTGTCCTCCCGCCAGCACGCGCTCGCGTGAAAGTGACCAAGGTTCGCTCGAACCACGCTCGGGCGGAGGAACTCGAACGGCTCGAACTCGAGGAAGACGAAGAAACTGACGAGACAGAGGCCGAGGAATCCGAGGACGAATCCGACCAGATGGAAGACGACGAACCACAACTGGGCAGTCGCGATAACTTCTGGGGCAGTTAGGCGGGCGACGCCGTATTCAGCGCTTTTCGCTACTGGCTACATCTCGTGACCGTTTAGTGACTCCTGCTCGATATCGCGGATATGGATCTGGAACTGGACGGGAACACAGTACTGTGTACGGCAGCGAGCAGCGGCCTCGGCTACGCGAGCGCCGAATCGTTCGCTCGCGAGGGTGCAAACGTCGCCATCTGCGGGCTGACCGAAGACCACATCGAGGATGCTGGCGAACGTCTCCGTGACACCGGCAGCGGCGACGTCCTCGCGATTCAGGCAGACATCACCGATCCCGACCACGTCGAGGCGTTCGTCAAGCAGACGGTCGAGCGCTTTGGCGGGGTCGACCACGTCGTCACGAGCGCTGGCGGCCCACCGAGCGGGTCCTTCCTGGATATGGACGACGATGACTGGTATAGCGCCTACGAACTGCTCGTCATGAGTGCCGTCTGGACGATTCGTGCGAGCCAGCCCCACCTCGCCGAATCGGACGCGGGAACCATCACCGCGATCACCTCCCGCACCGTTCAGGAGGTCGCTGACGACCTCGTCCTCTCGAACGCTGTCCGTCGGACAGTGATCGGCCTCGTGAAGACGATCTCACGAGAGTTCGCCCCCGAGATCCGGACCAACGCCGTCCTGCCCGGCGCACACGAGACAAGCAGAATCGAGGAACTCATCGAGGACTCGGTCGAGCGCGGCGAGTACGAGAGCTACGAAGCAGGATACAAGGCAAAGGGGACAGACGTTCCCGTCGGTCGCATCGGCGACCCGCGCGAACTCGGTGACGTGGTCACCTTCCTCTCCAGCGGGCGCGCGAGTTTCATCAACGGCGTTGCACTCCCGATAGACGGCGGATCACTCCGAAGCTAATCGACGCCGTTTTCGACGTCTCCCCCGATCTGATCTCGCACGTTGTGATACGCGCCCAGACATTCTAAATACGTAACCTTTTATACGAACGGGCGGCCACTCTGTCCTATCATGGGGTGGATCCACAGAGGGGTTGCCCTCACGCTCGTCTGTCTCGTGTTCGCTGTGGGTGGCACGCTCGCGGGTAGCACACTCGTGGGCGGTGCGCTCGCGGACGACCGACCACTCGCGGATGCTGGTCTCGACCAGACCGTTCAGCAGGGCCAAACTGTCTATCTCGACGCTGGCGGATCGGTCGCACCCGACGGAACCATCACCCATTTCGAGTGGGAAATCGAGCGTCCAGATGGCTCGCTCATCACACCTGACTGTCCGACCTGCGAGATGACCCAATTCCGCCCGATACTGAACGGCACCTACGCAGTGTCGGTGACTATCACCGACGACGACGGCAACCAGGACTCCGACACGCTGTACGTGACTGTCACCAACGCCGACGCCCCCACCGCAACTGTCACCGGGCCGGACACACTCGCCGTCAACGAAACCGGCGCGTTCACACTCACCGCCACACCCGGCGACCTCACACTCGACCAGGGCACACTCTCGCTCGACGGCACCACACACGAATCCCCGCTCACAAGCCCAACGCTGACCGTCCAGTACGCCTTCCCCGAACCTGGCGACTACACCGTCACCGGGACTGCGACTGATACCATCGGCCAAGACGACACCGCCACGCATACCGTCACCGTCGCCAAGACAAACCCCTGTTCCAGTGCCTCCGACTGGAAAAAACTCGCGACCTACCGCCCTGGCGATACCGTCAAACAACGCTACGCCAACGTCGAATACCTCTTCGAACACACCGGCAACGGACCCATCAGCGGCCCCAAATACGACCCCCGCGAAGGCATGATCCCCAACAACAACGACCACCCACGTCCCTTCCCCTGGACTCAGACCCAAAAATGCAACATCGATGACAGTGGCGGTAACGGCGGGGGCGGGGGCGGAGGCGGCGGAGGCGGCGGAGGCGGCGGAAACAACGACGATGAGGAAGAAGACACCATCTACGCGTTTGCGCAAGTGCCACAACTGAAAGCCGGGATGCCGCCTGAAGAGATGAAACGGATCGAATACAAACAACAGCACTACGAAAATAAGTCAACAGTCGTCGCAAAGGCACGGCCAGAGAGTGTCAAGAATGCGATGGAGCGCCACTCTCTCGCGCTCGGATACGAAGCAATCAACGTCGGAGACCAGATTGGAAAGAAATCACAGACTCTCGATCAACAATATTCAGGTACGTTCGATAAGACACTGAAGTGCGGGATGTCCTTTGTCGAATGCTATAATTATGAGATCATTGGATATGGTGAAGACGGGACTGACGATGATGGTAATGACGATGGAAACGATGACAGTGGTGATAGCGATGATGGTAGGAACAACTGTGAAAACAAACCACCAGCGCATCCAGATTGCAGATAGGCGAACTCAATAGTAAGGTGGGAAAATGTCGTATTGAAGTTGCCGAGAGGTGTCAGTAGTTAAGGGATTTACTTGACAGAACAATCCGGACGAATCGTACCGGGAAGTCGATCACTTCGTATTTTCGACTGGCACATCTCCCCAGTACGCTGGTCCTGCTTCCTCAAAAAACGGGTCATTCGAGCGTTTCTGACCAGGCGGCAGATAATGCTCTGGTGAGTTCAGATCATATCTGAAGTTCCAGGGGTTGATTGTCTCGTCCGTGAGTTCGAGAGCCCCACTCGTATTCAAGAAAATAAGATGGTCCCCCGCTTCTTCCTCATAGTGTGCAGGAGTCGGATTGTCTAGGTAGACGAGGATCCCTCTCTCTGGGTGGAGATGTGGTGCTGTTTCGTTAAGAGTGAGAATCATCTGTTCTGCGTAAAGACTGGTGAGACCGGGATCCTTGGGTTCAACCATGATCTGCGCATCCCCGTATTCGGCCTGTCCCTGCACGCGCTTGACTTCGACGTCGGGTTCCCACCCGAACAGCGTCTCCTCTCTGGCTTCGAGATCCCGTCCATATTTTGCGGCAAAGTCACGATACGTTGCCCGCGTCAGTCCAGTCACGAGCGGGTCTGTGTGCGCTCGGTACTGCGCTGGCGTGGGGCCACTCGCGAGCGTGGTCACCGAGTCTGCAAGCGCTGCTTTGCTCGTCTGGTTGTGATAGTACGCGTCCAGTGCTGGAAGCGGTGCGTGGGTCGTCACCCACTCGTCGGCCGTCTCGCCGCGGGTGGTCACCGCCACGAACGCCAGTGGCTGCTCGCCCGCGCGGTCCGCAGACAGATTCCCCATCCCCACTCGGTTGACGTTCCGCGCCAGTTCGTGCAGGAGTTCGCCCGCGCGCTTGCTCACAATCTCGTCGGTCGCGTTCCGGTCCCTGAGGAATACCTCGACTCCGACGGTTCCGTCAGCGTCCTCGATTGGTTTCGGTTCGAGACGAACGACGTCGCCCGTGCGTGTGTTCGCGAGCAGCGTCGACTCGAGTGTTGGTCGCTCGTCACCGCCGGGCAGGTATCGCTCGGGATGCTGGTCGGCGTAGGGGCTGACCGTCTCCGACTCGGCAACGGCAGACGCGAGCACTTCATCGGCGAAGGCCTCGCGACTCATCTCGCCCGCGCCATACTGAGCGAGTACATCCGAGTCGACGGTGAGCGTAATCGTCTCTCCCGCTATGGGAGCGCTGAGTTCGATACGAATCTCCGGTGGGATGAGTGGAAACTTGCCTGCAGCCGCCGGAGCGACAAAGTCACGGTCGAGCGCAGTGCCGGGCCCGTCGATCGTATCCGCGAGCGCCTCCAGCGCTGTCCCGGTCGCGTACATGGGATGATAGGTCCCGTTCTCGTGTGTGAGCGCGATCTCGAGCGTGTCCCTGACCTGGGTGGTCTCGGCGAGCGAGACCACAGACCAGTCGACGCTGGGCGTCGCGAGGCGTGCGGCAGTCGGATCGTCGAGTGACTCCTCGAAGGCGGCAGTGAAGTTCGCGTAGCCCTGCTCGCGGACATCGGGCGCGAGCGTCCCGTTCGACCGCTCGGGCGTCTCCGTCGGTGTTGGTGTGGCAGTCGGTGTCTCCGTCCCCGCAGGTGGCGTCTCTGTCGGCGTCACGTTTTCCGATCGTTCGTCGGTATCCCCGAAGCCCAGACAGCCACCAGTACACACCAGTACCACCAGACACCCCACGAGTGCGAGCGCGCGCTTCCCCATCCGTCTGTCGACATTACCAATCGGGGAATAAATGCTTTTACATCAACATTAAGTCAGTAAGGCGTCGATACGCGTGGGACGAACCAGCGCGTCAGCAGACTGGCTTCGGATTGACGCCGAGCGATTCCAGCGTCTCGACGTACTCGTCGTAGGCGGCCTCGACGGCGGCTGATGCGGCCGCAGTCGCGCGCTCGTAGTCGTCCTCGTCGGCGCAGACGTCGTCGAGTGCCTCCGCAGCCTCCGAGCGCAGTCGTTCGTACTCGTCACCGAAGGCCCGAAACGTGCTCGCAGTCCCGGGGTCTGCCTGTCCGGTGAAGAATCCGCTCGCCTGACTGGCCGTTCGCTCGGCGACGAGCGTCCATCCGAGCACCGCACCGAGTCGCTGTTCGACGCCCTCGAACTCGCTCATCGCTTCGATCATCTGCGGACGCTCGCCGGGGTCGTGTTCAGAGAGCACTGTCCTGATCTCGTCGTACTGGTCGTTGACCACGTCCGCCGCGTCGGAAAACACCGCTCCCGCTCCGCCCTTGTCGCCCCACGCGTCGAGCACTGCCGCGGCGTGGTGTGCCCGCGTGGCGAGTGCGGTGAGAACGGGGGCTTCCTCCATGTCGCCCTCAGTGAGCGCATAGAGCAACTTCGAGGAGCCGAGTCTGGAGAGTTCAGTTCGCAGATTCGCGTTGACTGCATCGAGAACGGCAGTACTGTCCATACTCGGCGTATCGACTGCGAGGGGCTTGTATGCATCGTCCCGCGACGAAAAGTTCGGTTGTCAGTTCTCGGCTGCAAACAGGTCGTTACTCGCCTTTCTCGATGGGCGCGCCGACGAGGTTACCCCACTCGGTCCAGGAGCCGTCGTAGTTGATGGCGTCCTCGTAGCCGAGCAGTTCGTGCAGCGCGAACCAGGCGACCGACGAGCGCTCACCGATGCGGCAGTAGGCGACGGTCGTGCCTTCGCCGTCGATGCCCTCCTCTGCGTACAGCTCTCTGATCTCGTCGGCGTCCTTGAACGTGCCGTCGTCGTTGGTCACGGCCGCCCACGAGATGTTCTTCGCGCCGGGGATGTGGCCGCCACGCTGGGCGGTCTCCTGCAGACCTGGCGGTGCGAGGATTTCGCCGCTGAACTCCTCGGGCGAGCGAACGTCCACGAGCGGCAGTCCGCGCTCGATTGCGTTCTCGACGTCCTCTCGGTAGGCGCGGATGGACTCGCGCGGGCCGGAGGCGTTGTACTCCACCACGGGGAAGTCCGGGACCTCGTCGGTCGTCGGGTAGTCGTTTTCGTCCCAGTACTCGCGGCCGCCGTCGAGCAGTTTCACGTCGTCGTGACCGTAGTACTTGAACTGCCAGTAGGTGTAGGCGGCAAACCAGTTGGAGTTGTCACCGTAGAGCACGACCGTCGAGTCCTCGGTGATCCCGTGACTGCCAAGCAGATTCTCGAAGTCCTCCTTCGTCAGAATATCTCGGGTCGTCTGGTCCTGGAGTTGCGTCTCCCAGTTAAAGCCAATCGCACCGGGCGCGTGGCTCTCGTCGTACAGTTCCGTGTCTACGTCGACCTCGACCAGTCGATAATCGGGGTCGTCGCTCTCGAATTCGTCGAGGTGCTGCTCGACCCAATCCGCCGAGACGAGCACGTCCTTCGCGTATTCACTCTCACTCATGATTCCATCTACCAATAGTAGTGCCATGCATAAAGTCGTGTTTCACCCGGCATCATACGCCACTCCTCCCCTCTGGCGGCAGATATTGTGACTATCTGGGACAGCGGTTGTGCGGGGACTGCGAAGCAGTCTCCCCAATAGTCCCGGAGTTCAGCGTGACGCCGCTGGATCGACAGATGTCGCAATTTTTGCTGATATCTTCGAGTTGCAAAGAGAGACACGTTCATTGTGATGGGTACAAAAGGTTCGGTGATGAGTGAACTCGTTATTTCGGCAGCGACGCTGGCAGAGCGCCTCAACAGCGTCCGGGTCGTCGACGTGCGAGACGCGTGGGAATTCGACGGGATCGGTCACATCCCCGGTGCGGTCAACATCCCCTTCGACCAGTTTCGCGCGGACAAACACGCTGCGGAGGGTGGCGGCGACACGGGGATGTTGCCCGGTGAGGAGGCGTTTGCGACACTGCTGGGCGACCGCGGAATCACGCGCGAGGACCACCTCGTCGCGTACGACGACCACCACGGCGTGTTCGCCGCTCGGTTTCTCGTCACCGCCCTGCTGTACGGTCATCCAGTCGAGCGACTCCACCTTCTGGACGGGGATTTCAGCGCGTGGCAACGCGAGCACGACGTGACGAGCGACTCGCCGACCGTCGATCCGACGACCTACGAGGGAGCACCGCCGGCAGAGACGCCACTCGTCGGCATCGATGCTGTCGAGTCGGCGGTCGACGACGAGGAAACGGTCATCGTCGACACGCGCGAGCAGTGGGAGTACGAGGAGGGGCACATCCCCGGCGCCGTCAGACTCGACTGGCGGGAACTCGTCGACGACGAGAGCCGCGGGCTACTCCCCCGTGACCGCATCGACGCGCTTCTCGCCGAGCGAGACATCAGCCGCGACCGTCGGGTGTTGCTGTACTGCAACACCGCTCGGCGGATCAGTCACACCTACTGGGTGCTTCGCTGGCTTGGATTCGAGCGCCTCGCTTTCTACGAGGGGAGTCTCACTCAGTGGAAGGCGGCTGGTCGTCCGATCGAGGGATAGCTGGCTGTTCGACGTATTCGAGTCCCTGTTGCTCGGCGGCCGAAGCGGAGTCGTGGACCAGCAGACGCACCGCCTCCGCGACCAGTGCGACGGCGAGTGGGCCAGCGATGATGCCGAGCGCGCCGACAGAGAGCAGTCCACCGAAAAAGCCGACGAAGTAGAGACTTCCCGGGATTCCGGCAGTGAGACGCGCGAGACGCGGCCGGATCAGCACGTCAGGAAGCACGCCAACGAGGAGTCCACCGAGACCGAACACGAGCGCTGCGCGAACCACCTCACCGGCGACGAGTTCGAGGCCCGCGAGCCCGGCCAGCACCAGAATCGGCCCGGCAACGGGGACGAACTGCAGGATCCCCCCCATGACGGCGAGGGTGAAGGCGGAGTCGTACCCCATCAGGATGAAGAAGGGGTAGCCGATCAGGAAGGTCCCGAGCCCGACTGCCGCCTGAAGGACGTAGATCGCATACAGGATCGAGCGCGTTCGTCTGTGGAAGGCAAAGACGATATCCTGATACTGCACCGGGACGGGCTTGAGAATCGCCGCCCGAACCGCGTCGGGTCGCAAGAGCAGGGCGTAGACGACGAGGATGAACACGAAGAAGTTGAGCAAGATGACCGGCATCTGTGCGAGTAGGTCCACGGCCGCGTCCTGCAGTATCACCTCGGCTTGCTCTAGTGTCTGTCCGACGTCGATCTCGTACTCCATCCCGACGAACGACCCCGACAGCGTTTCGGGCAACTCTTCGAGAAACTCGAAGAACTCAGAGCGGCGGACGTAAATCGAGACGATAAGCGGCGAGAAGAGAACGACGACGGCGACCAGCGCGAGCAGCGTACTGAGACCGGCGGCGAGTCGCGAGCTGAGGCCACGCCTGCGCAGAAACGACCGAACTGGATAGAGGATGTACGCGACGGTAATCGCAAAGAACACCGCCGAGAAGATGTCGAACAGCAAAAACGTCGTCACGAGCGCGACTACCGCGAGCAAGGCGGCGAGGACGTACGTGCGCTGTGACCAGGACATACCTCAACTCCGGAAGCAACCGAGTAAACCTTTGTGCCTGAACAACGACGGGAATCTAGCAACGAAACGCTTACACCCGTCACCGCCTCAGTTCCACGTGCGGGACCGTGGGGTAGCTTGGTATCCTCCGGGCCTTGGGTGCCCGCAACCCCGGTTCAAATCCGGGCGGTCCCACTCCCACTTTTTGCGCGGCGGGTGTCCTCGTGAGCCGCTGGCTCACTGCGGGCACCACTTGCGCAAAAACTTGGGGAAAAAGCCGAGTGCTCACTTCGTTCGCACTCGGTGAAACACCTCGCTTGATGAATGTAATCTTGAAGGCTTGGACGCGGCGAAAGTGCGCGCATTCGTAGAAACCGAATAACCGGGTGTTCGCTCTACGCTTCCCGAGGAAACCCCGTTCCAGTGTATCGTCGACTACCGCGGCGCGTATGCCTACTGGGACTTACCCAGCGGCGCGCTCGAAGACACAAACCGCGACCTCGAAACTGTTGAAGCCTGCACGGAGAACGAACCCGATTTACCGGTAGTCGACCGGGAGAACGACCCGCCGATAGCCTCTGTATAGCACTAATTACCTGCGTATGATAGATGCAACAGCCATAGTGGAATCTACACTTGGTGATAGGTTCCAGCAGCCTTGCTGAATAAAAAGCGCGAATGTAGCACCAAACTATCTTCTGATTCCGGTTGGTCGGATTTGTAGATAGAGACTTGGAACTCTATTTGGGTTAGAACAAGCGAACAGCGAGCAGGATTGCAGTCGCCGCGAGAACTCCGGCGACGGTGATAGCGAGGATGGGGGCGAGTGCGGTGATGACAGTTATACCGCCGAGGATGATGGCGAGGCCGATGGCTGCGAGACCGCCGAGCGTCGTCACTCCGAAAACAGGAAGTCCCCCGGTAAGCCGGTTAGCGACGGTAGAACCGATGAAAAGTCCTCCGCCGAGCAAGCCACCAAGGAGGATGACGACGGCGACAGCGGGACGAGCGTCGGAAGCAAGAATAGTGAGGAGTGCGGCCGCGATGTAGCCAACCATCGCACCAGCACAGTTCTGGACGACGTACTTTGGGCGTGTAGTGTATCGAAGTGAGTCACCAGTGAGGACGGCGGCAAAGGTAACGAGAATTGGAGGGAGTACGTAGAGTGCTCGGAATTGATCAGTTGTCTCGATGAGATTGACATTACCGCTGATTCCGGAGAGACCAGGGACACTGATGCCAGCGATAGGCACACCATTAGCGTTGAGGAATAGCCATGCGGCGGTTTTCCATTTCTCTACGTCAAGCAGATCGGGTGGAGTGACGAGATAGGTAGCTGAGAGGCCAACAAGGAAGGCGGCGGCTCCCCAAAGGGCCCCGTATTTGAGTTGGTAGCGTCGAATGGACATATCGTATCCGATAATCGGAATTACTAAAAATATAAGGGACTCCACTGGGACACCGCGTTGGGATATACGGTAACAGTTGGACATAGTCGGTGTGTTCCATGCGCTTGTCGGCGACCGTCCGAGAGCATTTGTTGCTGAATCTTTTCTCTATATTCAGCGGTCAGTTCCTCTCAAATCCTTTAGAGCAAGCGAGCGGGTCGACGGCGCGAAGCGCCGGAGACAGGTATCAAAAGCCGTGCGCAGGAGATATCGGGCACAACCGGAAGCGCGACGGAGCGAAGCGAAACAGCACGAAAGCCCGGCAGCCCGCGCACGTGACTGACGAGACCTGAGTGAGAGCGCTGTCGCGGCAGCCCGTGCAGCGAAGCGAACCGGCAGCCCCTACTAGCGCGAACGAAAGCGCGAGCGTGGTCGAGGAAGAAACGAGACAGGCAGCCCGGAACGGCAAGCTCGAAGCGAGCGAGTGACGCGATCCGGAACGGTTCGAGATCGCCTCCGAGCACGGCGACCGAAACGGAGCGACCACCGGGAGCGAAGTGACCGGAGCGAGCGACAGTCGAATATATAAGATCTTCCCCTTGACCGATTCACAAAGAGATCGTACCTCCCTCTCGGCATTACACCGAAGGAATGCTAGTGGATCACCCTCTTTCCTTACGCACTTTGTGGTTTATAGACCTCAAGTTCTCCCGTCTCTGTTATTTGTATTATCCATTCAGTAAGTCCTATCCCGAGGTATTGCTCAGAAACATTCCACTGAGCCGTCTCTGTTGTGGAATTGTCTATTGTTGCATGAATCGTATACTCGCCCGGTGAGTCGATAACATCATCCCAGCTACCTGATGAGGATAGATCGGTTGAGTAAGCATAGAGTGTTACTGCTTCAGAGAAAACCGTGCTTCCATTCGCTCGCGTAATGCGAGTCGAGAGCGTATGTTGTTCTGTGCCACGGTTAATATAGTGAATATCTGGAGGGTATTCTGAGATGGGACACTGGAACGTGGCTGGATCGGTATCAGGGTACAGATTTGTGCACCCGGGATACGGCTCTGGTGTTTCCTCCGTCGGCTCCGTCTCTGACGGGCCAACTCCACCAAGACAACCCGACAGTACCACGACGAGCACAAGACACAGCTGCATTCGGATGGAGGGCCGAAGCATAGTACAATATCAGTATCCGAACGCAATATATCTTGATACAAGAACGTTCAGATAGTCTCGAAAAATAGACGATGAATCTATTCGTCGTCTTCGGAGGGAAGTTCGTCCCGCACCTCGTCGAAAGCTTCTTCGATTTTCTCCGGCATCTCCTCTAGTTCTTCGTCGTTCACAGGTTGCTCCTGTCTTTCACTCCGAGCCATCGTTCAAATCTCCGTATGTACTCTTGGACGTTCTCCTTCAAATCTTCTTCGGCGAGCTCGAAGCCTTTGTTCGCTGAAATCGGCCCGGTAACTTCCTCGACCCGGTACTTCACCCCTTCACGGTAAAGATCGCGGTGAAGCCCTTCCTCTGTAACGTCGTGTCCGCCTTCTGCGTCTCGGTCGTGATCGTATCGAACGACCGTCTGCCAGTCGCCGTCGAGCCAGTACTCCAATTGCACCATGAACTTCGTTACTGTCCCCGTGTCCTTACTGAATGCAAATCGAAGCTGGACGCTATTACTGAGTCTCGTCGGTGGCGGCGCAATATCGTACTCACTCATGGCGTGAACCTCTTACTTGGAAACCGGGCGATCCCATATTACCTTTTTCCACGGCGGACTTCGCTCGAAGAACAAACCCCTCACGGCTGCAGACCCGTTCGTATCGTTCGAGAGGTCTGTGACCCCTCGCAACGTGAGAAGTGTGAGCAAAAAGCCCAGGCACTTCGATCGCACTCGGGAACGCTTCGCCAGCGTATACACTCAATCCTTCGCTGGAACTGACCCAGCGTGTGCTTCGATCCAACACGAGGTTTTTTATTCGATTCCGGCACACTCCACACTAATGCGACGTGCATTCGCAACGCTGCTGACGCTGTCGGTGCTCTCGTCGTTTCTGTTCGTCGTCGTCCTCGGGGTGATGGTGGCAGTCGGGTACATCAACGTCGGCCTCGCGATCGCGGTGGTCGTCGTCCTGAATCTGCTCCTGTTGCTCGTCACTCCGACGATAAACGACTTCATCTACCAGTGGCTGTACGGCATGGAGTGGATATCACTCGAAGAGTTGCGCGAGCGAAGCCCACAGTCGGCCGCCGTCATCGAGACGGTTACCGACGAGTACGGCTACGACACGCCCAAACTGGGCTACATCGAGGACAGCAATCCGAACGCATTCACCTACGGGACGGCGCGGTTCAACGGCCGCATCGTCCTCACGGAGGGGTGTTTCGAGTTTCTCGACGACGGGGAGACGGCGAGCGTCGTCGCACACGAACTCGGCCACATCACGAGTCGGGATTTCATCATCATGACGGTCGCGAACACCATCGTCCAGATCCTGTATCTGGTCGCCATCCACTCCTGGCGATTCGGCGCTCACAGCGGCTCGAATAAGGACAATCAGGCGAACAAGATTCTGTTCGGGGTGGCCGTCCTCTCGTACGTACTCTGGTTCGTTGGTGAGTACATGGTGCTGTACCTCAGTCGCGTCCGGGAGTACGCTGCCGACCGCTTCGCCGCCGAGTACACCCACCCCGACCAGATTTCCTCGGCGCTCGTCAAGATTGCCTACGGCATCGTGATGAGCGAGGACAACCCCGAACTCTCGAAGGCGACGCGAAATATCGGCATCATGAACGTCGATTCGAGCAAGAACGACGGGATGATGTACCACAACGCGACCCAGAACGACGACCCGGACCTCCTGTTGCGCGCCTTTCTGTTCGACCTGAAGAACCCGTGGGCGAAACTGCTCGAACTCAACTCCACACACCCGCTGACTGGCAAGCGCGTCAGGACGCTCTCGCAGGTACAGGGGGCACAGCGGTTCGATTTCGACGACATTCTCGACCGGTTCCCCGTCGACCGCCGTCGGATGTATGCAGAGTTTCTCCGCGATATGGCCGTCCTCGTGCTTCCGGCCGTCGCAGCGGTTGGCTTTCCGCTCGCGTATCTGACGGGCGTGTACACCGAGGCCATCACGTTCTCGCTCGCCGCCTTCGTCGGTGGCTGGCTGGTCATCGTCGGCCTCGGATCCATCGTCCGGACGCTGTACAAGTACCCCCCAGGAACGCCCGAGGAGACGACCGTCATCGAGTTGCTCGCAGATCCGTATGCATCGCCGGTCAACGCCTCCATCGCACGACTCGACGGGAAACTGATCGGCCGCGGGACGGCAGGCTATCGCTTCTCCGAAGACCTGATGTTCAAGGACTCCACCGGCCTGATGTTTCTCAAATACGAAAGCTGGTTCCCCTTCCTCGGGAATCTGCTCTTTTCGATCCGCCGGGTGCCGGAACTCATCGGCGAATCGGTCACCGTCGAGGGCTGGTATCTCCGCGGGATAAGTCCGTGGGTCGGACTCAAGGAACTGCAGACATCCGATGAGTCTATCCGCGGGTTCATTCGCCTCGGCGGACTCGTCGCTGGCGGTCTGCTCACGGTGATTGGGCTGGTCGTACTCATCGTCTTCGGCCCGCTGTAGGGGATTCTGCACTCCCTGACTCAGACATCCTCGCCCGCGTCGCCGCCGATGCCGACTGTATTGTCCGTCTCGATCGATTCGAGTCCATCGATTTCGGTGAGCTCTGAGACCGCTCGCTCGGGGATCTGAATGCGGAGTGTATGGTACTGCAGGCGCGCGTCGACGGTGCCACCGGACCGTTCGACGGCGTCGCTGACCGCGTTCAGATCAGCCGCGGAGTCACAGGAGAGAACCAGTGTAGCGTCCTCGTCTTCGAATGGGTCGGTGGACATGCGACGAACGGGGTGGGAGAGATAGACCATCCCAGGGGTCACCCGCTCAGCCGGTCGCGAAGTATCACACCGAACCCGGCGGCCCCGATACAGAAGGAGACGAGACCGCCGATGCCGGTCAGAGCGAGCCCTCCGTTTATCGCCGCGCCGACGGCGAGCGGTTTCAGCCAGTCGTCGGCGCTATCCGCGTCGAGGAGGCGCTCTCCGATCGCGAGAAAGGCGATGACCGACCCGATTGCCCACACCACGACTGCGAGGACGATTAGCGGAATGACCAGCAGGATTCCCAGAATCGTCAGGACGAGGGCGATCGTCAGCACAACGAGTCCGAGCAGGGCCGCGATGCCGTACGCGAACGACTCGACTGGCTCTTCACTGATTTCGTCGAGCATCCGCTCCACGTACGCGGGTGCGATGGCGATCAGAATCGCACCGACGAGAAAGGTGGTGAGGAAGGACCCAACGGCACCGCCGCCCAGTCCGGTTGCGATATCGATGTCGATATCGAATCCGTTGGTCGTCGCAGGATGTGCGAGCACGCGTGTGAGGGTGAGGAGAGTCATGTGAGTGACGGTTGTTTGACTGGTGTGTTCGCATGGCTTATATGTGTTCGTTCGACCGGTGCGTTCAGGCGAGCGGGGTCCGTTCGACGACTCTCCCGTCGACGGTCGGGTACTGTTCGACGATTTCCCCCTCGGAGAGGTCTGCTTCGTCGAGCATCTCTTCGAGGAGCCACCACGCTAGTTCGACGTGGTCGTCCTTGACCGTGTAATACTCGGATGGAACTCCGAGTTCGTCGAGTCGGTCGGCGTCGATCCAGGTCTTGCCGTACACCAGCGTCCCGTCGTCGGTCACTTCGTCGAAGGGGCGGCGAACGTTTCTGGCCATCCGCTTGAGCCGATTCCGGTGCTGGGCGGCGTCTTTGAACACGGAGGTACAGAAGTACACCTGCTCGTGGTCACCCATCACGTCGAGTATCTCGTGGCTGCCCTCGACTGCGCTCATGTGTCCCTCCTTTCGCTCGAAGCCCTCCTCCTGCATCCGTCGGAAGTTGCCCTGACTCATCTCGAACTCGTTGATGTTACAGAAATCCGCGGCCCCCTCGTCGAGGAAGTCGAGAAACTCCGGTTCCGCGCGAATGCCCGGAATCTCGAAGGCTGGCGTGAGTCCTTCCTCGCGAGCGATGTAGAGGATGTCCTCCCACTCGGTGCCGTGCAGATCACCCCACTGCTCCAGCGGCGGGTGAAACCGAATCTCGTCGAGTCCGGCCTCGGCGAGGCGGCGCATGTTCTCGCGCCCGCCGGTGATGCCGGTGTACAGGTGCGTGTGATGGTCTGGGCCAAACTCCGTCTTCAACAGATCCAGATACCGACAGGTTCGGTCGAGCACTTCCTGTGGCTCCCCGCCAGTGATCGACGTCCCAAGTGCGTCCATCCGTCGCGCCTCGTCGAGAATATCCTGGTCAGATTCGACCCGACGCTCGTTTGCGTACACGTCGGTGACGTTCTTGCGGTTCTCGCCGAGCGGGCAGTAAAAACAATCGCGCTGGTCACAGTAGCCGTAGACAAAGAGTACCATCTTGCCGCCGTTCGCACACTGTTCACAGCCTTTCGAGATCATTCAGTGAGAGCGATTGGGGCGCGGCAGTCAAAAACCATACGGAGTTGAAACGACGTCCGTCACAGCGGAAATCCCGGAAGCTTTATCCGTGTCTGGTGTTCTGACAGGAATATGGCCGCAAGTACTGAAGCGAACGGGCAAAGCGGGGGAATTCTCGGCGTCATTTCACACTCGGTGTCACTGCAGGTGGTGATCCTCGGGGCCATCCTGCTGACGGCCGCATTCGGACTGGACGCAGTCTTCGGACCGCACGACGCTCCGCCGCTGATCGCTATCTGGGGAGTCGCTGCGATGGCGATCGGAACGCTCGCGTATGCGATCATCTACATCCAGAAGCCGAATTGAGCGAACAGCCGTGGCTCGATCCGGGGGATCGACTGACCGATTATATCTCGCAATCGAGAGAGAGCACACTGTGTCGTCGACGTTGAACAGCGGCTATACCGTGTCGTCGACGCCGAACAGCGCGTCGAACACCCGAACGAAGGTAAACACGTCGAGGACGGGATGAAGTGTCTCCTCACGGTTCAGGACCAGCGAGCGGACTGACTGCCAGCTGTCCCGAGCGCGCGCCTCCTCGCCTCGCCCGAGCGCGGCCAGTGCCGAGCCGAGCGTCGCACAGATCCCCGCGTGCTCTTTGAGATACACCCAGGACTGTTTGTGCGTACCCGTCTGCTGTTCGATGTTGTCCTCGATCCTCGGTGTGAACGCCTCGACGATATCGGGGACGGATTCGAGTGTGGCGACCGCCTCGTCGTCGAAGTCGAGGTCACCGTCCTGTAGCATGCCCGCGTCGCTCGAATACAGCGGGTCGAACGCATCCGAAAGCCGCTCCAGATACGCACGTACCTCGGCGGCGTCGTCGCCGAACTCCGCAGCCAGATGCTCGTCGAAAATGTCGTCCAACGGTCGGTCCCGATCCCAGAGCCGTGCGGCCATCGCGGTCATCGGGAAGCCAGTCGGGAAGAAGGCGCGTTGCACCTGACAGCTCACGTTTCCATCGAGACTGAGCACGTCCAGGTCCCGCATGTCGTCGGCGAGGATCTTCCCGACCTGCATGGTTCCGGGGTCGTGGTAGTGACTCAACATGAGATGGTAGTCGAAGTCGAAGCTGTCGCCGTCGAACACGTCCTGCCACGCCCGGAGGAAGCCGACGTTCTCTTCGAGTGACGCTGGAAAGTCGAGTTCGTTGCGCTCGTAGGGCGGCAACTCCGGTATCTCACCGAGGTCGGCGTAGCCGGACGCGTACGAGCGAGTGATCGGCGCGAACATGAGGCTGAACCGCTCGGGCGTCTCGAAGCGTTCCCGCTCGGGCGGCCAGAGCAGATCCGTGTAGATGAGAAAGGCGATGCGGGTGTCCACGCCCCGGGCCGCCAGTTCCGCGTCGAGTTCGTTGCACATCTGCACGTAGAAATCTGCAGGACGCGTCCCCTGACAGTCCGCGCACTCACAGTGGTTGTTGTGGGCGTCCGAGGCCCAGAAGTGCAGAATGTCGATCGCAGGGGTCTCCTCGGCGTAGTCCGCGACTGCATCGACGACCAGCTGTCGTGCCTCCGGGTTCGAGTAGCACAGTTCGGTGTTGATCGGGATATCCTCGTAGACCGTCCGCTCGCCGTCGATTTCAGCGAGGTACTCGCGCTTTGCGTCGGGCACGTCGACATCCTCCGTCTCCCAGCCGCGGACGGGCATATCGAGCGCCCGGGCGGTCCAGCCGTGACCGACCTCGTGATAGACGAGTCCGCACCGCTCGATTTCCGTGACACAGCGCTCGTAGCACTCCCTGGCGCGCTCTTCGGAGAACGCCTCGGCGTCGCGTTCGGGATTTTTCTCGTGGCGATACCAGCGCCGGAAGAACGGATAGCCGTCGAAAAACTGGATGAAGTAAGCGTTGTATCCCACCTTCGGCGCCCAGTCGACGATGTCTGTGACGTGCTCGACGCTCACCGCACCCTCGATGGTAATTCCGCGATGGCGATACGAGGGTGTCTCTGCCACGGAAACGGTCGGGAGCGAGTCGAGTTCGGGGATTATCTCCCCGTCGTCGCCGGGTCGAACCCACCGACAGCCAAGTTCCCGGAGGTACCGATAGGTCGCGAGCAGGACACTCCGCGGGTTGACGCCCGCGATGACGCCCTCGGCCCCCTCGATATCGACGTGGATGGCGTCGTCGAGTCGCTCGGTTTCGACGTTCGGAAGGTCGATATCTGGAAATTTTATCCCCGTCCCGAGCCAGAGTCCGCCATCCGCTGGCGTGTATGCAGACCGCTCGGTGACCGAGACGGACCTGCCAGTCATCTCGGTGAGATACGACTCCAGTTCGGCCCCAGCGAACGCGACGGTCTCGTCGTCTGAAATATGATACACCGCAATCGGTGATTCCCTACCCATACCGGCAGTGTGACCGCGGCCATCTTAACTGTTCGAGCAACGGCGCTCACGTGCTCGTTTGGACTCGGGGTGTCACTCGTCGAGGCGCATATCCCCGCCCGGACTGTCGGAGATGTCGTCCTCCCAGTCGGCGTCGCCGGACTCGAACTCCTCTTTGAGTTGTGCGAACGTCGAACCGCCTCCGCCACTCTCGTCGTCACTGTCGTCACTGCCGTCACCTTCCTCGTCACTGTCGCCCCCCTCCTCGTCGTCGGTGTCGTCCTCGTCGCTTCCTGTCTCGCCGTCCTCGCCACCTTCAGTCTCGTCGTCTTCAGCCTCGTCGTCTTCCTCCACTCCTGTCTCGTCATCTTCAGTCTCGTCCTCGCCACCCCCCATCTCGTCCTCGTCGCCGAGGTCGAGTCCAGAGAGGTCATCGTCGTCGAGGCGCAGTTCGGAACCGTCATCAGCATCATCGTCAATATCGAGCGCGGAAAGGTCGTCACGGGGACGCTCGTCTGATTCCGCTCCGTCTTCGAGATCGATCCCCGACAGGTCGTCGTCGAACATGTCGGAGTCGTCGTCAGTCCTGTCGGCCTCTGCTTCGGTGCGGTCTGAGCGGTCGTCGTCGTCCGCTGGCTCGCTCCCCTCGAAGTCGTCGCTCTCGGAGTGCTCAGCCGACTCGTCCAGTTCGGAGTCGAAGGCTGGCTCGCTCGATTCGAGTTCGACCTTGAGTTCGCTGAACGTGGACGCGTCGGCCTGCCCCGCAATCGGCGGATCAGAGGAGTCCTCAGATCCGCTGTCGGCCGATGGCTGAACCGGTTCGTCCGACCTGCCCAGCGCCTCCGCCGGTTCGTCCCCGGTGTCGACTGCCGCATCTGTGCGCTCCACGGGTCCTTCGTGGTCGTCCGTTGCGGCCGATCCGGTGGCTGCTGGCGGTTTCGTTTCGGGCGTCTCCGGACGAGACTGTTCGGTCTCGTGCGATGCGACAGATTCGAGTACCCCCGGATCGAGCGGTTCGGCCGCCGCTTCGAGTCGGCGGAGCGCCTCGGGCAGTCCGATCGCCGCGATGGTGTCGCCGGGGGCGAGTAGGTAGGTCCGTTCGGGCAACACCACCGAGTCGCCGTCGTCCGGTTCGACGGCGACGACGAGCAGCGAAAGCGCGCCGACGGGGAGGCCATGAAGCGGACTTCCTGCCTCGACGGTGGCAGTCGAGAACGTCTGGTCGACGCTTCGCAACAGCGCGGCAAACTCCCGCTCTGGTCGGTCGTCGACGGGGAGCGTCACCAGCCGATACTCGCGTCTGGGGTCGACCTTCGGGGTGTCGCCGGAGTCGATTGCAAGTGTCACGACGTCGCCAGCGACCCCGCGCAACTCGCCGGTGAGCACGCGGCGCATCGGGTCGGTCTCCCAGACCTGCACCAGATCGCCCGTGCTGGCGGCAAACGCCGGGTCTGCGCGGACTGCAACGGCGTTCGTCGCAGGCGGCAGCGTCGGACCGATTCCCGCCGGACGGCTCCCGACCGCCAGATACGCCACCGTTCCGTCTTCAGCGAGTTCGACGTCGACAGTTCCGACCGCGTAGTCACTCTTGAGTCGGTCGATAAGTCGCTCGCGCAGCTCCGCCCTGGTGAGATTTCGCGGGAAGACGAAGGACTCGCCCGCGAGCGATTCCTTGGTCTGCTCGGGAACCGGGTCGTAGCCGACCACGTCGTCTATCTCCTCGGGGACGGTGACCGTGATGACGCGGCCGACGTGTCTGACGAACTGTCCGAGTTCGCTGTCGGCGCGCGTTGTCGAGTCGTTCAACACGACATCGCGCGCGAAGCGGTCCCCGACGCGCCGACCAGCGAGCGCGCCGCCGGTCCCAGCGACGAAGGCGCTGCTGTTGAACAGCGCGACTTCGAGTTCCTCGCTCAGTACGGTCTCCCCAGCGATGACCTGTTCCAGCACCGTCGTGGTGTTGAGATAGATGGCGACGCCGCTCAGTCCGACGAGCAAGGCGAGTGCGGTCGGGACCGGTTCGCGGGCGTACCAGCGAACGGCCAGGGCTGCGACCGCAGCGAGCACGCCCGCGAGAACGGCGAGACCGACGAGTTGGGCGAACACGTCCACGGCGAGCGCGACCGTTGTCTGTACCGGAATCATGTCGTCCCTCCGGCGAGTGCTGTGAGTGAATCACGCGTCCCGACCGCGAAGAGTTCGTCACCCGCTTCGAGTGTCGTCGTCCCCTCGGGTGCGACCAGCCACCCGTCCGCGCTCTTCACGGCGAGGACGGTGATCCCCTCGGTTTCCGGGAGTCTGGCAGGGCCGATCTGGATGCCATCGAGCGGTCCGTCAGGGCGCACGGCGAGGCGGCGGACGTGTCTGCCAGCGCGCCGGAGCAGCGAGACCGCCTCGTACTCGCGGCGCGTGCCGCGGGACTCGACGACGATTTTCACGTCGCTTGCGCGCAACAGCGGTTGCACGTCCGTCCGGGTGACTGCGACCGTCAGTCGCCCCTCGCCGCCGTTCGTCGTCGGTGCACGAACCGGCGTCTTGTGGTCGTCCTCGTCTGTCTCGGGCGTAATGTCGAGGCGCTGGTCGTCGATCTGTGCCGCGCCGTCAGTCTTCGCGCTCAGCACCGTCCCGCGAACCTGTGCGTCCGGCGTAATGACCGTCACCTCGTCACCGCGGGCGAGTCCAGTCGGAAGCAACCCGGCCACGGAGACGGCGTGTCGACCGGAGCCGACACGCTTCGAGAGGCCGGAAAATGGCGGCGCGGCGCTGACCGTCGCGCGACCACGCTCGTCGATGCTGACCGACACGTCGCCCAGGTCGTGTTTCGTCCGGAGCGTTTCGGCCGCTCGTGCTTCGAGTTCGTCGAGCCGCAGGTCGGCGGGAAAGGTCAGGTCGGTGGTGCGCAACTCTGCGCGGAGTTCCTCGGGGAGCGGCGGATACCCCTCCATATCCGTGACGTCACCCACGATTCGGACGCGAACCTTGTCGCCGCCGTGGAGAAACTCGGCCAGGTCACGAGAGAGGGTCTGCCCCCGCAGCGACGAGAGCGACGGGCGCTGGGGCATCTCGGTTGCCATCTGGTCGCCCTTACTGTGTGCGTACATCGCGAGCATGGCGACGACGAGAATCGCAGTCACGAGTCGTGGGGCGTTCGGGCTCTGTGTCACTGTCTCGTCGGCGAGTGCGAGCAACCCGCCGTTGACACCGGCGAGCGCGACTGCGAGAATCGTCACACCGAACCCCGGGAGCGTCACCCCCGTGAAATACTTGAAGAGGAAGCCGAGCGTCCACGAAGCGAGTGCTGGGAGGATTCCGACGAGCAACCCGAGATAGATCCCGAGCAGGATCTCCGCCGGAAGCGATGCCATACCTACGGTGTGGCCGTCGTCACTAAAAGGCGTTTCTGCCCCAGTATCACGAGCAGAACTGCGTGTCTGCATCGCAGACCGGCAATAGCGAATGGAGAACGGTACGCTTTACCCGTCAGCAATCGATTCGAGCAACATGGCTCCGACCGCAGAGACACGGTGGCAGTGGTTCGGAGTGCGTGCTGCGGTTATCTCTGCGAGTCTCGTCGCATTTCTCTCGCTCGGGACAGGAATCGCGAACATCACTGTCGGCGTTCACGCGGGGCCGCTCGATATGTACGTGCCACCCGAAGTGCAGGCGGCCGCTGGCTTCACCGGGACGCTGACCGGCTTCATCATGCTGTTGAGCACCTACGCGTTGCGACGAGGGCTCCGTGTCGGGTGGTACGCGACTGTCATCCTGCTCCCGGTCACGGCGATTCAGGGGCTCATTCAGGTGAGCGTCTACTCGATGCCGCTCGTTGTCCTGTCGATACTCTCCTTGCCTGCGCTGTTGGTGAACTACCGGCGCTTCGACAGACCCATCTCGCTATCGACGACACAGATTGCGGCCATCCTCGCACTCACGGGGACGCTGACCTACGGAAGCGTCGGCGCGTTCGCGCTCCGGGAGGAGTTCACCGGCGTCACCACGCTGACTGACGCCTTTTACTACACTATCGTCACGGCGAGTACCGTCGGCTACGGAGACATCACGCCACAGTCCCAGCAGGCGCGACTGTTCGGTATCTCGGTCGTCGTGCTCGGAACGGCAAGCTTTGCGATTACGCTCGGGTCGGTGCTCGGACCGGCCATCGAGGCGCGGTTCTCGCGTGCACTCGGAACCATGACTGACACAGAGTACGAACTGTTCGAGGACCACGTCGTGGTGCTCGGCTACGGCGAACTGACCGAACCGCTTCTCGAAGAACTCGCAGACGACGCCGAATTTATCGTCGTGACGCCCGACCGAGAGCAGGCGCAGCTGCTCCGGGACCAGGGGATCAACGTCTCTGTCGGCGACCCGAGCGACGAGGAGACCCAGCACGCAGTCGCGATCGAACACGCCCGGGCGGTCATCGTCGCGACGAACGACGACGCAGAGGACGCGCTCGCGATTCTGACGGCGCGTGAACTCAGCCCCGACGCCCGCATCGTCGCGGCCGCGACTGTCCGCGACAACGTGAACAAACTCAAGCGAGCGGGCGCTGACACGGTCCTCAGCCCGGCGGTCATCGGCGGCCGCCTGCTCGTTCGCTCCGCGCTCGGCGAGGAGGACATCGAATCGCTCGCAGACCGGGTCTTCAACGGTGGAGAGGAAAGCGGCTGACCGGCGAGAGCGTCAGGCGTAGGTCTTTTCCAGATACGCGACGATGTCGTCTGACTCTGGCATCCCCTCGATGCCGTGTTCGTTGTCGACGAGGACCGGGACGCCGGTCTGTCCGCTCACTTTCTCGACCTCAGTGCGCTCGTCGTGCGAGCGCGGGACCATGTGGGACTCGTATTCGAGACCGAGTTCGTCGAGTTTCGACTTGACTTTCGCACAGTACGGACAGCCTTCGAGTTCGTACAGTTCGAGATTCGCCATCGACTGCCCGTAGGGCGCGCGGACACAAATATCGGACGGGACTGTGCGCGGGGTCGGCATGGGCGATAGTAGACAGGACTGCGTGCGGAGTCGGCATGAGCGATAGCAGACAGGACTGTGCACGGGGTCGGCAACTGCTGCGCGACGGGTCGGTTACTCTGGCGGGCGGTCGTCGAGCAACTCGGAGGCGGTGATCAGCGCGTCGAGCGTGACGCCGTGTTCTGCGAGATTCTCGCGCGCTCCCTCCTCACGGTCGACGACCACCAGCACGCGCTCGACGGTCGCGCCCGCCTCGCGGAGCGCCTCGACGGCGTCGATGGCACTGTTGCCGGTCGTGGCGACGTCTTCGATCACGACGACTTCCTCGCCGGGTTCGAACTCGCCCTCGATCCGGTTGCCGGTCCCGTGGGATTTGGACTCCTTGCGCACGATCACAGAGGGGTTTCCGGCGACGGTGCTGGTGACAGCGACGAGCGGCACAGCACCGAGTGCGACGCCGCCGAGGGTCTCGTCGTCGACCAGTTCCGCGAACGCCTCGGCGATGGCCTGGAGCGTCTGGGGGTCGGTCTCGAAGGCGTACTTGTCGATGTAGTAGCTGCTCGTCCCGCCGCTTGCGAGTTCGAACTCGCCGTAGCGGACCGCTTCGGTCTCCTGAAGCCGGTCGATGAGTGCTTGCTTGTCCATATCGGCCAGCAAACGCCGCCCCGTAATGGGTGTGCCGGTCTCTGGTCGGGATCTCAAATCCCATGTCAGCAGTTCGTACTCATTAGACACCAGTTTCGGACAGCGCAACCACTATGGTCGGGCCGGACCGACTCGCAGGCACATGGAGGTCTTCGGATCGAGTGGTGTTCGGGGGATCGCACCCACAGAGTTGAGTCCGTCGTACGCGCTCACGGTCGCGGGAACGGCAGGGAGCGTCCTCGCCGCCGACCGAATCGCGGTCGGGCGGGACACCCGAACGACCGGCCGCCTGCTGACCGATGCAGTCACGAGCGGGCTGGCGAGTGTCGGCTGTGACGTCGACCGCGTCGGGGTCGTTCCGACGCCGGCGCTGCAGGCGTACTGCGAGCGCGAGGGCGTCCCGGGCGTGATGGTCACCGCCTCGCACAACCCGGCGGAGTTCAACGGGATCAAACTCTGTGGCCCCGACGGCGTCGAGTTGACCAGCGACCGCCTCGTGGCCATCGAGCAGCGACTCGACGACGATCCGGCACTCGCTCGCTGGGACGAGGTTGGCGAGGTCCGGTCGGTCGATGGCGCGAATCGGGCCTACCGCGAGGAGGTACGTTCGGCCGTCGACCGCGAGGCAATCGCGGACAGCGACCTGACGATTGCGCTCGACCCCGGCCACGGTGCGGGGGCGCTCACCAGTCCGGACCTGTTTCGCGAACTCGGCTGTTCTGTCAGGACAGTGAACGCGCAGCCCGACGGCCATTTTCCGGGTCGTGACCCAGAGCCGATCAAGGAAAATCTCGGGGATCTGGGCGAACTCGTCCGGGCGGCCGACGCTGATGTCGGAATTGCCCACGACGGAGACGGAGACCGGGCGATCTTCTTCGACGAAACTGGCTCCTTCGTCAACGGATCGGCGGTGCTCGCCGCGCTCGCCGAGTCGTCGCTCCAGCGCGGCGATACGGTCGTCTCGGCGGCCAACGCCTCACAGCGGCTGGTCGACGTCTGTGAGCGGGCCGACGCGACCCTCGAGCTCACCCGGATCGGCAGCACCTACATCATCACCACGATCCGCGAACTGAACGACAGCGGGGCGTCAGTTCCGGTCGCAGGCGAGGGCAACGGCGGGATCATCTTCCCCGACTACCGGATCGCTCGCGACGGGGCCTACACCGCTGCGCGGTTCTGTGAACTCCTGACCGACGCCACGGTGAGCGAACTCGTGGCCCCCTACGACAGCTATCACAACGTCCGGTACGACATCCATCACGAGAACAGCGACGAGCGAGCGGCGATGCTCGAAGCCATCGAGACGGCTGCCTGGGAGGCCGACGCCGACCTCGACACCACCGACGGCTACCGTCTCGACTACGGGGACGCGTGGGTGCTCGCCCGCCCGAGCGGGACGGAACCCGTGATCCGCGTCTACGCCGAAGCGTCCAGCCGAGACCGGGCCGAACAGTTCGCCGAACGGCTGGTGTCGGTCATCGAAGGTGCTCGCTGACCGACCTGTTCAGGCACTCGTATCCGCTCACCGCTCGGGGTACTGCTCCAGCAGTTCCTGCAACTGTTCGCGCTCCGTGCGCGCCGTCTCCAGTTCTGACTCGACAGACCCCGAGGCGAGGCGCTCGCGCTCGTCATCGCTCAACTCCGCACGGGCGAGGGCGCTCTCCTGGAGGCGTTCGTACTCGGTCTCCTGTGGCAGTCGCTCGACAGCCCGGAGGTGTTCGACCACGTCCGGCGCGAACCGGTTGACCGCCGCTGTCAGTTCCTGACAGCGCCAGCGCAGGTGCTCCGCCGATGGCGGCGGCCAGTCGACCCGGAGCGGTTCGGCGTCGAGTCGCTGGAAGTAGGTCTGTTTGCCGCCGAGGACGTGTTTGAACGCGTCGGAGTCGTCGACGTAGTGGTCGAGCTTCGAGCGGGAGTAGTCGGCGTATTCGAGCAGCGTCGGAATCGGCTCCGTCCCGGGGTCGCTGGTCGAGAGATACTCGTGCAGTTCCGTCGGCGGCGACTCGAACTCCACCAGCGGGTACTGCTCCATCCGGTCGAGGAAGGCGAGTACCTCCCGCGCCGGTCGGTCGCGCTTGAACGACTCGAAGGCCTCGGTGACGGCGTTATTGTAGGTCTCGATCGGCTCTCGAAGCCGCTCCGTCGGGGCGTCGATGTCTGCCTCACCGAGTCGGGAGAGTCGTTCGAGATGGTCGATCTGTTCGTCGAGTTCGCGGATCTCACGCTGGAGTTCCCGACGGCGCTCTCTGTAGGCCGCAAGCGCCTGCTCGTGTTCGTCGAGTCGGGCAACCAGGTCGGCGATCGGTTCGAGTTGCTCGTAGACGTACTCGAAGTCGGACTCGTGGAGACGGCGCTGCTGGAGGCGGTCGTCACACTCCTCGAAGGTCTCGTACAGCAGTAGATCCTCGGACATCTCCTCGACGACCGCCGCAATTTCGCCCTGAAACTCGATGAACGTCTCGAACTCCCCGTCGCCGACGACGTCCTCCTCGTAGCGGTCGAGCAGTTCGACGAACGATTCGTAGATGTCGGCCAGTCGTTCGAGGTCCTCCCGGCCGAACTCCTCGACGCGTTCGGTGGCCCCGTCGAGACGGGTTTCGAGCGTTTCGAGTTCGGATTCGGCGGTCTCTGGGGCTGTGGTCGTTGAAGACATCCTTTGAATATCGTGGGTAGTTGCTTCGTGTGGTAGTCGATTCAGTCCTCGTCGTAGACGTCGTCGGGGTCGAACACGCGGTCACCGACGACCGCACCGTCGATGGTCCGGTAGAAACACGACTCGAACCCGGTGTGGCAGGCCCCGCCCTCCTGCTCGACGCGATACAGGAGCGCATCGCCGTCACAGTCGACGCGGATCTCCTCGACGTGCTGGACGTGACCGCTCGTCTCGCCTTTCTGCCAGAGCGACTCGCTACTCCGTGAGAAGTAGTGTGCGAGTCCGGTCTCGCGCGTTCGCGCAAGCGCTTCCTCATTCGCGTACGCGAGCATCACGACCTCGTCGGAGTCGGCGTCCTGCGCGACGACGGGCAACAGGTCCGATTCGTCGAAGGCGAGATCCGGCGCGTCTTCGGTCATGTGTGTCCGGTAGCGCTGTCGCTTCTATAGGTCTTGTCCTCGCGCTGTCGGTCCCGTGGAGCAGTGTCAGTCGCCACCCAATCGAGTGTCATCTGCGCGAAACACGCACAAACAGTAATACTGCTGGCTGTCCCATCTCGAAACGAATTCGGACCCCGAGTTCCGAATATGTTTCCGAACGAACAGCCAGCAGTATAAGAAGTCCCGTGGTGTAGCAGGATCCATGGAGACCCTGCTGCTCGATCAAGACGCCGTCGAAGCGGGCGCACAGACGACTGACGTGATCGACGCGGTCGAACGCGCCTTCGCGGCGTACGCACGCGGCGACGTGCAGATGCCCCCCAAATCCTACATCGAACTCCCACAGCACAACGGCGACTTCCGGTCGATGCCCGCCTATCTCCGGACCGAGGACTGGGAAGCGGCGGGCGTCAAGTGGGTCAACGTCCACCCGGACAATCCCACGAAACACGACCTGCCGACAGTCATGGGCACGATGATCTACTCGGACCCCGAGACGGCGTTCCCGCTCGCGCTCATGGACGGAACCTCTCTGACGCGACTGCGAACTGGCGCGGCCGCAGCAGTCGCGACGCGCCATCTCGCCCGCGAGGACGCCACCTCGCTCGGTCTCGTCGGGGCTGGCGTCCAGTCGTACACACAACTCGACGCCATCGCCGCCGTCCGCGACATCGAAAAGGTGGTCGTCAGCGACGTCGACGAGGCGGCCGTCGCGGCCTTTATCGACCGCTACGGCGACAGCTACGACGTGCGCGAAGGGACCATCGAGGAGGCCGCCGAGTGCGACATTCTCTCGACGATAACGCCTGTCACCGAACCAATCGTTCACGCGGTCGCGGACGGAACCCACGTCAACGCCATCGGGGCCGACGCGGCTGGCAAGCAGGAACTCGCAGACGAGATTCTTCGAGACGCCACGCTCGTCATCGACGACTACGAGCAGTGCACCCACTCTGGGGAGATCAACGTCCCCTGGAGCGAGGGGCTCCTGACCGACGAGGACATCCACGCCGAGCTCGGTGACATCGTCGTCGGTGAGACTGTTGGGCGGACTGATCCCGACGAGATTACCGTGTTCGACTCCACGGGGCTCGCGATCCAGGACGTTGCTGCCGCACACGTCGTCTACGAATATGCCGCAGAAACCGACATCGGGACGCCGTTTTCCTTCGTGGGAAGTGAACGCTGAGCGGATTACGTTGTCTCCACTGCGCTGTGGCGGTCGCTTGCCCGTTCCGAACTGTTGATATTCGCCGGGGTCGAGACTCCCGCCGTGGCGACCGTTTCACCCGAGCGGTATCGCGTGTCTCCGGAGTGCTCTCACGAGGAGTTTCTCGCCGTCGCGCGAGTGTACGCACGGGCAGTCGCTGACGAACACGACCTGTCGGTTCCGGTGAACCGGCTGGACTGGGAAGTGAGCACGCGAGCGAAACGGCGCGCGGGCGCGGTCAGATACAGGGACGACCGCCCGCAGACAGTCGTGTTGACGTGGGGCTATTTCGAGCGAGCGGGGTGGGCGGCGATGGCGGCGACCATCCGCCACGAACTGATCCACGTCCACTTGATCGAGGAGACAAACGATCCAAGCCACGGCGACCGATTCCGGGAGTTGGCCGGCCGACTGGACACACACGTCCACTGCGAGCGATTCACCGACCCGGAGTGGTGGGTCGTGTGTGTCGACTGCGGGGCGCAACTGGCCCGCTACCGGGAGTCGAAACTGGTCACCGACCCCGACGAGTACCGATGCGGGGACTGCGGGGGTCAGTTTCGGGTCGAGCGAGCAGACGAGACGTAAAACGAGGCAACTACTCAAGCAGCACCGCAGGACGGAACGGAATCGCACCGTCGGCTTTCTCGGAATCAGCGTCTTCCGCAGGGAGTACCTCGACGGTCGCATCGAACTCACGTTCGAGGAAGTCGGTCGCGTCGGCGTAGACGCTCTGCTCGTCGAGTTCGGCGAGCGCGTCCAGGTCTTCCGCCTCGCGTTCGCGCACGAAACTCACCAGGTCCTGCACGAGGTCGTTGACCGCGTCGCCTTTCTCCCGGAGGTGTTCGTCCTGCATCACCTCGCCCATCACGGCCCCGACGTCGGTGCCGACGTCGCGAACCGTCTCGAAGACGTCTCGCTTCCACGCGGGCGCGACGAACACCCGGACCGTCTCGGGGTCGGTGCCGGTCACGTCGACGATGTCGTGGATGTCCTCGGTCAGGTCAGCGACCAGTTCCTCCCGCCGTTCGACGGCCTCGGCTTCACGTTCGGGGTCGGGTTCGGGCCACGGGGCGTCCTCCGCGGGTTCGCCGGTGAGTTGCTCGTGGAGTTCGTTCGTCATGAACGGAACGAACGGCGCGAGCAGTCGCAGGCGCGTCCGGAGCACTTCCTGAAGCGTCCACTGCGCGCCCGGCCGTTGCGTGTCCGCTCGGCGGCGATACCACTTGAGGTGTTCCTCGAACTGGTAGAAGGCAGTCTGACTGGCGCTCCGGGTCTCGAACTGCTCTAACGAGTCGGTCGTCTCGCGGATCGTGGTCTGTAGCTTCGAGAGTAGCCACCGGTCGATGTGTTCGAGATCCGGATCCTCGGGCACGTCAGACTCGATTATCTCCTGTGCGCGGTTCCAGAAGCGTTCGAGTTGGTCGCGGGTGTTGCCGACGAGTTCGCCCCGCCAGTCGTTGTCCTGCCAGGGTTCCGCGGAGTTGAGCAGGAAGAATCGGACGGTGTCCGCGCCGTAACGCTCGATTGCCTCGCCGGGCAGGACGACGTGACCCTTCGAGGAGGACATCTTCTCGCCTTCGAGCAGGCCCATCCCCATGACGGTGATCCCCTCGGGCCAGTTGTCCTCGTCGAACAGTTCGGCGTGGTGATACAGGAAGAAGGTGAGGTGGTTCTGGATGAGGTCGTTTGCCGAACAGCGCACGTCGACGGGATACCAGTACTCCCACTCCTCGCGCAGGTCGAGCGCCCGCTCGCTCGGTTCGCGCCCCTCGTCGACCCCCGTCACTTCGCCGTTCTCGACCGCGTCAGCTCCGTAAAAGAGCGTATCGAAGAAGGTCCGGTCCAGGTCCTCGACGGGCACGTCCTGGATCCGGTGGGCGATGGTGTAGTAGGACATGTAGATGGTCGAGTCGCTGAGCGGTTCGATGACGAAGTCGTCGTCCCACGGGAGTCGAGTGCCCAGCCCGTAGTTGCGGATGCAGGGCCATGCTTCGAGCCAGTCGATGGTGTGTTCGTACTGCTCGACGGTGTTCTCGGGGATGCAGGTCAGATTGTCGACGGCGCGGCGGGCCTTCGCTTTCCAGTCCTCGTCGCCGTAGCGTAGAAACCACGTCTCCTGTTTCGCGACGACGACCTTGCCACCGGCCCGGGAGATGACGGGTTCGGGAAAGTCGTACATCGTCGCGAACGCGCCCTGGTTCTGGTAGTGCTCGCGAAGGCGCTCGCGCACGTCGACGATGAGTTCGCCAGCGAACTCGCCGTAGACCTCGTGGAGTCGCCCCTTGTGGAACTCGTCCTGATAGAGGTCGGCGGTGACCTCCTCGAGTTCGGGGTCATCGCTCGACTCGATTCCGGCGCTCTCTGCGGCGTCTTTCGCCGGAATCTCTCCATAGCCCTCGATGTCGAGTATCGGGACCGGCTCGATGTTCCGGACTGTCTCGGGGTCGATGCCGTGGGGTTTCAGGTCGTCGGCGCGTGCTTTCAGTTCCTGCAGGGCGACGTAGTCGTCCGGCGAGTGTGCCGGGACGGACATGACGACGCCAGTCGCGCTGTCCGGGTTCACGAAGTCGGCAGGCAGGATCAGGATTTCCTCGTCGGTGACTGGGTTGGTGACACTCGTTCCGACGAGCTGTTCGCCCGAAAACTCCCGTTCGACGGTGACCTCGTGGTCCTGTAAGTCGAGTTTCTCGATTGCCTCCTCACTCGTGACCCACCGCTCGCCGTCGACAGTCGCCTCGACGTAGGTCGCCTCGGGGTCGACGTAGGCGTTCGTCACGCCGCGAACTGTCTCCGGGCGGAGCGTCGCCATCGGATACACCGTGTCGTCGGTGTAAAACTTGATCAGGGTGTACTCCTGATAGTCCACGTCCTCGCCTTCGAGCAGGTCGTGCGTCGTCACGGGGTTTTCCTGCTCGGTGCAGTACTTCACTGGGTGCAGGCCCTTTTCGAGCAGGCCCCGGTCCCGCAGTGACTCGTACTGCCAGGTGATGAACTTCGAGTAGCGGTCGTCGTTGGTGGTGAATTCGCGTCGCCAGTCGATAGAGAGTCCGAGCCCGCGCATCCCCGTCTTGTAGCTGGCTTCTCCCTCCTCGATGAAATAGCGAGCGTAGCCCATCGGCGTCTCCAGTGACTGGAGATCCGATTCGGGGACGTTGAAGCTCTCCTTGAGCGTGCTCAGTTGGGCCTCCTCCCCCTTCTTGAGGCGCTCGACCGCACCGATGATCGGCGTGCCGGTGACGTGCCAGCCGATCGGAAAGAGGACGTTGTCACCCTGCAGCCGTCGATACCGGGCGTACACGTCAGGGATCGTGTAGGTCCGAGCGTGACCGACGTGCATCCCGCCGCTGGGGTAGGGATACGGGACGGTGATGAAGGTCGCATCTTCGTCGGCGGGGTCGGCCTCGTAGCGGCCCGACTCGGCCCAGCGGTCACGCCAGCGCTGTTCCACGTCGTTGGGCTCGTAATCCATACCACTGGCTCCGCGTTCCGACACCAAAATACCTGTCACATTACGTCGAGCCCAAACAGCGTCGAATACGGTGAAAAGAGGTTCCTTACGCCGACTTCACATCATGCCGCCCATGCCGCCGCCCATACCGCCCATGCCGCCGGGCGCGCCGCCGGGACCGCCTTCTTCGCCGTCGCCTTCCGTCGAGAGGTCGCCAGCGGAGATGATGTCGTCGATCTTGAGCACGAGGTTCGCCGCCTCGCTCGCCGAGGAGATGGCCTGGTCTTTTGCACCTGCTGTCTCGACGACACCCGCCTGGAAGGTGTCCTCGACGTCGCCGGTGAAGACGTTCAGACCTGCACGCGACTGTCCCTCGCTGTGAGCAGCACGCAGGTCGACGAGCGTGTCGATGCTGTCGAGTCCGGCGTTTGCTGCGAGCACGCGCGGGACGACTTCGAGCGAGTCGGCGAAGGACTCGATTGCGAGCTGTTCGCGACCGCTGACGCCGTCGGCGTACTGGCGGAGTCGGCGTGCGACCTCGACCTCGGGTGCGCCGCCGCCGGGCAGCACCTGTCCGGAGCTGATCGCGCTGCTGACAACGTCGAGTGCGTCACCGACGCCGCGTTCGAGTTCGTCGACCACGTGGTCGGTCGAGCCGCGGATGAGCAGCGTGACGCCGTGACTCACGTCGCCAGCGCCTTCGATGTAGAACAGCTCCTCGTCCTCGTCTCGGGTGATGTTGGCCTGGCCGAGCTGTGCGTCACCAGCCGTGTCGAGATCGGAGACGACATCGGCGTCGAGGACTTCGCGAAGGAACTCCATGTCCGAGCTTTTGACGCGCTGGACGCCGAGAATGCCTTCCTTGGCGAGGTAGTGCTGGACCATGTCGTCGACGCCTTTCTGACACAGCACGACGTCGGCACCGGCGTCGGCGATCTTGTCGACCATCTCTTTGAGCTGTTTTTCCTCCTGCTCGATGAAGCTCTGGAGCTGGTCGGGGTCGGTGACGCTGACCTGCGAGTCGGCCTCGGTCTCGTCGAGTTCGAGCGGGGTGTCGACGAGCAGGACGCTCGCATCGTCCAGATTCGTCGGCATGTCCTCGTGAAGCGGATCCTTGTCGAGGACGGCCCCTTCGAGCAGTTCGGAGTCGCCAGCCGACTTGCCGGTCTGGGTCTCGACTTTCACGAAGGCCAGATCGACGATCGTGTCGCCGCTATCGGTGTGGACCGTGACCGACTGGGCGGCGTCGACGATAAGCTGTGCGAGGGTGTCCTTGTGTTGCTCTGCGCCCTTGCCGGTCATCGAGGTCTCTGCGACCTGCCGGAGCGTCTCCTCGTCGTCGGCGTCGATGTCGATGGCGAAGTCCTCGATTTCCTCGCTCGCCTTCTCCGCGGCCATGTTGTACCCGCGAATGATGGCCGTCGGGTGGATGTCCTGGTCGAGCAGGTCCTCAGCGTTTTTGAGCAACTCGCCGGTGATCGCGACCGCAGTCGTCGTGCCGTCGCCCGCCTCGTTTTCCTGTGTCTGGGCGACGTCGACGATCATCTCTGCGGTCGGGTTGTCGATGTCCATCTCGTCGAGGATGGTCACGCCGTCGTTCGTGATGGTCACGCCACCCATCGACGTGACGAGCATCTTGTCCATCCCCTTCGGCCCGAGTGTCGACTGTACCGACTCTGCGACCGCGCGGGCGGCCGAGATGTTGTGTTCCTGGGCGCTCTTGTCCTTCATTCGCTGTGCGTCCTCGCCCAGAATGATCATGGGCTGGCCCTGCATCTGCTGACTCATATCAATCGATAGTTTGTATGTGGTTCTATATAAAAGTAGGTGTTTTGGGTTCGATCAGCGCTGTTCTCCCCTGACAGCTTCCGGCCGAAAATTCGCTATTTTCACCAGTCGGCAAGCGATTCGTGTCACTAGTTCACGTGACCGGCGGTTTTAGCGGCTACTGGCTTTAAATACCGCTCTGGCGGGTGTCGAACGACGAATCCTCGAACGCTTAGTCAATATTTCGGACGACGTTTCGCACGCGAGAAAACGGAGAGACAACCTCAGCGCAGGCTCATAGCGACACGTCGAACGACTCCGTAGTGCCGAGTCCAGTCGCTTCAATCGTCGCAGACCTCGGCCCCGTCTTCTCGATGTCAAGCCGGGCGTTGAACGACCGTTCCATGCCAGCGATCATGCTGTCGACATCCGTGCCGAGGTCTGCGCTTCTGTCGATAGCACAGACGCCGATCCCGTCGCCGCGGCGCAGTTCCGTCAGGAAGTTCGAGTTGAGAAACCGGTAGAGCGACCGGGTGTCTTCGACTTCGCGTGCGATCGTCGAGCAGACGAAGATGCCGGAGCGAAACCGGGCCGTCGACTGCTGGGAGTTCGCCACGAGTGTCGAGAACTGCATGCCGAGCTGGGTCAGGTCCCCGATGTCGTCTATCGTCGTGACATCCTCGCTGCGGTCGGTGCCTTCAGCGGTCAGAATCGACGCGCGTGACCCCGCACCGCCGAGTTCCCCATCGAGTGTGCGCTGGATCGCCCGGCCGCCAGCGTTCGTCGCGAGGACGATACTGCGCTCGTCCTCGGGGGCGGCCACGAGGCGGGCAAACACCGTCTTCAGCGCTTCTGTGTCGTCACCCGTCAGCAGTACCGAGGTGCCGTTCGGTATCTCGTCGAGCGGGAGATCCGCGACGGCGAACGCGCCCGTCGTGGCGCTCATCGGCCCACCTCCGGGGCGCGGGCCTCACGGACGGTTTGTCTGAGCTGGAGAATCTCCATGGCTGTGTTAGCGAACTGTTCGAGTCTGTCTTGCTCTGCCTGCGAGTAGCTTCGCGGTTCGTGGTCGAGCACACAGACCTGTCCGATGACGTGCCCGTCCGGGGTGGTCATGTTCGCCCCGGCGTAGGAGACGATTCCGAGATTCTCCAGTTGTTCGTTCTTGTTGAACCGCTTGTCGTGGGCGATGTCCTCGACGACCATCACGTCCTCCTGGAGCATGCTGTGGGTGCACATCGTGTCCTCTCTGGTGAGCGAGTCCCAGTCGGCACCAGTACACGCCAGAAAGTTCTCTTCATCCTCTTCGATGAGTCCGATAAAGGACACCGCGACGTCGAAGTGCGCGGCGATGAGGTCCGTGAGTCGGTCGAAGCTCTCGTCGATCGGGAGTTCCTCGACGTCGTAGGCGTCGAGCGCGTCGAGTCGTTCATCCTCGTCGTCTGGCGCGAGAAAGCCCACCTGCACGCTGTGGTCGATCACGTCGTTGACGATGAACCCGAGTCGGTCCGTCGCGTCGGGCAGGTCGCGGTTGAGATACTCGACGAGCAACTCCTCCGCGGAGGCAGTATCGATCTCGGCCGGTGAGACCGCTGTGAAGAGTACAACGGGCGTCTGGGGTGCCGTGTCCCTGACCGCTTCGACGAGATCCATCCCCGTCCCGTCGGGGAGGTCGTAGGCCGTCACGACGCAGACGACCTGCTCGGTTTCGAGTGAGTCGACCGCCCCGTCCACGGTAGTCGCTTCCACCGCTGTCAAATCGTCTTCAGCTTCGACCGCTGAACTGACGGTCCCGATTCGGTCCTCTGTATCAACACATAACACTGTGCGAGACATCGTATCCGATGGATCGAGTAGAGCATGTAAACACTTCGTGAGCGATTATCAACGCTGATAGAATTGTGTCGTTCTCGCGACAGTACCGGATACCCTCAATTAGTGCAACTCGTCTATTCAAACCTCAGAATACCGAAAGGAAACACGGTTTCAAGGCGTGCGCTGTACCGTTCGCTATCCTGCCTCGTCGTCACTATATGCCCGAGACGGTCAGCACTAGCGACGCGGGTTCCCGATACCGTCAGGAGCGTTCGTCGTGTTGGGTCGATACGACAACCAGAACTCAAAGATCTGCTAGAACGATCACTGCGACCCAGCTCGCGATCGTGGCGATCAAGAGCGTTCCTGTAACAACGAGCAGATAGGTGCGTATCGGCTGGTTTCTCGGTTCGCCAGGAATCAAGCCGAGAAGATATGCTGCTGTCATCAAGAGGGAGTAGAGGAACACAGCTGTAACCATCGTCGCATAGGGATGTTTGTAGAAGACTGTCCGTAGATGCATAGTACCAACGTGTCCTTACAACTGTGGAATCGGGGAATTATCATGAATCATTCGCCTCTGATTCGGTCAGATCCCCCAGAAAAAGACGATGCCAGCCGTCGTGACAACCGTCAGAATCAACTGTAACGGTGCACCGACACGGGCGAAGTCGGTGAACTTGTAGCCGCCTGGTCCGTAGACCATCAGGTTCGTCTGGTAGCCAACGGGGGTCAAAAGCGGTGTACTGGCAGCGAAGGTCACGGCCATGACAAACGCGAAGGCATTGGCGTCGAGTTGACTTGCGACCTCGACCCCGATCGGCAGCATCAACACGACGCTGGCGGAATTGCTGACCATCTCCGTAATAACCGCGGTCCCCAGATAGAACAGCCCGAGGACCACGGTTACGGGAAGGAGCACGCTGACGGAAACGACGAGGTCAGCGATGACGTCCGCCGTGCCCGAGGCCTCGACCGCGATACCGAGCGGAATGACGCCCGCAACCATGAAGATCACGTCCCAATCGACGGCCTCGTACGCCTCCTCGGGCGTGAGGATACCGGTGAAGAACATCGCCGCGACGCCCGTCAGTGCGCTCGTCATGAGCCCGAGGATCTCCAGCGCTGCGAGTCCGAGGACACCGGCGAGGATCCCCAGTGCGATCGGGATCTTCGACCGGTCGAACTCCTCCCACCGTTCGTCGCTGGAAATGACGACGTTCGTGTCCGTCGCAATTCGGTCGAGTACCTCGTCCTGGGCCTGAACGAGGATGACGTCGCCCGCCTGTAATCGCACCTCTCGGAGGCGCTGGCGGATCACCTCGTCGCCGCGTCTGATCGCCAGAACGGTGACGTCGTAGTCGCGCTCGAAGTCCGCGACGCCGCTGCGCCGACTCGACCACGGCCCGGGCAGTAGCACGACTTCGGTGAGTTCGATTTCCTCGTCTGGGGTCTCCTCGATCGTCTCGCCGCTGTCCTCCTCCGCGTCTTCGCTTTGCGTCTCGTCCTCGGCGAGAGAGCCGCTGTCCTCCGTATCGAGCGACTCCCAGCCGTGACGCCGCGGCGAGAAGGCGGGTGGGAGAGGCTCATCGTCGTCCGCTGCCGCCTCCATAACCTCCGGTAACAGCTGCAGATCGTCGTGTTCGATCACCTCCTGGAGGGTGTCCTGATCGGCCCTTACGGAGAGCACGTCGCCAGCCTGGATCCGTTCCGATCTGAGACCGCGAGTGAGCGTCCGGTTGCCACGGACGATCTGGAACACGTCGAGATCGAGGTCGCGCTCGCTCAGTTCCCCGACTCGGGAACCAACGAGCGGCGAGTCCTCCATGACGACGACATCGGTGAGATAGTCGGTCATGCCGAACGCATCGCTGGGCGATTCCGACGGCTCGATCCGTGCCGGAGTGAGGTATCGCCCGACAGTGAGCAGATAGACGATCCCCACGAGCAAGACGATGGCGCCCAGCTGCGTGAACTCGAGCAGTGCGAACGGCTGTGCGTCGGACCCGCCCACCTGGACCCACACCTCGCTCGCCAGGAGGTTCGTTATCGTTCCGACGACGGTGAGCATGCCGCCGAGCATCGAGGCGAACGACAGCGGTATCAGGAGCTTCGATGGCGAGGTGCCGGTCTTCCGTGCGAGGTTTGTCACGGCGGGGATAAGCACTGCGACAACCGAGACGTTACTGACGACTCCGCCCGGCGGACCGGAGAGCGTGACCGTGGCGAGCAACTGCCGGAACTCGTTGTCCCCGGCGAACGCGATCAGTTTCCGCGTGAGTATCTGGATGACGCCGGTCCGTCGGACGCCTTCGCTCAGGACGAACATCGCCAGTACGGTGAGCGTCGCGGGGTTCGAGAAGCCAGAGACGCCCTGCTCCGGCGACACGCCGGTCCACTCGCCAAGGAGAATAAGTGTGACCATGAGGCCGACCGCGGTAGCGTCGATCGGTACTGGCTGGGTGACAAAGAGAACGAAGACAGCTGCGATGATGACCAGTACAACGACCACGTCGAACGAGACCGGAAGCTGAACGGGGAGTTGCTGGAGGGGACGACCGATGTTCCTCGAGAGGAGACAGAAGAGAGTACCCATCTGTTCGTCCCTCCCAGAGAGTTGCTCGACTGTCCACATAGCATTTTGGTTCCCCGTTGCGACGCTCGCTCCGAGCCAAATTGCGGAGAAACCGGCGGCATGTCAGCGGAGGTGCGTTGGAACGTACTGTCCGTGTCAGTCCATGAAACAGGGACACATCGTCGCTCACAGAGCGGCGAGCACACGAGGTGCTCGCCCAGTCGTTCGCTGCAAAAACGCCAGGACTGGGATTTGAACCCAGAATCCCAGAGGGAACACGCTTTCCAGGCGTGCGCCTTACCGTTCGGCCATCCTGGCTCGCATCCGTAAATCAACAGGCGTCGTGTTAAGAGGTTTCGTTTCGACTGCGGTTCCCCGCGAGTCGCGAGCGGACGAGATACGTCAGCCCAGCAGTGAGAACACCGACCGAGGCGGCGACACCGAGCATCACCCAGATGCCGAGAAACGACCCCGCGGTCAGATGATACGCCTGCACGAGCACGAGAAAGGAAAGACTGCCAACCAGCCCCCACAGCAGGCTTGCCTTCGCACGCGCAGGAACGCGCAGACGGGTCTCGTCGGTCACGGCGATCAGACCATCGCAATCGCTTCAATTTCGACCCCAACATCCTTCGGGAGTTCGTCTACGCCGACAGCGCTTCTGGCTGGCGGTTCGTCGTCGAAGAACTGCTCGTAGGTGGTGTTCATCTCGTCGAACTGGCCGATGTCGTCCATGTAGACGGTCACCTTCAGGACGTCGCTCATCGCTGCGCCCGCCTCCGCGAGTACCGCCTCGACGTTCTCCAGGGCCTGCTCGGTCTGGACGTCGATGTCAGCGCCATCGAGTAGGTCGCCGTCCGGCGTCAGCGGGATCTGTCCAGCGGTAAACACCAGGTCGTCGTTCGCCGTCGCCTGACTGTACGCGCCGACAGCGGTCGGGGCCGCGTCCGTGCTGATGATTCGTTTGTCCATGCACGTGTGCGCGAGCGCCGCCACTATTATCCTTCGGGGTCTCTGTCAGTAATTTCGGGGTCGATATTCGACAGGTCTCCGCTCTCCGTCTGGGCTAGCCACAGCGAGCCAGTGCCGCGTTCGGACTCGCGAACGGCGCCGCTGTCGGCGAGTGAGCGGAGCCGCTGTCTCGCGTCGTCATCGTCGAGGTCGTACACTTCTGCAACCTCCCGAGTGGCGACCGGACCGTAGGTCCCGACGAACTCCGGGAGCGGCCGTGGCGACTGGCGCGTCAACTCGGGAGCGACCGTCTCCAGCGCGTCAGCAAGGCGAGCGAACGACTGCGAGCCGGCGACCTGTCGGTGCTGGTCATCTGCCTCGACTCGAAACGTCGGAAACGTCGTGACTCCCTGCTCGCGGGTGTAGGTCCGGTCCTCCTCGAAGGCGGCGCGGGCCCTGTCGCCGTGGAGCGCCGCGCGGAACCGCTCGGTATCGAGTCCGACCTCGTCGGCGAGGCTGACGAGTACCTCCCGCTTGCCGATGTTCCGTCGTTCGGTCGCAAACGCCTCGCGAAGACGGCGAAGATAGCGATGGGCAACGTCGCGGCCCTGAAACTCAGCGGCCTCGTAGGCGATACACGCCGGATACGACGAGCGGGGCGGGTCGGTCGTCCAGACCGCTGAATCGACCGGCATCCCGTGGCGACGCGAGGCCTCCTCCCAGTGTGGGGCGACGTCTGCGGGTTCGGTGACGTCGTTCGCTGGGTCGCGAAACGACTCGAAATCCGCGACGAGGCCGCCCATGACGAACTCGACGGCGACCTGGTCACCGTACGTCTCTTCGATGCGCCGGAGGACGGGTTCGACGCCCCAGCACCACGTGCAGAACGGATCCGTGAACTCGGTGAGGGTCACCTGCATGTGATCACCAGAGACCGACTCCGAGCGCGTACGGCCACGGCGTGCTCGCAAGCGACAGGAAGACGACTGCTCCCGCCGCGAGCCCGGCGTTTTTCAGGAAGTGGAACTGCTGGTTCTCGCGTTCCATCCCCGTCTCGTTCCAGAAGTCGTGCATCACCGGCGTGACACCGATCAGAAAGCCCACGACGGCCAGCGCACCCAGCGCAGGGTACGCGCCGACGAGGATGGCAACGCCGCCCGCGAGAAGCGTCAGCGACGTCACCGGCACCATCAGTCGCGGTGCTGGCGCTCCCTTGCTCTCGGCGTACGCGATGGTTCCCGAGAGGTCCTGCAGATTGCCGAACGCGAGATAGCCGAGGACGAGAGCGAACAACACCCGCCCGGCCAGCAACGCTTCCGCAGTCCCCGTCGCCTCGAAGGCCATCAGTCGCTCACCTCCGACGCGACTCTCGGTTGTTCTGCTGTACTGAACTCGTGACGTGAGTACCGTGCGTACATCACAGGTGAAGCAACGGCTTCCACCCACATAAAATGTCAAGTTAACTATACTTCACCGAGGAGTCCAATAGCAACCAGGTGTACCGCGGTATACCGGACCCGTCTCCGTTCGTTGTCGTGCCAATAGCGCCTCGCTGTGGGTTCACTCGGGCGTCCAACGGCGCTCACGGGGAGGCCATATATTTTTGTTCAGGTGGAATGATCTACGACATATGACGTCCGGCAATACTGACAGGCTTGCCGAACTGAACCCGGAGGCGTGCCCGACGGTGGAGTCGTTGGATCGCATCGGGACACAGTGGCGGCTGAACGTCCTGTACGACCTTCAGGAGGGTGAAAAGCGATTCAACGAACTCAAGGAGTCGACCGGAGCGAGTTCACGCACCCTCTCACAGACGCTTGACACCTTACAGGAGTACGGACTTGTCACGGAGCGCTCGGAGCGCGCATCGCCGATTGCCGTCTACTACAGCCTCACCGAAGAAGGCGAAGCGCTCGAGTCAGTCTTTGCCGAACTCGACGCGTGGGCGCGCACACATCTGGACGTGACAGAACCAGAGACGTGAGGACATTACAGAACCGTTCGGAACCCCGGGTTCGGATACAGAACTCGGGGCGTGACCGCCAGATGCAGGTGGTGATATCCGCGGTTCAGTTCGGTTCGGAATCAGCCACCCGCCGGTCGAGAAAGTCCGCGAGCAACTCGAACATCCGGAGTTTCTGTTCCTGATCCGTCGAAGCGTGGCCCTCCTCGCCGAGTTCCGCGTACTCGAAGTCGCCGTCTTCACCCTCCTCGTAGCCCGCGTCCAACAGCGCCTCGCGATAGAGACGAGCCTGTGAGACGGGGACACGGCGGTCGTTGACCCCGTGTACCAAAAGCAGCGGGGCGTCGTTGTTCTCGACGTAGGTGACCGGCGAGCGCTCGCGATAGAGGTCCGGGTTCTCTTCGGGCGTGCCGAGGTACTTCTCCATCAGTTCGGTACGGTAGTGGGGCATGGTGTTCTCGTACTGGTCTTCTAGATCTGTGAGTCCGATCCAGGCGACCCCGGCGTCGTACAGGTCCGGATACTGGACGAGTTGCCAGTACGCCGAGTACCCGCCGTAGGAGCCGCCGAACACGACCACGCGATCCTCGTCCAGCCAGTCGTGTTCGTCGAGAACGTGCTCGGCAGCGACGACCACGTCGCCCTGCTCGGCCCCGCCCCAGTCGTCGATGAGGGCTTCGATGAACTCCCGCCCGCGCCCGGTCGACCCGCGGTAGTTCACCTTGAGCACCGAGAAGCCCTGCGCGGCGAGCACCTGCGTGTAGAGGTCGAAGGAGAGCGTATCCCGGCCACGGGGGCCGCCGTGGGGGTTGACCACGAGCGGGGAGGGGCGTTCCCCGGAATCATACAGCAGGGCACCGATGTCGAATGTCTCGGCTGGGTCGTGGTCGACGGCTTCGGCCTGCGTCTCAGGTACCCCATCTGACTCGACGGTGAAGTAGGTCGCGTCGGCGAAATCCGAAGATTCGAAGCGGCCGTGGTCGGCCTCGACCAGCACGCTCGTCTCGTCGGTCGACAGGTCGTAGGTGAGCAGTTCCGTCCGGCGGGTTGGCGTGGTGTGAGTCAAGAGGAGTCGGTCGTCGTCGAGGACTGACTCCCCGGCCATTCCGAAGCTCGCGACGCCGTCGGGCAGGTCGAGTTCGCGTCCCTCGCCGGTGTCTAGGTCGTAGACGACGGGAACCGTCATCGCGTCCCGGCTCCGAGTCGTCAGGAGTCGCTCGCCGTCGGGGGTGAAAAACGCGGGACTCTCGTCGTACTCGGTCTCGGCGTACCAGGTGATCTCGTCGGCCTCAAGGTCGTAGACGCCAGCGCGCCCGGTGTCGTTGGTGTTGTCGCTGACGAGTAGCCGAGTTCCGGTGCTGTCCCAGTCGACGGCAGTCGCTTCAGCACCAACCGCACCGATATCGAGGTTCCGGGCGTTCGACCCGTCGGCGTCTGCGACGTAGACGTCGAGATTGTCGAAGTCGTCCGTCTCGTTTGTCGTGTAGGCGATCCGGTCACAGTCGGGGGAAAGCTCCCCGCCGTGGACTGCCCGCTCGTACTCGGTCAGCTTCGTCGTCTCGCCGGTCGAGCGGTCGTGGCGATAGAGGTTCATCTGGCCGTCGCGGCTGCCACCCACGAGCAGCGTCTCGCCGTCTGAGCCGACATCCGCGAGAACCACCTGTCCGTCCATCTCGACGACGGGTTCAGTCGCGCCGTCACGTTCGAGCAGGTGGATGTCGTTCTGTTCGTTTCCGCCCTCGTCGAGGTGGAAGTAGATACCGTCGCCGTCGGCGCTCCACTCGATCGGCCAGCGGGCGTTTCTCGGCACCTCGCCCGCCGACCACTGCTCGCTGTCGCCGATGTCCACGTCGACGACGTGTGCCTCGTTGCGTCCGGAGATGTCGTAGTACAGCGCGACTTCGTCCCCATCGGGGGAGGCCGTCGGATGGGCGAGCGTCGGGAGGCGGGCAAGCTCTTCGAGGACCGCTTCAGTGTCGTCCATACCTCCCGTGTGAACCGGGACGCTCTTGAAAGCTAGCTGTCCCGGCACGCGAGAGCTCCGTCACGCGTTCCGGTGTGCCCGCTCGACCGACCTGAGCAACGAGTCCCGGTCAGGTGCGTAGACGAGATGGGAGCAACAGTCACAGTCGGAACAGCCAAAGTCGGGGACTGCCTCGCCGTCGATGGCCGTCGCGATTGCACACTCCGCGTCGAGACCGGTTGTTTTGCGGACGGTATCGAGACGGCTCGCGGGGTGACAGAGCAGATAGTCGACGTGCCAGTGTCGCACCTCGCGCTCACCGCGAGCCAGTTCGGCGTGTCGGTCGATCCGGCTGAATCCACCGCTTCCCAGCGCGCTCCCGGTGTAGGCGTACCAGCCAGCACCGAGCGAGCACGTGCCGAGTGCGCCGACCTCGACCACGTCGCTCTCGGCAAGGTGGATCAACAGCGTGTAGGTCCCGCCGTCGTGGGATTGCACGGTAGTCGGTGGATCGGACTCGCCGTACAAAACCGTTCACAGATCCGGTCGATATATTCGAGTCGACGTCCATCGATCAGCTAATGGCAACGGTACTCGTCGCGACGGCGTCCGTTCACACGACTGCGGCGGCCTGTGACTATCTCGCGGGTCGGCTCAGCGCGGACGACACCGTCCTCGTCCTCACCGTTGAGGAACCGGGTGTCGCTGGGCGGGACGCCGGTGACGCGGCCAACGTCGCCCGAACGCGGCTGCCGGTTCCGACCGTCGACGCGCTCGTTCGGGAGGGCGATCCGGCCGCGACAATCGAGGCTGTGGCCGACGAGTACGAGGTAGCGCAGATCCTCGTCGGAGCACAGCAGGGTGACCCGGAGCGTGCTGGCTCGCCACCGGGTTCGACCGTGCGAACGCTGCTTTCGAGCGCGTCCCGGCCGGTCGTCGTGCTCCCCTAAACGGCGTCTCGCTGTCCCGTTCAGGCGATCGGTACCCCGGCCCCGCGAAGCAGAAGGAGGACAGCGACCGGAAGCAAGACGAGCGACATGAGGCCGTATTTGGCGATCTGTGTTTTGAGATTGCTCCCGAGACCGTCAAATCCCCGGTCCGAGATGGCAAGCGGCGTCTCCTCGGTTCCCCGGATTACGGGTTCGCCCTGCTCGACGGTCACTTCCCCGCGAACTGCGAGGCTCTGTCCCTCGGGAATCGCCTTCGACTCGAAGTGCTGTCGGCGCAGGTTCGCGTCGGTCTCGTCCTCGTCGACGATGCCCCCCATCTCGTCGAGTGTGGTCTCGGTCGCACAGTCGTTCAGGAAGATGTACGGCGAGGCCCACGTCCGGTTCGAGATGGTGCTGCTGGAGTGAAGGCTCGAAAGTGACACCTCGGACAGCTTCGTGCTGTCGTGGGTCTCCGCGAGCCACGACAGGTCGACGCTGATCGACTCGTGTCCGTCGTCGACTGCGAACGTCCCCCACTCGATGCCGTCCTCGACCGTCTGTGTTTTCTGTTCGAGGGTGCGACTCTCGAAATCGATCTCGTATTCGTTACCGCGCTTCGGACGCTGTATCCGCCAGACGAACGCGCCGATTGGGTTGGTCGTGTCGGGAACTGCGCGCTCGCTTCGCGCTGCGGGTTCCTCGACGACGACGTTCCCCTCGATTGCCGCCGTTTCGCCGTCGACTATCCCTGTCGCGCTGTACGAGTCGGTCGCTGACAGCGCCCGGTACAGCGTCGCTGCGGTCAGCACCCGATAGCCAAACCACAGACAGATCGCGGCGACGACGACACCGAAGCCGAGTGCGACCGGTTCGACCATACCGATCGGTTTGCCCGATTGCGTTTAGGTGTCACCGACGCGTTTCTCGTTCGGAAACGGCTACCCGGTATAGACCCGATCAGACGGCTATATAGCCCTGTATCGACCAACTAGCATCGCTTATGATGGTGGTCGCCGGAGCTGTATCTGTCGTGTACACCAGCCCCTGATAGCATCCACATCTGTACCGTCATGGACAACCGTACAGTACGCTGGAGCGATATGTAACCAGACCTCCACTCCGTTCCGTTGAACCACCCCAGTCGGGTCGCTGGTGGACACGTCCTGGCATCCCCGGGCCGTGCCAGCCTCTTTTTGCACCCATCAGTCTTGAGCCATCGATCACGCACTGGCCGCGATGACGAGCGTTGGTGGAATCATCGCCATGTGTTCCGGCTCGAAGCTCCCGAACGTGGACTCGTACTTATCCGCGTCTTCGTAGCCCGGTTCGTACAGTTCCTCGATGGTGAATCCCGCACGACAAAGCGTGTTCACGATGTCAGCAACCGTCCGACGCTGGATGACCATCTCCGCGTCGAACTGCTCGCTGTACGTTCGGCGCGGCGAGTCATCGAAGTAGCTGACCGACAGTTCGCCGGTCTCGGGGTCAAGTCGCCTGTATAACGGGTGGTCGACGCTGAACACGAACCGCCCGCCCGCTTCGAGAGCGCGATGGGCTTCGTCGAAGCAGGCCTGCAGGTCCTCAACCCACTGGAACGCGAACGCGGACACTGCCAGATCGAACGAAGAATCCGGGATGGTCGGCATCTCCGTAACGGTGCTCTCGACGAGTTCGATCGTCTCGTTGTGTTCGGCCGCAAGTTCCCTAGCGTGTTCGAGTTGGGTCGGTGAAATGTCCACCCCAGTCACCGAAGCACCGCGTTTCGCGAGCGCGAGGCCAAACTGCGCACCGCCACAGCCAAGTTCGATCACGCGCAGTCCTTCGACGTCACCGAGCAATCCGAGATCCTCACCCGCCGGGACACCGGGACCGAACGCGACCGCAACCTCCTGCTCTGCCTCTGCGTACTCGTCCTGAAACGTCTCAGACCAGTGTTCCCACCACTCCCTGATCGTTCGCTCGGACGGGTCGAGTGTCGGGTTGGTCATCGCTTCCAGATGGAGTCCGGACGAACATAATAGTGCAGATCAGTTGTGGACCGTCTGCTAGCCTTGTCGGTGAGACAAACGCGGGTTTGAAACCGCTGGCCGTCGGAATGGGGATATGTCGGTCACGGAACTCGTCGAGGCTATTGAGGCACTGGGCGACGTCAGCCGGGACGACTTTCGAGCGGACGTTCAGGCGGAAGCCGACGAGCTGAAATCGGCCGTTCGCGACGGAACCTTCGACAACTCACAGGCACTGGTCGGACTCGAACTCGAACTGTACGCCGTCGACGACCGGACGGACGCCCTCTGTCGGATGCCCCGACAACTGCTCGGTCTGATCGGCTTCGAGAAGGAACTCGGCTTGCACAACGCGGAGATGCACACGACCCCGCAACCGCTGACGACGTACGGACTCGACGCACAGAAGAGGGGGGTACAGGCGCATCTCGCACCGGCACAGGAGAAGACCGCGACTGAAAACATTCGGCTGGTCTCAGACGGGATGTGGACGGTGCCCCCGACCGGCGAAACCGCATCGGCGTATCTCGGTGACAGCGTCGAACAGGACGGGATCCGTCTCGCGGCGAACATGAGCGACAGCGCCCGGTATCACGCGATGGCGAACAGCGACTACCCCGCCCGGTGTGTCCTCGACTCCCCGCACGTCTCGTTTTCGACACAGACGGTGATGCCCGAGAGCCTGATCACCTCCATTCAGCCCCACTATCAGGTGCCGCACGCGCCTGACCTCCCGGAGTACTTCGAATACGCGCTGCGCATCGCCGCCCCACTGCTCGCGCTCGGGGTGAACTCCCCGTTTTTCCCGCCGGACCTCTACGACGACGACCCCGACGAGGAGATCGTCGCCGACGCGTACATGGAACACCGGATACAGGTGTTCGAGTCGGTGCTGAACCCGCCAGCGGACCACCCCGAACCGCCGAAGGTGTGTTTCCCGCCGGACTTCGAGACAGTCGAGGACGCTATCGACGATATCGCGAACGACACCTGCATCATTCCGCGGGACGTCACCCCGGCGGATCGGTTCGACGACTCGTTTCGGCACTTCCGACACAAACACGGCAGTTACTGGCGGTGGGTTCGGCCGGTGTTCGAGGCCCCGTCGCGCTCTGCCGCGAACGCTCGCATCGAGTTCCGGACGCTTCCGGCCCAGCCCACCATCAGAGACTGTATCGCCTTCGAGGCGATGTTCGCCGGACTCATGGAGAGCCTCTGGCGGCGCGAACACCCAGTCAGGGAACTCGCGTGGGACACGGCAAAGGAGAACTTCTATCGAGCCGCGCAGGACGGACTACAAGCGGACATCGAGTGGATACGGGAAGACGGAACGGAGACAAACAGCATGGATATCGCCTGCGAGGAGTGTTTCGAGTTCGCACGGGACGGACTCGAACTGCACGGGTTCACCGAATCGAACGCGCGCGAGTATCTCCAGCCACTCCGGGAGCGCCTGGAACGACAGATAACGCCAGCACGCTGGAAGCACGAACACGTCCGAGAACGCGTCGACGACGGCGTGCCCCTGGCCGAGGCCATCTGGGGGATGCAGTCGGAGTACATCGACCGACAAACCGACACGCTCATCGAGGGGACGTTTGCCGATTGGCTGTGATTTCTGTACCGCAGACTGTAAGCGTACTCAGCGGTCGATCACTTCGCTCTCGACGTGCTCGACGGCCTCGGCTGGCGTCTCGACGTGCTCGATACCGGAGAGGCCGGGAATGCGGTGCGTATCGAGACCGGCGACTGGACGGTCGTAATCGAGTGCGAGTCCGATCTCAGAGAGGGTGCCACTGCCGCCGTCGACGGCGATGGCGGCGTCGCCGTTGAGCGCGACCAGCGCGTTCCGGGCGTTGCCCATCCCAGTGGCGATAGCCGTCTCGACGTACTCGTTTGCCTGCGCGCGGTTGCTGCCGGGGAGAATCCCGATGGTGTGACTGCCGCGTTCGGTCGCACCGCGGCAGACGGCCTCCATGACGCCCGTGCGGCCGCCACAGACTACCTCGTGGCCGCGCTTGCCGAGCACTCTGCCGAGTTCGTGGGCCGTCTCGTACTCCTCGTCGGTCACGCTCGACCCGCCGATAACGCTGACACGCATGACTGAACGGACGGGGAGGTCTCACCTGAACGTTTCGCGAAAAGCACCAGTCGACGCGGGACCGGCTTAGATCTGGTCGAGCCAGTCCTGAACACGGGACTGGTTCGTCTCGGCAATCTCAGCGAGTTCGTCGGCGTCGCGAGATGCGAGGTCCGCTGTCGTCTCGATCCCCGCATTTTTGAGTCGCTCGGCGAACGTCGGCCCGATGCCGGAGACCGTCTCGACGTCCGCGGTGTCAGTCTCCGCTTGCGCGGAGTCGTCAATATCCGTGTTCTCCGCTTCGGTCTCCTCGTCAGCCTCGGTGGTCTCCGTGGACTCGTCGGCGTCTCGCTCTGACTTCTCGTGATACCAGTCGGCGACCTGCGGCCAGACGTCCTCGTGAGTCGAGGAGGAAACAGAGAGACCGATGTGGCCGGTCGGGTACTCGATGGTGGTCACGACGTCGCTGCCGACCACGTCGTTGAACGGCTTCGAGGCCGCTGGCGGGACGAGGTGGTCGTACTCGCCAAGGATCTGCAAGATTGGCATGTCGATCTCAGTGATGTCGACGGGCCTGTCACCGAGGACGTACTCGTTTTTGTACAGGGCGTTCTCCTGGTAGACCTCTTCGAGGAACTCGACGTAGGCCTGTCCGGCAAGGTCGATCCCCTCGTCGAGCCATCGCTCCATGCGGGCGAAGTTCTCGACGAAGGCGTCGTCCTCCATGTTGTCGTAGAATGCGACGTACTTGCTGACGTAGTTGTCGACGGGATCCATCAACGCGAAGCCGTCGTCGAGCATGTCCGCCGGGACGTTGCCGAACACGTCGACGACCGTCTGCGGGTCGTAGTATCGCTCGTCGCCCCAGTCTTCGAGGACGCCGCCAGTTCCGTCGAAGCAGAGTCCGGCAGCCATCAACCCGAGCGCGTTGACCTTCTCGGGGTACAGCGCCGCGTAGATGCTGCTCATCGTGCCGCCCATACAGTAACCGAGGAAGTTGATCGACTCCTGCCCGGAGCGGTCACGCACCACGTCGACGCAGTTGTCGATGTAGCGGGCGATGTAGTCTTCGAGCGTGAGATGCTGGTCGAGCCGTGAGGGCTCGTTCCAGTCGATCATGTACACGTCGTGCCCGGCTTCGAGCAGTCGGCGGATGACGCTCCGGTTTGGCTGCAAGTCGAGGATGTAGGGCTTGTTGATCAGCGCGTAGACGATGAGAATCGGCACCTCGTTTTGCTCGTCGGTCAGCGACTCGTAGTGGAGCAGTTCGAGCTTGTTCTCCTCGTAGACTACCTCTGAGGGGGTCTGCCCGACGTCGATGTTCTGCATCTCGGCCGCTCGCTCAGTAAGCAGCGGTGCCTTGTTCGTTGCTTCAGTCACCGACTCGATACTCTCGGTGCTCGCATCGAGCATCGCCGCGAGTGGGTTGAACGACATGATCACTCCTCGAGTTCGTCGAGTATCCGGTCGAGTTTCGTTTCGACGTCGTGCTGGCGTCGCTCCAGTTCGACGAGTCGCTCACCGACTTCCTCGACGTCCTCGCGGCTCGGGAGCCCCATCCCGGCGATTGCCTCTTGCTGGGCCTCGTCAAATTCCTGGCGCATCTCCATCACCATCTGGACAAATTGTCCGTTCGCAGCCGCAAACGCTTCCGTCGACATGACCTCCTTGAAGGCGTTGTTTGCGGCTTCGAGCCAGATGTCGCGGTACTCCGACGGGTCGACGTCCTCGCCTTCGGCGGCGTCGATGGAGCGCTCGTACACCTGCTCGGCCGCGTTCATCCACGTCTCGTAGGCGCTGCTGTATCCCTCCATCCCCTGGGCGACGACGTCCTCGTCGGGCACCGACTCCTCTAGCTGGTCCGACCACGACTCCATGAAGGCAGCCTGTGCCTCCATGTTCTGCTCGATAGAGTCGGCGACCGCTTCGTTCATTTGCGTTACCATCTCGTTCCAGTCCTCGTGTGTCCAGTTGTTGTTGCTCATCTGTTGTCAAGTAGTGTCCGTGGTGGTTTCGGTAGTCTGTGCGTCCGCCTCGTCACTCGTCTCGGTCCCGCTTGACCGGCACGACGACGGCCTGTACGATGTCGCCTTCTTCGATGTCGAGCGCCTCCCGCTCCGCGTCGGGGATGCTGATCCGACCGCCGCTCTGTACGCGGGTCTTGAACGTCGCCGTCTGACTCATCGCGCCGAGTTGATTCATATCCATGCCGCCGGACATGCTCGCACCGAGCATCTGCTTGAACAGTTCCTGCTGCTGTTCGACCGCCTGCTCGCCAGTCTCGGTGAACGTCTTGAACAGTTCCGGAGGCCACATCGGGCCGTCTCTCTCGTCTGACATCAGTCGAGTAGAGATAGGCCAGCTCACCACATAAACCTTGCTGGAATTACCATCAGATACCATTCGATGCCATTAAGTGGAATACTGCCGTATTTTGCGTATGAGCGTCACCACAGTGAGTCGCGCGTCCGTCGGGGCACGGGACGGCCCGGAAACGCCCCCGTTCGGAGCAAATATCGGGGATTCACCCGCATCATTTAACCTCGAAGGGGTCGAAGGTGATACCGATGACTACTGAAGCGAACCGCAGGGCACTGCTGGATACGTGGACGGAAACGTCGTCGTACGTATTCGACAGCGTTGTTGCCGCAAACAGGGCAGCGTTCGCTGCGTTCGGAATCGCGAACGGCGACAAGACCGAAATCGAAGCCGCAACGGACCTCCCGGAGTGGCACGTCGAGCGGACCGCGGAGACAGCTGACGCCCTGAGCGTCGGGGACCGCTTCGAGTTTACCAAGACAATTACCGACGAGGACATCCGGAGTTTCGCCGCCGCCAGCGGAGACACGAACCCGCTACACCTCGACGACGAGTTCGCAGAGGGCACTCGCTTCGGCGGACGGATCGCTCACGGCGCGCTCGTCGGCGGCCTCATCAGCGCCGCACTCGCACGCGTCCCCGGTCTCGTCGTCTATCTCTCACAGGATCTGGAATTTCACAACCCCGTCCGTATCGACGACCGAATCACTGCCGAATGTGAGATCGTCGAAGACCTCGGAAACAACCAGTATCGCCTGACGACGCGTGTTCTCGACGACGGCGAGATGGTCATCGACGGCGAGGCGGTCATTCTCATCGACGAGCTTCCCGACTCCAACTGAGCGGTTCAGTTCTCGTTCTTTCCGTCGTAGGCACCGTTCTGTTCGAGCCGTGCGCGCTCTCTGACGACCGACGGTGTCCGACACCGCCCCGGTTTCCCCGCTGCCTGTGGTATCGTACAGTTGTTACAGCTCTCACAGAGCGCGTCAGCACCGGCGAGCAATCGGGCGGGCAGACGCGGTTCGGCGTAAAAGGGACGGGCCATCCCGACCAGATCGCTTGCCTGACCGCTCCCAGACTGTTTCCCTGCTCCTTGCTCCCCGCCGAGCAGCGTCTCGCAGTGGTCGCGCTCGCGGATCCCGCCCTCACAGAGCACCGGCACGTCGACGATATCCCGAACCGCTCGACACAGATCCGCGTTCCAGGCGGCTTCTCGGGGATGGAGTGATGCCCCGAGACGGTTGAGCGCCTGGACGGCACGGGCCCGATACGGGCCACCGAAGACGGCGGCGTACTCGCTCTGGAGGTCCTCGGCAGTCCACGCACGCTCCGGAAATGCTCCGCGGATGACGCTCGTGTCCCAGTACACCGACACCTCGACCGGAACGACTGCATCGTAGCCGACGGCTTCGAGCCGTCGCGCAATCTCGACGGTATCCTCGCGCGTCAGGTGACGGCGGACGAATGGCGGCGCAGCCGTCTCTGCGGGCACCTTGGTCACCAGTGGGATGTCACCGGCGTGATGCCGAACGGCCTCTTCGATCGCGTCGAGAAATCTGACGCCGTCTCTGAACTCGTCGTCCCGGCGGTTGTAGTACGGCGAGAGAAACTGCTGAATGATTCCCATGTTCGCACCGGAGAGATGGATCCCGTCGTATCCCGCGTCGGCCGCAAAGCCAGCGGCGCGGCCGAACTGTTCGGCCAACTGGTACACGTCCTGGGTCGAGAGCACAGCAGGGTCGAGATTGATGATCCCCAGTTGGTCGGCGACTTGAAGGTGCCAGGGCGGCCGGGAGACGGCGTACTGGCCCTCGTCGGGGTTTTGCTCGCGGTACTCGGCGTGCCAGAGGCTCATGCTCCGGAGACCGCCGTGTGCAAGCTGAATGAAGATGCGCGAGTTGTGGGCGTGGATCCGGTCGGTGAGCCGCGAGAGCGTCTCGACGAACGCCTCGTCGTGGACACGCGTCATATTTGGCGCGGCACACCCCCCGTCTTCGGTGACGATACTCGCGCCCTGGAAGATGAGTCCTGCACCCGCCTCGGCCGCCGGTTCGAGTTCGTCGATCAGCGTCTCGACCGCGTCGGGGCCGTTCCCCGCACATTCGAGAAGCGGTGCGCGATACAGCCGATTGGGAACGGTCACGTCACCGATCGAGATGGGGTCGGTGAGAGACGGCATCTACCACGCCTACGAGCCGAGTCGATATCTATCTGTTCACCACCAGCATGGCGACGCGTTCGTGGACGAGCGGCGCGAGGTCGTCTGTCACTGCCAGTTCCCCCTCCGTGATGTCGAAAAAGTCCATCAGCCGATCCTCGTCGGGAGCACCGAGCGTCGACTCCGGATCGAGTCGCTCCGCGAGTCGGTCCCGTGCACTCGTTTCGTCGCCGCCGACCACGACTGCGACGACCGGACACGAGCCCTCCGAAACGCCCATCGCCAACGCGTCTTCGATCTGTCGCCGTCCCGCGGCGTACAGCAGAATCTCGACTGACAACTCTCGGGCGATCATCTCGTCGCGTTCCTGTGCGCGCGTCGCGAGTTCGACTGCGCGTTCGAGATGCGTCCGGTCGACGACGTAGCGCGCGTCGAAGACCTGTATCGTGCTTTCGGTATCGGCCCCAATCCCGTCGATAGCTTCGAGAAACGCATCCAGATCCGCGATGTCTGCCCGTCCTTCGACCAGTTCCATCAGAAGTCACCCAGGTTCGCCTGATTGTCCGATTTGGCCTGTCTGTCCTCAGCCTGCTCGCCCGACCCCCCGGCCGCACTGCTGTCGTCACCGCCGATACCGTCGTAGGAAACTGATTCGTCTGGCTCCACGCCGTCCATCGAAGGGTCTCTGTGCCCGGCGTTTTCGAGGATGTTCTCGGCAGTCTTTCGTCGGCCGCGGAGCGCGGCCAGAACTGTTGATTTGTCGGCATCTCGAAGGTCGGCTGGCGTCTCGATGCCAGCCGCGAACAGCCGTCGAGCGCGCTTGCGGCCCACGCCGCGGACGCTCGCGAGTTCGACCAGTTCCGCCCGGACGCCGTGTTCCGCACGGATACGTGCCTCGCGGATGGCCCCGGCCACGTCGAGTTGCCGCTCACTCGCGAGTGATTCCGCGGCCCCGAGCAACCACTGGGCCGTCTCGACCTTGCCGCGGATGTCGCCCGGGCCGACGCCATACCGGTCGGTAATTTTGTCTTCGTCGACCTCGTCGGCCCAGTCTTCGAGCAGTCGGGCAGTCTTGAGCGCGGAGAGCCAGTCCTCGAAGCGCTCCTCGAACTCCGATGGGGCGGCCCCGAGCAGTTTCTCCTCGCGCTCGTAGGCGAGCATCGTGTACTCCTCCTCGTCACCAGAGCGCAGATAGAGTTCGTACATATCCGGCGTCCGACTCACGAGGTGATACAGACCGAGCGCGGTCGGGTCCGTCGCGTCGTCGAGACCGTCGAGCAGTTCCGCAGCGCTCATCGGGTCGAGATACAGCCGAGAGACCGTATGGCCGAGGTTTGTGGCGGTCAGCCCATCGGCGTCCCGTTCGAGAAAGCCGTTCCGTTCGAGATAGGCGATCACGTCGTCTGTCACGGATTCGAGGCGGTCCCGGCCGCTCGTTTGCTGGGCGTACAGCGTCCCCTCCAGAAAGTCGAGCAGGCCCGAGCGCGAACTGGCGAACCCGGACGCAACCGTCGCGAGAATGTGGGTTCGCAGCGCCGGTTCGGCAGCGAGTTTCGACCGCACCGGCTCCGGGTCGGCCCAGACGTACCGGTCGAACAGTTCGTCGAGTTCGTCGTGACTCGACGCGACCAGCACTGCCTCGCCGTAGGGGTCCCGGCCCGGTCGACCGGCGCGCCCCATCATCTGGTGGACTTCGAGCACCGAGAGCGGTTGCATCCCACCCGTACTGCCGTCGTATCTGCGCCAGTCCCGTACGACGACCCGGCGAGAGGGCGTGTTGACGCCCGCAGCGAGCGTGGGCGTCGCACAGACGACCTTGACAAGCCGATTCCGGAAGGCGTCCTCGACCAGCGAGCGGTGGTCTCGGGCGAGTCCAGCATGATGGAAGGCCGCTCCCTGTTCGACCGCGGCGGCCAGATCCTCGCTCGTTTCGGTGTCGCTCACGTCCCGTATCTCGGCCGCGATGTCGGCGAGTCGGTCGCGCTCCTCGTCGTCGATCCCTGCCTCAGTTGTCGTCGCCAGCCTGCGAGCCGCGGCTTCGGCGTTGCGCCGCGAGTTGACGAACACGAGCGTCGAGCCGTCGTCTGCGAGCGTGTCCCTAACGATGGCCGCGGGTTGATCCTCGTTCTGTCGGACGGAAATCTGTGTCTGGCTGCCGTCTTCGAGGTGGAGCGCGTTGCCGTAGTGGACCCCCTTCTTGAGGTCGATCGGTCGCCAGTCCGAGTCGACCAGCGCCGCGTCGAGCCAGTCGGCGAGTTCCTCGGCGTTGCCGATGGTCGCAGAGAGCGCGACCGTCTGCAGATCCGGGTTGAGCGATCGGAGTTTCGCGAGCGTGACTTCGAGCGTGGGGCCGCGCTCGCCGTCGTCGACCAGATGCACCTCGTCGGTGACGACACAGGAGAGATCATCGAGCCACGGCGCGTCGTTTCGAACCAGCGAGTCGACCTTCTCGCTGGTCGCGACGATGATGTCCTTGCCAGCGAGCCACCCTCCGTCGGACTCGTAGTTGCCCGTCGATACCCCCACGTCGAGTCCGTAGGCCTCGAACTCGGCGAACTCCTCCTGTTTCTCGCTCGCGAGCGCCCGTAACGGAACGATGTAGAGCGCCGTCCCGTCGCGTTCGACGCTCGCCAGCATCGCGAGTGCCGCGATCAGCGTCTTCCCGCTCGCGGTCGGCACCGCCGCGACGAGGTTCTCGCCCTCCGTCACACCGTTCTCGACAGCTTCGGCCTGGGGCGGGTACAGCGACTCGATGCCGTCCTCGCGAAGGTGGTCGGGGAGCCACTCGGGAACCGACGGAATGTCCGCAACGTCCATCGAATCTAGTTCGGGCGTCTCCGGGTTTAAACGTTCGTTCCGCAGCCGGACGCTCTCCCCGAGATACTTTTTTGTCCACCCTCGATGAACGCAGAGTGTGTCGAACTTTCAGACGATGCTCGTCGTGACGACACTCACGGGCGCGGCGACCGGTCTCGGCGCGTTGCCGGTGTTCGTTCGGACGCGGGTCACTCACCGCACCTACGACGCCGCGGTGGGACTCGCGGCGGGCATCATGATATCTGCGAGCGTCTTCGGCCTCATCATCCCCGGGATGGAGGAAGGAACCCTGGAAGCGGTCATCGCGGGCGTGTTCGTCGGCGGCTTCTCGCTGTTGCTCGCAAACCGACTTCTCCCGCACCTGCACGCCCGGTTCAACGACTGGCACGGCGAAGGCGGCGCGACGGACGACCCCGACCGGGCGTCGACGCTCCGCCGGGCGCTGCTCGTCGGCACGGCGATCACCTTGCACAACGCGCCCGAAGGGCTGGCAATCGGCGTCGCCTTCGCGTCCGGACTGGAAGAAGTTGCCCTCCTGCTCGCGGTGGTCATCGCCGTGCAGAACGTGCCCGACGGGTTCGCCTTCGCCGTCCCGATGAGCGACACGGGAATGTCGAATCTGCGCGTGGTGTGGTACACGACGCTCTCGGGGCTGGTTCCACAGGTCGTCGCCTCCGTCTTCGGCTTTGGACTCGTCGCCGTTGCGACCGGAATCTTCCCCGTCGCCGCGGGCTTTGCCGCCGGTGCGATGATAGCCGTCGTCTTCCGCGAGATGATCCCCATCTCGCACGGCCACGGGTATGCCGACGCGGCGACTGCGGCCTTTCTCGTCGGCTTCTCGCTTCTGGTCGTCGTCAACGAAGGGTTGAGCGTCTGATACTGCTGGCTGTATGAGCAGCACCGCGACGCATCGGTGTGGGCCTCACTTCGACTCGTTCGGTGTGATCGTCACCGTGACGCGTTCGTTTGATCACCACCTCTATGCGTCGCCCGCCCGAAGTGAGCGTATGCACATCGAGTACGACCGCGATACGTGTATCGGGATGTTCCAGTGTGTCGTCGAGTGGGACGCCTTCGAGAAGGACACCGACGCCGGGAAGGCCGTGCTCGCGGACAGCGAGGAACGCGATGCGGGCGTGTTCGTCCGGGAGGTCCCCGAGGACGCCGAACTCGACGCGAAGTTCGCCGCCCGGGCCTGTCCCGTCGAAGCGATCACCGTCTACGACGAGGACGGCGAACAACTCGTCCCGTAGTGTGGACAGTCGGATTCGTCCGCTCTTGGCGCAGCACCGTCTGGCGGGAATCTGTGGCCTTTTTAGGCCTGCCCGTGAACTGTCGCGTATGAGTACGCCCACCAAAATCGTCATCGGGACGCTCGCCGTATCGCTCGTTCTCAGCCTCGCGCTGGTCGTCATGACCGGTCTCACGACCTGATGTTCACCGAGCGCTCCGTCAACGAGGCCGTCGCCGCTGTCCGTGACAGACACGCGCCCGACGCCCTCGTACTGGACTGCGAACGGGACTTCGAGACGCTTCCACCCGAGCAGGCCGAGGAACTCGCGCTCGTCACCGACCGACTCGACCCCGCTTCCGCTCCGACGGCGTGGCTCCCGCCGGACGCCCCCGAGATTCTCCAGACCTACGCGAGCGGGACGTTCACCGTCGGAATGCCGGGCGACGGAAGCGTCGTGTGGACACGCCAGACTGACCCGCCGGTGCTCATCTGTAAACCCCGACTCGACGAGTCGCCCGCGGACTTTCGGGACTTTCTGATCGCGGAAGCGCTCGTGCAGGTCGGACTCGACGTTCCCGAACACTTCCTCGGCTTTTTCGAAGAACAGTATCCGGAGTTTGCGCGCGTCGCAGGGGCGCAGTTCGACTCGAACGAGACCTACCAACTCGCCGCCGCCTGTTACGACGCCACTCTCGGTCTCCAGACGCGCGATACCTTCGCCGGGTGGGACGGCGACCTGTTTGCGGCGTGGATCGATGCTGGTGAGCACATCGAAGCGCGAGTCAGCGGCCTCCCGAGCGCGCTCGCCCGCGGCGAGACGTCGTTTCCCGACGCCACGGAACTGGCCTGCAGCGCCATCAAACACGCCGCAGAACTGCCCGCGCCCTTCGACGCGCTCGACACTACGGCCTATCTCGACCACGGCCCCGAGTACGCGATCAAGTGGCTGGAACGAACGCTCGACGAACTCGAATAGGAAGTATACGCTGTATTCGTCTGAATACGCCGACCAGTCGCTCTACAGTCGGTCCAGAATTGCCTCGGCGTCGTAGTTCAGCGAGAGTTCCCGCGAGCGACCTCTGCCCTCGATATCGCTGTAGGAGGCGTCGATGATGTCGATTTGGTCGAGTTTGTTGATGATCTCGGAGTAGCGCGTGTAGCCGAGATCGGTTCGGTCGTGGAACTGCTCGTAGATGTCCCCGGCCTGTTCTCCCTCGTGTTCAGCGATGACCTCGACGAGCGCGCTCTCGGAATCGGTGAGTTCCTGCAGGCGGCGCGAGAGGTGGACGTACTTCGAGGTGTCGTAGGCCTCCTCGACGTCCTCCATGTCGACGCTGGGGCTTGCGCGCATCTCGGCGTTCAGACCGGCCCGGCGGAGCAGGTCGATGCCGACCCGGAGGTCACCACCCTGCTCGGCGGTGAGTTCCGCGACGCGGTCGAGCACCGGTGCGTCGATGACGCCCTCGTGGAATCCGCGGTCGGCGCGCTCGGAGAGGATGTCGACGATCTCCGCCTGGTCGTACTTCGGGAAGTAGACGTCCTCTGGCCGGAAGACGCTCTGGACGCGCCCGTCGAGTTCCTCGATGATCTCCATCTCCAGATCCGAGGAGATGACGATGACGCCGATGCGCGCGCCGCCAGATTCCTCGTGAGCGCGAAGCAGCGAGTACAGCGTATCGGATGCCTCAGACTCGTAGAACAGATAGTTCACGTCGTCGAGCGCGACCACGAGCACCTCGTCGTTTTCGACGAGGTGGTCGGTCACCTGCGAGAACAGCTTCTTGAAGGAGATACCCGATGCGGGTGGCTCGTAGTCGAACACACCCTGAAAGATGCGGGAGAAAACGGCGTACCGCGTCGAGTTGACCTGACAGTTGACCCGCACGGCCTGCACGTCGGTCTCCGAGCGGAGTTCGTCGAAGAGGATCTGGACGGCAGTTGTCTTGCCGGTACCGGGCGGTCCCTGCGCGGTCACGTTCAGCGGCCGCGACCCCCGCACGGCCGGGCGGAGCGCGTACTTCAGCGTCTCCATCTGCGTATCGCGGTGGTGGAACGTCTCGGGGAGGTAGTCTATCTCGAAGACGTGTTCGTCCCGGAACACCGATTCGTCCCAGGACAGCATCCCCTCCTCGGGGTCGTCTGTCATTACTTTCACCGAGCTTGCCGCGCTACTTAAGCGTATTGTCGGCTCCGCGGGGTTCCCCGCGAAACTCCCTCACTGCAGGCCCGTCCCGACACTCGTCTGTGTGAGCAGCGTCTCTCACCCACCCGAGTAGTAGCAGACGCATCGGAGAACAGTCAGTTCGAGCTACACATTAATACGTCCCGAGACCATTCGAACGGTGATGGACCGACCGCTTCGGAACACGCTGCTGTGGCAGGTCGTCGGCACTCTGTGTTATCTGGCTGGAATGTTGCTGTTTCTGTTCGTGGCGACGAGCGTCTTTCTCGCAGCGCCGGAGAACTCCATCGAGAATCTCACTGGCGGCGACGTGACGCTCATGCTCGTGGGCCTCTTCCTGGTGGTTCTCGGGAGCGTGATCAACCGGCGGTACGGTGACGAAACCGGACTCGGAACCTGGGCGACCGGGACAGTGCGAGACCAGCGTTCCGACCAGTCGACGCTCGAAGAGTTGGGCTATACGATACCTGCCGAACCCTCGAATGCGGAGACAGCACGCAGCGCCGAACTCGACGAGAACACGGTTCGATGTCCCGAATGTGGCGCGACAAACGAGCAGGAGTTCAGCTACTGCAAGAACTGCACCGCTCGGCTCCCAGCGTAATCTCCCGATCCGTCACCGGTCTCAGAACTTCTCCAACAGGTCAGTGTAGAAATCTGCAGGCTCGTCAGGGGCGTCAGCCTCGTCTGCGAGCTTTTCGACGATCAGTTCCGGCGTCGAACGGGCGAGTCGGCCCTTGACCGGCGAACGGTCGACCTGTAGCTCCCCGTCCACGAGACCATCGGCTTCGATGCCGTCGACGGCAATATCGATAGTCGCCGCCTCGTGTATCTCGCGGGCGAGATGCGAGACGAACACGGCAGTCGCGTCGGAGTCAGCGAGCGCTTCGAGAATTCCGGCCATGATCTTCGCGCTCGCCCCCGGTTCGGTGATGCTTTCGAGTTCGTCGACGAGCACCAGCGTCCGCGCGTCCCTGCTCGTCTCGGTTACGAGTTCGCCAAAGTCCCGAACGGTGGACTCGAAGGCCCCGGCGTCGAGCGTACCCTGCGTCTTGGCGTGGTAGTGAAGCTGATCGATCCGTTCGACGCGGGCGCTCTCGGCCGGAACTGGCAGCCCCATATGCGCGAGCGTCACCACCAGCGCGACCAGGTCGAGCGTCGACGTCTTCCCGCCGCTGTTGACGCCCGAGAGCAGCGTCACCCCCTCGACGCGGTAATCGACCGGTTCGACCTCGTCGAATGGGACGTCCACGAGCGGCGAGCGGCCGCCCTCGATGGCGAACCCCCTCCCGTCGAGGGTCGGCATCGTGCAGTCGAATTCGCGAGCGAATCCGGCGATTGCGAGCGAGACGTCGTGTTCGAGCGCCTGCTCGACCAACTGCTCGCAGTCTGCGCGCATCTCCGTGAGTCGGTCGGCGAGTTCCTGCTTTCGGGCCGTCGACCGGCGGTCGCGGGCCGCGGTCAGTTCCTCGCGCAGGCGGGAAAGCGCCTCCTCGTTGTGTTCGACCGGATAGGTCGGTTCGGCGTCGAACACCCGCTGTGCGAGCGATTCGGTGTCCTGTAGATCCAGCGTGTCGATCAGGTGCGCTCGGGCCTGCTCGACTGCCTCGTCGTACTCGTCGGCGAGTTGGCGCTGGAGCAGCGAGTCCACGCCCGCCCCGCGCTCGACCAGCGAGAGCAGGTCGGTGCCGTCGATGGTCACGTCGCGCGTCTCGATAGCTTCACGCAGGTGGTCGTTCGCGACCCGTTCGGCCTCGCTCACCACGCCGTCGAGGTCAGAAACTGCGCGGGAGAGTCGGTCGAGTTCCGCGTCGCCGCTGACACGCCCGTCCTCGTCGAGTCGGTCGAGCGCATCGTCGAGTTCGTCCAGGTCACAGGGCGGGTCGAGCGCGCTGTGGCGGTGAACGCGAGCGGCAGCCGTCAGACTCTGCTTGTTGTGTGCGAACACGGAGAGCGTCCGCTCGGGGACGACCCGCTCCGGTTCGTCGAGCGCGTCGGGTTCGACGCGAACGTCCCCCTCGATGTCGACAGTTGCAAACGCCTCGTCGAGGACGATCACTGTCGCGTAGCCGCGAGCGAGTTCGGCCAGTTGGCGGGTGTCCTCGACCAACTCGACGCTTATCTCCGGAATCGCCTCGCGTGCAGTGGCGTACATCTCCGCGTCGCTGGTCGCGAGACAGCGGTCCCGAACGCGAACTGTCCCGGGTTCGTCGAGCGTCTCGACGGCTTCGAGCGCCTCCCGCACCGTCTCCGTTGGCTCGTGTTCGAGGGCCTGACGGGACCGCTCGCGAACCGCCTCGATACGCGAGTCTGCACTGCTCGGGTACAGCGTTTCGAGTCTGCGCGTCGCGTAGGTGGTCACGGCGTGTCGCTGGACGAGATCGAGGGCTTCGCGGTGGATCTCTCGCGCTCTGGGCGTCGCGAGAAACGCCCCCTGGTCGTCGTGTTCCGACCGGATCGCTGCGCGGGCGATGCGTGCCGCCCGCCCCTCGGTGATGCTGGGCGCGCGTGCGAGTGCTGCCACGTCACCGTCGCGCAGCGCCCGCTCGGGGTCGTCGAGTTCCCGCAACGCCGCGGCCGTCTTCTCGCCGACCCCCGGTATCGACGTCAACTCCATCTACGCGTAGGGTCGGCCCCACCGGAGAAAAAGCTAGCGAGAGCATCTAAGTTCGTCCCGCTCGTACAGAGGGTATGAAAATCGGGGTGCTGTCCGACATTCACGGCAATCTCGTCGCACTGGACGCGGTCCTCGACGCGATGTCCGAGGTGGACGCGATAGTCTGTGCGGGCGACATCGTCGGCTACAACCCGTTTCCCAGCGAGTGCATCGACCGAGTCCGGGAGCTGGACATTCCGACCGTGATGGGGAATCACGACCGGGCAGTCGCGAGCGACAGCGGCTTTGCCTTCAACAGCGCCGCGAGCGCGGGCGTCCGCTACGCCCGGGAGACGCTCGACGAGGCGGGAATCGAGTGGCTCCGAACGCTGCCCGACGAACGGCTCCTCTTCGACGACCGTATTCGGGTCGTCCACGGCCATCCCGACGACCCCGACCGGTACACCTACCCACACGACTTTCATCCGGATCTGCTCGAAACGGAGCGCGCACTCGTCATGGGTCACACGCACGTCCAGGGCCACGAAATCTACGACGAGGGGGTCGTGATGAACCCCGGAAGCGTCGGTCAGCCACGCGACGGCGACCCACGGGCCGCCTACGCGATACTGGATCTCGACGAGGAGACGGTCTCAGAACACCGCGTTCCCTACGACATCGAGCGCGTCCAGCAGGCCATCAGGGACGCGAACCTTCCCCGCAGTCTTGCCGACCGACTCGAACAGGGGCGCTGAGGAGTTACTCGATGAGCGACTCGCTCGTGCCGTACGTCGCGAGTACGACGGCGGTGGTGTACCGATCGGGGTCAGGTTCTGCGCTGATGACCTTCCGTTCGACGGTCGCGGGATCGTACTCCCGGATCGCACAGCCGCGTTCGATCCCCGTCTGGAGGCGGTCACGCACCGTCTCGGGGTCGGTGTCTGCAACTTCGTAGAAAATACCGGGGCCCTCGCGGTCAGTCCACGCGAGTCCGGCACTGGCGGCCGTTCCCGGTGGACTCGTCTCGCGGGCCATCACAACGTCGAGCGCGTTGCCCGCAGGGCCAAGATCCGGCGCCGTCCCCGTGTGCTCGATCGCTGGTCCGGCGGGGATGACCGAGGAGAGTTGCCGGAGGTTGTACTGGTGAACCCCAGCGCGTGCCAGCGCCGCGTCGAACGAGGCCTTCGACGTCTCCGCGTGGCCCCGTCCCCAGACGAGGTGGATCACGTCTCAGACTCTGTTGTGGATAGTGATGAGCGTGGCGTTTCGTGACGCCCACCCGGAGCGATTCCTTTAAATAGAAAAACACCCGTCAGTCGACCGTCTGACGGACGGCATATCCGTTCTCAGTAGTGCGATTCTCCGTCAGACATCGCGACCGGGGATTTAAGTACTCCCGTGGACACGATTCGAGTGCAGTCGCGACTGCATGTCACACGCTCGCCACTTTTTCGACTGTCGCCGGGATTGAAGGCGGTCGGAGTCACAGTTCAGATATGCTCGACTACGAGGACGTGCTGGCGGCCCGAGACAGGGTTGCCGAAACGTCACGACACACACCGCTGCGCTACTCGCATACGTTTTCGTCGATGACTGGCGCGGACGTCCACCTGAAACAGGAGGTGTTTCAGCGGACGGGCGCGTTCAAGATCCGCGGGGCGACAAACCGCGTCGCAACGCTCTCCGAGAGCGAGCGCGAGGCGGGTGTCGTCACCGCGAGCGCGGGCAACCACGCGCAGGGCGTGGCGCTCGCGGCGACGCGAATGGGCGTCGACGCCAAAGTGGTGATGCCGGAGGGTGCACCGATATCGAAGATCAAGGCGACCCAGAGCTACGGAGCGGAGGTCATCCTCGACGGCGTCGATTACGACGAGGCGGCCGAGCGCGCCCACGAAATCGAACGCGAGGAGGGGCGATTCTACCTCCACGCATTCGACGACTGGGAGGTGATGGCCGGGCAGGGGACGATCGGACTGGAGATCTGTGAAGACCTGCCCGGCGTCGAGACCGTCGTTGTGCCCATCGGCGGCGGCGGACTCATCGCTGGCATCGCCACCGCCATCGCGGGGAAGCAACCGGACACACGCGTCATCGGCGTTCAGGCTGAGGGCGCAGCGAGCGTTCCACAGTCACTGGAGCGAGGCGAGCGCGTCGAGCGCGATAGCGTCGACACCATCGCTGACGGTATCGCGACACGAACCGTCGGTGAAAAGCCCTTCGAGGTGATCAAAGAGCGCGTCGACGAGGTGGTGACCGTCACCGACGACCAGATTGCGGTCGCAGTCACCCAACTGCTCGAACGGAGCAAACTCCTCACGGAAGGTGCCGGTGCGGCACCGCTTGCCGCGCTCCTGTTCGAGAGGTTCGATTTCGACGAGGACGAAACCATCGTCCCGGCGCTGTGTGGCGGCAACATCGACCTGAACACGCTCACGACTGTCATCGTCCGGGGGATGGCCGAGACCGGCCGGTACCTCAGGTTCCGAACGGTGTTACCCGACCGGCCGGGCGCACTCGACGCGCTCGTTACCGTCATCTCCGAAACCCGATCGAACATCTATGCGATCCGACACGACCGCACCTCGCGGGACGTGTCGATGGACGACGCCGAGGTGGAACTCGACGTGGAAACCCGCGGCCCGGAACACGTGGCGAACCTGCTCGACCGACTGGAAGCGGCGGGGTACGAACTCGATATTCTGACGTGAGACGACTGGCGCGTTCGAGCGAGTATCAGGCTTCTTCGGGGGTGTACGTCTTCAGTTCGAGCGCGTGGATGTCGTCTGTCATGCGGTCTCCCAGCGCGTCGTAGACCATCTCGTGTTGGTCGAGGAGTGATTTGCCCTCGAAGGCAGGCGAAACGACCGTCGCGGCGAGGTGGTCCTCGTCGTCCATGCCGCGAGGTTGGGTGACTGTCGCAGTGGCATCGGGGATGTTCGACTCGATCAGCGATTCGATCTCTGCAAGATCCATACCCGACCAAGGACGCCCGGACAAAAAACCGTCTCGCTTGGAGCGTTCGGGAAGGGAACATCTATGCGTCACGGACTGCTGATCCGGAGCATGAGCGAGGACGGGGATCCAGTCTATTATGTCATCAGTGATCTCCACATCGGCGGTGACGAGCAACTCAAAGAGATGGAGTTCCGAACTGAGTTGCTCGACTTTCTGGAACGACTCGAACACACCGACGAGGACGCGGAACTCGTCATCAACGGTGACGCGTTCGGTCTCTGGGAGTTTACTGAGATCTCGGGGATCGAAAAGTTCGACGTCCTCGAAGACCGCTACCCGAAGCTGTTCGAGCAACTCCGTGCGACGGGTGTAGAGATCCCGATCACCCTGATCCCCGGCAATCACGACCACGAACTCGCGGCCTACGACGAGTACGTCGACCGCCTCGCAGAATACAACGTGACGCTCGTTCAGGAACCGACAGTCACGAAGTCAGTCGGTGACAGCGTGATCCACTTCGAGCACGGCCACCAGCAGGACCCGAACAACGAGATCAAAGACTGGGGCAACCCGTATGCGACGCCGCTTGGCTACTACTACAACACCCACGTGACCAGCCGTGCGGGGAAACTCTCAGACCGCGGCCGGTTCAACTGGCTGAAAGACGTGCAGGCGGTGACGCCCACCGAGCGGATGCCGGTCTGGCTGATCTCGAAGTACTTCTATCGCGAGATGAACCCGCTCATCCGGTACGCGCTTGCCCCGTTTCTCCTGCTTTTCAACCTAAGTGCACTGTTTGCGGTGTTTGCCGGACTCGACGTTGCGGGCGTCTGGTCCGCGCCGGTCGATTTCGTCCGATCGGTGCTCAGCCAGTTCGGTCTCGCCGGGACTGCCGTCTGGACGTTTCTCGCGGTGAACGTCGCCATGGCCTCGCTGCTCATCCTCGTCGGGATTCCGCTGTACTTTCTCCGGCGCGACATCCGCAAGACTGTCGACCGCTTCGGCGTCTTCGAGACAGAACTCACCGTCGACGCAGAGACGCCGTACATCGAGGCCGCACAGGAGGTGTTCGAGGCCGAGCCAGACACCGCGATATTCTGCTACGGACACACTCACCGCCCACGCCTCAAAGCGATCGAGGGCGGCGCGCTGGTCAACACCGGCACGTGGCTCAAGCGCCTCGACCGCCGGGACGGTCCCATCGGCATCCTCCCGCCGGTGTTCTATCCGTCCTATCAGCTCTGTGCCGTCCGCATCGCTGCCGAGTCGGAGGGGATCGCAATCGACTTCGAGGCCATCGAGAAGCCCAGTCCAAGCCCCGAGGAACTCACGTTCACAGAGCGCCTGCTCACACTCGGGCGAAAACCCGACGTGAACCTCCCCGATTCGACGGTCATCGAGCCGGAGCAGTAACCGTCAGGGCTGTGTGCGAGAGAGCGACCGGACGCCAGCGACCTCGAACCGTGCGCCGCCCTCGGCGCTCTCGGCCACGCTGATCGACCAGCCGTGGCCGTCGACGATATCCGAAACGATAGCCAGCCCGTATCCCGTTCCGTCGTCGGCGTGTGTCACCCCCTGCTCGAAGACGCTCTCGCGTTCAGACTCGGGGATTCCGGACCCGTCGTCGTCGACGTAAAAGCCCGAGTCGAGCGGACCGACGCTGACCTCGACGGCCTCGCCACCGTGTTCGACGCTGTTGCGATAGAGGTTCTCGAACAGCTGTCTGAGTCGATCAGAGTCGGCGTGCAGCGCCGCGTCACCCTCGACCGACAGCGTCGCGGCAGCAGTGTCGACTCCGTCCCACGCCGACTGCGCGAGGTCGGACAGCGACAGACTCTCCCGGTCGAGTCCCCGGTCGCCCTGCGCCCGGGCGAGCAGGTCCTCGATGAGCCGCTCCATCCGATCGAGGGAGGTTTCGATCTTGTCGAGATGGTCCGCTGTCTCACTCGCTTCGCGTGCGAGTTCGGCGTGTGCAGAGGCGACGTTGAGCGGGTTGCGCAGGTCGTGTGAGACGACGCTCGCGAAGTCGTTGAGTCGCTCGTTACGGCGAGCGAGTTGGCGTTCGCGCTCGGTCCGGGCAAACGCGGAGGCGACCGTGTTCGCGAGGATGCGAAACAGCTCCACGTCCGTCTCGTCGAAGGCGTCCCGCTCGTCCGAGTAGGCGCTCAGTACCCCCGCCTCGCCCGCGGGAACGAGCAGTTCCGAGGTGACCTTCCCTGGGTGGTGAGAGGTCGAAGTTGTCGCGGGAACGAACCCGAGCGAGCGCGGATTCTCCGTCTCGTAGACTTCCCAGATAAACGTGCTCTCGCGACCCAGCGGTTCGAGTGCATCGACTCTGTCGTCGATTGCCTCGGAGTACGCGACTGGATCGAGCATCTCGGTCGCTTCGTCGTGTTGCCAGACGACGACCAGTGGGAATTCGAGCACCTCCTCTGCGGCGTCGACCGCGCGTTCGGCGATATCGACGTCCGACTCCGCGACGATGAGCTCTCGGGTTATCTCGTGGAGGCGTTCGAGCTTTTGCTGGAGTTCGACCTGCTCGGTCACGTCCCGGAGAAAGACCGACAGCCCGTCCTCTGACGGGTAGGCGTTGACCTCGAACCAGCGTTCGAGCGGGTGATAGAACTCCTCGAAGCTGGTCGGCTCCTGACTGTCCATCGCCCCCTGAAACTCCTGATAGAACGTGGTGCTGACCGCCGCTGGGAACGCGTCCCAGAACCGCATCCCAGTGACTTCCTCCGAGTCCACGTCGAGTAGAAACTCCGCCTGACTGTTGAGAAAGACCAGCCGTTCCTCGGTGTCGAGTTCGAAAAACGCGTCGGTGATGCGGTCCAGCGTGTTCTCGAAGCGCTCCTGCGGGTCGTCGAACACCTGCTCCCGGTAGCCGGTGATGTCGTGCAGGAAACACTCGATGCCGCCGGTCGAGCGTGGAACGACGCGGGCGTCGAACCAGCGCTCTGTGGGCCTGTGTAGTACTTCGGCAGTCGTCGCATCTCGTGACTGCATCACCTGCGTGCACGCCTCCGCGAGTTCGGTCTCCTCCCACGACGGGATGACGTTCCATATCTCTTCGCCCAGCGCAGCCGAGGGGCGGATCCCGGTCCACGACTCCAGCCGTGGGTCCCAGTCAGTTATCTCCCACTCCGAATTCACCGCGAGATACTGCCCGAGCGTTCCCGGGTCGTGCTCGTCGTCGTCCGCCTGCGCATCAAGAACGGCTCCGAGCACCGTCCGAGCAAGGTTCTCTGGGTCGGCGTCACGTTCGACGTCGTACACGTCGAGTCGTTCGGGGACGGCGGCGGACTCGCCGGTGAGATTGACGACTGGCAGGTCGTCGGCGGTGTCGGCCGTCTCGAACACGACCGTCTGCAGGTCGGCCCCGTCGAGTTCCGGCCCACAGAGCACCCCGTCGAGTCGGTCCGGGCCGAGCAGGTCGGTGAGCGAGTCCGGCCCTGCCGTGACCACCTGTACCGGATGTGTCGTCCCATCCTCCAGTACGTCGAGAATGTCGACCCCCCGACCGCCCGTGCCGACGTACACGACGGTAACCGATGACAACATACCGCACGGTTATGTGTTGATCATCATAATTATATCGTGTTGGAACGGCGTCAGCACTCGCCGGGAAACGGAGACAGGCTACTCTGCGAAGAAATCGAGCAGGCCCTTCTGGGCGTGCAGCCGGTTTTCGGCCTGGTCCCAGACGATGGCGTTGTCGCTTTCGAGTACGTCGTCGGTGATCTCCTCGCCGCGGTGGGCGGGCAGACAGTGCATCACCGGCAGGTCGCCCACGAAGTCAGTGGTCAACTGGAAGCCGTCGAACTCTCGCAACTTCTGCTCGCGTTCGTCCTCCTCGCCCATGCTCACCCAGACGTCGGTGTAGATAATGTCCGCCCCGTCGATGGCCTCGTGTGGGTCGTTCGTTTCGACCGGCGCGTCGCCGAGTCCGGCCGCGCGCTTCCGGACGCCGTCGTCGATTTCGTAGCCCTCGGGGGTCGCGACCGTCAGGTCGAGATCGGTCATCGCCGCGCCGAGCACGAGCGACTGACAGACGTTGTTGCCGTCGCCGACCCACGCCAGGTCGACGTCGAGCGTGCCAAACTGCTCCTGAATAGTCAGCAGGTCAGCGAGCGTCTGACAGGGATGTGCGTCGTCAGTGAGACCGTTGATCACGGGAATGGAGGCAAACTCCGCGAGTTCGACGACATCGGCGTGGTCGAACACCCGCGCCATGATGAAATCCGCGTATCGGGAGATGGCGCGCGCGGTGTCACGGAGCGGTTCGCCGTGCCCGAGATGGATGTCGTCGGGACCCAGAAAGATGGCGTGGCCGCCGAGCTGGGTCATCCCCGTCTCGAAGGAGATGCGCGTCCGCGTCGAGGGCTTCTCGAAGACCATCGCGAGCGTCTGCCGTTCGAGCGGTGTCCCGGCGTCGTCGGCCGTCTTGAGGCGGGTCGCGTTGTCGAGAACGGCGTGCAGTTCCTCCGGTGTGAGGTCGTCGATGTCGAGCAGTGTCATGCTTCCTCCAGTAGGCGTTGTGTGGCGGTTTCGAGCACCTGGACCGACCGGTCGTACTCGTCGAGTTCGAGATGCTCGTCGGGCGCGTGGTCGAGATCCGAGTCGCCGGGGCCGTAGGTGACCATCGGGCAGTCCCAGTGGTCGGCGAAGACGTTCATGTCGCTGGTGCCGGTCTTGCGAAGCAGGCGGGGTTCGCCATCGCAGCCACGGATGGCCGCCCGAAACGCCCGCGCGACCGACGTCCGCGGACTCATCATGACGGGTTCCACGCGGTCGTACCAGTGGACAGTGCCGCCGTCGAGATGTCCGTCAGCGATTTCGCGAACCTCGTCGACGGTGTACTCCGGCGGGACGCGCAGTTGGACTTCCATGGTCGCCTCCACAGAGAGTCCATCCCGCGAGATGCCACCGTCGAATTCGGTCGGCTTGGGCGTGACGCGCTCGAAGACGGGCACCCACTCGTCGGGTTCGAACTCCGCTTCGACTGCGCTCCACCAGTCGATCGCATCCTGGATGGCGTTGTTCTCCGGCCGCGAGGAGTGGCCCGACTCGGAGGTTGCGACGTAGGTGCCACCCAGCAGGCCCCGGTAGCCGAGTGTGATCCCGTTCCAGCCCGACGGCTCGCCGTTGATGAGCGTGTCCGGCGCTGACTCGCGCACTGTGACAGCGTGACGGCTTCCGCGGGAGTCGACCTCCTCGCCGACGACGCCGAGAAAGCTCGCGCCCGTCCGAACGGCGACAATCGCCATCGCGGCGAGCGGCCCCTTGGCGTCGACGCTGCCTCGACCCCAGAGTTCGTCACCCGACTCTGTAGATTCGATCCTGACGGGGATGTCGCCGGGGACGGTGTCGATGTGAGAGGTCAACAACACGCCGTCGTCCCCGGGCGCGTGGACGTTCCCGACCTCGTCGATCCACACCTCGCGGCCGTGTTCCTCGAAAAAGTCCGCGAGCTTTCGGGCACACGGGCCTTCCTCGCCCGACACCGACGGCGTCTCGACCAGGTCGACGAGCAACTCGCGGGCCTCGCCGGAGACTGCCTCCAGCTGGGACTCGCTCATCCCACCACCTCGCTCATCGCCTCGACGACCCGGTCTGCCTCCGACTCGTTGATTGTCAGCGGCGGCAGCAGACGAACGACCGTCCGTCCCGAGGGCAGCGCGAGAATCCCGTGATTCAGCGCCAGGTCACGCAGACAGCGGTTCGCGCCGCGGCGAACCTCGATGCCGATCATCAGGCCCTCGCCGCGCACCTCGCGAATCGAATCGCCGAGTTCGGATTGCAGTTGCTCGCGGAGATACGCACCGACCTTCTCGGCGTGGGCCGGAACTCCCGCCTCGACCAGCGTCGAGACGGTCGCTTCTGCCGCGCTGGCAACGACCGGACCGCCACTGAACGTCGAGGCGTGTGAGCCGTGATCCTCTGCGATCCAGTCGCGACACAGCGTCGCTCCGGCAGGCAGCCCGTTGGCGAGTCCCTTCGCGCTCGTGACCATATCGGGCACGACGTCGGTCGACTCGATGGCCCACAGGTCCCCGGTCCGTCCCAGTCCGGTCTGGACCTCGTCGACGATCATCGCCGCACCGGCCTCGGCAGTCGCCTCTCGGGTGCGCGAAAGGAACGCAGCCGAGGCCGGATTGATCCCGCCCTCGCCCTGAATCGGTTCGACGATGACCGCCGCCGTCTCCTCGTCGACGGCTTCGGCCATCGCGTCGGCGTCGTCGTAGGGGACAAACTCCACGTCACCGATCAGCGGTTCGTAGGGCTCCTTGTACTCGTCTTTCCACGTGGTCGCGAGCGACCCCATGGTGCGGCCGTGAAAGCCCTGCATCGTGGCGACTATCTTCGAGTTTCCTGTCGCCGACCGGGCGAACTTCAGCGCCGCCTCGTTTGCCTCCGTGCCAGAGTTACAGAGCCACACCTTGTCGATGTCGCCGGGCGCAACCTCAGCGAGCAACTCGTAGAGGCGCGTCCGCACCGCTACGGGATAGGACGCCTGCACGTAGGTCAGGTCCGCAAGTTGGTCGGACACCGCCGACTGGACCGCCTCGTGGCCGTGGCCAAGCGGAACGCAGGCGTAACTCGCGCCCATGTCCAGATACTCCGTGTCGTCCTCGCCGTACAGGTACGGGCCATCTCCGCGAGCTATCTCGATCGGTTTCTCGTTGAAGACGAATCCGCTCATGCGTTCTCACCGTGCGTTGTCGCAGACGTATCGTCCAGCGCACTCGCGAGCACGTGCGTGCCCCCGCCGTCGAGCGCGCTCTGTACCGGTTCGTCGGCGTTCGCGTCGGCGACGATGACCTCGCGTGCGCCCGCGTCGAGCGCTTCCTCGATTGCCATCACCTTCCGACCCATGAAGCCCTCCGCGGCCGCTTCGAGGCGCTCGAACTCCGCGGGCGTCTCGACGCGTTCGATGAGCGTCTCCTCGTCGTCGGGGTCTGCGAGGATGCCGGGCACGTCCGTCAGAAGCACCAGTCGCGCTTCGAGCGCACCGGCGATGGCCGCGCTCGCACGGTCCGCGTCCGTGTTGACTGGTGTGATGATGTCCTCACCGTCGACCTCCTCAGCCCCGGCCATCGGCGGACTGACGACAGGGGTGTATCCGTCCGCGAAGAGTCCGTCGAGCAGGTCGGCGTTGACTTCCTTGATGGTGCCCGAGTGGTCGCCGCGGCGGATCTTTCGCTTGCCGTCCTCAACGACGCGCACGGCGGACTTCCGCGGGCCGTGCAGGAGTTTCCCGTCGACGCCGGAGAGACCGACCGCGTCTACGCCCTCGCTCTGGAGGCCCGCGACGAGTTCCGTGTTCAGCAGGCCCGGCATGACCATCTCGAACACCTCCATCGTCTCCTCGTCGGTGAACCGGCCGACGACGCCGCTCGGCGTCTCGACGTACTCGGGGTCGATCCCCAGTCGTTCGAGCGTCTCGTCGACGGCGGTCGACCCGCCGTGGGTCAAGACGACGTCCTCCGCGAGCGATGCCACGTCCGCCAGTGCGCCCGCCGGGTCGACCGCGCGAGCGCCGCCGATCTTTGTTACGATTGTCATGGTAGCCTCCGTTATGGTGCGCCGACCGGGTGCAACCCCGTGAACGTCAGGCCAGCAGTCTCGTCGAGTCCGAGCGCGACGTTGGCCGCGTGGACCGCCTGCCCGGCCGACCCCTTCATCATGTTGTCGATAGCCGAAAACGCGACGACGCGGCCATTTTTGGGGTCGACCTCGAACCCGACCTCGGCGCGGTTCGTCCCGGCGACAGCCTTGGGTTCGGGGTAGCGGTACACGCCGCCACCGCCAGCGACGATCTCCACGAATGGCTCATCGGCGTAGCGCCCGCGATACGCCGTCCAGAGGTCGCCCGTCGAGACGGGTTCGTCGGGAAAGACGTGACAGGTCGCGGACGCGCCGCGGATCATGTCCACCGCGTGGACGGTGAAGGACACGTCGAAGCCCAGAAACTCCGCGATTTCGGCCTCGTGACGGTGGCCGGTCGGAGCGTAGGGGCGAACCACGCCCGAGCGCTCAGGATGCGAGGACGCCTCGCCGCCGCCCGCGCCGCCCTCGCTCGACCCGACCTTCACGTCGACGACGACGCGTTCGTCGCCGGAGAGTATCCCCGCCTCGACCATGGGGAGCAGTCCGAGGATCGTCGCGGTCGCGTTACAGCCACCGGAGGCAATGATCTCTGCCCCATCGAGGCGGTCGTGGCCGAGTTCCGGCAGCGCGTACACCGATTCGTCGAGCAGTTCAGGGCGCGTGTGCCCGTCGTAGTACTCGTCGTAGGGCGCTTCGTCGCTCAGTCGGAAATCCGCAGACAGATCGACAACTGTCTCGCCTACCTCGCGGAAACGATCGATCTGTTCCATCGAGACGCCGTGCGGCGTCGCGGTAAAGAGCACGTCCACCGGTTCGAGGTCGTCAGGATCCGAAAAGCGCACGTCGAGATGACGCAGGTTCGGGTGGACGTGGCCGACGGTCTTGTTGGTCTTCGAGCGACTCGTCGCCTGCGCAATCTCGAACTCGGGGTGGCCGTCGAGCAGGCGGAGCAGTTCACCGCCGGTGAACCCGCTCGCGCCGACGACGCTCGCTGTGTAGCTCATGATGCTGCCTCCGCTTCGTCTGTCTCGTCTGTATCGCCGTACTCGCGTTCGATCCAGTCGACGACGCGAGCGGGCACGTCCACATCCGTCACGTCGTTGAGCGCCTTGAACTCGACGGTGTGATTGACCTCGTGGACGGTGTAGCCTTCGGGATTGCCGTCAGCGTCGACACCGACCTCCATCAGGTCGACGCCGAGCAGACCGCCGCCGACTGCGTCGCTTGCCTGTGCGACCAGTTCACGTGCCTCCTCGTCGAGTTCGAAGGGTTCGGTGTCTGCACCCTTGGCGGCGTTTGTCAGCCAGTGGTCGGAACTGCGAACCATCGCGGCAATTGGCTCGCCGTCGACGGCGAGCACGCGGATGTCCCGGCCGGGCTTGTCGACGAACTCCTGGACGTAGAAGACCTTGTGCTCGTAGTGGCCGAGCGTCTCCTTGTGTTCGAGTACCGCTTCGGCGGCCGAGCGCGAGTCGAGTTTCGCCATCAGCCGCCCCCACGAACCGATCACTGGTTTCAGCACGCAGGGGTAGCCGAAGTCCTCGATTATCTCCAGTGCCGTCTCCTTCGTGAACGCGACTTTCGTCGCCGGTGTCGGCACGTCCGCACCCGCGAGTGCGAGGCTGTTTTTCACCTTGTCCGCACAAATTTCTGCCGTCTGTGCGCTGTTGACGACGGGAATCCCGTAGGCATCGAGAAAGCGAGTGGCGTACAGGCTTCGGCTGGTCGCCAGACAGCGGTCGACCACCACGTCCACACCCTCGAAGTCGGCGGGCGGTTCGGTCAGGTCGAACTGCTGGTCGCGAACGTCGATCTTTGCGACCGTGTGGCCGCGCTCGCGCAGTTCCGACAGCAAGAGCTTCTCGTCCCGGCGGATCCGCGAGTACAGCACGCCGACATTCATCTGTACCACCGCAGTCCGGCCGCGTCCACGGTCATGTGTGCCACCTGATCATGGCGTTGTCCAGTGCCACCTCGTCATGGCGTTGTCCATCGTGCCACTTCGTCATGAGGTTGTCCATCCGAGACTGCACGACTGTCTCACTCGCCCCAGTCTTCTTCGAGTTCCGGCGCTTCCTGCAGTTCGACGGGGTCGAGCGAGACGACTTCGAGTTCCGTTCCCGTGATGGGGCTGTCGATTATCTCGCCAACCTCGACGTCCGCCGGCAGTTCGATCTCTTCGCCCGTCAGGGGGTCTTCTCCGTACAGCGTCTCCGTGTTCTCTGTCATGGTATCTGCCTGTATCGAACCTACGGGCTTAAACCCTTCGGAGTTATCAGAATACAATATGTATCGATAATCCGCTCTATCGGCTATCTATACCCATTTCCACCGGAATCCTGTTCTGTGTATCAGAATTTTGGTATTATGTCCCCTGGCGGGGATCGCCGGAGCGGGTCGGTCACCGGCCGCCGCCGAAACGGAGCGGTCGGCGGCTGCCGCCGGAGCGGGGCTATCGACGGCTGAGAAGGGCGTGCGTGGCGGTGTGTCCTAGACATAGTGGTCGACCTCCCTGTCCAGATGCGCACTCGCCAGTTCGACGTCCTCGCGGCGGTCGGTCGCCGCCTCGCTGTCGGTGTCGAGACGGGTACGGGCGCGAGCGATGTGCGTGCTGACCGTCTCCGGGGCGGGTCCACCGCGCGAGTCGCGCATCTCGACGCTGGCCGTCGGGTCGAGCGCCTGCTCGATTGCGTCCCAGTCGAGCGCGTTCGCCTGATCGTCGTCGAGTAGTTCCTCGACTGCCGCCTCGATGTCCTCGATAGCGGGATCCGCCGAGCGCTCGCCCGCGTGAGCGACGACTTCGTGTGCCGTCCGGAAGGGGACTCCGGAGCGAGCGAGCGAGTCCGCCACACCCGTCGCAGTGGCAAACCCGTCGCCAGCGGCGTCGGCGAGTGCTGCCTCCGGCCACTCGGCGGTCGTCACCGCGCCGATTGCGACGTCCGTCGACTCGACGACCGAGTCGATAGCGTCGAAGGCGTGCCCGCTCGCACGCTGCAGGTCGCGGTTGTACGCGCGCGGCAGGCCCTTGAGCGTCGTCACCAGCCCGTTCAGCCCGGCCGTCGCGTCGCCGGTGCGGCCGCGCACCAGTTCCAGCGTATCGGGATTCTTCTTCTGGGGCATGATCGACGACGTGGACGCGTACTCGTCGGCGAGTTCGACGTGGCCCTTGCTCGCGAACACGACCAGATCCTCGGCGAGGCCCGAGAGCGTCAGGCCGAGTCCCGTGGCGGCCGCTGTCGTCTCGACGAGACAGTCACGCGCCGAGACGGCGTCGGTCGCGTTCTCGACGAGGCCGTCGAAGCCGAGCAGTTCCGCCGTGCGCTCGCGGTCGATGTCGAACGGCGTCCCCGCGAATGCCGCCGCGCCGAGCGGCGACCGGTTGACGCGCTCGTAGGCGTCAAGGAGACGTTCCGTGTCGCGGGCGAGCGCCTGTTCGTAGGAACACAGCCAGTGGGCGACGGTGGTCGGCTGTGCTGGCTGGAGATGCGTGTAGCCGGGCATCACCGTCTCGGTGTGCTCGCTCGCGGCGTCGAGCAGCGCGTCACGCCCCGAAAGCACCGTTTCGAGCGCATCGAGGATGTCCGAACGCAACCGATACCGGAGGCAGGCGGCGACCTCGTCGTTGCGCGACCGGGCCGTGTGCATCCGGCCGCCGTCGGGGCCGACCCTGTCGATGACCGCCGTCTCGATGGCCTCGTGAACGTCCTCGCCGTCGGGGAGTTCGTCGTGGCCCGCGTTCTCGATGTCTGCGAGCGCGCCGAGAATCTCGCTTGCAGTGTCGTCGTCGACGATGTCCTGTTCGGCGAGCATCACGACGTGTGCGCGGTCGACCGCCAGATCCGCTGCGAAGATCCGCTCGTCGGCTCCGAGCGAGGAGAGAAACTCGCGGGCTGGGCCGCCACTGAAGCGGTCGCGGCGGACGACGGTCTCTTCTGCATCGTCTTCGTCGGTCATCTTACTCGTTCTTGCGTGCGTTCTCGATGGCGCGATTCGCCAGACGTGACTGGAAGCCGTGATACTTGGCGACACCAGTGGCGTCCTCCTGCGTGATGCCGCCGATGACGTCCTCCTCGTCGAACGAGGCGGCGGATTCGCTGTAGACGGCATAGTCGCTCTCGCGGGCGACCGGACGGCAGTGTCCGCCTTCGAGTTTCACCGTCACCGTGCCGGTGACGCGGGACTGCGTGCTCTCGATGAAGCCCTCCAGTGCGTCGACGAAGGGCGAGTCGATGAGACCCTGATACCCCTTCAGCGACCACTGCTGGTCGATCTGCTGCTTGAACTGGCGTTCCTCCTGGGTCAGGACGAGGCCTTCGAGGGCCTCGTGAGCGGTCAGCAGAACGGTCGCGGCCGGGTGTTCGTAGTTCTCCCTGACCTTGAGGCCGAGCATCCGGTCTTCCATCATGTCGGTGCGGCCGACGCCGTGTGCGCCAGCCTGCTCGTTGAGTGTCTCGATGAGTGCAACCGGACCGATGTCCTCGCCGTCGAGCGCGACGGGTTCGCCCGCCTCGAAGGTTATCTCGACGAGTTCCGCCTCCTTGCCGCTCGGATTCGTCGTCCAGTCGTAGATGTCGTCCTCAGGAATCGTCGCCGGGTCTTCGAGTTCCGAGCCTTCGATCGAGCGACTCCAGAGGTTGGTGTCGACGCTGTATCGGCCCTCGGAACCGCCCTCGACGGGCAGGTCACGTTCGAGCGCGTACTCCTTTTCCCACTCGCGGGTGAGGCCGAGTTCGCGAACCGGTGCGATCACGTCGAGCGGCGAGTTCCGCCACACCGCCTCGAAGCGCAACTGGTCGTTACCCTTCCCGGTACAGCCGTGTGCGAGTGCCGTGCAGTCCTGTTCGAGCGCCACGTCGAGGATTGCCTCGGCAATAACGGGACGGGCGAGCGCGGTCCCGAGGGGATACCCCTGATAGGTGGCGTTTGCCTTGACCGAGCGAAGGCACAGTTGCGCGAACTCCTCGCGCGCGTCGACGACGTAGTTCTCGACGCCGAGCGCCTCCGCAGTCTCTTCGGCCTCTGCAAACTCCTTTTCGGGCTGTCCGACGTCGACGGTGACGCCGATCACTTCGTCGTAGCCGTACTCCTCTTCGAGCAGCGGAACGCAAACGGTCGTGTCGAGCCCACCCGAGAAGGCGAGCGCGACGCGGTCTGTATCTGACATGTCTTGTTTTGAGTGTCGGATGTGGTATCCGCCCTCCGACTGTGGCGGGAATCGAAAATCGGTACGAAACGGTGGTGAGATGTGTATCGGGCCTAACGGCCCGGTCGCCGCCGGAAAACGAGTCGCTGGCGGAACCCACGGGTCGAGCGCCTGCGCGTGCCGACCGAGTGGGTTCTCATCATGTGCCTGTGAGTTGTGCCAGCGCCGTACTAATATCTTCCGAAAGCGCCCGCTTGCGTGTGTTTCTCACGGTATCGGTGAGCGGTAGCCAGAAAGGATTTCTGTCAGGCAGGAGTGTTCTACAGTATGCGAGGGAAACTCGAAGTCGAGACACTGCTGCAGATCATTCTGGTGCTGGTTATCGTCTGGATCGGTGTGCAGATCATCGACGCGCTGTTCGACGTGCTCGACTCGGTGTTCGACTTGCTCACGTCGACCTTTGGACTCATCATCATCGCGCTCATTCTGCTGTGGTGGCTCGACTACATCTAGATTCGCGGCTCCGAACCAGCCGTTTCACCCAATCGTATCAATTTCAGTATATCAGGTGGCCGATCATCGAGAGCGTCGTCTCAAGGCACGACTGCAGGCAGAACCGAGAGAGATTTTGAACGGATTTTGAACGGAATCCGACCGTAGTTTGTCCTAATGTTGAAAAATCTACTTGTGACTATCGCGAAACTGTCTGCTTGGAATGACAGAACACACACGACGACGGATCTTGCAACTCGCAGGCGGATCCACGGCTATCGCACTGGCAGGGTGTCTCGGTAGTGACGACGATGACGAGAGCGGGAACGACGGGATGAGTGATGACGGCGATGGGATGGACGATGGCGATGATGGAATGAATGATGACGATGGAATGGACGATGGCGATGACGGAATGAACGGTGACGATGGAATGGACGATGGCGATGATGGAATGAATGATGACGATGGAATGGACGATGGCGACGACGGGATGAGTCCCACAGATCCCGCGGCGGCACCGCAGGCGTCGGTCGACCGGTTCAGCGAGGAGGCCGGAACGCTGCTGGTTCGGGGCGACGGAAACGACCTTCCAGGGCCGGACGAAGCAATCAACTTCGACGAGCAACCCTTCCTCACGCGCGGACTCGGCCCAGACGGCGAGACAGTCGAGTACTACAACTTCGACGTGCAACCGACCGAACCCGCACCGATCTACACCTTCGTCGACGAGAACGGCGACCCGGTCGAAGGCCAGTTGAACGTCATCGACGTGATCCCCGGGGATCCGGGGTACAACGACTTCTGGCGCGTCAACAGAGTGGTCGTCCCCGACGAGTACGAGGCAAACACGGCCACGAGTGTCGCCGACATCTCTGCGGCGGATTACGATATCGAACAGACCAACGTCATCAAGAACTGTCCCGTCGTGCCCGAGGGCTCGACGGCCGCGAAACACTACGGTGACGACCACGATGGGGCACCGGTCGTCGAGGGATGGTACGACGGGTCTGTCGTGAGCTACTTCCTGTTCGAGGAGGACACCATCGAGAGTATGAACGGCAGTGTCCCGCTGTCACCGATCTACGTCAGCTTCAATACGAACCCCGGCGAGGACGGTGGCGGCCCGCCATCCGGCTTCATGACCGAGGAGATGAGTAGCCAGACCCACAACGTCGTCGCGACGCTGCCGGGAAGCGGCGGCTACTCGCCACTGTGGTCGGTCAACATCTACGACAACGCCGACTTCGATGCGGTCTCCGATCTCAGTTCCGCGACGGACGCGACCATCCTCGCGGAAAACCAAGCGACGGTCAACTGTCCGGTCGTGTCGGTGGAGTGAACAGATGACTGCCAAAGCTCTCGGCACGGATGGAACAGCAACTGGTTCACCCAAACACTGCGCCGGTGATTTATGCGGTTGCAGCCCCAATACAGGGAAACGAGCCATGACCGAACCTCAGCACACGACGGCGACCCAGCAGGGAGGTGTTATCACATGATCGAACGCCCCACACGAACAGATGCACTCTTCGCAGCCCTCGCAGGCATCACGGGGTTCGTCGGCTCCTACGCGACGGCTGGCTACTCGCGGTCGTTTCTCATGCAACCCATCGACGACTTCGTCATCAACTCGACGCCGGGCGCCATCTCCCAGTGGATGATCGCGAACGTCGGCGAAGAGAGCCATCACTTCCATCGCGCGCTGTCTGTCCTCATCGCCGTCACGCTGCTGGGGGTGATCGCGATCGGAGGTATGACCGTCGCCAGACGACTGGACAGGCGAATTCTCGGCAGCGTCCTCGCTGGCCTCGTGAGTTGGGGGCTGGTGGCGCTGCTCACGGGCGCGCCGCTACTGGCGCTCGGTGCTGCGGTGCCGGTACTCGCGTTTACCGCCATCGGAGCCGCACCCGCACCCGCAGCGCCGGACCACCGACGTCGACGCGTGGTCGCTGCGAGCGCTGGCGCGCTCGGCTTCGTCGGACTCGGCTTCGTGACGGGGAACACCTTCGCTGGCCCGTCGCTCGACACGGGTGATGCGGTGCCGGGTGCGAGTAAGGCAGACATCGACCAGCGCTTTCAGGAGGCCCGCGAACGGGAACTCGACCTCGCCAGTACCGAACTTCCGGGGCTCGTGAGTACCATCGACGAGTTTTTCCGGACGAGCATCTCTGGTTTCGACCCCACAGTCGAATCCGAAGAGTGGACACTCTCGGTCACGGGCGAAGTTGGAACGGACGCGGAACTCACCTACGACGAGCTGACGCAGATGCCCGTCGAGCATCGTCTCATCACCTTGCGCTGTGTCGGCGAAAACCTCAACGGGAAGAAACTCGACACTGCGGTCTGGACGGGGACGCCGATCCGTTCCCTGCTCGACGAGGTGGATCCCGAGGGCGCGTGTGGCTGTGTGATGATCTACGGCGAGGACGGCTACTACGTCCAGTTCCCCGTCGAGGCGCTCGAAGACGGCTTTCTCGCGTGGGGGATGAACGGACAGCCACTCCCCCGGAAGAACGGCCACCCCGTCCGCGTGCTCGTGCCCGGCCACTGGGGCGAGACCAACGTCAAGTGGATTCAGGAGATCGAACTGCTCGAAGAGGCCGAGGACGGCTACTGGGAGGAGCGCGGCTGGGAGGGCACCGGCCCCGTCAACACCGTCGCCAAACTCTGGGACGAGGGAGTCACCAGGCTCGACGACGGGCGGGTCGAACTGGCCGGACACGCCTACGCCGGAACGCGCGGAATCGACCGCGTCGAAGTCTCGACTGACGCCGGAGAGACCTGGGCGGAGGCTGAACTGTCGGAACCATTACCCGACGAGGACGTCTGGCGACAGTACCGATACGAGTTCGAACCCGACGACATCCACGAGGTTGTCGTCCGGGCAGTCGACGGTGAGGGGACGGTTCAGACTGAGGAACAGTCGGGTCCCGCACCCAGCGGCGCGACTGGGTGGGTACACAAGACGGTGACGGAATGACTGACCCGGCGCTCTGGCAGTCGCCGGTGAACTTCGGAATCCACCCGGGGTGCGAAACGCCTTTGGTCACACCGATTACACTATCTGACAGCGAATGGAGAAGGCCCTGTGGTACCTGTTTGCTGGCAGTCGCGGCGGTACAAACAGGGTCAAGATTGTCCGGCAACTTCGGCAGCAGCCACGGAATGCGAACGAACTCGCCGAGGAACTGGCAGTCGACTACAACACGATCACCCACCATCTGGACATGTTAGTGGAACACGACGTCGTCGAACCGAGCGACCACGACTACGGGAAACTGTACTTCCTGACCGACCAGTTCGAGAATCACCTGGAGACGTTCGACCAGATAGTCGAGGAGGTGGACTGACGGTGGCGATGGAAGGGCTCAGAGCGGCCGGGATGGCTCTCGCGACGGTCAACAGCGCTCTGCTCGTCGTGTTGCTCACGGTGTGGCTCCGGAACTACCGGAAATTCCGCTCGACGATGGTGCTCGGTCTCGTTGGATTCAGCGCCGTCCTGCTGCTCGAAAATCTGATTGCCGTGTTTTTCTTCTTCCGGAGCATGTCGATGCTGTACTCCTCTGACCCGCTGGTCGGCGAAATCGTCGTCGGGATGCGACTGCTCGAACTGCTCGCAATCGCCTTCCTGACGTACGTGACCCTCCAGTAGCGACGAACGCTCTCGTTCACAGGCCGTACGTGAGTTTTCGCCAGACCCACTCCATCGGGCCGTACCGATGAGTTCGCAGCCAGAGTATCGTCAGCACCGTCTGCAGGACCCAGATGCCGAGGACGAACCCGACCTGTTCGACCCGAGAGACGCGACCGAACAGGCCGAAGCCGAACCCGTAGAAAATCGAGATAGCAACCACTGTCTGAAACAGGTAGTTGCTCAGTGCGGTCCGTCCGACTGCCGAGGACACCCGGACGAGCGCGTTCTCGGGCCAGTGCTGACAGACGAGCACGACCAGCGCGGTGTACGACAGCGCAAGCAAGAGACTGCCCCAGTAGTTGAAGAGCGGCCAGGCGACGCCAGCACCGCCGCTCCAGTCGTAGTAGTACAGAAAGAGCACGCCCGAACCAGTCAGCGCGAGGCCGCCGACCGCGCCGCCGACCGCCAGCTTGCGGTACTCCGCTCTCGTGCGTTCACCCGAGAGCACGCCCCACTTGAAAAGCGCCATCCCCCATAGCATGATCCCGGTGTATCGCCACCCGATCACAGTCAGAAACTGTGTGGTGTGCTGGTCGATGGCTGCGGGCACGCGCTCGTCCATCGTCGACAGCCAGCCGCCGCGATACGCCTCGATTTCCGCCTGAATTGCGTCCGGCGAGGCAGTCCAGAAGTCGACCGACGCGTGCATATCGAGCGTGAGTGCGTACTGGAGACGAAGGAGGAAGGGAATGAGCAACAGTCCAGTCCCGATAATGGCGAGTTTTCTGGCGGGCCAGTCACGCGCCAGAACGACCCACAGCGCACAGAGACCGTAGACGACCAGAATGTCCCCCTGCCAGAGGAGATACGCATGGATCCCACCGATGACGAGCAGCCAGAACGTCCGCCGGTAGTGGAGTTTGACCGCCTCGTACCCCTGTGCTTCCTTGCGGTTGGTGAACAGCAACACGCCGGCCCCGAACAGCAGCGCGAAGATGGTGATCAGCTTTCGCTCGACGAAGACGTGACTCAGCAGCCAGACGGCGAAATTGATCCCGGTGAAGTCACCGAACTCGGAGGGGTTGATCCGCGCGATCGTCGGCATCGAAAACGACTGGATGTTGATGACGAGAATGCCGAAGATGGCAACGCCGCGGAGCGCGTCGAGGCTGAGAATCCGGTCTGACGGGGGTGTCGGCGTTGCGCGAGACGTCACACGATACGAGAACAGGAGCAGAATGAATGGTCTTTCGGTTGGCGGCGCCGAGGGACTGGTCCGGCATCTCGACCGACGCGTTTTTGCCCGCCGTCGCCGTGGTGTAGGTGTGTACAGCCTGAACGTTCCGGTGCCAGCCAACGTGGCCGCGCTGGCTGGCGACATCGCCCGCGAGTTACCGGGCGCTCGGGAACGCGAACGCGGCGAGCACACGCTCGGGGTGAAGCGACTCGGCGGCGACGGGGTCGAGGAGTACAACCGTCTCGAAGCCCGCGTCCGTGAACTGCTCGTCGGACAGCCAGCCTTCGAGATCCGCATAACCGACCTGTCGTACTTTCCGGAAGCGATAACCGGCCCCACACCCGTTATTTACCTCGCCGTCGAGTCACCCGAATTGCGCCGACTCCATCTCCGACTTGCCGAGGTGTTCGACCCGATCGAGGGGATCGAAGGCGAGGGATACACCCCACACGTCACGGTCGCTCGGGGCGGGTCGACCGAACGGGCGAAGGCGGTGACCGACCGCGACATCGACCCGATCGAGTGGACGGTCACCGAACTGTGCTTCTGGGACGCGCGCCACTCCGAGACGGTCAGTACAGTTTCGCTCCCGGCCTGAGTGGTGCCTCATAACGTTGTACGTCTCAACCAAGCCTGTCAACTGTCGAATGGCAGGTCTGTCTCGTGAGGCGTGGAAAATGGTAGAGGTGTCTCGTGAGGTATAGGAAATTCAAGAGCGCACGCGGGGGATCAGCAAAGACAGGCCAACGCCCTTCACCAAATTATTATACACGATAGACGACAGGCATGCTTGATGCCCTCCAGAAGACGGTTTCTAACGACGATTGGTGTAAGTACAGCAGTTGCGATGTGTGGCTGTACCGGCGTATTCACATCGGATGATGACGATGGTGACGAGAAGGTTCCCGGTCCAAAGTATCCAAGCGGGACGCTTTGGGTCTCCAATACAGCTGTAGCAGATCTTTCGGTGACAGTCACGACAGTTGATCACTCACAAACCTTCGAGAAAGTGGTTCCGTCGGGTGAAATCGAGATCCGCGAAGCGTTCGTTTCAGCCTCGACTGGAACCACTGTCACACTGAACGCACGTGTCGAATCGTTCGCTGAGGGCGGGATTTCTTACTCATTCATGCCAAGTGGCGGTGGTTCCGAGAGTGAGACTCCACCGCAATACGCCCGGCTACACGTCCCCGGCTCTGACGGCGAGGTTAACTGGCAGTCAAGAGAAGCAAGTGACTCACAGGTCGAGACTTGAGGCCCAACTGCGACCCTACAGCGTCCGGGCGTCTTCGAGCGTGAACTTCCCCTCGTAGAGGGCGCTCCCGACGACGACCGCGTCGGCGCCAGCCGATCGCAGGTCGCGGATGTCGTCGAGCGTGGCGACGCCGCCGCTCGCGACGACGGGAATGTCGACGGCATCGACGACGTTCTGTACAGGGTCCGTGCGAACACCCGATAGCTGTCCTTCCACGTCCACGTCGGTGAACAGAATCGCGCCAGCGCCGAGTTGCTCGTAGCGTTCGGCGGCCTCGGCCGGATCAAGTCCGGTCCCTTCGGTCCAGCCCGAGACGACCACTTCGCCGCCTCTGGCGTCCAGACTCACCATCACGCTGCCGGGGTGGACGGCGCTAATCTCCTCGACGATTTCGGGGGTCTCGACCGCCGCCGTGCCGAGGATCACGCGGTCGACGCCGCGGTCGAGTAGTCCAACGGCGTCTGCCTCGGTTCGGATGCCGCCGCCGATCTGAACGTCGACGTCGACCGCATTGAGGATGGCCTCGACCGCGGTGGCGTTCTGTCGCTCGCCCTCGAACGCGCCGTCGAGGTCGACGAGATGGAGCGTCGCTGCGCCTTGCTCGACCCACCGCCGCGCGGCCGCGACCGGGTCGCCGTAGGTGCGTTCGGTCCCGCGCTCGCCGCCGACGAGCTGAACGACCTCCCCGTCCTGCATGTCGACTGCCGGAATGACCTCGAACTCGCTGAACATACTCGGATCTGGTTGGTGTCGGCGTTAAGCGGTGCGGTTCGTGGAAACGAGAGCGGAGCCAGCACTGATCCGCCAACAGATAAGTCGCTGGCAGCGCCATCCGGGATATGGAAGAGGAATCCTGGCAATCGATCACCGTCATGGAGGACAAAAACGGCGAGCCACACGTGCTCCAGCAGAAAGTCAAGGTGTACACGTCGGGGGTCTCCGAGGAGTCGCCCGGCTACACGAAACCGCTGATGAAACACCGGATCGTTCCCGTGAAAGATATTGTCAACCTCTAGGCGGGCCAAATAACAATACCGGGGAAAACAGAAGCAGCGCTTCATCGCCGCTACCGGCGTATTTTCGGGAGTACGTGGATTTATCATGATTGTCCGGACGGTTCGTCGCCAACAGCAAAGTCTAACCCGGAGGGCTTTCAACTACAGGGTGATGCCAACAGTAGAGTACCTGAATTACGAGGTAGTGGACGACAACGGCTGGGACATGTACGACGACGCAGTCTTCGAGGAAGCCGCCGATGCGGGCCTCGACGACGAGGATTACGGCACGCTCGAAGTGAACGAAGGGGAGTACATCCTCGAAGCCGCCGAAGCACAGGGATACGACTGGCCGTTCTCGTGTCGAGCCGGTGCATGTGCGAACTGCGCGGCGATCGTCATCGACGGCGAGATCAACATGGACATGCAGCAGATCCTCTCCGACGAGGAAGTCGAAGACAAGAACGTTCGCCTGACCTGCATCGGATCAGCCGAGACCGACGAGGTCAAGATCGTCTACAACGCAAAGCATCTCGACTACCTGCAGAACCGCGTCATCTAAGTAACAGCGTACAACGCGCGTTAAACAAGCCGATCGTCCTTTGAGGTCGCATACGTTGCGACCTCATCAATCACCCGGCTCAAAGAGCTTCTACTGCTCAGCTTCATCTCTGACAGTGACTGCGGGCAGAACTGGGTACCAGATGTAATCGCCAGATTGACATGAGAAGGTCATCTCTCACAGCCAGTTCCTGCTGACGTATTCGAGGAGCACGTCGGACTGATCGAGACACTGTGACATCTCGTGGACGGCGTCGCCGACATCGCGCGTCGATAGCGTCTGGTCTCTCTGGAAGAGGACGCCCGCCGTGGTTTCGGCGTCCAGCTCGGCGAAGAAATCGTCGTCTTGCGTGAGGATCAGCCGCTCGTGTTCGTGGGCGTACCGGGCGATCGACTCGTCTTCGGCACGAGTCCGAGTTCGGTGACATCGTCGAGGCGTTCGACGTCGTGCCCGAGCTTTCGCAAGTAGTTGACTGTCGCTCGCTCGATATTCTCGTCGGCGAGAATCCGGTACACCATCAGTCGCGCACGTCGCTCGGATCGGTCGTCAGGTGTTCGTGCTCTTCGATCGCCGCTGCACGCTCGCGTTCGACGGCGCGCATCTCTTCTGGGTTGTCGTGGTAGTAGGTGAGCGCCCGATAGACATCGGCCACGTCGATGTCGTGCCGGTCGGCGACTGTCCGTGGTTCGAGGCCGCGGTCCTCGACCTGTGACTTGATGAACTGGACCGTGACTCGACGGCCTTCGAGATGTGGCTCGTCGTGTAGCTCCTTCACGATCCGTCTCGTCACCTGGCTCATACGCAATCTACGCCGCCATCGCACTTGAACATCCGGCCCAAAATGCGTTCAGTCCCGCGTCATCTAATCGCGTGTCAGACGGGTAGTTCGGGTTCCGAACCACCCCCGACAGCACTGTTGAATAGTTGCTCACTTGCGATTCGGTTCGCAGGCCGTATCTAGCTATTCACGACCGACCCCTCGAACAGTTCGACATCTTCTGCTCGGAGGTCTTCGAGTTCCGAGGAGGGACCACCGATCGATATCTGTCCGCCGTCGGTTTCGAGAAAGAGGCTGTTCTCGCTTGGCATCGAGTTGGTGATCGGGTAGATGATGTTCTGGCGGACGTTGACGACCGGTCCGGTTATCGTCTCGGGTTCGTCGTTTCGCTTGCGTCGTCCACAGACACGCGCGTACAGGTCCCGGTCGTCGCGGAGATGCTTCGCGGTGTCGATGACCGCGTGATAGAAGCTCTCGTACTCGCGGGGCAGCGGTTTGGGGTCGGCTGTGAACACCTCTCGCCCCTCGCGCCAGTAGTTCAGGATAAGGCTGGTGAGATGCATCCCCCCGAAGTAGCGGTCGTGATACGCCAACGCGCGGCCGTCGCCGCCGTAGTCGTCGAACTGCGCGTCGGTGACGAACCCGCTGACGTAATCGACCATCGCCGAGGTGACGACCGGTCCCTGTGGGTTCCACTGTCGGACGGCAGTCGCCGGATACGACTGGCCGGTGAGGCTCTCGGGGTCCTCGTCGGCGAGCAACAGCAAGACCAGCACACCCCGGTCGTGTGCCGCTTCGAGCGCGTCCGCGAGTTCCGGGACGAACTCGCGTGGCCCCTGAAACGCGTAGATATCCTCGGCCCCCTCCGCGAGTTCGCGTAACTCCGTCACCATCTCCGATTTCGTGGAGACGTTCCGATACGTCTGTGGTTCCATCGTGGTGGCAGTTCTCACCCCAGCGAAAAAAGCGTATCCGTCCATCGAGAGGGTGCCAGCCGACACTCCCAGTCGGAGCCACGGGGCGCTGATTACCTATATCAATTATGATAGTATCCAGAACAGCTTACTACCCCGGCCCGCACAGTCGAACTGTGACCGAGCCGCTGCCGACGGTACTGCTCGTCAGTCAGACGCCGGATCGGGACGCATACGGAGAGACGTTCGACCGCGTCTCGATGGATCTCGAGGTCGTGTCGGTCTCGGGTCGCGCCGGAGCACGGCGGAAACTACGAGAACGACCGGTCGACTGCGTCGTGGCCGAGTACGAGATTCCGGATCAGGACGGTCGGACGTACATGGGCGGGTTGCGGCTGCTCGAACACATCCGCGCGGAGTACGGCGACCTTCCGGTCATCCTCTTTACTGAAATCGTCAACGAAGACAGTGTCCGGCTCGCCACGTCGGCGGGTGTCACAGCCTACATCCGTGATACGGACGAGGAGGAGGCGTTCGAGCAGTTGCGCTATCAGGTGGAGTCGGCAGTGAGCAGACGGCGCGCCGAGCGCCGCGCAGAGAAGCAGGCCCGGATCAACGAGATCATCCGTGACGTGACCGAATCGCTGGTGCGAGAGCGCAACCGGGAGTCGCTCGTCGACCGGATGGTGTCAGAGCTGACGCGAAACGGGATCTACTCCGAGGCGGCCTTCGTCGCCGTCACCGAAACCGGCACGGCCGAGACGGTCGTGAGCACCTACGAGACGCTGTACAGCACGGAATTACGGGAAACCGCGACCGAATCGGGGGAGGTCGTCACGAGAGAGCGCGACGACGGGGACGTGACCCGAATCGCCGTGCCCGTGCGCTTCGAGGACACCGTGTACGGTACGCTCATCCTCGATACGGGGCCGGAACTGGCCGAGATGGAGCGGGCGGTGCTCCGAGAACTGGGCGAGACGATCGGACACGCGCTCCATGCCATCGAGACCAGAAACGCGCTCGAACGCCGGGAACGCGAACTCAGCGAGAAGACCGAACGGCTCGAACAGTTCGCGTCGCTCGTCTCACACGACATCCGCAACCCGCTGACGGTAGCGCAAGGACACGTCGAGTTGCTCCGACGGGACCACGACCTGGAGGGGCTAGAGCGCATCGACGAATCGATCGGCCGGATCCAGCGAATCGTCGACGACATCCTCGCGATCACACGCGGCGACGAACTCGACATCGAGACGGTGGAACTGGAGACCGTCGTCGCGGACGCGTGGGATTCGGTCGACACCGGCGATGGACAGCTCGAAACCGGCACACTGCCAGAGATGCAGGCGGACCGCTCACAGCTTCAGCGCATGCTCGAAAACCTGTTTCGGAATGCTATCGAACACGGCACTCCCGGTGGTGACACCGACGTCACGGTCACTGTAAGCGTTTCCGACGGGTGTCTCGTCGTCGAGGACGACGGCCGCGGACTGCCACAGGACCTCATCGAGAACCCCTTCGAACTCGGTGTCTCCGGGAAGAGCGAGAGCACCGGACTCGGGCTGTCAATCGTCGGTGACCTGGCAGATCTGCACGGATGGACCGTCGCAGTAGAAAACGACGGCGGTGCCCGGTTTCGAATCGAGGGCGTCACGGTTCAGGAGTATCCCGAGAGTGCCTGAGACAGTTCTCGATTCTGATACTGTCTGTTTTCTGAATACGACCAGGAGAAAGGCGGTCTTTCGCCCACTCTTCCCGCGAATGCCTGAAAACAATTAAGTACTAGACGCCGAACAGTACGAGTACTGCATGGTTGAGATCCCAGATTCGTTGCGGAGTTTGTTTACTGCGACTGTCGAAGAGCGCGACGGGCGGTACGTCGTCGAGGTACCTGAAAGCGAGATCGACCACGGGGCTGTCCGATCAAGCGAAATATATCGGGTTGCGGTGCTCCCGCAGGTCGACACCGAGGACGAACCGGAATCGACCGTCGACGAGACAGAGTTGAGTTCCGCCGACCGCGAACCAGGGCCGCCAGCACCACCAGTCGACGAAGGCGAAATCCGAACCGTCGAGGTCGAATCGGTCGGCGACCAGGGAGACGGAATCGCGAAAGTCGAACGGGGCTACGTCGTTATCGTCCCAGAGGCCGAACCCGGCGACACGCCGCGGGTCGAGATCGAAGACGTCAAGCAGAACGTCGCGTTCGCGTCAGTTCTGGACCGCTGAGACGCATCCAGCGCGAACTGACGCCTCACTGACACAGAGTGTCATCCGGGGTGTATTGCAGGCTTTCGACGCGTATACCAGATAGCCTAACCCCGTTCGGTACAACGAACAGATATGAACCGCCGGTCTGTACTCCGTGGGACGGTCGCCGCCTGTAGTGTCGCGCTCGCTGGGTGTCTCGGTATCGGCAGCGGGTCAGCGGGGAGCGAGAACACGGTTCTCGGCCCACCGGACCGAGACGTCGAAGTCGATCCGGAAGACCTCGCGTATCCCGGCTACGGGCAGGAACTCCCCGGTGTGACGCTCCCGTCGGCTCTGCACGATACCGAGATATCCACCCGCGAGTTCGTCGGTGACCGTGAGACGCTGTTAACCTTTATTTTCACTCGCTGTCAGGGGCCGTGTCCGGCCATGACCGCATCACTTGCGCGGACCCAGGTCGCTGCCAACGAGGACGGCTACGCCGACGAAGTGGCGTTCATGCCGACCACGTTCGACCCCGAGTTCGACGATCCGGAGCGATTGCAGGAGTTCGGCGAGGCAAACGGTGCCGACCCGACCGCAGACAACTGGTACTTCCTGCGACCAGCGTCCCCGGAACGTGCTCAGGAAGTCGTTCACGGAACCTTCGGTGTCGCCTTCGAGAAAAACGAAATCGAGGAGGACGGACACAGTCACAGCGGCGAATACGAGTACGGCGACCCGCTCGACCCCGGCGAGGAACCGGTCACATTCACTCACAGCAACCTGCTCTTGCTCGTCAACCGTGACGGGTTCGTCGAGCGGGCCTACAGTCCCCGGCCGCCCCGACCGGATATCGTCATCGACGACCTCGAAGCCGTGAGAGAGGGGTACCAGTGAGACGACGCGACCTGCTGGCTGGTGTCGGCAGTCTCGCCGTCCTCGGTGGCGGGGCGGCGTTTGCCCTCTCGTCGTCCTCGGGCGAGCAGGTCGACCCCGTCCCGGTCCAGCGTCTCGACGACGGTGGACGGACCGTCGAACCGATGCAGGTGCCACAGCATGGTCAGCCGACGCTGCTGACGATGTTCGCAACGTGGTGTCCGGACTGTCGAGCGACGATGCCCGAACTCGTCTCAGTCCACGAGAACGGACAGGACACCCAGTTCGTCTCGGTAACGAACGAGGCAGTCGGGCAGACGACGACCCAGCAGGACGTCGCAGACTGGTGGGACCGACACGGCGGCGACTGGCCAGTCGCCATCGACGCCGACCTCGAACTGACTGCGGCGCTCGATATCCGGTCGGTTCCGCACACGTTCGTGTTCGATTCGGACAATACCATCGTCTACGACAACCAGGGGCGAAAGTCAGCAGCCGAGTTGCGCGACGCGCTCGAACAAGCATGACGGAGACGACCTTCGCAGTCGCGTTCAGCGCCGGGATTGCAACCTTCTTCTCGCCGTGTGCCTACGCTCTCCTCCCGGGATACGTCGGCTACTACGTCGGAGCGAGCGAGACCGAGGAGACGCCGCTTGCGGGCGCACTCGTTCGTGGTCTCGCCGCCGCAGTCGGCGTACTCGCGGTGTTTCTCGGACTCGGACTGTTGGCCGCGCTGGTCGGCGACACGCTTCGACCCGTCTTTCCCGCACTCGAACTGGCCGTCGGCGCGGTGCTCGTCGTGCTCGGTGCCCTGCTCGTCGCCGGTCGCTCGTTCGAGCTGTCCGTTCGGTTGCCCGAGCGCCGAACCGGCGTGGTCGGCTTCGTCGGCTTCGGGGCGCTGTACGCGCTCGCCGCCGCTGGCTGTGTCGCGCCGCTCTTTCTCTCAGTGCTCTTTCAGTCGTTCGCGCTCTCACCGACCGGCACAGTCGCGGCCTTTCTCATCTACGCGGGCGTGTTCGCCGCGCTGCTCGTGAGCGTGACCGTCGCGACTGCAGTCGGTGACGAGTTCGCAACCGCGACGGTCGCACCGTACGCGGCTGCTGCGACCCGGCTCGCGGGTGCGCTCGTGCTGGTCGCCGGGCTTGGGCAGATAGCCGTCGCCGTCGGCTGGTAGCTCCCGCCCCCACCCGTAGCGTAACCACTCTCTGTATTGTGCCACTCACACAATATTTATTGGCAGTCGGCCCCTATCTTTCGTCGATGGACGACACAGACGAGAGAGAGCGGATCCGCGAACAGAAACGGCAGGAACTGCTCGAATCAGCAGAGAGCGACGCTGATGGGACACCAGACGACCCCGTCGAGGTCGAGAGCCGCGAGCATCTCGATACGCTCGTCGCTGACCACGAGGTTGTGCTGGTCGACTGCTACGCGGACTGGTGTGGCCCCTGCAAGATGATGGAGCCAGCGATCGAGGCGGTCGCGGCCGACACTGACGCGCTCGTCGCCAAGGTCGACGTCGACAGACACCAGGGCCTGGCTGGCGAACTCGGTGTTCAGGGCGTCCCGACGCTCGTGGTGTACACGAATGGCGAACCGGTCGAGCGCCGCGTCGGCGCACAGGACCGATCGACGCTTGAAACGTTGGTCGAGCAGGCGGCCTGAACGCCCACAGTCGAGCACCCATTTTGCTGTCGGACCAGTAAAGAATCAGACCTGATAACCGAAGGCACACGTTTAATTTGGAACGGTCCGCACACGACAGTATGGCCTCCGATTCAGACGATTCGCTCGCGGACTTCGGGCCGGGGACAGGGCAGGATCTCGGGGCGGCAATCGACGAGTTGCTCCGTGCATCGCGGAACGTCTCCGACAGTTCCCAGCAGATCAGCGAGCTCGCACAGAACCAATCAGAGAACATGAAGGAAGTGGCGGGTGAGGTGGCGAATCTCTCGGCCACTGTCGAGGAAGTTGCATCGAGTGCGAACCAGGTCAAGGCGGTCTCGAACGACGCTCGGGCGCTCGCACAGGAAGGTGGGTCGATCGCCGACGACGCCATCGACGCGATGCAAGCGGTCGACGAGGCGAACAACGACGTATCCACCGACGTCAAACAGCTCCGCCAGCGTGTCGACGAAATCGACGAAATCGTCGAGGTCATCAACGATATCGCCGACCAGACGAACATGCTCGCGCTGAACGCCTCCATCGAGGCGGCCCGCGCTGGCGAGGCGGGCGAAGGCTTTGCGGTCGTCGCCGACGAGGTCAAATCGCTGGCCGAGGAGTCACAGCAAAACGCGACAGAAATCGAGTCGCTCGTCTCGAACATCAAAGCCGACATGGAAGAGACAGTCCAGAGCATCGAGGAAGCAAACGAGCAGGTCGAAAGCGGGATCGAACAGGTCGACGAGGCTGCGAATATCCTTCAGCGCATCGACGAGGCGGTCAGCGAGGCCGCACAGGGGGCAGAGGAGGTCGCGGCGGCGACCGACGACCAGGCCGCGAGCACCGAGGAGGTCGCGAGTATGGTCGACACGACCGCCGAAGACGCCGAGGAGGTCGCCGAGGAGATCGAACAGATCGCCGCCGCAAACGAACAGCAGACCGCGAAGATCAACGAACTCCAGTCGCTGGTCGAACAGTACGAGTCCTGACTCGACGATTCGAGTGCGGTTTCGACCCGGCCGACTGCAAACAGCGTATCTTTTTGGCCTCGCTTCCCAGTTGTCCGGTATGGAGTTCGAGACGTTTCGGCTGGCCGCGAGTACGGCCGACCTGAGCGAGGAACCCGCCGCACGCGAACACGCAGATCTGATCGAGTATCGGATGGATCTAGCAGACGACGGGGTAGCGCCACTTCGCACCTACGATGGGGAGCTTCCGATTCTCGTCACGAATCGTGTCGACTGGGAGGGCGGCGAGGCGGCCGACACGCCACAGCGTCTCGACGCGCTCGTCGAGGCGGTGCGTCTTCCGGCCGTCGAGGCGGTCGACCTCGAACTGCAGGCAGTCACCGAGGGCGACGCCGAGCGCGTCCTTGAACGGGCACGGGAAGCGAACGTCTCGACTGTCGTCTCCACGCACGACTTCTCGGAGACGCCGGACCGCGAGCGGCTCAGGGCGCTGCTCGAACGGGCCTGCGAGTACGGTGACGTGGGCAAGATAGCAGTTACCGCAAACGACCGCGCGGACGTGCTCGACCTGCTTTCGGTGACCGAGCAACTGACTGCGACGGGAACACGAGTGGCGACGATGGCGATGGGCGAGGCGGGTCGTCACTCCCGGGCGGTCGCACCGCTGTACGGCTCGGTGATTGGATACGCGCCGGTCGACCCCACCGACGCGACTGCGCCCGGACAGTACGACCTGACGACGCTGCGTGACCTCGTTTCGACGCTCCAGTCCCAGTCGTGAGGTCCAAGCCAGGTCCTGCAGGCCCAAACAGATATGTCACGGGGCTGTATAGTGAGCGTAATGACAACTGTTCGCGGCGTGTGGTCACGTGAGCAACTCGAAACGTTTCTGGAGACGGCGCTCGTACCGATCCGAATCGGCTGTCACGACACCCGCGGTGGTCTCTGGATCGTCTCGCTGTGGTATCAGTACCAGGACGGGCAGTTCAAGTGTGCAACGGGCGCGACGTCGGATCTTGCTGATTTCCTGCGGGCAAACGAGGAGGTCGCCTTCGACATCTCGACGAACCGGCCGCCCTACATGGGTGTTCGTGGCAACGGGACGGCGACGCTCACGCCCGACGAGGACAAGGAGACGCTCCGGACGCTGTTCGAGCGGTATCTCGGCGGGACTGAGTCAGAACTCGCGGAGATGCTGCTCGACGAAACGCGTGAGGAACTCACCATCACTATCGACCCCGACCGTCTGTACACGTGGGACTTCACCGACCGAATGAGAGACCCGAAAGCGAGCCCAGCACGGGTTTCAGAGCCGCTCTCGCCGAAGTACGATCAGGAAGACTGACCGCGTTCAATCGGCGGGTTCGGCGTCGTCAGTCACGTCTTCTGTGTCGGCCGATTCGCCGCTGGGGAGCGCCGATCCGAGTCGTTCGAGCGTCCGCGAGGCGTCGGGCACGGCGGCCGGGCCGAGCGCCGAGACGAGCGCGCGAGCACGGCGGGCGCGACTCTGCCGCCAGGACTGCTCGCGGTGTTCGTAGGTTCGGATCCCACGAAGGAAATCGACCCGTCGAAACTCGGGCCAGTACGGCGTACAGAAGTACACCGCCGCCTCGTTGCCGTTTGCCTGCCACGGGAGGAAATTCGACGTGCGCTCGTCGCCACCAGTCCGGATGATCAGGTCGACTTCGCTCGTCGGCCCGTCGTACAGCGCCGTTTCGACCGCATTGACATCGACATCCTCGGGGGCGAGGTCGCCGCACTCGACGCGGGTTGCGATCGTTCGGGCGGCCGAGAGCAGTTCCGTCCGCCCGCCGTATGCGAGTGCGACGTTGAGCTGAAACTGGTCGTAGCCGCGGGTACGATCTTCGGCGTAGTCGATCGCCTCCTGGACGTGATCCGGAAGCCGGTCTGTCGCGCCGATCGCACGGATGCGTACCTCGCTCTCGTGGATCCGCTCGGCGTCGGCAAACTCCGTGAGCTTCTCGGCGATGAGTTCGAACAGCGTCTCCTGTTCGGACTGGGACCGTCGGAAGTTCTCGGTGGAGAAGGCATACAGCGTCACTTCTTCGATGTCGAGTTCGTCACACCACTTCAGCACCGCCTCGGTCGTCTCGGCACCAGCGTGATAGCCCGACGTCGTCTCCTGTCCCTGACTGTCGGCGTAGCGGCGGTTGCCGTCCTGAATGACTGCAACGTGGGATGGCGTCTCCGAGAGTTCCGATTCGAGAACGCGCTCGTAGACAGTCATCAGCCGGTCACGAACCCGCTGTAACATTATCCCCATGTCAGCCTGCTGTAAGCATGAAGGTTGTGTTTGCGGTCCCTTCGTGAGCACGAGACACACGCGAGAGGAGTGGTCGGCGCGAATCGCCCCGTTAGCGACCACAGCGTTTTAATACTGTCGCGCCGTCTCATCGCTTGCAATGGCGAAAGGCACCGTTGATTTCTTCAACGACACCGGCGGTTACGGATTCATCGAAACGGACGACGCGGACGAGGACGTCTTCTTCCACATGGAGGATGTCGGCGGCCCGGACCTCGAAGAAGGGCAGGAAGTCGAATTCGAGATCGTCGAAGCGGAGAAAGGACCACGCGCAAAGAACCTCGAACGACTGTAAATCGGCGTTCTGGCGACGCGCCACGCCGCTACCGGGAGCTGCTGGACCCAGCTGGGGTGTAGCACCCGGCCGATCTGTTCTTCTTTAGAGAGGGACGTCGTGCTGTCGCGAAGAGTTGTGTGCGTCGCGCTCATCGCTGGCACACGTTCGAGTATCAGTCGTCGCCCCCAGACAGACGATGGGCAATATAGCCAGCCCCGGCGAGTCCTGCGAGCGACGCAGGAACGCCGAACCCGGGACCACTTCCGTCGGATCCGTCGGGAGCTTGAGTCTGGTCGTCCCTCTCTTCCGCCGATGAATCAGTCTCTCCTGTGCCGTCTCCGGTTTCCGGTGAATCAGTCTCGTCCGTCGCATTCCCGTCCGCGGCTGACGAGTCGCTTTCGCCCCCGTTGTCGGTCTGTCCCTCAGCGCCCGATTCACGGTCGTAGGAAAGCGGCCCGTCGCCTGCAGTGACGAGTTCAGTGCCCACGTCCCTGAAGCGGTTTTGCTCGATCGTCACCCGGTCGATGAACAAGCCGCTATCGAGAGCGAGTCCATCCGTAGCACCGGTGACATCGTTGTCTGAGACGAGCGCGTTCCAGCAGATCCAGGAGAGTCGTATCCCGACTTCGGTCGCGTCGAGTTCGTTCGACAGAAGACGTGGACTCATCGTCAGTTCCCCAAGAATCCCGTGGCGGGCGTCCGAGACGGTGACGTTCTCGACGTGGACGGCGACCCCATTAAGGATACTGACACCGGCGAGGATTCCTCCCGCCTCGATTTCGATATCGGAGACAGTGACATATGAGGCAGCAACGCGCAACGCGACACGCCGTCCGCTTGGGTCGTCGACCCTAACCGTGATCGTCGGGTCGTATCCCGACGCCGCGGTGAGCGTGAGCGGGCGATCAACGACCAGCGCGGCCTCGTCCTCGCGGGCTTGCTCAAGCACTGGTGCAGTCACCGGGAACTCGAGCAAAGAATCGCCAAACGGAAACTCGAACTGCGCGGGTTCGACGGTCCACTCCTCGCCAGCGAGTTCGACACGCGTCTCCGGAGCAGCAGCTTCGAGAGCCTGTGGTAGATCTTCGTCGTCGCTCACCGTCAGCGGTCTCGCGTGAATGTGGATCGGGTCGAGTTCCACCCCCGAGATAACGGGTTCGTCTCTCAGCCTGGCGACTTCGATATCGAGGTCGACGACACCCCGTGCGTTCTCGTGGGGAGTGAGTTCGATCTGGAGGCGGTCCGGAGACTCCGGGAGCCCGGTCTCCTGACCGACTGCCGTCTCGGTGCCGTTGATCGTGAGATCGAACGCGTCAGCTCCGACGCGGCGTCCCTCGCCCTCGACGGTGACTCGTGCCCCATCGACGTGTTCGACGGCGAATTCGAGACGCAGATGTTCCCTGGGACCGATGTGCGTGGGTTCCCTATCGACCCGTTCGATATCCGGAACGACCTGATTCTCGAAGCGCAGGTCGGCTCCCTCGCCGTTGGCCATCGTCTCGACGGACTCGTACCCGACGGCGCTGGCAGTGAGCGTTTCCGGGCCGGACGGGACCGAGAGCGTGTACGACCCATCGGCCCCGGTTGTCGTCTCCGCACCGCTTTCTGCACTGACGGTCGCGCCGTCGACTGGTGATCCACCATCGTCGGTGACGACGCCCGAGATCGTTCGACCTGTCTCGGCGTGTCTGTGGACAGCGCGAGCGGCGTCGGGGATGCCGTGCGCGTACTGGTCGTTCGGAACCCGACGGTTGCTTCCGGGCGGCTGTCTAGCAGTCTCGCGGATCGTGTCGCGGAGCTGGGCTGGCGTGAGCCGCTCGGGTGCGACTGACTGCAGTAGTGCAACGATACCCGCGGCGACGGGCGGTGCATTACTCACCCCAGATGCTCTCGTCCAGTCCGCGTCGGGCGTGTCCGGTCGCCCGTCTGCCGACAGAACGTCGACTCCAGCGAGCGTGACATCCGGGACAAACGATCTATCTGGCCACGCCGTCGGAAGATCCACGCCGTGGAGCGCCCGATTCCACCGGACCTCGCCCCCGTTGGTGTCCTTCCGGGGGCGGCGGTTCTCGTTCACTGCACCCGTGACAAGCATTTCTGGCGTCGTGGCATTGAATAGAAACGGCAGGTCGTACTCGACTGCCGTGATCGGCAACGTCCCGGCCGCAACAGCGTTTTCGACCGGTTCGATAATATCGACCCACCGCCCCTCCATGGTGGTACTGATGGAGGCGACATCCGCATCGTTCTCGACGGCCCACTCCAGTCCGGCGACGACGGCCGGAAAGTTGTACCTACGGCCAAATCCCGCAACGTACAGTTCGGCATCCGGCGCAGCACCGATCGGTCGACCGCTCGCGTCGCCTCCGGTGGCCAGACTCGCCATCCCGGTTCCGTGGCCCTGTGGGTCGTTTGGCTCCGTGTCACGGCGCTGTCCCTGTTCGTCGAACGCCGCCCAGCCGCCAAGGTCGATGTCGGGGTGGTCCGGATCCACGCCTGTATCGAGAATAGCGATGCGCGAGCCACCACCGCAGGTTCCGTATCGCTCCCAGACGGCCGGGATGTTCACGAGATCGAGCGCCCAGCTTCCGTCCTCGTCGGACTCGTCGCTGGCCTGTGGCGGCCGGTTCGCTGTGGTGTCTGACCCCGAGAAGCTGCCAGACGGTTCGAGGTCGGTTCCGTGTACGCGCTGCACGGAGGGCAAGTCAGTGAGTTCCGCAAGAGCGATGCTGTCGACATCGACGGTTGTCAGAACGGCATTTGCGAGCCAGAACCGTCGAGTGATCTCGATTCCATCGCGGCGCTTCACCGCCTCGATGAGTGCTTGCTGTGTCGACTCCGCGTGTGATTGCAGCGCCCGCGTGGCTGCTCGCCGTGGCACTTCGCTGATCCGCGGAGCATCTGTGAGTCGGAGTACAGCAGTCGTTCGACCACGCTCCTCACGCAGTGACGGATCGATCGCTGGCTGTTCAGTATGTCCGGTGACAGCACCAACACCTGTCAGTGAAATGAACGTACTTGCTGTTTTCAAAAACGTCCGACGTGTGTGGTCGAACCCGTCGTCCATGCGATCACGTGGCACTGAACATATATAAAAATCGGCCGTCGAATTGGAGACGTGGACGTCACCTTCATTAGCGGTGTTCAGCGTAGCGAGGAAATCGTGATCCGTATACGTTCTCCGGCGAACGGTGTCGTATGACCGAGATACTCGACGCGGACCTGCGGCGGCGGACCTGGGAGCTGTTACAGCCCGGAGAGATCGAACTGGACGGGTTGGTCGCCACCACGGCATTCGACAGCAGCGAGGAGACGGCGATGCACCAGGCGACCGTCGAAATCGGCGACTGCATCGCGGAGCACGCTGGCTTCGACCCGACGGAGACGTTCGTGTACTCCGGAACCGACGACCCGGAGTTCGCCTCGAACCAGCATCAGGGGCTGACACTCGGCGACGAGTCGTTCGTCTGGGAGTGTCAGCAACTGTTCCGGGATGGCTCGTTCGACGTGGTCTTTTACTTCGAGGCGACCGGCGACACCGCCGCGCTCGTCGCGGACGTCAGAGCCCTCGGATACGAGGGTTTCGGCGTGAGCGGCAACGCAGAGGGCCCCGCAGACGCCGGGATCGACCCGGAGTGAGCGGATGGGTCTCCCAGTCACTGGGAGAGGGCGATCGGTTTATGTCGATCCACCGATGAACGCAGTACAGAGTCGATGATCCCGCTGGCACACGATTTCACGGGCGAACGGGTGCTCGTGTTCGGGGGCGGTCCCGTCGGAGTTCGCAAGGCCCACCGCTTCGCCAGCGAAGCCGACGTCGTGCTCGTCAGCCCCACGTTTTCGCCTCCCGAGCGCACCGATATCGGTCGGGACGAGTCCGCTTCGGCACGTAACAGGATCGAACGGGTCCGCGCCGCGCCGGAACCAGAATCGGTCGACGACTGGATCGACCGGACGGACCCCGCGCTCGTCGTCGCCGCGACGGACGACGCCGAACTCAACGCGGCCATCGAGCGGGCGGCCCAGGAACGCAACCTGCTGTACAACCGTACGGACCAGTCCGAACGCCGGGGTCCGATGAGCGTCGCCGTCCCGGCGACCGTTCGGTCAGACCCGGTCGCGGTCGCGGTCACAACAGGGGCGACCAGTCCGGCGCTCGCGCGCTATCTCCGCGAGCAGATCACCGAAACGATCGACGGGGCGGGGGCGATGGCGGAACTGTCTGGGTCGCTCCGGGATGACCTCGCGGCGACCGACATCGACGCCGCGACGCGGCGGGAGGCGATCAGGACCGTTGTCAGGAACGAGGGCGTTTGGAAGGCTTTAGATACCGGGATCGACAAGGCTGAGAAGAGAGCAACTGATGTGATCGAAGATGTAACCGGTGATCCGCTGTGACTGGACAAGCACAACTCGTCTCGGGCGTGAGCGTCTCCCACGAACGCGCCGACATGGACCACCTCGACGCGGTGACCGTCGAGAGCCAGCGTACCGCAGTCGCTGCACTGTGTTCCGAACCCGGCGTCACGGAGGCGTTTGTCCTCCAGACGTGCAACCGCGTCGAGGGGTACGTCGTCACCGAAGACGCCGACGCGGGCCGGGCCGCGCTCGACTCGTTCGTCGAGTCAGCGCCGGAGACGGCCGTCCGCGAACTCTGTCACGAGGAGAGCCTTCGACATCTGTTGCGCGTCGCCGCCGGTCTCGAATCGCTCGTCATCGGCGAAGACCAGATCCTCGGACAGGTCCGTAGCGCCTACGAGGACGCCCGAAGCGTCGACGGGATCGGCCCGGTACTCGAAGATGGCATCACGAAGGCGATCCGGGTAGGCGAGCGCGCCCGCACCGAGACGGCGATCAACGAGGGGGTCGTCTCGCTCGCGAGCGCCGCCGTTCGGCTCGCCGCCGAGAAGCGCGGACTCGCCGGACGGACCGTAATCGTCGTCGGGACCGGTGACATGGGGACTCGCGCGACGAAGCAACTCGCCGACCGGGTCGACCGACTCGTCATCGCAAACCGGACGGCGGCGAACGCACGGGAGCTCGCGACGCTCGTTCGGCCAGCGTCTGCGACCGTCGAAACGATCGACCTCTCGGACGTGTCGACTCGGCTCAGCGATGCGGACGTGCTCATCTCGGCGACCGGTGCGTCCGACCAGATACTCGACGCGGAGGCGTTCGACGGCGCACAGAACACACTCGTCGTCGACATCGCCCGACCGCGTGACGTTTCGCTCGCGGTCGACGACCGCGAATCGGTCACGGTGTACGATCTGGACAGGCTGGAGAGCGTGACCGAGAAGACTCGACAGATGCGGAGAGAGGCCGCTGTTCGCGTCGAGTCCATCGTCGACGAGGAGTTCGAGCGACTGCTCGCCCAGTACAAGCGAAAGCGAGCAGACGAGGTCATCTCGGCGATGTACGAGGGCGCAGAGCAGATCAAGGCACAGGAGCTCGAAACCGCTCTGGGCAAACTCGACATGGACGAGGAGGACAGACAGGTCGTCGAGTCGATGGCCGACGCAATCGTCTCACAGCTGCTCGCCGCGCCGACTAACAGCCTGCGGGACGCCGCAGAAGCCGACGACTGGTCGACAATTCACACCGCGTTGCGGCTGTTCAACCCGCACGTCTCGCCCGAGGAGTCACCCGTGTTCGACGAGATGCCGTTCACCAGCAACGCTCCGGCCGATGCCAGTCCCGACGAGATTCCCGACCACGTCCGCGAACAGCTTCCGGCTGGCGTGCTCGACCAGTTCGAGTGACCGGCGAGTTCGGTACTGGACAGCCGAGCCGATGGTCGCTGGGACACAAACGTTCTTTTCGCTTCGCAGTCAAGTGTGAGTATGGCGGACCTGCTCACAGACGACGAGATCGAATCGAAACTCCCCGACGGCTGGGACCGCGAGGGGGACGAAATCGTTCGCACCTACGAGTTCGACGCCTATCTCGACGGCATCGGATTCGCCTCGGGCGCTGGCGGCGTCGCTGAGGACGCCTGGCATCATCCCGAGATGACCATCCGATGGGGCGAGGTCGAGGTTCGGCTGACGACCCACGACGCCGGTGGGATCACCGACAACGATATCGGTCTCGCAGAACGGCTGAACGAGATATACGACTGACGAGTGTACTGCTGGCTGTACCATTTTGAACGAATTCGCCACCCCAGGGTGGCGAATATCTGTACGAACGGACAGCCTGCAGTATGAGTCCCGACAGCCGAATCGGTCGTGTTCTGCACCCACACAGCCGAAGGTAGTTTAATTGCGTTCGTGACCTGTATCAGATATGGAACCGCTGTCATCGCGCCGCCGATTTCTCGCACTCGCTGCTGGGGGACTCGGAGCGATGGCTGGCTGTCTCGACACGATCGACGCACGTGAAGAGGCCGCAGAGAGCGACGTCGGCCCGGACGAACTCGCTGACCGACTCCCTACTGACGAGCACAGCGTCCCCCTGTTGCCTGATCTCGACGAGTTCGAGGACCACGCCACCTCCGGCGGCGTCGAGAAGGACGCGATTCCTGCCATCGACGACCCGCAGTTCGCGGGGGTCGAGGCTGGCAACGACCAGCTGGACCCCGGCGATGTCGTCTTCGGTGTGACCATCGACGGCGAGGCCCGCGCGTACCCCCAGCGGATACTGGTCCATCACGAAATCGTCAACGACACGTTCGGGGACCGTGGGGTCGCAGTCACGTACTGCCCACTGACGGGGACGGCAATCGGATTCGAGCGCGGCGACGTCGAGTTCGGCGTCTCCGGGCAACTCGTCAACAGCAACCTCATCATGTACGACCGCGAGACCGACTCCTGGTGGCCCCAGGTCCTCGGGACGTCGATTCTCGGAACGATGAAGGGGCGTTCGCTTCGAGAAGTGCCCGTCGTCTGGACGACCTGGGAACGCTGGCGCGAGGCGCACCCGGACACTGCAGTCCTGACCGAAGACACCGGGTTCGTTCGGGATTACGGGGACGACCCGTACGGCGTTTACAACCCGCGGGGCGGGTACTATAACAGCGACCGCGTCATCTTTCCGCGGATGCACCGCAACAATCAGTACCGTCCGAAGCGGGTGTTTCTCGGCGCTCGCAACGCAGACGGGACAGTAGCATTTGACAAACAGCGACTCCGCGACGAGCGCCTGCTCGAAGCGACCGTCGGGGGCGTCCCCTATCTCGCGACCCACGACAAGGCACTCGATTTCGGCTACGTGTATTGGAACCCCGACGGGCGTTCGATCCAGGCGAGCGGGGATGGCTACGCGGGGCCTGACGGGGAGAGCCACGCGGCAGACTCCCTCCCGCTGGAACGAGTCAACGCGTTCGACGCGATGTGGTTCGCGTGGATCGCCTTCTACCGCGAATCGGTGGTGGTTGGATGACACGAAACGGGGTGGTGTGAATGGCGCGAACACAGACTGCAAACGTGGCCCAGCGGGTGACGGACAGAGTGGGACGGACGCTCGCGCTCGTGGCGAGCAGTGTTCGTCGGCGTGGGTCGCGTGCGGTGTTCGCCGTGGTCACGCTCGGGTATCTCGTGACGTTCCTGTGGGCGATGGGGGATCTGAATTTCCGTCGGACAGGGGTCGGCGTCGTCGCCGTCGTCGACGACCCGCTCGCGCGGATGCTCGAACCCGGCCCGGGTCCGTACACCCACGAACCCGTCGCGCTGGTCGAGCTCGGCGTCGGCGTCCTCCAGTTCTCGCCGCTCAACACCGCGCTCGGAATCGGGATCGCTGCGCTCGTCGGGGTGAACATGGCGTTTACCTACATCGCGATCACACAGCCAAAATCCTGTTCGATCGGAACGAGTGCTGGCGTATTGGCCTCGATTCCAGCACTCGTCGCCGGGTCGGCCTGCTGTGCGCCAGCGATCTTTCTGGCACTGGGTATCACTGCGAGCGGAATCGCGCTGACTGCCTTTCTCTGGCTGTTGCCGCTGGGAATCGTACTGTTGCTCGTGACGCCGCTGTATCTCGCAGGACAGATCGACCCGACGGCAGTGTAACGTCTCCGCGCTCAGGTGTTCGCTGATGAGTCGTCGTCACGCCCCCTGTCGGTGAGGACGCTCGCGCCGGGGAGGTAGCTCACGAGTTTCGTCACGTAGCCGAACTTGAACAGGCCGAACTGCGAGAGGATTCCGAGGACGAACAGGCCGACAAACAGCGGTTCACCGAGGTCGAACACGATCGGATCCGGTCGGAGCGTGTCCTGTGCAGCCTCGAACTCGTCCATCGTCAGCGAGCGTGAGGCGAGCGCCGACCCGATGAAGGAAGTGATGACTATCAGAAGCGATCGGGTGAAGAACATCCCGGCCCCGGCGACGATTATCCCGGCCCCGAACGCGGCGAGCAACTCCGTCTGCCAGCCAGCATCGAGCGCTGGCGCGACGATGTTCAGGCCGACGATGATGCCGACGATGAAGCTGACTGCGGCGATAGCCGTCGACAGCAGCGCGAACGTAATGACGATGCCGACGAGCGCGCCGAGTGGGATCGCAAGCGCAAACGCGACCGTTCCATCGACGCCCGCGACGTCCCCGACTGTCGGCGCAGCGAGGTAGCCGATGCCGCCGCCGAGCAGCGCGCCGAGCAGCCCGACCGTGTAGATGGACAGCACCGCCCCGAAAAACAGGAGGACGAGCCCGCCTGCAACCAGCCCGATTGCGATTGGTTCTACCATATCTCGACTGTCTCACGACGCGGAGATAATCTTTGGGGCGGACGATAGCTGTTCGGTCGTCAGGGGTGGCGACGGCGTTTTATGTCCCTGCGCCCACATGTGTGTCGATGACAGTCAACTTCGACTTCAGCGGCGATGTGGTGCTCGTGACCGGCGTCGGCGGCGCGCTCGGCAGCGCCGTGGCCGAGGCGTTTCTCGATGCCGACGCGACCGTCTGTGGCGCGGACATCGTCGACCCCCACGGCGACGACTCCGCACTCGCGGATCCGGACCGCATCGACGCCTATCAGGGCGATTTCACCGACGAGGAGACTGTCAGCGAGGTCGTCGACGAGATAGTCGAGACACACGGTGGCCTCGACTATCTCGCGAACATCGCTGGCACGTGGCGCGGCGGCGACCCAATCGAGGACACCGACGTGGACACGTTCGATTTCCTGTTCGACGTGAACCTGAAGAGTATGTTTCTGGCCTCGAAACACGCAATCCCCCACATCCGTGACCGGGAAGGGGCCATCGTCAGCATCTCCGCGCGCTCCTCGCTCGAAGGCGGCGAGGGCGACGGGATCTACCGCGCGACGAAGGCGGGGGTTCGTCTGCTGACCGAGACCATCGCGGAGGAGAACCTCGGAGACCTGCGAGCGAACGCGGTCATGCCGAGCGTCATCGACACGCAGATGAACCGGGAGATGATGCCCGACGCCGACCACGACTCGTGGGTCGACCCGGCCGAAATTGCGGCCGTCATCCAGTTTCTCTGCAGCGACGCTAGCCGCGTCACGAGCGGTGCGGCCGTCCCTGTCTACGGAGAGGCCTGACGACAGGACAGCGCAGCGTCACAAACAGGACAGGGCAGTGTCACACGGCGGACGCGCCGCGGTACTGGACCGCGAGGGCGACGACGGCCACGAAGAGGCCGCCGAGCAAGAAGAGCAGTCCGGCCGCGATTGCGGGGTCGAGACCGAACAGCGTGTCGACGGCGTGAGACGCGCCGTCGACGTCCTCGATAGTGGCGGTTCCCACCCCATCGTCTCCCCTGCCAACCGACTCTCCGCCGCTGATCGTCTGACTCGTCACGAGTCCGACGAGCACGCTCGCGGGTACGAGAAGCCCCAGTGCGCCCGCGAGTCGCTTCAGGACGCTCCCGAGCGAGCGCTCCGTGTCCTCGCCAGCGAAGAGGACGAGCGACTCGTCGGTCGGGGCGTAGACGTTCATCTCCGTCCCGCGCTCTGAGTACCACGTGTCGACGACTTCGATGAGGTCGGCGTCGCTCAACTTCTCCAGATGGTACTGGGCGTTCTGGACGGAGGTTTCGGTCGCCTCGGCGATGTCGGAGGCGGTCTTTGGCTCCCGGTGCAGTTCGAGAAACACCTCGCGTGTGGTTCGCGCGGCGAGTGTCTCGAACACCTCGTCAGCGGTGTCCTCGTCGAGTTCGACGAGTCGTGGCTCGCGCTGTTCGTGCTCGACCGAGCCACGGAGCGGGAAGAGGCTGCTCATATCTCTCCTCTATTGCCGCCCGATAAAGAGCGTTCCTTAGACTCAAACAGTCGTTTTAGTCACGGAAAGAAGCGCGCTTTCCCCGAAATTGCGGTTCTCGGGGTTCGGGCTACCGGACCCCGTCAGCCACGCGTCCGACGCCGCGATACCCTTATTGGACTGCGAGTGTTGCACCCGCTCATGGACGATAGTGAGACGGATCTGGTCTCGGTCAGTGTGCGACTCCCGGAGACGCTGTGTCTGGATATCGACGAGTATGCGGCCGAACAGGGGTACGAAAGTCGGAGCGCGGTGGTCAGTGCAGCGCTGGCTGAAGCCAGCGAGTGATACTGCTGGCTGTATGAGTGGCCCGCGCCAGTCCGCTGATCCGCCACGTTCAAGCCACGCCGCTGCGAGCATTTCCACATGACACGTTCCGTCTGGCTCAAGGCCGACGACGAAGTCGGCGACTGGGAGCAACGCAAGCGACGCATCACCGCTGGACTCGAAGCGGGGGTCGACTGGGTGCTGGTCGACCGCGCGGACGTCGAGCGCGTCCGCGAACTCGGCGACGTGAACGTCGCAGCCTTCGCTGGCGACGACGTCCACGTGATGGAGGCCGAATCGAGCGGGGTCGACGCCGACGCGACGGTCGTCGGCAAGGACGGCGAAGGCGACGGCACCGTCGACCTCCCGCCGGACTTCTCTGGCTCTGCGGATCTCTCTGCGCTTCGCCGCGACGAGGAGGGGCCGATGGGTGGGTACGTCCGTATCTTCGACGAGGACTACGAGGCCTTCGCCGAGGAAGTCGCCCGCGAGGCGGAATACACCATCGTCGTCGGGGAGAACTGGCAGATCATCCCGCTCGAAAATCTGATCGCACGCATCGGTGAGGAGACGACGCTCGTCGCGGGCGTCCAGACGGCAGAGGAAGCCCAGACCGCCTACGAGACGCTGGAGATTGGTGCCGACGCCGTCTTGCTCGACACCGACGACCCCGACGAAATCCGCGAGACCGTCGAGGTGCGCGACGAGGCCGGTCGGGAATCGCTCGACCTGCAGTACGCCGAGGTCACCGCCGTCGAGCGGGCGGGGTCGGCCGACCGGGTCTGCATCGACACGGGGTCGCTAATGGACCACGATGAGGGGATGCTCGTCGGGTCGATGTCCCGCGGGCTCTTTTTCGTCCACGCCGAGACCGCCGAATCGCCATACGTCGCGTCTCGCCCCTTCCGTGTCAACGCTGGCGCAGTCCACGCCTACGTCCGCACGCCCGGCGGCGAGACGAGTTATCTCTCGGAAGTGGCGAGCGGCGACGAGGTGCAGATAGTCGACACCGACGGGAACACCCGCGAGGCACTCGTCGGCCGGGCGAAAATCGAGAAACGGCCCATGTTTCGCGTCCAGGCCGAGACCGAGGATGGCGACCGCGTCGAGACGCTGATCCAGAACGCCGAGACGGTCAAAGTCCACACCCGCGAGGGCCGCACCGCGGTCACGGATCTGGAGGCCGGTGACGAGGTGCTCATCTACTACGAGGAGACCGCCCGGCACTTCGGTGAGGCTGTCGAGGAGAGCATTATCGAGAAGTGACTGTCGTGGGCGACTGCGTGCCCGTTCACGAGTGAGTGGGCATCAAAACACGGCGAACGTGTTGGGAGTGACGAGCAACCGGAGCCACGACGACGGCAGCGACCAGAATCGCGAGGGCGGCGGCGGCGACGTACTGGAGGAGTGTCGCGTCGGGGAGGGCGGGAACCAGTTCCAGCACGACCAGCAGCGACGCGACGCCGAGTGTCGCGAGCCCACAGCGCATCGCGAGCGTCCGCCGTTCTCCGGGTGACCCGTCGGTCGCAGTTCGCTCGCGGGCGACAGCGACGACCTGCCATCCGAGGAACGCGCCCAGCGTGGCCCCCAACAGTAACACCGACTCGAACCCGGCGTGGCTCGCGAGAACGGCGAATCCCGCAGCGGGAACTGTGAGCGCAAACAGCGCGGTCAACCGCTGTGTCTGCAGCGCTCGGACTCCGAGAGCCACAAGACAGAGACCGAGTGCCGTCCCCGCGACCACGTCGACCAGATAGTGAACCCCGAGGACGATTCGGGAGAGGCTGACGACGCCGACGAGCAGTCCGGCGACAGCGAATCGACGGCGTCGTGCGCCGACCGCCAGCACCGCCGCGAGGCCGACGTACACGATTGTCGCGCTCGTCGCGTGCCCGCTCGGAAAACCGTAGCTTGCAGGGGCCACGATAGACTCCCAGAGTGGCTGGAGCAGGTCCGGAAACCACGCCGTCGCCACCGGCGGTTCGTTCGGCCGCGGCAACGCGAACAGTTCCTTGAACCCTCTGTAGAGTCCGATCCCGGTGAGTAGAGTCGCGCCCACGACTGCAATCTCGTCCTGTCTGTCCGGGCGCGTCCAGTAGAAAACCCCGAGCAGGAGCCCCAGAAACCACAGGTCGCCGAGTTGTGTCAAGATTGCGACAGCGACCGCTCCCCACTCCGGAACGAACTCCTGAATCGTGAACTCGCCGACACCGCGTGTCATCCTTCCGTCTCTAGGAGGTGTGGCTTTTTAACTGTATGATCGATAGTCTTAGCTCGTCTGGTCGGTGTCGGTCTGCCCTCGTTCGATCGGTGTCGTACACCAGTGACAGAAATCAAGATCCTCGTCGAGTTCGTTCCCGCAATGAGGACAGACCGTCATCTCTGCGCCGGGCTGAGTCTGTGTGGCGTTGAGAGACAGCGCCATCAGGTACGCGTCGACGATGCAGAGCGCACTGACGCCCGCGAGCGCTGCGTTGACCGCCATCGACGCGTCGTCGGTCACGGTGAGAAGTTCGTCGAAGGAAGTCGCTGAGAACAGGTCGGGGATCAACAGCCACCACGCACCGACCGTCAGGACTAACCAGAAGAGACCACGCCCCCATAGCCGGAGATACGCGTGCCCGAGTCCGGGCGCGAGCAGCGTCAGCACCGCGGCTAGCCACGGCCGCTTCTGGCTCGTCTGCCCCTGCGTGAAACTCACTACTGCATGCTCGGTCCGAGCGACGGTTGAATCTTCCGGAGTCGTGAATTGACACCGCTGTGACGGCGAGACCGCTGTCGACAGCCACGAGCGGGAGTGTTTTGTACCCGGCCCGCCCAAGCCATCCCATGACACTCGATCCCGTCCACGTGGACGGTATTGCGGATCTCGCCGGTCGCGTCGACCAGTCGGTCACCGAGCGCGACCACACGGATGTCGCGATGACGGCCTGGCGCGAGTTTCTCGACCCGCTGTACGAGGACGGCGACGCGGTGCTCGAACCGCTCGGTGAACACCGTCGGCAGAAAGTGCCGGTCGACGACGTCGCGCTCGAAGAACGCCCGTTTCCGACCCAGCACGGGCTCGACGCGGGGACCATCAACCCGACGACGTTCAAAAACGGGCTGGTGCTCGACGTCTCACAGGCTGCGATGGCATCTGTCCCCTCGGACGTGGAACTCCACCGCGGCCGGACAATCGTGATGACCGTCCACGCCAACGACGACACTATCGACGTGAGCGACGACACGTGGCGGATGGGCGACGGCGGCTACGCACGCAGGCGAATCCTGCACGCCCCTCGCGTCGACCGCTACGAGCAGACGGTCGTCCACGCGCTCGCGCTGTACCGTGCGGAGAGCGAACACGCCATCGACCAGGCCGATGCTGTCGACGACCTGCTCGTGCTCGACGGGCCGCTGTATCCGACCGGGCTCCTGCGATGGATCGAGCGCGACCCCGCCCTGGAGCGACTCGTCATCGAGCGCGCGGAGTTCAGAGACGTCATCGCGAACTACCTCGAACTCGTCGAGACCTTCGCGTTCCGTGACACACCACTGGTTGGCTTCGTCAAAAACAGCACCTCGAAGGCGATCACCCGACTCCTCCGGAGCAAGACGGGTGCGCCGTGGGTCGACGACGACGCCTTCTTCCGGCACGTGCTGGAACGGCACGACGACGACGGCGAGCGACTGACCGACGCGCTGACGTTCACGAGGTGGTTTCGCTCGCGTGTCGGCACGCACGACGTCCTCAACGGTGACCGACTCGATCTGGACCACGAGCGCTCCCTGCCCGACGAGGCCTACGAGGTCACATTCTTCGTCATCTACGACCCGCGAGACGACTTGATCTACCGCGTCGAGGCACCCTACGCGGTGACCCGCGACGAGCAGACACGTGAGCAGTTGCTGACACAGACCCTCTCGGAAGTCGCAAGCGAACGCGGGCCGCCGCGTGCCGTGGCCAAGGCCGACGAACTCGCCCGGATCGGCCGGGAGGAAAAGCAGACGCTGCGTCGGCGCATCGAACGCGAGTTCGACACCGACCAGCGCGAAACCTACAACGACAAGCGGTGGGGACTGGTCGAAAGCAGCGAGTTTCAGTGATCGGTCTCAGAGACCTCCTGCAGTTCAACGTCGACCTCGTCGGGGTCGACGCCGATGCGGGCGAACTGGGTGCGGACGTGGTCGTTTGCAGCCTCAACCGCTGCCTCACGAGAGTCGAATCCCCGCGGCATCGGTGACTCGAAGGCGATCTGAATCGACTCGCCGTCGACGACCTGTGTCGTGCCGCCGGTTTCGACCTCGTAGAACTCGTCACAGACCCAGACGTAGGGCGCGTCGACGTCCGGGGAACCACGATAGGTGGGCGGCGTTTCGTCGCGCTCGTAGATAGTCCCGGTCAGCTCCGTCCCGCCAGCGCGCCCACGAACGAGCAACATACCTGGAGATAGGTTCCCCACTGGCAAAAACTGTCCGGCGACCGCAGCCAGTGTTGTCGCGCTGGGGAAACGCGTTAGTAGCTTCCCCACATTTGGCCGGTAATGTCCGACCTCGACGATTTCGCTGAGTACGATGGGAGCGGTTCCGACGCGGGGGAAGGCGATGACGAGACGGCCGATACCACGGCGGAGACCAGCCAGAACGACGAGCAGTCCGACGATTTCGAGCGTCTCGACGTGACACCGTCGGGGAGTGACCGCGGACTCGGCGTGCTCTCGGCGTCGGCCGGACTCCAGATCCACGAGGACGACGACGAGACGCGCTTGCGAGCGTACGTGACCGCGGCGAACCGCTCCGGCGTTCGAATCGGGCGATATCTGATCGTCCCCTACCCCGACAGCGGCGGCGGGGGTGAACGCCTGTTCTGTCGGATCACCGGACTGGAGTACGCACAGGAGTACCGGGCCGACGACGCCACCGAGATTCACGCCCGCCGCGCGATGCGCTCGCCGGGCATCGACGAGGAGGACTTCAAACTCATGGCGACGCTCGAACCCGTCGCGGTGCTGTACGAGGAAGACGGCGACCTCAAGCGGCGGATGACCGACCGCGTTCCGAAACCGGAGACGGTCGTGACGGAGGCCTCAGACAAGGAAGACATCAAGACCGGACTGAAGATGCCCTCGGAGGGTGTGTTTCTCGGCCACCTCGCCGTCGGCGGCGAGAAGGTTCGGACGGGCGCGAGTCCGCCGACCATCGACTACCGCCTGAAGGACGACTACACCGATGGCGACCCGCTCGTCTTCCGGCATACGCTCGTCGCTGGCGGAACGGGGTCGGGCAAGACCCACGCCGCGAAGAACGTCCTCCGGCAGTATCTCGACGAGAATCGGACCTATCCGGTCGGCGCTGGCGACGGGCGAGAGGCCCGTGCCGCAGTCGTCCAGTTCGACCCACAGGACGAGTACGCACAGATGCACGACGACGGCGACTACGACGGGGACGTGAAACGCCGTCTGGAGCGCGAGGGCGTCGCCCACGGCGGGTACGACGACACCGTCGCATTCGTGCCGAAAGTCGGGGACGCGAGCTACGCCGCGAGCGACCATCGCGCCGAGCAGGTGGAGTTCACCATCCCCTTCTCGATGGCCCACGACAACCCGTGGCTCATCGCATCAAGCGGTCTCAACGACAACCAGTACACCGCCCTGACGACGGTTCTCCTGCCCCGATTCAGAGAGCAGTACGGCCGCGAGGGGACCTACGAGCAGTTCTGCTCGTTCATGGACGACCCCGCGCTCCGGGAGGAACTCGACGAGTCCGGGCGGGTGCACGAGGCGACCTTCGACGCCATCGGCCGCCGGATTCGGGGCTTCGGCGACGTGTTCGACCAGGACGCTCGCCCGATCACCGAACGGATCCACGAGTTCGTCAGACCGGGTGGGCTGACGGTCGTTCCGACCTACCACATCTCGAAGAGTCGCCACACGGAGACGGTCGTGCTCGCGCTGGCGTCGCTGCTCGTCGACCAGAAACTCTCGAACGACCCGGCCCACGACCGCATCAAGGAGACGCCGCTCGTCGTCGGCATGGACGAGGCGCACAACTTCCTGACCGACGCCGATACCGTCCAGGCCCGGAAGGTCATCGGCAAGTTCACCGAGGCCGCAAAGCAGGGCCGCAAGGAGCGACTCGGTCTCTTTCTCATCACCCAAGACCCACAGGACATCGCCGACCCCGTGTTCAAGCAGATCAACACGACAGTCGTGCTCAACCTCGGTGACGAGGACGCCATCTCCGCGGTGAACATCCCCGCGAACCTCGAATCGAAGGTGCCCTACATGGAGAAAGGACAGATGGTGGTCTACTCGCCAGACAACTCCGAACCGGTCGAACTCGTCGGTCTCTCACACTGTGTGACCAAGCACGGGTAGGGGAATCGCCCCGTCGGCGCGCTGCTCTCCACTCCACACGCTCCTCTAGAGACGGGCGATGGCGACAAAGCCCGGCAGCATGATAAAGAGCGTGAGGAGGGTCATCCACCAGGGGAGAAACAGGGCGAGTGCGAGGAGCATCACGAGCAGCGTTCCTCCCGCGATCACCTTCTGGGCAGGTGTCATCATAGGAAACGATGTCAAGACCTCAAAAGATAAGCCTGTCCCTTGCACGTACGCTAATACGGATGTCTCGACTGTGGTCGACGCTCGTGACGGGCGTCTCAGGACTGTACTCGCGCGTCGCGGGTTTGCTGCGTGGCTGGGGGGTGTACATCGTCTGTGCGGCCGGACTCTTTCTCGGGACGGCCCTGCTCGGCGTGGCTATCGGCGTCGAGCGCGGGTCGGTGCCGCTCGTCCCGTTCGAGGTTCGCACGCCGGGTGACCCTGTGCCGTCGCTCTCCGCGATTGATCTCTTCGCTCACAACGGTCGGATCGCCGTCTTGCTGGTGGGGAGTGCGCTGCTGTTCGGGCTGCCTGCAGTCGTCATTCAGCTTTTCAACGGCCTGCTGTTTGGGTCTATCGTGGCTGTCGGGAGCGCGAACCGGGGGATGGGTGAGACGCTCCTGTTGCTTCTCCCACACGGTATCGTCGAACTCCCGGCGTTCTGGCTTGCCGGTGCCGTCGGTCTCCGGCTGACCCACAGTTTCTGGAAGGTCGCAACCGGTGACAGAGACCGGTCGCCGGTCCCGGTGGTCGTTCTCCAGAGCCTTGCGCTCTCTCTGGTGGTATTCGGACTGCTCGCAGTCGCGGCACTCATCGAGGCCCACGTCACCGCCGGACTCGTCTGAGGTTCCCCGACAGTTCGGAGACAGTCGAAACGTTCAAGCGTGTTATGTGCCAACTACAAACATGGTTGAGCACGTGCTGTTGCCCGTCGACGGATCAGAACACAGTGACCGGGCCTGTGAGGAGGCGTTCGAGATGTTTCCGGACGCGGCCATGCATTTGCTGTATGTCATCAGCCCGGCGGATACGACCACGACAGGGGAGGTTGCGACGTTCGATACGATGCCGACAGACTGGTACGAGAACGAACGCGACAGAGCGGAGCAGCTGTTCGACAAGATTGCGTCGCGCTCGTCCGAGCACACCTTCGAGCGTGCTGTCGTCGTCGGCCAGCCAAAGCGGGAGATCCTCCGATACATCGAGGACAACGACATCGACCACGTCGTCATGGGCAGCACGGGACGAGAGGGCGTCTCTCGTCTGCTTCTCGGCAGCGTCGCCGAATCAGTCGCCCGCCGCTCGCCCGTTCCGGTGACGATCACACGTTGATTGGATAGGCCGACTGCCATCCGTTCAGAAGATTGTCGCGTTCCGATAGACAGAGATGCCATCGTCGGTGAGTTCGTACGGCTTCATCTCCCGGGAGTGGTTGGCGTTTCGTATCTTCAGAATCTCGACGGCGAGTCGCGTCTCCTGGGACTCGCCGCGGACGTACTGGAGGATGAACACCGCGTCGGTCAGGTACTCGATGATCCCGTGTCGGGAGGCGTAGGCGTTCGACTCGCTGGCTTCGCTCGTGACGAACGTCGTCACGTTCGCCTTCTTCAGCGCGCGCGTGAAGTCGAACACCTCGGTCCGGCGCTTCGCGACGTCCTCGTACATCATCTCCAGCAAGGACACCGAGTCGAGGACGAGGCGGTCGGCACCGAAGTCACGGACGAGCTGTGGCAGTTCGCTCTGGATGCTGTTGAGGCTGTTGACCATCTCGACCGGGTCGAGATCGACGATAGCGAGGTCGCCGCTGTCCTCGTAGGCGGCGAAGTCCCAGCCCCACTCGTTCGCCGTCGCGAGGATGTCTTCACGGCTCTGCTCGAGCGTGATGAACACGCCGGGTTCCCCCTGCTGGAGGCCGTGGTTCAGAAACTGGAGGCCGAACGTCGTCTTGCCGGTCCCGGCGCTTCCGACCGCGGTGATCAGATGGCGCTTTGGAACCCCGCCGAGGATCATGTCGTCGAGGCCCTGAATGCCGATGTCGAGGCGGTCGATGTCCGAGTCGAACTCCGCCTCGTCGAACTCTGATTCGCCGCCCCCAAGCGACCCGAACCCCTCGTCGTCGAACAGACTCTCGTCCCCACCACCGAACGGATTCTCCGACGTCTCGTCGGACGCTCCGAAGGGATTTTCTGAGGTGTCTATCTCCTCATCAAATGGGCCCCCCTCGTCGCCCGTCTCCGGTGTCTCATCTGTGCTGGCTGTTTCCCTGTCAGACTCGTCCCAGCCGCCTTCGTCAGCGTCGCTCGCTGCCTGCTCGGCGCTGTCGTCCTCTTGAAATGCCCGCTCGAACCAGTCTTCTTCCGAGCTTTCGTCTTCGCTCACGTGTGTTCCCGGCCGACTGTGACCATCTGTGATATTACGCCCAGTACTGATTAAACTTGTCCGGGAAAGTCGCGCAAAGACGGCAAACGAGCCATACACTTATACAGGATGGCGGCCGCAGACGTACATGTGTCATCGGAGACAGAGACGGCCACGGTGCTAATCGTCGACGACGAGCGCAACGTGGCGGACGTGTACGCACTTCGTCTCGACGAGTACGACACGCGCGTCGCCTACAGCGGAGAGGAGGCACTCGAACAGTACGACGAAACGGTCGACGTCGTGTTGCTCGACCGCCGGATGCCCGACCTGTCCGGACGCGAGGTTCTCGAACAGATCCGGGCACGGAACGGGGAGTGTCGGGTCATCATGCTGACTGCCGTCGACCCCGGTCTCGACATCATCGAGATGCCCTTCGACGAGTATCTCTGCAAACCGATCGACAAGGCGGATCTCGTCGACGCGATCGAACGCCAGCGGGCGATCCAGCAGTACGACGAACAGGTCTCCGAGTATCTCGAACTCACGGCGAAACTCGCCACACTCGAATCTGAGCACTCGCCACAGCGTCTGGACGAACACGACGGGATAGCGCGTCTCCGAGAGCGCGCCGAGCGGCTCAAATCCGAGATGGACGGGACGCTCGGGGACGTCGACGTGATCGAGCGGTCGCTCCGCGATATCGACGAGACGGAGGTGGGCTAGACGGGTGATTCATCGAGCGATGCGGTGAACACGACGTATCCCCGAGCAGGTGCGACCGGGATCACGCGAACCCGGAACTGCTCTACCCCCTCCGTGGTCTCACAGGACAGTCGGCCGTCGAATCGGTCGCCCCGACTCGCCGCCTCGGCAGCACTCACACCCTCGCTCGTCATGAGCGCATGTTTCAGCGCTTCGTCTGCGAGCGAGGCTGTCGAGATGCCAAACGCGGCCTCGAATGCCGGGTTCACCGCTCGAACTGTCGGGCCGTCGCTGTCATCGTAGTACAGCATCGGGTCGGGGCTGGCCTCGAACAGGTCGACTGGCTCCGGGCCAGCCGAGTCATCCGCCTCGTCCATCTCGACGGTGACCGTCTCGGACCGGTCCGACTCTTCGCTGAGGACGACCAGCCGAACCATGGCACCCAGACCGCCGCCGACGGCAAATCCCGTGCCAAACCCCACCATGGGGTCGAGCCCCGACACCAGCACCGCTGTCGCGACCCACCCGAGTACCCCCACACCCAGACATCCGCCAGCGATCCAGAGGATGATGTCCACCAGATCTCGGTCGGCAACGGGTACCAAAAAAACGACCGCCGCGACCACACTGTCTTCCATCATGAACGGAATCTCCGCCCATTTGTTTAATTCTTTCGAGATGCACGATCCCCTGTCCGAATGGGTCACTGGGACCTAAAGCGAGTGTACAGGGACAATTATTCTCATATGAAAAACATTTGAACGACGCGCCTGGTCGGGTCCAGACCGCCGACACCGACTGACGGCTGCGTCGGTGCTGTCTCCGACGACACAACCGGTGGATTTTATGCGGTCTGTCGAATGACCAGAGATATGGTCGAGCCGTCCGACGAGATGCCCAGACATCAGGTCGTACTCACGCAGATGGGTGGCCTGTATCTGCTCGCCTTGCTTGCGCTCGCCGGACTCCAGTTCGGCGGCATCGTCGACGTGCTCACGCTGGGCCGGTTTGTCCTCCTGTTTTTCACCGGAACCGTGGTGCTCGCCGTGCTCGGACTGGTACTCGGAGAGTGAGTGCAGCGGTATCAACGGTCCGCTTCGTGGTCGAGTGCGGTCTCCCTGAGCCGTTCACAGCGGTCAGATTCGACAGTCAAGTCGGGAATCGGCGTCGGCTTGTGGTCCTCGTCGACGGCGACGAAGACGAACTGTGAGTGTGTCGTCTGCTCGCGGTCGCCGGTGTGTGGGTCCTCCCGAAACGCCTGCAGATGGACGCGAATGCTCGTCCGCCCAGTCGCGTAGGCGTAGGATTCGATGACGCAAGTTTCCCCCTGCGGTATCGGGCGCTCGAAATCCAGCCGGTCGATGCGGGCCGTCACGCAGGCCCCGCCAGCGTGGCGCATCGCCGACATCGCGCCCGTCTCGTCCATCCACTTGACGACGTTGCCCCCGTGGGCAGTGGCGTAGTTGTTGGTGTCGTTGGGCTGGACGCGCTCGCGGTTCTCGATGTACGTTTCGCTGATCGAGGCCATACGGGAATATCGGCCGAGCGAGACAAAAAAGCGATGTCGCGACGACAAACGTCACTCCGCAGAAAGCGACCGGTCCAGCCTGACAAATGTCATCTCGACACCGTCGATGGTCCGAGATTCGGCCCCGCGATCGCGATAGCCGCGTGTCTCGTAGAACGCCGTCGCGTTCGTCGAAGCCACAACCATGAGTTCCTCGACGTCGCTCATCCGCGCGCGCATCTCCAGTTGGCCGAGCAGCGACGAGGCGATTCCCTCCCGCTCGTGGTCGGGACGGACGAACAGCGCATCGATGCGACCCGCATCCGCGTTGAGAACGCCGTATCCGACGGGGTCGTCGTCGACCACGGCGAGCAGCACGTCGAACCGGTCGCTCTCGACCGCCTCCGCGAACGTCTCGCGTGCGTCGTCCGGTCGCCACGCCGCTCGCTCGTGTCTGTCGTAGTGCTCGTCGGCGATGGCGTCGATGGCCGCCCGCTTGATCCGGAGCAGGTCGTCGGCGTCGGCTCGCCGCGCCTGTCGAAACTGCAGATCCCCCATTCGTCTGCCTTTCTGCTGACTGGTACAAGAATCTTCGCCGCCAGTTTCAGCGAGTCGATCTGCCTTCCGTGCGCGCCTGTTCGCCAGCCTCGACAGCCGTTTCGAGCCAGTTTTCCTCCGGCGGCAGCGGACAGGAGAAGGTCTCGCTGTAGGCACAAAACGGCGAGTACGCGAGGTTGAAATCGACCGTGACAGTCTCGCCGTCGTCGAGTTCGCGCTCGGGTTCGAGTTCGAGATAGCGGCCATCTTTGTACGTCTGCTGGCCGGTCGTCTTGTCCCGGAATGGGACGAATATCGTCTCGTCGTCGAGCGACTGGCGATAGCCCGCGAGTTCGCGCTCGCCATCGAGATCGACGTGGAAGGTCACCACGCGCCTGTACTCGATCGTTCGGCCGTCGGAGGTCTCCATCTCGACTGTCTCGGGGTCGTCGTGGACCGTGACGGTCGCCTCGACGCGGTAGTCCGGGTCGGGTTCGAAGTACGGGAGCCCGTCGAAGGAGTCGCGCTCCTCAGGTGGGATCGGCGACTGGCGGTGCTCGGCCAGAAAGCGGTCCTTCTCGGCGCGGTGCTCGCGCAGTTCGTCCGCCCACGCGTCGGTGTCAGTCATATCCGTGCTTCGCTATGGGCGGGTATGAGTCCTGTGTCTGGGCGACGAGACTGCGCTGGGCGAGTAGGTCGCCGCGCCATCGAGAACGCGCGTTCAGTGTGTCAACAACAGCGTCTTCTCGTCGGTCCGGGCGATACAGAAGGCCGTTCCGGGGTCGCTGAAGGTGTTCGTGCGCTTTTCGCTGACGAACAGTCGGTCGAAGGGCTTGCCGCAGGCGGGGCAGGCGAACTCGTCGGCCCGGTTTTCGAGTTGCTTGGTCTCCCGGTCTTCCCGGATCAGTTTCAATCCGTGTCGGTAGTCGTGCATGTCGAACCCCTCCGAGATGTCGATCTGTTCCATGCGTTTCGGTATGGACACAGATGACCTTAGCCGCTTTCCTGCCCCCTCTGAAACAGGGGGTGCAAGCCTCAATTTGTGAGATCAGCACTCCAGCAACGGACCCGTAGTACGAATTTCAGACAAGAACATCGTGCAAGATGGGATTCGCATAGTCAGCACTCACCGGTCAGTGATCGTGAGCGATGTAGTGGATGGGTTTCTCTGGCGACTCAGATAAAAAACATCAGACAGTAATATTGTCCCAGTAATCGGTTATTGGTTCGTCTCGACGGAGTTCATGGACAAAACCAATATCGTGATCGTGTTCCCAAATGGCGTGTGCTTCCTTCTGTTCAGCATTAATGATCGGTTTACCGTATTTCCGATACCACGGTGAGTTAGCGAAGCCAGCCGCGAGTGAATATGCTAATTGAAGTCGCCCAAGGTCACCCGTATAACCTCGTATGTATGTCTCGTTGGGGAATTCAAGAATAAGTTCATCTACAATCTCCTCAAGGTAGTCTCCATAACCTACGGGACCGAATATTTCGCGGGATGCGGAGAGCACTTGGAGTTGATTCACTTCGTGGATGTCAGCAGGATCGCTGATCGTAATTTTGTCTATTTTCGTGTTGGGATATTGCCCGGTTAGTTCGAAACGTGACGGATCAAGGAAGACGAAGAGATGATCCTGGCCGATTGGAAAGTATATCTCTCGGCCCTCTGCCTGTGTGTTTGAGTTTTCTATAGCCTCTAAATCTCGCGCGAAGTACTGCGCTGACGGATTATCTGAGGTAATGAACGGGGTGTCGGAATCATTCTTAACAAGTAACCATCCCATGTGCTGGAGTTGCTCATGCCCTTCAGCAGCGTTCCGAACAAGGATTTCTTCCCACCCATCAGCCAAGGTCAGATCATCCCAGTTAGTAGTATTATCGACGTGATCGCCAAGCAGTCGCCTCACCTGATAGTGTCTCCGGGCCAGTGGGGTTCTATCCCCTTGGAACATCACAAACTGCGAGATCGTCGCAATTCCCTCCTTGTCGAGAACAGTTGTTTCCTGTAACTTCTCAAATGTTTGCTTAGCAGCATTTTCCATCTGATTGATTTCGTTTTGTTCCAACCAACCATCAGCGAAATCCTCTGTTGATGCCGCCTTCTTTGTAGGGTATCTATTATATGCAGTTCGATAGTCACCACCTTCATGCGTCTCTACAAGTGAATACCGAGAAATCAGACTTTCATTTGGCGGCGCAAGTAATCGCAGATATGATTGAGGAACGTAGTGCTCGTTAACCATTCACGGTAGATTGGTCGTTTAGGAAGTTAAATCCGGTCCGAGTGGCGAAGACAGTCTTATACCCACCTGCTGAACCCACCCTCTGTATCTTGCACACCTATTGAGAGATATCTACTAGTGTATAGGTAACCTGAAACGCCCGCATCCTATGTCTGTGTACTGTCCGGACTGAGAGCGAAAATCAGATCACCCCGTTCTGTCGGCGTGCGCGAAGGCGAACGCCCGGAGGAGTTTCGCCCCGAGCGCCGCCGCCTGCCCGTCGTCGCGGTCGTTGACCTCGACCACGTCGAATCCGACACACTGCGGGGCGACGGATCTGACCACATCGTGCATCGTCGTCGGGTCGAGACCGAAGGGCTCGGGCGTGCCAGTCCCCGGCGCGAAGCCGGGGTCGGCGGCGTCGATGTCGACGCTGCAGTAGGCGGTCTTTCCTTCGGGAGGTTCCCAGTCAGCTACCTCGTCCGGCGGGACGACGGTCACGTCGTCGTCCTCCGCGCGGTCGAACTCCACCTCGCTGCCAGAGCGCGCGCCGAGTACGACTGCTTCGTCGGCCACGTCGAGTGCGTGTCGGGTGACAGTCGCGTGGCTCAGCGGGTCCCCACGATAGGATTCGCGCAAGTCGAGGTGGGCGTCGAGACAGATGTACACGTCGGGGTCAGTTGCGCGAACGCCCGCGACGGTGACGGTGTGTTCGCCGCCGAGGACGAGCGGAGTCGTCCCCGAATCGTGGTACTCCGTGAGCACACTCTGCAGAAAGGTGAGATACTCCTCGGTGTCAGCGCCCGGGTGGATGTCGCCGTGGTCAGTCACCCCAAGATCCGGAAATCGAAGGCCGGTGTGCTGGTCGTAGGCCTCGAAGGAGTTCGCAAACTCCCGGATCCGGCGCGGCCCGAACCGCGCTCCCGGCCGAAAGCTCGTCGACGCGTCGAGCGGCGCGCCGACGACGGCGTAGTGTGTATCCTCGGGCGCGACGGTTCCGGCGAGTTCCATCAGACGATCTTTCGCTGCTCTTCGTACTCCAGAAACTCGATTTCGTCGTCAGCGGACAGGTTCTCGTCGTCGGCGCGCATCACGAAGTTCTCGTAGGTTTCTAGATCCATCACCTGAATCTCGCCGTCGCGGACGTCGATGATCTGCCCCTGCTTGCGGTTGATGATCGGCACCCACACCTTCGCGTCGACGGGTTGGGACAGCGAGCGCTTCTGCCCGTCGAAGACGCCCTTCGCGTCGATGCGTGCCTTCGCGCTCCCGTGTTTGCCCGGCTTCGCGGTGCTGTACGCCGTGATCTTGCACGGCGTGTCGTCGATCATCACGTAGCTCCCCTCGTCGAGTTCGCGAACCTCGGTCTGCTGTCTTGCCATGTCCCGCCGTTGTCCACCTGTCAGTATAAACCGTTTGGAATGGGGTCGCTCGGGACGGTCACGACCGCGGATCTGTCTCCTCGTCGGACGCACCATCCGAAACTGGTATCGAATGGCCGCCGTCGTCCGAGTCAGCGCGAGCGCGCTCGGTGTCCGCATGCGCGTCGAACTCCGTCGTGTCGCTGTCGTTGGCCCCCACGTCACCGAACCCCATCGCGTTCTCGGACTCTCGCTCACGCAGGCGCTGGCGCGTGAACTGTGGCTGTGCACGAATTCCCCGTCGACCGCGGAACGACCAGTACAGCAAGGCGAGGACGACCACCGTCGCAGCCCCGGTGACGGCCGCGATGGCGAGTTCCTCGAACGCGTACAGAATCGCCGTCGACACGGCCCCAGCGGCACCCCACATCCCGTAGATGAGCCGTCGAGCCAATCTGTCAAAGTGGTCGTCCGAGTCCTCGATATCCGCCTGCACGTGGAGGTTCTCCCGCTCGATTCGGTCGAGCGCGGATTCGAGTTTCGGCGGCACGCGAATCGACGCCTGCGCGGCGTCGGTCAGTTCTTGCCCCCGGTCGGTGAGATACTCCCGCACGCCAGCCTGGATGTACCCCTCCTCGCGGAGATAGTCGGTCGCGACCGAGATGAAATCGAAGTCGGGGTCGAGCGTGACACAAACCCCCTCGACGACGGTGGCGACGCGCAACACCAAGGCGAGATTCGAGGGAAGCCGAAGCGGGAACTCGTAGATGGTGTCCTCGACCTGCTGGATTATCTGCTGGACGCGGTACTGCTCGATGTCCTGTCCGCGCGCGTCGGCAATCGCCAGTTCCATCACGTCGCCCATCACTTCGCGGTCGGCCTCGGGCGAGAGCGTCCCCATCTCGATCAGCGCGTCGAGGATGGCGTCGATGTCCTGTCTGGCGATTGCGCCGTAGAAGTCGACGATGTGGTCTTGCACGTACTGGTCGACGTAGCCGCTCATCCCGAAGTCGTAGAGGACGAGTGTGCCGTCTGGCTGGACCGCGAGGTTGCCCGGATGTGGGTCGGCGTGAAAGACCCCGTCGTCGACGACCATCTGCATGTAGGTCCGCTGGAGTCGCTCTGCGAGTTCCGACCGGTCGATGCCGTACTCGTCGAGTCGGTCGGTGTCGGTGATTTTCGTCCCTTCGACGTACTCCATCGTGAGGACGCGCTCGGTCGAGTGACTCTCGACGATGGCGGGTATCTGGACCGCGTCGTTGCCGTCGAAGTTGGCCCGGATATCCTGCAGCATCTGCCCCTCCCGCTCGTAGTTCATCTCCTGGCGGATCGTCTTGCCGAACTCGTCAGCGAGCGTCTCCAGTGAAAACGAGCGCGAATCGTCGACAAAGCGCATCACGAGCGGGAGCAGCCAGCGAATGACGCGCAGGTCCGCCTCGACCAACTCCTCGACGCCGGGCCTGCGCACCTTGACCGCGACCTGTTGCCCGTCGACTCGCGCGAGATACACCTGCCCCAGGCTCGCGCCGCTTATCGCCGTCCGGTCGAAGTCTGCGAACTGCTCGTCGACCGGCCCCAGTTCCGACTCGATGACTTCCTCGGCGTCCGCCCAGTCGGCCGGGGGTACCTCGTCCTGTAGCTTCGAGAATTCGTCGATGTACTCGGGTGGGAGCACGTCGGGCCGCGTCGAGAGCAACTGTCCGAGTTTGATGAAGGTCGGCCCGAGCGTCAACAGCGAGTCGAGCAGCGTCGCTGCGCGCTTGCGACGCCGTGCCGACGACACCTGCCGACTGCGGCCAAAGAGCAGGAACCGATTTCTGTCGCGGGCGTAGGCGATAACCAGCGGAAAAAACTGCCAGCTGACCAGCAGAAACCGCCAGTATGCACGCAGATTCACCAGTCCGACACCTCTCCGTTACCCACCCTCGACCGGTATCGTCGTTCCCGACACCGCCGACTGCTTTGGCAATCGGAGTTCGAGAACGCCGTTCTCGATAGACGCCGCCGCCGACTCGCCGGTCGCGTCCGGCGGAGTCGGCAGCGTGATGTCGAAAAAGAGCGAGCGGTCCTCGGTGACGTATCGAAACTCCCCGGGGACGTCCTTGTCCCGGCGCGCTTCGATCTGTACCGATCCCATCTCGACGCGGGCGTCGATGGTCTCCGCGCTCGCCCCCGGCATGTCGATGACGATCAGATACGCGTCATCCCCTTCGAGCAGGTCTGCAAACACCGTGTCGGGCAGGTCGCGCATCGCCTCACGAAGCGTTTCCATACCTCGCCGTTAGGACGGAGCGGCGAAAAAGCCCCCGGTTGCGCGTGATTTGTTCACACAGACCGAGGCCAGTCAGTCGTTCAGGTCGTCCGATTTCGTGACGGAACGTCCCGGTTCGACCAGTTGCGATGACGAGCCGACACGAACTGGTTCGGACGCGTGTTCGTCGAGTTCGGTAAACGAACCGACCCGCTCGTGGCCCCGGGTGAACGGGTCCATGTGCTGGCTTCCCGGTTCGAGGCTGCTCCACTCCGTCGGTTCGCGCCGATTGACGTGTATCGCAGAGAGGTCGGCGTTCTGTGCAGCACCGATGTCGTTCGGGTCGTCGCCGACGAGCACGCCCTCGTGGGTGCTGTCGACGCCGAGTTCCTGCATGGCCAGTTCGACCGGGCCGGGATCCGGCTTCCAGCCCATCTCGTCGTTACAGCAGACGACAGTGTCGAACCAGTCGGCGATATCCAGCGAGTCGAGCACCGGTTTGGTGAGATGTGGCTGGCAGTGCGTGACGATACCGGTCGGCTGGTCGAGGGCGGGGACGAACGACGCCGCATCCGAGTACAGATGCGTCGCCGCCGCGCGCCGCTCGGGGTCTTCGACCTCGTGAAAGACCGCCCAGAACCGTTCGGGGCTGACACCGGCCGCGGTAAGCACTCGCTCGCGCTCGCCTGCGAAGCCGTACCACAGCGCCTCCCGTTCCCGTTCCGAAAACGAAACGTCGAGTCGTCGGCCCACCGCACCGAAGACGTCCTGAATGTACGACTGCTCCGTGTCCACGACCGTTCCGTCGAGGTCGAGCAGCCAGAAGTCGTACGCGCTCGCTCCCATCTGTTGTCTACTACGGCAGGGGGCCAAATAAGGACTTCTGTCAGCGTCGTTGGTGCGGTGGCTACGCCTCGATGCCGACTTCCGGTCGCTACGCCTCGACATCGAGGTCTGCAGCCGTCCGTATCCGGACGCTGACCGGTTGCTTGACGAACTCTGCAGTGTCGGCGACGACGAACTGCCCGACACCGCGCTGTGCGGCGACGTCCAGGAGTCGCTGGTCGAGCGTCCCATCGAGAACGACCGACTGGGGCGTCTCCTCCGCCGACGAAAGCAGGTCGAACGCGCTGTCCGCCGGGCCTTCCGCCAGTGCAGCGCAGTCCGCGTCGAGTAGTCGAACAGTCCCCATGCTCTCGTTGACGACAGTCTGGACGTGCCCCGCGAGCGTCTGTGGCTCGCTCGTCTCCGCGGCCACCGACGTCAGTTCGTTCTCGCCCTCTGTGTCTTCAGTCGCGTCCGCAGCGACGCCACTCTGTGCCTCCGCGACCTCTGCTGTCGCACCTTCCCCGTCCGTCGCCGCTCTGGGTTCCTGAGCGTCTGCTGCTGTGCTCGCGTCGTCGTCTTTCGCCGTCTCGGTTTCCTCGTCGTCATCACTCACCGCGCTCTCGTCACCACTCCTAGTAGCGGCGTCGGCAGTGTCCGACAGTGGTGCATCGCCATTCCGACTGGCGGAACCGTTCTGCGACTCGGCTGGTTCGCTTTCCTCGTTCGGTGCTTCTCGCCGTTCGTCGGCCACCGCATCGACGACGCCGTCTTCGGATGCTGTGGCGTCATCTTCGGCTGGAGTCGGGGATGACTCCGATTCACACTCCGCAACCGGGTCCGACCCATCGAACGTCTCGCGTGGGGTTCGCCCGTCTGCAATCTGGTCGGAGGGGAGTTTCCGCCGGAGTGCAGCGAGGATCTCCGCGCGGTCGAGGTCCTCGACCGAACGGCCGGTGGGCGCGAAGGCGACATAGTCGACGTCGCCGACCTGTTCGAGTTCGCGCAGGATGAGGTCGCCGCCACGGTCACCGTCGAGAAAGGCCGTCACGGTCCGTCCGGCAGTGAGTCCAGCGACCGCGTCGGGGATGTCCGTCCCCTCGACGGCGATGACGTTTTTGATCCCGACTTCGAGCAGGCGACGGACGTCCGCCCGTCCCTCGACGATGATGATCGCGTCGCTGTCGGCAACGCGCGGGCCTGCTGGCAACCCCTCGAAGTTCGTGACCTGCTCGACGCGAGCGCGCTGTCTGACCTCCTCGACGAGTTCGTCGCTAGTCATCGTCGTCTCCTCGAACGCGGTGAGCAACTCGCTTGCCCGGTCGACGAGTTCGCGCCGCTTTGCCTCCCGGGCGTCCTCGATATCCCTGACCGTACATTCGGCGCGACAGGGACCGACGCGCTCTATCGTCTCCAGCGCAGCCGCTAACACGGCCGTCTCGACGCGGTCGAGACCGCTCGCGACGGTGACTGTCCCGAACGACCGCCCGCCCTCCGACTCGATGTCGACGTCGATATGACCGACCTTCGAGGACTCGCTCAGATCTCGCAAATCGAGTTCGTCGCCGAGCAGCCCCTCCGTCTGCCCGAAGATAGCGCCAACGACGTCACTTCGCTCGACCACCCCGCTCGTCCTGATGTCTGCGTGTATGAGATATTTTGGTGTATCCTGCATGATTGATCTGCCCCGTAAGAGGCTGTTGTGTCGCCATGAGTGTGCTCATGACGGCCTCCTCTAATCTATCAACGCGGAAATAGCTGGCGACGCGCTTCGCTGAGTAAGAACGCGATTCGCTTCGAGTGGGGCTTTCGTTGCGGGGTCTGATACTGCTGGCTGTACCATTTTGAACGAATTCGCCACCCCGGTGTGGCGAATATCTGTACGAACGTACAGCCAGCAGTATGAGTGATGGAGGCTGCTAACCCGAACTGTCTTGGCAGTGGTAGTGGTAGACGTTCACATGCGCTATTATCAGTTCGAGGTCGACGGAACCCGACGGCTTGCCGTTCGCGCCGACGGGCAGATGTACGACCTGCGTTCGGCGCGGCCGCGACTGCGAACGTTCGGTGACTTGCTCCGGGCGGCGTCGATCAGCGACACGCCAGTCGATACAATCGCTGACAGACTTCGCTCCGACGCCGCCACCATCGAGGACCCGGACGTGAGGGTGCCACTCGACGCACAGGAGGTCTGGGCCGCGGGCGTCACCTACCAGATAAGCGAGGAAGCACGAGAAAGCGAGAGCGGCATGCCCGAGATGTATCTCGACGTCTACGACGCCGACCGGCCGGAACTGTTCTTCAAGGCGACGCCCAGTCGGACGGTCGGCCCCGGCGAGGCAGTCGGGATCCGCGCCGACGCCGAGTGGTCGGTTCCGGAACCGGAACTCGGTGTCGTCCTTTACGAGGGGGAAATCGTCGGCTACACGATTGGCAACGACATGAGTAGCCGCGACATCGAGGGGGAGAACCCGCTGTATCTCCCACAGGCGAAGGTGTACGACCGGTCCTGCTCGATCGGACCCTGTGTCCGCTCGGCCGACTCGCTCGACGACCCCCACGACTTGGAGATGTGGATGACCATCGAGCGCGGGGGAGCGGTCGTCTTCGAGGACGCGACCACCACGGGGAAGATGGCCCGGAGCGTCGAGGAACTCGTCGACTACTACACGCGCCACAACGCGGTGCCCGAACGCGCCGTGCTGTTGACCGGCACCTCGCTCGTGCCTGAAGACGACTTTACGCTTCAGTCGGGGGACGTGATCGAAATCGGCATCGAGGGGATCGGCGTTCTCAGAAACGCCGTCGTCACGGTGTGATTCTGCCATCGTGGGATGGGTTCGTTCGGCCGCTCGCGGCGCGAACGACCGTAAGGTCTGTGTGCGGTGAGCGTCGATTGTGGGTATGACTCACGAACGACGGAACTACGTCGACGGCGAGTGGGCGGACGCCGAGAGCGGCGAGACGTTCACCACGCGAAACCCCGCAGCGCCCGACGAACGGGTGGCGACGTATCCTCAGTCCAGCAGCGCAGACGCAACCGAAGCGGTCGAGGCCGCCGCGCGCGTCGCACCCGAGTGGGCCGACACGCCCGCACCGGAGCGTGGCGCAATCCTTCGCGGCGCGGCGGGGGTACTCGACGCGCGCAAGCAGGAACTGACCGAACTGCTCACCACCGAGGAGGGAAAGACCCACGCCGAGGCGAGCGGCGAGGTCCAGCGCGCGGTCGACATCTTCTACTACTACGCCGAGAAGGCCCGTGATCTGGGCGGGACGATCAAGTCCCCAAGCGGTCGAGACAAGACGCTGTACACGGTCGACGTGCCGGTCGGCGTCGCCGCGCTGATCACTCCCTGGAACTACCCCATCGCGATCCCCGCGTGGAAGATCGCACCCGCACTCGCGACCGGCAACACCGTCGTCCACAACCCCGCCTCGACCGCGCCCGGCGTCGGCGTCGCCATCTTCGAGGCACTCGACGAGGCCGGGATCCCAGACGGCGTGGCGAACGTCGTGACTGGCCCCGGGTCTGTGGTCGGTGACGAGTTCGTCACCCACGACGACGTCGATGCCGTCTCCTTCACGGGGAGTTCGGACGTCGGTGAGATGGTCTACGAGAAGGCAGTCTCGAACGGTAAGCGCGCACAGACGGAACTCGGGGGGAAGAACCCGACCGTCGTCTCCGACACCGCCGCCGTCGAGGAGGCCGCCGACATCGTCGCGAGCGGCGCGTTCGGTGTCACCGGACAGGCCTGCACGGCCTGCTCGCGGGCCATCGTCTACGCCGATGTCTACGACGAGTTCGTCGACGCAGTCGCCGCGGAAGCCGAATCCATCGCGGTCGGTCCCGGCGACAGCGCCGAGATGGGGCCACAGGTCACCGAGAGCGAACTCGAGGGGACCCTCTCGTACATCGAGGGAGCCAAAGAGGACGGCGCGACGCTCGTCGCTGGCGGACGCGAACTCCGGGGGACAGACGACTACGGCGACGGCTACTTCGTCGAACCGACGGTGTTCGCAGACGTCGACCCTGGAGACACGCTCGCCTGCGAGGAAGTGTTCGGCCCCGTGCTCGCCGTGATCGAAGTCGAGGACTTCGAGGACGCCCTCTCGGTGGCAAACGGCGTCGACTACGGACTCTCCGCCTCCATCGTCACCGACGACCACACCGAGGCAGAGCGCTTCGTCAGCGAAGTCGAGGCGGGCGTCGCGAAGATCAACGAGAAGACGACCGGTCTCGAACTGCACGTCCCCTTCGGCGGCGTCAAGCGCTCCTCCAGCGAGACCTGGCGCGAGCAGGGCGACGCCGGGATCGACTTCTACACCATCGAGCGGACCGTCTACGACAACTTCTAGGCGTTCTGGTCTGGCGGAACGTTCGTGGCGATGATCTCGTCGACCTCGTCGCGGTTCGCCGCATCGCTGTTTATCGCGCGAGTCGCGCCCTCACGTTCGACGAAGAATCCGGCGTCGTCGTAGCGGTCGTACATGACGCCGCTGTTGCTGAGGATGACGTGAACGTCCATCGCATCCAGTTCCGTCGCGACCGAGAGCAGGCGCGTCTGGTCGTCACGCCCGAATCCGGCCGCCGAGTACTCCGTGAACGATGCGGTCTGGCTCATGGGTTCGTAGGGCGGATCGAAGTAGACCAGATCCCCCTGCTGGGCCGCGTCGAGGACGTATGCGAAGTCCGTGTTGCATATCTCGACGATTTCCAGAAGGTCACTCGCCGCCCGGATCTCCGCTTCGCGCACCCAGTCCGGGTCGCTGTACCGCCCGATGGGGACGTTGAATCCCCCGTCGCTGTTCTCGCGGTACAGACCGTTGTAGCAAGTGCGGTTGAGATAGCAAAGCAGGGCGGCCTCTTCGAGTTCGTCGTAGTCGTCGCCGTAGGGTCGGTCGTTGAACAGCGCTCGCTGCTGGTAGTAGTAGACCGTAATCTCGGAGCCCTTCCGGTCAGTCTCGGCAAATCTGCGGTCGGGGTCGGTGTCCGATTCGGGGTCGTCGAACGAGCGGAGGCGGTCGATGAGTTCCTCGGGTCGGTCGCGCACCTGTCGGTAGAAGTTGACGAGGCGGTCGTTCGTGTCGTTTATCGAGCCTGCCACGGGTTCGCAGTCGAAAAACAGTGCGCCGCCGCCGAAAAACGGCTCGTGATACCGGTCGTACGTCTCGGGGAACCGCTCGTAGAGGCGGGGCAGTAACTGCCGCTTCCCGCCCGCCCACTTCAGCACTGGCCGTGCCATCGTCTTGTACCGAGTGGTGGGTCACAACACATAAACGTGCTCGCTTTCCCCTGCCGTTTCTCGCGGACGTTGATCTCCGTTGTGTGATTATTCAAGTGATAAGAACTGACTTCAGTGTGTAGAAGTGTCATACAGTATGGACGTTGTACAAAACGAAATCACGAAGACAATTCACAAGCGCGAAAAGGAGGGATCACACAACCAGACTGCGTGCGGGGTCACACGAAACACTACCGCCGACAAGTTCCAGGTAATTTCCGTCGACCTTGCAACGACTGAATATGACTCCAACAAGTGCGGTCGGTGCTTCGATGACGCGGGCGGATACTGATACTGTCGGCGATCCCACTCCGAACCCTGTTCAGCACCCCTACTGGGCGAGTATATCTCCGAACGAACAGCTGGCAGTATGACGAACTCCGTGTCTGTGGTCGACTCCTTTCGCTACGCGCAGTCGCACATCCGCTGTCGGTTGCGGACACCCATCTACGCCCTTTAATATCTGGGCGATAGATATGCCCGTATGGACACCAACATTTTGCTCGTCATCCTCGACTCGGCGCGGGCCGAGAACATGAGTCTGTACGGATACGAGCGCGAGACGACGCCGTTTCTGGAGGAGTTCGCAGAGCGGTCGACGGTGTACACGCAGGCGAGAGCGCCCGGGATACACAGCATCGCAAGTCACGTCAGCATGTTCACCGGGGACCACGTCGACCAGCACGAAGCGCTCAACCACACCGCACAGATCGATCCTGAGCGCTCTATCTGGACCGAACTGCACACCGACTTCGGGTACGAAACCGGTCTCTTCACCAACAATCGTATCGTCTCGAACGCATCGAACCTCGGCGAGCACTTCCAGTACCAGTTCAACCCCGACTACTCGCTCGCGAAGCGTCTCGAAAACACACTCGGCCACCCCGCCATCGAAAAGGCGTACTTCCGGCTCGAAGACACGGCCGCACGGATCGGCCGCTTCCTGTCGTCGCTGACCGGCGGCCGAGTCGGGTCCGCCGTCGACGGAGTGCGCGCCCGTCTCGGCGGCGCGAGCGGTGGAACGGACAACCGCGCCCCGGAGGGCGGATTCAAGACGCTGTACGGCGGCGAGTTCACCGAAGGCTTTCTGGACTGGCAGTCGACGCAAGACGGCTCCTGGGCCGCCTGTATCAACCTGATGGACACCCACTCGCCGTTTCACCCCGAACCCGAGTTCGACCGCTGGGCCGACGCGGACGACTGGGACACACAGGCGAACGATCTCCCGAGTGTCAGAGAGACACTCGCGGGCGAAGGCTGGGACCGACTGCAATCGCTCGAGCCACTGTACGACGGAACCATTTTGCAGGCAGATACGATTCTGGAGAACCTGGTCGACGAACTGGAATCGCGGGGGGAACTCGACGACACCCTGCTGATCATCACGAGCGACCACGGCGAAGCCTTCGGCGAGGAGAGCACCCTCGATCCCGACATCCGCATCCGCGACCACAAGTGGGGGGTTCCTGAGGCGCTGACGCACGTCCCTCTTCTCGTGAAGTATCCCGGCCAGACCGACGGATGCGTCGTCGACGAGGTGGTCTCGCTGACCGATCTGCCCGCGCTGATGCGTGCGACGGCAGAGGACGCTGAGGATATCGAGGAGTCGCTGCTCGCGCCCGAGATAGTGCTCGCGTCGACGTTCCGACTGCCCGAGGCGAAGACGACGAAGTACGCATCGGTCGAGGGCGTCGAGAACTACGTCGGCCCGTGGCGGGCGGTGTACGAGGACCACGACGGGACAGTGCGAAAGTACGCCAGACACGGCGAGGACAGCGTCACGCTCGATATCGATGGCCCCGGCGAGGTCACCGTCGTCGAACGCGACGACGGCGGCCGGGTCGCGGAGGTGTACGACCGTCTCGAGAAGAGTGGTGTCCTGACGGAGCGAACGACCGAAATCGACGACGAACTCGAAGAGAAACTCGAAGATCTCGGATACATCCGCTGACGGGTTGGTTTCTCGAGCGAATCGCTGACAGCATCAGTGCTTCGGTGCGACATCCCGCTTTGAGCACCATAAGACATACAAACTGAATCCGAGTAGACGCGTCTGGTTCCCAATCGCCCGCCCTGGAGACGAGGAATGACAGCACCAGCCGACCAAACCCCGATCGACGCCGTTACTGCTCGCTCTCGGCAGGTCTGGCAGCGCCTCGGCCCGGTTCGCCGCCGAGTTCGCGCTCGCGTTGCCGTCGACACCAGAGCACTCGCCGCCTTTCGGATGACGCTCGCACTCGTCATCCTCGTCGATCTGATTCACCGGTCGCGGCATCTGGAACTGTTTTACACCGACGAGGGGCTGTACCCCGTTGCGGCCTACGAGGAGACCTACCGGCAGTTCACCGGGCTGTCGGTACACGCCCTCTCGGGTGACCTGTGGTTCCAGCAACTCCTCTTCGTCGCGGCCGGACTGTTCGCGCTCGCCTTTTTCGTCGGCTATCGGACGCGACTGATGGGGCTTATCTCCGTTCTGCTGTTGTTCTCGCTGCACGCGCGGAATCCGGCGCTACTCAACGGTGGTGACCGCCTGTTTCGGGTGCTGCTTGCGATTGCGCTCGTCACGCCGCTCGGGGAGCGCTGGTCGGTCGACGCACTTCGCCGGGGCCACGCCCGGTCGACGGTCGCAAGCTTCGGCACCGTCGCCGTCCTCCTCCAGCCGGTCGTCGTGTTCACCTCGAACGCGATACTGAAACACCGCGGCGACCTCTGGTACGCGGGCGATGGACTCGAACTCGCCCTGTCGAACGACGCGATGCGATTCCTCCTCGGCAACGTCATCGTCGAGTCCCCCCGGCTGATGACCGCGCTCAACTACGGCTGGGTGACGCTACTGGCCGGGTCGTCGGTGTTACTGCTCGGAACGGTCGGCCGGGCGCGTGCAATCGCTGCACTGGCCTACATCTGTGCGTTTCTCGGGATGCTGTCCGCGATGGCCGTCGGGCTGTTCCCGCTCGTTCTGATCGCGTCAGTGCTTCCCTTCCTGACCGCGCCGTTCTGGGATGCGGTCACCGCTCGCGTTCCGTCTCGCTGGGCTGACAGACTGCCAGATAGGGAGCAACTCGGGCCGCTGGGTCGGCCGCCGCTGGAGCGACGGCTGCTCGACAGGCTCGAAGAACGTGGCCACTCGGCGGTCGTTGACATTCCTCGCGTCGCGATGGCCACGCTCGGATTGCTGGTCGTCGTCTGGATGCTGCTGTTCGCGGCCGCCGACGTCACTGCCTCCGAGGTCCCCGACCAGCTTGAGTACGACCACCTCGACCAACAGGACTGGGGGCTGTACGCGCCCGACCCTCTGTTCGGGTACAACTACTACGTCCATCAGGCGGAACTGGTCGACGGATCGACGGTCGACGCGCTCTCGAACGGGACCGTCGACTTCGACCGCCCGCCGGACGGGTCCGCTGCCTACGACACCTTCCGTCACCGGAAGTTCATGAACCTCGTCTGGTGGTCCGGCGACGGAAGTTCCCACCCGATGATCGCCGACCGATACGCGGCGTGGGTCTGCGAGCAGGCCAGCGACACCTACGACAGACGAGTGGTGCGCGTGACGGTCTATCGCATGTACCAGCCGATCCCACTCGACGGGGCCTACGAAGATCCCAGTCGGCACCTCACAGTGCGCGAGCGGTGTGGGTGAGTGCGCAGTCGAAACTGGGCACTTTTACCGGTCGCACTGCTACGTTTCGGGTATGCAGACGCACATCGTCCCGGTCGGGTTCGACTACGACCGGCTGATCGCGCCGCTGGTTCGCGAGCAACTCGACGTGGACCGCGTCGTGTTGCTCGAAGGCGCGGTCGGCAGCGAGGCCAACGTCGAGTACTCACAGAACCTGGCGAGCAAGCTCGAACAGGACTTCCAGAACCTGCTCGGAGCGACCACCGAGCGGTTCGTCATCGAGGACGTCTACGACTACGACGAGGCCTTCGAGCAGGCCTACGCACTCATCAACACGGAACTCGACCGCGACGAGGCTGGCGACAACGAAGTCTGGGTGAACATCTCCGCGATGCCCCGAACGGTCTCGTTTGCCTTCGCCACCGCCGCCCACTCCATCATGGTCGAGCGCGAGGAGGACCGCAACCGCATCCACACCTACTACACGGTCCCCGAGAAGTACCTCGAAACCGAACTCGCAGAGGAACTCCGAACCCAGATCGAACTGCTCGAAGACCTCCAGACCGACGAGTCAGTCGCCGACGAACGCGTGACCAAGCGCCTCGACAGCGCCCGACAGCTGCTCTCCGAGTTCGACGAGCGGGGGACGACCATCGGCGCAAAGGAGATCGGGGGTAGCCACATCGTCGAACTCCCGGTCGCCTCCTTCCGGAACGTCAAGCCCTTCGAGGAGGTCATCCTCTTTACGCTCGGCGAACACGGCGAGTTCGAGTCCGTCTCCGAACTCGCCCACCAGCTCGCCCGCGAACTCGGCGAGGAGTACACCGACTCCTTTCGCTCGAAGGTCATCTACAACGTCGACCGACTCGGCCCGGGCGGCAAGGGCTACATCGAACAGGAACAGCACGGCAACTCCCACCGAACCCGACTCTCCCGGATCGGAGCGCTCTGGGTGCGCGCACACTCTGACGACTGAGGTCGCTGATATCGCGTGTGGCGCTGGTTCCCCACGTTCATATTCCTCGACGGAGAATCAGCATGCATGGTAGTCGTCGAGACGGGAGCCCGGTTGCACTTTGGCTTCCAGAATCTCTCGCTGGCACACGAGCGCCTGTATGGCGGCGTCGGCGTCTCGCTCGAACACCCACGGATCGTGCTTGAGGTCACGCAGGCTCCGACTCTGTCCTGTTCTGCCGCAGTTCTAGAGCCGTACGCTCGGGAGGCGCTCGACCATCTGGGCCTCGACGGTGCGCGTCTGAACCTGAGCGAGGGCATCGACCGCCACGTCGGCCTCGGAAGCGGCACCCAACTCGCGCTCGCCAGTCTCGTCGGCATCGCACGAGCCTACGGACGGACGGTCGACCCCCGCGAGGCCGCGCCGTCGCTGGGCCGTGGGGGGCGAAGCGGCGTCGGCGTCGCCACCTTCGAGCGGGGCGGTTTCGTCGTCGACGCTGGCCATCGCACCGAGCGGTTCACCACCGCCCCACCAGCGGAGGGTAGCTGGACGGTTCCCAAGCCCATCGTCACCGAACACCTTCCCGACGAGTGGCGGTTCGTCCTCGTTCGACCAGACACCGACTCGGGACTGAGCGGTGCCGACGAGGACGAGAGCATGCGGTCGATCGTCGAGCGCGCCGACCCCGGAATCGCCGACGAGATTGCGACGCTGCTGACCCGACAGCTTCTGCCCGCGGTGGCCGAACAGCGAATCGGCTCCTTCGGGGCGGCAGTCGCCCGTCTCAGCCGCCTCAACGGCGCGTGGTACGCCGACGAACAGGGCGGCGTCTACCGCCCGCCCGCTGGCAAACTCGTCGAGGTAATGTCGGAGAGTCCCGTCGTGACTGGGGCTGGACAGTCCTCGTGGGGGCCGACGGTGTATGGGGTGACGAGCGACTCCGCGATCGAGCGTGCCCGCGAGGACGGCGAGCGCGCGCTCGACGCCGCTGGTGTCGACGGCCGCGTCGAAGTCGTCAGACCGCGCAACGAGGGCGCTGTCGTCGAGGAACAGTAGGCGGCACGGTGGTGGGCAATAGTGGGCAATACTTAATATTTCGTGGGCAATAGTGGGCAATACTTAATATTTCGTGGGCAATAGTGGGTACTATGAAGATCGACGCCGACGAATTCCAGACGAACGAGACCGACGACAGGGGACGGATCTATCTTGGAACAGAGTACGCGAACAAGCGCGTCACCGTCGCTATCGTCGACATCGAGTCCACAGGGCCAGACGAGGAGGAACTGGCCGCAGCGTATCGCGAGGCGTCGGACAGCGCCACCACGATAGCAGCGGAGTGGGACGAGGCGTCGACCGAAGCGTGGGATGGGCTCGACGAATGAGCGACGGCGTGACGATCCGACGTGGAGATGTCGTCATCGTTCGCCTCGATCCGGCAGAAGGGCACGAGCTGAAAAAGACACGGCCAGCGGTCGTTGTGCAGAATGACGTGGGGAACAAGAACGCGAGTACGACAATCGTCGCGCCCGCGACGGGAACCTACCGGGGATATCCGTTCGAGGTGCTGGTCGAGGCGGCCGACTCGCCGTTCGAGAAGGACTCCTCTGTCCGTCTTGACCAGATTCGGACCGTCGCTATCGAGCGTCGCATCCAGTCGGTCGTGGGACGGCTGGACGCTGAGACGATGGCCGAGATAGACGAGGCGTTGAAGCTGAGTCTGGGGCTCAGCACGAACTAAGCCAGGCCGAGGTCCCGGTCAGGGCAGTTCCCGCAACCCGTCGAGCATCTCCTCTAAGTCGGCCGAGGTGACCGCGAGCGAAAAGCCCTCGATGCGGGCAAGATCCGTCGCGTGCTCCCAGACGTCGTCGGGTTCGATGCCGTGCAAGACGACGGCGTGGGGGGTCGGCTTGACGACTCGGAGCGCGACCAGCGGCGACTCCCCGCGGGTGACGTTCGTGAACACGAGCGCGCGGTTCGTACTCTCCCCGTACAGGTCGTAGAACTCGTCGCTGGAGAGCCGACGGATCACCTCGATGCTGTCGATGACGGTGTGACCGGCGATGGTGTCGTGCGTTCCGGAGACCAGTTCCGTGGCGTCTATCGCGCGATAGAACCGCTGTGTCGGGATCGTAGCCCCGTACTCCCGGAGGTCGTGGACGACCTCGCTGTCGAATCCGGCGGAGAGAACGCGAGTGTACTGGCGGATGTGCGTGCCGCCGCGCTGTTCGTCGATGTCGAGCAACGCCGCGACCGTCCGGCGAACGACCTCGATCCCCGGATTTCCCCGGCGGCCGCTCTCGTAGTCAGAGACCACCGAGGGGGAGACGTCGAGCGCGTCCGCAAGGTCGGTCTGTGCAATCTCGAAGTCCGTGCGCCACTTCCGGAGTGTCGCCCCGGGGTCGTCGCTGAGCACGACCTCGCCTGCGATCTTCTCGGCGAGTTCCGCCCGTGGCCCGCGTGACATGTGTCTGTCCGACTCATCTCCACGGCAAAAACGTATCGGAAACTGGGCTGACACACACCGAACACCGAAGGAGCACACCCGACGACGCGACTTACAAAGCGGAGACGGCCCGTGTGATCCCCGCGGGGTCGTCAGCGACATCGAACGTGAGGCGAGCGGTCGTCCCGTCGTCGGTCTCGAAGGAGATGCTGCCGCGACAGTACTCACACAGCCACTTTGCGATCCAGAGACCGACGCCGCTCGTGTGTGAGAGCTTCGTCTCCTGGTCGGCACGCAGCGGTTCGATTTCGTGGTCGGGAATCGCCGGACCGTTGTCGCTCACCGAGAGCGTCACTTCGTCGTTTCGCGTGGTTATCTCGACGCGAACATCACACTCCTCGGGCGGGGCTGAGTTGTGTTTGATCGCGTTCTCGATCAGTTCGCTGATCGCGTGGCGCAACACTTCGTCCCCGTATATCTCGGCCCGGTCTGGCGCGTCGAGCGAGATGTTCGCATCGGGGTACCCCCGTTCGACCGCGGTGATCGCATCGGTCGCGATGGAGACCAGATCGACGCGACTGTGGTCCGTCTCGACGATGTCGACGTCGCTGACGACCTGCATCTTGTTACTCAGTGTCGCAACCGCTTCAGTTCGCTGGGCCGCTTTGTCGAGATCCGCCCCCCGCTCTGCAGATCGTTCGAGGTCGAGATGCCCGCGGATCACCGTGATGTCGTTGCGGATGTTGTGCCTGAACACCCGCTGGAGGACCTGCAACTGCTGGCTCACACGGTGGAGTCGCTCCCGTGACCGGCGAATGTCGCGCTGGCGAAGCGTCGTCAGACCGAACACCACGAGTCCCGAAAGCCCGACGAACACCCACCCCTTCACCGTCTGTACCGTCGTGATCGTCTCTGGCGTCTCCAGCATCGCAACCACGAGCCAGTCGGTGACCACGATCCAGAGGACGCCAAAGGCCAAGTACACGCCGAGCGCTGTGCGCGGGGAGAGCGGCTTGGGACCCGTCTGTTCCATACAAAGACATGACGGCACAGAAGTGTAAGTGTGCTGCAAGAAGCGGTCGTCCGAGCGGAAAGGACAGGGAGAACTGTACTGGTCTTCCCGGCCGAGTTACGCCAGATCGAAGCGGTCGTTGCGCATCACTTTGTGCCACGCGTCCACGAAGTCGTGGACGAGTTTTTCCTCTCCGTCGGCGGCACCGTAGACATCTGCGACGGCGCGAAGGCGGGCGTTCGACCCGAAGATGAGGTCGAAGCGAGTGGCTTCCCACTCGACGTCGCCGGTGTCGCGGTCGCGAATCTCGAAGTGTTCTCCTTCTTCGTCGACAGCCTCCCACTCGTAGTCCATATCGAGCAGGTTCACGAAGAAGTCGTTGGTCAGCGCGCCCGGTCGGTCGGTGAGGATACCGCGGTCGGAATCACCGTAGGTCGCACCCAGCGCGCGCATGCCGCCGACCAGCACGGTCATCTCGGGGACGGTCAGGTTCAGCAGTTCCGCCTTGTCGACCATCCGCTCTTCGAGGGAGTCGTACAGGTCGTCCTCGTACTCGCCGCCGAGATAGTTCCGGAAGCCGTCGACTTTCGGTTCGAGTACCTCGAAGGACTCGACGTCGGTCTGCTCCTGCGTGGCGTCTGTGCGGCCCGGTTCGAAGGGCAATTCGACGTCGTAGCCAGCCTCGGCCGCTGCCTGCTCGACGGCCGCGTTCCCGCCCAGCACGACCAGGTCGGCCAGCGAAACTCTCCGGTCGCCGGACTGGGAGTCGTTGAACGCCGCCTGAATCCCCTCCAGCGTCTCCAGAACCGTCTCCAGTTCCGCGGGTTCGTTGACCTCCCAACTTCGCTGGGGTTCGAGCCGGATCCGAGCGCCGTTCGCGCCGCCGCGCTTGTCGCTCTCGCGGTACGTCGACGCCGACGCCCACGCCGTCTTGGCCAGTTGCGAGACGGTCAGGTCCGAATCGAGGATCGTCTCCTTGAGTTCGTCGACCTCTTCGTCGCCGATCAGGTCGTAGTCAACGTCGGGTAGCGGGTCCTGCCAGATCACCGTCTCGTCGGGCACCTCCGGGCCGAGATACCGCTCGGGCGGACCCATGTCGCGGTGGAGCAGTTTGTACCACGCTCGTGCGAACGCCTGCTGGAACTCTTCGGGGTTCTCCTGGAACTGCTCCAGCACCTCGCGGTAGTCGTCGTCGTGTTTCAGGGCGACGTCCGTCGTCAGCATCATCGGCTGTTCTGTCTCCGAGGGGTCCTGTGCGCCCGGCGCGTAGTCGATGTCGTCGCCGACCGGTCGCCACTGCCAGGCACCGCCGGGCCCCTTGACCGAGGTCCAGTCGTGTCCCAGCAGGTTGTCGACGTAGCCCATATCCCACTGCGTTGGCGTGTCGTTCCACGGCCCCTCGATGCCGCTGGTGATCATCCCAGGCTTTTCGTCGAAGTCGTGGTCCCAGCCGAGGCCCTGCTCCTCGATGGGTGCCGCCTCGGGTTCGGGGCCGAGATGTTCGTCCGGGTCGTCAGCACCGTGGACCTTCCCGAAGGTGTGACCGCCAGCGATGAGCGCCACAGTCTCCTTGTCGTTCATCGCCATGCGCTCGAACTCCTCGCGGATGTTCTTCGCGGATCCCTCCACGTCTGGTTCACCGTCGGGCCCCTCGGGGTTGACGTAGATGAGACCCATCACGGTGTTCGCGAGCGGGTCCTTGAGGTTGCCTGCCTCCCCCTCGACGTAGCGGTCAGGGGAGGTCGTCTCGAACTCTGTTTCGGGACCCCACTCTGTCGCCTCGTTGGACTTGTACTCGTCATCGCGGCCGCCAGCGAAGCCGTACGTCTCGAAACCCATCGTCTCCAGTGCGACGTTTCCGGCGAGTACGATCAGGTCGGCCCACGAGAGTTTGCGACCGTACTTTTGCTTGACAGGCTGGAGCAGGCGGCGTGCCTTGTCGAGGTTCACGTTGTCCGGCCAACTGCTCTCCGGCGGGAGACGCTGGAGACCGCCCGAGGCACCGGCGCGTCCGTCGGCGGTTCGGTACGTCCCGGCGCTGTGCCACGCCATCCGGATAAAGAGCGGCCCGTAGGTGCCGTAGTCGGCTGGCCACCACTCCTGAGGGCTCATCATTACCTCCCGAATGTCTGCTTTCACTTCCTCGAGGTCGAGTTTCTGGAACTCGTCTGCGTAATCGAAGTCCTCGCCGTAGGGGCTGAGGGTTCGAGCGTTGTCGTCGAGAATGTCCAGTCGCAGTAGATTCGGCCACCAGTCCTGATTGGACCAGGTCATATCCCAGGCTACGGCGTTATCGTCTTAAGCCTGTCCGTTGCGGAGAACGGTCGTGTTTGGTTCTGAACAGAACGCTGGCGAGGAAAACGCTGAAGGGAAATTTGTCGGTTCAGTATGACAGTATCGAGCGATCGGTCGCGCGTCCACAATCGCTTTATTCGTGACCCGCCTGCATCCGCTAATGAGCGATTGGACCGAGCGATACCGCCCGTCGTCGCTGTCGGAGGTTCGGGGCAACGACAGCGCCCGCGACGCGGTGCGTGAGTGGGCCGATTCGTGGGACAGCCATCGCGAGGCGGTCATCCTCCACGGCCCGCCAGGCGTCGGGAAGACATCGGCCGCACACGCGCTGGCTGCCGACAAGGGCTGGCCGACGATCGAACTCAACGCCTCTGACTCACGGACGAAAGACGTCATCGAGCGGGTCGCGGGCGAAGCCGCAAAGAGCGCGACACTCACGGGCGGGTCGAACCGCCGTCTGGTCATCTTAGACGAGGCAGACAACGTCCACGGCAACGCCGACCGCGGCGGCAGCCGCGCCATCACCAGCCTCGTCAAGGAGGCGAATCAGCCGATGATCCTCATCGCAAACGAGTACTACGACATGGCAAACGGGCTGCGAAACGCCTGTCAGGACGTCGAGTTTCGCCCCGTCTCGAAGCGCTCTATCGTGCCCGTGCTCCGAGACATCTGCCGGAAGGAGGGCATCGAGTTCGAGGACGAGGCGCTCGACCGCATCGCGGAGATGAACAGCGGCGACCTCCGGGGGGCGATCAAGGACCTGCAGGCGCTCGGTGAGGGCCGTGACAGCCTCGCGGCCGAGGACGTGGTGACCGGCGAGCGCGACCGCACCGAGGGCATCTTCGACTTTCTCGATAGCGTCATCAAGGAGGCCGGGGCACAGGAGGCGCTCGAATCGAGTTACGACGTCGACGAGACGCCCGACGACCTCATCAACTGGATCGAGGACAACATGCCCAAAGACTACGAGGGGGAGGAACTCCGAGTCGCCTACGACTTCCTCGCCAACGCCGACCGCTGGCTCGGGCGGACGCGCGCCACGCAGAACTACGCATACTGGCGCTACGCCGCCGACAACATGACCGCGGGCGTCGCTGCGGCCCGCCGAGAGCCAAAGGGTGGGTGGACGCGCTACGGCCCGCCGAGTTACTGGTCGAAACTCGGCAGTTCGCGAGCCACGCGGGAGAAACGCGATTACATCGCCCGACAGATCGCAGAGACGAACGGAACGAGCATGAGCACCGCCAGACGGGAGATTCTGCCCCATCTCCGCCTGTTGACCCATCACTGCAAGAACCGCGAGCTAACGGTGGCGATGGCGGCGCGGTACGAACTCGACGCCGACCACGTCTCCTTCGTGACCGGCAGCGGCGAGACGACGAACAAGGTACAGTCCATCGTCGAGGACGCCGAACAGATGCGCGAAGAGCAGTCCGTCGAAGCCTCACAGGGTGCCTTCGAGGGGGCGAGTTCCGGGACTGGTGAGACAGACGGGGAGCGAACTGACGACGCCCCATCTGACGGCTCTGACGCGTCTGCCGACGAATCCGCGACCGACCAGACGGGCACAGACGAAGACACAGACGACCAATCCGAATCGGACGAACGAGCAAAACAAGCCGAGTCCGACGAACAGGCCGGTCTATCGGATTTTATGTAGCAGGTATCCCGTCAGGGGAGACGGATCCATTTTTGTGTCTTCAGCGTCGTATTGCCCGCTATGAGACATTTTGGCCTCAAAATACGGATGGCTGTGGTCGGCGGCATACTCGCGGGATTCTATCTCGTGGCAGTCGCCGCAGCGATGGTGGTGTTCGGTCAGGGCGTGCTCCCGATCGCCATCGTCGGTAGTATCCTCCTCGTCGGCATTCAGTACAAGATCGGCAAGTGGGCCGCCCTCCGCAGCGTCGGTGCCGAGGACCTGTCCGAGACGGAGTATCCACAGATCCACCAGTTCGTCGAGCAGGTCTGTCGCGACAAGGACCTGACGAAGCCGTCGCTGAAAATCGCCGAGATGGGCGTCCCGAACGCGTTTGCTGTCGGTCGCCGCGGCAACGGCACCGTCGTCATCTCGCGTGAACTCATCCAGTTACTCGACCGCGAGGAACTCGAAGGCGTCATCGCACACGAGATCGCACACATCGACAACCGCGACGTCGTCACGATGCAACTCGGACAGGGCATCGCCTCGATCGTCGCCATCGTCGCGCAGTACGCCGTGCTGTTCACCGGCGAGAACGACATCGCGGACTTCTTTCTCGCCATCGTCGTCGGTAACCTCGTGCAGTTTTTCGTGATGCTGTTCGTGCTCGCAATCTCCCGGTACCGCGAGTACGTTGCCGACGCCGACGCCAAGGAGGTCATCGGGCGGGGCGAACCACTCGCTCGTGCGCTGGAGAAAATCGACCAGGGCAACCAGCAGGCCCAAGTGTCGGCCCAGAACGCAACGCACCGCCGGAGTCGCGACGACCGACGCCGCGATACGAACATCGACCAGCAGGTGAGTGCGCTCTGCATCTCCAGCCCCGACAGCGGGCTGCTCCGGAAGATTGTCTCCACACACCCACCGATGGAAAAGCGCATTCAGCGGCTCCGATCGTAGATGTCCGGTCTCCGTGAACTCCTCGCAGTCGTCCTCGGTGTCCTGTTCGGGCTTGCGCTGATCGTCGCACCGCGAACGGCGCTTCAACTGTCCGTGTTCGTCGGCCCGCACCGCCGACGGCGCGGCGAGTACGGCTCCGACCAGGCGATCCCCGACCGGTGGGCGTGGGTCGTTCGCGCCGTCGGCGTTGCGTGTCTCGCTGTCGCTGCGTTGATCGCATATCAGACGTACGCCTGACCACACTGTCGACCACTCACATTCGTGTCGTTGGATCCGTGGCTGAACGAACGAATCGGTAGCAGAAAACGCCACACAGCGCGTCTCATACTGTCGGCTGTACCATCTCGAAAATAATTCGCCACCCGGGGTGGCGAATATTTTTACGCACGTACAGCCGACAGTATCAGTCGTCGGCCTGAACCGTGCCAGTTGTTTTCGTGCCGCCGTTTTCGGACTCCCCGTGGGTCACGTAGGCGACTGTCGTCGCGACGACGAGCGAGCCGAAGATGAGCTGTGCGGCGATCTGATGGGCCATCGAGGCAGTGATGCCGAAGTTGAGGACGGTGTTTGCGCCAAAGAGGATCTGGACTGGAAGCATCACGACTGCAATCACGAGCGTGTAGCGGATGCGGCGGTCGTAGTCACCGCGCCACGCGACGATGCCAGCCCCGAGGATCATGAAGCCGACGACCATCGCGACGAGACGGTGGAACCACTCGACGAAACTCGGCCACGTCGCCGGGAACAGCCCCATCCAGCCGTCACAGAACGGCCAGCGTCCGTCGCACGCGAGGCCAGCGCCGACCTTGCCCGTGTAGACGCCGAGCAAGATCAGAAAGAACGCGCTCACTGTCGTCACCGCCAGATAGTGGCGAAACCGGGATCCCATGTTCCGCTCTCAGGACTGTGCGCCTATTAATGGCTCCATCTGTTCCTACAAACTGAAAACCGTTCGCTCGATTTTGTGAGACGTTTTGTCGAGAATCCAGTATGCGACTGCATTATCAGAGAGTCATAACAGGACACAATCGAATCAAGTTCATCCTCGTTGGGAACAAATCACAGATTCAGTAAGCACATACCTAGCGGTTGGATCGCAAGGGAACGTGGTGTTTCGTCGGTACCGATTGCAGAGTCTCCGACGAATCTATACCGACGTTTCGCCGCCCGAATAAGTTCATCGTACCGTAAAATAGCCCTCAATAACTAACGGTGGGTATCTCCTACAGCAATATGTACCATGCCACTCTATATGGACGTTCATAGGGATGTCGATGCAAGCGTTGAGGATGTTGTAGAAGCCCACAAAAAAGATCTCGAAACCCAGGAGAAACACGGCGTGGAATACTTGAATTATTGGGTGGATGAAGACGAGGGTGCCGTCTTTTGCCTCTTTGAGGGACCCAGCAAAGAAGCGGGTGAGAAAGTTCACAAAGAAGCCCACGGTCTCACTGCAGACGAAATATTCGAAGTCGAACAGCGCGAGTGAATCTCCGGAAACACCGACAGTTGACAACTAGAAGGGGGGTTTCTCTGGATCATGCACGCAGTCTCTGACACCATTCAGTCAGATTGTGCGCTACACCATCTGTAATGAGTGATTCGGGAGTATCAAACGCTAGAATATGCGAATCGTTGGATGACTCCCTTGCTGTATCAAGCTATATGCCGCTGGGGACCAGACAGCACGGTAATGGAGGTCCGGGACCTGTTCGACGTGGTACTCGTCGTCTGTGTCGCCATCCTGCTGTACGTCGAGGTGAGCGTGACACAGCCGTCGCTTCGGGATCTGTCCCTGATCGTCGAGGTGCTCACCGGACTCAGCGTGGCCGTCTATCTCGTCTTTGCGGGCATTCTCGGCCTGCTCTTTGTCTTTGTGATCACGGTGTACATCCCACAGAAACAGAGCCAGCGAACGACCAGATAACGCGCCGATGAGCCGATCAATATCCCCACCACACCGTCGAACGCCGTCGCTCGACCGGATCGCAGTCTGGTGTGGCATCCTCGCGCCGGTGGTCGCACTCGGCTGTGTCTGGCTGGCGACACTCGTCGCCGCGCCCACGGAGTTCACGTGGGCGGAGTACGCGCTCTCTGATCTCGGTCGGCGGGAGGCGTCCACGTTCTGGCTGTTCAACGGCGGACTCGTCGCTGGCGGGCTTGCCGGAATTGCGTTCGCGTGGCCGCTCTGGCGACGGGCACGCAACCGCCTCGAACGCCTGGGTACCGGTACGTTTCTCGTCAGCGTCGTCGGACTCGGACTTGTCGGGGTCTTCTATCTCCCCCGCGACCCGCACGGCCCCGTCGCCATGCTCTTTTTCATCGGCGCACCGATCACCCACTGGCTGTACGGTGCTGGCCGGATTCGGGCCGGAGACGCGCGGCTTGGTCGCCAGTCGATCGCACTGGGATTCGTCCACGTGCTTGCGTGGGGTGGCTGGATTCTCTTCGCGCAGACGTCCGATTCGAGCGAGTGGTTCGCCGTTCCCGAGATGGTCGCCTCGCTGACCTTCGGCATCTGGGCTGTCACGGTTGCGCGTCGGTTGCTCGACGAGGTGCCGCCCTGACCTGAGACAGCGTGGACAGGCCCTGAACGGAGGATACCCACTTTGTCAGTCGGGCAGTGACCCGACCAGGTGTCCGTCCTCCCGTCGGAGCGTCGTGCGTGGGAGGCAGGCGTCCTCGGTGAGACACTCCCCCGTCTCGGGGTCGTACTCCCAGCGATGGGTGGGACAGCGAAACACGTCCTCTCTGACCATGACGCGCCCGCCCTGATGCTGACACACCGTCGAGTACAGCACGACCGTGCCGTCGTCTAACTCGTTGAGGATGTACCGGCTTCCCTCCACTGTCACGACCTGTGGGTCTTCCTCCAGTAGCGATTCCGGGCCGATCTGAACGCTCATGTCTGTCGTAGCGGCGGCGCGGATAAACATCCCCTGAAACGGCGCGAGCGGTTGGTGGAGTGCGAATCTCCGAATATATGTCGTTATACCGCTGGACACCGAAGCGTCGGCAAGAGTACGATGAGCGCACCCACCGACGAGTTCGCCGAGAAGTTCGAGGACAAGTACGAACACTACTTCCCGCAGCTACAGCAGGCCTACAGACAGGCCTTCGAGACGATGAACGACAGCTACGACTCGGAACTCGTCCACGCCATCGACCAGCAACTGCTGGCCGAGAGCGAACCCTTCTACGAGGGCGACGGCGAGTTTCGAATCGAACTCCCCGAAAACCCGAGCGAGCGACTGACTGCGGTGGTCGTCGACGAGGAGAAACTCGACGCCGTCCTCGACCAATACGTCGCCGAACTCGAATCCGAACTGCAGTCTGTGTTCGGGTTCGAGGGCTGAATTGCTCCACGATCAGTCTCCCTGCCGTGGGTCAAACGGGGATTTGAGTCTGGGCTATTGATATGGCGATTCCCCGCGAAGTCGTTCATATGACCGACGGACACCTGACCGACGCGACAGCGAGACAGGAACCGACCGCAGTAGCGAGTGCGGATCTGTTCATTCGCAACTTCGACACGACCCGGACCAACCACCTGACCGTTCGGGTTCGCGACGGCGACGGCATCGTCTTCGCGAGCAGGTACGCGCTCACGCCGGGCAAGACCGAATGCGAAGTCGACCGACTGGGTCCGGGCGAATACGACGTCATCGTGGAGTTGGACAGTCAGCGTCGCGAGCGAGCTACCTGCCGAATCGGTCCGGGTCCCGAGAAGACAGCACTCGTCGAGATCGGGAATGGAACCGTGAGCGTCACGCAAGGGCTGTACTGCTGATACTGCTGGCAGTACTTCGCTGAGCGCCGCGACTGCGCTCGGGCGCGGGTTCGAACATGCCCGGGAAAAGACCCAAAGCCTAAGCCCGCTGACTGCCTACAACAGGACACGATGAGCACGGACACCGAACAGGACCCAGACGACGAACTCCGCGAGCGTATCACGAACTTCCTGCGCCGGAACTTCCCGCAGATCCAGATGCACGGCGGCAGCGCCGCAATCCAGGACCTCAACCGCGAGGAGGGCAGCGTCACCATCCAGCTTGGCGGTGCCTGTTCCGGCTGTGGCATCTCACCGATGACGATTCAGGCGATCAAGACCCGAATGACCAAGGAGATCCCCGAAATCGACCAGGTCAACGCCATGACGGGGATGGGCGGACAGGAAGGCATGGCTGGCGGTGCCGAAGGCGGCATGAGTCCATCCTTCCCCGGTGAGATGGGCGAGGAAACCGACGACGACGAAGGCCCGCAGGCCCCGTTCTAGCGCTCTGACTGCGGTCCGGTCTCTATCTCGCGGATCACTTCGGCAGGATTCCCACCGACGAGTGTCCCCGCCGGAACGTCCGCTGTCACGACCGCACCCGACGCGACTACCGCGTCGTCACCGATCGCTACTCCGGGATTGACCACCGCGCGACCACCGATCCAGACCCGGTCACCGATCTCGACGGGCATCCCATGTTCTCGTGGTCCGGACCGCACCTCGGGGTCGAGCGCGTGTGTCGCGGTGTAGATATGGACGCCCGGGCCGAGCGAACAGTGGTCACCGATCCGGACTGGACACACGTCGAGCAGCACACAGTCGAAGTTGGCGTAGAAGTGGTCGCCGACATGTATGTTGTAGCCGTAGTCACAGCGAAACGGGGGTTCGATGTGACACTCCCCGCCGACAGACCCAAACAGTTCAGCGAGGAGTCGTGACCGGTCTTCGGACGCGTCCGGTGCTGTCTGGTTGTACGATCGCAGCATCTCGCGTGCGTCGCGTCGGTCGGCCGTGAGTTCGGGGTCGCTCGGGTCGTATCGCTCCCCGCGTCGCATCTTCTCTCGTTCGGTGGTCATTCCTCGAAGGCCTCGTGTGTGTTCGCTGTCTCTGGGAGGGTACTTTCCTGCTTGGGTTCGCTTTCAGCGACTGTGACGCTTGGCTCGGCGGCCGCATCTCTCACTCGCGTAGCCCACGCGCCCGCTCCCAGCCACGGACCAGTCTCGTGAGCGTCTCGGTGACCGGAACCAGCCGGTCGGCCTGCTCGACGACATAGCCGTTGATCGCGTCGATTTCGGTCCGTCGCTCGGCCTGCACGTCCTGCAACATCGAGGACGTATTCTCGGCGGTAGCATCAGCGACAGCGAAGACGCGGTCAGCGGTTTCGGTCGGGTCGAGGTCGATCCCCTGCTGTCCGGCGACGCGGGCAGTTTCGTGTGCGACGGCCGTGGCAGTCTCGCGGAGTGGGGCCTCACGTGTCGCCCTATTTTCGACGCGAGCGAGCGCAGTCGTGGGGTTGATCGCGGCGTTGACGGCGAGTTTCTCCCAGAGACGGCGGGGCATGTCGTCAGCGACGACGGTATCGATCCCTGCCTGCTCGAAGGCCTGCCCGACGCGGGTTGCGACCGCTGAGTCGCCGCCCACTCGGGGTCCGAGTGTCACCGTGCCGACGCCGGTACACTCGACGACGCCGGGGTTGCTCAGTCGCGCACCGTAGGTGCAAGTGCCAGCGAGCACGGGACACGAGAGTCCCGCCGCGAGCGTCGCCTCGTTTCCCATCCCGTTCTGGACCGACAGGACGGCGTCGTACTCGAACGTCGAGAGCGCCCGTGCGGCCTCGGGGGTGTCGTAGGCCTTGACAGCGACGACAGCGAGGTCTGCCGACCGCGGTTCGGTGGCCGCTTCGGGGGCCCGTTTCAGGTCGAACGCGCCCGTCACGCGGAGTCCGTCACGCTCGATAGCCGCGACGTGGGGGTCACGTCCGACCAGCGTCACGTCGTGTTCGCGCGCGAGCAGTCCTCCGAGCAGGCTTCCGAGACTGCCCGCCCCGAACACGCAGATGTCCATACCGCGATTTCAGTCTCCGTGTAAGTATAGCTGTCTCCTTCTGTGCAAACTGTTAATCCGGCGTGGACGGAAGCCCCGACAGGATGCGAATCGACATCTACAACGGCCCGAATCTGGACGACATCGGTGCTCGCTCGGACGAGTACTACGCGACGACAAACGAGGCGATCCGAGAGACGATCGAACACACAGCAGACGAGCTTGCCGTCGACTGGAAGCTACAGCAGACGAACCACGAGGGCGACCTGATCGACTGGATTCACGACACGGACGCGGATGGTGTCGTGTTGAATCCCGCAGGACTGACTCACTACGCCGCCGCGCTACGGGACGCCGTCAGCCGCGTCGACTATCCGGTCGTGGAGGCCCACATCTCGAACATCGACAGTCGCGGCGAGGAACTGGAGTGGCGCGGCCGGTCAGTTATTGCACCAGTGTGTGTCGGGCAGATTTCAGGATTCGGCGCGACCAGTTACGAACTGGGTCTGCGAGCGATTCACCGAGAACTCACGGACGCGCAGAACTGACGGTCAAGCGTGCCGGTTCCCAGCGAGATCAGTCCTCCTGCCAGTAGTAGATCTCCTCTTTCGGCGCGCCACAGGTGGGACAGGATTCGGGCATCTCCGAGAGTTGCCCCATCTCGCCACACTCCCAGCAGCGCCACATCAGCGCCTCCGCCGATTTCGATCCCGCCGAATCGACCGACGGCATCACTGCTGCCTCCGTCGTCGCGGAGACGTAGAAGCCGTTCTGGTCGAAGCCTCTGACTGTCCCGAGTTCCGTGCCGTCCGCGTCGTATACGGTCTGACCGAGGTCGAGTCGGTCGTCTGGCTGTTGTTCGCTCATATCAATCTATCTTCGAGTCAGACTAACATAAATGTGCGCTACAGAATACCACACAGGCCGATAGGAGTGTCTACCCACAGTTCAGCTCGAAAAGAGGCTCGTGTGGACCGGCGCGAACTCACTTTCGGGCTCGAAATCCTCGTCTGTGTCGGTGACTGCGGTGCCATCGACGCCGTCGGCGAGGAAGTCCGACAGCGGCGGGCCAACGTTGTCCGGTTCGACAAGAAACGCATCGTGGCCGTGGTCGGATTCGACGACGTGGTGGGCGACCTGCACGTCGGCCGCACGCATCGACTCGGCAAGTGACTCTGCCTGGGCAGTGGTGAAATGCCAGTCAGCGGTGAAGGACATGACGAGGGCTTCGCCATCGAAGGCCGCGAGCGCGTCGGCGTCGTCCTCGAAGCCCTGCGAGAGGTCGTAGTTGTCCATCGCTCGCGTCAGATACAGATAGGTGTTGGCGTCGAAGCGCTCGACGAACTTCTCGGCCTGATAGTCTAGATACGACTCCACGTCCCGGTAGGGAAAGAAGTTGGCCGCTCTGTCGGCGGGGAACGAACGGGTCGCGTCCCGGCCAGCAGCACGGCGGCCGAAGCGCCGTTCCATCGACTCCTTGGAGAGATACATGACGTGACCGATCTGTCTGGCGATACCGAGTCCGTCGTCAGGGTGGTCGTCGCCGTAGTAGTGGCCGCCCTGCCAGTTGGGGTCGGTCGTGATCGCACGGCGAGCGATCCCATCGAGCGCGAGACACTGCGGGTCGAGCCGCGCCGCGGCGGCGATGGGGATGATCGTCTCCACGTGGTCGGGGTGGCGCTTCGCCCACTCCAGAGCGTTCATGCCGCCGACGCTGCCCCCGACGACCGCGCGCAGATGCGGGACGCCGAGTTCGTCGAGCAGGAGTCGCTGGACCTCTGTCCAGTCGGTGACGGTCACGGCGGGGAAGTCCGTCCCGTAGGGGTCGCCGGTCTCGGGGTTCGTGGAGTTCGGGCCGGTCGTCCCGTAGCAGGACCCGGGCACGTTCACGCAGACGACGTAGTACTCGGTGGTGTCGATTGCCTTGCCGGGGCCGACGATGTCGTCCCACCACGCGCGGGCCTGTCCGGCAGTGCCCTCGCCGCGGTCGTGTCCGGCGACGTGGGCGCTACCGGTCAGCGCGTGACAGACCAGAACCGCGTTCTCGCCGGTGAACTCACCGTAGGCCTCGTAGGCGACGTCGAGTTCCGGGATCGACTCGCCGCACTCGAACTCGAAGGCTCCCAGCGAGATGGTGTCGTGTTCGACCTTCATGGACTCACCTCCTCGAGTTGGGTCTCCCGGTTCGTCATGGGTTCACCTCGTCGATAGCACTCTCTAAGTCAGCGACGATATCAGCCTCGTCCTCGATGCCGACCGAGAGGCGGATCAACCCCGGAGTCACACCGGAAGCGCGCTGTTCCTCCTCGGAGAGTTGCGCGTGCGTGGTGCTCGCCGGATGGGTGATCAGGGTCTTGGCGTCGCCGATGTTCGCGAGAAACTGCGCGATGTCGGTCTCCTCACAGAGGCGTTTCCCGCCCTCGAAGCCCGATTCGAGTTCGAAAGTCACCATCCCCCCGAAGCCGCAATCGAGGTACTCGCTGGCGTTGTCGTGTGTCTCGTGGCTAGCCAGTCCGGGGTAGTTGACCCACGAGACCTGTGGGTGGTCGGCGAGAAAGTCGGCGACGGAGAGGGCGTTCTCGCAGTGGCGTTCCATCCGCACCGACAGCGTCTCCGCGCCCTGCATCGTCACCCACGCGTCGAATGGCTTCTGTCCGTCCCCGAGACTGCGAAGCGCCCGGTGGCGGGCCGCGACGGCAAACGCTCGGTCGCCGAACCGCTCGACGAAGTTCCCCCCGAACGCCGGGTTCTCGCCACCGATTTCGGGATACTTCTCGGGGTACTCGTCCCACGGGAAAGACCCGCCCGCGGCGAGGACCCCGCCGACGGTCGTCCCCGACCCGTGGATCCACTTGGTGGTCGACTCCCAGACGAGGTCGGCCCCGTGTTCGAGCGGGCGACACAGCGCTGGTGTGGCGAAGGTGTTGTCGACGAACAGCGGGACGCCGCGGTCGTGAGCAACCGTCGCGATGGCCTCGAAGTCGGGTGTGACGAGCGACGGGTTGCCGATGGTCTCACAGTGGACGTAGGCGGTGTCGTCGTCGATAGCGTCGGCGTACGCGTCGGGGTCGAGCGTGTCGACGAAGCGCGGTTCGACACCGCGACGGGTCGCCATCTTAGTGAAGTAGGAGTGGGTCCCGCCGTAAATCGAGGCCGCAGAGACGATGTTGTCCCCCGAGGCGGCGAGAATCGAGGTGGCCGCGTCGAGCGCTGCCATCCCCGACCCGGTCGCCACCGCTGCGCTCGCCCCCTCCAGACTCGCGAGTCGCTGTTCGAGCATCGACACCGTCGGATTGTCGAATCGCGAGTAGACGTTGTCCTCGGCCTCCAGCGCGTACAGGTCCGCGGCGTGGTCCGCGTCGTCGAACACGTACGAAGAGGTCTGATAGATCGGCGGCGCGCGCGCTCCTGTCGTCGGATCAGGCTCCTCCTGTCCCGCGTGGACACAGCGTGTCCCGAAGCCACGCTCGTCCGGCGTCTCTCTGGTCATGTTTGTAAGTTATATATCTCCAGGCATCTATAACCGCGAGTTACGGCAAAACTCGCAACGACTGGTACCATGGCACACACAGCTGGTAGAGACGGGCGAGCAGCGATGCCCGTCGGTCGGTCACTCCCCGTAGCGGCGCTTTCGGTCCTGGTACTCCCGAAGCGCGCGGAGGTAATCGCGTCGACGGAGGTTCCGCCAGTTCACGTCGGTGAAGTACAGTTCGGAGTACACCGACTGCCAGATCATGAAATCCGAGAGGCGTTCGGCCCCAGTCTTGATCACCAGATCCGGCGCGCCCGGGAAGATGAGACGGCGCTCGATGTCCTCCTCGGTGACCGTCTCGGCGTCGAGCACGCCCGCTTCGACATCGTGTGCGATGTCCTGCACTGCCGCTGCGAACTCGTGTTTGCCGCCGAGGCCGATGCTCACCTGGATGGGAGCGTCCGCACGGCTGTCGTCCTCCGGGGACCGAACTGCGATCGGTCGGGGCGTATCGACGGATTCGAGTTGGGCTTCGAGCGTCGGGATGACCTCCCGGTCGAGCACGCTCACGTACACGACGACCTGGGTTGCGTCGAACTCGAAGGCCCACCGAAAGAACGAGGCGAGGCGGTCGTACGCGCCCGCCTCCAGCAGGTCCCGTTCGGTGATGACAACTGCCACTGTCTCGGGGAGAGCGGCGTCGGACAGGCGGAGACGGGTGGCGAGATACGTATCGTACAGGCCCACAGTCTCCGTTACCGATTCTGGAGTAAATGCACGTCGATATGCTATTTGTCTGCCGACATCTTCGTCGGCCAGTCCGGAAATGGTAAGTACTGGTCGGCTATACCGCCGATAGTGACATCTCCCGTCCGGCGTGCAGTCGCCTTCGCGCTCGTCGGTACGCTCGCGCTCGTGATCCCACTCATCGGCCAAAACGAGGACCCAGCGCTGGCGACAGTCGTCGCTATCGGCCCGTTTCTCGTCGTCGCGATGTTCGCACTCACCGTGCGGTCACAGAACGTCCTGTTCGAGTTGTTCGCTCGACCGGGTGACCGTCGCCACGGCAAACTCTACGGGCTTGCCGGGTTCGCACTCACCGCCGCCGGACTCGCCATCTTCACCGTCGAGTTTGGGATGCCGACTCACGTCTACGTCGGGACGGTCTTTTTGCTCACCTTCGGCAATCTGACCGGCCATCTGGTTCGCACGGTGACCCACGAGCGCGTCGTCGCAGCGGGCGGGTTCGTCCTCGGTGGCTTTCTCCTCGGAACCGGCGGCCAACTGCTCGCAATCGAACTCGGCGGGATGAGCGTCGCGTGGCAGACAGTGGCCTTTCTCGGGGCGAGTGGGAGTCTCATCGCCGCCCTGCTCCGCGAGACGTTTTTCAAACACGACGACGCGCTCGTGCTCGTCGTCGTCGCGCTGGTGCTGTGGCTCATCGCTGGCTTTCCGCTCGACATCTCGACCCAACAGATCGCCGTTGCGCTCGTCGTGACGGCCGTGCTCGGCTACGCCTCCTTCGCGCTCGATACCGCCTCGCTGCCGGGGATGATCACCGGCGTCCTGCTCGGCCTGCTGACCATCGTCTTGGGCGATTACGGCTGGTTCGCCATGCTGATCGCCTTCTTCGGGATCGGCGGTCTCTCCTCGAAGTTCCGGTACGACCAGAAGCTGGACCGAGGGATCGCGCAGGAAAACGAAGGGGCGCGAGGGTCCGGCAACGTGCTCGCAAACTCCCTCGTCGCGCTCGTCGCAGTGCTCGCTGCCGCCGCCAGTCCGATTGCTGGGCTCTCTGAGGCAGTCTTTTTCTTTGCGTTCGCTGGCGCTGTCAGTACCGCACTCGCGGATACACTCTCCAGTGAGATCGGTGGTCTCTACGACAATCCGCGTCTGATCGTCTCACTCGATGTCGTCGAACCGGGGACCGACGGCGCAGTCACGTGGCAGGGCGAACTCGCCGGGCTGGTGGGCGCTACCCTCATCGCCGCGATTGCGTTCGTCGGATTCGGCGGCGTGACGACGGTTCCGGCCGCGGCCATCGTCGCCGCAGGTGCGGTCGGGATGACCGTCGACAGCCTGCTCGGCGCGCTCATCGAGGGACGCTACGTCGGCAATCAGGGCGTGAACTTCCTGGCGACGCTCGCGGCAGCGCTCTTCGGGGGGGCCGTCGCCGTCGCCTTCGGGTTCGCCCTATGAGCCCTGTTCGACCCGCACGGCCCGAAGATATGGACGTGCTGCGGGAGATCCAGCAAACGGCACTCGCAGAGCCGTGGCCAGAACTCCTACCAGCGGCGGTCGAGGGGATCTTATCGTGTGTCGTCATCACAGCAGAGAAGCGCCAGGCTACTGTCGAGCGGTCCCGGTGCAAACCGGTCGGCTACGTGGTCTACATCCCGGGCGGTGAGACGGCCTATCTGCCCGAACTCGCCGTTTCCCCCGACCGACAGAACGAGGGGTACGGGTCGACACTGCTCGAAGCCGTCTGCGAGGACCTCGCACAGGAGGGATACACACACGTGCGACTCACCGCTCACGCGGCAGACGAGCGTGTCCACCGGTTTTATCAGCGCCACGGCTTCGCGGCCGTCGATCGTGCGCCCGACCAGTTCGAGGACGGGGACGGGATCATCTTCGAGCGAAGACTTGACGGCGCCGACTGAGTACGCTCGCGGAGAACAGTTTTATCCGTGACTGCCGAAAGGCAGTCCATGAGCGAACGGACGGTTCGGGAGGCGCTTCAGACGATTGGCCTCTCCGAGAAGGAAATCGAGGCATACATCACGGTGCTCAAACAGGAGTCGGCGACGATGGGGACAGTCGCCGAGGCGGGGAACATCTCACAGAGTTACGTCTACGAGATCGCAAACAGGCTCGCAGACCGGGACCTGTTGACGATAGACGAAAGCGAGACGCCGACGGTGTTGCGTGCGCGACCTCCGGGAGAGACCGCCGATGCCCTCACGACACGGATCGAGTCGTTCGAGGAGGCGGCGTCCTCGATATACGACAGAACGGCGACGGGGAAGGCTGGATTCGAGGTCATCAACGTCCCCCGGACGGTCCGGCGACGCGTAACCGACCACATCGAGACGGCCGAAACGGAACTGTTGCTCGTCGTTCCGGCACAATCGCTGTCCCGGATCCTCGACCTGCTCGAAGCGGCACAGCGCCGTGACGTGATGGTCTACTGTCTGCTGTTCGGGACCGAGAAAGCGATCGAAGAAACGCTCGCGAGTCTCGACCGGCCAGCGGAGTACTTCGACGTGCTTCGGGGCTGGTCGGGCTACCCGTCCTTGCTCGTCCTTCGAGACGGGGTCGCTGGCCTGTTCGGAACCCACAACGCGCTCGCAAACCCGGACGACTCACACGCCTTTGCCTTCACCCAGCATGCCGTCGGCGGCATGCTCTCGTCGCACGTGATCAGCAACGTCTGGCCGCTGGGTGAGGAGAAGATGATCGCAGAACCACTGGATTTGCCCCGGTCGTTCACAAACTTTCGAACGGCGGTGACGACGGCGACCCTGTATCTCCAGTCAGACACGCCACTCGTTGCCGACCTGTCGGTGATCGATCTCGAAACCAGAGCGGAGACTACCTTCGAGTCGGCCCCGGTCCGCTCGGTCAAGCAGGCACTCATCGAACCCACCGAGTACGACATCCCGATCGAATGCGCGCTCGTCATCGAGACAGACGATGGGCTCGCGACTGTCGGCGGAAACATCTCGCCGGAACGACCCACAGAGATGGGACCGTACTTCGACGACTACGGGGCGACTGACGTGACACTCCGGTTCGCCGACTGATCGGTCTCGACGGGGTCAGCGAACGCAGATAAATACCGGCGGAAGTGGGGGGCGATGCTGGCCCGCACGCACAGCACCAACTGCTTTCGAAACGATGCCGGGGTATCCCCGACGTGCGCGACCATCGACCGGGATAGGGGGCTGTGATAGACCGACACCGTGACCGGTCCGATCGATCGTATTGGCCGACGACCGCAGCACGTCGGATATCAGCGTCGCAGTGTGGCGTCTCGGCCATACCTGCGGTTTCCCGCAGCGGTACAAGCTGTTTCTTCCATCATTAAAAAATTCCGAAGGGCTCAGTTTCTATGCCCTGAGGACTGTCTACTATGGAGACGACAGCCCGCTTCGGAGCGTCTCATTCAACCAAAGATAAATAACAAGAATATGGTAGATTAGAAGTAAAATAAGATAATATATATTTCCCGGGTCAGTATCGAGAGCGGACGTCAGTACCGGATGACCGAGACAGTCATCGGTCGAGATCAAAGCTGACGAGATGGATTTCGAGAATAACTCGACAAATATAGACCGATTACTGGTGAATAGTTCTGGAGTCGAAGTCGCATTCTGAAGAGTCGTTCGAATCTACCTGTGCAATCAAAACAGCGACTATATTTTTCGTATTTTGTCGGAATAGGCGCATATTTTATTAGCAATTATTAATTTATCCCTGTAGAACATACAATATTTTTATCGATGGGTATATCAGTGAAGATTGGAAAGTAATAGGCGAATATATAAATATCAGAGATACATATATACTTGAAATATTATATAAATGGGCTCTTTTAGATTCGGCGGGGCTTGCCTTGCTGTCAGCGGTGGTCCTCTCGTGAACGATTGTCGCTCTCGTGTATACCCGAACAGATAGTGACGGAAGGCTGGGACTCAGGTATTCCCTTCTCTGTCCCCAGCGTTCGTGGTCTGAGACGCGGGCGTATCGAGCGCTTGCGGTCGACATGACCCCGAAACACCAATAGGTTCCGGGCCTGTCAGGTGATACATGGACCCGACAGTCATGCTGCCGCCGGAACCCGACCGGCGGTGGACGATCGCACAGCAACTCGGTCTCGACACCGCAGTCGTTCGCTTCTGGGGCGTCGACGAGTGGTGGACCTACGAGACGCTCCAGCAGACCGCCGCCCGGTTCGAAGACCACGGGCTCTCGCTTTCGGTCGTCGAGGACCGTCCGCCGATGGAGCGGACAGTTCTCGGTGAAGAGGGTCGCGACGAGGAGATAGCGACGGTCAAACGGCTGCTCCGGAACATGGGACGACTCGGGATCGACACCTACTGCTGGGTGTGGACCGAACTCCCGCTCGGCGTCCTCCGAACTTCCGACTCGCTGCCGGGCCGTGGCGGCTCGAAGCGCATCGGCTACGACCACGAGTGGATGGAGCGCGCGCCCGACCACCCGGCCGCGGGGATCACCGAGGCGGAACTCTGGTCGAACCTCGAGTACTTCCTCGACGAGGTCGTTCCGGTCGCCGAGGAAGCGGGCGTGAACATGGCTCTCCATCCTGACGACCCACCCCACTCACCGATCCGCGGGGTGCCCCGTATCGTCACCAGCGTCGACGAGTACCGCCGGATTCTCGACCTGCACGACTCACCGCGCCACGGGGTCACGCTCTGTCAGGGCAACTTTTCGGCGATGAACGTGGACATTCCGGCGGTCGTCGAGGAGTTCGGCGACCGGATCCACTTCGTCCACTTCCGGGACGTCGAGGGAACCGCCGACTCCTTCGTCGAAACCTGGCACGACGAGGGGCCGACGGACATGCAGGCGGCGATTGACGCCTACCAGGACATCGGCTTCGACGGCCCGATCCGCCCCGACCACGTCCCCCGGATGGTCGGTGAGGACGACCGTGACGCGGTCATGGCCGGGTACACCGACATGGGTCGTCTGTTCGCTATCGGTTACATCAAGGGGCTGCTGGAGTAGAGGGCACGCAACCCGGACGTAATCACTCACGCTATCTGCAGTTCGGCAGATGCGCCTGCGAACGAGACTTGTGAGGGAATCGATTTACTTGTGAGGCAGAAGCTATAAATATCGCTGCGCCGGTCCGTGTATACATGTCCGAACAAACCCGTGAGTGTAACAAGCGATACAAGGTCGGACGCGTGTTGAGCGAGTACGACCTGCTCGACCTCCACGATTCCTTGCCGGACCTGTGGCGGGGGGAGTCCAGTGACCCGATGAGCCTTCGCGAACTGGCCGACCACATCAATATCGCCGTTCTCGAGCGGGCGATGGAGGACGCTGGCGAGACACCGCTCGACGGTGAATCGGAGAACGCGTATCGGCTGCTTACCGGCGACGACGTGAGTGTGGGGATGCAGACCCAACAGCGAAGTCGACTGACACGTGCTGGCATCGATGTCGACCGCCTAGAAGACGACTTCGTCACCCATCAGGCAGTCCATACGTATCTCACGGATGCACTCGACGTCTCGAAGGACGTCGAGACTGCCGACCCGGTCGAAACGGGGAAAGAGCGGATCGAGCGACTTCGTGGCCGAACGACTGCAGTAGTCGAAAACACCCTCTCTGAACTCCAGAATGCGGGTCATCTCAGCGGAGGTTCCTACGATATCTTCGTCGATGTTCAGGTCTACTGCAGTGAGTGTGAGACACAGACGCAACTGTCCGAATTACTCGCTGCGGGCGGGTGTGAGTGCGAGTGATACGCCGCGAACGCCGACACGTCATTACAGATATACGAGTGTAATTGTGGGTCGAAAGACGAAATGATTTATATTGAATAGAACAAGAGATACTGACATGGAACAGAAACCAGTTGCAGAGGAACGGGTGGAGGTTCGGGCGAACAACATCGGGGGGATAGACCGAACGGAGGTCACGTTCGAGCCGGGGATAACCATTCTCACCGGCCGAAACGCGACGCACAAGACGTCGCTGTTGCAGGCGATCATGGCCGGGCTGGGCAGCACGAACGTCTCGCTGAAAAGCGACGCAGAGAGCGGGTCGGTCTCCCTGAAGATCGGTGATAAAACGGCCACAGTCGAGCTATCGCGGCAGAACGGTGACGTGCAGTTCACGGGCGAGCCCTATCAGGACGACATCGAACTGGCCGACCTGTTTGCCTTTTTGCTCAGTTCGAACGAGGCGCGTCGGACGGTCGAACTCGGCGGGAACCTCCGCGATATCGTGATGCGACCGGTCGATACGGACGCGATTCAGGCGGAGATCAGCCGTCTCCAATCCGAAAAAGCCGAGATCACCGAGCAGATCGACGCCCAATCCGACCTCCAGAGCGAACTCGCAGACCTCAAACAACGCCGGTCCGAACTCGAAACGGAGATCGAAACCGAACAGGAGAACCTGGCAGCCAAACGCGAAGAACTCGCAGACCACTCCGACGAAGCAGACGAGGTGCGAGCGGAAAACTCCGAACTCGACGCGAAGATGGACGAACTGCAGGAGCGCCGGTCAGACCTCGACACCGTGGAGTTTCAGATCGACAGCCAGCGAGAGAGTCTCGATTCGCTCCGGGGCGAGCACGAGGAACTCACCGAGGCAACAGTGGAACTCCCCGACGATGTCGCCGCCGATATCGACGAGATCGAGACGGAGATATCGCGGCTGCGCTCGCAGAAACAGCAGCTCGAATCGGACCTGAGTTCGCTGCAGAACGTCATCCAGTTCAACGAGGATATGCTCGACGGTGACAACGAGGAAATCGCGAGCGCACTCCAGGAGGATGACGGGAACGAAGCGGTCACCGACCAGCTTCTCGAAACCGACGAAACCGTGTGCTGGACCTGCGGAACAGCCGTCGCCCAGGACCGGATTCAGGAGACGCTCGCTGCACTCCGGGAACTCCGACAGACCAAGTACAGCACCCAACAGCAGATCGACGAAGAACTCGCTGAACTGACCGAGGAACGCTCGACGCTGGAAGACCGGCAGCAGCGCCGCGAGACGGTCGAACAGAAGCTCTCCGACGTCGAAGACGAGATCGAAACCCGGGAGGCGAAACTCGACGAACTCGAGACAGAGCGAGAGCGACTCGAGGAGGAGATCGACCAGCTCGAGGAGGAAGTCACACAGCTCGAACGCGAGGACATGTCCGAGGTGCTCGACCTGGAGCGCGAAGTCAACGAACTGGAGTTCGAGGTCAGTCGCCTCGAAGACAACCGCGAGAGTATCACCGAACAGATCGAAGAGATCGAGACCACGATCGAGGAACGGTCAGAGCTCGAGGAACGCCGGGAGCAACTCACCGAACAGCTTACCGAACTCCGGACGCGGGTCGACCGCATCGAGGAGCAGGCGGTCACCGAGTTCAACGCGCACATGGAAGCCGTACTCGACATTCTGGAGTACGAAAATCTCGACCGGATCTGGATCGACCGGATCGAACAGGAGACCAAACAGGGCCGACGGAAAGTCACCGAAACGGTGTTCCAGCTTCACGTCGTCCGAAGCACCGACGACGGCGTCACCTACGAGGACGAGTTCGAGAATCTGAGCGAAAGCGAGCGTGAGGTGACCGCGCTCGTATTCGCGCTCGCTGGCTATCTGGTCCACGACGTCCACGAGGAAGTCCCCTTTATTCTGCTGGACTCACTCGATGCGATCGACGCCCAGCGAATCGACTCGCTACTCGACTATCTCGCGGAGTACGCGGAGTATCTGGTCGTGACGCTGCTGCCTGAAGATGCCGAAGCCGTCGACGATTCCTACCAGTACATCTCCGAGATCTGAGTCCTTCGGCGTCGCGTCTGTCGCCTCGGCTTGTCGTCGCTGTGCGTGTATCCCACTTGTTCATTACACGCATACACCCGTAATGTTGACAGACCGATCCAAGCTATCAGGCGATCTCGAATTGTCACGCGTCCCTTCAGAGTGGACATGTGGATCGACAGTACGCTCAGGAGTAGGTCAGGTTGATGCCGATGACGTTCGCGATATTCGTCACGAGCTCTGGTAGTTCTTCCTCGAACCACTCGCCTTTCAACCGGCCGGTCGGCCCGGACACGCTGACGGCACCGACCACGTGGTCGTTGTCGAATACAACCGGAGCGGCGACACACCGCAACCCCTGCAGTCGTTCCTCGCGGTCGTACGCGTATCCTCGGTCACGGATCTCGTCGAGGCGCTCGAACAGCGCGGCCTCCTCGGTCACCGTCTGGTCGCTTACCGCGGGCAATCCGTGCAGGTCGATGACTCGTTGCACCTCCTCGTCGGACATATGAGACAGAATCGCCTTGCCAAGCGCCGTACTGTGCAGATACACCTGCTTGCCGGGGTACACGTCCAACTCCACCGCACGATCCCCCTTCGTCACGTGCAGATAGATCCCGCGCCCGTGTTCCTCGACGAGAAGGTTTGCCCACTCACCGGTTCGCTCACCTAATTCCTCTATCTCCGGCTTTGCAGTCTGGTAGAGTTCGCGCTGCTCGCGTGCGTATCCGCCCATGTTCAACAGCTTCAGCCCGAGTCGGTACTCGTCACCGCTGTTGGTCACGTATCCGTGCTCCTCCAGCGTATTCAGATGGCTGTGGACCGTGCTCTTGGGGATCTCCAGATGGTTCGAAAGCTCTGTGACACCAGCGCCGTCGAGCGCTTTCAGCGCCTCGAGAACGTCGAACGTGGTCACCAGGGCTCCGACCGGTTTCGTTCCCTTGCTTGTCATACGTCGCTGTTCACCGTGGAGCCTCAAAAGCGTTGTTCACCATCAGTGGACAGAGACAGTATTATTTTAGTACACTATTTCCGTAATAAATTGCAGTGCGGGCGAATATCCGACGGATACCCCATCACAGCCAGTAGCCTCTCGTCCACTATCACTGGACGGCAGTTGTGCTCCGTTCGGTCCAGCGTTGGCTGTCGCTCTCGCAAGAACCGTACTGGAAACTCAACTGTTCATCGCAGACTGGGGGAAGTCGTGGCTACCGTGGTAGTCATTTTGGATACAACGAGAGCAGCGGCCGACACGCGCGAACGGAGTTACGTTACAGCCGCTGTGCGGCGGTCTTGCTCGCTTCGAGCGCCGCTTCGATGTGTTCGTCGGTGTGTTCGTGCGTCAGGTTGATTCGGCCGAACTTTGGCGGGAAGAACACGCCTTCCCCGATTACCTCACTTGCGAACCGTTCGTACATCTCGATGTCGATGTTCCCGTCGACGTCACGCCACTCTGTCCACTCCTCGGGATTCGAGTCCTCGTCACAGAAGTGCACGTACGTAAAGCCCGCGAAGTCGGGCACGAGTGCGTTGTAGCCTGCATCAGCGAGGATATCGCGCAGTCCAGAGACGAGCGTCTCACCGCGCGCTCTGAGCCGTTCGTACGCGTCGTCGTCCCGGTCGGCGAGCAGTTCGAGGTTCCCCTTTGTCGCGGCCACAGCCATCGGATGGCCCGAGAACGTCCCCATGAACGTCGCTTCGTCTGAGCCTGTCCCGATAAACTCCATCACCTCTTCGCGGCCGGTCACCGCCGCACACGGGTAGCCGTTCGCCAGCGATTTCCCGTAGATGGCAAGATCCGGTTCGATGTCGAAGTACTCCTGCGCGCCGCCGAGTGCGATCCGGAACCCGGTCACGACTTCGTCGAGGATAAACAGAACGTCGTGCTCGCGGGTGAGTTCGCGAAGCCGGTCGAGATAGTCGTCTTCGGGCCAGAGCAGTCCGGAATTACTCAGCGTGGCTTCGGTGATGACGGCCGCAATCTCGTCGCCCTCGCGGTCGAGTTTCTCCTCGAGCAGGTCGATGTCGTTCCACGGGATCGACTCGACGGTTTCGAGTGTCTTTCGTGGGATACCGTTCGCGTCGGGGATGGTGTTAGGGTTGCGCCGCGTGCCGAGCGCCTCTGTGGGTGGGTGGTAGTTCATCAGCGCGTAGTCGGTGTGACCGTGGTACATCCCCTCGAACTTGAGGATCTTGTCCTTGCCAGTGTAGGCGCGAGCGAGTCGCATCGCGGTCATGACGGCTTCGGTGCCAGTGCTGATGAACTTCGTCCGGTCACTCCCGGGGACCAGGTCGTTGACGAGACTCGCCGTCTCGGCTTCCAGTTCGTAGGTGGTCGCGAAGTACGCGCCGCGGTCGAGTTGCTCGCGGACGACCGACAACTGCTGTTCTGGGTTGTGGCCGTTGATTATCGAGGAGACACCACAGTGAAAGTCGATATACTCGTTGCCATCGACGTCCGTGATGGTGACCCCCTCACCTTCTTCCATGTAGATCATGGGATAGGGGGCGTAGGAGGTCTTCCCCCGATAGTTCGAGGAGGCCGCCTCCGGGATCTCCTCGATGGCGTTTTCCTGCAGTTCGAGTGAGCGAGCGTACGCGTCCAGTGGCTGCTGTCCGTACCGTTCGTATGTCATGATCCTGTCCTGTAGCGTGTCCCAGTGGTTACAGCCTGTTTCTGCACGGTTCCTCGAAGAGAGTGCCGACGCGGAGCGTCGACAGAGATACCGCTTGGCTGGTCGTGCTGACCCATACAGGTACTACCCGGGTTCTCCCCCTTATATTTTTCCGACCGATAAGTCATCGTGCCTGCGAGCGTACACTCAACGCTCACTCCCAGTCGGGGTAGGTGATGTCAGCGTCGTCATCGAGCGGGTACAGGGGTCGCGGGATGTGGTCGTACTCGAATCGCGCGGGGTTCACCGCGCTTGCGCCGGGAGTGTCTGCGAGCACGACGTCCGAAGAGAGGGGTTTGTAATCGCCCAGAAACGCGATGAAACTCGGGATACACAGCACGTCCAGTCGCTCCGGCATGATCCCAATGTGTCGCCACACCTCGGCGTCGAACGCCGACTCTCGAACACCGGAGACGATCACGTCGAGGGTGCGGTCTGTGCCACACGTGAGATGAACTGTCGAGCCGAGGTCATTTTGCACCCCGTAGCCCTCGTGGGAGGTGCCGGTGTTGACGTACCGGCCGTCAGTGATTGCTTTCACGTACACGTCAAGATCCTCGATCGGTTCCCCGTGCTGGTCGTCGGTTTTCCCGCCGAGCGTGACGGTGAGCGAGCTCCCGACGCCTGCGTCAAGACACTGCTCGACGACGTCAGGGTCGTACATGATTGCATAGCCAGCGTTCTCGACCCCCTGTTCGAGCATGGCACGCGGAATCGTCGTTCCATCGGAGGCACCGCCACCGCCGGGATTCGACCCGAAGTTGCCCATCACGACCGGGCCCGCGTCGTCGTCAGCCCCTTCGGCCAGCGCCTTCGCCTCGGCAACTGCCGTCTCCGGGTCGGGGTAGTCCTCGACGAACTCTGCCCGGCGTTCCCACAGCGTCGTGGCGAGGTCACGGGCGACCTCGCGTGCGAGTGCGGGGTCGTCGTCGGTGATGACCGGCGTGCTGACACCCATCTCTGGAATGTCCGCGTGATAGTACCCGACGAAGACACTGACGCCCAACACTCCGTCGCGGCGCTCGTGCTCCCGGGCCTGTTCCATGATTTCAGCCATCGGTCCGGACTGTGTGTAGGCTTTTGGCTGATAGAGGATCTGTGGCGGCCGTTCGGCGTGCATGACGGGGTCGACCTCCCCGCGGACCGTATCGATCAGGACGTTCATCCCGAGCCGTCCGGTCTCAGCCTTGTCGAGATGCGGATACTCCTTGTATCCGACGAGTGCGTCGGCTTCTGCCAGCATCTCGTCGGTGACGTTGCCGTGCAGGTCAAGCGTCACCGAAATCGGAACGTCCGGCCCGACGATATCGCGGACGCGAGCGATGAGCGGTCCCTCCCCGTCGTGGAGGTGTTCCGGCACCATCGCGCCGTGCAGTGGGAGTATCACCCCGCCGAGGTCGTCGAGATGCTCGCGCACCCCCTCGACGATGCGGTCCGAGTAGAACTCGTAGGTCTCCCGTTCGACCGGCGCGCCCGGCGTCGCACCCGCCGCGAGAATCGGACGCAGATCGACGTCCTCCTCGTCTGCGACGTCGATCAGACCGCCGACCATCGTCTCGGTCCCGCGGAGGTTCTCGACGACGGCATCGCCGAAGTACTCCCGACGGGCCTGAAAGTCGCCCCGGTCCGACACGACCGGATTTTTCACGAACGTATTGGTCTCGTGACTGAACGATGCGACGACTATCGTTTCGTTCGCCATACGTCGGTGTCGGCAGTGACGTATTTATGTTTTCCTCTCGCCAGCGAATATCGCGAAGAACGACGTCTTCGAGTGAACCGTGGAATTAGCGTAAAACAGCGTCAGACGGCGCTACTCGTCGAGCCAGGCGGTATCGACCGCTCGCATCCAGTTGAGGAAGTGCGGGTGTGTGTTGTAGTCGGTGACAGTGTTGCGGTTGGCTTCGATGAGGTCACGGTGATAGATGGGGATGTTCAGCGAGAGGTCGACGAGTCGCTCCTGCAGGTCCGCGTAGATCTGCTGGCGCTCCTCTCTGCTGCCTGCCTGAGCCGCCTCGTCCCAGTGCTCGAAGACGTCGTCGTAGATGCCGCGAACGGGCGTGAGCGCTCTCGGGAAGTTCTCCTGGTCGTAGCCTCGCTGAAGGACGCCAGGGTGAAGATTCGAGACGCTCCAGTCGACTGCGATGTCGAACTCCCGCGCCGACAGGCGGCCGACCCACGTCCCGATCTCCAGTTCCTGCAGGTTGGGGTTGAACCCGGCATCTGAGAGATTGCTCGCGAGCACCTGACCGACGCCGCTGAGCGCCGGGTCGTCGGGTGAGGACAGGATTGTGATATCGAGTGGGGTGCTGAATCCGGCCTCTTCGATGAGTTCCTTTGCGCGTTCCGGATTTGCTTCCATCGAGAAGGGTGCGTAATCGACGCTCCAGTAACTGCTCTCGGGGAACCAAGACTGGGTCGGTCGCCCGTATCCGTTGTCGACGAACTCGATCATCGCGGGCCGGTCGATGGCCTCTTGAACTGCCTGACGCACCTCCAGTTCCGTCGTCGGCTTCTGCGCTGAGCGCCCGGCGTCCGGATCCGTCGTCGGGTTCAGGTGGAGCATCCGGTAGCCACCGGCATCGACCTGCTGAACGGTGATATCGCTGTTGTTCTCCAGGCTGGAGAGGTTGTCCTTCGGAGGCGTCCTGTCGACGTGGGCGCTTCCGTCCGTGAGTGCCGTCGTCCGGGCCGCCGATTCGGTGATCGGCGCGAGTACCACTTCGTCGACTCGCGGCACGTCCTCTTCCCAGTAGTTCTCGAATTTGGACATCCGGAGTTCCTCCCGGGGTTGCCAGTTCTCGAACTTGAACGGGCCAGTCCCGACCGGATGTTCCTGGGCGTCACCCCGCTCTTCCAGTGCGTCGGGCGAGAGCACCGACAGGCCCATGAACCCGAGCCAGGCAGGGAGGCTCGGAAGTCGCCGCGGCAGTTCGAGCCGGAACGTGTAGTCGTCGACCGCCTCCCAGCTATCGACCGGCTGTAGCTGTCCTGCTCGAGGTGATCCGGTGTCCGGGTCTGCGATCCGGTCGTAGTTGTACACGACGTCCTCGGCGACCATCTCCCGCTCGTACGGCGGGTGGAACATGACCCCCTCTCGGAGGGTGATGTCCCACGTGCGGCCGTTGTTGCTTATCTCCGTGTCTTCCGCGAGCAGCCCGACCATGTTGAACTCGTCGTCCACCTCGAACAGCTGCTGGTGCATCAGCGACCCGACGGAGTAGTCGACCCAGAGGCCCGCGAACGCCGGGTCGAGACCACTGAGCGGGGACCCCATCGTGACGTTCAGTGTGCCGCCTTCCTGTACGCCTGACCCGTCGCCGTCACCGCTTCCATCGCCGGATCCGTCACCACTTCCGTCGCCTGATCCATCACCGGATCCATCACCACTTCCGTCGCCTGATCCGTCACCGGATCCGTCACCATTTCCGTCGCCTGATCCATCGCCGTCACCATCGTCGTCTCCACCGAGACAGCCTGCGAGTGCAGGCCCGGCCAGGACGCTCGCAACGGCCAGGAATTGTCGTCGGTCCAGTCCAGCCTCATCTGGCGATATACGCACGCGTTTCTTGTCAGCCATGACGTTAAGAAATCACCCCGCTCATATATTTATGTTTTTCGGTGGGTTACATGCGAGATTGCGGCTCACGGCCGTTCAGACGACTCACTCGAAGGGGGACGACCACTCGAACACAGGCGAGGAACGTCATCCGTTCGCGTCAGTGTGTCACAGGTGAAAGTGCTGTACTTACCCAGGTGGGAGTACTGCACTCACACCGTGATGGTCCATCAGATATATATACGCGAGTGGTGAATGGGCGGATAGATGATACCGAGAACCACACCGCACGACCACTCGGTCTTTGCGCTCGATCGCGTGGGTGATCTGGTCCCATGAGCTGGACCGGATACGCGATCAAGCGCGTGTTCGTGAGTCTGTTGCTGCTGCTCGCGGCATCGCTGGTCATCTTTTCGATCGTTCGGCTCATCCCCGGTGACCCGGCGCAGATCATTCTGGGGCGGTTTGCCGAGGAGGGGGCCGCCCAGGCCCTCAGGGAGGATCTTGGATTGACCGAGCCGTTTTTCACGCAGTACTTCACGTGGATGCAGGAACTCGTGACGCTGCAGTGGGGCGAGAGCATCATCAACGGACAGCCGATCAGAGAACTCGTCTTCACCCGGTTCCCGCGCTCGATGCAACTCGCCATCATGGGCATCTCCATCGGCATCCTGATCGCCTTTCCGCTCGGAATCTACGCCGCCGTCAACCGCAACTCGATGGGCGATTACACGGCGCTGTTTTTCTCCCAGTTCGGCGTCTCGATCCCGAACTTCTGGCTCGGGATCATGTTGATTCTGGTGTTTGCGCGCTATCTCAACGTCCTGCCCCCGGCGGGACACGTCCCGCTCAAGGAGGACCCGATTGCGAATCTCCGCCACGCGTTTTTGCCCGCACTGACAATCGGCATCATCAACGGAGCCATCTTCACGCGCTACATCCGCTCAGAGATGCTCGAAGAACTCGGGAAGGATTACGTCAGGACCGCGAACGCGTACGGACACTCCCAGAAGCGGATCATCCGAAAGTACGTGCTGAAAAACGCGCTTCCGCCGACAGTCACCATCATCGGCATCCAGTTCGGATACATGATCGGCGGCATCGTCATCATCGAGCAGGTGTTCACATACCCCGGCCTCGGGGAGTTGCTGCTCAACTCGCTTCTGAGCCGTGACTACCCGGTGGTGCAACTGTCGCTTCTGATCCTCGTCGCGACGTTCATCTTCGTGAACCTGATCGTCGACCTGATATACGGCTACCTCGACCCCAAAATCAAATACTAACGATGAGCATGGACACACCCAACCTCCGTGACCGCGTGCGAAGGGCGCTACAATCAGAGGGGCGGTTCGGCAAGGTACTCCGTCGCTTCTTCCAGAACCGGATCGCTGTCGCCGGACTCGTGTTGACAGTTCTGTACTTCGCCGTCGGGCTTCTCGGCCCCATTCTGGCACCGCACGACCCCACTGCGATCGATGCCACGGCGCGATTCCAGCCACCGTCGCTCGAACACCCCTTCGGGACCGACACGCGGGGACGCGACATCCTCTCGCGTGTGATGCACGGTGCCCGGTTGAGCCTCTACGTGGCGGCTGTCGTCGTCACCGTCGCGGGCACCGTCGGCGTGACGCTCGGCCTCATCGCGGGATACTTCCGCGGACTCGTCGACGAGGCGATCATGCGATTCGTCGACGTCCTCTTTGCCTTCCCCGCAATCCTGCTCGCGCTGGTCATCATCACGATTCTCGGCCCGGGACTCAACAAGGCCATCGTCGCCCTCTCGATTGCCTTCGTCCCGATCATGGTCCGCGTGACCAGAGGAAGCGCCATTTCGATACGGGAGGAAGAGTACATCACTGCCGCCAAGGCCTACGGGGAGACCAGCTACAACATCATGTTCCGCGAGATGCTGCCGAACCTCATCTCCGTCGTCATGGTGCAGGCGACGATCACCTTCGCGTTCTCGATTCTCGCGGAGGCGGGCCTGTCCTATCTCGGCCTGAGCGCGCAGTTCCCGACGATCACCTGGGGGCTGATGATCAGCGAGGGACAGAACAACATCCTCAGAGCGCCGTGGTCGACGATATTCCCGGGGCTTGCCATCATGGTCTCCGTGCTGGGGCTGACCTTCTTCGGGGTCGGACTCCGCGATGCGCTCGACCCGAAAACTGACGTCGACACCGAAGCGGGAGGTGGCCTATGAGCGGCGCACCGCTGCTCGAAGTCGATGGGCTGAAAACGCAGTTCGACACCGAACAGGGCATCGTCAAGGCCGTCGACGACGTCAGTTTCCAGATCGAACGCGGCGAGACCTACGGTATCGTCGGTGAGAGCGGCGCGGGCAAGTCAGTGACGGGTCTGTCGATTCTCGACCTCGTCGAGTCGCCGGGCAACATCGTCAGCGGTGAGATCAGGTTCAAAGGGCAGGATCTGCTGTCGCTCTCGGCGGAGGAACTGCGCCAGATCCGCGGCAACGAAATCGCGATGATCTTCCAGGACCCGATGACCTCGCTGAACCCCGCGTTCACCGTCGGCAGCCAGATCGTCGATACGATCCGCGAGCATCTGGACCTCTCGAAATCCGAGGCCAGAGACCGGGCGATCACACTGCTGAGCGACGTGGGCATCCCCGACGCCGAGAGCCGGATCGACGATTACCCCCACCAGTTCTCGGGCGGGATGCGCCAGCGCGCCATGATCGCGATGGCGATTTCCTGTGACCCGGACCTGATCATCGCCGACGAGCCGACGACGGCACTCGACGTGACGATTCAGGCACAGATTCTGGAGTTGCTCTCCGACCTCCAGGAGGAGTATGGCCTTGCGATCCAGGTCATCACACACGACATGGGCGTCATCGCACAGACCTGTGACCGTGTCGGCGTCATGTACGCCGGGAAACTGGTCGAGGAAAGCGAGACGAACGAACTGTTCGAGTCGCCACGTCATCCCTACACCGTCGGGTTGATGAAGGCGATTCCGCGCCTCGACGACCCACGGTCGCGTCTCCAGACGATAGAGGGACTGATGCCGGATCTCATCGAAACTCCCTCCGGCTGTTCGTTTCATCCGCGCTGTCCGCACGCGACCGACGAGTGCAAGGAGGAAGAGCCACCGCTGGAGACCGTCAATTGGGAATCAGACCACACGTCGGCGTGTATCCGAACCGACGAAATCGACTTCGAGGCCGAGACGAAACTGACAGCCGAAACCGACGAACACGCCGAGCGCGAACCCGGAGAGCCGATTCTGGAGGCCACGGATGTCCGGAAGTACTTCACCCCAGAGGCGAGTTCCTGGTTCAAACAGCGCTTCGACCCGGAGTACGTTCGCGCGGTCGACGACGTCTCGCTGACCATAAACGAGGGGGAGACGCTGGGTCTCGTCGGCGAGAGTGGCTGTGGCAAGACGACGCTCGGCCACACCCTGCTCCAACTGTACGAACCGGACGACGGAACCGTTCTGTATGCCGGTTCGGACCTGACGAAGATGCGGAAACGCGAACTGCGAGGGTACCGCTCGGATCTTCAGATCATCTTTCAGGACCCCTTTTCCAGCCTGAACCCGCGACGCACCGTCCGACAGATTATCGGCAGGCCGATGGAAATCCACGGCACTGTCGACTCCGACGAGGAGAAAGACGAGCGGATCCGCGAACTGCTCGAAGAGGTCGGACTCTCGAAAGACCACATCAACCGCTATCCCCACGAGTTCAGCGGCGGGCAGAAACAACGGATCGGCATCGCGCGAGCACTCGCCGTCGAACCGGACTTTATCGTCGCAGACGAACCCGTGAGCGCGCTCGACGTGAGCGTGCAGGCGAAGATCACCAACCTCCTCATGGACCTGCAGGAGGAGTACAACCTCACCTACCTCTTTATCGCACACGACCTGAACGTCGTCCAGCACATCTCCGACCGGGTCGCAGTCATGTATCTGGGCGAGATCGCCGAGATCGGTACGGTCGACCAGATCTTCCAGCGACCGTATCACCCCTACACGGAGGTGCTGCTGTCGTCGATCCCCCGCCCCGACCCGACGGTCGACACCGACCGCATCACCCCCGAGGGGGAGCCGCCGAGTCCGATAAACCCCCCGAGCGGGTGTCGGTTCCACACGCGCTGTTCGTACGCGATGCCGGAGTGTGAAACGCAGGAACCGGCCGACGTCCCCGTCGAATCGGGACACGAGATCCACTGTCACCTGTTCGACGACGAGATCATGGCCGACAAGGACGAAACCGAACGGCCACAACTCGACATCCTCGAGAGCGACGACTGAGCGTCGCAGTGTCTCCGACCGACTCGCTCGATGCTCCTCTCACGTCGTCTGGCTGCTCCGTTAGTACTCCGAGAGCGGATGGTGCGTCCACGAGTCGGGGTCGTACGCGATGTCGAAAAACGCCTCTTCGAGCACCATCGTCCGCCGGAAGTGCCGACCGACGCGGCGCTGTCTGCGTTCGGTAAGGGAAGGCCCCAACTCGTCGAGTTCGGCCCGCTGCCAGTCGACGAAGTCGTACAGTGACTCGGCGGTGTGGATGTCGATCCACTCCCGCAGGTAGTCCTCGCCCGGCTCCGCGTCGACGATGCTGTCGCCCCATTCGAGGTAGAACCAGCCCGTCGGCAACAACACGGCGAGGGTCTCCTCGTAGTCACCCTCGTACGCGCCGCGTGCGAGGATGTCCGCGAAGGCCTCCGTCACCGGATGCCGGTCGGGGTCCGTTCGCTCCGACGGGGGAACGCCCAACTGCTCGAACGTCTCCTCGAAGTACTGGTTGTCACCGTCTCCGGTTCGAACGGCGAGAAAGCCCTCGATTCGGCGCTTTTGCTCCATCGTCGGCGCGTCACCGACGGCGTGTCCGATCAGTCCCACGAGATGTTCGACGAAGGCGTTGTCCTGCACGAGATACCGCCCGAACACCTCGTCGTCGATGGTTCCCTCGGCCAGTTCCGTCACAAAGCAGTGGTCGAGGCCCCGCGACCACATCGGCTCCGATAACTCTCGCAGCCACTCCGTGAAACGGGCATCTGGATGGTCCGTGCGATACTCGTCGAACGTCGCTGCTACGTCCGGTGCCATAGCCGGAATTCGCGGGGAATTACTTTGAAAGTACCGGCTCTCGCGGCCGTCGAGTGACCCCAGCAAAAGATTTAACAGCCAATTCTGAGTAGCCGTTGGTATGCAAGTCGGCATGTGGGCATACCCCTGGGACATCGTGGACAAAGGACCGGAACAGGCAGTCGAGGAACTCGTCGACATCGGCGTCGACAGCGTCTGTGTGACCGCTAACTACCACACAGTCGAATCGTTCAGCCCCCACAATCCCGAGCAGAAGACGTTCTTCACTCGCGCGAGTTCGTACTACCAGCCAAGCGACGAGTACGGTGAACTCGCGCCGGTGACGAACCCGCAGATGGGCGAGGAAGACTGGATCGGACAGATCGCAGATGCGGTGGCGGACTCGCCGCTCGACCTGAACGCGTGGATCGTCGGCTGTCACAACTCCAGACTCGGGATGGAACACCAGGAGTACGCCATCGAGAGCCCCTTCGGTGACCCGCTCGTGTTCGGGCTCTGTCCCTCACAGCCCGCCGTGCAAAAGTACATGAAGACGATGTTGTCCGACATCGACGAGTACCCGTTCGACGAGTTCCTGCTGGAGACGTTCCACTACTTCCACGGTTCGGGCTGGGGCTGGCATCACGACAAGTTCCACACCGACATCGGTGACCTCGGTGAGTTCCTACTCGGACTGTGCTTCTGCGACGAGTGCCAGGAGAACGCCCGCGAGGCCGGTGTCGACGTCGAGACCGCTCGCGAGCAGAGTCAGGAGACCATCGTGGCGCTGTCAGAAGGGGAGATGGACCCCGAAACCGACCCCACGGAGTGGATCGGAGACCACGAGACGGTCAAAGCCTACTCGGACGTTCGCAAGGAGACACTCAACGCGCTGTACAGCGACTTTGCCGCCGACATGGACGCCGACATCGGGACATTCATCGGCATGCGTGGCGTCGAAAACTCCTGGATGCACGGACTCGACCTCGACGCCCTGCAGGAGACGGTGGATTACTTCACGCTCATGGATTACTTCCCGGAGACCGAGCAGGTCGTCGAGACGTACGAGGAGACGACCGAGCGTGTGTCGGACGTGCCGATTCACGCCGGTCTGCTCCCCGGCCACCCGCTCGTCGACTCGAAGGAGACGGCAATCGACCAGATCGTCGCGCTGGAGGAGGCGGGTGCTTCGGAAGCCACCATCTACAACTACGGGCTCCTCCCCGAACGAAACCTCGATTGGGTCAAGGAGGCAATCGCCGAGATCAACTGAGTGGTTCGATTTCGCAGGAGAACCGCAGTGACCAACTGACGTGCGTTCGGTTGCATCGGAACTTCTATTATGGATCGCCATGGAGGATCACACATGCCATCGAGTACCACGAGTACCGTCGAGAGGCACGCAACCACTGCGGCGCGTTCGGAGGTGACTCACGTATGACCCCCGAAGTCGACGTCCTGATCGACCCGCTCACGATACGCTTTAGCCTCTGGGAAGGGTCGCCGGTGTATCAGATGGCTGGCGACCCCGACACCCAACTCGACGGCATGGAGCGAATGATGGATATCGACCCCGAGGAGAACGTCATCTTCGACACCAACCTCGGCTTTCTCCCGATCAGCAGCACGACGCTCATTCAGGGGGAGAAAAACATTCTCGTCGACCCGGGCAACTTCCACGTCGGATTCTACGGCCTCGTCGGGCGAGCGCTCGATTCGAAGGGACTGACGCCCGAGGATATCGACATCGTTCTCGTCACGCACTATCACTTCGACCACATGGCGAGCACCCACATGTTTCCCGAGAGCACGCTCGTCATCGGCGAGGGTGAACTCGACGCCGCCCGTGAAGTCTACTGGCCCGAACTCATCGACGCGCTCACAACCGCTCGCGTCGACGGCGTCGAGACCGTCTCCGAGGACGACGGGATGATGGAACTCTGTGAGGGCGTCTCGGCGTTCTCGACGCCGGGTCACTCGCCCGCCAGCATCTCCGTCTGGGTCGAAACGGAGGACCAGGAAATCGCGATCATCGGTGACCTCGCGATGACGAAAACTGACTACACCGAGCGGAACCTCTCACACTGGTACACAGACGAGCAAGTCGAGCAGATCCACGAGGGGCTCGATATGGTGCAGGAACTCGATCCGGACCTGGTCGTCCCGGGTCACGACTACCAGTTCGAGCCGAACTGACGCCGTCGCTGTTCTGTGGTACGTCCGACGACTTACTCGACTGCTTCGACAGTATTGGACAGCGTGCCGAGCGTCTCGATGTCGACCTCGACGGTGTCACCGTCTTCGAGTTTGATGTCCTGGAATGTGCCGACGCCTTCCGGCGTTCCCGTCGCGATGATGTCACCGGGCGTGAGTTCGACCCGACTCGACACGAACGAGACGAGATCCGCGACGGACTGGATCATCCACTCCGTGTTGTCGTCCTGCAGCACCTCGCCGTTGACCGTCGAGGCGATGTCGAGGTCCTGCGGGTCGTCGATTTCGTCGACAGCAACGGAGGGGCCGACGGGGGTGGTGTTCTGCATCGCCTTCCCCGAGAACCAGTCGAGTTTCCCCTCGTCGCCGATCTGCAGGCCGAACTGCAGGTCACGGGCCGAGGTATCGTTGAGGATCGTATACCCGGCCACGTAGTCGAGCGCCTCGTCAGGGGAGACGTGACGGGCTGATTCACCGATGACCGCCGCGAGTTCGGCCTCGTAGTCGATCTCCTGCGTGACGCGGGTGTGATAGGAGATCGGCTGCTGGTGGCCCACCAGCGTTCGCGGGAGTTTCATGAAGACGAGTGGCGGATCTGGAACCCTGCTGCCGGACTCCTCGGCGTGTGCCTCGTAGTTGAGCGCGGCACAGAAGACCGTGTTCTGTCTGGTCGTCGGCGGTAGATAGGTGATCTCGTCGGTCGAGAATGTCTCACCGTCGACCGCAGTTGCTTCGTCTGGGTTCGCGAGCGTCTCGCGGAACGACTCGAACCCATCTGTGACGTCGCGTACTGTTCCGTCCTCGAAGACGCCGATACGATCGCGACCGTCTGCGTGGAATCGTCCGATTCGCATATCTACTGATTACGCTCCCCGTTCTTTACTATTGTTATCGTCGACGAAGAGAGACACAGCAAGCGCCGCCGGAGAAACATTTTTCCTCCCGCTCTCCGTGCTCACGGGTATGGTCTACGACACCTTCGGGAGCAAACCGACCGAATGGGCAGGGAAACCGTACGCCGAGATACAGTCGATCGGCGAGTCGGACGGCTCTATCGTCGTCGTCCCCATCGGGAGCATCGAACAGCACGGCGACCACCTCCCCGTCTCGACTGATACGATCCTCGTCGACGCCGCCGCCCACGCAGGGGCGGAGGCCGCAGACGACGACGTTCCGGTCGTCGTCACGCCGCCTATCTGGTCTGGGCTTTCCTCCCATCACATGCCCTTCGGCGGAACGCTTTCTCTCGAATTCTCCGAGATGCTCGAACTCGTCGAGTCGGTCGGCGATTCCGCACTCGACAACGGCTTCGACGCCATCCTGTTGCTCAACGGTCACGGCGGGAACATGTCGCTCATCAGCACCGCGATCAACAAGATCGGCGAGGAACACCCCGATATCGAGGTATCGGGGCTGACGTACTTCTATCTCGCGTCGTCACTGATCGAGGAGGTGCGAGATAGCGACCCCGGTGGGATGATGCACGGCGGCGAACTGGAGACGTCGCTGATGCTCCACCTGCGCCCCGAACTGGTCGACGAGGACGAGATGACGGCGGTGTACGCCGAACGGAAAAACGACCTGCTACTCGAAGACCTGTTTGGCAGCGGCCCACTTGGCACCTACAGTACGTTCGCCGACCACACCGACACCGGCATTATGGGCGACCCGACGCTCGCGTCCGCCGAGAAAGGCGAAACCATCTTCGAGCACATCCGCGAGGAGATGGGGTCGCTGCTGGACGATATCCACGAGGAAGTCAAAGCGCAGGACTAGTTCAGAACTCGGGCAGAACCTTCTCGCCGAACTCCTCGACCGCGTGGGAGGGGTCGCCAAGATTGAAGGTGACGAGCAGGCGTGTCACGCCAGCCGCCTCGAACGCCTCGAAGGTCTCGACCAGTTCGGACGCGTCCTCGGCGATGAGCAGCGCCTCCTGTGCCTCCTCGTCGCTCATCTCTGCGAGGCGGTCGTTCGCGACCGACTGGATCGACCGCGGATCCGGGTTGTCGAGTTCGTCGATAGGGATCAGTTCGCCCCGCTCGCGTGCTTCTGCCACCAGTTCGTCCGGGTCGCCGACGTTCGCGACGATTTCGTCGGTGACGTGGTGACTGCCCTGCTTGCCTGCGCTTTCGCGCCCCTTCTCGAAGTTCGGGATCACCTGGTCCTCGATCAGGTCCGGACCACCCGCGGTCAACACGTGGTCGGCGTACTCGCCTGCGAGTTGACTCGACTGTGGCCCCCAGGCGGCCCAGTTGATATCGATGTCGGATTTCGGCGGCGTGAACACCTGAATGTCCTCGTACTGGTAGTGCTCGCCCTCGTAGGTGATGTAGTCCTGCGTGTTCCATAGCTCTCGCATGATCTCGATGGATTCGACGAGCATCTCGGCTCTGGTGTCCCACTCGGGCCAGGTATCGGTGAAGGGGGACTCGTTCAGCGCCTCGCCGACACCGACGCCTAGCTCGAATCGGCCCGGGAACATGTTGTCGAGCGTCGCAATCGCCTGTGCGAACACCGGCGGTTCGTACCGGAAGAGGGGGCACGAAACGGAGGTCCCGACTGGAACCTCGGGTACCTCGTTCATCAACGCACCGAGCCAGGGCAAGACGTTGTGCGTGTACGGACGGTTGTCCAACCAGGGATGGAAGTGGTCTCCGATCCAGACGCCATCGAATCCGGCGTCGACCGCTTCCTTCGCCAGTTCGATATCCTCAGCGGGGGTCTGAAAACAGCCACCCACGTTTATGTGGATCTCTAACGACATACGCTTGCGTTCCGACGGAACCAAAATAAAGATTCCGACGGGGAGTGCGAAGCGCCTGTGCCACATCCGGTCTGCACGTCTGGTTTGGTCGGGACGTAATGGTAAATCTTAATCCGCTCTGGACAGGTACGTCTAAGCGGAGTTCCAGAAGTCGGATCGATATGTCAATCCCCACCCTCATCCCCCTCAGGAACTCCATTTTCTGGGTAAACAAAGATAAACCAGCCAGTTGCATATGGAAGTATGATCAAAAACAGGGAACAGGTCGCCACGACGAACCGCCACAGCGACGCGCTCGATGCAATCGAGTCGGGTATCCACGCCGCCAGCCCCCGACGGGCCGTCGAACGCTCGGTTCGGTTCGACGGAAGCGTCCTCGAAATCGGCGACGCCCGCTTCGAACTCGACGACTACGAGCGCGTCGTCGTTCTCGGAGGCGGGAACGCGGCCAGCCAGCTGGCTCGGGCAGTTGAATCCGTACTTGGCGACGCGCTCGACAGCGGTATCGTCGTGACCGACGACCCCTGCGAACCGAGTGTCGTCGACGTACTCGATGGGACACACCCGCTTCCGAGCGAGGCGAACGTCGACGGCACTGAACGGCTGCTCGAACAGGCAGCGGAACTGACCGAGTCGGATCTGGCAGTCGTCTGTCTCACCGGTGGCGGGAGTGCCCTGCTGTGTGCCCCGGTCGCGGGCGTCTCACTTGCCGAGTATCGGGACGTGACCGACCAGTTGCTCCGGAGCGGCGCACCGATCGGGGACATCAACGCTGTCCGCAAGCACCTCTCGACGATCAAGGGTGGTCAACTCGCTCGTGCGCTCGCACCGGCCGAAAGCGTCGGCGTCATCGTGAGCGACGTCGTGGGAAATCGACTCGACGTGATCGCCAGTGGCCCGACGACGCCGGACCCGACGACCTACGAGGATGCGCTCGCGGTCTGTGACCGCTTCGACATCGACTCTCCAGAGAGTGTCGACGAACAGCTCACTGCAGGAGCGGCGGGCCGTCGCCCGGAGACTCCTGACGAGTCGGACCCGCTGTTCGACCCCGTCACGAATCAGATCATCGCCGACGGCCGCACGGCGCTCGAAGCGAGCGCGCAGTCGCTGCGGGAGGATGGCTACGAGACGGCAATTCTCTCGGCCGAAATCGAGGGTGAAGCAGCAACAGTCGGGGAGGTCCACGCCGCGATTGCGGGGGAGTGTCTAAAACAGGGCCGACCGTTCGACCCACCGGTCGCGCTGTTTTCAGGCGGAGAGACAACGGTAACTGTCACTGGTGATGGGAGAGGCGGGCCGAACCAGGAGTTCGTTCTCGGCGCTGCGCTTGCATGTGAGGACGACATCCTCGTCGTCGGGGTGGACACCGACGGTATCGACGGCAACAGTGACGCCGCTGGAGCCATTCTCGACGCCGACGCGCTCGGAGACACCGCCTCCGAGGCACGCACCGCGCTTTCTGCACACGACGTTACCTCGTATCTCGACAGCCAACAGGCGCTGATCCGGACCGGCCCGACCGGAACGAACGTCAACGACCTCCGGATCGTGCTCGTCGGAACGCCCGAGTGATCGAACCCCTCTCGGAACGTGTCTGCTACACAATCAGACACAAACAAAGTAAGTATAATAATCCTATACTAGTATACATACACCATAAAAATTATATTTAAGCGCCATAGTTATTCGAGGTTGCACGAACCGGCGAATTTCTGTAGTCAATAGCAGAATTCGGCTGATTGCGACGGAGAAACGGTCTTTTCGATATCAGAGCCACTACAGAGATAAAATTTTTTCAATATATACAACTATTGTCCAAATAACAAAATTTATTTGTGCTTTTAACGGCTCTGAGGATTAATACACATATATTTCTCAAGATAATAATTGATATGAGTGTTTCTGGGCAGGCCACATCACAGACATCAGTCTTAGAAATGATTGATAATATAGTATACTGTAGTTTTGGTAAATGTAGTTATTCTTATGAACAAAGCCACCACGGAGTAATGATCGTGATATAGAGAGAACTCCCAGAGAAATTGAACCGGTCGGTATCTGCGACGGTCGCCGAGTTCAGCAGGAGTGGGTGCTGGTGATCTAAATCTCTCGATTTATATTCGAAACGAATGGTGGTCCTTTGTTTTCCGTTACAGTGCGAGTCCACTATCGACAGGGAGGACAGCGCCTGTTATTTTGGCGGCATTATCCGAGCAAAGGTAGAGACAGGTCTCAGCAATATCCGCGGGTGTGGTTAATTGCTTTAGGGGCTGCTGATCCAGGAGATACTGGCGCTGATCTTCAGAGAGGGCGTCTGGGTCACGAATGAAGCCAGGAGCTACAATATTTGCACGGATTCCATGTGGACCCAATTCTCGAGCGGTCTCTTGTACCAGTGCTTCAAGGCCACGTTTACTCGCATCATACGCCGAAAATTCATCACCTCGAATGATCCCGTCGGAAGCAGATAGCGCCACAATCGACCCGTGGCCCTGATCCTTGAGATGAGGGGCGGCAGCATGTATAAGATTATATGCACCTGTCACGTTCGCATCCAGGTGATTCTGCCAGTCCTCAGGCGAAGTGTCGTCAATCGCGGCTTTGGAAATAACCCCGACGGTGTAGACAATTGCGTCGATCTCGCCGAGGGTTTCGAACGCATCGTTGATTACTGACTCGGCATCATCTGGGTCAGTAATATCACAGTTCCAAGACTCATGTTTTTCACTCAACTCGTCCAGTAACTCTTCAGCTTCATCCTTCGAGTTGTTGTAGGTGAACCCGACGGAACCACCGGCGGTAGCCACTTTCCGCGCAACTTCCTTTCCAGAATCTGCGGTTCCACTAACTACGAGTGTCGTCATGTTTTCACGGACCATATTCTCCCGGACAAGGGTGGCTATCATTATTCTTCTGATCTCCAATTTGTCCACGAAATGGGCTCACCTGTTTCTGCTAAATGGAAAACCATAGGACTGAGTGAGTGTTGTCTGGCTGTTTTCATCGCCAAGGTGGATCTCGATGATCATCGGCGTGCCTTCACGACGGACATAGCCGCGACAATTTCGAGTATACGGAAGTTACGTTCAGTTGGTGGGGTGTGGCTCCCGAAGGCAAGTGTATTACAGCCATATTATTGTAATGAGAGAACAGTTCTTTATACCTCATCTCAGTTGCCACGGTGGTTCTACATTAATATTGGATACTAATACAGTATAACGCCTTTGAATACCATAAAATGACGGTGTCTGTAGTGCAGGTCTCGGTATATCACTTCGAGAATACCGAAGCAAATTGTTAAGATAATTCATGTAGAATTGGGAGAGGGCTAGTGATGGAAACAAGCAATACGCGCTCTTCGGTTTCAGCGTTGACCCGATCCAGTAATATGGACATTATGGTCGCCTAACCGGAGCTCGATATCGTTTGCTGCTGCCGAAACAAGTTCTGGCAGCTCGTTTCGGAATCGTTCGTTATCGATTCTTTGTCTCGAATCCGTAATTGAGATCGCGCCGTAAACCCGGTTGTTGTGAATAATCGGACTTGCAACGGAACGAGACCCGACAACCAGCTCACTATCGTTGTACGCTACCTTCGAATCGCGTATCTGGCTCAACTCTTCCAGCAACTCTTCTTTCTCTACAATTGTCTGTTCTGTGTAAAAATCAAGCCCGTGTCTTTCGAGAATGTCATCCACTTTCTGTTCTGTATAAAACGCAAGCATTGCTTTTCCAGATGAAGAGGCATGCATTGGAACACGGCGGCCGATCCGAGCGATTGAAGAGACCCCCTGTTCTCCAACCTCTTTCTTGAGGAAGACACACCAACCCTGTTCTTCGATACTAATGAGTCCAAGTCCGCCTGTTTTCTCCACCAGTTGTGTGAGTGAATCACCAGACACGGGTACTATCTTTTTTTGCTCCCGTGCCCCCATTCCGTAGTCGAGAAATTTGAGGCTTATCTTGTATTCACTGCCTTCTTTCACGACAAAACCGTTGTCCTTCAGGGTTTCTAGGTGATCATATAGTGTACTCTCTGCCAGGTCGACTTCTTTCAGGAGGTCGCTCAAACTCCCCCCGTTCTGCTCATTCACTACTTCGAGAATATCGAACGTCCGGTTTGTTGCTTTGACCCGTCTTGGGTTGGCCATACACGACGTATATCGTCGAATCACAAATACTTTGCCAGATATATGCATACATATTAAAAATATCTTACACAGGCTTGAAGGAAGCAGTATAGGATAATCTTGGATATTTATATAATTTTGAGGTGTTCTTCGGTATTCTCGGACCGATAGTCGTATGCCGTATTCGGGAATGTACGTGGTTCTGGGACAGGGGAACCCGATTAACGAATACTTCAGGTAGTACGAACAAGGCTGCCAACCCTTACCAATACCTTTATATATTGTCGCTGTTGAAGGTCGCATCGTAACAATGGACATGGGACAGATGCTGGCCCAGTCAGCAGCGCGTTTCGAAGACGACCTTGCAGTCGCGTGCGTCTCAGAAGACGAGACACGGACCCGCTCGTTTGCTGCGCTGGACCAGGCTGCAAACCGAGTTGCAAACGCTTTTCTCGATATTGGCGTCGGGTCTGGTGACCCAGTCGCCGTCCTCTCGCGTAACTCCATCGAGTTCGTTGAGACGCTCTTTGCTACTCAAAAGATTGGTGCGCTAGTGACGCCCATCAACGTTCGTTTCGATACAGAGGATGTCAAACACGTGTTGACCGACGCGAACCCAGCGTGTCTGGTCGCAGAACCGGAGTTGCTGGCTGAACTGGACGGGATCGAAGAGGAGTTGGCAGAACGGGACATTCATCTTGTGACCATCGGAAACTACGGCGACTATCAGAGCTACGATGACTTCACAGAATCCTCAACGGTTCCACCGGGCATTACAGTCGGCCCCGACGCCGAAGATGGGTATTTCTACACATCTGGCAGTACCGGCAGGCCGAAAGGGGTCGTTCACAACCACTCGGATCGCGTGTTCGTGAACATGAATATGATCTCGGAGCTTGGACTTCGTCACGATGATGTGAGTTGTAATCCCCTGCCGCTCTTTCACAGCGGTCCGCTGTACACCGGGTTTATGCCGTTCGTACAGTTCGGGGTCCCCAGTATCATTTTCCGACAGTTCGATGCCGAACGGACGCTTGATGCCATCGAGAAGTGGGACGTGACCGTCCTCAGTGGTGTTCCAGCACAGTACGACCGAATCTCGAAAGCAGCAACGGATGGCGACTATGACCTCGACTCGTTGCGCTTCTGGTGGGCGTCGGGTGCACCGCTGACCGAGGAACTGCGCAGTCGATGCCACGAGACTCTTTGTGATACCCATTCGCTCATCTACGGTGCGACTGAGGTAGGACCACCGATCTCGACGCTTCCGCCCGAAGAAAGTCACAAACGACCAGAGTCTTGTGGGACAGGACATATGGGCCAGCAAGTCAGGGTAGTCGAACCTGATGGTGAGCCAGATCCGAAAGCTCCGGTGGAACCTGGGGAGACCGGCGAGATAATCGTCAAGGGCGAGTCCGTAATGGATCGCTATCTCAATCTGCCCGAAAAGACCGACTCAGTGTTTGTCGACGAGTGGTACTTCACGAGTGATCTCGGACAGCGCGACGAGGACGGCTACCTCTATGTCGAGGGCCGGAAAGACAACATGATAATCAGTGGCGGTGAGAATATCTACCCGAGCGAGATAGAGAACGTGTTACTTGGTCATCCAGCTGTTGATGACGTTGCCGTCCTCGGTGTCTCCCATCCCAAATGGGGGCAGACACCGAAGGCGTTCGTGGTCCCTGAGCCGAATGCACAACTCGACGGGGCCGACGTTGAACAATTCTGTAAGGAGAGCCACCTCGCCGACTACAAGCGTCCCAGAGAGGTGGCATTCATTCAAGAGATTCCCCGGAATCCGAGCGGTGGCAGCGTGCTGAAAGACGAACTGAAAGCGCTGGGGTAACTGGACGGGCTGTTCGGTCGATCGTTGCACGCATCCGGTTCTACAATCGGAGCGAAGCAGCAGGCGGCTTTTCAACCAGCCAGATACTTCTCAGACCCGGATTCTCAAACACGAATGTGGAGCAGTGCAACGAGAATAGCACTCAAACGGCACCAATACTTGCTTTAGGTACAAGAAGAAAATATCCTGTGTTCCAATAGGTTTAAGTGATCACCGAGAAAAGCGGTGCTATACCATGCCACGGATATCACGGCGATCGTTCATCGCCAGTGCAGGTATCGGAAGTGTTAGTGCTTTAGCTGGCTGTCTCGGAAGCAGCGGAGATACCGTTCAGCTTACGGTTTCTACAGCCGCAGAGAGCGGGTCGCATTACGTTATGTCCGCCCCATTAGTCGACGTATTGCCCGACAATACCGAGGATCCGGAGCTCCAGGCGACAGTGAGCACGTCGGACGGATCAGTCGCGAACATGCGATTCCTGCACGACGGTGAAGCCGACATCGGGACAACCGTCGACTCGATCGGTACGTTCGCGTATAATGGGGAAGCTATGTTCGAGGAAGAAAAGGAGATTCGGCTCATGGCTCGCGGCGAACTCGTCCTCCAGTATTATGTCGTGCAGGAAGACTCCGACATCGAATCGATCGCAGACCTCGAGGGGAAGACGATTACTGCAGGGCCAGAGGGGAGTGGACTCTCCGGGCAACACACCGCCTACATGGATCATCTGGGACTTGACGTCGAAAACGAGCCGATGTCGCCCACGGAAGGTGGGAGAGCGCTTCGAGACGGCGTCGTTGATGCCTGGTGGATCAATCACGATTCACGGCCAGTCGACGCGTTTGCAAACGATGGCGACAATCTTCGTGTGGTTCCATTCTCCGACGACAACATCGAAGCCTGGCAGGAGATCTTCCCGGGGACGGTCTCCAGAGAGCTCACCCCGGATATGCTGGAAAACTACGATACAACGACACAGGTCATCGGCACGAACAGCTTCTGGGCGTGCAATCCGAGTATGGAGAACGATATCGTCTACGCCTTCGTCGAGGCAGTACTCGAAAACTCGGAGCCGATCCAGGAGGCGAATATCGGCTCGCAGGGACTGAATCCCGAGATGGGATACTTCGATATCGGCGTGCCGTACCACGACGGCGCTGTGGAGTACTTCGAGGAAGAAGGCGTCGTATAATTCGGGCACAGAGCGAAAGGAAAGATTTCAGAGATCGAGGTAATTACAATGGGCGCTGACACGCAAAATTCAAACATAGAGAAAGAGACATTCACTCCAGTCGACGATAGTCAGATTCATCACAAGGTGTTAGCGATCCTGATGACGGTTCTGGTGTTGTACGTCGCGTTGACGTTCTCGTTCAATCGGTTCGAACGATTGGCGTCGTTCCTGTTGTTGATCGTCGTGTATATCTTTTCGAGATTTCCGCTGACGGACACCGTTTCGCTGAATCGTATCGCACAGCACGAACGAGTGCTCCAGGCGATAGACGCCCTCTTGATACTCGCCTCCGTCGTCGTCTTCGGATATCTCGTCGTCTTCTCGTCGGACATCATCGCCAGATCCGGTGATATTCAGTCGTATGAAGTTCTGATGGCACCCGTTGCGATGTTTCTTACCATGGAGGCGACGCGCCGAACGATCGGCTGGGCGATCCCTATCTTCACGGTAATCTTTCTCATCTATGCCTATCTCGGCCCGATATTCCCGGCCCCGTTCGGCCATCCAGGCTACTCGACAGATCTGATTATGACACAGATGTACGTGACCACACGAGGAATATTTGGATTTCCGCTTCGGGTCATGTTTGACTTCGTGTTCTTGTTCGTGCTGTTCGGTGCACTCCTCGAACTGTCGGGCGGTGGCAAGATGTTTCTCGACCTCTCGAAGGTACTCGTCGGGAAAGTTCAGGGTGGACCAGCAAAACTATCAATCATCGCCAGCGCCTCCATGGGGATGGTGTCCGGCAGCGCCGTTGCTAATGCCCTGACGACTGGCGCGTTTACGATCCCCACGATGAAAGACCAGGGCTACAACCCGGAGTTCGCGGCTGGTGTCGAGAGTGCGGCGAGTTCGGGCGGGCAACTACTCCCGCCAGTGATGGGGGCAGCCGTGTTCGTGATGATGGACATCACGGGGATCAGCTACAACCGAATTATCACCGCAGCAGTGATCCCGGCGGTGCTCACGTTCTTCTGTGCATTTGTGATGATACACCTGCAGAGCAAGAAGTCCAACCTCGAACCATTACCAGACGATCAGATCCCGAGCAAACGGTCGGTAGTAACTCGACTGTACTATTTTATTCCCGTCATCGCCTTGCTGTGGCTGCTGTTCGATGGAAGCAGCGTTCGGCAAGCGATCGTGATGGCGATTGGTGTTCTGCTCGCGCTCACGGTCGTCATTCCCGGTGCTCGACTGTACGATCCGCGGTCAAGTGACAATACCGCCGTCAACAACGAGTTCATGCACGCTCTCGAGTTGTGTGCAAAGCGCGCAGCACCGATTGTCGCAGCCGCGGCGTGTATCGGGATCGTGCTCGGCATCATCGGTCTCACGGGGATCGGGCTTGCGATCTCGTCAGTGTTGACCGATCTCGCAGGACAGTCCCTCCTCCTTGCGCTGGTACTGACCATGGTGCTATGTATCATCTTTGGGATGTCCTCGGATACGCTGACTGTTTATATTCTGCTGTCGATTCTGGTCGCACCGGGGATCGTCGACATGGGAATCCCCGAACTATCGGCGCATCTATTCATTTTCTACTTTGGGCTGATGGCGATGGTCACGCCACCGGTCTGTATCGCGGCCTACGCGGCTGCGACAATCGCCGAGAGCGATCCAATACGAAGCGGATTCTGGGCATGGAAGCTCTCACTCGGAGCCTTCCTGTTGCCGTTTGCCTTCGTTTACGACTCAGCACTGCTTCTGGACGGCTCCTGGGTCGACATCGTGACTGCGACTGGATCCGCCATGGTAGCATTTACCGCGCTGGCGGTCGCCGTGATTGGCTACATCTCGTTCCCGCTGAACAAAATCGAGCGGGCCGGATTCGCTGCGGCCTCGATCCTGCTCATCCATCCGTCGAACTCGATCAAGGTTCTCGGCGGCCTCGTCTGTCTTCTATCCAGCTATCGATATGTCAGAGAGATTGGCCTCAATAGGGCGTCACAACCAGCGTAACAGCCGTCCGACCTGTCGGTAGGAATATCTCTGTGACACCGTTCAGACAATAACGATAGCACGCAGTTAGTATCCTTCCAGAGCTGTATGCTGGCTCTCACGTGCTCATACGAATCGCTGCGCTGCCAGAGAGAACAAGATCACCACGCTGATTCAGCAATTTCAGTGTTAGTTGCACGGTGTCGTCGTTGTACTCGGTGTGCTCCTCGACCGAACCAGTTGCGATTACGTCATCACCCTCGAAGACGAAGCCCTCGTATCGAGCATCCAACGACAGCAGATCAGCGGGAGACTCCGCGACAGCAAACGCGGCCTGTGCCACGTACGACGCGTTTATCGGACCCTGATTGACACGTCCCGGAAACCCTTGCCGAAGCGCGGATTCGGCATCGTAGTGCATCGGGGTGGGATCACGGACGAGAGCAGTCATGAGTTGCATCTCCGCCGCGCTGACCTCCTCGAAGCGGACGACTGCGTCCTTGTCGGAAACTGTGTCTGCCACACTACGTCCAGGTTCCGAGGCACTCGAACGACCGCTTGAAGAGTCTGAGCTACCCTCTTCTGACCCTCCTTCCTCGTGGACGACCAGATCCGTCGCCATCTCGAAGACGGTCTCTCCCTTTGCAGTCGTAGCGTCGTAGGAAACTGTCAAGAGGGAGAACGAACCGGAGGAGCCATTCTTCTGCTCAAGATCGGTGACCTCGGCCGTTACATGGTAGGTCTGTCCCCACTCAAGCGGTTGGTTGTAGGTGAACCGATGGCTACCGAGGAACACGGAGGGATCGTCCCACTTCCCGTCACGAAGTCGACCTTCGATATCACCGGTTCCCGCTCCCTCACGACCGACGACAACTGCAAGCGTTGGGGGAGCAAGCGGCCCGTGGCTCCCGTCTCGGAAGAGTTCCATATCGTTCCGAGTGGCCTCGGCCCAGAGAACGGAGAGCCATCGATCAAGGGTGAACGTCCCCTCCCAAGTCTCGCCGACGAGCGCTCGTGCCTGACTCATCTGTCCACGAAACAGCGGGGATAGCTAGTCTGTCGAACAGTACGATCACGCCCAAGATTGGTGAACGAACGAGCCGAATTCCGCAAGATGAACGCCGCACTGGCGAGTCGGTTCCAGGCACCTGATTCGGCAGAAGTGTGTCTCATCTGTAAGCACCTCTGAACGGTATCACTCGAAGGAACTCGTGCGACCAACATAGATGTTTGGATGACATCGGCGGACAGTGTTCAGAGTACGGAGTCAGAGATAAAAACAAATGAGCGTAATCACGTTCCGACAGAGTTTGCTGCAACGTCTAGAAATGATAGAAATAAATATACAGTACATATGTACCAATTTCTATATATTTTAACTTCTGGCTTTGTTCCTCCAGCCTAGAAGAGAAAACACATATTGGAAACGGGAAGGAAAGAGTATAGAGTGCTATCGAAATAGGATAGATTACATCGATATATCGACTTATTCTGGATATTTATTTAATATATTGATAAAAATGGCAGATGATTATCTGAGTTGTATTAGTGACCTCGTATCGTCAGTAATTCGCCCGATTGAACCGGATTACGGTCGCTATGGGACAAGATAGACCGAGATCACCAACCTGGTTCTCCGGCAGCTTTCCGTCGTCGAACGAAACAGTATAACGGGCCGATGAAGAAAAACTCTAGAAAAACAATATAATATACTATTTTGATAGTTAGGGAGTTCACGTTGTAGAAGGAATTTCATAGTCAGCAGACTACGATCAGTGCAGGATATCTAGCTGAATGATACTTACGTCGGCGAAACTGTTGCCCGAGGACGGTCGACAAACAGTGTGACTCCGTATAGTACTGTGATACAGAGCGGCAGTAACACCAGCGACGCGCTCATACTGTCGGCTGTACCATCTCGAAAATAATTCGCCACCCAGTGTGGCGAATGTTTTTACGTACGTACAGCCGACGGTATCAGCATCGGACTCGCTGCAAACATCATCAAGACGGGGACGTACTACGGATACGAGCGACTCTGGGACCGCGTCTCGTGGGGGCTCGCTACCGATCCGTAACCGGTTTCTCGGCAAGTCAGACCGAGACTAATCCGCCCCGTGTCTCGGAACGTAGCCGCAGTCCGAGCAGACAAGTGACCCATGCTGTCGCGTGAGCTGTCCAGGACAGTCGGGACAGGTGTGAGTCACCGCTGTTGCTTGGCGACGCCGGGGGCCGTCGGTGTAGGGAACTGGTGTCATTACTCGAATGTCTTATTCGACAGAACTTAAACTTATCTACGACGTCTGACGAACTCCTGTAGTCCTATTGTCGTATGATCGAGATCACCCCGAATCAGGTTCGGTGCTTGTGCTTTTCGAGAACGCGGACGTTGTCGATTCGCGTCGTCGGATACTGGCCGTCCGCGTCCTTTTCGGCGGCTTTCACCATGTCCCAGACCACGTTCAGTCCGGTCGTGACCCCTTCGAGTGCCTCCATCTCACAGCCAGTCTTTCCCGTGGTTTCGACCGCAACCGTCAACGTGACGCACGTCGCATCGAGTTCGATATCCACGTCGACGTTCGTGATGGGGATCTGGTGACACATCGGAATCGACTCCCAGGTGTGTTTAGCACCCTGAATTGCGCCGATCCGTGCCGTGGCGAGCACGTCGCCTTTCTCGACGGCCGACTCACGAATCGCTTCGACAGTCGTCGGTTGCAGGTGAATCTCGCCGCGCGCGACGGCCCGCCGTTCGGTGTCCGGTTTGTCACCGACACCGACCATCTGCGCGGTTCCGTCTTCGTCGACGTGGGTGAGCGATTCCGAACCGGACTGCTCGTTCGTTTCCGTGAGGCCGACAACGTGTTCGACGATCGGATCGACGAGTTCGCTCGCGCCGAACGTCGCCGCCTGTTCGCTGCCGGGCAGACAGAAGACGGGAACGCCGTCGACGATGCCAGCCGCCGCCCGCGTCAACAGGCCGTGCGGGCCGACGTCCTCGACTGACCGACTGCGAAACACCTCGCCAAAGCCGGGAATCTCGCGGTCGAACAGCGGCGCGAGCGCGTCCGTGGTCACGTCGTCGGCCGTGAGTCCGGTACCACCGGTCGTCACGACCGCATCCACGTTCGGGTCAGCGACGAACTCGGTAACCCGGTCGCTGATCGCCTGTCTGTCGTCGCTGACGAGATCACGGGCGACGACAGCGTGACCAGCGTCTTCGAGCGTCGCCACGAGTGCGTCGCCGCTTTCGTCCGTCTCTGCCGTTCGACTCGACGAAATCGTCAACACGGCGAACGCAACCTCCGTCGCGTCGTGTGCGTGATGATGGTCTGTCATTAGTGTCTCTCTACACGCCGCTGGATTAGTATGCTGGGATCTCCGTCATCATGGACGGAGGTCGCCAGAACGAGTTTCAGCGACCGTCCACGTACGACGACGCGTTCTGTCCCGCGACGATCCCTGTTAAAAGAGACTGTGCGAGACCGCCGAGATACCCTCTGTTGCTGACGTTGCCGACGTCGACGCCCGCGGCGTACAGCCCCGGGATCGACCGCGTCCGTTCGGGACCGGTGGGATGGTCGAGTCCTGAGTCGCTCGCGGCCCGGTCGACGACTTCGAGGTCCGGCGTGACCGCGATCCCACCCATCGTGAACGTGATCCCCGGTTGCACCTCGACGAGATAGAAGGGCGGGTCGTCGATCGTGTTGTGATACCGCTCACGTGAGGGGTTGAGTTGCTCGCTCGCACCAGTTTCGAGGTGTTCGTTGTACGATTGGATCGTCGCTTTAGCTTCACCGCCATCGATCCCCCACGCGGCGAGTGTCTCGGCAAGGGAGTCAAGCGACTCCGCGACGGCAACCCTGCTGTCGTAGTGGTCGCGCGCCCGGTCGACCTCCTCGCCTATCGGCCCGACCGATTCGCTCGCGTAGAGTGCGCTGTCGAGGACGAGCACCGCCCGCCCGTCCGCCCGCTTTGCGGTGTCCTGTGCGAGCGTGTACTCGAAGGCGGATTCAGACTCGTCGGTGAATCGTTGCCCATCCTCGTCGAGCGCGACTGCTCGCGGCCCGTAGTACTGCGAGAGGTCGACGAACTCGTCCGTGGCGAACGCCCCCGGCGACGAGAGCATGTTGTGGCCGTAGAACGTCCCCATCCCCTCGGAGGATTTCCCGCCACAGTCCAGCGCCGCGAGCAATCCGTCGCCCGTGCTGTGCGGGTTCGACCTGAGCCACAGTCGGTCGGTTCGCTCGGTGATGTACTCTTGTACGAGTTGCTCGTTGCCCTGAAACCCGCCGGTCGCGAGGATCACCGACGGCGCGTCGATGGTGACGAGGTCGTCGCCGTCGCGGGCGACGACACCCATTATCCTCCCGTCTGGCCCGCGCTCGACGGTTTCCAGTGGCGTCTCACAGTGGATCTCCCCGCCGTGCTCCCTGATCGTTTCTGTCGCCATCTCGATGAACCGCTCGACGTTCATCCGCTTCCAGACGCCCGGTTCCGGCGGCATCACCTCGCGGTCGTCGCGCAACTGAAATGGCGGTTCGGTCAGTTCGAGACCGTGATCCCGCAGCCACTGGTACCCCTCGTCGATGTGCTCGACGACGAGTCGCTGGAGCGATTCGTCGCCCCCGGGTATCTCCGCTTGGGTCTGCTCCATGTCCTCGTGTGTCCAGACCAGGCCTGCCGAAAGCGCGAGCGACCCGCCGACCGAGTCGGCCTTTTCGAGCACCGTGACTGACGCGCCGCGCTCGGCGGCTTCGACCCCGGCGGTCAGCCCGCCCATTCCTGCACCTGCAATCACGACGTCCGTCTGCGTGGGTTCGTCCATCGCTCTATTTTAGGTCGGTGCCGTACTCGACGCCCGGCGTCTCCCCGGACATCGCCTTGTACCAGTTGTAGTGGAATGTGCGCTTGACGCCCTCTTCGAGGTTCGTGTCCCACGCGGTGCCCGGCCCCGGCCACTCCTCGTCGATGGCTGCCTCGCTCATCCCGGGCATCCCCATCTGGTAATTCAACTCCATCCCAGCGTCGCGTGCGTACGGACTCGACGCAGAATCGGTGATCTTCGACCAGATGCTGATGTCGTCCTGCTCGAAGTTCCCCGACGGGCTGAACGTGTTCACGGCGATGCGCTCTGCACGCTCGCGGTACTCCTCGGATGACTTGCTCGGAACGAGCACCCAACTCACGAACTCGAACTCGCCGGGCCCGACCGGCCGTAGCTTCCGGACGGTCAGGAGCGGCCCGAGGGGCTTGTCCGGGTCGTCGGTGTACGCCGCGTGCAGGAAGCCGAAGTTCGGGAAGACAAGCCCCACCTGCACGCCGGACATCTTCGCGATCCAGTACTGGTCGTCCGTGAGGTTCTCCTCAGAGATGTACTCGTCTGGATAGCCGAAAAACAGTTCCTTCTCGGGCGGTACGAGTCGGAGGCTGACGGTGCCGACGTCACAGTGCGTGACGTGACGGTGCCCGCCGATGTCTGGTTCGCCAGATATCTCGTCGACCGCGAACCCGACCTCGATCGCAGATCTGTGAGTGATCTGGGTGTGATAGCTGTCGCCCGCGTGGTTCTCGGCAGCGAGTTTCCAGTCCGCGTCCACTCGCCAGCGATGGGGCGTCCCGAGTACCTCGAGTCCACCGTCGACGAGGTCGAACTGCATGTCGAGATACCACGAGAACTCGCCGAGATACTCCTCCAGGTCCGGCCCGTCCTCGGTCAGCGACGCGAACACGAAGCCCTTGTAACTCTCCACGCGCGGTGCCTCGTGTAAGCCGTGTTCGTCTGTGTCGAGTTCCTTGAACGCGGTGTCTTTCTGTGGCACGCCAGCGAGTTCGCCGCTGTTCTTGTAGGTCCAGCCGTGGTACGGACACCGGAAGTGTGAGGTGTTGCCCTGGTCCGCCTTGCAGAGTTTCGCCCCCTGGTGGCGGCAGCCGTCGAACAGCACCCGCACGTCGCCGTTCTCGTCGCGAGTGAAGATGAATGGGCTCGTGCCGACGTACCGCTGACAGTAGTCACCGTTCGTGGGGATCTCCGACTTGTGGCCGATAAACACCCAGTTCTGGTGGAGCACACGCTCGACCTCGGCCTCGAAGACGTCCTGGCCGCCGTAGACGCTCGCAGGCAAGAATCCCTCCTGCAACGACTCACCGACCTCCTGAACCAGGCGCTCCATGCGCTGGTTCAGCGGTTGTACGTCCTCGTGCCATGCGTTACTCTGTCCCATACGTTCGACAGTTCGCTAATCTCAAAAAGTGTTGTGGTCGGCGTGCCTGACGCCGTCTGCTTTGGGCACGGTCGCCGCCCCCAAGCGAAACGCTTTCCACCAGACCGCGAGATGACCGACCATGGTCGACTGGTCGTCACCGCGGTCGCGTCGCTGGTTCCTCTGGGGCGTGCTCGCCGCGTCCTTTCTGCTCGTGAACGTGTATCGGCTCTCGACGGCGGTCATCGCCGACGACCTGATGACCGCCTTCGAGGTGACCGGAACGCAACTCGGGACGCTGCATGCGACCTTCTTTTTCGTCTACGCGCTGTTGCAGATCCCGACCGGGATTCTGGTCGATCTCGTCGGCCCCCGACGAACTGCCGCTGGCGGCGCGCTCGTGATGCATCTCGGGGCCGCCGTCTTCGCGCTGGCGGGAAGTTACGCCGTCGCCTTCGGCGGCCGCTTACTGATCGGTCTCGGGGCGAGCGTCATCTTCGTCTCGATCCTGCGATTCTGTGCGAACTGGTACAGCGCCGCCGAGTTCGGCACGATGAACGGGCTGAGCTTCGGCGTCTCCGGCATCGGCGGGGTCCTCGCGACGACGCCGTTTGCCGTGCTCGTGGACAGTCTCGGGTGGCGCTCGTCCGTGCTGTCTCTCGCCGCTGTCGGCGTCGCACTCGCGATTGGGATCTACGTGTTCGTCCGCGATTCGCCGGAGCGAGCGGGCCTCGATCCGATCGAGAACGTCCCCGAGCAGACCCGTCTCTCGCTGGGCGAAAGCTGGCAGTTTCTCGGCGTCGTCGTCCGCGACCGCCTGACGTGGGCCGTATTTCTCATCCTCTTCTGTACCGGCGGCGTAAGCCTCACGCTCTTTGGCCTGTGGGGAATCCCCTACCTCGCACAGGTCTACGGGCTCTCGGTGACGACCGCCTCACTGTTTCCCCTGCTCGGCGGCGCGGGCACCGTACTCGGCCCGCCCGCACTCGGTCGACTCTCCGTCCGAAGCGGCTATCGAACCGAGATCGTCGTCACTGCTGCTGCCGTGTACACGCTCACGCTCGGCGTGATCGCGCTCGTCGGTGACCCGCCGCTGGCCTTCGTCGCTGTCGCCTTTTTCGTGACCGGCGCGCTAGTCGGGGCCTTCGTCCTCACCTACCCGCTCGTCAGAGAGTGCAACCCCGACCGGGCGAGCGGAATCGCGCTCGGAACGATAAACGGGGCGTCGTTTCTCGGCGCTGCCCTGTTCCCCTCACTGATGGGCTGGATCCTCGACTCGTACTGGACGGGTGAACTCTCCGGTGGGGCGCGCGTCTACACCACGACCGGCTATCGCGTCGCCTTCGCGCTCGCGACGGGCGCAGCGCTACTCGCCTTGTTGTGTGCGGTCTGGCTGCACCGGAAGACGGACGCGGCGGTCTGACCCGCCGAGTTCGGTTTACTCGGCAGGAATGGATGGCTCGTCGGCCTGGAGCGAGTCCACGGGGAGGAGTGGGTCGTCGATACCGAGTTGTTCGTTCGTGCGCGTTCGACTCGCTGCTCTGGAGTCGGTGTCAAGTATCGCCCGAACGGCGTCGATGTTCTCGGGAACGACGATGGCTTCCTGGTGGATGGCCTGAAACAGGGAGAGTTCGCGGCCGTCGAGCGTGAGGGAGTCGTCCCAGATGCAGTTCTCCCAGACGTCCGCCCGCGGTCGGTCGGCGTCCTTCGCGAGTTCCTTGAGCGCGCCAGCCCCGTCGAGGCCGACTTCGCCGGGGATGGCAAACAGCCGCGGATCCTCGGTGAGGAGGTCCCGAACCGCGTCCATCGTCGGTGCCTCCTCGAGCGTGATAGAGACGCTGTGGAGGTGCATCAGCGTCACGGGCACCTTCATCGCGAGCGTCTCGATCGGGACGTCCATGATGTCGGTGACCTGCTTGGCGTGGTGAGAGGGGACGGTGATGGGGTCGGGAAGCGCGTCGTTGATCGGACCACGTGAGGGCTGGTTGGGGTCGCCACCACGCCGAACAAGCGTCGCCCGCGCTCGCTCGATACCGAACTGCTCTTGCAGCGGTGTGAGCAGACGCGTGAGTCCGGTCGTGTTACAGGACGCGACCCGGACGGCGTCCAGTCCGGCGGCGTCGTCGTAGTTCGCGCGAGAGTTGAAGGTAGTGGCGGCGACGGTGGCGTCCTCGCCACCCTGATACAGTGCGGGCGTGTCGTGGCGCTCGTAGAGGGTGCGGTTCTGCTCGCCCACGCCCGCAGGGGTGGCGTCGATGATCACGTCGCTTTTGGCGACGAGGTCGTCGACGGGCCCAGCGACGTCGATTCCGAGCGTCTGAAACTCCTCGCGCGAGGAATCGTCGACGTAGTAGAGGGGATAGGACCGTTCCTGGGCGCGCATGGCGACGTAGTCGGGGGTGAGCTTGGCGACGCCAGTGAGGCTCATATCTGGCTGTGCCACGATAGCGTCAGCGATGCGTTTCCCGATTGTGCCGTAGCCGTTGATGCCGACCCGGATCATGTACTAACTGCTCCGCACACCACAGGTATAACTATTGCTTTCCTACGCGCTCGGAAACAGACGTTTCAGCCCGCTGTCGGCCCGTTTTCCGGAAAATTTACTCGAGTCCGAGCAACTCTTTTGGCCGCGTTTCGATCATCGTCGTGAACTCCGACTTGGAGATTCCCTGCGCAAACAGCGCCTCGCCGAGCGTGCGCAGTCCTTCCGGTGCGCTCGGACTCTTTGCCTGTCCCCCGTCGCTGGAGACGATACAGTTGTCGACGCCGACAGCGCGGATGTTCGCCGCCAGATCCGCGCCCGTCGTCCAGCCGTAGGCCTCGCTGATCCCGAGAAACGGGAAGTTCAGCGTCGCGCCCAGTTCGGCCAGTTCCCGCTGCTGGTCGTGGTCCAGCCCAGTAATCTCGTAGTTCGGGTGGTCGATCACGACCCGCTCGTGACCCAGATCGGCGGCGTACTCGACCATCGCTTTCGTCTCGCGATAGGAGAGATGGCCAAGCGCCAGCACGACGTCGTGGGTAGCAGTCTTTTCGATGCAACGTTTGACGTCCTCGCGGAGTTTCCCGTCCGAGAGTGCAGTGATCCCCTCGACGTCGTCATACTCCTCGCCCGCTTCCACGTCGAGAAAGCCGCCGAGGTCGCCGCTCACGTCCGCGTGGTGTTTCGCGTCGATCGTCGGCCCCCAGATGACCTTGGCACCGTATCCGATCGCCGCCTCGACGGCAAAGGGGTTGAAGCCGCCGTTCGAGTAGTTGCAGACGAGACTGCCGAACACGTCGATATTGGCACCGTCGCGCTCCAGCAACCGGTCGATGTAGGCTTTCCCGTAGGCCGTCGGGAGGTGGTGTTCTTTCATCACGACCGCGTCCATCCCCGCCTCGGCGGCCTCCGCGGCGCACTCGTACCCATCTACTCGCCGGTCGAACATCGACGGGCCGACGTGAGTGTGCAGGTCGACTGCGCCGGTGAGGTCGACCTCGTCAGTCATCGGTACACCTCCCCTTCTCGCCGCTCGTCGGTCCGGACGTGCTCGCGGTCGCTGCGTCCGCCCGTATCTGCTGGCGCCACTCGTCGGGGATCGGGACCGACTCCTGATTCGAGCGACTGTAGACGACCTGCGTCATCTCGCCCGCCGCGGCGACCGCTCCGTCGGCACAGATTTCGTATTCGAGCGGGATGCTCGTCTCCCCGAGTTCGCCCGGCCGGATGCGAACCGTCACGCGTTCGTGCTCGGCTGTAATCGGCTGATGGTGGTCGATCGACGAACTGACCGTAACTGTATTCAGGTCATCGGCCAGCCCCTTGTCGAGCACTGCCCGGAAGTACCGTTCGCGTGCCTGCTCCCGGTAGGCACCGTACGCGACGTGGTTGACGTGGCCCATCGGGTCGAAATCCTGCGCCCGGATCTGGACTGTCGTCTCGAACGATTCCGTCATCTCGTCTCACCGCCCGCAGTCAGGAACTGTCGGTTCGACTGATGCGCACCCGCAGACAGCGGTCGCGACTGCTCGCGTCCAAACATGGACCGGAATTTCGCTCCGACCCTCATAAACGTGTCTGATCTCGGGGTCGGTCCGGCGTTCGAGAACGGGTATGAGATCAGGGAGAGACGAGTCGCTCGTCTGGCTTGACCAGATCGTGGTCGATATCGTGTGCCGCGACGGCATCCGCGTTCGCGGGCAGCAAGGCCGTGACCAGATGCGGTGCCTCGTCCGCGAAGTACGCGATCAGTTCGGCGACGCGGTCGGCGTCGAACGCGCCGAGCGTGTCCATCAACAGGACGGGGACGGAGTCGGCGACGTCGTAGGCGACGTACCCGGCAAGTCCGAGGACGAGGCCGACGGTCTCGCGCTCGCTCTCCGAGAGGTGTTCGATGGCGTCCTGCCGCGTCACGCCGTCGATTTCGCGGGCGATGACGAGATCGAAGTTCCCGTCGAGCCACACCCGGTCGACCGCATCGTAGCCGAGCACCGACAGGATGTCGTCCATCGCCTCGTTGAACTTCGTCCGGAGGCGCTGTTCGCGGTTCTCGATCTGCTCGGTGAGGTCGGCTATCTCCGCAGAAAGCTCCTCGATGCGGGCGGATTTGGCCGCTCGCTGTTCGCGCTTGTCTTCGAGGTCGTCGATCCGGGATTCGAGCCGGTCGACCTCGCTCCGGGCCGTGTGCAGGTCCATCTGCACCTGCTCGATCTCTGCTGCGAGCCCCGACACTTCCGACTCCTGTTCCTCGGCGTACGCTTCGAGTTGTTCGTCCAGATCCGAGAGTTCCGCCCGTATCTCCTCGAGTCGCTCCCGCTGGGTCTCCAGTGACTCGACGCGACTCTCGCGCTGTTGCTCGATATCGCGTTTCTCCCCCTCTAGACGTTCGACCCGGCGTTGTGCCTCCGTCGCCGCCTCGATCTCCGCGTCGATGTCGGACAACTGCGGTTCGTACTCCCGGCGACGCTCCTTGTCCGCGGCCACGAGTTCCTGCAGGCGTTCGGCCGTCGCTTCGACGTCGGACTCAGCCGCCTCGTTCCCACAGGCCCAGCACGTGAGCGTGTCCTCGACGAGTCCGCGGTCCTGTCCGAGCGCGCCCCGATGGGGGGAATTCAGCATCTCCCTGTTTGCAGTCAGCACGGACTGGAAGATGTCGATCCGGTCTTCGATGTCGCGGAGTTGCTGTTCGGTCTCCTCGCGCCTGGCTTCGAGCTGTTCGATGTCGTACGACTGGGCCTCTTCGCGCGCCGCCTCGATCTCCGCGTCGATGTCGTCCGCGCGGTCGTCGAGCCGGTCGATCGCGTCTTCGAGGTCTGCGATCTGTCGCTCGTACTCGTTGCGCTCGCTTACGAGATCCGCCCGCCGCTCGCGCAACTGCTGTTGTTCGTCGTCCTCGGTCGATACCTCGGTCTGCTCGGCTCTGAGGTCGTCGAGTTCTGCCTCCAAATCGTTCACTCGCTCGCGCGTGTCAGACAGCTCCGAGCGCGTTGTTTCGAGTTTCGTGTCGACGCTGTCGAGTTGGTCGACGTCCGCCTGAAGCGAGCGCTTTTGCTCTAGCTTGTCGGCACGCTCGCGCTCCAGCGCGTCCAGATTCATCGGGCTCTTGAGCAGTTGCTCGAAGTCGCTGTCGCTTCTGACTGCCTGTCGGAGGTCGTTGAACTCGAGCAAGCAGGCGAACTGGTCCAGCAGTTCGACGTCGGCAGAGTCGGTCAGCCAGCCCTCGCCGGAGACAGTCGTACCGTTGGGCGTCGCGCTGGCGGTTCTGACGACGCGGTCGCCGTCTATCTCCAGTTCGACGCGCGCCTCCTCTGCGTCGTTTTTGATCGGGACGGTCGAGCGTCCCAGCCCGAACGCGAGCGCCTGCAACAGTGACGTCTTGTTCGAGGCGTTCGGGCCGGAGACGATCCCCACCCTGCTGTCGAACGTACACTCGTATTCGTCGATACCCCCGATGTTCTCGACCGCAAGTGTGAGTTCAGTCATCGCTTACTGCCACCTCCTGTGTAGCCGTGCAGTTGCAGAGATAGCCGCGCCGCTTGACCCGTTCGAGCGGAACCCGCGTGTGACACTCGTCACACTCCAGTTCCACCGCGACGTGGACACTCGTGTCCCCGCCCGCGTCGAGTTTCCCCTTGTGGACGAGCGACTGTACCGCCTCGCCAATTTTCCCTTCTGCGTGGTCGCGGGCGATTTCGATGGAATCGCTCTCCCACTCGCCGCTTTCCTCCGGTTCGTACTCGGCACCCAGACACTCCGTGATGTGGGTTCGAACGACCCCGTAGGAGACGAAATCAGAGCGGAGTTGCTCGACGTCGATGCCCTCCCGAGAGAGCATGTTTGCGACTTCAGAGGCGCGCGCGTCGTCGCCCCGTAACCGCTCGTACTTCGACCTGGCCTCGTCTCCCAGCGTCGAAAGACCCACTTTATCCATCTCGCGTCGAAGCAAGGTGACGTTCAACCACTCTGCGAGCTGTCGATATCCTTTTCGCTGGTCGGTGTCCCCCCGCCACTCCGAGAGCAAACGCTCATCGTAGTGTTCGAAATCGCGTTCAGAGAGAACACGACACACTTTGCAGCCGTCCTGTCTCATCATACACGGAGTTCGTGAGGGGACAATAATAGTTCTTTGTGTCTTGTCTGTCACAGAACCCGATATTGATCGACTACTTCTGGTGTGTTCAATCTGCTATTCTCATCGCTGTGATCTGGGGGTTGACCGACCTTCCGTGCGGGAATTCGACCGCTGTACCCCGGTATCGTTCGTTGAGTGTCGCCACTGCTGGTGTCGAGTTTCGGTTACTGTACGACAGATCTTATCAGAAGTAGTGACAGTTCCCGAGTAGGGTAGCACTATCGACTCGACGTGCTGGGAGTTCAGGCGCGCGTGCCGTGTGCTGAGCGGAATACAGATCCGACCACCGACAGATAAGCGTTCGAGTTACAGAGAGATGCTCGCGTCGATGACCGAGACGCCGTCCTCGTAACAGAAGACGGGGTTGAGGTCCAGTTCGGTGATCTCGGGGTTTTCGGCGACGAGTCGAGACACGTCGACGAGCAGTTCGACGAGCGCCTCGTCGTCGATGTCCGGCCGGTCTCGCGCGCCGTCGAGCAGTTCCTTCCCGTCGATCCCTTCGATCATCTGGCGAGCATCGCGCTCGGTCAGCGGGACGGCCCCGAAGGTGACGTCTTCAAGCACCTCGACGAAGATGCCGCCGAGACCGAACATCACGACCGGACCGACCTCTTCGTCCTGAATTGCACCGATGATCACCTCGACGCCCTCCTCGAGCATCGGCGAGACCAGCACCCCGTCGATCGTCGCGTCGGGGTCGTACGCCTGTGCGTTCTCGACCAGTTCCTCGTAGGTCGCTCGCACTTCCTCGGGGCCGGAGACGCCGAGTGCGACGCCGCCCGCCTCCGTCTTGTGCTGGATCTGCGGCGAAACGATCTTCATCGCCAGTTCCTCGTCGTACTGCGCTGCCGCCTCGACGGCTTCCTCCGCGGAGGTGGCGAGCGTGTACGGGGCGACCGGGATGTCGTAGTCCTCCAGCACGCCCTTGGCCTCGTGTTCGGCAAGGATAGTCCCCGCGCCCGCGTTCCTGATCAGGTCGTGACCGCCGTCGCCCGCCGTGGCGACGAAGTCGGTTCGCTCGTCGGCCGTCTCCAGAAACTCGCTGTAATCGGCGAGCGCCCGGAGCGCGATTGCGGTGTCTCTGAACGAGTCGTACACCGGGACGTTGGCGTCACGCAGGATTGCGAGCGCTTCTGACTCCTCGGGCGTGAACGCGCTGTTGACGACGACCGGCTTGTCGTATTCGGCGGGCAGTTCCGCGATGCGGCGGGCGGATTCGATCTGCGCCGTCGCAGACGCCTCGTCGGTAGGCAGTTCGATCCCCGCGCCACCGACGCCGTATCCGCCGTAGGAACCACAGATCAACAGTCCGTCGATGTTCGGATCCGAGAGCAGGATTTCGGCTGCGTCGTCGTGCAGCGACGCCGTCTCGCCGCTCACCATCGTGTCGATCGGATTCTTCAGGTTCGGGGAGTGTGGGAAGAGTTCTGCGAGTTTCTCCTGTGTCTCTTCGGTCAGTTCGGGGACGGAGAGTCCGTGCTCGACGAGTGAGTCGGCAGAGGTGGTCGCCACCCCACCTGCCTCCGTCATGACCGCGATGTTGCGACCGGCGAGCGGTGGTTGGCCAGTCAGGATCTGACCGACCGGAACGATGTCGTCGAAGCTATCGACGGTGACGACCCCCGCCTGTGCGTAGACGTCTTCGAGGATGTCCGAGTCACCGGCCAGTGAGGCCGTGTGTGAGGCCGCGGAGGACTTGCCCGCGCCGGTTCGGCCACCTTTCAGCATGATGAGCGGCTTCTGTTCAGCGAACTGCTTTGCCGCCTGCAGGAACGCCCGGCCCTCGTCCATCCCCTCGACGTACAGCACGAGTGCCTCGGTGGAGTCGTCGTTCGCGAAATAATCGAGCAGTTCGTGAAACTTCAGGTCGGCCTCGTTGCCGATGGAGACGAAGTGGCTGAGACCGGTGTTTCGCGCTGCGTTCGTCACGACGCCCAGATACATGCCGAGATTCCCGCTCTGGGAGATCATCGACAGCCCACCCTCGGAGTACTCCGTGTCGATACCGAGATAGATATCCTTCGGGACGTTCACCATCCCCATCACGTTCGGGCCGAGGAATCGGATCCCGTATTCGTCTGCAATCTCGACGAGTTCGTCCTCGATGTCCTCGTTGCCGACTTCACTGAAGCCAGCCGAGAAAATTACTGCGCCTGCGGCGTCGGCACTCCCAGCGTCTTCGAGAATCTCCGGAACCGCACCGGCCGGGGTGACGACGTATATCAGGTCGACCCGCTCTGGAATTGCCGACACGGACGGGTAGACTTGCCTCCCGACGATCTCGCCCTCGTAGGAGGGGTTTACCGGGTACACCTCGCCGTCGTATGCAGAGTTCACCAGCCGTTCGGTCGCGATGTACCCCCGCTTTGCTTCGTCGGCAGATGCGCCTGCGATTGCGATCGATTTCGGGTCGAGAATGCGCTCGATCCGGTCGGACGACTGATCATGACTTGTCATATTCTCACTTGCACGAGTCCAGTAATATAGGTTGTGAAGCACCACAGCAGAGCAGTGATGCACTGAAAAATCTGATCAGAGCAAAGCGGACAGATTCACAGCGCGAGGTAGTTGTCGATTTCCGTCTCGCGGACCGTCTCGATAGCGTGTTCGACCCGCGTGACGTTGTCGATCGCTCGCACGTCTTCGAGCAGTTCGTCTGCTGCTTGCGTCGAGCGAACCGTCGCAACTGCATAGAGGTCCATCGTTCCGTGTAGTCGGCAACTCATCCAGACGCCCATCTCCGAGAGTTCCTCGAAGGCGTTCTGCTTGGCGCTCGGGGCGTTGTCCACCTCGATAAACAGTCGGATGACCTCCCAGCCGTGCTCCTGTGGGGCCGTCAGCAGGAGAATCGATGCTGTCTCGAAGAGGTTCGAGACGCGGTAGCGGATCCCCTCACTCGACATCTCGTGGCCCTCCTCCTCCAGTTGCTCTGCGATATCAGAATATGGCACCCGCGGGTCCTGGGCAATAATCCGGAGAATCGTGCGGTCGATTTCGTCGAGTTCGTCGATTTCGTCTGTCATGGCTCCGAGTATGGCTGACTGCGTAATAAAATGCCCACGTCCAGACTCGTCGCCGTCTCGTCGGGACAGATCGCCAGAATGCTGAGCTGTCGGACGCCGCAATCGCCAGAAAGGAGCGATAAAAGCGGTCAATCGGCGTCAGCAGCCACCGGCGTCCGCGACTCACCAGGCCGGAGTTTACTGAGCTGTCGGAAGCCACCGATGAACGCGAGCGCCAGTCCGACTCCCTTCCAGAGTGGGTCTGGATGGATCAGCAGTAACGACCCAGCGAGCAGTGCAACCCGTTCGGGGAGCGTCACCTTCGTGTAGACGAACCCGACGATTGCGCCAGCGAGTGCGGTGAAGGAGATGAGCGCACCGACAATCGAGATGGCGATCGAACTGTTCGACCCCATGAGCAGCAGGCCGGGGTCGTAGACGAAGGCGAAGGGAAGCAGGAAGGCTCCGAGTGAGAGCTTCCACGCCCAGAACCCGCTCCGGATCGGGCTGCTCTCCGCGATGGTCGAGGCCGCGTAGGCCGCGATACAGACCGGCGGAGTGACCATCGCCATCAGCCCGAAGTAGAAGATAAAGAGGTGGGCAGTCAGTTGCGGCACGCCGATGTTCTCCAGTCCCGGCGCGACGAGCACCGCGAGCAGGATGTAGACGGTGACCGTATCCACCGCCATCCCGAACATGATGCTCAGGATCATCGTCAGGATTAGCGCCAGAATGAGGTGAGTACTCGCCAGGTCAGAGACGACCGACGAGATGGCGATACCGACGCCAGTCATCCCGATGACACCGAGCACGATACCGATACAGGTGGCCGCAACGACGATCGGCGCGGCACGCTTTGCGGTCAGTTCGATCCCATCGATAAACGGATTCGACGTCACCTCGTGGTCGTCATTCGTGGGGTCGAACAGCCGCGACTGCTTGAAGATCATCGTCACGACGAACATGATAGCGAGCGCGTAGATGATCGACCGCTTGATGCTCGTCCCGTCGTACAGGAAGTAGACCAGAAACGCGACTGGCACGAGGTAGTACAGCCGTCGAAGCACGTCCCGACGCTCCGGAATCGCCTCGTCGGGCAGTCCGGTCAGCCCCGATTTGAGGCTCTGGAAGTGAACGACCATGTACACACAGAAGAAAAAGAGCAGCCCCGGGACGGCCGCTCGCGTGATGATCTCCACGTACTGGATCCCGGTGATGTCCACCATGATGAACACCGCGGCACCCATCACCGGCGGCAGGAGTTGGCCGCCGGTACTCGCCGCACTCTCGACGCCAGCCGCGAAGTTACGGTCGTACCCCTGCGATTTCATCGTCGGGATGGTGAACGCGCCGGTCGTGAGTGCGTTCGCGACGGCACTGCCGGAGATAATCCCCATCGACCCGCTCGCGAAGACGGCGAGTTTCGCCGGACCGCCGGTGACCTTCCCGAGCAACAGCTTCGCCAAGTCGAGGAACATCTTCCCGCCGCCCGCCACTTCGAGCATTGCGCCAAAGAGCACGAACAGATAGACGTAATCGAACATGACGCCGAGCGGGAACGAGAACAGCCCCCGCGTGGTCACGTACATCTGGATCATCAGCTGCTCGGTCGAGTAGCCCGGATGACCGAACACGCCCGGAAACGCCGGACCGACGTAGACGTACGCCAGCGCGCCGACCGTGAAAATCGGGATCGTCCAGCCAATCGTCCGGCGTGTTGCCTCAATGACGACGAACATCGCGACGACCCCGAGAACCATCTCCCGGGGCAGGATGCTCCCTGCCCGGTCGATGACCGCACTGGAGTTGACGATCAGATAGCCATACGCGATAAGTGATGCGAGAATCAGTGTCGCGTCGATGCCGTCACTGACCCGTCTGAGACGCGGCGTCAGGTCCCGGTCGATCTGCTCTTTCAGCGGGAATCGCAGGAACAGGTAGATGAGCGTCAACAGCAGGAAAGCGCCGAGCCGTTGGTACGTGTTGAAGCGCAGAGTTATCGCGACGTAGATCGTAAAGCCAGCAATCGCGAGCGCGAGGAGTTTCTGTACTATCGTGACGTCGTCGTCGATCGGATCTATCTTCTCTTGTTCGACCTCGGCTGTCGATTCACTCATGGTCGGCCTGGGTCGTTTCAGGTGATGATTTCATAGTCTGTGATATACTCACTCGCGTGGTTGTCGGTAACTGCTGGCCGTCACTCGATGATGCCTTCGTCCTCGAAGTACTCGACCGCACCCTCGTGGTACGGGATACCGAAGTCGTAATGGGCGAACTCGGGACCGAACTCCGTCGAGTTGACGTTTGCGTCGCGGATCGGCTGTGGGTTCTGTGTGGCGACTTCGACGAACTCACGGATCGCATCGGCGTCCTTGTCCGGCGTGGTTATCCAGAAGCCGTTCGTCCCCATCACCTGTACCGTTTCGTCGTGGTTCTGGAGCATATCCGGCGTAATCTCCGCCTCGGTGGTCCACGGGAACGTCTCCTGAACCACACCGATTTCCTCGTCGTTGAAGCCGAGGAGTCGGAGGTTTTCGCCGTCGGTCGAGAACGCGTTGATAACCGGTGCGCCGTGGAAGATGAACCAGGCGTCGACGTCACCGTCTCGGAGTGCGCGTCCACCCTCAGAGTAGGTGAGATACGTGTCCTCCGTTTCGATGCCGAACGCATCCATCAGCGTCTGGTGTTGCCCCGTCGTGCCGCCGCCTTCCGGGCCAGGTGTGACGTTCATCCCATCGAGGTCAGTGATGGAGGTGATATCGGAGTCTTCCCGGACAACGTAGTACTGTCCCACAACTTCTGCACGAGCGATCAGTCGCATGTCGACGGATTCGCCCTCGAACGGACCGATCCCGTTGTACGCGAGGTGGGCGACCTGATCCACGCTCGTCCCGATGTCGGTGTTGCCCTCTCCGAGCATCCGCATGTTCGCGACCGACCCGTCCGAGGAACTCACCGTTACCGAAATCGACGGGTCCTCGGAGTGGTCGTTCATCAGTTCCACGAGCGGTGCGGACATGTTGTAGTGGGATGCGCCTTCGGCAGCCGTGTGTACCTGCCAGCTGACACCATCGCCGCCGCCGCCGAGACAGCCAGCAAGCATTCCGGCTGCGCCAACTGTGCTACTCGCCAGAAACGCGCGTCTTGACAGTCGATCCATGCTGTGAAGATCCGTTAAATATAGGAGTACTTAAAACCATCCCTTATTCCCACGGTGAGCAAGTGAGAGCCGTTAAGCGGCCGGTTTTTGCGAGAGAGGAGAGGTTCCAGCAAACACTTTTGGATCGGGTAAGTTGCTCTTTGGTATCAGGGGATCTGCAACGCTGAAGCGGTTCGCCGGGAAGCGGACAGAAACCACGGCAAACCCATCGAAAAGCGGTCAACACGCAGAGCAGATGAGCGTCGTTTACTCCGTTTCGTCCTCAGTCAGCTTTCGTTTCAGCAGATACCCAGCGCTACCGAGCGCAGCTATCGATCCACCGACACCGAAGCCTGGGCCGCTGTCGTCGGCCGAATCTCCGTCGGTTCCATCGTCACTGTCGTCGTCAGTGCCACCATCGTCTGCGCTACCATCGCCAGTACCTCCATCGTTTGTCCCGTCATCGCCAGTACCTCCGTCGTCTGTCCCGTCATCGCCAGTACCTCCATCGTCTGTCCCGTCATCGTCGTCGCTCCCATCACCGTCATCGTCCGATTGTGCCTCGAAGGTCAACTCTTGTGTCGACGCCGTGGCCGCCTCGACATCCTCGTCAGCGAGCAGCAACTGCTTGTACTCGAAGTTGCGGAACATGTCGAGTTGGTCGTCGAAGTGCGGGCCGGTCGACCCGTCGGGGGCGATGTATCCGTCGTTGCCAGGCGGGAGAATGTTCTCGGCGTGGATGTCGTCGCTCAACCGGACGAAGTGTTCCTCGGTGCCGCGGTTCATCTGGGCCATCTCGCCCGCCGAGGAACTGCCGACCGGAATGCCGAACAGCGACATCGTCGAGAGCGAATCGACCGCTGCCGAGCGCCGCCATTCGCTCGGCCCACCCTCGAACTCCGAATCCAGTGTCTCGACAGCCGACCGGAATGCCCGAACGAGCGCGTCTTCCGGGTCGCCGTAGTCAGCGTGTTCACTGAGGTCCAGCGCGGCCTCTTCGGGGTTGAGCAGTCGCATGAGCGCACCCCGGCCGTAGTTGTTGTTGTGAAAGACAAGCCCCAGTCCGAGCCCATCGCCAAAGACGGGGCCGTATATCTCCCCGAGAACGTTGCCGAACGTCTCGTCCCAGATGGTGTAGCCCGGCGGATAGGTTCCCATACTGTCCGGGCCATCGCCCTCCGCGATGTGACCCCACGATTCGAGTTGCGCTTTCGCCGTCTGCTCTGTCTCGGTGAGGTCCGCGCCGTCCAGCGCATCGAGAAGATGTCCCTTGTAACGGATGGATCGCAGGTCGATGAAGGCAAGATCCTCGGGGATCGACTTCAGGAACTCGTAGTCCAGTTCGCCGTCGGTGTGGAGACGTCGCTCGACGCGGTTGATGATACGCTGGACGCGGTGGTCGGTCGAGTAGTTGTAGTTCAGGTCGCCAGCGTGCCATCCCGGAGCGTGTTTGTTGTTCCAGCTCGCCGAGTAGCCCGCTGGCGGGTTGATGCTGTAGGGCACAGTTCCGTCGGCCGCGCGCCGGTAATCCTCATCGGTGAGTTCGTACTTGTTTCCGTCCGCGGGGAACCGGGTATCCCACTCGACGGACTCGAAGTCCGGGTAACGGCCGAGGTGGAAGTAGCCGATGTCGCCGTTCCGGTCGGCCCACAGGAGATTCACCGCGTAGTCACACTGTCGACCGGCCTCGCTGAACTCCTCGACGTTCTCAGCGAACTGGATGTCGTAGTAGCCACGGAAGCAGGTCATGTGCCGTCCAGCGTACGAGCGCGTCTGCACGATTGCCTGACCGGCCTCGGGATTCCACTGCGTGACGACGCCATGACGAGTGAATCGCTCCGTGTAGGTCACGTTCTCGCCGTCTGCGACCTCGATCGTCTTCTCGACTTCCTCGATCTCCTCGGTTTCGCCCTTGAACTCGTAGGTGTCCGGCCCGTCCTCGTTGATCTCGACGTCGACCTCGAACGTCTGCACCAGATTGTCGATCCCCGCCGTCGAGGTGAACGCGCCGTGGTTGTTGTGGCCGAACATGATACAGGGATAGCCCGCGACGGTCGAGCCAGCAACGTCGAAATCAGGACCATGCAGGCCGACCTCGTACATCACAGAGGGCGAACTGAAGTCCATCTGTGGGCCGCCCATCAGGAGCGCGTCGCCGCTTTCCGTTACGTCGCCGTTGACCGCGAGCGCGAAGCTGCCCGTTTTGTACGCGATTCCCAGTTGCTTGAGGCCGTCTTCGATCGTCTGTCTGCGCGCCATCTCTCGTTCGTGGACCTGACGGCTATTTCGGGGGACAGTCACGTCACCGCCAGTCATGCGGTTCGTGACGAGATTCTGGTCGCCGGAGTCGATGCGCTCCTGTGGTTCGTACGTCGTCGTCTCGCCAGTTTCGGGGTCGGTGTAGGGCGGCCAGTACCCCTCGCCGGACTGCACCGTGGCCGTCGGCGCGCCCGGGTCGTTCTCCCAGTTGGCGTCGCTGAATACGTCGAGGGCCGTCTCGCGGTCGCCGTACTTCCCGGTGAGCATGTCGACCATCGTCGCGCCGAGCGTTTCGAGTTGAAAGCCCATGAAAAAGCCGTTTGGCGCGACGAACACGCCTGCGACGTCCTCGAACGTGAACTCCTCGGGTTCGAAGTCGTTTTCCTGAAACCCCTGATGGAACCCCCGCTCGTCGTCCTCGCGCACCTCGCGGATGTACGCGTTGATGCCGTCGGTGTACGCCTGCAAGACGTTTCGCTGGCTTTCGGTCAACTGCCCCTGTGCCTGTTCTTCAAGCGAAGGTTCGCCAGCAGTGTTGCGTCGCGCCTCCTTGTCGAACTGTACCCAGTTCTGATTCTCGCCGCCCGCACCCAGCGCCTCGGAGACGGTGCCGTGGTAGTACCGGCGGTACATTTCGAGCTGGAAGAGCCGGTCGCTGGCGGTGACGTATCCGAACCCGTAGTAGACCGGGGCACGACTCTCGCCGTCGCGAGCGTACACGTGTGGGACGCCGTACTCGTCCCGGTGAATCGTGACAGTCACCGCATCCGCCTCCATCTGTGCGTAACGTAAGGTCGCCTCCGTGGTACCAACGAGGGCGCCAGCACCGGCAACTGCAGTACCTGCTTTCAGGACGTCTCTCCGTGTCATGCCGTGGTGGGGACCTTCAGGCATGAGACCACCATAAAATGGAGTATTTATAAAAATTTGGGAGATAATTCGATAAATATGGAAAGGATACATGCTTTGGTGGGCAATAATCTCCATTCATGGATATGTCTGCGGGACAGGAGAACGGGCACGATCACCACTCCACGGGGTGGTTCCGTAGCTGTGTGAGTGTAGATTGCAATACTAACGGGGAGAGAGCCGTTGACTACTCCGACGCGTCGGCGATAGTCACAGGGCGGGAGCTGTTGAGGATCACCGACTGGGTCACGCTACCGAACATGACCTTCCCGACAGCGCTTCGCTTCCGGCCGCTCATCACGATGCTATCGACGTCTTCGGCGTCGGCGATGTCGAGAATCACGTCTTTCGGGTCGCCGTGCTCTCGGCGCGCCGCGACTTTGATTCCACGCTCTTCGAGGAACTTCGCGGTGTTTTTGAGGCTCTCGGGTGCCTCGGATTGCGCGAACAGTTCCTCGGATTCGAGTCGTCCGCCGTCCAGGTCCTGTACGTCCCGTTTCTGGAAGACACTCAACACGATCACTTCGACATCGTCTTCGGCGTTTGGCAACGCTGCAACGGCCTCAGCAGCGGCTTTGGCGCGGCTTTCGTCCGGATCGACCGGGAGTAAAACGCGATACATACGTTATCACTCTGCACCAATCCCCTTCATACTGTCGGCAAACCCAGGAGACTGGGAATGTGCGGTGTCAGGCCACCGCGACGGAGATTCGTGGCTCCGGACTGGTCTGCCAGCTATCGCCGCTGCGAGACAAACGGTGAAGTGATCCGGGCGACGTGTTCCAGTATGCGTCTCGATGGCATCACCGTACTCGATCTCACGCAACTCCTGCCCGGCGCGTACGCGACACAGCTTCTCACCGACATGGGCGCGACTGTCGTTCAGGTCGAACCGCCAGACGGCGACCCACTCCGGAGCGTCCCCGTCCTCACCCCTGACGACGGTCTGTTCGAGAGCCTCTCGCGAGGAACCCACAGTGTCGTACTCGACCTGAAAGAGACGGCGGGACAGGAGGCGGTCAAAGCGCTCGCAGACGACGCCGACGCTGTACTCGTCGGCTTTCGGCCTGCGACTGCGGAGCGTCTCGGGATCGACTACGAAACACTCAGCGAGGAAACCGACGGGCTGGTCTACTGCTCGCTGACGGGATACGGACAGACGGGACCGTACCGCGACCGACCCGGACACGACCTGACGTTCGCGGGACAGAGCGGGTTGCTCGACCGGTCGCGTCGGTCGCGGTCCGACCGACCGACGCCGCCGCCGTTCAGCATCGCCGACATGACTGGCGGCCTGTTCGCCGCTCTTGCCCTCTCCGCCGGGTTGCTTGCCAGGGAACGCGACGGCGAGGGGACGTATATCGACCTTAGCATGCTCGACGTGTTGCTCTCGCTCGGGCAGTCGCAGGGACCGGGCGCGCTCGTTGGCGAGGATCCGGATCCGCCGGGACCGTTCACCGGGCGATACCCCTGCTACGACATCTACGAGACGGCAGACGAGCGATACGTGACGCTTGCCGCCTTCGAGCCGAAGTTCTGGAACCGGTTCTGCGAACTCGTCGACCGACCGGACCTGAAGGACGCACATCTGTCCGACGACCCAGCGGTGCGCGACGCGCTTCGGGCGGAACTGACGGAGCTTTTCGCGTCACGAACCCGCGAGGAGTGGGTCGAGACCTGCGCTGGCGAAGGAACGACCGTCGCCCCCGTCAACACGCTCTCGGAAGCGCTCGCCGACGAACACGCCGAGGCGCGGTCGATGGTGACCGAAGGGCGGGTCGGTTTTCCCGCTCGGACTGACCCGCCGGTCGAACCGGCGGCCGAAGAAGCGCCGGAACTCGGCGAACACACGCGGTCAGTACTCGAAGCGGCCGGATACACAGCCGAGGAAGTCGACGAACTGGTCGACGCCCGCTAGCTCACTTGAGCGACTTGTTCATCGTCTCGACCCCGAACAGGAGCACGAGCGCGCCGCCAGCGGCCATGCCGACGGCGAAGGGAGTCAGCGCAGTGAAGTAGCCCAGTTCGACCAGAAGTCCGGCGAGGATCGGCCCGCTGATCGAGGCAATCTTTCCGATGCCGTTGACGAATCCGAACCCGATCCCGCGAACCTCTGTCGGAAACAACTCTGAGGTGTACGCGAGCATCGGCCCCCACGCGCCGATCAGGAAAAAGCTCGCCAGAAAGAGACTCAACAGCGGATGGATGGCGTTGGGGCTGACCGGCAGACTGAACTCCCCGAGTTCGGTCGCAAAGGCGAACGTGAACACGCCAGCGAGCAGGAGATAGCTTCCGATCGTTATCTTCCGACCGACTCTGTCTATCAGGTAGGCGGCACTCAGGATGCCAGGCACCTGCGCGATAGCGACCAGAAATAGCTGTTCGTAAATCGATCCGCCGAGATTCGCCGCTTCCAGCGTGTCCGGCAGCCAGATGAACACGCCGTAGAAGCCGAAGTTGATGCCGAACCAGACGAGCGACGCGAGCAGCGTCCGCCAGCGCAGTCCGGGGGAAAACAGCCGTCTGAAGCTCGTCTCCCCGCGATCCTCGTGGGTTCCCGTGATGGCCGCCACGTCGCTGCCGGTCTCTGTCGCTATCTCGCGGATTCGGCCGTTTGCCTCCTCGATGCGGTCGTTCGCGGCGAGGTAGTACGGTGTCTCCTCCAGACGCCTGAGTACGGGGACCAGAAGCGCCGGGAACATCGCTCCGACGAAGACGAATCGCCAGGCGTCGATACCGTAGATTGCCCCATCCGTCGGGACGACGTCGAGTGCCAGCCACGCCAGCGTGACGACGACCACGGTTCCGACGGGCCAGAATGCCTCGAAGTAGACCACGTACTTCCCGCGATCTCGCGTCGGAAGATGTTCCGTCAGATACGACACCGCTGTAGTCGTGGCCCAGCCGACACCCAGCCCCGTCAGAAATCGAAATGCAACGGCGGAGTACACCCCGATCGACAGCGCAGTCAGCCCGGCAAACAGCGAATAGCACAGCACAGAGAGTTGCAGCCCGGACACGCGTCCGAACCGGTCCGCGTACCAGCCGCCGAACCAGCTACCGAGCATGATCCCTACGAGCGCGGCGCTCCCGAGTATCCCAGCCGCAAGCCCCGATAGCTCCCACGTGTCGATGAGCGTCGGGAGCACGAACGATATCGACAGCACCTCGACTGCGGTAAAGGACAACACACAGCCCGTGATGACCAACACCCGTCGGTGAAACTGACCGATAACAAGTTCGTCGACAGCGTCACTGACTGTGGTAGGCCCTGACATTCGTTATGTTGAGAGGGTGGCCACGGGGGGATTAAATTTTCCCTCACGGAGTGACACCTCGAAGCTTCCACATCGGCCGCCGTGGAACCAATTCCCACCGCGAGAGATTCGGGGAAACTATGATAATGATTGATGCGAAACTCCCGATCTGTATATGAGCGAGACAGAACAGACGGCACTCGACGGTATCCCCCCGACACTCGATGAGATGGCATCGAACGACACCGAGATAACGGACGTGTTCCCCGATGAGTTCGTTCAGGAGTACACGGAATCCGAATCGATCGACGCGTTTTTCGACCAGAAATCGTGGTCAGTGTCGACGTTCGGCGATCTGGAGTCGATTCCGCTGTCGGAACTCGACGACCTCGTCAGCGAGCAGTCGACGTTCGATTCCTGGGCCGCGATGGCACAGGCCGCTGGCGACGAGTTCGCACACCGGTCGAGCACCTACTAACCGACGCGTCGATTCTCTGACGGCAGTAGCCGCGTCGGAACACGACGGCCGACCGCCCAGCGGTCGAGATTATTCGAGACTCAATCCGGAGTCGACCGGCAGCACTGCACCGGTCGTCGTCCCGGCCGCGTCCGAACAGAAGAACAGACAGGCGTTTGCGATGTCCTGTGGCGTCGTCAACTCCTTGTAGGGTTGCTGGTCGAGCAGATCCTGACGCGACTCCTCGTCGAGTGCGTCCGGATCCCGGATGAATCCGGGCGAGACGACGTTCACTCGAACGCCTGCCGGTCCGAGTTCCCGAGCGGCCTCCTCGGCAAGCGCGATCAAGCCCTGCTTGCTCGCGTCGTAGGCAGCGAGGTCGGAACTGCGCATGATGCCATCACACGCCGAGACGACCACGATAGACCCGTCGCCCTGCGCCTCGAACGACGGTGCCGCGGCCTTGATGGCGTTGAACGCACCCGTGACGTTCGCGTCGAGGTGGCGCTGCCAGTCCTCTGGGTCGGTCTCCGCGATGGGGCTTCGGGCGATCACACCGACGGTGAACACGAGTCCGTCGATGTGGCCCAGCGTGTCGAAGGCCTCGGAGACGACCGCTGCCGTCTCGTCGTGGTCGGTCACGTCACACTGCCACGCCTCGTGGCCGTCACCGGGCAGGTCCGCGAGCAACTCCTCGGCGTCCTCGGCGGCGCTGTTGTAAGTAAAGCCCACCGTTCCACCTGCTTCGGCAACGGTTCGTGCGAGCGCACTCCCGGAACCCGACGTTCCGGACATGATCAGCAACGTTTGTTCATCAGTTATCATACATTAATTATTGGGTTCTCGCACACTTAAGCGCGGCGAGTCGCCGTGAGCGAGCGTGACCGCGTCAGTTCCGCTATCTGCGGTTGAATCGCCGGTCTGTGCCACGATCAGACGCGGTCGTTCGCCAGCGTCAACCCACTTGTCGCCGCCCCTGACCCGGACAGCTGGCTGACAAAAACGGCAAACTATAAACACCGATCGGTCATAGCCCTGCAAAACGGTCGCGTCGTCCAGCAGACCAGGCGTCTGAACGGTTGATATCGGGAAGAGACGTAATGACGGACTCATCGAATCAGTCTGACGGGGAAACCGCCGGATTCCGCAGCGGCGTGTACGATATTCTTCCGGCTCTTCCACCGAATATCCCCTTCGGAATGCTCTTCGGGGCGGCGGCCGCCGACGTCGGAATTACACCGGTCGAGGCGACGGCGATGTCGCTGTTTGTCTTCGCTGGCGCTGCACAACTCGCCGCCGTCGACCTACTACAGACAGACACTGCGCTTCCGATCATCCTCTTTACGGTGCTCGTCATCAACATCCGGTACGTCATCTACAGCGCCTCGATAGCGCCACTCGTGCAGGACCTGCCCAGACGGTGGCGAGCGGTGATGGGGTTTGGACTCTTCGACGTCAACTTCGCGTTTTTCATGGACAAGTTCAACCCCGGCGAAGCGGGCAGCGACGAGGCGGAGGACTCGAACATCCACAAGGGGCGATACTATCTGGGGTTGACCATCCCGGCCGTTGGTTCGTTCGTGGTTGCCACCGCGCTGGGAGGATTCGTCGGTAATGCGGTCGGTGAAGAACTGAACCTCTCCTTTGCGATTCCGCTCATCTTCATCGCGATTCTGGCTCCGCTAGTCGATACGCGCCCTGCAATCGTGACGGTGATCGTCGCAGCAGTCGTCTCCATCGGTGCCGCTGGCTTGCCGTTCAACGTCGGGTTGCTCGTCGCCATCTTCTGTGCGGTCTGTGTCGGCACGATAATCGAGAACCTCGACCGCATATCGGGTGGGGTGACTCGATGACTGAACTGTCCCCGACTGTGCTCTGGTTGACGATACTCGTCCTGGGCGTCGGAACGTATCTGCTCCGGTCCTCGTTTCTGCTCGGCATCGAGTTTTTCGGGGGGCTCCCGCCAGCGGTCAAGTCCGTCCTCCCGCTGGTCCCTCTTGCGGTGCTTGCCGCGCTCGCCGCCCCGTATCTGGCGCTCCCCGACGGGACTCTCTCGATAAGCCCCTACAACGAGCAACTTGTCGCCGGACTCGTCGCGTTCGTCATCGCTCGTATCACGGAGAATCTCGTCCTGACTATCGTCGGCGGGATGCTCGTCCTCTGGACGCTCCAGTTCCTGTAGGCTGTTTCCCACAGGTGCCGCTAACGGCCGTTCAGCCAGGACTTGCCAGAGACACAAGCGTCCCCTGAATCGAGTCGTTATTTAACACACTTAGTCTATTATTTTGGACATATATGCCAAGATATTAAAAAAGCAGAGTTTGTCGTTCGTGATCAAATATGAAGAACATTCTGGGAAAACGGTACGTCGGACTGCAGTGAACTGAGACTCGCAAGCGAACCAGACCGACAGTCGGCTAGTCGGTCCCGCGACAGAGACGCATCGCTGTCTGTGCGTACAGTTTGGCTCCGTCGACGAGGTCATCGAGGAGCATACAGGGATGGCTGGTGCCGTCGATCGTCCGCATTTTCCGTGGCGGGCCACAGGTCACTGCCGGAACGCCAACTTCGTTGAACACGTTGATGTCTCGCCACATGCTCGTGATGGTCGGCTTTGGAGCGGGTGGCTCCGTGCCGAAGAGTCGCTCGTGTGCGGTCGTGATTTCGCTCACTAGCGGCGTGACGGCGTCACCGTCGGCGATGTATCCACGCCGAAACAGATACGGTTCGACCGTCGCGTCGATGTCTGCTGCCTGCAAAACGCGCGCAATTTCGTCACGGACGAACTCCGGACGAGCACCAGGGGGAAGGCGAACGTCGAGATAGAGCGTCGCCGTGCCCGGTGCGACGATTGGTGCTTCGGGATTCCCCGACTGGATCGCTCCGACGCCCGCAGACGGCCGCATCGTTCCGTGGTCGTACTCCCGGGTGTGCTCGTGCGCGTACTCGCTGCCCCACTCTTCCAGAATCCGAACTGCCCTGGCCGCGTCGGGCAGCGCACCCGGATGATCTCCGGTCACGTCTTCGGGGTCCGGCGTGGCGAGTCGCGGCTGATACGTCGGAGTCCCGGTGACAGTGATCTCGAACCACGCGACGCCACACTCCATCCGTGCAATCGCAAAGTCGGTCGTCTCCGCAACGACGGCGAAGTCGCCCGTGATGCCACTGTCGACGAGGCGGCGCGTGCCGATCCCGCTTCCGAGCATGCGCGGTTCCCACTCCTCGCCCAGAGAGGTCCCTCCGATCTCTCCGACGGTCCCCGTGAGATAGACGTCCCCGTCGAGCGTGACGTCCGTCTCGTCGATCGCCCGGGCGGCCCACAGAAACGCCGCCATCGGCCCCTTGTCGTTGCGGACGCCGTCGCCGAAGAGGACGTCACCGTCGCGCCACGCTTCCGTGTGGCTTCGCAACCGTTCGGGGAGGATCCGCTCGTCCTCCTCCGAATTGCCGTATGCAGTGTCGAGATGCGCGTTGAAGACGAGCCGGGATCCGTCGCCCGACTGGCCGGGGAGTCGGCCAATCACGTTCGACCGGTCTGCGACGACTGGCTGTGTTCTCGCCTCGATACCGTGCTCGCGGAGCCACGAGTGAAGAAACTCGCTCGCGTCTCGCTCGTGTCCTCGGGGACTTGAGATGTCGGCAAACTCGACGAGAAAGTTCGCCAGCTCGTCGCGGTGACCCTCGATCCATTCGTCGACCTGTTCGTGGAGCGTCATCATCCGACCCACGGCACTGAATAACTTATATTGGTCGGCCAAACGGGTCAGTTCGATTCGCGGGGTCTGGGTCGTCAGGTGACGGCCGGTCGTCGCCGTTTCGTCACTGATCTCCCGCTGCACAACGCTTAAGATGCCGGTCGGTGATGCACGGCTATGAAGGTAGGGTACGCCATCGACGCCTTTCAGCCGCTCACGAGCGACGCGACAACCGCGGGTGACGCCGTCGTCTCTGGGGCAGAAACCGCAGGAGAACGTGGCTTCGACTACGTTGAGTGTCCCGATCATCACATCAGCGAAGACCGCCGCTTCTTCCAGCATCTCCCGACCGCCTCACGGCTGTCGGCAACGTTCGACCACGTTGCCGTCATGTGTCTGCTCCCGCTGTACGACCCGGTGTATCTTGCAGAGCGACTCGGAACGCTCGATTGCTTCGTCGACCAACTGGACATGTGGTGCGCTGTCGGCGGACACGAACCCGCCTTCGAGGCGCTCAACGTGCCACTCGAAGACCGCGCCGAGTTGTTCAACGAGCACCTCTCTGTCATCGAGTCGTTCGCGGCAACCGACGACCCCGTCTCCTTCGACGGAACGCACGTCAGTCTCGACGACGTGTCGATCAATCCACGGCCGGATCCGCGGGTCTGTATCGGCGGCATCGCAAAGCCAGCGGTCGAGCGGGCCGGTCGGCGCGGCGACGCCTGGATCGTCTCTGTTAGAGAGACTGACGCCGACCTCGAACGAAAGCTGGAGTGGTTCACCGACGCGGGCGGCGGCGACGTCATTCTCCGCCGTGACGCGTTGATCCGAGAGAGCGCTGACGATGCCGCGGCGGACGTGGATGCGCTCATCGAGGACGGCTACCGTGGCTGGGACGACCCGGCCGGACGCATTCTCCACGGTGATCCGGCGACTGTCGCCGACCGTCTCGAACGCTACGAATCACTCGGCGTCGACGATGTCGTCGTCAGCCCAATCGACGAGGGAGCAGATGAGACTGTCGACCGGTTCGACGACGTGTGGGACTATCTGGACTGACGGAGTGAATCAAGGGTGGGCAACGGGGTCGATCACTCCCCGGCATACGGCAGGTCCGTCTCGCGTTCGGCGAGCAGCAGGCGGTTGAACTTCGCCGTCCGCTCGAACCGGTCGAGCGATCCGATCTTCACGTTGGATCCGGGAACCGCAATCGAGATGTCGGCCGGCACGGTCGACCCGGAGTCGCCCGCCCGCGCCGAAATGACTGGTGTGGCACCTGCGTTCGCTATCTCCCGGGCGATGTCGAGCGAGTTCGTGACCGTCCCGTATCGGTCTGGTTTCACCAGTACCGCCGAGAGCGCGCCCGATTCGATCGCCGATAGTGTCTCGGCCCGTGTCTCGCCGCGTATCTCGTCGCCGAGAATATCGACGTGAGACGGAACCTCGTCTGCCACCCGCCGCCACTGGGCTGTCATCGCCCGGAGCGGATCCTCTATCGTCACGACCGGATACTGCCGAGCCAGTTCCACGACCTCCGCGGCCAGTTCGTCGCCGTCGAGTACGCTGTCGCCCACGGGATACCCGCCCCGGTCGGGGTGGTAGAGTCGCCCGCCCGCGAAGTCGACCACGATCGCGACGTCGTCGACTGCGGGGCGAAATCCGGCGTCTTCGATGCTCGCCACTAGCATCTCGAACGCCGCACCGGGCGAGGAGACGGCCGGAACGAACGACCCCTCGCTATCGACGAGCGGTTCCTGTCCGTCATCGAGTATCCGCTCGCGAACGGCGTCCCGAACCGCTCTCCCGTCACGAATCGCCGATTCGACGCTCGCGCGACCGACCGGACGGACAGCGAGATGCTGGATCCCGAACGCTCGCGCGCCGTCGGCCCCGCCGCCGATGACGTTGACGACTGGTTCGGGGATCTGTGCGCCGTTCTCGGCGAGGTACTCGAACAGTGGTGTGTCGGTGACGTGTGTGCCAGTCTGGGCGACTGCACACGAGACGCCGTGAGCGGCTATCGTGGCTGCCGTCGAATCGCCGACCGTTCCGTCGACGATTTCGTCGACGCTTCGCTGTGCGGTCACGTCCAGTCCCGCGAGTGCTGGTGTTATCTCATCGGCGACCAGCGCCGTCGCGTCTTCGACCGTCTCCTCCCACTCCGCTCGCTCTGCCCGGCCTCCGAGCGCGCTGCCGGGAACGGAGTACTGCCCTGCGTGGGGACCGGCCGTCACCTCGACGGCCAGCGTGAATGCGCCTCTCGAATCTAGCTCCTGCCAGCAGCGGACTGTCTCGATATCGGTCATGTGTACTCTGATTTCCGAGACAGACCGTGGCCGTCTCGGATGCTGGGCGTCGATACCCCCGGCGCAGGTGTATACCTGTCGGCGAGAGCGAGGCTGAACGCACTTGGATTGTGACGCTCGCTGACGTCGAACCGGTGCTTGCTGGTGTCGGACCAATACTCGCTTGTGTCGGGTCGGTGCTCGCTGGCGCGGTACCATTAAGCGCTGTCGCCCGCTACTGAGAGAGAATGACGACGGAGTCCACTTCAGCGATGGCCGCGCTCGCCCGGCGCGTCGATTCGCTGGCCGACGAGGAACTCGCCCCAGAGACGGTCACCGACATCGAGCGAGCGTTCGTCGATACCGTCGGCGTGACATACGGTGGTCTCGCTGACGGCGCTGGCGCACGTGTCGTCCGGATCCACGATACCGAGTACGAACAGGGCCGCGTTCCTGAGCACGGGCAGAATCTCGTTCGCGTCCCCGGAACGGACATCCGAACGACGCCGACAGACGGCGCGTTCGTCATTGGAACTGCGGCGCACGCGCTGGATTTCGACGACTCCGTCCCATCGATCCCCGCCCACGTCAGTTGTGTCGTCGTGCCCGCGATTCTCTCGGTCGGTTCGCGTGTCGACGCCAGCGGTCGGGACGCAATCGTCGCGTATCTCGCAGGCTACGAGACAGTCCACGCGCTCGGAGAAGCGGGTTCACCCGGACACTACGACCGTGGCTGGCATCCGACGGGCACGCTCGGCGGGTTCGGCGCGGCCGCGGCGTCGGCGGCCCTCCTCGGACTCGACAGAGAGGAAACCGCGAACGCGCTCGGCCTCGCCGCGTCGATGGCCTCGGGCCTCCGCGCGAACTACGGGTCTGACGGGAAACCGATGCACGCTGGCCTCGCCGCGCGAAGTGGGGTGACCGCCGCGCTCGCGGCCCGCGAGGGTGCGACGGCGACGACTGACGCACTCACGGACGACCACGGCTTCTTCGACCTCTACGGGGATGGTCGGTCACTGGAAGATGCGCCACCGTTGGAGTTGGATCTCGACGGACGCGCGTTCCCGCGTGTCGGCCTGTTCCGCAAGCAGTATCCGTGCTGTCACTGCGCTCACGCGGCGATTGCGGCAGTCTCGTCGATTGTCGCCGAGCGTGACCTCGCTCCGGAATCCGTCGGGGAGGTCAGGGTGTTGGTCTCCGAGATGGGCGCTGCCGCGCTCGACGAGGCGTTCCCCACGACGGCCGACGAGGCGCGGTTTTCGCTCCCGTATCTGCTCGGCCGGGCAGTCCTCGATGGCGCTGTCGGTTTCGGGGCCTTCGAACCGGACGCGTACCGCGACCCCGCCGTCCGGACAGTTGCCGAGCGCGTCCGGATGGACGTCGACGAGAGCCGCGAGACGAGTTCACTCCGGACGACGGTCGAACTCACCACGACGGCGGGGGAGACGGTCCGACGCGAGGACGTGTCCCCGCCGGGGTCGCCGGACAGTCCGATGAGCGAGGCGGCGCTTCGCGAGAAGTTTGAGAACTGTCGGCAGCGACTCGACGACGCCGACCGGTCAACCGCTGTCGAGTCGGACGCGTACCAGTCGCTCAGGGCGCTCAGCAAACAGCCGTCGATTCGGGCGCTCGTCGAGGACCTCTAAACGCTACTCGAAAGCCCATCACCGGGATTGCTGCATGAACTGCTCGTCAGCGACTGTCTCGCCGAGTTCCGCGTCGCGTGCGAGTTCGTAGACGCGCTTCCCGATAGCGGCAAACTGGATCCCGAGACCGACGTTGTTGAGAAAGACCGTCACGCCGTCTGTGGGTTCGGCCTCGCCACCCATGGCGTCGGCGACGTCTTCGACCGGGAGACTGTCGAGGTCGATCTGTTCCGCGTTGGGATGCCAGTCCATCGTCAGCTCCGGAACCGAGTCCATCTCCTCGCCGACAGTCCAGTGGTTCGGGCCGAGCTGGTCGAGCGAGTGGAAGACGATGCGACTCGCATTCGCGAGCACGGAGGGGTCGATTTCGGCCGGAAGCACGCAACTGACGTGCGTGTCCGAATCGATCATCGACCAGTCGACCACCGGTTCGAGTTGGTTGGTCGTGCTGTACACCCAGTCTGCGTCTGCGCAGGCCGCCTCTGCGCTGTCGACGGCCACGATTGACGTGTCGATCCGGTCTGCCATCCGGTCGACGAACGCGGGAGCGCTACTCGGACTGTACACTCGAATCTCCGCTGGCTGTTCGAGTTCGTCGATTGCGAGTACGTGCGCGTTCGCCTGCGCTCCGGCCCCCAGAATGCCGACGGTCGTCGGATCCGGGTCAGCGACTCGCTGTGCGACGAGAACGTTCGTCGCGGCGACGCGGTTCTGCCCCAGATATCCGTCAGGAAGTATCGCTTGCAGCTTTCCAGTCGTGCTGTCGAAGAGCAGACAGAGCCCGACGAAAGAGCCATCCGACGTCGCCGGGAGTTTGACCGACCGGCTCTCACCGTCGACGGTGGGCCACTGCATCAGCAGGGAGTTGAACCGGATCATCCCGGCGTTCATCGACCCCACGACGCCCGTCTGGGTCTTCAGCCGATAGCCGACCGGCGAGTCGTCGACCGTCTCGATGGAGTCATCGGGATCAGTCGTGGCGTGGATGTCCATGTGTGGAAGCGACGCGGCGTCGCCGTTTCCGAGGTCGTCGTAGGCGATAGCCAACGCATCGATGCACTCGCCGACCGTCAGAACCGACCGAACGTCGTCTTCGGTGAGGTGTAACATGGGCTGTCGTGTCTCACTCAGGAGGAGACGACCATAATGGCACCGGCGAGTGCGCACAAATCGCCTCAATCGGGTCACGCTTAAGAAGACAGACGATGAATCGTCGCACATGAGTCTCAACGGAGATGTGAACGAGCACAGTCTGGTTTCGGGGTGTCGACGATGACCGGCATCGACGTGAACGTCTCGGGCAACGTCGGAACGATCACTGTCAGCAACCCGGACAGGAAAAACGCGATCAAGCCAGCCTTCCTGCCCGACATCGCCGACGCGCTCGACGAACTCCGCGACGAGGTTCGGTGTCTCGTCGTCACCGGCGAGGGAGACACCTTCTGTTCGGGATTCGACCTCTCGGAACTCGACGACGACACGACCATCAGAACCTACGAGGACACCTACGAGGAGACGATGACCAAACTCGCCGACTTTCCCTATCCGACGGTCGCGAAGGTCGCTGGCGATGCGGTCGGCGGCGGCCTCGACCTGTGTGTGAGTTGTGACCTACGTGTCGCCACGACGGACGCTCGCTTCGGTGCGCCGACGGCCCGGATCGGCATCGTCTACACCGACCGGGTGATCCGCCAACTCGTCCACACGCTCGGGTCCGTCCGGACGAAAGAACTGCTCTTTACCGCGAATCTGTTCGATGCCGAGTGGGCCGACCAGGCGGGATTTCTGGTCGATGTCGTCGACCCAGATGACTTGGACGACCGGACGGAGAAACTCACTTCGACGATTGCCGGAAACGCACCGCTGTCACTCAGCGCGAGCAAGCAGATCATCGAGACGATACTCGACCACGACAAACTCAGCGACACCGAACAGGAGTTCGTGGGGCGACTCCGGGACGAAGCCTACGAAAGCGACGACGCCGCGGAGGGGCTTGCGGCGATTTCGGAGGGGCGAAAGCCCGAATTCACCGGCGAGTGAGTCCGGTCACGTGCTCCTGAGCTAGCTGCGGTGTCCTCCCCGAGGCCGTTTCGTGTTACTGTCACGAGAGCACGGGGTATTTTCCCGTTCCAGAACGTTTTTATTACTTTGATAAGCATTCACACCCATGGGAGATAGTGCGTTGCTCGAGGTGTCCGACCTCCGGAAGACCTTCGGTGGACTCGTTGCCCTATATGATCTCTCGGTCACAGTGGAGGAAGAAACGATCCATGGTATTATCGGTCCAAACGGAAGCGGCAAGTCGACGTTCTTTAACACTATTTCGGGAGTGTACGAACCTGATAGCGGCACTGTTCGGTTCGACAGCACCGATATCACAGGGTGGTCCCCACATCGCATCGCTCGCCGCGGGATGGCTCGGACATTTCAGATTGCGTCACCCTTCGAGGAACTTACAGTCCGAGAGAATCTGCGAGTCGTCGAGACGCCCGACCGCGTCGACGACGAAGCACGTGCGACCGAACTCCTGAACCGTCTCGACATCGATCACGTTGCGGACAACGAAGCCCGCGAGATCAGCGGCGGCCAGCGGAAGTTACTCGAACTCGCGCGCGTTCTCATGCTCGATCCGGCGCTCGTGTTACTCGACGAGCCGATGGCCGGTGTCAACCCGGCGCTCGTCGACCGCATTCTCGACTTTCTCCAGGACATGAATGAGGAGGGGACGACGTTCATCCTCATCGAACACGACATGGACGTCATTCGACGCGTATCGGATACGATAACGGTCTTCGACCAGGGGTCTGTGGTGGCTCAGGGCGAGTTTCAAGACATCCGACAGGACGATCGCGTTCGCGAGGCCTATCTCGGCACGCCGGACGATGATACGTCACCGATCGATTCGGGAGGATCTGACTGGTCGTCGGAGGAGACTCCGAGACTCTCGGCCTCCAATATTGTCGCTGGCTACGGACAACACGAGGTGCTCCACGATGTCTCGATAACGAGTTGCGATGGCGTCACGTGCGTTTTCGGGCCAAATGGAAGTGGCAAGTCAACGCTCCTGAAGACGATCAATGGTCTCGTTTCGCCCTGGGAGGGCCATGTTGACCACGACGGCGCGGACATTACTGGTTGTAATCCACGCGACGGCGTCCGTAACGGGATCGTCACTGTCTCCCAAGATGGCGGCGTCTTCTCGTCGATGACTGTCAAGGAGAACCTCAAACTCGGCGCTTACGCAATCGAAGACCAGTCCGTCGTCGACGACCGGGTCGAAGAGGTGTTGGAGACGTTTCCCGACCTAGATGGAAAGCTCTCGGACCCGGCGAAATCTCTCTCGGGCGGACAGCAGATGATGCTCAGCTTCGGACAGGCGATGATGACTGGCGCTGACACCTTCTTGCTCGACGAGCCGAGTGCTGGCCTCGCGCCGTCACTCGTCGACGACGTCTTCGAGATGGTCGAGCAGTTCGCTGACGCCGAGGGGCAAGTCATACTCGTCGAGCAGAACGTCAGTGCCGCGATGCGCATCGCCGACTACGTGTATATCCTTGCCCAAGGCGAAATTCAGTTCGAGGGCACCCCGGACGAACTCTCTGACCAGACCGAGATCATGGACGTCTACCTCGGCATGGGGTGATCGGGAACGCGATTCTCCCGCGTTACGGACGGTTCGAGTAGCCGCCTGCGCCGCGTTCGGGCGCGAGTTCGACGACCAGATCCCCCGGTCTCGCAGTCGGGAGCGTGCGAACAGCCATCACGACGCCGTCGACTGGCGCGGCGAGCGAGTCGACTGTCTCACCGGTGACGTCGGTGATCGTCGCCATCTGTTCACCCGCCAACACCCTGTCTCCGCCGCGGACAGTCACGTCCACAAAGCCGCCAGCCGACGCGAACTGAAAGGAGAGATCCTCGTGGAATGTGGGTTCGGTATCCGCGGTGTCTGGCTCAGAACGAACGTCAAGTTCTGCAGTGATCCCTGCGAGAGCGTCCAGATAGTTCTCGAGCGCCCACTCGTAGACCCGAGCGCCGCTCCCGGATTCGACCACGATTGCTGGCGTCTCGCGGCGCGCCAGTTCTGCCGTGAGAAACCCGTCCATCTCGTCGGGATCCAGTTCGACAACGTGTTCGACACCGCCTGCGACGGCCGCCTCGCGGGCACGCCGCTGGACGCCGTTCCCGACTGCCGGAACGTACGCAAAACTCGTGTGCATGACGAGCTGTTCGTCTGCGCTGTGGAGGTCGACCACGAAATCAGCCGCCGCCGCTATCTCGAACAGCGTCGCTGCGATCTGCTGTGGGAGTGACCCGTCGGCCGAGCCCGGAAAGGCGTCGTTTACGTCCGCCGACCCGATGTGGACCGGGGCGCCGCGCGCTCGCTCTCGGAATGCTGGTGGGTTTGCGACTGGAATTCCGACGACAGTTCCGGTGATTGCCCCGGGGTCGAGTTCGGTGACGAACTCCCGGACGGCCAATCCGCCGACCGGTTCGTTTCCGTGTACCGCGCCCTGACAGAGGACTGTGGGGCCGTCCGTCGTCCCGTTGACGACGTACGCGTCGATCGTGATCGGCGTCCCGTCGAGGTCTGTCGCGACGTCGACCTCGACCCAGGCGCTGTCGCCCGCTTCCACGACCGTCTCGACCGGTAACTCTGACATACCGGAACGACTTTGGCAAGGAACTTAGCGGTTCCGGGCTGTCAGTAACGGGTGTGCGAAACCCCATCTGTCGTCGACGTACGATTGCGCCGACCGACTAACTGGGTGTGACCACGCAGTTGATCTCGGCTGATCAGGCCGCCCGTCCGTCGTCGCTCGTTGTTACCGTTTGCTCCAGGAACTGGGCGGCGCGGAGCAGCGTCCGGTCGTCGTTCCTGCGTGCGACGAGCATCGCACCGACCGGGAGTCCGTCGACCTCACCACACGGAACGGAGATTGCGGGATGGCCGGTTACGTTGAACGGAGCGGTGTTTGTCACTGTGAAGGCCCGATGGACGCACTCACGCCGCGAGGCGTTCGGATCGCACTCGTGGGCCGTCGTAATTGCCGTCGGTAGCGCGAGCACGTCGACATCCGCCCGGTCAAAGGCGTCGTCGTAGGCAGACGTGAGCCACCGTGAGAGGTTCTTCGCTCGTGCGTAGTGCTGACCGTACTGGTCCTCGTTGAGAAACGACGAGATCATCAGCGTCAGCTTCAACACGGGCGGGAACTTGTCGGATCTGGCACGCCGTCCGCTGGCGAACGCCTCGAGGAGGTCCGTGTCGTAGTGTCCACCGACGAAGCGTCCCACCCCCCCTGTCCGTACAATCTGAGCGACCTCCTCGGTAAGGATCGCTGACCAGACCGGGATTCCGTCGTGGTGTGCAGGTACGTCGACTGATTCGACTCGTGCCCCGGCGTCACCTATCTCCTCGACCGCGCCACGGACGGTCTGATCGACTTCCGGATCCGCGTCATCTCGACCGAATCCCTGATCGAGACGGCCGACGGCGACGTCCCCCTCCGCTTCGAGCGCGCTCTCGAACGGTGGGGGATTGCGTCCGTACGGTGACTGGCGATGGTCGAGTGGGTCGGGCCCGGTCACCGCGTCGAGGACGCGCGCGCAGTCTCGCACCGAGCGCGCGAGTGGTCCTGCGTGGTCGACCGTGTGGCCGCCGCTGACGATTCCCGTGTACGGAACCAGCCCGTAAGTGGGTTTGAGGCCAACACAGCCACACCAGGCGGCCGGAATGCGGATCGATCCCCCCTGGTCGGTGCCGATAGCTGCGTCGACCTCGCCAGCGGCGACGAGCGCCGCGGCCCCTGAGGATGACCCACCAGCGAGGTGATTCGGGTCTCTGGGATTGCGTACGGGGCCGGTCGCCGAGAGTTCCCCCGAGGCCGCTTGCGCAAGGTCGTCCATGTTCGCCTTCCCGACGATGCGAGCGCCCGCGTCGACGAGACGCGTGGTCACGGTCGCATCCTTCGTCGGAACGTAGTCGTCGAATATCTCGGAGCCACAGGTCAGGGAAACGCCAGCGACCGAGATGTTGTCCTTCAGCGCGATGTCGTATCCGGCGAGGGGGCCGGTACCGCCGCCGACGTCACATCTCGTGACCCACGCATTCAATGGATCAGTTTCCGGGAGTTGGCCACCAGACAGCTCTCTGTTCGGTTGCGACACCTCGGGAACGGGGAGGTCGTCGAGTCGTTCATAGGATTCGAGAAATTCGGCGGCGAGGGCCGTGTAATCGTCGAGTTCCTCGTCGGTAAGCTCGAATCCATTTCGACGAGCGAGGGCCCGTATCTCGGCCTCGTCTGGGGGTGCTATCTCCATGTGTGTTCAGGGCTCTTCTTCTCGGTCGAGTCTGTTCTGTACGACGCCAACAACGCCGCCGGGGAGGTAGACGAACAGGAGGATGATCAAGATGCCGTAGATGAGCAGCCTGAATTCGGTCGCGATCCGGAGATACTCCGGAAGGAGGATGACGAACAGTGCTCCGACGAGAGCGCCCGCTGGCTTCGCGAGGCCCCCGACTGCAGCGATCAGGAGGACGTTGATGCTGGTGTCGAGGTTGAACACCGGCGGCGAGATGTACCCGTTCATCGGCGCGTACAGCGTTCCAGCGAAGGCGGCAACTGCTCCGGCGAGAGTGAACGCCAACACGCGATAGTTCCGGGTGTTGATCCCGACTGACTCCGCGGTCTCCTTGTTCTCCCGAATCGCCCGGAAGCGGTCGCCAACCTGAGAGTAGAGGGGGACTCGCATGGCGAGATAGACGACGACGAACGCCAGTCCGATGATGTAGTAGTACAGCACTTCGGTTTCGACGACGTTCAGCAGTGCCGTCGGGAACCACAGTTCTGGCGTCGCCATTCCCTGGGAGCCGCCGAACACGTCGGAAAAGAGATTCAACGCCATCACGAACAGCTCGTTGAACGCGAGCGTCGCGATGGCGAGGTAGACGCCGCTCGTCCGGATGACCGACAGACCGAAGGCGAACGCGACGACCGCTCCGATGACTGTTCCGACAGGGATGACCAGCCACGTCACCAGACCGCCGTCCGATAGAAGCACGTACGTGTACGCGCCAATACCAAAGAACGCGCCCTGGCAGAGAACCAGTTGTCCCGTGTAGCCGACTGGCACGATCGCCGAGAACGCCAGGATGGCGTACGTGAACACGAGCGTCACGACGATCGTGATCGACGGGACGACCACGAACGGCAAGACCAGCATGCTGATCGCCATAAGGGCGGCGATCGGGAACCGATACTTGCTGATCACACTCGCAGTCGTCTGCAGGGTGCTATCCAGACGCTCTGTCACGGACGTGAAGAAGTTCGGCGTCATGCTAACTCACCTCGCATACCCTCGCGGTTGACGATCAGTATCCCCAGGAGGATGAGGAAGACGACGAACATCCGGAACTTGGCGCCGATGACGATCGCGGTCAGATTCTGGACGACTCCGATGAAGAGGCTGATCGCCAGTGCGCCGCCGAAGCTCCCGATACCTCCGACAACGACGATGACGAACGCGAACGCTGTCAACTGCGCGCCCAGCGTCGGGGTGAGTGAGAACAACATCCCATAGAGGATACCGGTAATTCCGGTCAGTACCGCTCCGATTCCAAAGGTGAGTGGATAGATGCGACTCGGATCGATACCGAGGAGTTCGGCACTATCGGCGTCGTCCGCAAGCGCTCGGATCGCAAGCCCCGTGTAGGTGTACTTCGTGAACAGGAACAGCAGAATCAGCGTGATGACGACGAACACGAGTGTCACCAGCCGGAACACACTGAGCTGGGATCCGAAAAGCATCACCGATCCGAAGTCGGGCGACGGGATCGTTCCGTACGACCCCACGGTGATGTTGAGAAACGCCTCGAACGACAGCGTCAGTCCGAAGGTTGCGAAGAACGCGACGATGAGAAAATCGTCCACGTCGTAGAACCGGGCGATGACGAGGCGTTCGGTCACGACACCGGCGACGAACGCGAGTGCGAGGCTGATGAGTGCCGCCGGGAGGAGTCCGACACCGAAACCCAGGAGACCGACCGTCGCGTAGCCTGCGAGTGACGCGTACTCCCCCTGTGCGAAGTTCGGGACGTCCATCACCCCGAATACGAGCGTCAACCCGAGTGCGGTGAGCATCAACAATCCACCGAACACAGCTCCGTTGATGAGTGCGAATAGCAGTTGGTTGAGAGAGATCATGAACTTATCTGAGATACTCAGAACTCGACTGTCCTATACGGCTATGGCTGGACTGGCTCTTCAGCGACGAATGCGGGATTCTGTACGATTTCGCCGTTTTCCTCAGCCCACCTGCCGTACACCGGACGGTAGGCCAGGTTGTACCCGTTTTCGCCGAATTCGATCGACCCGCCGTAGGCTCCATCGTAGGAGATGTCGCGGAGCGTATCTCTGATCGCTTCGGGGTCTGTCGAATCGGTCTCCTCGAGCGCTCGACCAGCGAGACGAACGAGGTCGTATCCCGGGATGTTCAGCGAGTCGGGCGGCGAACCCATCTCCTCCGCCACCGCTTGCGCCTGGTCGCCCGAGGTGTCGATGCTCCACGCGCCAACTCCGACGACGTTTTCGCCCATACCGCTCTGGAAGAGATTTGACCCATACGACGAGTTTCCGACGTGGATCACATCCTCGAAGACGCCGGACTCCTTGAGTTGCGTAACCAAAGTCGGAGCGTTTCCGCCGGGGAACGGCGTAAACACGGCGTCAGTGACGTCGGTGTCTATCTGTTCGATCTCGGGAACGAAGTTCGTCGTGTCCGTCGGGAGGAGTGCGGTGTGATCGACCTCGTAGTCGTAGTTGCTGGCTAGATCCTCGGTAGCCTCCGTGACTGTTTCCCCGAAGGAGTTGTCTGCACCGATGATGGAAACTGCGTTCACGTCCTCACTCTGAAACCACATCGATTGCCCTTTGACTTCCTGAATCGACGACCCCTGTGTTCGGAACGTGAAATCGGTACCGTCCTGGGTCACGTTGGGGTTTGCCGCGATCGTGGCAAACGGAACCTCTTCGTCTTCAGCGACTTCACGCATCGCGAGGGCAGTATCGCTCCCCGGAACACCCACGACGATTGGCGTGTCCTCGTCGATGAGGCTCTGCCCGGCAGAGCGAGTGTCCTCGACCGTCCCGGCACTATCTTCGGTTCGTATCTCGACGTCCATCTCCTCGGTGACCTGATCGGCGGCGACGTTGGCTCCCGACTCCATCGCTTGGCCTGCAGGCCCGAGGGGGCCACTCAGCGGGAGTGCAATCCCGATTGCGCTATCCCAGCTAGATCCACCGCCACCAAACGCAGTACATCCAGCGACGCTGGTCACCGCTGCCATAGCACCGAAGCTCTTGAGGTAGTCACGCCTTGTTGGCATGTGGCATGTGTACAAAGTACCTGTATATAAAGTTAGTGTCAATTGAAGCAGAGATGCCGTATCCGTAGGACAGTCACCGCGTTCAAGCCGAGTGCTCTCTTGGGTTGGGCGGTGCGGATATAATTAACGGATTGATACGTACAACGGTCGTCGTTAACAGGACTAAGCGCTTGGTTTTATTAGGTGATGTGGCTTTGTCTTTCGTGAGTGATTCACGTCCATGACAATTGTCACCGCTGTAAACGAAAAGGAGGGTTCGAGTCGGGCAGTCACCGTCGGGTACGAACTGGCAGAACAGTTCGACGACGACCTGGTCGTCGTACACGTTATGCCACAGAGTGTCTTCGAGAAGCGACAAAGTGCCCGTGCAGGGTCGGGATCGGAGGGCGCGTACGCGGGCGTCGACCCCGAGATGCGTGATACGGGGCGGGGGTCGGCCGAACCGTACACCGTCGACCAGGATGGAAAGCCCGACGCGGCGAACGTCGCGCGCCGCGTCGTCGAGGCAACGCTCGCGGAGTACTCGAACGTCTCCTTCGAGGGGGCGGTGGGCGACCCAGTCGAACAGATGCTCTCCGTCGCAGACGACCAGGACGCGCGATACCTCGTCATCGGCGGGCGGAAGCGAACGCCTGTCGGCAAGGCCGTGTTCGGCAGTACCACCCAGTCCGTGCTGCTCAACAGCGAGCGCCCGGTACTCACCGTTCCAGATACAGCGGCGGAGACGGCCCGGTCCGGGCCTGTCGTTGCGGCCGTGGACCGATCCGATCGGTCTGGAGAGGTGGTGCGTGAAGCGGCGGCGCTCGCCGCAGCAACGGACCGAGACTTGCACGTCGCACACGTGCTCTCGAAGAGTGCGTTCGCTGACCTAGATCGAACGACGAAATCCGGGAGTGGCGACACGGGAGAAGAGATACAGGCGACTGCGACATCGATCGCAGAGGAGGCCGCAGCGTCTGCCGCCGACGATTTTACTGCTGTGGGTCTCACCGGCGAGCCGAGCAAACGAATCGTCGAATACTGCAGCGAACACGATGCAAGCTACGTCGTCACGGCAGGCCGGAAACGGACGCCCGTCGGAAAGGTGCTGTTCGGCAGCGTCACCCAGTCGGTCATCCTGAACGCCGACTGTCCCGTGCTCACGGCGATGGCCGACTCGTAGCGAGCGGGCGACCGAGAACGGAGACTTCGACCGGATTATCGCTCTGCAGGCGGCAGTCGCACGTGGTCGGCGACCGGATGGGGAAAGGCGAGTTCCATCTCGACGTGGGTCCCCTCGAACGTCTCCTCGTACGCATCGCTGGTCATCTCGAAGCCCATCTCCCGGTAGAGGTGGATCGCACGCTCGTTGTGTGGTGAGGCAGAGAGCGTCAGTGCCTCGTACTCGTCGTCCGCGGCGTGTGCGACGAGTTGCTTGACGAGTTCCGAGCCGATCCCCCGGCCCTGATAGTCCTGATGCACGAAGACGACAAATTGCGGCCGGTCGCTCTCGGCCGGAGCGACGCCGATGTGCCCGACGATTTTGTCCTCGATGAGCGCGACCAGATTCCATCCCCCCTCGAACAGCGACTCGACCCAGTCTCGAATGGCCGCTCGCGTCTTGGGCGGAATGCCCATCGTCCGATGGTCCCACTCCACGTCCTCGTACATCGTGACCAGCGACGGGATGTCCTCGCTCTCCAGTGACCGGATGTGTATCGCCGCCCCCTCACGGTCGAAGAATCTCGGACAGCGAGGCGGACAGCCGACCGTCCCCTCACACCCGTTGTTGTCCCAGTTATCGCAGGACTGCGACGCGCTCGATTCGGTCATACGTATCGGTAGGGACTGTCCGATACAAAAGCGTGTGAGTGATTCCCACAGCCTGGGAACGCGGCGTTCACGCGAGTCAGTTCGCTCCGTCGCACTCTCTCCGGGCTGTCAGTTCGCCCCGTCGTCGGTTCTCGCGACTGCGCGGACGGGTGAGGCCTCGAATCCGGCGAGTCGGAGCGGAAGACAGCAAAACGCCACGGTAGAGTGGGTGACTATCTCGTCTGTGTTGGCGAGATACTCGACGATGGGAACGTCTGCACCGAGCAGTGCGTTGTGAACTGGCCGCGTCGAGTCGTCTGGGTCGTCCGTGAGATGGTCGACCGCAACGAGCGAGACGTCTCGGTCGAGCAGCCACGTCGCGGCCTCTTCGGTCAGGTGTGCCGCGGACTCGAAGTACCGGTCGACGTCGCCCGTGACCAGTATCACCCGCTCGGACAGCGACGCTGGGGCCGCTGCGTCGAGGTCGGATTCGGTGACTGCGCCGCCGCTTGCGTCGCGAACGTCGAGCACCGACGCAGGCCCCCAGAGCGTGGACAGCGGTATCTGGTCGACCGTTCGGCCATTCTCGACGTAGTGTGCGGGCGCGTCGACGTGTGTGCCCTGATGGGCTTTCGTCCCGAACCACCGCGCGAGATAGCCGTGTTCCTCGTGTGTCCGGATCGTCTCCGCCTCGAAGGTCGGCAAGTCCGGCAGTGTGGGCATGTCCTCCCGGAGGTCGAGTGTCAGATCAGTCGACATCTGTCTCGGGTAATACTCCGGGTGCAGATAGCAGTTCCGGCGGCTTGCCGAATCGCCCTGTGAAGCGGCAGCGGAATCTTTATTGTCGACACCAGAAAACCACACAGACAGACATGAACGCCCCCTTCGAAGACATTACTGTCGTGGATCTCTCCAGTTACGTGACCGGATCCTTCCCCGGATCGATGCTCGCGTATCTCGGCGCAGAGGTGGTCAAGGTCGAACAGCCAGGGAGCGGCGACCCCAACCGGGACTCGGCCCCCTTCATCGAGGGGGAGTCCGGCTACTTCTGGACGGTGAACTACGGCAAGCGCTCGCTCGAACTGGATCTGAAATCGGATCGGGGCACCGAACTCTTCCACGAACTGGCCGACGAGGCCGACGTGGTGCTCGAGAACTTCCGGCCCGGCGTGACCGAACGCCTCGGCATCGACTACGAGTCGGTCGCAGAGCACAACCCCGAGGTCATCTACTGTTCGATCTCCGGCTTTGGCGAATCCGGGCCGCTCAAGGACAGGCCCGGCTACGACCTGCTGATGCAGGGGATGAGCGGCATCATGTCCGTCACCGGCGAACCCGACGGCCGACCGCTCCGCGTCGGGATTCCGCTCGTGGATATGATCACCGCGATGTGGGCCGGGTTCGGCGTCGCAGGCGCGCTGTATCGACGGCAGGAGACGGGCGAAGGTGACCGAATCGAGATCGGCATGCTCGATGCGGCGATGCCGTGGCTGACGAAACAGGCCGCGAAGGCCTTCGCCGGGGAACCGACGAAGCGACTCGGCACCCGCGACCCCGTCATCGCGCCCTACCAGATATTCGAGACGAGCGACGGATACCTCGCGCTCGGCGTGAACCAGCGCCAGTGGAAGCAACTGTGTGACGCCCTCGACCGCGAAGACCTGATGGAAGACGAGCGGTTCCGCACCAACGAGGACAGAGTCGAACACGTCGACGAACTCGCCGCCGAACTCGAACGCATATTCCGAGAACGGACGACCGAGGAGTGGATCGAACACCTCACCGAAGACCACGGCATCCCGACCGGCCCGGTCTGGTCCATCGAGGAGGTGCTCGAATCCGAACACATCGACGAGCGCGGCGTGATCGATTCGCTCCCCCACACGACTGCTGGCGAGCAACCGGTCATCAACCACCCGCTGAACTTCGAGAACAGCTCCGGCGGCTTCGAGCGACACGCGCCCGTTCTGGGCGAGCACACCAGAGAGATCCTGCACGAGCTCGGCTACGACGAGGAGACGATCGAGGAGTTGTACGAGGACGCGGTCGTCACGGACGAGGAGTCCTGACTGGGCGGACATTCCGGATCGACTGATCCATGACACGCGAAGATATCCAGATCGAGGCGGAGTCTGCGGAGTCATTTACCGTTCGAGCCGGTGAGCGATTTCGCATCCACGCCGACGAGGGACCGCAGGTCGCCGATGCGGTGTTTTTCCTCGAAAACGACCCGCAGATATCCTACGCGTCGGATATGAGCGTCATCGTCAATCAGATCGAAGGAACCGGCGACCTGTGGGCTATCGAGACGCTGTACTCGCGGCCGCCGGACATGCGCCCCCTGCTGACGATCACCGACGACCAGATGGGGCGACACTTCCCGTGGGCTGGCGGGATGTGCTGTTCGCTCCTGTACAACCTCGCTGTCGACGACCCGGACCACCCAAACTGTGCGGACACGCTGCTTGCCGAACTCCGAGCGCACGGCTACGACCTCCGAACCGTGCCGGACGTGTTCAACATCGGGATGAACGTCGACATCGAAGACGACGAACTCGTCTACAGATCCCCGGCGTTCGACGCTGGCGCGTCCATCGAATTCGAGGCCCTCGAAGACCTCTTTGTCGCCATCTCCGCGTGCCCCAACGACACCTCCGTCGTCAACGAGTTCGAGCCGAAACCGCTTCGCATTTCGTTCCCCGACTGACAGCACCGACTGGACAGCCCGTTCGACGGTCACCATCGAGACAGACGGGTGACGAAACCCCACCGAAGACTTAAGATTACGTCAGCCGGTAGTGGGGCTATGCAGGGTCAGAGCGGTCTCGATCTTCAACTAACAGTGAACGGACAGGACGAGGAAGCGACCGTCCCGTCGCGATATCTTCTCTCCGACCTGCTCCGACGGGAGCTGGACTATACGAGCGTCAAACGCGGCTGTGACACGGGCAAGTGCGGTGCCTGTACGGTGTTGCTCGACGGCGACCCGGTGAAATCGTGTAGCGTCCTCGCCGGGCAGGCGCAGGGCAGCGACGTCGAAACTATTGACGGGATGGACGACGAACTCGGGGAAGCGATCAAGGATGCGTTCTCGCGGAACCACGCACTCCAGTGTGGCTTCTGTACGTCGGGCTTTCTGCTGTCGGCGAAGGCGTTGCTCGCGGAGAACCCAGACCCCGACGAGCGCGAGATTCGCGAGGCCCTGCAGGGGAACATCTGTCGCTGTACGGGCTACACCCGCATCTTCCAGGCCGTCGAAGACGCCGCGATCCGAACCTCGGAGGGTGACTAATGGCGGCCGAAGAGGAACTCCGCCCCGAACGAGAGGGGGAACAGCTCAAGGGCCGGTCGGTCGAGCGACTCGAAGACGGCCGCATCCTCAGCGGCCGCAGCGAGTACGTCGACGACATCGAACTGCCGGACATGCTCCACGCCCGCATCTTCCGGAGCAGTCGCGCACACGCTCGCCTCGAAGATGTCGACGTCAGCGAGGCCCGCGAGATGGACGGCGTCGTAGACGTACTGACCGGCGAGGAGGCAAACGAGATGGCCGACCGGTACGGCAAACGCCGGTCGGGGATGACCTCGGACCACCCGCCGCTGGCCGACGAGAAGGTGCGACACACGGGCGAGGGCATCGTCGCCGTCGCCGCGGAGAGTCACTACCGGGCCGGGGACGCCCTCGAAGCCATCGACGTCACCTACGACGCACTGCCGAACGTCCTCGACGCGGAGACGGCCCTCGACGCCGACTCGCCCGAGGAGTTCGTCCACGACGAACTGCAGGACGACCCGGACGTCGACGGCAACATCTGGGGGAACTTCAACATCGACGTCGGTGACGTCGACGAGGCATTCGCGTCGGCAGACCACGTCGTCGAGATGACGATGAAGACCTCACGCCCCTCCGCAGTGCCGATGGAGACCCACGGGGCCGTCGCCGAGTACGACCCGGCAGACGAGAAACTCACGCTGTACACCTGCACGCAGGAGGCACACCAGGTTCGCACCGACCTCGCGAACGTGCTCGGAATGCCGATGAACAAGGTTCGTGTCCAGCAACCCGAGAACATGGGCGGTGGCTTCGGGCACAAACTGGAGCTACACGAAAACGAGGTAGTCGCGGCCCTGCTTGCGATCCGAAACGAACGGCCAGTCAAGGTCGTGCTCGGTCGCACCGAAGAGTTTCAGGCGACACGCGCCCGCCAGCCGCAGATCCACGAGATGGCGCTCGCGCTGGACGAAGACGGCACCTTTCGTGCGATCCGTGACGAGATTACAGCGGAGGCCGGTGCCTACGCAGGGCTGACAAAGCCCGGGATGTGGGTGTCGTGTAACTTCATCGCGCCGCCGTACTGGATCGAGAACATCGACATCGGCGGGCAGTGTGTGTTCACGAACACGGTGCCATCGGGCGCGTATCGGGGCTTCGGGCTGACCCAGGCCGCGACTGCACGGGAGGCACTGCTCGATAAGGCCGCCGCGGAACTCGGCTTCGACCCGTGGGAACTCCGGCGGCGAAACCTCCCATCGAACGAGGAATGCCCGACGGACCATCCGATCGGCTTTCACCTCGACTCCTGTGGCATCCTCGAATGCTTCGACCTCGTCGAGGAGGACATCGACTGGGAACTGCTCGACACAGACACCGACGACGGCGTCGTCCGGGGCCTGGGCGTCGCTGGCGCGATGCACGTCAGCAGCGCTCAGCGACCGGCCTACACCTCCGACAACAGTTCGGTGACGATCCGGATGGAAGAGGACGGGTCGGTCGCGGTGGCAAACGACCAGTGTCCGATGGGCACCGGGATCGAAACCGCGCTCGCTCAGATCGTCGCGGACGAACTCGGCATCGACCACACGTCGATCGATCTGGACTTCGCCGATTCGGAGACGACGCCGTTCGGTCTCGGCTCGTGGGGCAGTCGGGGCATCGCAATCTCCGGCAGCGCGGCCTACGAGGCCGCGCGCACGGTCAGAGACAAACTCCGGCGCATCGCTGGCTTCCAGCTCGACGCCGACCCGTCGACGCTCGTCGTCGAGGGCGGAGCAGTGTTCGACCCCGACGATCCCTCTCGATCACTCTCGATCCCAGATCTGGCCTACGACGCCCACTACAATGGGACGAAACTCCCCGATGGGATGACCGCTGGCGCGGTGCAGGTGACAGAATCGTTCGACAACCCCGCACCCGGCCCGCTCGACGAGCACGGTCGCTCCGACATCGCCGTCAACTATCCGACGAACGTCCACGCGGCGGTCGTCGAGGTCGACGCCGAAACCGGCGATCTAGAGATTCTCGATTACGCAATCGCCGACGACGTCGGTGAGGTGATCAACCCGATGATCGTCGAGGGACAGATTCAGGGCGGCACCGTCCAGGGCATCGGGATGGCAATCGGCGAGGATCTGGAGTACAATCCGAACGGCCAGCTCGTAAACGGGAGCATGGAAGACTATCAGATCCCACTCGCTGCCGAGACGCCAATACTGACGAAAATCGCCGAGGCCGACACCACCTCCGAGCGCGCGCCGCTGGGAACCAAAGGCGTCGGCGAGAGCGGCGCAATCCCGAGTCCAGCGGCGATTCTCAACGCCGTCAACGACGCGCTGCTCGGTGAGTACATCGACGAACCGGCGACGACGCTCCCGCTGACCGGTGAGACCATCTTTTCGCTGTGTCGAGGTGAGGAGTAATGCAACAGATCGAATACCTCCGACCCGAGACGGTCGAGGAAGCGACCGAGATGCTCGCCGAACACGGGGGCAACGCCGTCGTGCTCGCGGGCGGGCAGAGCCTCACGCAGATGCTCAAACAGCGTCTCGTCGGCGGCGAATACGTGGTCGACATCTCCGCTATCGACGCGCTCGACCGGATCGACGCCGGTTCGGACTCGGTGACAGTCGGCGCGATGGTCACCTACCGGACGCTCCAGAACCACGACCTCGTTCGCGAGCGCGTGCCGGTACTCGCGGAAGCGCTTGGGACAATCGGCGACGTCCAGATCCGGTCCAAAGGAACCTTCGCAGGCGGTATCGCCCACGCGGACCCCCAGGGCGACCCGCCCGTGGTGGCGTCGGCGCTCGACGTGACACTCCAGCTATCGAGTACCGAGGGCGAGCGAACGGTCCCGGCCTCGGACTTCTACTATGGCCTGTTCGATACCGAACTCGAATCCGACGAGTTGCTCACTGGGGTCGAGATCCCGCTGTTACCGCCGGACGCGTACTCGACGTACCGCGCACACGCTCCGCGGAAGGGGGACTACGCGACGGCGTCGCTTGCCGTGATCCTCGAACGGGACGAGGTGACCATCACCGACGCCCGACTGGTGCTTGGCTCCATTCCCGAAAAACCGACGCCGCTCGACGCGGTGACAGACGAACTCGTCGGTGAGGAACTCGACGAGGCGCTGGTCGAGCGCGCCGCCGAGCGCGCCCGTGAGACGGTCACCCCCTACGACGACTACATGGGCAGCGCCGAGTACAAGGAGACGCTCGTCGGCAGACTGACTGCCGACGCGCTGACCGACGCGCTCGAATCGTGGTAATCGGAGGCATATTCTTAAGCGAGTGTAGCACGACGCCTGTACATGGACGTTGCAACGACTGACGTCGTTCCCGCAGAGTCAGCCAGGTCGTATCGGGTCGACGCTGGCCAGCGCTTCCGGATCGTCGCACACGAGGGACCGCAGGTCTGTGATGCAGTCTTCGTCGGTGCCGACGACCACTCGCTGACCTACAGTTCGGATCTGTCCGTGCTGTTCAACCAACTCCAGGGGACAGGCGATATGAATCAGATCGAGACGCTGTACTCGCGCCCGCCGGGGATGGAACCGATGCTGCGTGTGACCGCAGATACGATCGGTCATCACTTCCCGTGGGCGGGTGGGATGTGCAGTTCGTACCTCTACGAGGTGCGCGACGGCGACAGCGACCACCCGAACTGCGCCGACAATCTGCTGGCGGCGCTCAACGAACAGGGACTTGGCCTCACGCGAGTGCCGGAAGTGTTCAACATCGGGATGAACGTCGTCGTCGAGGACGACGAAATCCAGTATCGACCGCCGGAGTTCGAGCGCGGCGACTACATCGAGTTCGAAGCCGAAACGGACCTCATCGTCGCTATCTCCGCCTGCCCGAACGATACGACCGTGATGAACGAATCGTCGCCGAAATCCCTCGAAGTCCAGTTCGAAGCCCCGCCGGAATAGTCGCTCCGGCCGCGAGAGTCGCGGGTTCTCATGTACAGACCCACCGCTGTCTCTCGACCATCTTTCAGCTGCTAAACAGTTGTTATCACGATGCGCTGTGATGCTTGTCAGAAGAGTGTGTCGCCCACTATCATCTAATTGTATCCAAACACGATCAGGATGGAACAATAAGGAACTATTATGCACGTCAGGGCGATCCGTTAGGGTAGACCATCCCATGGTTCGAAGACGCAATTACCTGAAAGGTATCGGTACCGGTGCTGCAGTAGGAATGACCGGACTCGCTGGTTGTCTCGGCGGCGGCGACGACGACGGAGACGACAGCGGTGACGGGTCCGGCGACGGAAGCAGCGACGGGAGCAGCGATGGAAGCGGAGACGGATCCGGCGACGGGTCCGGTGACGGAAGCGGAGACGGATCCGGTGACGGTAGCGGTGACGGATCCGGAGACGGCGGCAGCGAACCGACGTACACCGACATAACACTCGGGTCGGTTCACTACCCGATCATCCCACACGGGTTCCCGCTCGAAGTCGCCCGCCGAAACGGCTACTACGAAGAGTACGGGATCGAAGTCAGCGACATCATCGCACCGCAAGCAGGCTCTGCAGGCCACCGCGTGGTCGCCTCCGGTGAAGTCTCTGCCGCTGTTCTGGGCCCACCGGGCGCTGTCAACGCCTACATGAACGGGTCGCCGGTGTACATCGCGGCGAACGCGAACCCGGTCCCACAGATCGACTTCAGCACGCAGTACGACTCCGACATCGAGGAGATTCAGGACCTCGCTGGCGGACGGATCGCCGTGACCTCGCCCGCCAGCGGAACGGAAGGGCTCGCAAAGCTCTCGGTGATGCGAGCAGACGGCATCTCGCTGGACGACGTCGAGATTGTCTACGCAGGCGGTCTCGGAGAGGCATTCGCCGCGCTGAACGAGGGCGTTGTCGACTGTTGTCTGAACACGCCGCCGACGAACGTTCAGATGTACGAAAACGAGGAGGCCCGGCGTGTCTGGAAATCTAACGAATACGTCCCACACTACCCCGAGGACGTGTTCCTGATGGGTGGCCCGGCGATGAACGACGACCCCGAACTCGGGCGCGGACTACTGAACGCGTGGATCGACGCGGTGCAGTTCATCCGCGAGAACGTCGAGGAAACCGCCGAAATGTGGGCCGACGCGGCCGACCTAGACCCGGCGATCACCCAGGCGGCGCTCGAAGACGTCAACCCCGACGAGTTCTACGGGCTCGAACTGACCCAGGACCACCAGGACACCATCGTCGAGTTCATGCGCGTGCTTGACCTCATCGACGAGGACCAGGAGCCGCCGATGGGCGAGGTCTACCGACCTGAACTCATCCCCGAAGGTCGCTCGCTCTAGGGTCGCACGGACAAGTCACCATCATCCTACTGCTTTCATATGCAAATTCAGTACAAAACCCGAGTTCGGCTGGTCGGAGCAGCTATCCTGATCGCGTTCCTTGCGGCGGTTCAATACGCCGCGACGTCAGGAATGCTCCCGCCGACCGAACTGGTGCCGGTGACCGAGATGGTCTCGACGCTGATGGACCAGGTCAGCTCTGGCGATATCCGTCCGGACTTCTTCGATACCGCGTATCGGGTCTCTGTGGCGTTTATCGCCGCGACGGTCGTCGGCATTCCGACCGGATGGCTGCTCTGGAAAAACGAGACGCTCTGGCGGATACTCGATCCGTTTTTGATCGTGTTGTACGCGACGCCGATATTCGTGTTCTATCCGCTGCTCATCGTCTACTTCGGGCTCGGTCAGTTGCCGATCATCCTGATCGCGTTCGCGATGAGCATCACTGCCATCGTGATCAGTACCGCAAACGGGCTGGACAAGGTGCCAGAGATCTACTTTAACGTCGGGCGGTCGCTCGATCTCTCAACCCTTCAGTTCATCTCACGGGTACAGCTTCCCGCTGCTGTTCCGTACATCTTCACCGGTCTGAAGCTGGGATTTATCTACGCCTTTATCGGTGTGATCGCCAGTGAGTTCATCCTCGCAAACACCGGGCTGGGCTATCTCGTCTCTCTGCACTACGACCGATGGGAGACCGCCGAGATGTACGGCGCGATCATCGCCATCATCCTGCTCGCTATCTTCGTCAACTCGATTGTCATGTACGTCGAAAACCGTCTGTACAGCCGGAGCGTGAGACAATGACACAGAACGTCCGAACCAGGTCGCTGGCGAGTCGGTTGTACCTCAACAAGTACACCCTCGGTCGGCTGCTCGTTCCAGTCGTCCTTCTGATCATCTGGCAACTCGTGGCAATGCAGGTCGGGCCCCGCCTGTTCCCGACTCCGGGGCAGACCTGGGACCGACTCCTCCAGGCATACGAAGCTGGCTGGCTCGTTCCGAACACCCGGAACACTATCTGGGCCGGAACACTCGCATTCCTACTTGCCGCGTCGAGCGGGCTTCTGTTCGGGGTGTTCGTCGGGATGCGGACGTTCGCGTACGATCTGGCAGAGCCCCCGCTCGTCTCGATGTACGCGGTTCCGAAGCTGACCTTCTATCCCGTCTTCCTGTTCGTACTCGGACTGGGATTCAACACGAAGGTCATCTACGCCGCCGCGACCGCCTTCTTCCCGATGGCACTGTTGACGATGCGTGCGATCCGGAACGTCGACGAGACGTACCTCGCGGTTGGAAAGTCGCTCAATCTCAACATCTACCAGATGTTCCGGTACATCATGTTCCCGACGACCATCGTGCAGCTGGTCGTCGCGCTCCGATTGACGTTCAGTTCGATGTTCGTGAGCCTGATCGTCGCAGAACTGTTCGTCTCCCGAGCGGGACTCGGACAGCAACTCCAGCAGGCGATGGGGATCTACGACGCCGAACGAATCATGGCTATCATCGTGGTCATCGTGCTCGTCGCCTTCGTCGTCAACGCGGCCTTCTACTGGGCACAGAAGGCGCTCGAACGGCGCTGGAACATGACTGCAGATAGCATGAACGTCTGAATCCGCCTAACTGTTTTTTCAGTATTCGAGTATCCGTACAGGGGTGGCTGCGAGCTTTGATTCCGGTCGGAAGTTGTGACTGCGAGTGGAGATTTCAGTCTGCAGTGGTGACTCCTCCGCACTCTCTGCGAGCGAGTAGTTCTTGAACGAATCACGCAAAACAGCCGTCGCAACCGCGGGAGCGCGTCACTCGACTTTCGCAGTCTGCTCGAAGCCCTGCTTGGCCTCGTCGCGGAGAATGTGCCAGAGATGGTCGTTGATCTCGTTGAACTCGTCGGTCGTGACGACGTTGTGGTCTCGCGGCCGCTCGATTTCGATGTCAACCATCTCTTTGATCTGTCCCGGTCGCGCGGACATCACCAGCACGCGGTCGGAGAGATAGGCCGCCTCGGTGAGTGAGTGTGTGATGAACAGCGTCGTCTGGTTCGTCTCACGACAGATCCGGAGCAGTTCCTCGCCGAGAATGATGCGGGTCTGTTCGTCGAGTGCGCCGAACGGCTCGTCCATCAGCATCAGATCGGGGTTGAGCGCCAGCGTGCGACCGATCGCGACGCGCTGGCGCATCCCGCCCGACAGTTCGGCCGGGTAGTTCGACTCGAACCCGCCGAGTCCGACCAGTTCGATGATCTCCTGAGCGCGCTCCCGTCGCTCCTCCTTGTCGACGCCCCGCATCTGAAGCCCGAACTCGACGTTCCGAAGGGTGTTTCGCCAGGGAAACGTCGACTCCTCCTGAAACACGACGCCGATTTCCTCTCGGGGCCCGGTGATCGGCTCACCGTTGAACCCAATTTCACCCTCGGTCGGTTCGACCAGTCCAGCGACCATCTTCATCAGCGTACTCTTCCCACAGCCAGTCGGGCCGATCACCGACAGGAACTCCCCTTCGTCGAGTTCGAAGTCGATGTCGCGGATGGCTTCGACGCTGTTGGCCGTGTTCGCATTGTACGTCTTGGATACGTTGTTGACCGAAAGTACTGTCATTTGTATATCATCTCGTGCTGAGTGATTGCTCCGTTCTACCGCACGGATGCGACCGCACCGCTGTGAGGAACCCTCACGTTCACAGGTAGTATATTGCATAACGGGTATTAAAACGTTCGGTGCGTCAACGTTCGTCACACGGCCTCCCGAAGCCGGTTTCCGATCGATTAAGCCACTCGAACCGATGTGTTCGGTATGGCACAGAACGGCACGCGCGACCGATGCGCACGGGTCACCACAGGTGGTCACCGATGAGTGCGGTTCGCGTCCTCGGAATCGACCGTGTCCTTATCGCGACGGCGGATCTGGACGAGAGTGCGAGTGCGTTCGCGGAGACGCTGGGCCTGACGTTCGGGTCGACGGTTGACCCAGCGGACGAACCGCTCGCGAACCGGGTCAGCCCGGTCGGCATCGAGTTCGTCACCGGGGACGACGGCTCCGCAGTCGCACAATTTCTCGACGAATCCGGCCCCGGTCTCTATGCGCTCTCGCTCGAAGTAGCCGACGCGGACGAGGCACGCGAGGCCCTCGCGGACAGGGGAATCGAGCCGATAGACGAGATGCAGTTCGCAGGGTTCCGCGAGTTGTTCTACCACCCGAAGGCATTCGAGGGCGTCTTGCTCGCGCTCACGGAGTACGACCACACACATCCAGCTGAATCCGCGGCTGACGCGGCGGGACTGACCGACGGGAAGCGGTGAGTGGACGGGCGAACATTATATAGCTTCAGCCTGTAGTGGGGGGCGTGAGTTCGAATAGCCCGCCCAGCGAGCAGTCTACGGGAAGCCAGGCCACAGGGACACAGGCTGGGCAGCGACGGACACGAAACATCGTCGGGACGGCGACGAAACGGGTCGACGCCGAACGGAAGGTCCGCGGTGAGGCAGAGTACGGCTCTGACATCTCGCGAGAGTCGATGCTGCACGCGGCGGTGCTGCGTTCCGACGTTCCGCACGGACAGATCCGAGGGGTGGATACGACCGACGCGCTCGCTCGCGATGGAGTCGAGGCCGCACTCGCACGCGAGGAGCTTCAGGGTATCTTCGACGAAAGGGTGCGCTACGTCGGTGACGTCATCGCCGCCGTCGCCGCCACCGACCGGGAGACTGCACTCGACGCACTCGACGACATCGCGTACGAAATCGACCAACTCGAACCGGCCCTCGACCCGACCGTCGCGGTCCGGTCGGGCGCGCCGACCGTTCAGGAGAACACTCCAGACTACGAGCAGCACCGCCAGCACCCGGTCGACGTCGACAACGAGGCGTACGTCCAGAACATCGACGATTACCACGCCGACGAACACGGCGACGTCGACGCCGCCATGGCCGAGGCGGACCACGTCGTCGAAGCCACCTACACGACGCCCCGACTCGCCCATTGCAATCTGGACACGCACTGCTGTGTCGTCGAGTGGACAGACGAGACCCTCCACATCGAGACGACGCTCGGGAACGTCACGGAAGCGAGAGAGGAACTCGGCGACTTTCTCGGTCTCGACCACGAGCGCGTCGAGATCACCGTTCCACCAGCACCGTCGTCGAGTTTTGGCGGTCGGTCGCTCCCGAAGATTACGTTCGAACCCGTCGCGGCCTCCCTCTCGCTCGAAACGGATCGCCCCGTTCGCCTCGAATTTACGCGCAAGGAGGAGTTTCTGGCCGGGGAGACCCGCCACAAGACGGAGTGGACGCTCACGATGGGCGTCAGCGCCGACGGCGAGATCCGGGCGCTCCGGACGAACGTCGTCGCCGACACCGGTGCCTATCCAAACGGCGTCGGTCACATCGTCCTCTCGAACGGCCGGGACCGCGTTCTGGACCTGTATCGGGTTCCGAACTACGAGTTCGAGGGCGTCTCGGTGTTCACTAACAACCTCCCGGCCGGTGAATACCGCGGTATCGGCGTCACGCAGGCGACGTTCGCCGTGGAATCGATCGTCGACGAGGCGGCCGAAGCAGTCGGGATCGACCCGGTCGAGTTCAGACGGCGGAACACGCTCGGAGCGGACGAACCGCGCTCGAATGGCGACGATCCGGTCGCGAGTTACGGCGCCGACGAGTGTCTCGCACGGGGGCAGGAGGCGTTCGAGCGACTGACGACTGCCGAGAGTTCCGCCGACCATCTCGTCGGCCGCGGCGTCGGCCTCGGAACCCACACCACTGGTTCCGGGTCGGACAGAATCGACGTCACCGAGGCGCGTCTCACGCTTCGCCCCGACGGCACGCTGCTGGTCAGCGCGGCCGGGGTCGAGATCGGTCAGGGCTCCGATACGGTGATGGCACAGATCGCCGCACAGGAGACCGGTATCGACACCGAGTCGATCCGCGTCGAACGGTATCCGGCGTCCGAACCGCTCGAAGACTCGCTGGGCGCGGTCGCGTCCCGGTCGACGTACATCATCGGAGCAGCGGTCAGAGACGCTGGCGAGCAACTCGAAGACGAACTGCTCGCGCGCGCTGCCGAGACGCTCGGCTGTACGGTCGCTGACGTGTGGGTCGAAGACGGGAGCGTTCACGCCCCGGACGGGACGCTTGCCTTCGAGACGCTGCTCGACGAGGAACTCGCCGTCGTCGGTCGCGCGACGACCCACGGCGCGCCCCCCTCCTACGGCGCACACTTCGCCGAAGTCGCCGTCGACCCGGACACCGGGCAGGTCGACGTGCTAACCTTCGTCGCCGCACAGGACGTCGGATTCGCCATCAATCCGCGGATGGTCGAGGGGCAACTCGAAGGCGCGACGCTGCACGGCATCGAGTTCGCGCTCTGTTCCGACCTTCGTGACCGCGGCGGCGTCCCGACCAACGCGACGCTCGCTGACTACTCCGTGGCCTCGCCCGCCGAGATGCCCGAAACGCACGAGTGCGTGATCGTCGAGACCAACGAGGAGACCGGCCCGTACGGTGCGAAAGGCGTCGGCACGCCGTCACAGCCACCCGTCGCCCCAGCCATCCTGAACGCAGTCCGGGACGCTGTCGACGCACGGCTTCCCGTCGCGCCAGCGACCGCCGAGCGCGTCCACGAGGCGATGAATGACGACACAGGAGCGACAGAATCGAGGGAGGCAGACCGATGAGCACTGACTCTTACAGCCGTCCAGAGAGTCTCGACACAGCAAAGCAGCTGCTCGCCCGCGATCCCGAGGCGACTGTCGTGGGCGGCGGCCAGACGCTCCTTCCGCTCGTCCGGGAGGGCGTCGTCGACCTCGACCACGCCGTCGACATCTCGGACGTGCCCGAACTGACCCGTCTCGACCTCGACGCAGAGCTAGTCACCATCGGGAGCGCGGTGACCTACCGTGACCTGCTGGATAGTGAAGTGGGCAGTTACTATCCGATCATCGGTGACACCGTCGAGGGAATTGCCGACCGGCAGGTGCGAGCGATGGGGACCGTCGGCGGTGCGCTCGCGTCGGGACAGACCGCACTCGATCTGATTCCGGTGCTGTACTGCCTCGACGCGACGGTCGTGATCGGTTCCGCAGACGGAACCCGCCGCGTCGACGTGGCGGAGTTGTATCAGAACGCGACCCTCGACGAGGAGATTCGCGGCGGGCGGACGAACTTCCTCGGGCTTGCGCCGGTCGAACTCGACACCGAGGAACTCATCGAACGGGTCGAGATTCCGGTGCCGTCGTCCGAGAACCGCCGCGGCGGCGACTACCGGAAACAGACGAACGTCGCCGGTGGCTGGACGGTCGCTGGTGTCGGAACAACCGTCTCGCTGTCCCCGTCAGGTGACCGGATCGACTCCGCCCGAGTCGGTCTCGCCGCGGTCGGTGAGACGGGCGCAACCGCGCCTGCAGTCGAACGGGCGCTCGACGGCGCGCCAGCGACCCAGCAGACTGTCGATGAGGCCGTCGCCCACCTCGACGGCGATATCGACCCGCAGACGACGCTCTCCTCCGCGTCGTACGTGCAGTCGGTTGCGAAAACACTCATATCCCGGAGTATCAGGGCCGCAATCGAGCGAGCAGGAGGTACCCTTTCATGACGACAACGATCAACTTCGAACTCAACGGCGAATCGGTGACGGTCGAAACGCGCCCGGATCGGTCACTGCGTGAACTGCTCCGCGAGGAACTCGACAGCTACGAGGTCAAGCGTGGCTGTCGGAGCGGTCGCTGTGGCGTCTGTACGGTGTTGCTCGACGGGTCCGCGGTGAAGTCCTGCCTCGTCATGGCTCCGAAGGTGGACGGCTCCAGCGTTCGCACCGTCACTGACCTCGGTGCCGAGGGGGAACTGCACCCCGTCCAGCAAGCCTTCGTCGACGAGTTCGCCGTCCAGTGTGGCTACTGCACGCCGGGGTTCGTCATGGCGACGGTGGACTTTCTCTCGGAGACGGAGACGTTCGACCGGGCGGAGGCCAAGAAGGCGATCAAGGGGAACGTCTGTCGCTGTACGGGCTACGAGAAGATTCTCGACGCCATCGAGGCCTGTCAGGACGTGGAGGCGAGTCCGACCTCGGCCGACGGCGAGACGTCGACACACTCTGACTGACACAATCTATAATTGCCTGGGAGCCGAGGGTACTATCGATGACGACAGCGCCGTCTTTCGGAATCATGTTGCCCCACTTCGGGCCGGACTGTGACAGAGAATTCATCGTCGAGACCGCAACGCTGGCGGAAGAACTCGGGTTCGACTCGGTGTGGGTTCGTGACCACCTCTACGTGCCACCGGAACACCAGGAACACGGCGGAATCGTCGAAAAGCGGCTGGTCGAGGCGATACAGACGCTCACCTACATCGCCGCGGTGACCGACGACCTGACGCTCGCGACGGGGAGTCTGAACCCCCACCGCCACCCGCTGAAACTCAGCCAGTGTCTCGGCACGCTCGACTACCTCTCGACGGGCGACGTGATCGCTGCCATCGGGGCCGGAACCTTCAAAGGCGAGTTCGACGCCGTCGACATCCCCTTCGATGACCGCGGGGATCTGGTCGAGGAGCAACTCGAAATTCTGGAGCGAACGCTCAACGGGACCGACGTCGACTACGAGGGCGAGCACTACGCCTTCGAGAACGTCACCCTCGACCCACGTCCCGAGGGTGACTTGCCGCTCTGGTACGGCGGCCTGTCGCCGTTTGCCGTTCGCCGTGCCGTCGAGTACGCCGACGGCTGGTTCCCCGGGCGGATGACCTACGAGAAACTCGACCAGCGACTCGCCCAACTCAGCGACCTCGAAGCCGAACACGACCGCTCGCTCGACCTGGGGTATCTGACGATCTACAGCGTCGCCGAGGACACCGAGACGGCGCTCTCACATCTGAATGCCGACGAACTCGTCGACGACGTGAACAACATTCTCAGAACCGACCACGAGACGCTCGAAGACATCAGGGGCAGTTACGTCGCCGGTGACCCCGAGCGGTGTATCGAGGACATTCAGGCGCTCGTCGACCGCGGCTTCGAGCACGTCGTCCTCGATATGCGCAACTCCTTCGACCACCTCCACTCGATGATGGAACTGACCGCCGACGAAGTGCTCCCGGCGTTTCAGTAGTCCGGACTCTGTACTCGTTTCTGGACGGGCTACCTGGATACGAGCGCGAGCACGTCGTCGACGTCGCTCTCGCCGCCCAGACCAACGATTGCGTCGTAGGCCTGTCGAATGGCTTCGGCGTCGAGCGCCCCCTCTGCGCAGTTTCGGAACTTCTCGAATCGGCGAGATTCCGAGAGCGGATCGTCCGGGCTTCCGGGGATCTGTCGGCGTTCGCGCTCGAAGCGCTCCCCCTCGGTCGTCGTGACGACTAGCTTCGCCCCGTAGTTCCCGAACCCGTCACCGAAGAGATTGGCCTCGAAGTCCCGCTCGACACGCTCCATCACCGCTCGCGTCCGCTCGTCGGTGATGTACTCGGTCGTGAACTCGTCGACGCCAGCGTCGCCCGCCCGCAGCACGGCGGCGAGGCCGAACTCGATAGACGCGCGGGCCTCGAACTCGTCTGTCGGTCGCTCGTAGGTCATCACGTCCGACGCCGCGTCGTCGAGCGCGACGACGATGGATTCGACGTTCTCGGCCTGCAGCTGTTGTTCCTGTCGTAGCTCCCGCAGTTCCTCCATCGCCGCGTGCATGATCCGCCCGCACGGGTAGGGCTTGATCCCCAGATCCCGGGCGGCCCACTCGGACCCCAGCCCGTCGGTGATCGGTTCCGGGTCGTAGCTGTCGTCGGGCGTCATCACCGCCCCATAGCCGCGCTCGCCCGAGAGTATCTGTTCGTCGGCGGTGATCCCCTCACGAACGAGCAGGGCCGCCTCGACGCCCATCCGGGCGGCGTGTGCCGGATGAACCGGCTTCATCATCGTCCCGGCGTTGCGAAGCAGGGCCGACGACCCCGAGGCGACGACGCCGAACGCGCGCTGGAGTTCAGCCGTGTCAAACCCGAAGACGGTTGCTGCGGCGGCCGCCGCCCCGAACGACCCGATGGTTCCGGTGCTGTGCCAGCCGTTAGTGTAGTGGCCCGGATAGGTCGCGTGCCCGACCCGGAACGTCGTCTCGATGCCTGCGACGTAGCCAGTCAGCAGCGTCTCGGCGTCTGCTTCAGTCGTCTCCGCCACGGCGAACGCGGCCGGGACGACCGACGCACTCGGATGAATGATGATCGACTCGAAGGTGTCGTCGTAGTCGTTCGCGTGAGCGAAGGCGCCGTTCGCGAACGCCCCACCGGTCGGACTCGCCGCCCCGCCGCCGAGCACCGTCACGGCGTCACCGGACATCGCCGTGTCCACGTACGACCGGATCTGCTCGCCGTAGGGTTGTGTCGTCGTGTGGAGTGCAACGCCGATCGTATCCGCAATCTGAACCCTCGCTCGGTCGAGCACGTCGTCCGGTATCGACGCGGCGTCGAGTTCCGCCGCGAACCTCGCCAGTTGCTCCGTTTCGTCCATACCGCCGGTACGTGGGTCGGTCAGATATACTCTCGTGTAACCTCGAGTGTCACGTTTCTGTGCCTCTAGCGAAACGATCGTCTGCAGAGACAGAACACTCAAGACACGTCCAGCCATACGGTTCTGACATCTATCAGACCGTCACGCTGGAGTACTGTCATGAGAAGAAACGCGATGTATCTGTGAGGACGCTGTATGCTTGAATCGACCCATCTGCTCGCCATCGGACTCGCTCTGGTCGCCTCCGTCTCCAACGGGTTTCAGAGTATCTTCATTCGGAAAGGGACCGACGGCGGCAAGCCGCTGGATGGGGTGATCGTGGTGATGCTCGTGAACACGCTCGTTCTGTTGCCCGCCGTCGTGCTCGTCTACTATCCCGACTACGGACTCACGCAAGCGTCGTGGGTGTCCTTTATTGGTGCGGGGCTGTTCGGCACCCTCCTCGGTCGCGCACTCATGTACACGAGCATCGACAAAATCGGCGCGAGCCGAACCATCCCGATCATCGCCTCGCAGACGCTGTTCGCGACGATATTCGGCGTTCTCCTGCTCGGGGAAACCCTCAACGAGATACACGCCGTCGCCATCGTCTGTATCGTCGGTGGCGTCTCGCTGATCGCATGGGAGACGAGTCACAGCAACCCCGACAACCTCTCTCGAAAGAACCTGCTGCTCGGACTCCTGATCCCGTTCGGTGCGGCCGTCGCCTACGGGAGCGAACCGATCTTCGCGTCGGTTGGCTTCGGCGAGGGGACGCCATCGCCCGTCGGCCTCGTGGTCAAGACGACGGCTGCGACGGTCAGTTTCACCCTCTACTTGCGACTGCAGGGTGCGCTTCCGAGCACGACGGTGTTGCAGTCGAAGAACACCCGGTGGTTCGTCTTCGCTGGTCTCGCGAACACGGTTTTTCTCGTCGGCTACTACGTCGCACTGGAGATGGCCCCGGTGAACGTGATCATCCCCGTCCTGACGACGAGCACGCTGTTCACCGTCGTGCTCTCTGCAGTGTTGCTCCCCGAACGCCTCGAACGGGTCACGTGGAAGGTCGCTGCCGCAGCGACGACGGTGGTGCTTGGCGTGCTGGCGATAACGATCTACGGGTAGGGCGACCGATCGGAGTGTTACGCCAGATGCTCCTCGCCGTGTCGCCCGGTCGCGCTGTCGATCCGGAGTTCGAGGCGTCGGATCCCCGTCATCGTCTCGTCTCTCGCACTCGCATAGAGGCTGGGATGCCACGCGTTGTCGTCCATCACCTCGTCCATGTGCTCGACCTCGTCCTCGTCGAGTTCGTGAAGCGACCCGGTGACGATGACGCTCTTCCAGTCGAAGCGGGAGTTCGCCTCGTAGGCCGCGAGCGACGCCGTCTCTGTCTGCTCGCTGAATTCGATCTTTTTGCTCCGGTCACCGAACTGGATCAGGTACAGGAAGATCCGCTCGCCGTCGTAGCCAAAGGAGATGGGGACGCCGTAGGCCTCCCCGTCTCGCGCGAGCGAGAGTGTCCCGTGTGTCAGTTCTCTGAGCGCGTCGTCCAGTTCGTCCTCGGTCATCTGATTGCCGCGGACTGGTCTGTCGTCGGGTGCCATAGGAAGAACCTTCACAGTTTGTCATCTTAAAACCCGGCGAGAAATCCCACAGTCTGCAACTGGGTGAGTAAGTATCGACACGCTCTTTCGTTCACTCGTTGTACTTTCAGGTATGGGTCTGCGAAGTCGCGTCGTCGCGGTCTGGCGGGAGACGATTTCGCTCGCCTGGCCCGTTGCAGTCCAGCAAACGCTCTCGACGCTGATGCGGACAGTCGACCTCCTGATCACGGGGCTGTTCTCACCGGCCGCGGTCGCTGCCGTCGGGATCGCCGACCTGTACGCACAGATCCCGATGCGCTTTGGCTCCGGACTCGGTGCGGGCGCGATTGCGCTCTCCAGTCAGGACACGGGACGGGGCGCGGAACTGACTCGTGACCGGGCGACCACACAGGCGATGGCGATCGGATTCGCACTCGGGATTCCGCTTATCATCCTCGGGTACCTCTTGAGCGATTTTGCGATGTCGATTCTCGGCTCTGGCCCCGATGTCATCCGGATCGGCGGCCTGTACCTGCTGATCATCTTCGCCGCCTCTCCGATGCGAATCGTCGCACTGGCCGGGTCGCGGGCGCTACAGGGCACCGGTGATACGGTCACCCCGATGTACATCAACGCTGGCGCGAACGTGTTGAACATCCTGCTGTCGATCGTGCTCGGACTCGGCGTCTGGCTGGTTCCACAGTACGGGGTCGCTGGCGTCGCGCTCGCGACGGCGGTCAGCCGAACGGCAGAGGCAATCGCCGTCGCGCTCGCAATCGCGAGCGACCGGACAGAACTGGGCTACGAGTGGTCGGCCGACCCGACGATCACCAAACAACTCGTCGCCGTCTCCGCTCCGAACATCGCTGAAGGGATGTCCACTTCTATCGTGAGCTATCCGTTCAACGCGCTGTTGCTCGTCTTCGGCACCGAGGTGAACGCTGGCTATCACATCGGGCGTCGGCTCTACCACCAGACGACGGGGCCGCTGTACCGGTCCTACGGCACCGCCGCGAGCATCGTGGTCGGACAGCGACTCGGCGAGGGTGACCCCGAGCAGGCACGCTTTTCCGGGCTGTCGATCATGGCGCTTGGCCTGCTGACGCTCGGAACCGGCGGTCTCGTTCTGATCGCGACGGCGGGTCACCTCGCCACCCTGTTCACCAACGACCCCGTGACCGTCGGGTACGCGACGAACTTCACGCGGGCCTTCGGCGTCCTGCTGTTTTTCGTCGGCATCTTCTTCCCGATCTCCGGCGCGTTGCGCGGCGCTGGCGACACCCGAACGCCCCTCTACGCCCGAGTCACCGGCTCCTTCGGCTTCATGCTCGGCTTCTCGTATCTCACCGCAGTCGTCCTCGATTTCGGGCTGATCGGCATCTACGCCGGGATGGTTCTCACCTACGTCTGGTGGTCGCTGGTCGTCCTCGCGGGCTTCCTGTGGGGTGACTGGGCGGGAAAAGCCGAGGAGATGATCGCTGAACGAGCGGCCACCTCGGACTAGCGTTATTCGGCCGGTTCGCTCGTCTTGATCTCGATCAGGAAGCCGAAGGGGTCACGGACGTAGACGGCCGGTGCGCGCCCGGTCGCGCCCAGCGGGTTCCCGTCCCGTTCGATCTCGATACCGGCGTCGTCGAGTCGCTCGCGAACCGCCTCGATCGGTTCGTCGACGACGATTGCGAAGTGGTCGAACCCTTCGCCGTCCGGCGGCGAGAAGGTATCGACCGGCCGGACGTGGATGATCGCGTCCTCGTTCAGTCGAAACGAGAAGATCGTCCGCTCGCCGTCGCGGAATCGGTCGAGGTTCTCGGGTTCGAAGCCGAGCGCGTCACGGTAGAATGCGACTGCGTCTTCGACGCCATCCGTCGGGATTCTGATGTTGACGTGGTCGATTGCGGAAACGTCCATAGGCGTTACTTGAACGTTCTGCCACAAAAAGCGGCCGATCCCCAAAGCGGGGTGTGCGCTCTCGGTCAGGAGGTGACCCCGAAGTACTCGTCGAGGATGTCCTGACTCTCGGACAACTCCTCAGAGGTGCCCTCGTAGACGATTTCGCCCTCGTTGAGCACGTAGTGATGGTCGGCGACGTTCATCGCTACCTGGACGTTCTGTTCGACGAGCAGAATGGTGAGTCCTTCGTCGTTGAGTCGTTCGATGGTCTCCTCGACGGAGCGAACGATGAAGGGAGCAAGCCCCTCCGTGGGTTCGTCGAGCATCAGCAGGTCGGCACCGCTGACCAGCGCCCGCGCGATTGCGAGCATCTGCTGTTCGCCGCCGCTCAGTTCGCTGCCGAGACTCCCCCTGTTCTCGCGGAGGTTCTCGAACATGTCGATTGCGTCGTCGATGTCGCGGGCGTCAGCACTGTCGACGGGCGTCTGTGCGACTTCGAGATTCTCGCGGATCGTGAGTCCGGGGAAGACACGTCGTTCTTCCGGGACGTACGCGATCCCTTCCCGGATCGTCTTGTCGTTGCTTTGCTTCGAGATGTCGACCCCGTTGAAGTGGATCTCGCCGGTCATCTCGGGCACGTTTCCGAGAATGCTCTCCAGTGTCGTCGTCTTTCCAGCACCGTTGCGCCCGATCAGCGTGACGACTTCGCCCCGTCCGACGTCGAAGTCGATCCCGCGCAACACGTTTCCGAGCCCGTAGCCCGCGACCAGGTCGCGAACGGACAGGAGCGGGTCGTCGTCGAATCGGTCGTCACTCATCGGTGTGCCCTCCGAGATATGCGTTCTGTACCTGTTTGTTGTTCGATATCTCATCAGGAGTCCCCTCAGCGAGGATCGACCCCTGGTGGAGTACCGTGATCCGGTCTGAGAGTTGCATCACGAGTTCGACGTCGTGTTCGATCAGGATGACGGTCGCGTCCGCAAGCACGTCTTCGATCAGGTCGATCGTCTCGTGTTTCATGTCGACGCTCATCCCTGCGGTCGGTTCGTCGAGCAACACGAGTTTCGGGTCGGTCGCAAGCACAATTCCGATTTCGAGTTTCCGACGGTCGCCGTACGAGAGGTTCTGTGCGACCTGGTCCGCCTGGTCGTCGAGTCCGATCTGTTCGAGCACCGTGTTCGTCTGGTCGTTTATTTCCTGTTGTCGACTCGACCCTCTGAAGTAGGAGTCGAACAGCGAAAGCGAAGGGTAGTTTATCGCCTGCACCGCGAGGCGGACGTTCTCGTACACGGAGAGGCCGCTCAGAACGCTCGTGATCTGAAACGACCGTGCGATCCCTTTGTGGACGAGTTCGTCCGAGGGAAGGGTCGTGATGTCCTCGCCGTCGAAATGGATCGACCCGCTGGTCGGTTTGCGCCGCCCCGTGATCAGGTCCAGCAGCGTCGTCTTGCCCGCACCGTTCGGACCGATGATGCTGTGGAAGTGGCCGTCGGTGACAGAGAGGTTGGCGTGGTCGACGGCGACGAGTTCACCGTACCGCTTGGTGAGGTCGTCCGTTTCGAGGATGGCTGATCGCGTCTCTCGCGTCGTCGGTCCGTCGTCTGTCTGTTCTGTCGTTGCCATCAGTCGTCACCTCCTGGTGAGGGTTCAGTTACTGTTTCACCGCCACCGAGCCGTCGGTTCCAGACCATCTTGACGCGTGCCGGGATCGAGACCAGTCCGCGTGGGAGAAACAGCACGAACAGGACGAACATGACGCCGAGCACGAGTCGCCACGAGGAGATATATCCAGACATGAAGTCGGAGAACCCGACGAACACGCCCGCGCCGAGCATGGGACCGTACAGCGTTCCGGTCCCGCCGAGCACGACCATCAGGATGAGTTCACCGGAGACGAGCCAGTGGAACAGCGAGGGGTCCGCGTACCCCTGCACAGCGGCGAACAGGCCACCAGCGAGTCCGGCGAGCGCGCCGCTGATCGTGAACGCTCGAAGCTTGTAGCCGCGGACGTCATAGCCCATGAACTCGGTTCGCTGTTGGTTTTCCTTGACCGACCGGAGGATGCTCCCGAAGGGCGCGTTCATCAGCGTCCGTGCGACCAGATACGAGAGTACGACGAAGATCAACACGAAGTAGAAGTACAGTTCGCCGCCGGACAACACGATGGGTTCCATGCCGACTTCGATCTCCCGGAAGTCAACACTCATTCCGGGGATCCCGAACTTCCGCTCGACGCCAAAGAGTCCGTTGCTGCCGCCGGTGAAGTCGAACTTCGAGACACCCTCGTAGAACAGCTCTGCGAACCCGAGTGTTATCAGGATGAAGTAGGGACCGGTGACCCTGATCGAGAGGTGTCCAACGACGATTGCCACGACCGTACAGATGAGAATCGCCGCTACGAGCGCAACGAGTATCGACGGCGTCAGGTGCATGAACACGAGCATGGCGGTGTACGCACCCAGCCCGTAGAACATCGCGTGGCCGAGCGATATCAGTCCCGTATAGCCCATCACGAGGTCGAGACTCAGCGCCAGCAGCGCCCAGATCATCAGCTCCTGGGTCAGCGAGACGTAGTACGCCGAGTAGAACGTGCCCGCGCCGAACGGAACGAGTGCGAGCAATCCAACCGCACCAACCCCGAGATACTTCCGCGTCTGCGTGTTGAACACGCCGCCCCGGACGCCAGCGAGGAAGTTAGTGTCCGAACTCGGAACCTCCCAGTGAGGGTTGCCGAACAGTCCCCGTGGTTTGATCAGGAGCACGGCGATCATCACGAGGAAAATTTCGACACCGGAGAAAAACGGAACGTACGTCGACATCAGACTCTGCAGCACGCCGACGAGCAACGCGCCGAACACGGCCCCTTTGAAGCTCCCGAGACCGCCGATGACCACGACGACGAACGCGGGGATGATAATCGAATTTCCGAGACTCAGCGAGACAGTCTGGTACGCTCCCATGGCGACGCCGCCGATACCGGCAAGCGCCATCCCGAACCCGAACAGGAGCGTATAGTATCGGTTGATGTTGATTCCGAGGTCACCAACCATCTTCCGGTCTTGTGACCCCGCACGGATGATGAGTCCGAACTTCGTGTAGTTGAGCATGCCCCACGTCAGGAGCACCAGCACCGTCCCGAGCGCTAGCACGAAGTAGTTGTATGCGGCATAGCTGAACCCGAAGATCTCGATCGTTCCCTCGAGCAGACCGGGTGTCGAAATCACTTCACTTCTGGACTTGCCCCAGATGAGCCCCAGGCCGTCGTAGATGATGAGCAAGAACCCGAAGGTGACAAGCGCCTGGTCGAGATGGCCGCGGCCGTACAGTGGCCGCAAGGTCACCCGTTCGATCGCCATTCCGATCACGCCGACGACGATCGGTGCCGCCAGTAACGCGACCCAGAACCCGACCCCTGCTCCGAGCGAGCCGACGATCGAAATGGCGAGATACCCACCGAGTGCGAACAACTCCCCGTGGCTGAGATTCAGGATGTCCATGACCCCGAAGATGAGGGCCAGCCCCGCTGCCGCCAGGACGTAGATCATCCCGATGACGAGACCGTTAAGCAGTATTTCAAACAGTAATGCTGGTGATACCATCGTGTTATGTTCCTGTGTTCATCGTTTGGATACGTTGTGGGCAGTTCATCAATCAATCTGAAAGCGCAGCGTGGTCAGTGGTGCCCGTTCACATCTCGCAGTTGCCGGTACAGTCCGGCGTCGTCGTTTCCTTTGGGATTTTCTCGATGATGTTGAGTTCGGTCATCTCTGCGTCCTCGCTCGGCAGGGCGACCTCGGCTGGCCACACCGGGTTCGGGGTCTGGTGGTCACACTCACGGAACGCGGTCGTGCCGAGAACGGTCTCGACTTCGAGCCCTTCGAGTGTCGACGCGACCTCGCTCGTGTCGGTCGACCCTGCCGCCTGAATCCCCCTCGCGATCAGCCGCACTGCCTCGAATCCGACACGGGCGAAGTGTCCCGGTGGGTTGCCGTGCATCTCGTTGTACATGCTGACGAACTCCTGATTGTCGCCTTCCTCGAGCGACGCGTCGTACAGCGCGGCGCTGTAGGTGCCGTCGAGGGCCGGGCCGAGTGCTCCGCGAACGAATCGGGCGAAGTTTGCGGTGCCGATGATGTCGACTTCGTCTTTCAGTCCCGCGTCGGCCGCCTGCCCCATGAAGTTGACCAGGTCGCCGCCAGTGAGCGGGACGGCGAGCACCTCCGCGTCAGAGTTTGAGATCTGGCTGATGTACGATCCGAAGTTGCTCGTTCCCTGTGAGGGAACCGTTCGGCCGACGATCTCAGCATCAGATCCTTCCAGGGCGCGCTCGATCTCCTCCATCGCAGAGTTCCCGTACGCGTAGTCTGCGGTGTGGATCCAGACGTTACTGTAGCCCTCGTTGAGGATCCACTGAGCGACGCCAGACGCCTGCTGTGCTGCGTTCGTCTCGTTTCGGAACGTGTACTGGTTACAGCTACCCTCGGTGAGTTGCATCCCTGCTCCACCAGTCGTGTACACGATCTCGTTGCTCCCACAGTACTCCGAGACTGCGAGTGCGACCGAGGAGTTGGCACACCCGGCGATGAAGTCCGCGCCGTCTTGCTGGACAACACGCTCTGCACGCCGCCGACCGACTGCTGCCCCCGTTTCCGTGTCCTCGTACACCGCGTCGAACTCGAAGTCGAACTCGTCGGAGTTGTTGACGTATTCGACCCCAGCCTGTGCCCCCTGTCGCTGCGGGCCGCCCAGTGGCGCGAAGGGGCCGCTGATCGGGTTGAGAACCCCGATCGTTACCGTTTCACCCTCAAGCGGGTTGCCGTTTCCGTCACCACTTCCGTCACCACTCCCGTCTCCGCTTCCGTCTCCGCTTCCATCCCCGCTCCCATCGCCGCTTCCGTCGTCACCACTTCCGTCGTCACCACTTCCGTCGTCACCACTTCCGTCGTCACCACTTCCGTCGTCACCACTTCCGTCGTCACCGCCATCGTCGTCCGAATCCGAGATACATCCGGCGATACCGAGCGTCCCGGCGACCCCGGCACTCTGGAGTAAACGCCGTCTGCTCAGCGGTCCCTTCGATGAGTTCTGGTCATCCGACTGCGTGTCATTCGAGCGCATACGGTTTTGGTGAATGTCCATGAATATAAATGATAGGGTTATCCGGTGAATACTACTCCAGTCGCCCGGTTTCTGCGTAGAAATTGACGTTCCTGTCTGTTTGTGTCCGATGCAGTACATATCTACCACACTAATGAACTGTGATGGCGAGCGCTGCGCTGCCGTCCCCAGCTGATATGATAGGAAGAAGACGGTTGGGGATACTAATAAAAGGCGTCGGAAACATGACTCCATATGACGATCATCGCAGCAGTCGACCGATCAGACCGAGCAGCCACCGTCGTCAGCGAAGCCGAACGGCTCGCCGAGGCGTTCGACGAACCAGTACACGTCGTGCACGTGCTGACCCGGTCTGAGTTTCTCGACCTGGGCCGAACGTCAGTCGAATCGGGCGATTCGATCGACATGGACGAGGTCCGGTCAGTCGCGAAAAGTATCGCATCGGAGACAGCGGAAGACCTTGATGTCCCCCACGAAAGCGCTGGCCTCATGGGCGCTCCGGCGGACCGTATCACCACGTACGCCGAAGAGAACGACGCTCGGTACATCGTCGTTTCGGGTCGCAAACGGTCGCCAACGGGCAAGGCACTGTTTGGAAGCGTGACCCAGTCGATCCTGCTGAACGCCCGGTGCCCAGTGGTATCAGCTATTCGACAGTCAACAGAGTGACCGCCGCGGACGGTATTGTCCATTTGGGTTCCACCCTGTCGGCCAGTGAGCACAAGAACTAACCTGAATCGCCCCTTTGACTCGATATCGTGTCACAAAGAATCATCGTGGCCCTCACCGGAGCAACCGGTCAGATATACGGTATCCGTCTTCTCGAACTGCTCGCTGAACTCGAGTACGAGTCACATCTGATTCTCTCGCGTGCGGCCAAGCTAAACATCAAACAGGAATCCGAGTACAGCGTCGAAGCGGTGCAGGCCCTGGCCGACGCCGAGTACGGGTACAAGGACGTCGCTGCACCGCCGTCGAGCGGTTCGTTCGAGACTGCCGGGATGGTGATCGCCCCGTGTTCGATGAAGACGCTCTCGAATGTCGCACACGGGAGTTCGGGAAACCTCATCACGCGCGCAGCGGATGTCACGCTGAAAGAGCGACGGACGCTCGTGCTCATGCCCAGAGAGAAGCCACTCAACAAGATCCACCTGAAGAACATGCTCGAAGTCACCGACGTTGGCGGAATTATCAATCCCCCATTTCCCTCCTTTTACAACAACCCCGACTCGATCGACGACATCATCGACCGAACCGCCGCACGGACGCTCTCGCTGTTCGACATCGACGTCGACTTCGAGGAGTGGTCGGGGATGAGCGCCGAAGAAGCACCCGAGTAACACCGTCTGCGAGCATTTTTCACTGCCGTCGACTGCGTTCCGAACCTACCACTCCACGTCTTCCTTGCCGGGGACGCGCGTGGGTTCGTACAGTTCGGGATCCTCATCGAGCGGAATCGTCGCGTCGATGCCCATCTTCTGTGACTGTCGCTTCGGCCCGGAGGGGTCGAGCGGCGCGCCGGTCATCGTCGGGAAGGAGTAGACGTCCCGTTGTGGCTGGACGCGAGTCTCCCACGCCCAGTCGACCTGCGCCTCGGTGTCCAGGTCGATGTCCTCGTCGACGACCATGCAGTACTTGGCCTGACTGCGGCCACCGAGGACACTCGCGATCACGTTCCACGGGTCCCCATCGAGGCGCTTGTCGATGGAGACGCGGGCCTGAAAGACGCCGTTGCCGCCTGCCTCACCGATCTTGACGTCAACCTGATTCACGTTCGGGACGGCCTGTGTCGCGGAGGCACGAACCGACGCACAGCGGGGGATCCAGTTCATCATCCCGTCCTCGTTCGGTGGGAGGCCGGTCAGCACGGTGTCGTATATCGCGTCCTCCCGGCGCATGATCCCCGTGACCTCGACACGTGGCGTGTTCTCGTTCGTCTCGGAGTAGATTCCGGGGTACTCACCGAAGGGCGCTTCGGGGTTCTTCTCGTCGCCGTGGATCAGCGTCTCGATGACGATTTCTGCGTTGGCTGGTACGTCAACGTCGATGGTCTCACCGGGGACCAGGTCGACCGGTTCTCCCTGCAGCGCACCCGCAACCTCGTACTTGTCGATTTCGTGGCTGACGTTCGCGATGCTCCCGAAGATCACCGACGGTGACGCGCCGATCACGATGGCCATCTCGGTGGGCTTTCCCTCCTCCGCGTTGACCCGGTAGGCGTAGCCGACGCGGCGCTCCTCGGGCGACCACAGCGAGAGTTCCTTCTCGCCGGTGACGAGCTGTCGGTAGATCCCCTGCCCGCGAACGCCCGTGTGGGGCAGATTCGCGACCTGCACGCCCGACGTGATGTACGGGCCGACGTCTTTCTCGTTGTGTGTGACGATCGGAATCTCGTTCAGGCTCGGGTCGGTGTCGATGACCTCCCGAACCGGGCCATCGTCGACGATATTTGGCTCGATTCGGTTCGACGTCGCGCCGACGAGGGCCTCCTCTGCTTCCTGTTTCGTCTCGCCGCCGATCGCTTCGAGGATGCGGCGCTTCGCCGCGAAAAACCCGGCGTGCACGTCCATGTCGTGCCCCTCGACGTTCGTGAATCGGAACGCAGGGCCGCTTACCTCACAGGACTTTTTCACGTATGCAGCAATCTCGTACTCCGGGGAGACAGGTTCGTCGATGACCTTCAGGTCACCACGGCGTTCGAGATCCTGACCCCATTCGCGTAGGCTCTGCCAAGACATACATCCACATGGTGTCGGGTTACCAAATAACTTGTCCATCGGCCCTCTGCGGGTGATTCTCTCGGACTGTCACTCTCGTGCCATCTCGATTGCCAGATTCGCCACGACGACCTCACTCCCGGGCAGCCCCAGCGGTGAGAACAGCGTGATGTCGTCGGTGCTCTCGCGCCCCACCTGTTCTTCGACGACGATATCTGCGAGTTCGACCATCTGCGATTCGTATTCGGTCCCGGCGAGGAAGTACCGGTCCCCGTACTCCTCGACCTGTTCGAGTGCGTCCGTCGCGATCACGTCGCTTCGCTCGACGACGCCCATCGGCAACTCGTGTGCGTCGTCCCACGGCGGCCCGATCGTGTTGACGTGCGTGCCATCCGACAGCCACTCGGTCTCGAACACCGGCTCTGGACTCGATGTCGCGCACGCGAGCACGTCTGCGGGTTCGACCACCTCCTTCGGGTCGTCGACTGTCTCGACATCGACGCCGAGTCGGTCGTGCATCTCGGCGGCGTACTCGGCTCTGTTCTCCGGCGTTCGGCTGTACACTCTGATGTCGTCGAACTCGCGGACGGCGAGTGCCGCTTCGAGTTGCGTTCGTGCCTGTCGTCCGGTGCCAATAATCCCGAGTGTCGAGACGTCCTCGCGCGCCATGTGGTCGATCGCGACCCCACCGAGCGCGCCGGTGCGCATATCGGGTGTTCGGCTCCCGAACACGACGCCCTTTATCTCTCCCACCGACTCGAAGACGACGACCACGTCGCGCTTGACCGGCGTGGCAACGTCGTGGTCGACTGCGTCAGCGCCGCCTGCGGCGAACTTACCCGAGACGCGCGTCCCGATGACGCCGTCGGCACTCGTCTCGCCGGGGCTGAACACCAGCGACCCGCTGTCGGTGTCGAAACTCATTCTGGGCTGTGAGACGAGCGTTCCCGCATGATACTCCCGGAACGCCTCCTCGATCCGTTCGACTGTCTCGTCCATCCCGAGCACGCGCATGACTTCCTCCTCGGTGAGCACCGTGGCTGACATAGCTGTAGTGGATGCACCCCGAGTATCTACATAAAGCTTCGTGTGGTCGCGGTGCTGCGTGACGACCACCGGAATTCTTTTGCCCGGTTCGTGTGAACAGAAGTCATGGTTTCAGACCGATTCGAAGCGGCGTATATCCCCGATGTTGTCCCGGAAACAGACCTCGACCATCTCGACAGCGGCGGGTACGGTGCCCGGATGGGCTGGGGTGACTCCCCTGCAGTGTTGGTCGTCGATATGCTCAAACTGTTCGCTGACAGCGAGTTTCTCGGCCGGTCGGAAGAATCGACCGGTGCACTTGCGGGCACGAAGCGACTGCTGGCTGCCGCCCGCGAGGCCGACATCCCGATCTACTACACGAAACTCGCTGACGACGAAGCGACGTTCTCGGCTCACAGGGGGATCGTCGACCTGAAAAAGGAAGGCGGAGGCGCGACGGTTGATCTCGATGCCGCGAGCACAATCCATCCCGAGGTTGCTCCCGAACCGGACGACATCGTCGTCGAAAAGGCAAAACTCAGCGCCTTCTTCGACACCCATCTGAGCACGATGCTCCGACACGAGGGGATCGATACGCTCGTCGTCGCCGGACTCAGTACGAGCGGCGGGATTCGCTCGACGGTTGTCGAGGCAAACTCACACAACTTCCGTCCGATCGTGGCACAGGAGTGTGTCTCCGACCGGTCGGTCATCTCTCACGAGATCAGTCTCTTCGACATCGACATGAAGTACGGCGACGTGGAATCACTCGACACAATCGTGGAGCGGTTCGAACAATGACGGAGACCACCTCAGCGGAAGCGAAGTACAGCGATGTCGCCCCTGACGCGGGCATCGACGGGTTCGAACCCTCCTTTATCGACGTCGACGGTATCAGGACGCGCTACTACCACGTTGGCGATGCTGACGACGGGACGATGGTGCCGGACAAGGACGCGATGGTGCTGTTACACGGCGGTAGCTGGGAGGGGTCGATGAGCGCGAACACGTGGACACCCGTGCTCGATGGCCTCGCCACCAACTTCGAGGTGTTCGCGCTCGACCGTCTCGGAAATGGACTCACCGACCACCCCGACTCGACCGAGGAATTCACGCACGACGCCGAGTTCGAGCATCTGCTGGGCTTTCTCGACGAACACGAGATCGAGTCTGCACACGTGGCCGGTCAGTCACGAGGCGGCGGCCTCGGCGGCCGACTCGCCGTCGAACGGCCCGACCGGGTTCGGACGCTCACCGTCGTCAACAGCGGTACGCTCGCCCCGAACTGGGGTGATTACCCGTACCGGCGAAACCGCCTCCACCGAGACGACCCGGACGACCCCTCCTCACCGACGTACTATCAGGACAAGGTCCGACACTTCGAGGAGATGATCGGCTACACCACCGACCATCTCACCGACGAGTACGTTCGCGCTGCGGCGTTCATGCGCGAAAGCGAGAAGGGACTGGAGACGGCCCGGCTGATGCGGGAGGGTGCCCGCGAACGCTGGCACCAGTCCGTCGGGGAGGCGATGAACGAAACCCAACAGCGGATCAAAGCGGGGGATCTCACCGCGCCGACGCTCGTCTACTGGGGGCGCAACGACCCGACCTCCGTGCTGGAACAGGGCCGTGCCCTCTACGAACTCATCAGCCAGACCAACCCCAACGTGCGCCAGTACATCGTCGACAAGGCTGGTCATCACGTCTACCGGGAGTACCCGGCCGAGTTCGTCGCCATGGTGACTGCCTTCGTCGAACAGTTCCGTGACCCTGCTCGCAATCATCCGCCCGGTGCGTTCAGCCCCGATGGCGTCCCCGAGTGGTACGACTCCAAGGACCGATAACTGCGAGAGTGAGGGGTTTCGAAGAAGAGAAGGCCAGTCAGAAGAACACCGGAATCGGAAGGTCCAGCATGCCCCTGTACAGCAACTGCTCGAACAGATAGATGAAGAGGAACCAGACTATCGTGACGAAGATCACCGTCACGAGCAGTGCTTTCTTCACGTCCCGCTTGAGATACCACGTCAGCGCAAATGTGTACGGCGGAAGGGTGTAGTAGAACCCGAACACGCGAATCAGGACGACCGCTGCGACAACCCAGCCGATCAGCGCCAGCGCGACCCGCTGTTCTTCTGCGGGGCTGTTTCCGCTGTCCGACGATATCCGGTCGGACAGTCTGTGCCCCTCATCCGAGTCGGCACTGCTCGGGAGGAGTCGGTCGAGGAACGATGTCCAGTTGACCGGCAGGAGGGTGATGACGATGAGGACGAAGGTCGGGATGCCGATGAGCAACGGCACCAGTCGGCTGTCGGAGTCGAGACTCCGTGTGGCACTCAGCAGAATGCCGATCCACGCAAGCAGCACCAGCAGGAACGCCTGCTCGATTCGCCGCTCAGAGATCGGAAACAGACCGTCCTCGCTGGTGTCCGCTTCGGACATTAGCTCCCACCTCCGAATCTATCCAACGAGGCAAACGAAACGTATCGCTGGATGAAGGGTCCGAGCATCGTCAGGACAACCAGCAAGATCAGGATGATCGAGATTGTGGAACTCCAGAAGATGGATACCTCCCAACTAGATATTTGCATCGACCGGAAGAAGTTACTCTCGATAATCGGGCCGAGGATCATCCCGATAATCAGCGGGATGCGCGGCATGTTCGCCCGGATCATCATGTATCCCATGATGCCGAACAGCAGCGCCGTGTAGACGTCGAAGATGTCGTTGTTGAGCGCGAAGGCCGCGATGAAGGAGATGCCGATAATCCCCGGCGCGAGGAGGTTGATATCGATGCGGGTCACGGCGGTCAGCCTATCAGAGAGTGCGATCGCAAGCGTACTGCTCAGGATGTTCGAGAACAGCGCTGCGACGATGATGATCGTCACGATATCGAGGTTCTGCTGGAGCAGCCGTGGGCCTGGTTGAATACCGTGAAGCAGAAAGGCACCGAACAGCACGGCCATGCTCGCACTTCCGGGAACCCCGAACCCGAGCGTCGGGATGTAGGCGCCGCCCGACTTCGCGTCGTTGCTGGCTTCGCTCGCGATGACGCCGCGAACGTCCCCCTCACCGAACGTCTCGTTGTTTTTCGACGTGAGCACGGCCTGCATGTACGCGATGTAGTTCGCCGTGACGCCGCCGATACCGGGGATCACGCCGACCAGCACGCCGATGATCGCCGACCGCAGGAAGAGCCACTTGTGGACGAAAACGTCCTTGAACCCTTGCAGCCGACCGTGTTTGGCGTCGTACTGGTCTTCTTCAGCGATTGTCTGTCCTTTCGAGACGAGGTTTATCATCTCGGCGATGGCGAACAGACCGATGACCGCCGCGACGACGTTGAACCCGTTCTGTAACTGTGTGAACCCGAACGAAAAGCGGTAGCCCGGGGCGATCGGTGGCTGTCCGTGCAGCGCGAACATGATGCCGAGTCCGCCAGCGATGACGCCTTTCTTGAGGTCGTCACCGATGATAAAGGCGAGTGCGGCGATGCCCCAGATACCGAGCCAGAAGATTTCTGGCGGTCCGAAGGCGAGCACGACCTCGATGAGGATTGGGATGCTGACGACGAGCACTGCAAGCCCGAGTATCGCGCCCGCCGCGCTGGCGACAGCAGCGGCAGAGATGGCCCGTCCGCCTTCGCCCTTGCGAGCCATCGGGAACCCATCGAGGAGCGTCGCTGCGTTCGGGGCACTCCCTGGCGTATTCAGGAGGATCGAACTGATTGCGCCGCCCTGATTGACGCCGCCGTGTGCGGCCGCGAGCAAGATGAACGCCGTCGCCGGTTGCATACCGAACGTGAGCGGGATGAGCAGTGCGAGTGTAATTGTCCCACCCATGCCCGGAATCATACCGATAATGAATCCAAGAACGGTTCCTATCACGAGAATCGGGATGTTTGCCGGGGTGAATATCGTGGCAAGTGCGCCGATCAAAGCGTCTGTGACCATTGTTTAATAGAGTGTGTTGGATATGTTATGGTTACTTCTTGTTTCTTGTGATGGCCCACATTCGAAACGCGTGGGCGATCTTTCAGCCCCGACTGCGGACGACCTCAGTTCACGGCGGCTTCCATGTCGTCGAGGATCGGGAGATATTCCTCCCACAGTTCGACCTGCTCCCCGAGGTACTCGCCCACGGTTTCGCTGTCAGCATACGTAATGGTCCGGCCGTTGCTCCGCGCTTCCTCCTGCAGTTCGTCCATCTGGATCGCTTCGGACATGGCGTCGCGGATGACATCTGCACGCTCTTCCTCGATGCCCGGCGGCCCCATCCAGTTCCAGTAGTGCTGGAAGGATGTGAGGCCCTGGACCTCGTCCTTGTTGTTGAGTTCGATGGATCCGAGCGTGTCGACGTCGCTGAGTTCCTCTTCGTAGAGCGTCGGAATCTCGTCCTGAGAGCCAGCCATCACGAGGACCGGCTTCAGGTCACCCGAGCGGATGAACTCGATAACGGAACTGACAGACGCCGCCATCGTGTTCACTTCACCGCGCTGCATCCCGGTCATCCCCTGTGCCTGCCCGTCGTAGACGACGTGGTTGTCCATCACCTGCGTGAGGTCGTACGCCCCGCCCACTTCTCCAAGGATGACCGGAGCAATAGTCCCGGTCGAGCGGACGCCCGTCGTGTAGAACATCGCGTTCCCGTTGGCGATGTGACTCAGCAGTTCACTCCCGCTGTTGACGTCGACGTCCGGACCGACGCAGATGGCCCGCATGTTGCTGCCCGCACTCGGCATCGGGGTGATATCGGTATAGTCGAACTCGACTCCTTCGACGCCCTGCGCCTGAAACCGGCCAGCGCCCGGCCAGGCGTTGCCGTACGTGTAGCCGTCGTTGTCGGAGTTGTAGACGTTGTTGACTCGCCCGATGAGTGACATCGTGAGGTTCTCGACCCGGATGTCGACGTCGAGCAGGTCCTCCTGCTCGATGTAGCTCGTCACCAGCCGAGTGTAATAGTCCATCCCGCCGCCGGTGTCGGCAATAACCTTGAACGTGATCGGTTCGTTGGGGAAATCACTGCCGCCATCGCTCCCTAAACACCCTGCGAGGAGTGCGACGCTCCCTGCGCCTGTTGCTTTCAAAATGTCTCGCCTGCTTTTGCTACTCCGTGGCATACACCCACTGACTCCCTGCTTGTATTTATAACTACCGGCCATATCACGGGGATCGACTCTCTTCGTGTGGTTTCGGTTGGTCACAGCACGGCCTCTGGTGGTATTTAAGTAAGTGTTATCCATAAATAGTTACTCATTCATCGACACAGTTGATCACGAGTGTAGGATTCTGCCGTTCAACTGGACCCTCGTGCCGGGTCGTCTGCGTGTCCGTCTGTCTGAGCGAGCGGTTCCGAGGAAAGCTATTTGAGGGATACCCACATTTATCTCTCCCATGTGGTTTTCTCCCGGTAGACAGACGACGGGACACACCAATATGCGCCGGAATCGCTGGCGGTATTCGCTCGCACGATTCGACACACGGTCACGCTCCCGGGGTCGATCCAGATGAGATCATCGTACGATGTTGTCGTGATCGGCGCAGGCTGTGCCGGACTCGCTATCGCAAAGCACCTTGCAGAGCAGACAGACCAGTCAGTCTGTCTGCTCGAAAAGGAGTATCAACTCGCCAGCCATCAGAGCGGCCGGAACTCGTGTGTCGTCTTTCCGGGCCATGTCCACCCGCCGGGGTCGGAGCAGGCCCGCTTCGGGCGAGAGGGAGCCGCCCGCATCAAGTCATTCTGTCGGGAATGGGACGTGCCGATCGCAGAGCGGGGGCAGTTGTTCGTCGCATCCGACGCGGACGAGGTAGAGGGGCTTCGCGGGATAGCAGAACGCGCAACGCAGAACAATGTGCCGACGGAGTTTATCGAGGACGCAGACGGTCTCGAATCGCTCCAGCCAGGGGTTTCGGGTCGAGCGGGGCTGTACTGCCCGAGCGTGGCGACACTCGACACGCGGGCGTTCATCAACACGCTCGGGGACCGGGTCCGTGACCTCGGTGTCGACCTCCTGTTTGGTCACGAGGTGACTGCACTCCAGTCGAAGCGCGATTCCATCGCCGTCTCGACCACGAAGGGGAACCTCGATGCCGAGTACGTCGTGAACGCGGCGGGACTGCACGCTGATACGCTCGCCCACGAACTCGACGTCGCCCGGGTGTATCAGATCGTCCCCTTTCGCGGTGAGTACTACGAACTCGTCGCCGACCGACGAAGCTCCGTCGAAACCGTACTCTATCCCACACCGGATCCCGAACAGCCGTATCTCGGTGTTCACTTCATGCCATTACCTGACGGTCGCGTCCTCGTCGGGCCGAACGCGGCGCTCGCGCTCGGCCGGGAGGCGTACTCGAAGTGGTCAGTCGACCCGACCGACCTCGGTCAGACGCTCGGCTACGCCGGGTTCTGGCGGTCGATACTCTCGCCGACGATGCTGCGCGCTGCGTGGGGGGAACTGATGAAAACGTACTCGAAGGACCGATTCGTCACCGAGGCACAGGCGCTTCTCCCGGGACTGGATGCGTCGGATTTCGCCAGAAGCTACACCGGCATCCGCGCCGAGCCGGTCCGACGGGACGGCGAAATCGTCGACGGTTCGCTCGTCGAGTGGGGCGACCGGTCGATGCACGTCCTGAACCCGATTTCACTCACCGCATCGCTCGCTTACGGCGACCACCTCACGGAGCAACTGGTCGAACGACAGTTATGAGCGAGGCGAGACGCGCCGTAACAGTAAGAGAGGAAGCGAGACGCGCCGTCGTAATCGGGTGGATCGCTCGGCGCACCCGTGGGGTGTGCTGTTCGTGAGTATCCTCCTTCCGATTGCCATCGCAATCGTCGCCTCGGTGTTTTACGCGACCTCGAACACGCTCATCCGAGCGGGCATTCGGGACTCCTCTTCGACGATCGCCCTGTTCATCAGCCTGACCGTCAACGTCGTCGTCCTCTGGACTGTCGCCATTACCCTCTACGATATCCAGTTCGATCTCTACGCCTGGCGGTTCTTCGTGATCGCCGGGGTGTTCGCACCCGTCCTCGGTCGCTTCTTCAACTACCAGGGGATCGACAAGATCGGGATCAACATCTCGATTCCCCTGGTGTACATGAACCCCGTCGTCGCGGGTGTGCTGTCCGTGCTGTTCCTGTCCGAGCGACTCACCGCGCCCGAGGCGGTCGGCGCGCTCGTCATCGTCGCTGGCGGAACCATGGTCGCAACCGTGCGGGGCGACGAGGACGCAGAGAGTCCCGCCCAGTTCCCGAAGCGGTATCTCCTGTTGCCGCTGCTCGGAGCCGTCTTCTACGGGACCTCTCACGTGTTTCGAGACGTCGGCGTCGACCTCGTCACGAACCCGATTCTGGCCGCGGCCGTCACCACGACAACGTCGTGGACGCTGGTCGCAGCCTACGTCGCCGTGTCGAGTCAGACAAACGTCGGGTCGATCAATCGGGACGAACTCTACTACTTCGGTGCGGCGGGGCTGGCGACCAGCACCGCGATACCGCTTATCTATCTCGCCTACAGCGTCGGCCGAGTCGTCATCGTCACACCGGTCACGAACACCTCGCCGCTGTTTGTCCTGCTGTTCTCGTTCGTGCTGTTCCGGGAGGAGGAGGTGTTCTCGAAGCGGGTGATCGGCGGCACCGGCTTGATCGTCACTGGCGTCATCGTGATGGCGCTGTTTGGGGGCGCGTGACTCGCGTCGGTCAGGTCGCTCCCGAAGCTACGCCTCGGTCGGCTGTGACACCTCGATCACGTACCCATCGGGGTCGGAGACGAGCAGCAACTCCCGGCCCCAGTCGACGGTTCGTGGCCCGGTCAGTAGCTCCGCCCCGAACGACTCAAGCTGTGCTGCGGCGTCGTCGATGTCCGACACCTCGACGACGGTGATCACTCCGGATCCCCGGTCGTCGCCGGGCGGTTCGAGGCCGAACTGGTCGAGCACAGCGTCGTCGAAGTCCTCTTCGAGAACGAGTGTACACGCGCCTGTGTCGAATTTCACCCGACCGGCGGTCTCGTCGGTCGGTTCCAGTCCGAGCCCATCCCGATAGAACTCGACGGACCGATCGATGTCGGTGACCATCAGATAGACCTGGTGGAGTGTCCGTGACATGCTGTACTGATCGGTGAGTGGTTCTAAAGTAGTTTCGGCTGGGACACTCTCGCCGTTGCGTGAAGCGAAGAAAAACGCTGCCCGGTCTCATACAGCCAGCAGTATCAGCCAGCCGAACCCCGGATCCGGCTCAGCTGTTTTTTGAACAGTGGGCCGAACAGCACAATCGCGATGAGGAAGATGAGCAACAGCGACAGCGGGCGACCTCGGATGTAGGAGAGCCCGCCGAGTTCCATCGTCCGGAACAGGTTCTCCTCTGCGATGGGGCCGAGCACGACACCGAGGACGAAGGCGATAATCGAGTAGTTGTGTCGCACCATGTAGTAGCCGAGAATGCCGAAGGCGACCACGAAGGCAAGATCGAGCCAGCTGTCACGGATGACGTAGGACCCGGTCACGGCAAACACCAGCACGAGCGGGACGATGTAGTCCGTGTTGACTCGCGTGAACCAGTGACCGACCCGGGTGACGAGCGTCATACCGAGTGCGAAGATGACGACGTTCCCGACGAGCAGGGCCAAAAACACAGCGTAGGTGATGTGCAGTTGGCTCTCGAACAGTTGCGGGCTGGGTCGGATCCCGTGCATGATGAGACCACCGAGCAGGATTGCGGTCGAACCGCTGCCGGGGATCCCGAAGGAAAGCGTCGGGATGAGCGAGCCAGCGACGGTGCCGTTGTTGGCCGCCTCCGAGGCGATGACACCTTTCGGATTTCCTGACCCGTAGGAGTCGTCGTCACTGTCGCTCCGAACCGCTTCTCCGTAGGAGATGAAGTTCGACACCGACGCGCCGGATCCGGGGATCGCGCCGATCCCGAAGCCGATGAATGCGGACCGCACGGTGGTCACGGGATGTCTGAATATCTGCCGGAAGCCCTGACCGATGCTTCCCGTGAGTTCGACGTCGTCCTCGGCGATGCTTCCCGGTTCCGCGGCCAGGCGCATCATCTCACCGACAGCGAAGACGCCGATGAGTCCCACGACGAAGGAGACGCCGTCCTGGAGTTGGAGGACGCCGAACGTGTACCGTTGCTCGTAAGTGAAGATGGGGATGCCAATCGTCGTAAGCAGGAGACCGAAGGCCCCTGCCGTGATCCCCTTCACCATCGACCCGCGGGTTACGACCGTGATCAACACGAGGCCGAACACCGCGATGAGGAAATACTCGGGCGACCCGAACAGCAAGATGAGTTCGATCAGCACCGGCGAGAGGAGGATGACAGTGAGGATCGTCAGCGCACCGCCGAGCGCCGACGCGGTTGCGGAGACGGCGAGCGCCTCCCGTGCCTTCCCCTGTTTCGTCATCGGATAGCCGTCGAACGTCGTCGCGGCGGCGGCGGCGTTCCCGGGCGTGTTGATGAGAATCGCTGCGATACTGCCGCCGTACATCGCACCACTGTAGATGCTGATCAGAAAGATGATCGCAGTCGGTCCCTCGAAGGAGATAGTGAAGGGAAGCACGACCGCCATCCCGAGGTTGGGGCCGACACCGGGCAGCGCGCCGACGACGATGCCATAGAGGAGGCCGACGAGCATCCACGAGAGTACCGACACCGTCAGAACCATCCCTGCCGCTTCGGTGAGAGAGCTAATCATCGCCATAGGTTAGACGAGAAATCCCTGCTTGAAGTTGACATTCATCACGACCATGAAGGCATATATGATACCCAGTCCGGCGGCCGAGAGTGCGATGCGACTGATCCAGCCGAGCCGAAACCACGACGTGAAGACGAAGACGAACACCGGGGTGACCCAGAACAGCCCGACGTAGTACGCACCCAGCACGTAGGCGACGAGTGCGAAGACCGTAAAGGCTGAGGCCGGGATCGGCCGCCCGCGAGCGGGATCGAAGTCCGAATCCCCCTCGCCTTCCTCTTCGCCGGGACTGTAGCTGCTCATCATGTCCGACGATTCGGCGACGTATTCGTACAACGGACTCGGCAGATAGTTACGGACCAGCAACAGCGACGTTCCCACGATAGTGACCGCGCTCATCAGTCGGGGGAAATACGCCGCACTCCGGCCGAACGAGAACGACTCCACGAACATGTACGAGGCAATCACGAGCATGGCCACTAACAGGACGTGCTCGGAGGTCAACCCCGTGTCGGCGTCGGCTGTCTCAGAGCTCATCAGTTATCTGAAACTTTCCAGATCGACGTTTTCCTCTATCCTGCTAATTGAGTTCTCGGTGAGCTGTTCCACGTAGTCGGATCCACCCTTGTAGTTGAGCGGAATACCGCCCTTGTCGGCCCAGCTCTGGAGCTCGTCACTTGTAATCGCCTCTTCGGAGGCAGATTCGAGCCACTCGATCCGGTCGTCAGGCGTGTCCGGCGGCGCGTAGGTCACGCGGGTGATCTTCCCGAGCCAATCGAGGCTCGGATAGCCCAGTTCGGGAATGATGTCCGCCTCTGGGAACGGTTCCAGTTGCTCGTCGACGAGACCGGCGAAGACGTCGACATTCTCGGCCTGGTCGCTGGCTGTCGAGAGCGTCAAGATACCGACTGGCACTTCGCCGCTCGCGAGGGCCTGTGAAATTGCACCGGTTCCGTCGTACGGGATGTAGTTCTCCCACTGGACGTTGAAATCCTCGTCGTCGAGGACCGACGCGACAACGTTGAACTGCGAACCCGGCGGCATCCCTCCGAACGAGGAGATATCTCCGTTGTTGTATCGGGATTTCATGTCCTCGAAGCCTTCGATGTTCAGCTCGGGATCTGCGGCGAGCACGAACGGTGAGGTCGCATGACCCGCGATCCCGGTGAAGTTGTCGAAGTTGTGGGGTGCCTCCTGAATCATCGCGGGGATGATGTCGCCCGGCACGTTGTACGGGACGATCGTGTGTCCGTCCGGGTCCGAGTTCACGAACTCCTGTCCGCCCCGGATGCCAGAGGCGCCCGAAATGTTGTCGAACTGTACGGAGACATCCTGCATCGTTGCGACCTTGTTCCAGATCTTTCGGACGTAGATGTCAGTACCGCCACCTTCGCCGAACGGGATGATGACGCGAATCGTCTCGCTCGGGAAGTCGCTCCCGCTGCCGTCGCCGGATCCGTCGCCGCTACCGTCACCAGACCCGTCACCACTACCGTCGCCGCTGCCGTCGCCAGATCCGTCACCGCTGCCGTCACCAGACCCGTCACCGCTGCCGTCGCCGGATCCGTCGCCGCTTCCGTCACCACTGCCGTCGCCGGACCCGTCGCCGTCGTCATCGTCGCCGCCCAGTCCGAGACAGCCAGCCAGTCCAGCGACCAGGCTACTGCCACCGAGCGCGAGCGCTCGTCGTCGGTTTGTCTTCATCTTGCCAGTACGTCGACTGTTCTCTCTGTTGCTACCGTCTCGCATGAGTCGTTTCCCTCGTTTACGGGGGTTGTATTTATACCTTCCCCATTATTTAGCGGGCTTCCGTCTGTGGAATCTGCACTACTGAATGGGAATGTTCACTGGTGCGCAGATGTGTCGGAAAATGTCTCTGATTGAACCAGTCTCAGCGTGTCAGTAATCGACACGATGCGCTTCGAGCGCGTCTCTATCTAGCTCGATACCGATTCCGGGTCGGTCCGGTGGCGAGATGCGACCGCCGTCTTCGACGGAGAGTTCGTCCTGATTTGCCGCGTACGGGCTCGCGATGAACTCGCCCGGGTCGTCGATGTCGTCGCTGAGCACGCAGAACTCGATGAGCGAACAGGCGGGACTCGCCGCAGCGACGTGCAGACTCGCCGCGTAGTTGGTCGCCGGGCCAAACGCGTGAGGGATGATCTGCTTGTTGAACGCCTCGGCGAGCGTTGCCACGCGGCGGGCGCTCGTGACGCCACCAGCGTGGTCGAGCGACGGCTGATAGATGTCGAGTGCTCCGGCCCGGAGCATGTCGACGGCCGGGTAGTGGGGAGTGTGTGTCTGGTAGCCCGCGAGGGGGACGGTGGTCTGTCGCCGGAACTCGGCGTACCCCTCGATATCGGTGTGTGCGATTGGCTCCTCGAACCAGACGAGTTCGTGCTCCTCGGTCGAGTTCGCCAGCCGAATCGCGTCAGTGAAGTCGTAGGACGTGTTCGCGTCGATAGCCAGCCCGAACCCGTCGGGCAGCCCGGAGGCGACCGTCTCGATACGCTGACGGTCCGTCTCGACGCCCAGCCCTGCGGTGATCTTGAGACAGTCAAAGCCCTTCTCGGCGAGCCAGCGGCCGTCTTCGAGCAGCGCCTCCGCGTCCTTCTGAATCGGGAACGTGGCGTAGGCACCCAACTCGCCATGCTTGCCGCCGAGCAACTGATAGAGCGGGACGCCCGCGCGCTTGCCCGCGATGTCCCACAGCGCCTCGTCGATGGCCGACAGCGCCTTGTACGCGCCCGACCGCTTCGCGTGTACGTACAGATCCGACCAGTGTTCGGTGATCCGTCGCGGGTCCTCGCCGATCAGGTACTGTTCGAGCGACTCGACAGCCGTGGCGAGCATGATGTTGTCCTCGACGCGCTGTCTGTGGAAGGACTCGCCGAGTCCGGTGATGTCCTCGTCGGTGTGCACCTCCACGAGCACCGATCCGACTTCGACCGATCCGACAGAGGGAATCGTGGCCGCATCGACGCCGCCGCTGAGTACGTGGGTCTCTATCTCGGTGATTTCCATTATCATTTTCCGTTCGTGAGGGGGGCACTTCACGATTGTGGATACCAGGAAATCGGGGGGTAATTCGATGCGTCGCTGACCGCCGTCGGGTCGGGCGCTATCCGCGACGTGCCGTCCCTCGAAATCGGCTGGCGGATTCTACGCCATCGACTTGAGTTCGTCCTTCAGGACGCTCCCGCCGCTCGGGTTGCGGGGGATTTCTGCGACGAAAGCGATCTCACGCGGGCGCTTGTAGTCAGCGAGTGGGCTTTCCTGGCAGAACGCGTCGACGTCAGCGGCGGTGAGCGCCCTCTGCTCGGACTGAACGATGAAGGCTTTCGGCGTCTGCCCCCACTCGTCGTGGGGAACGCCCAGCACGGCGACGTCCTCGATATCTGTGTGTTCGAGGAGGGCGTTCTCGACCTCGCTGGGGTAGATGTTCTCGCCGCCGCTGATGATCATGTTGTCCTTGCGACCCTCGACGTAGATGTACCCGTCCTCGTCGCGGTGGGCCAGATCCTCCGTGAAATACCAGTCGTCGACGAACACCTCGGCCGTTCGCTCGGGCCGATTCAGATACCGGTCCATCACGGACTCGCCGCGGACGATGAGTTCGCCGGTCTCACCGGGTTCGACCGTGTCGTCCGGGTCGGGGTCGCCGGTCGGCGAGACGAGCCGAACTTCCTGTCCCATGTGACCGGTACCACACGACGCGGGTCGTTTGTTGCTCTCCTCGGGCGGGAGCGTCGTGACCGGTGGGCCGATTTCGGTCGCGCCGTAGACGATCGAATGGGTGTCACAGATGGACTCGTAACATCGCGTTCGCAACTCCTCGGTGAGCGGCGCGCCCGAAACCCACCAGAAGCGCAGCGAGGACAGATCGTACTCCCCCTCCTCGGCGGCAGCAGCGATCCGGTTGTACTGAGCGGGGACCCCGCCGAGAACGGTCGCGTCCCACTCCTCGATGGCTTCGAGGGTGCGCTCCGGGTCGAACTCCCGCAGGGTAATCGTGGGAACGCCGAACTGGAAGAAGGGGACAAAGCCCGTATAGAGCGGGCCGCTGTGAAACATCGGGAGCGGATTCACAGTCACGTCGCTGTGGCGGAGACCGAACTCTGCGATGAGGTTCATATTCGAGAAGACCCGGTCGGAGTGGCGGTGGACGACCCCCTTCGGTTGCCCCGTGCTTCCCGAGGTGTAGAAGTAGCTATCGACCGCCTCGTCCCCGACGGTGATGCCCGGGGGGTCGGCCGAGGCGTCGTTGAGTTCGTCGTAGGCCCGATGCGCTCGCTCCCCATCCCCGTCGACGACGTAGATCGGGACAGACCCCGATTCGAGAACGTCGAAGGTGTCCTCCGGGAGCAGTTCCGACTCGGCGACGAGACATCGTGGTTGTGCGTCCTCGAAGATGTACTCCATGTCGGCCGGGTCGAGACGGACGTTGATAGGAACGATCGGCGCACCGATCTTCTGTGAGGCGAAAAACACCTCGAAGAACTCCACGGAGTTGTGCGCGAGCAAGGCGATCGGATCCCCCGACCCGATTCCCGCATCCAGAAAGCCGTTCGCGATCCGATTGGCCCGCACGTCCAGTTCCCGGTAGCTCAGCGTCTCGGTTCCAGCCTCCGAAACGATCGCAACCGCAGTGTCGTCTCCATAGCGGTCAGCAGACTGGGCAAGCATCTCACCGATATCCATGCTATCACATTCTCAGGGACGACCGAAATAAACGTAACGGTCAGATCGAGGTGTTATCTATCAGAAAATTTTCGTCATCTGTGAAAGCGCATACGGGGTTTGGGACAGACAAAGTCGATCGCCCGATAAGACGGGGACAAATGCTCGCAGAGGCGGTCTGAGCGGTCAAACAGGGTACGTTATCCGCGCCCGCGAGACGCTCGCGGTCGGAATCTGTCCGCGTCTCAGTCGTCCAGCGGCGTCACTTCGGCGGTGCCCGCGTACGGCTCCTCGGTGTAGTACTCAAGCCAGGCGTCGCCCGAAAGGAACGCGTCGGGCACGTCGGCTTCGGTTGCGTCCGCGGTGATGTGAATCCAGCCCTCGCCCTCGTCGCTCCGCCAGGCGTGGCAGGGCTTGCCGAGCGCGATGTAGACGTCGGAGTCGCCCGGGTTCTCGCCGTCGATGTCGAAGACAGCGCCCGACAGCGACGTCTCGTCGGTGTAGTCGTGTTCCTGGTGGCGACAGACCGATTCGAGGCCGGGGCCGTTCTCGTGGTCAACCGACAGGTCACGCATCGTGTCGACGGTGACGTCGCCCTCGTTGGCTTCGAGCACCTCCATAACGCGCTCGTAGCGGGCGTAACTGGACGGGATCTCCTCGCGCGACCGGGCCAGGTCGTCGAGCACTTGGAACTTGTTGGCGCGGCCGACGACGCCGTCCTCGACCCACTCGCTCGCCAGGTGGGTGAACTCGCCTTCGAGGATGATCGCTCGCTCGTGGTCGGCGATGTCGATGTTGCCCGGCGAGGACATCGGGTCGGCAAACAGCATCGGCGTGATGCGTTCGGCCACCTCGTTTGCGGTGTCACCGTGGAGCAGGCCCTGACGCATGTACTCACCGCGGGATGCGGCGGCCCAGTCCTTCGAGTCTTTCCCTTCTTCGTCGAAGGTCACGGTCCGGGAGATGTTCGACCCGATGGCGACACCCTTCTCGTTGATCCCCATCTTGACGGCCTGCGAACCTGCAGCGGTAACGCCGATGACCTTGTTCTTGTCGTCGGGGTCTTCGATCCGGACGACGTTGATCTGCTGGTGCTGGTGGTAGTCCTCGCCCTCGAACTCGTCTGCGCCCTTCTTGTCGCTCTGCTTGAAGAAGACGGTGTCGCCGGACGCGGCCGCATCGCCAGCCGCGATGGCCGTCGTACAGCCGTCCGGAACAAGCGTCTCCTCGAACAGGGAAAAGGCGAGCAGATCCCGCTCGGAGACGCCACTGGTCTCGGCTTTGCCCTCGATTTCCGCGCGCGTCTCCGGCGCGAGTCGCTCGGCCTGTGTCTCGGCTTCTGCGTGGACTGTCTCCCGGTCGATGCCCCTGTCTTCGACGGCCGTCCAGAAGCCTGCGACGTTCTGCACAATCGCATCCTGCAGTCGCTTCCCTCTGGATCGGCCGAGTTCGTAGTAGTACGTGGCTGTCATCGATTCGTCTAGACGTGAAACGGCCGTGGGTGATAATTGCGTCGGTAGCCCGTGCACTGCTGGAAACGAGAGAGCGATACAAAGGAAAACGAAGTCGTCAGCGTCAGACTGCGGGGCTTATCGGCCCTTGTGGAGTTCGTTCGGTTCGCGGTTCTCCGGCGGGACGCCGTAGTCGTTGTCGATGCTGTCGACATCGATGCGGGAGCCAAAGCCGGGTTCGCCGAGAACACCCTCGTCCTCGTCGTAGACGAGTTCGCCACGGACGATGGTCTTGGTCGCCTTGCCGGTGAAGGACTCGCCCTCGAACGGCGTGACCGTGTTCTTCGAGTGCAGCGTGTGGCGGTCTTCGAGCGTCCACTCGCGGTCGGGGTCGAAGATGGTGAAGTCTGCGTCGGTGCCGGTCTGCATCGACCCCTTCTCGGGGTACATACCCCAGATCTGGGCGGGCCGGGTCGAGTGCATCTGGACCCACTGCTCCATCGACATCTTCCCTTCGTTGACGAAGGTGAGCATCGCTGGAATCTCGGTCTCGAGGCCGACGAAGCCGGAGATGGCCTCCCACGTGTTGCCGAATGGGTCGTCCATGCCCTTCTCCTCGTCGGTGTGCGGGGAGTGGTCGGTCGCGATGCAGTCGATACCACCGTCGTCGTCGAGGACTTCCGTCCAGAGCAGGTCTCGCTCCTCCTCGTCGCGGATCGGCGGCTGAATGCGGGCGACGTTACCCTTCTCGTTCATGATGTCCTCGGTGAACCAGAGGTAGTGGGGCATCGTCTCCGCAGTCACGTCGATATCTCGGTCCTTGGCCTCGTTGACGATCTGTGCGCCCGAGCCACACGAGAGGTGGAACATGTGGATCTTCGCGTCCACTTCGTCTGCAAAGAGGATCGTCCGGCTGATGGACTCACGTTCCGTGATCGGCGGGCGCGACCACGAGTGGTAGATCGGGTCGTTCTTGCCTTCCTTCTGGAACTTATCGGCCAGGTGTGAGAGGATCTGGTCGTTCTCCTCGTGGAAGCCGAGTCGCTTGCCGGTCTCTGCGACCTGGTCCATCGCTTCGAGCAGTTCGCCGTCGTTCGGCGGCGGGATTGCGCCGATGGTGGTTCCGAGGAACACCTTGTAGCCGACGACGCCAGCCTCGTCGAGCGCGTGCACCTGGTCGTAGTTGTCGGAGGTGATGACTGCGTAGAACTGGAAGTCGACGAGCGCGTTTTTCTCGCCGAGTTCGGCCTTCGTGTTGATGTGTTCCGGCGCGTCGATCACGGGGTCGGTGTTCGGCATCCCGTTGACCGTCGTGACGCCACCTGCGGCCGCGGCTCTGGTCGCAGTCTCCCAGTCTTCCTTGTATTCGAGACCGGGCGTTCGGTTGTGGATGTGACAATCGATGATACCCGGTGCGAGGTAGTCCCCCTCGGCGTCGATCACGCGGTCTGCCTCGGGCAACTGCGTGTCCTCGCCGACGGAAACGATCTTTCCGTTGTCCACCGCCACACCGGCGTTGGGACCGACTTTCCCCTCCGGTGTAACGATAGTTGTGTTTTTGACTACTAGGTCTACTGCCATACACACTGAGAATCGATTCCCGGCGTAATAAAACGTTTGTTTCCGAAAGCACGACCCTGGACGACCCCATTCCGTCCGGCGATTGGCCGCCGCCACGGCCGTGGTAGTCACCCCGTCGAGACAACGCGGTACCGGAGCGATTCGGTTGCCCCGGCAGCAGTCGCCCCGGTCTGAGACGGATCAGACAGGGACGAACTGCCCCATCGGGTCGCCGCTGTCGCGACTGCCAGACGGTCGATTCTGTCCCGGCAAATATATCATCTTTTTTAATGAGGGATAAATAACACCCTTAGGGCATTATTCCAGCCAGTGGTGAGAGAAAAACAAAAACTCATTTTTGCGTTACACATTAGCACGGTACGGTTCCACGTATCCGTCACCAACTGAGTTTTGCGTGGCTCGAATCAACGAACGGCATCGTCCAATACGCGTCGCTAGCTCCTGGAGTGTGACGGTAGTTGGGAGAGTAAAATTCGGAGCAACACCCTCACTCGGCCGCGGAGGTGGGTTCCATGGCTTCCGTGACGAGATTCTCGATGGTGGTTTCGAGTTCCTTTCGGACCGTGTCGGCCATCAACCAGTCCAGAAAGAGCGCCCACCGCGAATCGAGCGTGAACTGGGTCTCTGCAGCGACTTCCGTCGCACCGTCGTCCGTCTCGGCCCCGTCTCGTATCGTCATCTGCGACTGTCGCTCGGCAAAGAGACCAGTGCTCTCGGCAAGCACGTACTCGTAGCCGTTCTCGATCTCGGAAAATTCAAACACCATGATTTCGTCCTCGAACGAGACTGTCACCTCGTCTTGCTGCGCTGATTCGATCTCGTAGATTTCCGCGTATTCGACGATATCCCGTGGCGACAGCGCGCCCAGGAGTTCCTCGCGAGAGAGATCCACTGCGTACGAGACGTCGACCGTTTTCATGAGATTATACATGTGCCAGGACAGATAAATATCGCACGCTTTGGCGGGTTCTAGCTTCGCCAGACATTCAGGGGGCTCTTCGCCAGACATTCAGGGGGCTCTTTGACAGACATTCAGGGGGCTGCATCGTCGCGCGTGCGGTCCGCTCTCTGTGGTGGGAAGTCTTATATCCGTTCTCCGGTCAACTGTCGTGTATGGTATTTCGGTTCAGCACGACCCCCTTCTACAACACTCGCCAGTTCTACTACGGGATCGAACGTGGGGCTGTCGAGTCCGATATCGACATCGCTGTCGAGCACAACCACTCACCGACGAAAGACCAGAAGCTGATCTGTGGTGGACTCGACGCGACCACCATGTCGATGGGCAAGTACGTCACGTCGAAACTCGTCAGCGACACCGACGTGGTCCCGGTCGACCCGCTCGCCGTCGCGGCGGGGCTGACCTACCGGGAAGGAAACGGCATGTTCGTCCGAACGGACGCCGCGTTCGAGGACCCCGCTGATCTCGCTGGCGCGCGCGTCGGTATCCACGACACCACGCTGGCGATGACCTATCACAAGGCGATTCTCGAAGAGCGATACGACCTTGCGCCGGAGGACATCGAGTGGGTCGTCGACACCCATCAGGGGCTGGGCGAACGCATGGAGGCAGGCGATCTAGACGCTGTCGAGCGGATCAACGACTGGTACTGGGGGTATCGTGAGGGCGAGCAGTACCGGCTGCTCTACGACATGGGGCAGGAGTGGCACGCCCACTTCGGCTACTACCCGCTCGTCCATCTGATCGCCGTCGACGGCGCTATCTACGACGAGCACCCCGACCGGATCGAGGCCTTTGTCTCGGCGCTCCAGCGCTCCCGGTCCTATCGCACGGACAACTACGAGCACATCCTCGAATCCTTCCTCGACGAGCGGACCGACGAGGGCGAGTCGACCGGCGAGTGGGAAGGCGAACGCTCCGTCGCCGCGCTCAAGCGCGTCACCGACGGCGTCGACGCGCCCTTCGAACTCGGCGACCAACAGCGACAGAACGTCGCTGACTGGATGACCTACGCCGACCGATACGGCGTCTTTACGACGCCGCCGATCCCCGACGAACGGCTCTTTCCGCAGTGATCCCGGCCAGTTCGGAATCCGCGCCATCCCCGGGAAATCGCGGGTCGAGCGTGTGTAGCGAGTTCCACCACGACCGGGACTTTCAAAACCACTAAGTACGGTTCGGGAGTACAACCGGTATGTTCGATTACGAATTAGCCACGCTATCCGGGAAGTCAGTGAGCCTGCAGATCGAAGATCACATGTACATCGACGGGGAGTTCGTCACCAGCGAGGAGACGTTCGAGGCGGAGCATCCGCCGACACACGATGTGCTCGCTAATGTTCCGGTCGCCACCGCCGAACAGGTCGACGACGCGGTGCAGGCGGCCCAGCGAGCGAGCGAGGAGTGGCGCACCTACGACGTCTTCGAGCGCCGACAGATTCTGGAGGACTTCGCCGACTACCTCAAGGAACACGAGGACATGCTGACGAACATCGACGTCGCCGACAACGGGAGCAGCATCTCCCGGATGAAGTTCGACGTCGAGAAGGGGGCCAAGAACATCCGCTACATGGCTGGCATCTCTCACGAACTCAAGGGCACGTCACCGCCAACTGGCGAGGACACCCACGACTTCACGATGCGCGAACCCTTCGGCGTCGTCGCGGGCATCGTCCCGTTCAACCACCCCAACATGTTCGTCTCCGAGAAGATAGCACCCGCACTCGCCGCGGGCAACGGCATCGTCGTCAAGCCCTCGGAGTTCACGTCGCTCTCGGCGCTCGCCATCGGCCGCCTCGTCGACGAGTTCGGTCAGTTCCCGGAAGGATTGGTCAACATCGTCACCGGCTTTGGCGAGACGGGCGCGGAGCTGGTCGGTCACGAGGGCGTCGGTCTGATTTCGATGGTCGGCGGCCCCGAAACCGGCAAGGCGATCATGCGCGGTGCGGCTGACCATCTCGCACCAGTGCTGCTCGAACTCGGCGGCAAGAACCCCTTCGTCGTCTTCCCGGACGCGACCATGGACCACGTCGTCGACGGCCTGCAGGGCGCGATGTCGCTCCCGTGGCAGGGCCAGTCCTGTGGTAGCGGCACGCGCCTGCTCGTCCACGAGGACGCTTACGACGACGTGGTACCCGAAATCGTCGAGCGCGTCGAATCCGTCACCGTCGGGGACCCGTTCGACGAGTCAAACACGATGGGGTCGGTCGTCTCCGAACCCCAGTTCGACAAGGTCGTCTCCTACATCGAGCAGGCCAAAGAGGAGGGCGCGGAGGTACTCGCTGGCGGCGAAGTCGTCGACGACTACGACACCGGCTACTTCCTCCGACCCACCATCTTCGATGTCACGCGAGACATGACCATCGCCCACGAGGAGACGTTCGGTCCCGTGCTCTCGATTCTCACCTGGTCTGACTACGACGAGATGGTCGAAATCGCAAACGACATCGACTACGGACTCGCCGCGTCCATCTGGACGAACGACCTCAACTCCGCACACCGCGCGGCCGACGACATCGAGGCTGGCTACATCTGGGTCAACCAGCACGGCCGCCACTACATCGGCGCGCCCTTCGGCGGCTACAAGGAAAGCGGCATCCGCGGCAAGGAGGACCTGCAGGAACTGCTCGACCACACCCTCGTCAAGAACGTCAACATCGACTTCAGCGGCACCTCCCCCACGCTCGCTGGCGGCAACGAGTAGGGGCTGAGCGCGGTTTTTCGTCGCCTGTTTGTTCGCTTACTGCTTCGTTGATCACGCCGTGTCCTCGTTTGGACACCAGGCTTACCCATCGTCAGGGACAACATCGAATATGGTCGAACACTGCGACAAGTGTGGGACCGAACTCGGCCAGGACCAGTATCGTCACCAGCAATATCGCGTGGATCACCCGGCGAACCCGGATGAGACGCTGGAAGGACGTCTCTGCGCGGATTGCTTCTGGGACCTCAAAGCGTGGCTCGAAACCGAGTAGATTCTCGACAAAGGAACCAGCGAGACACCAGCACTGACGCGTAACGCAATACCGTAGAACCGCTCATCAAAAACAGTCTTAGTCCGTTATCGCAGTTCGTCGGCGAGCGCCTTCCAGTCGCGGCCGGACTCGGCGGCCATCTCGACGAGTTCGTCGGGTGCGACGTGGTACGGCGGGCGCGGCGGGCCGGGGTCGATGTAGCCAGCGCCGCCGATGCGGGCCTTCTGGAGCGCGACTGTGTAGAGTCCGTAGTAGTCGTCGGCGCGGACGTTCATCGACTCGGGATAGACGGCTTCGGGACCGACCTGCGGGTAGAACTTCGTGTTCGTCGCGTTGATCTTGGTGTTCAACTCGCGTGCTGTCTCCTCGTCGCCGCTCTCGATGGCTTCGCGGAGGCGAAGCGCTGGCAGTGGGTCACAGGAGGCGCTGCCCGACCACGCAGCGTTGGCGTACTCCGGCGCGAGCTGGTCTGCGATGTACCACTTTCGCTCGATGGGCATCAACTGCACCGTGTCGCCGATCTGCTCGACGGCGTCGCGCCAGGCCACGTCGACCGCGCCGTACTTCGCGCCGACGACCTGCGGAATCTCTGCGAGTTCGCGCCACATCGCGGGCGTGATGCGGTTTTTGAACGCTGGCGGGTTGTGGTAGACGATGATGCCCAGTTCCGGAACGGCCTCGGCAACGTGTCGGTAGAACTCGATGGTCGCTTCCTCGGAGAGTTCGAGCCACATCGGTCGGCCCAGGAGTGCGCCGTCGGCACCGACGTCGCGGGCGTATTTCATCCGCTCGATGGTCGTTCGCGTGTTGAGCGTCGTCGGGCCAGCGATGACCGGCACCTCGCCGTCGACTGCCTCGACGACGATGCGCGTGAACTCCTGCCACTCGCGCTCGGTGAGCGTCGCTGCTTCACCGAAGGTGCCGTTGATCATGATGGCGTCGACGCCGCTATGGGCGAGTTTCTCCGCGCCTCTACGGGACTCTTCCTCGTCCAACGTGTACTCGGACGCGGGGTCACTCGCGTCGTCAGTCGCAGGCGTCGGCATGATCGAGAAGATTCCCTCTACGTCCTCGTAAACGAGCCGTTGGTCAGTCATAGCAGTACATCCTCCCGGGACGATTATAAGCGTTGTTGGTTCCGGCCACCGGCCGAGGAATCGCCACCGTTCGGGCGAACGTCGGCGCTACTGTGACGGGAGATAGAACAGGTCGCCGTGCATGATCTGGCGGGCGGTGCGTGCGGCCTCAGTGTAGCGAACGTCGTCGCCCTCGCGCCCCACGCCGACCGTGAGCGTCCCCTTCGGGTGGCCGATAGTGACCTGGTCGGTATCGTCGTTCGCCAGAAACTCGTTGGGGATGGTTCCGGAGAACAGCGCCGCCGTCGCGGTACACATCGACCCCGTGATGGAGTAGGCGTGATGGGCCTTCTGCATGGACATGATCCGGGCGAGCAGGTCGTACTCGTCGGGCGTGACCTCCTCACCGATCGACGACTGGTAGGGCTGTTTCTCGCCCACGACGGCCATCTTCGGGATGCCCGGACTTTCCGCCGTCGCGTCGCTCGCGTCGTCGACGAACCCGAGGCGCGCGGCGGCCTGGCTCCGGATCGCTTCGAGCGTCTCCAGCAGATCCGGATCGGAATCGATCTCTTTTGGGAGTTCCGCCGCGGTCATCCCGACAGCCTCTGCGCGGACGAACACGCAGGGGCTGGACACGTCCACGAGCGACGCCTCAACCTCCCCGACGCCGGGCACAGAGAGCGTGTCGATCCGGTTGCCGGTCGGGAACAGCGACCCCGTGACCGACCCCGCCGGGTCGAGAAACCGCGACCCGATGCGCGCGCCCGTCCCCGGAACGCCGTAGACGCGAAAGTCACCGCGATACTGCGGGTCGCCCTCATCGGTGACGGGCACTGACTGCTCGACGACCGTCCCCGTGTTCTCGTTGCGGAGCGTGAGGTTGACCTCCCCACCCTCCGTCTCGGGGTCGACGAGGCCGCGCTCCATCGCGTAGGGTCCGACGGCGTACGTGAGGTTGCCGCAGTTGCCGCCCCAGTCGACGACTGGCTTCTCGATGCCGACCTGTGCGAACAGGTACTCCACGTCCACGTCGTCGTCTTCGGGCGCGGAGATGATCATCGCCTTGCTCGCCGTCGAGTGGGAGCCACCGATCCCGTCCAGTTGCTTCGGGTCCGGACTCCCGAAGGTCTTCAGGAGCAGTTCGTCCCACTCGTCGCGGTCTGCTGGCAGGTGCTCGCGCGTGAAGTAGATCCCTTTGGTCGTCCCGCCGCGGAAGACGGTCGCCGGGAGGCTCTCTTGTGACATTTCCCGGTCGTACGGGACAGGTGGCCTTAAACGATTGCGATACCGCCGAGCAGTGGCGTTCACCACGGAAGGAAACCATTTCATCGATCCACGAGAGAACTGAGATAATGACCGAGCACACAGACAAGACACAGACCGGAGGCACTTGCCGATGACCGACGACACCGACCAGAAGCGGTCCGTCACAGAAACCACGGAGCAAAAACGCGACGCCGCGGAGACGTTCGACGAGCACGCGGACGCGTACGTGGAGAGTCGTGTCCACCGAGCGGGCGACGACCTGGAGACGCTCGCATCCTGGTGTGACGAGGCCGACCGCGCACTCGACATCGCCACGGGCGCTGGTCACACCGCTGGCGCAATCGCTGACCGGGGCGTCGACGAAGTGTGTGCGACCGACGCGGCACCCGAGATGGTCGCGACGGCGCGCTCGGAGTTTCCCGGTCTCCGCGGCGTCGTCACCGACGCCGAGCGACTCCCCTTCCGAGAGAGTGCCTTCGACGCCGTCGCCTGCCGAATCGCGGCCCATCATTTCCCCGACCCGGAGGCGTTCGTCAGTGAGGTCGGACGCGTCACCGACTCCGGCGGCGTCTTCGCGTTCGAGGACAACATCGCACCCGAGGACGACGCGCTCGATGAGTTTCTGAACCAGGTCGAACGTCTCCGCGACCCGACACACGTCCGCTCACACCGCGATTCGGAGTGGCGCGCGTGGATCCGGAATGCAGGGTTCGAGATCACGGACTCCGTTGTCATCACGAAGACCATCGACTACCCAGACTGGGTGCGCCAACTCGACACGCCAGCAAAGAACCGCGAGCAACTCGAAGCGCTGTTTGCGGATCCGCCGGACGACGCCGCAAATCTCTTCGAGATCGAACTCGGCGACGACGGGAAGCCCCTCTCCTTTGCGAATCTGAAGGTGCTGATTCGGGCAAAAAAACAGTAGTTAGGTGCGTCGCGAGTCGCGGCGAGCGCTTCAGTTCTCGGCGTCGACGCCGACGGCTTCGCTGATCGAATCGAACCCGTCGCGGTCGAGCAGTTCGACGAGTCCGGTGTTGATCTGGCGCGCAGTCGAGGGGCCCTCGTAGACGAAGCCGGTGTACAACTGGACGAGCGACGCGCCAGCGCGGATCTTGCGGTAGGCCGTCTCGGCGTCGCGGACGCCGCCGACGCCGACAATTGGCAGGTCGGTCAGTCCGGCGAGGGTGCGGACGGTTTCGGTCGCCTTCGGTTCGAGCGGGTCACCGCTGACGCCGCCCCACTCGTCGGCGTGCTCCGATTCGAGTCCCGAGTGGTCGGTCGTCGTGTTCGTCGCGACGATGCCGTCGATCCCCTGCTCGTGGACGATGTCGACGAGCGAGGCCAGTCCCTCGCGTCCGGAGTCGGGACCGACCTTCACCAGAATCGGCTTGTCTTCGGGGTTTGCCTCGTTGAGCGTCGAGAATATCTTTCGGAGGTGGTCCGGGTCTTCCTCGTCGTACTCCTCGGGCGTGTTCGGACAGGAGACGTTGACCACGAAGTAGTCGGCGTGGTCGTACAGTCGCTCGAAGACGTAGCGGTAGTCCTCGATGGCCCCCTCCTCGTCAGAGTCGTTCATCTTGCCCACGTTGATCGAGATGGGGATGTCAGGGAGTTCCGTCCGGTCGAGTCGGTCGTCGACGCGCCCGGCCCCCTGTCCGTTGAAGGCGAGTCGGTTGATCATCCCGTCGTCGTCGGGCAGCCTGAACAGACGCGGTTTCGATTCACCGTCCTGCGGAGAGGGCGTCACGGTGCCGACTTCGGTGAAGCCGAATCCAAGGTCAGCGATTGCCTGCAGGACGTGACCGTCCTTGTCGAACCCCGCGGCGATGCCCACCGGCGAGGGGAAGGTCAAGCCAAACGCCTCGACTTCGAGTTTCCGGTGGCGATAGAGATACTGGTCACGCACGAGCGAGCGAGTGAAATCAGTCGACTGAGCGGCTCTGAGTCCCAACTTTCCGAGCGAGTGTGCCGTCTCAGGCGGAAGCTTGAACAGAAGCGGCCTGACAGCGGTGTACAGTGACATTACCAGACCCACGCTGGGAAGGCAAGAAAACGCTTCGGAATCGTCCGTGGCCCCGCTCGCGGCTTGCGCGGCTGTCGTGCGGTTCGGCTCGTGTCCCCGAACGCGTCTGACCGTGCGAAGAGCGTGCGTCTCGGGCGCGTATCCCGAGTGGTTACGCCATTCAGTGATCAGCGTTAGTTACGCCATTCGTTGATCAGTGTCGGGGCGATGACACCAACGCCGAGAAGTACGGCGAGGTGAACCCATTGGCTGTCAGTTACGGCTGTCGTCCCGAACACCGAGAGGAGAGCGATTACGACGAAGCATGCTGTAATCTTGGTTTCTGTGCTAACCAGACCATTCGACCGCTTGGAGGGCTGTTCTGACACGTGCACTCGTTTCGCTGCATCACATAAATACGCTTTTCGCTGTCTCAGAGCCAGCACCCCCCTCTGGCCGAGCAGAGCAGGAGACCGGTCTACGGATAAACTTCGAACGATTCGAGGGACACGCTCTACGACAGCACCCTATCACAGACCTGGTACGCATTCCGCATCCGTGTGGCAATTTGCCGCTAGTATCACATCGGTTAAAATAGTGTTAACACGCTCGTCTCCTAAGCGGTACGTGCTTATGGTAGAGTTCGGAGTTAACATCAACAACCGCGAACCGTTGTTGATGGAAAGCTACACAGTTGAGACGATGATGGATCTGGGCAAGCGGACAGAGGAACTTGGCCTCGACTCGGTCTGGGTCGGGGACAGCCTCCTCGACCGGCCGCGGCTGGAACCGATCAGCCTCCTCGGCCATCTCGCCGCCCAGACAGACGACGTAAAGCTCGGAACCGGCTGTATGATCACGCCGCTCCGTGACCCCCTGCAGTTCCTGCAGGCATGGAACACGCTGGAGATGCTCTCGGACGGGCGCATGCACCTCGGCGCGTGCATGGGACCGCCGACGCCCGGCTGCAAGGAGCAGTACGAGGCGCTCGGGCTCGATTACCGCAAGCGTGCGAAGATGCTCGAAGAACAACTGGAGATCTTCAAGCAGTTCTGGCGCGAGGGCGAACTCAATTACGACGGCGACATCTACCAGTACGAGGATATCGATTTCCGTCGCGGTCCGGAGGTTCGTGATCTTGCACCAGTACAGGACGAGCCGCCGATTCACGTCATCAGCAACCCCGCACACCACGATTCCGCCAGCGACGACGTGGTCAACCGCGCCGCGTGGCGAATCGTCGAACTCGGTGACGGCTGGATGGCAGCGGGCCTCGGCCACGCACCCGAGGAGTACCGCCGCCAGAACGATGCCATCGTCAAGTACGCCGAGGAGAACGGCTACGACCCGGAGGACACGCACAACACCTTCCAGGTCACGATGACTATCGACGACAACACCCAGGCGGCCGACGAGAAGATGAAGGAGTACATCAAGACCTACTACCCACACCTCTACAAGGGGAAAGACCCCCTCGAATGGGGCCCCAGCGGCGACGCGGACGACCTCATCGAGTGGATCGAGACGTTCAAAGACGCCGGTGTCGACGAGTTCATCCTCCGATTCGGCGGCGAAGATGCACACGGCCAGCTAGAGCAGTTCGTCGACGAAGTGCTCCCCTCGTTCGACTGATCGGCCCGACATTTTCCCTTCGACGTTGTGCGATTTTCGCGCGATCTGCCGCCGTGTTCGTTATAAAACCCCATCGATATCATGGGTGAATTTCTATGTAAATTCCGGTGCCTTTCAGTGATATGGCACAGGACCACTGTGATTGCCCAGAAGACCCACCGGGTCGTCCGACGACGAGTACGGGTGTCGACTACGAGGTTTCAGACCGAGTGGAGCAACTCATCGAACAGCACGGGGAGATGCTGGAAGACGGGATGCTCCCGGTGAAGGTGTACAACGACGAAGAGATATTCGAGGCGGAACTCCGGCGCATCTTCGGTCAGTGCTGGGTGTTCATCGGCCACGAGACGGAGATTCCGGAGCCGGGCGATTACGCCCAGCGCTACATCGGCAAGGACCCGTTCATCTTCGTGCGCGACGAGGAAGAGGAGATTCGCGTCCTGTTCGACTCCTGTTCACACCACGGGAGCGCTCTCTGTCGCGCCGAGCAGGGCAACACCTCTCACTTCCGGTGTCCCTACCACGGCTGGACGTTCAAAAACACGGGCGACCTCACCGGTGTCCCGCTGAAACATCAGGCCTATCAGGGACTCGACGCCGAGGAGTGGGGACTCGTCGAAGCACCCCGCGTCGAGAACTACAAGGGGATGGTCTTCGCATCCATCGCTGAGGAGGGGCCGTCGCTGGAGGAGTACCTCGGCGACTTCAAGTGGTACCTCGACGTCCACCTCGACGTCGGCAAGGGCGGCATGGAGGTCATCGGCGAACCGCACCGCTGGCGCGCAGACAGCGACTGGAAGTCCGGCGCGGACAACTTCTCCGCCGACAGCTACCACACCGCCTACGCGCACAGGTCGGTCATCGAGGTCGGCTTCGCCGCCGACGAGATTTCGGGCACCCCCGGTCAGGAGACGCAGATGCACGTCACCCACGCTGATTCGGGGTCGACGAGTCTGCGACTGCTCGAGCCCGAAGACGAGATCTACTTCGGCTACCCCGAGGAGTACGTCGACACCTCGAACCTCTCGGAGGCGCAGGCCGATATGGCGGCGGCCTGTGGCGCGGCCACGGGGACTATCTTCCCCAACCTCTCCTTCATTCATCTCGCCGCGACCAACGACCCCGACGAGGACCTGGATGGCTTTTTCTCGCTGCGGAAGTGGCAGCCCATCGGCCCCGGCACGATGGAGTTCTGGAGTTGGGTGCTCGCACCCGCCGACGCCTCCGACGAGTACAAGGAACGCGCCTACGACGTGGCAGTCGGCACCTTCAGCCCATCGGGCAACTTCGAGCAGGACGACCTCGCGGTCTGGGACGGTATCGCCGACGCCGCCGGGTCAGTCTTCGCCGAGCAGCAGGGCTTCAACATGAACTATCAGATGGGGATGCCCGGCATGAGCAAGGCATCGATCGTCGATGACTTCGACGGCCCCGGCACCGCCTGGGACGACAACCTCGAAGAGGGGACCTGTCGCACCTTCCACGGCAACTGGCACAAGGCCATGAGTGGCGAGGACGTCGGCATGAGCTACCCAGAGGACCACATCTAACAATGAGTGAATCACAACAGCAGCCGACGGACGTGGAACTGCACTACGAGTGCGTCCAGTTTTACAACCAAGAGGCTCACCTGCTCGACGAGAAGGAACTCGAAGACTGGCTGGAGATGATGACTGACGACGTCACCTACGACATGCCAGTGCGGGTCAGCCGCGAGAAAGGCGCCGAGCGCTCGGAGTTCAGCGAAGAAGGCTTCAACTACAAGGAGGACCGTTCGACGCTAGAAGCACGCGTCGAGCGCTTCCAGTCCGAATTCGCGTGGTCGGAAGACCCGCCCTCTCGGACGCGCCATCACGTCTCGAACGTTCGCGTCGTCGACACCGACGGTGACGAAGTCGAGACCAAGACCAACCTCCTGCTCTTTCGCGGCCAGGGCGAAGACACCAAGGGAACGCTCCTCTCGGCAGAGCGGGATGACACGCTCCGGCGCGTCGACGGTGACCTGAAACTCGCCGAGCGGGACGTTCACCTCGACCACACCATCCTGCCGATGAAAAACCTCTCAGTGTTCTTCTGACCATGACGGCAACAGGCACCAAACCGGCGACACCCGCGGTGCAGATTGCCGACAGCGAGGGAGCCGTAACGGTACAGAAGCGCTTCACGCGGATGGGCGAGCGACTCGAAGTGCACGCTGGCTCCGATTCGTCGATCCGGATGGACGCGATCATGCTCGAAAGCGTCGCCTGGCAGGACCCCGAGGACCTGGCAGAGAAGGCTGCCGACCTCGACCCATCGCTCGAATCGCAGTTCTCCGCGGACAGCGACGGTGCCAGTGAGCAACGCGACGACCTGGACGGCACCATCACAGTCAGCAGCGAGTACGCACGGGCGGCCATCGACGTCGCAGACGACAGACGTAGTATCGAGATAACCGCGCCGAAGCTGGGCTACGACATCGAAATCGGGCCAGCGGAGTTAGCGTGGCTGGCGACACAGACACACGAGCGGTTTTCCGAGTGGCTCGAGACGCCATTCGGCCCTGGCGGCGACGACCACGACCACGGCCACTGACCGGCCGCGTATCGCCTTCAAACCAACTGCGAACGCACGACACCAATACACAAATACAGAACAATGACAGGAACGAGAGTACTCGAACACACGGTCTTGCGAGTGACAGACGTAGACGACGCCCTCGCGTTTTACACGGACGTGATGGGCCTCGTAGAACTAGCACGCGACGACGACATCGTCTATCTCGGCTGTGGGCTGGACGAAAACTACGACCTGGGCCTGGTCGAAGGCGGCACCGGCGTCGAACACTTCGCCATCAGGGTTCCCGACAGTGAGACGCTGGCCGATTACGAGACCCGTCTCCAAGACGCTGGCGTCGACGTTACGCGAACCGATGGCGGGGAATACTCTCAGGACGAGGGGATTCGCTTCTCGCTGCCGAGCGGCGTCGACATGGAACTGGTGACAGTCGAAGACCCCGACTATCTCCATCCGACACAGGCCGCCGAGGGTCGCGGCGGAATCGCCCCACGGAATCTCGACCACATCAACCTGATGAGCCACATCGTCGATGAAGACGTGGACTTCCTGACCGAGCACGTCGATTTCAAGGTCTCGGATAAGATCGTTCACGACGACGGCTCCTCCTTCCAGTCGTGGCTCCGATTCGGTCGGTTCCACCACGACGCCGGATTCACCGAATCGGACGACCCCGACGAGACGCTCCATCACCTCGGCTTCGACCTCGACTCGATGGAACACATCAAGCGGTTCTGTGACCGACTCGCACAGCACGGCTACCGTCTCGAACTCGGGCCGAGCAGACACAACGCCGGGTCGAACCTGTTCGCGTACTTCTGGGGCCCCGGCGGCAACCGGATCGAGTTGAGCGCCGAGATGGCGACGCTCGACGAGGCGGCCGAAACGGGCGTCAGAGAGCTGAGCGACACCGACAACACGGTGTCCTCGTGGGGCGGCGACGTACAGCCACCCGAGTCGTTCTCCGGCGGCTCCTGAGGAATTGCGGTTTGCGCTTTCGTTCGGTCGATACCGACCTACAGCCGGTCGTATCCGCGCGCAAACTCCTCGAAGGTCTCGCTGGCGTGCTGGTGGTCCATCGCGCCGACGACCACCTCGTCGACGCCGAGCGCTTCGAGTCGGTCGAGTTCCGCGGCGACGTCCTCCGCGTCGCCCACAATTGGGAACTCGGCGTCCTCCGGCCAGCCCCGATAGCCGGATTCGAGCAGTTCCGACGCGCGCGCTCGTGCCGCCTCGGCGTCTTCGAGGACGAGTGCGTCCCGGCGAGCGATGACCGTGCCGCCGCCAGCGTCCTCGAACCAGCCAATCTTGCCGTTCAGCGCGTCATGGCCTTCGGTAGGGTGTGCGACCCAGGCGTCGCCACGCCGTCCGGCCCGCTCGACCGCTGGCTTCGCGCCGCCACCGATACAGATCCGCGGATCCGCGCGGGGGCTGATGGACACGTCGTCGAGGGTGAAGTGCTCGCCGTCGTAGGTCACTGCCTCCTCGGTCAGCAACCGTTCGATGACTGTCAGCGACTCCTCGAATCGACTGGCGCGCGAGTCCATCGGAACGCCGACGGCGTCGAAGGAGTCCTGGTTGCCCCCGATGGCACACCACAGGTCGAGACGGTCAGTGTACGCGCCGAGCGTTCCGAGGTACTCGGCGACGAACAGGGGTTCGTACAGCGGGAGGAGCGCGAGCATCGCCACGTGGTCGAAGACGGAGGCGAGACGGCCCGCGGTCGGGACGTTCTGGAAGAACTGCCCCCCGCGAGTGACGTGGTGATCGCCGACCTCGACGTAGTCGTATCCAGCGTCTGCACACAGGCGCGCCCGGTCGACCAGCGACTGCGCGTTCTCGCTCGGCGCGTTCTCGTCGGGGTAGTACGGCGTGACAAACGAACCCAGTTCCATACCCTTTCTTCGACCGTCAGCACGTAATACTGACGACTGGTTCCGTCAGCGTCGACGGAACCCGTCTCGGTTGCCGGGAGTTTCGCGAATCGGGGTTGTCGACACGCGGAACCCCAGTGGAGATGTCACAACGCTTAACAATCGGGGCCGAGATGTCACGGTAATGGCCGACACAAACAGCGCGCTCACGCACTTCGAGGACGTGTTCTCCGGGGACACCTACGAGACGGACTTCACTGCGTTTCCCGTCGAGGACCAGATTCTCGACCCGCAGTACGACTACGACTCGGTAGATATCACCAGGGACGACTGGGAGCAACGACACGGCTCGATGTGGAAGTATCGCGAACTGCTTCCGATCACAGACACCGACAACATCGTCTCGCTCGGTGAGGGCGAGACGCCACTCATCTCTGCGGACCGACTCGCAGAGCGGGCTGGCGTCGACCGCTTGCTCCTCAAAGACGAGGGACAGAACCCGACGAACACGTTCAAAGACCGGGGCGCGTCGGCGTCTATCTCCGGCGCGGTGCAGCAGGGCATCGACGAGGTGGCGCTGGCGACTGCTGGCAACGCAGGGCAGGCCGCGAGCGCCTACGCCGCACGGGCAGGGCTGGACTGTCACGTCTTCATGAACCACCAGGCCGGAGATATTCAAAAGCAGATGACGGACGCACACGGCGCACAGCTGCATCTCGTCGACGGGAAACTCCCCGAGGCGGGGTCGGCGTTCATGGAGGACCTCGAAGCGAACGACCGCTACTCCGTCGCCACCTTCCACACGCCGTTCAGACACGAGGGGAAGAAGACAATGGGCTTCGAGTTGTTCGAGCAACTCGACTGGACGACGCCCGACCACGTCGTCTATCCCACCGGCGGCGGCGTCGGTCTCGTCGGCATCTGGAAGGCATACCAGGAGTTGCTCGAACTCGGCTGGCTCGACGAAGATGCGATGCCAGCCCTGCACGTCGCACAGAGTTCCGGCAACGCCCCGATCGTTCGCGCACTCGATGAGAAGACCGACGCACACACCGTCTGGGAGAACCCCAACTCGATCGCACGCGGTGTCGAGGTTCCCGACCCGGGTGCATCGCCGTGGCTGATCGACATCGTCACCGAATCCGGCGGCACCGGCGTTCAGGTCAGCGACGATACTGCCATCGAGGCCGCCCGCGACAGCGCGCGGCTCGCGGGCGTCGAAGTGTGTGTCAACCCCGGCGTTGCGCTCGCCGGAGCGATGAAACTCGGAGCTGATGGCGTCTTTGACGAGAGCGACGAGGTCGTCGTTCTCAACACCGGTGCGGGCTGCAAGACGGCCCACCATCTTAGCTCGCTGTAAACTTGTTGATTAGTTCGGACTATTCGATAGTGGCCTTGCGCTCGGGAAGAGAACGGACTCACTCGTCGAGCGCGTCTGCCACGGCCTCGATTGGTGTCTGCGGTGTGCCCGCTGTCCGGTCGGACCCCTCGAACTGGGTGCGACAGGACGCGCCAGGGGCGACGACGCACTCGCCCGCACTTTCCTCGACCTGGTCGAGGAGGATGCTCGCGATGGCGTCGCTCATCGAGGCGTGTTCGGCCTCGTAACCGAAGGAGCCAGCCATCCCACAGCACCCCGAGTCGAGTGGATCAACTGCGTATCCCGCCCGCCGGAGCACGCCGACGGCGTGGTGGTCCTTCGCTGTCGCCTTCTGATGGCAGTGCCCGTGATAGGTTACGTCGTCCGTTGCTCGCTCAAACGTGACCGACTCGTCGAGACTGAACGTATCCAGATACTCACAGACGCCGTAGGTGTTGTCAGCGACGGTCTCGACATCGGTTCCCGAGACCAGGTCGCGGTAGTCAGACTGGAGCATGACCGCGTCGGAGGGTTCGACCACGACGATGTCGCGGCCAGATTCGACCAGCGGTGCGAGCGCGTCGACGTTCTCGCGTGCGAGATTCCGCGCGCGGTCGAGAAATCCCTTCGAGAACGCCGGACGGCCGGTGTCGCCCACTCCTGCCGGAACCGTCACGTGGACGTTCGCGGCTTCGAGAACGCGCACCGCGGCCTTGCCCGCGTCGGGGTTGCTGTAGTCGGTGAAGGTGTCCGGGTAGAGGGCGGCAGTTCGGTCCGCTGCCGCGGGCGAAACAGTCTGCTCGCGGGCGTCGAACCAGTCGCGAAACGTCCTCCGGCAGAAGGTCGGAAGCGGGCGCATTCGGGCGATTCCGAGCGTCCGTTCGAGCAGATATCGTGACCCCGGGACCGACGTGGCGAGATTCGAGAGGGGTGCGAGTGCGCTGCCGACCCGAGAGAGCGTATGGACGCGGGCGAAGAGTCGGTCGCGGAGGGTCGCGCCGTTTTGCTGGTGTGCCTCGTGAGTGAGTTCGGCCTTCATCTTCGCCATGTCGACCTCGCTCGGGCAGTCGTGGGCACAGCCCTTGCAGCCGATACACAGGTCGAGCACCTCCGTCAGAAACTCCGCAGAGACGGCCTCGTCCGGGTCCATATCACCGGTCATGACGCGGCGGAGCGCGTTCGCACGGCCGCGAGTGGTGGTGATCTCCTCCTGACTCGCACGGTAGGTCGGACACATCACCCCACCGGTGGTCGACTGGTCGCCACGACACCCCCCGCAGCCGTGACAGAGTTCGACCATCCCCGCCATCCCGTTCTCGGTCTCCCACGAGAGCGTCGGCTCGAAGTCGACCTGCACCTCGTGGTCCGACCCGACGCGGTGGTTCTCGGTCATTCTGGTCGGGTCGTCCTCGCGGTAGACGACCTGTCCGGGATTCAACAGCCAGTCGGGGTCGAAGGCGGTCTTGAGTTGCCTGAACGTCTCCCAGAGGTCGCCGCCGTAGAGCTTGCGGTTCCACTGCGTTCTGGCGCGGCCGTCGCCGTGTTCGCCCGAGACTGACCCGTCGTATTTCACCACCAGATCGGTCGCTGCGTCGGCAATCGACTCCATCTGTTCGCGGCCCGTCTTCGTGTTCACGAGCGGGCGGATGTGGAGCACGCCGGGGCCAGCGTGGGCGTAAAACGTCGCGTAGGTGTCGTGCTCTTCGAGAATCTCCTGAAACTCCGCGACGAACTCCCGGAGGTTTTCGGGCGGGACGGCGGTGTCCTCGATGAAGGAGGCGTGTTTTTCATCGGTCGTCCGCGAGAGCAGGATTGGCATCGCGGACTTGCGGAGTTTCCAGATTCGCGCACGCTCGTCTTCGTCGTGGGCTTCGAGTGCGTCGAATGCGACGACGGGCTGGTCGCTCGCAGTTCGACCCTCGGCCGGACTGGCGACGTCGCCCGGTTCGGCTGACGGACAGCGGTCTGCGAGTAGGTTCGCCACCGTTTGCCTCCCGTCGGCGTCACTCTCGGCGTAGAACTCGACTATCAGCGCGGCCTCAGTTCCGGCGGGCAGCATCTCCGTGACGGGTGCGAACTCGGCTGTCTCGCGAGCCAGGTCGAGAAACACGTCGTCAAGCACCTCGACGGCCGCCGGGTCGTGTTCGAGCACCGCCGAGACGTCGTCGACGGCGTCGAGCAGTCCCTCGTAGGAGAGCAGCGCCATGCTCTTTGTCTCGGGGACTGGCTCCAGCGAAACCGTCGCCTCGGTGACGATAGCGAGCGTCCCCTCACTGCCACAGAGGAGTTTCGCGAGGTTGACCGTCTCGCCCGTGCCGTCGGGTTCACCGACGCCGCGAGCGGCCCCACGGATATCCTCGACCAGCCAGTCCAGATTGTACCCCGAGACGTTGCGCTTGAGGTCCGGGTACGTCTCCTCGATCAGATCAGCCTCCTCGTCGAGGATGCGGGCGACTTCGGCGTAGATGCGCGATTCGAGGTCGTCGCCCGCCGCGAGTTCGGGCAGATCCGAGAGCGCCACCTCGCCAACGCGAGTGACGGTGCCGTCTGCGAGTACCACCTCACACTCCTCGACGTAAGCGTCGGTCTTACCGTACTGGAGCGAGTGGGCACCCGTCGAGTTGTTCCCGATTGCGCCGCCGATGACGCTCTTGTCTCCCCACGCAGGGTCGGGCGCGAACTTCAGCCCCGCCTCGGCAAGCGTTTCGTTCAGCGATCCGAGTGTGACGCCGGGCTGAACGGTCGCCGTCCGTCCGTCGGGGTCGGTCGAGACGATGTCGGTCATGTATCGGGAGAAATCGAGAACCACGGCCTCGTTGACGGTCTGCCCCCCGAGACTTGTTCCGGCACCGCGTGGCAGGACGGGGATCGCTTCGCTTGCGCAGTACGTCATCACCGCCGCGACGTCGTCGGTCGAGCGGGGGCAGACGACGCCGATTGGCGTGACCTCGTAGAGGCTGGCGTCGGTCGAGTACAGCAGTTTCGAGTACGAGTCGAAGCGAACGTCGCCGTCGACACGCGCTCTGAGTGCCGCCGCCAGGTCCGGGCGCTCGACGGCGTTGCTCTGGTAGTCGTAGCCAGCGCGGTCGTCCGCGTTCGGGGGGCGTCCGTGCATCGTGTTGCTGGCCCGACGTGGCACACGGGAACGGATAAGCGTACGGGTCTCGGTACCACGCCACGAAGGCGCTGGTTGTACTATCACCTCTGGAGGCCCCGGCCTTTAACAACGTCTCCAAAGAGAGAGAAGGTATGCACGACCACGACCTGACCGGCAAGACGGCGATTGTGACGGGTGGTGCGGGTGGAACCGGTGTGGCGATCTGTCTCGCGCTCGCTCGCTGTGGCGCAGACATCGTCATCGCGCAGCGTTCGAAAACGGGCGTCGACGCGCTCACAGAGCGAATCGAGGAACTCGGGTCGCAAGCGGCGTACGTCGAGACTGACCTCGCAAACGACGAAGACATCGTCGCGCTCGTCGAGGCGACTAACGAGCGATTCGGCGGGCCGAACATCGTCGTCAACAACGCCGTCGACCCGAGCAAGGAACCCGCGGCGACGATGTCCCGGGAGTACATCGACCGGACGCTCGCGGTCAATCTCGTCGCCCCTTTTCGACTGGCACAGGAGGCCTACCCTCACATGCTCGAATCTGGGTACGGGCGCATCGTCTACATCGGTGCGATTCAGGCACACTCCCCGTGGAAGGGGTCGGCCACCTATGCGATGGCGAAGGCGGGACTGGAGGGACTCGTCCGGTCGCTCACGCTCGAATGGGCGGACACGAACGAGGCCGACATCACGGCGAACACGCTCCACGTCGGCGAGTACCGGAAGGGGTTCGAGCGCGACGAGTCGAAACCGCTCGAAGAGCAGTACGGCCACGTTCCACCGGAGGAAGACGCCGACGCGCTCACACTCGTCGGGCGCTGGGGACGGACGCGAGACATCGCAAACGCCGTGGCCTTCCTTGCATCCCCCGCGAGTGCCTTCATTACGGGCCAGTCGATCAACTGCGACGGCGGCCGCCTGATCAGCAGAAAGCCGGCACCGCAGTCACACCTCTGAGTGGTGTTGAGCATCCTCCGAATGTTGTTGCTGATAATTTCACCAGTAGATATATTTAGGAGGGGAATGCGATTTGGAGATATCCCCCATGAGTGACAGTTCGTATACATCCTCCGAAACAACAGACACCGAGCGGATCGAGCGAGAGACCGCCCACGAGCACTTGGTCGCGGAGTACACCGAGTCACTCGATGGATTAGACGAGCGCGAGCGACTCCGGCACGAACGCGACCTCTGGCGCGACCTGTTCAATCAACTCGTTGCCGAGTATCCACAGGGCATTCTCGTCACCGATACTGAGGGGACGCTCACCCACTGGAACGACGAGATGGAGGCCGACCTCAACATTTCCCGCGAGGAAGCAGTCGACAACTACGCACACGACGTTATTGGGGCGAAAGGCGAAGAGGAGACACTCGCCGAAGAGATCGTCCGAACGGAGCAAGCGATTGTCGAAGACCAGACCCGAGAGGCACCGACCACCGACGACGTGTTTCAGGTGTACGGGCTCCCGCTTCGCGCGCCGAACGGGAGCGTCATCGGGGCCTTCGAGGTGACGATGGACGTGACCGAACACATCGAACGCCAGCGCGAACTCGAAGCCCTCCAACGGGAGGTCCAGACGGAGGTGCGCGGGAGCGTCGACGACCTGATCGACACGTTCGACGAGGTGGAGTCCTTCGCGACCGAAGCCGATACGTTCGCGACCGACCAGACCGAACGGATCGACGAGATAACCGAGGAGGTGTCGATGCTGTCGGCCGCCGTGCAGGAAATCGCCGCGAGTGCCGACGAGATGAAGTCGGTGAGCAACGAGGCCGTCGAGCAGGCGACGGAGGGACAGGAGGCGGCAACCGAGGCCGCCGACGCGATGGCCGACGCCGAGAACGTGAGCACGACAACGACCGAGACGGTCGACCAACTGAAAGCACAGGCCGAAGAAATTGGCGAGATCACCGAGGTGATAAACGACATCGCCGACCGGACGAACATGCTGGCGCTGAACGCCTCCATCGAGGCCGCTCGCGCCGACCAGGGGGGAGACGGCTTCACGGTCGTCGCCGACGAGGTGAAATCGCTCGCCGAGGAGAGTCAGTCACAGGCCGAGGAGGTGAGCGACCTCGTGGAGGGAATTCAGGACCTGAGTGACGAGACCGCAGACAGACTGGAGCGGATGAACGAGGCGGTACAGCAGGCCCAAGATCAGATCGGCGACGCCACGTCCGCGCTCGACGAAATCGTGGCCGCAATCGAGGAGACCGCAGACGAGGCCACCGAGATTGCGACTGCGACCGACCAGCAGGCCGCCTCCTCCGAGGAGATTGCGGCCACCGTGGAGAACGCCTCCGGCGAACTCGAACACATGGCAGACCGGATCGAACAACTCGCCACCGCCGTCGACCGGAGCCGCGAACACGTCGACACGGTCGACGAGCAGGTCGCGTCACTGACCGAGTGAGAGGCCATTCTGTCGCTAGAGTGACGGACGGGAGAGAACAGAAGGTCGACTACTCGCTGTCTGACTGTTCGCTTTCCTCGGCGTCTTCGAGTGCCTGCCGAACCGCAAGCAGGTTCCGGTAGGTCTCCGTCTGGAGTTTCTCTGCGTCCCCCTCCTCGTAGGTGTAGTACCCCTTGCCCGTCTTGGGGCCGAGTTCGTCGTTTTCCATCTTTTCGACGACGCTCTCGGGCGGTTCGAACCGCTCCCCGAGTTCGTCGCTGAGGTACTCGTCGACGTAGTAGAGGATGTCCACGCCGCCGAGGTCGATGAACTCGATGAGACCCATCGAGGCCATCCGAAGGCCGACGCCGGACTGGAGTGCTCGGTCGATCTCTTCGGCGGAGGCGACTTCGTCCTCCCAGGCCCGGACTGCCTCGTTCATCGCCGCGGCCTGGATGCGCGCGCCGACGAAGCCGGGGCTGTCCCGGCAGACGATGGGTTCCTTGTCGAGGCTGTCGAGCAGATCCACGGTCGCCTCGACCGCCGCCTCGTCGGTGAACTCCGCCTGCGCGACTTCGACCAGCGGGACGATGAATGCGGGGTTCAGCCAGTGGGTGATGAGCAGTCGACTTGGGTCCTCGACTGCGGGCGCGAGCGTGTCGAGGCTGATCGAGGACGTCGTGGTCGCGAGCGTGCACTCGTCTGGGACATGCGCGGACGCGTCCGCGAAGAGGTCCTTCTTGATCTCCGGATCCTCGGGGAGCGCCTCGAACAGCCAATCTGCGTCCGACAGTGCCCCGTCCATGTCAGTCGTGAACTCGATCCGGTCGACCACGTCCTGTCTGTCGCCGTCGAAGCGATCCGCCTCAGCAAGAAAGTCCAGGTGGGATCGCACCTCCGAGCGGACGTGCTCGAACTTGTCTTCGCGCTCGCTCTCCGAGCGGTCTTTCACGTCGAGCAGTCGCACTCGGTGGCCAGCGGTGGCGAACACGCTGACGATACCGATCCCCATCCGTCCCGGGCCGACGACGGTGATCGTCGGGTTCTCGGGGACGCTCATGCCTCGAACCCCCGTTCGAGGACGGCCTGTACCTGTTCCGGATCGTCGGTGTCGATGCCGAGTCGAGCGAGGTTGCGGCCCGTCTCGCGGTAGGACTCGTCCATCAACACGTCGGCGAGATGCATCAGGGAATCGAGGGTCGGCGTCTCGACCCCGAACGTCGCGCCGAGCGACGACTGGAGGACGCCCGCGATGCGAACGTCCTCGTGGACGTATCGGTCGTCGAGCGAGGGCGGATCCTCGCTGAAGGTGTCGGCGGCCGTCAGTGCGTCCCGGGAGTTTGCGCCGTAGAAGTGTTCGCCCGTTTCGGGGCCGGTCCGGTAATACGCCTCCTGCGGGAAGTGTGGCTCTCCGTATCCCAGTGCCTCGCGGATGCGGATCCGCTCGCGGTCGACGGAGAGGACGACCTTCAGCGTCCGCTCGGTGACGCCGTGGCGGTGGACGTTGAACTCGAACTCGCCACACTCGATCGCACCGGCGTTGATGAGCGTCGGCGTGGCGTTGACGCCCACATTACTGTTGTTGAGGGCGGCATCGAGCGCGTCGACCGCGGGAAGCGCCGCGTCGTACAGCGTCGAGAAGGCATCGTAGGCGCGTTCCATCTCGTTGCCGGGGAACGCGCCGACGGGGAGTCGAACTGCATCGAGGTTGATCGTCACCTCGCCGGGGCCGGATTTGCGTGTCACGTAGGGGAGTGTCGGTGTCTCAGCGACGACGACGTCTGCTGGCGGGTCGGGGAGGTCGTCGATCGCCTGTCGAAAGATGAGCGAGCCAGCGTTGCCGGGACAGACGAAGACGGCCTGTCCGTCTTCGAGATGCGGGGCGACGGCCTCGCTCACAGCCTCCTGAGCCGTCGTCGGGAGCGGGATCAGAACGGCGTCTGCACCCGAAATCGCCTCGTTCAGGTCAGTCGTCACGGTATCGAGGTCCACGTCCCGGACCGTCCCCGGCGTTCGGCGGCCGATGTAGTTTTCCGAAACGCGGAGTGTCACCTGTTCGTCGTCGAGCACCTGTCGGTGATTGTCGGGGGAGCGAACGTACCACTGGACGTCGAAGCCGCTGTCGGCGAAGTCCGCCGCCGCGGCGTACCCGCCGTTGCTCCCGCCGATAACTGAGACGGTCTGCATCACCCGAGAGAATGTATCGGGGGCACGTAAATCACGTGGGTGGACACAGCCGGGACAAAGAGTTCGGAAACTGTCTCCCGAACATTTATTCGTAAATTCGATCTACTGGCACACGATAACTATGCCAGCGGAGGACACGTCCTTCGGGACGATCACAGTCGACTGGGCGGAGGAACCGGTACCGAATCTGGCGGCGTTCGAGGACTACGAGGACGCCCGCGAGTCGTTCGAGTGGGACATCCCCGAGACGTTCAACATCGCGACTGACACAGTGACCAAACACGCCGACAAGCGCGGAAGTGTCGCGCTCTTTCAGGACATCGAGGACGGCCCGGACCGGACGCACACGTTCTGGCAACTCGACCGGCGCTCGAACCAGATTGCGAACGCGCTCGACGCGCGAGGGATCGGTGAAGGCGACCGGATCGCAATCCTGGGCACTCGGAGCGACAAGGTGATGCTCACCCATCTGGCGGCGTGGAAGCTCGGCGCGATCAGCGTCCCACTCTCGGTGCTGTACGGGCCGGACGGACTCTCCTTCCGCCTCGAAGACTGTGAAGCCACGGCGGTGTTTGCCGCGCCCGACCTGTTCGACACCGTCGCCGAATCGGTTGCGAACGTCGACACCGTCGAACTCATCGCCGGGTTCCGCGAGGAACCGACGATTGAGGGGTCCGAGACGATCCAGTTCGACGAACTCGGGGCCGACCGCTCGCACCAGTTCGACGCAGTCGAGACCGACCCCGAGGACCCGGCGATGATCCTCTACACGAGCGGGACGACCGGCAAGCCAAAGGGCGTCGTGCAGGCCCATCAGGCACTGATCGGCTGGCTGCCGAGCTTTCAGATGTGCTTCGAGTTGCCCTGGTCGGACGACGACCCACTGCTGTACGTGACGCCGGATCTCGCGTGGATCGGCGGGCTGAATCTCATTCTCGGCACGTGGCACTACGGCTGTCCAGCCTTCCGGTACGACTCGAACTCCGGGTTCGACCCGACCACAGTGTACGACAACATCGAGAAGTGGGGGCCGACGCGGGCCGTGCTCGTCCCCGGGATGCTCAAGCCGATGTCCGAACTCGACTCCTCGCAGTGGGACCTGTCGACGCTCTCGGTCGTGATGTCCGGCTCCGAACCGGTCTCGGAGTCGCTGTACGACTTCGTGACGGAGACGCTGGGTGCAAATCTAAACGAGATGTACGGGCAGACCGAGGCGATCCATCTCGTCACGACCTGCTCACAGTGGTTCGATGTCGAACCCGGCAGCCTCGGCTTCCCGGCCCCTGGTCACGACGTCGCCATCGTCGACGACGACGGCGAGCGCGTCGACGTGGAAGAGACCGGCCACATCGCGCTCCGCAAGCCCGACCCGGCGATGTTCCGACGACTCTGGAACGACGAGGAGGGGACCGAGAAGAAGTTCATCGGCGAGTGGATGGACACAAGCGACCTCGGCTACCGGGACGAAGACGGCCGCCTGTGGTTCAAATCGCGCGACGACAACCTCATCATCACGCAGGGCTACCGGGTCGGCCCGCCCGAAGTCGAGGACTCGATCATCGAACTCACGGAGGTAGCGAACGTCGGCGTCATCGGCGTCGAAGACAGCCAGCGCGGCGAAATCGTCAAAGCCTACGTCGAACCGCAGGAGGGCGTCGAACCCGGTGCCGAACTCAGAGAGCAGATTCAGACGCACGTCCGCGAGCAACTCGCGAAGTACCAGTACCCTCGCGAGATCGAGTTCATCGACGAGATGCCGACCACGGTCACGGGGAAGGTTCGCCGCCACGAACTCGAAGAACTCGAAGCACAAAACGGATAACCACTGTCGGTCGCCAACACGTTCCAAGGGCCGCCGACCAGACCGGCAAATCCGAGCGTTCAGGGACAGAAAGCAGCACAATCCGCCGTAGTTGATCGCTTTGTGTGTCACCGGCTCCCGCTGGATTTAAGTACGTAAGATGACCAGATCATCACGGTGTACACATAATGTCGCAGACACACACGTTCCCAGAGGTGAGGGTTTTCCATGGAATTTAATGATACGTTCACACTCGAAGACGTAACGATGGAGGAGGTGTGGATGGCCCTCTCCGACCCAGAGATGATCAAGGAAGCCCTTCCAGGCTGTCAGTTCCTCGTCGAGGTCGAAGACGACGATCCTGACTTCGATGCGCTGCTCGCAGAGGCTCAGGAGAACGACGAAGACGTTCCGATCCTCCCGGACGCGGACCCAGACGATGTCGCAGCCCGTGCGTTCAAGGAGGGTGGCAAGTACGCGGCAGTGATGCAACTGAGTGTCGGCAGCGTCAAGCCGACGTTCGAGACTGTCGTCACGATCGAACACCGTGAGTTCCCCGAGATGCGCTCTTCAGGCAAGGGGAGTGCGAGCGACAGTAGCTTCGAGATGAATGCCGGGATGGAGCTGCGAGAGATCGAGAACGGCGTCGAGGTCGATTGGTGGGCGGAGACAAGCGTGTTCGGCCGGATCGCAAACATGGGACAGCGCGTCATCAGCCCGGTTGCGAACCGCGTCATCAACCGCTTTTTCAAGAAGGTCCAAAAACAGCTTCAGGACGTCGGCGATGAGAGCGGGAACCTCCGTGACCGAATCAAGAGCTATTTCTAACCGATGAGTTCACACGAGATCACACTCACTGTCAACGGAACCGAACAGACGCTGACTGTCGAATCGCGAACGCTGCTCGTGCACGCGCTCCGAGACGAACTCGGCTACACGGGCCCGAACGTCGGCTGTGAGAGTAGCATGTGCGGTGCCTGTACGGTCGAAGTCGACGGCGACGTGGTCAAGTCCTGCACCATGCTCGCCGTGCAGGCCGACGGGGCCGAGATTACGACCGTCGAAGGATTGGCCGAGGCCCACGACGACCTGCATCCACTGCAGGAAACGTTCAACGAGGAGCACGGACTCCAGTGCGGCTACTGCACGCCCGGCATGATCATGACCGCAAAGGAGTTCCTCGAGGAGACCGAGGACCCGAACCCGGACGACGAGGAGATCCGGGAAGCGATCGAGGGGAATCTCTGCCGGTGTACGGGCTATCAGAACATCGTCCGTGCGGTCGAATCCGCAGCAGAACGAATGTACGGTGACGAAGCCGAGTCGGCGACCGACGGCGGCGTCCCGGCCGAAACTGGTGGTGACTGATCGATGTATCCCGACAGCTTCGATTACCACCGACCGGAGAGCGTCGAGGAAGCGCTCGATATGCTCGCGGACAACCCCGGAGCGGAACTGCTCGCTGGCGGGCACAGCCTGCTCCCGACGATGAAATCCGGGCTCTCCAGCCCTGATTCGCTCGTCGACATCAGCGAGGTCGACGACCTGACCGGAATCGAGTACGGCGAGGAGACGATCACGGTCGGCGCAGCGACGACCTACGCCACCGTCGTCGACGACGACCAACTCTGGGAGGAGAACACGGTTATCGCCGAGACGACCCACGCAGTCGGTGACAAGCAGGTCCGGAATCGCGGGACGTTCGGCGGAAATCTCGCTCACTCCGACCCCGCGTCGGACCTCCCGGCGGCGGCGCTCGCTGCCGACGTGACCGTTCACGTGCAGGGTCCAGACGGCGAGCGAGCGATTCCCATCGACGACTTCTTCCACGGGATGTACGCGAACGACATCGCGGAAGACGAGATTCTGACGGCCGTCGAAATCCCGCGGCAACCCGATGCAAGCGGGGCATACGTCAAAAAGCCCAGCCCATCGTCGGGCTACGCGCTCGTCGGCGTCGCCGCAAACCTGCAGGCCGAAGACGGGACGCTCACCGACGTTCGCATCGCCGCAAACGGCGTGATGGACCACGGGGTCCGTCTCGGCCCCGTCGAGGACGCGCTCACCGGCGAGTCGGTCGACTCGCTTTCATCGGAGGAGATCGAGGACGCCGCCGCGCACGCGCCCGACGACCTCGACGAGTTCATGGTCATGGACGACATGCAGGCCTCCCCCGAGTTCCGCCTGCAACTGCTGAAGGTCTACACCGAGGACGCAGTCGAAGCCGCACTCGACTCGCTGTAATCGACGATGAGTGGGACACACCAGCCGAGCGCGTTCGAGGACATCTCCGAGGAGCGACTTCGAGAGGGCTTCGAGAGCGCCGACTACGTCGCAGACGACGACATCGTGACCACGGTGTTGCTCGCGCTCCGGCTGGGGAAGCCGCTGCTCGTCGAGGGGCCTCCCGGCGCGGGCAAGACCGAACTCGCGAAGGTGCTCTCCGAGGGACTCGCGACGGAACTGATCCGTCTGCAGTGTTACGAGGGGCTGGTCGCCGAGAACGCGCTGTACGAGTGGAACTACACGAAACAGATCCTCGCCGTGCAGTCCCGAACGACCGGCGCGGAGACCGACGAGTCCCTGCCTGAAGCGTCCGTGTTCTCCGAGGAGTACCTGCTCGAACGCCCGCTCTTGCGCGCACTCCGCGCGAGCGAGGACCGCCCGTCCGTGTTACTGATCGACGAAGTCGACCGGGCCGACGAGGAGTTCGAGGCGCTGTTGCTGGAATTTCTCTCCGAGTTTCAGGTGACTGTCCCCGAACTGGGAACGATCACTGCCGACGTACCGCCGATCGTGGTCATCACGTCGAATCGGACGCGTGCGCTGTCCGACGCGCTCAAGCGCCGGTGTCTGTACCTGTATCTCGAACCACCTGCCGCCGACAAGGAGGAGGAAATCGTCCGACGGAAGGTGCCCCAACTCGACCGGACGATCGCCGCCGAGATCGTCGGGGTCGTGCAGAATCTCAGAAAGGAACCGCTTCGCAAGCCGCCGGGAGTCTCGGAGACGCTCGACTGGGCGAACGCACTCGCCGCCCTCGAGGAGACGTCGCTCTCGACAGAAACCGTCCACAGGACGCTCGGAACGCTGCTCAAGGAGGCCGAGGACATCGAGCGAATGGACGACGAGACGCTGGAAACGCTCGTGAACGCCGCTGGAACTGAGACATCACATGACGAAGCGTAACGGCGACGAGTCCGCGGATGCGGAACCGACCACACCGGACAGTCAGCAGGATGTGGCTGTGGCGGATCAACAGCAGAACGGCCACACGACGCCCACTGACCGATTCCGCGAGGAACTGGTCGCCTTTACCCGTGCGCTCAGACAGCAGGGCGCAGACGTGCCAGCGAACGCGAGTCAGACGGCCGCCGAAGCACTCGCCGAGATTGGTCTCAGCGACCGCGAGCGCGTGCAGCGCTCGCTGCGCGCTGCGTTGCTCACACGACCGACCGACTACGACCTGTTCGACCGCCTGTTCGCCCAGTTCTGGTCGCGGGTACAGGATCTCACTGACCCGACGACAGAACCGGCCGACGAGGAACAGACAGGTGGGCTGGAACCGCCGACAGTCGAAACGCCTCAGGGCGACGACGAGGAGCGAACGAGACGCGAGGGCGATGCTGGCTCCGAGGGCGTGCGTCGCGGCGTCACCGAGGGACAGTCGGGCGAACCCGCAGACGACAATACGAGTGCGACCTACAGCCCGGCCGGTCAGTCCGAGCGAGTCGACCCGTCTGGCGTGTTCGGCGACGGGGACCGGACCGAGACGGCGACGCAGCGACTGACTCGGGCACTCGCCACGCTGCCCGGCCGTCGGACCGAGCGAGCGAACCGGGGTCGACGCCTCGACGTTCGCCGCTCGCTACGCCGGAGTGCCGTGACAGGCGGCACGCCGCTGTCGCTGCCGAAACGCGACTTCACGCCGACCGAACTCCGCGGCGTCGTCTTCGTCGACGTGAGCCGGTCGGTGCTCGACGTGATCGACCGGGACTTTCTCGTTCGATTCCTCTGTGAGTTGCGGACGGAGTGGCGCTCGCTTCGGATCTTCCTGTTCGATACAGACGTACAGGAAGTATCGGCCGCATTCGACGCCGAGACCACGACAGCGGCCTACGACGCACTCGAACGCGCGGAGGCCCAGTGGGGCGGCGGGACCCGCATCGGCGGCGCGCTGACGGCCGTCCGTGACCGCCATCCGGGCGCGGTCGACCGCCGAACCATCACGCTCGTGATCAGCGACGGGCTGGAGATGGGCGACGTGTCGGAACTCGAAGACGGCGTCGTGTGGCTGTCTCAGCGCTCGCCGCTGGTCCTGTGGCTCAACCCGCTCGCCGCCTCACCGTCGTTCGAGCCGACCGCAAGCGGGATGCAAGCGGCTGACCCGTACGTCGACGGCATCTTCCCCTTTGCGGGCGCGGCCGACATCGAGGAACTGGCTCGACAGCTCGAACAGTACACGGGAACCGAACCACTTGGCTATCACCGAACTGGAGTACACACATGACAGACGACGAATCAGAACACTGGAGCGTCCCCGAGTCCGCCGTCATGCGAGCGCTCGACCGCTCGCTCGGCGACGACTCTGCAGTCCTTGCGACCATCATCGACGTCGAGGGCAACGCCTTCCGCCGCCCGGGCGCGAAGATGGTCGTCTCGGAGGAGAGCGCGGGTGTCGGAAGCATCACCGCTGGCTGTCTCGAAGACGAAGTGCTGGATCTGGCCGCGGAGGTTCGCTCGGACGGCCGGGCGCGCGTGGAGCAGTTCGACCTGACCGGCGACGACGACGTGTGGGGGCTCGGACTCGGCTGTAACGGCATCATCGACCTGCTGGTCGAACCGCTGACCGACGACTACCGACCGGTCGTCGACGCCTACGAGAGCGGCGAGGACATGGTCGTCCTGACCGTTCTCGACGGTGACGGAATCGAACAGGGTGACCGGATGCTCGTCCCCGACGGCGACATCTCAGGGGCGACGACCGTCGTCGGCGACTGGCCGGAGTGGCTCGTCGACCAGTTGGAGAAGCCAGTCGAGACGCTGCTCTCGGCTGGACAATCCGATACGCTGGAGGTCGAACACGAAGGTGAGACAGTCCGCGTGTTCGTCGACAGCGTGACTGCACGACCCGACCTCGTCGTCTTCGGCACCGGCCACGACGTGACGCCCGTGGTCGAACTCGCCGACCGGATGGACTTTCGGGTCACCGTCATCGGCTTTCGGGGCGGACTCGCCACGGCCGAGCGGTTCCCGAACGCCGACCGCGTGCTGTCGACGTCGCCAGCCCAGATCCACGAGACGCTGGCGTTCGACGAAGACACCTACGCCGTCGTGATGACACACAACGTCGTCGACGACACCATCACTATCGAGGAGTTGCTGGAGACCGAGACGCCCTACATCGGCCTGATGGGACCGACAGAGCGATTCGAGGAGGTCGTCGAGGATATCGAGGCAGACCGAGAACCGCTTTCCGACGCCGAACTCGACCGGATCTACACGCCGGTCGGACTCGACCTCGGCGGCGGCACGCCCTATCAGATCGCGTTGAGTATCGTCGGAGAGGTGCAGGCGGTCGCCAACGAACGGGACCCACAGCACCTCCGCGACCGGAAGTCCCCGATCCACGAGCGCGTGGAGGTGGACCGATGAGCGACCACAGCCGCGTGTCACTAGTTGCCACGCACATGAGCAAACCTCATGACACTGCACGCCGAACGAACTATCAGACAGACTGACTCACTACGAACCCATGACAAGCAACATATCTGACGCAACGGAATCGGACAAGGTAGTTGGCTCGCCAGTCGACCGTGTCGAAGACCGGGAGTTCACCACCGGTCGCGCGACTTACACGGATGACATCGACGTCGCGCGGGCAGGCCACGCCGCGGTCTACCGGAGCCAGTACGCACACGCAGAGATAAACGACATCGACACGAGCAAAGCGGAAGCGCTGGACGGCGTGATCGCCGTCTTCACCGCGGAGGACATGGACGAGGCGGAGACACCCGCGCCGCGAAAGATCCCCTCGATGTCGACGGATTACATCGAGGTGCCACCGGAACTGTTCCGGCCGGTCATCGCGCGCGACAAGGTTCGCTATCAGGGCGAACCGCTCGCCATCGCCATCGCGGAGGACCGCTACCGCGCACAGGACGCCGTCGACGCAATCGAAGTCGACTACGAACGACTCGATTCCGTGACGGACCCCGAGGAAGCGCTCTCCGAGGACGCGCCGACGCTCCACGAGAACTACGAGGACAACCTCGCCTACGAGTGGGAGTTCGGCGACGAGGAGGCCGTCGAGGAGGCCTTCGAGGAGGCCGCCCACACCGCGAGCGTCAGCGTCGACGAACAGCGCATCATCCCCGACGCGCTCGAACCGCGAGCGGCCATCGCCACGTACAACTCGGGCAGCGACGACCTGACGATCCAGATGAGTACGCAGACGCCCCACTCCGACCGGTCGGCGATTTCGGGGATCATCCGCCATCCGGAACACAAGATCCACATCGACGCACCCCGCGTCGGCGGCGGGTTCGGGGCGAAGATCCACAACTACGACATCGAGGCGCTCGTTCCGTGGGTCGCGCGCGAACTCGAACGGTCGATCAAGTGGCAGGCCAAGCGAACGGAGATCCACCAGACCTCCTCGCACGGCCGCGGGCTGAACTACGAGGGCGACATCGCCCTCGACGAGGACGGGAACATTCTGGCGATCAGAACCGAGGGACTCGCCGACGTGGGCGGGTACGTCTCCTCACACGTCCACATGCTGACGACGATTTTCTCGGTGGACCTGCTCCCCGGCCAGTACGACCTGCCGGAACTGCACGCCCGCATCGAGGGTGCGCTGACGAACGCGACGCCGCTCGATTCGTTCCGCGGCGTCCACGAAGTCTCTGCGATCACGTTCACCGAGCGACTGGTGAGCGCCGCCGCCGAGGAGATCGGCATGGACCCGGCCGAACTCCGCCGGAAGAACTTCATCCCCACCGACGCCTTCCCCTACGAGTCAGTCACCGGCGAGCGCTACGACAGCGGCAACTTCCACAAAGCGCTGGACAAGGCGCTCGATCTGGCCGATTACGACGAGATCCGCGAGCGGCAGGAAGCACGAAGTGACGATGACGACCGCTATCTCGGCGTCGGCCTGTCCTGTTACGCCCACGTCAGCGGCGTCGGCCCCGCGGACATCTGTAAGAAGGCAGGCATCTTCAAGACCCACTGGGAGTCCGGTCGCGTCACGATCAACCCATCGGGTACCGTGACCGCCTACTGCGGGACGATGGACTTCGGGATGGGGCACGACACGGCCTACGCCCAGATCCTCTCTGACGAACTCGGCGTACCCATCGAGGACATCGAGATCATCGAGGGCGACACCCGCCAACTCAACGACGGAACCGGTACCCACGCGAGTCGGAGTCTGGTCGTCGGCGGGTCGGCGCTCGTCGAGAGCGCACGGGACGTAGTCGAGGACGCCCGCGAAATCGCTGCGCACGAACTCGAAGCGGCCGCGGAGGACGTGGAGTTCGAGAACGGCGAGTTCTACATCTCCGGCGCGCCCGAGCGCTCGCTGACGATTCAGGACATCGCCAACTCGGCCCATCGGGCCTTCGACCTGCCCGGCGAAGTCGAGCCAGGGCTCGAATCGACCGCGTACTGGCTGCCGGACGAACTGACGATGACGACGGGAACACACGTCGCCGTCGTCGCAATCGACCCCGACACGGGCGAGATCGAGTTCGAGAACTACGTCGCAGTCGACGACGTCGGCAACCGCGTCAACCCGAAGATCGTCGAGGGACAGCTCCACGGCGGCATCGCCCAGGGCATCGCACAGGCGATGTACGAGGATGTCGCCTACGACGAGAGCGGCAACATGATGACGAGTTCGCTGCAGGACTACGCGATGCCAAAGTCCTACCACGTGCCCGAGATGGAGATCGACGGGATCTCCTCGCCGTCGCCGGACAACCCGCTCGGAGCCAAAGGCGTCGGCGAAAGCGGCCCGACTGCGGCCAACGTGGCAGTCATAAACGCCATCTGTGACGCACTGAAGCCGTTTGGCTTCGGCGAGGAAGTCGACACGCCGATCACCCCCGAGGACGTCTGGCGCGTCATCAACGAGAGCGACTAGATGCCGACCCGACGAGTCGAGAACTGAACGGTCTGTTTCTGCTGTCCCGGGCGATCCGTCTCGTGGTAGAATCGAACGGGGCGCAACATCGTGCGGAAACCTCACGTGACGAGGCGTGATGCTGTGAATTTATTACGCGGGATAGAATATGTGAGGATGATGCCCAAGCGTATAGGATTCGACGTAGGTGGTACCTTTACCGATTTTGTTCTCGTCGACGAAGAGAGTGGCGAACTGGACGTGTACAAGTACCCAACCGACCGGGAGAACCCCGCTCGTGGGATCCTCAACGGGATCGACGAGTTCCTCGGCGAGGTCGACGCGTCGCTGGATGACGTCCGGCAGATCATCCACGCAACGACTCTCGCGACGAACACGGTCCTCGAACGGAAGGGCGCAGAGACGGCCCTCGTCACGACCGAGGGCTTTCGCGACGTGCCCATCCTCGGGCGACAGAAGCGATACGACCTCTACGACCTGTTCATCGAAAAGCCCGACCCCATTATCGACCGCGAGGACATCTACGAGGTTTCCGAACGGATTCACCCCCGCGAGGACGTCATCACGCCGCTCGACGAAGGCGAGGTGCGCGACCTGGCGAACGACCTCTCCGAGGAGTACGAGTCGGTCGCCGTCAGCTTCCTCCACTCCTACGACGACGACAGCCACGAGGTCGAGGCCGAGTCGATCATCAACGAGGAAGCGCCGGAACTCCAGACCGCCCGCGCGTCGAACATCTCGAAACAGTACCGCGAGTACGAACGAACCAACACCGCCGCAGTCGATGCCTACATCAAGCCCCGCGTCCACGAGTATCTCGGCAAGATCGGGGGCTCACTCGACGAACGGGAGTACGACGGCTCCTTCTTCATGATGAAATCCAGCGGCGGCGTCGCGACCCCCGAGATGATCCAGGAGTCGCCCGTCCAGATCACCGAGTCCGGCCCCGTCGCGGGCGCGCTCAGCGCCGCCCACCTCGGCCAGACGCTCGGCGAGGACAACATCTTCTCCTTCGACATGGGCGGCACCACCGCGAAGATCTGTTTCGTCGTCACCGGCCAACCAAAGCGCACCGACGTCTTCGAGGTCGACGAAGCGAAGATGAAGGAAGGCAGCGGCCTCCCGATCAACCTGACCGTCGTCGACATGATCGAGATCAGCGCAGGCGGCGGGTCGATCGCTGGCGTGGACTCGACTGGCCGCATCACGGTCGGCCCGGAGAGCGCGGGCGCACAGCCCGGTCCGATCTGCTACGACCGCGGCGGGACGGAACCGACCGTCACCGACGCCGACCTGGCACTGGGCTACATCAACCCCGACTTCTTCCTCGGCGGCCGGATGGACATCGATGTCGAGGGCGCACACGAGGGGATCGAGCGCACCGTCAGCGACCCGCTCGACATCGACGTGCCGAAGGCGGCCTGGGGAATCAAAGAGATTGTCGACAACGAGATGACCCGCGCGAGTCAGATCCACGCCTCCGAGCGCGGCCTCGACCCGCGGAAGTTCGCGATGATCATGTACGGCGGTGCAGGCCCCGTCCACGGTGCCTTCATCGCCCACGAACTCAACGTCCCCCGGGTGTACGTCCCCGAGGGCGCGGGCGTCGCCTCCGCCGGTGGCTTGCTCGTCGCCGATATCGAGTTCCACCTCGACCAGACCCACATCACGGAACTGACCGCAGACGCCGTCGACGACATCCTCGACATCTACGAGCAACTCGAAGCCGAGGGGCGCGAACTCATCGAGATGGCAGGCGGGGACGACGTCGTCGTCGAGCGCGAGGCAGACATGAAGTACGTGGGACAGGCCCACGAGATCGGCGTCGAGATCCCAAACGGCGAGCTCGGTGCCGAGGACGTCGAGACCATCCAGCAGCGGTTCCACGACACCTACGAGCGCACGTACGGCTACAGCGACCCCGACGAGGACGTCGAGGGGATCACCTGGAAGGTCACCGTTCGCAGCCCGACGGAGTCGATGTCGCGGACCAAGATCGAGGGAGGGTCCTCGCGCGCAAGCGACGCGCGCAAGGGCACCCGCGAGGCCTACTTCGAGTCCGCAGGCGGCTTCACCGAGACGAGCATCTACGACCGCGACGAACTCGGGCCGGGCGCGACGCTTTCTGGCCCCGCCGTCGTCGAGGAGATAAACTCCACGACGGTCGTCCCGCCGGGTGACCAGTTGACCGTCGACGAGTACGGCAATCTGCGGATCGACGTTGGAGGTGCACAATGAGCGACCAAGACACACCTGAGACAGACAGCGCAGACATCGACTCGGAGAACCTCGACCCGATCACGTTCACCGTCATCTGGGACCGACTCAGCGCGATGTGCAACGAGATGGGGTCGGTGCTCCAGCGAACCGGAAAAAGCGAGGCAGTCTCGCTCGGACAGGACTTCTCGACCGGCCTCTTCGACAAGGACGGCCGCCTCGTCGCACAGGGCAACTTCAGCCCCGGCCACCTCGGGTCGATGCCCTACGCCGTCGAACACGTCCGCGAACGCTTCTCGGAGGAGGATCTGGAACCCGGCGACGGAATCGTATTGAACGACTCCGAGATGGGGTCGGGCCACCTGCCCGATATGTTTCTCGTCTCACCGATTTTCGTCGACGACCAGATCGAAGGCTACGCGGTGACCATCGCCCACATGATCGACGTCGGCGGGCGCTCGCCCGGGTCGCAGGCCACCGACGCGACCGAGATCTATCAGGAGGGGCTTCGCCTGTTCCCGACGAAGGCAATCGAGGGCGGCGAACTCACCGACTGGTTCACGGAACTCATCGAGGCGAACGTTCGCCTCCCCGACATGGTGATCGGTGACATCAGAGCACAGCAAAACGCCAACCACCGCGGCAACGAACTGTTCAGCGAACTGTTCGACGAGTACGGCCGCGAGACGGTCTACGCGACCATCGACCGCCTCATCGACGTCTCCGAGGAGCGCGTCCGCGAGGACCTGGAGGAGATGCCCGACGGCGAGTACAACTTCACTGATGTGATGGACAACGTCTACGAGGGTAGCGGCCCCGTGAACCTCGAAGTCACTATCGAGATTGCGGGCGACGAGATGATCTTCGACTACGAGGGGACCGACCCCCAGACTGCCTCCGCGATCAACAGTTACATCAACTACACGCGGGCGTACTCGGCCTTTGTCCTCAAGGCGATCACCGAAAAGTACCTCCCACAGAACGAGGGGATCATGCGCCCGATGACCGTCCGGGCACCCCGCGGCAGTTTCCTCAATCCCGAACCGCCGTGTGCGGCAAACGCCCGCCCGATCATCAATCAGCGCCTCGTCGAACTCAATCTGGGCGCGCTCGCGAAGGCCGTCCCCGATCAGGTCATCGCAGCCAGCAGTCACTTCGGGAACCCCAACTTCAGCGGGACTGACCCCGAGACCGACGAGCGATTCATCCTCTACGACTTCATGATCGGCGGCGTCGGCGCCGCCGGCCACAAGGACGGCGAAGAGGGCATCTGTTCATCGTTCAACGTCACCAACATCCCGGTCGAACTCCACGAGACCCGCTATCCGGTCGTGATCGAGGAGTTGTCGCTCCGTCCTGATACCGGCGGCGCGGGTCGCCAGCGCGGCGGCCTCGGCCTCCGGAAGGACCTGACGCTGCTCGGCGAGAACATCACGTTCACCAACCTCCTCGAACGAACCGAGTCCAGCCCGTGGGGACTCGAAGGCGGCGAGGGTGGCGAGAAGGGACAGACGATCCTCAACCCCGGCGAGGACGGCAAGGAACTTCACCCCAAAGGCGAGTACAGCCTCGAATACGGCGACACAGTGAGCTTCCAGCTGTCGGGTGCTGGCGGCTTCGGTGACCCGACCGAGCGCGACCCCGAGGCCGTGCTGACGGACGTCCAGAAGGATTACGTCACCCGCGAGGAGGCACGCGAAGCCTACGGCGTCGTCCTCACCGAAGAGGGCGACGAACTCGCAGTCGACGAGGACGCGACCGAACAACGCCGCGCTGAAATGTAAGTCTGGAGTTTGGTTTTACGCTGACTGCGATTCGTCACGCAGATCCGCAGGATGGTCGATATCGCGCCTGACACCGGGGTCGCCAGTCTCGATTCCGACTGCTTCTCCTGACTCGGTGAGGAGTTCCCTGCCGCCCACGTCGCCCTCGATGTCGGCCAGCGTCTCGAAGTACTCGGCACCAAAGAGAGTCGGATTGCCGCGCTCGCCCTGGTAGGCGGCCGCGAGAATGTTTGCGATGCCGTACCTGTACGCGTCGGCAAGCAGGTCGACGGTTCTGGTCGTGACCCACGGCATGTCCCCTAACGCGATCAGCGCCGCGTCCGCACCGCGTTCGCTGGCATCGCGGATTCCCTCGCGAAGCGACGTGCTCTGACCCGCTCTGTAGTTGTCGTTGACCCGAACCGTCACGTCGAGGCCAGAAATCGCCTCGCGAACCCGTTCTGCCTCGTGGCCGACGACGACGGTGACGCCGTCGAGCGAACTCTCGACGAGCGCTCGAGTCGCTCGTGTGACGACCGGTTCGCCCTCCACCGTCGCCGTGAGTTTGTTTTCCGCTCCGTATCGGCTGCTCGTCCCCGCCGCGAGGACGACCCCGCGGATGACGGTGTCGGGTCGCTCGAACGTGTCGGGAAACGTCGCCGGATCACGAACAGGAAGGTCGGTGAGACTCATCTCACTCGACGACCGGGTAGGGGACCACGTCGACAGTCTCCTCGGCGGGAAGGTCGGACTGGGTGAGGACGAACCCGTCGGCGCGGGTCGCTCGCGTACTCGAAGAGAGGACGCTCGGGTCGAAGGTTCGCTCGTAGACCGACAGCGGCGAGTCGACGTGACCGAGTGGGGTGGCGGTTCCGTCGTTAAGCGTGACCGGAATCGCGTACTCGAAGCCCTCGGGGCCAAGATCAACGTCGACTGCCATCGTCGCTTCGAGGGCGGGCAGCGCCGACCGGCCGGTGAAAAACGGCCCCATGACGAGCGTCGAGACGGTGTGTGCGCCGAGTGGCTTCCCGGGGATGGCGAAGACGACCGAATCGTCGACGGTGGCGACGGCGATGGGCTTGCCCGGGCGGAGTCGAACCCGATGGAAATGCACCTCACCGAGGTCTGAGAGCGCCTGCACGACGTAGTCCTTGTGCCCGACGCTCGTCCCGCCGGTGGTGATCACGACATCGTACGCGTCGGTGAGGTTGGCGAGTGTCTCGCGTACTCGCTCTTCCTCGTCGGGGACGGTGCCCTCGTAGGTCGCTTCGTGGCCCCACGACCGGACGAGCGACGCCAGCATCGGGGAGTCGAGATCCGACTGTCTGCTCTCGTGGATCTCGGTCCCGGTCGCGAGCACGCCCGTCGAGAACTGCTCGTGGACGGTGATCTGGTCGTATCCCAGATCCCCCAGAAAGATGGCGTCTTTTGCCGAGAGCGACTCGCCCGCGGCGAAGAGTTGCTCTCCGGCACTCACGTTGCTCCCGCGTTCGTAGGCGTAGGTCCCCGGTTCGATGTCCGCCCCGGTGAGTTGTCCGTCCGTGACCTCGGACTCCTCGCGTTTGAGCACCGCGTTTGCTTCAGGTGGGAGACTCGCGCCGGTCGCGATTCGCACTGCCTCGCCGGGTTCGATAGACGGCGGTTCGTCCTCGGGAAACACCTCCTCGTCGAGTACCGTGAAGGGGTAATCCTCGCTCGCGTCGAAGGCGAAGCCGTCCATCGTCGCGTGGTCGTGTTCGGGGATGTCCGTCTCCGCGACGATTCCCGCTGCGAGCGTTCGGCCACCGAGTTCGTCGATAGGAATAGACTCGGTTCCCTGCGTCGCGAGCGCCGACTCTCGAATCGAGCGGACGGTCTCGACTGACTCCGCCCGCCAGATCATGTCGTCGTGGTCGTGTGCCATTACCATCGTGTTGTCCCGGACTGGGCAAAAGGCTACCGTACGGACGTTGGCTGGGGGTTGAGTATGGGAGCTATGCAGGTGCCGATTATTCAGACAGCCAGAAAGCCCTCGTGCTCTCGGGTCGGGGGACTTGCTGCGCGCTTCACTCCCTTCGGTCGTTGTAGTGCTTGCTGCGTCCACCTTCCCCGAGAGACACCGGGAGACGCAGTCTCCCGAGCAATCGGCGCGCAGCGCCGATGACGGCCCCTTTCAGTCCCACCCGCATAGACAGGGTAATCAGCCGAATCGGGTGGGACTGAAAGGGGCGAGTCTCTGGACGAACTCCGGCGACGCAAGCAGGGCGAGACCTTCGGTCTCGCTTGCCGTGCGGGCGACTCACGGGTCGCCCGCAGACACACGCAACGACTGAAAGGAGTGAGAAGCGCAGCGAGCCGAAGGAGTCCAGAGACTCGGGGCTTTCTGGCCGTTTGTGACTCCAGTAAACTCAATACATCCTATCCAAAATCCGCACAGAACACAAAACCCAAGCGAGTGGCTTCCGAGAGTACACCCATGACCGTCGACAGCATCGAGACCGATATCGTCGTCGCTGGCGCTGGCATGGCGGGCCTGAGCGCTGGCGTGCAGGCAGTCGAACGCGGCAACGACGTGGTAGTTCTTGAGAAAGGCGAACGCGCGGGCGGGTCGATGCGAATCTCCGCAGGCCTGATCTGGTCGTACGAGACGCTCGCAGAGGCACAGGAAAACGTCCCGAAGGGCAACCCAGCGCTGCAACAGCTGGTCGTCGAGAACCTCGACGACGGGTTCGAGTGGATCGAGTCGCTCGGCGTCGAGGTGAAAGAGCCACCGGTCGAACTCCCGACCGGCGACGTGGTGACGGCACCGACGCCCGGCGCGAACTGCGGCAAGGTCGACTCCGACGAACTCACTCTGCAGATGGTCGAAGAAATCGAGAACGCGGGCGGGGATGTCCTGCTCGAAACGCCGATGACCGACCTCCGAACCGACGAGGCAAACCGCGTCATCGGCGTCGACACACGCGGGCCAGATGGTCCGATCCAGATCACCGCAGACGCAGTGATCCTCGCAACGGGTGGCTTCCACGGCAACGAGGAGTTGCTCCAGCGTCACGTGACCCCACACGTGGAGAACCTCTGGATCCGGTCGAACCCGTGGAGCACCGGCGACGGACTCGAAGCCGCCCGCGACGTCGGCGCGCGAACCACCGGCGGGATGCACACCTTCTACGGGCACAACCTCGCCGCGCCGCCCGCCGAGGTGACGCCCGACACGTTTCTCGATCTGACCCAGTACTATGGCCCCTTCGCCGTCGCCATCGACCGCGACGGGGAGCGGTACACCGACGAGTCCGAGTCGGATCTGGAACACACGCTCGCACAGGACACCGCGCTGGAGGCTGGCGGGCGCGCCTACTACGTCGTCGACGGCGACCTCTACGAGGACGAGGTGTTCAGCATGGGTCGGGTCGGCACCATCATCGAACGCTCCGAGGAGGCGGGCGCGGAGGTACTGCGCGCGAAGACGCTCGACGGTCTCGGCGAGGAACTGACCGCGGCCGGTGCCGACGGAAGCACAGCCGTCGAGACCATCCGCGAGTACAACGAAGCCGTCCGCGATGGGAGGGCAGACCTGCTGAACCCACCACGGCGCGAACACGCCAGCCCGCTCGATTCCCCGCCATTCTGTGCGGTAGCCGTTCAGCCCGGAATCACGTTCACGATGGGCGGCATCGCCGTCGACGAGCGACTGCGCGTGCTCGACAGAGCGGACAGTTCCTCGTCACTGTTCGAGTACGACGACTACGCTGAGGAGGGGCGAACACGACCGGTCCCCGGCCTCTACGCGGCTGGCGTCGACATCGGCGGCGTCAACAACCGTCACTACATGGGCGGACTGGCGCAGGCGCTGGTCACAGGACGACACGCTGTCGACGTGATCGCAGAGAAGTAAAATCCAGTTCTGTCTTGCCGTTCCTACAGGTCGTATCCGCCAGCAGGGTCGTCAGCGCCGCGAATGGAGAGGCCACTGTCGGCCTCGATGATCGTCCCAGTCGACGCACGGGAGTCTCGCTCCGAGGCGAGCAGGACGTAGTAACCAGCGTACTCCTCGGGCATGGGAATTTTGAGCGGGTAGCGCTCGTCGATTTCCTCGGGGACGGCCGAACTCGACTCCTGACCGAGCGCGTCCGTACCCGAGAGGTTCGTCGGACTGTATCCGGGCGCGACGCCGTTGACGCGAATCTTCGGCGAGAGTTCGTAGGCCAGTTGCCGGATGATACCCGCGATGGCGTGCTTTGCGGGGGTGTAGAGAATTCCGCCAGTCGCGGGGTAGAAACTGGAGTAGGAGGCGGTAAAGACCATACAACCCTCGGATTCGATGAGTTCCGGGAGCGCGGCCTTCGCGCCGAGCATGTAGCCGAGCACGTTCACGCCGAACAGTTCCCAGAAGCCGTCCTGGAGTTCCTCGGGCGAGAGGTCGTTGAGATGCACCGCGTCGTCGAAGATGCCCGCGTTCCCGACGAACACGTCGAGACCACCGAACTGGTCGACTGTCGCTTCGACGGCGGCCTGATTGTCCTCCCACTCGGAGACGTCGCCCTGCATCGCGTGGACGGCGTCGGGGTACTCGTCGTTCAGTTCCTCGACGCGCTCGTCGACGAGTTCGAGGACGGCGACCTGTGCGCCCTCCTCGACGTACCGGTCGACGACGGCACGGCCGATGCCGGAGCCACCGCCGGTGAGGAGGACGCGCTTGCCGTCGAGGTCACCCATCTACGACCCCTCCCCGAGGAACGTCGCCGGTGGCGCGGCGCCGCCCCAGCGCGAGACGGTATTCGTCGAGGTGTCGATCTCTCGGACGCCCGTCTCGGCTTCGTGGTCGACGGTCGCCACCTCGGCGCTGATCTCGATCCGGTTGCCGCCCGGCGTCCACAGGTACAGAAAGAGGTTCGCACCCGCGTTGTGGCGGCTCGGACCGTACTCGATATCGTGTCCGTTGTCCGCAAGCGTGTCTGCGAGGCGCTTGATGTGCTCCATCGAGTCGGCCTCGAACGAGAGGTGATGGAGTGTGTACTGGACGTTGTCGGCCGTCGAAATCCCGACGTCGTGGTGGAACTCGCCCGAGCGTAGCCAGGCCTGAATCGAAAAGCCCGACTCGCCGACAATCTCGTCGGAGACCTGAAAGTCGAGGTGCTCGGTCAGCACGTCCTTGTCCTCGTCGACGTTCCAGCTCATCAGGTTGATGTGGTCGACGTCGAGCGGGGCGACCGCATCGCGGTCCTCGTGGGTCTCAGTCGGGTGGTGATACGATGAGTCAGCCACGGTCACTAGTTCCATGTCCGCGCCGCTCGGAAGAGTGAATCGGACGCCTTCCTCCTGGTTTGGCTCTGCGCCGTCGGTTCGCTCCGTCTCGATGCCCGCAGACTGGAGTCGCTGTTCGTAGGTCGCGAGTTCCTCGCTGTCGTCCATCCGGACTGCGAAGTGGTCGACGCCAGTCTTGCCTTCGACCAGCCCGACGTCGTAGTTCTCGTCCATCCCACAGCCGAGATAGACCGCTCCGTCCGACCGGTCGATCTCGACGAGACCGAGGACGTCCTTGTAAAACTCGACTGCTGCTTCCAGATCCGTCACGCGGAGTTGCGCGTGCTCAAATCTCTTTACGCCTGTCATACTCTCTGTTCCGACCCGTACCGGTTTATAACTTGCTTCACCGGCTGGGGAGTGTTCAGGTATACTGTCAGAAAGCAGTTGGCCGCTGGGTCACTCAGTGGCCGTGGTCGTGGTCGTCGCCGCCGGGGCCGAAGGGCGTTTCGAGCCACTCGGTGAACGTCTCGTGCGTTCGCGTCGTCAGCCAGGCGAGTTCCCGTGGCCCGACTTCGATGTCGTAGCCGAGCTTCGGTGCCTCGATTCTGAGCCGTGGGCCCTCTGGTGTCTCGATGTGTTCGAGTTCGGCGAGTGCGAACTCGCTGCTGACTGTGATCGGGTCGCGGTCCGCTTGCACGGCGTCGCTTTCGGCCACTGCACTTCCGGCAGCCGGAAGTTCATCGGCGGCCTTGCTCGCGAGTTCCTCGCTGTCCTGCCAGGCGACGCTTTCGAGCATGATCGCATCCAGCCGGATCGACTGGTCGCCGGAACGAATCTCCAGTCGCTCGCCCATCCGCGTGAAAATCTTCTGGACGACGACGTCGGCGGCCTCGTCTGCGAGCCGGATCGGTTCGCCGGTTGTGACGGTTCGTGTTGGTGTCATGGTCAGAAGAACACCGAGATGTTTTTCATCGGAAGGACGGTGTGGTCGAGGAGGATGTCCCGCTCGGCGAGTTTCAGGTCACCGTCGACGCGCCGGAGCGTGTCCTGACGCTCGGCGGAGAGCAAGACTCCTTCGGTGTCTTCGCCCTGGCCGCGAAAGAGCAGGAGGTTGGTCTTGGTCTCGACTTCGTCACCGTCGGTGTCGACGACGCGAACGTTCGAGACGTGATGGCGCGTCCGGGAGGGCGGGTCCTCCGACCACGCGAATTCGGACTGGAAGCGCTCGACGCGCGCTTCTAGCGTCGAGTAGTCCTCGCGGTAGTTGAAGCCTTCTTCGCTGAACTCCGAGCGCTCGGCGCCCTTTTCGCGGCTGGTCCGTATCGGCATGTCGTACTGGACATCCTCGGTCATCAGCTCCAGCCAGTCTTCGAGTTCCTTCGCATCCAGCAGTTCCGCCTCCTCGTTGTAAAACTGGACGCACTCGTAGTGCAGTTCCATGTCCGTCGGGTGCTGTTGTGATTGACTCATTGTTAGAGGTGGTCCTCGGGGTAGCTCATGCCGACGTCCTCGCCGCTCATGGCCTTGTGCCAGTTGCCGTGGAAGGTGCGACAGGTCCCCTCTTCGAGGTTGGTATCCCAAGCGACGCCCGGCCCTTGGAAGTCCTCGTCGATCGATGCTGACGACGCCTGCTCAAGCCCCATCTGATAGTTCATCTCGAAGTTGCTCTGTTCGGCGTACACGGAGCCTGCGGCGTCAGCGATGCCGTCCCAGACGGCGAAGTCGTCCTGCTCGAAGTTGCCCGAGGGACTGAAGGTGCCGAGTGCCACGTCGTAGGCGCGCTGCTTGTACTCGTCGGAGGCTGCCGCCGGGGCGAGCACCCACGACCACGCCTCCATCTCGCCGGGACCAGCAGGCTGCCACTGTCGGAGCGAGAGAAAGCCATCGAGGTCCTTGTCGGGGTCGTTGGTTGCAGCAAGATGAATGAACGAAAGGTTGGGAAACACTGTCGCGGTCGCCGCACCGCAGGCCGCGGCCACGTCGGCCTGTGCGTCTGACAGCTTCGAGGTGTCGACGTATTCCTTGGGGTAGCCGAAGTAGATCTCGTCTTCGGGTTTGAGCAGTCGGAGACTCGTCGACCCCGAATCGATGTGGGTGACGTGACGCTGTGTCTCCTGACCTGCCGTCCCCGAGATCTCCTCTGAGCCGAAGCCGACCTCGAAGACAGAGCGGTGTGCAACACCGGTGTGGTAGCTGTCGGCAGAGAAGTTGTCAGAGCCGGACTTCCAGTCGCTGTCCGCGCGCCAGCGGTGGGGTTCCCCGATGACTTCCATGCCGCCTTTCGCGATGTCGAGGTGGATGTCGAGATACCATTTGAAATCACCGAGATACTCCTCCAGCGACGGCCCGTCTTCAGCGAGCGAGGCAAAGACCATCCCCTTGTAGTTCTCGACGCGTGGTGCGGCCGACATGCCCCATTCGCTCGGGTCGAGGTTATCGAACGCCTGATGTTTCAGCGGGATACCGGCGAGGTCGCCCGTGTTTTTGAACGTCCAGCCGTGGTAGGGACAGCGGAAGTGTGAGCTGTTGCCCTGCTCGGCACGGCAGAGTTTGCTGCCGTGGTGCGTACACGAGTCAAACAGGACGCGAATTTCGTCGTCCTCGCCCCGAACGAATATGAACGGGTCCTTGCCAATATAGCGCTGTGAGTAATCACCAGGTTCGGGAATCTCCGTCTCGTGACCGATAAAGACCCAGTTTTGGCCGAAAATTCGTCGGAGTTCTGCCTGGTGAATTTCCTCGTCGTTATACACTTTCGCCGGAAGCCGACCATCCTTCAACGCCTCACCATGACGCTGGATGATCTGCTCTGCCCTGTCGGATATCTCGAAGTTGCCAGCACCCACAGATGGTTGTTCGCCCTCATCGTGTGGACACGCATCTCTGTCTTCTGTCGCCATACGCAAATGCAATCGCTCCGTGAACTTAACCATTAGCCATCTAAACCTACGAATTTCAACAGTTTCAGGATCTACGATCCGGTGAGATCAAGACGAGTCAGTACCGCTCAGTGGCGACACACACGACGGTCCGTTTCGTGACTGGATGTCGACAACCAGATTCGACCGATCACGAGACGGATCCGGCGACTTATGAAATATAAATATTTTTAGTTATAGTACCTAAAAACTTTGTTAATATATCGATGTTAGTCTGGATGTGATCGGGCTGAGAGTATTGGTACGTATCCCAGTGAATGAACGCAATACACACCGTTATCGTAGGTAATACGTAGATAGAGAGGGATACGTTCGGTTCGGCAAGTCTGAAGGGATATAATTTGTTGAAAGCCGATAAAGGGGTATAAAACAACAAAAAGTAAGAATAATAGACGAGGAGAGAGAAGATCGAAATTTACGAATAGTATTGAAAGAACAGTCAGTACAGCACAGTGTTGTCAGATTAGAGGGAGTTAAATTATACAACATTCCATATATAAAAATGGTAATGAATATTATATTTATGATATCGTAGCACTCGGAACCAGCTATCGGTAGTTGTCTCGCAAATGGGTCGGAGCGACAGTGTTTGCGATAGAGCAACGAAACGAACGTGTTACCAGTCAGATAGCGCTCACGAGACGGTTCTGTCCGACAATCTATCGGTACAGGCGGTGCGAGGGGGCGTTACTATGTCACTCGCGGATCAGTCCCGCAGCTATCCGTTCGGCAGTGCGCTGTTCCCCCCTGTCCCCCGTCGTTTACCTGTGCCCCTGACCGAGCACCAGCGCAACGACGTTGACCGCCACCAGCGCGACGAAGGCGATCACCGTCTGCTGGGACTGGAGCCCAGTCGCGAGCAGCGGCAGGTGAAGGAACGGCAAGACGACAGCGGCCCAGAAGGCAAGCTGTCTGACCGGACGGACGAACAGGCCGGACAGGCCTGGACCGTCTGCATCGCCGAAGAGTACATCAGGGTCGGTGATAGAGGATCCCGACATCGTACCTGGTGCAACGACCCATTACCATATAATACCGGACGAGAGTTGCCGTCGTTTCGAGTCGTTTCACTCTCGCTGTCAGACCGCCATCGTTTTAATACCGGCCGAGAGCTCTCGAAACGTTTTATGCAGCGCACTCTATCCGTTTCCGAGAACTACGATAGAGACCTCGTGCGGGCCGTCAGGTGTTGGAATCTGGGCCCGGTTGCGAATACAGGATGGAATCGTCTGACGCCAGTCAGCCACGCGCTGTGTGTGGTACTCGCGATGAGCGTCGACCGAGTACGTTCGGTCCGGGTCTGCCCGGAGCTGCTCTTCAGTGTCGGCGGGCGCGGATACGGCGGCGGGTCATCGAGGACCGTCTCCGGGTCGATGTGGACTGGCCTGGGCGTCTCGTCGTACGCACCCCGTTCGACGTGGAGTCGAGCACGCATCCGACCGCTGAACGGCGGGGTGAGGCGAACGACAGCGTGTTCGCCGCTCGTCACGTTCGTCTCCAGCGCAGTCACGACGTCCTCGGCGCGAACGACGACGACTGAGACGACGGTCGGGTCCGGGGACTCCGCCATGGACGTGGCTTCGAGTGGACCTCTAAAGACGTTGCGCTCCAGCGTGTTCTCGTGATGGCGCTGTTCTGATACTGTCGGCTGTGTCATCTCGGAACGAATTCGCCACACAGGGCGGCGAATAGTTGTACGTCCGTACAGCCGACAGTATGACGTGACATGCGCTGAACGGTATTTTCACGACGAGAAGTCGGCCAGTACTGTTTTATTTTACCTCCCCGTTGTCCATCGATATGTTCTGGGCTGGAGGGACAGCGGGAGAGTGGGCCACGACGGTGCTGGTGAGTGACGGTCGTGTGCTCGACTGGCTCGCCGGACCGGGGCGCACTGCCGAAATGGATTTACGCGGACGGTGCACAGACACATCCGTGAACCGGGCGACGCCTGCATCCGAGGTGGCAACTGATGAGTGACCGCTTGCCGACGATCCTCGTCGTCGACGACGAGGAGGATATCGCAGATCTGTACACGACGTGGCTCGACATCGAGTACGAGGTCCGGACGGCGTACGGCGGCGAGGAGGCACTGGAGAAAGTCGACGAGGATGTCGATATCGTCTTTCTCGACCGGCAGATGCCAAAACTATCGGGTGACGATGTGCTCGAACGAATCCGCGAGCGGGAACTCGACTGTCGGGTCGTGATGGTCACTGCGGTCGACCCCGATTTCGATATCGTCTCGATGCCCTTTGACGACTATCTCACGAAGCCGGTGATGCGGGAGGACCTCGAGAACGCCGTCGCGACGATGCTCGAACGCGACGAGTACGGCGAACAGTTACAGGAGTACTACGCGCTGACGGCGAAGAAGGCGACACTCGAAGTCGAGAAGACCCCGAAACAGCTCGAATCGAGCGACCAGTACCAGCAGATGGTCGAACGCGTCGAACAGCTCGAAGCCGAGGCCGACGAGACCATAACCCAACTCGACGACGACTACGAATCGCTGTTCAAGGATTTCCCGGGCGGGGAGTAGATCGACCAACGTGTGGTATTTTGTATCTCGGCCGGTATGGTTTCGTATGAAGATCCGTCGTCCGCGTCGCTCGCGACGATTTCGTCCGGCGGATTCGGCACAGCAGATCGTCGGCGGGTTCCTGCTTGCCGGACCGTTCGTCGTCACCGAGGAGGTCTGGACACTCGCGCGGGATATGACAGCGGTGCAGACGTTCGTGACGATCGGGATCGTCTTTGCAATCGGCTATGCGACGTTGTACAAGGCGGATACGAAACGCGACCCCGACGACGAACAGGAGATCGCGGGGGTGCCGACACGATTCATCTCGCTGATGTGTGTCTCCTTTGGCTCGGTGGCGATTCTGGCACTCGCCTTTGGCGCGCCCGACACCTTTCTCGACACCGTTGAATCCACGCGGGAAAGTGCGGTGATCACCTTCAAAGCCGTGAGTGTCGGTGCCGTCTTCAGCGTCGTCGGCGCGGCGACTGCCGACAGCGTCTTCTCGCGGTGAACACGCTCACGCGATCCTCCGGTGAGAGGCCGTGCCGCGTTTTCGTTGTCTCGTCCGACTGGTCGGTACAACCAACTGGTTTATAACCCGACGATTCGTTGAACCGACTGCACGGAAGGTAAATTGTGGCAGAGGAATTTCTGATCCCGCTGGTTGCGGGGATCATCGGGCTGGGAGTTCTCGCCCAGATTCTCGCAGCGCGACTCCGGGTCCCGAGCATCATCTTCTTCCTGCTCGTGGGGGTGATCATCGGACAACCAGGCCTGGGGCTCGTGACAACCGAGACGTTCGGCGATGCCATGCCAGCAATCGTCGGCCTCGCGGTCGCTGTCATCGTCTTCGAGGGGGCCTTCCATCTGGAGTTCGACCGGATCCGGGAAGCACCCCGGGCCGCCGTTCGACTCGTGACTGTCGGCGCGGCTATCGCGCTGGTCGGCACTGCAGTCGCCGTCAACCTGCTGATCGGATTGTCCTGGGAACTGTCGTTCGTGGTCGGTGCGCTGCTGGTCGCCACCGGCCCGACAGTCATCACGCCGATACTCGCAGTCGTCCCGGTTCGTGACCGCGTCGCGGCGGTGCTGGAAACCGAAGGGATCGTCAACGACGTGACCGCTGCGATTACGGCGGTCGTGCTCTTCGAGGCAGTGAACCCAACCGTCGCCGCCGAGGGACTGATCCAGGGGTTTGCGATCCGTCTCGGTGAGGGGTTGCTCGTCGGCATCATCGTCGCGGGCCTCCTGTACTATCTGTTGCGGTACATCGACCTCTCGCCGGGCGCAGCACCGCGAAACGCACGGCTGATCGTCCTCGCCGGAGCGCTGGTCGCCTTTGCGGGTGCGAACCAACTCGCGAGCGAGGCTGGCGTCGCCGCCGCTGCGACTGCCGGTCTCGTCCTCGGGAACATGGACATCCCATACAAGGCGGAGATCACCGACTTCAAAGGCGACATCACGCTGCTCGTCCTCGCGTTCGTGTTCATCGCGCTCACCGCTCAGTTGCCACCGGGGGCAATTCTTGATGTGGGACTCCCAGGAATCGGCGTCGTGCTCATCGTCGCGCTGGTGCTCCGACCAGTCCTGGTGTTCGTCTCGACTATTGGCGACCGGTTCACCGTCTCGGAGCGACTGTTTATCAGCGCAATCGGCCCGCGCGGGATCATCCCGGCGTCGGTCGCGACGCTCTTTGCCGTCGAACTCCGGACCGCCGCCACGGAACTCAACGACCCCGCGCTGGCACAGCAGGCAGACCTCCTGATCGGGACTGTCTTTCTGGTCATTTTCGTCACCGCCCTCGTCGAGGGCGGCCTGGCACGCTACATCGCACAGTACCTTGACGTGATACCCATGAGAGTTATCATCGTTGGAGGCGGACAGGTGGGCCGTTCGCTCGCCGAACGCCTCGAAGACCGCGGCGAGAACGTCGTCATCATCGAAGAAGACGAGAACGTCGTCGAACTGGCACGAAACGAAGGCTACGCCACCGTCATCGGCGATGGCACCGACACGGAGGTGTTACGTGAGGCCGGTGCAGAAAACGCGAAAATCGTCGTTGCCGCCACCGGTGACGACGACGTGAACCTGCTGGTCTCGCAACTCGCGAAGTCGAAATTCGACATCGAGCGAGTCATCGCGAAGGCGAACAACTCCGACAACGTCGATGCCTTCGAGGATCTGGACGTGCGCACCATCTCCGCGGCGATGGCCTCCGCGTGGGCCATCGACAACCAGATCGAGCGACCCGCAATCGCCCACTGGATGACCGACATCGGCCGGGTCGGTGACGTGCAGGAAGTCGAGGTCACCAACGAGGAACTCATCGGGAAGACCGTCCGCGAGATCGGCCCGATGCTCCCCGAGGCGTGCCTGATCGCCCTCCTCAGCAAGGGCGACCACGACTCGGCCGAGGTGCCGACTGCAGACACTGTCATCGAACGTGGCGACCACGTCACTCTGCTGGGTCGGGCCGAGTCCGTCAAAGACGGGATGGCGCTCGTCAATTCCGAGTGATGGTCGTGCGCGATACTTACGGAACAATATTTCCTTTAATCGGTATCGCTGACATCGTACTCGCCACGGACAGAACTGATTCTTAATGAAGTACGCAATTGCTTACTACATAGTAGAATCTCACTGAGTTCTTAGATACACCACTATTTCTACGCTCTTCCGTAGGAAATCGGTGATACCGGCGGGATTTTCACTTCTATCGAATGGATCGGAAGCTCGTGAAACCGACGGTCGGATCCGAAAACTACGACATCCACAAATTCCCAAACTGGCAATATCGCTCTACATCAACTACGTACTCCACACCAGCGAATCAAGTAATTGCAATATAACAAAAACGATCGAACCCAGTGTTTGGGTATTGTGATTCGGCGGCGCACGTATCTCAGTCTCGTGTTCGCCGGGATAGGTGACGGGTGGACAAGGAGGGAGACGAATGGGAACTTGGTCGAGGGACAGAAGCCGACGATACGCCCCAGACGATTCTCGGCACGGTTCCAAGAGCAGAAACTCGTGCCCGAGGACGGTGACGAAAGCTATATTTTCGGCGAGTCGGCGGTAATGGTCGGTCAGACAGCCGTCGTCGGGGCGATCGGGGCTGTCACTTCGGACGGCGAACGTACTGGTGCTGCATACGTGTTCGAACAAACTGGTGGGGAGTGGGTGCAGCAGACGAAACTCACGCCCCGGCCTGCAAACGAAGACGCCCGGTTTGGCAAGTCCGTCGCAGTAACGAACGACGGTACGCGAATACTTGTGGGGGCACCTAAAAGCACTGGTAACACAGGGGCAGTATATGTGTTTGAATTGGGGGAGGACAGATGGAGCCAACAGGCTATTCTCAAAGGTACTGATGTTGAAGCCAAAGATCAGTTTGGGTGGTCGGTCTCGATAGATGGCGATACAGCTCTGATTGGGGCCAATCAGGCAGCTAGGTCGGATGAACTGGGTGTCGGGGCAGCATATGTCTTCGTTAATCGGGACGATCAGTGGCGACAGGAAGCCAAGCTCACGACTGAGGACGTTGATGCGAACGACAACTTTGGCACGTCAGTAACACTCAAACGAGACACAGCTTTGGTAGGCGTGCAGCCGTCTGAAACAGGTGCCGAACCAAATGTCGAGCAACGAGTGCTGCGGGCGGCGTACGTGTTTACGCGGGATACTGAACAGTGGCACCAGCAGGCGGAACTGACCGTCGAGGGGTCGGATCGCGCCGGGTTAGCAGTTGCACTCGATGGGGACAACGCACTCGTTGGCGCACCAGACATCGATGCGGTATACGCATACGAGCGAGGGGGTACAGGGTGGAGCCAGCAAACCGAACTCACGGCGACAGATCGTGATGGTGGAGATTGGTTCGGGGAGTCACTCGTTTTACATGACAACACCGCTATCGTCGGTGCACCCCGTGACGAGGATCCGAACGGTCGACTCGCCGGTTCAGCGTATGTGTTCCTCCGGGACAGCGATGGGTGGATCCAACACGCGAAACTCGCTGCCAGCGACGGCAGCACCGACGAGAATTTCGGGAGAGCAGTGGCGATGGCAAACGATACGGTTCTCGTCGGTGTCCCCTGGGACAGTGAACCGAATGGCTCCCGGTCAGGATCTGTGTATCTGTATACGATATCGAGGGATGAGACTGTTTCTAACACCAGAGTCAACACGACCACAAGTAGTGACACTGGGCCCACTCCGGGAGAAACGACCAATAATACCGAAGCTCAACCCGGAGAAATAGACGGTGATGATACTATGACCGATCAGACCACTGGTGAAGACGGCACTGAATTCACCTTTTTGAGTGCAATCGCTGTCTTTACGGGAGCGGGGTATCTGCTGTGGCGCTGGACGAAAGGCACAGATGACTGATAGGAATGCGTTCTATTTTCGAACTGCTGAATCGTTACCTTCGTCCGATTCGTGTAGTGTTTTGATGCGTTGAGTTTGACGGGGACGGTGCGTTTGACCTCCATCCTCTATTTACGTACTAACCTTCATTTATCTGTCATACGCCTATATTGGTGAGTCAGCCCTGCCGTTATCCGTGGTTGTTGCATAGAGCTTACGCGCTTCCTTCCACGGCTAAAGCCGATGGACTTCCGCGCTGTTACCGCTGTGAGACCTCCAGGTTCGTCACCCTCTGTTGGCATATCAGACTCATCACTCGCGATGTTCGTTTTTCGTCAGAATATGCCCGGGGAGGGCTCTATACCAGACCTTTACATGCCCGCCATCCGTTGACGTCTCGTAATGCCCGACGACCCGCAACGCGCTGTCGAAACCATGCGCAACAAACTCGACAGCGGCGAGTACGACATCACCGACGCCGACCGGGAGATTCTCCTCGAGTTGGACCGGACGATACAGCTGCTCGGACCGAGTGAAGTGGGGACACATCAACATGAGTTTCTCCTCCGCCGGAACCTGAAGCTCGCCAAGGACGTCGGCGGCCTCGCCGCCGCCCTCGAGGACCGCAGCGCTGCCGAGGACCTCGTCACCTGGATCCATCGCAAACAGAACGGCTCTCCGGAGACGAACAAGGACTACCGCGTCGCCCTCCGGAACTTCGGGAAGCACGTCACCGACGGTGACAATCCCCCGGAAACGCTCGAGTGGATCCCGGGCGGGTATCCCAGCGACTACGACCCGGCCCCAGATCCCGCGAACATGCTCAAATGGGATGGTGATGTCTTGCCGATGGTTGAGGCCTGTCACAACTCCCGCGACCGAGCGCTGATCACGCTCGCCTGGGACCTCGGCCCTCGACCCGGAGAGCTGTTCGACCTGACGCCGAACGACATCACGAGCCACAAGTATGGCCTGCAGGTTACCCTCGACGGGAAGACGGGGCAGCGCTCGCCCGTTCTGATTCCGTCGGTCCCCTACGTCCGCCGCTGGCTCGACGATCACCCCGGTAACGGATCCGACCCCCTGTGGTGTGGATTGAACACTGGCGACTCGATTACAAACAACCGCATCCGCGATGCACTGAAAGATGCTGCCGACCGTGCTGGGGTCGACAAGCCCGTGACCCCAACGAACTTCCGAAAGAGCAGCGCGAGCTACCTCGCCAGCCAGAACGTCTCGCAGGCACATCTCGAAGACCATCACGGCTGGACGCGTGGGAGTGACATCGCCGCTCGGTACATCGCCGTCTTCGACGATGCGAACGAACGTGAGATTGCACGCGCCCACGGGATGGACGTCGAGGCCGACGAGCCCGACGCCGTGGGCCCCATCATCTGCCCGCGGTGTGAACAGAAGACGCCACGAGAAAAGGACGCCTGTGTCTGGTGTGATCACGTGCTCTCCCAGCAGGCTGCCGAGGAGATCGAGGCGCAACGTCAGTCCGCAGTGACTGGGATGCCGAAGGCCGACCGTGACGTCCAGGAGGCGCTCGCGACTATCGAGTCCGAGCTCGGTGACGACGTCAGCATTCGCGTCGAGATGCTCGACGAGTGACGCCTCAGACATCGTACCCCTCCTGCCGGAGTGTTTCGAGTGCGTTCTGGGCGTACTGTGCGTAGTCGATATCAGACTCGGCCACGATTTTGAGTTCCTCGCGAAGCTCGTACAGCCGGTCGAGATTCGCCTCTCGTTTCTGTTCGTGGTCGGGGAGTTCGAGTGTACTCATAGCAAAATCACCACCAGGAAGATCGTGGTCAGGCCGAGCAGCATCGTCAGCAGGCCAGCCTGCAGCGGCGTCGTCGTCGCGCGCTCGCCGGGACGGTAGTCCCGTTCGGGCGTTGGGTCAGCGTAGTCTGCGGGGACGACGGTCGTGAACTCCGAGACGCCGGGCTTGGTGCTCGTGGCAGTCACGACGTCGCCCCGATTCGCGAGGATATGAATGCAGACCTTGACGTGGCTGACCGAGTAGCGGTCGGAGTACTCACCGACAGCTTCGAGGGTCGGCCACCCGTTGAGTCCTGTCTCGATGTCCGCTCGCCCGGCGAGCCCCTCGACGAGTCCGCGGACGTGGTCGAGCGCGTCCTCGCTGGCTTTGTTCTGTGGCGTCATCCGAACACCGCCTCCAGTTGCTTGCGCTCTTTGTCCAGCTCGTCGTCCTCACCGTCGTAGGCGGCCTCGGCCAGCGAGTACAAACACCGACGTCCGTCGTCTGGGTCCTGGCGCTTCTCGACGATACCGTCCTCCTGGAGATTGGAAAGGTGAATGTGGATGGTGTTCTCTGCTCTTTCAGTCAGCGTTTCAAGCTCGGTGACCGGCAATTCACCTTCCAAATCCAGCGTCTCGACGATCTCCCACGCCGTCGGCGGGAAGTTCTCTTCGTCGAGAAGCAGCGTGGATGGGTCGTCACGCTCAACGATTCGGTTCGGCTCGACGACGACCACGTCGCCGTCCGGGCTGTATTCGATCTCGTCGCCCGGCACGACGTCGAGCATCTCCCCGACTACCTGCTGGTTCTGCGGACACGCCGAGTTATCGGCCTGATAATCCATGCAGTCGTCGGGGCCGGGTCCCGGCGCGATCTCGACGCGCCCCTCACGCTCGCGGAAGTGAACGCGCTCGGTGTCGAAGTAGTCACACACGATGCTCGGGACGTTGAACTGCGCGCCCGTTCGGTGGGACCCTTCGGTAACGTCGACGGTGTCGTAGTGGCCGAAGTCCACCGGTTCGTATGGGTTTTCGGACTCGGCTTGGTCGCCCTGCTCGTTGGTATCCTCTGGCTCTGGATCTGCCTCGTCTTGGTCGTCGAGCGTCTCCGGCGGGTATATCGACCCCGGGACGCCCTCGTCGACGTCCTCCGGGATTACGAGTTCAACCGTTGCCTCTACATCACCAGTTTGGAGCGTTTGGACGTCTCGGATAGGTTCGACGTCGACGCCAGCATCCTCGAGGGCACCCACGACCTCGGACAGCGCTGCGAGTTGTTCACTCGTTGGCATCGACGTCACCTCCCTCGAACGTCATCTCGAACTCGATTACGTCATGGAGTGGTTCTCCGTTGAGTGTCGCTCCAGTGTAGGCCTCCTCGACGTCGACCGGCTCCTCGCCGATCGCGCCGAACTCGTGAGCTTCGATCGCGAAGCCGACTGCAACCCACCGATGGGGCGCGGTGACCGGCGGGCCGATCGGCTCGACGTCCTCACCGTCGTCATCACTGCTACTCGACGAGAGCGTGATCAGCGGATGACCAAACAGGTCCGACCGGGACGTCGAGCCGCTGCCGTCGTCGATGACGACCGCCTCGTAGGCAGTGCCATCGCTGGACTGGCCGACGCGGACAGAGTAGTCGCCCGCCTCGACCGTCTCGATAGTCGTGATGTCAGTCACCGTCATCACCTCCGACGAAACAACTGCTACAGGGCAACTCGCCGGGCTCGACGTGCGGACACGCGCCCTGGTCGACCTGCTCGCCCTCGCGACGGGCGGCTATCGCGTCGTCGTGATCGAAGCGTTCGGGGTCAGGGTGGCGCTCCGAGGCCGACGGGCCCGTGGGGCCTTCGCCGCTGGCGTTCCAGCCGCCGTCGGTGACGGGTTCGTCGCGGTCAGATACCGTATCTACTGAGCGATCACGCGCCTTTGCGACTACCTCATCTGACGACCCAACCGTCGTCATGTGACCAAACTCGAACGTGGTATGCGCCTCCGCAGCGGCAAGTACGTCGGCGTACTCGTGATCATCAGGAGTTGCGAACCAGTCGCAGTCGTGGCAGTATGCGTGAACACCTGACCGATCAGTCCCGTCCACAGTCTGACCGCCGTCGGCGACCAGCGGCGGCGCAGCGCCACCGCTGTCATCATCGTCGATGCCGACAAGATCCTTCCCGCACTCGCTGCAGCGCCAGTCACCGTCGTCGTTCGCTGCGCCACAGGCTGGACAGGTCGTCGTCATCGGTCACCTCCGTCCTTCGCGACGCCGCCGTCGAGCGTGCTCTGCCCCTGGGCGTCAGCGTCACCGAGGCCTTGCTGCTCAACCTGCCACTCGTCGTCGCGGTCGTTTTGGTCGCTCGCCGTGCCGCCGACCGGGCCGGTCGACCGGTGCTCGTCGCGACCGCACTCCTTGCATAGTCGCGAGCGCGGAGTCGGGCACCCACAGCGATCGCACCCCATCAGTCGTCACCTCCGTTGGTCGCGCCCTCGACGTCCTGGCCGCCGTCTGTTTCGACAGCCTGTTCAGCGTTCGGACACCCGTCGACATGACCAACGGTGCCGCGTTCCTCGCCAGTCGCGCCACAGCGGTCGCACTTCCAGAACGTCCCACTCGTGATCTTCTCGATCTCGGTAAGCGTTCCGCCATCCGTGACGACTGGGGCGTCCTCGGTCTCCCAGACGAGCGTGGTGTCGCTGGCCTCGAGCTCAGCGATGCGCTCGCCGGAGACGACCAGGACGACGTCGTCATCCTTGGCGGCCTCGCGGATTGCGTCGCCCCGTTCCTGGTAGCTCCCGCCGATGACAGCGCTACGATCCTTCTCGTAGAGATACCAGCCGTCAGTGTCGACGGTGTCGTCGAACTCGCGGAGCTGCTCGGCGTTTCGGCTGGCGTGGGCGTTCTCGTCCGGGCACTCGTCATCGCGAAGGTCGGCCCGGTCTGGGTTCCAGTCCTGGCCGCCGTCGGTGACCGCGCGTCGTTTGATGTGCCACGTGACGGGCGAGGTGCCGTCGGCGCTCCAGCGCTCGACGGTGAAGTGGGTACTCTCGCTGCGAAGGACGGCCAGTGCCGTCCCGATCTGGACAGGTTTCGCGTCGAGTTCGTCGGCAAGATGCCGGGCTTTGAAATACTCCGCGTCGTCGACGACGTCGTCAAGGTGGTCGGTGAGTTCGTCGATGACGGCCTGACTGACGACGCCGCCGGTTTTATCCCTGGGACTCGTCGATTCGTCCAGGGCCTGTTCCCTTGCCCCTGTCTGATTCCCTTTCTGCGCGACGGCGTCGTCAGATGTCATCAGGACCACCTCCGAGTCGTGCGTCGAGATCGGCGAGCACGGCAGCCGCCACCTCCGTCTCCGGCGTTCCGTGTATTTCGCCGCAGTTCTTCTCGTAGTCGATGAAGTCAGCCTCGTCGAGCGTGTCGAGGTGCGTCTGGTACAGCGCGACGTAGACGCGTTTTCGCTGGGTGGACGTCACCTCCTCCGGCGTGCATCCCGCTTCGTAGGCTGCGATGTGTCGCGAGAGGTCGCCGATCCGCATCGGCGCGGTGCGCTCGGCGAGCGCGCGGATGACGAGGCGGCGGCGCTCGGACGCCAGCTGGTCGAGTAGCGTGTCGATGTCGACGCCAGCCGTCGGGTTCGGCCGGTCGTCGGTCGTGTCGGCGCCAGGGGCGAGTCCGGACAGCCTGTCGACGAGGCCTGCGAGCGGGCCGGTGTCGTCGGTAGCATCGTCTTTGTCGCTGGTAGGTGGTCTGTTACTATTCGTCCGTCGGCCTGATGTGTCGAGTGCAGTCAGTTGCATGGTTGCGTGTCCGGACTGCTTGGGACAGTCCGGGCGATTTTACCGACCGACGAGAACAGACCGAGCGGCGCGTGGGGCCGGGAGTCTTTTATATGCTCCCTGTCTATCGCCGCTCGGTCTGTGTGTCGGCCGCGTTCAGCGGGCGATGCATGGGCCGGTCATCGCGTGCGAGCAGATCGATTGGATGGCGGTGTGCTCGCACGCGACAGTGGCTAATTTGCGACCTGTTCCTGCCCGGCGTCTTCCGTTTTGTCGAGGAGATCGTTGATCACTCCATCGAACGAATCACCGGGGCCTTTCTGCGACCGTAGGCGTTCCCACGTATCTCGCTTGATTCTGATCGACGTATCCTCCGTCATACTTGCCTCGCATGTGTGCATACGTGCCTTGCACAAATAGATTAGGGTTGTTGGTATGCGTAATTGCACACAAAGTATCCTCTTGGGGTTAGGTATAAAACTGTGCAAATGCCACATGCATACATGTCCGACGACGATGTCAACATCCGGATCAAACGGGATACGTGGAAACGGTTGAACAGTCGGAAGGAACCAAACGACTCGTTCAACGATGTGCTCGAACGGGTCCTGGATAAGGTGGAGGCTGAAGAGGGAAACGGGAGCAGGATGACGCCACCAACGGCTGACTGACCTTAGCATATTCTACGCCACCCTCGCGACCCGGTGGAGCGCGTCGTCCAGCCAGTCCGGCTCGTCGAGATCCGCCAGCTGCCCATCTCGCCACGTCGTCTCGATCTCCTTCAGCGAGCCAGTGCCCGTGACCGTGAGCAGCCAGCGACGGCCGTCCTCATGGGAGACGTCCAGTCGTGCGCCCGCGCCATCGGGGCCCTTGTGTTCGATCGTGAGGTCGTTGCCGTACAGGGTGATGTCGATAGAGTCCTGTGGCATACAGGCTGACCGAGGGGCTGATTGGGGTTAAAAAGGTGCTAGATGTCCGGGTCGTAATCTTCACTAGGAACCCAATCATGGCGTTCCCATCCCTCATAGTGTTTTAACCGAATCTCAATTTTATCGGCATCCCAAGAACATTGGTGATATAGATAGTCAGCCAGGATATTGAATTTGCTATTATTCAACTGAATTCCTCGCATCCCACAATCGAGAATGAACCTTGCATCACGTAACTCGTCGAAAAGATCTTTTGCTTCCCCCTGTTGATCGACGCGAATCCCTGCTCTATTGACCGTGGTTTCTTTGTCCACTGGACTTCCGTACCGGTGTTTTGAAATCAGATATCCCAGAATACTGCAAACAATATCAGGCTCACTCATTCGATTAAAGTTCTACAACCGCCCCGACAAAAAAGCGGGTGACAATTTAGGTTGGCACCATCCCAAAAGCTATATGCATTCCGGCATCTGAGATAATATGCATGACAAACGATAGTTCCAGTGACGATTTTGACGTCAAAAAATCTCGGCTGGAAACGAACCCGAGTGGTTGGATGACACTCACGCGCTATGAGACGGTCCGGCTGATCGTCGACGCATTATTAGAGGCACCACCGGGATACCAGTTCAACAAATCGGAGCTTGAGCGGAGAGCGGGCGTCAGCCGTGAGGCAATACGTGAACATATTCCGCTTTTGATAGAGTTGGGTGTCGTCGAGGAGATTGATAATGGTGCGTGGGCCGAGTATCAGCTAAATGACGATGGGAAGGTTACAAGACAAATATTCCAGTTAAATAATGCAGCCAATTCTGTGCTCGCTGGCGAGCGAAAGAATGTAAGGTCAAAGCCCATCCCAGCAGTAGAGGAAGCCATTCAAATTGACGAAGAAGCCACTCATCATGTGTTCCAAGGTGAAGACGAAGTGAAACGTGAGATTGGAGCGCAGACTGGAGCGAGTGATGAGTTGATCGATCTCCCGCCATCTCAACGTTCCGTAACTAATGCCCAGTAGAGAACGGATCCGTGGGTCACTTGTTGAGATAACCGAGGGTTTGCAGGAGATGGGCTACGAGATAGATGATTTCTCAGGTCCGATAAAAGAGGATGGGGAAGAGGTAGAACCAGAAAAGATAGAAGATGAAGAGGATGGACGATTTCGATATTACCTTACAATCAAGTTAGAAGGAAGTCAATGTTACATAGTTTTTGACACTGCATTCCGCCATGCCGAGATAACATATCCTCTAAATATTGCTAATACCGTTTCCCGACAATTAGAAACCGACGAGATAGAAGAATTAACCGGTGAGTCGGTCGATTGGGAGAGTCTTGATGAATTGGAGGAATCGGATCTAAAAAGAAACGCTGCGTTAAAGGTGATAGACAACACTGACCCATCGACTGCACATAGAGCATCTTTTAATTTATCTGCATACACGAGTACTGCTCTTGTAGACTATAGACATCGGTTGGCTGAGAATAATTTTCCTATCGAATTTCAATGTACGAGATCTATGTTCCCTTACACGGAAGATGTGACATTACAATATCTTGATGATAGAATTATGCCCGTAATTATTGCTGGCGAACGGGGACGTCGATATGCACAGTATTCATTCGCCATCGAGAAAGAGGACAGACAACCTGCAGAATATGAAATTGAATCGTTATAGGGGTAGAGATATTCACTGAATTTGATACAGAGCCGTTTCATGGGACTTAACACACCCATCACAAACAATATATGTCTGGTTTCGGTTCCCCCCTTGGATTGTGACAAGATCGTAGTCCTCTAACTTCTGCAGTTTCCGCCGCCGAGCACGCTTCGAAAGCGGTGTCTGTTTACGTCCAGCGTAGGCCTGATCTGCAGTCCGTTCATATCGCTCGTGCAGCGTCTCCCCGTCGATCTCTCCGGCCTCGCGAATCAACTCATACAGCACGTGATGGTGGAACGGCAGCGACGCCAGCTGTTCTTCGCGAACGCGACGCCGTGCGCGCTCGTAGGCCTCCGGAAGATCGTCCTGGTCGATGGTCCGCATCCCCCGGTCGCTTGCGACCAGCGCTGCCTCGCGGAGCGCCTGGATACCGAACCGCGCGACGCCCGCGACGTCGTCGGCGATCGTCTCCAACTCCGCGCGCCCGGCGGCCCCATGCCGAAGCCCCTGACTCGCCCGCGCCTCGAGGATGTCCGCGAGCTCGTCGACACCATATCGATCGAGGCCGAGCTCCTGCCAGTCGAACGCCCGGCGTGGGCGGTCGTCGACGCGCGAGAGCCAGCTATCGACATCGTGGGTGATCGCGACGATCGAGAGTGGGTCGACGTCGGCGAGCCGATCGAGGACGCCCGTCGTAGGGACGTCGTCAGCCTCGTCGAGCACCGCGATGACCGGGCCATGCTCGGCGACGCGCTCGCGAAGGGCGAGACAGAGGTCCTCGTGGGGCGTGTTGCTCGCGGGGTCCTCGCCAGGGAGGTCCTCGAGGATCGACCGGATGATCCCGGTGTCGGTCTTCCCGAGACAGCGGACGCGGGCCACCTGTACCCCACCCTCGTCGCGAAGGCGCTGGAGGGCGTGTCGCGTCAAGACGGTCTTGCCGACGCCACTGGGCCCGTGCAGCAGGACGTCCTTCGCGCGCTGCTCGGCGAGCGCGGGCGACCAGGCTCGCAGGAGTGTGTCGACGGCGCTCTCGCGGTGGAGGAGTCGCCGCGGAAGGTGGTCTTCGTCGAAGATGCGCTCGTCGACGATCATGCGAGTCGGAGGTGATGGGTGGCTGGTATATAAATCGGTGCGTCATTTCCGGGTCGGAGAGATATTGCGTGTGGTTTTACAACAACGGCCGTACATGTCCCGGGCATGGAACGACGCCGATACCTCGCCCTGCTCGGCTCGGCGACAGCGCTGCCGCTCGCTGGGTGCTCTAGTGATGACGAAAGTGATGGTGGTAACAGTGGGGATGACTCTACACCAACAGAAACTCCGGAGTCGACACCTACGACCACACCAACAGCGACACCGACGGAGACGCCAGGACGTCCAAATTATAGTCTTAGTGTGAGTGGCGTTCCTGGATCTGTCGAAATTGGTGAAGAATTTACCTATGAGATTACGTTGTCAAACGATGGCGGAAGTACTGGCGATGCGGTATTCGGTGTTGATTTTTCAACCCCAGGCGAGGAGTGGCAAAACGTCGCTGAACAAACGGTTCAAATTGCTCCTGACGAATCCAGAACGCGTGAATCCGACCCGTTCTCATTTAGTCGGATGCGTGTTGTACAATGGCGATTCTGGCTCGAAGGTGAGGACAACGAATCGTACACGTATGAGACAGATGTGGTGAGTGCCTCGTTGGAAATGGAAGAGGGGTATACGAATCCCGAGGACGTCTACGTCGAAGCAATACGGATACAGATGAGCGATTTCTATTCGTATCGAGACTGGCAGGATGAAGTCACAAGAGAGTATGCTGATGAAGGGTCAAAGTGGGCATTATTGATGTTTCGTGCCGAAAACAAAGCCGACTCACCCAAACTGATCCCGTTCCGTGACGATGTCGTCCTGCTTTCAGGCTCGTCACAATTTGATCCGGTGTATATCAATAAAGAGGAAGACATGTATGAGAGTGGTGAGGTGCAACCTGGCGTTGTTCGCGAGGGATGGATTCCCTACGAGATCCCCGCATCGCTCTCAAGAGATGACCTGCAGATCATCTATAGCGGCTCAGACTTTGAAGGTGAATGGCGTGTCGTGTGGCAACCGTAAAAAGGAAAGTTACTCACAAACTGAGTGATCGTGTAGTGGGCCGAACTCCTTTCCTGCGAGTCGGCAAGCTGCGTCGTGAACTATCTCGAAAAGCGTCTCGTCGAGATTCCCACATTCATCGCATCTGAAACAGACAACCTCGTCGTGATGGATGGAGCGGCCTCGATCGGTCGTATCCCATTTCAAGACGGTAAACAGCGTATCGCTACGATACTCTCCTGACTCTTGCATATTTATTGGTTCGGGGTTGTTGCCGTATCGCGAGCGCCCATGGCGGCCAGACAGGTCACACCCAGGTTCGTGGACGATTTGTTCGAGAGTTTCATCGCTCTGATGGCAGATCTCACACCACCACCCAAGCGTCTCACCATGATGAATGTCGAGTTCTGGACGTGATTCAGCTGCCACCAAACCGATGATCGGCTGATCGGGAAGTGGATCTGGTCGAACGTCCATCAGGCGATCACCCCTCTATCTGGGTTTTCAAGCATCCTGTACCTCCAGGTGGGAGTGGACAGCGACGTCTGTCGATGCTGCGATCATCTCATCCAGCTGATCGTCAAGCGTCTCCAAGTCGTATAGGAGATCGATGTCAGCGAGCCATCCATACATCGCGCGTTCACTCGCGACCATAGCGTGTAGCATCCGGTCAACGGTCAGACTCTCCGTTTCGCCGAAGGCTGCCCCGACCGAGTGCTGCTTGACGAGGTCGTCATCGTGTTTAACCGCGTAGCTGACTGAAATAGTCTCTCGCTCATCGCTCCACCGCACCTGTACTTCGACTGCGACACGCTGTAGTTTCACCTCACGGCCGTTTTCCACATCGCGACCGGCTTCCATCGCGATAAGTGGACTGTACTCTGGTTCGATACTGCGGACGCGGGTTTCGTACTCAGGCATCGGCCACCTCCAAGTTCTTAAGAAGGAGTTCGTCGACGCGAGCGTCGGCCTCGAGCAGCGGCGTCAGATCGATCTCGCCGCGCACCATTCGCACCCGACGGATGTGCTTGCACCCGTCGGCGCCGAGTTCATCGGAACGATGTTGCCAGTCACCGCAGGTACAGGCTGGGAGGTCGGGCTCGACGACGTACTGCTCGCCGTCGCCGTTGTCGACGAGGAACAAACCGTCTGCGAGTTGCGCCGTCGCCATGCGCTCGCAGGCCGCTCGGACGCTGCGGACGGTCGTCGCGGGCGTGTCGACGTCGTCAGCGGTCGCCATCTCAGGCACCCTCCTGCACCGCGTCGGTGAGCATCTCGACGAGTCCGACGCCGTACTCGCAGTGGCTCCAGCCCCAGCTGTCGTCGACGGCGTCCATCCAGTCGTCGACGGACTGCGTGTCGTCGAGCAGCCGACGGCCGCGCGAGCCGTCCGGGTGGACGATATGGATTGTCTCCGTGGTCGTGTCGTAGACGTGATGGGCGTCGCGTTCGTCGACGCCGAGCGGGATGTAGTTCGATCGTGGGTCGGTACTTCTTTCAGCGCGTCGTGCGGAGTTTGAAATGCTTCGACTCATGATTCGGGTCGGAGCGCGGTCGGGCGTGCTCCAACACGCCCCGGCCAATTTCTGACCGGCGTCCCGCGCTTCCTATCTCATACTCTAGTCGCCATGCACATTAAACTTACGTTGTAATGTGTAGTAGTACGCTTACAACAAAATACTTACAACGTTGGCACACATCGGTACACTTGTGAGTACGACAACCGACAGCCCAGGTATGCTCAACCCTGGCGACTTGAACGAGATGGATCGGCAGTTGCTGGCGTACCTGTCGGACGGCCGCGTGACACCGGCATATGCTCGAGCACGTCTCGATGACGAGGATGTAGGCGACTACAGTCGAGGGTACGTACAACAGCGCCTGGCTCGGCTGGTCGAGCACAGTCACGCAACCAACCTCTACGACACGGGCCTCTACGAGCTCGTCGACGACCCTCGCGAGGACGATCATGGCGATGGCTGACCCGAAGACCACCGACGCGGACGTCCAGATCACCGTCGGCGAGACCGATTCCAGCGAGGAGTACCGCCTCCCTGTTGAGGATCTGCTCACCGGCCGGGCGTTCGTCACCGGGAAGAGCGGCAGCGGGAAGTCAAACACCGCTAGCGTCATCGCCGAGGAACTCCTCGAACAGGGGCATCCGTTCCTCGTGGTCGACATCGACGGCGAGTACTACGGCCTCAAAGAAGAGTACGAGGTGCTGCACGTCGGCGCCACCGACGAATGCGACCTGCAGGTCGGCCCCGAGCACGCTGGCAAGCTGGCCGAACTCGCCCTCGACCAGCTCGTCCCGATCGTCCTGGACGTCTCCGGCTACGTCGACGAAGACACCGCCGACGAACTCGTTCACAACGTCGCGCGGGAGCTATTCGTTCGCGAGCAGGATGCCCTGCAGCCGTTCCTCCTGGTCGTCGAGGAGATCCACGAGTACATCCCCCAGCAGGGTAGTCTCGGCGACACCGGCGAGATGCTCAAGCGCATCGCGAAACGTGGCCGCAAGCGCGGGCTCGGCATCGTCGGCGTCTCGCAGCGACCTGCCGACGTCGACAAATCGTTCATCACGCAGGCCGACCTGCTCGTCTGGCATCGCCTCACCTGGGACAACGACACCGACGTCGTCAAGCGCGTCGTCGGCGACACCTATGCTGACGCCGTCGAAGACCTCGACGATGGGCAGGCGTTCGTCCAGGCCGACTGGGACGCCGCCGACGTCGAGACGGTGCAGTTCCGTCGGAAGCACACCTTCGACGCTGGTGCGGCGCCCGGCCTCGAGGACGTCGACCGCCCGGAGCTCAAGAGTATCGGCGATGACCTCGTCGACGAACTCGAAGAGATCTCCCAGCAGCACGACCGCCGCCAGGGCCGGATCGCCGAACTCGAAGCGACTGTCGAAGAGAAAGAGGAACGCATCGCAGAACTCGAGGACGAACTCGATGACGCTCGCGACCTCCAACGGCTGGGTGAAGCGCTCGTCGACGGCCTCCAGGGCGAGGACGACGTCGCCGATGTCGACCGGGAGCTCCTCGAGGAGAAAAACGAGACCATCGCCGAGCAGCGCGACAAGATCGACGCGCTCGAAGACAGACTGGACGACCTCGAAGCCGAGCGCGACGAACTGCAGAGTGAGGTTGATCGCCTCCAGGGCGTCGAGGAGCGCGTCGAGCAGGCCGAGGCCATCGAGGAAGAGATCGAGGCGGTCAAAGCGTGGTTCGCGAGCGCCCCCGATGCCCTTCGGGACGTCGACGATCGAGCGCGCGACCTCTTCGCGGCGGTCGGAGACCAGGAGGACGTCGACGAACAACTCCGGACGGAACTCGAGGACGCACGCGAGCGCATCGACGAACTCGAGACCGATAACGAACGTCTCCGCGAGGAGGGAGGCAGCGCTGGCGGCGCGAGTGAGCTATCCGATCTCGTCCAGCACGACGCAGTCCAGGCAGCCGTCGACGTCGCGAAGGACAGCTGTGACCGGTCGCCGGAGCACATCGACCGCGTGCTGGCGGTACTCGCGAGTTCAGACGGCGGGCCGTTATCGGTCGCAGAGATCGAACCCTTGACCGAGACGTCGGAGACGACCGTCCGGCAAGCGTGCAAGGCGCTGTTCGAGGCTGGCGTGCTGCGCCGGGAGAGTGACGGCCGGAGCCATCAGTACGCGCTCGACGAGGACTTTCTGCAGCGTCGGATCGAAGTCGCTGAGCAGCAGGTCAACTAGCCAGCCCTCGAAGTCCAAGAACGAGGGCGGCGAGTGTGATCCCGCCTACTGCAGCGAAGGTCATGTACTGGATAAACCCAGTGAGTAGCCATTCTACCATGGCGCGATTCTGTCAGGCCCCGATTTCACAAAAATGTTTGGTCAGATCACATCTGACTCCATTCCACTCTGCGACGGACAGCTTTGAAGGCACTCGCGTCGAGAACCACCATAGGTGGTGACCAACCCAGGACCCTCATGCTCGGCGCTGCTGACACTCGTGGTTGTCAGCGCTGTCCTGGAAGGACTTGACCTCGTTTAGCTCGTAGAAATGGGAGCCGGTTGGGGGTCTGAAACTGAACAGATAGGGGGATGGCACCGGCTCCATTCGATGGTACTTCGCCGACGAGTATAATGCCTGTGGCTGCGCTCCCGGAAACCCGGAAGCCACCCGGGTAGCCTTTTCTTACCCCCGCCCGACAGCCATCGTATGGCACGATGTCCAGAGTGCGGCACGGAAAACCCAGCGACCGTCCAGCATATCGACACTCCGACCGAGAGCTATCAGCTGCTCGTCTGTGAGACGTGTGACGTCATCCTCGGTGGGAGCGTGTGACAGCGCTGCCGCTGGTTGTTGTGGGGAACCAAATTGAGGAAGAGCGGTAACTAGGAAGAGAACCTACGGGAGCGATGGCCTCAGACGCTCCCAAGGCCCCAACCTATTTGGGAGGCCGCCAATTGCCCATTTGTTATCAAAAAGTATAAAATGAAAGGATAGTTCAGTGCTCAGACGGCTATCGAAATGAGTATTTGACCCACTATCAGGTGACGGATCCCACGGTAGTCAGTCCTCAAAAATGTCGATGCCAGCCGACTGGAGCGCGTCGGCGACGATCTCGTGGGGGTCGCCCGACACCTGTTGGTCACCGCCGACGTGTGCGTCGGGGTCGGTCACGCTGGGCTCGTAGTGGCCCAAGACATCGTACCCGTCACCGTCGGCCGCGGGGAAGATGTGGACGTCCTGCTGCCAGCCAGCCCCAGCGCTGTCGCGATACACAACCGAGAGTCCGTACTGCCGTCGGCCGTCAGGGTGCGTCCGGAACTTAACCGTCGAGAGCGGGTTCCAGCGCAGTCCGGCATCCCACAGCGCTCGCAGGAGTGCCAAGAGCCCGACGTCGACGGTCGCGATGTACTCGTCGCGACGCTCGGAGACGTCAGTCAGAAGTCGCCGACCGATGGGTGGCCGCCGGACGACCGGGTCGAGCAGTCGCCACAGCGCACGTCGAAGTCGGTCGAGTGCAATCGCACGCCGTGGGCCGACGTCCCGCAGCGCGAGCACGAGGGCCAGCAGCACGGCGCCGAGAATCGATACGAGTCGGGGGTCGTTGAGGATGGTCTCTGCGAGGGTCATGGTCAGCCCGGGACAGCCGACAGCTGCGGCTGCCCGGAACGTGTCAGAACGGACTGGTTCTCAAGCACCAAAGCGGTCAGTCGCGGTCAGGACTGGTCGTAGAAACATCCCGCGTTTGGATATGGTCAGTTGGGCCCGCTTACTGGTCGACTTCGCGCGTCTGGATGTGGGTCGCGGGAACGGCGTCGATGATCGCCTGCTCGGTGCTGTCGGAGAGATCGGACATGTCAAGACTGTCGATCCGAACCTCCGTCCGGCCTGCAGACGAGACTATCATCAGATCCCTGCGATTAATTTCCGAGGTAGATGCCGAAACCGAAAATCCAACTCCTCCGTCTGACGGGAGCAGTTGGCCATCGACGGCCGCCCCGGACACGTCGGCCCTGAATTCGAGACAGATCATGGCCGCCACCCCACTTCCAAATAGTCACAAAAGGCCCTGTGAGCTGGGTCAGCACTTTTGTATGCCCACCCGAACACTCGCTGCGACTCAAAGTCGGGAATGGCTGCTAAGTCAGCATCTGGGGAATCTCCTTTCCGGGGGTCGCTATCAATATAGAATCCGGTGTGCCCGGCCGACAAATAGATCCCATCAATATCTATGAGCACGGTATAGCTGTGTAGCTGGTTGTCCATCGTAGGGTAATTGACCGCCCCATCAGCATCTGTGCCGTTACTGTCAACCCTCACGTTTCCGGCTGTCTGGTCGCCCTGGGCAGGAGCAAAGAGGGCTACATTAGTGGCAGTCACATCGTCCGAGAGAGATTCTTCGAACATACCCACGAAAACCTGATCAGAAAAATCACTAATTGATCTATCGATCCCCAGCGTGGCCTTGATGAGGAGCGCCCCGACAGACCGTTTTTGTGCCCAATCGCTGTCCTTGCCAGAACCACCAGACGTAATCAGCCCCGTGTCTCCAACGGCCGTAGAGCGCGCCTCTGCTTGGTATCTGTTGAAAGTCGGGACTGCTCCACTCCCGGAGACAGTAAGTACCGTCTCTTCAGCTTCTTTCACCGGGCCACGATACCCCCACATCCACCGCCCGTCACTCTCGTCCGCGCCGTCCGCGAGTTCAGACTGACTACTCCCTGCGTTCGACACCTTATCGTCGAGATTGTCTTCAACACGCTGGACAGTCTGAACTTTGACCCACGAACTGCCGTCATAGGCCTTCGCCACGGGCGGACTATTCGTCGTATCGAGCCACCAGTCTCCCGATTGACCGCCGCTGGGTGTACTACTCCCTACGAACTGAAAGTCTTGTCCAACTGGTACGAGTGTCATGTTCCGTCCTCCACGTAAATACGGTCCTCGTCTTGCACGTACACCTGGGTCCCCTCGGGCAGCGTCGTCGACACGTCCCCAAGCGTCGGGTAGACGGGGAGAGTCAGTTCATCGGCTGCACTGACCGCTCCGAAGTCGCCGCTATCAGCCTGGACGGTCGGTCCGAGTGCCCGGAGATCCGACGTGCCGGTTACTCCCGAGCCGTCCGTATCGATGGTCCAAATCTCCGTTTTCGGATCGTTCGATCCGAAGTCGCTGGCGGGGCCGATGATGACGGTGTCTCTGACACCGTCCTGCCAGCCGACGTAGAGCGTCGTCGTCGCCGACGCTGGCAGCGTCACGGTCGTCGTCGTGTCTCGGGCGAGGTACGCCCCTCGGACCAGTGCCTCGCCAGTGTCGATCGTCACGTCGAGCGACGACGCGGAGTGAGACTCGTCGAAAGCGTTCAGCGCGCCGGTCGCCAATTCCCCTTCAGAGTCTGCGACGAGACGTTCAGCGCTGGGCTGCACCCAGTCTCCTGAGCCGTACCGACGAGCGACGCTCATCTCCCGGCTCCGGTACTTCCGGCCGAACGAAACATGGACTTTGTCAGTCATCGTATTACGCGTCCTCCGCGGTCAGGTCGACGTCGATCGTGACTGTCGAGTCGGCATCCTTCTGGATGGGGCTGATGAGCGCGTGGTTCAGCAGCGTCCCGCCGCTGCTGGCCGTTGTCAGCCCGACCTCCGCGAGCGTGTTCCCGTTCAACTGCGACGAGTCGATGAACACGGAGGACTTGAGCGTCGACGCGACGTCGATGGAATCGGTGATACTCACGACGCCGACCTGGTTGTTGAGGCTCGTGTCGCCGGTCGACGGCTGTGTCCCGTCGTCGCTCCCGACCGCCAGATGCGACGCGTCGATGTCGACCGTCTGATCGGGGTGGAGGTCGTCGATGGCGTACTCGTGGAGCCCGACACAGGTCACGTTCGAGACGTGGTCAGTCTCGCGGGGCGGGACGCCACGAGTCCGTTCGAGTTTCTCCTCGCGGTCGAGATCGTCCCACTCGGGATATCGAGCGCGGAGTTCGTCGAGGTCGTGGACGCGGACGTAGACGTTCGCTGTCCAGCCGACCTCGCTGATGATATGGCGATACCACGGTCTGAGCTGGCGCTGGAGCCAGCCGATGACTGTCTGTATCATGGTGTACTGATATGCTGATGGCTACCCGACGCGGTCGTCACCGTCGGCGACGGACTCGTCAGCGACGAACTCGCCGCCAGTCTCGACGGTCGTCGTGACCGTGTCATCGAACCCGACCTGCTCGTCGACGAGCCGGTCCTGGAGGCGCGCGGCGACGGCGTCCCGAAGCCCCAGCTGCTCGTCGACGATGACGTCCTGCAGCCGAGCCGTGACATCGTCACCAAACCCGAGTTGCGCCTCAACGAGTCGGTCCTGCAGCCGGGCGTCGATCGCGTCGGAGAATCCAAGTTGCTCGTCAACCTGCCGGATGATCCGCAAGATGCCCTCAGAACGGCGGCCAGACTTGAGTCGCTCGACGTCCTCTTTGATCGAACGGAGACGCTTAACCGCATCACGCAGCGGGTCATCAGTCATAGGCTACTTGCCTCCTGAAGTGTCAAATCGGTCGTCAGTCGTGCCGCGTCATAGCTCGTCGCCCGCTCGGTGACGATATACGCGCCGTCGACCGGCGCGCCCTGCCAGTCGGTCGCCGTCGTGTCAACGACATCGCCAGGTGTGAGTCGGTGCGCCCGCAGGCTCTCGGCTTCCCCGCTGATCTGCCAGGCTGGCCTCGTCGCATGGCGGAGTCGCGAGGTCGCTTTATCCTGGACAGCCTGGAACGTCCCCAGCGAGTCGTCGGTGATCCGCTCGTCCCGCCGACGGTACTCATCCGCTGCGCCGGAATCGCGCGCTCGCGTCAGGAGCGGGTACGGGTAGCTGGCCGTGTAGGTCATGTTGCCCGATCCGTCGGTGCCAACGTCGTGGCCGGTCGAGCCAGTGGCCTCGACGATCAACCAGGGATTCTCGTCCGGCGGGAGCGTGTGATCGGGCAAGATGAACGTCGTCAGCCCGTCACTGTCGAGAAAGTCTGACGCGAGTTCTTTGGTTGCGATGTCGCTGGTGCGATCATTAATCGCGATGGGCGCGCCACCGTCGTCAGCCTGCAGTCGGACGACCAGTTTGTCCGATGATCCCGAATCGCGCTGCGTGTAGACCTCGACACGGTCTACCTCGGATTTGCGGGTGTTGATCCGAGTCGTGAGTCGGTCTGTCTCGGTGACACGCGTCGTCGTCGACTGTGTGGTTTGCTCGTCGTCAACCGCGTAGTCCGTGCCACCGTCGACGCGGACGAGTGTGATGAGGTCGTCATCCGACCCGCTGATCGAGATCTCGTTGCGGAAGTCACCGGGCGTGAGTGGGTGCTTAACGCTGATCTCCGACAGCGGCTCGAAGACGAGACTGGTGCCGTCCTGCGCGACGACCGCGTCGGCGATCGGCGCGAGGTCCTCGACGATGACTGATCGGAGGTCGCGGCCATTAAGAAACAGATCGGTGGTCTGAGCGACCGTCGCGATCTGCGACCGATCGATTTCTGGAGCGTCAGTCACGAGTAGGCGGTCGAGGATCGCGGTGTCGGAGCCCGCGATCTGCCGATCCTCGAAATCGTTGTAGGCCTGTCGCCACGAGAGCGTCGCGAAGACAAAATCCCGCGCCGGAATCTCGATTTGTCGGCGGCGCGCACCCTCCAGCGTGTAGGTCGGCGGTTTGGCGATAGCCGTCCAGCGCCGAGACAGGCCGCCACCGCCAGCGAGTGCGACGTCGAACTCCAATCGATCGCCGGTAGTCAACCCGAGGTCGTCGTAGGTACCGTCAGTATTGTCGATCGTGATTGACCCCTGGTCAATCTCGCCCTGCGCGCGTTCGCTGATATCGACTGACTGGATGCCAGTGTTAGATATCGTCGCGAACGCCGTGTTCTCCTGGGGCTTGTATGCCCGCAGCTCGACGTCAGTGACAGTGCGCGTCATATGTCGTAGGCGTCGAGTTCATCCCGGAGGCCACGGGCTGCGGCCCGCCCCTCGGCGCGGCTGGACGCTTCGATGCGCTCGATGTGGATCGTAGTTCCTTCGATCGGCGCTGGGCCGCGGTCGTCGACTTGCGCCGCAGGGACGACGCGCTCGCCAGCGTGGACGTTTAGCAACCCGCCCGTGTCGATGTAGCCACCCGTCTCAGCACCTTCCAGCGTGTCGATCGGTACCCCAGGGATGTTGACCGAACCACCACCATAGGGACCGATCTGTGGGAATCTGACCTCGTTGGGTACCCCAGGGACTTTGCCAGCTGGCCCTGTGTCGATTATGTTGCCTCCATACGGTCCGATCTGTGGGACGCCGATAGAGTTAGGCAAGAAGTTATTAACTGATCGAATTGCGGTATTGATCCCGCTGCGGATCTTATTCTTGATGCCTGTTGCGATACCAGTGATTGAGTCAATGACTTCGTCAACGATCGCGCCTCCGACGTCGCCCAAAACACTTCCCATATTGTTGACGAGCCAGTCTCCTGCATCAGAGATCTCGTCTTTCAATACAGAGTTGCCAACGAGTCCGGCGAAGAGTCCTTTTACCCCCTCGATAATCGAATTGACGATCGACGCACCGACTGCGCGGAAAAGCTGCGGGGAGTTGCTGACGAGCCACGTCGCTGCATCAGCCAGCATGTCCCAAATCTCGCTGTTTTTCCCACGCAGGGGATTCGTGAAGTCGACGAGAGCTCCGCGGATTGCATTCCCGACGCCTTCCGCGGCAGCACCGAGGAGTTTTGGCGCGGTGGTACTGAGGAAGACATCCGCTTGATCGACCGTTTCGCTCAGGACTCCCGAAGATCCATTCGGCCCGACGAGGATGTTTGAGAGAGTATCGACGCTATCAACTGACGCGCTTACGACGGCACCAAAGGCTTCCTCGACTGCCGTCGTTCCCTCAGACTGGAGCCAGTTCTGCGCATCCGACACAGCGGTATCAGCCACAGCGGTGAGTCCGCCACTGCCACCAGAGCCAACCAGCGTTGTCTCGATACTCTCGAAGGCACTATCGGCCGCTGAGGTGAGTGAATCAAACCCGCTACTCCATTTGCCACGAGATAGTTGCAAGATACCGTCGCTCGCGCTGCTCAGAGATTCCTGTAGGTCGCCGATGCTTGCCTGGGTCGTCTCGTTTTCGTTGACGAATGTCGTCAACGCGGTCGACGCATCGCCGAGCGCCGACTGGGCTGTGTCAGCTGTCGACGTCAAGGCGTCACGGACCGACTCGTATTTCGTCATATCCTGGACCAACCTATTCGTTTTCGTGCGGATGTTGCCGATATTCTCGGTCCAAGCAAACCCAAGGCTACCCACTGCAGCTGTCACCAGTCCGAGTATCGGGTTGATTCCTGTGAGTCGTGTCGCTACAGACCCAAGTACAGGTGCAACCAGCGACGCTTTCGCTGCGGTTGATTGCTGGGCACTGGAGAGGTTGTTGAACTTTCCAGCCACGTCAGCGACCTTCGATCCAGCCACTTCCAGCGCAGGGACGACGTCCTCGAGAACTGTTAGCCCGAACTGGTTGATCTTCGGGATAGCCGTTGTCGCCGCACCAGCCAAATCCGGGACCAGTTCAACTATTCTGTCAGTTGTGTCGGCCATCTCTTCCATGATCGGCACAGCATTATCAGCGAGATAGCTCCCGAAGCGACGGACGGCTGGGAGCGCGTCGCGCCCCATATCCATCATCTGAGCGACTATCCTCGGGATAACGTCGAAAGCCGCCTGTCCGGCATCGCGGAGTGCTGCAGCGAACGGGCTGAGTGGACCGATCGCTCGCTCGATCCGACGGATGAATGCTGGCAGCGCATCAATTGCATCGCCGATAAGCGGCGTGAATTCCGAGCCAAGTGTCATCGCCGTCTCGTGGAGCTGAGCGCGCGCGGGCTCAAGTTCATGAGATAGGCCCCCCATCGCGGTCTCCACACCTTCAGTACTGTCGGCAACCTCCTCGCCGTAAGCGACCATCCCCGTCCCGATCACAGCGGCTAAACCAGTAGCGACCCCGCCAGCAGCGGTCGCGAGTCCACCCATCGTGGCCGTCAGTGGGACGGCCGTCGCCGACAGCGTCGCCAGCGCCGGGATGAGCGACGCCGAAGTCGCCAAGGCGAGGCCGGATGTGGTCGCAGACGTCGTGGAGATCGTTGCACCGAGTGCACCGACAGACGTCGCGGTCGTCGTTGACTTGTCGCCAAGCCGTTCAACGCTGCGAGCCGCACCACGAGACTGGTCATCCAGTTCGTCAGTCCGGTTGATCGCGAGCTGGAGGCTGCTGACGTAGTCTCCAGCGTCTGCCGATACCTCGGCATGCATCGGGTTTCCTACCATTATTGAAAAGTGTCGAGTTGGCTATTCGAAGCCGAGATCGTCGAGCATCTCCTGGCGGCTCTGCTCCTGTCCACGACGGATCTTCCGGCGTTGCTTGTCAGCGCTGCCGCCATCACCACCCGCGAGTTGCTCGGGGTACTCACGGCGGAGATAGCCCAACTGGAGACGGGCGAGTTCCTGTTGCGTGTACTGTGCCCGAGTCATATTGTCGAGGCCGCAGTCAGCGTGAAGGAACGCGTCCATCTCGGCGATCAAGTCCGTCTTGTCTACTCCGCCTGTGCCGCCGTGTCCGCTGCCGTCTCCACGGTCTCTGCTGAGGGTTGTGCCGTCTCCGTGCCCTCCTCTCCGTTTCCCTGAGCGACATCCTTCGCTGCTTCGTTGAGTTTATCGACGAACTCGTCAGTGTCTTCAGCGTCGAAGATCTTCGCCAGGATGACCCCAGTGTAAGCGTCAGTGATGGCTGGACGGAGATCCTCGTACGACTCTGCGCCCTGGAAGTCCGACGGTTCGTAGCCAGCGAACTCCTCGAGCAGATCGAGGACGAGATCCTCAGCGAGTTCGGCACCATCGTCATCTGCGAGTCGTTCCCGCCACTCGTTTTGCTGTCCTGTCGTCGGCGGGATGACCTTCAGTTCGACAGTCTCTCCATGGACCTCCGTCGTTTCCGTGACGGGGAGTAGTTCGCCGTCGCCGTTTCGCTGATGTGCCAGGTCTGTGATCGACCGTGGCTGATCGTTGTCACTCATGAGTTAGGCCTGTGAGAACTGGATCATCGGCTGGCCGCTCGGTTCGAACGTCTCGGACATGCTCGCGACGGCCTGGTCAGCCGAGACCGACCGCGTCGCGGAGTCCGTCGGGACTGCGTTCGGAAAGACGACCAGCCCGCCGGAGAGCTCGTGTTCGAGGTTGTGCTGTTCTTTCTGCAGTGACTCCAGCATCGAGTTGTGCGAGACGTATTCTCCGCCGATGTCAGCGTCGACAGACACAGCCCGGTTGCCTTCGTCCACTGCCGGGAGTCGCGTGGAGTGGAGCGAACTCGTCTCGGTATTGTTCTCAACTGACCAGCCAGCGCTGTTGACGCGTGGCCGGACCGCACTACCGGACGGCCGCTCGAACCGGTCGCCGACGAAGTGCTCGAAGGATGTCCCGATCTCGCTGGCGTGCGAGCCCGTCCCAGTTGCAGGAACGCCGCGGTCACCGTCAACGGCCTGACTGTCGTCGCTGTAGGTCAGGCCGCCCTCGATCTCGCACACGACTGTCGATGAACTCGATCCCTCGATGGTGATCTCACCCTCAGGGTTATCGTCGATGAAGACGGCGTCGATGTTCTGGAACGACGTCGATCCGGTGCCGCCCATCGAGATGTCTTCACTGGTGCCGTCGTCAGCTTCGACGGTGACCGTCAGGCCTGAATCCGCGCTGGACTCTGTGCTGGAGACGGAGAGCGTCTCCGCAGACGAGAGCTGATGGATGAGATACGACCGGACTTTGACCGGCTGTGTCTCCATACTCCACAAGATCGGTTGCTCGCTACTGGGGTCCAGATCAGGTTCGTTCGTATCCGGGACGGCACCACGCACGACCGTGTACTCGCGGACGCCAGCATCGTCGTTGCCGCCGGGATACTTCCGGCGATAGACGATGCACAGCGACCCCGGGAGTCGATTGTGCTGATCCCGGACGAGACCGTAGCCCGACGGATCGTTCGGGACGACAGCTTCAGTCGTGCCCTGCGAGTCAGTCGTTCCGAGCGCCGTCCCAGCGCTGCCGCTGTTGTCGATCGAGACGGTGATCGTGCCGGACAGGCTACTGCCGACCTCGACGCGCTGGATGGTCGCGAACGTCGTTGATCCCGAGATAAACGTCGTCCCGTCACTGCCGTCAGTCGTGATCGTCTCTGACGTGCCGTCGTGCGCGTAGATCGTGACTGGGATGTCCGTATCGCCCGCATCAGACGATGCGATACCGACCGCAGAGGCCGAGTCGACGATCTCCGGGCTCTCGAAGTTAACGGTGACCGGGAAGCGTTGAAGGTCGTACTCGATGCTCGCCGACGGCTCTTCTGTGCCCCGGTTGTGATCGAGTGCATCCGGCGTCCCGAGCGCATCCTGCCGGCCGAGGCTCGCGCCCGGTTCGAATTCAGCGTCGCGGACTGCGTCGCTGAAGTACTGCCAGTCAGGATCTGTCGGGAAGACGCCACGGGACGGTTCGACTGCCCATTCGAGACGACCGGGCAGCAGCCCAGTCTCAGGCGTGCTGTCGTCACTTGCGGGACTCATTCGCTATCGCCCTCCGTGTCTGTTGGTTCGAAGTCTCCGGAGGGGTGTTCGAGCAGCTGCTCGCCAGCCTCCTCCGAGACCCGGACTTTTCCGTTTGTCGTGACCTCGCGCTTCTCCGTCATCCCGTATTGGGGATAGAAGATCGCCTCGAGGTCGTCGTTGAGTACGTTCATGTACATGATTCGTGCGCCGGGTTGCGGCCCCGGCTGGCCGGTGTGCTACGGAATCCGCTGCCAGCTGTAGACGACGATACACTGCTCGATCCGCACGGTCGGTGTCGCCTCGAAGTCGTCCGGAGCGTCCGCGCCGCGGTAACCCCCCAGCGGTGAGATCTCCGTCTGATGCGCCTCGGCGTTCGCGAGGCAGACGTCTTCGACCTCGTCGATCAGCGTGTTCACGAGCGTGTCCGCGTCGACGGCGTCGTGTGTCGCCGAGTCGCCCGTGTACGTTGTACCTTCCTCAGCCCGGGCGGTCGCCAAGAGTTGCCCCTGTCGGTCCTGCCCGGGGCCGTCCGGTGCGAGGAAGTTGTAGCTCGTGCTCCCGGGCGTGGTCTCGTTCGTCCGCTGGATCGTCAGCGATGGGTACGCCTCGCCGACGTCGTCGAGTGAGTTCCCGACCGGGATGAACGCGTCCGCCTGTGGGTCGCCCTCCTGGACGTCGTAGCCGACGGCAGTACTCGGCTCCCAGTCAGGCAGGAGCGCATCGTCGATGAACACCTGCTCGGCGGGCCCGGACAGTCGCGTCTTCGTCATACTTCGACGACCTCCAGCACAGTCAGACCGTTGTGTTTGTCGACGTGCGTCGATACCTCGTACCGGATGCCAGTCGCCGTGTCACGGATGTGCGCCGGAGCATCACTCTCCTCGCCCCAGCCAGTCCACTGCTGGCCGGTGTCATCGCGAACACGTACCTCAGCGTCGATCTCGGCGGTCGTCCCCGAGCGTTGTCTGTCTTCGTCAGCGCTCGGCGAGTCGACACGTGCATCGTAGGTGGCGTCAGGCGAGCCCGGGAAGTCAGGATACGAGACGTCGAAGCCATCGCCCTGCGAGTACGACACCGCGGGCTCGAACACTTCGATAGTGGTGTTGTGGAGTTCGGTGGAGTGAACACGCCGAAGCGCGTTCTGGAGCCGATCCCGAGTCATGCTGTGGCTTCCTCCTCGAAGTCAGCCGGATCCAGGTCGACATCTGCCCGGGACGCCACGTCACCACGTGTCTTGAGTTCAGCCGTCGAATCGACAGCCTGCACAGATGCACGTAGCGCGCCCGTATCGATCAATCCCTTCTCCGTGATGATCTCCTTCACACGGCGTTCGAGAGCGAACGCGATCGTCTCGACGAGTTCGTCAGCCGAGTCGATCGTCCGGAGTGATTTCCCGGTGTTGTCGGCGACAAACGACTCCAGGTCACGCTGAGCTTCGACAAGTGCGGGCCTGAAAAACGGCTTCGCATCCATCTTGCTCGTCCCAAACTCGAGATAAATCGAGTACTCAACGGCAGTCCCGACCTGCATCGTCTTTGAATCCATCCAGTCGCGACGCTCCTCTTTGAGCGCCTCCAGCTGGGCGCGGACGCCGCTGATGTCGAAGCCGAAGTCGCTCATCAGTCGTTGATCCCCTTCGCGTCTGGAACGTTGACCGAGGGCGCAGGCTTGTCACTCGTCGCGAGTTTGCCCGTCGGGTCGAGCGTGACGGCCATCTGACCGTACGTCGAGCCCGAGAGACCCTCGCCAGTCTCGCCCTCGAAGGACACGTTGCCGCCGCCTTCACCGGCGGATGAGACTTGACGCTCCGGGCCTGTCGCGACGAGGTGTGCGGTCAGCTGCGTGACCACGTCGTCGCGAACGTCAGCGTCGACGGTATTGCCGCTGGTTAGGTTGTCGTACATCCGACCGGCCGCCTCGATGAACGGCGACAGGTCGGCGATCTCTGTCGACCCGAGCACCTGCTCGACGTCGTCGTGTTCAACTGTCATGGAGCGTGAAAACGGTGTTACTCGTCCGCGAGGTCGCCAAGGCGGTTCTCGACCGCCTCACGAACACCGACACGATCGTCGGCGCTTGCTTCAGTCGACCCGATGGCGAAGACCGCTGCAGGGTCGTCGATGTCAGCGAGCTTCTCCTCGACCTCACCGACGGTGTGCTCCGAGGGAGAGAACGGGAGTGTTCCGCTTTCGCCGAACACATCGTCTTCGAGACTCTCGGGCACCTCGATGTCCACGTCTGCCGACTCGACGTCTTCTTCTGCCTCGGTCTCGTCGTCGCCATCCGCTTCGTCTTCGATCTCCTCGACGTCGTGTGGGTGCGCTGCAGCGATACGCTCGGCAACGCCGTCTGGAATCTCGTCGCCGGGTTCGATGACGCGATCGTTGGCGTGATCTCGGTAGGCGTGTGTGCCTGTCCAGCGGTAGGACATCTCAGATCACCTACGCGACCCCGTCGTAGTCGACGACACCGAGGATGTCGTCGTAGGTGCTTCGGAAGAACGGCACGCGGCTGGAGAGTGCCTTGTACCGGGTCGCCATCGGGCCGGGCTCCCAGGAGAGGTTGGTCGGGCCCTGCGCGTTGACCACGCTCATGACGCGGCTGTCGCGCACGACCATGACGACCTCACTCTCCGGGATGAACGGCGTTTCTCGGAGCGTGACGTACGGATGATCCTGCTGGATGCGCTGTCGGATGGACATGTTGCCATCGCCGCGCGGGTCGGATTTGTCCAGCGTGCTGTTGTGCGCCTGGTTGTAGTACAGGTACACGCCTCGCGAGCGCGGCATCAGGTTGCGTTCGTCGTTCGCGCCGACAGTCTCCAGGTCAGACACCATCTTCTCGATGGTGTCTTGCGGCGCTTCGAGGTTCGACGTCGAACCATCGCCCCACGTGTCCGGTGCCGAGCCCGTGATTCGAGCGTCGGTGTTGAGGTAGCCGTCGACGCCGAACGTCTGCCCATTCGGCCCTTCGACTTCGAGACCCCAGCCGTTGGCCATGATGTCGTCTTCCTTCTCGCGGATCAGACGACCGGCCTCCTCGGCGAGTTTTGCTTCCTTGTCCGAGCCCATGTTCTCCGACTGAGCCTGGTCGCGGGCTCCGATCGAGTAGTCGACGTGGATGATCGGCTGGGCGATGCCGACCGGAACGGTCGCAGTATCGTCCTCGTCGCCCTTGGCCTGGCCATCCATAGAGACGGACGCTTCCTGCTGCATCTGGCTCTCGGCCTGTTCGGTGTAGATGGTGAACGACAGGTCAGAGCCGACGGTGTCGATCCCCATCGCGTCGTCGAGCAGCGTCAGCTCGACTTCGACCTCTTCGATGATCTCGTCCGAGCGGTTGACCCACTCGTCGTAGTCGTACAGCTGTGCGTTCGCCCGGACGCTCGTGCCGTCGTCAGGCCGAGGGTTGAGATACCCCTTGATGAACGCGCCGTCGAGCGTGTTCCAGAAGTCCGGGCCTTTTACTGAGTTGGCACGGATCTGCTTGCGTGCCTTCTCGCGAGCGTTCGCAGTCGGCCCGAACAGGGCCTGTCGATGCAGCTGCGTCGGCGGTTCCAGATTGTCTGCTGTTCCGATGTTGGTCTCCATTGTCAGAGCACCTCCACAGTGAGGCGGGCTCGTTCACCCGCTGCCGCACCGCTGTTGTCGTTCGCTTCCCGTGCGACGGCGACGGCCGCACCGCCCGTCGTCGTGATCTTCAGCGACCCGTCGTCGTTGGTGCCGAGCCGATCGCCCGGCGAGACGTTGGCGTCACTCGCGGACGCCAGGTCGGTACCAGATGCGAGGAGCGCGTTCTGCACTCTCTCGCCAGCCGTGAACACACGCACCTCGACGAGCGTCCCGCTGGAGATCGTCTGGTCGATCGGATCCGTGTCCGACGTGTCTTCCTGCGGCGGCGTCGACGGTACCATCGCGAACTGTGCCTGCGGGCCCAGCTGGTCGACCGTCGAGACGGCATCGTAGATCGGTTCGTCGTTGGCGTTCGTGCCCGTCTGAACGACGATTTCGCCTGGCGTGAGAGCGCTACCTGCTTCGCCCTCCTTGTAGCGCGCTTCGTCGTAGGTTCGCCCGGCGATCTCAGTGATTGACTTCGACATCAGAGATCACCTCCGATGCTACCGTCACTGTACTCGTCGAGGTCGTCGCCACCACTCGCGTTCGCGGTCGCACGGTCAGCCGCGCCGGTCGATCCGGGCAGCGTTCCGTTGCTCGACAGTCCTGCTTCGATGTCCTCGAGGACACCCTCCGGCGTCTCCATCAGCGTCTCCTTGTCTTCGGAGTCGTACTCCGCAGAGTTGGCGATGATGCGCTCGACGCGCTCTTCCTTCTCGCTCTGCTGCTGGGCGTTCGCGACCGCCTCGCTGACGTCGCCCTCGGTGACGAACCCTTGCTGTTCGAGGCCGTCAGCCAGTTCGTCGATCGTCATGTCAGCGAGCGTCTGCCCGCTACCGCTGGTTGTTTCGTCGTCCTCTTCCTCTCCGCCGTCGCCTTCCTCGTTGGCGACGACATGCTCGTGTGTCGACTGAAGGCACTGGTCACCCATGCCCTCCAGCGACTCACGCTTGATGTTGCTGTTCGCCGTGATCTCGTTGATGAGTTTGTCTCGTTCCATAGTCGATCCCGGCATGTCTGCCGGGTCAGAACTGCCTCTGGCAGAGGGTCGGATGACACCGTAGCCACCCTTCTCTCCAGAACCATCCACAGGGGATTCCGCCCCCATCGTTTCGTTCGATGCAGTCAGCCCGAGCGTCGACGCAAACCAGTCCCGCATCTTCGACAGTGCGTTCGACGTCGGCTCGCCATCCTCGGTCGACCCGAAGAGGTCGTCAGGCGCTTCCTCAAGCATCTCGTTGACCCACTCAGACACGTCGTCGGCGACGTTCTGACCGAGGCCCTCTACGCCGCCACGGCCACCCGAGAGTGCCGCGTCGATCGCGACCAGGGCTCGAGTGTTGACCGGGGCGTCGGGCGCTGTCCGAAACGGCAGTTTCCAGTTGATTTTCGCGTCCCGGGACTCCTCGTCGGTCGGATGGACAGCGTGGGTCGCATCGAGGAGGTCTCCGGCGTCGTTGTCTTCGCTGGGGTTCGGCAGACTGGCGATCGCGTCACTGCCGTCCCACTCGTCGTCTGTCCACTCGTCGACATCGTCGGGGCCGATATCGGTCAGCGCGTAGTTGACCGCGTTCGCGCTCGTGTCGCGACCGGAAGAGCTCGCTCCGGTGGGGTCATCACTCGCGTTCGCGACCGGTGCCCGAACCATCTCGGCGTTGGCCGTCGCCTGCTGCGGCTGGAACCCACAGCCATCTTCGAGCGAGCAGACGCCGTCCTTGTTCGGCAGGATCGCGATGCTGTCTGCGTTCGCGATCGCCTCGGCCTCCTCGCGGTACTCGCCGTCGTACGTCCCCGACGGGAGTGGCTGCGGGAAGTACTGCGAAGAGACGTCGAACGACTCGCCATCCTCGAGTGCGTCGAGGAGCGCTGACGCCGCGTCGGCATCCTCCCGAGAAACGGCCTCGCCGTTCGCTATCGCCTCCAGCCGATCGGCGTTGTGGGCGAGGTCAGCCGAGACTGACCCGTCGCCGTTCCTGGTCGGATTCTCCGCATGGCCGATGACCTTTCGTCGACGAACCTCGTCGCTCGCGTTGGCGGCGATGTAAAAGCCGTCGTAGTCCGGGTCGTACCACGGACGGTCAGGCAGGTTCTTCGGATGGTTGATCGTCAGCGGTTGTTCGTCCCACGCCAGCGTCGAGTTCGCGACCGACTGTTCGGGCACGTACCCGCCAGCGAGTTCCATCGGACGGATGAAGGGGACGTCCTTCGCGACCAGATAGCGATCGCCGTCGATCGTTCGTTCCTCTACCTGGTCGGGGTCGACGCTGTTCGCGATGAGTGTGTAGTGCATGGTATCAGGCTCCTGAAAGTACCGTTCCGGGCACGCGCTCCGAGAGTGGCGACGTCGGCGGCTCACCACCAACACTGGGGAGGATCACGCAGCGGCCATTCGGGTGCGATGGCGGGGCCAGCCGGTAAATCTGGCCGCGCCACTCGACCGTTCCGGAGCGCATCTCGTCGATGGTCAGCTCGGCCCCGGACAGTCGCCGACAGAACGCGCAGGTGTCGTCATCCTGCGTTGCCTGCCACTCGCCGTGGGAGACGACGTCAACACCAGCACGCTCGTAGTTCCGCAGCGTCGATTCCGTGTGTGCGTTGATCGTCTCCGTACGAGCGAGTGTCTCTGCCCGCATGTGCTGAATGTCGCGCACCTCAGCAGTGATCTCCCGAGCCATCTTTCGCGGGTTCCAGCCCTGTGCGAACCCACGCGTGACGGTGTCGCGAACCTGCGGGGCTGCCTCTTCGGTGACCGTTTCGAGGTTCTCGTAGGTGCGAGTGTAGAGATCTCGCAACGTCTGCTCGAAGATCGGCCGCGTCGGGATCTGGTCATCCGGGATGTTCTCGAGCGAGACGCCCTGCTGGAAGAGGAGCCCCGTCGACTGGTTGACGCCGCGGACGACAGCCGCACGAATGTATGCTGCCGTCCAGTGCTGACCGTCAGCGACCTCTCCCCGGTCAAGCGGATCGAGCACCTCATCACGAAGCGCCTGTGTCAGCCAGCTTGTGAACTGCTCGATCTTGCCGCTATCTGTCGGGAAGTCAAACGATTCCCGTTCCTCAGCGTTGGCCGAGAGTCCGAATGCGTCGTTCTCGTAGCCGACTGTTCGGCGAACGAGTCCGCGGACGCGTTTCCAGCGCCGGTGCATCTCGCGGAGAAACTGCTCCTCAACGACAGTCGACGTCGCCCGGCCTCGGCGGTTTGCCGTGACCTGGTCGTGCTGGATTGTGCTCATGATGTCACTCTGCCCAGCCGCCGCGCCATTGCTCCGTGCCGAGTACCTCGTCTTTCATCGCCGCGCAGAACTCGTTAGCCCGACCAGGACTCATCCCGGACGACACCATCTCACCCTTGCAGCAGGCCCCGCCACAATCGAACTGAGCGCCCATCGACGCCCATGCGTCCAGCAGGATCACACGCGACGGCGTCTCGCTCTTGCGCCATGACGGCGGCATCGACCAGTCGTTGGCCGTGATATCCGCACCGAGGATGTCCATCCACGCGGCGAGGGCGCCTGCTGAACTGTTCGCTGTCGCGAGCTCATCACCCGGATCTCCGATGTCAGTCTCAGGCCCTTCCGTTGCCTGGATATCGCTGGCGCGGTAGAAGTCGACCGTCGCCTCGTCGAGCATGATCACCGCGTAGACTGGGGAGTCGCTGCTGGCCTCCATACCATCGACAGTTCCGTCCTGGACGGCGTCATCGATGAGTCCTTTTCCATCGGGCGTATCAACCCAGTCACCAGCTTCGTAGCGGGTGTCGTTCCCGACGATGTCGTCGAACACCTCCTGGACACGAGGATCATCCTCGTCGACGTTTCCTGCAGTTTCTCCGTCCTCGCGCTCGGAAAACTCGCCCGTCTCGACGAACTCCTCAGCACGCTCTCCTCGCAGTGCTGGAACTGCGGTCTGCAGGTTGGTGATGACCTCGGCGCGCGTCGACATGACCTCAGCCTCTTCCTGCTCGGACATCTCGGCCAGATCCGGCCAGATGATGTCGTACCAGTCGCCTTCGAAGTCAGGGAGAACCTCATCCTCCAGATGGTGGTCGATGATCGCCCGAGCGATGTACGGCTCGGCGTACTGTCGCTGCCGTTCGGCGATCATGCCGAGGTACTGCTCCTCGTCTTTTTCGGCGCTGGCCAACTCGCCCAGTGACGCGCCCTCAAGGACGCGCTGTGGAATGCCCGTCTGCGTCGAAAGCGCCCGGACGTTGTTGTCGACGATCCCCGAGGGATCCTTTACCTCGCCGCCGAGGCGGTTGACGTCCGCGCCGGTCGTCCGCAAGAAGGGCTGAAGGCCATGGTACCAGTCTTGGAGATCACTCTCCATCATGTCGAGCGCGTCGCCAGACGTGTCCACCTTGTCCGGGTCGAGGTTGACGTTCAGCCCGTAGTCCGCAGCGCGGTAGGAGAGTTCCGCCGTCGATCCGAGAGCCTTCTCGATGTCGAGGATGTTGTTGAGTACCGGTTCCTGGCGTGGCCGGGCGCGCGTTTCGTCGTCGTCCAGGACTCGTGCGGGGACGTCGACGACCCGGGAGTGGTGGATAGTGAGGGTCGTGTTCTCCTCGTCCTGCGACCCGGCGTCGGCGTCGTCGCCGAGGTCGATCTGATATTCGACTGGTTTTCCCCAGCGGTCACTCCCCGCCTTGCCCCACTCGATATCCTCGATCATCGGCTCCGGGTAGACGCGGTAACCGTTGATCATGTCGAGTCCGGTGGTGTTCTCGACACCGGTGAACTCGTCTTCGAAGTCCTCGGGACTGTTCGTGTCCGCGTAGTCGATTACCAACAGTCCATGGCGACCGACGCCAGCCATCCGATCCACACGATGGGCGTAGTGCCAGAGATCGTGCTCGCGGTCGAGTTTCGTGATAGCCCGCTCGAAGTCGGTCGGATCACGCTGGGCATCCTCCTCTTGGTCGGCTCGATCGCGGATTTCAGGGGCGTGTTTCCACGTTGTCTTCGGCTTCTGGGCGACGACAGCGTACGCGTACGCGTTCCGAAGGTACAGCGCGTAGTAGTTGTCAGCGTCCCAGTCAGCGTTGTTGCCGCGATTCGGCCAGCCGAAGGTTTCGTACCAGTCACGAGCGTCGTGCCCGGAGTCGCCGAGCTCGTTCGCGAGCGAGTACCGAAGACCGTCAATAACAGCGTTTGCTCGGAGCGCAACCTCCCCAGCTGTCTTTGGGCTCTCGCCGTTCTGTGTGTTGCTACTCATGAGTTAGAACCTCTGTCTGAAGTCCGGTGTGACGCGGTTGATCGACGCGCCAGCCTGGGCGATAAGAGCGATATATTTTAGCTCGCTCACCTTTTCCTGCATCTGCTCTGTTTCCTTGCCACCAGGCGTGTTGCCCTGGCCACCATCAGCGTTCGCGACATCAATCTGCCTGCCGCGAGGAATGGTCTTTCCTTCTGGTGAAAATGTCGAGATAGTCACAGTGCCGCTGTCGTATTCACCGACATTCGCTGAGTCTCCTTGCTCAACACCTTCGATGGCTGTCTCGTCGGGATTCTGGTTCCCTGGAGCGATCCACTCGGAGTCTGCTGGTAGTCCAGACAGAAACTCTGGAAGAACCTCGCGGACCTCAACACGACAGTCCCCGCTGCCAGCCTGGATGTCGAGAGCGTTGATCGTTACAGCAACTTCTTTGTATCCATCCTTGATCCGATACACCCCGATGACCTGGAACGAGCCAGAGTCAATAGCCGAGTTGACGGTAACATCCCGAATCGTCGTTTCCTTCGTCCGGGACGGATCTCCACTGACGCGCGATTGTAGAAGTGAAGCGGCCCGACGCGAACCGTATATGCCGATGACCGACCACTATCAGCAGTGACTCGAACAGAGTTCGGTAGGTTGTACTGAGCCAGGAGCGGATCCTCGATGATACCGACGGTCGAACACTCGACGTAGTGCGACCGGGCGTCCTGGTCGCGTATCTTGAGGAATTGCGTATTGTCGCCCGCGCCGTAGAGGTCGAACTCCTGCCGCTTGACCGAAAACTTTGCCAGGTCGTATTTGAAATCCTCATCAGCGAAGGGGTCAAAGTCCCAGTCTCCAGCCTCGAGACTGTTAGAGACCACCTCGTTGCCGTTCTTGTAAATCGTGTGACTGACATCGTCGGGCTCGAAGATCAGCGGAAATCCATCTTCGTTGTTCTCACGAAGTACGGCATATCCCGTTGCCAGCTCGATCCCGTCAGGAACATACTGCCCGTCCGGTCCAGTGTCGTCGACCTCGCTCGCGACGGCTGCTGTAGAGTCAAATCCCGGAATGTACGCGTTGCGATCCTTACCCCGGACGATCCACGTCTCCCCGGGCTGGACGTCGATCTCGTACAGTGGCGGGGCGTGCGTGACCAGCGAGTCGATCTGGTCGCGGTTCAGAACCTCGCCGTCGCGGATGAATATGTAGCGGTCGTTCGGTGGAAACGTCGACGAGGACGCTTCTTGCAACTCGATTCCGTTTGCTCGCAGTTCGTTCCAGGACGTTCCTGCATTCAGAAGTGCGGCTGCTGTATCCCGCTCTGCGCTCCCCGTTCCGATGTAGTCATCTGGTGTTGGCATGAAGAATTACCACGTAGGTGACGGCTTCTCGTCCTGCTCGGGGTCGACCTGGTCGATCCAGATCGCCATCAGCGCCGCGTCGAGGTAGTCCGGCGAGTGGCCGAGTTCCTCCTTGATGGCGTCCTTCGAGGTCGCCTGGTAGACCTCGGCCCCATTCTGGCCGCGACTGTCGAGCGTTCGCTCGGAGTACTGGATGACGCGGGCCGCCGCGAGCGCTTCCTTCCGGAGCTGCGTGCTGGCGATGCTGCCGCCCTCGTCGAGGAACTCGCCGAGATGGTGCAGCGCCTCCGCCCACTTGTCTTTCCAACGCGTCATCGCGACCGGCTTCGTCCCGTTCTGGAAGCTGTGGACGTTCGGACAGCGGTCGTTGACGTAGTCGTGAAAGCCAGGCGCGTAGCCCTTGTCGACCGCAACGTCGGGCGAAGGCCACTCGCTTAGTCCCGGCGTCGAATCCGTCCCGTCGACGACCTCGGGTTTCTGGTGCTCGTGATTGTCGCCCTGCTCGGCGTAGTGGACGCGCAACTCCATGTCGTGAACGCCGATCATCACGGTGGTGTCGGTCGTCCGGGCGACGTCAATCCCGACAGCCTGCGGCGTCTCGCGAACGCGCCCGGGCTGCCGGTCGTAGGCCGCGCGGACTGCGGCCGGGGCGAGTGGCCGGAGGATGCTGGCACTCCCCGGTGGGATGATCCCGGCGCGGCGGCGATACCAGAGCGAGTGCAGGTCGTCGCGGAACTCGTCGTTCGGTGGGTCTTCGGGGACGATCGCGCTGGACTCGTCGACGCCATACCACGGGTCTGACCAGCGGATCGCTTGCTCCAGGCCCGGCCAGTCCTCGTCGTGGTACTCCCGCCAGTCCTGTTTGAGTTTGTACGTCGTCGCGAGCCCGCCGATCTCCTCGGCGTCGTCGTCCTCGAGGCCGCGGTCGATGCGGACGTTGTGCGAATCCCACGTCGGAAACTGGAGATGGTGCCACTGGTCGCTCTCGATGAGCTGGTGGACGACGTTGCCTTGCTCTTCCGGTGGGTTCGCGATGACGAGGACCCGGTCGTCTTCGTCGGTCGCCGTCGAGCGGACGGAGTCGATGTGCTCGGCGGAGACACCGGGTTTGTCGGCCTCTTCGACGATGTAGATGACGTGGTCGTTGTGCGGGCCCTCCAGGTCGTCGGGGTACCGGGGACTGACGCACTCGAAGAACCACTCATCATCGAGGCCGGTCCGGATCTCGCGGTCGCCGTCCATCGTCCGCCCGCCGAACATCGCCGGGAGCGGGCTGTCCCGATACAGCGACCGCGCGGGCTTCCAGATGTTCGTCTTCAGCGTTCCCGACGTCCCGGCCGTGACGTTGACGATCGTGTCCGGGTTGCAGTGGAGTGCGGCGACGCCGCCCGCCGCAGCGATGTAGGACTTCCCGAGGCCGTTCGCCGCAGCGACAACGACCTGGTCGTGCTCGTGGAGCGCCGCGAGGATCTGATCCTGCGCGTACGTCCGCTGGAGGTCGAGCAGATCCGCGATGAACCGAGCATACCGATCCGGGCCCGTCGACGGCGCGTACTGCGCCATGACCTTCCGGATCGTGTCGACGTCCAGATCGGCCTGTGAGCTCGTTGTCGTACTCATGTGTTCAGGGCCTCCAGGACTTGCTCCGTTCGAGCGCTCGGTTCGTAACCGGTGATGAACGCACGTCGTCGGGCCACGTCCCACGGGACGCCGTCACCGTCCGACGGGTCGGCGAGCGACAGGTCGACGACTATCTCGCCGTCGCGAAGGAACCAGTGCGTGCCCTCGTAGCGCTCGTCGACGTCGTCCCACGAGAGACAGTAGATGTCCAGCCCGCTGTCCTGGCCGCCCTGCAGGTGGAAGTACGCCTCGGAAAGGACGTAACAGGACTCGCGAACCGGGTTATCACACTCCCGATAGTCCTTGTGTCTGACCTCGGGATGGTCGCGAACGTACTCGCGGATCCGTCGCGCTGTCTTGTCCGGCTCAACGACGATGTCGGGCATTACTGGAGTACCTCCCGAAGCGCGTCGGCGACGTCTTCCCGTGCAGCCGCCTGCTGACTGTCCGGATCCTCGAGGAGGCCAAGGTCTTTCAGCCACATCCGGCGGTCGTTCGAGAGTTTCTTCTGGGCCGCCAGCACGACCGACTCCCGATAGCGTCGTTGCGTCTCGGTCGCGCCGTCGCCGATCGGGACGATCTCCGTCTCCTCGTCGACGAGCGGATGCCCACTCTCCAGGCCGTCCGGTTTCTCGTCAGCCCAGCGGTCGAGTCCGATGTCTTTTGCGTGCGTGACGGCCACCCGGAACAGCTCGGCCTCGATCCCGAGTGGTAACTCGCCGTGGAGCTGCTCGTATTTCTCGTAGTAGTCCGCGAAGACGTCGTCGACGAACTCCCGCATCGCGTCGTCGAGGATGTTCTGGTAATACGAGTTCTCGTCAGCATACGCGCCGTGCGTGACGGCGTTCGTGTTGTCTTCTGGCGCTCCCGAGTCTTCGCGAGCGCCGCCTTCTGCACACCCGCCGTGATGTTTACATCGACCCTCGCCGACGTGGTCAGTCCCACGCCCAGGAGTCGATCGACAGTACCCCACGAACTCGCCGGATTTTGACCGGCGGCCCATGCAGTGATCGTCAGTCGGATCCTGCTTGGGAACCTCAGAGATGGGCTCGCCGAGGAGTTCCTGTTCATCGACGTCCATGGGATGATTGTATCACAGATGCTCCGATTCGACGCACTGGCGGGCGTGCCGGATGCCAGCCGCGTATTCGGCATTATGGTCGGCCGCTTCGATCTCGAGTTCCTGGAGGGTACGCCGCAGGTCCTCGGGGTCGATGTCGTCAGTCATCGGTTGCCTCCTCAACCGCATCGGAGACGCCGTCGGCGGCCTCCGACAGCTGGTCGGCGTAGACCCACAGCAGCGTGACGAGCCCAGCGTATGCAGCCCACCTCCTCGTCGGCCCGGTCGCGACGATCGTCTCGACGGCCTTGGTCCACCCGAGCAGCGGGAGCGTCGGCGAACTGGTCAGTTTCCGCGAGAGTGAGCGGATGCGCTGCCGGGCAGTCTGGTCACTCATCGTCGTCGAAGTACGTCGTGTCTTCGGGCTGGAGAACGTCCTCGCGGACGAGTACCCACTCCATCGCTTTCGGACCGGAGATGATCGTCGCCGCGATCATAATCGCCAGTATTGGGTCAGCCCCAGCGCTGATCGCGTAGCCGGAGAGTGCCAACGCGCCGATGCTGACGATGGAGTCGAGAACTCTCCACATGACTATCGACACTCCAAGAAACCGTCGACAGGCGTGATCGACGCGGCGGGTATGCGCCCGCAGCGAGTCGCGGATTTGATCACCGTTCGTTGCGCCGGACATTGCATATCACAAGATCACTCGCGGGGAGTCGAACCCCGCCACGCCCACTCCGAGCGTGTCGACCTGAGAGTGATGGGAACGGCCCACTGTATGCCGGATGCTGGTTGCGCGAGCGACGCCGATCAGACGTCGGGCCGCTATGCGTACGATGCAGACCCTCGCGATGAGACTCGGTCATCGGGGCACCTGACGAGTTTTTGACTACAATCACACAATTTCGTAAAAAGTAAGAGACATGAATTTGAATCCGAGATTATGCCTGGACAAGAATATCAACGACTCGTCCGCTTGATTCACGACCGTGCAGGGGACAATTTCCGGTCAGCGTGGAAATACGATATTACTGATTGGGAAGTGCTGTATATCCGGGACGATATTGCGACACCAGAACTCAAGAAGGCAGTTGTTGAAATTTTCCAGCACGCTCGCGACTACGAACCGATCGTAGATGCCAACAAATACGAGAAGATGGGGGAGATCGAAGCAAGCGTCGAACTCTACACAGATGCTGTATTAATTCATTTCTCTGAGACTGGAGAAGGTGGTGTCGTCGTGACACTCGAACGGGAAGCGAGTAAGGACTTAGCTGCGTTCGTCGATAATTGTAATTCGATCTTGAATCGGTCGTAGACGGCTATCGGAGCGCCCGGCCGACTGACAGCTCGAGATCGTCAGTCAGCCAGAGCTGGTCGGCGAGCTCAGCGACGTCGACGGCGTCGTCGCGACGACCGTCAGCGACGAGTTGCCGACTGGCGAGCCCGAGATACCAGTGGAACGGCGTCCGGTCGCGAACCTCCGTCCAGTCGAGGTCGTGGTCGACGGCGCCACAGGTACACTCGAGCCCGTAGGGCCCCATGTCGACGTGCTCGGTCGCGTACTCGAAGCCGACCATCGCCTCCGCAGTCCACCGACCACGGCCGCGCTTTGCTTCGGCCGTCGGCCGCTCGATGCTTTTGCGTTGTCTAAAGCACGACCAGCAAAAGCGGTGGTCCTGCTCGATGTCCTGGAGGAGTGCCCGCCCAGCTGCGCGAGCAGCACACTCGTCGGAGCAGTACGACCCGGCGATCGATGTCGACGGTGTTCGCTCCTGGTCGCACTCTTCGAGCGCGCACTCGTAGCGTTGCTCTGGGACGAGATCGACTGTAGACATGGGTGAGGAAACCAGTGGCTGTCGACCGACCGGCGCTGTGAACGCCGAGCGGGACAGACGTTATCACGATGTATCGGATTCCGGAGGGTTATAGGTGCGCTTACCCGCCAAAGTGGCAACTACCTGCCTGAGGTCCTCGGGATTCTGCTCGAGAGAGATATAGCCGCCATTTTGTAGGGTTTCTAGCGCCCGGGAAAGTGTCCGCTCGGAGAGATATGTCTCCGACAGCAGTTGCTGTCTCGTGACGGGTTCGTCTGCTTCGATCTTATCAAGGACGTAGGCGGCACTGGGCGGAAGGCTCTCGGCCCGCGTCGATGAGCCGCCGTTTGTAGTCATCCGTTGGGGTGTCCACCCCCGTCAGTTGCACTCTGCCAGTCCCAGACCTCACCTTCTACCTGTGCATCAGGGGTGTTGTCTGCATCAAGGGTGGGTGCTGGGTCGTGGATCGCCAACGACCACGTATAGGGATCCTGTACGTGGTCGTTGGTGGTTTCACCAAGATCGACGACTCCGGTGTTTGGCAACCCATCGTCCGAGTAGACAGTGGCCCCATGCTCACCCATTCCGGCGAGTGCATCGACAGCGCCGAGCGCTTCCAGTCGCTCCAGGGTCTGGCGGACGTGCTCTTTCGACAGGCCAGTAGCGTCGGCGATCTCGCGAGCGGTTTTCGATGTCTTCGACGAGCGGAGTTCGTCGACGATCGCCCGTTGCTTGTCCGAGAAGACCCACTCGATACCGTCGACCTGGACGTCGGCGAAGTCAGCTGGCATCGCATCAGTCCGAACGAACACTGTCGCGTGGCTCTCGGGGTCGTCTGGATTCCGGGCGTAGCGCCCGGCTGCCTGTGCGGTATGGTTCTCGCGAACGCTGGCGAGGATCGCCGCTGCGGTGTCAGCATCAGGGCCCGTGAATCCACGACCGTGGGCGCGCTCTTGCTCACCGTCCACGTCGACAGTCTCGGGCTCGGCGTCGAGGTCGAGTTCGGCGAGCAGATCCAGGACGTAGTCGTCGCCGGGGTCGACACAGCCTTCGACGAGTCCGACGCCCTCGTTCGCGAAGTCGTTGCGTGACTTCTCCTCACCGTAGTGCATCGTCTTCTCGTCGACGTCGTCGACGCCAGCGTCCTCGAGGATAGCCTGCAGTTGGTCCTCGACGGCGTTGGTGGTGATCGCCGTTCGGAAGTCACTGCCGTACTCTGCTCGGAGATGCTCGACGAGCGTCTCGACCTGGTCGCGCTGGAAGTACTCCCCACTCGCGAGTGGTCGAGTGGCTTCGCCGACCTGGACGACGCGCAACCCGCGTTCGTACCGGCGCCACAGTTGCCGCTCCTCCGACGCGAGGACCTCGGTCGTGTTGATGTGGGGCACCGTGTTGACTGCCCAGACGGGTTGGGCAGGGTGGGCATCCAGGCCGATCACGCTGCGGGCCTGTGAGAAGTCCGGCGCCGTCCGGACGGTGCGGATGTCGTTGTTTTCGTCCATCGCGACGGTCACCCAGACTCGGTTCCAGCCGTCGTCGTCGGCTGCGTTGGCGTCCAGGCGTGGGGGTTCGTGCGGTGTCTTCCCGACGCGTCGGCCGTTGCCCCGTGGTTCGGCGTGGAAGATCGCTCTCGCGAGCGCTGGCGCCAGTGTGTGGGCGTCGTCGTGTTCGATGTACCACTCGCGGTCTGGCTCGTAGTCGAGCGCACTCCGCAGCTGGTCACGCTCCTTGCCCGCGTCGCCACCCCAGCCGTCGTGCTCGACCAGCGAGATGAACGTCTCCCAGGTCTTGACCGGCGCGTCGGCAACTTGCAGGTAGGCGGTGATGGCGCGGGCGATCCGGTCCTTCGAGAGATCGGCGGTGAAGTCTGGCTCCTCGTCGATAACGACGTTGGTGTGCGCTCGTAGCGAGGGCACGTGCGCGAAGTTGTGCGTCGCGATGACGAGCGGATAGTCGCCGTTGCGGAGTTGCTCCCACTGACGGATTGCTGGGCACTCGGCTGGCTCGCCGTCATCGAAGTCGCCATCCTCCTCGTCGTAGGTCGTCGACGAGCCACGGCAACAGGGTAGCGTGACGTCCTGGTCGTTGTGGTCTTCGAGATACTGGTGGGCAGCACTGAACGGGATGCCCTTGCCCTCGCACTGCTGGTCGAGCCACTGGCTCGCAGGGACACCGTCCAGCGTGAGGACCTGTCGATCCTCGTCATCGCACTCGCGGGCTTCGCGAGGGTCGTGGTCGCCCGCTGCGACGGGGCAGGCTTCATGTCGACTTTTCAAGACGAAATACTGCCCTCCCTCGTCGGCGGCCGCCGCAGCGGCTTCGTCGCGTGCGTCCCGCGTCGCCGACAGATGGACGACCGGCTTGTCACCGGTGACGTCGTCGAACGCATCCCATCGGGTCGTCGCGACCGAGTAGGACTTTCCAAGCGACGTCGGCGCGTCGACGACCGTCTCGTCTCCGTGGCGCATCGTCTCCTTGAGTGTATCCAGAAGTTGGTCGCGAGCGTCGTCAGTCGTCGGCCACTCCAGCCCCCGACGTTGTGCAGCGCGTCGGCGCTCGTCGTGGGGCAGCGCTTCGAGTTGAGCGAGCGGAAGCGTACTCTCCGGGCTCGCGTCGACGTCCTGGTCGTCGTCGAGGATCGCGGCCTCGAGAAGCGGATGGTCCTCGCCGTCACCCGAACCGACGTCGTCGGATGAATCGTATGTCGGGATATCAAAGCCGAGGTCACGCAGGTGCTCGACGCCACGCCACCACTGCTGTCCCGTGGCTCGCTTTGGCGATGCGCGTTCCGGGCGCATCTCGCCAGCGTCGATGAGCGCCATCACAACCGGGCTGCCATACCCACCGCGGTCGCCGGTGTCCTGCCAAATACGGTCGTTGACGATGTTCGCCCGGCCGTTCGACGAGCGACCCCAGGTCGGCCAGAACGCACGGTAGCCGTCACTCGTCGAGACGTCGTCGTTCCACTGTGCGACGATCGTCTTCGCGGCGACGCGCTGGGCGTCCAACCGCTCCAGCGCTGCGAAGATATCACGGATGTCGTCCGTCGTTTCGTCTGCAGACGTCGCGACTGGCTCGTGTTCGTCGAGGTCGTACTCCCGTCGGTCAGTAGAGACGTCTTCGCGAGCGCGGTCACGGTTGGTCGTCGCGACCTCGTCGTTGGCCTCTAGGAGCGGATCGATGACGTCCTCGTCCCACTCGCGCACCTCGACGGGAGTGCCAGGGACGTGGTCGCCGGTCATCACGCACACACGCTTGCCGGGGTAAATCTCGATCGCAGGGAGGTCGTCGTTCTCGCCCCACGGGTCGGCGTCGAGTTGCCAGCTGGCTTGCTTGACTCCCTCGGGCAGGTCACCGCGATAGATGGCGTGAACACCGGCGCCGGACTGGGAGACGTCGGCATACGTGACACCGAGATGCTCGAGGAGCGCCACAAAGGCCGGGTGGACGTCGCCCGTCTCGGGACAGCGGACGTCGTCACCGTCGACGTAGACGTATGGGTCGGCTTCCTGCTGGAGGAACGCGCGCCCGTCGAGTCGGGGGTCGACCTCGGCCTTCGCGATGCCGGGGCCGTCGAGGTAGTTCTCGGTAAGCCCCCACTTCCAGCGGGCATCCTCGTCGGCGTCCGCATCGGCATGATCGCGGTCGGCCCAAGGGGCGAACGGCTTCTTATCCTGGTGACCCATCCACTGCTCGCGATCGAGAAGTTCGTCGGGCCAAGTTGCTGGTTCGGGGCTCGCGAAGTCTGCCTCGTCCCAGTCATCGAACCGTTTCTCGAAGTCTGTTCGTGACCGCGAGCGCGACCCTCTTATGCGGTCTCGGGTTCTCTCAGTGATATATTGCTCAATTTCCGGGGGGTCGCCGTCGACGACCTCGCGAACAGCAGCGGGTGATTCGCCGACAGCGCCAGCGATCTCGGGGATGTTGGCCTCGGGGTGGGTCTGCAGATACTGCTTGACCCTCTCCTCGAGTGGGAGTTTGTCGCCCGTCACGCTGACCACCCCCAGTCGTCGAGTGTGGTCTGTCCATCGCCCTCCGGCCGTCGATTAAGATCGGGGACGCCCTCCGTGGTCTCCTCACCGACATCGTCGTCGGTCACGACGTCGACGGTCTCACCGTCGGGGTCGTTGTACGCTGGGGCTTCGCTGATGTGCTGGTAGCTGGCGTCGATGCCGACGCCGTCGACGGAGCGCTTGCCAGCGACCATCAGGCGGTCACCCCCTGCTGCCCGCCGTTCGTTATAGTAACATGCGGTGTATCACTCGGCGTCTCGACATATCCACACCCGCCGCTGTCCGGCGTTCCCACTTGGGCATGACAAGTTTCAGTAAAGTGCCCGGGGAGGGCTCCGAACCCTCGATCTCCGCATATCCCAGGTCCGCGGATGACCGCGGCCGAGTGCGGGGAATGCCGCATGCAGTGAAACCCTATGAGTGCGGCGCTATGTCCAGCTAAGCCACCCGGGCGCACTCGTTGGTAACGCGGTGGGTGTCTTTAACGTTCTCATCGCAGTCGACTGGATCGGGAGTTTTGTTAGCTGTTTGTTTTTTCGAGGTTGTAGACACCAAGAAAGCCCCCGCCAGCTAAACTCGGGGTCTCGCTGTCGTTCGAAAGACGCTCCGCGTCTTTCGTGATGACGAGAGAGCTTCGCTCTCTCGAACCACGCGCTTCCCTCGCTTCCGCTCGGTCAGTGCTTGCGTCACCGGGAGAGCAAGCTCTCCCGAGCCCGCGGCGAAGCCGCGGACGCCCGCCTTCGTTTAGCTGGCAGCCCCTTTCAGTCCCACCTGCAGAGGCTGATCGGCCAGCCGAAGCGGGTGGGGCTTTCTTGGTGGTCAAAGCAATCGTCGGTACAACACCGCACAGTCCTAGAGCGCGAATCCGAGTCCGAACGTCAACACGAGTCCGAGAACGAGAACGACCAGCCCGAGACCAACCTGTCTGGGGGTGAAGTCACTCTGGGGTGCGGTGCTGCGAAGCGGCGGTTCGCGCGCTGGCGGCGTCGGTTCCGCTGGGTCGTACTCCGGCCGGTCGGATCCGTGGTCTGCCATGTCCGTGGCTTGGTCGGTCGGTCACTTCGGTGTATCGGCTCACTGTGATGACGCCACCGAGAGACAGCGTTCACACCCACGCGTCATGGAAAACCGGACGCCCACGCATCATGGAAAGTCATAGGTGCGCATACGGCCTATATCGAGTCAGCAACCAGTATGGTACTCACGAAACGCATCATTCCCTGCATCGACGTCGACGTGGACGAGGACGGCAACGCAGCGGTGTACACGGGCGTCAACTTCGAGGACCTGGAGTACACCGGCGACCCCGTCGAGATGGCAAAGCGGTACAACGAGTCCGGGGCCGACGAGTTCGTCTTCCTCGATATCACCGCCTCCGCGGAGGGGCGGGAGACGATGCTCGACACCGTGCGCGCTGTCGCAGACGAGATCTTCATCCCCCTGACCGTCGGCGGTGGCATCCGCACCCGCGAGGACATCAAGGAGACGCTCCGTGCTGGGGCCGACAAGGTGTCGATAAACACCGGCGCGCTCGACCGGCCGGAACTCATCGAGGAGGGCGCGGCCGCCTTCGGCAGTCAGTGTATCGTCATCTCCGTGGACGCACGGCGGCGCTACGACGACGAGGGTGACCACTACGTCGACGTCGACGGCGAGTCCTGCTGGTTCGAGTGTACGGTCAAGGGCGGCCGCGAGGGAACCGGCGTGGACGTGATCACGTGGGCCCGAGAGGCCGAACGCCGCGGCGCGGGCGAATTGTTCATCAACTCCATCGACGCCGACGGCACCAAGGAGGGGTACGACATCCCGCTGATGCGCGCTGTCTGTGACGAAGTCTCGACGCCAGTCATCGCCTCCTCAGGATGTGGCAGTCCAGAACACGCCTACGAGGTATTCACCGACGCCGACGCCGACGCCGCCCTCGCAGCGTCGATATTCCACTTCGGGGAGTACACCATCAGAGAGACCAAGGAGTATCTGGCCGAGCGCGGCGTTCCGGTTCGGCTGTGAACCGCGGGAAAGCCGTCTTCACGCGTTCTGCCTCACACCGCGTGAAGCGACATTCTTATCGTTCGGAGACAGCTATCGTCGGGCGATGGAGTGGCGGTGTGAGTGGTGTGGAAAGCCCCACGGGACCGACGACCCACCGTGTGACAACTGTGGCCACGGATCCTTCGAGAAGGCGGTCGTCAGACAGACCGACCTCGGGACAGAGGGCCACGAGTCGACGAAGATGTGGGTCTGTACGGAGTGTGGCCGCGAGCATCCGAAACACACACCACCCTGTTCTCGCTGCGGGGCGATGTCGCTCGAACGCCGCGAGGTTCGCGTCGACGACAGGGAGCTCTCGACCGGGGGCTACCTTGAGTATCTCGGGCAGAAACAGCTTCTCGCGCTCGGTGTCGCCGCCGCGCTGGCGCTCGTGCTCGCACTTGGCGTGTTCGGCGTTATCGACCTGCCTGGCCTCGGAGACAGCGGCGTCCCCACCGTCTCGAACGTGCCCGGAAACGCCTCGACGACAGGAGATGTCTCGCTGTCCGCGGTCGAATCGTCGTATCTCGCGACGCTGAACGACCGACGGACCGGCGCGGAATCGCAGCCACTCGACCGGGTGCCGGGAATCGACGCCGTTGCGACATACTACAATCAGCGCTGGGTCAAAGCTGAGTACGGCGACGGGTCAGTTTCGACGGAGGATATCTCGGGGCTGCTCGCCGACCGGTGTGACCGGACGCCGACGCTCAACGCATTTCGGGTGGAACGGCTCGGCTCTGACCCGGGCAGGACACTCGCGGAGTCACGACTCGCTCAGTCGCCACGGCTGGCCTCACTGACCGCCTCCCGAACTGGCATCGACACGCACGTCGCGCCGAACGGACGCGTGTTCGTCACGCAGATACTCTGTTAAAACTCGTCACGCAGATTCTGTTTTCGAACTAGCTCGCCGCCGTCTCGTAGGCGTCCTGAAAGCCCTCAGCCTTGTCGATGACACGCTGTGCGCCCGACTCGAGTGCGTCCAGGGCGTCAACGTCTGACTCCGTTTTGATGGTCAGGATCGGTTCGGTCTGCCCACCAGACTGCTCGGGGTTGACGTCGTAGGTGGCGGCCGACACGCCGTCGGTTTCGAGCAGCGCACCCTTCAGGACGTTCATGAACGTGTGATCTTCGCCAGCGACCTCGATGGAGAGCATCGTCTCCTCCTTTTCGATGACCCGCAGTTCCATACCCCACTATCCGCCGCTTGCGTACCTCAACCTTTCGACTCGAATCGAAAGCCGTGGCTCACAGTCTGCGAACGGCGTCGAGCGAACGCGCGCTCAAAACGGGAGTTTGGGCTCCAGCCGCGTGACGAGTTCCCGGATCGCCTCCTGATTGTAGTAGCCGACCACCGACAGGACCACGACGACCCAGACGAGCAAGAGCCCCGAGAGCAACTGCCCGTCGGCAATCTGTCCGCCCGCATACACGGTGAGGACGTACGCTGGCAGGCGGCCGATGCTGATGACCAGCAGGAACGTCCGCAGACGCCACTTCGTGAGACCGCTAAGAAAGCAGACCGCATCGTCGGGCAGGCCGGGGATGATCACGAAGGCGATCAGCCCCGGAATCCCGACGCTGTCGACGAACCCGTCGAAGCGAGCGATGACATCCTCGTGGAGCACGCTCTCGACGAACGGCCGACCGTAGCGCTTCGAGAGGCTGAACGCGATAGCACTGCCCAGAAGGACTCCTACGACGCTGTAGACGGTTCCGAGCGCGGCCCCAAACAGATAGCCAGCGATGAGGGCGACGACCTGGCCGGGGATCGGTGCAACGATCACCTGAAGCGCCTGAATGACGACAAACACCATCGGTGCGAAGAGACCGAACTGTTCGATCCAGGCGCGCAGTTCCTCCGGATCGAACAGAAATGGCGCGTATCGACGAGCCCAGAGATAGACCCCGATGACAATGGCGAGCAGCAGAACCATCGCCAGCACCCCCCGTATCCGGTCTTCCCGCGAGGAGAACAGCTTCATCCCCCTCGTACTACGGAAGCTGTCAACCTTCAATCTTCTCTGTTCCGGTCAGTTAGTTCGACACGTCAGCAACAGTCGGGTTGGAGGTGGTCCACCATGGCGCTGGATTTTTACGCGCTTGGCCGCGCCTTCCAGTATGGATCATCTGTCCTCGTGTTATTTCTGCGGCGTTGCAATCGAGGAACCACTCGGAACCTACCGACTCCCCGACAGCGGACCGACGGTCACGCTGTGTCCGACCTGTCGACGAAAGCTCGACACCCTACTCGAATCGACGTCTGCGGGCGTCGTGGCGAGTGTCACGGGCGCCGCCACAGATGTGGACGACAGCGCGGAACCCGCGAATCCCGATCACCCTGCCGAACAGGACGAGAGTGACAGTCAACAGTCCGAAGCTGCGGCGGAGAGTTCGTCTGCGGTGGAAACCGATGAATCTGCGCCCACCGATTCCGGAACGCGCGACGGCGACGCTTCCGACACCGAGGACGAATCTGAACGTGCTGACTCGGAGCGTGAGGACGTATCCGAAAGCAACGAGACGGACGACGAAGTGCTCGGAGAACCCGATGAGAAGGCCAGTGAGGACGAGCGCGAAAGCGAGTTGCAGGCGCAGATGGAACCCGACGTTCCCGACGAGTTCGAGGGCTCCGATGCGTCTGGCGACACGGACAGTTCGGACGCGGAGCCGTCCGACGAAGTCGACCAGGAGGTTCGCGAGGCCGACGACCTGGCGACGGGCGCGGTCGACATCGACGAACAACTCGACGCAGAACTCGACTCCGACCCGCTGGGCGACATCGACGAGTCCGGGGCGAGTAGCGACATGGACGCAGTCGATGAATCCAACGTGAGCAACGAGGCGGACGCAGCCGACGATTCGGGAGCGAGCGATACTGCAGACGAAGCGGCGGATGTTGCGTCGACAGACACCGACAGTGAATCCGCAGACGCTGGCGGTGCGGCCGGAGACAGCGCGGAGAGCACCGATGAGACGACAGCTACTGGTTCGGACACCGCCGCGCACGATTCGACAGGTTCGGAAAGCGAAACGGAGCCAGCAGACGAGGAGTCATCAGACGCATCGCGTGTCACCATCTCCGCACTCGAATACAACAAGGTGATGCGACTGCTCCAGAATCGGGAGTTCCCGGTCGACCGGGCCGAGATAGAGACGGTCGCGGCCAACGCCTACGGTCTCGCTGAGTCGGACTGTGCCGCAGTCATCGATCTGGCGATCGACCGCGACCTGCTGCGCGAGGAGGGTGGGCAACTGCGTCGCCCGTCGTGAACCCGTGAACTGTCTTCCGCTGTAATCGCGAGTCACGAGGAAACACATACGGGCGCTCGGGGTGAAGCGACGGTATGCAGTGTCAGACCCTCTGTGACAAACTCGACGAGCGACTCGACACCGACGCCTACGCGGATCTGGACGCGAGTGAGAACGGACTGCAGGTCGGCCCGGCCTCCCAGGAGGTAGATACCGTCGCCTTCGCAGTGGACGCCGCCGTCGAGACCATCGACCGCGCGGCCGCGGCCGACGCCGACCTGCTCGTGACCCACCACGGCATCTCCTGGGGCGGACTCGACCGCGTGACCGACAGCGCGTACCGACGGATCGCGCCGCTCATCGACAGCGACATCGCGCTGTACGCCGCACACCTGCCCCTCGACGGGCACCAGACCCACGGCAACGCCGCGGGCGTCGCAGACGCGCTCGACCTGAACAACCGCGCACCATTTGGCGAACTCGGACCCGAGTACGTCGGCCAGCGTGGCGTCCTCCCCGAGTCGACCACCATCGACGAGTTCACGGACCAGCTTGGAGGCAAACTCGATGCCGATCCGCAGGTTCTGGATTTCGGCCCCTCGACGATCCGAGACGTGGCGGTCGTGACCGGGAGCGGTGTCGACTGGCTCGAAGAGGCAAATCGCCACGACGTCGACGCCTTCGTCACTGGCGAGGGCAAACAGAAGGTGTACCACGAGGCCCGCGAGGCCGGGATCCACGTCCTGCTCGCCGGTCACTACGCGACCGAAACCTTCGGCGTTCGCTCGCTGCAGGAACTCGTCGACTCGTGGGGGCTCGAAACGACGTTCATCGACTGTCCGACCGGGCTGTGAGCGCGTCTGACTGATCGGCTGGATTCGCGCTCATCGCGGAACCGCACCGTTGAAACCTGCCGGTAGCGAACACCCGCGCATGACTGACGACCACACCGAGCCTTCGGGGGACAACGACTCCGAGGCGGGGCGCGAGGAGTTCAGCCACGACCCGGTCGGCCACGCGACTATCACCGCCGGGATGAGCGTCGCCGAACTCGTCGAGGAGTATGCGAAGGCAGGCATCGGCGCACAGACGATCCACGAGGCAGTCGACATCTACGCCGAGATGCTCGCTGGCGAGGACGTGCGGAACTTCTTCGGACTCGCCGGGGCGATGGTGCCCGCCGGGATGCGTCGGATCGTCTCGGATCTCATTCGTGATGGCCACATCGACGTGCTGGTGACGACAGGGGCGAACCTCACCCACGACAGCATCGAGGCCATCGGGGGCAAGCACCACCACGGCCGCGAGTCGGTCCCCGACCGGTCCGAGCGCGAACACGACGAACAGCTCCGCGATGAGGGCGTCGACCGAATCTACAACGTCTATCTGCCACAGGAGCACTTCGCGCTCTTCGAGAACCACCTCAGAAGCGAAGTCTTTCCCGAACTCGCAGACGAGGGGACCGTCTCGATCCAGCGCTTTACCGAACAGTTGGGCAAGGCAAACAGCAAGAGAAACGAGCGCGATGACGTCGACGAAGCGCCGGGCATCGCCGCCACGGCCTACGAACACGACGTTCCCATCTTCTGTCCTGCAGTGCAGGACTCAGTACTTGGGATTCAGGCGTGGGTGTACAGTCAGACCTCGGACTTCTCGCTGGATGCGCTCGCGGACATGACGATGCTCAACGACTTGGCCCACGAGAGCGAGCGAGCGGGCGCGATGGTCGTCGGCGGCGGCGTCCCGAAAAACTACGTGCTCCAGACGATGCTCGTCGCCCCCGACGCCTACGACTACGGCGTCCAGTTGACGATGGATCCGCCCCGGACTGGCGGTCTCTCGGGCGCGACGCTGGACGAGGCGCGCTCGTGGGGTAAACTCGAACCGAGCGCGCGGAACATCTCCGTCTACGGCGACGCGACGGTCACACTGCCGCTCGTCGTCGCTGGCGCTCGGGACGCACTCGCCGAGTGAAGGCCTCGTAGCAGTCCCGAACCCAGCGACAGCCACCGGTCGAGTTAATTACGTATAGACCGTACTACTGGCATGAGCGACGGATCACTGACCGAGGCGAACCGACCCGTGTCCCTCCAGACCGAGGAGGAACTCGACGACTTCGTGGCCGAGCACAGCGTCGCACTCGTCGAGTTCTACACCGAGGGGTGTGGCATCTGTCAGAGCATGGAGCCAGTTCTGGGCACCGTCGCGCGCGAGACGGACGCCGCTGTCGCAACGATCAACCCGCGCGACGACCCGCCACTCGTCGACCGATTCGAGGTGCAGAGCGTTCCGCTGTTCGTACTCGTTGTCGACGGTGAACCGGTCGCGCGGCGCGCCGAGGGGTTCATTCCGGCAGCGGATCTGCTCGACTGGATCGCAGACCGGTAGTCCGCGAACGCACTCGACTCAGCGAGTGCTGGTGGGCGAACGAACGCACCCGAAAGAGCATATCAGCGTACAGATACAGCTACAGAGAGAGGTCTGTCGTCCACGGTTCGAGATGCCGTTGTCGTCGGTCGTTTGTTCATCATGGTCTCCGTGGCAGTCTCAGATCGTCTTGATCTCGACGATATCGACCCGGTGGCCGGTGTCGTCGACGTGGCCTTCCGCTCGCGACTCCGCAGCGACTCGCGAGGGGTGAAAGTCGACCTGCCCGCACGCTTCACACTGGATTTCGTACATCGCGGATCGATAATCGTTTTCAACATTATTAATCATTATGGTTAGCGCAACTCAACTGGTGTCGAGTTGTTCCTGCCACTGTTGGACGCGGGCGAGCAGTTCGACAGGCGGGGTTTCGTTCACGTCGATGGCCTCAAGTTCGTCCAGTACTGCGCTGGTCTCCGGGTCGAGCGAGTCGGCTTCCGCCTCGTCGTTTTCCCCATCTGTGACTCCCGACTGGAACTCGCCCTGACCGAGATTGAACACCGCCTGCACCGGTTCGCCGCTCCCGCCTTTGGCCTCGATGGCTTTCTCCTCGCGGAGTCGTTCGAGCACGTCCCGGGAGCGGTCGACCACGGGGTCTGGCACGCCAGCCATGTCAGCGACGTGGATGCCGTAGCTTCGGTCTGTCGCACCCTCCCGGACGGTTCGGAGGAAGGTCACCTCGTCCGCAGAGGGATCCGCTGGAGAGTCTGGTTCACCGGCGACTGCCACGTGGACGTTCTCGACGCGGTCGAGGTGGTCGGCGAGCGCGGTCAGTTCGTGGTAGTGGGTCGCAAATAGCGTCTTCGCCCGGACCGTGTTGTGCAGGTACTCGGTGGCGGCCCACGCTATCGAGATGCCGTCGTAGGTGGCGGTCCCTCGGCCCACCTCGTCGAGGATGACAAGCGACCGCTCGCTGGCCGAGTGGAGGATGTTCGAGAGTTCCTGCATTTCGACCATGAACGTCGACCGCCCGCCAGCGAGTTCGTCGAGCGCGCCGACGCGGGTGTAGATACCGTCGACGACCCCGACGCGAGCGGACTGGGCGGGGACGAAGCTGCCGACCTGCGCGAGCAGCGTGATGAGCGCGGCCTGGCGCATGTAGGTCGACTTCCCGCTCATGTTCGGCCCGGTGACGATCAGAAACTGCCGACCTGCGTCGAGCAAGAGGTCGTTCGGGACGAAATCGGTCGTCTGTTCGACGACCGGGTGGCGGCCAGCCTCGATAGAAAGTGCCTGCCCGTCGTGCAGTTGTGGGCGCGTCCAGTCGTTGCCGACGGCATGTGCTGCGAAACTCGCGAGCACGTCGGTCTCTGCGAGTGCCCGGCCGACAGACTGCAACAGGTCGGCGCGCGCCCCCACACGGTCGCGTAGCGCCTCGAATCGCTGTCGTTCGAGGTCGTGGCGGCGCTCTTCGAGTCGGAGAATCTCGCGTTCGCGTTCCTCCAGTTCCGGGATGGTGTAGCGTGTGCTGTTTTTCAGCGACTTGATCTGCTCGTACTCGTCGGGGACAGCGTCGGTTTCGCTGTTGCCGACCTGGATGTAGTAGCCGTCGGTCTTGTTGCGGTCGACCGAGAGATGCGTAATTCCGTGTCTGTCCTTCTCACGCTCCGGCAGTCGATCGATCCACGCGAGCGCCTGCTCGTGGTCGGCGACGAGTTCGTCGAGTTCGTCGTCGTAGCCACGGGCGATGATTCCGCCCTGCGTGATCGTTCCGGGCGGTTCCGCGACCAGCGCACGGTCGAGTTCCACCGCCAGATCCGCGGCCGCGTCCAGATCCGGTGCTGCGAGCACGTCCACGAGCGCCGAGTCTGCAAGCCGGTCGGTCTGCTCGACCAGTTCGACCAGGTCCGAGACGACGCCGAGCGTCTCCGCGGCCGCCCGGAGGTCACGGGCGTCGGCGCTTCCCGACGTAGCACGCGAGGCGAGTCGCTCCAGGTCGTAGGTGCCATCCAGCAGGTCACGGAGTTGCTCGCGGGCCATCGCCGCTTCAGCGAGGGCAGCCACAGCGGACTGGCGGCGTTCGATCTCCGCGGTCGACTGACGGGGCCGCTGGAGCCACTCCGCGAGCAGGCGTCTGCCTGCGCTCGTGACGGTGTGGTCGACCGTCGAGAGGAGACTGCCGCTGTGCTCGCCGTGCATCGTCTCGGTGAGTTCGAGGTTGCGCTGGGTCGTCGCGTCGAGTTCGACGTGGTCGCCCCCGTCGTGTGTCTGCAGGCGCGTCATCGATTCGAGCACGCCCACGCCGCTGTCCTCGACGTAGGAGAGGACCGCCCCCGCCGCACGGATTGCCTGCTCGCCCGCGCCGACGCTCGCCGCCGTCTCCTCGCCGAACTGCTCGTGGACGCGGTGGCGCGCTCGGCCGGGCGCAAATGCCTCCGCCGAGTGAAGCGTCACGGTCGCGTCGGTTCGGTCGCGCAGTCTGTCGAGCAGCGACTCCTCGGCGCGCAGGTCCGGCCCCGGAAGCACCTCGACGGGGTCGAACCGGTAGAGTTCGGTCAGCAGTTCGTCCTGCGAGTCGGCCTCGGTGGCGTGAAATCGCCCGGTCGTCACGTCCGCGAAGGCGAGGCCGTACCCGTCCGTTCCCGAGACGAGCGCCGCGAGATACTGCGCATCGGCGTCGGTCGTTTCGAGCAGCGTTCCGGGCGTGACGACGCGCGTTATCTCGCGGGCGTGCCCGTCCGCAGTCTCGTACTGGTCAGCGACGGCGACGCGATAGCCGCGTTCGACCAGCGCCGTCAAATAGGGTTGCAGGTCGTCGACCGGAACGCCGGCCATCGGATACGAGGAGCCATGCGAGGACTTCTGGGAGACCTGCAAGTCGAGTTCTGCGGCGACCCGCTCGGCGTCCTCTGCGAAAAACTCGTAGAAGTCACCGCACTGCATCGCCAGCAGGTCGGCGTCGGTCTCGGCTTTCAGGTCGAAGAACTCGCCGACGATGCCCCCGGCTTCTGTCATACCCATCCGTGGGTGCGTGGGTGATTAAAACGCTGTGGGTCACATCGCGACCGTCGACACGACCGGAGAGACCGACACACGAACGCGAGCGGGGCACAGCCGACTCAACTATCGATCGGTCCGTCAAGGTCGATATCAAATTTGTTGCTCATGTACTCTTCGACGGTCTCGACCTCCTCGGTCGCGAGTTTCCGGTCGAAGATGGTCAGTTCTGCCATCCGGCCGTCGAAGTACCACATCGGGTCGCCCTCTGACGGAACGCGCTCCCAGCGGCCGACCTGAATGTCCCGATTGGAGGACAGGTCCAGTTCGTCAGGCGACCGGGCGACTTCCTGCCCGTTGACTCTGATGACGAACTCCTCGCCGTTGTACATGTGCGTCAACACGATCCACTCGTCTTTGCTCTCGGAGCCGGAGCTAAAGTCCACGTCGGCGGATCCCCAGTGCTGGCCGCGCCACTTCCCCTCGACATCGCTCGGTGGGTGCTGGCACTGGTCGACGGCGTAGGAACTGCACGTTCGCATCGAGAACTCCTGACCGGGGGAGCCCGCCTCCCCGACGGTCCACGCCCCGCCCCGCGAGAAGGTTTCCACCTTCAGCGTCGCCACGATAACGATCCCCGAATCGCCGTCGACACCCATCTCGGTGACGTCGCGGTTGATCCTGAGGTAGTCACCGTCGGTGTCTCCAGGGTCCGGGTCGGAATCGCTCGGGTCGACGCCGCTGTGGTCCGCGTCGAACTCGACGACGTCGCGCCCGAGCGCTGAATCCGTCACCAGTTCCGGTCGATGGCTCGCATCCGGCTGTGTCGCGTGGAAGTCGTTCGGCCCCTCGTCGGTCCACTCGGTGACCGCTCCGCTCTCAGTCTCGACTGCGTCCGCTCTGAGCCACAGGGCGCAGTTGTTCTCCCGGAGTTCGGAGAGGAGCGCGGAAAAGTCGTCGCCGGTCGCGTCGAACTGCGTCTGCTGAAAGCCGGGACATGCGTCCTCGTCGTGGATCCCAATATCCTCGTCGAGTCTGTCCGGGACGCCGAGTACCATCCCGGCGAGAACCACCGCGAGGAGCAGCACAATCGCGACCATCAGTACCACACCGACGGCTGGTGAGATACCGCGTTCGCTCCACCGGGGTGGTTCGACCATTACACTAATACCCATATCTGATAATAATAAAGACATACCAGTGAATTCAGAGCGTGAGAATGCCCGAATTTAGCGAGATACGGCCAATTCCGCAGAAGCCCAGTCTGCTATCAAATCGTGATCTGAGTATGCAGCGGGGGACGGAACGGGGGCTGCATACGGGGTCGGCTCCGAGACGGTCAGCCCTCGACGATATCGAGAAGCGTCGCCGTGCGCTCGACGAGCATCGCCGCGTCGGGGGCGACGAGCGTCAGCGACGAGCGTGCGTCGTCGCGTCCGACGAGCGCGACCGGTGCGGATCCGCTCTCGGTGAGCGCACCAGTCACCGTCTGGTCGATCCGCCCCTCGTCTGCTGGCTGGTCGTACTCGACGAGCGGCCACTCCAGACGCTCCAGGGCGAGTTCGATGTCCGCGTCGAGGCGACAGTTGACAGCAAACCGGCAGTCGGCGTCGACCTCTCTCGCGGCGAGCAACGTTCGTGCGACACGGTCCGACCCGCCGAAGCGAACGTCACCACAGGCCCGGACTCCGTCCTGTGTTCGGTGGAGATGGCCGTCGACTGCGGCACATTCGCCGGGTACCTCTGCGTAGGGGGTCGCGCCGACGACGTTCGTCCCCACGTCGGGCACGAGTCGGGAGATATCTCGCTCGACGAACTCATCGACGATGTCGCGGACGCGCTCGGCGGTTGGCTGTCGTTCCGCGCGGTCCCGGACTGCGACCATGTGGTGGACTGCACCGGGACCCTCGCCCACGTCGAGGTGATAGCGAACCGCGCGAGCGAGCAGGTCGATACCCGCCCGGACCGCGACGGGCAGGTCGTCGCCGTACGCGAGTCGTGTCGCGATTGCGGCCGACAGCGTACAGCCAGACCCGTGGGTCGCGTCAGTCTCGACGCGCGGGTGTCTGACCGTCTCGACGACGTCGTCGGTGACGAGCACGTCGACGACGTCCTCGCCGGGGACGTGCCCGCCCTTGACTAAAGCGCCGTCGACACCCATCTCGACGAGGGCCTCGCCAGCGCGCTGTGCCTGTTCGGTGTCGGTGACGTCGATGCCGGTGAGCACTTCTGCTTCGTCGGCGTTTGGCGTCACCAGCGTCGCCTCGGTGGCCAGGTCCTCGTAGGCCGCCTCCGCGTCGGGGTCGAGCAACCGGTCGCCTGAGGCCGCGACCATCACGGGGTCGACGACCGCTGGCAGATCCGCCTCCCGGAGCGTCTCCGTGACGAGTTCGACCACCTCCGTCGTGGCGAGCATCCCCGTCTTGACCGCCGCCACGTCGAAATCACCGAGGACTGCCTGACACTGTGCCTCGACTTCGTCGATGGGGAGGACGTGCGTGCTCTCGACGCCCTGCGTGTGCTGGGCGGTGGCGCTCGTGATCGCGCTCGTTCCGAACGCACCACCGGCCTCGATAGTCTTGAGATCAGCCTGAATGCCCGCTCCGCCGCCCGAGTCGCTGCCAGCGATGGTCAGCACGACCGGAGGCGAAACTGGCGCTTCCCTGCGAGTCATATCCGGTGGTACAACCCGGCGATACAAAGCCGTAGCGGGATCGCACAGTCGTCCGATCACTCCAGTCGCTTCTCGAAGTGACGGAGTTCGTAGTCGGCTTCGGTCGATGTCCCGACCGCGACGTAGCCTGCGGTGCGATAGAACGCGACCGCCCGAGTCTGACGCGTCGCAGTAGTCACGAACACGCGCTCGAAGCCACGCGTACTGGCAGTCGCTTCGAGTCGGTCGAGGATCTGCCGTCCGTATCCCTCACCTTGCGCGGGCGGGGCGACACGCATCCGGTGCAGCGCCGCTGCGTCCGGGGCCGTTCGTTCGTCGCTGTGACTCGCCTCGCTCGGCACCATCCCACCCATCGCGACGACCGACCCGTCGAACGTCTCCGATCGTTCGTCCGCCACGCTCGCTGCGCTCGGGTCGACGCCGACCAGAAACGTCCCGCCACTGTCGACGTACACGCCCTCGATATTCCGCAGGTCGTCTGTGTCCGGAATGTCCGCGGGGTCGGTTCCCGCCTCCCGCATCGCCCACTTGTGGAGGTGAACGAGCGCCTCGGTGTCTCGTGGGTCGTACTCGCGGATGTGAAGGTTGGTGTCGCCGGTCATCGCTTGTCGCGGACGACCGTCTCGTTGGGCGTCGTTCTGGCGTCGGTTCCGAGGACGACGCCCGCGTTGAGCGTCGTGTCGATGCCCGTCTTCGCGCCGTCACCGACGACGACGCCGAACTTCCGTCGGTCGGTCGAAACGCGCTCGCCCTTGACGGTACACCGGACGGTCTCGTCGTCGTGTCGCAGGTTCGCCACTGTGGTTCCGGCCCCGAAGTTGACCGACCGTCCGATGACGCTGTCGCCCACGTAGGACTGATGTGGGACAGCGCTGCCCGCCATCAGCACGGTGTTTTTCACCTCGACTGCGTTGCCAACGTGTGTCTGCTCGCCCAACAGCGTGTGACCGCGAACGTACGCGTTCGGGCCAACGGTCGCACCCGAGCGGACGAGGGTTGGTCCCTCGATGACGACGCCGGGTTCGACCGTCGCGCCCGCCTCGACCACGACGTCGCCACGAACGGTCGCGCCCTCGGCAACTGTCCCGCGCAGGTCCCGGTCGAGCGCGCCGAGTTTCCACTCGTTCGCTTCGAGCAGTTCCCACGGACGGCCGACGTCGAGCCAGCGGTCGAGTTCGACCGCCCGCACGTCGTACTCCCGAATGACGCGTGCGACCACGTCTGTCAGTTCGTACTCGCCGCGCTCGGAGGGGTCCACGTCGAGCCACTCACAGGCCTGCTCGGGGAAGACGTAGACGCCAGCGTTCGCGAGCGAGGACGGCGGGTCGGCGGGCTTTTCGACGATGCCCGTCACGCGACCCCCTTCCGTCGAGAGCACCCCGTAGTTGGTCGGATCGTCGACGCGCATAGCGGCGATGGCTGGCCCGCCGTCGAACAGCGTGGCGATGTCGGCCGGGTCGTAGAGGTTGTCGCCGTTCAGGACAATAAACTGGCCGTCGAGATGCTCACGGGCCGCCCGGACTGCGTCGGCGGTGCCGCGCTGTTCCTCCTGGACGGCGTAGGTAACCGACACCTCGCGGTACTCGTCACCGAAGTACTCGCGGAGGGCCTCCGATTCGTAGCCGACGACGAGCACCAGTTCCGTCGCGCCAGCGTCGACAGCGCTGTCGGCAACGTGGGCCACGAGCGGCCGGTCGGCGACGGGGAGCAACGGCTTGGGCCGCCGTTCGGTCAGCGGCCGCATGCGCGTTCCCTCGCCAGCGGCGAGAATGACTGTCTGCATAGATGCGAGATACATCGGCGTCGACTAATGACTACCGACTGCGGGCACGCCGACCCGGCGGATCGCTCATCGGCGCTTCTTGCCGCGGCGAGCGGAGACTGGCGCTCGGTCCTCGAAGGACCGTCCACAGCTCGGACAGCACCCCTCCTCGAAGAAGACCGTCGGCCCCTCGCGCGTCTCCGGGTTCCATCGGACGCGGTAGCCACAGTTGTTACAGCGCGTGTGCTGCCAGCCCATACACACAGTTCGTGCCCATTCACCAAAATACTCCCGTCGAGGAGCGTATCTCGTGCGGTCGACAGACCGGTACCAGACCGCTTAACTACCCCCGGTCGCTACCCGTTCGTATGGGACTGGAACTGGTAATGGAATGTCCGGAGTGCGGGGCCGATACGTTCTACCGGGCGGCCAGCACGCAGGTTCATCTCGGTGAGAAGGTCAAGTGGAACTGCACGGAGTGTGACTACGGGTTCGTCCGGATCAACGGCGCCGTGGATACGAGCACCGCCTGAACATGGCTGATTCGATCCGCGTACTCGTCGTCGACGAAGATGTTGACGTGCTGGAGCTGACAGCGACGTTTCTCGAACGCGAGGGCGACCGGATCACAGTCGAGACTGAACAGACGGCCGCTGGCGCACTCGACCGAGCGGGCGACTTTGACTGCATCGTCAGCGACCTCCGGATGCCGGAGATGGACGGTATCGAACTGTTCGAGGCCATCCGCGACCAGGGACACGAGATCCCGTTTTTCGTCTTTAGCGCTGCCTCCGACGGGGACACGACCGACCGGATCCGCTCTGCCGACGTGACCGGGTTCGTCAAGAAGGGGGCGGGAACCGACCATTACACCGAACTCGCAGAGCGCATCGAGCAGGCCGCCTAGACGATGCACCTGAAAAAGACCACGATATTCTAGCCGTGTGTATTTAACCGACAGGCGGGAAACGTTCAGTCATGTACGAGAAGATCCTCTTCCCAACAGACGGGAGCGTCGGCACAGCACACGTCGCCCTGCAAGCAATTGATCTCGCTCGCCAGTACGGGGCAACCATCCACGTACTCCACGTCGTCGACGAAGACTTCCGGACGCGACTTGGCGAGTTCACCGGCGCTGACGACGAACTGGACCGCCGCGGCGAACAGGCGGTCGAGCGTGTCGAGCGCATGGTCACAGCACACGACGTACCAGTCGAGACGGCCCTCGAAACAGGCGACCCGGCGACGACCATCGTCGAATACGCAGGCGACATCGACGCGGACGTCATCGTGCTCGGTACCCACGGGCGGTCGGGCGTCGAGCGCCGCCTCATCGGTAGTGTCGCAGAGCGGGTCGTCCGACAGTCGCCCTGTCCCGTTCTGACCGTCAGGCTTCCCGGGACGGACGTCACCGTCGAGACCGAAGGGCAGGCCACAGAGATCGCGCAGGCGACGCTCGACGACAAGCAGATCGACGCGACCGCGACCGCCGCCGACCGACAGCGAAACGTCTGGGTGGTCGAAGCCGAGGGCGGCGACCGGTCGCTGCTCGTCTACGTCGACCCCGTAACACAGCGAGCGAGCGTCATCGACCGGTCGGACTGATACTGTCGGATCGGCAGAATGGAGAGAGTGCAGGTAAATCGCGCTCAGTACGTGTCTCATCGGGTCGGACTTCCCAATAAGTAAATTATTACCATCCAGAAGGTATGCTTATCTTTCATAGGTGTGAGAAAGGCGTATGGCAAAGGAGACGGCCAGGGCGTCTGAAGGGCACAGTACAGACAGCGTTGAGACCGTGAATCAGTCAGTACGACGAGGGAGTTTGACTGCAGGGATCGCGCTACTGGTGATGACGCCACTGGCCGTGTTTGCCAATTTTGCCGTATTAGAGTCGCTTGTTACACCAGGTAACGCCGCACAAACAGCGACCGAGATTCTGGATACGGAGGGGACGTTCCGCCTGGCCACTGCCAGTCTTTTCGTAGTCGCTGTGCTCGATTTGATCGTCGCATGGGCGTTGTACACAGTTTTCAGACCAGTGAACAGTAGTATCGCGTTGCTCATGGCCTGGAGTCGAGTCGTCTTCGCCGGAGTGTTCATGGTTGCAATTAGTCACCTCGTGGGCGCGCTTTCGATATTGAACACCGCCGACTCGGCGTTCAGCACGGATCAGCACTACGCTCAGGCGCTACTCGAAATCGACGCCTTCTACGACATTTGGGACGCAGCACTGATTCTGGTTGGTGTCCACCTGGTGATACTGGGATATCTTGTGTACCGATCAGGCGCGATCCCGTCGTACAAATCCGGGTATATTCCGAAGGTGCTTGGCGTCCTTTTGGCGATTGCCGGAGCGGGCTATATGATCGATAGTTTCGGCCGAGTACTCGTCGCTGATTACTTGTTCGAGGTCGCCGTATTCACCTTTCTGGGCGAAATTCTGCTGATCTTCTGGTTGTTCATCTACGGGCGCCGTGTCAATCTAGACGGAGAGAGGATATCCGCGGCAGACTGAATCGGTCCCTCGTCTCAGCATGTGACCAATTCGCGCTGTGTGTATCGGTCAGGCCAGTCCGGGCAACCGAAGCCGGATCCCCGCACCCCCGAGGTCCGTCTCGACGCGCTCGATACTGCCGCCGTATGCCTCAGTGACCCAGCGGGCCGTCCACAGTCCGAGTCCGCTCCCGTGAGAGAGCTGTGTGATCTCGGTCGTGCCGCTGATAACCGCCCATTCGAGGTCGGGCAATCCCGGCCCGTCGTCTTCGACGGCGATCAGAAGATCCGCCCCGTCTGCCTCTGCACCGACGCGCACGTGTGGTGCCATCCCGGCGTGGTCGACTGCGTTCTCGACCAGTTCACCGATGGCGAGTCGCAGGCGGTTGTCCCCGCGACACTCGAACGCGTCGTCGATTGCGATTTCGACTGTCGCATCCGAACCGTCCGGGACATACTCCTCGCGGACGGATTCGACGAACTCACGGAGTGCCATCGGCTCTGTCGGTCCGCCCTCGTTTTTCAGTATCTCCTGCACCATCCGCGCCTGCTCGCTCATCGCTGAGAGGCCGTGGATCCGCTCACAGAGCGACTCGGCGGTCTCGACGAGCGCCTCGTCGGTGCTCTGCTCGCGCAACTGCTCTGCGTGCCCGAGCAGGACCGTCAACTCGTTTCTGAGGTTGTGCCTGAGCACCCGATTCAACACCTGGAGGCGTTGCTCACGGCGCTTTCGTTCCGTGATATCCGTGTAGATTCCGAAGCCGTGGTCGTCGCCGTCCGGCGTCTGATAGGGAACGCCGCGAAACAGGAAGTGACGAATCCCGTCGACGGTCAATCGCTCGATTTCGCCCTGCCAGACCGTCCCCTCCGTGGTTATCTCGTCGATTCGTCGACCGTGGTCGCGTTCGTCCTCGGGGAGGATGTAGTCGTTGAGTGAGTTGCCGACGAGCGTCTGTTCGTCGTAGCCGAAGATGTCCTCGAAGGCGTCGTTCACCGACTGAACGATCGGTTCGGCGTCCTCGAACCGAGCGTCCGAGATGGCGTCAGGGAGGTTGTTGAACAGATACGAGAACCGGTCGCGCTCGACTTCGAGTTGTCGTCGCGTCTCCCGAAGCGCCGTCAGGTCCCGGACGACACCGATAGTTCCCTCGAAGGAACTGTTCTCGGGCGGGACCGAAATCTCGATTTCCACCGGGCGCGTGCGTCCGTCCGCCGTCTGCAGTTCCGTCTCGAGCGTCGTGCTCGCCTGCTCGTTCGACAGGAGGTCCTGTGTCACCCGCTCGAATCGGCTGTACTCATCCTCCGGGAAGATTCGCGCCGGATCGCTCGCGAGCAGCGTGTCGCGGTCGGAGCCGACCCACTCCGCGAGCGGGTCCGTGACGACCTCGAACTGCCGGTCACTGTCGAGCGCGTACACCATCCCCTGAACCGTTTCGAGAACGGTCTCGTTGATCCGGAGTTCCTGCTCGCGCTCGACGCGCTCGAAGGCGAGTGCGGCGTGAGAGGCGAGCACCTCCGCGAGCGACCGGTCGGTGTCGTCGAACGCCGTGTCGGCCGTCCCGACGCTCAACACGCCAAAGTCCGCTATCGGGATGTACATCGTGGCCGCCATCGACTCGAAGGTCGCTGGGTCTGGGCCGTCATCCGCGGTCTCTGCCCGCTCGGATGGCTGCTCGACGAGGACCGTTTCGCCCGTTCGATACGCCTCTCCCGGCCCCCAGCCGCTGACATCGTGGGTCGCTCGCGTTCCCGCCGTCTCTGTGGTCGGGTCAGACACCGCAAGCGGGACGAGTTGGCCGTCGTCGTGATAGCGAACTGCACAGAGGTCGTAGCCGAGCACCTCCATCGTCGCGTCGAGCACGACGCGTGCAACGTCCTCGACGGACTGCACGCGGGCGAGTTCCTGCGTGTGCTCGTGCATCGCCGAGAGCGCCCGGGTGTACTCGTACCGTTCGGTCACGTCGCTGAAATACACCGAGAGTCCATCCTCGGACGGGTAGGCGCTGACCTGAAACCACTTCTCCAGTGGCGGATAGTACTCCTCGAAGGTGACCGGCTCCTGCGTCTCCATCGCCTGACGATACTGCGTCTCGAACGTCGAATCGACTGCCTCTGGGAACTGCTCCCAGACGTTCTCGCCGATCACGTCCTCGCTTGGCTTTCCGAGCACCTCCTCGGCGCGGCGGTTGAAGTAGGTGAACTCCCAGTCATCGTCGACCGCAAAGAAGGCGTCCTCGATTCGTTCGAGGATGTGCTCGACGCGTTCGCGCTCCTCGCGGAGGCGGTCACGCTGGCGCTGTTTCGTGAGTTCGTAGCCCACCCAGTCCGCGAGCACCTCCAGAAAGGCGATGTCGGCGTCGTCGAACTCCTGATCGGTCGCTGCCTCGTCTGCGAAACAGAGGGTCCCGTACTGTTCGCCCTCGACAGTCACCGTCTCGCCGAGATAACACGACATCCCCCAGAGTTCGTAAATGTCGTCCGGAACGACGTCGTCGTCGTCGATATTCCCGATGATGAGCGGTTCGTCCTGCTCGATGGTGTACTGGCAGTAGGTCTGGTCGAGCGGCGCGCTCATGCCTGCCTCGGTGAGTTCGTTGTCCCCAGTCGTGACGACGAGCGTCTCCTCTCCCTCTTCGATCAGGCTCAGAAAGCCAAAGGAGACGCCCAGTCGTTCGCGGTGGTCGTCGATGACGCGCCGAATCTTCTCCATGCTCGACAGCGACCGGTCGGATGCGACCTCGTGGAGTTGCCTGAGCGACCGGGCCTGAGACTTGCGCCCGCTGATGTCCCTGATCAGTCCGGTGAAAAAGCGCTCGCCCTCGCGCTCGAAGTCGCTGAACGAGACTGCGACCGGGATCTCGGTTCCGTCTCTGTGCTCGATGGCGAGTTCGATGTACTCCCAATTGACGTTTCGTTCCCCCGTCTCCAGATACCGCTCGACGCCTGCGTGGTGTGCCTCGCGAAACCGTTCGGGCATCACCATCGTGAACGACTCGCCGACCAGTTCGTCGCGGTCGTATCCCGTCAGTTCTGCGAGCCCGTCGTTCGCGAACTGGATCTCGCTGTCGGTGTCGATGGTCACGACGGCGTCGTTGATCGTCTCTGCGATCCGGACGAACGGCGTCTCGTGGGTCACCGCGCCGCCGTCGACTCGCTGCTGGCCCGTCACGTCGACCGTCTCGTCCTCCACCGTCGTGATCCAGTCGTCGGATGCCTTGCCTGACCGGTGGGCCTCGGTGAGTATCGACGCAATCCGATCCTCGACGGGTTCCTCGCTACTCCGAACGTGATACGCGGTCACGTCGTGGCGAGTTGCCTCGCTCGCAATCTGCCCGTCCGGTTCGGCCGTCCGCAACACGATCGGTAGGTCGGTGTCGGTGCCGCGCAGTCGCTCCAGTAACTCCAGCCCCGTCCCCGAATCGAGTTCCTGCTCGGTGAGCACGCAGTCGACTCGCTGGTGTGTGACCACGTCGAGTGCCTCGGACACAGTGTGTGCGTCCCTGACCACAGGTTCGATAGCTGCTCGGTCGGTGAATGCAAGAGAATCGTCCGCAGACCGGGCGTGTAGCACCGAGACACTCATCGAGATTGTATGAGTGGATTGGTCCCCGAGTACAAAGGCGTTGTTACCGCTCCTCCTCCAGCGTCTGCCAGGAGAGGTGTGGGTTCCGCGCGGCCTCGACCTGGTCGATGCGGCGCGCTGCGGTTCGGTCCGGTGCGTTCGCAATCGTCGCCTCGTCCTCGCGTGCGACTTCGTTGAATGCGTTTGCGAGCAGGTCGAGTGTCCGTCGGCTTTCGACCTCCGTGGGTTCGGTCATCAGCGCCTCGGAGACGATTTCGGGCCACTTCGTCGTCGGCGGGTGGACGCCGTAGTCGAGCATCCGCTTTGCCACGTCCGCGGCGTCCTGGTCGCCAGCGCTCGCGACGAACTCGTGATGGAAAGGGCCGAATGGAATCTCGTAGTCGACCTGTTCGGCCAGATAGTTGGCGTTGAGCACTGCCTTCGCGCTCGTGTCCGTGAGTCCTTCATCTCCGAGTCTGCGGATGTACGCGCAGGCCTTGACGAGTACCAGCCAGTTGCCGCAGAAGCCGTGGACCTTGCCGGTGGTCTTGTCGGGTTCGAACAGTTCGTAGCCGGTTTCGGTCGCACGGACGCTCGGCGCTGGCAGGAAGTCGGTGAGTTCCTCGACGACGCCGACCGGCCCCGCGCCGGGACCGCCGCCGCCGTGTGGTGTCGCGAAGGTCTTGTGGACGTTGTAGTGCATCACGTCGAAGCCCATGTCGCCCGGCCGGGCGCGGCCGAGCAGGGCGTTGAGGTTCGCGCCGTCGTAGTACAGCAGGCCGCCAGCGTCGTGGACCATATCGGCAATATCTTCGATATCGCGCTCGAAGAGACCGAGCGTGTTGGGGTTCGTCAACATGAGCGCCGCAGTCTCCGGGCCGATGGCGGCTTCGAGCGCATCGAGGTCGACGCGGCCGTCCTCGCCGCTTGGCAGTTCCACCACGTCGAAGCCAGCCATCGCCGCGCTGGCGAAGTTCGTCCCGTGGGCGCTGTCGGGGACGACGATTTCCGAGCGGTCGTCGCCGCGGTCCTCGTGGTAGGCCTTCGCGATGAGCACGCCGGTCAGCTCCCCCGCCGCGCCAGCGGGTGGCTGCATGGTGACGCCGTCCATGCCACCGATCTCGCCGAGATACTCCGCGAGTCGGGCGTACAGGCCGAGTGTCCCCTGAATGGATCTGTCGGAGCGGTCGGGGTGGACCTGTGCGGCTGATAGCGCGGCCAGATCCTCGGTGAAGGAGGGGTTGTACTTCATCGTACACGACCCCAGCGGGAACGGGCCAGTCTCGACGCCGTAGTTCATCTGTGACAGTCGCGTGTAGTGACGAGCCACCTCCGGTTCGCTCAGGTCCGGCAGTTCGAGCGAGTCACGCGTCAACTCGTCGGGAAGCGGCGCCTCCACGTCGACTTCGGTCTGGTCTTTCTCCGCGAGCAGGGGTTCGTAACCGTCGTCGTCGCTGAACCGGGCCTGGTCGTAGTTCATCAAGCCACCCCCGAGAGTGCGGCAACGAGTCCGTCGACAGCCGTCTCGTTGGTCTCGGTGACACACACCTGCAGCAGATGTTCGTCGACGGCGTGGACTGCGTATCCTTCCGTCGCGGCTTCTGTCGCGAGGGCTGGCGCGGGCTGGTCGGTGTGTGCGACGAACTCCCGGAAGTGGTGTCGGTCGTGCACGGGAGCGCGGATTCCGGAAATGCTGTCGATCCGGTCTGCAGTCTCGCGCGCCAGTTCGATGCAGTCAGTTGCGGTGTCGACGAGTCCTTGTGGACCGAGGAGCGAAGCGTGGATCGCCGCCCGAAGCGCGAGCCACGCCTGATTCGTACAGATGTTCGAGGTGGCTCGCTCCCGGCGGATGTGCTGTTCGCGGGTCTGGAGCGTGAGCGTGTAGGCCCGCCGCTCCGTCGCGTCGGTACTCGCCCCGACCAGTCGGCCGGGAACCTGCCGGAGAAAGTCCTCGCGGGTGACAAACAGACCGAGTCCCATCCCGTAGGCCGTCCCGAGTCCGAGCGTTCCGGCCTCGCCGATGACGACGTCCGCGCCGACCGACGCGGGCGTTTCGAGGACGGAGAGCGCGACCGGGTCCGAGCCCAGACAGAACAGCGCGTCGTGGTCGTCAGTCAGGTCTCCGATCGCAGACAGCGACTCCTCGATGACGCCCCGAACGGTTGGGTTCTCGGCGTAGACGAGCAACACGTCGTCGTCCATTCGGTCGGCGAGCGCGTCGATATCGACCGCGCCGTCGTCCATCGGATACGAGTCGATGGAGAGTCCGGGGCCGTCGACGTAGTTTTCCAGGACGCGGCGCTTGCCTGCACGCAGGTGCGCCGGGACGAGAACCGTCGCGCCGGTCGTCGACCGAACGCGGTCCGCGAGCGTCGCGGCCTCGCCAAGGGCCGTCGCAGCGTCGTACATCGAGCAGTTGGCCACGCCGAGTCCGGTGAGTTCGACCAGCAGTGACTGGTACTCGAAGAGTGCCTGCAAGAATCCCTGCGCAATCTCGGGTTGATACTGCGTGTAGGAGGTGAGAAACTCCTGGCGGTCGGCGAGGTGGTCCACCAGCGAGGGGACGAAGTGGTCGTAGTGACCGCGACCGAGAAATTCGACGAGGTCGTCGTTTCGTTCGAGCAGGGTCGTCATCTCTCGGGTCACCGCTTGTTCGCTCGCCGGGTCGATTCCAACGTCACCGTCGAACTGCACGGATGGGGGGATATCGAACAGGTCGGCTTCGGTGTCGGCACCGACAGCATCGAGCATCGCGGCCGTCTCCGATTCGGTGTGGGGTGCGTACGGGCTTCCGGTGTCCTCGACCATTACACCCCCATTTGGAAGCGAGCAAGGAATGTTTTCGGTTCCCGGCGGTGTCGAACCGAGCGGGCGCTCCGAGAGGAAACCTTTGTAGCCAGTGGCCACCAACGACGATGTGATGGACGGGCCGCTGTGGACCGAACGACACTCGCCGGATATCGACGACCTCCCGCAGTCGGAGGTTCGAGAGAACCTCAGGCGGGCGCTCGAAGAGCCGATGAATCTGGTCGTGCACGGACCGAAGGGAAGCGGCAAGACCGCTGCGATCCGTGCGCTGACCCGAGAAGCACACGCCCATCCCGACGCCGACCGCATCGAGATCAACGTCGCGGACTTCTTCGATTCGAGCAAGAAGGAGATTGCACAGGACCCGCGGTTCGAGTCCTTTATCGACGCGAAGCGACGGCGCAACTCCTCGAAGGCAGACCTGATCAATCACGTCCTCAAAGAGTCCGCAAGCTATGCCCCGATGAGCGGCGAGTACAAGACCGTCCTGCTGGACAACGCCGAGGGGATGCGCGAGGACTTCCAGCAGGCACTTCGCCGGGTGATGGAGCAGTACCACGAGGCAACCCAGTTCGTCATCGCGACGCGTCAACCCTCCTCGCTCATCGCACCGATCCGCTCGCGCTGCTATCCGATCCCGGTTCGCGCGCCGACGGGGGCGGAGATCGTCACTGTACTCGAATCCATCGTCGAGGCCGAGGGCGTCGAGTACGAGGACGACGGGCTGGAATACGTCGCGGGCGCGTCGGGCGGTGACCTCCGGCGAGCGATCCTGAGCGCGCAGACGACCGCCGAGCAGGAAGGCGAGATAACGATGCAGGCGGCCTACGAGACGCTCTCCTCGGTCGGCGTCGACGAACGCGTTCAGGAGATGATCGCCGACGCCGAGGCCGGGTCCTTTACCGACGCCCGGTCGACGCTCGACGAGTTACTCGTCGACGAGGGCTACAGCGGGAGCGAAGTCCTCGCTGACGTCCTCGACGTCGCCCGGTCGCGCTACTCCGGGCGGGAACTCGCCGAACTCGTCCGGACGGCGGGCGAAATCGACATGGACCTGCAGACGGGGACCACCGACCGCCTGCATATCGCGCACTTGCTCACCGTTCTCGACGAGGGGTGAGGCTGTCGTACACGGGCCTCAGATTACTCACAGTGAGAGCATCTCGCGGCGGATATCGAGCACGGACGCGAAATCGGCCCGCGAGACAGCACCGATCGGTTCTCCGTCACGCTCGATCAGTGCCACATTCTGTCTGCTGGAGAGCAGTTCGTACATGCCGTCGAAGGCACTCGTCTCGGCATCGATCCGCGGGACGTCCGTCGTCGCGATCTCACCGACGGTCGTCGTCCCGTAGGCGTTGGGGTCGACCTCGCGCAACCGTTCTGCGGTCACGATTCCGACGATCTGACCGTTCTCAGCGACGGCGATATCACTCCGCCGAGCGCCGAGCAGTCGAGCCAGCGCGTCCTCGACGGAGGTACCAGCAGGAAGTGGCTCTTCGCGTTCGATGATATCGGCGACCGAAAGCCCTTCGAGCAGTTCGCCGAGGACGACAGCCCGGGACTCGCCGGTTGCGGCGGCGTAGATAAACAGCGCGAGCAACAGCATGATCGGGCTGAGTGCGAGTACGCCGAGGATGGCAAACAGGAACGCAAAGAGGGTCCCGATGCGCGCGGCGGTCTGTGTCGCGCTCACGTAGGAGCGACGGCGAGCGAGCAGTGCCCGGAGAATCCGCCCGCCATCCATCGGAAAGGCAGGGAGCATGTTGAACACGGCGAGAAAGATGTTCATCACCGCGAGAAAGCCGACCACGAACACGACGAGCGTCAGGTCCGAGGGGATGGCATACAGCGCGGCGAAGGAAACGGCCCCGAGCAGGACACTCGTCACGGGACCAGCGATAGCGATCCAGAACTCGCGGTTCCACTCCTTTGGCATCTCCGCGAGACTGGCGAGTCCGCCGAGGATCCACAGGGTGATCGACTCGACACCGATCCCGTATCGCATCGCCATCCACGAGTGACCGAGTTCGTGGACGGCCACGCTCGCAAAGAGTCCGACGGAGGCGGAGACTCCGACGACCCAGCGGTCCTGTTCGGCGAGTGCGACCTCGTCGACTGAAGCCGGTGTGACTGCGTTTATGAGGTCCGTGTAGACCCCAAGTTGGGTGCCGCTCCCGATCAACCACGCGAGAATCGGCAGGAACACCAGCAGCGAGATGTTCACTCGGATCGGAATGCCCCAGATTCGAAAGAGCGTGTAGTTGCTTTTCACATCATAATAAACGAAGTACTGCGGCTTAGTAGTTGGTACCAAATAGCAAAGTTCGCGCGTCGGCACAATCCTGCGATTCCCCGCATCGAAATCCTTTTAGGCGGTTCGCGGGGATTCTAGGGCAAGACTATGGACATCGAGATCAAGGCGGAGGACGAAAATCCCATGTTGCATCGAACAGACGTTCGCTTCGAGTTGACCCACGAGGAAGCCACGCCGTCGCGACTCTCCGTGCGTGACTCGCTCGCGGCAAAGCTCAACAAGGACTCGAAGGAAGTCGTCGTGCACGAACTCGACACGAAGTTCGGGATGCGAAAGACTGTCGGCTACGCGAAGGTCTACGAGTCGCCCGACCACGCGCTCGACGTCGAGCAGGACCACATGCTCGAACGGAACAAGATAACCGCAGACGGCGATGCCCCGGCCGAAGACGAGGGCGAGGAGGCCTGAAATGCCCCGCTACGAACTATACGGCGAGGATGGCACGACTGACCGCCAGCATTGTGACCGCTGTGGCGACTCGTTTCTCGCAGACCACGGTGACCGACTTCACTGTGGGAAGTGTGGCTACACCGAGTGGAAGTAAGGGGCAGGCGGTATCGGCGTTTTTCAGCGAATCATTCCGGTAGCAGCGCCACTCCCGAACAGCAGCATCACTCGCTGACGGCCGCGATAGCATCAGCGAGGCGGTCGTCCTCCGCCAGCAGTTCGAGAATCGCGTCGCCGTCTGCAGCGAGGGAGTACCGCGGCCGACCCTTGCCCGCCGGTGATTGTTGATTTGTGTGTTCCTCGATAGCGGGGTCCGCGCTCAGCCCGTTCAGCGCTCGCATGATGTCCTGTTCTCCGGGCGTGCTCAGCGATTCGACCTCGACCAGATCCAGAAGGCTCGTACATCGGCTTTTGATCTCCAGTGCGGTCACCGGCATCTCGCTGTCCCGTGCCTCGTCGACGAGGCCGAGAAGGACAACTCGCTGCGTAAACGAAAGCGACGCCAAGTCCGGTTTCTGACTCATATGCGTACCTTCTCCCGCATCGATAATTAGTGTGGCTATCCGCGAACTGCTCTTCTTCGGGATATCGAAGTCGTCTTTTCGCTCGCTGACGGAGAGACGGCTAATGAGCGGCAACTCTGGGGACGTTCGCGTGCTCGGCATCGAGGGAACTGCGTGGGCGGCGAGCGCGGCCGTCTACGATGCTGGTGCTGACACGGTCGACATCGAAACCGAGGCGTACGTCCCGGACAGCGGCGGCCTCCATCCGCGCGAGGCCGCCGAGCACATGTCCGACGCACTCCCAGCAGTCATCGAAACGGCCCTGGAGCGCGCCCGAGAGATGGGTGAGGACCGACGGCCCGCTATCGACGCGGTGGCCTTTTCGCGTGGACCAGGACTCGGGCCGTGTCTCCGACTCGTGGGGACCAGCGCCAGAGCGCTCGCACAGCGACTCGACGTTCCGCTCGTGGGCGTCAACCACATGGTCGCCCACCTCGAAATCGGTCGTCACCGCTCGGGCTTTGACGCGCCGGTCTGTCTCAACGCGAGCGGCGCGAACGCCCACGCGCTGGCCTATCAGACAGGCCGGTATCGGGTGCTCGGTGAGACGATGGACACCGGTGTCGGCAACGCCATCGACAAGTTCACCCGCCACGTCGGGTGGTCACACCCCGGCGGCCCGAAGGTCGAAGCCGCCGCCGAGGATGGGTCGTACATCGACCTGCCCTACGTCGTCAAGGGGATGGATTTTTCCTTCTCAGGAATTATGTCCGCCGCGAAGGAGGCCTACGACGACGGCGAGGCAGTCGAGGACATCTGCTACAGCCTCCAGGAGAACATCTTCGCGATGCTGACGGAAGTGTCAGAGCGTGCGCTCTCGCTGACCGGGCGTGACGAACTCGTCCTCGGCGGCGGCGTGGGACAGAACGAGCGTCTCCAGGGAATGCTCACCGAGATGTGCGACCACCGCGGCGCGGACTTTTTCGCCCCAGAAGACCGACTGTTGCGCGACAACGCCGGGATGATCGCCGTCCTCGGGGCGAAGATGTACGCCGCAGGCGACACCATCGCAATCGAAGAGTCGACGATCGACGCCGACTTCCGACCCGACGAGGTTGCGGTGACCTGGCGCGACCCCGACAGTCCACCGAGGCGACCGGCGACGGGGACCGTCCAGGGGGCGGAAGCGACGGTCCACATCACCGACGACGAAGTGGTGAAACGGCGACTGCCGCGGACGTATCGCCACCGGAATCTGGACGAGCGATTGCGGCGCGAGCGCACCCGACAGGAGGCACGCCTCACGACCGAGGCCAGACGACTCGGCGTTCCGACACCAGTAATCCGAGATATCGACCCGGACACCTCGACGATCACTTTCCAGACGGTCGGCCACTCCGACCTGCGCGATGCGCTCGAAGCGTCCCACGTCGAGACGCTCGCGCGCCATCTCGCGACGATTCACGACGCGGGGTTCGTCCACGGTGACCCGACCACCCGAAACGTCCGCGTCGGCGACCAGATCTATCTGATCGATTTCGGACTCGGCTACTACACGCAGGACCCCGAGGACCACGCGATGGATCTCCACGTCCTCGCACAAAGCCTCGCGGGAACGAGCACACGGGCGGAGCAACTCCGAGAGACGCTCGAAGCCACCTACGGCGACGTCGGCAACGAGGCGGTGCTTGCGAGTCTCGCCGCAATCGAGGGGCGCGGCCGGTATCAGTAGCCGAGGAAGTAAGCAACTGGCGTAACTGGACACGCGTCCAGAAGGCATATACACCCTGACAGAACGATCGAATCGTATGGAGGCGCTCCCCCTCGCACGCTGGGCGGTCATGCTGGCGGTGTTGACCGTCGTCGGCGCGCCGCTGTCTGCCTTCGTGTTCGCCCGCCTGCCGCGCCGGGGTGCCGCGTTTTCGCTTCCGACCGCACTGCTTGTGTGGGCGACTGTCGTCTTTCTCGTCGGCCAGGTTACCTTCGGCCGCCACACGGTCGTACTCGGCGTGGTGGTCGTCGCTGCGCTCTCCCTGCTCGCCTACTGGAAAGGATACGTTCCGAACTGGCGTGCAGTCGCCGGATCGTACGGCGTCATGCTCGTCGGTTTTTGCATCTACGCAATCTGGGCAACAAATCACGGGACAATAACGCCCCGGGGCGGCGAGCAGTTCCTGCACTACGGGCTAACAAATTCCCTCGTAGGCACTGAACAGTTACCCCCCGAGGACTTCTGGTTTGCTGGCGAGCAGATCCGCTACTACTACGGGACGCAACTGCAGGTCGCGGGGCTGTCCGTGCTCTCCGGGACGGAACTGCGGATCGGATACAACCTCGGGCTGGCGACGTTTTTCAGCGTGCTCGTGGTGTCTGCCTACGGCCTCGTTGGATCGGTCGTCGCGTCGGCAGACCGCTCCTTTCGCACCGGCGGGGCGCTCGGGGTCGTTCTGGTCGCGTTCGGCGGAACCCTCGTTCCGGCGGTTCGACAGCTTCTGGGTCGCCTTCCGACGAACGTTGGCGAGCGATACGCAGACGCCGCATTCGGCGGGATTCCCCACTTCGAGACGGCGACGCAGGCGCTCGCAGAGCAAGGATCGAGCGAGCAGTGGAGCTGGTTTTTTTCCAGATACGTCATCGAAGCCGGCCTCCACGAGTTTCCGCTGTACTCGTTCATCAAGGCGGACCTGCACGGACACACGCTCTCACTCGGCTACGTCCTGGTCGCGGCCGCGCTCGCGTACAGCTACTATCTGACCCCAGCATCAGACCGGTGGCGACGGGCGGGCATTCTCTACGGCGGCCTCGGCGTCGTCGCTGGCGTCTTCGGCTTCATGAACACGTGGTCGTTCCCCACAGCGCTCGGGCTTGCGTGGCTCGCAATCGCGGCGGGACCCCATCCAGCGTCGCTGCTGGGTAGATCCGACACCCTCTCGATTTCCGAGGCTGGCTCCGAACGACCTGCCGACAGTCACATACTGGGGCGACTGTCAGACGAACTGTGGCGACTCGTACTCGGAGCGCTTCTCACAGTTCCGGTTGCTGTCGTCGGGTTCGCAATCGCCTCGCCGTTCCTGCTCGGTGGCGTGCCCACGAACGAGGGGGTCGGTTTCTTCCCGCCGCGGACGGAACTGCTCCCCTTCCTCCTCATGTACGGTGGCCTCCTCGCAGTCGCCGGAGCCTATCTGCTCGGCCGAAGTCTCCCGGCCGTCCGATCGAATCCGACAGCGACGGCTGTGGCTGTCGGTGCCACGTTCGCGCTCGTGGCGGGGTTGTTCATCGCCGACGCCGCAGTCATCGCGGTGTCGCTGCCCGTCCTGCTCTGTGCGTGGTGGCTCGTCCGCACAGAACGGGGCGGATTCGCGGCCGTGCTCCTGGTCGCGGGGCTGGGGCTGCTCGTCTCGCTCGAACTCGTCTACGCGAAGGTGTGGCCGCTCGAACGGATCCGCTGGAACACCACACTCAAAGTCGCAGTACAGGGGTACACGCTGCTCGCGGCCGGGGTGGCCGCGATGGCGGCGCTGCTTCTCGCAGAGTCCCGCGACCGACTCCGTTCGGCCGTTCGCAGTCAGCGGTCTGAGACGACATCGGACTCGTTCGATGTACGATTGCCTGACCGGTCGACGGTCGCTGCGGTCGGCGTCGTCGTGCTGGTCGTCGGCGTCGTCCTCGCGAGTCTGCCGTTTGCCGGGTTGCTCGCCACCAACTACGTCGGGTTCGAGGGGGCCGACCCAACCGAGGGAACGCTCGACTCGCTCGCGGCCCACGACACCTATCGGGGCGAGGAGATGGCGGCGATGTACTGGCTCGACGAGCGGCCGAACCCGACCATCGTCGAGGCCCCATCGTGGTTCAACTACCGCTGGGAGAACGCGGCCTCGGTGTTCACCGACGCTGTGACAGTCGCTGGCTGGAACCATCAGGCGGGTTACCGCGGCGTGAACGCCTACGACAGGCGGGCGAGCGAGGCCGAGTCCGTCTACGAGGGGCCGTGGGCGGACGCGGCCGCCGTGCTCGCGAAGTACAATATCGATTACATCTGGGTCGGACCGGCCGAGCGAGAGCGGTTTTCCGACATGCGAGAGTTTGCCGACCGGCCAGCGCTTTCGGTCGCCTTCGAGAACAGCGCAGTCACCATCTACGAGGTCCAGCAGGACCGTCTGTAGGCGTTTCAGATCACCCGTCAGCAACGGCTGCGTGGAGGGAAACCATCATATTCCCGGCGGGTGTACCGGGGAGTATGGCAGACAAACCCACCTCGGGAGAACTCTTCGGCGTGCCGTACAACTTCGAGAAACCGAATCTCAGCCGCCTGCTCTCTGCGCACTGGCAACCCGGCGAGGGGATGCTCGTCGAGAAGGAGTTCGGCATCGGCTACACGCTGAACCTCGCCAACTGGCGGTCGTGGGTGGTACTTGGCGTCGCCGGACTCCTCTTCTACCAGCAACAGTCCGGAGACGAGGAAAGCGAGGACGAAGACGACGAGGCCGTCGAGGTCATCGTCGACTGAACAACTTCTCACAGTACCCCCTGAATCGACGCCTATTTTCACCGTCCGCGCCTGCGACCGGTATGGTCACCTTCGTCACGACGAACCCCGGTAAGGTCGCCGAGGCCGAGGAGTATCTCGACGAACCGGTCGAGCAACTCGATTTCGACTATCCCGAACGGCAGGCCGCTGACATCGCGACTGTCGCCGCACACGGCGCACGCGCCGCCTATCGGCACGCGAACGAACCGGTCATCGTCGACGATTCGGGGCTGACAATCGACGCGCTCGACGGCTTTCCCGGCCCCTACTCCTCCTACGTCGAGGACACCCTCGGGATCGAACGGGTCTGGAACATCGCCGCCGAGGAAGGGAACCGGGGCGGAGCCTTTCGGGGCGTCGTCGCCTACTGCGACGGCGACCCCTTCGAGGCGACGCCCGAACCGGTCGATACGGACCGTCGCGGAGACGACACAGCGGCCGACGAGCGCGCAGACGCGACGACCGACGAACAGGTCAGCGAAGGCGTGCTGCCAGTGAAGCTTTTCGAGGGCGTCGTTCCAGGGACGATCGTCGAACCCCGCGGGTCGGGCGGGTTCGGGTTCGATCCCATCTTCGAGTACGACGGACAGACGTTCGCGGAGATGAGCCGCGATGAAAAAAACGCCGTCTCGCACCGTGGTCGCGCTCTCGCGAAGTTTGCCGAGTGGTATCAGGGCCGATAAGCGGCGATAGCCTCTGTTGCAGTATCGATCAGATATCGTCGTCCAATTCCTATCAGTATATTATAAACATACGGATATTGAATGTTTGAAGTTCATACACAGAGACATATATATCACGTAACAAGATTGATTCTATGCCACTGTTTACCACACTAGTGATGCATCGGTTGAACCGCGATGAACTCGATAAGCGATAGCAGGTCGACGGACGAAGGCGAACCAAGCACCGATGTGTCCGGAACGGTGCAGCAACCAGAATCGTCGGACCGCCGACTGAGTAACAAACCGTTCAAACCGAACATGACAGACCAATCAGATAGAGCGGATCGAACCCGGAGCGATGCAGCGTTAATCGAACGAATCAGAACCAACGGTATCGATCGTCGGTCTGTGATGAAAGCACTCGGTGCCGGGACTGCACTGTCGCTCGGCGCCGGCACCGCTGTCGCCGGTCACGACCAACCACACACACCACATATTGATTCACACTACGGATACTCGGCGCCAACTGACGAGCGACTCCCGGGCAAACTCCGCCCGGATCACGAGGTGGGACTGCACATCCACGAAAACGCGCTTACAGACGAGGATCCGACCACCATCCCCTTTCACTTCGCGCCGATGGGTCTCAAAGTCGACGAAGGGGATATCGTCCGGTTTGATTTTGACACACCCGAACACACGATTACGGCGTATCACGAGGGGCAGGGTCGCCAGCAGCGCGTTCCGGACGACAACCCGCCGTTTTCGTCGCCCGTGATCAGCACTGGCGGGTTCTGGCTGTACGAGTTCGACTCAGCCGGGACGTACGACCTGTTCTGTGCCCCACACGAGTTCTTCGGGATGGTCATGCGAATCGTCGTCGGTGACCCAGGCGACCCGGCGTACGACGGAACGTTCGGCCCTGCGGGACCACCACCGCAACCACGTCCGCCGGTGTCTAGGCCCGAACTGACCGCGCTGGGGATAACCAGTTTCCCCTTCCCGACTGCTGCGGAGGTTCTCGGAACGAACGTACTCAGCGTATCCAATATCGTATCCAGTGGCTCAGTGTCCGTCTCAGCGGTCGAGGCTGACCTCTGACCCTGGTATTTGTCTCCTCTCTACACTACCCGGTGACGAACACAGCCACGGTTACGCACGCGGGTCCCGGTCGGGGCCGGGGTACGGGCCGTCGTGAATGCTCTCGTAGAGCGATTCGGCATCGAAGAGCGTGGCGAATGCGTCTGGCGGTCGGACGCTCACAGTCAGTCGCTGTCCGAGGGTTTGATTCGCCCTGGCGCTCGTGAGTTGCTCGTCGAACGTGAGCAGGTGCGCTGCGTTGCCCCGGTATGCGGATGCGAGCGCCGGATGATCCTCCTTTGGGTGCTCGACAGCGACTCGCTCGCTCTCGATTTTCTCGCGCCAGTCGGCCGCCAGGTCGGCGTCGGCACAGGTGGTAATGACCGCCTCGGCGTCTGCAAGCAACGGGTCGCTCGCGACGAGTTCGACCCACGAGTGTCGTCGCACGTGGTCGAGGGCATCGCGGGACGATCCGCCGACGAGCAGATCCGCGGCGAGTACGTCGGCGTCGGCGACGACGCGCGCAGGGTTCGTCTCAGTCATCTCGCCGGTGCTCGTTCAGTGCCGTCCGAACCGCCTCGATGCTCGTCTCGGGGGCCCGCTCGAACAAGTCTGCCCAACTCATACCGAAGGTATCGATTGCCATCGACAAAAGCCCACTCGTCGGTTGGCTTATCGAATTGAAACCCCACACCCGTCACGCGTCCGTCTGACGGGCGTTTAAGTGCAGTCCCGGGCTGGCTTCGGGTGGGCGCGCACTCGAACTCGTAACCACTCCCAATCCTCCCATCGACGCGCGCCCGGATTTCTGAACCCACTTCTCGCGGTGTGAGTCACCGTCAGGCAGGTGCCTCCTCACCGCGGAGCATCGCACGCACGGCCGAGAGGTCGTCGGGGTCGACCATGACTGCGAGCGAATCGCCAGCCTTGACTGTCACGTCCGGCAGCGGAATCGACATCGGTTCGCGTTCCGTGCCGTGTGCGTAGATGCGCGCGTTGCCGGGCAACTCGACGGCGATGACTCGCTGGCCGATCACGGGCGACCCCTCCGGGACAGTCACCGACGTGACCGACAGTTCTTCAGCCAGGTCAGCGATGACGCTGAAATCTCCACCCATCAGCGCCGTCTTGGCGCCTGCAGCGCCGAGTCGCTCGGGGTAGACGATTTCGTCCACGTCGGCGGCGTACTTCTGATAGAGGTCATCGCTGTAGTCTTCGCTGATCCGAAGGACCGTTCGACAGCCCCGGGCGTCGCCGATGACACAGACGGCGAGGTTGGTGCTGAGATCACCGGTCAACCCGCCCACTGCGTCCGCGTCGTCGATTCCCGCGGCCTCGAGTATCTCGTCTTCGTTGCCGTCGCCTTCGACGACCGGGAATCCCTCTTTGCCTGCCCGGTCGACCTTCGCGGGGTCGTTGTCGACGATAGTCACGTCGTGACCCTCGCCCTGCAGTAACCGAGCGGTACGCATTCCGACCCGTCCGAACCCGACGATGACGAATTTCATGTGACACACTATGTCACCCACCCTCAAAACTGTATGCCAGGATATCGATCGGTCGAGCGGGCCTGACCGCGATTCGACACGGGTTTACTGTTCGCGGACCGACCACGAATCGATGCGAGTGACGTTTCTCGGGACGAGCGGTGCCGTCCCGACGACCGAACGCAATCCGAGTGCGCTGGCAGTCGAACGCGAGGGGGACCGTCTCCTCTTTGACTGCGGTGAGGGGACCCAGCGACAGATGATGCAGTTCGGGACGGGGTTCGATATCGACCAGATCTTTCTGACGCACATGCACGGCGACCACGTGCTCGGCGTGCCGGGACTGCTTCAGACGCTCGACTTCAACGAGCGCGAGCGACCGATTTCGATCCACGCACCTGCCGGAACGCGAAGCCGAGTCGAGCAACTCATCGCGCCGACCGGAAACCGACCGTCCTATCCCGTTCGGATAGCGCAGGTCGAACCCGGCGACGTAGCGCTCGACAGAGCGGAGTACGAAGTGCGAGCGTTTGCCGTCGACCATCAGACCGACGCAGTCGGATACGCCCTCGTCGAGGACGAGCGCAAGGGTCACTTCGACCGCGAGACAGCCGAGGAGGAGTTCGGGATCCCGCCAGGACCGAAGTACTCGAAGCTCCACGCAGGCGAACCGGTCGAACACGAGGGGGAGACGATTCAGCCCGAGTGGGTCGTCGGCCCGCCCCGCCCGGGTCGGCGGCTCGTCTACACCGGCGATACCCGACCGACCGACAGCGTCCGTTCGGCTGCGACCGATGCCGACCTACTCGTACACGACGGCACCTTCGCCGACGAACACGCGAGTCGCGCTCGCCAGACCGCTCACTCGACGGCGCGCGAGGCGGCCGAGATTGCGGCGGCGGCAGGCGCGAAACGCCTCGCACTGACCCACCTCTCGACGCGATACACCGGTCGCGCCTGGAAACTCGAAGCCGAGGCCAGTGAGGTGTTCGAGGGACGCGTGTTTCTCCCCGACGACGGGGCGGTCGCGGACGTTCCCTATCCGGATTCCGACGAGTCATTTCGGCTCACCGCTCCGGACAGTCGGTGACCCGTGTTCAGTATCGCCGCGGGTCGTCGACGACCCACTCAGACTGTCGCGCAGGTTCTGACAGCCTCCGCCAACCGTTCGATCTGAGCGGCCGGAAGTGAGTCGGGAGCGACCTGCTGTATCGGCTTTCCAGCCTGCTGTGCTCGCTCGAGTTGGTCGGACTCCGGAATCTTGGTGACTGGGCCGCCGAGCGTATCGGCGAGTTGTACTGCCCGTTCTGTCTGCTGGTTCACGTGTTCGGGGTCGACGCGATTCAGCGCCACCCGGACGAGCGGCGTCTCCACCGCACGGGCGAGTTCCCGTGTTCGGATCGCATCGGCGAGCGCTGGCCGGGTCGGTCGGGTGACCAGCACACATCCCTCTGCGGCGAACACAGGCAATCCGGCGTCGCTCCGCAGACCCGCTGGCGTGTCGATGACCACGTGGCCGTACTGACGAGCAACTGCCTCGACCGTCTCGACAAGCGCGACCGGATCGGCGGCACGGGCACCGGTGAGCGAGCGCCCGCAGGGGAGCATCGTGACGGGTCCGGTCTCTCTGATCGCCTCAACCGCCGACGCTCGACCCGCGAGCACGTCGTGAAGATCCGGGCCACGAGACTCCGGCAGATCCGCCATCCCGAGGTCAGCGTCGACGACAACCGCGTCGAGTTGCGCCCCGAGGTTGTACGCGACCGTAGATTTGCCGACGCCGCCTTTGCCGCCGGTGACCGCCAGGATCATGTGAGTCGTTCGAGTGCGTCGATCGGAATCTCCACGCGGTCGATGCGGTCGGACACCGCCCGATGGCGCTGGTCGATCTGGTCGAGCGCTCGCCGGTCGGCCTGAATCTCGGCCGCGAGCGCTCGAACGGCATCGAGACCGCCCGCGGCCTCGACCACCTCCTGGGCCTCCTGAACAGTCCCGGCTGCCGCGAGTCGCTCGGCCCGGTCGAGGCGGCGCTCGACTGCATCGAACCAGGAGAGTGCCGGACACTCCCCGTCCACGTGCTCTGTCTGTCGTGGCGTGTTCGGTCCGGCATCTCGGTCCGTCGTGTGTCGCGTCGATTCCGTCTCGTGAGTGTGGTCTTGGGACCGCGCATGTCCCGACTCGTCGCTCGGGAGCGGTACTGCGTCCCGTGGCGGCCCCGATTCCCCCAGCGTCCGCGCAAGCGCTCGCGCAGTCACGTCCTCGGCCCTATCGTGACTCCCGTTCAGTCGACCCTTGGGGGAGGTGCGATTCGTGTCCGAATCTGAAGATGCTTTTGCCGTTCCGGCGGATACGGACGTCGTCTCAGCGATGACTGCTGGCGGATCTGCCGGGTCCGCTGGCGATGCGTATCCGACCGCAAGTGCTGACTCGTCAGAAACAGTTCCGTCAAAGGAATTCTCACCCCATCCTTCGGTTGGACGCCCCTGACTTCGTGGCGGCCACACCGGTTCGATCGTACTTTCGATGCAAACGCGCTCGGCTGTGTCACTCGTCACGAGCAGTTCGACGAGTGTCACACCATCGGCGCGTCTGCACTCCCAGTCGAGCGAGGCCATAGGCCGGTTGGCCGCGCTATTGCACTTAAACCTGCACGACTGGTGTGTCGATCCACTCCCTGACAGTTGCTGGCGAGTCGAACCGGTCGCAGGCGAGGACAACCGGCGCGTCGATATCGGCGACGCGAGCGACGGCAAGAGCGGCAGTAACCGGGTCGACCTCGAACGGTTCGGAACACTGCGATTCCGGGGCTCGCTCGACCGCAGTTGCGTAGCTGTTCCGAACTTCTTCGAGCAGGTGTGCGCGTGCCTCTCGCCTGCGGTTTTCGATGCGGTCTTCGAGGCGAAGCCGTCGCTCGCGGCGGTCGCGGCGCTTCCGTCGGTTCTCTCGGATTTGCTCGAGTTGCTCTCGCGTGGCTGCAGCCGTCGTCTCAACTTCCGAGAGGCGCCTGATCGCGTCCGTCCGTCGGTCTGCCTCCGCGTCTCCGTCTGCCTGGAGACGCCCGCGCTCGGTCGCCACCGTCTCGCGGAGTCGCTCGCGCTCTGTCTCGCTTTCTGCGAGCGTCTGTCGATGCGACTGGCTGGAAACCTCGTCGACAGATATCGACTGCAACTCCTCGCGAAGGGCGACGATTTCCTCGTCGTACGGCGTCGCGTGCCCACACGTTCGCGCCGCACACGCAAGCGCCGTGCGGATGCGAAGCCCCATCTCCGGTCGGATACAGCCGACGTACTCGTGGACGGGGGATGCTGGCGCGGCGATGATCTCGACGACGCCCGTCTCGCATCGACTCCATCCGCGTCGAACCGCTCGCGCGACCGAACGCGGGTCGACAGAGCGTGACACTGCGAGAGCTGAGCCGCGGTGAACCGTCCCGTCGATCCGACAGACGAAAGCTTCGTGACCCGTCACAGTTCTGTCCCCTTCATTCGCTCGGTCGATGGATGGTCGCTCCCGGATGCGAAGGCCCCGTACGGAACGGCGTCCTGCTCGCGGTTCTCGTAGGAGCGAGCGGCCTCGCGGACATCCTCCGGAACGACCGCGAACTCGTTGAACGGTCGGGTCCGTTCGATCTGTATCGCCTCGCCGTGTTTCTCCCGCAGGCGCAACGCCTGAAACGCGCCGAACTCCGTTGTCTCCAGCAGCGCAACCCGGCCGAACTGCCGAACGACACTGTCCCCGTGTGCCCGACAGACGTTTCGCAACGACTGCCGGGCCCCCCGTGAGTACGCGATGACCAGCAGCACATCTCCGTTTCCATCGGATCAACAGTTAAATCTAACTACATCTTCGCCGGGATGAGGGACGCTACAGCAGATCCCGAGTTCGAACCTCGGACCCGCTGACCGTCGCATCGAACAGCGAGGTGACGGCGGCGACTGTCGTTCCGTCGTGTGCGCCGGGGTCGATGTGAGCGTACGTTCGCGCACCGACAGCGTGACTCTTGCCGACGAGCGTCTGGAAGAACTCGAAGGTCGTCTCGAAGTCGACGTACTGGAGCATGTCCGTCACGGAATCGAAGCAGACGACCGGCCGGTCCCACCCCGAGATGACCTGATCGATGGCAACCGTCAGATCTGTCAGAGCGCTCGGTGCTGGCAGTCGCTTCGTCTCGACGGCGTACTCTGCTGTGTCTTCGGATTCAACTGACCGCTCTCCCGTGATTTCGTCGCCGACGAGGATGACCCCGATAGTGTCGACTCCCTCCTCGACCGCTTCGAGACACTCCGCGACAGAGCGTCGGTACGTGACGAACAGCACGTCGGGGTCGGCCACGCTCCCCAGCAGCGCGGGACAGGCGTCCCTGTCCGCCGGTGGCGTCGCGACCAGTACCGTCCGTGCGTCGTCGAGTTCGGTGCCGAACTCCGCCATCGTCTCGGCGGGATAGACGACTGTCGGCTATAAACCGCTTTGTGTTCCTGTCACTCCCCGTATGCGAAAAACAGATGGAGGAACGATTCGTCGCGGAGATGCTGTCGACGTGTCGTGGTCTCCTCTGGTACTCGTGGTCTCGGCGTCGCTTCCGGCAGCCACTGGGTCTCCGTGAGACCCTATCCGATGTGCATTTCCGGGTCGACCACGTTTCAGCCACTATGAACGCGAATTCGCTGGCGACTCGCAGCTGGAACAGTACAGAGCGTCCGGTGAGAGACACATGACTGGAAAGGACGACTACTACAACAGAGCCAAACAGCAGGGGTATCGCGCCCGCTCTGCCTACAAGCTACAGCAACTCGACGAGACGACCGGACTGCTCGGTGCGGGGCGAACGGTCGTCGACCTCGGTGCGGCCCCCGGTGGCTGGATGCAGGTCGCGGCCGAGCGCGTCGGGTCCGGGACGGTCGTCGGCGTCGACCGACAGTCCATCGACCCCATCGACGCGGCGGCGACCGTCGCGTACGTCCGCGGGGACATCACCGACGAGCGCACTCGCGAGGCGATTCGCGAGACGGTCGCAGACGCGACCGGGAACACAGACGACCGCCCCGTCGATGTGGTGCTCTCGGATATGGCACCGAACATGACCGGCGAGTACGATCTGGACCATGCCCGCTCGGTCCATCTCGCCCGGCAGGCTGTCGCCGTCGCAGAGGAACTGCTGACGTCGGGGGGCGACCTCGCAGTCAAGGTGTTCGACGGCCGCGACCTCGACGATCTGCAGGCGGACATCGAAGCCGAGTTCGAGTACGTCCGTCAGGTTCGCCCGGACGCCTCCAGAGACTCCTCGTCGGAGCTGTATCTCGTCGCGAAGAATCGCCTCACTGGCCCCGTTCGCGTGGGTGACAGACTCGACGTGGAAATCGTCGACGTCGGCGAGGAGGGCGACGGTGTCGCGAAAGTCGAGGACTTCACGCTGTTCGTGCCCGACGCGGAGACTGGCGAAACAGTCGAAGTCGAAGTGACCGACGTGAAACCGCGGTTCGGCTTTGCCGAACGCGTCGAGTGACCCTGGCGGTTACTCAGTTTTTGCAGCGCTCTCGCGCTCGAGTTTTCGTACGACTCCAACTGCGAGGTAGACGAAGGGTGTGTCGAGTCCAGCGAGCAGAAGTTTGAACAGGTACTGGCCGACGATCAACTCGAAGACGGTCTCGAGCGCGAATCCCTGAAAGATGTAGAACGCGACGGTGATGAAAATCACCGTATCGAGGAACTGGCTGGACGACGTCGAGAGGAGGTTCCGGAGCCACAGCGACCGCCCCGACGTATACGATTTAATACGGTGAAATACAACGACGTCCCAGTTCTGGCTGACGATGTAAGCAAGCAGGCTCCCGGCGACGATGCCGGTGCTGGCAGCGAGTGTATCCGCGAACGGGTCCTGTGCGACCCCAGAGGCCGGGGAGATCGGTGCCCAGATGGCAAGCCAGAGCAGTGCGAGCAGCACGAAATTCATCACGAAGGCGACGTTGATCAGAATCTGTGCGGCGCGCTTGCCGTACAGTTCGGTGTAACAGTCCGAAGCGAAGAAGGTGAGCGCGTATGCGAACACCGCGGCCGGGACGAGAATGACCTCCCCGGTCACCGGAAGTGACACGGGCAGCGAGACTTCGAGGACCTTCACGGCGGTCACCTGCGCGGTGATCAGCGCGGTGACAAACAGCGCCGCGAGCGACATCTGCGAGACGCCGAGCGCTGGCTCTGTCGTCGAATGCTCACTCGCCATCGGCACCACGCTCATCGGACTCACTCGCTCCGCCGTCACTAGCCTCGCTCCCGTCGAGTCGCCCCTGTCGCTCGTCGATCTCGTCGAGCATATCCAGCGTCTTCCTGATCGACGCCCGAACCGCCTCGCTTCTGTTGACGAACTTGCCGTCCTCGCCGACGTGGTCGGCCAAGTCTGCGAGCAACTCCTCGGGCACTTCGACACTTATCTTGGGCATACCTGAGTTCGGGGCGTCACTACGTCAATAATCCTTCGATACTCTTGAGAGAGTATACGGAGAATTCATCCAGCGCTGACGGTATCGTCTCGCTCGTGGGTTGTTGTCTCGATCAGAACGGACCGACTCGGCTACAATCAATCGCAGTGTGTCTATTTCCGTTGTGGGTGCGATTCTGACTCGACGTCGACGCCGGTGACCTCGAAGCGTGCGCCGCCATCCTCGCTGTCAGTAACCCGGATCTCCCAGTCGTGCGCTGTGGCGACGGTTTCGGCGATTCGGAGTCCGAGACCGTTCCCTCCGGCGGTCGAGTAGCCCGTCTCGAATATCTGTTCGCGTTCGTCGGATGGAATCCCCGGGCCGTCGTCTGCGACGTAGAATCCGGACGCACTCTCCAGCGGGCCGACCGTGACTGTCACGCTCTCCCCGGCGTGTTCGACGGCGTTCCGGACGAGGTTTTCGAGCAGTTGCGAGAGTCGAGTCTCGTCGGCACGGACCGAAATAGCGTCGTCGACGGCGAGTGACGCATCCGCTGTGTCGACGGTCTGCCAGCACTGTCTGGTCAGGCTATCGAGGTCGATCTCTCGGCGTTCGTTCAGTTGTTCGCCCTCGCGGGCCAGCGTCAAGAGATCGCTGATCAGTGTTTCCATCCTGTCGTGTGCCTGCTCGATATCTTCGAGATGGGGGCTGTCACAGTCGTCAGTGGCAAGTTCGAGTCGGGCCTTGGCCACGTTCAGCGGGTTTCGCAGGTCGTGGGAGACGACACTCGCAAAGTCGTCCAGACGCTCGTTCTGTCGCCGAAGTTCCTCCTTCGTTTCGACGCGCTCGGTGATGTCTCGCCCCTCGACGATGAGCGAAACCACGTCCTCCTCCTCGTCGCGCACGGGTCGGATCACGACATCGACGGTCACCTCTGTCCCGTCCGGCGCGTAGTGGTCGGCCTCGAACCGGGCGTACTCGCCGTCTGCGGCCTGCTGAATGTAGTCACGCAGTTGCTCCTGCAGATCCGTCGAGTGGTCCCACCACGGCGTGTTCCAGAACTGCTCGCCCTCGACCGCTGCAAGACCCGTCTCGATGAACTCGAGCGCCGTCTGGTTGATGTTTCTGATCGTTCCGTCGGGTTCCAGAATGCCGATGAAGGTGTTCGGCGTATTGAACGTCGCCTCGAACTGTCGCTGTTTCCGCGTGAGTCGCTCCTCTCGTTCCGTGCGCTCCGTGATGTCTCTGAATATCCAGACTCGGCCGTGATTGGTTCCGTCGTCTGCCGTCGCTGGAGCGGTGTAGCGCTCGAAGATGCGCCCGTCGGAGAGATAGATCGTGTCGCGACTCGTCTCGTCGGGGTGGTCGTAGAAGTACTCGACCTGTTCGCGGAACTGTTCGGGGCGTTCGAGCCTGTCGAGCACGGATTCGACCGCTCGCTGGTCGTCGCCCGTTTCGACTACCTCGTCGGGGATGTCCCACATCTCGACGAACCGCTCGTTGTAGGTGAAAAAGTCGCGAGTCTCGTCGACGACCAGAATCCCCTGTGGGACGGTTTCGACCACCGCGTCGAGGACCGACCGCTGGTGTTCGAGTTGTCGTTTCCGGTCGTTTCTGTACTGCGACACCGCGTTTTCGATCCGGTTTGCCAACACAGAGCACTGGTCTTGCTCCGACTGCTTTCGGATGTAGTCGGTCGCGCCCGCAGAGAGCGCTTCACTCGCGACTTCCTCGGACCCCTTGCCGGTAAACAAGATAAATGGCAGGTCCGGGTCCCGCTCCCGAACGCGTTCGAGAAACGCCAGCCCGTCCATCTCGGGCAGGTCGTACTCGCTGACGATACAGTCGACCGTCTCGCCGCCGTCGATGTGCTGGTCGAGCGCGTCGCGTGCGCTCGTCGCTGTTCTGAGCGAGATCTGTTCGTGTTCTTGCTCCAGAACATCCGCAGACACGTCGAGAAACGCAGGGCTGTCGTCGACGTAAAGAACCCGGATGGGTTCGAGCATGTGTCTGACCACAACACACGCGCTATTGAAACACAGTGTACACTATCTGATAGGATCGAGACAGGTGTATCTACGATTGGGTCCAGACGAGACACGCGCCCGGTTCACCGACCGTTCTCCGGTCGAACGCGGTTGACTCGTGCGCCAAACAGGACGACGAGAGCGACGAGCACGAACAGGCCGCCAAAACTCAGACACAGATACAGGGAGACGGCGGGATAGGTCTGGACGGTCTGAACTGGGGCCTGTGGAAACGCATCGAAGAAGTCCACCAACCCAGCCCGAAAGGCAAGGTACGAGAGCGCGACCAGCACCGCTCCCAACCCGGAGACCGCACCCAGATACAGGCCGAAGGCGCGTTTCGACGGCGGCGTACCCGCGTCCCCACTCATGGGATGCGATACGCGCTATCGGCGCAAAAGTCCACCGAGTTGCCGTGGCGTTACTGCACACCGGCAGACACTGGGCACTTTCCAAACCGTAATTGTCCGTGCCCGGTTCAGTCAGCGTGATGGACTGGCTCAGCACGCGACCGATCGCTCACCGCGGCCTGCATTCGGAAGGTGTCCCAGAGAACACGCCCGCTGCGGCCCGCGTGGCGATCGATGCGGGCTATCCGGTCGAGTGTGACGTTCGGCTCACTGCCGACGGCGTTGCCGTGGTGCACCACGACCCGACGCTGGAGCGGTTGACGGGCGATGATCGCCTCGTCTCCGAGACGCCGTGGGCTGATCTACGCGGTCTGTCGGTACTCGATACCGACCAGACGGTCCCCCGTCTCGTCGACCTGCTCGATATCGTTGATGGGCAGGTTCCGCTGCTGGTCGAACTCAAGGCGACCGGTCGACCGGGACGACTCGAAGCGGTCGTCGCCGGGATTCTCGACGAGTACGACGGCTCGTTCGCCGTCCAGTCATTCAATCCCCTCACCGTGCGATGGTTCCGACGACATCGTCCGTCGTGGCCCCGCGGCCAACTGCTCTGGGAGGTCGAACCGCGCGAATGGAGTGGGTTCGAGGACCGCTTTCCCGTCGTGTGGATAGGCCAGCCTGACTTCCTCGCGGTCGAACAGTCAGCCCTGCCGTCCGATTCGCTTTCCTGCCGACGTGGGCAACTGCCCGTGCTGGCGTGGACGGTCCGAACGGACGCAGAACTGGAACGGGTCAGCCCGCACGTCGACAACGTGATCTTCGAGGACATCTCGCCCTGAGATCCGCCTCGCGCCCGGGCCTCCCTGCTCGTACTGTCGGCTGTACCATCTCGAAAATAATTCGCCACCCGGGGTGGCGAATATTTGTACGTACGTACAGCCGACAGTATCAGACAGCCAGCAGTATCAGGCGAGTTCGGCGTCGCGAAAGCGGAGATAGCCGACAAGGAGCATTCCGACGACCCACGCCAGCAAGATTACTGGCATGAACTCCCCCTGCAGGTAAAACGGCGCGTCAGCGCCGGGGAGTTGTGCGCCGTTCTGTGCTCGCTCGAAGAGCACGACGTTGCTCAGTCGACTGTAGGCAAAGGAGGGGCTCAGATAGAAGACGAACTCGTAGAGATTTGGCTTGGCCGAGAGTCCGAGTAGTTCCTCGACGATATACGAGAGGCTCTCGGCGGGGCTGACGTTGGGGACGATCCAGAAGACAGTGAAGAACATGTAGACGCCAATAACGCCCGTCATCGAGCGTGCTCGGGTGCTCGCGAGAGCAGAGATACCGACAGCGATTGCGGTGTAGACGACCGCGAAGACAGCCATAAACAGCGCCATCCCGAGGAAGGTTTCGACTGGAACCGAGGGATAGCGGACAAACAGGACGACCAGCCCGACGGCCATCGAGATGGCGACGGCGAGCACGGAGATACCTGCTCGGCTGAGAAATTTCCCGAGAACCACGTCACGGCGGCTGTTCGGAAGACCGAGGAGGTACTTGATCCGGCCAGTCTCGCGCTCGCCAGCGACCGCGAGATAACCGACCACGAGCACGACAATCGGCAGAAACCAGATCGCAATAGCCTGAATGTTCCAGAGCGCGTTCTCGGCCGGTGTCGCCCTGTCTGTCGACGTGGTCGCGAAGACAATACCGACAAAGGCGACGAACAGACCAATCGCGATCCAGAGCACATTCGACCGCCGGGCGTCCGTGAAGTCCCGCTTTGCGATGGCGAGCGCTCTCATCGGTCTCCCCCCGTGTCGAGCAGTCTACCACCATCGGCGCGAGCGGACGCGCTCTCGGCCGATTGCTCGTCTGACAGCGCATCACCGTCTGCCGAGTCACTGTCGCTCGTGTAGCTCTCGAACAGCGCCTCCAGCGACGTCTCCTCGGCTACCACGTCGGTGATCGTCACGTGCTCGTCGACCGCCCGGATCACCTCGATTTTGTCGGCCGACTCGCGGCAGGTCACCGACAGCCAGTTGCCGTCGCGCTCGACGGCGAGGACGCGCTCGCGGTCGGTGAGACCGATCTTTCCTGGTGTCTCCTGACACTCGAACTCGACGACCGGGTTCACGTCCGCGACGTCGCGGAGGCTGTCGATGGTGTCCTCGGCGACGAGTTGCCCCTCGTTGAGGATCCCGACGCGGTCACAGACCGCCTCGACCTGTTCGAGCAGGTGACTCGAAAAGAAGACCGTCGTGCCGCGTTTGGCCTCCTCGCGGATGATCTCGCGCATCTCGGCCATGCCGTTGGGGTCCAACCCCGAGGAGGGTTCGTCGAGCACGAGCAGTTCGGGGTCGCCCACGAGCGCCATCCCCAGACCGAGGCGCTGTTGCATCCCCTTCGAGTAGCCGCCGACGCGCCGTCGTCGGTCGTCATCGTCGAGACCGACCCGGTCGAGGATGGCCGCGGCGTCCACGTCGACGCCCTTGATGTCTGCGGCGAACTCGACGTGTTCGATCCCCGAGAGTCGGGGGTACAACTGCGCGCCCTCGGGCAACACGCCGACGCGCTCACGGATCGCCTGCGACTGCTCGTGTACGTCGAGTCCGAGCACCGTTGCGGAACCGCTCGTCGCGTGACTGAAATCGAAGAGGACGTTGATCGTCGTCGTCTTTCCCGCACCGTTTGGACCGAGAAAGCCGTACACCTCGCCGCGCTCGACGCGCATGTCGAGATCCTCGATCGCGGTCAGGTCGCCGTACTCCTTTGTCAACTGCGTGGTCTCGATAGCGGGGGGTCCAGCCGACATATTCTCCCGTTCACAGGCGATTGATAAACTATTCACGATAACTAAAACTGGAGTTGACCGTCGACCGGCGGCGTCACTGCATCCCCTCGGTTCGACTGGAACGCTTATTCGGCTGGCTCACGTACTCTCGTCGATGACCGAATCAGACGACGCGATCACGGTGTATTCGGACTACGTGTGTCCGTTTTGCTATCTCGGCCGCCGGTCGCTGGAGGAGTACCAGGACACCCGCGAGACGCCGCTTTCCGTCGACTGGCACCCCTTCGATCTGCGGGGACACAAGCGCGGCCCCGACGGCGAAATCGACCACTCCGTCGACGACGGGAAAGACGAGGCGTACTTCGAGCAGGCCCGACAGAACGTCCAACGGTTGCGCGAAAAGTACGGCGCGACGGAGATGCGCTCGTTCGACGAGATTCCGGATCCGGTCGACTCCTTCGACGCACAGGTCGCGTCACTGTACGTCAAATCCGAACGCCCCGACCAGTGGCTCGCGTTCGACGAGGCCATCTTCGATGCGCTCTGGGTCGACGGACGCGATATCGGGGAGACAGCGGTGCTCCGTGACTGCGCCGAGCGTGCAGGACTCGACGGATCGGAAATCGAAGCTGCCGTCACCGACGAAAGGTACCGTAACCGCCTCCGAGAGCGCTTTGCCGAGGCACAGCAACACGGCGTCACCGGCGTGCCGACGTTCGCATACGACTCACACGCCGCACGCGGCGCGGTTCCACCGGAACACATCGAGCGACTCGTCGAAGGGAACTGACGACCGAATTCTCTCGGTCTGGGTCTGTCCACAAGTGACTTACTGTGCGGAAACTACCCCCTGTTGATGACTGGCGCTACGCCCTATGGCGTCTTTTTCGACAACGACCCCGATGGACTCGTCGTTCTCGACCCGGGGTCCGGACAGGTCCGAGACTGCAACCAGCGATACAGCGACCTGACCGGTCGCGCCAAAGACGAGATTATCGGGACAGAACTCACTGGGCTCACATCGGGCGACCGACACGACAGCAGTGCCGGGCCGAGCGACCGATCCAACGGTCGTGCAGACGATATCGTCTCGGCGCTCGAACGGTCCAACGGTGAGACGCTGACAGGGGAACTACATCCGGAGTCAGGGGACGCGTTCCCCGTCGACGTTCGGTCCTCGACGGTGACCGCCGACGGCGACTCGCTCCTGCTCGTTCGCGTGAGTGCGGTCGTAGACCACGACGGGGATGGTCCCTCTGGACAGCACACAGCACGGAACGCACGGGCAGTCGACGAGGCACCGATCGGTATCACGTTGACCGATCCAGACCAGGAAGACAACCCGGTCGTGTACGTGAACGACGCATTCTGTGAGATGACTGGCTACGCCAAGGCCGACGTCCTCGGGCGAAACTGTCGGTTTCTGCAGGGTGAGGGGACAGACCCGGAGCCAGTCGCGGAGATGCGCGAGGCAATCGACGACCAGCGGCCCGTGACTGTCGAACTCCGGAACTACCGCAAAGACGGCACGGAGTTCTGGAATCGCGTCACGGTCGCTCCCGTCAGCGACGAGACTGGCGACGTGACGAACTACGTCGGCTTTCAGGAGGACATCACCGATCGCAAACGGTACGAGCAGGAACTCGAACTCTCGCATCGACTGCTGGAGACCGTCCAGAGCGGCGTGTTTCGCACCGAGGCGACGCCGGATGGGACCGTCGAGTACGCCAATCCCGCCCTCGCCTCGCTGCTCGGGGCGGACTCCCCGGACCAACTGGAGGAGTATTGCGTGGCCGAGTTCTACACCGACCCCGACGTGCGAAGCGAACTGCTCGACGCGCTTCGCAGCGGCGAGGACAGTCAGGTCAAACGCGAGGTGACACTCGAACGACTCGACGGCGAACAGATCGACGTCGTCGTCACCGCCTCGCTCGCGGAAGACGAGACGGGCACAGAGTACCTCCACAAGGTCGTTCAGGACATTACGAAGCGAAAGGAGCGCGAACAGCGCCTCGAACGCTACGAGCGACTCGTCGAGACCCTCCCGCTGGGCGTCTATCAGAACACGCCCGGACCGGAGGGGGAGTTCACGTTCCTGAATCAGGGGATGGTCGACCTGTTCGATGCCGAGTCGAAAGCTCAACTCCGGAATCGGCCGGTTCGTGACCTGTACGTCGATCCCGCAGACCGGGATGCGTTCAGCGACGAACTCTCCACAGAGGGGGTCGTCACCGACCGCGAGATCCAACTCGAAACGCTCGACGGTGACCACCTCTGGGGGGCCGTGACGGCAATCGTCAGCACCGTCGACGGGCAGACAGTCTTCGATGGGGTGATTCAGGACATCACCGAACGCAAGGAGTACGAACAGCGCCTCAAAGAACAGCGTGACAATCTCACGGTGTTGAACCAGATGCTCCGACACGACATCAGAAACGACCTGCAGGTCGTCACCGCGTACGCGAATCTGCTCGGTGACATGGTCGACGAGGACGGACGGGAACACCTCGAAACGATTACCGAAAGCACCGACCACGCAGTCGAACTCACGCGAACCGCACGAGAGATAGCCGAAGTGATGCTGTCGACAGACGAGAACTACCGGGCGATGCCGCTGGATGCGTCGCTGTCTGACGAACTCGACGAGGTCAGATCCGAGTACTCGAGCGCCGTCGTCACCGTCGACGGGGCGATTCCAGACGTGTCGGTGACCGCCGACGAGATGGTAACGTCCGTGTTTCGGAACATCCTGCAAAACGCCATTCAGCACAACGACAGGGAGGTTCCGGAGGTCCGCGTCACTGGCACAGCACACGACGAGACGGTCGTGATTCGGATCGCCGACGACGGGCCCGGGATCCCCAACGAGCGAAAGAGTGACGTGTTCGGCAAGGGCGAGACTGGTCTCGAAAGTGAGGGGTCCGGAATGGGGCTGTACCTCGTCGAGACGCTCGTCGAGAACTACGGCGGTGACGTCTGGGTCGAGGACAACGAGCCACGCGGGGCCGTCTTCGTCATCGAACTGCCCCGCGCTGGTGAGTGAAGCCACGACCGCAGCGATAACCGCCGAAGCCAGCCTGAGTTTCACCAGGTGGGAACGTCGGCAAGGTATTTATCCAGATGCGCGAGTTAGAACTATCCAAGCGCACGCACAGACCGAAACCGAGTCGCTTCCGATGCTGACGAGGTGCTTACTGGCGGAATCTCTCCAAATTCTGTATGATGGATCTGACTGACAACTCACCGGAAGAGATCGGACGGATACGAAACGGACGGGACGAACCCGAGCAGACCCGTATCTATCCGCTCGTCTCGGAGAGCGGCAACAGGCGCGTGCTGACCGAGTGGCTCGCCGACCACGACACCTACACGTGCGTCGACGAGACGCCGATAGCCGAGGCCGACTTCGACCTCTGTATCGTCGACCACGATGCGCTCGAACGCCACGAGACCGAACTCAAGCAGATCAAGTCCGACGCGTATCCCACACTCGTCCCCGTTCTCCTGCTGATGCCCGAGCGACGAACAGACGTCATCGAAGCGGACCAGGGGATCATCGCTGACAGCGTCTTCGCGACGACAGTCGACGAAATCGTCTCACTTCCGATCCGACAGACGGAACTCGAATGGCGGATCAAGGCGTTGCTTCGCCTTCGGGATCAGTCGCTCACGGCCCAGACCAACACGGAACAACTCCGTCGCTTTCGACAGGCCGTCGAAGCGTCGGGACACGCGATCTTCATCACGGACGCCGACGGCATCATCGAGTACGTCAATCCGGCCTTCGAGCAGATCACCGGCTACGACCAGGAGACAGCAATTGGAAAGACCCCACACATCCTGAACTCCGGGGAGATGTCGTCTGCCTTCTTCGCGGACCTGTGGGACACTATCCTCTCGGGAGAGGTCTGGGAGGAGGAGGTTATCAATCGCAAGCAGAATGGGGATCTGTACACCGCCTACCAGACGATTGCACCGATGACCGACGAGGCTGGCGAGGTCGAAGCCTTCGTCGCGGTCCAGACGGACATCACCAAGCGCAAGGAACTCCGGAACCGACTCAAGCGCCATCGAGATATCGTCCAGCGCCTCGAAGACCCGATCATGTTGCAGGATATGGATGGAAGCTTCCAACTCGTGAACGAGGCGGTGACCAAGTTTGCTGGCCTCGATGAAACGGCGTTGCTCGGAGAAGACGAGTCCCTGTTTATGGGTGAGGAGTCGGCAGAGATGATCGACCGACGAAAACGAGGTGTGATCAACACAGAGGAGCCAGAGACGTACTCCATCACACCGACGTTCGAGCGAACCGACGAGGAAGCGACGTTCAGCACTCGTCGATACCCGTATTACGACGAGAACGGCGACCTCGCAGGAACGATCGCGATCTGTCGAGACGTCACTGGCCTCGAAGAACGAACGAGACAACTGGAGGTGATCGACAACATCCTCCGGCACAATCTCCGAAATAGTCTCACCGTCATTCGGAACGAAGCCAGACAGGCTCAGGAGGATGTGTCGGGCGAGACAGCAACGCGTATCGAGACAATTCTCGACCACGCCGATTCGCTGGAGTCGACCGGCGAGAAGTCACGGGCTATCACGAAAGTCCTGAGCGAGGAGCCCACGCGCAAGAGTATCGGCCTCGCTGCCTCAGTCCGAGCAGTCGTCGAAACCGTCAGGACCGACCACCCGGAGGCAGAGATCACCGTCGACGCTCCCGAACACGTCATCGTCTCTGCTACGTTCAACATCGACGAGGCAATCGAGGAACTGGTGCGAAACGCGATCGTTCACAACGACAGCGAGTCACCGGCCGTCGAACTTCACGTCCGGGTCGAGGACACGGCTATCACGCTGCACGTCATCGACAACGGGTCCGGCATGAGTGAGATGGATCGGGAGGTGCTCGAAACCGGGCGCGCGACTGCAGACCTCTATCACGGCAGCGGCCTCGGTCTCTGGCTGGTCTACTGGGTCGTCAACAGGTCCGGTGGCTCGATAGCGGTAACAGATTCCGGACCGGACGGGACGGACGTGGCGATCACGCTCTCGCAAAGTGCATCCGGTGGCGACGACTCGGCGTGAGTCCCCGACGGCAGTTCACCACGCGGTCCGCTTTGTCCGCGCCTGTGAGTGGTAGATAGACGGGATCGGTTACTCGAACCGGATGAGCGGTTTGATGATCCCGTCCGCTTTCTCGTCCATCATCTCGAACGCCGTTTCGATTTCGTCGAAGTCGAACTCGTGTGTCGTCATCTTCGTTGGATCGACGCGCCCGGTTTCCAGCAGTTTCAACAGCCGTCGGATGCGCAGTCGCCCGCCGGGACACAGGTCTGTCACGATATCGATCTCGGCCATGCCGACACCCCACTCCTCACGTGGGATACGCCGGAACTCCCCTTCGCCGTGGTAGCCGACGTTCGAGACTGTCCCGCCCGGTTTGGTGACTTTGATACAGTCCTGAAAGGTCTCGTCGGCGCCGAGCGCTTCGATAGCGGCGTCGACGCCCTGTCCGTCCGTAAGGTCCATGATTCGCTCGACCGGGTCCACCTCGCCGAAGTCCACGATGTGGTCGGCTCCGTACTCCCGTGCGAGTTCCTGTCGGTGTTTGACAGTCTCGACGGCGATGATCTCACCTGCGCCCTGCAGTGCGGCCCCCTTGGTGGCCATCAGGCCGACGGGGCCTTGTGCGAACACCGCCACCGTCCCGCCCATCGGGATGTTTCCGTTTTCCGCGGCTCTGAATCCCGTACTCATCATGTCAGTCGTGTAGGCGGCCTCGTGTTCTGTGACATCATCCGGGATGTGCGCGAGATTCCCGTCCGCGTCGTTCACGTGGGCGTACTCCGCGAACGTTCCGTCCTTGACGTTTGCGAACTTCCAGCCACCCAGCGCGCCGTTCGATTGAGAGGGGTGTCCGTCCTGTGCAGCCTCGGAGTTCCAGTCCGGCGTTATCGCGCCGACTGCAATTCTATCGCCGGGCTGGAAGTCGCTCACGTCCGCTCCGACTTCCTCGACGACGCCGACGATCTCGTGGCCGAGCGTGAGATTCTCGCGCTCGCCGATCGCTCCGTGTACCGTATGGCAGTCGGACGTACAGATCAGCCCGAGCGTTGGCCGAACGATAGCGTCCGCCGGACCCGCTTCGGGCCGTTCCTTCTCCGCGATACCTGTTTCACCGATACCGTTCATGACGAATGCTTTCATGAGTTCTCACTCGAATTGTCTCGATACATTCAGCCGTCAGATTGCCCCCGCGACTCTTAGTTATGTGTTCCAAAGCGACACTCCGGCGAGGACTGTGTCCCAAGTGGCCTCCGCGCAGTCGCCACCGTGGCGTCTGTGAGAACAATCAAGCGGACGAACAATCCTCGGTCGGTTCCACGCTGATTTGGGCGAATAAGTGAATTCTACTGTGAGGTAAGACCCATCTTCGATGATCTGTCGCACTGTACTCGTGTTCCAGTCTTCCCGCCGCGCGATGCAACTGCAAAGAAACCCGTCATTTCCAGATATACGCCCTCAATACTCAAGTTTCCTCTGTCAGACTCCCTGTCTATGAATTCTCGAGTCGAAAGAGCCGTTTTCCACCAGGACGGAACGCTGTGGCTGGAACTCGTTTTAGGGCAGTTCCTTCGACGGGACAGTACCGGCGACGAGCGTATCGACCCAGATCGGAGCCAGGCGATACTGGGGGCGCTTGCCGATACAGATGGGCGAGCGATCATCGCGGCGACAGCACAGCAGCCCCGGTCTGTTTCCGATATCGTCGACGAGTGTGAAATCCCCATCGCGACAGTCTATCGCAAGGTCAACCACCTCGTCGAGATAGGCTTGCTCGAAGAGCGGATTCAGATCCAGTCGACGGGGCGAAACAAACGCCTGTTCACTCTGCGTGTGGCGGGTATCCGGGCCGAAATCACCGAGGACGGTGACGCGGCGCTTTCCTTCGTAGTACAGCAGTCTCCGGACGGGACCCCCAGTCAGCTATCGACGGACGGCGGAAGAGACACCGATGCGGAGACACAGCATCTCAAGGAACTGTTCGTCAGCGTGACCGGCACTGGCGAGTGCGTGGAGACACAGGACGGGACCGACCAGTCACGCCATCTCGACGCGAGTGCGGACGAGTCGGTTTCGAGATACATCACCGACATCGCGAAAGCGGACGGTCTGGGGGAGACGCTCCCAGATCTCGGTGAGGAAGAATAGGTGCGTGCCGTGTCGCCGTGGCCGATGTGTTTATCTCGCCGCGCCTGTCTGCGAATAGTTCTTCTCATCCAGTGATAACTCTCAGCGGCTCTTTTACTCAGTTCAGCCATACACTCACATGGGACAACATGGCGACACAATACAACCCCTTCGAGGACGTAGAACGGTTCTTCGACAGAATGGGCGACCAGTTCGAGGAGATGGCAGGCGACTGGGACGGCGGCGACCAGGTCGACCGACTGACGGCCGCTTTCGAACCGATGGCTGTTGACATCGTCGAACAGGACGAACAGTTCATCCTGACCGCTGATCTGCCCGGATTCGAGCGCGACGACATCGAGGTTCGACTCACCGACGATAGACTCCACATCGAGGCGAACCGCGAAGAGGAGACGGAGGAAGAGGAGGAGACCGGTCGCCGCATTCGCCGGGAGCGCCATCACCGGTCGATGAAGCGCTCGATTCGCCTTCCGTCGTCGATCGATTCGGAGAACACTGAGGCACGCATGAATCGCGGCGTGCTCACGGTCACGCTCCCGAAGCAAAGTTCCGGGTCGGGACACCACATCGAGATCAAGTAGCGACGACGCAGGCGACGTACAGACGGGACAGTCACGACCGGTAAGCATCGATTAGTGACGTAACTGAACGATTAGTTATATATCTTCACGAGCGAGTCTGCGTATGCCGTCTCACACGCGAACCCGACAGTTGCTCACAGTTGTACTCGTGACGATACTCGCCGCCAGTCTCGTTCCGGGCACCGCCGTCGCTCAGTCTGGCATCGGTGGAACGACAACGGTCGAGAGCGGAGAGACCGTCTCGGAGATCAGCGGCGTCTACGGAACGGTCGTCATCGAAGGAACCGTCACCGGCGACGTCTCCGGGCTTGCCGGTGACATCGTCGTCAGAGAGGGCGGGGTGATCGAGGGGGACCTCGAAGCTGCTGCGGGTACCATTCAGATCAGCGGAACCGTCATGGGGGACGTTTCGACTGGGACGGGATCGATTTCGGTCACGGAAACTGGCGTCGTCGAGGGGAACTTCGACGTCGGAGCGGGTTCGGTTCGCATCGACGGTCGGATCGACGGCGACGCGACCATCGGTGCCGACACGATTCGGCTCGGCGACGAGGCCGCAATCGCTGGCTCGCTCACCTACGACGGCGACCTGCGTGGCAATCGAGACGCCGTGGCTGGCGACATTACCCGCGACCGCTCGCTCGGCTTCGGTCTCTTCACCGACATTCAGCCGTTCGCGTCGTGGCTGTTTACGATCAGCACGTTCATCTTCAATCTCGGGTTCGGCGCGCTGTTGCTCGGCCTGTTCCCGCGCTTTTCCGACCGCATCGCAGACCGCACCGCGGCGGAACCGGTCAAGTCCGGCCTCGTCGGGCTTGGTACGCTGCTCGGGATCCCCGTGTTGCTCGTCGCGCTCGCGATAACGGTGATCGGTATCCCGCTCTCGCTGCTCGGTCTCGCCGTGTTTCTGGTAGTGATCTGGATCGGGTTGATCTATGGCCGCTTCGCCATCGGCGTCTGGGTACTCTCGCGGTTCGACATCGACAATCGGTGGGCTGGTCTCGTCGTCGGACTGCTGCTCGCTGTCGTTCTGTGGGAGGTCCCGCTTGTCGGCGGCCCGCTCAATTTCGTCATCTTCCTGCTCGGACTCGGCGCGTTCGTGCTGGCGCTCGGGAGTCGCCGTCGCCGGATCGATTCGACGGGGGGATCGACTAGTGAGTCGATCTGAGAGAACGGACCGTTCGAATGAGTCCGAACATGGCCCACCACCTCCCGTTAATATCGGAATGGTAGTGGGTTTCCTCGCTCTCACGTTCGGCATCTCGTGGAGTGGTGTGACGCTACTCCGTCTCTTCGATGTCGATCTTGGAAGCGGTGCCGGGCAAGGAATTGGTACTGTTGTCTTCATGTGGGCACCTGCCATCGCGGCAATCGCAGTTCTCCGTTTCCATCGACGATCGATTCGAGACGGATGTGGCCTCTACCTGGGACGTATCCGGTGGATTGTTCTCGCCTGGGTCGCACCGGTGGGACTGACTGCCGTGATGGTTGGCGTCGGCCTCGCGCTCCCTGACACTGCGTTTACGACCGATTATTCGGCGTTCTTGCTCGAACTTGGTCTGACCGAGGCAGACGCTTCCGAGGCGATCGTTGATCTCGAAGCAACTGGCGTGCCGCTGGTCGTTCTTCTCGGCGGGTTTGGACTCGTCCTCGGTGGAACGCTCTTTGCCCTCGCTGCGCTTGGCGAAGAACTCGGCTGGCGGGGCCTACTGCTTTCGGAACTGGCGCCGCTGGGATTCTGGAAGGTGTCGCTAGTGACGGGCCTCGTCTGGGGCATCTGGCACGCCCCACTCATCCTTCTTGGACTCCAGTTCCCGGACGAACCAGTCATCGGGATAGTCCTGCTAACGACTGCGACAGTGGCTCTGTCACCGATATACACCTACCTGACCGTCCGGGCCCGGTCGGTCCTCGGTGCGACATTTTTTCACGGGTCATTCATCCTCGGGGTATTCACGTCGGTGTACCTCGCGGACGAGAGTGAACTTGTGATTTCATCGTTTGGGGTCGTCGGAATCGTGGCCGCTGTCGTTGGTATTGCAGCGTGTGTGGCACACGACCGGCTCCGTGCAGACGAGCAAATCACCACAGGCGAGCCGCTTCGTCCGTGGTCCAGGTAGATCCGGCGATGACCGGATTTGCGAGTCCGAACTCGACAGACGACGTTGGATTCGGCATGTCGGCGTCGCACCGACGATGTACCGCTCTGAGTGTGTGTCTCCGCCAGTTCGGTTCTATGTTCCTCACTGAATCAAGCTATCTGTGGGAGCCGCCAATCGTTCGAGTCGGTCGGCGTAGGTAGGATGCGTCGAAAACAGACGTAACAGCTGCGAGACCTGCGTTTGATCGACCGTCGTCGTCTCCTCCAGCGTTGCCAACAGTGTACGAACGGCCTCGACAGATGTGCGCCTGGCCGCAATAGTGTCGGCACGGTATTCCAGCCGCCGCATCACCCAGTAGGAGACGATGCGTTCGAGAAGGATAGCCATCACCAGCCCCAGCATCGACAGCGGGACGAGCGTCTCGAACAGTGTCGTCAGTATCGCTGCGCTCACTCCGAGGACAGCTAAACTGGCACCGCCCCTGATTAGCACGTGACGTTCGTGGTGATGGGTGGCCTCGTGGGCAACCAGCGCGGCGATCTGGTCGGGCAGTAACTCCGACAGAGCGAATTCACTGACACCGACGACATCACGGAACGGGCCACCAATAGCGTAGCCGTTAATTGGTCCGTCTCTGCTGTTAGTGACGACAAGCACTTCACACCCGAACTCCGGAATCTGGTCGAGAGATTCCGCTTCGACAGCCATCGGTACACGCGTTGTGTAGTGGTAAACCGCAAATACCGGTGAAATTGCGACAGTGAGCGCGAGGAGTACGACGACACCCCAAATCCAGAGTCGAAACGGTGCCAGCAGGATCAATACTGTCGCTATGAACCACGCGGCTAGTGAGACGATAATGGCCAGCCAACTGCGAGTTGTCGCCGCGACAGCTGAGATATCTCCGCCTTGCGGAAACCACGACGCCTCCCCCAGTTCAAGTAGCTGCGAGCTCACGACCCACTGATGAACCGCAGCGGCGAAAATCGTGAAAACTAACACCGCCATCAGGAGGGCGAGTGTCGCCATGAGAGACGTGCTATCTATTCAACTCGCTATCACTTAAGACCGCTGTCTTTCACAAACACGATCTCGTCAACGGCCGGACTCGCGCTCAGTCGCGATGTAGGCCCCGACATAACCACCGAGGGCGCTGAGTGTCATGGTCCAGACAAGAGCGAGAATGAGACCGAACAGCAGGACGAGTACGAATCCACCGGGAATTCCGAGCCCTCCACCAAACATCGAGCCGGTGAACAGAAATCCGCCAAACAGGACGATCAAGAGGAGAAACGGAATAGTCGCGATGAGTCCGGATATCGCGCCGACTCTGAGCCCGTCACCGGGGTCGCCCCGCTGGAGATAGCCAGCGACGCCACCTCCCAGAACGGGGGACACGGTCGTAAACGATAGCACCACTGTGACGACAGCCCCGATAGCTGCATTCAGAAGTGTGTCTCCTTCAGCCATGTTGATACATATTCCCGGGACTGACAAAACGTTGCTGTCGGCTCCCGTCGGTGTGACCAGCCACTCGACCGGGTGAAGGTATATTGTCAATCGACACGAACTGTTGAATATGGAGGCACACGAACCAGTCCAATCCGTTCTCGAACAGATGCACCACAGCGCAAACGTCAAATCAGTGTTCGGCGAACCGATCGAAGCGAACGGCAAGACGATACTGCCCGTCGCGAAGATCAGCTACGGATTCGGCGGCGGATACGGCTCTGAGGGCGGTGCTGATATGGATGGCGACGAATCGGCAGGTAGCGATGGTGGCGGGATGGGCGGTGGACTCTCGGCCAAACCCGCTGGAGTCGTCGAGATCTCGGACGACGAAACGCGGTTTATCCCGTTTGCGAACAGAAAGAAACTCGTCGCTGTGGCGCTCGTATTCGCCCTGATCGGCTACCTCCTCGGCAGGAAGGCGTGAGCGGTGTTCTGCCGAGTGTGACTTCTTCGGTCGCCACTGCTCCGTTCGTCCTCTGAATTCAAATCCTTGCGACCATTTGCTGCTCACGTGTTGTTCGCAGCAAAATGGGCCCGGGCGGATTTGAACCACCGCATACCCGGTTATGAGCCGGGGGCTCTTACCGGACTGAGCTACGGGCCCGCGTCGTCTGCTACCCGATCGTCGAACTAAATACTATCGCATCGACACCCGACACGGAAGTCTTTTGGACGAACCGCCCCTATCTGGTTGTACTAATGGGAATCGGCGGATCGGACATGTACCGACAGCAGATCCTCGATCACTACAAGAACCCCCGCAATTACGGGGAGATCGAGGAGCCGACGTTCACCCACGTCGGCGAGAACCCGATGTGCGGTGACACCATCGAGATGGACGTCGTGCTCGACGACGACGAGGAGACCATCGAACGCGTCGCCTTCCGCGGCGACGGCTGTGCAATTTCACAGGCCTCTGCCTCGATGCTCTCCGAACGACTGCAGGGCATGGCTGTCGACGAGTTACGAGAGATGGACCGGGACGACATCACGGAGATGCTCGGCGTCGAGATCTCGGCGATGCGGATCAAGTGTGCTGTCCTTGCCGAGAAAGTCGCACAGGACGGCCTCGAAATCTACTTCGGCGAGAAGGATCTCGACCAGACGACAACCGAAGAGTAGACCGTTTTGCGGTCGGTTGTTGCGGAGCAGTCGCGGTTTGCTGACCACGGAGCATCCGCGCCGCAGGCGCGGTTCACCGGTCACGACCGCAGGGAGTGACCGGCCAGTTTTATACTAAATTTTGCGACTGAGTGGTTCGCTCAAAGAGCGAACCCGAAGGAGTAAAATTTAGGCGAAGGCGATAGGCGTCCCGGGCGTGTCTTCGCTTTCCTTGACTTTCTCCAGAGCGTCTTGGAAGTCCTGCATCCGGATCGTGGTGCGGTCGTCGCGGATGGCGAACATCCCGGACTCGGTCGCGAGCGAGGCGATTTCGGCACCCGAAAAGCCCTCGGTGTCGCTGGCGAGCGAGACCAGATCGACGCTGTCGTCGAGATTCATCCCCTCGGTGTGGATTTCGAGGATGCGCTGGCGGCCGTCCCAGTCGGGTTCGGGCACTTCGATGAGGCGGTCGAAGCGGCCGGGGCGCAAGATAGCGCGGTCGAGCATGTCGAAACGGTTCGTCGCGGCGATGATGCGCACCTCGCCGCGGTCGTCGAAGCCGTCCATCTCCGAGAGGAGTTGCATCATCGTCCGCTGGACTTCAGCGTCGCCGGAGGTTTTCGACTCGGTTCGCTTGGCCGCGATAGCGTCGATTTCGTCGATGAAGATCACGGCGGGCTGGCGCTCGCTCGCAAGCTGGAACAGATCCCGAACCAGGCGCGCGCCTTCGCCGATGAACTTCTGGACGAGTTCCGAGCCAGCCATCTTGATGAACGTGGCGTCGGTCTCGTTGGCGACGGCCTTCGCGAGCATCGTCTTGCCCGTGCCCGGCGGACCGTGCAAGAGTACGCCGGACGGCGGTTCGATGCCGACCTCTGCGAACCGTTCCGTGTCGAGCAGGGGCTGTTCGACCGCCTCACGAACTTCCCGGATCTGGTCAGTGAGTCCCCCGATGTCGTCGTAGGTCACGTCCGGGCTGGCGTCGATTTCCATCGCTTGCGCCCGTGCGTCGGTCTCGGGTTCGAGGATCGTCTGGATGCTAAATGAGTCGTTGATCGCAACGCGGTCACCGGCTTCCAGATCCTCGCGAAGCCGTGGCGAGACTTCGGTCAGGACCTCCTGATTGTTGCCGTGCTGTTTGATGACGACGCCGTCGTCGAGCAACTCCTCGGCGGTGGCGACGTACAGCGACGAAGACTTCAGCGTCTCGTTTTCCCGTTTGAGCGAATCAACCTGTTCGGAGAGGTCGCGCTTTCGCTCGCGGGCGTCATCGAGTTGGTTCTGTAGCGTTTCGTGAACGTCCAGGACGTCGAAATAGTGTTCCCGAAGCGCCTCCAGTTGCTCGTCTTCCGGCAGATCCGGGTCGAGATCAAGTCGTGGGCGGTCGGGAAGTGAGGGACTGCGAGACATCGCGTTAGACTATCTTATAGCGTGGGGAATATAGACTCTTTGGGAGAGAGACGATACTGGTTCCTGAACCTACTGAAGCTGTTCGAACTCGTCGAGATACTCGCCGTAGACGTTCAGGGCCTTCTCGATTGGGTCACTCGTCGTCATGTCGACACCCGCGGCGTCGAGCAGTTCGAGCGGATAGCCATGGGACCCGCTCTGGAGGAATTCGCGGTAGCGGTCTGCGGCCGCCTCCTCTTCCTGAATCGCCTCGACGAGCGCGACGGCCGCGGAGATGCCAGTCGAGTACTGGTAGACGTAGAAGGCACGGTAGAAGTGGGGGATCCGCATCCACTCGCGGGCGATGCGGTCGTCGAGAACTGCTGGCTCGTAGTAGTCGCCTTTGAGTTCCCGGTAGAGGTCGTCGAGTCGGTCTGCGGTCAGCGCCTCGCCGGAGGCGGACAGTTCGTGTGCGCGCTGTTCGAACTCCGCGAACATCGTCTGTCGGTACAGCGTCGACCGGAACCGTTCGAGGTACTCGTTGAGGACGTGTCGACGCAGTCGCTCGTCCTCGACGGTGTCGAGCAGGTGATGGGTCAGCAGCGTCTCGTTGACCGTCGAGGCGATTTCGGCGATGAAGATGGTGTAATCGGCGTAGACGTACGGTTGGGCGTCGCTTGCGAGTTCCGAATGCATCGAGTGACCGAGTTCGTGTGCGAGTGTGAACATCGACTCCACGTCGTCCTGATAGTTCAGCAGGATATACGGCTGTGAGTCGTACGTGCCGCTACTGTACGCGCCGGACTGTTTGCCTTCGGTTTCGTAGACGTCCACCCAGCGTGAATCCAGCCCCTCGGCGAGTCGTGACTGGTAGGCCTCGCCCAGCGGTGCGACCGCTTCGGTGACGTACTCCCGTGCCTCGTCGTAGGGAACGTCCGGACTCTCCTCTTCGACCAGCGGGACGTACAGGTCCCACATGCGCAGGTCGTCGCCGTCGATTCGGTCCCGTTTCAGGTTCGCGTGCTGGTGGAGGTAGTCGAGGTTGTCCCGCACCGTCTCGACGAGGGTATCGTACACCTCGACGGGGATGTTTGGGCCATGCATGCTCGCCTCGCGGGCGCTGTCGTAGTTGCGTGCGGCGGCGAGTTTCTCGTCGGTCTTGACGCTGTTCTGGTAGGCCGTTCCGACCGCGTTGCGGACAGTCTCCCACTCGTCGTAGAACTCCTCGTAGACGGTCTGTCGGAACGCCCGATTCGGGTGTTTCTGCAGTGTGGTGAAGTTCGCCAGTGTGATTTCCCGAGCATCGCCGTCGGGATGCTCGACGACGGGAAACTCCATATCCGCGTTCGCAAGCATGTTGTAGATCTCGCCGCTCGCGCCGGTCACCTCGCCCAGTTCCGCGAGTAGATTCTCGACTTCCGCCGAGCGGGTGTGGGGTTTCATCCGGAGGATGTCGTCGAAGTAGTGCTCGTAGACCGCGAGTTCCGGTTCGGCATCGATCAGATCCGCGACATCGGGTTCGGTGAGTTCCTGCAGCTCTGGCTCGATGAAACTCGCCGCGCTCCGGGCCTCAGAGACGAGCGACCGGGCCCGTGTCGACATCGCCTGTGTCTCGCTCTCGCGGGTGTCCTCGTCCTTGCGCATCCGCGCGTACGCCGAGACGTCCGCAACCGACCGCATCAGGTCCTCGTAGGTTTCGAGTAGAGCGAGCAACGTCTCGGCGTCCTCCGTAGCCTGCCCCTCGAACGCACTGATCTCGGGTATCTGTGCTTTGGTCTCCTCGAAGGCCTCTTCCCACTCCTCGTCGGTCGCAAACAGCGACTCCAGATCCCACTTGTACTCCACTGCAATCTCCGTGCGCTCGGATACCGAACTCATTACGTGGCCTTTGACTGCTCGCTACGTAAGCCTTCTCTCAGAAGTTGGGTCTGGCTGTGAAACGGACAGCGGCTGAGAGAAGACACACCAGGAAAGCCCCACCTGTTCGAGTCGGGGGGCTCACTGTCGTTGGAGAGTACAACGCTCTCTCGTGACTGAGCGAAGCTTCGATCGCTACGGCTTCGCCCAACATGTTGGGCAAAGTCTGAACCCAACAGTCAGCTACCCATCCAGTATGGGACGCAACGATACGCTTTCAGTCGAACGCCCAGCAACCGAGACAAATCTGCGTCGTTATTTGTTCGGATTGGTTCCGACGGCACTCGGAGTGGCCACCAGGGGTTCTTAGATGTCGCCGTTGAATAGTCAAAGCGGGATGAACCGACCACCGTGGCTCGCAGAGTCAGCCTATCCGTTCGATTCACGGTACTTCGAATCGGATGACGGGCGTCTGCACTACGTGGATGAAGGAACGGGCCACCCGATTGTCCTGGTACACGGGACACCAACGTGGTCGTTTCTCTACCGGAACCTCATCACCCCGCTGTCACGGGACTACCGGGTGATCGCAGTGGATCACCTCGGGTTTGGGCTCTCGGAGACACCGACCGACGCGGGGTATACCCCGAAGGACCACGCCGACCGGCTCACCAGTTTTATCGACTCGCTGGACCTGGGGCAGTTCACGCTCGGAGTACACGATTTTGGCGGGCCAATCGGGATGTCCTACGCGATCAACAAACCCGAAACTGTGTCTCGTCTCGTGGTATTCAACACGTGGTTGTGGTCACTGAAGGATAGTATCACTATCAGAGCAACGTCGCGACTGATGCGTGGCTGGCTCGGTCGACTCTTTTACTGTCGATACAACGGCTCACCTCGGTTTCTGCTGAAATACATGTGGGGTGATGAGTCGCCCCTCACCGACGAGATACACCAGCACTATACGGCTCCATTCCCGTCTGCGGAGGATCGTGTTCCGCTCTGGGTCCTCGCGCGGGAGTTGATCGGTTCCTCGGGCTGGTACGAGTCGCTGTGGCAGCGACGTTCACAGATCGCGCAAAAACCTGCTCTCGTCGCATGGGGTCTCAAAGATCCGTCGTTCGGTGAATCGTATCTCGACAGATGGGAATCAGCGCTGTCCAACGAAACGGTTCATCGACTTCCGGAGACCGGTCACTTCGTGCCCGATGAAGCCGCAGACCGCGTCGTACCGCGACTGCGGGAGTTTCTCGCAGAATCGTAACCGAAACCCGGTTCTTGTTCCATTCGGAGTACTCTGTCAGAGAAGGTCACCGAGCGCGTAGACGGTGCTGTGGCCGGTGACTTCGACGTCCACGACGTCCCCCAACCCGACGCCCTCGCGCTCTGCGTCGGGGATTGCAATCTGCCGATAGGCCCGGTCGTAGCCGACCATCGACTCGTCGGTACCGTCCTCGACTATCAGCACCTCCCGTTCTGTGCCGACCATCGACTCGTGGGCCTCAGCGACGATATCCATCTTCACGTCGACCATCTCGCTGGAGCGTTCCTTCTTGAGCGTGCCGCCGAGTCCCTTCATGTCGGCGGCGTCGGTGCCGGGCCGCTTCGAGAAACGGGTGACGTTGACCTTCTCCGGCCGGGTCTCGCGGAGGAGCGCAAGCGACTGCTCGTGGTCGCGGTCAGTTTCGGTCGGAAAGCCGACGATGAAATCTGTCGAGAGCGTCCACTCCTCCAGCGCCGCGTCGAAGGTTTCGACGACGTCGACGTACTCGGAGACGGTGTGCTGGCGGCGCATCTCCGCGAGCACGTCGTCGCTGCCCGACTGCACCGGGATGTGCAGGAAGTTGTAGAGTTTGTCGTGGCTGGCGAAGACCTCTGCGAGTTCCTCGCGGATGCCGTAGACGCCCTTCGGATTGGCCATCCCGACGCGCACCTGAAACTCGCCGTCGACCTCCTCGCAGATGCGTTCGAGCAGTCGGTGGAGTTTCCGCTCGCCGTCGTCCATCCCGTAGACGCCGGTGTCCTGTCCGGTGATACGGATTTCCTTCGCGCCTGCGTGGACGAGCGCGCGGGCCTTCTCGACGTTTTCCTCGATGGGGGGTGAGTCGATTTTGCCGGTGGCCCGTTTCGTGATGCAGTACGAGCAGTCGCTCGTACAGCCCCTGGCGATTGGCAGGATGCCGACGACGCCGTCGAGTACTGGCTCGGCGTCGGGCGTGGGCGTTGGGCACTCCCCGTTGCGGACGTGCTCGGGCACGTCGTCCCAGTGGAGTACCTCTGCGTCGATGTCGGCCGCCTCGAACTGCTCGCCCTGTGCGAGTGCCATACAGCCAGTAACGACGAGGTCGGCGGGCGTCTCCTCGTCGAGTTCCTTCGCCCGACGGAGCATGTTGTGTTCGGTCTTCTCGACGACCGTACAGGTGTTGAGAATGGCTACATCGGCCCGTTCGGGCGTCTCGACGGGATGGTGGCCGCCCTCGCGGAGCGCCCGCTCGATCTGTCGGCTCTCACCCCGGTTCGAGGTACACCCGTACGTCTCGATGTGATACCGGGCCATCTACCTCATCTGTGTCTCGGGCGAACTAAAGGCCGACGCTTTTGCGCATTCGGGGGGTCGCGCCTGAGAGAACCGCACTACCGCTCGCGATACTCGTCGAGAATCTGATCGCCACTGGACGCGCCGATTCGCTCGGCCCCGGCGTCGAACAGTTCCTTGGCGAACGACCACGAGCGGATGCCGCCGCTGGCTTTGACCGGGAGATACTCGCTCAGGAGTCGGACGTCTTCGGCAGTCGCGCCGCCGTCGCTGAAGCCAGTCGCAGTTTTGAGATACGCCGCGTCGGCCTCGACTGCGATCTCCCCGATTCGGTGGAGCTGGTCGTCAGTGAGCAGCGGCGCTTCGACGATGACCTTGACCGGGACGGGAACGGCGGCGACGACTTCCGTGAGTTCCTCCCGAACCACGTGGTCGGTTCCGGCGCGAAGCTGTCCGACGTTACAGACCACGTCGAGTTCCGCCGCGCCGTCCTGCCACGCATTAGTCGCCTCGGCACATTTCGTCTCTGACGAGTGCTGGCCGTGGGGAAAGCCAACGACCGTCGTCACCGCCAACTCGGGTGCATACGAATCGGCCCGGTCGACGTAACACGGCGGCACACAGGCGCGCATCCCGTACGCCTCGGCGGTGTCGAGGACGGTCTGTACGTCGTCCCACGTCGTCGTCGGCCCCAGAACGGTGTGCTCGATGCGCGACGCGATGTCGTTCATACCGGCATCAGGCGGGCCAGTCGTATAGCTGTGCCGCCGAAGTTCGCCCGCAGCCGACTGACTCTGGTTCGTCGCGCAGACGGACGCGAACGGCGATTTCGAGGGCACTCGACCGGAAGGGTTTTGATGCGAGCCGCGCCACTGAGGCGATATGGTGGAACCGTTCGGTGGGTTCGAGATACCGGTGATACATCTCGCGACCGTACTCGTCGTCTCCGGTATCATCGGGGTTATGCTGTATGCGATCAGTCCGCCCGTCACGCAACGAACCGTCGTCGGCTTCGTCCCCTGGATGGTCTCGGGGTCCGCACTACACGTCTTCTATCAGCTCGGGGAGCGATTCGGGGACGTGTACCCCGAGCCGCTCGCGCCGCTGTTTTCCGCACCGACAGTGTATCTGACGACGTTCGCCTCGATGGCGCTCATCTGGCTGGTCTGTGTGATGGTGCTCCCGCGTTCCGACCACGGTGACAGAGTCGCCCGATATCTGCTCATCACTGGCAGCGGGACTGCGCTCGCGCTCATCGGCCTGCTCGTCTGGCAGGGAATGACGTCGGACGTGCTTGACTTTCAGCCCGTCCTGCCGGTACTCGCCCTGCTCGCGTCGCTCGTCGTGACCTTCGTCGTCTACATGCTCGTCGGTGCCTGGCGAACGTATATCATCGCTGAAGCGCGCTACGTCGGGGCACTGGCTCTCTTTGCCCACCTGTTCGACGCCATCACGACTGCAGTCGGCGTCGACCTGCTCGGGGCGAGTGAGCGGTCGGCGATCCCTCGCCGGATTCTCGAATTCGCCGCGGGTCTCCCGACCGAAGCGACGCTCGGATCCGGTTGGCTGTTCGTGCTGGTCAAACTCGCCGTCGCAATCCTCATCGTCATCGCCTTCGCGGATTACGTCAGCGACGAACCGACCGAGGGGAACCTGCTCTTTGCGCTTATCATCGCCGTCGGCCTCGGCCCTGCGGTCAACAACTTCTTCCTATTTGCTCTCAGCGTCGGTGCGGAGGTTCCCGACTATGCGGCTATCTAAGCGACGCATTCCCTCGCGGAATGGCCACCAGTTCGACTGGGAGCGACGCCCGATGACGACGTTTTAGTGTGGGTCGGTCGAAGTCGTTTCCATGGGAAAGCAACCGCATCTACTCGTCTCCGAGGGTGACCTGGCCGATATCGCGCTCGTGCCGGGCGACCCCGGCCGCGTCGACCGCATCGCGAGTCAGTGTACCGACGCCGAAACCGTCGCGCAGAACCGCGAGTACAAACTCGTCAACGCCACCTACGAGGGACGAGAGATTACGATCTGTTCGACGGGGATCGGCGCGCCGTCAGCAGCCATCGCGGCCGAGGAGCTGGCGGCGGTTGGCGTCGAGACGCTGGTCCGCGTCGGCACCTGCGGGGCACTCCAGTCCGGCATCGCCATCGGTGATATGATCGTCGCAACTGGTGCGGCCAAGGACGAGGGCACGACGAAGCGCTATGAGTCCGAGACGGTTCCGGCCGTCCCCGACTACGAGGTGCTGTCGACGCTCGCGGACGTCGCGACCGAAAACGAAGACCGGGTACACGTCGGCCCCCTCGCCACCGACGACGCCTTCTACGCCGAAACCGACGAGTACGTCACCGACTGGGAACAGGCAGGGCTGCTCGCGGTCGAGATGGAAGCCGCCGCGCTCTTCTCGCTCGCTCGCCGCAAGGGGCTCTCCGCCGGTGCGATCTGTACCGTCGACGGCAACCTCGTCGAGGGGACACAGAAAGGGGAGACCGACGACGAGGAACTGCCCGAACAGGCCCACCGAAACGTCGAACGGGCGATCACCATCGCGCTCGACGCCGCGACCCGACTGTAGCTATCGACCAGAACCGCTCAGGTCGGCAGTTCAGCAGTCTCTTCCTCGTCACCGTCCCCCTCGAATCGGGGGTGGTCGTCGAACCGTCGGAGCATCGCCAGCCGGAAGTACAGCGTCCAGAACGCGGCAAGGAAAACGGTAACGGCCAGTATCGGCCCGTTTCCCACAATCTCGAATTCCGAGACCAGATACGTCCCAGAGAGGACAGCACCGACATTATAGACGAAGACGATACCGTCGTGTTTCGTAACTGAGAGCCGACCGGCAAGCCCCGTCGATTCACTCATACCCGAACTGTCGGGGCCGACACAAAGTATCTTGTCCTCGCTGGAGTCGAAGGATACGCCCGATTTGAACACAGCGGATGAATGAGGGAACTAATCCAAGAGGAGGTCTTGAATACAAAATCTTTTCAAGACGCGAGCCGTACGAGCGGACACCACCAGGTGATCGTTTGTGCCAAAGATGGAAACAGCCGCGTTCGAGACCGATCTCAGCCTATTCAAGTACGACAATCTCGAACAGCTTCCGCCGGCGTACCGTGACCTCGACGAAGACGAGCGCACCGAGCGAATCGAGGCGGCGCTCGCGGAACTGGGCGACGACGTCGTCGTGCTCGGTCACAACTACCAGCGCCGCGAAATCGTCGAACACGCCGACTTCATCGGTGACTCCTACCAGCTCTCGAAGGAGGCCGCAAACGCCGACGCCGACTACGTCATCTTCGGCGGCGTGACGTTCATGGCCGAGTCCGCCGACATCATCACCGACGACGACCAGACGGTCATCCTCCCGAGCATGGAGGCGTCCTGCCCGATGGCGGGCATGGCCGAGGCGCTCCAGGTCGACGCCGCGTGGGCCGAACTCACCGCCGAAACCGACGAGCGGATCATCCCGATCACCTACATGAACTCGTACGCGGACCTGAAGGCTTTCTGTGCCGAGCAGGGCGGGCTGGTCTGTACCTCCTCGAACGCCCACAAGGCCTTCGAGTACGCCTTCGAGCACGGCGACAAGGTGCTCTTCTTGCCCGACAAACATCTCGGCGAGAACACCGCACACCGTCTTGGCATGGCCGAGGAAACCGCCGAGTGGGACCCGTGGGACCCAGAGAGCGACGCCGAGACCGCCGCCGACCACGACATCATCCTCTGGGAGGGGTACTGTCAGGTCCACGAGCGCTTCCGGGTCGAACACATCGAACAGATCCGCGAGAAACACCCGGACGCGAACGTCGTCGTCCACCCCGAGTGTCGCCGCGAAGTCGTCGAGGCCGCCGACGTGACCGGCAGCACCTCGACCATCTGCGAGACCATCGAGAACGCAGACCCCGGCGAGACGTGGGCCATCGGCACCGAAATCCATCTCACCAACCACCTCTCGCGGTGGCACCCCGAGGTGAACGTCCTCCCGCTGTGTGGGGACGCCTGTATGGACTGCAACGCGATGCGACAGATCGACCCCAACTACCTGACGTGGGTGCTCGAAGAACTCACCGAGGGCCGGGAGCGAAACGTCATCGAGGTCGCGCCCGAGGAGAAAGAACTCGCACAGGTCGCCCTCGACCGGATGCTAGAGATCTGAACCCGCTGGAGCAAACAGAGAATGACACAGAGACCGCAGCAGACGGACGTACTGGTCGTCGGTGCTGGCATCGCTGGGCTGTCAGCAGCGCTTGCCGCAGACCGCGCTGGCGCTGACGTGACTGTGGCGACGAAAGCCGAACGCCCGGAGGATGCCTCCACGTGGTGGGCACAGGGCGGCATCGCCGTCACCCGCGACGACCCCGAGCAGTTCAAATCGGACGTCCTCGAAGCCTCCGCAGACACCGCAGACCCCGACGCAGTGGACGTGCTCGTCGAGAACGCAAACGACGTCGTCCGGGACGTGCTCGTCGAGACTGTCGGCATCGAGTTCGACACGAACGGCTCCGAGTACGCCTACGGGCGGGAGGCGGCCCACGACGAGGCCCGGATCCTCCACGTGAACGCCGAAACTGGCAAGCACGTTCACGTCCCCTTCCTGAACTACGTCGCCGACGAGACCGACGTACGGATACTGGAAGACACCGCCGCGCTCGAACTCCTTCGCCACGAGGGCGACGTGTACGGAGCGATCCTCGAACACGACGGGGAGTGGGGGCCGACCTTCGCCGGATCGACCGTACTCGCGACCGGCGGGATCGGCGCGCTCTACCCCCGCTCGACCAACCCCGACGACGCGACCGGCGACGGCATCGCGATGGCCGCACTCGCTGGCGCAGACGTCAAGGACATGGAGTTCATCCAGTTTCATCCCACCGCCTGTCACACCGACGCGGGCACCTTCCTTATCAGCGAGGCCGTCCGCGGCGAGGGCGGCCTGCTGCGCAACGCCGACGGCGAGCGATTCATGCCCAAGTACCACGAGGACGCCGAACTCGCGCCGCGGGATGTCGTCGCGCGCGCAGTCCGAGCGGAGCGCGACCGGACGGGAAATGTCACACTTGACGTCTCGAATCTCGACTTCGCCGCAGAGTTTCCCGACCTCGCCGACAAGTGCGACCAGCACGGCGTGGACTGGGAGACGGGCATTCCAATTGCGCCCGCACAGCACTTTCTCTGTGGCGGCGTCAGCGTCGACGACCGCGGCCGAACCTCCCTGTCGCGGCTATACGCCGTCGGGGAGTGTTCCCGCACCGGCGTCCACGGTGCGAACCGCCTCGCCAGCACCTCCCTGCTCGAAGGGCTTGTCTGGGGCCAGCGAGCGGGCGAAGACGCCGTCGGCAACGCAGTCACCGAAATCGAACCACCCGAGTTGCTCCAGCGGGACCCACCGCTTCCCGACACGTTCGCCGCGGAGAAGTTCCAGCGACTGCGCCGGGTGATGGACGAGCAGGTCGGCATCGAGCGCACCACGGAGGGGCTGCAGCGCGCACAGAGCGTGCTCCGCCGACTCAAAGGCGAGGTCGACGCCTACACCCGCACGCGGACGTCGCGCTCGCTGTACGAACTTCGGTCCGCAGCCATCGTCGCCTTGCTCGTCACGCGTGCCGCGGCCGAAAACGACCAGTCGATCGGCTGTCACTACCTGGTCGACGCGGAGACGCCGACTGCGGGGTCTGACTGACGATGCCGGTCACCGACCGACAGGTCGAACGCTGGCTACACGAGGACCTTGGCCATCACGACGTGACCAATCAGGTGCCCGGAGAGACGGAGGGGCGACTCGTCGCACGTGAGTCCGGAACCGCCGCTGGGCTCGACGCGGCGAGTGCAGTCTTCTCGTATCTCGACGTGGGCGTCTCCCGCTCCGTCGACGACGGCGACCAGATCGATGCTGGCGACGTGGTTCTGTCGGTGTCCGGGTCCGCCCGGGACGTGCTACGGGGAGAACGCGTCGCGGTCAATATCGCCGGGCACGCCTCGGGAGTCGCCACCCGAACCCGCGAGGCCGTCGACGCCGCACGCGAGGTCTCTGACTCGGTGCGAATCGCTGGCACCCGAAAGACCACCCCCGGTCTCCGCGGCGTCGAGAAGCGGGCTATCGCGGCGGGCGGCGGCGACACTCACCGACTCGACCTCTCGCATATGGTGATGGTCAAGGACAACCACATCGCCGAGATGGGCATGGACGGCGCGATCGATCACTTCCGGGAACGCGTCTCCTTCGCGACGAAAATCGAGGTCGAAGTCGAGCGACCCGAGGACGGCAAGCGCGCGGCCGAGGCAGGGGCCGACATCGTCATGTTCGACAACTGCTCGCCCGCAGAGGTCGAGCGCGGCGTCGACTCGCTCCCAGAGTGCACACTTTCGGAAGCGAGCGGCGGCATCACGCTCGCGGACGTGCCCGACTACGCTGCGGCTGGCGTCGACGTCATCTCGATGGGGTCGCTGACACACTCCGCGCAGTCACTCGATTTCTCATTTCGGACGGGGTGACTGGTCTCACGACGAGTCGCTCGACGAGGGCGGCGGTCCCGCACCGCTCTCGATAGGTGACTCCCACAGCAGGATTGCGACCGACCCGACCACGAGGACGCCGCCCGCAACCGAGAGCGCTACGAGCGGCGACACGGCGTCCGAGAGGACGCCACTTCCGATCTGGAAGGGAGTGACGGTCAGCGCGCTCACCATCGCGAGCGCACTCAGGACAGTCGCTCGACCGAGGGTCTCGATGCGGTCGTTCACGTACTGGCCCGCGAGCACCCGGGTCGGTTCGACGGCGGCCCAGCCGACAAACAGCGCGGCGAGCGCGACCCAGTGGACGAAATACATCGCGACGAGCAACGAACCGACGAGAAGCGGCGTCCCGACGAACCACCCGCGAAGGCCGACCCGATCACGGATCGCGTCGATCCGATAGCTGACCCCCGCGGAGGCGAGATTGATCGCCGCGTAGTACACGCCCAGAAGCGCCTCGACGTTGTCTGGGGCGACTCGGAGGGAGACGTCACCAGCCCGGATCGGAACCGGCACCGCGATTGCGAGATCGGGGTCCAGTCCGGTCACGACGGACTCGAACACCGGCTGAAGGAAGATAAAGACGAGATACGTGACCGCCGAAAACAGCACGTAGTAGTACAGAATGAACGAACGAAGGCGGCGCTGGCCGAGTGCGGTTGTGACGACAGTCCAGGCGTCGCGGAGTCCCATCTCGCTCGATCCGCTTTCCTCGTAGGTCTCCGGTTCGTCGAGCGTGACGAGGACGAGCAGTCCGAGCCCCGTGAACAACGCGGCCGCGAGAAACGGATAGGCGAGGTCGAGACCGCCGAGATAGCCGCCGACGAGCGAGGCGACGATACCGACTGCTAACGTGACCGACTGGCCACGACCCCGGACGCGAGCGAACTCCTCGGTCGCAGAGACGTCCGTGAGCGTCTCGTAGACCCAGGCGTCCTCCGTTCCGGAACGGAAGTTGTAGCCGAGCGACCACGAGATAAAGAGGACGGCAAAGACAGGAAAGGACTGCGCGAACGCGAGTGCGACCAGCGTGGCCGTGATGAGTCCCGTGCCGACGAGAAGGCTGTTCCGACGGCCGATCCGGTCACCGACGTAGCCGGTCGGAATCTCACCGAGCACTGTCGTCACGTTGTACAGCGCTTCGAGGACGACGACGTGAGTGAACGAGAGGCCGTGCGAGAGGATGTAGAGGTACATGATCGGCCGATAGAACTCGACTGCCTCCGTGGCTTTGAACAGATAGTACTTGAAGACAGCACGAGACACCGTCATCGTCGGGTGCGACTCTCTCGTAATGGGTAAGTGATCCGAAACCCGGTGGTTTCACCGCTTGTCTCGCTCGATTTCCCACGAGCGGGTCCAAATACCGCTTGTGCTGGGAGCGAGAGTCCTGCTCTCTGAGAACAACGAAAACTGCTATTTCGCTGCCCGTTCATGGGCCAGGTGATGGAAACGGAGAAATCCCCGCCAGACGACGAGGGTTCGGTACTGTATCTCGAATCTGACGAGATCGACCCGATGGAGACGTTCTGTACGGAGGTGTTCGACGAGGCGAACGACGGGGCGTATCGGGTCGTGCAGTTGACCGCGACGGAGTCGTTCGAGTCACTGAGCGACGCGCTGAACACACAACTGGAACACATTCGCGACCCGTCGGAGGCGGCCGTCATCATCACGACGCCACAGACAGAAGACGAATCTACGACGACCGAAGTCGGGGCGGGGACGCCGCTGTACGGGTTCCGGGTGAGTCCACAGGACCTGACTGGCATCTCCGTGGCGTTCTCGCGTCTCGTCGACGACTGGGAGGAGACGGAAGGATCGATCAAGATCTGTCTGCGAGACATCGAGTCGCTGCTTCCCTACCACGACCCGGATCTTGTCTATCGGTTCCTGAATACGGTCCTGGCGACGCTGCAGGGGAGCGGGGCCGACGTTCACGCGCACTTCCGACCCGCTGCGACCGACGAACGGACGCTCCGGTTGATCGCGTCCCTGTTCGATCACGTGGTCGATACAGACGAGTCGACGCTCGCGTCAGTGGCGGAATCGTCGTCAGATGGCAACCGTGAGACAGCAGATCAGACTGACTCCACGACGGACACACAGACCGACGAGACAGGCGACAGCGCCGCGGCGGCTGAAGGTAGCAGGAGCGCGACGACGAGATCGACGACTTTCTCGCAGACCAGGGGTACGGAGTCCTCGCGTTTGGCGGTTCGCCCCCGTATGCGATTCCGATGTCGTACGGCTACGACCCGGAAGAGTGCGTCCTGTACAGCCACATGTCCACGTTCGAGGGGAGCGAAAAGCAGGCCCGGTTCGAGGAGTCGGCAGACATGTCGATGGTCGTCGTGCGATACGAGCGCCCCGACCGCTGGCAAAGCGTCGTGGTCGAGGGGACGCTGTCCCGGCTATCCGACGACGACGTTCGTGAACGGAACGTCCTCGATGCGTTCACCAGTAGCGAACTCGCATCCGTCGACGTATTCACGCGGGATCTCTCTGAAGTCTCGTTCGACTGGTTCGCGCTGACGCCGACGGCGCTGAGCGGTCGACAGAGCAGGAGATAATCCAATTCAGGCGAAGGTGTCGTAGGTCGGCTGCTCGTGGTCGCCGGGGAACGAATCGACTGGGACGGACACCTGCTCGCCACTGTCCATGTCCTTGAGCGTGATTTCGTCGTTTTCCAGGTCCTGTTCGCCAACGATGACGACTGTCTCGGCGTTGATCGAGTCGGCGTAGTCCAGTTGCGCGCCGAAACTCCGCCCGGAGACGTCCGATTCCACGACGTGCCCGCGCTCGCGGAGTTCGCGGGCGATGTCCGCGGCGACATCACGTGTGTCCCCGACCTGCAGGACGTAGTAATCGGTCGTCAGCGACTCGTCGGGCCAGACGCCCGCCCGTTGACAGAGCAGGGAGAGCGTGGCGTACCCGGGCGCGAACCCGACTGCTGGCGTCGGTTGCCCACCGAAGCCCTCGATCAGGTCGTCGTATCGCCCGCCGCCGAAGACCGCACGCGAGACCTCCCCGGTCGAGTCGAAACACTCGAAGACGACGCCGGTGTAGTAATCCAGCCCGCGAGCGGTCGTCAGCGAGAGCGTACAGTACTCCCGGACGCCGAAATCCGCCGTCGTGTCGAGGACGGCCTGCAAATTCTCGACGGCGGCTTCGACCCGGTCAGTCCCGGCGAAGGCGACCAGTTCGTCGAGGTCGTCCTCGGCGGTTTCGAGCAGGTCGTCGAACTCGGAGACCTGCGCGTCGGTCAGTCCCGCCTCGCGGAGCAGGGTGGCGTACTCGTCGGGATCGACCTTCTCGCGCTTGTCGACTGCGCGGATCGCATCGCGCGTGTCTATCGTTCCTTCGAAGGAATCGAGCAACCCGCCGAGGATATCCCGATGAGAGACCCTGAAGTCGAAGTCAGCATCGGTCAACCCCAGTTCCGTCAGCGCGTCCGCGGCGACGGCGAGGATTTCGGCGTCTGCCGTCGGGTCGCTGGAGCCGAAGATATCCACGTTGGTCTGATAGAACTCACGGAAGCGGCCCTGCTGGACCTGCTCGTACCGCCAGAACGGCCGTGTCGAGACCCACTTGATCGGCTTGGACAGTTCCTGCTGTCTGGCGACGACCATCCGCGCCGCCGTCGGCGTCAACTCCGGCGTGAGTGCGACGTCGCGGCCGCCCTTGTCCTCGAAGGCATACAACTCCTCCAGAATCTCCTCGCCGCTCTTGTCGGCGTACATCTCGGCGGGTTCGAGCGCGGGCGTCGCTATTTCCCGGAAGCCGTACCGCTCGGCGGCCCCCTCGACAGTGTCCATGACCTCCCGCCGGGCGCTCATCTCCGCCGGGTAGAAGTCGCGAAATCCCTTGATGCGGTCGTACATGTCCCCGGATTCGGGGAGGGGGCGCTTGAACCCTTCCCTCCGGGGCAGACGTGTGACTCGTCGGTAGTGATGGCACTTGCCCGTCCAGTACTTATTACAGACGGGCAGTCAAAGTGTGCCGTATGGCAGCGTCCGACACAGATCGGGACGTCGGGACCAACATCGAGGGAGAGCGACCCGACGTCGAACCGACCGTCGAAACAGACGACGCGACCATCACCGACGATTCCGAACTCGAACGGACGCTCGGATTGACGGGTGGACTCGCCATCGGCATCGGGACGATGATCGGCGCGGGCATTTTCGTCTTTCCCGGACTGGCCGCGGGCGACGCTGGCCCCGCGGCAGCGGTCTCGTTTGCCATCGGCGGCGTCATCGCGTTGCTCGTTGCACTGCCGACTTCAGAACTCGCGACGGCGATGCCGAAAAGCGGCGGCGGCTACTACTTCATCTCCCGTGGGTTGGGGACACTTCCGGGCGCAGTCGTCGGCCTCTCGCTGTGGTTCGGTCTCGTCTTTGCGACGGCGTTCTATCTGGTCGGCTTTGGCTACTACGCGGTCGATGCGCTCGCCGAACTCGGTATCGAAGTGAGCGAACAAGTCGTCATCCCGGTCGCGCTCGTCGCTGGCGGTGGGTTCACCGTACTCAATCTCACGGGAACGGAAAACGCCGCCAGACTCCAGAACGGTGTCGTCGCGCTGTTGCTCTCGATTCTCGTCGTCTTTCTGGGCTTTGGCGTGCTCGATTCCGTTGGGCTGGTCGGCGAGCCGACCGCTCCGGAGCAGTTCGCGCCGTTCGGGTACGTCCCGGTTCTCTCGGTCGCCGCGCTCGTTTTCACCTCCTATCTCGGCTTCGCGCAGGTCGCGACGGTCGCTGGCGAGATGAAACAGCCGGGGCGAAATCTCCCGCTCGCGATGGTCGGGTCGGTGCTCATCGTGACGGTGCTCTACGTGGCGACTATCTTCGTCGCGACGAGTTCCTTCGGCGCGAATCGGCTGGCGCGCGAGGGCGAGACGGCGATGGTCGCTGTCGGTCGGGACCTGCTCGGCCCGGCGGGTGCCTTCGCCATCGTCTTCGGCGGCCTGCTCGCGACCATGTCCAGCGCCAACGCGTCGATTCTCAGCACCTCCCGTGCGATCTACGCGGTCGGAAAGGACGCCATCCTCCCGGGCTGGACGAGTCGGATCAACCTCACGTACGGCACGCCACACGTCGCACTCGGGCTTGCCGGTGGGCCGATACTCGTGCTGACCGCGACCGGACAGGTCGAAATTCTCGCAGAAGTCGCCTCCTTCCTGCACCTGATCATGTACGGGCTGATGTGTGTCGCGCTCCTCGCACTCAGGCGAGACGAACCGGAGTGGTACAACCCCGACTTCCGGGTGCCGGGCTACCCCGTCGTCCCAATTTTGGGCGCGCTGGCGAGTTTCGCGCTCATCCTGTTTATGGATCTCGCCTCACAGCTTATTGGGCTCGGGATCATGGTCGCGACGGCCTGCTGGTACTACTATTACGCTCGGGACGTTAGACTCAAGGGGGCCCTCTAATGACGCACGTGCTCGTTCCGGTCGCGGTGCTCGACGGCGAGACAGTGTCGAGTGGACTCATCGATCTGCTGGGAACCGTCAACGTCACCGTCCTCGGCTATCACGTGCTCCCCGAGCAGACACCGCCAGACCAGGCGCGCGCCCAGTTCGAGGAGCGAGCGACGAGCGCGCTCGAAGACATCGCCGAGGAGTTCCGGGCCGCGGGCGGTGACGCCTATCACCGACTCGTGTTCACCGGCGACCGCCGCCAGACGATCGACCGCGTCGCAGCCGAAATCGGGGTCGACGCCTACGCCGTCACGGGCGCGACCGGCGCGGTCGATAGGCTGCTCGTTCCACTGTCGGGTTCTGTCGCCGTCTCGCGGATACTGGCCTTCGTCGAGTCGCTCGTTGGCGGCCGACCGATCGGAGTGACGCTGCTGGCTGCGGGTTCCGTCCCCGAGTCACGACTTGACGAATCAGCGGCGACGTTGCGCGAGGCTGATATCGAGACGGAGACACGGATGGCCGCAGGCGACCCCTTCGACGCACTCGTCGAGGCGATTCCTGGTCACGACGCGGTCGTGATGGGCGAAGCCGCCCCCTCACTGGCGTCGCTTTTGTTCGGCGAGGAAAGCGAGCGCGTCGCCGCTGCGACGGTCGGACCCGTGCTGGTCGTCCGTCGGGAGTCCGCAGAGGAAGTATCGGAGTCCGAGGCAGAGACCCAGTGACGGCGACGTGCAGTGTTATCGCCAGCCAGTTACGCGAGACTGTGTGTGTTCGGGAAAACAGTTCTTGACCGCCTCACAGCCGTGTTCGTCCCGAATCAGCGCGCGCAGTTCCGTCTCGTAGTCGCCCTTGTCGACGGTCGCTGACGGGCCAGTTTCGACGGTAAAGAGGTCGGCGACGAAGGCGTCGATAGCCCTCCGGCCGACGCCCGCGAGCGGGGCGAGATGGGCGACGTCGTACCGGTCTTCGAGGCTCTGTGCCAGCGGTCGGTCGACCGTCGGCACGCGGTCGTCCCGGCGAGTACCGTCGGCAACCGCCGCGAAGTCGAGGGCGGCACAGCGTTCGAGAGCGTGCTCGTGTACCTGCTGGATACCGTTGCGAGGATAGCCGTCGCCGACAATCTGCTCGACGGCAGACCGAGCCACGTCAGCGTCGAGGTCGACCCGTCGAACGGGATAGCCGAGTTCGGTCGCCGTCGCCATCGCGTGCTCGTGGTCGTCTGTAACCCCGAACGTACAGCAAAGGAGCGTCACCTCGCAGTGGTCGTCGAGCCAGGCAGCCGCGAGCGAGGAATCCTTTCCGCCGCTGTAGAGCAGCCCAGTCTCCATCACCGGCGCTTGATGTCGAAGCTCTTCGAGTCCGGCGTCAACTCCTGCAGGAGCTTTTTCATGTCCTCTTCCTCGATCTGTCCCTGCAGGCGGCCGCTCTGAGCGAGCGCGACGACCTGCTGTTCGACGCGTTCGCCGACCTGTGGCTTCGACATCTTGACCGTGTTGAGTCGCTTTCGCGCGCCATCCGAGAGGTTCTGTCGCAAGATTGCCTTGCGCTGGGCCTCGGCCTGCTGGCGCTGGGCTTCGGCGGCGTCGCCTTCGCCCTGTTCTGCCTGCTCTTTGAGCTGTTCCATCTTCTCCTCTCGAAGCTGTTCGAGTTCCTCGTCGTTTGGCTCTCCACTCATATCCATACGTTGTCCAGTCTCGGGCAAAACCATTTCGGAGCACTCTCCCGGCGGAACTCGACAGGCGATTCGGTGAGCACCTCCCGGACAGCCAAAGACAGATAGTCGTTCACCTCCAACAGAGCCACATGAGCGAGCGCGACTCGCAGATCCAGCGAGAGTTCGAGATTGGGGTCGACGAGCGCGCTCGCCCCGCCGAGGACAGCGAGGAGAGTCAGGGCCGCCTCGAATCGCTCATCTCTCCGACTGCCGTCCTCGTCGCGGTTGTGCTTTCGGTGCTCGGAACCCTTCTTGTCGGGTCGGTGCCGCTCCTTGGCTTTGGCGGCGAGTTGCTCGGGGTCGCAGTCGCGGGATTTCTGTATGGGCTCGTCGCCAACGCCCGGCACTATCTCGAACTGGCGCTCGCTGGCGCGCTCGTCGGCGGCGGGTTCGCACTGCTGGGCAATCTCGTGCTCACCCTGCTCGGCGCGGGTATCCCGCTCGTGGCCGTCGGCGTCGTCGGCGGCGCGGTCGCTGGCGTCGTCGGCCACTACTTCGGGCGTGACCTGCGTGACGGACTTACGCGCGAAATCTAGCCGCAACGGCGGTATCGTGGGGTTGTGCAACGCGGTGTCGCCCCGTCAGTCGAGTCGCCACCTGCGCCCGTCACGAACGACGACCCCGTCCGCTGCGAGGTCGTTCAACACCTCCTCGACGACGCCCGCCGGGGCGTTCACCCTGTCGCGGATCTGTTCGACCGTCGCGCCGCCGTCAGCGACGGCCAGCAGCACGTCCACTACCAGCCGCGAGTCCTCGCCCGCCTCCTCGGCGAGACGCTCGCGTAACTCCGCCATCTGTCCCTGCACCCATCGCTTCACCAGCGACAGCTCTCTGTCGAGCTGTTCGAGTTCGTGCAGGTCACCCGCCAGTTCACCGAGTGTCCCTTCGTGTTCCCCGCTTCGACTCGTTCGATCGACCTGAACGTTCAGCCGACGGCAGGACGTGATATCCAGCCGCGAACTCGCCGGATAGGCGCTTTTCGTGCCGAACTCGTAGGGCGATACTGTCACCTCCAGCTGGATATTCCGTGCGATAGAGAAGTACTTGCGCTGGCGGTCGTCGGTGCGACTCTCGACGAGCCCGGCGTCTTCGAGCTTCTGCAGGTGGTCGATGACCGCCTTCGGACTCACGCCGAGAAAGTCGCTGATCTCGGTCACGTAACAGGACCGCTGGGCCAGCAACCGCAGGATCCGCCGTCTGTTGGCGTTGCCAAGCAGATCCAGAAATTCGGCGGAGTCCATTTACGTTTCGTAAGCTCTCCACATTAAAAAGCTTTCCTTCACGGGAGTGCTGCTACGGAGCCTGGTTTTGCATCGTCCAGACGCCACCGGCGGCAGCGCCAGCGGCGACGAGCGCGGAGATAATCCCGTTGATGATAACCCCTCCAAAGGCGATGCTCGCGCCATCGATGGTGAGGGTTCCGATGAACGAAACGAGAACGAACGCGACGAGGACACCTGCACCGACCGCGGCCGCGGCGACTTTGAGCGGGTCTTCGTCGGTTGTCCGTAGCTGTTCGTGCAGGTACGCTCCAAGAAAGACCGCGAGTACCACTGGGACGAGACCACCGACCACCAAGATGATCATACTATACATGAGAGCCCCGAAGCCCCCACCGAGACCGGTTCCGCTCGCTTCGAGGAGCGGCTCATCGATCGCGTCGAACAACAGCAACACGAGGCCAGCGCCCGCGCCGCCGATGGCAAACAGGAGCGTGACGAACTTCGCCCACTCCTGAAGTACAGGGGAGATATCGACGCCACCCGATCCACTCTGCCCGTTCGCCGGTCGTCCCGGTGTTTGTCCCCCGCGAGGCTGTCCGTCTTGCTGCGTCGGTGGCTGCCCATCCTGCGGTGCGCTCGATGGCTGCCCGGTCTGTTGTCCGCCCTGCCCGCTGCGCGGAGTGTCCTGTTTCTGACCGCTCTGTCCACCGCCGTGGTCACCTTGTGTGTCAGGTTCGTCAGACATCATCTCCACTGTGTTTCAGCAACCATATATATCTAGTGTATTACTATCTCGCAACTATCATGCACCGCGGCGCGAATCCTCACAACGAGCGGTTTGGCTGTCCAGACCCCGACCCACGCTCGGGCGAACCCCGATTAGACCCATCATCGGGCTGCCCTGTACTGTCTTCAGGCGGACCCTGATCGGATCCGTCATCGGGCTGCCCTGTACTGTCTTCAGGCGGACCTCGATCAGATCCATCGTCCGGCGGACCCGTACTGTTCCCTGGCGGTCCGGCGTCCGTGTTATTTCCCGGCGGGCCTGGGTCGGTTCTGTTCTCAGGTGGGCCTTGCCGGGAATCGTTCTCGGCTGGGGGTCCCGCACCCCGGTCTGTCCCATTTGGCCCAGCGTGATCAGGTGGACCACGTGGCGCGTCAGTGATGTTCCGGGCACGTTCGGCAACCTCCGGCCCGCGGAGGCCGGACGCGTGTTGCCGCAGGTTCGCAAGCCGGGAGTCGTTGACGCCAGCGTTCCGGGCCGTCTCGGCCGTTCGATTGATCGTCGCTTCGAGTGCGACTATCTGCCCTCTGACGGCACTTGCGCGGGCCTGATAGCTGGGTCCAGTCCCGTTCGTCCGCGTCCGATTGAGCTCCGCAATTCGCCGTTCGAGTTCGCCGAGGCGCTCCTCCAGCTGTGTGACGCGCTTCTCGACAGCATCGGTGACCGCACCTGACCGCTCGACTGCGACCTCCCAGAGCCCGGTCTCGACAGAAGCGTTAACGCTTGCGGCTGTCGACTGGCTAAACGCCGTGAGCTCGGTTCCGAACCCCTCGTCACCGTTGTCCGTGTCCTGAGCCAGTGGAACGCTGCCGAGCACCGGCGACGCGAGCGCCGTCCCGCCCACCACCAGTACAAGCACCAACAGTACATGGGAGACCCGCATACCACTGAGTAGTCCCGTCCCCGACATAAATCCGCTCTCCGTTCGTTCCGTTTACGTTCCGGTGAAACGCGCTTGGATGGTCCAAGAGCGTTTATCAGCCCTGCAGAAAGAGCAGCTTTGTCGATCGATCTGTCGATGGCACCGTCGGATTGTGCCATCGCTGACAGTGCTGGTCAGCAACGCGGTCACCATCGACACGAGAGACAAAACGCCAGTTCTCGTAGACGAGAACGTCGTGATAAGTCTTTCCCGGAGCGTTTATTGGTACCAACCCACAAGGAAGAGTGTATCGCATGTTCGAGCAATTCTCAAGCGGCTATTACCTCGGCCGACTCTACGTCGAGCCGGGAACGGGCGAGAGGGCATCGATGTGCCAGGCACAGCACGAACAGGTCAACGAGCAGTTGTACGCTGACCGGGAGATCAGACCGCTCGACAGACCGCTCGTCATGAAACTCGGGACGACACACATCGCTGTCGAGGGGGACGCGGATACGCCTGCGGACACGCTGAGCGTTCCGGAGTCGGTTCTCGATGCGGCTGGCGTCGAGAACCCACCGACACTCAGCGAGGTGTTGCTCGCGAAGGAAGCGCGGGCGCGACAGCTACTCGCGCTCGGCCGGTCGGCCTGATCGCGCGCCGGTCAGACACGAGCGACACAGTGGTCGCTGTCGCCGGGTTTAAGACGCTTCCAGTCCCGGATGCAGGTGATGCTCGACGACCTGCTCGGCCGGACAGCGCTCAAAGAGCGAATCGAGGACCTCGAAGCGGACCGGAACAGTCTCGAACAACAGCTTGCGGCCGAACAGGAGCGTCGTGCGGACGCAGTGACCGAAAAGCAGGAAGCACAGCGCCGGGCTAACCGCCTCGAAGACCGGATCACCCAGCTCGAAGACCGCATCGACCAGATCGAATCCGACGAGACATCTGTCGCAGTCCGCCACGAGGATCGCATTTCGGATCGCCGACTCGACGCGGTGCTCGACCGACTGGAGTCGTTCGAGACCGGACCACAGGGCGCGTTTACCACCTTCATCGAAGCGGGCCGTGACCTTCCCGATGACGCTCGAGAGGCGTTTGGCGACCGGACGACGCTCGTCTCCCGGGCGACGCCCTGTCTGGCGATGACTGACGACGCCTCCATCGTGAGCGTCTGTCTCCGCCCGCCGGTCGCACCCGAGCCGTTTGCCGTCTGGGAAGACGAGTTCCGGATCGACCGCGAGTGGTTCCAGCCCCGGGGCGAGTACACGCTCGCGCTCGTCCGGTCGGATCTGTTCGCGATGGGAACCTACCGCGGGACGGAGCGGACGGCATTCCACGGGTTCGACAGCGAACTCAAGAGCCAACACTCCAAGGGCGGGTTCTCACAGGCACGATTTGAGCGACTGCGCGACGAACAGATCGACAATCATCTGGAGCGGTGTCAGGAGGCGCTCGACGAGCGGGAGACAGACCGCCTGTACGTCGTCGGCGAACGCACCGTCCTCGGGGAGTTCATGCATCTGGCCGACGAGACTGCGACCGTCGATGCGACCGGCGACCCCGAGGATGCGCTTCGCTCGGCATGGGAGGACTTCTGGAGCGTCGAGTTTCGGGTGGTGTGACCCGATCAGTTCCTGCGGTGGTTCTCGTCTCGAGACACGATAACTAAAACGACCGTTTTCGCCTACAGAGCCAGTTTATCCGTGGCACGTCTGGGTGCAAACACGATGAAGCGACGACGATTCCTCGCTGGCGCAGGCATCGCCCTCTCCGTGATCTCTGCCGGTTGTCTCAGTTCTGGCAGCACCGATCCGAACGACGACGGGAACACCACCGACGGGACTGACGATCAGAGCAACTCCGCCGACGGGAGCGCAGATGACGGAAGCGGGGACGGCACAGACGAAAAGACGCCACCACAGGGGGACGATGATGACCGTTCGATCGATGGGCGCGTGCACAACAGGACAGACACGACGCGGACGGTTTCGGTCACTATTTTCGACGGCGAGACGAAACGCTCTGCAGACGATGTGACCGTCGGGCCGGGAACCTCTGAGGCGCTTCCGGCAGTCGGCACTCCCGGGATGTCACTGACATTCGAGGTGAACGTCGATGGAACGACTGCGCGCAAAACCATCGACTTCGATGTCGAGAATACTCCGGAGCGCACGGATGGGTACGTCGATATCGCCTACACGGCTGCGGAAACAATCGAGATCATCTTCACGCCGATCGAGGAACTCACCGGAAACGACGTTGACACACCGCCCTACGAGATAGAAGAGCCACCGTGTAATGGCCCTGAGGATGAACAGCCGGTGTGGCTGTGTGAAAATATGTCTGCCGAGCCGTCGCTCGACTTCGAGCAAGCCGAGACAGGGTCATCAGTTCTCCAATACGGCGGGCTCCGTCACATGCCCCAGTCCACCAACACACAGGTGTACGTGACAGTCCTGACTGATGCGGACGATATCGACCGCGTCTACCCCGACTGGGGGAACGATGCAATCGCGCTGATCGAGTCGACGGAGTTCGAGTCAGAAGCTGTCCTCCTCATCGAGACTGCCTGGGGGTCCGGATCCGTGACGCCGCACCTGAAGCGAATCGAAACAACAGACGAGGGTATTCACGCGTTTGGCTGTTATCGGCGTCCCTGTGTGAGAACCGACGACTACACCACACGAACGGCCGTCGCCCGGTTCGAGCAACCTGAGACGCTCGATTCGACAGCAGTGAGTCTCACCGTCAGCGCCGACTCTCAGGTCACAATCGACGCGACCGAGACGGTTGTCACCGCGACGGATCTGTGATTGACCGTTCGCCCGCCATCGGCGTGGCCCTGCGGTAGGCTTAACCGGGCGGGCGTCTCGGCTTGGAATATGCGCGTCGCCATCCTCGCTCACGACCAGTTCCCCGGCCACGCGAAGACGGCTGTCGGGATTCTTCGGTACAGCGACCACGAGGTCGTCGCCGTGCTCGACCGAGCGACCGCAGGGGACCGCGTTGCCGACCACCTCCCAGACGTGCAGGACGCACCCATCGTCGAGCGCATGGCCGACGCGCCCGCGTGCGATGCGCTCGTCATCGGCATCTCACCAATCGGCGGCGCGTTCGACGACTCGTGGCGGCCCGACGTCCGCGCGGCCCTCGAACGCGGCTGTGACGTGGTCTCCGGGCTGCACCATTTTCTCTCCGAAGACGAGGAGTTCGCCACGCTCGCGACCGAACACGGCTGTGACCTTCGCGACGTCCGCAGACCGCCAGCGGACCTGTCGGTTGCGGCGGGCACCGCTGGTGACGTGGACGCCCGCACGGTCCTCACGGTCGGAAGCGACTGCTCGACGGGGAAGATGACCGCCACCTTCGAGTTGCGGGACGCGGCCCGCGAGCGCGGCCTCGACGCGGCGGTCGTTCCGACCGGACAGACCGGTATCATGGTCGCTGGCTGGGGGATCGCAATCGACCGGACGATCGCGGATTTCGCGGCCGGTGCGACCGAGCGTCTCGTCGAGCAGGCGAGCGACCACGACATCCTCTTCGTCGAGGGACAGGGCGCGCTCGCGCATCCCGCGTACTCGGGGGTGACGACCTCGATTCTCCACGGCGCACAGCCGGATTCGCTGGTGTTCTGTCACCTCCCCGGCCACGACGCCGTCCGCGAGTACGAGCGGTTTCAGATCCCGGACCCCCGATCCTACGCCGACCTGTACGAACAGGTGAGCGCACCAGTCTCGGGGGCGACTGTCGACGCTGGCATGCTGAACACGCAGTCGCTCTCACCCGAGGAAGCACAGACTGCGGTCGAATCGTTCGCGTCGGATCTTGGCGTTCCTGCCACCGATCCCGTGCGGTTCGACGCCGACGACGTGCTCGATGCGGTGCTCTGAGAGCCGGTCCGAGTTGCCGCTGTTCGTCGCCACTCAGAGCGTGCCGCGCAGTCGCTCGATCTGGTCGCTGTCGTGGCCGTACAGTACGGTCGCGTCGGTTCGTCGCTCGCGGTCTTTGAGCGTCCGAATGCTCTCGGCCAGCGCCTGTGAGTCGTGAATCAGGCTCGACCCCATCGCTCGGCCTGCCTCGTAGTTTTCGGCGAGAAAGGCCACGTCGCCGCCGATCAGCACAGTTCCGGAGTCGGCCTCTATCGCCGCGCCAAGTTGGCCCGGCGTGTGTCCCGGCAGGTGAAGCAACTCGATTCCGGGTAGGAGTTGTCGCTCGCCGTGAACCACCTCCCAGTTCAGGTCGAGGTCGAAATCGGCTGCGAGGTAGGCTGTATCGCCTGCGTCGCTCTTTGCGCTGAGATAGGCGTGTTCGAGTTCCCGGCGGTGGACGTAGACCGGAACCTCGGTCCCCGCAAAGTGGTAGAGTCCACCGGCGTGGTCGAGATGGAGATGTGACTGCACGACGATGTCGATATCCGAGACATCGTAGCCGACATCTGCGAGTGCCGTCTCAAGGTCGCGTTCGTCTGCGTCGACGTGAGCGAACGCCTCGAACAGCGAGTCGGGCCAGTGGCCGTCGGCCGCGTCGGGATGCGATCCAGTATCCCAGAGCACCGTCGCCTCGGGATGGTCGACGAGGAGGTTCCAGACGGCATACTCTCCGTATTCGAGATCCGGCGACCGGTCGCTGTAGGTGGCGGTGACGGCACCGTCAAGCGCGAAGTTCAGGTCCGACCGGATGGTTCCCCTGTCGAGTAGCTGGAGTTCCATACCCGTCATTACGGTTCTGTCACCCTGAATCCACCGCCGAGAACAGCGGTGTTCAGAGGTCCCGCCGCTGGAAGGCGAGGAGACTCGCGCCGACCAGCACGGCGGCGACAGCTAGCAAGAGCGCTGCGCCAGCCACGTCGTAACTCCCATCGACGAGGACCGCCGACGGCTCGAAGTATCGCATCGGAGCGAGACCCCCGAGCCACTCGTAGTCGGTTTCGACGACGACGGATTCGATCAGCCACGTCCCAAGGACAACGGCAATAACGACACGGCCCGCGAGTCGTCCACCACGAACGACGACGCCGACGAACAGGCCGACTGCGCCCCAGCAAAGCAGGTAAGGAATCGCCAGCACGTGGAGGGCGGCCAGGTCCGCAAGCGATATCGGATCGTCGACCAGCACCGATCCAACGTACAGCACCAGCGGCACGACGGCGTTCAGGACGAGGATGGGGACGAGCAACGACAGATACGTGCCGAGCAAGACGCTCGTCCGCGAAACCGGTGCGGCGAGAACGGTGTCCATCCGTTCGGATTCGAGGTCACCGGCGACGCTACCGGCCGCACTGTAGGCGAGATACCCACCCAGTCCGACGACGACGACCAGCGTGTAGTACTCGCCAGCGACGAATCCCTCCAGCGAACCGAGGCTCTCGAACCCGAACAGCGCGGTGAGTGCTGGCGGCATCGAGTCGAACAGATCCTCGTAGACGCCCGCAGCGACGATGTCGGGTGCGACCCAGAGAAACAGCGCCGCAAACAGCGAGAACACGACGGCGAGGATGCCTGTGATCCGGATCCGTTGCTCACCCTCGAACTGGGCGACGGTGAGAAGCGCCCGAGTGCGGTCGACCATCTCGGGGTCGGTCGAGGGGTTCATCAGATGTCCCTCCGCACGAACTGGACGCTCGCTGTCAGGACAAACACCGCGGCGGCGACGAGGAGGACAGCCCCGCCAGCGTAATCGTACTCGCTCGCGGTGAGGATCGTAACTGGGTCGTAATAGCGCGTCGGCGAGACTGCGCCGATCCAGTCAAGATCGGCTCCGTCTGCGACTGTCTCGGCGAGAAAGGTGGCCACGACCGTTCCGGCGGCGACCCCTTCGGCGACGACGCGACGGGATGCAAACACCGACACCAGCGTTCCGAACGCCGCCCACAGCAACAGGTAGGGGATCGAGAATGCGTGAACGGCGACGAGGTCCGCGGCCGCTATCGGTTCGTCGACGAGTCGTGTCCCGGCGTACACGACGACGAGGAGGGCGACGTTGACGACGACGATGGGCACGAGCACGGCGAGAAACTTCTCGCCGAGAACCCGCCGCCGCGAGACGGGAGCGGCGAGGAGTGTGTCCATCGTCCCGTCCTCGATGTCCCCGGCGATGGTACCGGCCGCGCTGTAGGCGACGTAGATGCCGAGGACGATCAGCAGGCCGAACCAGTACAGTTCGAGCGCCACGAACCCCTCGATGGTCGCGATGACGTCGAGTTGCATCGCCTCGACCAGCGCGGGCGGGTACGCCTCGAGGAGTGCGTCGATATCGATGTCCTCCAGCACCCCCGGTGCGATGAGGATGATCATCGCGGCGAACGCGGACAGGCCGATTGCGACGACGACCGACCCGATGAGGCGACGCTCCGCCTCGAAGCGGGCCGTCTCAAACATCGGTGGTCTCCTCTGATTCGGTCTCCCCCGAGTCGTTCCGGTGTTCGACCTGCTCCACGACGGCCCGGGCATCCTGCTCGCCGTAGAAGCGCATGAACACGTCCTCAAGTGGCGCTTCCTCGATAGAAAGGTCGAGGACGTCGTACTGGAGCAGGTGACGAAGCAGTGGCTCGTACGCCCCGGTGTAGGTGAACGACACCGACGTCGTACTGTCGCGGCCGTCCGGTTGCGCGCTGCCGTCGCTCGATTCTTTGCCACCGCCGACGGTCACGTCGTGCGCACCGTCGATATCGAAGTCACTCTCGGTGACCGACCCGCCGAGGTTCACCCGGACTGTCTTGCCACTCCGGTCGAGCAGGGAGTCGATGTCCTCCAGCTCGACGAGTTTCCCGTCGCGAACGATTCCGACGCGGTCACACACCTTTCGGACCTCGCTGAGGATGTGCGAGGAGAAAAAGAAGGTCTTGCCCCGGTCCTGTTCGGCGCGGATGAACTCGAGCAGTCGCTCCTGTTTCAGCGGGTCCAGCCCGGCGGTCGGTTCGTCCATGATCACCAGGTCGGGGTCGTGCATGAACGCGAGGATGATGGCGAGCATCTGCTTGTTGCCGGTGGAGTACTCCCTGACCTTGCGGTCGAGCGGCGGGTCGAACAACTCCAGCAACTCCTCGCTTCGCACGTCGCCCCGGAGCGACCCGTGATACTCCAGCAGTCGTCGCCCGGTGACAGTTTCCCTGAACCCCAGTTCGTCGGGCAGGTATCCGACATCTGCACGCGCTTCTCTGAGCGCCGACGCGTCTCTGATATCTGCACCGAGCACAGTCGCCGTGCCCTCCGTCGGGGACTGAAATCCCATGAGAGTCCGGATGGTCGTCGACTTTCCGGCCCCGTTCGGCCCGAGGAAGCCGAACACCTCGCCGGTCTCGACGGTAAACGAGAGGTCCTCGACACCTCGCACGTCGCCGTAGTATTTTGTCAACTCCCTGGTTTCGATGGCTGGCATGAACGCTCGTTCACGTGTTCAATTAGTGACGGTAAGAAGGTATCGTCCGTTGAGAGTCAGCGATGGTATCGCTCGCAGAAAGCGCCACCGCCAGGACTCGAACCTGGGACAACCACGTTAACAGCGTGGTGCTCTACCAACTGAGCTACGGCGGCACGCATACTCCAGTAGCAGGATCTATTTCAAAGGCGTTTCGTTTTCCGTCCCGCACCGACACGCTTTCACGTACCTGCTGGCAATCGAGCCTATGAGCGATTCGCTCGAATCCGTCCTCGACCGGGTGCGCGAGCGGGTTCGGCCCGACGACGACGAGCGCGAGCGGCTCCAGGGGGCCGTCGAGGACCTGCGCACCCGAACCGAGGCGGCAATCGAGGCGGAGTTACCGGTCGACGCGAGCGTGATCCAGGTCGGTTCGACCGCTCGGGACACGTGGCTGTCCGGCGACCGCGACATCGACCTGTTCGTGGCCTTCGACCCCGATCTCGACCGAAATCAACTGGAAGAGTTCGGCCTCGCCGTCGGCCATGCCGTCCTCCCCGACGGCCGCGAGGAGTTCGCGGAACATCCCTACGTCGTTGGCGAGTACGACGGCTTCGAGGTGGATCTGGTCCCCTGTTACGACCTGGAGACGGCCACGGACATCCGCTCTGCCGTCGACCGAACGCCCTTCCACAGCCAGTACATCGACGCGCGACTCGACGCCGACCTCGCCGGGGACGTCCGGGTCTGCAAGCAGTTTTTCACCGCCATCGGCGTCTACGGGAGCGACCTGCGGACGAAAGGCTTTTCGGGATTTCTGACCGAACTGCTCGTGCTCGAACACGGGGGGTTCCGGCCGCTCGTCGAGGCCGCCGCGGACTGGCACCCTCGGGTTCGGTTCGACCCCGAAGACCACGGTACCGCCACCTTCGACGACCCGCTCGTCGTTATCGATCCGACCGACCCAGCCCGAAACGTCGCGGCGGTGCTCTCGGCGACGAATCTGGCGCGCCTCCAGCACTTCGCGCGCGAACTGCTTGCCGATCCCCGGGATTCGCTGTTCGAGCGCCCCGAGCCGGACCCACTCTCTGAAGCGGCGGTTCGCGAGCGATTCAACGAGCGGGCCACCACGCCGGTCGCCCTGCAGTTCGAGACGCCCGACATCGTCGACGACCAGCTGTGGCCCCAACTCGAACGCTCCCAGTCGGGGGTCGCGGGCGAACTCGACCGGCGCGGGTTCGACGTGTTCCGGTCGGCCGCCGTCGCCACCGACGAGCGGTCCGCCCTCCTGTTCGAGCTATCGGTGGCCGAGCGCCCCCGCGTCGAACGCCACGAGGGGCCGCCGGTACACGTCCGCGAACACGCCGAGGCCTTTCTCGACGCCTACCGGGACGGCGACGCCGACGGCCCCTTCATCGACGGCGACCGGTACGTCGTCGAACGCGAACGCGAGTTCCGAACTGCTCAGTCACTGCTCGAAAGCGACGAACTCTTCCGGGTCTCGCTGGGCGTCGAAATCGAGGCAGCGCTCGCGGACGAATACCAGGTGCTCGTCGGTGACGAGGTGGCCGCGCTCGCAGACGACTTCGCTGTCGAACTGACGCGGTATCTCGACCCCTCGCCGCGTGGGCCGTAGCCCCGTGGTCAGCGACGTTCCCCGATCAGCGACGCGTTGTCACAGGCCATCGAACGGTTGCGCGCAAACGTCGTCGAGAACGTTCTGGGCGGACTCGGCGATATCGGCCTCGCCGCCCGAGGGCTGATAGCCGTCGAACACCTCGTGGATCGTTCGGACGCTCTCCGAGAGCGTATCGAGACCGTATCCACCTTCGAGGACGAACCCGAGCGCGGCGTCGGCGTCGTCTGCTATCGACCGCATTCGGTCGGCCATGTGGCCGTAGCCCTCCGTCGAGACGCGCATCCGCGAGATGGGGTCGTGCTCGTGCGCGTCGAAGCCAGCGCTGATGAGCACCAGGTCGGGGTCGAAGGCCTGGAGCGCTGGCCCGATGACGGTATCGAGTGCCGCGAGATAGCCCCCCGTATCGGTGCCGGGCGGGAACGGGATGTTCAGCGTCGTCCCTTCGCCGTCGCCGGTTCCGATCTCCTCGATTTTCCCCGTGCCGGGGTACAGCCCCTGCTCGTGGATCGAGACGTAGAACACGTCACCCCGGTCGTAGAAGATGTCCTGCGTGCCGTTGCCGTGGTGGACGTCCCAGTCGAAGATGGCGACCCGCTCTGCCAGTTCGTCGTCGAGGACTGCCTGAGCGGCCACCGCGGCGTTGTTGAAAAAGCAAAACCCCATCGCGTCGTCCGCAACCGCGTGATGTCCCGGCGGTCGTCCGAGCGAGAACGGGGTGTCCCGTCCCGACGAGCCATCGAGGGCTTCGTGTGCGGCCCACTCGGCGAGTCCGGCGCTCGACAGCGCCGCGTCCCACGTCCCCTCGCCAGCTACGGTGTCGGCATCCCAGTTACCGCCGCCCGACTCACAAAACGCCTCCAGTTCGTCGACGTAGGCCTCGGTGTGGACGGCGAGAATCCGCGCTCGTTCGGCCGGGTCTGCCTCGACGTACCGGACGCCGTAGCGGTCTTTTAACTTCCGTCGGATGGCCCGAAGGCGGTCGGGGCTCTCCGGATGCCGCGGGCCAGTCTCGTGGTCGAGGCAGGTGTCGCGGTAGCCAAAGTTCATTCGAAAAGCGGTTGCAACTCGAAGTATGCGTCGATGTCTTCCCCCTTGATCGTGCGTCGCTCGGCGTGACGGGCCAGGATGGCCGCTGCGCTCGCGACGTCGTGGGCGAACGATTCGAGGACGGTCGCAAGCGCCAGTCGCGCGTCCATCGAGACGCGGTATCGGTCGTCGATGTCGAGTCGAGCGATCCGGTCGACCGGCGCGATCGGAAGCGTCACTGCCTCCTTCTCGGGAACTGGCTCGTCAGTGAAGTCCTCGGCCATCAGCGTCTTGCGCCCCTCGCTGTCGGCGCGCTGAGCGGCCTCGGCTGCCAACGCCGCGCCGGTCTCCTGTATCCGACGGGCGAGTGCCTCCGCCGCTTCGGCACTGACCCGCAACCCGTCCGCGTTCTCCCGGATCAGGTCGTCGACCGGGGCGTACGGTAACTCGACGCTCATACGCCAATTCCGGAGTGTGTCAGTCTTAAGCGTTCCGAACGGTCTACCGGGCAGTGTTTAGTGAAGCGACTGTCGAATCGGAGAACCAGAAAGCCCCACCCGTTTCGGCTGATTGGCCTGTCTACGGGGTGGGACTGAAAGGGGCCGTTCGACTCCGGGAACCCCGGCGAAGCAAGCACCGGCCGGAGCGCAGCGAGCCGCGGGACCGGAGCCAAACGGGGGCTTTCTGGTTGTTTGAGATAGTCCTACCGTCCATCTCTTATCTGAACGCTACCGGCCTACCGTGAGCGGAGCTACAGCAGATCCAGCGATTCGAGCGTGGATTCGAGCGCGTCGCGTTGTTCCGGGTTCATCGTCCGGAGCGGCGAGCGCAGGTCACCGACGTCGAAATCGACGTCTCGGAGTGAGAGCGCCGTCTTGACGCCAGCCATGTAGGGACCCTCCTTCAGCGCCGAGCGAACCTCGTAGATGGTCGACTGAACCTCGCGCGCTCGGTCGATGTCGCCGGACTCGTAGGCGTCGTAGAAGTCGACGACCAGTTCCGGAAAGGCGTTCGAGACGGCACTGACCGCGCCGGAACAGCCGATCTGGAGTCCGGCGAACAGAAGCGAGTCAGACCCCGCGAGGAACGTCAACTCGGGGTTACGGTCGATGGCCTGTGCCAGCCACGGCACGTCCTTCGAGGAGTCCTTGATGCCCGCGAGGCCGTCGATGGTGGCGAGTCTGTCGACCGTCGACGGCGAGAGCGTGTTGCCGGTCCGGCCAGGGATGTGATAGACGTACACCGGCACGTCGACCGCCTGTGCGACCGCGCGGTAGTGGTCGACGGCTGCCTGTTCGTCGAGCGGGTAGTAGTACGGCGTCACGGCGACGACGCCGTCGGCGCCGACCGATTCGGCGTGTTCGGCGTGCTCGACAGTCTGGCGCGTGCTCTCCGCGCCGACGCCAGCGATCACGGGCACGTCGACTGCGTCCGTGACAGCCTCGACGACGCGCTTGCGTTCCGGGCCCGACAGCAGGGCGAACTCGCCGTTGGTGCCGAGCGGAAACACGCCGTTTGCGCCCCCATCGACGACGAACTCCGCGTGTGCCGCCGTCGCCGTCTCGTCTACCGCACCGTCGCTATCGAAGGCAGTCACCGTCGGCGGGATGATTCCGGTCAGTCCGAGCGGATCCGCCTCCCCAGGCGTTACCTGTGTCATATCCGCCTTTCCCCAGCGAACGCAAAAAGCGTGCCGTTCTTTCGGGTAGCGTAGACTGGACAGCGGGGGTTCGTCTGTGGACGCTCGACGGTTCGCCGGTCCGAAGGGGATAGAACAAAAACGCGGTCGATGCAGCAAACGTTCTTTAGCCGCGCGGGTAGAATCCGGGGTATGAGCAAGGACTATCGCACCCTCCACGACCCGAACGCGGAGTACACGATGCGGAAACTCTCCGCGGAGACGATGGGGCTGACCGCGCGGGAGGGGCCACGCGACGTGGAGATCACCGACGTACAGACGACGATGGTCGACGGCAACTTCCCGTGGACGCTGGTGCGGGTGTACACCGACGCGGGCGTCGTCGGCACGGGCGAGGCTTACTGGGGCGCGGGCGTGCCAGAACTTATCGAGCGGATGACCCCCTTTCTGGTCGGCGAGACGCCTCTCGACATCGACCGCCTCTACGAGCACCTGATCCAGAAGATGTCCGGCGAGGGATCCGTCGAGGGCGTGACCGTCACTGCCATCTCGGGGATCGAACTCGCCTTGCACGATTTGGCGGGCAAACTGCTCGGCGTCCCGGCCTACCAGCTGCTCGGCGGGAAGTACAGAGACGAGGCGCGCGTCTACTGTGACTGTCACACCGAAAGCGAAGCCGACCCCGAGGCGTGTGCCGAGGAGGCCGAACGCGTCGTCGAACAACTCGGCTACGATGCGCTGAAGTTCGATCTGGACGTCCCCTCGGGACACGAACTCGACCGGGCGAACCGACACCTCAGACCCGGTGAGATCCGCCACAAGGTCGATATCGTCGAGGCGGTGACCGAGCGGGTCCGTGACCGCGCCGACGTGGCCTTCGACTGTCACTGGACGTTCTCGGGCGATTCGGCGCGACGGCTGGCCGAGGCCGTCGAGGACTACGACGTCTGGTGGCTCGAAGACCCCGTTCCACCGGAAAATCTGGCGGTACAGCGGGAGGTCACAGACGCGACGAGCACCCCGATTGCGGCCGGTGAGAACCGCTATCGCGTGACCGAACACCGACGGCTGGTCGAGGACCAGGCGGTCGACATCGTCACGCCGGACCTTCCGAAGGTCGGCGGGATGCGCGAGACACGCAAGATTGCGGACGTGGCGAATCAGTACTACATCCCCGTCGCCTTGCACAACGTCGCCTCCCCCGTCGGAACGATGGCGAGCGCCCACGTCGCGGCGGCCATCCCGAACGCGCTCGCAGTGGAGTACCACAGCTACGAACTCGACTGGTGGGAGGACCTGGTCGAGGAAACGGTCATCGAGGACGGCGCTGTCGCCGTTCCGGACGAGCCAGGATTGGGCGTCACGCTCGATATGGACGCCGTCGAACAGCACATGGTCGACGGTGAGACGCTCTTTGACTGACCGGTCGGCGCGTGACCGATCCTTTTAGGGTCTACTGAACGTACAGTCGGCCGATGACCGACCCGGACGTCGACCCGGAGGACCGGGACACCGAGGAGTTGATCATGCAGGCCACCTACCGTGCGCTCTGTACCCACGGCTACGCGGAGACGAGCATCTCACGGATCGCGAGCGAGTTCGAGAAGAGCAAGGCGCTTCTGTATCACCACTACGACGACAAGGAAGACCTGTTCAATAGCTTTCTGGAGTGGCTGCTTTCGCATCTGGAGACCGAACTGGAAACGAACCTGCCCGAGGACCCACGGGAACGACTCGAGGCGATCATCGACCGGATGCTCCCGGAAGCGGACAACGGCGATGCGATCCGATTTCGCCGCGCGATTCTGGAGATGCGCGCGCAGGCACCCTACTACGAGGCGTATCACGACCAGTTCCGTCGCTCCGACGAGTTGATTCTCGGGGAATTGAGAGAGACGATCGAAGCGGGAGTCGAGGCAGGCAAGTTCCGCGAGCGAGACCCCGACGGGACCGCAGAGTTGCTGTACTCGCTCGTCTACGGGACGCTCGAACGCGCGGTGTCACTCGAAGACGAGGCGATGCTGGCTGACTCACGCCGCCAGATCGAACGCTATCTCGAAACGAACGTGTACGAATCGATGTCCACCAGCGGGAGCGCTTGTGGATAGTCGAGACTCAAGAGTGGAAAACCAGCAAAAGCTATAATCAGGTCTACGTCGTAGAGCGGATATCGATGGGAGCGACGACAGCAGGCAGGTGCGCTACTGATGACACAGACAGCAGTCCTGCGTTCGCTCGCACCACCACAGCGATGCAACTGGCTTCACAACGGACATTCGACTGCAGGGGCGGGCGATGAGCGCGGAGACGAATCTGCAGACTGTTCTCTACGTCGACGACGACCGGGAACGCTGTGACTCCGTTCAGAGTCATCTCAACCGGGAGTTCCACGAGACGCGTGTGACCACGAGCGGCAGTGACGCCGCCGTCGACGCCTGCGAGCGGGCAGCCCCAGACTGCGTCGTGAGTCGGTACGAACTCGCGGGGACAGATGGGGTCGAACTGCTGGAGCGGATGCGCGCCCGGTGGCCAGACCTGCCCGTCGTGTTGTTCACGGCAGCGGGGTCGGAAGCAGTCGCTGAACAGGCAGTCTCGGCCGGTGTGACGGCGTACGTCCGTGCGAGTGGCTCCGAGAGCGTTGATCGGCTCGTCGAGCGGATCGATGCGGCCCTCGAATCGAGTCGGGAATCGACTGACAGTGCGCTGCTCCGCGAGGCGCTCGAAGAGACGGTGCTCGTCTACGACCCGGCACGCGACGACCCCGACCGGATCCGTGAGGCGGTCTGTGATCACTGGGGCCATTCCCCCGAGGAGTGTGATTCGCGTCAGGGGAGCCCACAGGCGCAGATCCAGCCCGAGCCGTCGCGGTCGGTCGCAGAGTGGGTCGACCGCGCACGGACGGAGGGAACGCAGCGGTTCGAGTGGCCGTGTACGACCCTGGACGGACGGGAGTTCTGGGCCGAAGTCACACTGAATCCGATATCACAGGAGGGCGATGACCAGCTGGTCGTGGTCGTCCGTGACATCACGGCACAGCGGCGGAAAGCACAGCGTCTCCAGGCATTTCAGGAGGCGGTCGAGCACGCCGGACACTCGATATACATCACGGACGTCGACGGGGAAATCGAGTACGTGAACGACGCCTTCGAGACGGCAACGGGGTACAGCGAGCGCGAGGCGGTCGGGCAGACGCCATCACTGCTCAAATCGGGGAAACACGACGAGGAGTACTACGAACAGCTCTGGGAGACGATCCTCACTGGCGAGACCTGGGAGGACGAACTCGTCAACGAGCACAAGGATGGGAGTCGCTACATCGCAAACCAGACCATCGCCCCGATCACCGACGAGACGGGCGAAGTCGTTCGCTTCGTCGCGGTCAACGCCGACATCACCGAGCAAAAGCGCCGGGAACAACAGCTGCAGACGCTGTATGAGGCCACCGCGGAGTGGCTCGACGCCGACTCCAAGACGGAGGTCTGTGCGATGGCGAGCGACCAACTCGCCGCGTTGCTCGAATTCGACGAGCACGGGTTTCACCTCTACGACGAGGCGACAGGGTGTCTGGAGCCTATCGCCGTCTCCGCAGGTGAGGCTATCCCGACCGACGACGTTCCCGCCTTCGCGGAGGGCGAAGGGATCGCCTGGCGCGTCTACGAGACGGGCGAGGCCCGTCGGTACGACGACGTGCGAACTGACCCGGACGCGTACAACCCCGACACGGACGCGCGAAGCGAACTGATCGTGCCGCTCGGTGACCACGGCGTCTTGCTCGTTAGCTCCGCAGCGCCGGAGGCGTTTACCGAGACGGACGAGACCATCGTCAAGGTGCTCGCGTCGATGCTGGCGGAAGTGCTCACCCGGATCGACCGGGAGAGCGAACTCGAACAGCAGAACAGCCGACTGCAGGAGTTCGCCAACCTCGTCTCGCACGACCTGCGGAACCCGCTGTCGGTCGCGAGGGCCCATCTCGACCTCGCGAAGGAATCCGGCGACCTCGACCATCTCGCGGACATCGAGACGGCGCACGACCGGATGGAGCGAATCATCGAGGACCTGCTCTGGCTGGCCCGTGAGGGACGGGCGATCGGACAGACCGAGACGGTCGATCTCCCAAATCTCGTCGAGCAGGCGTGGAGTCACGTCGATACGCCGGAGGCGACGCTCTTGGTGGCGTGCGAGGGAGAGATAACAGCCGACGAGGACAGACTCCAGCAACTGTTCGAGAACCTCTTCCGAAACAGCATCGAGCACGGGGGATCGGACGTTGCGCTTCGTATTGGGTCGCTCGACGACGGCTTTTTCGTCGAAGACGACGGCCCGGGGATTCCGGTCGACGAACGCGAGCAGGTGCTCGATCCGGGCTACTCGACAGCCGAGGAGAGTACGGGCTACGGTCTCGCTGTCGTCGACCGCATCGTCGACGCACACGGCTGGTCGCTGACGATCACTGACGCAGACGATGGGGGAGCGCGCTTCGAGGTCCGGAATGTGGGACAGAGCGACCCCGAAACGCAGTCGTGGTGTTCGTAGAGCAGGAGCGAGGTGAGTATTCCCTGAGCCAGCGAGTCACTCGATCCGGAGTGGCTCGTCATCCCAGGTTATCTCGAGTCGCTTGCGCGAGAGGTACGGAGCGAGCGTGTCCCGGGTGACCAGTCCCTGATAGCCGTCGTCTGCATCGACCACCGGGAGCGTCGCGACGCCCGCATCGCGCATCCGGTCCGCAGCCAGTCCGACCGACGTCGTCGGCGCTACCGTCACTACGGGGGTCGACATGCATCGCTCGACGGGGTTTGTCACGCCGTCCTCTGCAACGGCAGCGACGATATCAGACTCGGTGAGGACGCCAGCCACCTCGCCCATCGCGTCGACGACGACCAGCGCGGGCACGTCCGGGCGACGCAACTGTGTCGCCGCTGCGACTATCGAACAGTCAGACTGTATCACCGGCGCGCAGTCAGTCAGCGCAGCCGTTACCGGAACATCGATCATGGTCTGTATCAGACCGGTGCTACTACTTAATTTTGGTGTACGTACACCTATTAACTCCTAGAATGAATAGATATTCGTCCACAATACTGGCACTATCAAGTAGGATTGTCCAAAATAGCCGCGATCAGTGAGGTGCCGGTGACTGATCTATCGCGGCAAGTGGGGCACAGCCGACAGTGTCAGGCGTTTGTCTGATACAGCGACCCGTCCTCGTCGTAGCGCGCGTCCATGATGCGGTCGAGCTGGTCGTCCGACAGCGCGATGTCGAGCGCGCCGAGGTTCTCGTCGAGTTGGTCGACGGTTCGCGCGCCGATGATCGGCACGCAGGTGAAATCCGGCTGGTCGATGAGCCAGCGGATCGCCACCTGCGCGGGCGTGGCGTCGAGTTCCTGCGCGACCCGCCGCACCGCATCGAGGACGTGCCAGCCACGCTCAGAGACGTAGAAATCGAGAAAGAGGTCGTCGAACTCGCCACGGGAGTCCTCCGGAGCGTCGAGGTCGTAGGTGCCGTCGCCGATGCGTTCGTACTTGCCTGTCAGGAAGCCACCGGCGAGCGGCGAGTACGGACAGACCGCAAGATCCTGGTCGGCACACACGGCGAGATACTCCGCGACGTCCTCGTAGTAGGCGGCGTGAAAGAGCGGTTGGGTCACGGTGAAGGCCTCGTAGTTGTTGATGTCGGCCTTCCAGAGACCCTTCGTGAGTTTCCACGCGTCAGCAGTCGAGAGACCGACGTAGTTGACTTTCCCTTCGCTGACCAGATCATCGACCGTCCGGAGCGTGCGCTCGATGGGCGTGTCGTCGTCGAATCGGTGGAGATAGAGAATATCGAGGTAGTCGGTGCCGAGGCGGTCGAGCGACCCCTCGACCTCCGCCCGAACGTTCTTCCGCGAGAGATTCTCCTGAAAGCGCGAGACCTGCGACCAGTAGCACTTCGAGGCGATGACGAAGTCCTCACGGTCACGGTCTGCGAGCCATTCGCCGATCCAGCGCTCCGAATCCCCGTCGCCATAGCCGTTTGCCGTGTCGATGAAGTTGCCGCCCCGGTCAGCGAAGGCATCCAGCAGTTCGTGGGCGTCCTGCCGGTCCGTTTCGACGAGGCCCTCGTGTTCCTTGCCGAATCGCCACGTTCCGAGACAGATCGGTGACACCTGCAGTCCGGTCGTCCCCAGCGTTCTGTAGTTCATACACCCACAGATCGGGGTCGATATCGTATAGTTCTCCCGACATCGTGCATGCGTCTCAGACGAGAGACGCGTCGCTCGCAGGCATAGTATTTTGCTGTTCGTCGGCAATTTCCCCGATATGGACAGTCGAACGTTCAACGAGTCGGGGAGTCCGACGCTGTTGTTCGTGCTGGGGTTCGGAAACCGACTGGACGGCGCATCGGTGGGCTGGTGCACCGACCGACTGACCGACGCTGGCTATCGGGTCCACGCCATCCAGTTGCCCACAGATATCACCGATTTTGAGCGGGAGTACCGCCGCCCAGTCCAGGTGATACACGACGAACAGGACCCGGCGGGCGTGGTGGGTCACAGCCTCGGGGGACTCGTCACGGCGTTTCTGGAGTCGACTGCCAAGCGCGTGTATCTCTCCCCCTGGTGGGGGATCCACGAGTCGAAAGTCTCCGGCTGGGAACGGTGGATTATCCCACGACTCCCGGTCAGAGCACAGATTCTCCCGATCAAGATACGCCGCGACGAAATCGGAACGTACCTCTCTGACGCGGAGTGGGAGCAGCTCCCGAAACGGCTCTCGCCAGCCTATATCACGGAGATCTATCGCGCGCAACAGACTCGGCCCGCGATCAGCACCGATGCGGTGGTGTTCGTATCGCTACGGGAGACAATCGTGAGTCTCACTGCGGTCGGGTCGGCGGTCGACACCGACCAGATCCGACTGTACGACGGCGGCCATCAACTGTTCGCAGCGGAGGGTCGTGACAAGGCGATAGACGAAGTGGTCGTAGAGTTGCCGGATTGAGAGGAACACTCAGATCAGCAGTCAGTTCAGTACTTCTGACCCGCCGACGCCATTATGCCCGAGCCGAGAGTACATCGAGCATGGAGTACACGACGCTCGGTTCGACCGGAGTGAGCGTGAGTCAACTCTGTCTCGGGACGATGAACCTCGGCTGGGAGGCCGAGGGCTGGCGAGCGGGCGAGGATACGAGCAAGGAAATTCTCGAACGGGCCATCGATCTGGGGATCACCTTCATCGACACGGCAAACGTCTATCGCGATGGCGACAGCGAAGAGGTGATCGGCGAGGTCATCTCCGAGTACGACCGCGACGAACTCGTCCTCGCGAGCAAAGTCTACGGGTCGATGGACGACGACAACCCAAACGCACAGGGACTCTCACGGAAGGCCATCGAGCAGGAACTGTCGAACTCGCTGGACCGCCTCGGCGTGGACACGCTCGATCTCTACCAGATCCATCGCTGGGACTACGACACCCCGATCGAGGAGACCCTTCGGACGCTCGACGATGCCGTCCGGCGAGAGCAGGTCAGATATATCGGTGCATCCTCGATGTACGCCTACCAGTTCAGCGATGCGCTTCACGAAAGCGGCCGACACAATCTGGAGCGGTTCGCCACGATGCAGAACCACTACAACCCCGTGTACCGGGAGGAAGAACGCGAGATGCTACCGCTCTGTGACCGCGAAGGGATCGGCGTCATCCCGTGGAGTCCGCTCGCACGGGGGTACCTGACCCGGCCCCACGAGGAGTTCGGCGCGACGACGCGGGGCAAAGAAGAGTCGGAGACACGCGACGAGCGACACGGGCACTACCGCGACGGCGGCGGGAGAGAGATAAACCGGCGGATCGAGGAACTCGCCGACGAGTACGACGTGACGATGGCCCAACTCACTATCGCGTGGCACCTCAACAACGACTCCGTGACAGCACCGATCATCGGCGCGTCGAGTATTGACCACCTCGAAGCGGCCGTCGAGGCAGTGGACATCTCACTGTCGGAGTCGGACATGAACTACATCGAGGAGCCATACGAGCCAGTTCCGATCGTCGGGCACGAGTGAATCTGCACCCCAGAACGAGGGGACACACGTTGTCGGTCAGGGCGCTGGCACCGGCGAGTCCTGGTCGCTTGCCTGCTCACGGAGTCGTTCTCGCTCGTCCGCACTCAGTGGCTCGTACTCCTGTGCGGCCGCGAGTATCTTCGGGACGAGTTGCGGGTCCCCAGCGTTGGGGATCGATGTCATCCCATGAGAGAGTGCAAAGCGCAGCGAGTCGACAATCTCCGACTTCGTGTCGTACGGTTCGTACCAGGTGTCGTAGGGCCGCTCGTCTTCCGGGATATCCTCGTCCCAGGGACCTTTCGCAAAGCCCTTGATGCACAGCGTACCCAGCCCTTTCTCGTGAGCCAGATCCAGCACAGAGCCGTAGTCGTACTCCGGCCCTTCCTTCCCGGCAAGCACCCGGTTGAACGGGAACATCACCGTCTCGAGTTCGTCGATCCGACGGATCGCCTCCCGGATCAGACTCGGGTCGCCGTGACTGGTCAGACCGATGTGGTCGATCAGCCCTGCCGCCTTCGCGTCGAGCAGCGCCTGCAAGGCACCGGGATCTTCCGCCTGTGCCATCTCGGGGGTGTACTCGCCGGTGATCGCGTCGAGTTCGTCGTAGCGCGTGACAGCGTGAAACTGATAGAGGTCGATCGTGTCGACGCCCAGCCGTTCCAGCGAGCGGTGGAGTTCTCCCCAGGCGCCGTAGTAGGTTCGCTCCTGGGTTTTACAGCCCAGAAACACCTCCTCGCGGTGGTCGTCGAGCGCGGGTGCGAGTTTCAGTTCCGCGTCGCCGTAGGTGGGTGCCACGTCGAAGTGGTTGACGCCAGCGTCCAGTACGTCCTCGACCATCCGCGTCGCATCGTCCTGTTCGAGGAAGTTCAAGGCGATTGCGCCGAACGTCAGAACGCTCGATTCGTGACCAGTCTCGCCGAGCGGACGTGTTTCCATAGCTCACGCTTGGAGCGACGGAGTCATAAACGCCAGCCACACCTATCGGTCAGCGAAAACTGAGAGACATCGGACGTGAACCGAAAACTGCCCGTGTCGCTTACGCGACCGGGATGTCCTGCTCGGCTTCGAGCAGTTCGTGATAGCGGTTTCGGATGGTGACTTCGGAGATGTCGGCGACTTCGCTGACCGCCGCCTGCGTGGTCTTTTCGTTCGTCAGAAGCGCCGCAGCGTAGACAGCCGCAGCGGCGAGTCCGACGGGGGACTTCCCGGAGTGGACGCCCTGTTCCTTGGCGTTCTGGAGCAGTTGTCGCGCCCGGCGTTCGGCTTCCTCGGAGAGGCCGAGCGAGGAGGCAAACCGCGGGACGTAGCTCTCGGGGTCGGCGGGCTTGACTTCGAGGCCGAGTTCGCGGACGACGTAGCGGTACGTGCGAGCGATTTCGCTTTTCTCGACGCGGGAAACCTCGGTAATCTCGTCAAGCGAGCGGGGAACGCCCGCCTGTCGAGCGGCCGCGTAGACGGAGGCCGTCGAGACGCCCTCGATGGAGCGGCCGGGCAGGAGATTCTCGTCGAGTGCGCGCCGGTAGATGACACTGGCAGTCTCGCGGACGTTCTCGGGCAGGCCGAGCGCGGAGGCCATCCGGTCGATTTCGCCGAGTGCCTGCTTGAGGTTGCGCTCCTTGGAGTCACGCGTGCGGAACCGCTCGTTCCACTTTCGCAGGCGCTGCATCTTCTTGCGCTGTTTGGCACCCAGCGCGTTGCCGTAGGCGTCCTTGTCCCGCCAGTCGATGTTGGTCGACAGGCCCTTGTCGTGCATCATGTTGGTGGTCGGTGCACCGACGCGGGACTTCTCGTCTTTCTCCTTGGAGTCGAAGGCACGCCACTCCGGGCCGCGGTCGACGGAATCCTCCTCGACGACCAGCCCGCAGTCCTGACAGATCGTCTCGCCGTGTTCGTCGTCGACGACGAGCGAGCCGGAACACTCCGGGCAGACGAGACTCTCTGACTCCTCTTCGGTCTGTTCTGTTTCCTGTTGTCGTGTGCGGGTGTGTGAATCAGTCATTGTAGGGAAGCGACACACTCCGGGCAGGCTGACCCTGTAAAAACCCCGGCGATTAGTGGTAACAATAGATCGGTTCGAAACTCACTTAAAGATTGTGTAATCCCTCGCACGACACCCGTCATACGCCGCGAAATCCGCATCTTCAACCATGTAGATTATCCACTTAAATAGGGTACTGAGCGCGAGACGCGCCAAAATCGGGGTCTCCAGCCCCCTACCACGAGGGAACGAGCGCTTCGGAGGGGCGACGTGGCCGCGAAAGATCGACTGGATGGCCTCAGCGCTCATCAGTCCTGTGGGTGGGCCTCCTCCGTCGGGTTCTCCTCGACGGCAGAGGTGAGCGAGACGTTGAGTAGGGCCATCGAGACGCCGCCGCCGACGAGCGTGACGACGTTTTTGATGGCATGATCGACGATAGCGATAGACAGCGCGAGTACGGTTCCAATCGGGGTGAGCGCGACCATCAACAGGGTGAACGCGCCCTCGTAGAGACCGATACCGCCGGGCGACAGCGGGAGTACCTTCGCGAGGTTGCCGACGCTGACGGCGAAAAAGGAGGCACCGACTAACAGTGCAAGGCCGATGTCGACGCCGAAGGCCAGCGCGACGATGACGGCGACGAGCACGTCGATGCTCCAGATGACGAGGCTGGTCGCGCCGATCACGACGAATGCCCGGCGGTTCACTGCGACCGTCTGGATATCGCCGGCGAACTGCTCGACGACGGTGGCGACGGTGTCGGCGTACCGGTCCGAACTCAGGCGGTCGACGAGCCATCGAACGTAGTTTCGTTCCGACCGGGCCGTCCAGACGATGAGCGCTACTGCGAACAACACCGCCAGTCCGACCGCGCCAGCGACCAAAAGCGCCGTCTGTCCGCTCGCCGACTGGTCGCCGTCGACCGGTTCGCCAAGTACGGCGGCCTGCAGGTCACCAGCGGACCCGGTCGCTGCGAGTGCGACGAGTACCGTTCCGGCGAGGACGGTGATCGTCAGCAGGTCGTACACCCGCTCGACGGCGAGCGAGGCAAAGCCCGAGGGGTAGGGGATCGACCGCCGGGCCTTGATGATGTACGCCCGGACGGCATCGCCAGCGCGTGCCGGAAAGACGAGATTGCCAGTCTGACTGATGAAGACCGCGCCGGTCAGAAACGTCCAGCGCTCGCGATACCCGATCGTCGCGAGGATATCACGGTATCGCGTCCCCCGGAGCGGCCACGAACAGAGATACACCGCGCCAGCGACCACGAGCAACGCCGGGTCCGCGTCGCCAATCCGCGAGAACACCTCCGAAGGATCGAGATACAGCGTCATCAAAAGCAGCGCGAGCAACACGAGCGCAGTTCCCGCGCCGAGCGCGACCGGCCGCGTGATCCGGGGGCTGACAGAGAGTTGCCACCACGTCCGAACGATCTGACTGCCCATCCCGAACACGTCCCTGACGAGGTCGACCTTCGAGTCCTCCTGTGGCGTCCACTCGACGGGAAACTCCCGGACGCGGTAGCCGGACCGCTGTGCGCGAACGAGCAGTTCCGTGTCCCAGAACCAGTGGTCGTCCTCGACGGAATCGAGCAGGTCAAAGAGTACCGCCCGGTCGAAGGCCTTGAACCCGCACTGGTGGTCCCGAACGGTCGACCGCAAGAGCAGGCGGACCAGACCGTTGTATCCCCGACTCGGAACCCCGCGCTTTGCGGGGCGGTCGGCGTCGCTTTCTTCGAGTCGTCGGGACCCGGTCGCGACGTCGTACCCCTCCGAGCGGACGCTCTCGATGAGCGTCTCCAGATGGCGCATGTCGGTCGCCAGGTCGGTGTCGAGATACGCGAGTGTCTCCCCCTCGGCCTGCCTGAACGCGTATTCGAGCGCGCCGCCCCGGCCGCGCCGCTCACTGGAATGAACGTGCCTGACTGCGTCGTACTCCGCAACGAGTTCGTCGGCAATCTCCGGGGTCCGGTCCGTGCAGCCGTCCTCAGCGATGAGCACCTCGAAGGTTCCAGCAGGGAGAAACGCCCCGAGGTGATCGAGGGTTATCTCGACCGTCTCTCGGAGTTGGGCCTCCTCGTTGTACGCAGGGAGGACGACGCTCACCTCGACGGCCGTCATTTGTTGTGTGTGGGCTACCGCGGTGTATGAACCTTCTGGAGACCGACGAACCGGACACACGGTGGACAAGCCCCAGAGACCCACAGAGCAGGAGATCGCCCCGGGTTTGAAACGCAGGCGCACCGTAGCACCGGCATGGGCAGTACATCCGAGGATGGTGTCGAGGTCTGGCTGGTCGAGCGAACCTACTCGGACGACGAACAGAACCTGATCATTCTCACCTATGCCACCCCTGACGGGAAACGGTATTTCCGGAAAGAGCGAGCGCTCACCTCGTTTACCGACACCCGTGACACGACTGCGGCACTCATGGCCGACCCGGACAATCTCGGGACGGTCGAAGACTCGGACAGGATCACGCAGTACGCTACCGAAGCGAAGCGGATGCAGAATCAGCACGACCCCGACGACGTTATCTGAGACCAAGTGCGCTGAGGCGAGAAGCGACTAGTCGTCCTCACGTTCGATCAGCCCCGTGTAGGTATCGAAGAATGCGGCCGATACACGCGAAAAAAGCGAACCGTCTCAGGCGTAGTTAGTTAGCGAGCGACCAGTAGGCGCTGTTCTCGGACGGCTCGGCGTTGAGCGATGCGATGTCTGCGACATAGACCTCACCGTTGTACGAGACCTTGTCGCCAACCTCGTACAAGGTCGACGCTTCCCATTCGGGCGCGTCACTGTCTCCACCGTCGTCTCCACCATCGTCACCGCCGTCATTTCCACCGTCGTCTCCACCGTCTCCACCCTCAGCTGCCTCCCAGTAGGCTGAGCTACTGGACGGTTCGGCGTTGAGTGACGGGAGCGTCGCTTTCCACGCGCTGCCGTTGTACATGACCATGTCGCCTTTCTCGTAGAACGTGGCCTGGTCCCACGTGGGCAGGTCCCCGTCTCCGCCATCGTCGCCGCCGTCATCGCCGCCATCGTCGCCACCGTCATCTTCTTCCGAGACCATGGCACTGGCTGAATCGAGCGCGTCACCGGCGACCGGTGTCGCGTCGTCACCGATTGCGACGCCCTCGACCGCGCTGTCGGCGAACACCCATGCGGTGTGCTGGCCGGGGAAGCCGCCGGTGTCCTGAATCATCACGGAGACATCTGTGCCATCGGCGTTGTCGGCCGATGCGACACCTGCGACGGGGTTCATGTCGCCGTCGGCGTAGGTCACGACGACCGTCGCGTCGCCGTCAGTGGTCACGTCGGACACGGTGACTGCGCCATCCTCACCAAGCTCCTGGTCGCTGAACATCAGCGACCCGGATGTTGCGTCCTCGTCACCGCCGTCGCCACCGCTACCGATAGTGAGTTCGATCGACGCGGTGTCCATGTTCCCGTCGTCGTCGGTAACGGTCACGCTCGGGTTGTACGTTCCCGGGCCGCCACCTTGTTCCCATACTGGCTCATTCTTCTCCACGGTCCGACCGTTGAACGAGAATTCGTATGTGACGATTTCGCCGTCAGGGTCACTGGAGCCGCTTGCGTCCAACGTGAATGGCTGTCCCGGGTTCGGATTCATCGGATCCGCCATTAGGCTCGCTTCCGGTGGCATCGGATCCGGTTCGGGGTCGTCGTTATCGCTGTTATCGTCCAACCGGCTGGCCACGTCGGTAACAGGATAATCATATTTATCGTCAAGTCCGAGTTGCCAGGGCGCAAGGCCGTAGAGTCCCTTCTCCTCGACTAGCTCGGTCACGCCCTCTGGACCCGTATAAAGGAGTTCCTGTGCGTTATCGGGGTTTTCAGAAGGCCGCTCGATGCGTGGCGTCAAGCCGATCATGCCATAGATCTCCTCCATGGACTTGTCGGGATAGTACTGGGTGAGATCAGATGCGGTCCCTTCGACTGCAGATTTGGCGTTTTGCTTATTCGGCGGGCCGCTCATATACATAATCATCAGCTGAACGTAATCGACCTCCAGCCCGGCTTCTGCTGCCTCTCGCACCCACCGTTTTCCGTGGCTGTGTCCAGACTCCACCCATCCGCTAGTCAACGATGAAACAGTGTATCCGACAGTCAGATCAGAGCGCTCCTCTTTGAGCATCTTGAGCGCTTCGACCCGGTCCTGATTGATTCCATCGGGGCGAGGTCCGTGGTTTGCCACCTCGTCGTCGACATCAATAAGCGAGACACCGAGGGTATCGAGAACCTTCTCGTATCCAGCCTTGATCTCCTCGGGTCCATCGGCATCGTATTCGAGAAGCCGTCCGTTCGCTCCACCCATCATGATGCCGACTTCGACGCCGCTGTCCTGCAACTCCTGAACTGTGTCGGTGTATTCCTCGAGTGGTTTCTGATCGCAATACTCCGGTTTACCTGCCCCCTTATCTGAATCCCAGCAACCCACAAGCATTCCTGGATTCACTTCATCGTCATCCGTGGCGTCCCCAACAGGACCGAAATAGATTCGGTCGCGCTCTTTTGCGACATCGAGTGCTTCAGTCTCATATTCAGGGAAGTACGGCGCATATATTGCATGGGACTTGGCGACACCCGTACCACTGAAACCAGCAATACCGGTGGCCGCGGCCGCGGCTGCCGCAGATGATTTCAGAACTGTTCTTCTCGTCGGTGTGATGTTGTCTTCGTCCATAGATCAACCCCCACTGTCGAATTTCGCGACACTCAGTTTATCGAACCCTCGTGATAAATATATTCTCCACGGCGAGATTATTGAAAATAATAACGTTACGGGGACGGTGCCGAGACCGACGGACCCGGTCAGCGCTCGGCCAGCTTGTCGCGGTGTTTCTGTTCGAGTTTCTCCAGTTTCGGCGGGATCTGCATCTGACAGTACGGCTGGTTCGGATTCTTCTCGAAGTAATCTTGATGTTTCTCCTCGGCCCGGTAGAACTGTTCGAGTGGTGCGATTTCAGTGACGATGCCCGCGTACGCGCCGGTCGATTCGAGGTGGTCGATGTAGGACTCGACAGCCTCGCGCTGGCGCTCGTCGTGATAGAAGACGGCGGAGCGATACTGTGACCCTACGTCCGGCCCCTGACGGTCTTCGGTCGTCGGGTCGTGGATCTCGAAGAAGACTTCGAGCAGGTCCTCGTAGCTCACTTCGTCCGGGTCGTAGGTGATCTGGACAGCCTCGGCGTGGCCCGTGGTTCCGTTGCAAACTTCCCGATAACTTGGATCCTCGGTGTTGCCGCCGCAGTAGCCGGAGACGACGCTCTCGACGCCGCGGACGCGCTCGAAGGCCGCCTCGACACACCAGAAACACCCGCCCGCGACTGTCGCTGTTTCGAGTTCGCGCATAGGACACTGTAGGGTCTCGCGGCGGATAACGCTCCCGCTTGTTGCCTTCGCGAACCCGTCGGCTAACCGATTCCCCTTTAATCCCGGCGGCGGATCGATCCTGTATGAGCGATGACGCCGAGGGTCGTGACCGGTTCGCCGAGGTGAGCGACCAGTACGACCCACAGGAGGTCGAGAGCCGCGTGTTCGAGTACTGGGACGCGGTCGACGCCTACGATCAGACCAAAGCACACCGTGCCGACGGTGAACCATACTACTTCCTCGACGGGCCGCCGTACACCTCCGGGTCGGCCCACATGGGACACGCCCTGAACAAGAGCCTCAAGGACTGTTACATCCGCTACAAGCGAATGCAGGGCTACGACGTGACCGACCGGCCGGGCTACGACATGCACGGCCTGCCCATCGAGACGAAAGTCGAGGAAGAACTCGGCTTCGAGAACAAGAAAGACATCGAGGAGTACGGCGTCGACGCCTTCGTTGAGGAGTGCCGGGACTTCGCACAGAACAGCCTCGAACAACTCACCGAGGACTTCAAGTCCTTCGGCGTCTGGATGGACTGGGACGTCCCCTACCGGACGATCGACCCCGAGTACATGGAGGCCGCGTGGTGGGGCTTCGAGCAGGCCCACGAGCGCGGCCTCGTCGAGCAGGGCAAGCGCTCGATCACCCAGTGTCCCCGGTGTGAGACGGCCATCGCGAAAAACGAAGTCGAGTACGAGGACGTCCACGACCCCTCCATTTACGTAAAATTCGATCTTGCAGATCGCGAGGGCGCGCTGGTCATCTGGACGACGACGCCGTGGACGATTCCCGCGAACACCTTCGTCGCCGTCGATGGCGACGCAACCTATCAGGCCGTTCGAGTCGAGCGCGACGGGGAGACGGAACTGCTCTGGCTTGCGGCCGAGTGTGTCGAGGACGTCGTCGAGACGGCAGGCTACGACGACTACGAGGTCGTCGAGGAACGATCCGGCAAGGAACTCGTCGGCTGGGCGTACGACCATCCGCTGGCCGACCACGTGCCCGACCATCCCGACTTCGAGGGCGCAGGGCAGGTCTACACCGCGGAGTACGTCGAACTCGACCGCACGGGACTGGTTCACTCCGCGCCGGGCCACGGTGAGGAGGACTTCGAGCGCGGCCGCGAACTCGGGCTGGACATCTTCTGCCCGGTCGGAGGCGACGGCGTGTTCACCGAGCAGGCGGGCGACTACGCAGGGCAGTTCGTCAAGGACGCGGACGAGCAACTCATCGCTGACCTCGAACGAGCGGGGCAGATGCTCCACGCCGACGAGACCCAGCACAGCTACGGCCACTGCTGGCGGTGTGACACTGGAATCATCCAGATCGTCACCGACCAGTGGTTCATCAACGTCACGGAGGTGAAAGACGACCTGCTCGCGAACATCGAGGACAGCGAGTGGCATCCCGAATGGGCGCGGGACAACCGCTTCCGGGAGTTCGTCTCCGAGGCCCCCGACTGGAACGTCTCCCGGCAGCGCTACTGGGGGACGCCGATCCCGATCTGGCTGCCGAGCGAGGCGACCGATGATGAGAGCGAGGCGCAAAGCGCCTCGGACGGCGCGAGCGGGCAGAGCCCGCAAGAACCAGTCGAGTGGAGCGGCGACATGGACGAGGCGATCGTCATCGGTGACCGCGAGGAACTGGCCGAGCGAGTCGACCAGAACATCGATCCCGACGAGATCGACCTCCACAAGGGGACCGTCGACGAGTTGACGATCACCGAAGACGGCCGCGTCTACGAGCGCGTCCCGGACGTGTTCGACGTGTGGCTCGACTCCTCCGTTGCCTCCTGGGGGTCGCTGAACTTCCCCGAACAGACAGCGGCTCACGACGAACTCTGGCCCGCTGATCTGGTCATCGAAGCCCACGACCAGACGCGGGGCTGGTTCTGGTCACAGCTCGGGATGGGTACGGTGACGGTCAACCAGATTCCCTATCGGGAACTGCTGATGCACGGGCACGCGCTGATGCCCGACGGGCGCGCGATGAGCAAATCCAAGGACATCCGCATCGACCCACACGAGGTCACCGACGAATACGGCGCCGACCCGATGCGCCTATTCTTGCTCTCGGTCAACCCCCGCGGTGAGGACATGCAGTTCTCGTGGGAGACCACCGAGAAGATGCAGCGCCGACTCAACATCCTCTGGAACGTCGTCCGCTTCCCGCTGCCGTACATGGACACCGACGACTTCGACCCCGACGAGGTGACCCTCGCCGACGTCGAGGCGGATCTGGAACTGGCCGACGAGTGGGTGCTCTCCCGGCTCGCGACGACCGTCGCAACGGTGACAGAGCACATGGACGACTTCGAGAACGACAAGGCCGTCGACGCCCTGCTCGACTTTGTCGTCGAGGACGTCTCGCGCTTTTACGTGCAGGTCGTCCGCGAGCGCATGTGGGAGGAATCTGATTCTGCCTCGAAGCAGGCCGCCTACGCCACGGTGTACCGCGTCATCGAGGACGTGCTCGCCATGGTCGCACCCTTCGCGCCCTTCACCGCCGAGGAACTCTACGGCGCCTTGACCGGCGAAACTGGTCACGACACCGTTCACATGTGTGACTGGCCCGACCTCGCCGACCAGTTCCGCGACCCCGAACTCGAAACCGACATCGAAGTCGTGCGTGCAGTCGAGGAGGCTGGCTCGAACGCCCGCCAGCAGGCAGAGCGCAAACTGCGCTGGCCAGTGAGCGAAGTCATCGTCGACGTGCCCGACGACCGCGTCGCTGCCGCCGTCGAGCGCCGCGCGAACCTGATCGCCGACCGACTCAACGCCCGGACGGTCGAAATCGTCGGCCCCGATGAGGGTGGCTGGGGCGAACTCCGCTACTCCGCACAGGCCGATATGAGCAAGCTCGGCCCCGCCTTCGGAGACGACGCCGGAGCCATCATGCAAGCACTCAACGGAGCACGCATCGAGTCGCCGGATCTGGACACACTCGAAGCCGCCGTCGAAGACGAGACTGGTCTCGACGTCGACCTCGACCCCGAGATGGTCGAGTTCGTCACCGAGACGCCAGAAAGCGTCTCCGGCACGGAGTTCGAGGCGCTCGACAGTTCCGGTGTCGTCTACGTCGACACCACGCTCACCGAGGATCTGGAAAGTGAGGGCTACGCCCGCGAAGTGATCCGCCGGATTCAGGAGATGCGCAAGGACCTCGAACTAGACCTGGAAGCCCAGATCCGCGTCGATGTGGGGCTGAACGACGAGCGTGTCTCCGCCCTCATCGAGCGCCACGAGGATCTGGTCGCCGAGGAAGTGCGCGCCGCCGAGTTCGGGGCCGTCGAGGACGGCTACCGCAAGGAATGGGATGTGGAAGGAGTCGAGATGGAGATCGCGATCGAGCGGGTTCCGGAAGCGGCTGCCTGAACTCGCTGCCGACGAGCACGAACATGCGAGTCGGCAGATGGTTTTTCCCCACGTTTTTGCGAGCGAGGGTGCCGACGCGAGCGGCGAGGTGTCCGAGCCGCGAGCGCGAGTACCCGAGTGAGTAAAAAGTGGTGTCCGGGACGTGGAAGGAGTCGAGATGGAGATCGCGATCGAAGAAGTTGTCGAGGCGACCGCGCAGTAGCACAATCACTCACGAGGAGCGGTCACCAGTTCCAGCATCGAACGCCCCAGCGAGCGTTTCCGTCATCCGCGCCTCGGTTCGCTCGCGGACGTGTGTTTCCTCGAAGATTGCACGCGTTCGCGCGAGCGAGTCGTCAGTCTCGAAGGAGACATCGGGATAGACAACGTCGGTGAGCACGAGCGGATACGCTGGAGCGGGTGCAACGCCCTCCGGCCCCGAGAGCGAATCAGCGCCGAGCACACGCTCGATTCGGGCGAGTTCGGTCTCGCCGCGCGCGACGGCCGCGACGACCGAGACCAGCCGACGAACTAGTTGGCGGGCGAATCCACCAGCGCGGAGGGAGACGATCAGAAAGTCGCCGTCTCTGCGGACGGCGGTCGAGAGCGTCCGGACAGTACCCTCCTCGTCGGGCGTCAGGTTGTGAAAGTCGTGCTCGCCCGAGAGTTCGTCGAGTGCAGTCCGGGCGCGTGAAATGCTCCCGTCGGGCGCGTAGAGATGGTAGGTGTACTCCCGTTCGGTCGCATCGTGAGTGGCATGGAAGTCCGCAGGAACGTCGGCGCTGGTCCAGACGCGCACCTCCGCAGGCAATTCCGAGGAAAACGCAGCGGGGTCGAGCCAGTCGGGTGCCGCGAACGCGACCGTCTGTGCGACCGCGGAGACGCCAGCGTCGGTTCGACCGGCGGCCGCATACCCCCGCGGCGTCCCTGACTCGACGACGCCGAGATCCGACAGGGCGTCGAGAAGCACACCCTCGACGGTTTCGACGTCTGGCTGGCGCTGGAAGCCATGGAATGGGCGGCCGTCGTATGCGATCCGGTAGGCGCGCACACTCGTCGCGCGGTCGGCGGAGTCCTCAGCCATCTTCGAGCAGCGACTCGCCGGTCATCGCCGCTGGCTTCTCGATTGCGAGTAGGTCGAGCAGCGTCGGGGCGATATCCGCGAGCGTTCCGCCCGCGCGGATCCGCTGTCCAGCGGGCGTCCCGTCCGGCGAGGTGTAGATGACCGGGACTGGATTGGTCGTGTGTGCGGTGTACGGTTCCGCCTCGGTACCCATGTCGTCGGCGTTGCCGTGGTCGGCCGTGACCAGCACGTTCGCACCGGCGGCGTGCATCGTGTCGACGAGGCGGCCGAGTTGCTCGTCGACGGCCTCGACGGCCGCGACTGCCGCGTCGAAGTCGCCCGTGTGACCCACCATGTCGGGGTTGGCGTAGTTGAGCACGACCACGTCCGGGTCGTCGGTTTCGATGATGTCGATAGCGGTGTCGGTCAACTCGCGCGCGCTCATCTCCGGCCGTTCGTCGTAGGTGGGGACGTCCGGACTGGGGACGATTTCGCGCAGTTCGCCCTCGAACTCGACTTCGCGGCCGCCGTTGAGGAAGTAGGTGACGTGGGCGTACTTCTCGGTCTCCGCGATGCGCAACTGCGTGAGGCCCGCATTCGCGAGCACCTCGCCAAGTGTCTGTTCGGGCTGGTTGGGCGGAAACGCGACCGGCAGGTCGAAGGTCTTGTCGTACTCGGTCATCGTGACCAGACAGATTGCGGGCGGGGCAGTCTCGAACGACCAGACAGGGTCGATGTCGGCGAGCATCCGCGTCAACTGCCGGGCGCGGTCTGATCGAAAGTTGACGAAGATGGCCGCGTCGCCATCGTCGAGCGCAGGCCGGTCTTCGACGAGCGTCGGTTCGACGAACTCGTCGGTCGTGTCTCGGTCGTAGGACTGCTCGGCGGCGGCCACGGCGGAGGGGGCGGTGTGCTCGGCCTGCCGATTGACGATTGCGTCGTACGCGCGGCGGGTTCGCTCCCAGTTCTGGTCCCGGTCCATGGCGTAGTATCGTCCGGAGACGGTCGCAACCTCGCCCGTTCCCTGCTCTGTGGCGTGAGCTTCCAGTTCCCGCAGGTACTCTTTCCCGCCGGTCGGTGAGGTGTCACGGCCGTCGGTGAAGGCGTGAGTCACGGCGTCGACGCCGCGGTCGGCGGCGAGTTCGACGAGCGCGTGCAGGTGATTCTGGTAGGAGTGAACACCGCCATCGCTGACCAGTCCGAGCAGGTGGACGCGGCCGTCGTGGTCGCTCGCGTACTCGAAGGCCGACGCGATGGCGTCGTTCTCGTCGAGCGGCGGGTCGTCGGAGTTTCCGACGGGTTCCTCACCGCGCCAGCGTGCGATAGCATCTGAGATTCGAGCCGATTCCTGTGTGAGTACTCGACCGGCACCGATGTTGAGGTGCCCGACTTCGCTGTTGCCCATCTGTCCGACTGGGAGGCCGACCCGGCGGCCGTGCGTTTCGAGCGTGCCGGTCGCGCCAGTCGACCAGAGCCGATCGAAGTTCGGCGTCGACGCGGCGGCGACCGCGTCCCGTGTCTCCGGGTCGCCCAATCCCCAGCCATCGAGAATGACGAGTCCAGCGTGCATACTGTGACATCACACGCGCCGCTCAGAACACTTTCGAACCGGCCCGGAGCGGCCTCACTTCGAGAGCCGGTCGTCGGCAGGCGGCGGTATTATGTGTCACCGTCACGTCGGTTCGATATGGACACGCAACTGCTCTCCGAGGAACTTGCCGAAAACATCGTCACCACTGCACGCACGGCGACGGGGGACAGCCTGCGTTCGGTGACGTACTTCACGCGCACTGACTTCGACCAGTTGTATCTCCGCGACGACCTGGAGCAGGACGCCGACCTCAACACCTTCGTCGGCCACGAGTGGCGGGCGTACCGCGAGACCGAAAACGCCTACCAGCAGTCCGAACTCGGCGAACACCAGTTCACCGTCCGCGCGTTCGACAACGGCTACCTGCTTCGGGTGGCGGCCGACCGAAACGGCGTGCTCATAACCACAGACGGTCTCTCGATGCAAAGCTACGAGGAGATCGCAACGGCGCTGTCGAAGCTACTCGAAGAGAACGCCTGACAGCCGCTCGGAACGGTTCGACGGGCTTTTGACGTGGGATCGAGTGAGTACAGGTATGGCTGAATTCACGATCGCCGTCGCGGATCCGGAAGACGGCACGACCTATCAGGTCGAGGTATCGGACCAGGACGCGAACCGGTTCATCGGCAGAGAGATCGGCGAAACCGTCGACGGCGGCGCAGTCGGCCTCTCGGGCTACACGCTCGAACTGACCGGCGGCTCCGACGATGCTGGCAGACCGATGCGCGACGACATCCGCGGCCCGAACCTCGAAGCGGTCCTGCTCGAAGGCGGGACGGGCTACAACCCGACCAAGGACGGGGAGCGAAAGCGCGTGACCGTCCGCGGCCGCGAGGTCAGCAACGCGACGCGACAGATCAACGCCCGAATCAGCGAACGCGGCGACGGCGAGGTTGCGGAACTGCTCGAATAACGTGTCCGACCGCATTCCGTCCGACCACGACGCGGTGTCGACCGAACGCGTTCACCTCTCGGCGGTGGGCCGAACGAGTCGACTGCAGGTCCCGCTTCCCGAGTCCATTTCCTGTCGCCCCGATGACCGGATCTGTCTCGCCGTCGACGGGACGAACCTGTTCGCACAGGTCGAGCGGACACTCGACGGGGAGCCCGCGGTTCGCGGGGCGTTCGAGACCCGACGGCTCGCTCGAACCAGCGACGGCACGGACCAACTGGGGGCGTGGCTCGACTCGGCGGGGTTCGGGGCCGGTGACCCGCTCTGTCTCGACGTGCTCACCGAGGGGTACGCCTACGGCCTGCGAGCGCCCGGCACTCGCGTCGTCTACTCGCCGCCGTCCGAACCAGACCAGTCACTCGATTCGATCGCACAGAACCTGACCGAGCGGGAGTAGGACCCCAAAGTGGGGGCGAGTCTCCACCACACGATCGCACGCACGTCGGCCCGGATTCGAGGAGAATGGCTGTTTTTGCTCGTGATATTCGCACGAAACGCTCAATATGGAGCCTCAGGTAGAGCTAGTCGAGCAGATGTCGGAATCCGTCATCGCGGACTTCGTCGCCAAATTCAACTCCGACAGACTCAATCGCGCCGATCCGATCAAGGGGCGGGTGCTGTTGAGTGAGAAGCGACTGGTGCTTGCGGTCAACGACAACGACAAGCTGACGATCCCGCTGTCGTCGATCGTCGACGTTGCCGTCGGGCACATTCCCGAGGAACTGAGCGGCTTTTTCGACTCGACGGTGACGGTAGGCTTCGAGCGAGGGGACCGGCAGTTCGTCGCGGTCGTCGAGGCAGACGACGACACGATCGGGAAGTTCTCGAACGTCCTCTTCAGGGCATTACTCAACGGGGTGGGGATGACGACCAAACATCCCGCGCGCGTCGGCGGGCGCGTGACGAACGAGACGTTCACCCCGGCCCGTCTCGTCTTGAAGCCACAGCGCGTGCTGTTCAATACGCCCGACCGCTCGGTCGAGATATCACTCTCGACAGTGACCGAATTCAGCCGCGCTACCCGGGAGATCCGTGGGACGAAACGGCCCGTGCTCGCGGTTCGGCACGCCCCCGCAGGAACCTCGAAGCTGACACTCGCCGCGATGGACTCCTCGCGAAAGATGTCGATTCTGGGGCGCTATCTACGCCTCGAATACTCGGACCTGATGGCCGAAATCGGGGAACTCGACCTCTCGAAGGACGAAAAGGAGATCCTCGTCGCGCTGTACTCCGGGGCCGGGAGCGAGGGCATCTCGCTTGCACAGATCGTGAACAAGGAACCCGCCAAACTGACGATGATGCTCAACGACCTGGAGGCGGACGAACTCGTCGTCGACACGCCCGACGGCACGAAACTCACCCCGAAGGGACAGGTCGTCGTGAGTACCCACCTCGACGACGTGAACACGTAATCGCCAACCGCGCGTGGACTACTCGTCGGCGGTGGCCTCACTGGCGATATGGCGGCCGCGGGCCTTCAGTTCGACCTCGCGCCGCGTTCGCTTCTTTTCGAGCACCCCGGCCTCGATGAGGTCGTCGTAGATCCGCTCGACGCGCTCGACGTCCATGCCCACGAATTTCGGGATCTGGAAGGGTGACACGCCGGAGTACAGCGCCATCAACACCTCGTTTTGCTCGTCGGTGAGATCGACATCGGCGGCGTTCTGCTGTTCGCCCTTGCGAAGTAACGAGGCGAGCACGCTCACGGTCTGTCGCGGCCCCGTGACGTGTGTCTGGACGGCAGTTCCTTCGACAGTGTGGCCGACCTCCGTAATCAACCGCATGTCACCTCTGACTTCGCCGTCTTTCTGTTCGAGCGTGCCGACGTCATCGATGTCAATCTCGACGAACTGGCCGCTCGTCAACGCCAGCGCGACTTCGTTCTCGTCGACGGTAATTCGGCCTTTCTCCCAGTCGGTTCCCTGCACGACGCCACCCTCGACGGCCGGGTGTTTGACGAGCACGACCGACTGGTCAAGCACCGCGTCGTACAGTCGCTGCTCGAAGTCATCGTGATTCTGTGGCGAGACGAGCGTCACGTCGTTGCCGACCTGTATCGAGAGGTAGCTGGAGACGTTCGGCTGGGGGGCATTCTGTCGACTCTTGATATTGCCGATCTTGCCCAGTTGGATCGTCCGCTTTCCCTCGTTACTCGCGAGAATGAGTCGCTTCGTCGACAGCAGGATGCGGCCAGCTATCCACTCGATCTCCGGGACTTTCCGGCCGCCCTTGACCACCTGCGTGAACTTCCCACGCTGGTCTGCGAGTTTGGTCTCACCCTCGCTCATCGCTGTCGGTTGTCGTAGGTTCGTGACCTATCGGTATTAACGGTTTGGCCGCAGTGCCCCGAATGTCGTGACGTTGTCACGGGCCGCGAGAGGGTCGAATGGACCCGGCGATGGCGGCGTTATATACCCAGCCACTCGTCGTCTCGGATCTGAAAGTCATTCGACCGACAGAACTTCGCTGCCCTCCGTCGAACTGCCCGAGACCCAGGGAGTGTCTCCGTGTTCTGAATCTGCTCGACGATCCAGTCAGCGACAACTGCGATCCCCTCGTCGTCGTCATCAGCGTCGATAGCCTTGAGCGCGCGGAACGTCTTCTCGTAGGCCTCACGCTGTGAGGTTCCAAACGTTGCACGCGGGAGTTGGTCGCTTGCCTCAACGACACGTTTCATCGCCGCCGCCACTGTCGGGCGCTGGATGCGCACCCGAACGGCAGCAGGCGAGTCGAACGCCTCCGAATCCGTCGCCGGGATGAGCGCCTCGACACGGTGTGTCCCGTCATCCGAATCGAGTTCGTAGTCACCGACTGCCGTTACGATCTCCTCACCCGTCGCCGGAAACGTCACTGCGTCGAGTTTCGTCTCGAAGGCATCGAGTTCCGCCACTTCGACCGGTGGCTCGGTCTCGTCGGCCCGCTCCATTTCCATCAGCAGTTCTCGCTCGCGCTGACGCCTGTCTTCGTCGTGGGCTTGCTTGTCCCTGCCGCGTTTGTCGTCTGCCATTAGTGTTACTAGATTGTCCAGAAGGATAACACTGTGGTCGAACGACGTTCGCGGCCGTACCGGCGTGGTCACTGCGTGATCGTCCAGGTGCCGTCGTCCTCCACCTCGATGACCGCGTCGAACAGGCCCTTGAGCGTCGCCAGCGTCTGCGTGTCGTGGGCCTCCGGATCGAGGTGGTAGTGGCCGATGCCGCCGACTGTCTTGACGCGACCGGTGACGACGTGTAAAAATCTGAACGCGCGCTGGAGATCGGCATACTGCAACAGCGAGGTGACGCCGTCGAAACAAAAGACGATGTGTTCGTCCTCGTCGCCCGCCTTTGCCATCCCCGAGAGCAGTTCGCTCAGTTCGATGCCGATTCCGGTTAGGTCAGAGGGGTTCTCGACAGTCTTGACAGCCCAGGACTCGCCGTCGACGGACGCATCGACCTGTCCGACTGCGACGATTCCGCCGCGAACCGGCGTGCCTGTACGGGCCGTCCAGCGATCGACCCACTCCTGTGGGGTGTCCGTAAACGTAACCGAGAGGACGTTCGTCCGCTCCGGCGGCGTCTCCGTCAGCAGATCCAGACAGACGTCAGTACCCTGCCCTCCGAGAGAGGGTGCGAGCAACAACACGTTCGAGACATCGGAACGCTCCATAAGCGCCTGCGCTGTCTCACCCTCGGCCTGCCCAGCCATTTCGTGGACATACGTGATGATCCCGTATAAGAATGCTGATTGTATCTGTCCAGATCATCGACATGAGGTCCCCCCGCGTCGAACCGTAACCCCTATCAGCGGGTGCGCGCTACGGGGAGATGAGTCCTGATAGGGTAGTGGACTATCCTCTTGGCTTGCGGAGCCAGGGACCGGAGTTCAAATCTCCGTCAGGACGCTTCTCTGCAGCACAACACCGCGAGCGGAGCGAGCGGTACGTGCTGCGTGAGCGTCCGACACGGTGATTTGAGCAGACGAGTCGCAGTGCACGCAGCGAACGAAGTGAGCGAGTACAACCGTCTCGGCCAGTTCAAATCTCCGTCAGGACGTTCATTCCTTCACTTCGTTCAGTTAGTCACGTCCTGACTTGCCCTGCGCTCGCGTCGCTCGCGCAGGACTCCGTCAGGATGATGCTTACAACAGCAAACCCGCACGTGTCACCACGCAATTCGAGAGCGACCCCGTCCACAGTATTATGGTACTTGCTACCAATAGGATCGATAATGGAGGACATCGATGAGCCTGCTGATAGTGAGGCCATCGATGAGAGCGGTGGGGACGAACTGTTCGTGGTCGATGCTGACGGGAACCGCATCGGATCACTCCGCGAAGTTACAGACAGTCATCGCCGCGAACTCGAACGGTATCGGACACTTCTCAATTCGGTCGACGACGCTGTCTACATGACCGACGAGAATCGGCAGTTCACGTGGGTCAACCAGGCCATGTCAGAGAGATACGGATACGACCGGGAGGAATTTGTCGGGAGTTCGATCATGGAGTTTCTCGACGACGAGCAGGTGAAGATCGCAAAGGAAAACCTCGCACATCTCGTCGACGAGGACAGTCCCGACGTGATCACCTTCGAGATGGAGACACAGCGCAAGGATGGGACGACGATTCCAGTGGAGACGCGGTCAACCTTACTGCCGGGGGAGACGTTTACCGGCACGGTCGGAATTATCCGAGACATCAGCGAGCGAACAAAGCGCGAGCGCAAACTCGAAGCCAAAACCGACCGCCTCCAGGAGTTCGCCGATACGGTCTCACACGACCTCCGGAACCCGCTGACGGTCGCGATCAACCGACTCGAACTGGCACAACAGGAGTGTGAGAGTCAGCATCTCTCCGCGGTCGCAGAGGCCCACGAGCGGATGAGCGACCTCATCGAGGAACTGCTCGCACTCACTCGGCAGGACGAGCAGGTGGCCTCGACCGAACCAGTCGAACTGGCAAGACTCGCACGAGCGAGTTGGGCAACCGTCTCGACGGCGGATGCAGAACTGGTCGTCGAAGACAACCCGACCGTCGAGGGAAACCCCACCCGCGTTCAGGAGGGACTGGAGAACCTGTTCAGAAACGCAGTCGAACACGGCGGGTCGGACGTGACAGTTCGCGTCGGCGCGATGGACGAACAGGCAGGGTTCTACGTCGAAGACGACGGTCCGGGGATCCCAGCGGCCGAGCGACAGAAGGTGCTCGAAGCGGGCTACACGACCGACGATGATGGAACTGGATTCGGCCTGAACATCGTCCGAAAAATCGCCGATGCACACGACTGGGGGCTGAGAATACAGGAAAGTGACGAGGGAGGTGCCCGGTTCGAGTTTGCGACGGAGGGATGAGACAGTTACTCCGCAGCCTCGACGGCCTCGGCCAGCGTCCGGAGGGTGTCGGCTTCACCGGCCAACTGCGCGGGATGAGCGCCGATTGTCACGACCAGATCCCCGTCCAGCGGAACTGCATCAGTCACGTGGACCAGCACGTCGAACGACTGACCAGCCATCTGTGCGGAGGTCTGAAACGTGTTTCGGGTCGTCGTCTCGCCAGCGATGGTGACCTGCGCGTCCGAACCGCTATCGAGGTCTCCGACGTTACTGTACCCGTCCTGAAGCGCGATGAGCTGGCGTGCCGAGAGATGTGCGATCGGATTGAACGACTGGCCGAGCACCGACACCTGCGGGGTCGTCAGAACCATGAACCGAGCAGGGTGGGCGTCCCCGAGATCCATCCCACCGACCGAGACCTGTTTGCCGTACTCGACGTGCTGGTTCGTCGCCGTCACATCGCGTGATTCACCGCCAGCCTCGAGCGTCCGTTCGATGGTCCGTGAGTCGGTCCGGACGTGTTCGTAGCCAGTCTCCGTCAGCGTGGCGTCGGGAACGCGTCCCGGACTCGCCTCGAACTCCAGGTCCTCGCCCAGGAGGACGTCCAGACAGCCAGCGAGACTTGCGACACCAATCGTCGCCGCTCCGGCGAGATACTGACGTCTGTTCATTATCGGACGGACGCGTCAGCGGGGTATATGCGTTGTGGGGTACGAGACGACAGAACCGGAAAGGGCGACCGACGGCGGGAGATCAGCAATCGGATTCGCCGGAAACCGGGGAGACGGTCCCCGTTGCCGCCGTTCGACGGGTTTAAGTGTCGCATCGGCATCCTTTCGGACGAGGCAGGCATTCGCCTGTTTCACTGACCCGTAGGAGCCCGAGGCGTACTACGGAGGTGAACAATGGCAGATCAGGAAATAGAGGAGGCAGTCTCTCGCGCACTTGATGAGTCACCACAGCGGAATTTCCGTGAGACGGTGGACATCGCAGTGAATCTGCGCGATCTTGACCTCAACGATCCATCGAACCGAGTAGATGAGAGTATCGTCCTGCCGGAAGGCACTGGACAGGAAACGAGTATTGTCGTGTTCGCGGAGGGTGAAACCGCAGTTCTCGCCGAGGAGGTCGCAGACGACGTCCTCGACGGCGACGAACTGGCCGACCTTGGCGACGACGACGACCGGGCGAAGGACCTGGCCGAGGCGACGGACTTCTTCCTCGCAGAGGAGTCCATGATGCAGGATATCGGGCGCTATCTGGGGACCGTGCTCGGACCGCGCGGGAAGATGCCCGAACCGGTCAGCCCGGACGACGACATCGTCGAGCAGGTCGAGCGGCTGAAAAACTCCGTGCAGTTGCGAAGCGGCGAACGGCGAACGTTCCACACGCGCGTCGGCGCGGAGGACATGTCCGCCGAGGAAATTGCCGACAACATCGACGTGATCATCCGTCGACTGCACGCGAACTTGGAGAAGGGGCCGCTCAACATCGACTCCGTCTACGTGAAGACGACGATGGGGCCGTCAGTGGAGGTGGCCTGAGATGAGTACACAGGAGCGCAAAACCGAGACGATTCCGGAGTGGAAGCGCGAGGAAGTCGACGAGATCACCGACTTCCTGTCCGCGTACGACAGCGTCGGCGTCGTCGACATCACGGGCATCCCGAGCCAGCAACTGCAGGACATGCGCCGTGACCTCCACGGCACCGCAGAACTGCGCGTGTCGCGGAACACGCTGCTCGTTCGGGCGCTCGAAGAAGTCGACGACGGACTAGAGGAGCTAGTCCAGTTCGTCAGCGGACAGGTCGGCCTGATCGGCACAAACGAGAACCCGTTCGGGCTGTACCAGCAACTCGAAGCCTCGAAGACCTCCGCCCCGATCAACGCGGGCGAGGTCGCCCCGAACGACATCGTGATCCCGGAGGGCGACACCGGCGTCGACCCCGGGCCCTTCGTCGGCGAACTCCAGAGCGTGGGCGCAAACGCTCGCATCGACGAGGGTTCGATCAAGGTCATGGAGGACTCGACCGTGCTGGAAGCGGGCGAGGAAGTCTCCGCAGATCTCTCGAACGTCCTCACCGAACTCGGCATCGAGCCGAAGGAGGTCGGACTCGACCTGCGTGGCGTGTACGCAGAGGGTGTGCTCTTCGAGCCCGCAGATCTGGAAATCGACATCGACCAGTACCGAGCGGACGTGTCGGCGGCCGCGGGCCGAGCGCGTAATCTCGCGCTGAACGCGGAGTTCCCGACGGCGAGTACGCTCCCGGCACTGCTGGGCAAGGCAAGCGGCGAGGCGAAGAGTCTCGCCATCCAGGCGAGCATCGAGGACCCCGACGTGATGCCGGATCTGATCAGCAAGGCAGACGGACAGGTTCGTGCGCTCGCCGCACAGATCGAGGACACCGAGGCGCTTCCCGAGGAACTGCAGGACGTGGAAGCACCTGCTGAGGAACAGACTGACGACCAAGACACCGACGAACCCGAGGCAGACGCCGACGAAGCGGAGAGCGACGAAGCCGAGGCTGACGAGGACGACGAAGACGACGACGGTGGCGACGCTGGCGACGCACTCGGGGAGATGTTCTAAGAACCATGGAATACGTATACGCAGCACTCATCCTGAACGAATCGGGCGAAGAGATCAACGAAGACAACCTGACGGACGTCCTCGAAGCGGCAGGCGTCGACGTGGAGCAGTCCCGCGTCAAGGCGCTCGTCGCCGCACTCGAAGACGTCGACATCGACGAGGCCGTCGAAGAAGCCGCAGCCGTGCCCGCCACGACCGGTGGCTCGGGTGGCGCACCTGAATCCGCCGACGAAGGCGACGAGGAAGCCGAGGAAGCCGAAGAAGAAGCCGAAGCCGAAGCGGACGACGAGGACGACGACGAGGACGAAGGCGACGCTGGCGAAGGGCTCGGCGAACTGTTCGGCTAATCCACGAACACTTCTTTCGACACAGCGGCCACAAGCGACAGCTATCGACTGGTAGGAGCGCGTGGCTGATGGGCCAGCGCTACACACAACTGCTGATTCAGCGGTACGCACGACTGGTGAGGTTTAAATCCGATCGAGGGACCATCTCGTCGGGATGGGGATTGCTGTCGCACCCGAGACGACGCTGCTGACGCTCGCGTTCGTCCTCGGCGGAGTCGTGCTCGGAACGGTGAGCGGTCTCGTCCCCGGCCTACACGCGAACAACTTCGCGCTCCTGCTCGCAGGCTTTGCGCCAGCGATTCCGGCACCGCCGCTACAAGTGGGTGCGGCGATGCTCGCCGCTGGCGTCGTCCACACCTTTCTCGATATCGTCCCGGCACTCGCGCTCGGCGTTCCCGACCCCGCGATGGCCCCGACGGCGCTTCCCGGCCACAGGCTCGTCCTGCAGGGGCGCGGTCGTGAGGCGCTTCGGCTTTCCGCGCTCGGAAGCGCACTCGCCGTCGCGTTTGCCGTACCGCTCGCGATTCCGATCACGCTCGGGATGAAGCGGCTCTATCCGACGATTGCGGCGAACCTCTCGGTCGTGCTGGGCGCTGTGGTCGTGGCGCTTGTCGTGACCGAAGGGACACATCTCGCCCGCGTCGGTGCGGCGTGTGCGGTCGGCGCGAGCGGCCTGCTCGGCGTTGTGACGCTCGATATGCCGATCGGCGGCGTCCTGCCAGCGGGGAGTATGCTCGTGCCGTTGTTTGCCGGACTCTTCGGCGCGCCGATACTGATCGAGGCGATGCGAGGAGCGGGCGTGCCGCCACAGGACGACAGCATCGTGACGGTCTCCCGTGGGTTTCTCGGGTCGGCCGCAGCGGTCGGCACACTCTCGGGTGCGGTCGTCGGCTACCTGCCGGGCATCTCCAGCGCCATCGCTGCCGCCGGGGCGCTCGTCGTGTTACCGCACCGTGGCCCGCGGGCGTTCGTGGTCGCCACCAGCGGCGTCAACACAGCGAACACCGTCTTCGCGCTCTTTGCGCTGGTCGCGCTGGGCAGCCCCCGAACCGGCGTGCTGGTCGCGCTCGATGACACCGGCGTCCCGCTCGTGCTGCCCGTGTTGCTCACGAGTGTCACGCTCGCTGCGGCCGCCGGGTTCGTTCTCGTGTTGGTTCTGGGCGACCGCTATCTCGCCATCGTCGGTCGGATCGATCCCGTCTGGCTCTCCGTGTCGGTGCTTGTGTTCCTCTGTGTGCTCGTCGTCGCATTCACGGGGCTGGTCGGACTCTGTGTGTTTTCGATTGCGACAGCCGTGGGACTGATCCCTGCGAGATTCGGGGCACGGAGAATGACCTGTATGGGGGTGTTGCTGGTTCCGCTCGCGCTCTGATCAGGGGCGTGAAAAACGAATCAGGCTGGCTCTTCCTCGACACGGTCCTGAATCAGGTCGCGCAGGTCGTCCTGGTCCTGGATCGACTCCATCTCGGCTTGCTCGATCAGGGCAGTGCCGTCGACGGCGTCCGTCGGAGCGCGGTCGACGACGTACACCGACTGGGTGCGGGTGACACGCCCGACGGAGGACATGATGCGAGCGCGCTTCTGTGCGGTCTGGGTGAACTCGGAGTGGCCAGTGAGCATCTGCTCCTGCTCGCTCTCGTCCTCGCTGATGGTCTTGAAGGGGGCGCGGTCGGTCGGATGGACCTCGTAGCCGACGCGCGTGAGCACGGTGACGACCACCTCGTCGTCCGGGTCGACCGTCGGGTCTTCGGGCGTGTCGTCGTCGTCACGCACCGGGTTCTCGTCGTCGAGGACGGACACGGGCGCGGTGAGCGGTGCGTCGAACAGGTCCTCGAGTTGTGCGGCGACTTCGACGCTCGCGTCCATACCGTCCTCGTACTTCGAGACGGTCCGGCGCGAGACGCCGAGTTCCTTCGCGAGTCGCCCCAGCGACCAGTCCCGTTCCTGCCGCTCGTCTTCGAGTACCTCGCTGTCGATATTGACGTACAGCCCGCCGGGGGCCGCGTAGATGAGCGGCGGCACCTCCTCGACGAAGAGATCCATCGCCGTATCGGGTGAGAAGACCGGAACGCCGTGGCGGAAGTAGACCACGCCGGGTTCGAGTTCCTCGTCGCGCGTCCGGAGTCCGATCACCATCGGCGTCGCGTTCAGGTACTCGCCGAGGCGTCGCATCTCAGCGCCAGTTCCGGCGTCGAAAGCGTCGATGTTACCGAGTATTTTCAGGAGTAAGACGTCCTCGCCCCGGCGTGCAGCTACGTCGAAACTCTTCGGTCGGATCGCACAGCGGTCGCTGACCAGGAAGCCAGCGTCTTCGAGCATCGCCGTGACGTTTCCGACCAGTGCAGACCGGGACATAATTGGTTTCCAGTAAAACATAAGTGACTCATCGCATATATGCGTTGTGCCGCGCGTTCGGCCCCCTTCCTGCGTTTTTCCGATATTGTCGGTCGCTCAATACAACGGGACGTTCGCTCTCGAAAGCGGTTTGTCGGTCCCGTGCCTGAGTTCGACAGTGACTGTCATCGGCATCGACGACACAGACTCCCGCACGCAGGGGCTGTGTACCACCTACGCCGCTGCCCAGATTGCGGCAGATCTCGGGGACGACCACGTGCGAACCCTGCTGGTTCGGCTCAACCCCGCCGTCGAACACAAGACGCGGGGAAACGCGGCGCTCGCCGTTCACTGTGAGACGCCGCCAGAGCAGGCGCTCGCGGTGGCCAGCGAGTGGCTCGATGCCGCCCGGACCGACGACGACCAGACGAACCCCGGCGTCGTCGTGTTCGACGGCGACCCCGATGCGGTCCCAGATCCGGTTTCGGACTTTACGGCGGCCGCCGTCCGAGAGATTCACGACATCGAGACAGCACGGCGACTCTGTGACTCGGCGAGCTTTCGAACCGCAACGCGGGGGAACGGCCGGGGGCTGATCGGCGCGCTGGCGGCCGTCGGCGCGTGGGCCGCGTTCGACGAGTGGACCTACGAGTGCATCAGCTATCGCGAGCGCGAGCGCTGGGGAACCGACCGCTCGGTCGCGTACAAGTCCATCCGCCGCGCCGCAACGGAGTGGTATCCGACGGTCTGGGACACGCTCGACCGCGAGGAGGAAACCGCCGTCTGCGTCCCGCGGACGCCCTGCCCCGTGTTGCACGGGATCCGCGGCGACGACCCCGAGGCAGTTCGTGCAGTTGCCGACGCAATCGAGAGCGAACCCGTTGCCAGCCGACATCTGTTCGTGACCAACCAGGGGACGGACGCACACCTCCGAGACGGAACAGTCGAGACCGTCAGCGACGGACGTGCCTATCGGGTGACCGGCACGGTCTGTGCGGAACCGAGCACTCGCGAGGGCGGGCACGTGTTTTTCGCGATTGCAGGTGAAGACGACGCGTCGCTCCCGTGTGTGGCCTTCGAGCCGACGAAGCGATTTCGCGACCGGGTGCGACCGCTCCGTGTCGGCGACCGCGTGACAGTCTGCGGTGAAGTTCGCGACGGGACGCTGAAACTGGAGAAGCTGACGGTCAGAGACCTCGTCCGGACGGAACTGGTCACGCCGACGTGTCCCGAGTGTGGCCGCTCGATGGAGTCTGCGGGCCGGTCGGCCGGATACCGCTGTCGAGACTGCAAGACGACTGCAGACGGGAAACAGCCCCGAGAGATCGACCGAGAGATCGAACTCGGATGGTACGAGGTGCCGCCGTGTGCCAGACGTCACGTCGCGAAACCGCTCGTCCGCGGCGGGTTCGACGGGCCGACCCATCCGGAGCGGTGAACGGAAGCGGTCGGCTCGACTCCCGCCGATAGCTGTGCGTGCGGGCGGTTGCTCCCTCTGGTGCTGGCGGTCCGTTCCCGCTGCTCGGTGTGCCCACGGGCGGTTCGAAGCCCTTTTGGCCGTTGCTCTGAAATCCGCGGGCATGGAAATCGACCGGCATCTGATTCTGCAGGTCTCCCTCTCGATCGTGGCTGTCGCGGTGTTCATCTTCGGACTCTCGGTCGTCAGTCAGGTCTACGGGGCCGAGGAGCCGGTCGAGGACAGAGTCGTGAACGGAACGATCTCCGGCGACGTCTCGGATCTCTCTGTCAGCGACGGGACGGCGACGGGAACGCTCAGCGGCACGCTCGATCTCGACTTCGAGGAGTCAGTGACCGGATCTATCGACGGAACGCTCGACGGCGGGACGTTCAGTGGAAGCTTCGACGGCACGATCGAGGGCGCTGTCGAGGGGACCGCTGCCGGTGAGATAAACGGCACACTCGATCAGGAAGACGGGACCTTCGAAGGAACCTTCGACGGGACGATCAACGGAACGACCGACACCAATCTCACCCCCGACGGCGGACTTGCGCTGATCGCGCTCATCGCTGGCTTCATCATTCTCATGCCGATCTTTGGCTATCTCATCGAGCGAGAGTCCGAGGACGAGTAATCCGACTACCGACAGGGAGACGGAAGCGGGTGATGGTTGTACCGGAGAGCATCGTGACTGGGAAGAGCTCTGGTGACCGCAGAGAGAGAGACGAGCGGAGAAGCTTCGCTGAAGTTGCGTCGGATCGTTCGACCCTATCCCCCACGATATACTTCAGTGGATGAGTCATATAGTTTGACATGAGGCGCACTGTTCGGTTCGACTCGGAAGGTGCAGAACTGAGCGGCTGGTACTACACGCCGGATTCGCCGCCTCCCTGGCCACTTGTCGTCATGGCTCACGGGTTCTCCGCGACAAAACAGATGGTTGCCGACAGATACGCTGAGGCGTTTCAGTCGGCAGGGTTCGCAGTTCTGTTGTACGATCACCGGGGGTTCGGTGCAAGCGGAGGTGAACCACGACAACAGATTAACCCGTGGATGCAAGCCCGCGGATATCTCGACGCGATTTCGTTCGCAACCACGATCGAAGACGTCGATCCGGGACGAATCGCACTATGGGGTGACAGTCTCAGCGGCGGAGTGGGACTCGTCGTAACGGCGGCTGACGACCGGGTTGCAGCGTTGGTCGTTCAGGTTCCGTCGATCGGCACAGCGTTTCCACCCGACGATCCTAACGGGGAGATCGCTGAGGGGATGGCTGAAACAATTCGGACAGGATCTATCGAACCGAGCGCAGACGAGATACGCGGGCCGATGCCCGTTGTATCGGACGACCAGCAGACCCATCCGTCGGCACTCAAACCAGTGACAGCATTTCGGTGGTTCACCGGATACGGAACTCGGAACGAGAGCGGGTGGAAGAACGAAATTACACGGGCACGACCGACGACGCCGGTCGAATGGCATCCCGGTGCCTGTACCGACAAGATCCAGTGCCCCACCCTGTTCGTCGTGTCCCCCGAAGACGAAATGCCCGGGTCGCGTCCGATCGTGCAGTACGATGCCTACACTCGACTCGACGGGCCCAGGGAGTGGGTCGAGATCCCTGGCGGGCACTTTGGCCTTGTGTATCACCCGAGTGAGATATTTGAGAGAGCGGGAACTGCCCAGTCACGGTTTCTCAGCGAAACACTTCGACCACACCGTCAGTGAGAAACTAGCTGACGCGCGGACGTCGGCAAACCGAGGACGGCAGATTCGGATGAACGGAACATTACGACTCGCTCGTGTCTGTCTCTCGCCAGTCGACGAGTTCGTCCTCGTCGGCGTCCTCCAGCGCGTCCCCGTAGTACGACAGCGGGTGCGAAATCGTCTCACAGCGGTCGTCCATGTTGACGCAGTCGCCGTAGGACTGCATCGTGGCGCAGGCAGGTGGGGTGTACTCGGTCGCACTCGTGTCCCCGCGGATGTGGTCGACCTGATAGCGCGTGGCCTCCTCGCCGAACCCGGGATTGACCTGGAACAGGTCGACGATCTCGTCGGTCGACATGCCGATGCTCGTCAAAAAAGAGGCGATCGCAAAGCGAGAGTGGTGTTCGAGGTGGGCCCCGCGCTGGACCTGGTCGAGCAACGCGGCCATACACGGCGGGAACAGATCCGGAACGACCGTGTCGATGTCGTGTGTCAGGTCAAGGTCCGCAAGTCGCTCGCGGAGTCGCTCGGCCTCCGCGGAGAGTTCCTCGGCGATGGGGTCAGGGACCGAGAGCGGGAGACCGTCGACGACGCGCTTGCGAACTGCCTCGCGGACGAGCACCAGCAGTTCGCTCTCAGAGACGGGCACCTCCCCGGACCGGAGAGAGCGGTGAACCAGTCGCCACTCGTCGTCGCGCAGTCCGGCAGCGAGATCCAGATACGTCCCCACTTCGACGGCGTACCCCTCCTGTGTCTCGCGGACGCTCGCCGACAGGTCGAACTCGGCGAGCAGGGTTCCGAGCGTGAGTGGTTCGCGTGAACTGCTCTTGAGTCCGGAGTCTGCTCGTTCGGCGCTGAATCGGTCGTGGGCGGTTCGCGCCTCGGCGCGTGCGTACTTGCGTGTCAGAACGTGCTCGTCGACCAGCGAGACGAGCACGCGCGCAACGGGATAGGAGAGCAACTCCACGCGCGTCCGGCGGTGTGGGTCGCCGACCGCCCCCCCATCGAGTGCGGCCTCGACGCGGTCGAACGCGCGGTCGACGACCGCGTCCTCGCGACGTACCACGCTGGCAAAGTCCACGTCAGCGGTCTCGACGGCCTCGCGGGCCGCCTGCAGAAATGGGTACCGCGCGTGGAGTTGCTTCATCAGCACCACGTAGCAGACGGTGGTGCAAAAAACCCGTCGGAGATCCTCTAGTCGTGTTTACTTCAGGGAAGATGGACAGCAAGATGGTTGCAAACAACCAGAAAGCCCCGTTCAGTCCCACCCGTGGCGGCTGGTTAGCCTTTCTACTGGGCGGGACTGAAAGGGGCCGTTCTGCTCCGGGAACCCCGGCGATGTAAGCACGCGACCGAAGGGGGCGCGCACAGCGAGCCGCGGGACCGGAGCCGAACGGGGGCTTTCTGGTTCTCCAATTCGACAGACGATTCACTGAACACCGTCCGCTCTCTGGGGTCGAGATACGGAGAATTCCGGCGAAGTCGTCGACTCAGTCGCTGCGTTCGATCTCGCGGATGACCGACTCCGCGTTCCCGCCGTCGGCGAGTTGGCGGTACTGCTCGCTGCTGACCTCGACGGTCTGTGTCTCGCCCTGACGGACCACTTCGAGTCGAACCGTGCCGTAGGGGTTGTTGCGTCGGCGGAACGTCGCGATGGCGGCGAAGACGAACCAGAGGGCGATCGCACACCCGACCCCGTAGATGAACAGCGTCTCGAAGGCAATTGAGTCGACGGCAGACACCCACTGGTCGGGGTAGGCACGGCTGAACAGCCAGACGCCGACCCCGGAGATAGCGGTGCCAAACAGCACGCCGACGCGGATCTCTCGGCTCGACGGCAACACGACGACGACGCCGAGCAACATCAGCGGAATCCCGACACCGGCCGCAAGCCCGGCGTAACTCCGCGCGGTGATGCTCGCACCGGCAACCGCGATGAGTCCGAGCGCCACCAGCAATCCGACGACGCCAGATCCGACGAGCACGAGTCCGGCAAGCACGCGACGCGGCTGACGAACCGTGTCGCCGCGCCGGTCGTAGGCCTCACCGAGACTTGGCATGGTTGACCCAACGGGATCCACCCACAAAATGCTACGTCAGACGGGCGCAAGACAGCGGCGTGTGGATTCATCTCGTCGCGGTCAAGGGAACAGCCCTCGGTAGGAGTGTGCCGTCGCGTTGCGCTCGATGGCGATGGTGTAGGCCGCCGTTCGCAGGTCCGGCGTCTCCTCCTCAGCGTAGACAGCGAGCATCTCGTCGAAGGCGTCGGTGATCCGACGCTCCAGGTCGGCGTTGACCTCCGCGAGCGTCCACGTGTACTCCTGCGTGTTTTGCACCCACTCCAGATAAGAGACGATGACGCCCCCAGCGTTTGCGAGTACGTCGGGCACGGCGGGGACGTCGCGCTCGACGAGTACGTCGTCGGCGGCCGGTGTCGTCGGGCCGTTCGCGGCTTCGACGACGATGTCGGCGCGGAGATCGGCCGCGACATCCGCCGTGATAGCGTGGCTGACTGCCGCCGGGACCAGTACGTCCACGTCGAGACGGAGCAGTTCGTCGTTAGAGATCTGGTCACCCTCGTCTGCGCTGGTGACGGTCTCACCGCGTTCGACGTGCTCGGCCAGACCGACGACATCCAGCCCATCCGGGTCGTAGACGCCGCCGGAGACGTCGCTGACTGCGACGACGTGTGCGCCCCGTTCAGCGAGCAACCGGGCGGTCCAGGAACCGACGTTGCCAAAGCCCTGGATGGCGACGGTGGCGTTCTCGACTGACCGGTCGAGATGCGTCAGTATCCGGTCGGTGATGATGGCGACACCCCGACCCGTCGCCTCAACGCGCCCCGGCGTACCGCCGATTTCGGTCGGCTTGCCGGTGACGACTTCGGGGACGGTGTAACCCTCGTAGACGGAGTACGTGTCCATCATCCACGCCATCTCCTGCGGCCCAGTGTTCATATCGGGCGCGGGGATGTCCATCTTCGGGCCGATCATCCGCCGGATCCCCTCGGTGTACCGGCGCGTGACGCGCTTGCGCTCGTCGCGACTCAACTCCTTCGGGTTGCACTGGACGCCACCCTTCGCGCCGCCGTACGGAAGGCCGACCAGCGCCGTCTTCGAGGCCATCAGCCCCGCCAGCGCGATGACTTCCTCCATCGACGCGGACGGATGGTAGCGAACACCACCCTTGTAGGGGCCGCGAGCGCCGCCGAACTGACAGCGATACCCCTCGAACACTTCGAGTGTGCCGTCATCGCGAAGGATCGGCAAACTGACTGTGAGCGTCCGCTCGGGGTGTTTCATCCGCGTGAAGACGTTGTCGTCGACGTCCTCGGTGTACTGTTTCGCCCGATCCATCTGCGTGCGCATGTTCGCCAGGGTGCTGTTTTCCGCTGGCATTCTCTCGACAGTGTCGCGGAATCAAGTTATAGCTATGGGCAAACGTCCGGAAAAAGCACAGAATGTCAGTCAGTTGCTCTGGATGCGCGGCGCGAGCATGTACGTGACCGACCCGTTGCCGTCAGCGATATCGAAGTGCATCTTGACCGGGAACTCCTCGCCCAGTTCCATCGTGACTTCGGCATCTTTCGGGATTGCCTTGTTCATGTCCTGCAGATAATCCAGCGAGAACAGCGACGACGCGGACCCGGCGACCAGGTCGATCAGGTCGTCCGCGCCGAGTTCGAGATGCACGTCGTCGGTGTCACCCTCCGCGTCGACGTAAAACACCTCGCGGCTCTCGTCGACGCCGAGTTCGATGTGGTCCGAGACCATATCGGCGGCCGTGACCGCGCGGTCGATGTCGCGACCCTCGATGATGATGGTCGCGGCAAGATCGAGTTCCGGCAGGTCCGGTTCCTCGCGGATCGACTCGGGGTCGATGAGCGCGAGCGTGTACTCCAGCCCGTCGATGGAGATGTGGAGTTTCCGGGTCTGCTCGTCGAGTTCGAGGTGGACGAGCTGGTCGGAGTCGGCCATGTTGGCGATATCTTGCAGGCGAGCGAGATTGACGCCGATGAGTCCGCCGTCGGCCTCGTAGGACTCGAACGCCTCGACGTCGAGCGAGAGGTCAACCATGCCGACGTTGGCGGGGTCGACCGCCCGAATCTCCAGTCCCGTTTCGTCCAGATGAATCTTGCACTCCTCGACGAGCACGCCCACAGAGTCGAGTGTCGACTGCAGCGTGTCCGCGCGCACGATGGCCTTGAACATCTTGAATTCGGCTACGGTTCCATCCCGTAAAAAGACACGTGTATTGCAGTCGCTGACGCGTGCGAGCATACGAGACTCCCTGTCTCCGGAGTCGTCTGGGCCACATTTGTGGGATTTTTGACACTCGACCAAGCACATCCAGCAGGTGGCTGGTACTGGCGGGATGCTAGTAGTCCCCGGTTTTTCCGCGCGGGAGGAACACTCTTTGTTCAGCAGGGCAAGGTGATACCGAATGCAGCCCCGCGTGACGGATCTCTGTCTCCGGCTGAAACGCCCGCTGGTGTACGTCATGGGTGTGCTGTACATCGGTGCTGGCGTCACACACTTTGTCATCCCAGAAGCGTTTGCACAGATCGTTCCACCTGTCCTGCCGTATCCGCTTGCCCTCGTCTATCTCAGTGGCATCGCAGAGATTGTACTCGGTATCGGAGTGCTGTTTTCTCGCACCCGCAGACTGGCTGCCTGGGGATTGGTTGGGCTGTTGCTTGCTATCTTTCCGGCAAACGTGTACATGGCGACCAGTGATGTCGTCGTGACGGGCGTGTTTGGCAGCACAGTCGATCCGTCCGCGACCGTCCGCTGGGGGCGGCTCCCACTGCAGGCCGTACTGGTCGTCCTAGCATGGTGGTACACCCGCCCGATGCCCGAAGCGTAAAACTGGCCAGAGACATCCTCCTCGTGACCACACGGTCAGCACACTGCAACGGCGGGCTATCGAAATTCTTTTTTCTCCGGTCGTCATCCCTCAGGATGCGCCGCCTTAGCTCAGACTGGGAGAGCACTCGACTGAAGATCGAGCTGTCCCCGGTTCAAATCCGGGAGGCGGCATTTTCCTGCGAACGAAGTGAGCAGTGAAAATGCTCCCGACCGTGGTTTGAACTAGACTGAGGTTCTGCGCGCGGAGCGAGCAGGTTCTCAGGCGTAGTTCACAATCCGGGAGGCGGCATACCACTTTTTACTTCGTCGGATTTCCTCGCGAGCCTGCGGCTCGCTGCGGGAATTTCTCCTCGTGAAAACTTGGGGAAAAACGTCCCGGACGCTCCCTACAGTCGCGTCCGGTGAAACCACGACTCGCTCCGCTCGTCGTGGTATGCTGGTACACGACTGAAGATCGATCTGTTCCCGTCTCCGTGAGCGAAGCAAACGGGAAGCCGAAGAAGCGACGCCGAGCGGTGTAACCGCGATCCGAGCGAGAGCGACCGTCTTCCTCCATCACATCGGAGAGAGGATACATTCTGTGGTTACGAAAAATGATCGAAAAGCGCCGGAATGGACGCCAGCCGGACGAATCAGGCAAGTGGGATCGAACGGCCGGGTCACCACTCGCCGGGCGTGACTGTGTTCAGTGGATCTGACCCCTGATTTCGCCTCCCGGATTCGCCTCCGTATGGACGTTGACGTACGCTCGGCCGCCCCGCATCGCCGAGAGCACATCGTCGATGGTCTCCCAGCCACAGCCGTTCTCCGCGTCCGGTTCCGTAGCAGTCCCTTCGGTTAGGACACCGTCTTCCGAGACCGGATCTCCGTCGTAGAGCGTCACACCGACCGGGCCGTTTTCGTCTGCAGCACCACAGTGGATGTGCGCCGCGACGACGTGTTCGATGTCCGAGACGGTTATCTCGTAGCTCAGTTCCTCGTCATGCTGGTCCACCGCGAACGTTGCCTCTCCTGAGGCGTCCGTCTCCACGGGTGGAACTTCGCTGGTACCCGACAGTGCCGTCTGGAACTCCCGCTGGAGTTCGGCGAGACGTTCGACCTGTACGACCGCGGCCGGTTCCCGCCAGTCGTAGACCTCCGGGGGGAGGTTCCCGACGCCCTCGATTCCGGGATGTGGCTGGATGACACCATCTTCGGCGATCGCTTCGTTGCTCTCGCCCGTTCCCTCGGGCTCTCCGCCGAGAATGAGTGTCTTCGCTGGCGGCACGAGATCCGCGAACCGTTCGGTATTCTGCTCGGTTCCCACGTCGTACCCGTTCGCGTAGTACGTCCGGGATTCGTTGACCCGCTCGGGGAGCTCCACGGTGTCCAGACCGACGATCCCGTCGTTCGTCGCGATGAGCATACTGATGAACGTCAGATGCGTCGCGCTGGCATCCGCCGAGAGATGGAGCGTCGTGTAATAGGGGTTGCCGGTATCCCCGGGGTCGGATTCGGGGACGAGCGGTGCGTTCCCGACGGCCGCACCCCTGATGCTGTTCGTGTTCGCCACGAGGTCGAGCAACGGTTGCAGGTTGCCGTTCTCCGCGATTTGTCGGGTCGGTTCGTTTGCGGACTCACCGACCGCGAAAACCTCGACATTCGGACGGTGGGCTGCAACTGCCGGTGGCGTAAAGGGCTGTCCTCGCGTGAGATTGGTGACCGTCACGCGGTAGTGCCGGCTCCCACTCCCGTTGTCATCGGTATGGTTGTCTGCCCCGACTAACGAGGTCCCGACGAAGACGCCTGCACCGACCGTGGCACCAGCCGCCAGGAGGCTCCGTCGACTTATCGATCCCGCTTGGTCTACCATTATACTGACCCTCGAATTCGGTTTCTCCAGTTTCTGTGTAACATACGAGTACTACCTTGTCCGTCCGGAGCAGCCATCTACTCGGAATGGACACTCGCCCCTGAGGGATAGTTGGCGATTGTTATATAGAAATTATCGCAAGCCGGTGATAGCGGTTCGTGAGTAGGCCCGTGACAGTCTCTGGTAAGTCAGTTCTTCCGGCCGGAGCAGATCTCGCGGCCGCTGCCGAGTAAGGGGTGATTTTTACAGGGCGAAGTCGTCCTCGTCCGAGACCGAGATTGTTTCGGCTGGTCCCCAGTGGATCAGGTCGGATGTGAACTGTCCCCGATGCAAATTCGGGAGGCGGAATCCAACTTCCAGACGAGTTACAGTCGAGAGTGGGGCACTGGACTGACGATTGGGTTGTCCGCATTCCTGAAAGCGGGAGTCCCAAGCGTAACGCCCGAAGGCATGCTGTGTCAGCTGAGTGTATGTTTATATTATCATTCACATCACAGACCGAGAAGAAAATGCACTTAACTCGGGGGGCAAAATTCCGTGGCACGGTCGAATGACACGGTCGTCACTCGCGAGTCGACTGCAGCGTAGGTTCTTGAAATACCAGCATATCGTCGTCTTCACAGCGCCAGTTCTGTTCGTGCTGGGCGTCTACTTCTTCGCGCCGACGCCCAGCGGTGCGGGTCAGGAGTACTGGCTCCGGTACTGGTGGCTGCTTCCGTTTTTCCTCCTCGGGGCGACGATCGTCAACACCGTCGGTATCAGCGGATCGGCGCTGTTTGTCCCGTTTCTCATCTTCGGGTTCCCGGTGCTCGCTCCCGCACTCGCGCCAGATTCGCTGGTCGAAGTGCCGCTGTCGCCGGAGACCATCGTGCTGGTCGGACTCGTCAGCGAGTCCTTCGGCCTGTCGAGTTCGTCCATCGCGTTCATTCGCTACGGACTCGTCGACCGACGGCTCGCGCTCGCACTGGTCGGTGGAGCGATCCCGTTCGTCGTCGGTGGGGCGTTTCTGTCGTTCGTCCTCCCCGAGTCAGTGTTTCACGCCCTGCTCGGGATAGCGCTGCTTGCCGCCGCATTCCTGCTCTTTCGGGCCGACCTGGCGCACGAGGAACCGGGAGCCGACAGCGGGACGCCGACGGCGACCGACGGCGGTGAGCAGTTGCCCGACGACGACGACAAACTCGGGCCAGCAGGCGTCGAGACCGACGACGAGGGGCGCGTCACCCGCGTCGACAACGACGGCACCGACTACTACTACACCCGTGGGGGGTATCTCGAACGGTTCAGCAACTACAGCATCGGCGGGGTCTTCCAGGGGCTTGCTGGCTTCGGCATCGGCGAACTCGGGATCATCTCGATGCTGCGAACCTCCGTGCCGGTCCGGGTCGCAATCGGGACGAACCACATCGTCGTCGCCTCGACGGCCGTGCTCGCCTCGCTCGTGCACGTCTTCGGCGGCGGGCTGGTCGGCGGCCACAGCCTCGATCTTGCCTCAACGCCGTGGAACATGGTGGTCTGGACCGTCCCGGCAACGGTCACGGGCGGACAGGTCGCCCCCTACGTCGCCGCAGCACTCGACACCGAGACGATCAAACACGGCGTCGGCATGCTGTTTGCCGTCATCTCGGTTGCGCTGTTCGTGATGGCCGCAGGGCTGGCCTAAATCGCAGAGACGGGACCTCAACGGTCGAACGGCGCAGCCAAACGGTTGCACGACCGTCTGACAGGTGTCGTGACTGGAGGACCACTGCTACGTTGTAGCTTTGCATGTCAGGTGTTGCCAAGTAGTACACAAATGCCGGACTACGAGTTGCGGATACACGGCAGTTCCAGTGGCGGTATCCAGGCCGACACCACCGCCGGGACCGACGGCCAACGCGTCTGCGGAACTACGGCAGAACAGTATTCTAGATTGACAAAACCCATACACTCGAAGTCGTCGTCGAGCAGCAGTCGGGCGGCCCTGCAGCCATCTCTGTGAGCGGCAAAGAATCGTATCTGACGCTCTACAAAGTCGGGTGAGGGCACTGTCCTCATTCTCGTGAGCGAAAGTCTTTTTCTGTGTCACAATCCGGGACGGCAGGGATATACAGAACAGCTCAAGAGTCGGGAACCGTCGCCGTGCCCGCGCTATACGAGGTCACCGCCGCCGTGGAGTCGGGACCACCATTACCGGGACGGGACAGTCCCTGACCAGGCGGTCGGACGCACCCGGTAGGAGCCGAGTTTCGAGCGTCGTTTTCCCGAGGGTGCCGACGATGACGAGGTCGACAGAGGCCCCATCTAGAAGCTGAAGGACTGCTCGGTCGAGTGCGCCCTGCCCAAACACCGTGTCGACGGTCGTCTCGTGTTCGGCCGCGATGCGTTCGGCCGTCGCGGCGAGTTCGTTCATCTGTTCGTCTCGGGCGTCGTTCGAGTCGAGAAGAACCGTCTGATCACCCCACACAACGTGCATACACAGCGCCGTAATGTCGGCGTCGGGAAACAGCGAACACGCGAACTCGAGCGCGTTCGTCGAGCGCGCGGACTCGTCGAAGGGTACGAGGATTCGCCGTTCATCGGTTTGCGATCGCTTCTCCGCTGGGAGTTCCGTCTTCTCGTTGACGAGCACGGCAGGAATCGTCGGGGTACGTGGGCGTCGCTCAGTCACGTCACCGGTGATGTACTCGAAGACATGTGGGAGTCCGCGACCCTGGGTGTCCGTCACCAGGAAGTCGACGTCGTGGGTGTTCCAGTAGTCGACGATGCCCCGGTTGAGTTCTCCCACAGCGAGTTCCGTCGAAATCGACTGGTCGTAGCTGTCGGCAATTCGACGCGCGTTCGTAAACACCACTTGCTCGGCTTTGTCGCGTCTCGCGTCCAGCCACTCCTCAAACTGTTCGGGCGACTCGATCCAGGCCCGTGAGACGGTTTCGTTGTCGTCTCGAGTGACGACATAGAGCGTGACGATATCGTCGCCGGGAAAGGCAGCGCACGCGTAGTTCAACGCCCGCTCGGATCGTGAAGACCCGTCGAACGGAACCAGGATCTTCCGCGACCGATCCCGTGACCGTAACGGAGTCAGATCGGATTGGTTGGTCATGTCTCACACACTACGGCTTAGTGAAATAAAAAGGACATGCAAGCGAATCTTCTTGACATTCTCCCACCCCTTCAAGCGTGGACTTTCGCTCGCTACGGTCAGACCGTTCGGAGGAACGGTGACTGGAGAGTCCTGACCAGATTACAGGACCACTACTACTTTGTGCCTTCCCGCGTCAGGTGTTACCAAGTGTTTCACAGATGCCCGAGTTCGAATACGAAGCCGACACGGTACTCGTGACCGGAGCGCTCGGGTCGGTGGGCAGGTGGGTCGTCGACCGACTGGCCGACACCGGGACACACGTCGTCGGGGTCGACCTCGAACACCCCGACGGAACCCGGCCAAACGCCGAGTTCTGGACGGTCGATCTCAGCGACCACGGACTCACACGCGAGACGATAGACCAGGTCGGGGCCGACGCGGTCGTCCACCTCGCCGCAGTCGCAGACCCGGTCAGCAATCCCGACAGTCGCGTCTTCGACAACAACGTGACGAGCACCTACAACGTGCTCACCGCGGCCGGACGGAGCGGCATCGACATCGTCTGGACGTCCTCACAGGCGGCGTACGGAACGCTGTTTGGGCAATCGGCGTGGACGCCAGCGTACCTGCCGATCGACGAAGCCCACGACTGTCGACCCGAAGATGTCTATGGGCTCTCGAAGATCTGTGGCGAGGAAATCGCCAAGACAGTCGCACGACGCGACGGCATTTCTGTCACGACGATCCGTCCGGCGACCATCTTCGGCCCCCACAGGACGAAACGACGACCACATGGCGACGACACCGACCTCTCGACGGACGTCACCGACGGGAACTTCGGCTCGTACGTCGACGTTCGCGACGTTGCCCGCATGGTCGAAGCGGCGCTCGCATCGGATCACGACGGACACGAGACGGTGCTCTGTGTCGCCGATGAGAACTACCTCGGCCAGCCGACGACAGAGATCGTCGAAGCGTCCTGCGGAACTCTGCCGGACGACTGTGACTTGGAGGGGAAACAGGCCGCACTCTCGAACGCGAAAGCCGCGGATCTGCTGGGCTGGCGACCGGAGTACTCCACAGTGGACCAGCACGCCGACGCGGCCGAACCGGACTGGGTGTGACGCTAGCGCCGTTCGCGGACGTGGTCACTGGTCGTCACGTCGATGTCGAGTTTCTCGGTACCGCGGATCCACGCGAGATACGGCTGGAGGCGGTCAGCGTTCCGGAGGGTTTCGGTCGTGTCGAAGTCGTCCCGCAGTTCCTCGTTCGTGAACAGCGCGTGCACCTGCTTGTGACAGGGCCGACAGAGCGACACCGTGGGGCTATCGGCGCGCTCTTCGGGCCGGAGGTGGTGCTCCTGGACGACCTGCGGGTCAGCAATTCGCTCGTCGGGAATGATGCGCCGACAGAGCGCACACGTCGTCGGCATCGATCGGTCCTACGCGCTGTGACCACACTGGTCTGTCGGTCGGTCCGACGGGATTACCGCTTCAGCCCGCTGCCGGTGAGCGGGACGACCACGTCCTCGTCAGCGTCGATCGTTCCGTCTTCGCGGAGTCGATCCAGCGCGGCGGGCGCGACAGCACAGGTCGGTTCCGTGGACAGCCCGGCGCGGTCGAGTCGATCCAGCTGCGCGCGGGTCTCCGACGCGGTGACCGCGATGGCATCGCCGTCGGTGGCTTCGATCGCCTCGTGGGTCTGGGCACGGCGCGCTGGCGTCTCGATCTGAATGCCGTCGGAAACGTCGTTGGCACCGGACGCGGCCGCGTCGCCGTGGCGGTCGGCGACGATCGGCGCCGTCCCGGCGGCCTGTGCGCCGTACAGTCGGGGCACCCGCTCAGTCCAGCCTGCCTCAGCGAGCATCTGGAATCCCCGGTAGGCACCGAGAAATAGCGTCCCATGGCCGAGCGGCGTCACGATGGCGTCGGGCGCGGTCCAGCCGTTCTGTGCGGCGGTCTCGAAGGCGAACGTCGCGGTTCCAGCCAGAAAGGCGGGCTGCCAGGCGTGGCTCGCGTACCAGCCACCTGCGCCGACGGCATCCTGACAGGCCGCCGTGACCGCCGCCCGGTCGCCCTCGACGGCGACGAGATCCGCGCCGGTGCGCTCGATGGCACGGCGTTTGGCGCGTTTCGCGTCGGCCGGGACGTAGATTTCGGCGCCGATTCCCGCGCGGGCGGCGTAGGTCGCAATCGCCGCGCCAGCGTTGCCCGAGGAGTCTTCGAGCACCCGCTCGACGCCGAGATCCGCGGCGTGAGAGAGCGTCACCGCCGCGCCCCGATCTTTGAAGCTCCCGGTCGGGAAGACGTATTCGAGTTTGACCGTCGCGTCCCAGTCGGGTGCGTCGACCAGTGGCGTCCAGCCTTCGCCAAGTGTCACCAGTCGGTCGACGGGCAACGCCGAGTCGAACGCCCAGAGTCCCCGGTCCCGGTCCAGCGTGTCGGGCGCGTCGTCCGAGAGCGACAGGTCGGCGAAATCGAGCGGCCCGCCACAGGCACAGCGAAACGGTGCCGTCGCGCGCTCCTCGTATCGCCGTCCGCAATCGTGACACTCGTACATGCGCTCCGTTTCGAGGGCTGGTGTCTTGTATCCGTGGCACCACTCGCTCCGGGCGGTCGGCACCGTCGGTCACAACGTGGGGTGCCTGCGAAGGTTTTAGACACCACGGTGAGGACTCGAAGGCATGGGATACCAGTTAACGTCCATCGAAGCAAGCGAGAAAAGCGAAGTGGCCGACGGCCTGCTGGCCGCACAGGTGGCGGTCGGCGACGAGATGAACATCCAGCACGTGAGCTTCGACCCGGGTGCCGTTCTGGACGAGCACAGCCACCACCACGAGCAGATCACGTTCGTCTACGACGGCGAGTTCGACATGATCGTCGACGGGGACCGACACACGATGGCGGCGGGCGACGTCTGCGTTATCGACGGCCACACGCCCCACAAGGTCGTCAACGAGAGCGACGGCGTCGCTCGGGCCGTCGAGATATTCCATCCGGCGCGCGAGACGCCGCCGTGGGAAACAGAGGACTAGCAGTCACGGACTCTCCGTGGGTTACAGCTACCCACGGTGTTCGACTGGATTGGCCGTGAACTGTTCGGTGTTGCGAATCCGGCCGAACCGACTCCGGTGCTCGATGGTGAGGATCGGTTCGCCGTCTTCCCGGTCGACGGTTCCCCAGATAAATCCGGGTTTGACGGCGAGAAACCGGTGTTCTGATCGGCGGTCGCCCGGCGTCCACCCACCTTCGCGTCCGCGGGCCAGTGCGCCGGAGCCAAACTCCCAGAGGCCGGTTTCGGCGTCGACCGAGACGTACTGCCAGTGCCGGTCGCCGCCGACGACGACCACGTTACGGCTGGACAGGAACTCCCGGAGGATCTGGCTTTCGTAGCTGAACCCCTCGTTCGCGTAGTTGTCGTTTTTCCCGGGCTTGTCCGGGCCGACGAAAATCGAGGGAGCGATGACGACGCGGAAGGCGGCGTCTGACTCGTCTATCGTCTCCTTCAGCCAGCGGATCTGTTCGTTTCCGAGGATGGTCTTGCCGGGGCCGTCCGGGATGGTGTTCGGACTCCGGAACTCGCGCATTTCGAGCAGCCAGATCTGCAGGTCCTGGCCCCACCGAACCGTCTTGTACGGCGAGTCGCCGATCGGATTCTGTTCGTTGAAGATGGCCACGCCGTCGTCGAAGGACAGATTCCCGTAGCTCTGTCCCGGCCAGCAGTCGTTCGAGGTGATGTCGTGGTCGTCCTTGAGGAGATAACACGACGCACTCCGGTGAAACTCCCGCAGCAGGTCAAGCGAGTAGAGGCGGTGCCAGTGCGTTCGTGCCGTGGCGATCGTCCGACCGCGCAGACTCCCCTGGTCGTAGTAGACCATATCGCCGGTGTGAACGAAAAAGGACGGGTCCATCTCGGTGAGGGTCTTGTACGTCTCGAATCCGGGCTCCTGTGTGTCCTGAAAGCGCCACGCCTGACAGGAGACGACGGCGAAGTTGACCGGATCGGCCATCGTCTCGTCCGGGGCGGTCCTGAACCGGCCGTCGAGTTCGAGTTCCCCGTCTGCTTCGTCCGGTTCCGCCCGGATCGCGACGCGATAGTTCGTGGCCGGTTCGAGATCAGTCAGTCGAAAGTGGACCGTTCCGTCGTTGCTCGACTCGGCGCGCTGTTCCAGCTGGCGCTGCTCGGTCGGGTCCTCCTCCGGCCAGAATCCGAGCTGGACCGTCCCGTCCGTCGGCGGAAACCAGATCCGGCGGTTCCACCACGGCGTGTCGGTGTCACGGCTGAGTCGCGTCCACACGATTGCAGAGGTGTCTGTCACATCCCCAATCTTCAATCCGTTGTTGAACCCGTAGGTCGCCTCGGTTTCGTCGTCGACGAGTGCCGCGGTACAGCCCGCAAGCGTACTGGCCCCCGCAACGGCGGTCAGCAGTTGACGCCGCTGTAGCGAACCGCTCCGCGCCTGACCGTCCTCGTCCATACGCTATCCACGAGCCGGGTGAATAAAAGCTGATTCCCGGACCGCCGCCTGTCGGAGCGTCTGCGGGAGACATGCACAACCGAACGCTTATTGTCGCCATCGCCGCACTCAGAGAGGCATGACTGCACTCTGGACGTTTCCGTGGACGGTGCTCGACGAGGGGCCAGAGACAGCGATGGCTGCGCTGCGCGGGCGCGGAGTCGACCGGCTGAACGTCGCTGCGCACTACCACTCGGTGCAGGCACTCCAGCCCCGTACTCCTGATTCGCTGTTCGACCAGTTCCCCGCCGGGGCGTACTTCGAACCCGACCCAGAGCGGTTCGCAGAGACGCCGATCGAACCGCTCCAGAACGAGCTATCGGTCGACGACCCACTGGCGACTATCGTCGGCGCTGGCGCGGAGACGAGGATGGCGATTTCGGGCTGGCTGATCCTCTTTCACAACTCCCGACTCGGGCACGAGTATCCCCAGTTCCAGCTCGAAGACTGCTTCGGTGAGGGGCACGAACACGCGTTCTGTCCCTCTCATCCCGAGGTCAAGCGATACTTCGCTGCGGCCGCGGGCGCGCTCGCCGACCGGGGTGTCGACGAGATTCAACTGGAGTCGTACGGCTTCCAGAACGTCTTGCACAGCCACGACACGCAGTTCGGCCACGGGATGGAGCACGCTCTCACGAGTCAGGCCGAACGAGTCTTGCTCTCGCAGTGTTTCTGTGACGCCTGCCGAGAGCGTGCGAACGAACACGAGGTGGAGATAGACCGCGCTCAGGCAGTCTGTCGGTCTGTGATCGAAGACTCGTTCGACCAGCCACACTCGAATCCGCCGCCGCTCGCGACGCTCGTGCAGGAGCAACCGGTACTCGACGACCTGTTTCGGTTTCGGGCGGCCGTCGTCACCGACCTCGTTGCGGCTATCGACGCGGCGACGCCCGACACGCCGCTCAACGGCTACGTGCCCGCCGTCGACGGGGAGGGGTTTCGCGGCGGCTGGCACGGCGGCGTCCGTCTCGATCAACTCGACGACTCCCTCGACCGCGTGACCGCTTATTGTTACGTGGACGACCCCGTCGAGGCGCGCGAGCGGATCCGCACGCTCGCGCGGCGAACCGACCTCCCTATCGACGCTGGCGTCACGCTCTCGCCGTCGGTCATCGAGCGCGAGTCACAACTGGAGGCTATCGTCGACGCGATCAGACAGACGACCGACGGGCGCGTCAACATCTACAACTACTCGCTTGCAACTGAGGCGCAACTGGACTGGATCGAAGGTGTCGCGTCAGAAGGGTAGCGGTACTGTCAACAGGTCTGACGGTCCCGTGCCAGTCAGGGGGAGTTTTTATGCTGGGTGTCAGAATGGGGAGTACGATGGGTTGGTCGGTGTCGGCGGTTGCGTTCGTCATCTTCGGCAGCGCAGTCGTGGCTGTGATGATCGGACTGGCGGCGCTCCGAAAGCGACCGGATCCGATGGCGTGGCCCCTCGCGCTGCTGACGTTCGCCGCCGCCGCGTGGGCGCTCCCGCACGCGATCAGTCTCGGTTATACGAACGTCGAGCAGGTCGCCTTCTGGCACCGCATACGATACCCGGGGACGGTGTTCGCGCCGGTGTTCTACCTCGTTATCGCGCTCAAGTATGCGGGATACGGTCGGTGGCTCTCCCGGCGAGTGTACGCGGGGCTCGCCGTCATCCCAGTCGTCACTATCGTAGTCGTGTGGACGAATCCGTATCACGGGCTGTTCTGGGAGTCGCTTGCGGTCACCAGCGCGTCCGGTGCGACAGCGTTCACGCCGGACGTCGGCCCGTGGTACTGGGTCAATCTGGGCTATCTGTATCTACTCACGGTGAGCAGTCTGGGAATACTCGCAGGCGAAGTCGTCCGATCCAGCCGTGTGTACCGAAAACAGACCGCCGTGATGTTTCTGGGTGGGTTCGTTCCGCTGGTCACGAACGTCGCAGTGAACGTCGACCTCGGACCGAGTCTCGCCATCGACCTGACGACGACGACACTGACGATTTCGGGGTTTGCCTTCGCGCTCGCGCTGTTCTATCTGGATCTGCTCGACGTCCAGCCAGTCGCACGGAACCGACTGTTCGAGGAACTCGAAGACGGCGTCGTCGTTATCGGACCAAACGGGTTGATCAGAGACTTCAACTCGACGGCGGCACAGATCATCGAGGGAATCGCTATCGAACAGCCCGCCACAGAGCTGTTCCCGGCACATATCACGCCGGACGGCGGGGAGTTTGTCACCGAGAGAGACGGGGCCGAACGAATCTTTCGGACGCGCTCGACGTCGCTGACCGACGAGCACGACCAGGAAATCGGTCGCATCGTCTACCTGAACGAAGTGACCGAACTCGTCAAGCGCGAGCAACGGATCAGCGTTCTCAATCGGGTGCTCCGGCACAACATCCGCAACGAGTTGAACGTCGTCACCGGACGACTGGAGTTGCTCCAAGAGAACGCAGGCGATGACGAACGGCGCGAAAACGCCACAATCGCTCTGGAGAAGACGCGCCGAGTCACCGAGTTTGCCGAGAAAGCACGTCACGTCGAACGCACATTACAGGCAAGCGAGACGACGATAGCCACCTCAGCGACGGACGTCGTCGAACACGTTGTCGAGAGCGCTCGCGAAACGCATCCGGGCGCTGTCATCGAGTACAGACGATCGGTCGAAGACGACACAGCAGCGACAGCCAGCGTCGTCGACGAGCGGTTGTTCGAGATGGCGCTGACGGAACTCATCGAGAATGCGGTCGTTCACAACGACCGGACGCCACCCCGCGTGATCGTTCGTATCACGCCCAGCGGGGACCACCTCCAGATCGAGGTTGCCGACAACGGTCCCGGGATCGACGAGTCGGAAACGGAGGTGCTCGGCGACCGCACGGAGACCCATCTCAAACACGGGAGCGGACTCGGGCTGTGGCTGGTCCACTGGACGGCGTCGCTGTCCGGCGGCGAACTCCTGTTTGCAGACAACGATCCCCGTGGGAGCGCTGTGACGCTCTCGCTCCCACGTGTCGAGCAGAGCTAGAAGAGCGATGAGAGCACCCGCGATTCGGCCTTCCGAAGGTGCTCTGCCGCCGTGCTCGGCGCGCAGTCGAGTGCCGACGCGATGTCGTCGACGTCGGCGGTTCGTGGCCGGTCGTAGTAGCCGCGTTCCACGGCCGCACTGACCGCCTCGCGTTGCCGTTCAGTGAGGCGAGTCTCGACGGCGACCGCAGTCGATTCCAGCCCGCTGACTGCCTCGATAGTCACGTCGATCAGATCGGGGACGCTGTCGAGTGACGCCTGCAGTTCTTCTTCGGGGCCGAACAGCGAGAACGCCACCGTTCCGTCCTCGCGGTATCGGATCGGTGGGATGACGATGATGCCACCGCTCGTGATCGGTCTGAACAGGTCACCGAGCGCCTCGGTGGTGTCGTCTCTGACGTAGGCGTAAAATGAATCGTCGCCAGCAGGCGCGATGTCGTAGTCGATGACCTCCGGGATCTCCTCGGCCGCCGTCGCGAGCGCCTCGGCGTCACCGACGGCGTAGTGAAGAATGCCGAGTGCGTCGCCAGTGAAGTTCCACTGCAGCGCGCTCGCGCGCTCGATGAACGGCGCGTTTGCCCAGATGTCGTACATCGGGTGGATACCGGCCTCGGAGCCACCAGCAGTGATAGTGACTCTGACGTGTTTCATGTCCGAACGAACCGGACTGAGAGCCTTAAATGTCCGAACCGACCGGTGTCGATCGACGCGAGCGGGTACTTAAACCTCCAAGACGGATCCGGCAGTAGAGATTCCTTCCGAGCGTTCGTACCACGACACATGAAGGTCTGGATCGCAGGCGCGACCGGCGTGCTCGGGCATCGACTCGTCGACCGATTCACGGACCGCGGCCATCAGGTGGTCGGACTGGCACGGGACAGCGACGGAGCAGAGCGGATCGAATGCCACGGTGGCACCGCCCGTCGCGGGGACGTGCTCGACGCCGACAGCCTCGAAGCCGCGATTGACGACGACGTCGACGTGCTAATCCACGCGGCGACGGCGATTCCGGACTCGACGAAGCCGAGCGACGAGGAGTGGGAACGAAACGACCGCATCCGACTGGAAGGAATGAAGAACCTCCTCGACGGGGCCCCGGACGGCGTTCGACAGGTGCTGTTTCCGAGCGTCGTCTGGCTCGCTCGACAGCCCGACGGGTCGACGTTCGACGAGACGGCAGAGCGCCATCCCGACAGAGCCACGGAGTCGGCCGCCCGCGTCGAGGACCTGCTTCGAGAGCGCGCCACAGCGGCGGGCTTCGACGTGTCGATTCTCCGATGTGGCTTCTTCTACGCACCGGACACGCGGGACACACGCGAGTGGGGACGGCGATTGGTCGACGGGGACCTGCCCATCGTCGGGGGTGGGATCCTCGGGCGACAGGACGCCGAACTCTCCTTCGTTCACGCCGACGACGCGGCGGCGGCGTTCGTCGCGGCCGTCGAGTCCGACGCGAGCGGCGTGTACCACGTCGTCGGCGACGAACCCGTGACCGGTGCCGAGTTCTTCAAATCGTTCGCGGACCTGCTCGACGAGCCGGAGCCGAGTCGGATCCCCGCGTGGCTGGCCCGGTTTTTCGTGGGGAGTGTCGCCGCCAGATTACTAACCAGTCCGATGCCGACGACAAACGAGAAAGCAAAGCGCGAACTCGACTGGGACCCGGCGTATCCGACCTATCGGGAGGGACTCAAACAGGTCGTCGAGACATGGGAGTCCGACGGCACGCTCGCCGAATTTCGAGGGGAAACCGTAGCCGATTCCGCTGCCCCAGGCCGGGCGGAGACGGCGTGATCAGCCAGCCACTATCCCACACAGTCATCGCCGCGGCTCGTCGTGACCCCACTCGCTGTCAGCCCCCCACTCGTCGTCGGAGTCATCAGTACCGTCCGGTCGTGCGCCCGGACGGCCCCCGCGCTCTCTGGCCATCTGTTCGGCCTCGGAACGATTCACGACCGTCGGATCGGTTATCTCCTGCTCGGTGAACCAGTATAGAAGGAGCGGAACCAACAGTGCGACGGCGACAAACAGGACGAACAACCCACTCATGCTCTGGCGGTAGGTCACGAAAACATAAAGTATTTTTTCGCGTCATGACTGCCATCAGATATGAGCCACGCTGACGAGGGTCTCGATCACGACGAACACGGCTGTCCGAAGTGCGGACACGAGGAAACAGAAGTCGACGAAATCGCGATGACTGGGTCGGGCCTCTCGAAGTACTTCGACGTTCAGAACCGGAGTTTCACGGTTATCTCCTGCACCTACTGTGGATACTCCGAACTCTACAAGGGCCAGTCCTCCGGGAACGCGATCGATATCTTCCTGGGCTGAGTTCAGAATCCGACATGACCACGCGCCGAAAGAAGCCAAACCACAAAAAAGTATATAAAGGGCTTCAATAAACAGCCCTAGTTTTCAAGTTGTTGGGTGTGGAGATACATCTGTAAGGTGACAACCATGGCAACAACTGACAGGCAGGAGACCGTGCAGGCGACACTTCTCGGGAGAGACGTCTCGTATCAGGTGTCCGGAGTGTGGCTGTCGTACTGGCTCGTAATCATGCGGGTGACCGTCGGCTGGTGGCTGCTCCATGCTGGACTCGACAAGTTCAGCACGTGGCCGTTCGACGCGGCCTGGTTCATCGGCAGTTCGGCAGGAACCAGCCTCGGCCCCGTCGTGACGCTGTTCGACAGCGGCATCGCGCTGGACTTCGTGAACATCGCAATCCCGCTGGGACAGACCCTGATCGGGCTCGGCCTGATTCTGGGGTGTCTCACGCGACTGGCCTCCTTCTTCGGGGCCTTCCTCATGATGTTTTTCTACTTCATCAACGGGGAGACCGGCGGCTGGTCGCACGGGCTCATCACCGGTGACCTGCTCGGACTGCTCATCTTCGCCATGATCGCAACGCTCGGCGCGGGCCGCGTGCTGGGCATCGACGCGTACCTGGCGAAGACAGCATTCTTCCAGAACCATCCGCGGTTACAGTACTTCATCGGCTAAGGAGGTGACAAGACATGACAGAACTATCAACGGTTGACAAAATCGCACTGTACGTCGGCGGCGGACTGGTCATCATCGGGACCTTCGTGATCGGTCTTCTCGAGATGGCCGTCGGAAGCGGCCATCCCGTCACCGGCGACGGACAGATCGTCCACGAGGCGCTCATCGACATCCAGATCAGGTCGTACATCATCATCGCTGGCCTGGTGATCTGGGGGCTGTACGTCATCTACAAGGTGGCTGCTGGGCCACCCCGGACGCCGTCGGCCTCGTGAACAGTCCGACCGCCCCCTGCCGAGAGTAGGCAGGTGAACTGACAGCATCCTCTCGTCTCTCCCGTGGGGTGAGCGGGGCTTTTCTCTGCGTTTCGGACAGCGTGTCGCCGACTCGGACGAACGTGCCACTACGTTTATTCGTCGAGCGAGAACAGTGTGAACATGGAACAAGAACAACCGGCGAACAGTCTCGTCGCCACAGTCGATGCCGGAGCGGTAGCTCTCGGCCTGCTCGATAACACGTACAGCCCGACACTCGTTGAGTTTTACGGCGAACTCGGTCTCGATTTCGTCTGGATCGACCTCGAACACGGCGGACCGGATCCGTGGGATGGCGGCACGATTGAGGACCTGCTTCGCGCCGCCGAGCGGACAGGTGTGGAACCGCTGATTCGCCTCCCCGGTACCGATCCGACGCTCGTTCGGAAGGCGCTGGATCTGGGCGCCAGATCCGTCTTCCTCCCGCGCGTCGAAACCGCGACGGAGGTTCGCGAGGCGGTTCGCTCCGCCCGGTTTCGCTACGAAGACGGCCCGGGTGACCGCGGACTCGCAGCGCCGCGAGCGAGACGCTGGGGACTCGCAGACGACTACGTCGCACGCGAGGACGAACAGACGCTCGTCGGCGCGACCATCGAAACGGAAGCGGCCGTCGAGAACATCGACGACATTCTGGCCGTTCCGGAACTTGGCTTCGTGTTCATCGGACCGCTTGATCTCTCTGTGGCGCTGGGCCATCCGAACGAGCGCGACCATCCCGACGTACAAGCGGCCGTCGAGACAGTTCGCTCGCGCGCCGTGGCGGCCGACGTTCCCGTCGGTGGCCTCGGGTTCGGGATGGAGGACGTAAACGAGAAGGCGGCGAACGGCTACCAGATTCTGCACATCGGAAGCACGACCGGAGCGCTACAGCAGACCGTCACCGGATTGCTCGACGCGTTCGAGGGAAACCGAGCCAGCGAGTCATAACGGCAGCGCAGCTGGGGGAGGAGGTCGTCGACAGTAGCGCTTCTGGACAGTCGACAGTCCACCGCAACAGTTATATTAGTATCTCCTAATATTAGCACGAGCTAAAATGAGTGGAGAACGAGCAGTCAGCGACCGAACCGACGAGACGGCGTGTTGTTCCCCGGTTAGTCATCCGCGTTCAGAAGCGGAACTGGCCGCCGACGTCGGGGTGCTCACCACGCTCGGGAGCGAGACGCGCTACGAGGCGCTGCGGTTCATCGCCGCGTCCGACGACGGCGTCTGCGTGTGTGAACTGGAACCAGAGCTCGGTGTAAGTCAGGGCGCAGTCAGTCAGGCGCTCTCGCGACTGTTCGGGAGTGGACTGGTCGACAGGCGGAAGGAGGGACGCTGGCGCTACTACACCGCGACAGAGCGCGCCGAAGAGCTTCTCGACGTCCTCGACGAGACACGCACGCTCGATGGCGACTGAACACACCGACATGTCCAGTCCTCCGCCCGATCCGCGAACGCGTCGAATCAAGCCGACACCCACACAGAGCGTCCGAGGAAGCTACGTGATGGCCGCGACGCTGGTCAGCGCGCTGGTGCTCGTGAGCCATCCGCTCGTCGGCATCGCAATTCTGGGAGTCGTCACCGGTCTGGGTCTCGGCGTGCGCGCGCTGGTCCGGTTGCGCCGGTGTCTCCGAACCTGTGGCGGATTCACACTTGATCTCGGCGCAGTGCAGGTGTGTGTCAGCCACTCCGAGTGTCCCCCAGCAAATACACAGTGTGCATGACAGAGCGAACGACAGCCCGGTCGATATCCATCGAACGGGCACAGGGCCGTCTCGACAGTGTCGAGACGGTGCTCGAAGCGAACGGACTCCCGACAGCGGATATCGGCACGTCGCCCGTGGAGTTTTTCCTCGCAGTCGACGGCGAGAAGCCAGTCGGCGTCGGCGGCATCGAGAGACACGGGCCGGACGGACTGCTTCGGTCGCTTGCCGTCAGGGAGTCACACCGTGAACAGGGCTATGGGACACGGCTGTGTTCGGTGCTGGAGACCCACGCGCGAACGAACGGGGTCGAGACGCTGTATCTGCTGACGACGACCGCAGCGGCGTTTTTCCGCCGTCGTGAGTACGAGGAGGTGAGTCGGCAGGACGTACCACCGCAGATCCGGCAGACTCGGGAGTTCTCGGATCTGTGTCCGGCCGCGGCGACGTGTCTGAAGCGGTCGCTGAGAACCCCGTAGAGTTACGGATTTGTGCCCCGACGACGCCACATGAGCAAGATAAATCGAAGCGATCTGGAGTGGACACCGATTTCGGAGGAGAGCGACCTCGAACGGAAGAAACTGGGAGCGGCCGCAGGAAGCGAACAGATCGGTTGCAGTCTGTATCGGCTTCCGGACGGGGGCAAGTCGTGGCCCTACCACTACCACACCGGCAACGAGGAGGCGCTGTTCGTCCTCGACGGGACTGGGATGCTCCGTCTCGACGGGGAGTCGGTGTCGCTCTCGGCGGGCGATTACGTGGCGCTTCCGGCCGACGAGCGCGGCGCACACCGCGTGGTGAACGACTCGCCCGGCGAACTGCAGTATCTGGTGGTGTCGACGATGAACGAACCCGACGTGACAGTCTATCCCGACTCTGAGAAGGTCGGCGTCTTCGCTGGCGCACCGCCGGGCGGCGAGGGCGAGCGGAGCGTCCACGGCTACTACCGAACCGAAGACGCCGTCGGATACTGGGATGGGGAGACTGACAAGTAAGTCACAAACCGACAGCGCGTGGACAAGTACCGTTAACCGGGTAGAGAGCAAACCAGTAACCGAACGCACATGTCCGAGTTCGATCTCACGACACCGGAACTGACGCCAGACGACGTGCTCACACTCGACGACCCCTACTTCACCCCCGACACCGTCGCTATCGTGACCGGTGCGGCCTCCGGCATCGGGCGCGCAACCGCGATTGCGCTGGCGGTCAACGGTCTCACTGTCGTCGGTGCCGACATCGACGAAGAGGGGCTTGCCGACACCGCCGCGACGATCTCCGAGTTCGACGTCGAGGGGCGATTCGAGAGTGTTCCGACTGACCTGACCGACGACGGCGACGTGGAGGCGGTCGTCGAGGCAGCAAGCGAGGAGGGAACGATTCGGTTCGTCGCGAACATCGCGGGGATGCAACACATCGCCTCCATCCCCGAGTTCCCGATGGAGAAGTACGACCTGTTGACCGACGTGATGCTCCGGTCGCCGTTCAAGATGGCCCAGGCCGCGATGCCGCACATTCGCGAGACCGACGACGGGGTCGGCGCAATCGCCAACATGTCCTCAGTACACGGCCACTACGCCACCAAGGACAAGCCAGCGTACATCACCGCCAAGCACGGTATCACCGGTCTCACGCGAGCAATCGCCGCAGAGGGAGAGGGGACACTCAGAGGATTCTCTGTGAGTGTGGGCTACGTGTTGACGCCGCTGATGGTCAATCAGATCGAAGACACCGCACAGGAACGCGGGATCACCGAACAGGAAGTCGTCGAGGACGTGATGCTCGGGCAGGCCCGCACCAAGGAGATGATGACACCGGCGGAAGTCGCCAATCTCTTTGTCTTTGGCTTCTCCACGCACGCCAGCCACCTCAACGGCGGGGATCTGCTGTTCGACGGCGGCTACACCACCACATATGAGTGATTCGGCAGGAGCGGCGGACGACGGCGGGCCAGTGACGACTGAGACGGGAGAGTCGCCGACCCGCGTCGCCATCGCCTGTCAGGGTGGCGGCAGCCACACCGCCTTTACGTGTGGCGTGCTCCGGACACTGCTCGCGAACTGGGACGAGCAGTACGAACTCGTCGGGATCAGCGGCTCCTCGGGCGGGGCGTTCAACGCGCTCGCGGCCTGGTACGGGCTGGTGACCGGCGACGCCGAGAAGGCACGAACCATCCTCGACAACCTCTGGGACGACCTGGCGGCCAGGGAGATGAGCGACAGGTGGCTCAACCGCTGGGTGACGACGGTGGCACGACTCGAGAGTTCGGGCTTTCCGGTGCCGATGGTCAGCCCGTACCAGATCCCCGGCCCCGAACTCGGAAAGGAGCGGATCCGGACGGTGCTCGAACGGCACATCGACTTCGACTCGATCCCGGGGCTGTGCGGACAGTCCAGCCCGGAACTGGTCGTCGGGACGGTCAACGTCAACGCTGGCGAGTTCGAGACGTTCACCAACGAGGACGTGAGCGTCGAGGCGGTGCTGGCGTCGGCGGCCGTGCCGCGACTGTTCGAGGCCGTCGAAATCCACGACCACCTCCACTGGGACGGCCTGTTCTCACAGAACCCGCCCGTTCACGACCTGATGCATCAGCCGCCAGCCCGCAAGCCCGAACAGCTCTGGATCGTCCAGATCAACCCACAGGAGTACGAGGGCGAACCCGCGACGACCGAGGAGATCGCCGACCGCCGGAACGAACTCGCTGGCAACATCTCGCTGAATCAGGAACTGAGCTTCATCAGGCAGATCAATCGGTGGATCGACGAGGGGACGCTTCCGCCGGACAACTTCGTCAGGGCCGACATCCGCCGGATCCAGATGGGCCAGCAGTTCCCCTCCGCGACGAAAGTCGACCGCGACCCGGAGTTTCTGCAGGAACTCCGGGAGTTGGGACGCGAGCGCGCACAGGAGTTTCTGGAGGGGGACTGAAAGACGGCCTCGGCCCGTTGACGGGATCGACAGCAGGACGATTGCGTGACGATTCGGGTGAACGCCAGTGGTTTCCCCCGAGACGTTCAATCTAGTGTACACGTGTTCTCATGAGGTGACGTTCCACCAAGGACATTGTAGAGTAACTAATGACCACAACCACACAATCTATCTCGACCGAGACGGTGCTCAAGCTGCTGGCCGATCCACAGCGACGGAAGATCCTTCAGGCAGTCGGCGCGTCGAACACTCCGATGTCGGTAGAACAGCTCGTCGAGTCAGCGACGGAGGTGTCAGGTGCGTCGACGCAGGATGCGAGTCGCGAACAGCGGGCAACTGCAGTTCGGCACAATCATTTACCGAAGCTACAGGACGCGGACGTCATCGAATATGATCGACACAGGCAGAGGCTCCAGCGAGGGGAACAGTTCGAGGCGACCACCTCACTGCTCGCTGTGATCAGTGAACATCGAGACGACGTGTCGTTCTATCGCACCGACGCATGCTGAGTGGGTTCATCGAGCGGATGAAGACCGTCACCAGAAATCGACAGAACGGTGATTCCGCCAGTGCTGTGGGTTCCGACGAGCGAACGCCGTCAGCGGATCTGTATCGCTGTGAGGACTGCGACAGAACGTACGTTACTGAGACGATGGAGAACTGCTCGCAATGCGACGGTGCAGTCACGGAGGTTCCGACCGCGGCAGACCTCGGGATGGGGGCTGACGACGGCCGGGAAACAGAGCGTTGACGCGACCGGCGGAGACACGCCCGGCGACCGGGACGTGTCTACGACCCGGGGACGACTACCTCGATGGCACCGCTCTGGTCGACGACGACGGTGACGCCGTCGTAGACGAACGTGATCTCAAGCGGAAAGTCTGTCTCACCTGTGATCAGGGAGTCGAGAGCGTCGGCGTTGATCGTCCGGTGTAACTGGGACAGCTCCGTCGGCTCGCGGTCGGTGGCGATGGCAACCGCCTCGACGACTGCCATGCTCGGTGATGTCGTCCCGTCCCAGCGGTGCCGAATCACGGTCTCGTCCGATTCGGTCGGCGGCGGATCTGTGTCTCCGTCGTCCTTGTCGTGGCTCATGGCGAGTCCCACCAGTCGATGGCGGAGGAGAGTAGCGAAGGCGGCCGCTGAACAACGATTCCCATATGCTATTGCGTGCGTCACGGGAATATAAAGTTGTTGTGAGTATCAGGGTAACAGGCGACTCAGTCGCGTGTGCCGTCCAGTTGCCAGGTGAACAGCATCTTCAGGACGACCACGAGGCTATTGGCTTCACCCATGCCCCAGATAGCGGTTTCGTCGCGCAGGCTGTCACCGTCACCGGGGACGGTGACACTCACGAGTGTCTTCTGCTGGTCGACCATCAGCAGTCGCCCGGCGGGGGTGTCAGACCAGTCCCAGATCGATTCGAACAGCTGTGCGTCCGGAAGCTGGTGCTGGATGCGCTGTTCGGCTGAGTTAGACATCTCTGCGAGCCGGATGGACACGCCGCGGTTGCTCGCCACCGAAAGACGCTCGATTGTCTCCTCGGTGAGCAGGTCCTCGATTGTCATGTAGACGACCTCCTCCTCGGCCGAGTTAACGAAATCGACGACGCGCTCAGTGACGGTGTCGCGTCCGGTGACGGTCCAGACGCCACGCTGCTCCGTGGAGCGTTCAGACGCTGCGAGCGTGTCGAGCGCGTCCGCAAGGGCGTTCACACGATAGGTGTACTCCTGCTCGAAGTGTCGAGCGGTCGTTTCGGTCGAAATCGCCCAGAATCGCTTGGGTGAGGACTCCTGAACGTCGACGAGACCGTGGCTCTGTAGCTCGTCGACGGCGTCGTAGACGCGCGTCCGGGGGACGTCGGCGGTGTCGCTGACGTCCTGAGCCGTCCCCTCCCCGAGGCTGACGAGCGCGACGAACGTCCGGGCGGCGTAGGTACTGAGACCGAGTGCCTTGAGCTGTGTGACGGCCGTAAAGCGCGCCTTATCGGATGAATCGCGTGACATCGCTGTTCACCACATGTATGAAAACCACCGTGTGGTGGTTCCGAACGTGTGGCGGCAGAGAGGTTGGGACCAGTTCTGCGACCACACGCCACGATGTACTTTGTTCGAGCCCCATATAGGTGTACTGTGATTAAGTGAGTTAATGCACCGAGACACGGAAGCCATAGCCACCCACGTACCCAGTGATTGTGTGATTATACGAGATACAAGACAGATCGGCAGTGCAACATACTAAACCCCCACAGGGGCAAATGGACGGTAGCGACCGAGGTTGGGACCAATGGACGATGTTTCAAATCAAGAACGGGCGATCGAACTGCTCCAGCAGCTGGGGCTCAAAGAGTACGAGGCGAAGTCGTTCGTAGCGCTCGCGCGCCGCGAGCACGGAACAGCCAAGGATATCAGCGAAACGTCAGAGGTGCCCCGGACGCGCGTCTACGACGCCGTTCGCGTTCTGGAATCGAAGGGGCTCGTCGAGACGCAACATTCCAAACCGCAGGTGTTTCGCGCCGTCTCGATCGACGAGGCGGTCAACACACTCCAGACGGAGTACGTAGAGCGCGCTGAGTTGCTCCGACGCGCACTGAGCGGTTCTCGAACCGACTGACGAGGAGAGTTCGACAGACGTCACCCACGAGGTGTGGACGCTCTCGGGCGCGCAGGGCATCACGAGTCGGACACAGCAGCTGATCGAGGGAGCGACAGAGGAGGTGGTACTGGTCGTCGGCCACGAGAGCGTGTTCACAGACCAGTTGACCGACCAGTTACAGGAAGCACAAGACCGCGGGGTGAGCGTTCTCATCGGAACGGTCGACGAACAACTCCGCACAGAGATTCAGACGACGCTGCCAGACGTGGAGGTGTACGTCTCCGGACTGGACTGGTTGAGTCAGTCACCGTTGCCGGACGACGCCACGGAGATCAGTCGGCTACTGTTGACCGACCGCGAGGCGATTCTGGTGAGTTCGTTCACCGAGGACGAGGGCGGAGAACAGGGCGTGTTCGGTCGCGGATTCGACAACGGTCTCGTCGCGATCGTTCGGCGGCTGATGGCGACCGGGCTTCTGTTCGCGGACGACGTATCCGCGTGAGCACAGAGGGAGTGGATCCGAATTCGTAAGTTTCGCCGCCGAGGAGAAGGGAATATGGCAGAGTTTGTGACGTTTGGGGAAACGATGCTCCGGTACGGCCCACCGGAGGGAAAACGGATCGAGAACGCGGACCACTTCAACGTCCACATCGGGGGAGCCGAGAGCAACGTTGCGGTCGCAGCGTCGCGGTTGGGCCACGACGCAACCTGGCTCTCGAAGCTGGTGGATTCGCCGCTGGGTCGCCGGATCACGCGGACGCTTCGCACACAGGGAGTCACACCCGATGTGGTCTGGACTGACGAGGGACGACAGGGCACATATTACGTCGAGCCAGGTGGCAAACCTCGCGGAACGAACGTGGTGTACGACCGGGCGAACGCAGCGATCACGACAGCCCGACCCGAGGAGTTGGCGACTGACCGGATCGAGACAGCAGATGTGTTCCACACGACAGGAATCACGCCTGCGCTCTCTGAAACGCTGGCCGAGACGACCGAGGCACTGCTCTCGCGTGCCGAAGCGGCGGGAACGACGACGATTTTCGACGTGAACTACCGCTCGAAGCTCTGGGACCCCGCGGAGGCAGGCGAGACACTCGATGGGCTGCTCGACTCTGTCGACCTGCTCTTTGTCGCAGAGCGGGACGCTGCGTCACTGTTCGACCAGTCGGGAGCAGCCGGAACAGTCGGAGAGTGGTTCCGCGAAACCTACGACATCGACACCGTCGTCGTGACCCGGGGCGAACAGGGAGCGATTGCCGTCGCCGACGAACAGTACGAACAGCCCATCTTCGAGAGCGAGACCGTCGATCCCGTCGGGTCCGGAGACGCGTTCGCCGGGGGCTTTCTCGCCTCGTGGATCGACGGCAACCCCGTGGCGGAGGCACTCAGGTACGGCGCGGCTACCGCCGCGCTCAAACGCACGATCGACGGTGACCTTGCACTGATCGACCCGGAGGAGGTCGAGCGAGTCGTTGCCGACACGGGAAGCGGCCTCTCGCGGTGACGTTCTCCCCGCGCTGAGACGCGAGCACTGTTCCGCGCTGATCGAGCTTCCACGCTCTAGTAGTTGTTATCGAACCGGTCACACGGATTTTTGGGAAAGGGGACGGACGGAAATATGCTGGACTGGTCTTGTTGGAATACCCAATAGAGGACATGTTTCAACAGTCCTGCTGAATACACAGCGCGAATTTCGCACGTCGATTTATTCGGGTAAAATACATGTTGCAATAGTTATCTAAAGGGAGCTATGGTGAGAGACAGGCGAACGCGGCGGGCTATCCTGAGATGCCCCGCAGGCGGAACGCTCGCCGGTCTGACCGACGGTGTCGTTGGCTGGAAACTGACGCCGTCGGTATCAGGCCGCTGTTCGAACACGGCCGGCAGTCTCACCCGAGAATATCCGGCCGCTCGAACGTCTCGTCGTAGCCGACCGCAGACACTGTTCGCGTCGGCCAGTCGCCCGCGGTGAGCACCTCGTAGCCGTCAGCGGTCACGAGATAGGTGTCCTCACTTTTCGCCCCCTGAACCGTCGGCGACCACGCGTAGGCCATCGGGAGATGCACTGGCTCTGTCGACTCGGGGGTAGCGATCCACTCCCGGCCCGCGTATCCCGCGGCCCCGCCCTGATGGTGCTCGCGCCACTCCTCGGGCCAGCCCACGGCGTCGAACGTCTCCTGCACGTGTGCGAAGACATCGCCTGCCGTCCCGCCGCGCTGGCCGATATCACGCGTCGCCGCGAGCGCACTCGCCTCGACCCGAGTCGCTGCAGCGTGACGGTCAGACAGCCACTCCGGTGGATCGAAAGCAACCGTGCGGGTACACGAGGCAAAGAGGCCATCGCGCTCGGCGGTGACGATCACGACCGCGTAGCCGCCGAGTGACTCATCGGTCAGCGTCGGGTGCCGATACAGCGGCGCGCGGCGCTCGCTCCCGACCAGCGTGACCGGCGAGTCGATCCCCGCTTCCGCGAGTCGAGCGCGAAGCCGAGCGCCGACCTCCCGTTCGGTATCCCCGGGGGTCGCGCTCCGGCAGGTCGCTTCGAGCGCCGCCGCAACCTCGCCGCCGAGTTCGCGGTAGCGCTCGACGTCGGCGTCGGTCAGCGGTTGCCGAAGTGCGGAGCTATCGATAGCCGCAAACCCGGGCACGTCGAAGTCGGCCGCGGCTGGTTTCGGGCTCCGGTCGCGCAGTTCTGCGGCGAGCGAACTCGCGTGCCACTCGAACGTCTCGACGGGGACCCCCTCGGGCAACTCCTCGTCTCGCAGGCGCTGTGCCTCGATGTCGTTTGTGAGAACTCGAACCCGGTCGCCGTCGTACCCCGCCGCGGCGACACCGATATCCCCGGCCCGGTCGACCACGTTGTTCCCCCCGGTCAGCCACGCGAACCCGTTCGGGCGGGCGAACCACACCGTGGAGAGCGACTCCGCCGCGAGCAGGTCGTCGAGTCGCTCCAGCCGCCCGTCAGGAATCTCGTCCAGTCGAGTCATCGATACCACCTCTTCCAGATGGCTGAGTTAAAAAGTGCCGGAACAAGACGGATGTCGCGACTGCACGCGAGAACGGCCAGTTACCGGACGGTCGTGACGGGGACGGGGGAGTGATGCACCACCTTTTTCGCGATGTTGCCGACGAACAGCCGGTCTGCGAGTGAGCCACTGTGACTGCCAAGTACGACCGTGTCGAACTGGTCGGCGCGGTTGAGTATCTGTCGTGCCGGTTTGCCGAAGGCGACGGCGGTGTCGACCTCCCGGTCGTACTCGGCCGCGATATCCTGTGCGGTGTCGAAAATCGCCTCTGCGTGTCGCTCACCCGCTGCCTGCATGTCGTCCTCGATGGCGATTCCAGCCAGGTCTCCGAACATCGGCGAGGGGCCGCCGACGGCGTGGAGTACCGTCACCGAGGCGTCCGGATACGCGTCGAGCGCGAACCGGAGCGCTCGCTCGGCCATCTCCGAGTCGTCCATCGGAACGAGTACTGTCGAGATCATTCGACGAGGAGATCAGCGTCGTCGGCCGATTCGCCTTCGTCCCGTTCGTCCCACTCGAGTTCGAGTTCGACGCTCAACTCGTGTGGCCCGCCTGTCGGCCCCTCCCGCTCAGCTTTCACCTCGAACGTCGGGCGCGCGGGCGGATCCATCGTGACCGACTCCGACCCCTGCGTGAATGTGAGCGAGTCGCCGCTCTCCAGGTTGTCGGCGACGGTGCGCAAGACGGAGGCAATCTCCGCCCGGTCTTGGGTCTGTTCTGATTTGAAGAGAACTTCTTCTGGCATACTAGTAGGGAGGTGCCGTGGGATAATAAGGCTCACCGACGTTCCGTGTCAGGAAAGATCTGTTGAGAGATCCTTCGAACGGACGCGACATTAGATAAGATGCTCTACATAATTGAGCAAATTGATGAATTTATCAACTTCAGGTGATACCATCTATCATATGATAAACCGCCGGGATATACTTCGGCAAATTGGAACCGTATCAGTAGCGGGTGGCTTAGCTGGATGCGCTGGTGACAGTTCGAGTACACCCGGCCGGGTCGACGACTGTACGATCTCGAATAGTCTCGGCGACGTATCCTCGGTCCAAGTCAGTGTTGATGGGGAGCAACCAGAGGCAGCGGCAGTGCTTGACTTGCGATGGAACGCCCGGGCGCAACCGTCGATGAAAGAGTCGCCTGACGCGCCGATTGGCTACGAATCTGAATCTGATGAGAAATACATCGTATTCAGACTCAAAGTGACGAACACAGCTGATGAAGTCGTCACAGTAGACCGATTCAATTTTAAGATGCACTACCAGACTCCGAACGTCGTCGACACAATCGGTTCAACGATTACCGGGATGGAAGATATTGATGTATCTGTTCGGCCAGACGGCGCGGCCAGTGGCATTCTCCCTTTCACCGTGCCGAATACGACGACAACGGCGACGTTACAAACGGCTACGGCAAACTTCCCCGATCGAGTTCCAGTTGCGTTCGATCCTTCGTGTAATGACTCGCTCAGGATAACGACCCCGCTACTATAACTCCGTAAGACGACAACCAGGTTTCAGCCAGAAGCAGATAGGTTTCGAAGGCGAGGTCAAGACGAAGGAGGCGCAGATTAGCGGCAGGGTGTGGAGGAGTCCGAGTCGAAGTCACTCGATGCGGTCGGCGACGGACAGGTCCGAGGCGCTGGCATCGCGCATGCCGAAGACGGAATCGAGGAAGTTGATGCGATAACTCGCCGGGCCGTTGTGCGGCAGGTCAGCGGCCCGTTCGCCAGCGATGTTGAACGCAATCGTCCCCGCGAGCGCGCTGTGAAGCGTGTCCTCGGTCGCGCCGTGGACGGTCGCAAGCGTCGCACCCAGCATACAGCCAGTGCCGACGATTTCGCCCATCATCTCGTGGCCGCCGGTGATAGCGTAGGACTGGTCGGCGTCAGCGACCACGTCAGTCACGCCGGAGGCGACGACGACTGCGCCCGTCGCGTCCGCGAGCGCCTGCGCCGTCGCTTCGATGCTCTCGTACTCACCGACCGACTCGACGCCCTTGACCTCGGCCTCGCTGCCTGCGAGTGCGCTGATTTCGCCGTAGTTGCCCTTGATGATCGACACGTCGACGCTGTCGAGGAGACTCTGTGCGACCGACATGCGCGTCGGCGTCGCGCCCGCGCCGACGGGGTCGAGTACGACCGGAATCGAGCGCTCGCTCGCGCGCTGTCCAGCGTTGTGTAGCGCTTCGACGTTCATGTCGCTCATCCGGCCGGTGTTGAGCAACATGCCCGAGGCCAGGTCCGCCATCTCGACGGACTCCTCGGGGGCGTCGGACATGACCGGCAGGCCGCCCCAGTGGAGGGTGATCTGGGCGAGGTCGTTTTTCGTCACCTCGTTGGTGAGGTACTGGATGAGCGGTTCGGTTTCGCGGAGGCGGTCGAGCGTCTCGACGAGATCAACACTGGAGAGGTCACGCATGAGCGACCACCTCCCCGAGTTGCGCCGTCGCGTGCGCTGGGTCGTCGGCTTGGGTTATCGCGGTGATGACAGCGACGCCCACCGCGCCGCCGTCGACGACTGCATCGGCATTATCTGCGGTGATCCCGCCGATACCGACGACAGGGACCGATACCGACTCCGCGACCGTGCGGATCCGTTCGGGGCCGATCGCAAACTCGTCGTCGTCGATGTCGGCTTTCGAGTCGGTCGGATAGACCGCGCCGACGCCGAGATAGTCCGCGCCGTCGGCGGCCGCGGCCTGTGCGTCTGCGACCGTCGAGGCCGAACAGCCGATGATGGCGTCGGGGCCGAGCAACTCCCGGGCGGCGCCGACCGGCAGATCCGACTGCCCGAGATGGACGCCGTCGGCGTCGATTGCCATCGCGATGTCGATCCGGTCGTTGACGATGAGTGGGACGTCGGCCGCGGCGGTCACCTCGCGCAGTCGCGTGCCGAGTTCGTATCGGTGGCGCGCAGTCGTGTCCTTCTCACGGAGTTGCACGGCGTCGACGCCGCCCTCGATCGCCGCCTCGACGATTTCGACGGTGTCCCGTCCCGCAGAGCGAGAGGCCTGCGTGACGAGATACGTCTTCCAGTTCGATGGGTCCATACGGCCTCATCGACCGCCGGACGCTAAAGGCCGTGGATCTGTGAGAGTAAGCGCGAGACGCGGTTCAGTCGGCGGGTTTGCCGGTCGGTCTCGGCCGGTTTGGCGAGAGGCGGCGGTAGACCGCCAGCAGTCCGAGCCCGAATACGTAGGCGAGCGAGGCGGGGATGGCGACCAGAAACATCGTGAAGACGCCGGAGGGCGAGAGGAGGCCAGCGGCGGCGAAGAAGGCGAGTACCACGCCGCGCCAGCTTTTTCGCATGCGCCGGTAGGAGATGAGGTTACCCCGGTAGAACAGGACCATCGTAGTCGGGATCATCGAGAGGATGCCGACCCCGAGCGTGAGATAGATCACGAGCCAGCCGAAGCTGCTGATCCGGTAGGCGATGATCATGTCCGAGGCGATCACGTCGTTTGCGAGCAGGGAGATGATCGTCGGGGCGATATAGAGGAAGCCGAGCAGGCTGCCGCCGACGAGCGCCACGAGCATCGTCCCGGCCCAGACGAGCAACACGTTTCGGTTCCCGCTGCCGACCCCGCGCTGTTCGATCGCTGGCCAGGCGAAATAGAGCACGATCGGAACGATCGAGACGAACGCCAGCGCCGTCGAGAACTTCAGCATGAAGATGAGCGCCTCAACCGGATGCAGCGTGACGATCTCGAACTGGTCCCGAACGCCGGGCGGCATGTTCTGAACGAACACATCGATGATGTTCTGGATACCACCAGTGTACAGGAACATGAACGACCCCGCGAGCACGACCATGAACGTCGCGACGATCCAGATAGCGCGCGAGGTGAGCGAGTCGAGGATGAAAGCGATGTCGTAGTAGTAGCCACCGATGTCGTCTTCGGTCGTCTCGTCCTCGGTGAACGGGTCGATGACGCCAGCGGCGGTCGAGGTGATCACGTTCTCCTCGTCTTCGGCCTCGGCTTCCGCCTCCGCCTCGGCTTCCTGCTCTGCGATGTGCTCCTGTGCCTCGTCGTAGCTGTCGAAGATCGCCTTGGCTTTCTGCGGGTTGTCGTTTTCGACCGCCTGTTCGGCGTATTCGAGCGCGCGCTCCTCGCTGAGTTCGGTGAACGCCTTCGGGCCAGTCGCCTCGATTGCGCGGGCACTCATCGCACCGATGTCGATTTCAGCTGGCTCACCGGGTTCCGACGTGTCCTCGTCGGCTTCAGCCGTCTGGCGCGAGATGCGTTCGAGTTCGACGATCCGCAGGTAAAACAGCGAGAGCGCAACCGAGATCAGAGCGACGAGCGCGGCCACGAGGAGGACAGCGACAGTCGGTGAGAGTCCGAGCAGGTCGATCTGCTCCCCAGACGAAAACCGATAGTCAGAGCCGACCTGGGCGAGCAGTTCGTTCAACAGTTCGGTGCCGCCTTCGAGGAAGTACAGATAGATCGCCGCACCCGAGAGGACCGCAATCCCGGCGAGCAGATTCCAGTACTCGCGGGCGACCGATCGGATCGGGACGGACTCACCGGCGCGTTTCGAGAGGACGGCGAGTTTCGTCACGCCGAGACTGACAGCGTACAGCGCGACCAGCGGAACGCCCCACATGATCTGCGTGAACGGGTCCGGCGGAGAGAAGACGGCACCGAAGACGAAGATGCCGACGACGGCGTAGCGCCACTTGTCACGAAACGTCTCGTAGGGGACGACGCCCGTCCGAGCAGCAGAACTCATCGCGAGCGGGAGCTGTGCCGCGACGCCGAAGGACATCCCCAAAAAGAAGATGAACTCGGTCCACATGACGATCGACCACGTCGGTGAGAAGCCGACCTGAACGGCGTTGCCCGCGAGAAACTCGAACATGATCGGAAAGAACAGAAAGTACGCGTACGAGCTACCGCCGACAAACAACAACGCAATCGCGATCAGAAAGCCCCAGATCTTCCATCGCGGGACTCCCGACGGCCAGTAGCCGCGCGCTCGGAGTGCGTCACGGCTCACGTAGATGAGAACGGGCAGTGACGCGAGAACACCGATGATCAACCCGATCTTGACCTGCAGGAGAATGACATCGAAGGGGGTAACGGCGATGATCTCGGTCGATTCCCTGAGACTATCGCTCATCTGACGGTAGACCAGATCCTCCTTCAGGCGGTCCCAGACGAACGCGCGGAGTGCCCAGATAGACCCCATCATCACCGCTACAAAGACCAGAAACACCTTCTTGAGATGTGACTGGGCGGACGAAAGCATCGACCCCACAGTCGCACGGCCATCTGCGAGGGTTCGTGCCGCGTCGCTGTCGAGTACGCCCGACATCTACCCCGGTCTTGCTGACTTGTGGTTATCAATCTATTCATGCTAGACTGTTGCTCGGCCGTCGGACCGACAGAGAAGGCTTACAAGAGGGGGCGACAAACGGGCGTCCGATGACAGCCGGGGACGGCCCCGACGAGGGAGACGCCGACCGCCACAGCGACGGCAACCGGCAGGAGAATCCCCGCAAAACGGACACACGAGACGGGGACACACCAACCGACGACGGGCGGTCCGGCGAGGATCCAGTACCCGACGAGGACCGCGCTGACGGGGAGCAGCACGACGCTGAGGACGGACAACACGACGCTGACGAGGAACACACGAGAGCAACCGAGACGGACGACAGCGAGGACTCGCCTGACACGGCCGAGCCGGGCGACGAAGGTGGACGGTTCGACGACTCACCGAAGCGGCGTCAGCGAAGCAAGGCGAATCGCGCCCACGGCGCGCCCGAGTCGGTCGCCCGCGGTCCGGCCAGCGGCGGCGGCTCCGACGCCGGGGAGCGTGACGGTGCCGACAGCGGGGCCGCAGACGAAACGGAGGGAGATGCCACGGCGGAGACTGCGACGAACAGCGAAAACGAACCGAACGGAGACGACGACCTAGACGAGCGACCAGTCGGCACGCAGAAGCGACAGGCAGGTGCAACGCCAGCGGCGGCACAGGAGAGCACAGCAAAAGGCGAACAGACAGAAAAACGGACAGCGATGGAACAAACAGAGGAGCAGATAGCGAGCGCGGTCGAGACTGCCAAGGATCCGGTGCCGAGCGGTGACTCGGAGATGTTCGAGGGCGCGCCGGACGACGAGGAGATGCCCCTGACCGAGCACATCGAGGAGATGATAAAGCGACTGGGGGTCGTGATCGTCATCATGGCAGGGGTGAGCCTGATCACGTTTCCGATCGCCGATTGGCTCATCAACACGCTGTGGTACTCGTTCCTGCCGGGCAGCCCCGAGCAGTGTGCCGGGGGCGTCGCACAGGGCGATGCCTGCCCGCGCGTCTATCACCCGCTCGGCCTTATCTTCGCCCGACTGAAAGTCGCCTCGCTCGCCGGATTTATCATCGCGCTCCCCGCCTTCGTCTATCAGACGTATCTGTTCATGCGTCCGGGGCTGTATCCCCACGAGCGGCGATACTATCTCGCGTCGGTGCCGACGAGCCTCGTGCTGGCGCTCGTTGGCGTCGCCTTCGCGTACTTTCTGGTCTTACCCTTCATCTTCACGTACTTTCTGGCGTACTCGGAACCGGTCGCGAACATCGCCTTCGGGCTGACAGAGACCTTCGACCTCATCCTGCTGATGATGGGGCTGTTCGCTGCCATCTTCCAGATACCGCTGTTCATCATGCTCGCGATCATGATGGGCGTCACAACTCGAAGATGGCTCGAACAGCGCCGCTTGCTGTTCTGGGCGAGTTTCGGCGGGATCGCATTTCTCTTTAGCCCCGATCCGACCGGGATGGCGCCGTTCCTCGTCGCGGCCACGATGATCGTTCTGTTCGAGGGGACGCTGCTCGTGTTGCGCTGGACGAACAGGTGACGAGGTCGCGACGGAGAAACGTTCATTTGTCCACCGTCCGAGCGTTTGGATATGAGCGACGAGACACTGTTCACGCGAATCGTCGACGGCGAAATTCCGAGTTACACCGTCTACGAGGACGAGACCACCTACGCCTTTCTCGACGCGAATCCGCTCGCGCCGGGACACACGCTCGTCATTCCGAAGGAACCCTACGAACGACTGAACGAGATGCCCGGAGACGTCGCCGCCGACGTCTTCGGCGTACTCCCGGAAATCACCGCAGCAGTCGAGGCGGCGGTCGACGCCGACGCGACGACGGTAGCGGTCAACAACGGCCCCGCAGCAGGACAGGAGGTGCCCCACGTCCACTGGCACATCATCCCCCGGTTCGAGGACGACGGCGTCGGGCCGATCCACGCGCTCTTCGAGGGGGTCGACCTCGACGAAGACGAGATGAAAGCGGTCGCAGAGGCGATCCGCGACAATCGGTGAGCAGGGGCCGAAAGCGAGCGAGGGCACTCGAATGGCACCATATCTTTATCATGGTCGGGGTCCAAATTGGAGTATGGCCGCATACGGCCGGCCGACGCTTCGAGACCTGTTTGATGAGGCACCGACTCCCCATATCGCGCACCCACCACGCACCCACCACCGGGATTTCTATCTGGCGACAGACGGGTCGTTCAGAGACTCCGGCGGTGGGCTGGGTGCCGTCATCGAGACACGCGACGGCAAGCGAGTCGCCCGCGTGTCGGTGCCGAACGAATCACCGGACAACAACGTCGCCGAGTATCGGGCGCTCCATCTCGGACTCGACGTCCTCGCGGCCAGGTCGCCCGAGCGCGCGAACGTGGGCGTGCTCATCGACCACGACGACCTGGCGGCGAACGTCAACGCCTCGGTGCTCGCCGCACAGGACGCCCGCTTCGACGACACACACTCGGTGACTGTCCCGAACTCGACCGGCCTGCACTGGCGGGGGATCCGGGCGCGACTGCACGGCTTCGCCGACGTTCGTGCCGCTCGGATCAACAGCGACCGCAACCCCGCACACCCGCTCGCGAACGCACCCAGCGAGTTCGCACACGTCAACGAAGAACCCGACCGCTGTCTGCTCCCGGAAGCACCCGCGACAGAAGAGCGGATCCCGCCGCCGTCCCGGTCTGACCGAACTGCTGGAGACTGAACGTAGCCAAGGAGCCGCGTCGTTCTGCACGCTCTGTCTTTCATGGCGACGACCAGAGTCCCCTCGACGAACAGTCCCTCCGCGAGTGACGCTATATTTCTATAACCTGTAAAAACTATCCATAAAAGTACCTACTGTGTTCAAGATAGAGTTGTAGTATGTTTGTAGAACGTAACTTGGGTAAATTTTATATTGAATTTCTTCGTCAGATCAGACAGGAGGTGAGCACTAATGGCAGTCAGTCGCAAACCACGACACAACCGTCGACTGGAACAGCTACTCCAGACGTTCAGGGGGCTGTCCAGACACGACCTCGTGTTGGGGTTGATCCCGCTGGTGCTTGCCGTTCCGTTCGCGCTTCATGCCCTGCTCGCGGTCCCGTTCTATCACGCGGTCGGGGTCGGGTCGACAGTCGCCGCAGTGATGGTCACGGATGCACTCTTTGTCCATCCCCCGTCGGAGCAGTCGACGGAAAACGCGTGAGTTTCGGGCAGTCTCCTGATGCTGTAGTCCGTACAAGATCCGCCAGTCCGAGTGAGGAACAAGTCTTCGCGAGAGAACGGTCCGGGACGCCGACTAGTCTTCTTCCTGTGCGTCGACGACGGCGACGCTCGCGAGATTGACGATGTCTTTGACCTCGTCACCGCGCTGGAGGACGTGGACGGGCTTGTCCATCCCGACGAGCATCGGGCCGATGGCCTCCGCGCCGCCGAGACGCTGGAGAAGTTTGTAGCCGATGTTTCCGGCGTCGAGATCCGGGAAGATGAGGACGTTTGCTGGCTCGTCGAGTTCCGCAAAGTCGTAGGTGTCGGAGAGAATGTCCTCGACGAGCGCGGTGTCTGCCTGCATCTCGCCGTCGACCGGGAAGTCGACCGAGTCGTCGTTTTGGAGTCGCTGTGCGGCAGTGCGGGCCTGCGCCGTGTGCTTGTTGTCGACGCTGCCGAAGTTCGAGTACGAGAGCAGTGCTGCCCGCGGTTCGACGTTGAATCGCTGTGCGAGGTCGGCCGTGTGACGGGTAACCTCCTCGAGGATATCCTCGTCGGTGAGCTGATTGACAGTCGCGTCCGCACAGAAGATCACGCGATTCTTGAACGTGAGCATGTAGACGCCAGCCGCGTACTCGGCGTCGTCTGCGGTTCCGACGACCTGAAGCGGTGGGCGCAACGCAGAGGGGTAGTGGTGCATCAGTCCGGTGAGCATGGCGTCGGCGTCGCCCATCTCCACCATCACGCTGCCGAGGTAGTTGCCGTCGGTAATGAGTTCCTCGGCCTCGCGGCGGGTGACCCCCTTGCGCTTGCGGAGTTCGTACAGCCGGTCGACGTACTTGTCGTAGTCGTTGGCCTCCGGGTCGACGATCTCCGGGTCGAAGTACAGCCCGAGTCGCCTGCTTCGCTCCTGAATCGTCTCCTCGTCACCGATGAGTACCGGCTCTGCGATCCCCTGGTCGACGAGCTGGTAGGCCGCGCGGATCATCTTCTCGTCTTCGCCTGCGCCGAGCACGACCCGCTTTGGGTCGCTCTTTGCCTTGTTCAGCACGACCCGCATCATCTCGCGGGACTTGCCGAGTCGGGCTTCGAGGCGTTCGACGTACTCGGAGAGGTTGAACTCCTGACGGGCGGCCCCGCTTTCGATCGCCGCCTCCGCGACTGCGGGCGCGACCTCGAACAGCACGCGCTGGTCGAGGGGCTTCGGGATGATGTACTCGGGACCGAACTGGAGTGGCTGGTCGTCGTAGGCCTTGACGACCGCATCGGGCACGTCCTCGCGAGCGAGTTTCGCGAGCGCTTCGGCGGCGGCGACTTTCATCTCCTCGTTGATCTCAGTCGCACGAGCATCGAGCGCACCCCGGAAGATGAAGGGGAAGCCGAGGACGTTGTTGACCTGATTGGGGTAGTCAGAGCGACCAGTAGCGACGATGACGGTGTCGTCGCGGGCCTCCTTTGCCTCGTGGTAATCGATCTCGGGGTCGGGGTTTGCCATCGCGAACACGATGGGGTTGTCGTCCATCGACCGAACCATCTCCTGGTCGACGATACCGCCAATAGAGAGACCGACGAACACGTCCGTTCCGTCCATCGCATCGGCGAGGTCGCCGTCGGGGATGTCGCGAGCGAACTCCTGCTTGAACTCGTTTATCTCACCCGCCTCGACACGACGCTCTGTGATGATCCCGCCGGAGTCACACATGACGATGTTCTCGGGGTCGACGCCCAGCGACACGTAGAAGCGGGCACTGGCGATGGCGCTTGCGCCCGCACCGGAGAAGACGACCTCCACGTCTTCGATGTCCTTCTTGGCGATTTCGATGGCGTTCAGGAGTGCCGCGCCGGAGATGATCGCCGTCCCGTGCTGGTCGTCGTGAAAGATGGGGATCGACAGCTTATCCCGCAAGCGCTGTTCGATCTCGAAACACTCCGGCGCCTTGATGTCCTCCAGATTGATTCCGCCGAAGGTCGGTTCCATCGCGGCGATCGACTGTACCATCGACTCGGGGTCGTCGTGGTCGAGTTCAATGTCGAACACGTCGATGTCGGCAAATCGCTTGAACAGCACGCCCTTGCCCTCCATCACGGGCTTTGAGGCCTCCGGGCCGATGTCACCCAGACCGAGCACGGCACTGCCGTTGGAGACGACCCCGACGAGGTTCCCCTTGGCCGTGTACGTGTAGGCCTGTTCGGGGTTGTCGTGAATTGCGCGACACGGCGCGGCCACGCCGGGCGAGTACGCCAGACTGAGGTCACGCTGTGTACTCGTCGATTTGGTCGTCGAAATCTCGATCTTTCCAGGAGGGTCCGCGCGGTGATACTCAAGCGCGTCCTCGTCTAGTCCCATGGGACACCTACCGCTGGCAGATACAAAAAGGTCTGCTCCCGTATGCGTAATTCGTATTTGGGATTGACAGAACCGCCGGGCGTCGGGCGCTCCGTCCGGGTGTGGACCGGGGCTGAGTTCGGTTTCAACCGGGCGGAGAAATAAAGGATATATGGGTCGTGGGTCCACAGAACGATGGTGTCCAACGAGACGATCGTATTCGACGAGCCCCGATCGGTGATGATCGAAGACCGGGAGCGGCCCGCCCCGGATGCCGACGAGGTGCTGATCGAGACCGAGCGAACGCTGGTCAGCACGGGCACGGAACTGACGATTCTGTCCGGCGAGTATCCCGACGGGTCCTACTGGGACGAGTACGCCGCATACCCCTTCGAACCGGGATACAACAACGTCGGCGAGGTCGTCGACACCGGCGACGACGTGACGAGCATCGAGGTCGGCCAGCGCGTCGGCACCTACGGCCCACACGCCGAATACACCGTCGAGAGCGCCGACGACTGTCGACCGGTCCCCGAGGGCATCACCACGGACCAGGCGGCGTTTTTCACGATCGCTGAGATCGTGATGAACGGCGTCCGTCGGAGTTCGCTCACGTGGGGCGAGACGGCGGTAGTCTACGGCCTCGGTCTGCTTGGGCAGATCGCCGTACAGTGCTGTCGGGTCGCCGGAGCGCGGCCGGTTATCGCCGCGGATCTTGCGCCGAGTCGACACGCGTACGTTCCCGAGGGCTCCGCAGTCGAAACGGTCGATCCGACCCGCACGGACCCGGAGACGGCCGTCCGCGAGGTGGCACACGGTCGGCTGGCCGACGTCGTCTTCGAGGTGACCGGCAACCCGGACGCGGTCACCGACGAACTCGACGTGCTCAGAGATCAGGGTCGGCTGGTCGTCCTGAGCAGTCCGCGCGGAGAGACTACCTTCGACTTCCACGACCACTGCAACGAGCCGAGCTACCGGATCATCGGCGCACACAACCAGTCTCATCCATCCGTGGCGACGCCGGAGAACCCCTGGACACAGCACAGACACGCCGAACTCTTTTTCGACCTCGTCGCCGGCGGCGAACTCGCGGTCGAACACCTCGTCAGCCACCGCGTCGACGTCGCTGGCGCGAGCGAGATGTACGAGACGCTCCTCGCGGACCGCTCGGACGCGATGGGCGTGCTCATCGAGTGGTGACGCGTAGCGTGAACGTTTTTATCCGAGAGCGCACCACGGGCACATATGTCAACGCGAACGGTGGCGTTCGTCGGGGCGGCAGGCGGGGTCGGAACGACGCGACTCACAGTCGAGTGTGGGGCGCTGCTCGCTCGGGCCGGGCAGGACGTGGCGATATTCGAGATGGCGTTTGCGACCCAGGGGTTGAGTTCGTACGTCGACGAACCGATCGATGCGGACGTGACGGCGCTCGCGACTGGCGAGGCGGAACTCGAAGCATCGCTGTACGAACCCTACGAGACGCCGGGACGATTGTCGCTGTGTCCAGCGCGCGGCCCCTTCGAGCGGGTCGCCCGGGCACAGACGGCGGGCGCGGCGAGTCGCCTCGAACAGCAGTTCGCGGCCGCGTCGCTCTCACACGACGTCGTACTCCTCGACACGCCGCCGGTGTGCTCGAATCAGGCGCTGGCCGCGGTCAACGTGGCCGACCGAATCGCAACCGTCGTGCCGGGGGATACACGCGGCAGAGACGCGCTCGCACGGCTCCGCGAGCGGTTCGCAGATGTCGGCGTCTCTGCAGATGTGGTCGTCGCGAACCGAGGGGACGAGGAGTTCACCGACGCGGACGTGACCGTCCCGGACAGTGCGGAGACAGCCCCCCGAGACGAGCCAGTCTGTCTCGCGGCGGATGGTGCGTTCCCCGCGGCAGTCGCCGACATCGTCGACGCGACGCTCGGGGTGTCGGTTGACATCGACGCTACGGACGACGACGGCGGCGGACTCTTTAGCCGAGTGACTGATACTGCCGACGGTCAGTAGGTCGCTCGCCCGCCGCTGATGTCGAAGACAGCCCCAGTCGAAAAGGAACACTCCGCCGAGCAGAGCCAGTCGACCATCGCCGCGACTTCCTCTGGCTGGCCCGGGCGGTCGAGTGGAATCTTTTCGAGCATGTACTCCAGATGCTCCTCGCTGACCTGTTCGAGAATCTCGGTTTCGATGACTGCAGGAGTGACGCAGTTGACCAGCACGTCGTCGTCTGCTAGTTCCTTCCCGAGCGATTTCGTCAGCCCGATCACGCCCGCCTTCGCCGTCGAGTAGGGCGCAGCCAGCGGATTCCCCTCCTTGCCAGCGATGGAGGCGATGTTGACGATCCGACCCCAGCCGTGGTCGCGCATCACGGGAACGACGTACTTACAACACAGGAAGACACCGGTCAGGTCGATGTCGATCACGTCCTGCCAGTCCTCGACGCTCTGTTCCCACAGCGGAACGGACGTTCCGGCGATGCCCGCGTTGTTGACGAGCACGTCGATGCGGTCGAACGACGCCACCGTGCTCTCGGTGGCTCGCTCGACGGCGTCGGGGTCGCTCACGTCGACGCGTTCGTAGTCTGCGGCGTGTCCGGATTCCCGGAGCGATTCCACGCGCTCCTCGGCAGCCTCCTCGTCGTAGTCCCAGAGGACGACTCGGTCGCCGCCCTCGGCCAGTCGCTCTGCGATAGCCGCGCCGATTCCGCGTGCGCCACCCGTGACGACGGCCACGCGCCTGTCAGTCTCTGTCATTCGTCTCACTGGGAGCGATGGGGGTAAAAATCTGTTCGTGGGAACGACCCCAATATCGGAGTAGGATCGCGATCCGCCCTTCGTTTCAGGGGGCGTGGCATCGAATCAGAGACAGCGAGCGAGTAGCCCGCCGCCGACCACTGCGCCGCCGTATTTCAGAGACTCCCTGCGTGTCGGTGCCTCCTGTTGGCTGGAATCGCCTGCCATATATTTTAGTCCCACCTAAAAATACAAAACAGTTCCAAGTTTTAGGCAAGCCAAAAATTAGCGAGGGATCCCGCAACGCGGGCACATCGGGAGGTCGGTGTCGGAAAGATCCAGTCCGCAGTGTGGGCACTCATCCTCGTCGGAGGAAAGCATCTCTGCGACCACGTCCTCGGTCCCGTCCCAGACCGACTCGATCGTGCCGACGCCGTCGGTCGCTGTCCCGGACCGCGCCGTGCCAAGTCGCTGCCGACAGAACCGGACGCGGTCGGTCAGGAAAGTCGGTGAGTTCTCGTCCGTGACGCCATCCAGATCGAGATCCGCCCCGACACCGGTGTCCGACGCCGCGAGCAGGCCGAGCGCCTCCGCCGCCCGCCCCTGCACGTAGGGGTTCTCGTCGGTCAGGCACTCCTGTAGTGCATCCGTCGCGCCGGCCACTTTCTCGGGGCGTTCACAGCCGACCACCACAATCGCCGTACAGAGGTGATACCGGATGAGTTCGTTCTCGTCGTCTACGTGTTCGGCCAGCGACGAAACGTGATGGCGGAGTCGGCTCGGGTCGCCCAGCGCGACGTGTGCCAGCGCCTTCGCGAGTTTCTGCTTGACCTCGGGTTCGTCGAACTCCAGCCCGATGCGAAGGTCAGCAAGCGTCTCCGGATCGGTGACGTCCGCGGGCGATTCGACCGCGACGTAGCCGAGCGCTTCGGCACACCGCGCCCGGACGTAGTAGAACTCCTCGGCGTCGGCCAGTCGCTCGGCGAGCGAATCGACCACCGGCACGACAGTCGCGGGCGCTGTCTGGGCCAGCGTAACGAACAATTTGGCAGCCGTCAGCCTGACTGCCCGGTCGTCGTCAGTCAGGAACGGTACAAACGAGGGACTGAGGCCCTCGAAGGCGCTCGGGTGCTCCGTGGCCAGATCCCGACTTGCCTGGAGCACGCGCTTGCGCGTCTCGGCATCGGCCGCGTCCAACCGGTCGAGACACGTCATTACCCCCTCGTGATCTCCCGCTTCGAGGCGGTCGGTCAGGCGGTCCGGCGACGGCTGCTGGCCCGAGTCAGTCATCGACGGGAGGTATTTTGCGACCAACCGCTTCAATCCGGTGGTTCCGTGTGAGGAGTCGACGCCGGTCGTCCGAGTGTGTATTTTGTATAGCGACATAGAATATACCGGAGGCGATCCAGAACGCGCTGGGCTTATACGAATCGACCGACTACGACGTGGTATGGTGGACAACGTCGCGAGCGAGATGGCGGACCTGGAGGCCGAGGACTTTCATCTGCTGTCGGGCCTCGAACAGGGGATGCGCTTCTCGGAGTGGGTCGCTCGCGAGAAGATTCCGGAGTTTTCGCGGCTGACAACCGAGGAGGTCGACTACCGACTCGACCGGTGTGAGACGCGTGACCTGCTCGAACGGAAGACGATCCAGTACGAGGGCTATCGGCTCACCTTCGAGGGGTACGACGCGCTCGCCTTGCACACCTTCGCGGAACGCGAAACGCTGGAAGGCATGGGCGCGCCCCTGGGCGTCGGCAAGGAGAGCGACGTCTACGAGGTTCGCTCGTACAAACCCCTTGCCCTGAAGTTTCACCGCGAGGGGTTCACGGAGTTTCGGGAGGTCAACCGCGAACGCGAGTACACCGCCGAGAAGGAACACGTCTCGTGGCTCTACACTGCCCGGAAGGCCGCAGAGCGGGAGTACGAGGCACTAGAAGCGCTATATCCGGCGGTTTCGGTTCCACAGCCGGTCGACCAGAACCGCCACGCACTCGTGATGGAGCGCCTCGACGGCGTCGAACTAGCCCGAACGAAACTCGAACCCGAGCAGGTTCGCGGCGTGTGCGAACTGATCCTCGAAGAGGTCGCGACTGCCTACAGCGAAGGCTACGTCCACGCCGACATGAGCGAGTACAACATCTTCGTCGACACCGACGGCGTAACCATCTTCGACTGGCCACAGGCTGTTCCCGTCGAGCACGAGAACAGCCGGGAGTTGCTGGAGCGTGACCTCGAAAATATCCTCGGCTACTTCGAGCGCAAGTATCCCGGTCGGATCGACGTCTCGCTCGACCGCCTCGTCGAGGCTATCGTGACCGGCGAATTCGAGTCACTTGCTGCCGCCGAAGTCTGAGACGCGAAATCACGGGACTGAGCGGGACTGTAGTCAGCGAGCCGCGGGTGTGTGTCACGGACAATAAATCATATTACGCTATACAGAACAGTACGGCAGAGCTGAGACCAGCACGCTCAGTACACAGTCGCCGCTTGGAGAGCATCGGATCCCGCCGCGCGCTATTGACGCGCTAGTACGCCAGTTTCTCGGGACCATACGCCCTTATTTACCAAATGCTATTTCACATACAATATGGACTGGAGCACATTCGCGGGAATCGCCCTGTCCCTCGTGGGACTTCTCGGGTACGTCGTCGGGGTTTACGTCACCTATCCCGGGCGGGCGTTTTCCATCACCGCGGTCATCGTCGGCATCGCACTCGTCGCAATCGGACAGCAATCTACTGCCCGGAGGGATGTATGAGTCTCCACGCGATGGTCTATACGGCCGACGGTGTCGAGCGTCACGACGACATCGACACCGCGCTCGAAACACCCGGGGAGACGTGGATCCACGCGGACAACGTGGAACCGTTCGAGATGAGCGCCCTCAGAGACCGGTTCAATATCCATCAGCTGGCTGTCGAAGACGTGCTGCACGAGGAGACACGGCCCAAAACCGAGGGGTTCGACACGCATACGTTCGTGTTGATGAAGACTGCACGTCTCAGTCAGCGCGACGACGTCGCCTTTCACAAGGAAGTTCAGACGCATCCTGTTGGCTTCTTCATCGGTGAGAACTGGCTGGTCACGATGTCTACAACCGAGATCGACGTTATCGACCCCACAGCATCGCAGTGGACAAAAGACGGCCAGCGAATCGGACAGAGAGGGACGGACTTTCTCGCGTACCGGATCATGGACGCCATCGTCGACGACTACTTCGACCTCCTCGACAAAATCGAAGACGACATCGAAGCAGTCGAAGAGCGCGTCCTCGACGAGCCGGACCCCCAGATGCTCGAAGATCTGAACGACGTTCGACGGGATCTGCTCGCGTTCCGGAAGGTCGCCTGGCCTGCTCGCGAAGCGATGTCGTACCTCTCGCGAGGGGATATTCCAGAAGTTGCCGACCAGAACGAGCGGTACTTCCGCGACGTCTACGACCACCTCGTTCAGGTCGTCGACCTGATCGAGACGTACCGCGATCTCACTGGCGGGTCGAGAGACATCTACCTGAACGCCGTCTCGCAGTCGACAAACGAGGTGATGAAGACGCTCACGGTCGTCGCGACCATCTTCATCCCGCTCACCTTTGTCGCCGGAGTCTACGGGATGAACTTCGCCGGGGCGCAGTTCGCGATGCCGGAACTCTCCTGGACGTACGGCTATCCGGCGACGATGATCGGGATGGCGATTCTCGCAGGAATAATGCTCGTCTACTTCCGCCGCCAGGACTGGGTCTGAGCAGACTGGTCACAGCGTGTATCGTAGTCGGCTCACGAGTCTAAACGACCAGTGTTCTGCGGGCCAACGCGAGTTCGAACCGCCCGAGTCCTGCGGCGCGTGTGGCGGGACTGAGTTCGTGCAAGCCGAAGAGTGGATCCACCACCACGAGTCACGAACCCGGCGTCCGAGTATCCGGGCACGATGTAACAGAGAGACTATTCGAGACGAACAGCAGTCCCGTATGCGATCACTTCCGATGCACCCCTCGTGATCTCGGACGTTTCCATCCGGACGTTGACGACAGCGTCGCCGCCCATCTCGACTGCGTCGGCTTCCATTCGCGCAATCGCCTCGTCGCGGGCCTGTGAGAGCAGTGCCGAGTACGCTTTGAGTTCACCACCGGCAAGGTTTCTGATACCCTGGGTGATGTCTCGACCCACGTTTCGTGCCTTGACTGTGTTGCCGCGCGCGATTCCGAGCACTTCCACTGTTTCGTAGCCCGGGACTGTTTCGGTCGTGACAGTTGCAACGAGCGACTGGTGAGCGTCAGACGACTGTATCTCTGTAGCCATGCGATCGATACGTCGCCTGAGAAGATAACGATAGCAGCGAGCCGTGTGCACACGTGACAGTCTACCATACAGTCTTTCCGTACGATATCACTCGAACAGGATGGGTTGCTCGTCGGGGACCTCTATCGCGACGGTGTCGCCGGTTTCCGGCGCAGTCGACGTCTGCTCGACGGTCACCTCGTCGCCGGTGTCGAGCCGAACCGTCACGTCGTAGCGACGACCGAGATCCGTGACCTGCGTGACCGCACCGTGGAGTGCGGGCGTCGGTCCGGTGTCGCAGGAGTCCGGAATCGAGAGCCGTTCGGGACGAAGATACCAGGTCACAGCAGTCCCGGAAGCGCGTTCAACCGTCGCGTTCGGGAACACGACCCGCTGCTCACCGACCGCGAGCGTCAGCGGGTCCATCTCGCGAACCGTCGCAGAGAGTGTGTTCGAGCGGCCGAGAAACGACGCGACGAAGGGGTTCGGCGGGGACTCGTACAGCGTGCGGGGCTGGCCAGCGCCAGCGATCGATCCGTCGTTCAACACGACAAGTCGGTCGGCAAGCGCCATCGCATCGTCCTGGTCGTGGGTGACAAACAGCGTCGTCACGCCCGTCTCGCGCTGAATGCGAGCAATCTCTTCGCGCAACTTGTCGCGCAGCGAGCGGTCGAGCGCGGACAACGGTTCGTCGAGAACGAGCACGTCTGGCTGGGGCGCGAGCGCACGGGCGAGTTCCGCCCGCCGATTCTGTCCCCCACTCAGTTCGGCGGGGTAGGCGTCGCGCTGAGTCGACAGTCCGACCAGTTCGAGATGGGTATCGAGGAGTTTCTCCCGCCGTTGTGAGCTGAACTCGCGCGCATCCAACCCGTAGGCCACGTTCTCGGCGACGGTCATGTGTGGGTACAGCGTCGACTGCTGAAAGACGACGCTGACGCGGCGCGTCTCCGGCGGCGCACGCGTCACGTCCTCGCCGCGGAGTCGAACCGCCCCCGCAGTCGGATTGACGTGTCCGGCAATCGCCTGCACGATGGTCGTCTTGCCACACCCGCTCGGCCCGAGTACGGCGAGGAGTTCGCCCTCGCCGATCCCAAAGGAGACGTCGTCGACGGCAGTCTCCGACTCGTAGCGGTGTGTCAGATCCGAGACGTCGAGCATCAGCCATCGACCCCCGTGGGAACCCGTCCGAACCGCTGGACTGCGGCGATAACGACGAGCGCTATCGCGAGTAGCGTGAGCGCGAGCGGAACGGTCGCATCGATGCCGCCGCCGATGAAATCGACCCAGATCCGCGTGGGGATCGTTCGGGGGTTGTACGCGACCATCATCGTCGCGCCGAACTCGCCGAGCGCGCGTGCAAACGTCAGCACGATTCCGGCGATGATCGCCCCACGTGCAAGCGGCAGCGACACGTTCCAGATGGTCGCGAGCGGGCCGTACCCCAGTGATCGGGAGGCCTGTTCGAGGCGCTCGTCGACGGCTCCAAAACCCGCCCGGGCGGTGATGATGACAAACGGCGCGGCGACGAACGTCTGTGCGAGGACGACGCCGAGGAGGCTGTCGGTGAGGGGGACGCCCGCGCGAGCGGCGGCGCTCCCGATCGGCGTGAACCGACCGACTGTAGTCAGGATCATCGATCCGCCGACCACGGGCGGGAGGACGAGCGGCAGGATGACGACCCCCTCCACGAGGCGCTTGCCGGGGAAGGAACTGCGAGCGAGGACGTACGCAAGCGGGACGCCGAAGGCCGTCGCAATCGCCGTCGAGACCGGCGCGGTGAGAAGCGAGTTGCGGACCGCAACTCGGGCCTCCGGCGCGGCGAGTCGGTCGACGACGTTCGCCGTACCGGTTCGGGAGAGAAAGGTGACAAAGGGGATCAGAAAGTACAGCAGGATGACCGTACCCAGAATCGCCGGAACGAACCGCTCCGGTGACCGGAGCAGTCGGTCCGACGTGTGCGAGTCGCTCATCCGCGAACTGCCTCCAGCGGGTCGGTCACAGGTCGATCCCCGCAGGGGTCGGTCATAGATCGACCGCCTCCGGAACCGTGCCGTGTGCGCGTGGCAGGCTATCAGAGACCACCAGCCCCGCCTCGTCGAGGATACCCGGGTTGTCGACTAGAAACTGAACCAGTCGCCTGCCTGCCGCCGGGTTGTCCGCGTTCGATTTCACTGTGGCGTTGTAGAGGATCGGCCGCCCGCGGGCGGTGTAGCCGTCGTCTGTGGTGTACGAGACAGTCGCGTAGTGGTCGGTCAGGTCGGGATTCGAGAAGTTGTACGCGTCGGGGAACTGCTGGAAAGGGAGGCCATGATCGATGGCCATGTTCCGGTAGACGAGCGCCGCGCTCCGGGATCCAGTTTCGACGCTCGCCAGCAACTGCGGTTCCTCGGGTTCGGTGTAGACCAGTTGGAGCATCCGTTCGCGAAAGCCATCGAGACCGTGTTCTCGCGCCGCGAGTTCGAAGGCCATCACGGCGCGATAGCCAAGCGGATCCAGATCTGGGTCACTGATCGCGACAGCACCCTCCTCGGCCTCCCGAGCGGTCTCGTACCACGGATCCTCACCGGTGAGTCGCTCGCCGACCGGTGTTCTGTCGCTGTATCCGATCCCCAGACTGTTGGCCGCAAATTCGACGTCCCAGTCAGTGAACTCGCCGTAGAGTCGGTCCCGAAGCAGCGTCGCGTCAGCGCTGACGACCACGTCGGGGTGTTTGGTTCGGTCTTCGACCAGCCGCATGACAGCGTTCGAGCCGTAGTACTCGCCGTGAACCGCAATCCCTGTCTCTGCCTCGAAGGCTGGCCCGACGTGGTCGTCGAACGTGCGAGCGAGGCTGCCAGCCGAGAGCACCTGCACCGCCTCCGACGACGCGGCGAGACAGCCACCCAGCGCTGTGACCGTGGTCCCCCCGAGAGCCGCGAGGGCCTCCCGTCTGGAGAGTGAGTCGCCGACTGTCATCGAGTATAACCAGTCATGGTTGTGCAATAGGCTTAACCCAAACGGTTTCGTTTGTGTTCGTATGCCGACTGCCGAGGGAACCGTCCTGACCGAGCGTCAGGTGGAGGTGCTCGAACTCCGCGAGCAGGGGTACACACAGCCTGAAATCGCAGCGCAGTTGGGGACGACGGACGCGAACGTGAGCGCAATCGAGCGGGCCGCCCGGGAGAACGTCGAGAAGGCACGTGAGACGCTGCAACTCGTCGAATCGCTGCAGTCACCGGTGCAGTTCACCGTTCCCGCGGGAACGGAGTTCGAGACGCTCGTCGACGAGGTGTACGCGCAGGGCGACGACGCGGACATCACCATCGCCCACCGTCGGCCGGAACTGTACGCGCATCTGTACGAGAAGCTCCAGTCGCATTCGTCGCAGAATCAACTGAGAGACACGGCAGAAATCGGGATAACGGACGGTGGCGAGGTGACCGTCCGGGTCGCGGAATCGACAGCAACAGAGTGACTCACAGCGGACCCATCAGGCGGACAGCACGCGGTCGTACAGCGACTGGAGTTCGTCTATCGTCCGGTCGACGGAGTAGGGTTCGATGGCCGGGCGGGGATTCCACGAGCGGTCGAGACACGAATCGACCGCCGCCGCCATCCCGTCGATATCGCCGTACTCGTATCGGATGCCGTTCTCGGAGCCGATAGTTTCGGAGAACGGCGGGACGTCGGGTGCGACCACAGGCGTCCCACAGGCGTTGGCTTCGAGCGTGGCGAGTCCGAGCGTATCCGCCGTCGAGGCCGTCACGAAGGCGTCGAGGCTGGCGTAGTACTCGGGAAGTTCTGCGCGGGGGAGAAAGTCACGGAGCGTGACGTTCGCCGGGGCGTCCGCTTCGACCGCTTCGCGCTGGGGTCCCTCGCCGACGATGACGAAGTCGTAATCGGGGCGTTCCCGGGCGACTGCGAGGATGTCGGAGACGTTTTTCTCCATGCTGATCCGGCCGCTGTAGCCGACGAGCGCGCTCCCGTCGTGAGCAGGAGTTTCACGTGGGCTGAAAAACTCCATGTCGACGCCGACCGGGAGTCGAATCGCATCGACCGAGCGGTCAATCTGCCCCGTCGAGGCGGTGACGATATCGAACTGTTCGAGGACGCGGTTCTCGATGGGAACGTAGCCAGCGCTCAGCGCGTCTGCGACTGCTTCGATGGGGAGGCTCTGGTGGAAGTACTCCTCGATGGGCGTGTGGTGGGTGTACACCGCGGGCCGGTCGTACTTGCGGGCGTAGCGCAAGCCGAGCAGGCCGAGCGGTCCGGGGCTGTGACAGTGAACGACATCGAAGTCCGGAAGCGAGTCCGTTCGCGTCCAGAGCGGGATTCGATAGCCCGGGTAGAAGGGGTTGGGAAGCGATCGAACGGGGATTTCGCGTTCCTGTGGCGCGTACTCGCCGTTGGGGTAGACGATCCACACCTCGTGACCGGCCGCCTCCAGTCGGTCACGCCAGAGCGTCAGCGTGTACGCGACGCCGTCGATCTTGGGGAAGTAGCCGTCGGTGAAAAACCCGATCTTCATGCGATCACCTCCCGGTAGCGTGCTGCGAGTCGGTCGGCGACGTTCGGCAGGGTGTACTCCTCTGCGAGTTCCGCCGCGTTCTGCCCCAGTTGCTCGCGACGACCCTCGTCTGTGAGTGCCGAGAGCGGTTCTGCGAAGCCCTCCGTGGCCTTGAGGCCGTGGACGCCGTCGTCGAGCCACGAGAACGTCTCGATGTCGCGAACCACGACGGGCGTCCCGGTGACCATCGCCTCCAGGAGGGCGATCCCCTCGTTTTCCTCGTGGGTCGGGAAAAAGAAGATGTCCCCCGCGGCGTAGGCGCCACGAATGTCGTCGATGAAGCCCGGAAACGTGCAGTTGTCGGGCGCGTTCTCGATCAGGTTCGTCGTCGAGCGCCCCTTCAGAGAGAGATCGAGTGGCCCGAACCAGACGAAATCCAACTCGGGCATCTGCCGGGCCGTCTCGATAAACGATTCCAGCCCCTTGCGCTTGATGACGTGTCCGACCATGAACACGACGGGCGGCGAGAGGTCGTATCGGTCGAGATACTCCTCGCGGAGTGTCTCGTGGCCGTCGAGTTTCTCGGCGTCGACGCCGTTTGTCAGCACCGTCGTCTCCACGTCGGTGTAGGACTCGATGATCCCCTGATTGTACTCGGAGGGGCAGATCAACAGATCAGCGAGCGCGTAGACGCGTTCGAGATACGGCCGCAGCGGCTTTGCGAGCGCGTTCGTAAAGCGGAAGCTGTCACCGAAGTCCTCGGCAGTGACGTGGGTGTGAACGACGACGGGTACGTCATCGCCCGCTCGCTTCGCGTAGTACGCCGAGCGCGGCCCCATCAGATTCAGATGTAACACGTCGACATCGAGGGATGGCTCGACGGTGTACTCGATATCACAGAGATCGAGCATGGTCCGCTGGTGGCGAACCGACTCGCGGATGCCGCCACTGACACGGTCTTCGAGTTCCAGATAATGGGCGACCCGCATGAATGTTCGGGAGCACTCGACGGATCGCAATAAGCGTACGGATCTGCGGTCAGACTGGCAGATCCGGTGAAACCTAGGTGTCGACTTCGAGCCACGGCACGTCGAGCAGCGCGTCGACGTGGACCTCGTTGTGGTGTTCCCAGACGCCCGCCTCGCCGAAGGCCTCGCCGTGGTCAGCCGTGACAACCACGTCGCCGTCGAGGTGGTCGACCAGGTCTGCGATGTGTTCGAGCGCGATGCGCATATTCTGCTCGTGGAGTTCCATCGCCACCTCGCGTGTGCCTCTCCGGAGTGCCTTCGGCCCGATTTCGGCCCACAGCGCGACTTTCATCGCGAGCGAGCTATCGGACAGCACGGATTCAGCATAGGGACGGACGCGGTCGGCCAGTTCCGCACGCCAGAGCAGGTCGTCCTCGTCAGCCTCGTCGAGGTCGTTGATCCCGTTTCGGATGGTCCTGAGTTTCGTCCCCCGCCCGTTCGTGAGAAAGGGGACGTGGGGCTGGATGTAGTGAACGACCGTCCGGTCGTGCTGACTGGCCAGATCACGGCGTTCCAGAACGGCCTCGGTGAGCGCGTCCGGCGGCACGGTTCCCATCTCCTCGTCCCAGCCGTGTTTCCAGACGTCTATCACCTCGGCGACGTGGTCGGAGGCTTTCCAGTCGTAGGTGCAACTGGCCCCCCACTTGAGGTCGCTCACCGGGCGGTCGAGGCTGTTGATGAAAGGGTTCGCCGAGAAGTAGGCCATATCGAGGTCACCGACGAGCGTCTTCGCGGCCCACTCGGTGGTCGAAGAGCCGTTCGCGCGGCGCTTTTCGAGGTGGCCATCGAGGTAGTCGTCGTAGACCTCCTCGAACACGTCGTACCGGCAGGCATCCAACACGAGACAGTAGTCCCACTCGGCGTCGACGAACCCCTGGGTTGCCATCGGAGGGGAATAGGCCATTCGGACAAATATTCATGTCGGTCCATCGAGCGACTGCGCGCCGTTCAGGCCGATTCCTCGGGGGTCGGCGGCCGCACCTGCAAGAGCAGCAGCGTCAGCGCGCCGAGCGCGATGGGTGTCCAGAAGACCAGCCCTCGACTCACGATGACGGCCGTGATCGTCTCGTTGCTCGCCGCGCTCGTCGTCGCCAGAACCATCAACACCTGCACGCCCTCGATACCACCGCTCCCGCCCGGAAGCGGGGTCGCCCCCGCCAGCAGGGAGACTGGGACGATGAAGATTGCGAGCAACAGGGGTATCTCCGCGCCGACGGCACCCATGGCAACCCAGAGCACGACCCCCTCGGCAACGAACGCTATCGTCCCGAGCGCGACGGCGACGGCGATTGTGGGTCGGTCCGCGGCGACATCGCCCAGTGCCGTCGAGAACTCGTCGACGCGGCGCTCGATTTCGGACGGGTCGATACTTGGAACCAGCGGCACTCGTTCGAGCGCGCTGTTGATCCCCCCGACGACGCGTTTGAGGACGCGCTGCATGCGCTCGGGATACCGATACACGGCGGCCCCGAACAGCGCAATCGTCAGCACGAACACCGCGAACGCGGCAAACAGCGGGCGCAACTCGTCGGGGATCGTTCCCTCGAAGAGAAACAGGGCCGTCCCGCCCACGGTAAAGATCAGGAGTGAGGGGACGAAGTTGATGACCTCCTTCGCGGAGAGCGTCGCGAAACATCGCTCGTAGGACGCCCCGGAGTACCTGGAGAGGATCGCCGCTCCGATCGGGGTTCCGCCAGCCTGTCCGAAGGGTGTGAGGTTGTGCGAGAGCCGAACCGTGGTGTCGAACAACACCGACCACGGTAGCGGGATACCGAGCGAGAGGCTGCGCCCGATAGCATACAGCGACGCGCCCATCGCGATCAGGTAGACGGTGACGACGGCGAGCATCACACCGATCTCGGAGGGCGAGATTGTCGTCGCGGTGTCCAGAAAGTCGTCGACGCCCGCAAGGGTGACAAAGGCGCCGAACACGAGCAGCCAGAGGAGGAGTGCAATTGCCGCCTGGCGTTTCTGGATCACGAGCTGTCGGCTGAGCGTTCACACATCGGGAAGTTCAACGTGACGGTTTCGGTGTCTCTGTTAGGACCGCCACGAGAAACGCAGGCCGTCAGTCCTCGGGCACCACGGCGCTTCGCCGCTCTTCGATCTGCAACGCGATGAGTGTCAGCGTCCCGAGGATGATCGGCGTCCAGTAGACGAGCCCTCGGGCGAGGATGACGCCCGTGATGGTCGGACTGCTCGCTGCGCCCGTCGTCGCGATGATGATGAGGATCTGGACGCTCTCGACGCCGCCGCTCCCGCCCGGAAGCGGGGTCGCCCCCGCGAGCAGGGAGACCGGGACGATGAAGATTGCGAGCGCGATAGAGATATCGACACCGAGTGCGTCGAGCGTCAGCCACAGGAGCGTCCCCTGTGCGAGAAACGACGTCGTCGTGAGCGCAATCGCGACGACCACTGTCACTCGGTCGGTCGCGATCTTCCCGAGCGATTCCCAGAATCCCTCGACGCGCTCGCGGATCTCGTCTTCGTCGAAACTCGGAAGCAAGGGAAGCCGAGCGACGGTTCGATTGAGCAGGGCGACGATCCGGTGGAGCCACCGCAAGGTCACGTCCGGATACAGTCGAATGCCGACCGCGACCAGCGCGACCACGAGAATGAGCATCGAGAACGCACCGAAGATCGGTCGGAGACGAGTCGGCAGGCTCTGTGCGTACAGCGTCAGATACGAGCCCCCGAAGATGAAGATCATCGTCGAGGGGACGAAGCTCACGATGTCTTTGATCGAGAGGACCGCCAGACTCTCCTCGTATTTTGCCTTCGAGTAGCGAGTGAGTATCGCCCCGCCGACGGGGATTCCGCCAGCCTGCCCGAAGGGCGTGAGGTTGCTCGCGAGGCTCATCACCGTGTTGAGGAAGATGCTCCGGAACCAGGAGACACCCATGTCGAGGCTCCGACCGACGATATACAACGTCGACCCCATCGCGACGGCACCGACGGCAACCGCGACGAGCATGACAGCAAAGCGGTCGGCCGGAATCGTCGAGACGTTGTCGACGAAGTCCTCGATACCGGCAAGCGTGATCAGCGCCATGAAGACGAGAAACCACACGATGAGTGCCATCGCCGCTTGCCGTTTGTCTATCATGGGAGGGTTCGTCGTCTGGTGTCCGTTCGGACATGGACAAGTTTAACGTGTCGATCCCAGCGACGACACCAGATCCGACAGTCCCGACGACACCGACAACACTAATCAAGGCCGGTGAGAGCATATGGGATGATGGGGCAGTCGCCACGCCCAGTCGAACGGATCGTCGACGCCGCGCTCGGCTGTGAAATTACGGCGAGTGACACGCCAGCGGACGGGCGCATGGCCCAGACGTATCTGCTCACCCTCGACGATGATCCCGGTCGGGCAGTCTGTAAGATCGGCGGCCCGAGCGTCCGGACCGGCGAGGTGATCGAACCGGCCGTCGTCGAACTGGTCGGCGCGGAGACGGACGTTCCCGTGCCCGAGGTGTTCGCGTCGGGCACGCTCACCGAACAGGGAACTGAAATCCGGTGGGGACTCTACGAGTTCTGCCCGGGGGAGCCACCGACGAACCTCCGCTCGCTCGCGCCAGACGTTCGCGAGCGGGTCGTCCGGACGGCCGGTTCCGTGCTCGGCCGCCTGCACGCACGGTTCGAGTTCGAGCAGACAGGCGGGATCGCCAACGGCGACGGGACCGGCGGACTCGTCAGAGACGGCGACCGGCTTACCATCCGTCCCTCGGCAGGGCTGGATATTCCCGAACAGGCGTGGAAGCTAGCGCAGACTCATCCCAGCAGTGAGGTCGACCGCCAGCCGGTGTTGACCCACGGCGACCTCTTTCCGGGAAATCTGCTGGTCGACAGTTCGGGCGACGTGACCGCGGTGCTCGACTGGGGGAACGCCCACGTCACGACGCCGGGCTACGCGCTTGCACGGGCCGAAATGCGGTTTGTGGACTGGTTCCTGTTTGGGAATGCGGAACGGGGCAGACTCAGGACGGCGCTGCGTTCGGGATATCGCCAGCACCGGCCGCTGCCGCCGGACTTGTCGACGGTCGGCGGCTATTACAAACTGTGCTGGCTCGTTCAGTCAGCCGACCGAATCGGGCGGAATCTCCGGTCAGACCGCGGTCGCAGCCAGCTCCGTCGGCATCTCCGGAGCCTCCTGCCGTCGGTTACTGGTCGCAGACAGAGATCAGCGTAATGTAAGAATACTTTTCCCCAAACCGAATCAGATGAGGATATGCAGGACAGACGGATTCTGGTGACTGGCGGTGCTGGCTTTATCGGATCGAATCTGGCGAACGAACTCGCAACGGACAACGACGTAGTGGTGGTCGACGACTGTTCGCTCGGGACGGCCGAGAACCTCGACGACGCCGTCGAGTTTCAGAGTCGCTCGGTGCTCGACGACGACCTGCCGACTGACGTGGACGTGGTCTTTCATCTCGCCGCGCTGTCCTCGTACGCGATGCACGAGGAGAATCCACAGCAGGGCGCGCGGGTCAACGTCGAGGGGTTCGTCAACGTCGTCGAGCAGGCGCGAGATGATGGCTGTGACACCGTCGTCTACGCCTCGACGTCCTCGATTTACGGCAGCCGAACCGACCCCTCACCCGAGGACCTGCCCGTGACCGTCAACACCGGCTACGAGGCGTCGAAACTCGCCCGGGAACGGTACGCCGAGTACTTCTCGAATCACTACGGCCTGACGACGGCAGGGATGCGCTTTTTCTCTGTCTATCAGGGCTACGGCGGCGCGGAAGAACACAAAGACGAGTACGCGAACGTGATCGCACAGTTCGCCGAGGACATCGCCAACGGCGAGTCGCCGGTGCTGTACGGCGACGGCAGCCAGACGCGGGATTTCACCTACGTCGACGACATCGTCCGCGGGACGATACTGGCCGCCGAGCACGAACTCGACGGCGTCTACAACGTCGGCACCGGCGACGCCTACGACTTCGAGACGGTCGTGGAGATGATAAACGACGAACTCGGCACCGACATCGACCCCGAGTACGTCGAGAATCCCATCCCCGAATCGGTCTACGTCCACGACACGTGCGCGGACGCGACCAAACTCACCGAGGCGACCGGCTGGGAGCCCGAAATCGACCTGGAGACTGGGATCGAGCGAGTCTGTGAACCGTATCAGTCCGAAACAACGCTGTGACACTCGGCTCGGACCGCCCGCTGATTCGTCTGGCTGTTATGCACTCCGCTGCTGGAGCGATCAGGCAAACCCAACGTTGTCTTCGACACAGCGTTCACTTAGTGTGGGTGAGGCCTTCAGGATCTCCTCGACCGAGGCCTCATCGCTGCCGATGGCGGAGAAAATGTATGCGCCTGTCTGAATATATCCGACCGCTCCGCTGTATCCGCTTCCTTGCTCGATGACTGTGTCTGTCCTGTCGGCAGCAACAGTCTCGGAACTGTATTCAGTGATCTGGAAGATGAGTTCCGCGCCACTGGGGCCGGTGTAGAACGCACTAGCCACGGTCGCCGTGTTTTCCTGATTCTCAGCGTTCATCGTTGTGATCTCTCCGTCGACCGTGTACTCAGCAGTGTCTGGGAACGAATCCGCTAACGTATCCGTCGGTGTCTCACAACTACTCTTACTCCCCCCATCGTCACTCCCACTACATCCCGCGAGGGCGACAATACTGGACGTGCCTACTACTGTTAGTATCTGTCGTCGCTGGCGATCCATAACGTAATATCACCAGGTCCACATAAATACGTATGTGTGCGCTTTCAGTTCACTAGAAGACCGATCGTTGTGTGTTGGTGTCTCTTGGTGATGTCGACGATCAGAGATCTGTCACCCCACGCAACTGCCGCGCTCGGGTCGGTCGAGACAGGCGGTTCGAGAACGATCGGCGTGGGCGGTGATTGCGACGTATCCCGGACCTTTGAGAGAGAGTCGGACATCCTCCTGCGGGCCAAGTCGAAGCGCTTTTGTCCGAAACTACGGTACCTTCGGTAACTCGCTGGCGGACGGGCACCAGCGGGCACCTGTCACATACAGGTCGGGATGTGAACCGCCGATGGCGGTTTGAACCACACAACGCCCGTGGTGATACACATGGCACGAAGCTTCTACTCACACATCCGGGACGCGTGGAAGGACCCGGACGACGGCAAACTAGCGGAACTGCAGTGGCAACGAATGCAGGAGTGGCGCGACCAGGGCGCGATCGAACGGGTCGAGCATCCGACCCGCCTCGACCGCGCTCGCTCGCTCGGCTACAAGGCAAAGCAGGGCGTCGTGGTCGCTCGCGTCAGCGTCCGCAAGGGCAGCGCGCGCAAACAGCGACACAAGGCCGGTCGACGGTCGAAGCGACAGGGCGTCACTCGCATCACGCGACGCAAGAACATCCAGCGCGTCGCCGAGGAACGCTGTGCGCGCAAGTACCCAAACATGCGCGTGCTCAACTCCTACTGGGTCGGTGAGGACGGCAGTCAGAAGTGGCACGAGGTCATCATGGTCGACCCCGAACACCCGGCCATCGAGAGCGACGACGACCTCAACTGGATCTGCGACGACACCCACAAGAACCGCGCGCTCCGTGGACTGACGAGCGCGGGCGTCCAGAATCGCGGCATGGAGGGGCGCGGCAAGGGTACCGAGCACACCCGCCCGAGCGTTCACAGCGGACAAGGTCGCGGGAAGTAATCTCGACGGACAGCGCGCACTGCGGCAATTTTATTGACATCATCGCCACCAGAGAGAGTAGTGCGAAAGCGCCGAGAGCGGCCCGTATTCCGTCATTCTGGGAACAGTTTTTATAGCTACAACACCTATATTTCGTGTGGAACGAACACAGGATCGACGGGTCGCGCTCGCCCCGGATCTGCAGGGTCTCTCCGAGCGGGGCATGCGCGCCTGGACCGAGCGGATGGCAGTGGCGCCGCTTGGCGACACCTACGTGGTCGAGAGCGAGAGCGGCGCGACCTACGTCGTCGATCCAGTTGCAGGAACCTGTTCGTGTCCAGACCAGCAGATCCGCGGGGAGACGTGCAAACACCTGCGCCGCGTGGCCATCGAGATTACCGCTGGCCGTGTCCCGCCGCCGGGTGCGCGACGCGTCGACTGTGACGCCTGTGGAACCGAGACGTTCGCTCACCGCGAGCGCGACCCGCCCTACCTGTGTGGAAACTGTGCGCTCGCCCCCGGTGACGTGGTCGTCGACCGGGAAACCGACGACCGACTCGTGGTCGTTCGCGTCACCGCCGACCGCGCTGATGAGGTTTCCGTCAAGGATACCACCGTCGCTGCGTACCCGAAAAACGAGGGCTATCCCGACGACGACCTGGTCGTCGAGGCCAGCTATCTCTCCGACGCGCTCGCAAGCGAGGAGCAGACCCGATACTCCTTTCCCCACTCTCGGCTCCGCCGCACCGACACGGCGCTCGTCGAGTGAGCGCGATCGTACCGCGGTGCGACAACTCGTCTACTGACTTCCAGCGACACCGCGGGGACGATCGTCGCGGCCGCCTCACAGCATCTGGGTAGCCTCGTCGACGCTCAGGTCGCCGCGTTCGACTGCCTTCAGAATGTCGCGCAGATCCTCGTCTGAATTGTCCTCTTGGGTTCCGATTTCGTCGAGCGTGACCTTCTCGGAGTGACCAGTAAATTCCTCGAAGTCGGTGCCGTCCGCGAGTGCGGTCTCCTTTTTGACGCGGTAGTTGCCCCCGTCGGTCGTGTGCAGGTCGTCGGGATGGAAGAAGTACCAGTCCTCGCGGTCGAAGCGAACACCGATTCGTGGTTTCGCGCCGAAGTTCCGGGAGAAATACACCAGCGCGTACACCTCCTCACCGTCGAGATAGATGGGGTCGCCAGCGGAGGATTTCGCCTCGATAGCGAAAAACCGGTCACCGTCGCCCGCGAGCACGTCCGGGAGTTCCCGCTCCGTTGCGCTGCCGCTTGCGGGCGCGCGCATCACCGCGAATCCGGCCTCGTCGAGTCTGTTGACGAGTTCTCGCTCCCGCCGGTCGCCTTTCGCGTTCGACATCGACCGACACTCGGCGGTGGACGCCCTTAAATTACGCCGTGCGACACCAGAGCCGCCGGACCGAATTGCTCAGGTCGAACGGACGAGGAAGATGTCGAAGTCGCTGCGAACCGACAGCGCCTGCCCGACGCTGGACAGGTCGGTGACGACACTGCCCGCGTTCGAGCTCCCGAGAAAGACGACATCGGCATCGATGCTATCGGCAGTTTCACGGATCTCACTCGCAATTGCCCCGGACCCAGCGTATCGGCCGACGGTGGTGTACTCGAACTCGGCGGTTGGACAGAGGCGAGTCGCCTCGGCCCGCAGATTGCTCACGATCGTGTCGGTGTCGAACGATTCGTCGGCCCCGAGCCAGTCGTGCTCGCGGGCATAGGCGGTGTTGTTTCTGGGGATGACCGACAGAACCGTCACCTCGGCGTCGGCGTGGGACCGGTAGGTCGACGCGCGACGCAACGCCTCCCTGCTTATTGGCGTGCCGTCGAAGGGGGCAAGGTACTGTATCTGTCCTCGTCTTCGGGTCGAGAACTAATGAATCTGTTTTCTGTTGCTGACAGTTCGTGAACAGTCGAACGGAGACGGGCGATTTTATAAGCGATCGCGGGTTTATGTTCAGATATGCAACTGTTCAGCCGGCTCAAAACAGGGTTGGTACTGACGAAAGATAGTGTGCTACTCATCAGGCACAACCCGCGGCTGGCACTGTTTCCGCTGGTCAGTGGGGCGGCAGGACTCGCGTTTCTGGCCATCTTTCTGGGGATCACGTTCGGCATGATGAGCGTCGCCTCCGACGCCGGTGCGGTAGTGGGGCTCTTTCTGACGTATCTCGGATTGACGTTCATCTCGTCGTTTTTCGCCGCAGGACTCGTCCACCAGACCCGCGAGGTACTCGCTGGCGAGGAGCCATCCCTCAAGGAAGGGCTGGCGGCGGCCTGGGACCGTCGGGGCGCGCTGATCGTCTGGGCCGTAATCAGCGCCACGGTCGGATTGATCATCAACGCAATCGAGAACTCCGACTCCCGAATCGCGCGAGTCGTGGGCCTCATCTTCGGTGTCGCGTGGACGCTGATGACGTTTTTCATCGTCCCCGTGATCGTCTTTGAGCGGCCGTCGATCAAAGAGATGTTCACGAAGAGCGCGGGCACGTTCAAACAGACGTGGGGCGAGACGCCGATCAGCCTGATCGGCGTGCAGGTCGTCGCGCTGGCCGTCGCGCTGCCGTTCGTCGCGGTCGGCATCGGTCTGTTCACGCTCGGGACGACCATTCTCGCCGTCGGGGTGATACTGATCGGCGTGTTGCTCGCCTTCCTGGTCACCCAGACGCTACAGGGCGTCGTCAAGACGACGCTGTATCTCTACGCGAGCGACGGAACGCGCCCCGAGGAGTTCGACAACGTCGATTTCGACGAACTCGCTCGTGACGAGCGGCGGTCCTCGGGCATGATGGGGGGCGGGGTCCGCTAATCAGGCGGCTTCGAGCGCAGCAGCGACGGCCTCCGCAACCACTTCGACGGTGTCGCCGTCACCCTGCTCGACGACGATCTCTGCGGTTCCACTTCCCGTCTCGACGAGCACGCGCCCGGCCTGCTCACCCGCTGCGGTCGAGACACCGACAACCCCATTTCCGGCTTCGACGACTGCCTCGGTATCCACGCCACGCAGCGTCTCGCTCTCGGGAACTGCCTCGAGCGATTCGGGGACCACGTCCGAATCGAGTGTGGAGACACGAAGCTGGTCAGTGTCAAGGTTCGGAAGCTCTGACAGCGAGCGTTTGAGCGCAGTCGGGTCGAGCTGTGATCGAGCATCCACCGCGAGTGTCTCCCGCAGCCCCGTCAGGAGGTCCGAGCCGGTCAGCGCGATATCGAGCCCGTCGAGAAACCGGTTCCGTCGGTCGCCATCATCGTCACCTCGTTCTGCCATTTCTCTGTCGGGAATGGCTCGGCCCAGCAGGTATCAGTTTCGGTCGGTTACGTTCCGTGCTGCCAGCTATCCATGTACTCCTGCTGTGCGTCACTCAGGTCGTCGATTCCGATCCCCTCGGCGTCGAGTTTGATCTCTGCGACCTCGCGGTCGAGGTCGTCGGGCACGTCGTGGACGCCAGACTCGTACTCGTCGCCGTTCTCGACGATCTCCCGGACACAGACAGCCTGCACACCGAAACTCTGGTCCATCACCTCGACGGGATGGCCGAGCGAGACGGGCGTCGCGAGATTGACGAGTCGCCCCTCCGCGAGCACGTTCAGCCGTCGCCCGTCCGACAGTTCGTACGCCTGCACCCCGTCGCGGGCCTCGTAGGTGTCGACCGCGCGGGCGTCGAGCGCGTCCAGGTCGATCTCGACGTCGAAGTGCCCGGCGTTTGCGAGCAAGACGCCGTCCTGCATCTGCTCGAAGTGCTCGTCGACGATGATATCGCGGTTGCCGGTCGTGGTGATGAAGACGTCGCCCTCGCTCGCGGCCTCGGCCATCGGCATGACCTCGTAGCCCTCCATGTGTGCCTCCAGCGCGCGTCGGGGGTCGACCTCTGTGACGATGATGTTCGCGTTCTGTCCGGACGCCTTGCGGGCGACGCCCTTGCCGCAGTAGCCAAAGCCAGCGACCACGACGGTCTTTCCGGCCCACGAGAGGTTCGTCGTCATCGCGATAGAGGAAAGTGAGGCCTCGCCCGTGCCGTGGACGTTGTCGAACAGGCGCTTCATCGGCGTGTCGTTGACCGCGAACATCGGGTATTCGAGCGCGTCGTCGTCGGCCATCGAGCGGAGTCTGTGGACACCGGTCGTGGTCTCCTCACAGCCGCCGACGATGGTGTCGATCAGTTCCGGATACTCCTCGTGGATGGCAAAGACCAGGTCGCCGCCGTCGTCGACCGTTATGGTCGGTTCGTGGGCGATGACCGCCTCCATCGCCTCGTAGTACTCGTCGTCGTCGACGCCGCGCTTGGCGTAGCAGGTGACGCCCTCGACTGCATCGAGCGCGACGCTGACGTCGTCGTGGGTCGAAAGCGGGTTACAGCCGGTGATGGCAACCTCCGCGCCGCCGACGGCGAGCAGTTCCGCGAGAATAGCGGTTTTCGCCTCGACGTGCATCGCCATCCCGATCACTTCGCCTGCGAACGGCTGGGTTCGCTCGAACTCCTCGCGCAGCGACTCACAGATTGGCATGTGCTGGCGCGCCCAGTCCATCTTGCGGGTTCCCTCCTCCAGAAGATCCGTTCCCAGACGGTCGCTGATGGGTGCTGTCATGATGTGAGCGTGGGCCAGCGAGCGGAAAACACTACCGGAACGACGGAGACAGCACCGCTACAGGAGTCGACGAACGACACTCACGACGCTACGGCGGGCCAGCGTGGGCTGGCGGACCGCGCTCCTCTCCATCTTCACTCTCCTCTTCTTCAGTCTCATCCTCTTCCTCCTCACTCTCCTCTTCTTCAGTCTCATCCTCTTCCTCCTCACTCTCCTCTTCTTCAGTCTCATCCTCTTCCTCCTCACTCTCCTC